>CP070825.1:0-3350 GCA_020344415.1 Candidatus Aminicenantota bacterium
AAAATACCGCTTGTCAGATTCCCCTCACTCTTCCTTCTCATTCTTCCATATTCACAGGCACTTATCCCTTCTATCACGGTGTCAGGGATAACGGAGGCGTTTACCTTGAACCGGATAGGACTACCCTGGCAGAAGTACTCAAAGCGCTAGGTATGACCACTAGCGCCTTTGTAGGAGCCTTTGTTGTTGATTCTCGGTGGGGATTGGACCAGGGAATCGACTATTATTACGATAACTTCGATTTTGCAAAATATAAAAGGATATCCCTCGATTCTGTTCAGCGAGAAGGAGGAGAGGTAATAGAAGCATTTTTTGAGTGGTTTGAAAAAAATTACCAGAAGAAATTTTTCAGCTGGATTCATCTCTACGATCCCCATACTCCTTATGAACCGCCTGAACCATACAAAACCAGATTTTCGAAATGGAAGTGGGGGCTCTATGATGGCGAGATAGCTTATGTAGATGAATTGATCGGAAAAGTGATGGAGAAACTTATCGAAAAAGACGTTTCAGAGAAAACCTTGATAGTGATAGTAGGTGATCATGGAGAAAGCCTTGGACAACATAAAGAAAACGCTCACGGCTTCTTTATTTATGACGCGGCCATCTCTGTTCCTTTAATCATGCATTTCCCTTCAAAAAACCTAGGTGCTAAGAAGATCAATGCACGTGTGGAAACCGTTGATATCATGCCCACCCTGCTGCAGATATTGGGTTTACCTCTTCCCAGTGAAGTCCAGGGGAAGAGCCTCCTCCCACTGATTTTGGATAAAAACTCGAAACAAGAACGTTTTGCCTATAGTGAGAGCTATTATCCGCGATATCATTATAGCTGGAGCGAGTTGAAAAGCCTCCAGAACTCGCAATACAAATATATTAAAGCGCCAAGGCCTGAGCTCTACGATATTGTTAGAGATCCCAACGAGCTTACCAATATCTATAGACAAGAGGTTAGAACAGGAAAACGATTTGAAGAAAAACTAAACAGTCTACTGGAAAAGATGTCTGCAGAAGGGATTGAGGAGAAGGGACCCCAGAAGCTGGACGAAGAAGCTATGGAAAAGCTTATGGCTTTGGGCTATGTTGGAGGCTTTACTTCTCAATCGAGACTAAGCGAGACAGGAGACCTACCAGACCCGAAAGATAAAATTCATCTCTTTAATAAAATTAAGATGGCTGAAGGAAACTTTGCCCAAGATAAACTGGATGGGGCTTTAGCAAGAATAACAGAGGTTATAAAAGAAGATCCTCTGATTAAGGAAGCCCGTCGAGTCCGGGCTCGGATCTTTATAAAACTGAACAGGATCGAAGAGGCAATCGAAGAGTGTAAAGAAGCGTTGGAGATTGACCCGGAATACGAGGCGGCCATATTCAGTCTAGCCCACGCCTACAAGCGACTAAAAAAATACGAGGAAGCCATCACTGGGTACGAAAGGTTAATGCAATTGGACCCTAGAGACCATAAACCTGCCTATAACCTTGGAGAAATATACATGAAAATGGATGATATAGATAAGGCTATATTTTATTTGCAAAAGGCAATTGAGTTAGAGCCTGAACGGAGTTCTATGGCTCACAACCTGTTGGGGACAGCTTATTTAGAAAAAGAAATGCTGGAACAGGCAGAGGCAGAATTCAACAAAGCCCTGGAAATGAGACTCCATATTCCAGATGGCCATTTCAACCTGGCCTTGGTTTATGAAGAGAGGAATGAGCTACGAAAAGCAATCGAAGAATATAAAAAGGAAATTGAATTGCATCCAGCAGCCTATCCTGCTCATTTCAATCTGGCAAAACTTTATGTGAAGATGGGCAATATGCAAAAGGGGATCCAGCATTTCAAGGAAGCCATCAAACATAAAAATGACTTTGCTAACGGGTACCTTTTCTTGGCAAAAGCATACTTGGATCTGGGTGAAAACTTTGACGAAGCCATTCAACTGAGCAAGAAGGGTCTTAAACTGGCTCCGGAATCAGAATATGCACCCTTAGCCCATTTTATACTGGCCGATATCTACAATCGCCGTGGTCAAACTGATAAGTATCTTGAAGAGCTTCGAAAGGCCCGAGAGCTGCAGCAAAAGTTAGAGAAGAATAATCGAAAGAATAATAATTAAGGTAAATTCAGACTTTTTAATATCTCTTTTGCAATCGAAGCATTCTTATTTTCTGGATCCAGTTCTATGAATTTTTGGAGAAATTCTTTGGCTAGTGCTGAGTTGCCTAAACCGATATAAATGATACCAAGCTGATAGTAGGCATCAGAGTAATTTTCATCAAGAGAAATCAACTTTTCAAGAACCTCTTTCGCTTGCTCATTTTTTCCAAGATTCATGAAACATATTCCGTAGTTGTAGTAATTGGTGGCATCTTGATCGCCTAATTCGACTGCTTTTTTGTAGAACTCGATCGCCATTTCAAACTGTTTCTTTTTTGCATAGATTTTTCCTATGTTTGCAGTTGGCAGAATGAAATCGGGCTTCAATTCAACAGATTTTTGATAATCTTCCATTGCTTTGTCCAAGTCACCAGTTTTTTCGAAGGCCGCTCCTCGGTAGTAATAGAAAATCGGATTTTCTGGATCATCTGCAATCGACTCCGTGAACTTTTCTATTGACTCTTCATATTTACCTTCATTCAATAAAGATATCGCCTTGCTTGAGATTTTTTTTGTTAAAGGCGGAGGGCCTTTAAAAGGCCTAAGTTTTATTTCTATTTTAGCTGTATCTCCTAGCGACACCCTTACTGTGCTTTGCATCGGCATATAATTTTCCTTTTCAACTATAATCTGGTAAACACCAACTGTAAACCCCCCCCTGTAGAAGTGTCCTTTCTTATCTGAATGGGATACGAGTCTTATACTGGAGGACTTGGTAGACACGAACGTAATCTTGGCCTTGAGAATCGGCTTTCCTGTTTGTTCATCCTTTACAAATCCTTCAACAGCACCAGTAGTAGCCGCAAAAGCCGCCATATAAAAGGTTGAGACAATAGATAAGCCAATAAGAATGAAGTTGTTGATGGTTCTCATCTTATTTCTCCTGGTTATTGTTCAGATTTTTCTTTTTAGATTTTTCTAATTTATCCGCCCTTTCCCAGTAAACTTTTGCCTTTTCTCTTTCTCCCAACGAATGATATATGGCCCCGAGGACTCTATTAAGCTCAACCGTATCTCCATATTTACGCAGCATTTCAAAATATTCGGCTGCCTTCTTTTTTCTTTTTAGTTCCAGAGATGAATTGGCAAGAAATAAAAGTACAGAATAATTTTTTACCACATTCTCTTTTTCCAGGAGTTCGACAACTTTTTCATAATCCTTGTTGGCATAATAGGCCCGTGCAATGACTGG
>CP070825.1:3450-10555 GCA_020344415.1 Candidatus Aminicenantota bacterium
CACCAGCTACAGCCGCGGCATCAACGGCATCATGATCGACTTTGCCGCCCTGCCCGGTGACCCCACGGCGGACGATTTCCAGTTCAAGGTGGGCAACGACGACAATCCGGACGCCTGGCCGGCCGCCCCGAAGCCGATTCACATCACGGTCCGTACCGGCGAGGGCGTCGGCGGCTCCGACCGCGTCGCCATTGAGGGGGAAGGGCCCGAGATTTGCAGGATTGACCTGACAGGATTGGATTGTGTCACATTCTTTGAGAATGTGCTCTGTATTGCAAGGATTATAAAGAAAAGAAAAACTACATTTGATGATTTCAAGGCAGAAGTTACTTTTACCCGCTATAGAGGAGGGATGCTGACTGATTACACATCACGCCTTCATTATACTTCTGACTGGATCTATGATAATGAAAAGAAAAAAGTGGTAAAGAATATCACAAAGGATATTGGTGGAGAAAAGCATCCTGTGAAAATCTTTTTCATGTCGAAAAATCCTCACTTCTATCAAGCACTTAATGAGTTTCCAGAGTTTATTGAAACAATGGCCAAGATTGAAAGAGAAATCAGTAGCCGTCAGCACTGGTATATCCCCAGAGGAAAAGTCGAAGAAGCACAGAAATCCATTCAAACGGGAGATATTATAGCTTTAGCTACAAAGAAAGAGGGGCTGGATTTTGCCCACACAGGCCTGGCTTATAAGAATGCAAGAGGAAAATTGAGGCTATTACATGCTTCGCAAAATGAAGGTGAAGTGATATTAGATAAAGAGCTTTTTGAATATTTGCGTTTAGCCAACACGCATCCTGGTATAGCAGTTGCGCGGCCCTTAGAGGTGAAATAGAGATTTTGATTCTTTCAATAATTTAGAATAGAGGAGACGCTATGAAGAAACCCTTTCTATCTTTGAAAAGGATTCAACTATCAAAACGCATTTGGTTGTTTGAAGCTCTGCTTTTTATGCTTCTACTCAATCTAGGCGCTTTATCCTGCCAAAAACAAGCAGAGCCTGTTGAGTTTCCCAGGGTTCAATCCCTCTATGTCACGATGCGAGACGGAGTGAAGATTGCTGCAGACGTTTGGCTCCCTGCTAACCTAATGTCAGATACAAAGATTCCCGCTATTATGTACTGCACACGCTACTGGCGCGCCATCGATATCGTAGCAGCGACAGTCGAACAGGATTCTAATTACCAGAGGGCGGAAATATTCAATAGCGCAGGGTATGCCTTAGTTTTAGTCGATGCTAGAGGCACAGGAGCCTCCTTTGCCAGCCGAGCCTATGAAATGACTGTGGACGAGGTCAAGGACTACGGCGAAGTTGCTGACTGGATTGTTGACCAGCCTTGGTCAAACGGTAAGGTCGGTGCGTATGGAGTTTCTTACCCCGGAAACACGGCAGAAATGCTTATGGTGAATAAACGAAAAGAAGTCAAAGTCGTAGCCCCTCTTTTTAACGATTTTAATTATTATGACTTTCTCATCGAGCCTGGAGGGGTTTCTCTTGATTTTTTCCTTGAATCGTGGGGCCAAATGGTGGCTGCCATGGACGCCAACGATATTTGTACTATTCAGGGGGTTTCTGGAGAAGAATGTGAGGAGTTGAAGAAAAAAGTCAGAGGCGTGAAGCCGGTGGATGAAGACAGCGACCGCAATTTATTAGCAGAGGCCGTTAAACAGCACGAATCTAATGTCAAAATACATGAGATAGAACCTGAATTTCGTGACGATCCCTTCGGACCAGAAAAATTAACAAACATCTTTGAAATTGACAATCCTTCTGGTTATCAGAACGAGATTGAGGCTTCAAAAACAGCAATTTTCATCCGCGTTGGCTGGACAGATGGAGGAACCGTGAATGGAGCTCTCAGTCGCTTTCTCACATTCAATAATCCCCAAAAGATTCTCATCGGTCCCTGGAGCCACGGGGGAGGGAATCATACTGACCCGTTTCTCGCTCCTGATACACCCACTCAGCCAAGTGTCGCTAACCAATACAAGGAAATGATCGAATTTTTTGACCTCTATCTTAAAGACCGCAAGCCGCCAAAGCTTGAATCCAGCATTACTTATTACACCTTAGGTGCTGGAACATGGAACGAAACAAAAATCTGGCCGCCTGAAGGCTTTACACACACAGACTTTTACTTTGAAAAAGAAGGCACCCTGTCCACGGAAAATCCAGATGAAGGTGAAGGCGCTGATACTTATACAATTAACTACGAGGCGACCACAGGCCAATCCAACCGCTGGTATACACAGCTTGGCGGACCAGATGTTATTTACCCTGATAGAGCAGAGGAGGACAAAAAACTTCTTACCTATACAAGCGCCCCACTGGAAAGCGACATTGAAATTACAGGACATCCGCTAGTTACGCTTTATCTGAGTTCCACAGAAAGTGATGGTGCATTCTTTGTTTACTTGGAGGATGTTGATGAAAACGGAAAGGCTACCTACATCACTGAAGGACAGTTGAGAGCTATGTGCCGAAAGATTTCCGATAAAGAACCGCCATTCAAATTCTTTGGCCCTTATCGGACATTCAATCGAAATGATGCTATGCCTCTCGTATCAGGAGAGATTGTGGAATTGACGTTTGATCTCTTCGCAACATCTGTTCTTATCAGAAAGGGCCATCGAATACGCGTGGCTATTGCTGGAGCTGATAAGGATAGCTTTGCACGATATCCAAGGGAAGAGAGCATTCCGACAATTCGGGTGCAGCGAAACAATAAATTCCCATCAAAAATTGCCCTCCCAATGAAGAACCACTAAAAGGGGAAAGGCTACTTTTTGCATTGCATAATTTTTTTGCATTCATAATGTCATTGCGAGGAATGCAATGACGAAGCAATCCTATATATAAACGCTGAGATCGCCACTCTACGCTCGCGACAGAGGATTGCCGCGTTCCCTTCGGTCTCTCGCAATGACAAAAAAAAGCTGCCTGTCTCCTTTTTCTTTCTTATCAATTGACGCATAATTTTTACTGTGATATAAGCACTAAAGTAAATCAACAGGCAAAAATTGGCAAAATTTATCTTTTCAATACCCAAAACAAGGAGGCGTTTATAATGAGAAAAAGCTTTTTCTATCTGTTTCTTTTTTTTGCTATGGTTTGGCTAGTCCTTCCAGCCTTTAGCGAGGAAGCACGATTACTGCGCCAACCCACGATTAGCAAAGACCATGTAGCTTTTGTCTATGCCAATGACATTTGGATTGTCTCGCGGACAGGAGGCAATGCTCGTAGAGTAACTACCCATGTTGGCACAGAGGCTGTACCCAGGTTTTCCCCTGATGGAAAGCATATAGCCTTCTCAGGTCAGTATGACGGCAATACAGACGTTTTTATTTTGCCAACTGAAGGCGGTGAGCCGAAACGTCTGACATACCATCCTTATGGGGATACAGTCAGAGGATGGACTCCTGACGGCAAGTATATTATTTTCGCTTCGGGAAGAGATACTGCACCAGGCCGTTTTCCTCGACTCTGGAAGATTTCTACAAAGGGTGGGATGCCAGAACCTTTGCCCATGCCTATGGCAAACAAAGGAGCATATTCTCCTGACAGCAATCAGATGGCTTATGTGCGGCTTATTGAGGCATTTGGTGCGTGGCGCCATTACAGAGGGGGACGTACAACCGCGGTATGGTTGATCGACCTCTCTGATTACAGCATAGAAAAAGTTCCTCGTGATAACAGCAATGACACTGATCCTATGTGGATAAAAGATACCGTCTATTTTATTTCAGATAGAAATCACACCATGAATCTTTTTTCCTATCAGACGACTAGTAAAACTGTAAAACAGCTCACCTTTCACGAGGATTTCGATATAAAAAGCGCCAGTGCCTGTGGCGATGCTATAGCCTACGAGCAGGCTGGTTACCTCTATGTTTTCGATCCCCAAATGGGAAAATCCACCCAAATTAATGTTGAGATAAGGGCGGACCTTCCGGGAAGAAGAGCTCATTTCGCAAATGTCTCAAGATTGATCAGAAGCGGAGACATCTCTCCGACAGGAGTAAGGGCAGTGTTTGAAGCTCGTGGAGATATTATTACTGTACCCGCCAAGAAAGGGGATTACCGCAATCTAACCACAAGTTCGAACGCCAATGACCGTTCTCCTACCTGGTCACCGGACGGAAAAAAGATTGCCTGGTTCTCTGACAAGAGTGGTGAATATCAACTGATGATCGTCGATCAAAAAGGCGAGCAGCCAGCACGCAGCATAGCGCTTGAAAACCCTTCATTTTATTATGCTCCGGTCTGGTCACCGGATTCGAAGAAAATTGCCTTCGCCGACAAGCGCCTCAATCTTTGGTATATCGATTTGGAAAGTGGAAAAACCACCAAGATAGATAAAGACACCTATGATCATCCTTATCGATCACTGGATCATAACTGGTCGCCTGATTCTAACTGGATTACCTATTCCAAGCGTCTCGATAACCATATGCATGCGATCTTTGTTTTTTCATTAAAGCAAGGTAAATCGTATCAGATTACAGACGGACTATCAGATTCCATATCACCCGCTTTTGACAGGGGAGGAAAGTACCTCTATTTCCTTGCCAGCACTGACTTTGCTCTCAATACAGGTTGGCTCGATATGACCTCTTACGATCGTCCAGTAACAAGGGGTGTTTATTTGGCCGTTCTCAATGCAAAAGACCCGTCGCCTCTTTTACCTGAAAGCGATGAAGAAGAAGTAGAAAAAGAAGAGGAGAAAGCGAAAAAGAAAGAAAAAATAAAATCAAAGGCTAAAGAAAAGCCGAAACCAAAGCCCAAAGCAAAAGATGAAGCTCCCAAGGTCCGTATCGACATAAAAAATATTGACCAGCGTGTATTAGCCCTTGATATTCCTTTGCGTAATTATAGCCAGCTTAAAACCGGTGCTGAGGGTGTTTTCTTTTATGCGGAGAGCATACAGAATCAACGTGGATTCGTTCTCCATCGTTATGATTTGAAAAAGAGAGAAACAAAGCCTTTCATGTCCGGCATTTTTGGCTATTCCATCTCTGCAAACAGTAAAAAGCTTCTATATAGTGCGCGAAATATGTTTGGAATCGTCGAGACCGCTGGCAAAGCTAAAGTAGGGGATGGGAGGCTCAATACTTCGGATTTAAGAATAAGGGTGAATCCCATAGCCGAGTGGAATCAGATTTATCATGAAGGTTGGCGAATTAACAGAGATTTTCTGTATGATGCCAAGATGCATGGTGCGGATTGGGATGCTATATATAAAAAGTATAAGCCGTTTCTGGCCCATGTCGCCCATCGTTCGGATTTAAGTTACATCCTGTCCAATCTCATCGGAGAACTCACAATCGGCCATTCCCGGGCGGGTGGTGGTGTATTACCGAGGGTCGAAACTGTTCCAGTAGGTCTGCTCGGTGCCGATTACGAAGTGGAGGATGGATATTACAAATTTGCGAAAATTTACACCGGTGAGAATTGGAATCCCGGTTTGCAGGCACCCCTGACTGCACCCGGCCTTAATGCCTCGGAAGGGGATTACCTCCTTGAAGTCAACGGCATCGAACTAAAGGCGCCAACAAATATATACAAGCTTTTCGAAGCAACAGCCGGCAAGCAAACAACGCTGAGGATCAACAGCAGACCATCCCATGAGGGATCGCAGCTTATAACTGTTGTCCCAGTGCGAAGCGAGACTGGATTGAGAGGCCTAGATTGGATTGAGGGAAATCGCCGCAAAGTCGACAAGATGTCAAATGGTCGCCTGGCTTATGTCTATCTGCCGAATACTTCACGATCTGGATATATCAACTTTAACCGTTATTACTTCGCACAACAGGATAAAGAAGGCGCAGTCATTGATGAAAGGTTTAACGGCGGTGGTTCGGCTGCTGGCTACTTTGTCGATATGATGACACGGCCCTTGGTGAATTATTTCGCTACCCGGGATGGAAAAGTCTGCACAACCCCAATGGCGCAAATATTCGGTCCGAAGGTGATGATCATCAATGAATATGCTGGTTCTGGAGGAGACCTCTTGCCGTATATCTTCCGATTCAGAAAAGCCGGTCTACTGATCGGCAAAAGAACCTGGGGAGGCCTGGTAGGACACCATGGTGGTGTAGGTCTCATTGATGGCGGGTCCATCTCTTCACCCAACCTTGCCTTCTATAGCATCGAAGGAGTTTGGGATGTCGAAAATGTCGGAGTGGCTCCTGATATCGAAATAGAGATGACTCCGGCTATGGTGATCAAGGGCCAGGATCCTCAGCTAGAACGCGCTGTCAAGGAGGCACTGAGGCTGCTTGAAGAGAAACCATTCAAACATACTCCTCGACCAGCTCCGATAGACCGCGTTTCGAAAAAGAAGAAATAGGCAGAAATAGATTTAAGATTTTAGCTAAGATTTATATTAGACTGATTTAAATTAGGCTAAAATTTAGAGAAGAATATATTATAATACTATCAATGTCTTTCCATTTTTAGATAACAAGGGGAAAAATGGGAAAAAGAATCATAATCTTTTTTTTCTTAGGTATTTGCCTTGGATTTTACTTTCAATCCCTAGCTCAGTTCACTCCTGAAGAATTGGCAGAAAGATCCAAATGGGAAAGATTCCTCAGGGAAGCAAAAATCGTCAGCTATAGCAGAGATTTCAAAGAGAGCGAAGCAGTGACTGAACCCTGGACACTCGTTCTGGAAAAAGATGGAGTCACAAGAAGAGCTTTATGGAAAAATCCAGAGGGAAGATTCAAGGGATATCTTGACAACTGGAAATGTGAGGTAGCAGCATACCGCTTGGACAAACTCTTAGAATTGAATATGGTTCCGCCCACGGTGGAAAAAAGATTTCGGGGGGATAGAGGCTCATGCATGTTAATGTTAGAAAATATAATAACACTCAGGACTAAACAAGCAAAAAAAATCAAGCCTCCCTCTTACAGGATTGAGCCCTTGAATCGGGGAACTTATTTGCAGCGCGCTTGGGATAATTTGCTTGCCAACGTAGACCGGAATATCGGAGATATCCTCTTTACCAAGGATTGGCGGATGATTTTCGTCGACCACTCCCGATCTTTCCGAAGCTCTGGAAAACACACAAAAGAGCTCATCTTTGATGAAAAA
>CP070825.1:10655-14792 GCA_020344415.1 Candidatus Aminicenantota bacterium
GGGATGCTGGTGGACAATGCAGTGGTGGTGAGTGAAAATATTTATCGTCACAGGAGAACCATCCCTGACACAAATCAGGCGACCATGACCGGGGTTAATGAAGTGGCTCTGGCTATCACAGCAGGGACATCAACAACGGCCATTGTTTTTCTTCCCAATATTCTCAACCAACAGGGTGAGATTTCACTCCAGATTAAACATGTGGCCGTTGCATTCTGTATAGCGCTTGCGTGTTCTTTGATTCTGGCGCAAACCGTTGTTCCTTTTCTCGCATCAAAAATCAAATCCTCCCCAAACGACAGAAAATACACAGTGATTGACCGGTTAATCAGCCGGTATAAACGGGTACTCAACTGGCTCCTGCTTCACCGCAAAACCTCTTCTGCACTCATTCTGCTGGTCCTGTTCAGTGTCGCTATCCCCGTTTCCATTGTAAAGAAAGACATGTTTCCCCAAATGGAGAATAGAGAGCTGGGCCTTTATTACAACATAAATGACAGTTATACCGTGGATCGAGTGGAAGCAGCGGTGGACAAAGTCGAAGAATTTCTGTTCGCCAACCTGGAACAATTTAAAATCGAGTCGGTTTACACCTACTACACGGGTGACTATGCCTTATCCACAATTCTTCTATTAAGAGGAGCCGTCAAGGATAAGGAGCGCATAAAAAATGAAATCAGGGATGGCCTCCCGAAGCTTTCCATCGGCAGCCCCGCCTTCGAAAGTAGAGGTTACGGCGGAGGCGGAGACACCATAAGCATCCAGCTCACCGGGCCTTCGACCGAACAGCTGATAGAACTTTCACATGAAGTGGCATGGATATTGGGAAAAATACCAGGTTTTAAAGATGTCCGCTCTGGAGCGGCCGCGGGCAGAAGAGAAGTTCATGTTATCGTTGACCGTGAGCGGGCAAAAAAATATGATTTCAATCCCCAGGAAATCGCCCGCAACATCTCGGTCGCCATGCGCGGCGTTAATCTCCGCCGTATTCAGAGTGAAGACGGAGAGATACTGGTGCGCGTCGAGTTTCAGGAAGAGGACAAAAGAAACCTTGAGCAGCTCCGTGAACTCACCCTTTTTAAAGACGCCAGCCGTCCAGTTAAACTCGCGGCTCTCGCTGATTTCAAACTGGCTCAGAGCCCAAACGTCATTTATCGTGAGAACCGGATCACTTCACTCAGAGTGTCCATCGATTTAAAAGATTTGACCCTCAATGATGCGAGGAGAGAAATCAGCCGGGTCATGGAAAATTTTAAGTTCCCCGATGGATACACATGGACATTCGGTCGGAGTTTCAGTTTTGAAGATGAAGCCATAAAAATGATGATGATCAACACTCTCCTGGCATTGGCGCTGATTTACATTGTCATGGCTTCACTATTTGAATCTTTGATCTTTCCCGCTGCCATATGGACATCTATTATCTTTGCCATCATAGGAGTGTGGTGGTTTTTCCTGATGACCGGAACCACCTTTGACATGATGGCCTGGTTTGGCGTCCTGATCCTGATAGTAGTTGTCGTCAACAATGGAATTGTGCTTATCGATTACATCAACCAGCTCCGCAGCAGGGGTATCGCGCGTCATGAGGCAATGGTCAAGGCCGGAGGCGACAGGCTGCGCCCGATTCTCATGACAGCAGCCACCACTGTGTTCAGCCTCTTACCGCTGTGCATAACTCGCACTCAGATCGGAGGAAATGGCCCCCCTTATTTCCCGATGGCCCGTGCCATAGTCGGAGGTTTGGTCCTTTCGACTCTGGTGACCCTGATCATTCTCCCCACAATCTATATTCTGCTGGATGATTTAAGAAGCTGGTCCCGAAGGGTAATTGCTCAAGTCAGAAGCTCCTAACCTGATCTATTCAAAAACATGCTGACACCATATCCTTATTGTAACGAGCAAAATTTGCACCAATTCCATATGGACAGAAATGAGTTATGACTATCCATTTCCATATTAAAGTTCAATTTTTATCTTTCTAAGAGCATCTGGAAAATAGAAGATCAAGCTAATGATAGAGTGGAATAATAATTAAAAATTCCTATAACGCTTGCTGAATTTCCTAGGCGACGAAGAAGATAAAGATTTTAAAATGAAAATTTGTATATATAAAACAATATGGTCTGTCCATTCATAGATACACTTGCCTGTTGAACAGGACAGAATCCCTATGTTAAAATTGCTGCAGTAACCCGTTACGTGTTGGCATAAAGATTGCATCTATAAAAAGGGGAGAGATTCATCAAGGAGGGAACTAAAATGAAAGAATGTCCATCAGGCATTAAGCTGTCCATTGTTGTATCTGTTTTCTTCCTTATGGTTTCATGCTATTCTCCGCAAGCCCAGGAAGTAAAGACAGAAATCGACATTAGTCTTCCTGTTGATATTCCTGTTATTTATAATCAAAAAAATCCTGAGCCTCCTCCTGGCGTTCCCTCAAAAATAATCCTAGAGGAAGAACTGTGCCTCAGATTTGAGAAGAAAAAGAAGGGCGATTTTCCTTCCAGTGTAGGCAATGCTGCAGTTGATGATGAGGGGAATTTTTTCGTTTTTGATAATGAGGAAAAAAAAGTAAAAGTCTTTGATAGAAATGGACAATTAGTAAGAACCTTTGGAGAGTTTGAACACGGAATGGGATATATGCAAATAGTTGAGGGAAAAACTATTATGATCTACAGTTGGGGGGGCAAGAAGCGTATGTACTTTTACACAACAGAAGGACTGTACCTTAAAGAAATCAGTGCGGAAAAATACCATAGAGTATTAAATCCTCTGATAGACTCCAAAGGAAATATCATTGCAGAATTTCGCAATTATAAGAGAAGGCCAAGAAGGGGAGATTCCGAGAGAACTTATGTGCATGGTTTGAGAAAGATGAATCCGAATTTCAATCCCATTGTGACTATTGCAACATTTGAGTGGACTAGTATATTTGATCAGATGCTTACTTCGGTAACGATGCCACGGTTTACATATAAAGTGAGAAAAGATGACAGTATTGTATGGGGAATTTTTTATGCTTATTCTGATTACGAACTCTACATTTCGAATCCTGATGGAAAAGAGATAAAAAAAATAGTAAAGGACTATGATCCTGAAATGATTACTAAAGAAGATAAGAAAGGAATACCTGTTTATTGGCCCGAAAATTTCCCTCCGTTTCGCTGGATTGCCTGTGATAAACAAAATGAAATATATGTCCAGACATATGAAAAGGATGAGAATGGTCGTACTTTTTGGGATGTTTTTGATCCCGAAGGAAAGTACATCGCAAAATTTTCCCTGCCAAAGGTAGAAAAAATAATTGGGATAAAAAAGGATTATATGTACACTCGCTGCAATGAATGGAAAGAGATTCATTATGTGAAAAGATATCGAGTTATTAGGGAATGATATCGGTCAAATGAAAACAAGAGCACTATCTTTGTTAGTCATTTTTCTTGTTCTCTGCTCTATTGTTCTAAGCAAAGAACAGAGGCAAAAAGCTGAATGGAAAGGCATGATAGATATTGAAAACGGGATTAAGGTTATAAAAAATCCAGGAGAACCTCTGTATGGTGAGATTATGCTTGAATTAGAAGAAGATTTAAGCATTGGCAGAGAAGGCGATGATAACTATATATTTTACGGTTTAGTGGCGGCAGCCGCAGATTCAGAAGATAACATTTTTGTTTTAGACATGGAAAACTGCCGGATTCAAAAGTATGATAAGAACGGAGAATATCTTCAGACAATAGGACGAAAAGGCCAGGGACCGGGGGAGTTTCAGATGCCTCAATTTATTAGTCCTTACATACATTTGGATTCTGATGACACTCTTTATGTACAAGAGAGCAGAAGGATTCACGCATTTGATAGGAAAGGTAATTTTAAGAAAGTCATAAAACTTAGCATGAATATTTCTTTCCCATTTGGAATAACTGATGAAGGAAATATTCTGGCACCTGCCACCTCAAGAAAAGGGGAAGAGATTACACGTGATATTGTCTTCATAAGCTCAGCGGAGGAGAGAATAAGAACAATCGCAAGCTATCCTGTTCATTTAGCTCCTATGATAAGAGGAAGAATTATGCTTGGAAATCCCTATGCTCCAAGATTGACTTTCTGTCCTTTGAATAAGGGCCGAGGAGTTTA
>CP070825.1:14892-19673 GCA_020344415.1 Candidatus Aminicenantota bacterium
AAAATGTGCTCAGTCGTTAAGTCAGATAGAAGATATTAATGAATGTAATATTCGTGTTTATGATGATTGTAGTACAGAGTATGGCAAGAAGTTTTTAGAAGATATATTTCCTGAAGCTAAAGAGATAGTTGTTAGAGAAAAGAACTTAAGGGCTGATAGAAATATGGCATTGATGTTTCGTAATTTTTTAGATACTCAGGATGACTATATGTTAATTGCTGATTCAGATTTAATTTTTAGGTCAGATATTATTAAAGTAATAAAAAAAGTCATTCCTGGGACTGATGGTATTTTAAGTTTATATAATTCAACATTACATGATCAGATTGTTGGTTCACAAGATATAAAAGGTATAAAAGTGCTGAAAAAAAAAGACTTGGGGGCTGCCGGTACCGTGCTTTCCAGAGAAGTAGTAAAAAGGATATCAGGTAATATAAATGATGGCGATTCATATGACTGGCGATGGTCAGAGTTTTTATTAAAGGAAAAATTAAGGATGTTTTGTACAGAGGATAGTTACCTGCAACATATTGGCTTTGAAGGCCAAAACAATGATGGTCTTCTGTATGATTTTGGGAAGAACTTTTACCCTGGAAACCGGGTAAATGAAGAAATTATGGCTGATTATATTGAAACTGCACTTGGGCAGATAGTAGACCACGCTAAATTTGTTTTGGAAAATAATTTAGAACATAAAATTGGTTATTGGATAACAAATCCATACCCAGCCTTGAAGGAATTAATTAAGAGACTATTTAAAAAAGTAAAATGAAAATTTCAGGATTTACTATAGTGAAAAATGCAGTAAAACTTGGTTATCCTGTGGTGGATTACCCAAGACATATATAAAAATAAACATCAGGAGTACAGAGCTAAACAGGAAAAAATACAAAATAAAATGAATAATCTTCAAAAAGCTGATGAAGAATACTATATCACTGCATCTTATATACTTAGCCTGGCAAATAGAGCTTATGATCTATTCCTGAGTTCTGAACCGATGATAAAAAGACAACTTTTGAAACTGTTACTTCAGAACTGCGAAATAGAGAACGGAAGTCTCAGATATACTTTGAATTACCCCTTCTCAGAGATCTTTTCTTGCACGAAAAGTCATAGTTGGCTCCCCCTGTATGACGTGTTTCGAAACTTAAAGCGTAATTTGGTGATTGACTTATCTGAGTTAAGGCTTCTTTTTAAAAGTTATAAAACAACTTCACTTTGCCATAATTATTCTTGAAAAATTACTTGTAGGACACATGACTCTGGGTCATAGAATCGGGGTTCGAATCCCTGCTTCCCAGCCACTCCTATTTTATATCCTTACTCTGGGAAACTAGGCATTTTCCTATAAACAGGCAAACCGAAAACCTTAGGCAATTAGTAGCGATCTTAGTCATTCTGTATGACACCAGCGTGACATGGGTGGATGTCTGCTCTCTTGTAAAATTGACATCTCTTTCCCTGCTATGATATTAATTGCAATAGGCAAGACAGAGATAAAGAGAGTTTCGGGCTAGAGCTTTTCTGTTATTCCTAGTAAGGGGGTAAAACTGTCAGTTAAATGCCCTAAGTGTCATTCCGATAATCCCGACGATACGATTTATTGCGGGAAATGTGCCACACCTTTAAGATCCGCCGAAGAGATCTCTATTACAAAGACCCTAATAACACCTACAGAAAGGCTGCAAAAGGGAAGCACTATTGCAGGAAGATACCAGATCATTGAGGAGCTGGGTAGAGGGGGCATGGGGGTAGTCTACAAAGCCGAGGACACAAAGCTGAAAAGGACAGTCGCCCTCAAATTTTTGCCGCCAGAGCTAACACACATCTCAGAGGTCAAAGAAAGATTCAAACGCGAGGCCCAGGCTGCGGCGGCGTTGGATCATCCCAACATATGTACTGTTTATGAATTTGACGAAGCTGAGGAGAAAACTTTCATTTCGATGGCCTATATTGAAGGTCAAAGCTTGAAGAAGAAGATTGAATCGGGTCCACTCGAACTAGATGAAGCCCTTAGGATTGCTACACAAGTCGCTGAGGGTTTGAGGGGGGCGCATAAGAAAGGAGTAGTACACAGGGACATTAAGAGCACCAACATAATGGTGACAGAGGCAGACCAGGCGAAAATCATGGATTTTGGATTGGCTAGGGTTACAGGCGGGACACTTGTAACAAAAGAAGGGACGACGATGGGGACGATTGCCTACATGTCTCCCGAACAAGCGAGAGGGGAAGAGGTTGATCATCGTACAGACATCTGGTCATTGGGAGTGGTTCTGTATGAGATGTTCAGCGGTCAACTGCCTTTCAGGGGGGAGCACGATCAGGCTGTTGTGTATTCCATTTTGAACGAACAGCCAAAACCAGTCACAGAATTATATGCAGAGATTCCGATGTCCATAGAGCAAGTAGTGGGCAAAGCTCTTGAGAAAGATCCGGATAAAAGATACCAGCAAATCGAGGAGCTGGTTGATGATTTAAAATCCATATCAGAAGGAATAGTACCAGAAGAGATTAAAGCAAGATTAAGGAAAGCAAAGCTGCTTAAGAGAAAGAGGGCAATTCTTTACGCAGGTACTGCAGGTTTCCTCATCCTGATGACTGTAATAATCCTAGGTCTTTTCACGGGACGCGCTGAAGCGATCGATTCGATTGCAGTGCTGCCCCTAGAGAACCTCTCGGGCGATCCCGAACAAGATCCCATTGCCGAAGGGATACACGACGCGCTGATCACCGACCTCGCAGGGCTCGGCTTGAAGCGGGTGATCGCCCGGAGCACGGTGATGCGTTTCAAGGGACAGGATACGCCCCCGAAAAAGATTGCGCAGGAGCTGAATGTCAAAAGACTGATAACAGGCACAGTTGTGAGCTCTGGAGACCGCGTGCGTGTCACTGCCCAGTTGATCAATCCCACAACCGAAGCGCAGGAGTGGGCCCAAAACTACGAGAGGGACTTGCGTGATATACTGTCGCTGCAGAATGAAATTGTGTCGGCGATTACTCGTGAAGTGAAGTTGCAGCTCACTCCCCAGGAGAAGGCACGCCTAGCGAGTGCTCGCCCGGTCAATCCAGAGGCGCATGTGGCCTATCTCAAGGGGAGGTCCTTCCTGAACAAACTTACGCCGGAAGGAATCCAAAAAGGTCTGAAATATATGCAACAGGCCATCGACATAGATCCTGCGAATCCCTTACCGTACGCTGGATTGGCGCTCGGTTATTGCTTGATCGGTCATGGCCCTTCGCCTCCACCGGACGCTTTCGCACGAGCAAAAGCAACAGCACTAAAGGCAGAGGAACTTGGTGGGACGCTGGCCGAGACCGAGGCGGCTTTGGGACAGATCTACCTTTACTCTGAGTGGGGCTGGGCAGGCGCCGAGCAGGCCTTCCGGCGCGCCCTGGCACTCAACCCGAGTTTGCCAGATGCTCACCGCAACTATTCCTGGTATCTTTTGCTGACCGGAAAGAGGGATGAAGCCGTGGCAGAAATGAAACGAGCCATCGAGGTGGATCCGCTTACACCCCTCTGGCTTTCGGACCTGGCATGGCATTATTGGATTGCGGGGCGATACGAGGAGGCATTAGACGCAGTCCAGAAATCGCTCGAACTAGATCCCAATTTCAATCAGAGCCTAGGCATCCTGGGGGATCTGTATGCAGACAAGGGGATGTATGAAGAGGCCATTGCGGAGCATCAAAAGCTAAGTGCACTAAACGCTAGATGGAAATGGCCTCTTGTGCGTATCTATGCGCTTGCTGGCCGCAGGGAGGAGGCGCGGAAGATGCTGGCTAATTTCTTGGCAGGGGAACCCAAGCCAACGGGTGCTTGGGATGGTTATTTTCTAATTGGGATTTATGCAGCCCTGGGGGAAAAGGATGAGGCCTTTCGATGGCTGGAAACGACTTTCAAGGAACGCTGTAGCTTCCTCCCCTGGCTCAGGGAAAATCCCCGTTACGCGCCTTTGCGCTCCGACCCTCGCTTCCAGGATATAGTGCGTCGCATGAAACTGCCAGAGTTGAAATAATCAACAAATCCAACTGAAAGGCTGGGAGACAAAAGCCATCAAGCACTGCCAGAAATTCCTTACCCTCCAGTAAAACTTTAACACGACAACTGGACCGATATAAGGGGGGCAGGGCACACAAATGTTTAAGTCAGAATTAACCTAATCATTCTTCATATTCCATTCTGAATCTTAACTTAACGCAAGGATAAGCTATTGCTCTTTTACCTGATTCAAATATTATATCTACAATTCCTCCCTTTGGATTTTTTAGAAATTTCAATTTAGCTTGTTCTGGGATATTCGGATCGATAGATTTCTCATAATAGTCAGAGCTCTTATAAGCTAGTTCCTCTCCTCTGATTACACAGACAGCCTTTCTCTTTTTTTTTATCCTGAGATAAAAGGATAGTTGTGTTTGATGTTTTAAGAACTCAAAGTCATATTTACCTTTCTCAATTATAGAGTCATCATGCTTCATCTTAAAAGAAATTTCCACTCCTTTGAATATGCAGATTTTTTTCATCTGTGCAATAGCTGGACAGAAGAGAAACATTATCACAAAAATTTTTAGAAGGTAACCAAGAATTCCTCTTAAAGAAACGATTTGTCCCTCCTGCTATCTGATTTTAAAGAAAAGCACTGCCGACCAAGGAATTTTTATCTTGTTTCCTTGCTTTCTTTCTTATTTATACTTGTTCTATACATTAGATATCAAGAAAAATCAAGGTCATAGAGCCTAAGAGAAATTCCTCATCCTCTGGAAGGATGCTGATC
>CP070825.1:19773-22602 GCA_020344415.1 Candidatus Aminicenantota bacterium
AAATCCTGGATGATTATTTCAGAGATTGGGATTACACCATTATCGGCAACACCATTTCTCTTTCCATAAAGCCAGGCGTTGAAATGCACTACAGAGAACAGTCGGTCAGGATGTCTCAAGAAACAATCCGTAACAGAGTTGATGAACTCGGTTTGGCAGAGATTCCTATCCAAAGGCAGGGAGGATACGGAGGGGACCGCATCATCGTAGAGCTTCCCGGAGTTGAGAATCCTGATAGGGTCAAGAATATCATCAAAACCACCGCCTTTCTGGAATGGAAACTTGTCCATGCCGGTCCTGCCCCTGATGAAGCAACGCTCCTCACAGAATATGAAGGTAAGCTTCCAGAGGATAAGGAAATTTTGCGCGCAGACCCCGGAAGTTCGGAAAAAGGCTATTATCTCGTAGACCGCGTATCTCCTATTACAGGAAAAGATCTACGAAGTGCCAGACGAAGTACAGACCAATGGAACAACCCGGCTGTGGCCTTCATGTTGAACTCGGAAGGAGCAAAAAGGTTTTACAAATTCACCTCAGATAATATAGGCAAACTCCTGAGCGTCGTCCTCGATAACAGAATCTATGAGGTAGCGACTATCGAGGACAGAATCTCTGACAGTGGAATCATACGAGGCTCTTTTACCATTGAGCAAGCCGATGATCTCTCAATGGTTCTCAGGGCAGGTGCTCTTCCTGCTTCGATTAAATATCTCGAGGAAAGAATGATCGGTCCTTCCCTTGGTGCTGATTCCATCAGGAAGGGTCTATCTTCAATCATCGCTGCTTTTATTCTGGTTATAGTCTTCATGCTTATCTATTACCGAAAATCAGGATTCAACGCAATTGCAGCTCTTATCTTGAATATTTTTATCTTGATGGGTGCCCTTTCCTATTTCAAAGCCACTTTGACTCTACCCGGTATCGCCGGAATCATATTAACAATAGGCATGGCTGTGGATGCCAATGTCTTAGTCTTTGAAAGGATAAGAGAAGAACTTTCTACAGGAAAGGGTATTCTGAACTCGATATCAGCAGGTTTCACTCGTGCCTTCAGAACCATCCTGGACGCTAATGTCACGACCATCATTGCAGCCATCTTTCTTTTCCAGTTTGGAACCGGTCCTATCAGAGGATTCGCAATAACACTGATTATCGGAATCACAGCAAGTATGTTCACCGCTGTCTTTGTTTCCCGAGTAATATATGACGTGGGTTCCGCGAAAAGGAAAAGAGAAAAACTGAGTATATAAAATGCAGATATTCAAAAAGCCCAACTTCAAGTTCATGAAGTATAAATACATTGCATTTTCCATTTCTGGTGTCCTCATTCTCATAGGAATCATCAATATTACTTCAGGGAAAGGACTGAATCCGGGTATTGATTTCGCAGGCGGCTCATTGATTCGTGTTATGCTTAAGGACCCAGTTTCCACTTCTTATGTAAGGGAATCCTTAGGGGAAGTCGGGTTGAGCAGAAGTCAAATTCAGCAACTTGAAAAATCCGAAAGAGACTACATTATAAGAAGCCTTGGAATCACTGGAGAAGAAGGTGAAGAACTTGGAGTTGAAGCTCACGAAATAATCGGCAATAAAGTCATTGAAGCCTTAAGCGGAGCTGAAGACAAATCTGCTCTCGAGAGCGGCTTGAGAGACCTCAACCGCATAGATACAAGAGAGCTGACCTTGATTCTTGAACCATCTTTCCCCGAGCAAGCATCAGTAATTGCCACGAAAATCGTAAGCTTCAGGACAGAGGAAGGAATCATTCAGGATTTCGACGAGCTTCAGCAAACAATAGCTATCAGCCAAGAAGCCGTAGGTTTTCTCAAAGGACAGACATTCCTTGGTCAATTGACCGTTCTAAGTAGAGAAACAGTCGGTCCTCAAGTTGGGCATGACCTCAGACGAAAAGCGACTCAAGCAACGGTCTGGGCCCTATTAGGTTTGCTCATCTACATAGGCATTCGTTTTAAACTTGCATATGGCGTGTCAGCTATCCTAACTCTTGCCCATGATGTTTTAATCACCTTGGGAATATTTTCGCTGACGAATAGAGAAATCAACCTGCCTGTTATCGCGGCTATCCTGACCATAGTGGGATATTCGCTGAATGATACTATTGTTATCTTCGATAGGGTCAGAGACAATCTAAGAATCCTGAGAAGACATGATTTCGGGGATATTCTGGATGCAAGCATTAACCAAACCCTAAGCCGGACTGTTATTACTTCGAGCACGACTTTCCTAACTGTCTTTGCTCTTTTTCTCTTTGGTGGAAAAGTCATCAATGATTTTGCCTTCACTCTGATCATCGGAGTCCTCGTAGGAACCTATTCTTCTATCTACCAATCCTGTCCGTTGCTCTATTTTTGGAACATAATTTTCAAGCCGAAAAAGGGGATGAGAAAATAATTATTTGACTTTTCAAAGAGGTTTTATTAATTTATAATTTTATTGTTGTTTTAATTTCAGTTTTTATTTAAAATTTATTTTTATGAGGTAAAAAATGGCAGAAAAAGTTAAGCCCCAAAAAAAAGGTGAGCCGCCTCATATTTTCAAAGACTCATTCTTTGTCCCTGAAAAAGGTAGGGGAAGAAAATTCTTTGCTTTTCCTGTCGCTTTAGCCTTTCATGCTGTCTTAGTCGCAGCAATGGTCGTCCTCCCTCTTCTCAGTACATCAAACCTGCCCCAGGTAGAAGTTTACAGTGCATTCCTCGCTCCACCTCCTCCACCTCCTCCACCTCCTCCACCTCCTGCTAAAAAACGAAAAAAAGCTAAAAGAAGAACCCGCATCAGACCCGTCCAATCCCAAACCACAATCGAACCCTG
>CP070825.1:22702-25735 GCA_020344415.1 Candidatus Aminicenantota bacterium
AACACCTACTCTAGAAGTAGATGTAGCAATATAATCATATTTTTTAAACCACTTTTTCCATCCATAAAATATGTTTTTTACTAGTATTAATTTTTGAAAAAAAGTCTTTTTTCTTATCCCTCCTATTTCAAAATTTTCAGAATAATATTTCAAGATAAAATAATAGTTAGCTTTAAATATAGGCCATATCTGTTCATTATTTAAATATATTTTATCTACAGGATATTTTTTTTCAATTTCCTTTAGAATATTCAATATATAGCCATTCCTCTTAAGTATTTGCGTGCGCGTGTGGGAATATGATCAATTTAGTATCTCCAAATATATATTAAAGAGTTTTTTAACTACATTTTCTGGTAAGTTCCTTATTGGTAGCTCTTTAACAACTTTTCCATCCCATCTTATGACTTTTAATCCGCATGCAAGTGATTCTAAACCAGTCTTGCTCATGGCATCTAGAACTCTTCCCTCATTATCTCTCTTTACATCTATATAATATTCGTATTCAGATAAAATCTCTCCAAATTTTTGATATTGAATAGGGTTCTTTAAGCGGTCATGAATTGTTAGTGATAGATTATTTTCTTTTGCATATTTTATCGCTAAATCATCAGCTTTATAGGATACATGGAAGGCTGTGCCATAATTTGAAATGCCTCTAGGATAAAAGAAATCAGTATCAACAGCTCTTGGAATATATATTGTTCCACTTGGAGCATCCTCTAAAAGGTCTTCTGTAGAAACGAATACTATATCAGCTTTACTCCAATATTTTATTCTTGAATCCCATTTTCCCCTTATATCAGTACCACGATAATGTAACAATATTTTCTTATTAGGATAGATTAATTTAAGATATGGAATTATTTTATCAAAAGCATGAACATGAATAATATCATAATTCATTGCTTTTAATATTGTTTTTAATGTAAATAACTTAGCACCAAGTTTTGATGTCTCTCCATATGTGGTGTGGCCATATAGATCAAACTGTCTTCTAGTGATAACCCAACTGTGAGTTTTATAGATTCTGTTCATAAACTTTGAAATGGTACTTCCCGAGGCTGTTGTATTCCATATGTGGAGAATCTTCATTCTTTATTAAATACAGGAACGAGTATAATAAGAAGAAGGGTAGACTCAAACTTAATATTCCAAGTTTTATAATCTAAAACGAATAATCCTATGATCGTTGAGTCCCTTACTAATTTATCACTAGACGAAAAATATGTTTCCAAGAAATATAAGTGAGGATACTTCATTTATCCGATAGCTCGCTCCCTGACAGGAGAGTAGAACGATCAATGATGAGCGCAGTCAAAAGAAGGCACGAATGTTACTTTGCAGGACCGTATGATAAATCTCAGACGCTCAACGAGTGCTTTTTCAAAGATTCACTCCCGGTCTCCTGGAGTCCGGAAGTGAAGCTATTTACCTCACTATTGGGAGAAGACAAAGTCGGAGATAGAACAAATTGTTGATCAAGTGAAGCCACATCTGGTGCATGCGCACGACGTTTTTACAGGGAAAACATGTCTTGAAATGGGCTTCCCTTTCGTATATGATAGCCATGAATATTGGAGCTAAGGCATGCCTCTTAAGTTGGAAAGAAGGGGTCTCCAGTTCTTGGCATTGAAACACCTTGTGGCGAGGAACTACGGACTGAAGTTGTGGTTAAAAGGGTAAAAAGAAATCGTGTCAAAGACAGATACTTTAACTGTTAGCCAAAAAGCCGTGGACGCTTTCAATGAAATCGGTGGCCATGCAACCTTACTCCCAAAATTTCCTTTAAAATCCGAAGAGGAGAAAATAATCTAAAAAAACACAGGGATTTCTCGTGTGCTTATATAGGGAGTAATTTGACAATCTCAACGAAACATCGAAATGTTGACTTGATACCTTCGATTTTTTCGAGTTCAGAAGTAGGCGAACTGTCATTAATAAGCAACAAAAAACTGGAAACGAGTTCATTTCTAATAATATAGTAGTTGGAATGTCGTACCTTTTTATCTAGTAGAAACAAGGCATTTTACCAAGGGAGTTCATATTTATTGGAGCCAATGAGAATACTTCTGACTGCAAGCGGAGGGGGACACACAGGATACGCCATAAGTATAGCACAATATCTCGTGAATAAGGCCGAGATAAAATTCGTTGTCCCCGAGGGAGACAAGTGGACGATCTCCAAAGTCGAGAACTATGGTGAATATTTAGAGGTGATCAAAGGGAGGGGACCGAGAGACCCCCTTTATAAATTCATTCCAAGGCTGTTGAAATCTTTCTGGCAGAGCCTCTTTCGGATTTCAGGAGATACAGATTTAATCATTTCGAGTGGAAGCAATCACAGTATCCCACCAGCCATAATTGGCAAGATCAAAGGAATTAAGCTAATCAACATCGAGAGTAGTGTTAGGTTCACCAAGGCAAGCAAATCAGCTAGAATTTTAAGCATGTTCTCCGACATGACAGCACTACAGTGGGAGGAGCAGCTACAATTATTCAGAGACGGACAAGTCGTCGGGCCTATGTATGAGAAGCCCTCTTATGAGATACAAGATAGGGGTTACATCCTCGTCACGGGAGGAACCTGGGGGTTTAAAGGCCTTTATGACGCGATATCATTGACCGAGTTCGATAACGTTGTTATGCAGACGGGGCGTGTTGACCCTGAGTCTTACAAGAGCATGCATCCTGATTGGACGGTTTTCGACTTCGATCAAGATCTCGCAAAATGGATAGCCGGTGCAAAAGTGGTGGTATCCCATCTCGGGAAGACTGTAATAGATGCCGCATTGACATACAGGAAACCAGTTGTTATCGTTGTTAATCCTGAGTGGACTAGGACAGCGGGGATGGAGGACGCCAAAACCCTCGCAAAAAAAACCAATTCGGTGCTCCTTGAAACGCTAAGCGGTGAAGCGATCATTAAAGCCGTTGAAGAGGCTGAGGGTTTTAAACCCACAGTGCACAAGAATGGTGCGGAAGAGCTTGTCAGGATAATACTTGAAGAGTTCTCCGATTAAACAGAAGAAA
>CP070825.1:25835-37815 GCA_020344415.1 Candidatus Aminicenantota bacterium
GTAGAAAGTTGGGCTTTCAACCTGATGACTTTAATTGGAGACAATTTTCTCATCAAAGTCCTAATAATCATTTTATTAAAAACGTAAGCAAGGACGAATTTAGAAAAATTGTAAGGGAGGCAGCAGAGGAATGTGACAGAATCAATAAGTCTTTCATCAAAAAAGTCCGACGGATTATTACTAAAAGGCACTACTATTACAGAAATCCTCTTGTATTGTTAAAAAAAATAAAGAAATTAATGTATTGTTCACCGTTTCATGTCTCATTTTAAGAAGAGGCAAAGGTCGAAACTAAATAATTAGATATATTCCCTAAATTCTGCAGATTGTAAAGGTGATTTCAGGTGGTATCTTTAATCAGGTTGGGATTTTAATTGTGACGTTATCCATACTAATATTCGTCAAACAAGAAAAATTTAGATCTCAAGTCAATCAATGTCAAAATGAAGATTGCTTTTGTTTACCCTGACATACAACCGCGGTTCCGTTTCTGGAGAGGCTATTATTATTGCGGTATAGGATCGTTATCAGCTTATTTAAAGCAGTACGGGCATGATACATTACTGATACATATGATCCGAAATCCGAGCAAGGAGAAATTCATTAACTGTCTTCGTGAAGAGAAGCCGGATCTAATTGGATTTTCCTGTACTTCCCATGCGTTTCCTGTAGTCGAAAAGCTGGCAGGCTGGATTAAAGAGGAAAATAAACGATTACTCGTCATTTGCGGAGGGATTCACCCTACCGTATCACCGGATGAAACGATAGATACGGAAGGAATAGACATGATATGTCGTGGTGAGGGTGAAGAGCCTCTACTTGAGTTGTGCAATAAACTGGATAAGGGTGAAAATATTCACAATATTTTAAATATCTGGAGCAAATTTGAAGGAGAAGTACACAGAAATCCTCTCAGGCCCCCTTATCAGGATTTAGACCGATTACCGTTTCCTGACAGAAAAATTTTTCACTACAGGGATCTTTTTATTGAAAGTCAAGGTTATGCCACTGTAATGGTCTCCAGGGGCTGTCCTTACGAGTGCAGCTATTGCTGCAACCATGTCCTTAAGGAACTTTACGGTAAAGGTACAAAATATACCCGATTTAGAAGTGTCGATAACGCTATTTCAGAAATTAAACATATAGTAAAGGAATTCCCTTTTATAAGAGGGATACATTTCGATGATGATATCCTTATCTTGAATAAAAGGTGGGGGGAGGCATTTATGGCCAGATATAGAGATGAAGGGGGTTTACCTTTTAGTTGTAATGGGAGGCCCAATCTGCTCGATAAGGAAACGGTCGAACTTATGAGCAAGGCAGGATGTCAGGAAGTCTCTATCGGGCTTGAGAGTGGAAATGATTACATAAGAAATGAAGTTCTCAAACGAAAATTAAGCCGTAAACAGATAATCGATGCATTTGGTTTGTGCAAGAAATTCGGAATTCATATCAAATCTTTCAATATGGTCGGGATCCCCCATGAGGATACAAGGGCTGTTCTTGACACAATAAAGCTGAATGCTGAAGTCGACGTAAATGCGATTCAAGCCACTATCTTCCAGCCATATAAGGGAACAACGCTATTTGATCTATGTGCAAAGAGGCAATTTTTAGCCGCAGGGGGTCTGTCTATGGATTTCTTCTCGGAAGCGCCCTTGATTCTGGACTCCATAAAACTTCAGCAGATATTGATGTTCCGGAATTATTTTAAAATTTTTGTGGCTTTTTATAAATTACTCGGCAAGTTACCCGGATGTATTTCACCTTTGTTTATTAATTCAGCAGATAGGATTCTGTCATCATTTTATACTGCGGTAGTATTAAACAAAATTTATGTTCCTATGAATTTCTTTTTCAGACTGTTTCAGTTAAGAAAGATACGGTTAAGGAAAAAGAGTTTTTAAACCTGATAGGTGGAGGTTATATGCCTGTGACGGTCGAGAAGTTAATACTTGTTGATATAAAAGAGTCTTACATAATCTAAATGGTCAAATATATTTAAGGATTTATTCTAACCAAATTTAAAAAACCTTCAGAATTATTGTTGGAAGGGTTTTGATGAAGATTGGTATTGACTGCAGATTCCTCAATAGAGCCATAGAACAAAAACCTGGAGGAAACACGGGACATGGAGTATATATTTATAATCTAGTCAAGAATCTTTCAGCGATCGATAATCAGAATGAATATAACTTGTATCTTTTAAATGACTGCGATTATAAGCTGGAGAAGAGCAACTTTAACAATAAAAGGATGTCCAAACTGCATAATAACGGGTATCTCAGATCCGTGCTGACATTCCCAGTTGAACTTTGGAGGAATCCCGTAGATATATTCCATGGCTTGTACTCGATTCCCATGCTAAAACTGAAAAGGACCGTCTTGACGATGTTTGAGTTTTCATGGCTTCTTTTCCCGCAATACTACTCGAAGAGGGTAACCATTCCAGCAGGTGCTATGATAAAAATGGCAGTCAGCAGAGCCAACATGGTTATAACCGGTTCTAAATTCATGAAGGAAGAGGTTTTGAATTATTTTAAAATCCCTGAAGAACGCGTCGAGGCAATACCTTTGGGTGTAGATGAAGTGTTTTTTGAACATATGAATGAAGCAGATATACGTGATATGAGGAAACGGTTTAAAATTGAGGCAGACTATATTTTAGCAGTCGGTGATCTTTGGCCTAAGAAAAACGTGGAACGCCTTATAGCTGCTTTTTGTATATTAAGAAAATCGAAAAACTTTGACCTTGAGCTGGTCTTAACAGGCGGGAACTTATGGAAATCCGAACAACTGTTTCAAAAAATTCATTCTTCCGGCTTTAAAGACAAAATCATCACGACCGGCTATGTCTCACTAAGAGATTTAAAACTACTTTATCAAGGGGCACAACTATTCGTTTTCCCTTCCCTATACGAAGGATTTGGACTGCCCGTATTGGAGGCGATGGCATCTAAAACCCCTGTTGTGGTCTCGAATGTATCTTCAATTCCCGAGGTTGCAGGCGATGCAGGAGTATATTTTGATCCATACAATGCCGAAAATATTGCATCAACCATGTTGAAAGTAATTGACAACTCTGAATTAAGAGAAGGATTGATAAAAAGAGGACGTGAAAGGGCTGAAAAATTTACATGGTTGAAGGTGTCTGAGAGAACATTACACATTTATCGAAAAATAGCTTAAAAAAGAACTAAAAGGAGATGAATAATTAAGATTATCCTCGCAGAGCCACCAGATATCAAGACTCCATGGCTGATAGCAAATCACCCAAATTTGGGGATATTGTATCTGAGCAACTATCTGCGGAAAACGATTGAAGACGTAGAAATATTTTATCTGGACAGCCATTTGGGTTTGAAAAACCACATGAAGATGGTTGAAAAGATAAATCCTGATATGTACGGTATTTCATTTAGTTCCCTCCGGTTCGAGGAAGCCCGCACAGTTACATCTGCAGTTAAGGAAAGGTTCCCTTCTTTACCGGTCGTTTGCGGGGGAGCGCATCCTACTATTGCGCCCGAAGAAGTTTTAAATGAGATGTCTGTGGATATATGTGTAGTTGGAGAAGGTGAGGAGACATTATCCGAAGTGGTGGAGGCGGTTTGTCTTGGCAGAAGGAAATTGGAAGAAGTCAATGGGATAGTTTATCGAGGGGATAACGAAGTAATCCGCAATCCCAAAAGGCCGTTTATCAAAGACCTGGATTCAATCCCGTTTCCTGCTTGGGATCTGGTAGATTTCAGGAATTATGTGGGAAATTATCAATATAAAAAAAAGCCGAGTACGGCAATAATTGTCTCGAGGGGATGTCAGTATAATTGCACATTTTGCTCAAATCCTGTATGGAAGAGTAACAAGCCGTGGTTGAGATTGAGAAGTCCGAAAAATATTGCGGAGGAGATATCGATTTTATATAAACGCGGTATTCGGGAAATATCTATACGCTCTGACGAGTTTAATGTCCGACTCGACTGGTGTGTTGAAGTCTGCAAGGAGATACAAAAGCTCGGCTATAAGGATATGTATTTTCAGGCAAATTTCAGGGCACATCCATTCTCAGAAGAGCTTGCACAAGAAATGGTTAAGAGTAATTTTTGGTTGATACAGCTTGGAATTGAAAGTGCCAACCAAAGAGTCTTAGACGGGATTAATAAGAAAACAACTATAGAGCAGATTTCAAACACATGTAGCATAGCAAAGCACTTCAATATCAAAGTGTATGCATATATTATGATATATAATGTCTGGGAAGAAAACGGAAAACTTTGCTACGAAACCACCGAAGAAGTTAATAATACATTTTCCTTTGTACGGAGACTAAAATCCAAAGGGTTGCTGCACTTCATGTCGTTTTCCACTTCAACACCGTTGCGAGGTTCAGTCCTTTATGATATTGCTAATAAACATAATATTTTAAAATATAAAAGTGATCCAAAAGATTTATCTGAATTCATCATGAATCTTGGCAATATCCCTGAAAAAGAGATGAAGAGAATAAGATTTAAAGGAATGCTTATACAGTTGTATTGTATCTTAAGCTCTCCCGGAACCTCATGGGCTGTCTGGAGAAAGATATTGTTCAAAATAAAGAGTTTATTTAACTCTTTTTTTCTGATTTATTAACTACAAACGTTGCATGATAAATATTATGCACGTAAGAAGCAGTTATGCCGAGGAGGGAGGGCCTGAAAACCTTATCTTATCCTTCATTAAAGAGATGGATTCATCTCGATTCAGCAACTTTATAGTGTCCATTAAGGATCAGGGCATCAGGATGAGTTCGTTTCTGGCAGAAGCTGAGCGCATGGGAATAAAGACAGAAAGAATTAAATGGAAAAGTATATATCTCTCCATATTCGTTATAAAAAAACTTGTTTCGTTGATGAGACAAAATGAAATAAACATTATACATACTCATGATCTGAGATCTAATTTTGTAGGATATATAGCGGGTAAGATAGGGCGTATCCCTATTGTTACTTCAGTTCATGGATGGATTGAAAAATCATTCAAATTCAGGATTCACAATTTCGCAGATAAGATGTTAATTAGGTTTTTTAACAGAATAATTGTCAACTCTGAATTCCTTCGAAAGCATTTATCTCAATTCAAAATTCCTGACAGGAAGATCAGCACAGTCTACAATACCGTCGACATCTCGATTTTTGAGCGAGATGTTAATCCCGAAGAAACCAGAAAAGAACTTGGTATCGGCTCGGGATGCACAGTGATTGGTACAGTTGGACGGCTGAATACTGAAAAAGGGCATAAGTATTTACTGGAGGCAGCGCGTGATGTACTAACTTCTTTCCCCAAAACGGTTTTCCTGATTGTCGGGAAAGGTCCTCTTGAACGCGAATTAAAAGATTTTGCAAGGGAAGCCAAGATATTCCCGAATGTTTTGTTTACTGGATTTTATCAGGACCTTCAAAAAGTGTTTAACGTGATAGATCTGTTTGTATTACCCTCATTGAGCGAGGCCTTACCTCTTTCGTTATTAGAGGCGATGGCAGCAGGGAGGCCTGTGATTGCGACAAATGTCGGGGGTATTCCTGAGGTAGTAAAAACCGGGGAAACGGGAATCGTGGTAAACAGCGGGGTAGCGGAGGAGTTGGCACAGGCGATGATAACGCTTCTCGAAAATAAAGATACGGCTCGGGAATTGGCAAAAAACGGACAGGAACTCGTAAGAGAACAGTTTTCTACACAAGCTGTAACGAAAAAATTAGAAGCAATTTATAGAGGGCTTCAGAAAGATCAAAAATTGGCAGGCAGTATTACCTATTCAAGATAAGATATCTGCTGAGGAGGAAAATCCCATAAACGAGATGAATAGGCATATTTAAAAGATTTTAAATCGCTTCTTGAGTCTTACTATTTATGAAATTTATGCTAAGGATATTTACAGTGACATTAATCCACTCAAACGGTGGAGAGAGACATATAAAATGACTGACGTAGATATCATCATTGTTAATCATAATACGAAAGATCTGCTTAGGCAATGTATAAAGTCAGTCTATGCAAATACCCCAAAAAACAGTTTTGAAATTATTGTGATCGATAATAGTTCCGTTGACGAAAGTTTACAAATGATCAAGCGAGAATTCCCTGATGTTAAGGTAATAGAAAACAAGGAGAACCTCGGTTTTTCCAAGGCAAATAATCAGGGAATTACAGCAGGCAGGGGAAGATATGTTTTACTGTTGAATAGTGATACATTAGTTCTTCCGTCAACCTTAGATATAATGAAACAGTTTCTGCACGATCACCCCGATGTAGGAATTGTAGGTAGTAGGACTTTTTATTCAGATTATACGGTTCAGGCAACGGCGAGAAGCTTTCCCACTCCGATAAATGCACTGTTTGGAAGAAAGTCAATACTTACAAGGTTATTCCCGACTAACCGTTTTTCGAGAAGGTATCTCACGTGTTTCAATCAAGACTACTCAGAACCATTTGAGGTTGACTGGGTTGCTGGTTCGTGTTTGATGGTCAAACGGAAAATGATAGATGAAATCGGTTTGTTAGACGAGGGATTCTGGATGTATTGGGAGGATGCTGATTGGTGTTATCGAGCCAAGAAGAAAGGGTGGAAAGTATTTTGTGTCCCTGAAGCAAAGATCATTCACTATGAAGGAATGAGCAGCAAGAAGCAGAGTGCTAAACTCATTATGGAATTTCATAAAAGTATATACAGATACTATCGCAAGCATCACGTCGGTTCATACGTGAATCCGGTAAATATTCTTGCTTTAGTTGGATTGGCCTGTCGGGCGGGTATTATTTTAGTCGTAAATTTCATAAAAAAATCAGTGAAGTAAAGATATGCCCATTTTAAATTTAGATTCAATGACTGAGGTCTTATTGGTTCAGCCGGAATATGGGGAGGAAGTCAAAAAGAGGATATTCCAACCGGGCATGGAATTCCCTTATAACCTAACATGCCTGTCAAGTTTTTTAGAGACAGAAGGGATCAGCAATGAGATATTTGACTTGAGAATCCATAAAAGACCAGACGCACTTCTAACCGAAGTGCTGCAGAAGCTCAAACCCCGAGTTGTTGGAATTACTTCTGTTACCTCGGGAATTAATAACGCCGCAAAAATTGCAAAAACCATAAAAGATGTGGATAAAAACATTATTACTGTAATCGGAGGATGTCACGCTTCGGCACTGCCTGATGAAACACTCATTAATTACCCCCACTTCGACTATTTGGTCCATGGAGAAGGAGAGATTGTATTCACTAATCTGATTAACGCTGCCCGGACAAGCAACAAGGAGATCGGGAAATTAAAAGGAATAGCTTTTAGGAAAGACGGTATAATAAAAGTAAATCCAAGGGAGAAACGAGTTTCTAACTTGGATGAATTGCCTTTTCCGGCACGTCATAAGGTAGACATTAACAAATATGTTCCCAACCCGGCAACCAGAAATTATTGGCGACTACCGACAACCGGGCTCTCTGTCGGGCGGGGATGTCCCTATCAGTGCCTGTTCTGTTACAAAGGAGTCTGGGGGAACTCAGTGTATTTTAGGTCTAGTGACCATGTGCTATTGGAAATAAAGAACTGCATTGAAAGATTTGGTACACACGATTTTCGATTTTATGATGATGTTTTAACTTTCCCGAGATGGGATATAAAGGGTTTTTCGAGGAAAATAATAGAAAGCGGTATCGATATAAAATGGAGCTGCTGGAGTAGGGCAAATGATGTAGACTATGAGACTTTGGCGCTAATGAAGAAGGCGGGTTGCTATCATATCAAATACGGCATCGAGTTTGGAACGGAAAAAGCTTTGAAATTATCGAGAAAAGGTATCACACTTGAACAATCAAGAAAAGCGATTAAAATTACAAAAGAAATAGGAATAGAGTGTAAAGGAAGTTTTATTTTTGGAATTCCTGGTGAAACAGTCGAGGATTGTAGGAGAACGCTCGAATTTGCGTTGGAGCTTTCTCCCGATTTTGCCACCTTCTATGCCTACGACTGTATTCCCGGTAGTAAGTTCTATGAGCAGGCGATAAGGGGTCTGAGCAGCGAACCCGCATTGCCTCGTGAGACTACGGAGAAGCTGGTGTCCAGGGCCTACAGGAAGTTCTACTTCAGATCCGCTTTTGTACTCCAGCGGATCAAAGGTCTGATCAGGAATCCACAACACGAGATCCGGGCCATTTTCAACGGAGTAAAAATGATGTTCCTCTTCTTTTTAAGGAGTGTTTTAAAATGAAACGGGTAGCTCTTGTTCTATGTTTCGTCATGATTTTCGGCATCCATTGCAGTTCGGCAGAAGATGAAGAAACCTTGTATGAACACGGGATCATCTCCAGTCTTGATTCGCCGGAAGACCGGGCAAAATGGTGGGCTTACAATGGCAAAATTGCCATGACCAAAGACCCCCGCAACGTGAAGGAAGGCTCTGGTGCTCTGGAATGGCGGTATGATATCCGCAACCAGAAGTGGAACTTACTGGCAAGAATTAAGGTCGACGCCTCTCAGTTCAAGGGAAGAAGCGTGATCAGTCTCTGGATCAAGTCGAACAAGGCCGGGGTTCTACTTATCCAAGTCCCTGAAAAGGATGGGTCTAACTACCAGTATCTCAACTTCGCCAATCCGGTAGAACTGACATGGAAGCAGTTCAAGATAAGCTTTGATGAATTTAAACTGGATGAGGACAGCTCCGACGAAAATAGCAGACTTGATCCTGTCCAGATTGACCGGATAGAAATCGTTGAGGTCGCCGGCTACTTTAAGACGTTGCCCCTGGGTTCTCGAACGGTCTGGATAGATGACCTGCGGCTCTTAGGCGAGAGTGTGCTGACTCCAACCTACGCTCAGGAGATGATAGGCCCCAGCAGAGCCACTCCTGGGGTAAGCTATGAGAAAGGAAAGTTCGACCTGGGAATACTCGTTGACGGAGATCGAGAAAAAATCATATTTCCAACCAAAGGTAATATACATACGTCCGCTGGCACTATCGAGATGTGGATAAAACCGCTTCATGACCAAACAGCAGGAAACAAGATTCTCCTCAGTTGCGAGGATCCCCTCGACATTTTCGGACGCAAAGGAAATGAGACAATCCTGTATTTGCAGGACAGGAAAGTCGTTTTCCAAGTCAACAATCTCTCCGTTTCCAGCCCAGAGTTGCCGCTTGACAGCGAGAAATTTCACCACCTCGCGGTGGGATGGAATAGTCAGGGAGTTGTTTTATATATTGATGGACAGAGGATAGCTGAAAGCAGCCTGATAAAAAGCCTGGGTATAATACCCAAGGAAATGGTTATCGGTAATCTGAGAAATGGAGGTGCTCCGTGCCAAGTAATCATCGATGAGCTGAGGGTGTCGCGAGTTAAGCGAGGTGGTAAAGACATAGAGGCTTCAGCAAGAGGCTCCAAAGAAGCTACACTGGATAAAGACACATTGTTGCTGGCTCATTTCAACGGTGCACCGTTGCCGGAGATAGATATTCCTCGCAAAGACTTCAAAAGCGGGCAGAAGATCATCTTTGATGTAAGTATCCCTACACCGGTCGTCCCTGGTGGGACCAAGATCCAATGTTTGCTTAGATTCGAAGTTTCTGATGGATCCAATATTGTTTTGCGAGGAGAGAAATCGTTGGATTTGATGATGTTAGATTTGTCCGGCCAGAAGAATCGCACCAAGTTTGAGGCGGCAGGGACCTTAAAACGTGGAAGCTACAAACTCAGTCTGAAACTGTTCGCTGGTGAGACCCTGTTGAATAGGGGCGATCAAGTCTTTTCCGTATCCGGTGGTCCTCAAAAGGACAAAATTCAGCCGGCCGCCGCTCCGAGAGAAAAGAAAGGCTGGTTTCAAAATGTGCAGGTTTACGGCATGATACCTCTGACACCGCAGGAGGCCAAAAGGTTCAACATAACGGTGAACGGAGTCTGGGGTGGCATCTTGACTCCCGATCCCATTCTGCCAGCCATGAAGTTCTCACCCTCTGTGCGCAAAGCATATGCGAATGACGCTGCATATGTTTCAGCGATGCACAACGCGGGATTGCTGGCATCTGGATCAATCATCGCATTTAGCGGACATCAAAGCTTGATTGAACGATGGCCGGAGTTGAGCGATGCCATGAGTAGGACCGCACGGGGAGACAAGGCCAGGTCATGGATGGAAGATGCATATGGGATGTCCGCTCACAACCCACGATGGAATGAGTGGATGATTGAACAGGGCAAGAGGGCCATTGATGCGGGCGCGGATTTGATCATGGTCGATGACATCCAAGAGTTCCTCTTTCCCTTCAATTTTGGATTTGATCAATACGCCATTGACGGTTTCAAAAAATATTTGCGTTCAAACTTCACAGTTACCGAGTTGAGTGGGGAGTTTGGGATCAGTGATGTTGGTAGTCTGGATGTGGCGCGAAGGATCTCCAGCACCGCTGCCCGCGATTATGAAAATAGGATAGAGGCAGATCCCCTTGTGGAAGTCTTCGCCCGTTTTCACGAAGAGAATAACTATCAGACCAAAAGACGGCTGTTCGGCGAATTGCGAGCATATGCCAACGAGCGGGGCAAGAAGGTGGCTATGACGGCTAACATACTGGGCCTTGCGACTACCCGGTTTCAGGGATACTGGTCAAAGGGACTGTATTTTAGCGAACTGGTCGATTTCTTTGCATTTGAGAATATGTATTCAATCAAAGGTAAGAAAGCGCTTGATGTGCGTTTCCCACAAGGCAAATGGGTGGCCTGGGAAAAGTTGTCTCGGTCGGCCACGGGGAGCCCGGCAGTTCCCGTAGTTGCCGCCGAGTTATTGGAAAAAATAGCCGGCAGAAATATCGGCAATTACCTCTATATTCTGTTTGCCGAGGCCTATGCCAACCGAAGCGCCATGATGCTGTACCACGTACCTACATTCAGGCTCGAAAAACAATGGCAAAAATGTGGTGAGGCGGCAGGTTTTGTCCTCAACCACCATGACATTTATAATGCGGAACAGTCAGTGTATTCTCCAATAGCCATTCTTTATCTATATAACGAGGCCATGCGCACAAAAACATTCGCTTATCTTGGCTTTGCCCAGGCATTGGCTGAATCTAATACTCCTTTTGAGGTTGTCTTCTCCGGAGATAATCACTATCTCCAGGACACCTTGACCCTTCAACAACTGAAGAAGTTCAAGCTGATCGTAATCCCGTCAGTCCTGGGGATAACGGACAACCAGAAGGAAATAGTGAAAAGATACGTCAGCGAGGGTGGCAAAGCAGTCATTCTTGACCCTCGCGAATTGAACATTTATGAAGCAGAGGGAGAAGTCAAGTTCGCCAACGGTAGTTTTGTTATTATGCCGTCGTTTCAAGTCAAGGGAAAACCGGAAGACCCCGGAACTGCGTATCTGCTTACTTATAACGACACAATACGGAAGAACATAGAAAATACCGTTAAGACTTATGTTGAGCCGATGGTCGTTATCGACGGCTCCGATCGCAAGGTCATTGCTTACCCCTATTACCAACCTCAAAAGGAAAGACTCGTTATTCATCTTGTCAACTATGACCATCAGTTCAGAACCGACAGGGTGAATCCTAAGAAGAACTTTAAGATCAAAGTCAAGAAGCCTCGTTCTTATCTGACCCAAAGAAAAGCACTTATGATCTCTCCAGACTTCGAGGGGACAATTACTTTGCCCTCCATCCTCGAAGGTGATTATCTGGAGATTACTGTCCCAGAACTCCGAGTCTATGGTGTGATCATATTCTGACGTGCCGAAGTCAATGAATCAGAGGCTTATTGTATTTCGTCAGGTTTCCCCGATGGCTGTTTTGTGTGAGGTTATTCTCCGGGAGTTTGCAAATGCTTAAATCCCATCGGGCTGATTTCTTGACTTTCGATGAACTTGAAGTAGGTGGACGTTTCCGAACGTCGGGCATGTGAAGTTATCAGTCAGCCCAGAATGACGCAGCGTTATAAAACAAAGCAGCCAGATAAGGA
>CP070825.1:37915-41069 GCA_020344415.1 Candidatus Aminicenantota bacterium
AACGGAGGTGATAATGTATGGTACAATCTGAATTGATTGGTTATGTGCGCAAGAGCAGAAACGGTAATGCATTGAATCTCAGCATCTCGGCTGAGGCATTCGAAAATGCACAGAGGTACCTTTCCCAGGATGGAAAAGAGTATGTCGGACTTATAGTCAACCTCGCCAAAGTTCAAGAGATCTTGGACGACTCAAGAGAAGTCACAAGCGTCTGCCAAATAAAGGATGAGGCCCTGTAAAACCTCGCCAATTTTTCTTTTTTTTGTTTTTTTTATTTTGAAGATTTTTCTACTTGTTGAGTGTGAATGATTCACCGCATTCTGGGCATTTGAAAACGATGGTATCGCCACTATCCTTGGCGCTTAAAAAGACGTATTTCTCGCACTTCATGCATTGCTCAAATGTTTTTCCATCCTCCGCGATATGCCTCGCCCATCTGAGCAATGTCTTTTCCTCCTCGCTTGTCGGCTCTCTACCTACAGCCTCAATTTTCTCTGCTTTTGCAGGGGCACTGACGGGAATTGGCTCAGGTTCTACTGCAGGTTCTTCCTTTGATGGCTCGCTTTCAACCACCAGTTCTGGGACCGGTTTTTTAATATCAGCTGTTGTGGCAATTTCGGGGGCTGGCTCTGCACTTACTTCTGCTACGACTTCTTTTTCTTTTTTCTTACCAAGCCTGCCTAAAGGCACACCTGCACCGACTGCAGATGGATATCGCCATTCGAGGAAACCTACAACGGCGCAGAGAAATAAACCAACAACAATCATCCATAGTCCATAACCCGCATGATCTTCAAGCCTAGTTGCATCGACAAGATAGGTTAAGAAAAACCAAAAACCCCATGCCATTAGAATAAAGGGTTTAATATTCACAATTTTTGAACCTTTTTTAATGCAAATATCAAATTTTAGATAAAGCAGAACAGCCATGAGGATTGCAGAAATGTGGGGAAGGAACATCCATAGGCGATTTATATCGAAGTCAAAATAGGAAAGTTCTACAGCATGTTCCCCTCCATTATAAATGTTATATACATAATAAGGTAAAAAAGGACCGACAATCAATAAAATTACCGCTATGAGTCCAATCTTCTTCCCAATGGACCATGTGGATGGTTTCTCGAATTCCAAGGAGACCATACTAACCCTCTTATCGGATAGAGAATTCTGATGTAATAAATGTGTTGGTTTTTATTCCTCATTTCGAAGGATATTTAACTACCTACTCAAATTGAACGAAGTACCACACCCTGGGCATTTGAAGACTATGCTCTCACCCTTATCCTCCGCGGTAAGGAAAACATAATTTCCGCATCTTAGGCACCGCTCATATATTCTCCCATCTTTGGATATGTCACGGGACCAACGGATCAATATCTTTTCCTCTTCACTTATTGGCTCTCTGTTCACGCCTTCCATCCACTTCGTATTGTTTGAAGGATTATTTCGAATCGATTCGGGGTTTGTGGTGTTAACTTTTACCTTTTCCCTTTCCTGTATTGAGAACGAAGGAGCAACCCCATGAGAGGGATTTGATTTTATAGCAGGTGAGGCAGTTTTTACCTTATTCTCCTTAAACAATAACCTCGGCCCCACCATGGATGGATGGAGCCATTCTAAAATACCAGCAATAAAGCAGAATAAATATCCCAAAATTATCATATAAAGTCCTATACCAGGATAAGCAGTATAATTTCCCGTGCTGTAATCTACAGCACGAATTGCATCTGCAATATAGATTATAACAAAACAAAAACTCCACATCATAAGAATAAAGTGATTGATCTTCAGCCGTTCCTCATCTTTTTCAAAATAAATATTAAAATTGAGGTATAACAAAAGAACGATTAATAACGCAGAAAATATTGGGATCAAACCGAGTAAACCGAAGGTTTCATATTGAAAATAACGGACATTAACCGTTCTGGAACCCGAATCCCGAACCCAATACGGAAGAAATAGGCCAAGGAGTAACAAAACTATGGCTAAAAACCCAATTTTCTTCCCAATAGACCATTCTGATGGTTTTTCAAATTCCCAGGAAACCATAAAAACCTCTCTCAATCTCTCTAATGACCATAAACGCTATTAAATATGTTGGTGTTTAATTTTGACTGATGATTTATCACCAGTATAAAATAATTTGCCTCATCAAAAATTTTAAATAGACACATTACATTACCCTGTCTGTCCGACAATTGTAAGTCAAAAAAGGTCATTATGACCTTCCAGAGGGACAGGGACACTAATGAGGCCTGAAACAGAAAAAATAACGATCCGAGTGCCCACAAAGTTCGTGAATGCGTTAGATTTCCTTGTGGAAGTCGATGACTTCCCTTCGAGATCTGAAGCCATACGCGCTGCCATTCGCGATCTGGTCTATAGCCGAGTCGAGTTGGTTATGGACAAAATCAAGAAGATGCAAGAGGCTGAACAGGCCTTAACCTCGATGAAAGAATTCGAGGATCAATATCTGAAAAAATAGGATAGCGGAAAAGAGCCTTGTCAGTAGGGAAACAGGTAGAGCACTCGCAAATACGCTATTAGGATGGGAAGAAAGATCATCATTTAGCTTATTAGTTATACTCAGGATTACCCTCCCCCCTTAAGGATGCTAGGAAAAACCTGGCATCCTCTTTTTTTATATGCCAAAAAAGATCGAGAAAAAGGGTTATATTTCTCAATCCTTATTCGGATTCGGGATTTCTATGCCGAAAATTGTCAAAGCTGATAGAGGAGTGAAAATTTCATGCAAAGGATGGAAACAGGAAGCTTTCCTCAGAATGTTGCAGAATAATCTGGAAAATGCTGAAAAACCCTCGGAACTTATCGTTTATGGTGGCACTGGTAAGGCAGCGAGAAACTGGGATTGTTATGAAAAAATCGTTGATAGCTTGAAAAATCTTGATAAGGATGAAACCTTGCTTGTACAATCTGGAAAGCCTGTAGGCATCTTCAAGACCTTTGAAAACTCGCCAAGAGTGCTCATTGCAAACTCTAACCTCGTGCCTGCATGGTCCAACTGGAAGGTTTTCAACGAACTTGAAAGACAAGGCCTGATGATGTACGGCCAGATGACTGCAGGTTCGTGGTGCTATATCGGAACACAGGGAATAATACAAGGTACCTATGAAACATTCGCTGCATGCGCCCG
>CP070825.1:41169-73455 GCA_020344415.1 Candidatus Aminicenantota bacterium
CCTAGAATGGTGCGCCCGCAGCTCAGCGGATAGAGCGATGGGCTTCGAATCTCCGACATCTGGATCCGAGTCCTGCCTCTGAAATTGATTTTTTCCCTGGAAAATTCTCATTTCGCCTTAAGCAACCAACCGCTCGGGACATAATCCACCGGCCCCTTATAAATATTAAAGTGTTTAGGTAGGAACTGCATGTCTTTCTCTCCATCTCCGAACAATTCCGAGCACGATTAAAACCAACCCTCCAAAGGCACAGACCCATGTCCAGGAATCACCGAGTAATGTATACATCGTCTGAATCGATTCTAATTGTAAAACGGCAACTAGGGGAGCCCCACTGCTTTTAAAATCATCCACGAAGGACACGATATTTCCATATGGATCGACGGCAATGGATATACCGCTGCTCGCAGGCCTGAGCAAGGAAATACCATTTTCTATAGCACGCAGCCTCGCCATTTTTGTATGAGTGTTTTTAATTTCCAGCCAGTCGTTGGATGGAGCGATCAGCAGATCACTCTTCATCACCCCTGCTTGCCGAATGTACTGCGGGAAATCCAAATCGTAACAAATAGCTCCCGTCACCGAGCCTTTTCCCGTATTTGTCGATTTTAGGATGCCGTCCCCAGGAATGGTTATAGCCCTTTCATACCCGGGAGCCAGGTTAAACTTGGTGTACTCCCAGTCAACGTGACCGTCAGGAGCAATGAAAAGAATCTTGTTTTTTAAAAAAGGCTGATTATTCTGGAGTAAATCCAGGCAGTTATCATTTAAAACAGCAATGCTCATTCCTAAATAAAATTCATGTTCCCGGGCTGAATGAGCCGCTCGTTGAATATACGTTTCTTCATCACTTTCAAAAATGAATGTTGCCCCTTCGGACCATACAACTATTTCAACTCCAGATTCGGTCATCTTTATCGATTCCGATAATAATTCTTGATATTTGTTCTCTATCGAAGCTTTGATGCTTTCCGAATCAAATGCCCCTGTTCTACTTGCAGAAAAGATCTTTCCGAAAATTTCCATCATTTCTGCTCGGTGTTCATGACCAGGTGTAACGCCGGCAACTCTTACCGTATTCTCACCTGTTTTTTCATTATGGAGTCGAAAAAAACCATAAGCGTAGATAAAGATAAAAATTGCCATGAAAACTGTTAAGAGTCTTAGAATATCCCAAAGACAACGACGATATTCCCAAATTTCATTGATGACTGAAGCAGCCCAGTAGATAAGAAACATCATTCCCCACAAACCAGTAACAGAAACCATTTGGAGCAGGACCAGGTTCTGAATTCCGTAGGCGACATTTCCCCACGTTCCGCCTGTAAAAGAGGAAGCAAGAAAGGCTTCAGCGGCGACTGCCACAAATGGGAATAACAAGGTTTTCACACTCAACGGAAGCGAACGGCTCAGTAGTCTATCCGTTAAGTAAGGAATGAGAGCAATAGCAGAATTTATGACGGTTAAAACGATAGCGATGGACATTGGAAATGGCATCATGCCTTTATCTGCCAGCAAAGAAATCCCGACCATGCACGGCCAAGCAAAGAGAAGCGCTTTCCACAGCTTGACCTCTCGAAAAAACCGCAAAAGCAACAACGGACTGAGCCACACTGCGATTTCTACGGGATGGTCTCCACCAGAGAGAAATAAAAAAAGCATGGCTAGGATCAGCCAGCCGTATACAGACACAAATATTTTTACGCGTTTCATGTCTTTTCCTCCACGTTTAATCTTTTTGATGTTCCTGTAATGCTTTTAATGCTTCCTCACACCAATGCAACTTCGATTCCCGCACAAAAATTCCCTGAAGCAGCGCAAGATACTCCAAAAGATCTTTTCGATTTTTCAAACCTTGTTTTTTTATTTGGGCAACCGATTTTCGATACCATTCCATGCGTTCTTCGAGCGAATGTCGGTACGTCTCGACAAGATGAATGTTGCTTTCTACGGGTAAGAGGTGTCCGAACAAGAATTTCACCAGGAATTCATCCCGAATTCGTCGCTGTTCGTACGATTCGTTCAACCATTCAACCAGTTCTTTCCTTCCAGAAGGAGTTATATGGTATACGATTCTGTCCGGTTTGCCCTCCTGTCTTTCCACCGTTTTTTCCGCAAGTCCATCCGTAAGGAATTTCTGGAGCGTGGGATAGATATTTCCATAACTCTCAGACCAAAAGTCACGAATACTGAATTCTACGATTTTCTTGATGTCATATCCGGACATAGGCCTCCAATCCAAAAGACCGAGAAGCACATAACGGCTCACATTTTTTTTAGGCATGTTATATCCTTTCGATATAAATCTTAATGATATATAGCAGATTGATATAATGATGTCAAGAAAAAAATGTAAAAATTTTTAGTGCTTGTTCAGGTATTGTTCTAACATAAACACCTAAATTCGACTGAAAAAAATGGTCTTATCATTATTGGGCGTTTTAAAATTCTTGAAAAAATATCATCCCAGGTCTATCGAGCATGCAGAAGAGCTGGCTTAGAAGGAGTGAGATTTCACGACCTGAGACACACTTGCGCAAGTCGTTTATCAAAGAAAGGGCAGATATTGAGACTGTCTGAGACCTTCTTGGACAGAACTCAATCACTATCACTCATCGGATGACAGGAGAAGGTCAGCCGTGGAACTGATGAGTGATGACGTTGAGAGAAAAAATTTGTGTCACAGCTGTGTCAAAGAAAAATCAGTCTCCGTTAATCAACTGAAAATGAAGAAGATGGAATGGGTGAGCGAGGGGTCTCGAACCCCCAACCTCTGGATCCACAATCCAGTGCTCTAACCAGTTGAGCTACGCTCACCATAAAAAGGGGGAGTAAAATTTTCGCATCTATCGAGTGTAAAGTCAATAATTGATGAAATTGAGCAAGTGGAAATTTTATAACTCACAGTTATAAAATATTGAATTCTTTCGATTTCTTATAACTGGGAGTTATAAAGAATGATGCCTTCTGATTTAAATCATTTATGGGTTTTTGGCTTGATATTTAGAAATTTGACTTGAATCTTCTATTGCCCTTCGATTAAATCAAGAACATCTGGGGAATCTCGCCACTTTGCTTTGACTTTCACTGCCAGGTCCAGGAATACTTTCATGCCTAATATTTGCTCCATTTCTTGGCGTGCCTGAGTGCCGATTGCCTTTATGAGATGTGCGTGTTTTCCTATGACGATTTTTCGATGTGTGTCTCTTTCAACAAAGATGCTGGCCCTGATGTATTTCATTTTTTCCTCTTTCACAGAGGCTGAATCCGGGGAGGATGCATCTGATCTTTTGTGTTTGACTCTGTCTTCTATCATATCGATATAGACAGCAGTCACGAATGGAAGTTCTTTTCTGACATGGCTGAGGAGCTTTTCTCGGATGATTTCTGATAAGAGAAATCTCTGGGATTGATCAGAAATTTCGTCATCAGCATAAATCTTTTCTGCATCTGGCAGGAAATCGTAAATTTTTTCCTCCAAGACATCTATATTCGTGCCTTTGAGCGCTGAAATAGGGATGATCTCTTTGAAATCCAGAAGATCTTTATATTGATCGATAATGAGAAGGACGTTTTCTTTCTTTACGATATCAACCTTATTAATCAGCAAGATTATGGGTGTTGAGATGTTTTTTAAGGTATCGATGACAAATTGATCGCCATGCCCAAATTTCTGTGTGGCATCGATGAGCAGATTCACAAGGTCAGAGGTCTCGAGTGAGGAATGGACGAAATTCATCATCCTTTTGTTCAGTCTGTGCAGAGGTTTATGAATACCCGGATTATCGACAAATATGATCTGGCCTTTTTGTGTGGTTTTAATCCCTAGGATACTGATTCTTGTAGTCTGAGGTTTATCAGAAATTATGGCCACCTTCTGGCCGAGAATATTATTGAGAAGGGTGGATTTACCGACATTGGGACGTCCGATCAAACCAACATAGCCTACTTTCATTTTTTTATTAATAAATTTCCTCTTAAAGGAGTGCTTGATGAATCAAGCCTCTACATAAACAATTGAGATTGCCACACTTCGCTCGCAATGACCTCCTGCAGGAGCGTTTGATGAATCAAGCCCCCTAGGCAAATAAAGACCTCACACAAATCAAGCACCTACATTTTTTTTATTCGGAGTTTTTTAATCCTCTTCTGGTCCACGTCAAGAATATCCAGGGACAGACCTTTGATTTGAATGTTTTCTCCCAGTTCTGGCAGCCTGCCCAGGTGATGCGTTATCAGGCCGCTGACTGTTATATAGTTTTCCTCTGCCAATTCAACGTCAAGAAGTTCTTCTATCTTTTCGACCTCTGCATCTCCGGTGACGACATAATCGAAAGCACCCCTTTTGGTAACCTGGACTTCATCCACATCATATTCATCCTGGATTTCTCCGACGATCTCCTCAACAAGATCCTCCATTGTCACAAGACCTGAAATACCTCCGTGCTCGTCCACGACAATTGCCAGCTTTTGTTTCCTTTTTTGGAATTCCTTAAGGAGTTCTGCCACTTTCATTGACTCGGGGATAAAGTGGACAGGCCGAATGATCGGTTCAATAGAGCTTTTTTTATGCTTGTCGTCTGAATACTGAAGAAGGTCTTTGGCAAGAACAATGCCTTCAATGTTATCCACTTTTTCTTTATAAACGGGGATGCGGGAGTGCTTTTCTTTTATCACCAGGTCTCTGAGCTTTTCCATGGTAGCATCCTTCTGGATACAGGCGATATCAACCCTGGGAGTCATGATTTCTCTGACGACTGTATCCCCAAATTCAACAACACTTTTCAGAAGCACTTCTTCTTCTTTTTCAATGATTCCTTCTTCTTTAGCTTCCTCGATGAAGGCTTCGATTTCTTCTTCTGAGGCTTCGTGTAATTCCTCCTCTTCTTTCTCAGCAGGGCTCTTCTTTGCTATGAGCAGCAGCGGCTTAGCAAGAAGGTAAGGTAGTTTGAAAGAGGGGAGAAGGAGGGCGAGCACTTTCTTTTTATCCAGGAAATTGAGGAATCGAGGCAGCACTTCGAAGAAGATTGAATAGACTGCCAAAGACGCTAGGAATAGCCAGAGCGGCCAGAATTTTAAGCGCGGAAAAAGCAGGTAGGAGTAGACCAGAAATGCGACAATAAGAAGAATTCTTACATATTCGACAGCTATTTTTATCTCGTCATAGAGGTCGAGGATTTTGAGGCGGTACTCTTTTTCTTTGTTTTCAAGGAGGCGGCTGATTGAAATCTTGGAGAAAGAGCTTAAAGATATATGAAAGAGGGAAAAGAGGAATGCAGCCAAAAAGCTCAGGCTAAAGCCTATCCAAATTATGAAATCGCTTTCCATATCAACCTTTGAAAAGAAGTGATTCTATCTTCTCTTCCTCTTCCTCGATTCCATCAGAATGGCCTAATCCGAGGAGATGGAGGAATCCGTGAATTGTTAAAAGCTCAAGCTCTTTCTCAAGGCCGTGTTTTTGGGAGAAACATTGGTTAAACGCCTGGGGAACAGATATGACAATATCTCCGAGGTAGAATTTTCCGTCAGGTGTCTTCTCCTCAATCGGAAAACTCAGAACGTCTGTTGGCGAGTTTTTCTTCAGGTATTTGAGGTTCAATTTTTTTATGCGCTTTGTATCCACGAAAACCAGAGTTATCTGGGGATCCTTGAGCCTGTAATGTTTGACCAATCTATCTAACAAGATTTTGAATCTTCTTTTATTGACCCAATACCTATTCTGTTGGTTTAAGATTTCTATCATTGGGTTTTTCTGGTTTACCTGATTTTTTCTTTTTTTTCACTTCAAATTCGAAGCCAGGATATTCAACTCTGGGATGATATATCGGATAGATTGTCGAGAGAAAGGATGTGCCTACCGTCCTCAATTCTTTGAGGGAAAAATCACAGTCATCAAGCTGTCCGTCTTGTATATAGGAATTGAATATTTCAGTTATGACCTTTTTAAGGGTGGCCTTAGTGTGAGACTTCAAGCTTCGAGATGCTGCCTCGACAGAATCTGCGAGCAGGATCAATGCGGCTTCCTTGGTTTTAGGAATCGGGCCCATGTATCTGTAGCTTTCTTCGCCAATTGTTTGCATCTCTGGGTCATATTTTTCTTTTGCTTTCTGGAAGAAAAACCTGACCAGTGAATTTCCGTGATGTTGTTCAATTATGTCTCTGATTTTTTTGGGGAGCTTTAGTTTTTTCGCCATCTCCACACCCTCTTTGACATGGTTAATGATGACAAGAGTGCTCATGCTCGGCTTGAGCTCATCATGTCTATCTGATTCTCGAGTCCGGTTCTCGATAAAGTATTCTGGTCTTTTGGTTTTTCCGATATCATGGTAGAGGCCGCCCGTTTTGGTGAGCTGAGAGTCCAGCTTAATCTCTTCTGCAGCCTTTTCGGCCAAAGAAGCCACTACTAATGAATGATGATAGGAACCAGGCGCTTCGATAGCCATCTGTCTGAAAATAGGAAGGTCCGAGTTTGAAAGCTCTAGGAGCTTGGTTTGGGTGAGGAACCCAAAGAGATTTTCAAACACAGGAAGAAAAAGAAAAGCGAATGCACTGCTTATGACCCCTCCTAAAAGACCCATAACAAGCTCGCTTACAAAGAGGTCAACGGGACCGATTCTCTCTTTAATTAGATGTAAAGTAATTATGACAAAGACATTGATCGGAGAGATCAGGAAAAGACCTGCTCTGAAGGTTGAGGTTCTCTTTTGTTTTCCATAGTATTTTATTCCGTAGATAGCAGCAAATCCTCCTAATAGACAGAACATCATCAGATCGAAATTTGCCTTGAAGAGATAACCCACAAGCACGCTGTTGATAACAGCGAAGATGATTGCAGTAGTACTCTGGGTTAGGAATGCAAAAAGAATAACACCGAATTGAAAAGGAAAGGCAAAGTTATAACTTTCAGCGTATTTGAGGAGGGAGAAGTTACTGCTCTGGCTGAATGTGTCAGCCAGAAAGATCGACAGCTTGTAGAAGAGGAAGCTCGTGATTAAAGTTATTCCCATCATGATGAAATTTTTAAGAGCCAGTCTGAATTTGAGAAGAGATTTTAGGTAATACCAGAGTGTGAGAAAAAGAAGGCCAAATAGAAAAAACGTGCCTGAGAAATTTGTAAGCCAGCTCGGCATGGCGCGAAGGTTTTCGTTTATTAATTGAATCTCCTTGAGAGCATCTTGGCTGACTTCATCTCCTTTACGGACGATCACTTTTCCCCTCTTTATGTTGTAAAAAACAGTTTCTACGCCTTCACGAGCCTCTTCTTTCCTCGCTTCTGTTTCGATCACATTGTAGGTAATATTCGGAGAAATGAAGAGGTGGGAAAAAATTGCGAGCAATGATCTTTCGTTCCGGGGAAGGTCTAATTTATTTATCTCTTCGACTAACTGCTGCTTACTTTCCTTGATATCAATTATCTCATCAACTTTTACGAGGAATTCTTGTTCAGGCCCTCTCAGGAGAGTCAGCCCTCTCTCCTGTTCACCATGAATAAATAGGTTTTTAGTGAGGATTATGTTTTGGTTTGAGATCGTGCCGATGAGATTGATCAAGCTTTCTTCGATGTTAGTGGCAAATTTGACCCTTATAAGATCCCTCAGGTCACTATTAGAGATTTCAAGGGCAAACTTATCCAGGGATGCTTGTTTGAATTCCTCTATTCTGTCTGCTGTAACAGGAATTTCAATCCACTCTCGCCCGGAATCGAAAAATTCACGAATCTTCTCTTCAGTGTTCAGGAAGACATTCTGCTCATATTCGTAAACAGGCAGGATTACCCCTTCTGCATCCCTTTTTCTCTTTTCTGTTGTTTCTCTATCTTCAATGGTTAGGTCATCAGGAGCGATGATATCGTTGGAGGCGATTTCTCCTGCTTCGGGCTGTGGGAGGGATTTAGAGGGCAAATAAGCGATGAGGTAGGAAAGGATGATGACAAAAATGAAGAGAAAAATAAAAGGGTTCTCGATCAGCTTTTTCCAGAATTTGGGCTTCTCTTCTTTCTTGTTTAACGTCGCGTTTGCCTTTTTCTTTACAGTTGTGGTGTCTGCGCTCTTGAAGATCTTGAGTTTTTTAAAAGAGAAGGAGTTCATTTACTTTTTTTGAGATTTTGACTCAGCTTTTTCGTAGACTTTTATGATTTTTTGAACTAGCGGATGTCTGACAACATCTCTGTCATTAAAATGGACAACGGATATTTCCTTTATCGGAGCAAGAATCTTCAATGCATGGAGAGCGCCTGATTTTTTCGGCTGTGGCAGGTCAATCTGGGTTATATCGGCTGTGACTACCATTTTGGAATCAAAGCCAGCTCGAGTCAATATCATCTTCATCTGTTCTTTTGTAGTATTCTGAGCCTCGTCGAGAATAATAAAAGAGCTGTTTAGGGTTCTTCCCCTCATGAAGGCCAAAGGTGCAATTTCTATGATGCCTTTTTCTATGAGTTTATCAGCCTGTTCTGTCTGGGCCAAATCAAACAAAGCGTCGTAGAGGGGACGAAGGTAAGGATTGATTTTTTGGACCATATCTCCAGGCAGAAAGCCCAATTTTTCTCCTGCTTCGACAGCGGGACGCGTAAGGATAATACGGTTAACAGTTTTATTCTGGAGGAAGGAAAGAGCCATAGCCATTGCCAAGTATGTTTTGCCTGTTCCTGCAGGGCCTATTCCGAAGACAAGGTCATAAGACTTGATGGCTCGGATGTATTCTTGTTGATTGAGGCTTTTTGGAGTAACGGATTTTCTGGAAAGGCTTAAATCTTCTGCCGGGGAAAATTCTTCCAGGCGCTGAGTCTTCCCTTCTTCCAGTAGGTCGAGTGCGATGTGATAGTCTTCTTCCTTTAACGCATACCCTTTTTCATCCAGTTCCTTCATTTTGTTAAAGTAATATTTAGCGAACCTTGCCTTCTCTTGGTCTCCATCTATCAGCAGGCTATCACCCCGCACGGATAGAGTTATCCCAAGCCTCTTTTCGAGCTTTCTCAGGTTCTTATCGAGAACTCCAGAGAAAGAATTTTTCCTGAAATAGGGGTGTTCGATTTTTTCCATATTAGATTATAGGGAAGGGTTCTTCGCTTTCATTCATTTAATTAGTAAATAATAAACATTAAAAGCCAAAGTTTGTCAAGCTCAGCGCTGGTGGGATCAGACCTGAATAACTTGAATTATTAAGCAAGGGGACTAGACCTCGGCCTTGAAAAGAGATATTGTCTTCCTTTGATTGTAAAAATTTCTGTGGGATAAAACCTAACTCTGAAATTAATTCAAACTATTCAGGCCTGACCCCAATGGTCTGATGGTTTTAGTTGAAAAAAAAGGGAAGCTGTTGTATATATCAGATTTAGCTAAAATAAAGGTCAATTGAAACTAAATCTCAAAGGAATTTTGCAGACAATAATGAAAGGAGAAAAAGATGGAAAAGGAATTTACGGATGTTTCAATCCCTTCTTCTTTGTATAAAAAAATAGAGGAGAAGATAAAAGATTCAGAAATAACTTCTGTCTCGAGTTATATTACTAAGATTTTACGGGAAAAATTTTCCGAAAAAGAGGAATCTGCTGAAGCTCTCAGTAAAGAAGATGAAGAAAAGGTGAAGGAAAGACTAAAAGCTCTAGGTTATATAGACTAAACCTTACTGGGATCTTAGCAGAAGTAGTAGATATAAACATCAACACTTATCCACACACGATTAGTGAGATGTTTCCAGAAGCAAATCATGAAGTGTTTAAAATTCATGACTCATAATACGTTGTTCATTATAAACGAATAGGAAAGGAGTTTATTATGGTTGCACCACACGGAGGCAGGCTCGTTGAACGAGTTCTCCAGGGAGAAAAAAAAGAAGAGACTCTAGAGAAGGCTCAAGGATTGCCTTCTTTGAAACTCAATTTTGAGCTTTTAAGCGATGTGGAAAACATCACACTCGGCGTATTCAGTCCTTTAGAAGGTTTTATGGGGGAGAAAGAATATCGGAATGTTATAAACCAGATGAGGCTTTCAGACGACCTCCCCTGGCCGATTCCAATTATCCTGGATGCTAGTCGCGAAGAAGCAGATAGGCTGAATATAGGTCAGGAGATTATGCTTCTCAATGAGAATAGCGAACCTGCGGCCCTTTTAACTCTCGAAGAAAAATATGAGTTCAATAAAGAAGAATTGGCAGAAAAAGTCTTTCAGACGACAGATACCGCTCACCCCGGTGTGGCCAAAGTGAGAAACATGAAAGATGTTTTGCTCGCCGGAAAGATAGACTTGATTCAGGAAACGTCCACCCCTTTCTACAGGTATAAACTCAAGCCGATAGAGACAAGGATTCTTTTTAAGGAAAAGGGCTGGAGGTCTGTTGTAGGTTTTCAAACAAGGAATACTCCTCACATCGGGCATGAATATGTTCAGAAAACAGCACTAACTTTTACAGATGGGATTTTTGTCAATCCTGTTATCGGACGCAAAAAGAAGGGTGATTTTAAAGATGATGTGATACTCACATCCTATGATGAACTCATCAAAAATTATTATCTGAAGGAAAGGGCTGTCCTGGCTATTCTCCAGATGGAAATGAGATATGCCGGGCCCAGAGAAGCAATCTTTCATGCCATTATCCGGAAAAATTTTGGTTGCACTCACATCATCATCGGCCGGGATCATGCAGGAGTCGGAGATTATTATCCGCCCTATGCGGCCCAGGATATTTTCGAGGAATTCCCTGACCTGGGAATCGCTCCTCTATTCTTCAAATCTTTCTATTTCTGTAAGAAGTGCAATGCCGTTGTCAATGAAAAGACATGTCCCCATACTTCTTCTGAACACATAAACTTCTCTGGAACTAAGATCAGAGAAATGCTTGTCAATGGAGAGCGCCCTCCAGCAGAGCTGATGCGCCCTGAAGTGGCGGACGTAATCCTGAGTTACAAAAATCCATTTGTGGAGTAAAAAATGATGGACCCAATTTATATCGTTTCTGGACTGCCGCGATCTGGTACGTCTATGGTAATGCAGGTTCTGGAGGCCGGCGGGATGCCCATAGCCACTGATAAGAAGAGAGAACCTGATGAAAGCAATCCCAAAGGCTACCTCGAGATTGAGAGCATTATAAATAAACTAAAAGATAACCCGGATTTCGTGTTTAATTTTAAGGGTAAAGTGCTGAAAGTTATAGCTTATGGTCTTCAATTCCTTCCTCACGGAAACTACCATATAATCTATGTAGAAAGAAATATAGAGGAGATTTTGGACTCCATGGAGAAAATGATGGGCGCCAAGGATGAAGAAAGAGAGGATACTAAGGCGGCATTCATTAAATTGAACGATAAGACAAAAGCAGAAATCATCAAAAGGGAAGATATTAAAGCGCTGTTTGTAAACTACAACGAGATTCTTTCCAGTTCCAAGGAGCCTCTCGATGAAATATTTCGATTCTTACAAGATAAAAATCTGGACCTGGAAAAAATGATGGAAGTTGTAGACAACCGATTATACAGGCAAAGGAGATTAGGCTGATATGAAAGATCAGAAGGGATTTACGGCTTGGTTTACAGGATTACCCTGTTCAGGAAAAACGGCGGTAGCTAATAGAGTGGCTGAGCTGCTGATAGAGAGAGGTTTTAAAGTCGAAAGATTGGATGGAGACATCGTTCGTCAGAGTCTGACCCGAGATCTGGGTTTTTCCAAAGAGGACCGTAATGAGAATATCCGCAGGATCACTTTTGTAGCTAAGCTTTTGACCAGGAATGGAGTAGCGGTTCTTACCTCTTTTATCTCTCCCTACCGTGAAGTAAGAGCTAATGCCAGGGAAGAAATCGGTAACTTCGTCGAGGTTTATGTTAAATGTTCTTTAGAGGTCTGTAAGCAGCGGGATGTTAAAGGAATGTACGAGAAAGCCATCAAAGGAGAGATAAAAGAATTTACAGGCGTTTCTGATCCTTATGAAGAGCCTCTGGATCCAGAGATTCTTCTGGAAACGGATAAGGAAACTCTCGAAGAAAGTACAAATAGAGTGATAAAAAAACTAAGCGATTTAGGTTATATATAGTCATTGCGAGGAATGAAATGACGAAGCAATCTCGTTAGAAAAAGGAGAGGTTGCTTCGACCCTAAGGACCTCGCGATGACAAAGAGAGTGTTATTGCGAAGGGCGATAGGAAATAGAAAATTAAAGGAAGACAATGACTAAATACTTAGTGACGGGTGGAGCTGGTTTCATAGGCTCTCATGTTGCTGAAGAACTAGTCAGGAGAGGACATAAAGTTACTGTCCTCGATAATTTTTTTACAGGAAAAAGGGAAAATATCGCTCCATTCATGGATAAGATTGAGCTCATCGAGGGAGATATCAGAGATATGGATATCTGCAGGCAATCTTTAGAGGACGTCGATTTTGTCTTGCATCAGGCCGCCTTGCCTTCTGTGCCGCGCTCCATCGAGGACCCCGTCCTAGCATCAGAAATCAATATCCAGGGAACATTAAATCTCTTGGTTGCTTCCCGGGATGCAGGGATCAAGAAATTTGTTTTTGCTTCCTCTACTTCTGTTTATGGGGATGATCCGAGCCTCCCTAAAGAGGAAGGCAGGGAAGGTAAACCGCTCTCTCCCTACGCTGTTAGCAAAATTGCAGGGGAGATGTATTGTCAGGTTTTCAGCCGCATCTATGGCCTCTCTACAGTCTGTCTCAGGTATTTCAATGTGTTTGGCCCTAGACAAGACCCTTTTTCTCAGTATGCAGCCGTCATCCCCAATTTTATTACCAAAACGCTTAAAGGAGAGAGCTCCACGATTTTTGGTGACGGAGAACAAAGCAGGGATTTTACGTATGTGTCTAACGTAGTAGAGGCGAACTTTTTAGCTGCAGAAGCCCAGAATGTAACTGGAGAAATCTTCAATATTGCCTGCGGAGAAAAGACGTCTGTAAATTCCCTGGCGAAAAAAATTAATGAATTATTGGGAAAAGACATCAGTCCTGTTCATGATGAGCCTCGCCCAGGAGATATCCTGCATTCGCTTGCAGATATATCAAAGGCAAAGAAAATGCTAAAATATGACCCTTTGGTTTCCATAGATGAAGGATTAGAAAAAACTATTCGCTGGTTTCAGGAAGAGGAGTAAGGAATGAGCGAGAAAGTCTTGTTTTTAGAGAAGCGAATAAAATCCAAGGAGGCTCGCATAGGAATCATAGGGATGGGCTATGTGGGACTTCCACTTGTCAAAACATTTCTAAGCACCGGGTTCAGTGTCATAGGGTTTGATATTGATGAGAAGAAGGTCAAGATGTTGAACCGTGGCCACAGTTATATAAAACATGTGCCTGCTGAAGAGATGAAATCTCACATAAAAAAGAAAAAGTTTCAGGCGACTACTGATTTTGGAAACCTGAAAAAGGTTGATGTGGTTATCATATGTGTTCCCACACCATTGGACCCCCATAAAAATCCCGATTTATCTTTTGTTTTGAATACAACCGAAGTTATTGCAAAAAACATGAAAAAAGGACAACTGGTGGTTCTGGAAAGCACCACTTATCCCGGTACAACTGAGGAGAAGATGCTTCCAATACTTGAAGCTAAAGGCTGGAAAGCAGGAAAAGATTTTTTTCTAGCATACTCTCCTGAAAGGGAAAATCCTGGCGATAAGGTCTATACAACAGCGAATATTCCAAAAATCGTTGGAGGAATAACCGGAGACTGCAGGCGAGTTGCCAAGACTCTTTATAACCATATTGTGATTGCGACTATTCCGGTCTCCTCTCCGAGAACGGCTGAGGCAACAAAGCTGCTTGAAAATATTTTCCGTTCAGTCAACATAGCGCTGGTCAATGATATGAAGATGATTTTTGAACGCATGGGAATAGATATATGGGAGGTGATTGAGGCAGCCTCCACCAAACCGTTCGGATTCATGCCCTTTTACCCTGGTCCCGGTTATGGAGGACACTGTATTCCTGTTGATCCATTTTATCTCGCGTGGAAAGCAAGAGAGGTCGACTATCCTACGAGATTTATAGAGCTAGCAGGAGAGATTAATACTCTCATGCCTTATTATGTTGTCTCGAAAGCAATAGAAGCCCTGAATGAGAGAGGAAAAGCCATAAAGGGAGCGAGAGTATTGATTCTCGGCATTACCTACAAGGAAGATGTTGACGACCAACGAGAATCGCCTTCCCTCAAGATTATAAGTCTCCTTCGGGAAAAAGGAGCCATGGTTTCTTACAATGATCCTTATGCCACTCAATCTTCCGGGTATAGAGACTACCCCGGCCTTAAGTTAAAGTCGGTATCATTGAGTGAGAGAAAATTAAAGGAATTTGATGCTGTGATCATCTCCACCGCCCATACAGACTATGATTACGAATGGATTGTGAAGAATTCGAGTCTCGTCATAGATACCCGGAACGCAGTGAAAAAGAAAAGAAAAAACGTCGTCAAGGCTTAATAATAGGATGTAGAGGTTTGATTCATCAAACCCACATTATAGATTGATGCAACGGCTTGATTCATTAAGCCCACCTGCAGGATGTGTAAAGGCTTGATTTATCAAGCCGACGTGCAGGATGCGCAGGGGCTTGATTTATAAAGCCCACCTGCAGGATGTGTAGTGGCTTGATTTATCAAGCCCACCTTGTCATTGCGAGAAATGAAATGACGAAGCAATCCGCCGTTGCGTGTGAAACGAAACAATCTCACACGAAGCTTGGGATTGCTTCGCTGCGCCCGCAATGACAGATAAATCGAAATGACGGCTATAATTAGATGAATAGGAGAAGGCCATGAAAATTGCAGTAATAGGAACTGGATATGTAGGCTTGGTGACTGCTGTCGGTCTAGCAGAGCTGGGTCAGAATGTGATCGGAACGGATAAGATAACAGAAAAAATCGACAAGATTTCCAGCGGAGATGTACCGATTTATGAGCCTGGCCTCGAGGAATTATTGAAGGCTAACCTTAAGAAAGACAACCTTTCGTTCAGTGCTGATTTGAATAAGACCATCCAATCCTCTGACGTAATATTTGTCTGTGTCGGAACTCCTCAAAGGGGGGATGGAAGCGCCGATATGAGCCAGATGGAGGAGGTTTCCCGCATGATTGCAGAAAACCTGAATAGTTACAAACTTGTTGTTGAAAAGAGCACAGTTCCCGTTATGACATCCATGTGGATAAAGAGAACAATCAGCCTGTATAAAAAGAACGAGATGGCCTTTGATGTGGCTTCCAATCCTGAATTTTTGAGAGAAGGGTCGGCTGTTTCAGATTTTCTGAACCCTGACCGGATAATTGTTGGTATAGAGACAGATAAAGCCAGAGATATTATGGTAGAGATTTACAAGAAGTTCAAAGACCGCATCATCGTCACCAATATTGATACAGCTGAGCTCATTAAACACGCATCCAATTCTTTTTTAGCGTTGAAAATCTCTTATATAAATCTCATTTCTGAGCTTTGTGATAGAACAAATGCGGACGTCGAGAAGGTAGCTAAAGGAATGGGCCTCGATCCTCGAATTGGAGAGTTGTTTTTGAAAGCAGGCCTTGGTTATGGAGGCTCCTGTTTTCCCAAAGATATAAGAGCCCTTACCAAGATCGGAGAGGATCTAGGTGTCAACGTAAATTTATTGAAAGAAGCCGATAAAATAAACATAGACAGGATAAAAATCTTTGTGGAGAAGATAAAGAAAGCGCTTTGGATATTAAAAGATAAAAAATTTGCAATATTAGGTCTTTCTTTTAAGCCTGAAACAGATGATATAAGGGAAGCTCCAAGTATTAAAGTCATCAGAGAACTTCTCGATGAGGGAGCTTTGCTGCGCCTGTATGACCCAGAAGCTATGGATAATATGAAAGAGATTTTTCCTGAGGAGTCGCCTCAGATTACCTATGCCCAGTCTCTTTATGAAGCAGCAGAAGGGGCCAATGCGTTGCTCATCGTGACCGAATGGGATGAGTTTAAAGAGATGGATTTACAAAGAGTCAAAAAAGCAATGGCCAATCCGATCATCATTGACGGACGGAATGTTTTTGAGCTTTCGAAGATACGCGAACTCGGTATTGAATATTAGTCTATCGGCCGTCAATAAGGAAAAAAGGGGACAGTCCCCATTTAAAAAGGGGACAGTCCCCTTTTTTTACCCTTTTTTTACCTGTCTCCTTTTTTACTTTTTCTCTTTTTCTTCTTTTTCAATCTCTATTAAATGCTTTTTAAAATCTGTCTCTATAAAGAGATACTCATCATAGTTGATTCTGACAATGGTAAAGGGGATTTCCTTCCCATCCCTCCTTACTATCAGCTTTGATTGATTATTTTCTTTGGTGCTCGGATTAGAGCGATGCCAGGGATTGAGAATTTTAATCTTCCCTCTATTTGGAAAATTACTGCTGTATTCAAGTGTCAGCCTGTTTATGTTATCGTCAAACTTGTATTCATAGGCAACATAGGTGTTATTAGCTGGAATGTAGACATGAATAATCGCGGAATCTTTTCCCAGTTTAGGCTCTATATTTAGAGATTTTTTCCCAAGCTTGAGACCAAAATAACCTTCAAATATAGCCTTACTTAGACTTCCTGCACTGCCGCAGAAATAATCACTGCCGTGTCCTGCGCCTTCTCTGTTTTCCCATTCAAAGAAGCCTCTGTTCGCAAGGTTTTTCTCGAGAATCTCTATCAATTTTTCCTTTGCCATGCGGCTGAAGCCGTTCTCGAACATGGCATAGATAAGCCTTCCGCCGAACCAGTCCCACTGGCCTCCGTTTTGATACTCAAAAGGATCGTCGACCTGGGGATGTCTGAATACACCGCTGGGATAGGGAGGAAGGAGGGTTCCGCTTATTGTAGAAATTTCTAAAGATTTTTGTCTCTCTATGGCTTGGGCGATGATTTGTCGGCTCTTTTCTTCATTTCCAAGGCCCGAAATCATGGCAACAGTATTTCCACCCATCGCAAAAATGTCTTCTTCATCAAAGTCATGAAGAAGAGAATCCAGGTGGAGATGAACTTTATAAAAGCCTTTCTCCTTCTGCCAGAGCCATTTATTACTGTTTTCCTTGATTGACTCCGATTTTTTTAGCCAGAGTACAGATTTTTTCTTTTTTCCCAGAGAGTCAAGCATTTGGGCCAGGTTCAGGCAGGCCTGGTATACCATGCTCTGGTCGTAGATATCGGCTGTCCAGTGAGTTTTCTCATCCACATAGATCGCTTTCTGGTCTTCATCCACCATATCCACATCCCCCCAGTCTGCCGTGTGTGCCCCTGTGATCAGGCCATACTCTTTGTTGAAACGAGAACGAAAGACGAAATCTAGAGATTTTTCCAGCCTGTGGATAATCGTTTCGCCGTTGATCTTTTTCTCCAGCCAACTAGGACCGAGAAGCTCGAATATTTGATGAGCTGCCTGAATAGCGCTTGCTTCTTGGTCTGTTTCAGTTGTGTTTTTATCCGAGCTGCCTCGCGAATCTATCCAATCTCTAAGAGCCCCGTTCTTTCCCTGAAAGGCCAGATGTTCTTCAACCCAGGATGAGAGGAAGCTCTTGTCGTAGAAATACCGAGAAGCAGGTGTTATCGTATTTGCATCCCTCAGCCAAATTTGAGGATAATCTGTTCCGGCTGAAAATCCTTTGATTTTCCCTGTTTTCCCTTTAAACTCAACGTTGTTGTAGTTTAATGTGATACGGATGAGCTTAAATATTTTGTTTAGCTCCTCAACTGACGATCTAAATTTGGTGTACTTTCCGTAATCGAGGCTTAAATCATATTTGTCTTCGGGCCATTTTTTTCTTTTAACTGAGAGAGTGATTTTTGAGGTTTTGGCTCCATAATCTTTAAACCAGGCAATACCTTCCCTGAGCATGTCAAATTCAAGGATGTATTTTCCTTCCTCTAAAGGACTACCCAGGGTGACTGTCATTTCAACTGTGCGAGAAGGAGAGACCTTTCGAGGAAGTGGGAAACGCCGATTGTCGTATTTTATGGTCTTTCCCTGTTGGTCCAGAAGATGGTAGGAAAGAAGACACGGGTTCTTACCGCGGGAGCTCCAGACATCCCGCCCCGTATTCTTTATCCTGAAATGAAGATGGAGCCTTTCTCCTTCAAAGGAAGTATATTTTTTCTTCCCGGGTTCGATGATACAGGAATAGGATATCTTCTCAGGGCTCTTCTGGATGAAGTCTCTGCCCTGTACAAAATAACCGCCAAAAGCGAAAAGAATAATTAATCCGAGCAAAGAGGCAATTTTTATCGAATTTTTCATTTTCCTTTTCAGCATATGCGGGGGAGAAGTTCTGAAGTCAGGGGCTCAAGGAGTCTCAATCCTCCAGCCAATGTTGAGAGAAGGAGCTGGCCAGGTTTCCCCACCTTGTCTTCTACCTCTCCAATGATCTCAGCTTTCTTGCCAAGCGAGTCTTTTTTTATTTCTTCAAGTATCTCAATGGCTTTTTTGCCTGGAGCTACAAGGACTGCCCTTCCTTCGCAGGCCAGATACAGAGGTTCGATTCCCAAGAGTTCTGTTGCTCCTCTTACAGCCCTGGATAAGGGGATTTTCTCTTCTTCAATCAGAACAGAGCAGGGGAGCTTTTCAGCGAGTTCGGAAAGAACAGTTGCCAGACCTCCCCTTGTGATATCTCTCATCCATCGAGCTCCCTTTTTCCAGATGGGGAGGAGAAAATTCAGGGGAGCACAGTCGCTTTTAACCTTAGATTCCAGCCCAAAATCTCCTCTGGCCAGCATTACAGCCACGCTGTGTTCTCCGAGGGTGCCTGTTAATATGATTTTATCACCTGGCCGGATTTTCTGGATGGATGGTCTAGCTATGATGGTTCCTACTCCTGAAGTATTGATGTAAATTTTATCACACTGGCCGCGCCTGACAACTTTTGTGTCTCCTGTGGTTATCTCTACGCCTGACCTTTTGGCAGCCATTTTTATAGATTTGAGAATTTTTTCCATGTCCTCCCATAGAAATCCTTCCTCAAGGATGAGAGATAGGGAGATGTATTTTGGCACAGCCCCTGAAACAATCAGGTCGTTGACCGTTCCATTAATGCCCAGAGTTCCGATGTCTCCCCCAGGGAAAAAGATCGGGTCAACAACATAGCTGTCAGTAGTGAAGGCAATTTCTCGAGGGAGATGAGCCGAGTCAGAGAGCTCATTGAGGAAAGGGTTCTTAAAGGTTTTTAGGATGTGCTGATTGATGAAATCGCGCATTAGCTTACCGCCGCTCCCAAGCTCCAGGCTAACTTTTCTCATTTCTATTTTCTATATTTGTAGTAAGCTAAGCATGCTCCCTCAAAAGACACCATGCAGGGGCCATAGGGAGAGTCAGGATTACACTTCTTAGCAAAGAGGGGACACTGAGGAGGAGAGATGAGCCCTCGAAGAATTTCTCCACATCTGCACCCAGGAAGATCGCTCCTTTTTGCCTTTATGTTCAGATTATATTTAACCTCAGCGTCAAAGGATGAATATTTCTCCTTGAGCTTAAGGCCACTCTGAGGAATGAGCCCCAGGCCTCGCCAGAATGCATCTTTAACCTCCAGTTTTTCTTTCATAATACTCTGCGCTGTTAGATTTCCTTCCGGCTTAACAACTCTGGCATATTCGTTAGAAACCACAGCTTTTCCCTCTTTAATCTGCTCCAAAACAGACTTGATTCCGAGCAGGATATCGCTTGGCTCGAAACCAGTGATGGCTCCCGGAATTTTGTGCTCCTCTGCAATGAATTCGTAAGGCTTTTCCCCAATGATGACACTAACATGACCGGGATAGAGAAAGCCGTCTATAGCAATGTCTTTAGCTTCAACAATAGCTTTTAGTGGAGGAGGTATAATCCAGAGGGCTGAGAGTACAGAACAGTTGTTGAGGCCTTCTTCGAAAGCTGCATAGGCCGTGAGCGCGATTGCAGGGATTGTTGTTTCAAACCCGACTCCAAAAAAAACGACGTCTTTTTGTGGATTTGATCTTGCTATCTGCAGTGATTCTTCAGGTGAATAAATGATTTTTACCATTGAACCTGATGCAGGTACCGCTGTCTGGAGTGAACCTTTTCTCGTGGGGACCCTCGTCATGTCCCCAAAAGTGGTCAGGATAAAATTTCTATTTTCTTCAACTAGCTCTATAGCAACTTCATGGAATTCATCCGGAGTAATACAGACCGGACACCCTGGTCCGGATATCATCTCCACTCCTGCCTCATCGAGCAATCTTTTCAGTCCATATCGATGGACAGTCATTGTGTGGGTTCCGCATACCTCCATGATTCGGATAGGAGAACGGAACGTGCTTGTCTTCTTCTCTATTTCGGAAAGCAGAGCAGAGATGATTCTTTTGTCCCTTAACTCTTTCATTTATCTTATAATTTGTCTTTGTAGGGGTTTGAGTCACAAAATCCACTGATAAAATAAGATGAGATTGCCACCTTACTTCACTCCTCGACAATGCGGGCTTGATAAATCAAGCCTCTACATCTATCTATAATGTGGGCTTGATAAATCAAGCCCCTACATCTTTATTTGTTATCATTAGATGAGAGGATCGGTTCTTACCCTTTCTCTGCGATTTCTCTGAGTAGAGAGAGAGTTTCTCTAGCTTCTTCCTCATCCAACTTGGAGATTGCAAATCCTGCATGGATGATTACCCAATCACCGATTTTGACATCTTCGAGAAGTGCAAGGTTGGTTTTAACCTTTGTTCCTAAATAGTCAACTTTACCCTGATTAAGCTCATCTATCTGAACAACTTTAGCTGGGATTCCTAGGCACATTTTCTCGTCTTTTCTCCTTGGATATATAGATTACCAAATCCAATGCGCCAGGTCTATAGCTTTTGACAATTGACAATCAACTACCTATAATTGACGTATGAATGAGAGGCTTGAAGGCTTCATAAAGCCCGGCACCGAAGAGGAGTCACTCGTAAAGCAGCTCGACTTCTCAAGTCTTCCCAGGCACATTGCTGTCATCATGGATGGGAACGGCCGGTGGGCAAAAAAGAGAAGATTGCCTCGCATTGAAGGCCACCGGGCTGGATCAGAGTCTGTTCGAGAGGTGGTCGAAACGTGCGGCAGAGTGGGAATCAAATTCCTGACCTTGTATGCTTTTTCCAAGGAGAACTGGAAAAGGCCAAAAAAGGAAGTTGCCACTCTGTGGCGCCTTTTGGAAGACTACCTTAAAAGAGAAGATAAGGTGCTTGTTGAGAATAAATTTCGCCTGAAAATAATAGGTCAGAGAGATCCAATTCCTGCTTCTGTAAGGAGAGAATTGGAAAGGGTGGAAGAGCTGACCAGGAATAATGATCGATTGACGATTGTTTTAGCGCTCAATTATGGAGGCCGTACCGAAATAGTGGATGCTGTCAAAAGGATTCTCAAAGATAAAGGATTTGAGCACGATGGCCTGGACGAGGAGAAGTTCTCCAGTTTTCTCTATACATCAGATATCCCAGATCCTGATTTACTTATCAGGACAAGTGGTGAACTTCGTGTCTCGAATTTTTTGTTATGGCAGATTGCTTATTCAGAAATTTGGATTACCAAAGAGCTCTGGCCTGATTTTCGGAAAAAACATCTTCTTCAGGCACTCGTTGATTACCAGAAAAGAGAAAGGAGGTTCGGAGACATCTATCCTCATAAGGAACGTAACTGATTCTGTTTGGATCTGTTCTTTTCTCTGATATTTATTTTTGTTTTCACCTTACAAAATGAGTTTTCGCAAAAGATTACCTACCGCGCTTGTCTTGTTGACTTTTGTCTTCGTGATCATTCAATTTCTCCCTCGAGTCGGCTATTTCCTTATCATCCAACTGATGATAATCGGGGCGCTTTTTGAATTCTATAATCTTTTCCGGAAGAAAGGGATCTATCCTCAAAAAGCAATCGGAATCGTTTTTGCTTTGGTTATCAGCCTATCCTTTTTCTTTGAGGTCGTTACATTGGAACTCGTTTTGTTTTTTTGTCTTTTTCTTGCCGCAGTCTATTTTGTCATTTCCATCAAAAAAATAGAGAAGCTAATGCCTTTTCCTTCTTCATTTGCCATAACGTTTTTTGGGGCCATATATTTGAGTTTCACGCTTAACTTTTTTTACCCGTTAAGAGTTGAAAAGGGTCCTTTTTATATCTATTTTCTCCTGACGGTCATTTTTTTAGGGGATACTGGAGCCTATTTACTGGGGAAATTTTTGGGCCGGAGAAAGTTAGCCCCGATGGCGAGTCCAAAAAAGACCTGGGAAGGAAGTTTTGGAGGAATCCTGTGTGCCTGTTTGGGAGCACTGGTTGCTCAACAAGTCTTGCTCAAGGACATTGCTCTTTGGAAAGCTCTTCTCTGTGGGATTTTAGTGCATACAGTGGCTCAATTCAGCGATCCTTTTGAATCTCTCTTTAAGAGGGCTGCTGGAATTAAAGATTCCTCTCATGTCCTGCCAGGTCATGGGGGGATTTTGGATCGAGTTGATAGTCTTATTTTAGCAACGCCCTTTTTCTACTATTTCATAAATTATTTCTGGAAATAGATGAATATGATAAAGAAAATATTCGGAAAGGCTAAATCTTCAATGGTCGCTTTATCCATCTCCGAATATTTTCTTTTAATGTATTGGGATATGTTTTACATACACAATTTGGAAGAGAAACGTTAAAATAAAAATAAGTTTTTAAATAAAATGGAAAATATTGCAATCCTCGGCTCAACTGGCTCTATAGGGCAAAGCACATTTGGAGTCGTAGATCGCCTGAAGCATAGGTTTTCTGTTGTCGGCCTGGCTGCTGGACGCAATACCAGGCTACTTCAGGAGCAGATTGAAAAGTACAAACCAAAGATTGTTTCCCTTGAGAGAAAAGAGGAAGCAGAGGAGCTACGGCGTAAATGCGATGTCTCATCGCTTCGTATAACTTTTGGCCAGGATGGAGCAGAGGAAGTTGCCAGCTTTGAAGAAAGCGATATCGTTATCTCTGCAATTACTGGCATAAATGGACTGAGACCAACTGTGGCTTCGATAAAAGCTGGGAAAAAAGTTGCGTTGGCCAACAAAGAGTCAATGGTAGTGGCTGGGCCTTTGATTAAGGCTCTGGCCCGAAAATCTGGATCTCAGATCATCCCTGTTGACAGCGAGCACAGCGGAGTTTTTCAATGCTTAGCCAAGGAACGAAAGGAATTTGTGAAAAGAGTGGTTTTGACAGCTTCGGGAGGCCCTTTCTTCAGGACAGCCCTGAGTGAAATGAAGAAGAAGACGGTTGAGGAAGCTTTGAAACACCCCCGATGGGAGATGGGAAAAAAAGTGACGATTGATTCTGCCACTTTGATGAATAAAGGGCTGGAGCTGATTGAGGCGCGCTGGTTTTTTGATCTGCAACCGAAGCAGTTGGAAATTCTGATTCACCCTCAGAGCATTGTTCACTCCTTGGTAGAAATGAACGATGGTTCTGTTCTGGCCCAGCCCAGTCCTACGGATATGAAAATACCTATTCAGTACGCATTGACCTATCCGGAGAGGGAGAATGGGTTGCTTCCCTCACTGGATTTAAGCAAGATAAAAGCCTTGGAGTTTTTTGAGGTGGATCAGAATAAGTTTCCTCTTGTCTCTCTTTCCCGTCGTGCGTTGGAAGAAGGAGATAGCTTTCCAGTGGCTCTCAATGCGGCTAATGAAGTAGTGGTTGGAGATTTTCTTAAAAATAGATTAAAATTTTTAGATATATCTGATGTAATAAAGAGTGCATTGAATGGCCATAAAAAAAGAAAGATTGAGAGTCTGGAGGACATATTTGAAGTGGATTGGGAAACAAGGGCTGAAACCCTGAGATTACTAAAGGAAAGGTTTTAGAATGGGTGCAGTATTAGGAACCATTTTTGCATTTGCAATCGTATTTGGCATTCTTGTCTTCATTCACGAATTCGGTCATTTCTTTGCAGCCAAGCTAGTGAAGATTAGGGTTGAAGTTTTCTCCTGGGGTTATGGTAAAAGAATCTTTGGTGTTAAGAAAGGCGACACAGATTACCGTGTCAGTATATTGCCGATGGGAGGCTATGTTAGATTCGCTGGAGAAGAGGCTGGTCAGGAGGCTCCCAAAGAGAAAAGAGAGCTCCGGCCAGATGAATATTTAGCAAAAAATAGATTCCAGAGATTTTTGGTCATGGTGATGGGCTCGCTGATGAACATTCTTCTAGCGGTTGTGCTCCTGGCTGTCATCAATATGGCAGGGGTTACAGTTCTTGAGTATCTGGAACAGGAACCGGTCATTGGTTGGATCGAAGCAGGATCACCTGCGGAGAGTGCAAATCTTAAGATAGGTGATGAGATTCTCAGCATCAACGAGAGAAAGACAGAAACCTGGAATGATGTGATATTGAGCATAGGCACAAAGCCGAACAGACTCATAGACCTTGAAGTCAAAAGAGGACAAGATATCTTTACAGTTCAGCTCATGACTGAGAGCAAGACTAAATATGAGAGGGGCTATGCAGGCGTTTCCGGAACAATCTTAAATAAGGTCATAAGGGTCTTTCCTGGTTCACCAGCAGAGAAGGCCGGGATGAAGGCAGGAGATGTTATCTTGGCCCTCAATGGAGGACCTGTCCATTATTTTGATAAGTTAGAAATCATCGAAAAGAGTCCAGGAATAGAGCTGGAATTCTTAATAGACAGAGAAGGAGAATCCTTAATACTCCACATCACGCCTCGACTGGAAGAGGGAGTTGGAAAAATAGGTATCGAGCGGGAGGCGAAAACTGTCTTCAAGAGATATGGCTTTTTCTCTGCTTTTGGACAGAGTATTAAGGGAAACACAAAGCTAGCTTTCTTGCTCGTAAATTATGTGAGAGATTTGCTGACTGGTGAAGCCTCAGCCAAGCAGGTTGGAGGACCTATTGCAATTGTAAATTTTTCCTATAGCGCTTTCCAAATGGGCTTTTTTGCAATGTTGAGTTTTATCGCCTTTGTCAGCCTTCAATTAGGAATTATAAATTTATTCCCGATTCCTGTATTCGATGGAGGACAGATTCTCGTTTTGGCTCTGGAGGGGATATTCCGGAGAGATTTCAGTCCTAGAGTCAAGCATATCGTGATGCAGATAGGATTTGCTATCTTCGTCTTCTTGCTTGCTTTTCTGATTTTGAATGATGTTGTTAGAAACCTTCCCAATGGTTGGGAAAGTCTTCTTTTTTGGAAATAAGATACAATACTATTGCAGGGGCTTGATTCATCTGTGGGGATTTGATTCATCAAACCCACCTTGTCATTGCGAGGAGTGTAGCGACGAAGCAATCTCGTTGGAAAAAAGGTTGAGATTGCTTCAGCCGAATTAGCTTCGCAATGACAAATGAAAATTGCAAAGGACCAGCAGCTTAAAGAAGATATTTAACAAGTAAAAAGAAAATGTTTAACAAGCAAGAAGAAAGAATCCAGAAGAGATGAGAAAAAAAGAGACCTTTGATTGCCCCAAACCTGTGAGCAAGAAAACATTATTCAAACGGCGAAAAACAAGGCAGATTATGGTTGGTGATGTTGCTGTTGGGGGAGGTGCTCCTATTGTTGTTCAGTCCATGACAAAGACAGATACAAGAGACAAGAAAGCGACCATCTCTCAAATTAGAAGATTAGAAAAGGCGGGTTGTGAGATTGTTCGTCTTGCTATTCCTGATAAGGAATCCGTAGAGACACTGAAAGAGATTAAAAAGCATACCTCCATCCCTGTCGTGGCTGATATTCATTTTGAGTATAGACTCGCCATAGCCTCCCTTGAAAAGGGCGTTGACGGGCTGCGCATAAATCCTGGCAATATTGGATCTAAAGAGAAGGTGAAGGAAGTGGTTCGTGCTGCCAAAGTGAATGCGGTCCCTATAAGAATCGGTGTGAATTCAGGTTCACTGGAAAAAGCCTTGCTCAGGAAATATGGAGAAGCTGCTCCTGAGGCTATGGTTGAAAGCGCACTGAAACAGGTCAAAATATTGGAAGATATGGATTTCAACCTAATTAAAATATCTCTGAAAGCTTCAGATGTCATGCGTACAATTGAAGCTTCCAGACTCCTTGCCCAAAAAGTTGACTATCCTTTTCATGCAGGAATAACAGAATCGGGAAGCTTGGTTCCCGGTTCAGTGAAATCCTCAGTGGGCTTAGCCCTTCTTTTGAGCGAAGGATTGGCGGATACAATCAGAGTCTCCCTGACTGCCCCTCCTGAAGAGGAGGTCCGCGTTGGATTTCTCATTCTCTCCAGCCTTGGGCTTCGCTCGAGAGGACCCAACATAATTTCATGTCCGATTTGTGGTCGAAGCGAAGTTGATTTGATGAAAATAGTCACGGAGGTTGAAAAATGTATTTCGTCTATGAAGAAAAATCTGGATATAGCAGTCATGGGATGCATGGTCAATGGGCCTGGGGAAGCTAAAGAGGTGGACATTGGTCTAGCCTGTGGCCGGGGAGTCGGTGTAGTATTTAAGAAAGGCAAGCTCTTCAAACGTTTAAGGGAAGAGAAGATTATTCCCGAGTTTGTAAGAGAGATCAAAAAATTAGCCGGAGAGTAGATATAGATTATGAATAAAACAAATCAGCTTAAATCAGCCGAACTCCCTCAAGATATGCTTTTGAAGTTCGAGAAGCTTAAAGAGATTCTCAAAGAGATGGGAAAAGTCTTGATTGCTTTCTCAGGTGGAGTGGACAGTACTTTTCTTTTGAAGGTTGCTCAGGATGTATTGGGGGAAAATGTTCTTGCGGTCATTGCAAGCTCGGAAACCTACCCAGAGAGAGAGAGAGAAGAAGCTCTCCGATTGGCGCAGATGTTAAAAGTCCGCTATCTGGTTATCCATACTGAGGAATTGGGGAATCCGGATTTTTCAAGCAACCCCCCAGAGAGGTGCTATTTTTGCAAGATGGAGCTTTTCTCGAAACTCAAAGATATTGCAGATGACGAAGACATCCCCTATGTTCTTGATGGATCAAACTATGAAGATACAACAGATTTTAGACCTGGGATCAAGGCAGGAGAAGAGTTGAAGATCCGTTCTCCTTTAAAGGAAGCTGGATTCCTGAAAAAAGAGATTAGACAGCTTTCAAAAGAATTGGACCTCCCGACTTGGGATAAGCCCTCCTTAGCCTGCCTTTCCTCCCGTTTTCCTTACTTCTCAGAGATCGATTCAAATAGCTTAAAACAGATCGATAAAGCGGAGGAGTTTTTGCGAGGATTAGGCTTTAAGCAAATAAGAGTCAGACATCATGGCCAGACTGCGCGGATTGAGATAGAGCTAGGAGAATTTCCCAAAATAATAGAGTCAAGAATAAGGGAAGATATTGTAAAGAATTTTAAAAAGTTCGGTTATACGTATATAACCGTGGACCTCGCAGGGTATAGAACAGGGAGCATGAATGAGCCCCTTGATTTAGGAAAGAAGCACAAACCATAAATCAAACCCCTATTGTCATTGCGGGCTTCGAAGAGGCGAAGCAATCCCTACCTTTTTTCCAACGAGATTGCCGTGTCGCTTCGCTCCTTGCAATGACAAAGTGGGCCGGATCTAGACAACAAGATTATCTGGTCTTTCTCCTTTTAATCCCTGAACCAGGTTGCGGGCAGCAATCATAGCCATCTTGAGGCGTGTTTCGTAGGTGGCGCTTCCGATATGGGGAAGGAGGATAGCGTTATCTAACGTCAAGAGTTTCTCTTCGATATCCGGCTCTCTTTCATAGACATCCAAACCTGCTCCCCAAATCTGTCTTCTTTCCAGTGCTTCTGCTAGTGCTTTTTCGTCCACAATTGGACCTCTGGCGGCGTTGATGAGAATAGCATCTTTATTGATTAGCTCAATCTTTTCCTTTGAAATCAGATGAAAAGTCTGGGGAGTTAGGGCAGCATGGATGGTGATGATTTCAGAGCTGGATAGAAGTTCATCCAGGGGGAGAGGCGAGGCGTTGTATTTTTTTTCCTCCGCAGGAGAGAGTCTGAAAGGATCAAAATAGACAATCTCCATCCTGAAGGCTTGAGCCCTGGAGGCAACGGCTTTGCCTATCCGGCCCATCCCTATTATTCCCAGGCGTTTTCCTGTGACCTCTTTGCCTAAGAAAAGCTCTAGCTCCCATCCTCTGTATTTTTTTTCTTTTGTGAATTTATCAGATTGGGGTATTTTTCGAGCAACAGCTAATATAAGCGCCCAGGTCAAGTCAGCCGTGGTTTCTGTTAGGACTCCTGGAGTATTGGTTACATGGATTTTCTTTTTCTGGGCATGGTTGATATCTATGTTGTTATAACCGACAGCACAGTTTGCGATAATTCTCAAGGATGGAGCAGAATCTATGACTTTTTTATCGATAGTATCCACAAGAAGAGAGAGAAGGCCCTCTTTGTCTTTGATTTTTTCAATGATTTCTTCTTTTGTCAGGGCTCTTTCTGAAGAACCTATTTCGTAGTCAATATGCTCTTTTAAGTAATCGAGGGCTTCAGGAAGAATTTTCCGTGTTATTAACACTTTTGGCTTCATGTCGATTCTCCTTCAGGAAAATCAAAATAACAAAAAAAATAATGCAAAAAAACCCCTCTAACGGGGTCAGGCTTTCATAACTTTGATAATTGGAAAGGTTTTAGATTCTAAAGAAATCGGGCCTTATAGCTTTTGTAATTGGGAAAGTATTGAGTGTTTAATTCGCATTAGCAGCAAGTTATGAAAGTTATGAAAGCCTGACCCCAATGCTAATTAGTGGTAAAATAGAGAGCATGAAAATCAAAAAAATATCCCTAGATCAAATATTTCTCGAGGATGAAAGATTCCGGATCTCCTACTACTATTCCTTGGAACGAATGATTCTTTCCCTAAAAAACGTGGGCCTCATCAATCCTCCTCTGGTCGTTTTTCGGGACGATCATTTTATTCTTGTTTCTGGATGGAAAAGAGTCCTGGCTTGTCGAGAGATTTCTCTCTCTCCTATCCCAGTGCGTGTGTCGGAAGAAGAAGACGAGCTTAAGACCTTTTTGACGGCCTTTTATGAAAAATTGGCTTTGCGGGAATTTGACCTTCTTGAAAAAGCTGAGATTCTGAGCAAGTTGAAGAAGCTAGGCGAGGCCGAGGATAAAATTGTCCGGCATTTTTTGCCTCTTCTTAATATCCCTTCCACTTTGAGTCATCTAGATATGTTCCTGAGTTTTTCTAGGTTTAAGCCAGAGCTTAAAAGAATGATCGCGGAAAAAAACATGCCTTTTTCTTCAGTGCAGCTTCTTTCTGAATTTAAGCCCGGGGCTCGGAAGCTTCTTCTCCCCTTGCTTTTACCAATAGGACAGAATAAACAGAGGGAACTCCTTGACGACCTTCTGAATATTTCAAGAAAGAGTGATATTCCTGCTGAAAAGTTACTCGTCTCAAAAGAGCTCCAGGATACCCTCAAATCTGATAGCTTGTCTCCTCTTCAAAAGTCAGATAAGATTCGTCTCCTCCTAAAAAGAAAGAGATATCCTTCTATTTCCTCGATGAGAGATTCTTTTAATTCTCTGTTGAGAATAATGGGCTGGCCCAAGGAGATCTCGGTCAAACCTTCACCGTTTTTCGAAGGGGAAGACGTTTCAGTGAGTTTTTCCTTTAAGAATAATGAGGAGTTACAAAGGCACCTTCACATGATTAAAAAACTCTCTTCCAGGAAAGAGTTCTCCAGGTTACTTAACCTGGATTAGTCTCAGATGATAATGGCTAGGTCAAAATATTACCCTAAAAAAGTCTACGTTGAAGCCGGAAGTCGGGATTTATCTTTGACAAAAAGAATCTTGAAGAATCTACCCAAGGTCCCTATAGAAATCATAAGTCGCCCTCAGGAGTTGATAGAGAAAGTAAAGGCACTGAAGGATCCCGTTGAAGATGGAAAAAGACATCTCTTGCTCACACGGCAAAAAGGAGGTTTCATCAAGCCATGTCCGTGCACTCCTCAATATATTGGCTGCAATTACTATATTATTAATCTAGATCTCAACTGCCCTCTTGATTGTTCCTATTGCATCCTTCAGACTTATCTTACAAACCCTCTCATCACAATTCATGTCAATGTTAAAGATCTATGGAAACAACTTGATATTTTTTTACACAAGAAAAAACATCGTGCTCTGCGCATCGGAACAGGAGAGCTTGGAGATTCATTGGCTTTGGACCATATTACAGAGAATTCCAGAGATTTGGTTTCCTATTTCAGAAGAAAGAAAAATGTTTATTTTGAACTGAAGACAAAAACCACAAACATCGAGAATATTTTAAAGGTCGAACCCGCTCGAAATATTGTCATATCTTGGTCTCTCAATTCTCACAAAATAGCACAGGAGGATGAGAAAGGAGCCCCTTCAGTGGACGAGAGGATAGATGCAGCGAGGCGAGTTTTGGATAAGGGATTTTGGTTGGGTTTGCATTTTGATCCCATTATCCGCTATTCAGGATGGGCAGATGATTACAAAGAAGTCATAAAAAAGCTGCTGAAGACGGTTGATCCATCCAGGATTGCCTGGATTAGCCTTGGGAGTCTGAGATTCCCTCCTCCTTTAAAACCGATAATCAAAAAGAGATTCCCCACGACAAAAATTATCTATGATGAATTTATTCAGGGAAAAGACGGGAAAATTAGGTATTTTAAGCCGCTTCGATTTGAACTCTATAGTGAGATTGCTGGCTTCATTAAAAAGTATGGCGGCAGCGAAATCCCCATATATTTATGTATGGAAAGTGGTGAGATTTGGGAAAGGACATTAGGATGGAAACCGCAGGGAAAGGAACAGGTAGAAAGCTATCTTTCCTTTCCCTTGGATTAGTTTAGAATGTAAGAATACAGATAGATTCGGTTAATCGACCGTTTCTGTTTTGACCTCTGTAATAATACCCACTATTTCTATTCCGGCCTCCTTAACAACTTGGATGACATCAACGATAAGTCCATATTCCAGGTCTTGGTCGGCTTTTACATAGAGTTTCTTCTCGCCCACTGTCATGAAAGCTTCTTCCAACATGGTCTGAAGGGTCTCCATTGTCGCTTGATCTTGGTTGATGTATAGGGAGCCGTCTCTTCTGATGGAGAGAACAACATCAGGATTGTCGGGCATCTGTATTGTGTTAAGAGCAGTGGGTAGCCTGAGGTCGAATCCTTTCTGGACCAGAGGAGTGACGACCATAAAAATAATTAGGAGAACAAGCAAGACATCACAAAGGGGAACAACATTAGGTTCGGATTTTACTTCTTCTTCATTACCACCAACTGCAAATCCCATTTTATACCTCTTTCTTTTTTTTTATTTTTAAATAATTGTTTTTATATTAAGGGCTTTTTTCTGCTCTTCTGACAAAGAAGTCAACAATTTGAGAACTTGTGTTTGACATCTCAGCACCGTACGTGTCTATCTTTGTGGTCAAGAAGTTATAGCACCACAGCGCGATGATAGCCACCCCGATTCCAAAAGCCGTTGTAATCAAGGCTTCAGCAATCCCCCCGGCGACAGCACCGATTCCCCCAGAACCTGTTAAGGCCATCCCTCGGAAAGCATTGATGATTCCAGCGATGGTTCCAAAAAGTCCGATAAAAGGAGAAGAGGTAGCGATTGTGGCTAAGGTGTTCAATCCCCTCTTCAGTTCTTGCGTGAATATTGTTGCGGCTCTCTCACATCCTCTTTGAGCTGTTTCAACCTGTTCTTCAAGGCTTAGGTTTGCTTCTTTGCCTTCAAAGAATTCATGGATTCCAGCAGCAGTCACTCGGGCTAAATGGCTTCCGTTGAATTCCTTCTTGGAAGACAGCGTTAAAGCTTCCTGTACTTGTCCTTTTTTTAATAAATCAGCGAGCTTCGGTGCAACCTGTTTTGATTTTCTTCTGGCTTTAGCGAAAACCAATTGCCTTTCGATAAATAGATAAATAGAAACAACGGAAAGAAAGACTAGCAATATAGCAACTGTTTTGGCTACAGCTCCCATGGCATTCCACATTTCAATTAGACCAAATTGCATTTTAAGTACCTCCTTTTAAATGTCGAAAGCAATCTATGGCTTTTTATTTTAATTTGAATCTAACAGTAACTGTAAAGATAACGCCTCTTGGACGACCGTTGATGATCATGGGCTCGTAGACCCACTGGCGAACAGCATCGATGGCTGCCTGGTCAAGAAGGGGGATGGACCTGAGAACCTTCACATTCTGGACCCTTCCGTATATATCGGTGGTCGCTTCAACGATCACGACTCCTTCAACCCTTGCCTGGCGTGCGATTTCAGGATAGATAGGAAGGACTTCTTTGATGAGTTTGGGTGGTTTGATTTCACCGACAGCTCTGATAGGGGCTTCGACTTCACCGACAACGCCGCCAAGCACTCCGCCGACGACACCGCCGAGCA
>CP070825.1:73555-77959 GCA_020344415.1 Candidatus Aminicenantota bacterium
ACAATTCCATGCTGCCCCATCTTTAGAATACTATCTTCAAACAATCCAAAAGCAAACCTATCCCCTTCCTTGATTAACATCTCTCTTCTTATAACCTTGTCTTTGGTAAATGTATTGCCCCTGAACTCGAGCCTGTTTAGAAGGATCATCTCACCCTCGTCAATTTTAAAGGTAACATTGACAATCTTTCTCTCAGAATCAAGATTCTCCACTGGTATTATCCGGGCATAAAGATAGCCTTTGTTTCGATAATCCTTCCCTATCTCTTCCACGCTTTCTTCTCTAATTTTTGCGCTGTAGATTTCTCCTTTCTTAAATTTTATATACACCCTCAAGGCATCTGTTGAAAAAGCTCTGTTCCCTTCAATCTTAACTTCGCCTACCGTATAACGGGGGCCAGCATCAACAGGAATAACTATCTTCTTCATCATCTGCTTCTTCGCGAAAATTGAACTCTTTGTAATCTCCTCAATCTTTGGCTCACCGACTGTTGCCTTCATATAGCCATACTCCTGAAGCTTACGCTTAATAGCGGTTAAATCCTCATCAAGCTTATCCGGTTTGAATATACCTTTCCGCTTTATCCAAGATAGAATCCCATATTTTTTATTCTCTGTCATAGCCTTTCGAAGAACACTCGATGGCAACTTCGTCTCTCCTTCAAACTCTATCTCGCCAATCTTAAATTTCTTTCCCTCGTTGATTTCAAAGACTATATCTACCCTGCTTTTTTCTTTTTCGTCCATAACAGCTTTAACCTCTCCAGAATAAAGTCCTTTCTCCACAAGCAGCTCCTCTATTGTCGTCTTGATTAACTGGATTTTATAGGGGCTGTAAAAGGAATAAGGGCTGATATATTCTCCCTTCTCCTTTAATTTTTTAACAATAAAATCCTCCTTCAGCTTTCTGCCCGTCTTATAAGCGATGTCCCTGATGACAGGATTATCTTCAACCTTAATTTTTATAATCTTTCCCTTGATGCCTTGCTCTTCTTCTATTTTGATATTGGAAAAGAATCCTGTGGACCATAAAACTCTAAAATCCTTCCTCAGTACATCCCTGTTAAACCTGCCCCCTTCCTTCATAAAAAGGTAATAACGTATAGTTCCCTGAGGTACTCTCGTATTTCCTGCTATCTCAATTTTCTCGATTATATTCTGCGCGGAGAGAGTAAGAGGAAAAAACAGAAATATCGCAGAAAATACGGCTTTCTTAAACACTTTGTTTTTTTTCTTCCCTGCACACTCTTTAAGTTATTTCTTTATGCAAACCATTTTACTCTTTACATCAAAATGTGCAAAAAATAAATGATATAAGAATTTATTAATGTAAAATTTTGTATTTTATGTCCTATCCCCAAAACCAACGAATTAACAAACTTTTAACAACTTTTTAACAAACTCATAACAACTTCCCTCAGAAAAATCTCTATTATATCAACCAGAAAGATAATTAATCTTAATGTGGCCAATAAAATGCTGAAAAAAGTAAAATCTCGGGATGAACAAAACAGAAAAAACAAGCAACAAAATAAAAATAAAGGGAAGAAGAAAAACAAAAAAGAAGAAAGGAATAAGATGAACGTTTATCTGAGATTGCTCTTTAAATACAAGAAAGCGGTTCTTATCTTATTTATGGGAATAACTGTCTTTTTTGCCTATCAACTCAAAAACATTTCTGTGGAGAGCAGGACTCAAATGTGGTTTAAAAAAGACGATTCTTATTACATAAAATATAAAAAATTCAAGGAGGAGTTTGGAAACGACCATATTTTAGTCATCGGAATTCGGCCTCGAGGGCTTTTTTCTCAAGAAACGAAGATCCGCATCAAACAAATCTCAAAAAAAATCAGCGCTATCGAGGGAGTTCAGTCTGTAGCAAGCATAGTTGACATTGAAAGGCTTTCATCTTTTTTAAAATTGAATAAAAACACTTTCAGTGATTTCTTTATCTCGAACGATAGCGAGGCTACTCAAATTGTTGTTAATGTTACTGAGGAAGGCTCTCAATTCCTTAGAAGTAAGATAATAAAAAAGGTGCGCAAAATAATTCAAGAAAGTAATAATCCTGATAAAGAATTCTATCTTTCTGGTTCTCTTTTCATGGGGGCTGAATTAGATCGGTATGCTAGGGAAAACACTTGGAAAATTATTCTTTTCACCTTGGCTGGGATTTCTTTGATTCTGCTTCTCATCCTCAGAAAATTTTCCTTAACATTTATTGCGCTTATGACGAGCATTATTGCCGTTATCTGGTCTATGGGATTTTATGTCGTGATGGGAAATGCTATCAATCTTGTCACAAACATGATCATCCCTCTTGTTCTCATCATTTCCATTGCTTTTGGGATTCACATCATAAACCGTATTCAAGAAGAGTTGCCTAATGCAGACTCTAAGAAAGAGGCAATCATCTCTGGAGTTTCCCACATCTGGATTCCTTGTTTCTTAACAAGCTTAACCACTTCTATCGGCTTTTTCTCTCTCTATTTCAGCCCGTCTAATGCCATATCTAAATTCGGATTGTATGCAGCTTCGGCTATGCTTTTTGAATTCATTGTATTTTATCATATCTTTCCTCTTTTTCTTCATTTTACATATAAGTTTAAGCCACAGGAGAAAATAAAAAGCAAAAGTATGCTGGGAGGCTTTCTCAACTGGAATTCCCGATTGATTACTTCTCGAAAGAGAATAATTATATTTATCTTTCTCATCTCAGCAATCATCTTATCTGGGGGAGTTTCTAAGATCAGAATCAACACAAATCAGATGAAATATTTCAGCTCAAAGAGCGAGCTGGTCAAGTCTGCCAGGTTTTTTGACAAGCACTTCGGGGGTATTTATCCAATTCAAGCAGTCTTGACGTCAGCTCAGGAAAACACTTTCAAAAATCCTAAGATATTGCATAAAATTGCGAACTTTCAAAAACAGGCAGCCGAAGAATGCAATCTTAAAGGAGAAATTTCGCTGGCAGATATTGCTTTCTCAACGAATAATGTTCTTCGCACCAAAAATCCTCCAAGACAAGAAAAATCTTCAGCTAATTTCTCCGGCAATAATTTCTTACCTTTTCTACTCAGAAATGAGGCCAGAGGCCTCTTAAATCGATTTGTCGATAGTGAATTCAGAAAAACTGTAGTGACATTCCGAGCATCATCAGCAATATCATCGAAAGAGATGATGAAAATCCAGGCAAGATTACAGGCTTTAGCTAAAAAATTTTTTAGCAAAGAAAACATCTCTGTCGAATTGACTGGAATTATTCCCCTTTATGCTCACTTTTACGAATACATTGTTAATACTCAAATAATAAGCTTTTTAATAGCCTTTTCCCTGATTATCATAATAATAGGCCTTACATTTCGATCTTTTTCTTTGACTTTAGTAGTTGTTCTCTCAAACCTCATCTCTATCATCATGATTTTTGGCCTCATGGGTTACTTAGGAATAAATCTTGATGCGGGAACAGTCATGATTGCTTCAGTTGCCCTCGGAATAATAGTAGATGATACAATTCACACTCTTTTTCGGATAGGCTGGGAACTAAAAAATACCAAGCAAGATTATAATAAAGCCTTAGAAGGGACTATAAAAACTTTAGGGAAGGCCCTGATAACCACCTCATTAGTTAATGGATTAGGATTTCTAATATTAATCTTTAGTGATTTTAAACCTGCAAGATTTTTTGGGATCCTGATGGCCCTGACTATGTTTAGTGCTCTGGTAGCAGATATGATTCTTCTCCCCAGTCTTATCCATCAATTTAAGATAAAAGTCAGAAAAATTAACATATAAAAAAATGAAAAAAAGAAATCTTTCCTTCGAGCACTTTAACCAGAAGATAAACTACTCTTCATGCAATGAAGACACCTTCTCCGAGCTTAAAGCTCTTAAGATAAATAAAGATGATGTTGTTCTGACCATTACTGGAAGCGGAGGTCGGGCCTTAGATTTATTAATCGCTCACCCGAAAAAGGTCATATCCATTGATATAAATCCGCTTCAAAACTATCTCTTGGAACTTAAAATCGCAGCTATAAAGAATCTCAGCTATAGAAAATACTTAGAATTTTTAGGGTTGCGAGAAAGCAAGCATAGAATCTCTCTGTATCGCCAAATATGTTCTTGTTTATCCCCTCAAGCAAGAACTTTCTGGGATGGACAATCAAAGATGATAAAAAGAGGAATTCTATATCAGGGAAGATGGGAGCGATATTTTAAAATGCTCTCCATTGTTGTCAAAATATTCCGAAGAAAAAAACTAAAAAGATTATTTTCCTTCGTAGATATTGAAAATCAAAGAAAATTTTGTGAGAAACAATGGAATACAAAAGGATGGAAGCTTTTTCTGAATTTTGTTTGTCAATGCTTTTTCTGGAAATTAATTTTTAGAGATCCAGGATTC
>CP070825.1:78059-80703 GCA_020344415.1 Candidatus Aminicenantota bacterium
GCTGGTGTACCAGGTAAAAAACAGGAGTGCAGCGAGGAAAAAGCTCAGTAGTATAACAACTAAGCGCCGCTTCGGTTTATTTATTCGGAATGAAAAAAATATACCCAAAGTGATGATTGTCAAGCAGGTGATAACCATGCCGACAAAAGCGGGTACACTCCAGTAGCGGAATTCTACTTCATGGATGCCAGCTATCAACGGAACTGCTATCATGTAACCGTTGGCCCGATAAATCTTTGCGTTTTTGCCGTCTGCAACTACATTCCAGTTCTCTGAAAAAGGATAAGACAGAGCAAAGAATCCCTCTTCCCCGGCATCGACTGAAAAAAGGAGCCGGTTAAAGGACGCCTCTTTGAGGAGAATTATATCCACCGGTTCCGATCCTTGGGTGTTCTTGATGAAAGGTTTTTCAGAATCCTTCGGTGTTTCAATAACAATTAGATCTGCTACATTCTCTTTATTAAGAACAAGATAAGCCTCATCTTGACTCGGAACATATTTATAATTGCGGAAAAATTTTGCCGTCCTGGGTTCTAGAATGGATATTTTTTTCTGAGTATGAACCGTATGTGATTCCATTCCGAATCCAGGACTGCCATAGAATGTAAGTTTGTTCCCTTTCAACTTGTCCATTCGGGCAATTGTGGGTTGCTTTCGATTCTTTACGATCCACGTACCGTACCGAAATTCCACAGTAACTTGAATAACAACTGCTGTGACCAATAAAAAACCAACCACCATCCGCCACCTTTTACGAAGGCCTGAAAAACGAATCCCGAGAATCACTACTATGATGAGAGTGAAGAGCCCTAACCAGAAAATAAGATCGTCCACCCATCTCTGGTAGCTATTGATGTGCCGAGGAAGAACAAATTTTAGCTTTGGCAGTCCTTTAATCCATCCCCGATTAAAAAACAGGAACGGGAGAATTGATAAAGCTCCAACAAAAAAATATGGGAGAAAAAGGCGCTTTCTGAATTTCATTTCTTCCTTATCGCTTCGCTCCCTGAAGAGCCAAGCCATTAGCAGCAGGAATAAAAAGGGAAAAAGCATGGACAGGCGGCCAGGAGCACGGAATGAGTTGGCCAGTGGGAAATATTTCCAGAAATAGTAATAAAGAGGAGTTCCTTCACCAAGACTGCACAAAAATATGAGTGCGAGGCATACCCAAATTGATGTTACAATAAGTGGAACCTTAATGCGGAAGATGTAGAGGAGAGGTATAAATATAATCAGAATGATAATGGAGGAACTGCCAAAGTATCCATTGATTTCACTATTTAGGGGAGCAAAAAAACTTCCCAACATGCCCGTGATCGTGCTGCTGTATTCAAGTGCAAACTGGAAGCTCTGTCCTGCCCGATGGGCATTGGCGGCCAGAAATTCAAAATAGAAAGGTAGGATATATAAGGAAGAGAGGAATATCCCGCAAATTACGCATAGAATAGAGGTCTTGAAGTAATTTACAAGATGTCTGTGATTCACGGTGACATCTTCAGATATCTTTCTCAGAATAAACGGGATAACCACAAGAACGATAGCGCTTCCCAGAAGCCCAAGATACATCATTTGTGGATGTCCCCCGGAAACCAGTAAATAGGTGGACGCGATTATTGAAACTGGTCCGATAAAGCGGGTTGGTTTCAGGTAATAAAAAGCAAACGCCATGCATAAGAAGAGATGACCAGTATAGTTTTCCAATGATGCCCCGTATCGAAATATATCCAACATCCTGAGGTTGTATACCGTAATGAAGGAGATGATAAAAGCAAAGATCGCTGTTAACCGAAGGCGTCTTAATAATATGAAGAGGCCCAGGTGAGCAAAACCAAGGCTTAGTAACCGAAAAAGAGTATTCCATTGTAATGATAAGCCTTGCCAATATCCCGGCAATTTTGATGACAAATGAGAGATTGGATGATATATCTGTCCGAGTGTAAGGGCTGCGGAAGATTGACCATCGGCAAAACCGGGCACATAGAGGGGAAAGGATCCGTGCTTCAAGGAATACTGCAGTTCAAGTTGCTGCGTGATGGGAAATCCCATGTAATCATTTCCTAAACTAAAATCACTAATGAAAGGGATCTGCCAGTAAAATACAAAAAAAGGCATAAAAAGTAATAGCGCGAAGAGACTCCATTTACAAGTATGTTTTAATTTTAAACGAATGTTCATATCACTTTTCATAATATAAATCTTATTCCGGCTCGAGCTTTCTGATATTTATATTACGGTGTTTTGCATGACAAGCACAAAGAGAGGCTGTCAAATAAGATAGCCAAGACTTCTTAAGATCCTCTTATCCTCCTCTGACAATCGAAGATCGACTTTGTTACCTTTTGTCAATCGCTCTTCTCTCTGCAGATAATATTTAAAGGCGGCATAAATTTGTTTCTTTCTCTCCTTGATCATTGGTTTATATCTGTCTTCCTGTATCAAGTTCTTCTCCATCGCAATGTCATTGGTTAAGTAAAACAACTCGTCGATTTTTTTCTTTTTTCGTTGTGTTAAAAGGTTGTTAAAAATTCTATTGTCTATGCGACGGAAAAACTGCTGCTCCGTTGAAAGCCCGGCATCCTTGATAATCGAATATCTGAAGTTATCAATGTGAGTCCCTGTCTCATGCTTCAGGGTGATTATCAGA
>CP070825.1:80803-84622 GCA_020344415.1 Candidatus Aminicenantota bacterium
CAGGGTCAAACCGCAGCGTAAATCCCTGGATCATAATTTGATTCCGAATCATTGGGTCTTCGACAACCATACAGATATACATAAAGCTCTCATCGTTCAGTAAGCCGAGAGATATGTTTTCTTCTTCGAAGTACATCAAAGCATTCAACCAGTCATCATGCTTCCCGTCTACCGTGACTTCACGATCCCGCCAGAGGCTGCTCAATTGGAATTGAACACAGGCGGCAAAAAAGATTGTCAAAAATAACAGGAACAATGACCGAGAGAACCGCCTGATATTAAAAATTCTTATGGATACTTTTATTTCTTTTTCCATTCCTTCAGTTTTCATTTTCCTCCTCTCCATTATACAATCGACTTTGCTATTCTCAGTTCCATATGAATATTTAAAGCTTATAACAATTAACCTGAATTATTCTTTAAATATGCAGATACCATACATTATTTTCGATGATGTGAGCTCTTCATGTAAAGAGCTGACAGTAATTAGCCTGAATTATTCATAAAATCTGCCGACACCTTATGCTATCTTCCAAAAAAGGGGAAAGTCCCTCACATTCTCCAAAAAGGACTAAAATGGAGAGTCCCCATTTTCTTAAAGTCGGCATCTTTATCCCTTAGGGCGAGCAAATCTGACGCAGCCGGTCTCCGTAGAGTGCTCCTATATTACAGAGTTCAACGGCAGCCACACTAGGGGAATAACCCCTATTTTTAAAATTTTCTCCAGGAATATAACAAAGGAGGCAAAATCTCAAGATACATCCTTGACTGCTTTCAGCTCTATCCGGGCATTGATCTCTGTGGAGACTCCTTCTGAATCCCTCCTGAGAAAAGTGACTGTGAGATGCGTATACTTTTTGAAAGGACTCACACTTTTTTGCCTCTTTTTTTTCCCTATCGCTTTCTTGATCAAATCGAAAACCACTCCGGCTGCATCAATGACTGAAAAAGAATTCAACATCGGATTTTTGAACTCTTTCTCTATTTCGTAAAAAGGACCGTAGCCTTCGGGCAAAGGAGGCTTCTCGATTTCGAAAGATGCTCCTCTGAAAGGGACTTTCTTGCCGGTCACTATTAGCTGATTGCCAACGAACATGGATAATTCATATCCAGTCTCTCCGACCTGGCTGGGAGTTCCGGAATCAACCCACCCCCGAGAGTCCAGATGGATATCGATCTCTATTTCCTTTTTGAAAATAAGGTCACCGACCTTAAGGTCCAAAAAATAGACATGCGTACCGGATTCTTCGAATAAGCCTCTTGCCTCGATATCGACCATGTTCAAACCTCTCCTGAGAAAACCACCTTTAATCACGTTTTCTTTATCAGACAATTTATAATAGGCCTCCACTGGTATTTCTATCCCGATCATCAATTTTTTCGGTGGAGCGATTGCCTTACCTGTCTTTCCTTCTATCAACCCAATGTCGATATCTAAAGTAGAAGCTTCCTCCCCGAATGAGTAGAAATTAAGACTAAGAACAAACGTCAGCAAAAACAAAACCTTTCTAATCATCGTAATGAAATTCAAAATAGGCCTCGAGACTATTCCTGGGAAAATCTTCGGGGAGGGGAGGGAAAGGAGAGCTCTCTTTTAAAGCTTTCAAAGCCGCTTCGTCCAGGAGGAGGATAAGAGATGAATTCACGACTTGAGCAGAGAGAATCTCTCCACTCTCATTTATAATCACAGAAATCCCCACAACACCTTTAGCTCTCACTTCTTTCGGATAGGGAATGATCCAATTTGTAAGGATTATTTTCACGACCTTTTCAGCCCAGGGAGATATGTCATAGTCTTCGATACGGAAAGAAGCTCTCGCTTTTTGAGCCGCACCACCGAAATCAGTGCGCACAGGTCCTGTACTGCCTTTGGAAAAACCGATGTTAAAGAAACCCGAACGAGGATACTTCAGTTGCTTGGCATCCCTCTCAAGGTTAGCTCTCTCCACCTCACTCAAGATTTTCTGTGTATTGCCAAACTCGAGGGAAAAATCCAGGACATAATCTGGATGCAAATCCGATTCTGATTTGAGCGACCCCCCGAGTTTAAAATTAGAGGCCAGATCCGAGAAGAATGCCTCTTCCTCGGTTGGAATTCGATCATCATTCCTTTCTTTTGAATAAAGCTCTTCTTGGTTCACAGCCTCTGGTGTTTGGGCAGGATTCCCGCGGACTCCTGCTTTGTCCTGAATCATTGCTCTTTTATCCTCATCTCCTCTGGGTTCATCCCTCGATGTCTCTTGAAGGCGTCTGAGTGAATCTTCCATATCCCTCGGGATGATCAGTTGTTCGGGCGAAACGAGTAACGCTTCCCTGACTTTCAGCTGCTCAAGGTTGATGCTCACCGAGACGTTCAAAGAAAAAAGAACAGTAATCAAAACTGCATGGATAAGGAAAGAAAAGAAGAAGCAGGCGGCCCTTCTTTTCGAATCGGCTCTATCTTGTTTAATCATTATCCCCCTTATGATTTTAGCACTCTTTCTCCATATATTTAAATTCAAGGTCTGTGAAAAAAGTTACATTTCAGGCAGAAGATCAGCTTGCGCCTCCCCCGGATAGCTAAAGTGCTGTCCAAAGGATTCTGAATATCATCCCTAAATTTCACTCGTCGATGGGGAGAATTGAAATCTGATTCTCTATAATCCTACATTATCTATAGATTTATTTTGACATCAAAAACTTTTCTGTGCTATATATGGTCTTTTTTTAAAATGGAAAACGCCGCTTGTTTTTTCGCTCTAGACACGTAAAGCTTGAAAAGGAATAAAAGGAGAGAAATTGCCAACTCCTAAGGAAACACAATTCAGCGCTCACAATCCTCAAACTGAAAATATTTCACACTCAGCGGGCCTCCAATTAGACGAGGATCCGCAGGTCGCGGTTATCGGTGGCGGTCCGGCCGGTTCTTTTTTTACCTATTTTCTTCTCGATATGGCCCTTCGGATTGGCATCAATATTGAAGTGGATATTTTTGAATCCCGCGACTTCTCCCATACGGCCCCAGCCGGATGCAACATGTGTGGAGGGGTTGTCTCCGAAACACTGGTGCAGACCCTTGCCACTGAGGGAATCAACCTGCCGCCCACAGTCGTCCAGAGAGGCATTGAATCCTACACGCTCCATATGGATGTCGGCAGGGCTGTGATCGTAACTCCAATCAAGGAAAAAAGGATTGCAGCTGTGCATCGAGGTGCCGGTCCTCGTGATGTCAAAGAGATAAAATGGCACAGCTTTGATGGATATTTGCAGGAATTGGCTAAGGACAAGGGGGCGAATGTTATTCAGGGATGGGTAGACAATATCGAATGGGAAGATGAGCGGCCGCGGGTCCAAACGAAGGAGGGCTTTCGAAAAACCTTCGACCTGCTTGTCCTCGCCACAGGAGTCAACTCTGCCACTGCCAAACTCTTTCAGGATAAAGGCTATGCTCCCCCAAAAACAACTAAAACATTCATCTGCGAGTACCATTTAGGGGAGGCCACACTCGAGGCCTATCTGGGAAACTCCATGCACGCCTTTCTTCTCAACATCCCAAGGATGGAATTTGCGGCCTTTATCCCCAAGGGAGACTATGCGACTGTCTGCATGCTGGGCAAAGAAATAGATAAGGAGCTTGTGGAGTCTTTTTTAGAAGATCCAGAGGTTGAATCCTGCATGCCATCGAATTGGAAGCTGAGTCAAAAATCCTGTCAGTGTTATCCCCGCATTAACATGAAAAGCGCGAAGACACCTTTTTTTGACCGGTTGGTGTTCATAGGAGACTGCGGAGTGAGCCGGCTGTACAAAGACGGGATCGGAGCCGCCTACCATACAGCCAAG
>CP070825.1:84722-87297 GCA_020344415.1 Candidatus Aminicenantota bacterium
CAAATAAACGTTTTAGTTCATCTAAATCACCTTTGGCAGCTGCTGTCCAACAATCTTGGTATTTGAAAGATTGGGTTGAACTTGACATTTCGATTAAGTAAAACAAACTAAATTATAATACTAAATATAAACTCATTATAAAAGTTTTAAAAAATCAGTTTTTCAATATCTATTGAAAATTAAAGAATTAAATTACGGAGCATACACTTCCGGCCGCCGGACCTTCATATCATGTTCTGTGTCTCTCGGTGAAATCTTGAAAATAATATGGAAATACCCCCCCTGATACGAATCAATAAAAATACACACCGACGAAGGCATAAACTGCTCCTCATATATATCTATACAAAGATTGTCCATATCTGTCAAGAAGAATTTCCACTATTTCACAGATACGGGCCGCATGTCATAATAGAAGGTGGATTTTGCCTGCTGCCGGCGACTTTTATGACCAAAGCTCATCCCATCTCTTATTCAGCTAAGTTATCCGCAAGTCCATTGCTCCTGACCAGACCGCAGACCCCGTCAGTCTAAACGACAAATCCCTAAATTTGAGTGAATGTATCTTCAAAAAAAAATGATTTTTCTTGTAAATCTGACTTCTGCAGTATATATTTCCCGTAGCGGTTGCATCCTGACTTTCCGACCCAAGAGCGAAGGTTCTCCGACGGGCTTTCCGTTTGCGGGATGCCGAAGGGGACGGAGTCTAATTGAAGGTGAGGATAATTCACACCCATGTGTTGAACCGAGGACCACACGGAATTGTGAGTCCAGCGGATACGATTTGAACTACTGTAACTTAGGAGTGTTATCTGGAAACCACATAAGACCCCTTATATGAAGGACAATTGGCGTAACTCTTTTTTAGAGAATCACTTATGTGTGCATGAAAAAGGGGTGTTATGCCGACAGTCAGCCACTTGTGGGTTCTTATCTGGAAACCATATATACATAGTTATGTGCGTAGATAAGTCTAAAATATCTCGAAAATTTCTAAAATTAGAGGATTAAGATCATGATTACAGGAAAATGGTTTTGCTCATTTACTCGCTACATTGTTATTCTAGTCCACCTTTGTCTTCAATCATGCACTATTTTTGCTCAAGAGAAATCGTTTTCTTGGTATGAGATGGGTCTTTTAATGGAAGCCAGTCAACTTGATACAGCGGATTATCCTATTTTTAAAGACTACCTTGATAAATTTGGACAAGAACCAACTAATTATGTCATTGAAAAATGTAAGAAACATCAAATAGTAATTTTAGGAGAAATTCACCATCGAATAGAAAATTTAAGTTTTTTTAAAAAGATAATACCTGAGGTTTATCATAAAGCTAACGTTCGATATGTTATTCTGGAAGTGCCGCTATTTACTCACAACGATAAGCTCGAAACACTCGTAACGGGCGAAAGTTATGATGAAAAATTAGCTTGGGAAATCATACATTCAGAAGGATTTAGTGATTGGGGAGATAAGGAATATTGGGAGATATTGGAGACGGTATGGTCTCTAAATCAGAGCCTTCCGAAGGGTAGTGAACCAATGCAAATTGTTGGACTTGAGATTCCTTACGATTTTAAGCTTTATAAGCTATGGGCTAAAAACAAACTTGACGACAAAACTCTGATCGCCAAGGCGGAAAGTCAGCATCCCTTGCTTTTGAAAAGGGACGAACTCATGGCTGCAGTGCTTGATCAATATGTAATCAACAAAAAAAAGAAAGGAATAGTGTTGATTGGTGCTGCACATGCTTATACGCATTACATTCAACCTATATCCAACACCTGGGATAGACATTATGCAATGCCTTGCGGAAGCGAGGATAACGATCAAGTTAAATTCTGGCCAAGGATGGGTAATATACTATATCAACAACACGGAAACAAGATCTTTAATATTCAATTTCATTATCCAAGCTTTAACCCAAAGCATAGAATAAAAAATTATGAATATAAGGGTGACGATCCTGTAATTTCAAACGTGATAGAGGAGATAATGTTTGGTAGAGGAAACTCTCCTGTGGGATTTGATGTATTTGATTCTCCTTTTGGATTACTCAGAGATAGTCAATCGTATGAATATCATTTTCAACCATCAGTCAAATTTTCAGATATATGCAAAGGATATATTTTTCTAAAGCCATGGAAAGACATGACCTTTTCAACATGGTTGGAGGGATTCATTTCTGATGAGCTTTACAACAATAATAGGACATACAGGCTTTATTATGATAAACTATATCATCGAGAATGGAAAAACGCTGATGAAATTGATAACTGGTATAAGCAAGAGTGGCAAAAACATAATAGATAATTCAAAGATACATGCAGCGTCTATCAAAACCACATAACATTTTGCTGCACGCGACGGCTGGCGCCGTCGCTTTTGACAGCGAAGCTGTCAAAAGATAGTTCAGCATACTCGGATCAAACTCATGGCTTTTCACCGCCGCGCGTGAGCAACTTGTTGGGCAGAGAAAAGATGAAATCCATATTACTTAAATCTATGGTGGCGATGGCCTTCATCACAGCGGCAATGTGGTCGACAGTCTTGTGGGCCAAGCTGCCGTCTGTG
>CP070825.1:87397-90466 GCA_020344415.1 Candidatus Aminicenantota bacterium
ATAAAATAAAATGTTTTTCTTAAAAAGTATTTTTTTTAACTCAAGGAAATTCCTTGAGTTAAAAAGGAGAAGTCATGAAGAAAGCCTGCTCAATGTTCATCCTGGGAATTTTTTTCTCTTTCATTTGTTTTTCTTTAAACGCCCATGGACAGAGTGCTGATAAAATTGGCAAATTATACGAGAAAATCAAATGGAGATGCATAGGACCCGCAGTTATGGGCGGCCGTACAGTGGATATCGATGTCGTAGAAAAAGAGCCGTGGATTATCTACGCCGCCATAGGTCCGAGTGGCGTCTGGAAATCTGTGAATAACGGCATCACTTGGGCGCCTGTTTTTCATAAGGAAAACACAGTCTCTGTGGGTGATATTGCTATCGCTCAATCTCATCCAGACATTGTCTGGGTGGGCACGGGAGAAGCAACATGCAGAAACAGTGTCACCATAGGGGATGGCGTGTATAAATCCATCGATGGAGGAAAGAAGTGGAAGAATATGGGCCTTAAAAATACCCGCCATATTAGCCGAATAATCATTAATCCCGGAGACCCGAATATCGTCTACGTAGCAGCCATGGGCCATCTCTGGGGTCCAAATAAGTGGCGGGGCGTTTACAAAACTATAGACGGTGGAAGAACGTGGAAGAATATTTGGTATATAAACGACGATACTGGCGTCTCAGATTTAGCCATTGATCCTTCAGACAGCCTGACTCTGTATGCAGCAGCCTACGAACACCGCCGGCTTCCTTATTATTTTTCAAGCGGAGGTCCAGGGAGCGGGCTCTATAAGACAACTGATGGTGGAGAAACATGGACAAAGCTCACCGAGGATTTACCAGAAGGAGTGATGGGAAGAATAGGGGTTGATGTTTCCCGCAGCCACCCTAATGTCGTTTATGCCCTTATAGAACACGAGGATGGCGGAATCTGGCGCTCAGAAGATAAAGGAAAAACATGGAAAAGGACCTGTGATAACGAAACCTTTAAGCGAGTGAATTTCAGGCCTTTTTACTACAGCCAGATTCGCGTAGATCCTAGCGATGATAAGGTTGTCTATGTTTTCTCGGGACAATCCTTTGTCTCAAAAGACATGGGCAAAAAATTTAAGCCAATCTCAAGAGGAATCCATCCTGACCATCATGCTCTTTGGATAGATCCATCCAATCCTCTTCATCTTATTGATGGCAATGACGGCGGTATTGATATCACTTACGATGGTGGCCAAAACTGGCACCCTATACAGCATATGGCGCTGGCTGAAGTTTATCAGATTGGGTTTGATATGAGAAAACCCTATTATGTCTACTGCGGCTTGCAGGACAACGGCAGTTGGGGAGGGCCGAGTGCCAACATAGACACTGCAGGTATTACAAACGCTGATTGGTATACGATCGGTGGGGGAGACGGATTCTACGCTCAAGTAGATCCTACTGATCCAAATATCATTTACAGAAACTATCAGATGAATGGATTATCCCGCTTTGATATGAGGATCAATAGAGGCAAAACTGTCAGACCCCAGGCTTCTCTCAAAGAACCTCCATATCGTTTTAACTGGAATTCTCCGATTTACATTTCGCCTCATGACCCGAAAACTGTTTACACAGGAGGCAATTATTTATTCAAGACCACCAATGGCGGGCATAGTTGGGAAGTAATCAGTCCGGACCTTTCAACGAATGATCCCAAGAAGCAAAAAGATTCAGGCGGTCCCATAACCATGGATAATACTGGAGCTGAAATCCATTGTACGATAATCACTATTGCTGAATCACCATTAGAGAAAGGAGTCATCTGGTGCGGAACTGACGATGGAAACGTCCAGATAACTCGTGATGCCGGGAAAACATGGAAAAATGTTGTAAAGAGAATTAAAAACCTTCCTCCGAACACCTGGTGCTCTCGTATCGAAACATCCCATTTTGAGGCAGGGACAGCCTATGCTGCTTTTGATGGCCATCGCCATGATGATTATGGAACCTATGTTTATAAAACCACCGATTACGGAAGCACCTGGAAATCCATCAAGGGCAACCTCACTTTTGGCTGGGTGCATGTAGTTCGGGAGGATTTGAAAAATAAAAACCTCCTTTTTGTCGGGACAGAATTCGGGATTTATGCCTCCCTTGACGGAGGTCTAAGTTGGTTTTCGCTCAAGCATAATTTGCCCACAGCGGCTGTACGTGACATTGACATACATCCTCGAGAAAATGATCTGATTATCGGTACACATGGGATGGGTGTTTGGATCATGGATGATATTTCTCTTCTTCAGGAGATGTCAGAAGAAGTATTTAATTCTAGCTCTTACCTGTTTAATATCCGGCCAGCGACTCAATTTCAGCGGTCAACTACCCGCGAATATTACAGCAGGCAAATTTATGCTGCTAAGAATCCTCCTTTCGGCATGACCATAAACTCTTATCTTGGGACGAAGCCGGAAGAAAAGCCTAAGATTTTCATAAAAGACAGTAATGGCGATACAATCTTCAAACTCCAGCTTTTGATAAGAGAAGGCATCCAGAGAAGTATATGGAATTTGCGGTATGTTCCTAAGACCAAGGAAGGAAAAGAGATTAAGACCTTGGGTGCGTTATTTATTGCATCACCTTTTGTTGCGTCCGGAGAATATGAGGTTGAATTGATAGTTGGAGACCAGAAGCTAGTGAAAAAAGGGATCGTTTACCCCGATCCCAGGTTCCAGGTAAATGAGGAAGAAAGAATTGTCCAGAGCGATAAGATGGTAGAAGTCATGGCTTACTCAAAGAAGATGGGTTTGGCTGTCACTGCTGTAAAAAATATAAGGCGGCAGCGCGATAAGCTAGATAAAGAGCTGGAGGATAAAGAAAACACTCCAGAAGTTGTCAGCGCTGCCCTTAAGAATTTCGATCAGAAGTTCGTCAAGTTAGAAGAAGAAATCACGCCCAAGGGAATCGGATACAGAGGCTCCAGGGAAGTGGCTCTCAGGGGGGGGTCTCTCACAGAGCTGGTGGCGAATTTGGGCAGGTCCATTTCAGGCTATCCTTCAGCTCCGACGAAGACAGAAATATTCCAGCTTAAGGAACTAT
>CP070825.1:90566-93393 GCA_020344415.1 Candidatus Aminicenantota bacterium
CGAGTGGGCGAGGTCTCCTGCCCAAGCAGATATTTCAAAGAGGCTTCTTCGATTAATTTTGTGAAAAGCGTTCTGTATGGGTTGGGCGTTTTGAATACAACTCTTAAATTTAGGCTACAGAAATTAGGGCTGATTAACTCAGGGCTATTTTCCAGGGAAGAAGGATCTATTGAATCAGATTATTATCAAAAGCTCTAACCACCATTTTGGGGCTTTGTGGCTTGCATCAGATTACAAGCTCCTGATTTGCCATGAATGTTTTACCCGGGCTGTTGGGCAGCAGGGTCTGGTCGATGTCTACGGTTCTTAAAAAAGAAGCAAGCAAAAGGGAAACACCACGGCTTCTCCAATATGATTTGGCACAAAAGATTTCTAACGTTTTGATAGTGCTCTCTATTGCCTTTCTATCTCTTATGATCGTGAGGCTTTCCTTAATCCGTTTCTTTGATTTCGATGAGTTTCAAGTCCTTTATGCCAGCGTTGCGCTGGTACGAGGTAAAGCCCTCTATAGCGATCAGATAAGGTGTCGCTTTCCCTTGGTAAATATCTTGCTCTCCCTTTTAATCAAGATCCTTGGGTTTAAGACATCCACAGTTGTGCTTATTAGATATTTGATGCTCTTGCTTCTGTTAGCCACCCTGCTTTTCGTCTTCAAGATTTCAGGATCTATCTGGGGAAAAATGCTGGGCTTTTTGCGGTTGCTCTGACCATAACCTCCCTTGTCTTTGTCTATAAGGGAATAGAGATTCGGCATGATATGTTTAACATGACCTTCAACACTGTTGGGGCTTATTGAGCCTTGAAATATCTCAAGGAGAGAAAGTCCCGATTCATCTAGTTATCCAGCTTGTTTTTGGGGTTGGCTTTGGCTTCGACCCAGAAGGCCGCTAACTGGAACCTCGGGATTATATTTGGGCCATCACTTTATACCTTCAGAGAGATTGGTATTCAGCGAACGGGAAAGGATTTGGCTATCTATTCGGCGTCCATTATGCCCCCCCTTTTGACCTCTTACTTCTATCTGTTTATGACAAGCAATGAAATCTCAATTGGAAAACATCGCGTTCTGTGTTGAGAGTTTAGAGCCTCAAGACAACTTGCTCTGCTTCAGCCAGCAGCAGATATTTTTTGATCCAGTATTGCGAATGGTGGGAAATGAATGTGGCAACAGCATTTATGTTATTGATGCGGAATGTTTTAAGCGACGGATGATTAGGAAGAGATGCAGGGTTGCAATATATGAGCATCAAGCGAGGTTTTTGAAAAAAAGAGGTTAAGGGGAAGATCAGCGATCATTTTATCTACACCGGAATAGGTGATATTCTTACTCCAGGTTTTTTAGTGAGGCCCAAGAGTTCCATAGAGAGGCAAGTATGGGTTGCTGGGTCATATTATTGTCCGACCGCGGGAACAAAAGTCTCTAATGAAAGAATTAGGGAAAGGCTCATTGATCTGGATCAAGGGACATACCGTTTTTTGACAATCTGACATCGCAACCTGTTATTCTAGTGCAGATCTTCAACAAGGAGAAGTTTCTTGAAAGTCGATCAAAGGGGATCGCAGATTGAACCCAAATAAATTGACAAGTCGGCCCAATACTGGCAGTGAGGTCCGATTCAAGGTGTTTCTCGTTGGACTACTGGTGGCGTTGATTATCGCGATCATTCTCTTATGTTCTGTCCCCCCCGTTAGCAAAGACGCCCTCGTTCACCATTTAGCTATTCCTAAGCTCTACCTTAAGCATGGCGGTATGTATGAAATCCCTACCATGCCGTTTTCATACTATCCTATGGACGTAGATCTACTCTATCTGATTCCACTCTTTTTAGGCAATGATATCGTGCCAAAATTTATCCACTTCGCGTTTGCCATCCTTACTGCTTATCTGATCTTCAGTTACCTGAAGAGGAGAACTAACAACAACTATGCGCTCCTGGGAGTCGTTTTTTTTCTCTCGACTCCGATCATCGTTAAACTCTCCATCACGGTATACGTCGACCTAGGGCTCATATTCTTTTCCACAGCGTCGCTGATCCTGTTGCTCAAATGGATTGAAGATGGCTTCAGAGTGAAGGTCTTGGTACTTTCTGCTCTGTTCTGTGGCATGGCAGCTGGAACAAAATATAATGGCTTGATAACGCTACTGCTGCTGGCCCTTTTTGTTCCCTTTGTCTTTTCGAGATACTCGCCAGGGGCGAAGCCCAGCTTTGTTAGTGCTGCTGGCTATGGAATACTGTTCGTCTCTGTCGCGCTCCTGGTCTTCTCTCCCTGGATGATAAGAAACTACCTGTGGACGAACAACCCAATCTTTCCCCTTTATGATCAGTTCTTTAATCTACAAAAGGTTAGCAAAAGTCAGACCGTCGATCTCTTTACCTTTAGAACCTTGGTTTATCATGAGACGTGGTGGCAAATGGCAGTTTTGCCGGTGCGAGTTTTCTTTCAAGGACAGGACGGCAACCCGCAGTTTTTTGACGGTAAACTCAACCCGTTCATTCTCCTGCTTCCCTTTCTAGCCTTCTATCACATGAGAGAAGACCCTCCAATTCTGAGAAATGAAAAAAGGATACTCCTCGCTTACGCATGCCTATTTTTCGCAACCGCTTTTTTCACCAGTGATATGAGGATACGATACATTTCACCTATTATCCCGCCTTTGGTCCTCCTGTCGGTCTTTGGTGTGAAAAGAATGGTTGTCGTGATCTCGGAATTACGGGAGCGGCGCTTACGAAATGCGGGATTGGCTGCCCTTTTCTTGGTACTGTCATTCTGTCTTAGCCTGAATGCATACTACGTTTATACCCAGTATAAATATGTAGATCCCTTC
>CP070825.1:93493-112386 GCA_020344415.1 Candidatus Aminicenantota bacterium
CTGAACACTCAGCACAGACCTCAAGATTCTTTTTCTTGACACAACAAGTTATGAAGGAACATGTTGGATGTTTGCTAAAGAATTCTGGGCCACAGCAACCAGGACATCTTGAAGTCCCCACTGTATAGTATCTCGGGCATAATCCACAATCAAGACCACATACAGCAATTGTTGGATAGATTCTTATATGTTCATTCATTTTATCGTCATATTAGTATCGATAATCAAATGATAAGGAATTTACCTTTCTTGAAGGCGGGGTTTAGAGTTCCATATAACGTTTGACGGATAAAAGAAGCTAACAAAGGCAATTTGGGCGGAGCATGGCGAAGTCTTTTATACGCTATTAGGCGACGTAAATTTAACATAGTCGCGTTATCACACAAATCTTTTCATATCTTTCCTACAGGCATTATGTATAATGGATTTTCTTCGTCCGACATGTTTAGAATACTCCTTACCTCATCATCCTTAAAAGCTCCAACAACTCCTGTGCCCAGATTGAGGGAAACTGCTTGTAAATAAACATTTTGAGCAGCATGTCCAGCTTCCATATGCACGTATCTAATACCCCTATCACCGTATTTTTGAGTTGTTCTATCATAAACTGCCGAAAATACATTAAAGAAGGACAAAAAAAGCAAATAAAATTTCCCTTGCAAGACTTAAAGGGAAGATCCATTCTGGGAAACGAAGATTTTAAAAGAGAAGTTCTTAAAAAGCTGTATTTAAATAGAAATGCAGTTCGAAGAGATGAAGATATCCTTGCCAAAAAAATAATCGAATTAGTTGTTCAACCACCCTCTTGGCATTCATTAAAAACCAGAAAGAAGTTTAAGTTAGCTATTCTCTTTCGTAATGCAGCTATTTATTTTTTGAAAAAGTATACAGATTTGAGCAATCAACAATTGAGCACGCATTTCAGAACCCTAAAGAAATCCAGCATCAGCCAGATGAACCGAAGGTTCAACTTAATTAAAAAAAGGTATAAAGCCATAAAAAAAATATCCTTATCTCTGGAAGAAGAAATAAGAAAAATCGTTGAAAACCAGCAAAAGATATAGCAACTTGGCTCAAACTTGCTTTATTGATAAATAGATTAAAAAAAGAAAGAAATAGATGCAATAAATGAAATGCAGGCGGCAAACAGAAAAGCCCAAAAAATAACAGAATAGCTAGAACAGACTGAAACGGCTGAAAAGAGCGCAGTGAAGAACAATTTCAGTGGTTTTAAAAGCCAATGGCGGTAGCATATCTAAGCTCATTTATGCCAGATTAAAAAAGAACAATGACAAAAAAGATTATCCTCTCGTTAAGCATCAGTTTTTTAGAGGTCATTGCCAAAATAATATTCAATTATAATCACAAATGAATCTAGCAAAAAATCTCCTGGGGAAAAAATAAACATCCATTATCTTCAATGCCTAAGAACAGGGATTTAGAGCGCAAAAATAAGGAAATAATAAAAGACAAATTGGAAGAACCAGGATATATAGATTAACAGTTTATGAAGACTCAAACCTGAGCAGAAGGAATTATAAAAGAAAAAAAAGAATTGTAATTGCCTGTTCAGATGGCGTATCGTTTTCTCCGGCTTAGAACCTAATAAATAACGGCATCATGCCCGAGACAAGAAATAATTGACTCTATTTTATAAATAATGCAGTAAGATTAACACTTACAAATAATAATCTAACTCAGGAGGAAAAAGAATGAAGGTATTTATTCCAGGTATAGATGGCTATCTAGGCTGGTCATTATCCCTATACTTAACAAAAAGAGGACATACTGTAGGAGGAGCGGATTTATTTTTGAGGAGAGAGTGGGTTGATGAAATGGGATCTCAATCAGCAACGCCTATAAAAAGTATGGATGAAAGATTAAAAGCTTATAGAGATAATTTCAACAATGACTTATGGTTTAAAAAAGGAGATTTTAGAGATTATGATTTTGTCCTTGAATGTTTTCGTAAGTTTAATCCTGATGCTATTGTTCATCTCGGAGAAATGCCTTCAGCTCCATACAGCATGATTGATGTCAATCACTGCACTTTTACTCAAACTAATAATTTAGCAGGGACACTAAATATTTTATATGCCATGAAAGACGCCTGTCCTCAAGCCCATTTAGTAAAGTTAGGCACTATGGGAGAATATTGGACACCCAATATTGATATTCCTGAAGGATTTTTCACCATTGAATACAGAGGAAGGTCTGACACGTTGCCTTTTCCAAGACAGGCGGGGAGCTGGTATCACTGGACAAAAGTCCATGATTCAAACAATATCATGTTTGCGTGCAAAATATGGAAGCTTCAATCCACAGATATAATGCAAGGTGTTGTTTTTGGGACAAGGATTGATGAGATGGGAGATGATGAAAGGCTGCTAACAAGGTATGATTTTGATCAATGTTTTGGAACAGTAGCTAATAGATATTGTGCAGAAGCAGTGATCGGACATCCTTTAACTCCCTTTGGAAAAGGATTTCAAAGGAGAGGATTTCTACCTTTAAGAGATTCCATGCAGTGTATTACGATTGCGATCGAAAACCCTCCCAAAGAAGGAGAATACAGGGTTTTCAATCAATTCGATGAAGTTTATGATGTTACTGAGTTAGCATTAAAGGTTCAAAAAGCAGGCAAGGAGTTAGGCTTGAATGTGGAAGTCAGAAATTTAGAGAATCCCAGAAAAGAGATGGAAGAGCATTATTATAATCCTGACCATGAACATCTCCTTAACTTAGGATATAAGCCTACTCATAATGTAGAGCAAGAGTTGAGGATAATGCTAAACGATCTGATAAAATATAAAAAAAGAATTCTCGAGAAAAAAGAGGTTTTAATTCCTGATATAAGATGGGATGGTACAAGAAAAAAGGTAGGATTCTTAGAAAAAAAAGAGAGAGCTTTAGAGGAAGCGGCTGGCTCAAAATAAAACCAAGAGAATGTCCACAAGAATTCCAGCCTACGATGAGGAGAAAAGAATTACAGATTTCATTTTAGAAACAAAAAGAATATTTCGACAACGTTTTTAGCTACTAAGGCTGCATTCCCGATTAAACTCTCTTAATTGCGGAAAAATCAGGGGATAAGATTCAATCCTATAAAGCAAACTTATGGTAGGTACATTCGCTCTCTAAAAAACGATTTCAAAAGTACCAGTGGGGTCACAAAAGTCACTCTCGAGGCTGATGATGAGCATAGCTCTGAGGAAATTCCCGGTTCATAAAATCCTTAATGACTGGAAAAACCGATTGGTTCTTTCGGCAGAAGAACAAGAATTGCAAGAATCTCTGAAAGTTTTTTAAAGTGGTTAGCCACATTAACAAAATTCAAATTCCTGAAATTGCTACCATTGCAAAAGGTGCTGGAATTAGCTTTTTTGGAATCATCAGTTGGGGAGCTCTTAATTACTCGTTTAATGTGTATCTGGCAAGGGTATTAAAACCGGAAAATTTCGGCCTCTATACAATTGGTCTAGCCATATTTAATGTTGTCGGAATGTTATCCTTATTCGGGCTAAACAGTGGGCTCATCAGATACGTTGCTCTCTATAATGGAGTAAACGATAAAAAAAGAACCAAGGGCACCATCCTTTTTTCTCTAAAAATTTCAATCCTCATCAGTACATCTATTGCTGCAATCCTGTTTTTCTTATCTAAAGATATTTCACAAAAGCTATTCCATAAGCCTTCTCTTGAATTAGTCATAAAATATTTCAGTCTTTGTGTTCCGTTGTTTGTTATCAGTTCAGTCTTTCTCTATTCAATCCAGGGCTTTAAAGTCATGAAATATATGGTTTATTCGAGAGATCTTTTCGAGCCGATAAACAGATTCCTCTGGGTTACAATTTTTTTTCTTGTTGGCCTAAGACTATTAGGAGTTATGTTTGCTTTTCTTATCGCTCTTGGTTTAAATGTGCTTTTTTCTTATGTTCTTTTAAAAAGAATTTTTCCAATTTCTCGCTCCCCCATTGTGCCCATCTATGAATCCAAAGAATTATTATCCTTTTCACTTCCCTTATTTTTTATTGGACTAATGCAAATAGGAATAAACAGAGTCGATGCGCTTTTATTAGGACACTTCGAAGAAGCACAACAAGTGGGAATATATACGGCTGCTTTTCAAACGTGTGTACTATCAGCCATAATCCTTAGATCTTTCAACACCATTTTTGCCCCCATCATTTCAGACCTCTTCAACAGAAAGAAGCACGAAAGGCTGGAACTCTTATACAAAGCTGTTACCAAATGGATATTCACCCTTAGTTTGCCAATTTTTTTATTGATTCTATTGTTCACCAAGGAGATTCTTTCCATTTTTGGAGAAAAATTTACTCTGGGAGCTTTATGCTTGATTATTTTAAGTTCAGGTCAATTGATTAATTCTATGACTGGTTCAGTCGGTTATATGCTCATAATGATTGGCAGATCAGGAATTGCCTTTTTTAATGCGCTTGGAGTTCTTTCCCTTCAAATAGTACTAAGTCTCATTTTAATTCCTAAATACGGAATCGTTGGCGCAGCTATAGCCACAGCTACCTCTTGGATCCTCCTCAATCTAATCAGACTCCTTGAAGTGTTCATAATTTTGAAAATCCATCCTTTTAAGATAAGCTTTTTGAAGCCGATATTAGCTGGAAGTGTCTCGGTCGCAGTTTTGTACTGGCTTGAAAAATCTGTAATAACATTCGAGCATCCCTTATTATTACTGGTCTCTGGGAGTTCCATATTTATAGGAATCTATGCAATGATCATCCTTCTTCTTGGATTAGAAGATGAAGATAAGGTCGTTTTTGATAAAGTAAAGGCTAAACTTAAGATTTGACTGTTGGCTATTGAAGCCTTATTAAACTATCATAATTCTAATCTATTTTTAAGCTATGCTTAAAAATGACGAATTCCATATATGATAAAAAAAACTGAATGCGAATTTAGCATTCCAGGCGGTACATTGATGGAGACCAGGTCAATATTCTTATATACCATATTAAGACAAAAGGATAGGTTGTAAATCAATGCTGGTAGAAAATATAAATTCAAAAAATCCAAATCAAAAAGTAATAGTAATAGGCTTAGATGCTGCTACCTTCGATATTATCAATCCATTAAAAGAAAAAGGATTATTGCCAAATATATCCAAACTTATAGAGGATGGAGTATCAGGTAGGCTTTTATCAACACTCCCCTATACATCGGCTCCTGCTTGGAACTCATTCGCAACAGGGAAAAATCCCGGGAAACACGGAATCTACGGTTTCTCTGAATATAAGACTAATAGCTACGAAATTCAGATAGTAAATTCAAGAAAGAGAAAAACAAAAGCAATATGGAATATTTTAAGTGACTCTGGAAAAAAAGTAATAATAATGAACATGCCTACGACTTATCCTCCTGAAAATATCTACGGATGTATGGTTGCAGGTTTGCTAACGCCAGGAACAGAGAGTGAATTCACCTTTCCAGAAGAACTGAAAAAAACCTTATTAAAAAAATTTAATAATTATACAATCGAATATCCTTATCTAATATCAGTGGATAGTTCAAATGTAGAAGAAATTTTAAGGGATTTGAGTGATATCGAAGTAAAAAGAACAGAAATTGCTCAATACCTCATGAACAGCCATAAATGGGATCTCACTTTAGTTGTTTTAGTAGCCCTGGATCGCATTCAGCATTATCTCTGGCACCATATGGAACCATGTCATCCAAAATATAAAAAAGAAACTGCAGAATTATTCGGGAATGCAATCCCATATATGTATCAGAGAATGGATGAATGTATAGGGCGATTAATCCAGGCTCTTGACGATAAGACAACAGTAATCCTGCTCTCTGACCATGGAGCTGGACCAATAGATAACTTTTTTCCTTACCTTAATCTCAATAACTGGCTTTTAGATCATGGGTTGCTTCACATGCAAGACAAGAGTTCTTCCTTTAAGTTGATAGAGTCAAAAAGAAATATAATCCGATTTGCAAAGAAGTATACTCCTCTTTGGTTAAGAAATAGATTTAAAATTCTATTCCCGGAAGTGAGAAACAAATTAGTTACATTAAATTTTCATGCGCTAATAGACTGGTCACAAACAAAGGCTTACGTAAGGGAAGAAGATTATATCTCTCCTGGTATCCGTATCAATGTAAAAAACCGAGAGCCCGAAGGTGTCGTCTCCCCTGGAGAAGAGTACGAAAGTCTAAGGAACATAATCATTCAAAAACTGGCACAATTAACTCACCCTCTTACAGGAAAGAAAGCTTTTAATAAAGTTTACAAAAGAGAGGATGTCTATAAAGGAGATTATGTTGAAGATGCACCTGATTTGGTCGTCGAATGGTCTGAAGATGCGCTTTTCTCTAAGATCAAACAATACGATTCTTCGAATATGGAGAAGATGGAAAAAATATTTAAGCCAGCTAAAGAAAAATCTGGCGAACACCGAAGAGCTGGTATATTTATAGCCTATGGTCCAAACATAAAAAAGGGAAAGATTGTAACAGATGCAGAAATCATTGATATTGCTCCTACTATTTTATACATTATGGGATTGCCAGTGGCCAGAGAAATGGATGGGAGAGTTCTAACAGAAATTTTCGGAAGTTCTTATTTGAAAGATAATCCAATTAATTTTTCAGCTTTTTCTGATTATGTCAAAGATAGCAATACGAAGCAAATCTATAAAAAAGAAGATATAGAAAAAATCAAAAAAAGGCTGCGGAATCTGGGATATTTAGACTAGCAAAAAGAATTAATTCAATACGATGAAGGATTACAGAAATTTGATATCAAATGAAATTGTATTAAATTCAATAAATAAATTAGACAAATGGATAGAAAATAACGGGTGGGCTGGATTTGATCCATATGATATAAGAGAATTCTCCTTTTTGATCAAACTGGAAAGGATTGTCATTGCAAGGAGACTAATTCACAGGATAGAAATATTAGATCCACTTTTTTTTAGAAAGCTGCTTAGAATAAAAAAACGAGTGAATGCTAAGGCAATGGGGCTCTTTGCTGATGGATTTCTCAATCTTTATAATACAACGGGGCAACTTAAATATTATAAGAAAGCAGAAGAAGCTATGACTTGGCTCGAAAATAACTATTCGAAAGGATACTCGGGAAAATGTTGGGGTTATCCTTTTGATTGGCAATCTAGGGTATTCATTCCCAAAAAAACTCCTTCAGCTGTTGTCAGTTCCATTGTAGGAAATGCTTATTGGAGTTTTTACAAAACAACGAGGGAAAAAAACTTTTTGTCAGAATGTGAAAGCATCTGCAATTTTTTCCTGAATGATTTAAATATAGATAAATTCGGTTCAGATAAGCTCTGTTTTAGCTATACACCTATTGATAATTTTCATGTCAATAATGCAAATCTATTTGCAGCAGAGTTTTTAATCAGAATAGGTAAAGAAACTGGTAATGCAAAATTTATCGAAACAGGATTGAAGGCAACAAATTACTCTTTAGCTCAACAGAATGAAGATGGATCTATATGTTATTGGGGCAAAGACCAAATGAAAAAATGCAATATAGACCATTTTCACAGCGGATTTGAAATCAGAAGTTTATACTCTATTTGGAAACTAACTCAGGAAGAAAAAATATATAGCGCAGTTAAGAATTATTACAATTTCTATTTAAAAAATCTCTACAAGAATAAAACTATCCCTAAACATACTCCAAAAAAAATAAATCCAATCAATATACACAGTTGTACCGAAGCAATATTATGTAATTTAGTTTTAATGGAAACTTTTCATGAGGGAAAAAATTATCTGTATAATTCGCTTGATTGGACAATTAAAAACATGCAACACAAAGAAGGCTGGTTTATTTTCATGATAATAAATATGAAAGGAATCAAGAGGAAGGTAAAGATACCCTATATTCGATGGGGCCAAGCCTGGATGCTTTATGCCCTCAGCAAAGCTTATTCTCATCTAAAGAATCACAATTTATATAGTTAATTCTGAAGAGGGACTATGAAACAAGTCTTACTAAAAAGAGGCAATGTAGCATTGGAAAATATTCCTGCCCCATTAATTGAACCTAATTCAATATTAGTGGAAGTTGCGTATTCCCTTATAAGTAGCGGTACAGAATTATCAAGTATCAAAGGCTCTAAGGAATCTTTAGCCAAAAAGGCAATTCGAAAGCCAGAGTATATAAAAGAACTTCTAAAATATTTCAAAAAGATTGGAATAAAAAAGACTATATCAAAAGTAGAACAGAGAATAAAAAGTTCTTCACCCCTCGGCTACTCCTGTTCAGGATACGTTCTTCAAGTTGGAGAAGGAGTGGAAGACATAAAAACTGGGGATCGCGTTGCATGTGCAGGAGGTGGAAAAGCGTTCCATGCAGAGGTTGTATTAATCCCAAAGAACTTAGCTGTAAAAATTCCTCAGGGATGTGATCTTAAAGATGCGGCTTCTATTGCTTTAGGTTCAATCGCAATGCACGGGATTCGGAGAGCGGATGTCAGATTAGGTGAAAATGTGGCAATAATCGGCCTAGGATTACTGGGTCAGGTTACAACTCAACTTTTAAGTATATCTGGTTGCCGGACTATTGGTGCTGATCTTGATGAAGAACGGGTTAAACTCGCTGAAAAATTAGGGCTTAAAAAAGGATTTGTTCCATCAGAATCTAACCTGGGGCGAGAGGTGCTTAATTTTACTTCAGGTCACGGAGTGGACGCCACTATAATCACAGCTTCGTCTCCCAGCAGCGAGATAATTCAACAGGCGATGGAAAACACGAGGAAAAAAGGCAGAGTAGTCATAGTCGGTGACGTAGGATTGGAATTAAAGAGACATCCTCTATACGAAAAAGAAATAGATGTGTTGATTTCATGTTCTTATGGACCCGGACGATATGACTCTATATATGAGGAAAATGGGCTAGATTATCCATATTCATTTGTAAGATGGACAGAAAAAAGAAATATGGAAGAGTATCTTAGACTCATAGCTGAAAATAAATTTGATTTTAAGAGTCTGGTAAGTGATGTCTACAACATCAATAATGCTCCAGAAGCTTATCAAAAACTGTTGAGCGATGAAAAAAGACCGCTAAGCATTCTCCTAGATTACAATATAAAATCTTTTAAAAAAAAGGAGAAGTTGAAAACGAAAATCAAAACACGAAAATTAATGAAGAAACCCAATATAATCAATGTTGGAATTATTGGTGCTGGAGGTTTTGCAAAAAATACTCATCTTTTAAATCTTAAAAAATTGTCCAAATTTTACCATATAAAAGCCATCGCCGATATAATTGGTCATAATGCAAAAGACGTTGCTAGCGCTTTTGGTGCGGAATACTGCACTACCAATTATAAAGATATTCTAGCTGATCCAGAGATTGATGTTGTAATTATCACAACTAGACACAATCTACATGCTAAGATAGCAATAGACGCTGCAAAAGCAGGAAAGGCTGTTCTCACAGAGAAGCCTATGGCCCTTAATCAAATCGAACTGGATGAGCTTATCCAGGTTATTAAAAACACCAATGTACCCTTTACCGTAGGGTTCAACCGTAGATTTTCTCCTTCCGCAGTCAAGACAAAGGCAGTGATCGCGAAAAGAATGAATCCTATTATCATTAATTATCGCGTACATGCGGCTTATCTCCCCCAAGAACATTGGGTTTACACTGATGAAGGAGGGGGTAGAATTATCGGAGAGGCCTGTCATATGCTCGATCTTTTCAATTACTTCACGGATTCCTCAGTAGAAAACATAGAAGTTACCTCTGTAACTCCTAACACCTCTGATTGTCTGTCATCTGACAATTTTATTGTTACCTTGAAATACGTTGATGGTTCTGTATGTTCTCTCATTTATTCATCTTTAGGAACCGACGAGCTAGGAAAAGAGTATATAGAAATATTTGCTGACGGCAAAGTTATTACAATTGACGATTTCAAGATCCTAAGAATGATTGGTACAAAAACAAAAGAAAGTAAAACTCGGCTAATTCAGAAAGGTCATTATGAAGAACTGATTGCATTTGTAAAATGTGTAAAAGAAGGAACAGAATTGCCAATTCCCATGAACCAACTTATCAGTGCAACTGAAATTAGTTTTATCATTGATGAAAAGATTAATAACACATAATATGCTCTTCTAAAAAAATATTTCACAGAAGAATTCATTCACTCAATCATTTCCAATGGACGATAAAATAAAAATATGCATATTGACCTCAGTTCATTCAGTGTTTGACACAAGGATTTTTCGTAAAGAAGCAACGACATTAGTCAAAGAAGGCTATGATGTAACATTAATTGCTCCCCATGAGAAAAATGAAACTATCAAAGGAATTAAAATAATTGGAGTCGGAAAGAAAAGTAACAGAATACTCCGAATTTTCAAAACAATAAAACTATCCTTTTTAGCATTGAAACAAAGGGCCAAGGTTTATCATTTTCACGATCCTGAATTGCTGCCCGTGGGAATACTCTTGAAACTGTTCACTCATAAAAAAATAATTTATGATGTTCATGAACATTTCCCAAATGCAATTCTCAATAAACACTGGATACCAAGAGGATTAAGAAAAATTGTCAGGAAAGCTTTTGAAATACTAGAGTTAATCCTCGTCCCATATGTTGATTATGTGTTATATACAACGCCTATTGTCGGTGAAAGATATAAACAAATGAATGTAAGGACAGAAAGGATTGAAAACTTGCCTCAGCCTGAATATTTCAAGAAATGTCTCGAGAACGACGAGATAGGATCATCTGAGGATCCATACATCATTTATCTTGGAATCACGGCTGAAACAAGAGGAATACTTGAGATCGTGATGGCTTTTTCAATCTTGGTAGATAAACACCCAAACTTGAAATTATTTCTTGTAGGTCCAACAGGCACAAAGTCATATGGAGATAAAGTTATTGAATTGATAAATAACCTGAAGCTCAATAATAAGGTGAAGCGAATCCCCCCAGTTCCTTATGAGGAAATTCAAAAATATTTAAAGAGGGCATCAATAGGAATCTTAAATTACTTGCCATATCCCAACAATATGAGTTGTCTTCCGAATAAAATTTTTGAATACATGGCCTGCGGGCTTCCGATTGTTGCTTCCCATTTTCCAATTTATAAAAAGGTTGTAGAGAGTGCCAATTATGGAAAAGTGGCGAATCCGGAGGATCCTCAAGATATCGCAAGACAAATTGACGAACTTTTAATGAATCCGGAATTATTAAATGAAATGTCAAAAAATGCTGTCAAAGCATTCAAAGAAAAATATAATTGGAACTTTGAGTCGCGAAAACTATTAGATGTCTATTCATTCCTGGTACAAAATTAATAGAGAGAAACAGCATATCATCGTTAAATAGTCGTAACAAAATTGTCTAGTTTTTCATACATAGAAATCTTGCAACATTTCAGTTGGCGCTTTGAGAATAAATATCGTAATCGCCACCCCATACCATCCGATATTCTCTGCTAGATTCGAAAATACCATTCCAGACATAAAAAATGTCAGGGTTGAAAGAAACCCAGCTAAATATATACTCGACAAAACAGAGGAAGTTGCTTTTTTTGTCTTTTTCCATGAACTGATTATTAATGATATCGCTCCTATCAAGAAAAAAGCAGCAGCTGGAATGCCAGCCTCAGCTGCTATTGATAGAATTGAATTGTGGAGTGTTAATTCATGTGATTTCCCCCAAATTTGTTCCGATACCTCTGTTATTTCGCCACTCTTATTGATAACATATTTTGCACTTCCTGGACCACAACCTAATATCGGCTTGTCTTGGATCGCTTCTAATGCTGACCTATACATTACAATCCTGACTCCTGTACCATGTTCTAGTAAATTGGACATCTTTCGTTCAAACCGCCACGAAAGGCCTATGAAAAGAAATGGAATGATTATTAAAATTGCAACACAGATGAAAAAAGACTTTTTTGCAATCTTTTTCTGGAAGAATAGGAGAATGATTAATTCAATAAAGAATGTTAATGTCCCCATTACTGATACCGTCGATATAATGCCAATTGCATTAATGATAATGATTGGAGTTAAAAATTTAGAGTTCCGTAATCTCATCCAAACGAAAGCGAACGGAAACGTTGCGACAATGAATCGGGCAAAAACATTTGGTCTAAAAAAGATTGTAGCTTGAATGAATCCTTTAAGAGACAGGGGAGCGAAACTAAATGCTTTTCTAAATGCAGAAATATCCTTGGATATGATTACCAATAATATCGCCAAAGCTGCTACGATAAAATTTGTATAGGTAATTATTCTGATCAGCATATTCAAGTGTTTCTTATTAATCGAAAGAGCAGCAACAACAACGAAAATCAGGATATATCGGAATATCCAACGTCCTCCCCAAGCTTTGATCCAACCAACATTGAAGTTCGTTATTAATACTGCTGCAAGAGAGATCGTGGTCAGTAATCCGGATAGAAAGAAGAGCCATATGGATCTGTGTCCAAAGAAGTAGAATTTAGGGCGATAACTGAGACTAAACAAGAATATAATGAATATCACGACCATAAGATACTCTAATGGAGAAATGTAAAGCTGTTTGGATAGCGGATTGAAGAAATATAACGGCAGAAATACTAGAGATACTTTTAAAATCCGCTCTCTGAAGCGATCAATCGGTTTCAAGCCGAGAGCTTTTCCATGGGTAGATGGAGGATAATCATTATTCTTTTTTATCATCTCGGAAATATATTTGAATACTGTGTTTTAAACTCTTTACTCTCTTTTTAAATTATATTCAGATTAACTTGCTTATGCAATCTCAGACGTTTCTGATATAGTGAGAATGAATTAAAAATTGTATGATGATACCGGGCAAAACATCGAATAAACTCCTAATTCTGTATAAGAAGATGACAACGCATTTCACCAATTTACATAATAATCAAAAATTCTCGCAGCACATGAGTATTTAATCTGGAATAAAGAGGTCGATAATTGAATTCTAGGGCTAAGCTAAAAATACTCCATGAGGGGGACTTAGTCGACAAGGTCTGTGTCGTCATCGGAACCAGACCAGGTATTATAATGTTTAGTCCCATTCTTAGGGCGCTTCACTGCAGCAAGATAAAATACTTTATTATCCATACTGGACAACATTATTCATACAACATGGATAAAAAGTTTTTTGAGGATCTTAATCTCCCAGAACCAGAGTATAAGCTCGAAAATGTAAAGGATTTTTATCTTCATGGTGAACAAACAGCCGGGATGCTGAAGGGAATTGAAAAAATACTGGTTAAAGAAAAGCCAAAGATTACATTAGTGGGGGGAGATGCAAACACGAATTTAGCAGGGGCCTTAGCCGCACGAAAACTTCACATACGGGTTGGGCATGTCGAAGCTGGAGAGAGAAGCGGAGATTGGAGGATGCCAGAGGAACATAACCGGATTATTATTGATCACATCTCAGAATATCTTTTTGCTACGAACAAAAAAGCAAAGGAAAATTTAATCCTTGACAATATTAAAGGAAAAATTTTCATTACTGGAAATCCAATTGTGGATGCGGCATACCAAAATCTCAAGATCGCCCGTTCAAAATCACAAGTATTGGAGAAAATGAAGCTTAAATCTGATGAATATATTCTAATGACTCTGCATAGAGAGGAAAATGTAGACAACGTTGAAAATCTAAGGTGTGTATTTAAAGGATTAAGTTTGATCTGTAAGGATATTAGGAAGAAGATAATCTTTCTGGCTCATCCAAGGACTGTCAAACGTATCAATGAATTTGGCCTCAACAATATATTGCGCCCAATTCATTGTCTTCAAATAGAAGAACCTGTAGGCTATTTAGATTTTTTAAATTTGCTGGTTCATTCATCCTTGGTAATGACTGATTCCGGAGGCGTCCAACAAGAAAGTTGCATTTTAAAAATTCCTTGTGTCACACTGAGGGACAATACTGAATGGATTGAAACATTAGAGATATCAGCGAATATTTTGGTCGGTGTATCTCCAAAAAAGATATTGGAGGGCACTACTATCATGCTCAGATCAGGTCGCATGTGGGATAATCCTTTTGGGGATGGATTTTCGGCGAAAAAAATTGTAAATATCATTGAAAATGATATAACGATGAAAGGGGACAAAACATGAATGCCGTTTTCGGAAAAGGCCGTAGATTACAAGATCATATTATCATAGGGATGAAGTATAAGGAGGACTGCAGAAAAGCCCAGATCGGCAGTTATGCCGTTATTAGGTCTGGAACAATAATATATGCTGATGTCGAAATCGGCGATTATTTCCAGACTGGGCACAATGTTATGATCAGGGAGATGACAAAGATAGGAAACAGAGTTGTCTTAGGAACAAACAGTGTCATCGATGGAAATGTTGAAATCGGAAATTTCGTTAAGATTGAGACTAATGTATATATCCCCACTCACATGAAAATTGGAAACCATGTGTTTATTGGTCCAGGGGCTGTATTCACTAATGACAAATATCCGCAGCGCTTGCGGGATGAGTATGAACCGAATGGCCCAATACTCGAGGACTCCGTAACAGTAGGTGCTAATTCAGCGATTCTTCCTGGAATCCGTATTAAAGAAGGAGCAATAATTGGCGCAGGAAGCGTTGTTACAAAAGATGTTCCACCGTGGAACTTTGCAATCGGAAATCCGGCAACGATTTCTCCTCTCCCGGAAAAGCTGCGGGAACCCAATCGCGCAAAAAGGTGGTAGGAAAAAATGATAAAGATAGGCGTAATCGGCTGTGGGAAAATAGCTGAAAAGCATCTAAATGCGTATAAGAAAATTGACGATATTGACGTATTTGTATCTGACATTGTTGAAAAAGGTAGAGTCGTTGCCAATAAATACGGAGCCAAATGGTATGATGATCCGGAACGATTAATCCTTGAAGGAAAAGTCGATGCCATTGATATATGTGTACCTACGCCATCACATCATGATTTCATAGTAAAGGCTCTCAAGAGCGGGAAACATGTATTCTGTGAGAAACCACTGGCTTCATCTATAGAAGAGGCTGAGCAGATTCAGGCGAAAGCTATGCAGACAAATAAGCTTATAATGGTTGGATACCTTTACAGATTCCATCCCGCATTTGAATTTGCCAATGATATCATCAAAGAAAAAATCATCGGAGAACCTTATTATGCGTTTTTCCGATTAGGAGGACGAGGATCTCATAAAGCTTGGAAACATTTAAAAAAGACTGGTGGGGGAGCCGCCAACGAAATGCTGGTCCATATGTTGGATTTGGTTGTCTGGTATTTCGGCGAGATTACAAAGGTTGATAACCTTTACACTGATATCATCCTTAAAGAACGAATGATTGAAAATAAAATAGTAAAGCCCACAGCAGAAGATTTGACTCTATTGAAAATTGACACTACAAGTGATGTAAAAGTGCTTTGTCAATGCGATCTTATAACTCCTAGTTATATGAATTTTATTGAAATTCATGGGACCAACGGTTCCATGTACACTTCAATTTTGGATCATTTTCCTACCAATGTGTACTGCAAAGAGCCGATTGGTATCTACGATAGAGGAAACAATTTTTTCAAGTTCTCTAAGGTTGACTTATTCGAAAAAGAATTGAGATATTTTATCAGTTGTATGAAAAATCGCTGTGTGAATGATGTAGACTCCTTAAGGGATTCGATTTCGGTAATGAAAGCAATAAACATTCTTTACAAGGAGAATGATTGATGAAAAGCCAAATTGCAATCACAAAAGTCAATCTGACCGAAAATGAAATTCAGGCTGCTGTTGAAATTCTAAAGTCAGGTAATCTAAGACAGGGTAAAAAAACGGAGGAATTTGAATATTCATTTGCCGAGAAAATTGGAGCGAAATATGCTGTTGCTGTCAGTTCGGGAACGGCTGCTTTGCACATCGCATACCTTTCTGTTTTAGAGATAGGGGATGAAGTTCTCCTCCCTTCTTTCACATTCATCGCGACAGCCAGCATGGTTCATTATTCGAATTGCAATCCTATATTTTGTGATGCTGATAGGGAAACATTCACAATCGATATTGAAGATGCTAAAAAAAGAATAACGGAAAAAACTAAAGCAATAGCTCCTGTTCACTTGTTTGGAAATGCCTGTGATGTGGAAAAAATCGAGGAATTGGCAAATAATCACAATCTGAGGATAATTTGGGATGCGGCTCAGGCTCACGGAACTCGTTACCGAGGAAAGGACGTTGGATGTCTGAATGATTTGGTATGTTACTCATTTTATCCGAGTAAGAATATGATTACGGGTGAAGGAGGAATGGTTACAACCAACAATCCCAAACTCAATGAAAAATTAAGGCTCCTCAGAAGTCATGGTCAGGCAAAGAAATATTTTCATACTGACTTCGGATTCAACTATCGAATGACCGATGTTGAGGCTTCGATCGGACTGGAGCAATTGAAAAGACTGGATCCAATGACAGAGATCCGTCGAAGAAACACAGAAATTTTAAATCAAGGTATCAATACAGTAGACGGCATCATTGCCCAAAAAACAACAATAGGTGCGGATCATTCTTATCATCAATATTGTGTTTTAGTTGATCCTGATGAATATGGGTGTGACCGAGATCAATTAGCTTTGTATCTTAAAAACGAGAATATCTTAACAGGAGTCCACTACCCCCGCGGATTGCATGAGCAGCCAGTTTTTCAAGAAAGATTAGGGAAAATGGAACTGCCTGTTACAGAATATTTGACACGTCATATTCTTGCATTACCTATTCATCATAATCTTTACCCCTCCGATATGGAAAGGATTGTTGACGCAATCAAAGAAAATCACAAATAACTATTTCAAGAACTGCTTTAATTAAATCCACAAATCATTAGAACTGAAACAAATTGTGGATTAATTTTTATTAAACATGAAAATTTTACTTCTTTTCCCTCATTTTAATCCGCCAGAACTCTCAAGTAGCCTGCGATCGTGGACTATCGGAAGGTTTCTCGCTAATCGTAACAATGATGTCACGGTTTTTGCGCCAGGTGTGAACATGAGAACAGGAAAGCTGTTTCCTGAAATGAAATATCGAATATTTTCGAGTACAAACATCGCTCAACTTCGACTGATCAGGGTCAGGACACTTACTAATTTTCGTAAAAGCCCTTTAAGACGAGTATTTTTTGAATTTATATATTCATTTTTAGCGTTCTTTAGAGCCTTGTTTGTCTTTAATATTGATATTGTAGTCGCATCTTATCCTCCCGCAATGATGCCGATATTTGGAATTTTCCTTTCAAAGCTGAAACGAATTCCTGTAATTTTTGAGGTCAGAGATCTGTTCGCAGATTATCTAGCTGCCACAGGATATGTAAAGTCCAATCTTTTCATCAAAATTTCTCTCTTAATTGAAAAGTATGTCTCAAGAGAATGTACAAAGATTATTGCTGTGTCGCCTGGCATTAAACGAGAGTTAATTAAGAAAGGCATAAAAGACAATAAGATCTTCGTCGCTACAAATGGCTATGAGAATGAATTGTTTGAAAATGCTGATTACAGCTTAAATCCTCGAACTGAATATAAATGGAAAAACAGCTTTGTAGTTGTCTATGCCGGTGGACTAACACAATCCTATGATGTCTCCACGCTCTTGAGAGCCGCCAATCGAATGAAGAAAAATAAGAATATTGTTATCGCTATCATTGGTGATGGTCATCGAAAAAGGGAATATATGGATTATTGCACTAAAAATAATATAAAGAATGTTCAATTTTTAGGTCCAAAACCAAGAAATTTGATGCCTGCCATTCTATCGAAAGCCGATGTTGGCGTTCATCTATTCCCTGATAATCCTATCTGGGAAATTGTTTTAGGGAATAAATCATTCGATTATTTAGGAAGTGGTATCCCAATGATCTATGCAGGGAGAGGAGATATATCCGATTTGCTGAATAAATCAAACGCAGGAATAACAGTCAGTCCCGAAAATTATGAAGAGTTAGCAGAAGCTATTCTTTGGGTGAAATCGAATCCTGAAAAGGCAAATGAAATGGGAAAGAATGGAAAAGAATTTGTAATGAAATATTATTCCCGAAACAAAATTCTAGAAGAATATTACCAAATTTTAAAAGACAGTTTTCATTCTGAACCATCCATTCAGAAAACAAAATTTAAAAATGTTTAGCTATGTCTGAAGCCTTTATCTATTTATCCGCTTTCATAGTAAGTCTTTTCATTTCGCTCGGTATATCAACACCCGTATCTATTTGGATCGCGAGCAGAATCGGAGCGATAGATCATCCAGGTGATTTAACCATTCATGAATATCCGATACCGCGTCTGGGGGGATTAGGTATTTTTATCTCTTGGATAATCACAATAAGTATCTTCATGATAATTTTTAGTATATATGATCCTAGAATCCTGATAATTCTATTGGGAATTCTATTCATAATTATTATCGGTATCATTGATGACATTCGGGGGATAAAGCAGACAAGAAAATTTATTATTTATTTCTTACTGTCACTCACAATATCATGGCTTATCATAGATATTAAATCTTGGTGGATCTTAGCTTCAGCATCGATCTTTATAGTTGGAATGATAAATGCTTATAACTTTATTGACGGAATGGATGGCTTAGCGAGCGGTTTAGCAATTATTAACTATTTTGCATTATTTATATTATTCATTTTTGACGGATCCCTATTGCTAGCTTTTATTTCAATTAGCTATGCTGGTGCTTGTTCCGGATTCTTACCTTACAATTGGCACAGAGCGCGAATTTTTTTGGGAGATGTGGGCTCACTGAGTATTGGGCTGTCAATTGCAGGATTATCAGTTATTTTTTTAGAAAACGGATCATGGGATTTCAATCGGGCCATTGCAGTTTTATTTATTGCTGCCATTCCCATAGGA
>CP070825.1:112486-120489 GCA_020344415.1 Candidatus Aminicenantota bacterium
ATAACAGTAACAAACAGCACCTGTTTTATCTGCCATTTCAAGGCGAGTGAGCATTATCCTCAAATCAGCGAATGTTACCACTGTCATCACCAGGAAGACCTGGTTTCAGAAAAGACATCTAAATACAATCACTCTCTTGTCTTTGATAACGGGCTTAAGTGTGATAAATGTCACAGCCACACTATCATCGGAGACGGTGCCGTGCCTCGAGAAAACTGCTACAAATGTCATTGGGAAACCGACAGGCTGAACAAATACGATGATACTGATCTTATGCATTCCACCCATATTTTTTCCCATAAAATCGAATGCAACCTTTGTCACCTGGATATTCAACACAAGGTAATAAAAGAAATTGATACTATATCGGATTGCCAGACGTGCCACACAGATTACCATAAAGCGCAAAAAATCCTTTTCGCCGGCGAGGGAGGCAAAGCACAAGCCCATCCTATGCCCAATATCATGCTGGAAAAGGGTTTGATCTGTAAAGGATGTCATATTTTCCATGAAGAGACGGGCGGGAGGATAATAAAAAGTGAGACCTTTATCTCCAAAGCAAGAGCCTGCGAGTCCTGTCACGGAAGAGGCTTTTCCAGAATCCTCAAAGATTGGGAAATCTCTACCGAAAAAAAATTGGATGAAATCAAAGCCATATATACCAGGATTAGGCAAGAGATTATGCAATCCAAGAAGCCCGAAAAGAAAAAGGCCATATCGCTGATCGAGGAAGCAGCCTTCAACATTGATATCGTGGAGAGAGGAAAGAGCGTCCATAATATGACTTACTCTCAGGAATTACTGCGAGCTGCGTATGATAATTTGCTTGAAGCTCTCCGCCTCATCAACTCTTCTTATAAGCCAAAAACCTTTCTAGCTTCGGCAAAAGAGGTGCCGTCTCTATGCTCTAACTGCCATTCTGGAATAGAAGAAATAAACACTCAAATCTTTGGCCTTGATTTTCCTCATAAGAGACATCTAATCGAGCAGAAAATACAATGCGATACGTGCCACTCAAACGTAAGGCGTCATGGAGAATTCATCGCCTCAAAAAAGAGCTGTGCTGTCTGTCATCACAGGGAACCAGAAAAAGACTGCACAATCTGTCATCAGATACAAAAGATATTTTATCAGGGCGGCAAATTAAATGGTCAAAATATCCCTGAGGACATAATGTTTGAAGCTGAGGTCGAATGTACAGGTTGTCACATCAATACTCAAAACCAAATCTATCGTTCTGACGGAAATAAGTGTCTCGATTGCCACGAAGAAGAGTACAGTGAGATTTGCTTCAAGTGGCAGAACTCAGTAAAAGATTTAATCCGTTCCTTGAAGACTTCTTTGGCGGAGAGGAAAAAGCTCAGTTTGTCAAGAGAAAAAATAGCTCAACTCTTGAAGATTGAAAAATCTCTTAAAAATATTGAACTTGACGGGAGTTCCGGGATCCATAACTACATGAATATAGAAGAGATATTGACAAATTTTCAAAAAACACTAGAATCATTTGGGGAAAATCCATTAAATGAATAGAAGAAAATTCATAGACTTTTTTTTAGGAGGGAGTCTAGCCGGCACGATTATCGCCTTACTTTACCCAACCATTCGCTATATCCTACCGACAAAGCAAGCTGAAGCTGTCGTAAAAAAAATCACAGCAGCAAAGGTAGGCGAGCTTGTGCCAAACACATATAAAATCTTTAAATTCGGAACTTCCCCTGGAATCCTGATATTCACTCCTGATGGAGAGCTAAGGGCCTTCTCCGGTATCTGCACGCACCTTACCTGTACTGTCATCTATGAGAGTGATACTGGGACGATTCTTTGTCCCTGCCATAACGGAAGATTTGATCTAAGCGGAAATGTTGTCTCTGGTCCTCCTCCTACTCCTCTGGAATCTTACAACGTGAAAATCTCAGGAGAAGACATCATCGTTTCAAAAAAAAGCTGAGATGAAAAACCTTCTTCAAAGAATTTATTCTTATCTTGACTCCCGCTTTATGCTCTCTGGCCTCATGGAGTTTGCCAAAAAAAAGAAGGTTCCCGAACATAAGCATTCTTTCTGGTATTATTTCGGAGGCATCTGTCTCTTTCTTTTTATTCTTCAAGTTTTAACCGGCATTTTGCTCCTCCTTTACTACTCTCCTTCTGTAGATTCGGCCCATGAAAGTATTCAATATATAATGAGCCAAGTTAAATTTGGATGGCTTATACGTTCAGTTCATAGTTGGTCTGCAAATATTCTTATCGGCGCTATTTTCATTCATATGTTCAGTGCATTCTTTCTCAAAGCCTACAGACCGCCACGAGAATTAACCTGGATAACTGGTTTTTTCCTTCTTCTGATTTTCCTTGCCTTTGGTTTCAGTGGATATCTTCTTCCTTGGAATGAACTTTCCTTTTTTGCTACCCAGGTGGGAACAGATATTGCCGGCACTATTCCTTTGATTGGAAAGCACATCAAGACTTTCATCTTAGGAGGGCCTGAAGTCTCTGGGGCTACTATTTCCCGTTTTTTCTGGCTCCATATAGGAATTCTGCCTTTGCTGACGGTGGTAATTCTAGGAATTCATGTCCTCTTAGTCCAGATACTGGGAATGAGCAAGCCCATTGGTATACAAGAAAACGAAGTCAAAGAGGTCCCCTTTTTCCCAAATTTTATCCTTAAAGATTCACTGGGCTGGATGATTATTCTGGCTCTAATCGGTGTGCTCTGCGTTTTTTTCCCCTGGGAGATCGGCCAAAAAGCAGATCCTTTTGCTGCAACTCCTCTAGGCATAAAGCCCGAATGGTATTTTACTTTTATGTTTACAACTTTAAAAATTGTCCCCTCTCGCATTTTTTCGATTGAAGGAGAAGTTTTAGCTATTTTTGGCTTTATGATTGGAGGAATCCTCTTAATGCTTGTTCCCTTTCTGGATCGAAATGCGGCCAGGGGAAGGAGGAGTCCAGTTTTTTCTATTATAGGTTGGATAGTTTTTCTTTATATTGTAGTTATGACTGCTTTGACATATCTTCTGCCAGGTTTATAAGAAATGAAAACGCAGAAAATGGAAAAAATAATTAATCTGCTAAGTATCTTTGCCCTGGCTATATTCTTTTTCAATCTTTCCCTGCATGCCCAAAAAGACTACTGCATAGAGTGTCATCAAGAACTGGAGGATGAACTCCTGGCACCCGTGGAAACTTTTAAGATGGACATTCATCAACAATTCGGATTGAGCTGCGCAGACTGCCATGGTGGAAATCCTTCAGAAGAAGATATTGATTTGGCCAAAGATAAAACTTTTAAGGGAATCCCGCAAAGATCCCAAATTCCTGAATTCTGTGCTTCTTGCCATTCTAATTCCAGCTACATAAGGCGCTTCAATCCCAGCCTCAGAGTTGATCAACTAGATTTGTACTGGACAAGCGAACACGGCCATCTCTTGAAAAAAGGAGATACAAAAGTCGCTCTTTGCACTGACTGTCATGCTACTCATGGCATCCAGGCTGCTGCTCACCCCAAGTCATGGACTTTTCCCTGGAATATACCGGAGACTTGCAGTCGTTGTCACTCTGATAAAGACTATATGAAAGACTATAAAATCTCGACCAGCCAGTTGGATGATTATAAAGAAAGTGTCCATGCCCATGCCCTTTTTGAAAAAAAAGACCTCTCTGCTCCTGTTTGTAATGATTGTCATGGCAACCATGGCGCATCTCCGCCAGAAGTAACCTCAATTGCCTTTGTTTGCCGGCAATGTCATCCAAGCGCTGGAGAGCTATTCTCTCAAAGCCCTCATAAAAAGGCTTTTGATGAAATGGGGCTATACGAGTGTGAAGTCTGTCACGGAAACCACAAGATTCTTCCTCCCTCAGATGAAATGCTAGGCACAGGAGAGAAGGCTGTTTGTACTCAATGCCATGAGCCTGATTCTGAACCATATCAAATAGCTTCACGTATTAAGGAAAAACTTGATGAATTCATCCAAAAAATCCAAATTGCCGAAAATTTATTGGAGCGAGCAGACAGACAAGGAGTAGAAGTAAGCGAGCCTAAATTCAGGCTGATAGAAGCAAATACTATGCTAGTCATGGTTCGAAACTTAACTCACAGCTTTTCTCTTCCAGAGATTGAAGAGAAAGTCGCAGATGGAGAGAAAGTTGTCGCTGAAGTGACAAGAGCAGGAGAGGATGCTTTGAGAGAAGCTAAATTCAGAAAGACAGGGCTGATTATTGCTACCTGTTTCATCTTTCTTTTATCCATTGCTCTTTTTCTTAAGATAAAACAAATCACAAGAAGAGCTCCATATGAATCTCCTTAAAATTTTTGCTTATGCTATACTAATTCGCCGATTTAAAGGGCCTTAGCGCAATTCGTACCTGGTAAAAAATCTCCTTAAGATAACAAGGCCGTTAGCTCAGGCTTGGTAGTTAAATGGAAATTTGCAGTTTAAATATAATCTATATTTACTAATGAAGTTTCGGAAAATTTCACTCTCAACCTTCCTTCTTTGTATCATCTTTGCCTCCTCTTTAACTGCTGCGACCAACGAGGATTGTGCAATTTGTCATGATGATCCTGAACTAACTACCAAGAAGCGCGGTCGCACCATTTCTCTTTATGTGGATTTTAAGAAATTTTCAGGTTCAGTTCACAAGGACTTAGATTGCACTTCCTGTCATGTGGATGCGGATGTTGAAGAGTTCCCCCACCCCGAGAGACTTGAATTGGTGAACTGTGGGATTTGTCATGATAAAGCCTATGAGGAATTTTTCGCCGGGATTCACGGAAGAGCTCTGAAACGTGGGGCTCCCTATGCTCCTACTTGCGGTGAATGTCACGGAGAGCATTATATCTTACCTATGAGCGATATTAAATCCCGGACTTATAAGATGAATATTCCTGTTCTCTGCGGAAAATGCCACAGGGAGGGGGCACCTGTAGCCCGGATTTATAACATCCCAGAAAAAGACATCTTATCCAATTATTCCCAGAGTATTCATGGTGAAGGTCTTTTCAAACAAGGATTAACAGTTACGGCAACATGCAATGATTGTCACGGCAACCACCTGGTGCTTCCTCACACGAATGGGCGCTCGACAATATCTGTCCGCAACATCGCCGCAACATGCACTAAATGCCATGCCCGAATCGAAGAAGTGCATATAAAAATCATCAAAGGAGAACTCTGGGAACAAGAGCCAGGTGCCATTCCTGCCTGTACTGATTGCCACCAACCACATACTATAAGAAGAACAGGCTTAGTGCTTCGCACATCTGACCGTGAGTGCCTCAAATGCCACGAAAATGAAGATGTCTACAAAACGGTCGATGGTCAGCAGGTTTCTATGATTGTCCACAAAGAGGATATACAGAATTCCATGCACAGGAACATTCCCTGTGTTAAGTGTCATACGGATATAAATCCGCAGCTTCATAGACCCTGTGAAACTGCAGGCCGTGTTGACTGCTCAAATTGCCATGCTCAGATAGCAGAAGATTACTTTGAGAGTGCACATGGAGAGGCTTATAACCAGAAGCATCCCGATTCTCCTTACTGTACGGATTGTCATGGAAAACACACTGTTTTCTCTCACCGGGATGAACGGGATAAAACTTACAGGTCCAATATCCCCCAGTTGTGTGGAGATTGTCACCGTAAGCTGGCTCCTCCGGATACCATCAGAATCGAGCAGAGAAATGTCCTAGTGGACTATTCAAGCAGTGTGCATGGACAGGGTTTGATCAAGAAGGGCTTGCTGCCCAGCGCTGTGTGCACGGACTGCCACAGCACTCACTATATCTTGACCCACGAGGCCGACCAGTCATCCATTCACCCAAAAAACCTTCCTGCAACGTGCGCCACCTGCCATAAGGGAATCTATAAAGAATTTGTTGACAGCATTCACAGCCCATCCGAATACAAAACTACTGAAAAATTACCGAATTGTGAAGACTGCCACTCTGCTCATCAAATCAAACAAATAGAGCTGGACCAATTCATGGCAGAAGTTACTCACCAATGCGGCACCTGCCATGCGGACCTTTCAGAAACGTACACAGAAACACTTCACGGCAAAGCCTATACTCTCGGCTATTTAAAAGCAGCCAAGTGTTCTGATTGCCACGGAGCACATGACATCAGGAAAATCGATGACCCGGATTCTAGCGTAGGATTCAAGAAGGTTGTTAAAACATGCCAGAAATGTCATCCTGACGCCAACCGCCGATTCACTGGCTACCTGACTCATGCAACCCATCATGATAGACAAAAATATCCTATCCTTTATTTTACGTTCTGGGCAATGACCTCGCTGCTAATTGTTGTCTTCAGCTTTTTTGGCTTGCATACTTTATTATGGATGCCGCGGTCTTTCAAATATCTGAAAGAAAAAAGAAACCACAGAAAAATTCACAAAAAATATTACATTCAGCGATTCACTACAGAGCAGCGAATTACCCACATTTTTGTAATCCTCAGTTTTGTGGGACTGGCGCTAACAGGAATGATGCTCAAATTTGCCAGCATGCCCTGGGCCAAATTCCTTGCAGACCTGTTAGGAGGAGTTGAAATCGCGGGACGTATACACCGCATATCAGCCATCATTACATTTGGATACTTTTTCGCTCACTTGTTCTCTATGGTCAAAACAAAAATCAAAACCAGGACGCCCTGGAGGCAAATGATCTTCGGTAAGCGCTCGCTCTGGTTTAACAAAAAAGATGCACGAGATTTTGCGGGTTCGATAAAATGGTTTCTCGGCCTCGGTCCTCGTCCGAAGTATGGCCGCTGGACATACTGGGAAAAATTCGATTATATGGCTGTCTTCTGGGGAATTGGCGTTATCGGAATATCCGGATTGATCCTCTGGTTTCCAGAGCTCTTCACTAAAATCTTGCCCGGTTGGCTCATCAATGTGGCCATGATCGTCCATAGCGATGAAGCCCTACTAGCAGTAGGATTCATCTTCACGATTCACTTCTTCAACACACACCTTCGCCCCGAATCCTTCCCGCTAGATCCAGTCATCTTTACCGGAACAGTACTTCTGGACGAATACAAGAAGGATCGTCCTGAAGAGTACAAATATCTCAAAGATTCTGGTGAATTGAAAAAATCAGTCGTATTGAAGGAAATCTCTGCAAAGAGACTGCTCACCCTGCGAATTTTTGGATATTCTTTCCTTATTATCGGGATAACTTTAATTCTGTTGATTATTTATAGCGTGCTGTTTGGCTATAAATAGATTCTTGAAAGAAGAAACAGAATCTATTCTTGAATAAATTATTTTCTATTTTGGCTGTTCTTCGGCAATGAAACTGTAAACGTGCTCCCTTCTCCGAGCTCGCTTTTAACCTTAAGATCTCCACCATGAGCTTCAACTATTACTTTTACAATTGCCAATCCGAGACCAGTGCCTTCTACTTTGTATGATTTTGCATTCGGGGCACGATAAAATTCATCAAAAATCTCAGGCAAATGTTCTGAAGCGATACCGATGCCACTATCTGTTATGGTTACTTTTGCGCCAATATTGCTGGGCTGAATACTCACATTAACTTTGCCACCACTTTGTGTGTATTTAATCGCATTATCGATAAGGTTTCGTATGACGATATCTATCTTGTCAGGGTCTACCATTACCTTGGGAACATTACCTTGCACACTAAAATCCAATGAGATTTTTTTGTTGGAAGCAATGATTTTAGCCGCTTCAACAATCGGTTGAATGATAATGGTTAGTTCCATCGGCCGCAATTGATACTCCATCATCCCTGCATCAATTTTAGCAATTTCCAAATATTGATTACTAAACGCTGATACCTTTTCAACCGCATTCGATATAGAGTCAAGATAAAAGAGTTGCTTTTTATTGAGCGTTCCAAACGCCTCAGTTCTCAGCATATCATGAGCATATAGGATTAATTGTAGAGGGTTTTGCAATTCGTGTGAAACCTGCTGCATCATTTCAGCCTTAAGTTCATTAATCTTATTAAGCTTGGAACTCATTTCACTCAT
>CP070825.1:120589-123264 GCA_020344415.1 Candidatus Aminicenantota bacterium
ATGGTGGCAATAGAGACGGCCAAGGGACGATAATGTATCCCGACGGCAGAGTCTACACCGGCGAGTTTAAGGCAGGGAAACGAACCGGTAACGGAACGATGACATATCCGGACGGCAGAAAAAAAAGCGGCCTATTTTTGGATGGAGAATTTCTTGGCTCAAATCATCAAGAGTGAGACAAAAAAGGCTGCCAGGGTCATACCAGTCGGTGCAAAGCTCCTAATTTGTTAAAAGGGCGGCTTGATCAGTCGCCCTTACGCTCTTCTTTGACAAATTCCATTACTGACGATTAACCGCCGCCGCCTTTGTACATTTCCTGCTGCTGCTTCCAACTCCATACCTGCCGGTATTGGTCGCCTTCTTTAACCTCTAATCTGTCCACTCAAATCTCATGATCTTCTGCCTCCCCGCTGATTCGGACATCCTTGGCCACATATCTGGCTTTAATGGCCCGATTCAGGTTGGGCAAAAAATACTTGTGGCCGTCGGGTAAAAGCTGCACGAAATCATGCTCTAATGCAATATGGGCATCGTCTTCAGGGCACTTTTTCTTGTAGTGCACACAACTGGCCCCCTTAAGGGTGCCTTCATAGGTGACGCGCTCTGCGGCCATAACGGTTGCAGGAATTATTAACGACATCTTTTGATTTATCTATGGTTTGATTTAGGCCGGCACACCCGAATAATACCAAAGGAATGATTATTAATCTTATTTTCATTAGTCTACCAAGTTTCATTTTAATATCTCCTATAAATTTCTTCTCAATATTTTTTTGATGGAACTGCAATGAATATAGGCAAATAGCGTGCCAATTAATTTAATTTGATTCTCGCGATAATTAGCTATATATATAGCAATATTCACGAGATAACTTACCGGAACTACACATCGATGGAAAATATCTCCTCTGCTATTATAGAAAGCATGAGTGACGGGCTCATTGTGCTTGACTTCCACGGACATATTACCCGCATGAATCCGGCGGCATCGGAACTGCTCGGAATCAAAATGCAAGAAATTAAAAACAAAACATATTCCCAGCTTTTCATGAATGAGCCTGAAAACGATGCATTCAACGATCTTCTTTTGGATGGCATTCAAAACGGAGAAACTCGGCTTTATGGAGAAGTACGGTTTATGAGAAGAGATGGATGTTGCCTCGACTTAGGGGTGACCACCTCCTTCCTGAGGACCGAACCAGCAGATGAAGAGAAGGCCGGTATCGTTGTTGTTTTCAAGAACATAACCGAATTCAAGGCGTTGGACCGCGCTCGCCGGCGGGTGCTTGATCACCTGTCCCATGAACTAAAAACACCTTTGTCTATCATTCTAGCTTCTTTAAAAAGGTTGGAATCTTCCGAGAATGATAGATCGTTGGAACGAATCAGACGAAATCTGGAAAGGCTGCAGGATATTCAAAGGGAGGTCGAGGATATTGTCAAACAAGGTACATTTGAAGAAACACACGATAAGTTACCCTGGTTGGAACATACCTTGGATTTTGTGCAGCTCCTGGAGGAGGAAAAGCCGGTTCATACGGAAGCCCTACGTTTTTTAAGAACCAGGATTGAAGACTTTATTAGTATCAGTAAATCGAAACTACTGGATGTAAGAATGGGGAAGCATATACAAAAGGTGGTGGACTCTGCCAGAGAGCTTTCATCCCATCGGTCGGTTACTATTTTGACACGGTTAAAAGGTGATTACCGTACAATGATTGATCCTGATGTCCTTGAAAATACGCTCATGAGTCTTCTCAAGAATGCGATCGAAAATACACCTGATGGTGGAGAAATAGTGATTTCTCTTTGGCATCAACCAGGAAGCATTGTACTTGAGATTAAGGATTCTGGTGTAGGAATTACCGAAGAGAGCCAAAAACATATTTTTGGCGGGTTCTACCACTCTCTGGAGACAGATCTGTATTCCACAAAAAAGCCCTTTGACTTTGGTGCAGGGGGAAAGGGATTGGAATTGTTACGAATTAAGATATTTGGAGATATATATCATTTTCAGGTAGAGTGTGAGAGTACGCGATGTCAATATATTCCTCGAGAAAATGACTCTTGTCCCGGAGTCATTGCAAAATGTCTTCATGTCCACAGCAAAGAACAATGTGCTCAGTCAGGCGGCACTGCTTTTAAACTTATATTTTTGGAGGCATTATAAGTATAACTAAGTCGTATTAAAACTCAATAGGGTAGGGGAGTGTTTACTTTAGAGATTTGATCTTATTGGTTTGTTTGTCGATAACCAAAATATCCTTAACACTGCCGTCAGATCCAGAGATTTCCGTCATGTAATAAGTACCGTGGTCCTCAATCTCCCCAATTTCATATGAGCCTGTAAAGTGTTCGTCCACATACTCTTTGACCGTTTCCTTATCCATGTCGGCGCTCATATCTTCATTGCTGTGGCGACTTTTAGTCGATATGTCTACCATAGGTAAGTTAGGCAAATAAAAATCAAATAATCCGGCTGTTCCAAGTGTTGGCAAGATCAATAAACAAACCTCCATACATCTGTTCAAACGCAGTTTCCCGAAAATATCGTTCTACTGATTCCCAAGTGCGTTTATCGAAATAATCGCTTGTAACCCCGAACGATCGAGACAACCGCACTATAAGATTAAAGACCCATGAGGGTAAGCGCTCTGGCCGTTTACCGTCCATGA
>CP070825.1:123364-127815 GCA_020344415.1 Candidatus Aminicenantota bacterium
CGATGTACTTCTGGTATAGCCAGGGGAGGGGACTGGTCTCGTAAGGAGTATTGAGATGGCTGTGATACCACTCGGCGACCAAATCCATTCCATCCGGGTTGGGTAAAACAAACATGGCAATCACTTCATCCAGTATCTTCTTTGTCCTTTTTGACTCATCGGTCAGCAGGTCATAAGTTAGCTGGATGATGTGCTGTGCTGGGGCGACTTCAGTGGCATGAAGACCTCCATCAATCCACACAATGGCCTTCCCCTCTGAGGACAATCTTAACGCTTCGTCCTTAGTCAAGCCTTTTACCAGGGAAAGGCGTTTAGAAATTTCCTTGTAATGGTTTAATTTAGCTAAGTTATCTTCAGAAGACACAGCTGCAAATACCATAAGCCTCCCGCCAGAGGTTTTTCCGTATTCAAAAACCTTGATTTTTCCAGATAGCTCATCCAGTTTTTTCCAGTACTCTACTGCTTGTTCATAATTGATGAGATGATAATCTGCACCTACCTTGTACCCAAAAAAATCTTCAGGCGACGGGATTTTTAGGGCAAAAACAGGTGTTGAAAAAAATAGCGCCTGGAAATAAAGAAACACTGAAAAGAACAAAAATCTCTTTAAATAGTTAAGTTTCATTATCAACCCTTTCTTCTTGCCTCTTACTGCAAGATTTTTTCTTAACAGATTTTATGATTTTATTAACCTCCTCAATCAATCGGGATTCAAGAGGCTCAGGTATGTCAAAGATTTCACAGTCCATGATCATCTGTTCGAATGACCAGATAAGGCTTCCATTTAAAAGCTAAAATGCACTTCTTTTTCTCTAACTCTAAATTTACTTCTTCATACCAAAGGAAAATTTATTAGTCAACAAAATACTTAAGCGTAAGCATTTTTTTTCCTGTGACGGAAAAAGGTTTTTGGGTTAGAATATCTATCGTCCAAAGGAGACAAAGAGAATGACAAAAATTTATAATTTAAGCCAGATCAAGAAAGTAATAAAAGAACTCCATGCAATCCGAGAAATCGAGGAAGGTTTTAAAGCCTATTCTCAGGGCAAATCTGTTGTGCCGCCAGTGGGAGAACTCATTTTCAAGAACCCTCCTGGAGATGTCCATATAAAATACGGTTATTTAATGGATGATGACTACTACGTCATAAAAATTGCCTCAGGCTTTTATGAAAGCCAGGAATCGAATCAATACACAAGTGACGGACTCATGCTGTTATTCAAGAAAGGAACAGGAGCGCTTGCCTGCGCGCTGCTTGACGAGTGCTACCTGACGCATGTGAGAACAGCTGCAGCTGGGGCAGTGGTGGCCAAATATCTAGCCCCTAAACAGGTACATCGCATTGGTATTCTAGGGGCAGGAGCCCAGGGAAGAATGCAACTCAAGTATTTAAAATCGATCATAAATTCCAGAGAGGTCATTGTCTGGGGATTAAATCAGAAGGAGTTGGACGAATATAAAAAGGATATGGAGAAGTCAGGATACAACATTCAAACGACTTTAAACGCCAGCGATATTGCCACAAATTGTAATCTTATCGTGACAGCAACACCTTCTACCTCTCCATTGTTATCTGCAGATCAAATCGAGAAAGGAGTTCATATAACAGCCATGGGATCTGACACTCCAGAGAAAAATGAATTGGATCCCAGAATTCTCCAGAAGGCGGATCTCGTTGTCGCTGACAGCATCAGTCAATGTCTAGTGCGAGGAGAAATTAACCACGCCCTAAAGGCCGACCTTCTGAATGAGGAAGATATTGTCGAGCTAGGAAACGTGATCACTGATAAAGAACTCCAGAGATCTTCCGAAGGCCAGATTACTGTTGCAGATCTTACAGGTGTTGCTGTTCAGGATATTCAGATTTCTAAGGCTGTATACGAAGCCCTGAGTTTACCTCAAGCTTGATCTTAGAATTAACAGGAATTTGTGGCTGCTCAAGATAAATTAATATTTATTTTTATTGCAAATTATTGTTCCGGATGTTTACTTATCTTTTGGCTACTCACGCTTTAAAGATCAGCCTGAACTAAGATGCCTGAAATTAGTTAAACTTCCGAGGAATCGCCTCTTTCCACTCGCGCTGTTGTACCAGCTCTTTGTTCTCGAAAGCATACCTGACTACAGTCACATAAAAATTTTTTTCATCAGAATGCACATCGATAGTAGAGCACAACTCTATCATAAGATCTTTAAGTTCGATGCGACGACCACACTTGCCGCTGAAACGCGATTCAGCTGGATGCTCATCGTTTAGGGCGAAAAAAATAAATATTATCCCTTTCAAGAAAAGTATCTACTTTTATCAGCTCAAAGCCCGCTTGTCCAGCCTGTTCGACCAGCTTTTCCTGAGAAGTCGATTCCGACCGATATCCTGATTTTTCAGGGCAATGTTCCACAATCACAAGCACTCCTTCAGGTTTTAACGTGGGTGCGAGGTTTCTAACCAGTTCCACGGGCTTTTCCAGGTGATGGTAAACATTGATCATGAAAGCGATATCCAGCACTCCGGGCGGAATATTGGGATCAACAACTTTTCCATGACGGACAATAACATTCTTAAAACCATGATCTTTACACCGTTTTGCCAGACGCATTAGTGCCCCCATATCAATATCATTGGCATATACCTTGCCAGTTTCTCCTACTCTGTCCGCAAACCAAACGGCAAAACGGCCCCATCCTGCCCCAATGTCGCCGATCACCATGCCCGGCTTTAAGCCAATGGCATCCATGATTTTCTCAGGAGGCTGTCCCCTGTTGAGCCTTACTTCGTTTTCCTGTGTAAAATCTTTCTTCTGTTGAGCCCATTCAACGCTGTTCGCAGCTACTAACAGCACGATCAAAAAAACTACTAGATTCCCTAAAAATGCTTTTTTCATGGCGGCACTTCTCCTTTAAGACCTTAATCGATAAATGTAAATAAATACGCTCGTAAAACGTCTCTTTTGGTACATGTTAAAATATACGAAAAAAAATAATAGAGGTTTAAAACTTATATGATATGGAGAAAGCAATCATTTTTTCTTCTTCTTTTTTTTCAATTTTAACTTGGATTGCATTATTAAAGATATTCGCTACTAAAGCCCCGACAAAAGCCCCGGCAATATTTGCTGCCATATCACCTCCGCTAAAGTAATTATCCTTTTTAGTGCTATCAATAATTTCTTTTGCAAGCCCGGGAATGGTTCCTAATGTTGTCCCCCAGATTAATCTTCCTGGAGTCTTAAGATTAGTTTTATAGTGGAGATAACTTTCGCTTGCAGCCCCAAATACGGATGAAACTCCAAAATGCAACAGTTTATCATCCGCAGCAGATGCATTTTTATTAGCGGCTGAGATAACAATAAAAAACAAAAGAATCGAGATGAATACTCGATTTTTTAAAAATTTCATCTTTTTTTCCTTTGAATAACGGGATTTTGTTTTTTTTGTTCGAGGCCTTTTATCATTGCTGTTACTGTCCAGTTGAAGGGGACTGGAATATCGAGTTTCTCTCCGTATTCGACAATTTTTCCGTTGAGAAAGTCCATTTCTGTCTTCCCCCCTTTTTCCATGTCTAAGAGCATGGATGGTTTATGATACCCACCCTTACTCAAATAGGATAAGCCTGATTCATAGAACGTATCAGAAAACTTGATTCCAGTTCCTTCTGCGACTTTTATACCCTCGAGAAGGAGATTCTCAACGATTTCTCTCAACGGGGAAGAATCCATAACTTCTTTCATGGTGAGTCCTGTTATTGTTGAGACCGGTGCCAGGCATGCATTCAAAATGGCCTTTTCCCATTCGTGCTTTTTAATAGCATCAGTGTACTTTGTTTCAAGCCCTGACCGGGTGAGAGTTTCTGCAAGCTCTTGAGCCAGGGGGGTATTTCCTTTGTCCATCACTCCAATGTAGTTAGGACGATTAAAAAAAGTTATTTCCACCTCTGTATCAGATGCCATCGCTCCAGCGTAATTGATTATGCATCTTAGAACATTTTCTTTTCCAAGTATCTTTACTGCCTGATCTTCGTTATCAAGTCCGTTTTGGAAAACAACAACTTTAGGAGGAGAAGGGAAGACCTCTGAGATCTCAGACGTAACATCAATAAGACAATAGGTCTTTACGCAGATAAAGATTAAATCAGGTTTTTCTTTTATCTCCTTAAGAGAATACAGGAATTTTTTTGGATATTCGATAAAATCTCCGGTAGTATGGCCTTTCGGGTCCTTAACCTTCAATCCATTTTTCTCGATGGCAAGAAGCCTTTCTTTTAAAATATCAACCAGAGTAACATCTATTCCTTCTTTTAAAAGATGGGCACTTAGAATACTCCCAATAGGTCCTATCCCAATAACCGCGTAGTGTTTCATCGAGAAGCCTTTGCATACATTTCAGCAGAAAAGAATTATTATATCTTCTTTTTTGTATTTATTTACAAATAAGGAGAATTGTCAAGCATCTCA
>CP070825.1:127915-131839 GCA_020344415.1 Candidatus Aminicenantota bacterium
GAACCAGCTTAATCGTCACTTGAGCTTCTTCTTTGACTCGTTTCGCCCGGCGGTGCTCGGTCATCAATCCTGCTCCTTCATGTTTAATCCATCAGGATATTTTTATTTACCTGGATTTGAAGACGCCCAGAGGAGGAAAAATCTGATGCTTCCTCCGCACTAGCCTCCATAAATTTCTCCGCTTCCTGGTAGTCATTTTATAGCACACAAATATAATGTTGTCAAAGACAAAAAGAAAAGGATTCTTTTCCGATTAGTGCGTCGACCTTCGCTTTTTTTACGCTGCCATCTTTTTTCGAATAATTCTTATGAGGCTTTTTGTGAAATCTATGGCTGCCAAAACGGCAAGCAGAGCAAGAGCGAAACCCCCGAAAACTTTGATTAAAGAATTCACCAAATTCAGATTCGAACCTTGTATTCCGACATAGGCATTATCAATCGGATTGTTGAGGATTATCCAGATAAGCAGGAGATAAAATGCATTGATCACAAGAGGCACCCAATCTGATTGTGTAAAAAACCGGAAAGAATAGCCGATTATTTCGCAGCCAATAAAGGTAATCAGGAATAGGGAGTACCATTTTGAGGCTTCTGGATTGAGGAGAGACGCTGGAGATTTGAGATCCAATGATACGAAAAACAGATTATGATACCTCAGATAGGCGAAGACAACAAGACTGAAGCCAATCAGCATCAATATCAAATCGATCACTTTTGGCTTTGTGCGTTTTTTTTCTGGCGCTGAGGGTGCGGAAACTTTGAGTCGCGGCCAGGGTAGCTTTATATCTCTTTTGCTTTGCGTGACAACATACAGAAAAAGACTCACCAAACCAAAGTCATACACAAAGGCCATTGGCACATAGGACATTAACTCGATGAATCCCATATCAGGTATAAAGAAGAATGGAAAGAACATGAAATTCATCCATCCATTCAAGACCGAAAGGATGCTCAGACTCAGATGAAGCATAAAAAGTATCCCTGTGTAGAGGAAGAGGTACTTTTTAAAAGTGGGAGAGATGATTTGATAGCCATCAAGATATTTTTCGGCCACCTTTTTTGGACGGCCGTAATGAGTGATGACTTTTCCCAGAGAATCCTCTGTGATCTGGCCAAACTCTTTTTCCGTTTTTTCGAGTATATGACTTTTAATCTCGGATAGAATTTCGTTTTTGCCTTCTTTGACAACAAGATAATGATCTATTTGCTCCAGATAATCTTTAAGATTTTTAAACATTTTTATTCGCCTCCAATAAGTGATTTAAGATCTCATTCTGCTCTCTCCAGATTTTCAACAGATCATTCCTTACATCCTTCCCTCTTTTTGAAACAACATAAAATTTCCTAGGTCTATCCTGACTGACATCCCATTTGCTGTGGATGAGATTTCTTTTTTCGAGTCTCCTTAAAAGTGGATAAAGCGTGTTCTCTTCAACCGCATATCCCAGTTTCTCCAAGTGCTTCAGCATCAAGTAGCCGTACATGGATTTCTCTAACAGCACTAAAATCAAGACCTGCAAAAATCCTCGGTTCATTTCTGTTTCAAACCTAACGGTTTCATCTGTCATGAAGAACCTCCTTTCCAGCTTTAAGAGGCGTCATACTGTGCATTCCATTAATACTATACGTAATATACATACTGTGTATGGCATAGTTTGTCAAGATTTTTTTTAAGTCTGAACAGAAAACTAGGGAAAAATGAGGGCGTTTCAGGAGTAGTCTATCACTTTACAATCCGCATAACACAACAAATAGAAGCTTTTTTTCAGATAAAGCGCGAAGTTCTCTGCTTCGCTATCTCCTGTAGAGGTAAATATCATGCTCCTCATTATCTTCGGCCATGAGCGATGCAAAATGAATCTCTTTCTCTTCCCATCCGGGGATAGGGTAATTATGAGAAACGACATACGTGCCAGGCCTGAGGTATCTCTCGAACAAAGGCCGCAGCAGTTCATTGGATTCTTCCAGAAGATAAAGTGCGAGGACTGTTGCTTCGGAAAAATCCACTGTCATAACATCCTGCAACCGGAATTTCACAAGGTTTTCCACACCAGCCATTTTGGCAGCAGCATTGGCTTCTTTAATCCTCTGGGGATCAATATCGATACCGACACCGCGGATACCGTATCTCTCTGCGGCTGTGATCACTATCCGCCCATCCCCACAACCAAGGTCGTACAATACATCATTTTTATCTATATTCGCCATCTGAAGCATCTTTTCGACCACAGCCATGGGTGTGGGGACAAAGGGCGCCAGATCCGGAGCGTCCTCTCTTCCATGAGAACCTTCATAAAGCTCCAGTTCATCGTTCTCGTTGTACCTGAAGGAATACGGCATCCCGGAATCGAGCTGGTAAGAGATGGTTTCCTCATCTCTTTGAAAGCTAATGTCCATATCTCCATCTCCTGGGAACCGGTCAATATCTCCTATCTGGATTGTCATCAACATTGCTTTTGAATCAGAAGCCGACGATTTGATCCAGTAGCGAACGCTCTCATGAGTCACATTGCGTATAGAGATTTCTCTTTGCTTCTGAACCGGTTGAGATTCCTCAATCGGTTTAGCTTCCTCTATGTATGGGCTTGAGTTCACATCCTGGCTGCTCGGACCCCTCGTAAAAAACCAGACAGCAACAGCCAATCCGACAAGCGCTATGATAAATGCCAATATAGCCTTCTTGGGCATGGTCAGCCTCCTTAAATCAGTGAGTAAGTACGCATATCCTTTGTCTGAATGTGCATTCAGACTTTTCATGCGTTTTTATTATGGCAAATATCGAGATAATTTAAAACACTTCTCCCAAAAAGAAAAATGATGTAGTATTTTTAAAAAAATGCAGGACACAAAAGAAAAACGTCCAGGACAACTCCTCCGCCAGCTCGGCCTCTTTGACTCGACCATGGTCCTGGTCGGAATTGTGATCGGTTCGGGCATTTTTCTCACGACCGGAATCATGGCTAAATACATTCCGTCTGCAGGCCTTATTCTTTTGGCATGGATCGTGGGCGGACTATTAACCTTAGCCGGAGCACTCACTTATGCAGAACTCGGTGCCGCTCTTCCGGAAGCCGGAGGCCAGTATGTTTACCTCAGAGAAGCGTATGGCGATTGGGCCGCGTTTCTCTTCGGCTGGATCCTCTTTCTCGTTTACATGACCGGAGGTATAGCAGGACTGGCTCTGGCTTTTGCCGAATATTTCGGTTATTTCTTTCCGCCTCTCTCTACGAACAGCATACTCTTTTCTCAGACTCTCAACATTTTCGGCCACTCTCTCAAATATTCGCTCTCCGCAGGCCAACTTGTGGGTGTGACGGTCATCATTCTTCTGTCTCTCTTTAATTTTATCGGCGTCGGACTGGGAAAACTCATCCAGAACTTCTTCACTGTCCTTAAAATCGGGATAATCATCACCATCATCGGATTGGGATTTCTCATCGGAAAAGGAACGGCGATCGACCTTTCTTTCAAACCAGCGGATATGAGTTTCGGTCAGATAATCATCGGATTCGGAGTGGCTCTTGTGGCTATTATCTGGGCTTTTGACGGCTGGAACAATGTGAATTTTGTGGCTGGAGAAATCAAAAAGCCCAGCCGGAATCTTCCTCTGGCACTGATCATCGGAACGCTGGGGATCACAGTCCTTTATGTCCTGACAAACTATCTTTATCTCTATGCCCTGCCTATCCCGGAGGCTGTGGGAGTCGTAAGGATCGCCGAAAAAGCCACATCCGCCCTGTTTGGGGCATCCACCGGCGCGCTCATCTCTGCAGCCGTGATCATCTCCACATTTGGTGCTTTGAATGGTTCGATACTCACAGGACCGCGCGTGTATTATGCCATGGCTAAGGATGGACTCTTTTTTCAGAAAGTGTCACGGATTCATCCGCGTTTCCGGACTCCCGGGATTGCGATCCTGATCCA
>CP070825.1:131939-137786 GCA_020344415.1 Candidatus Aminicenantota bacterium
ACGAAGAAGAGATATCAAATAAAAGTACAAAAGCATTGTGGAAAGCTATAGAGGATGAACCTGGCTTTACAGTAATAGGAGGAGGTGACACAGTTACCTCCTTCACAATATTCACTGATATTAAAAAGATTAACTATGTATCCACAGCAGGAGGAGCCCTCATACGCTACCTCTCTGGCATAGAGCTACCACTCATCAGGGCAATGAAAAAGAGTGCTGGTAAAGGTGAAAGGTTACTATGACATGTAGAAACAATAACTGAAACAAATTTGAGAAATTTCTTTTGCCTTGGCCTCACTATAATCATAATACTTGTGTTCAACTTATATATCAGTAGCAAAGGACCTATTCTTTAGAAATAGATTTACAGAATTGGCTGAGCCCAAACTGGGGATTTCAGTACTCTCATTCCACATGGGTTCTTTAATCCGCATGTTTCTTGGAATCGACATATAATGTATTTTTACTGTTGATTTCCCGGATAAACTTGTTACTATTCAACTGTGACTGTAAGTTTAACAAAATAGAGAGGGGTAATTACACCATGCACAAGTTAAAAGCACTCGTTGTATGTAGTGTCTTGCTCGCAATCGTCCTTAGCTTTATCGGATGTCAGACAACAGGAAGGACAGCAGGCGATTTCATCGATGATGTGGGAATCGAAGCAGGTATCCGCGCTAAGTTCCTTGAGGATCCAGTCGTAAGCCCTTTTTCCATTCATATTACTTCCTATGAAGGCGAGGTAACTCTCACCGGGGCAGTCGATTCTTTAAAGGCGAAGAGACAGGCAGAGAAGCTTGCCTATTCCGTCAAGGGTGTAAGAAAAGTAAACAACCATATAAAGGTTAAGTAACACATTTCTTTTCACCAAACTTGGTCATCTTTTTACTGTAACAATCTAATTCTCATTTTCTCAAACCATTATTAAATTGTGACTGAGAATGTGGGTTGCCCACATCAGGCATCATGTATATAACCTACTGGTGAAGCGATGGCAATAAATAACATGGCCGAGAATGGTGATACTGCAAAAGACTTCATAAGAGCCATCATCGAACAAGATTTGAAGAGTGGAAAACACAAGGAAATTGTGACTCGTTTTCCGCCGGAACCGAACGGCTATCTGCACATAGGCCATGCAAAATCCATATGCCTCAACTTTGGAATAGCAAGGGATTTTAGCGGACGCTGTCATCTTCGCTTTGATGATACTGATCCAAGCAAAGAGGAAACAGAATACATAGAATCCATAAAGGAAGATGTAAGCTGGCTCGGGTTTGACTGGGGAAAACATCTCTATTACGCATCGGACTACTTTGAAAAGCTGTATCAATATGCAGTGCTGCTAATCAAAGATGGAAAGGCGTACGTTGACAGCCTCAGCGCAGATGAGATAAGGGAATATCGAGGCACGTTAACAGAGCCTGGAAAAGACAGCCCACATAGAAATCGCCAGCCAGAGGAAAACCTCGATCTATTCCAGCGTATGAGAGATGGAGAGTTTGACGACGGTGAATGTGTGCTGAGAGCAAAGATTGATATGGCTTCCCCAAACCTCAACATGAGAGATCCTACTCTTTATCGAATACGCAAGCTGCCACACCCCAGAACAGATGACCGGTGGTGCATCTATCCCATGTACGATTTTGCACATTGCCTATCCGATGCAATAGAAGGAATAACCCATTCCATTTGTACACTGGAGTTTGAGGATCACCGCCCTCTCTACGACTGGATCCTCGATCAGCTCCCTGTGCCGTGTCATCCCAGGCAGATAGAGTTTGCCAGGCTCAATCTAAGCTATACGTTGATGAGCAAAAGGACACTAAAGAATCTTGTAGACCGGGGTTCGGTCGAAAACTGGGACGATCCAAGAATGCCCACAATATCGGGACTCCGAAGAAGAGGCTATACACCAGAGGCAATCAGATACTTCTGTGACAGAATAGGTGTTGCTAAAACCAACAGTGTAGTTGATATTGCTCTTCTTGAACACTGTATTCGTGATGATCTGAACAAGCGGGCACAAAGAGTTATGGCAGTACTCAAACCTCTCAAAATTATTATTGATAATTACCCTGAAGATAAGGTTGAGCTGCTTGATGCTGAAAACAACCATGAAGACCCGGGCATGGGAATGAGAAAGATTCCATTTTCAAGTGTCATATACATTGAGAGAGACGACTTCAGTGAAAATCCTCCTCCAAAATTTTTCCGCCTTGCACCAGGGCGTGAGATCAGGCTCAAACATGCCTATTATATCAAATGCAAAGGAGTGGAGAAAGATCCAAAGACTGGCGAGGCGGTCTGTCTCTACTGTACCTACGATCCTGAGACCCGCGGAGGGTGGTCCGCTGATGGGAGAAAAGTCCTGGGAACCTCTCACTGGGTATCAGCCGCACATGCACTTCAGGCAGAGGTACGCCTTTACAACCATCTTTTCACAACACCAAACCCTGCAGATGAAAAGGACTTCAACACAGTTTTGAATCCCGGCTCTCTCGAGCTTTTTTCCAGCTGTCTTGTAGAACCCAGCCTGAAAGATGCGAAACCTGGCAACCTGTATCAATTCCTACGCCAGGGATATTTCTATACTGACCAGGACACTGCAAAAACAGGGAAGCTGACATTCAATCGTACTGCAACTCTTCGTGATACCTGGGCAAAAATCAAAAAGGCAGAGGGACAAAAAAACAATAAACCACGAATATCTAGCTGAAGGAGGTTTAGGTAATGGACACCGATAAAAAGGTAGAAGATCTAGAGAGAAAGGTTAAAAACTTCGAAAGAAAGCTTGCCGAGATCGAGAGGAAGCTGAGAAAGATCGAGAGCAAATTGAAGAAACAGTAATCCTAGCTCACAAATAGATTCTTGGAAGCAAAATTCGGATCCGTCGTCAGATTTATCCCCAGCTTTCTTATGCCTGCTTCGTCGCCGGGAGTGGGTATATGAGTAAGGTGCATTTCACACCCTTTCAGCAGCTTCAGCTGTTCAATGGCAACCTGGGTCGTAGGGTTTGTGGGAGCCGCTATGCTCAAAGCAATGAGGGTTTCTTCCAGATCGAGGCTAATACTTTTTGAATCGTAAACTTCCTTTTTAAACTGTCTGATTGACTCTATGATCTGTGGCGAAAGAAGGTGTATTTTATCCGGAATGCCTGAAAGAGCCTTTACTGCATTTAGTATGAGGCTCGATGCTGCGTGGATAAGTGGTGAATTCTTACCAGTAATGATCGTACCATCTTTAAGTTCGATGGCAGCTCCGCAATATATACCCTCATGCCCCTTTCCCTCCTTCTGAGCAGCTACCGACGCTTCCCTTGCCGGTATGACCACAGCTCTGGCCTCAGGTTTGATGTTTAACTCCTCCATTAATAGTTCAACCTTCTGTACTGTCTTTTTATCTGTAAATCCCATTGCATACTCACAGGCATATCGAAAGTATCTGCTTATTACCTCCTGTTTTGCTGCCTCGACTACCACATCATCATCAATGATTCCATATCCCGCCCGGTTAACCCCCATATCGGTGGGAGACTGGTATATAGACTCTGATTCCTGAATTTTTTCAAGTATGCGCTTTAGAACCGGAAATGTCTCCACATCTCTGTTGTAGTTCACAGCCTTCTGATTGTAAGCCTCAAGATGGAAAGGATCGATCAGGTTGAAATCTCCAATATCTGCCGTGGCGGCTTCATATGCAACATTGACTGGATGCTTCAGGGGAAGGTTCCATATTGGAAATGTCTCAAATTTTGCATAACCGCTCACTATACCCCTCTTGTGGTCATGATAGAGTTGAGAGAGGCACGTCGCGAGTTTCCCGCTGCCGGGTCCAGGACCGGTAACTATGACAAGGGGATTCTTCGTTTCAATGTAGTCATTTGCCCCATACCCCTCTTCACTTACGACAAGATCAACGTCTGTGGGATACCCCTTGGTGTACTGATGAGTGTAAACGGTGATATTCTGACGTTCCAGTTTGTTCTTGAATATAACCGCTGAAGCCTGGTTCTCGAATCGAGTGATTACCACAGCAAGAACATTGATTCCCCAGTCTTTCAGATCATCGATAAGTTTGAGCGCATCGACATCGTAGGTAATTCCAAAATCTGCCCGTAGCTTCTTTCTTTCAATAGCGCCGGCATAAATACAAAGCACTATATCGGCCCTATCCTTGAACTCCTGTAGAAGTCTCATTTTCACATTTGGATCAAAGCCTGGTAGAACTCTCGATGCGTGGTAATCGAAGAGTATCTTTCCTCCGAATTCAAGGTATAGTTTGTCTCCAAAACGCTGAGCTCTTTCAAGGATTGACTGGCTTTGCTCCTTCAGGTATTTCTCATTATCAAATCCAATCTTTTTCATCAAGCTTCCTTTTGCCCGAAATTTTTCTCATTATTATATTGTATTTTGACAATAAGTGAAAGAAAATTAAGATCACGTCTATTGAAATGATATTCTATTAGTAAAGCTTGTAGGATTTCTGTCTCTGTTCGCTATAATTTTTTTAATTCGTTCACTGTTTGACAGACTTTGAAGCGATTGCAGATGAACTGAATCCTTTAATGAAAAGCCATATCGGTAGCAATATTTCAAATAAGATTCCTAGAGCAAATATAATAAATATTTGATTCGTACCAATTTGGCCAAATATATGTAACAAGGTTCCTGGTAACATCACTGAGTATCCAACGAGACCCAAGATTGATATAAATCGTGGAACGAGTTTTGATTTATATAACAAATAACAAAACATCAGACCAGCTATGAAATTGAAGATGTAAACCATCTGTATGGTCCAATGACGTACTGCAAAAAATAAAGTGCCTGAAGTTTGAAAATAGGAAGCGGCCGGAGCTCCTGCTTTTACATATTCCTGACTTAAATCTGTGAGTAACAGTGGGATAATTAAATAAGCAACAATGATTGGCAACTCAGCAATCCTGGCACCAACATACCCGAGTGCTATACCTTCATTATACTTTTTTAAGATAGGAAACATCAAAACTGCAATACCAGCAATTGCAATGCCATCGATAAACGAAATGAGCACTCCTATTATCACTCGGGTTTTATTTTCAGAAATGTTAATAAGATAATCTGGATCATCTAGAACAGAGCCTAAAATGCCCTGACCCAGCATACTCGCAACCGTCGCAACTATAAATAATACTCCCACAATTACTGCTGTCTTTCTGCTTGCATCCATTTTTCTCTCCTGTTTTTGTTCTTATGTATGATACCTTGATATCTCAATTGGTTGCATTATGGCAATGACACGACTTAAAGTCAAAAGAAATTTTGATCCTTTGATACTGAATCAGAAACATGTGCGTTATTACATTTCAGAATGTGTATGGCGCTTTTTTAAACAAAAAGTTTCTACATTTAGATGGAGTAAGACCTGATTTTAATTATTATCATTTTCATCTAAATGTGTATGACGCTTTTTAAACAACAACTTACTACATTTATTTTGTTGGTCGTTACCATAAAATTTTTCTAAATTGACTTTATGGAAATGACACTCCATTTCCCTAAGAAATAATGTGGTAAAAAGCAACCATTTTTCTGGAAAAAAGAGACAGGTTTTTGCACCTGTCTCTACAAACCACTATTTTGAATCTTTAATCTTTAACAACTGGTTTGCTTCTTTCTTTAACTCCTTCATCTCTTTACCCTCGACAGCCCATTTTCTGTTTTCACTTGTTGGTCTACTTTTGATTTTCATTGCGTTACTTAATTCTCCAATACTTGCTATCTTAACTTTTCCATTCTTAACTGTAGCCTTCTTTTTCGAACCAGCCTTTGCATTTGCCTTTTTCTTTGGCTTTGGTTTCGGAAT
>CP070825.1:137886-178860 GCA_020344415.1 Candidatus Aminicenantota bacterium
AGGATTCGAACCTCCGAAGCGTTTCCGCAGCGGGTTTACAGCCCGCCCCATTTGGCCACTTTGGTACCTGCCCGATCTATTGTTCCATTGAGTTATCGTGTTTCTTTTTTCGACACGGCTAGGTTTAGTCCTATCTTAAAAAAATTTAATGCTAACCTATATAACTTAATGTCTCGTTCTAAAAGCCAGCGAGAGGATTCGAACCCCCGACCCGCTGATTACAAATCAGCTGCTCTACCAACTGAGCTACGCTGGCATAATATTCCATCTAATCATTCTTTATCAAGTACTTAGGTCTGGGATAAGAAGAATAAGAGAAAGGTCTGTTCTCCAGGAATTTTACTTTCTCTCTTTAATCTGCCTCAACTATTCTATCTTCCAATTCCAAAGAAGATATTAAAAAGTAAAATTCTACCTTAGAAATGCTATATCAATCTGACTCTTTTGTCAAGAGACTATTTCTAAAAGAAATGCTTTGCAATCTTAATCCAAAGTTGCTTTTTTTGTTTAATTTAGATAGAATATCGCCGTCAGCATAATAATGAAACCTACTTGGAGATACATATGTATATATTTCATGATCTTCGGGGGGAAGATAAATGAAACACAAGACTAAAGAAGGACTAATAGAAGAAGTAACAAAATTACGCCAACAAATCGCTAAACTGGAAGAATCTGAGAGCCAGAATAAACAGGCAATAGAGCAGGTACGAAAAAATGGAAGGCAATTTCGTTCAATATTCAATGCAGCTTTCAATCTAATCATTTTTCTTAACAGCGAAGGGATTATCACCAACTGTAACAAGAGAATAGAAAGTGTCCTTGGCTATGAACAAGAAGAAATAATGGGACAACCTATAGAAAAGCTTATTCATACCTTTTCTCGCGAAGAAGCTCGGCATTGCTTGGAGGATATTTCAAAAAAAGAACATTCCAGCAAAGAAATCCAGATGATTCGAAAAGATGGACGGCTGGTTGATGTAATCGTTAATTCTTCTACTTTAAGGGATGAAGAGGATAACTGTGTTGGAACAATCTGTATCATCGATGATATTACAGATCTGAAGCAGTCGATGGAAGCCTTGCGGGCCTCTAAGGAAAAGCTGCGGAAACTGTTTGAGTCTTTAACGGATGGAATATTCGTCCTGAACCTGAACGGTGTTTACACAGAAATCAATAAAAGAATGATTGAGATACATGGATTGAAATCAAGGGATGATATGTTAGGGAAAAACAGCTTCAGTTTTATTGCCAGTAAGGACCTCGATAGAGCAAGAAATAGCATGCAGGAAATTCTAAAACAAGGAGTAACCACTTATCGGGAATTCAAGGCCCGTAAGGCTGACGGCACTGAATTCCCCGCCGAAGTAAGTGGAGCAGTAATAAAAAATGTCTCTGGGAATCCAACGGGCTTTATTGGAATCATAAGGGATATCAGCGATCGAAAACAGGCAGAAGAAAAGATCAGAGCTTCTGAAGAGAAATTCAGGAACATCTTTGAAAATGTCCATGACGGTATGATATTCCTTGATAACAATGGAACAATTCTCGAAGTGAATAAGAAAGCGATTCATATATATGGCGGATCCAAAAAAGAGGTTCTTGGAAAACATTTCACGAAGCTCGATGTTTTTTCATTAAAAGACCTCCCCATGCTTATGAGAAAATTTAAAAATGCTTTCTCTGGTGAGATTCCTGCTATACATCTTTCCATAAAGAATAAAAGGGGCCAAGAGATTTATTTAGAATGCTCTGCTGCTCCCATAAGGAAAGATGAACAAACTGCAGGGATTATCGTTATTGCGCATGACATCACGGAGCGCATAAACACGGAAGAAAAGCTAAAGGAATCTGAAGAAAGGTATAAAAATATAATCGAGCTTGCTCCGGATGCCATATTAATATTAAATCTAAAAGGGACAATCACATTCTGTAATACAGCTTTTACAAATCTGACGGGTTACTCTCAAAAAGAGACCGTTAATAGACACTTTTCAAGGCTTCCTGGATTGCCAAAAGAGGATATTTCTAGATACATAAAGATATTCAAACCTCTCTTGAGAGGAAAGATTCCAAAACCTTTTGAATCGGCATGGATTCATAAAGATGAGAGTACTCGTTGGGGAGAGACTCGAATCGACCCAATAAAAAAAGGGCGGAAGACAATAGGTTTTCAAATCATAGGAAGGGACATCACAGAACGCAAAAAGGCTGAAAAACAGCCATAGAAACCTCTGGCTATTTTATAAACAAAGATTCACGTTTGGCTTTTTATTCCCATTTTATATCCCCTCACTTTGGGACAAAGTCTAACATTTATAAGGCTAATAAAACATACTTCTTCTAAACTGAATTAACGCATCTTAAGACAAGCAAAGCAAAATTCCTCAAAAAAGTTAAAAATTTTGTTAAATCTTACAGAATCCGGTTGCAATCAATTGACAAGATAAAAGGTTACTGATATTCTTTTACCTCATTTTTTAAAGGATTCTTCCAATGATTGAACGATACACTCTTCCAGCAATGGGCGCCATCTGGACGGAAAGAAATAAATACCGTAAATGGCTTAAAGTAGAGCTGGCGGTCTGTGAGGCCTGGAGCGAATTGGGAGAAATTCCTCAGAAAGCTCTCCAACAGATCAAAAAAAAAGCTTCTTTCTCCATAAGAAGAATTGAAGAGATTGAAAAAGTCGTAAAACACGATGTGATCGCCTTCCTCACTTCTGTAGCTGAAAAAGTTGGAAAAGATGCACGTTACATTCACCTGGGACTGACTTCCTATGATGTTGTTGATACAGCACTATCTTTACTCATCAAAGAATCGCTGGAAAAAGTCCAGGAGGACCTCGTCTCTCTCAAAGAGACTCTTAAGGGAGAAGCTATACACCACAAAAAAACAGCCATGATTGGAAGAACTCATGGAGTCCACGCAGAACCAATCACCTTCGGAATCAAACTCCTTATCTGGTATGAAGAAATCAGGCGTCATCTCCAACGAATCGCAACTGCTCTTGAGGTTATAAGCTACGGCAGAATCTCAGGCTCAGTAGGCACTTATATGCATCTAGATCCCAGTATTGAGACTTTTGCCCTTGAAAAATTGGGCCTTAAACCTGCAAAAGTCTCCAGCCAAATCCTCCAGCGCGACAGGCATGCAGAAGTCCTCTCGGCCTTAGCTTTAATTACTTCCTCCCTGGATAAGTTTGCAGTCGAAATCCGGCATCTCCAAAAAACCGAGAACCTAGAGCTTGAGGAGCCCTTCACTAAGGGCCAAAAAGGCTCATCCTCAATGCCTCATAAAAGAAACCCGGTTCGCGCCGAAAGGATTTCAGGCCTTGCTCGCCTTGTTCGGTCGAATCTCATGGTCGCCTTGGAAAACATCCCTCTCTGGCATGAAAGAGATATCTCTCACTCATCAGCTGAAAGAGTTATATTCCCTGATTCCTTTATAATCACAGATTTCCTCCTGCATGAAACAACAAATATCATAAAAAACTGGATAGTCTATCCGGAGAGGATGAAGGAAAACATAAATGTCACCCGGGGCCTCATTTTTTCACAGAGAGTTCTTCTCGCCCTGACGAAAAAAAATATATCCCGCGAACAAGCCTATCAACTGGTTCAGAAAAACAGCCTAAAAGCATGGAACGAACAGCTCGATTTCAAAAAGCTCATACAATCCAACAAAGAAATCAGAGAAATTTTATCCCTGAAGGAGATACAGGACTGTTTTTCTCTTGAGCCTTACCTGGAAAAGATAGATTATATTTACGAAAAGGTATTATCCGATGAAGATTAGAATTCTTGTTTCTTATAAGGACGGTGTTCTGGACCCTCAGGGTCAGACCGTTAAACACGCCCTCCATACTCTTGGCTATGACTTCATTAAAGATGTTAGGCAGGGCAAAGTATTCGAAATTGCACTGGAGGGCATTTCCCAGGAAGAGGCTGAAAAGGTCGTTCCTGAAATTTCAGACAAGGTTTTGGCTAACCCAATAATTGAAAAGTTTTCATGGCAAATCTTGCAAAAAGAGTGAAGTGTTAAAATAAATTGAAATTCGGAGTCGTAATCTTTCCCGGTTCTAATTGTGACTATGACACATTTTATGTCTTAAAATCCATACTGGGCCAAGATACGACCTTTCTCTGGCATAAAGAACATGATCTGAAAAACGTAGACTGTGTTATTCTACCCGGAGGATTCTCTTATGGAGACTACCTGAGGTCAGGGGCCATCGCCAAATTTTCACCTTTTATGCAGGAAGTCAAAGAGTTTGCCATCAATGGGGGAATTGTACTTGGAATCTGCAATGGATTCCAGGTTCTTATGGAATTGGGACTTCTCCCAGGAGCTATGCTCAGAAATAAAAACCTCAAGTTTCTCTGTCAGTTCGTTCACATTCGATTAGAAAACGATCAGACCATATTTACGAACGCCGGGAGGAAGGGGCAAGTTTTAAAAATACCTATCGCTCATTTTGACGGTAACTACTATGCTCCTCCGGAAACGATTCAAAAGTTAGAGAAGAACAACCAGATAATATTTCGCTATTCGGATGCAGAAGGTCGATACAATGAAGAAGCAACTGTTAACGGCTCCATGGAAAGTATCGCAGGTATCTCCAACGAGACTGGCAATGTTATGGGAATGATGCCCCATCCAGAAAGAGCCTCCGAGGCCCTTCTTGGGAGCGAAGATGGGAAGATCATTTTTCAATCGATTATTAATAGATTAGGGTAATTTAATTTTGAGCTGGCATAATAAATTAATCAACTTGAATTATTCACGATTCATACAAAAATGATTGATAAAAAGCTTCTCGATGAACACAACCTCACAATGGAAGAGTACGAAAAGATAGTCGAACTTACCGGTAAAGAGCCCAACATCACTGAACTCGGAATCTTTTCCCTTATGTGGTCTGAACACTGCAGCTACAAAAGTTCAAAGGTTCATCTCAAAAAATTGCCCACATCTGGAAATAACGTCATCCAGGGTCCTGGCGAGAATGCTGGAATCATTGACATAGGAGACGGTCTTGCAGTGGTTTTTAAGATCGAATCTCACAATCACCCCTCTTTTATCGAACCTTATCAAGGAGCTGCGACTGGAATCGGTGGTATTCTAAGAGACATTTTTACTATGGGAGCAAGGCCTATTGCACTCCTCGACACCCTTCGTTTCGGACCTCTATCCAAGCCCAAAAACAAGGCTATCATGGATGGAGTGGTATCAGGAATCTCCGGATATGGAAATTCTATGGGTGTCCCGACTGTTGGCGGGGATATCTATTTCAATGACTGCTACTCTCTCAATCCTTTGGTCAATGTCTTCTGCCTGGGAATCGCAGAAAAAGAAAAGATCTTCTATGCAAGAGCCGAAGGCGTAGGAAATCCAGTGCTTTATGTTGGCTCGAAAACAGGAAGAGACGGAATCCATGGGGCTACCATGGCTTCGGCTGAATTCGACCAGGACCTCGAGCAGAAAAGACCAAATGTTCAAGTTGGTGACCCATTCAAAGAAAAATTATTATTGGAAGCTTGTTTAGAAGTCATGGAAAAAGACCTCATAGTCGGAATTCAGGACATGGGGGCAGCTGGCCTGACTTGCTCTACATCAGAGATGGCTGCTAACTCAGGAACAGGTATTGGAATCGACCTTGACCTTGTCCCCCAACGAGAAGAAGGCATGACTCCTTATGAGATCATGCTCTCCGAGTCCCAAGAGAGGATGCTCATCGTTTCCAAGAAAGAAAGAGTAAAAGAAGTCCAGGAAATCTTCGCAAAATGGGATTTGGATGCCATAATTATCGGCCACGTCGATAAAGGAGGAAGGCTAAAGGCAAAAGCTGGGGGGAAAACTGTTGTAGACCTTCCAGTTGATGCAATAATAAACCTCTGTCCGGTTTACGAAAGAGAGATCAAAGAGCCAGTCTACCTGGAGCAAGAAGCTCTATTGGACTCTATCCCCCTGCCTGAAAATTTCAATCAAACTCTTCTCAAGCTTCTATCTTCTCCCACCGTTGCCAATAAGGAATGGGTCTACCGTCAATATGACCATATGGTCCAGATCAACACTGCTTTTCTTCCAGGAGCTGATACGTCTCTCCTGAAGATCAAAGACACGAAAAAAGCCTTGGCTCTAACCCTTGACGGCAACTCTCTCTATTCCTACCTAAATCCAAGAATTGGAGGCAAGATAGCCGTATCAGAAGCCTGCCGCAATTTGGCCTGCGTAGGAGCACGGCCCATTGGAGTTACCAATTGTCTAAATTTTGGCAATCCAGAAAAGCCGGAAATCATGTGGCAATTTGCAGAAACCGTCGAAGGAATCGCTCAGGCCTGCAGAATATTCGAGATTCCCGTTACTGGAGGCAATGTAAGTTTCTATAACGACACAGAAGCTGTTTCCATCTTTCCAACTCCTGTACTCGGAGTTGTAGGCTTGCTGGATGATATAACCAATGCCGTCTCTCCTGGATTCAAAGAGGATGAAGACGCTGTGGTCCTCCTGGGAGAAAATAGAGAAGAGCTGGGGGCTTCTGAATATCTCAAATGTCTGTTTGACCTAGAAAAAGGTATTCCTCCACAGATCGATCTGGAAGCAGAAAAACGAGTTCACGAAGTCTGTATTGCAGCTGCATCTCAAGGAATTCTCCATTCCGCCCACGACATCTCTGAGGGGGGCCTAGCTGTATGTCTTGCGGAGAGCTCTTTCTTGAGCGAAGAAAAAATTGGCTTTAACGTCGATCTTCAAGATAAAATGCGCACGGATGTGCTCCTCTTTGGTGAAACTCAATCAAGAATAGTTGTCACAGTCAAGAGCCCTGATCTTCATAAACTCCTCGAGCTTGCTCGAAAGAAAAAAATCAAAGCAACTCAAATCGGGAAGACGGGTGGAAAAAGGATAGTTATCAGCCATAATAATCAAGAGATTATCGACCTCCCTGTGGAGGAGGCTCATCGAGTTTGGAAAGACACTATTCCTGAAATCTTTAAGATTAAATGAACCTTGAAACTCATTGATAAGATAATTATTATTTAAAGCAATCACAGAGCTGGAGGACCATAAGGTTTCCAGAATTAGAAACTAATGGAAATTATAAAGAAAGCTGCATTAATTCTTTTTTTATTGTTTTCCTCTTTTTCTTTATCTTCTGGCATAGACATTAGCCTGAGATTATCTGGAGGTCTCTGCTACCTGAAACTGAATGATATAAATCGCGCTATAAAAGGTTGGGAAGAATCATGGAAGAAAACAACGATATCTAGAGAAGGGTGGGAATTCGCAGGAGGAGAAGCCGCAAAATTCAACATTGGATATGATTTCGATGGAGAAATCATGGTCTCCATTTCTCCTCATCTTGCAGCAAGTTTCGGTGTAGGGTTAATTTACGGAGAGCTTATAGATAAAAAAACCGAGCTTTTTGTGAATGTAGACTCCAGGCATTATGCCTTTGCTCGACCTGCGAAAGTAACGGCCCTCCCTTTAATTTTCTCTGGCTATTTTTTCTTTCCCCTCAGTAAAAAGCTTGATATCTTTATAAAAGGAGGACTAGGGCTTATCTGGGCAAAATATGTAGTAAGAGAAGGCTATCTTCAATTCTCAGAATATAACCCTGAAGACGAGTTCGATTATTACTGGCACCAAAGCGCATCAGCTCAAGGATCAGCTTTTGTCGGAAGCTTAGGTATTAATTATAGTATCAATCCTGGCTTGGGCTTTTTTATAGAAGGTGGAGCAAGATGGGCCAAAATAAGCGGATTCCGGGGTGAGGCGCCCGAAGGAGGAGAGGGAGATCTTTACTCCTTTGAAGAGTACGATCCCGATATAGATTTTTGGCGAAAAAACATTGTGATTTTTACTGAGAAACCAACAGGGGATAATTTCCGGTCAGTCCAGAAAGCCGTAGTTGATTTCACTGGTTTTTCAGCTAAAATAGGACTGTTGATTAAGTTTTAGGCCCTGACCCAAAATGACGGGACATCTTATAATTAAGGGGACACAATCTTAATTACTTGTTACTAGCGCTAGACATCGACCTCGTTAGATAATATTATGACAACAATCAAATATGACAGAAGGATTATTCAAACAATATTTAAACCTTCACATATAAAACAAATGAACTCCACGATTAAGTATTGTGTCCCCATAATTAAGAAAAAAGGAAAATAAAATGACAGAGGAAGTTTTTGTGAGCCCGAGGAAAAAAGGGAAGATCGCAGTCCTCATCTCGGGTCGAGGCTCTAATTATATGGCCATTCATGACGCAATCCTCGCTGGAAAGATAAACGCAGAGATAGCTCTTGTCTTCAGCAACAAAGAGGACGCACCGGGTCTCAAGATCGCTCAGGAACGGAATCTTGAAACCCTCTTTCTCGATCCAAAGGCCTACTCCAGCAGGGAAGAACATGAGGCAGAGATCATTAAAGAAATCAGGAACAGGGACGTAGATTTGGTATGTTTGGCAGGCTACATGAGAATTTTAAGCCCTTCCTTTTGTGATGAATTTAAGAACTGTTTGATGAACATTCACCCTGCCCTGCTTCCTTCTTTTCCTGGCCTCCATGTTCAAAAGAAGGCAATCGACTGGGGAGTCAAGTATTCTGGAGCCACGGTCCACTTTGTTACAGCAGACGTGGATATGGGTCCTATCGTTATCCAGGCAGTCGTCCCTATCCTTCAAGATGATACAGAGGACACCCTGAGCGAGAGAATCTTAAAGGAGGAACATAAAATCTATCCTGAAGCAGTAAGGCTTTTCTTCGAAGGCAAGCTGGAGGTGAGAGGGAGGAGAGTTTATATAAATAGATAGCTAGATGAGAAGGGCCCTAAGGCAAAAAAAAATAAGAATTCTCAAAACTTGATTCCTGCAACAGTTGTTAATATTATTGAACTAGTTTCAAGACCTGAGAGAACACGCAAGTGAATGCCAGCAAAACACTTGGATAAAGGCACGAAAAAAGCATGAACAAATATCGACGAGGATAAAGACGATGAAATCAGTCAAAGAACAGTTAGAATACCTAAAAAAAGGTTGTGTCGATATCATCCAAGTAGAAGAACTCAAAGCCAAGCTAACGCGGTCTCTTAAAGACACGAAACCTTTGAGAGTCAAGGCTGGGTTTGATCCCACCGCTCCGGACATCCATTTGGGACACACTGTACTTCTGCGTAAAATGAAGCATTTTCAAGACATGGGCCATGATGTAATCTTCCTCATCGGTGACTTTACCGGCCTTATCGGGGATCCTTCTGGAAGGTCGACAACACGTCCTCCAATGACCCGAGAGGAGATACTGGAAAATGCTGAAACGTATAAAATTCAGATATTCAAGATTCTCGACGAGGAAAAAACCATCATTGATTTTAATTCTCGGTGGCTGGAAAAATTGACGAGCTTCGACATCATAAACCTTACTGCTAAATACACGGTAGCCAGGATATTGGAGAGGGATGATTTTTCCAACCGTTTAAAGGCGGGCCTCCCCATTTCTGCCCATGAGATCCTCTACCCTTTAATGCAGGCTTACGATTCTGTAGCCCTTGAAGCAGATGTAGAACTAGGTGGAACTGACCAAAAATTTAACCTCCTGGTCGGCCGAGATATCCAAAGAGAATTCGGCCAGAAACCCCAGGTGATAATGACTATGCCACTTTTAGAGGGACTGGACGGTATTGAAAAAATGAGCAAGTCCTTAAACAACTACGTGGGGATAACAGAGCCTCCAGGTGAAATATTGGGAAAAATCATGTCCATCTCTGACTCCTTGATGTTTCGCTATTACGAGCTTCTCACCGACGAATCCCTTTCCCAAATTGAACAGTGGAAAAAAGACATCAAAGAAGAAAAACTCAACCCTAAAGACTTAAAGTCGATCCTGGCTCAATTACTGGTATCGGATTTCTGGGGAAAGGCAGAGGCGGAGAAAGCGGCTCAGGAATTTGATAGAATATTCAGAAAGAAAGAAATCCCTTCTGAGATTGAAGAGATAGAAGTTCGGGCTCAGCATATCCTTCTTATTGATTTGCTTGTCAGCCAAGACATCCTTCCCTCACGAGGAGAGGCCAAAAGAACGATGCGGCAGGGAGGGGTATATCTCGATGAACAAAGGATAGAAGATATAACATATACATTAGATCTGAGAAAAAAAAGTGAATATATCTTAAAGATCGGAAAGAGGAAATTTTATAAAATCAAGTCAAAAGCCTGAAGGCGGGTTTAAAAAATAAGCAGAAACAATCTGGCGAAGAAGCGTCGGCCACGGCCAAACCCTTTATGTCGGATCCGACCAGTTTGATGCTGGACTATATTTATTCCTTAAGGAAGCTGCTCGGGCGGGGGAAGCGCTTGATAAGATATTCACCTATGGTGGATTCGATATTAGCCTGGAGTTTAGGATATAAAAAGTAATACAGAATTCTGATACATAATTGTGAACGTTTGCCCTGGATTTAACGGTGTTCTGTCGAGCTTTATTTCTCTCGTGTTTCAAGGAGGGAAGAATTTGGGCTTTTTGCCAAATATGCATTCATAAACATCGGGATAGGCATCTTTTCCGCCGATAAGAAGGCAAGTCAGCGGCATAACCTCTCTCGCCAGCTTGGACATCTCACTTGCCATGCGCCGAATATCCCACTGGGCAGTAGCATCTTCTCTGAGCCTTGAGATATGATACAGTTCCCGGGCATTGACTTTAATTAAAGCTCTTCTTCGATGGGCATTGGTTAAAACATACTCAGCCCCGTGCTCTAATATCTCTTTCAAATCGGAATAGACATCACTCGTTCTATCTATCATTTCCATAAATTCTTGTTTTGCTCCGATCTCCTCAATAGAGGGCGGGACAATTACTCTTAAATCTGGATTGTATTTCTGGGCTGTAAGAGTTGCCATGCGGTGACGTTTGAGCTGAGCAAAACAGGTGGCTGAAATAACCAAATCAAAAGTGAGGCTCACGTATTCAAACTCGCGCAGAGGAAAGTCATAAAATTCCATGTATTTGAAAGCTAACTTTAAGAATTCCTTCTTCTCTTCAGCGGTCAAGCTTTTTGCTTTCTTGATACATTCCTCAAAAGAGGACGATGAAACAGTATGAAACAAGGAAGCAGCCAACTTGTTATCCGCTTCAGGAGTGAATTCAACAAGGCGAGCCTGTTTCCGGCTCTCATCCGGCTGCTTCAAGAACGATCCTGCTCTCTCTTCGAGTTCATCGTAGGTTTTTGAATTAAAATCACTGGCTTCTGTGAAAAGAATGATAGAAGGAGCGACTTCCTTGGCTAAAGCATAGATCTTATGATTGAATTCCTTGAGTTCAGCTAATCTTTTGGAAGCAAATCGGCGAATAAGAAGCTCTAGATTCCTGCCGTTAACAGTCATGCCGAGCTGACCTTCTGTTGCTAGGCTCACCACATAGCGAGCGTCTTCCTTGGCCCAGCCATCTAGCATCGAACGTTTCTTAGGGTCTTCTGCTATCTCTTTGTTCTTTTTAAAAATATGAGGCTTCAGCTTTTTATATAACATGTGATAGAGCCTATTCTGGGCTCTGATTGTGCTTGTAAAAAGCTCTTCCTTGCCAGCTTTTTTTACCTCCTCTGGAATAACAAAATCATCCCCCAGAGTAATGTAACGCTGGGATTTTTCTGTGTATGAGCAAAGCCGGAATTTTTCAATCTCTTCAATGGCCAGTCGGCTCACTCCGATGATATCAAAGTTAAAGACAGCATGTTCGGCAACAGAATGGTGGCCCATCTTAAATATGATATTCCGATTCGAGCGGCGGGCCTTCTCCACCTCTTCTCTAGCAACGGCCCTTAATTCATTAGCAGGGCGCGGATCCCTGGAAATGCGCGCGTAAGAAGCCGAAAGTGTTTCGGGTGTAACGTCTTCACGCGGCAAGGAGCTTTTCTTGAGATCCTCGATAACTTCACTATCAACATTATATCCGGCCAGAATAACTCGCATGGTCATACTAAAATAAAAAGCGCTAATAAAAATGTCAACTCTTATGTCTTGTTGATACAGTATAAAAATTTAGCTTTCTATTCCAATTTTTTCTGATTAAAATAAAGGATAAAAAATAACTATCAAAAGTAAGGAGAATAAGAATGATGGATGTTGTCAAAACTCCTTTGAAGGAGCTCCTCGGTCTTGCGATCAAAGCAGAGATCGGCGCGAATGCTGTCTACACACAACTGGCAGAACGAGTATCAAATCCTCTCCTTAAAGAAAAGTTCCAATGGTTGGCTTATGAGGAAAACAAACATAGGACAAGCTTGATAAAGATCTATGATAATCTTTACAAAGGCGAGGAAGCTAAAATACCGGAAAAAACTGACGATGCTCTTCTTCCCTCAATCGACATGAGCCCATCTTCTTCCTTGATCGACATTCTCTACCAGGCGATGGAATCAGAGAAAGCAGCAGAAAACTTCTATTCTGCACTATCCCAGAGACTTGAGGATCCTCAGAAAAAGTTTCTTGAGTACCTGAGCAAGGTCGAACACAGCCATTATATGATGCTCAGGAGTGAATATGTCCTAGCGCAGGAAGTTGAGGATTACGCTGAAAAAGATATCGATAAAGTAATAACTTAATGGGGTCATTAATGGGATCAGGTCTTATTTTTTGCCTCAACATCAAGACAACATAGAGGCTTGATTCATCCGTAGGTTTGATTTATCAAATCCACCTGCAGGATGTCATTAAAGGAGATAGAGTCAAAAATCGAAAAGCAAAAAACAAGACCTGACCCCCAATTAATTTAATTAGCCTTTCATAACACCGACAGGAACGACTCTAGCCACGAGCTTCCCTATTCCAACTTCATGGGAAACCCTGACCACTTCATCCACATCTTTATAGGCCTGGGCAGCTTCCTCAGCCACTCCTTTCCAGCTTGTGGATTCCAGCTCAATCCCTTTCCTTTCTAACTCCTGTTTAATCCTCTCCCCCCTAAAACGCCGCCGGGCCTCATGTCTGGACATCACTCTCCCAGCACCATGAGCAGTGGAGCCGAAGCTCAGTCTTTCTGCCTCTTGGGTTCCCGCGAGAATATATGAGGCTGTCCCCATGCTTCCAGGAATGATGACCGGCTGCCCAACAGAACGGTAGACATCGGGTATTTCCTCTCGACCCGGACCAAAACTTCTAGTCGCTCCTTTGCGATGAATGCAAACTTGTTCCAGTTGTCCATTGATTCTATGTTTCTCAAACTTGGCCACATTATGGCAAACGTCGTAAACCTGGTCCATTCCTTCAGAGCTTCCTAGGACTTTAGCGAAAACATTCCGTACCCAATGAGCGATCATCTGTCTGTTGGCGAAAGCATAGTTGACTGCAGCACACATGGATTTATAGTACTGTTGACCAAGCCCAGAACGGATGGGTGCGTTTATCAACTCTCTGTCAGGCAGCCCTCCAGTTCCAAATTTGTTTTCCATCGACCGGATATAATCGGAAGCCACCTGGTGGCCCAACCCTCTACTTCCACAATGGATCATGACCAATATTTGACCTTCAGAGTTGATGCCAAAAGCATTAGCCACCTGATGATCATAAATTTGGGATACCTTCTGTATCTCCAAAAAATGGTTTCCGGCACCTAACGTTCCCAACTGAGGGACTCCCCTTTCTATGGCCCGACTAGAAAGACAGCCAGGATCAGCACCTTTCATCCTTCCATATTCTTCTGTCCTTATCAAGTCTTCTTTTATGCCATATCCGTTCTCAATTGCCCATTCTGCTCCTTTAACACAGACCTCTGCCAGAACATGCCGGCTTAGACGTGTTATTCCCCCTTTGCCCACTCCTGCAGGAACTTCCTTAAAGATTTCGGTTAAAAGCTCCTTTCGTTTTTCATGGATATCTTTTTCTGAGTAGCCAGTCCTCAGCAGCCTGACCCCACAGTTGATATCATAGCCAACTCCGCCAGGGGAGATTATGCCCTCATCCATATCAAAAGTCGCCACCCCTCCGATAGGAAATCCATAGCCCTGATGGGCATCTGGCATGACATAAGCTGTCCTCTGAATTCCCCTCAGGCAAGCAACATTCTTAGCCTGCTGAAGAGTAAGATCATGCTTTATGACATCCAGGAGCTTCGCTGAGGTATAAATAATGGCCGGGACCCTCATATTCCCGCTTTTCGGGATCTCCCAAGTATATTCATTTATCTTTCTAAGCTCCATTTTTGTACCTCATACATCAAGCACAACCTGAACCATGAAACGATCTCTGTTTTGGATTTCCATTTCATTGTAGGTTATGGCCTTGACGTCTCCAAAAATTTCATACTTGCTTGAATACTCATCTCCTCTGAAAAGAGCCCTTAGCGAATATTGGCTTCCTTTTTTTTCAATCATGATATTCTCGGCAGAACCTAAGAGAAACTTTTGAGAATCCAGAAGATATATAATCTCCTCCAAAAAGCAATTGAGCAACTGCTTTAGGTCATTCCCTTCGATCTTAACCTGATGCTCTCTCTTCTCCTCAATCTCTTTCGGGTCCCACATAAGCGAAGCGGTGGCAAGAGCTGCGTTACCAAAAGCTTCCTCCAAAGAGTTTCCAAAAGCCTGAAACTTCGCATCCGCTGTATGCGAGAGGAACCTGTATTTCTGCATCTCAGCTCTTTCCTAATTCATCTTTTTCCAGCCTGCGGATCATTCGTGACTGAAGATTCCTCAAGCGAGAAGAAAGGCTAACAGGATATTCAGCCCCTCTTTCTCCGAGTGTTTTATACTTTTTATCCAGGTGCACAAACTCTTCAAGGAAGGTTCTCTGAATTTGATCCAGGGGTAACAATTTTGCTTTAGTCTTTCCTTTGGCCATTACTTTCTGCAGTAAAGGCTTTCCCTCTCTCAATTTATCGTCTCTCAGACCTAAAACATCTCTTCTCAATTTTCCTTTGGAAGTTAAGAACCGGAAGACTTGTTTTTCGGAAGGAAGCGTTACTTTTTCTGGACTGAGTTTCATCACAGGTCGGCCCCTATATTTCACAAGCTTATAGGCCATATCAAAGTAAGGTGCATCTGCTGAGACACCCATCTTAGTTCCTACGCCGAACGAATCGATATCCGCGCCCTGCCGCAAGACTTTCTGAATCTTATACTCATCAAAACCGCCGCTGGCAAAAATTGTCGTCTTATCTAATCCTGATTTACTGAAAATATTCCGGACCTGTTTGCTCAAACGGGCAATATCTCCACTATCTAGTCTCACCCCTTTAAGCGTCTTACCCCTTCGAACCATCTCCTTCCCTACTTCAGCTGCTTTGGCTGTCCCGGAGAGAGTATCATATGTATCTACAAGCAAAACAGCGTTATCAGGAAAAGTGTGAGCAAAGGCACGGAAAGCATCGATCTCATTCTCGAAACAGGTGATAAAGGAATGAGCCATAGTCCCGTAGGTTGGAATACCGTACATTTTTCCTGCGAGAACATTACTCGTGCCGATAAATCCCCCGATAAAGCTCGCTCGGGCAACTTTCATACCAGCATCTGCTCCTTGGGTTCGGCGCAGAGAAAAATCCACAAGTTTCCTCGGCCACGCTGCTTGAAAACACCGGGAGGCTTTGGTAGCAATCATGACCTGAAGATTGAGGGCATTGATGATAAATGTCTCGATAATTTGTGCTTCGATGAGCGGTGCAGTAACTTCCAAGAGGGGCTCGTTCGCAAAGAAGATCCGACCTTCAGGGATGGCATATACATCTCCTGTGAAACGAAATTCCTCAAGATAGGATAAGAAATCCGGTTTGAAAAGAGCGGTCTTTTCCAGATATTCTAAATCTTCGGAAGTGAATTTCAAATCTTCAAGATACCTCAGAGCATCTGCCAACCCTGCTGAGACAAAATAACGGCGGGAAGGAGGATAATTTCGGATAAAAAGGCTGAAAGTCGCTTGGTCCAACAGCCCATAGTCATGATAGCAGGCCGCCATCGTCAGTTCATACAGATCTGTGAATAGCGCCAGGCTCTCGACTTGGCTCATCTATTTGGTCCGCTATGTAAGCATCTCATTTTTTATGATACATGGCAACAATGATAGTATTCAATCTTCAATCAAGGAAGAGAAAAAACTCCGGCAACGCTCGTGCCACAAAAAGAACATGCAGAATCTTTTACCTTGTAATCAGAAATATAGAACCCCTGTCTTCGAATAAGAGTTCTCTGGCATGAGGGACAGAGCGTATCTTCTGATTCACCAAGCACATTTCCGATATAAATATAGCGAAGCCCCTCTCTTTTCCCGATAGAACAAGCCTTGCGTAATGTTTCAAGAGGAGTTGCATGACTATCAGTGTATTTGTAGTCCGGATGGAAGCGGCTGATATGCCATGGGATATCTGGATCTGTATCAGCGATAAATCGGGCGATTTGGGTCAGCTCTTCTTCGCTATCATTCACATCAGGCACAACCAGAGTAGTGACCTCAACCCAGATGTTTAGTTTTTTCATGAGCCTGATAGAATCGAGAACAGGCTGTAAGTGGGCTTGACATATCTCTTTATAGAATTCCTCTCGGAATGATTTGAGGTCAACATTGCAGGCGTTAAGATAAGGCTTTATAGCCTCCAGAGCATCAGGGCTCATAAAACCATTCGTAACAAAATTATTGCCTAGACCTTCCTTGCTGGCAAGACTCGCAGTGTCATAAGCATATTCAAAAAAAAACGGTTGGCTCGGTGTATGTATAAGAAATACTCTGACAACCATGATCCTTTGCAGCGTGAACAATTTCCTCCGGGAGCAGCTTATGGCCTGCAAACTCATCCTTCTCTCTCTTCGAACTCTGAGAAATCTGCCAGTTTTGACAGAAGGGGCAGCGGAAATTGCATCCGATTGTCGCGATGGAAAAAGACGTCGTGCCAGGTAAAAAATGATAAAGGGGTTTCTTTTCGATGGGATCGACATGGGCAGCAATCACCTCTCCATAAACATGAGTATACAGCTTCCCTTCCTTGTTCTGCCTCACCCCGCAAATACCGAATTTCTTGTCGGCAATTGTGCATCGATGACTGCAAAGGAAACACGAGACCTTCTGTTCGGGAAGAGAACGGAAAAGCATTGCTTCCTTAATCATTTCTGGGCTCTTTTAGCTTTCATAAATCTCTATGAGATTTCTTTCTGGCTTTTTAACAAAAAAATTCCCCATGATTCCTTTCTCTATTTCCTATCAAGATTAAGTTCAGAACTAGAATAAAATTCTTCGGCTGAGGGGCAGAGGTGGTTGATATTGCATAAAGGACAGTTAGGCTTGCGAGCTGGACAGATTTTTCGGCCATGGTCGACAAGCATGTAATTGAAATCCAGCCAATCCTCCTTCGGCACAATGCCCATTAGGTCTCTCTCTACCTTATCCGGATCCTTTTCCTTGCTCAAGCTTAATCTTTGAGACAAGCGTTTAACATGGGTATCAACAGCAATTCCCTCTGTTTTCTTGAATGAGCTGGAAAGGACAATGTTGGCCGTCTTCCTTGCCACTCCTGGCAGGGTTATAAGCTCCTCCATGCTATCAGGCACTTCGCCCCCAAAATCTTCGACAATCTTTTTGGATGCACCAATGATATTTTTTGCTTTGTTTCTAAAAAAACCGGTGGATCTGATCTCTTCTTCAAGTTCTCCCTGATCAGCAGTAGCAAAATCTGCTGCTGTCCTGTATTTCTTGAAAAGAGCAGGTGTGACCTGATTAACTCTTGCATCCGTACATTGAGCAGATAAAATAGTGGATACCATAATCTGGAGAGGAGTTTCAAATTTGAGGGCTGTGTGGCTCCTAGGATAGTTTTTCCTCAAAATCTCGATAATATCTCCGATTCTCTGCTTTGCGCTCTTCATCTTCTCACCTCATACTTTGAGCTCGGATCGGAGTTGCAATTGTTTCTTTCTACTGATTAAGGACCCATGTGAACCATATCCGAGCCAAAATGAAAGTCCTCGACATCGTAATATTCGGGGAATCTTTCGAGGAGGTCTATCTCGGATTTAATCATGAAAAAATGAGTTCTTTCCACACGACTTAAATACCTTAAAATTCTCCGAGTGTTCTCCTCTTTTGCGCTTTCACTGCCCTTTCTGTAGAAACCCTCTGATGATTTCTCAGTCTCAAGTGCAACATTGAACAGTTCCAGAACAGAAGACTTCTCATCCATTTTAACTTTAACAGGAGGAAGGCCGGATTTTTCAGGGATTTCAAGTTTTTGGTCCGCATATCTTTGAGAGTAAAGGCGCTCCAAAATCTTGCGATGTTTTTTCTCTTCAGAGATTAAAAATTTCAATTTCTCTTTCAGCAATGTATTCTTCACACGTTCATGAAGCTTTGAATAGACATCAGCTGCTTCTATTTCTGACCTGATAGCAGCAGCCAAAACTGCGCAGGCAGGCAAATCATTTTTTAAGTTTTCTTCAGTCATCTTTTTTATCTTTTTCCTCCTTTAATCTTGATCATTTTCTCTATTGCTCCTCTCGCCTTTTGACTGATTTCAGGAGGAACTTCGATTTTGTAAATAAACTCCTCTAAAGACCTTAATACCTTATTTAAATTTATTTTTTTCATATTCAGACAGAAAGAGGCATCTCTGGCAGGGTAAAAATTCTTATTGGGATTCTCTTTTTTCATTCTGTAAATAATGCCTGTTTCTGTTCCGATAATGATTTCTCTCTTTCTCGTTTCTTTAGCTTCTCTAACCATCTGTCCGGTAGAGAGAGCCTTATCCGCCAGGTCGATCACTTCAGGTGTACACTCAGGATGAACCCAGACTTCGGCCTCTGGATAGAGGCTTCTTTTCTCCATTATATCCTTTGGAAGAATGTTATTATGCACATAGCAGTATCCGTCCCATGGAATAATTTTCTTCTTTGTGTGCCGCGCGACATAGCTGCCAAGGTTTTTATCCGGGATAAAAAGAATTTCATCTCCATCTGTAGATTCAACAACTTCAACGGCATTCGAAGAAGTACAGCAGACATCGCTTTCAGCCTTGACTTCTGCAGTGGTATTGACATAGCAGACAACTTTGCTCCCCGGATAATTTTTCTTCCATTCTCTCAGCTCTGAAGCTGTAATCATATCAGCCATCGGACAGCCCGCTCTTATTTCTGGAAGCAGAACTATCTTACCTGGAGAGAGTATCGACGCTGTCTCTGCCATGAAGTGAACCCCGCAGAAGATAATCACTTCTTCCCTGACTTCAGCGGCTTTCTGGCTCAACCCTAAAGAATCTCCTATGTAATCGGCTACATCCTGAACTTCACCAATCTGATAATTGTGGGCAAGAATAATAACATTCTTTTCTTTTTTTAGTTGCGATATTCGTATTACGATATCTTCGCTCTTCACTTTCTTATCACCCTTCCATGTTCAACATAGTCCGAATGAATAAGGAACAATTCCTTTTCTCTAATTCCTTAAGTGGAGGCTGATTGAGCATCTCAGCCGCTTGTTCATCAACATAACTCACTTTTGAAAAATCAAGACTGACTTTTTCGCCCCCCTCGATGCCCTTGTTTATTTCCAACTCGAGTTCTCTAATCCAGCCTTGACAAATCTTCCCTTCAAGATAGAGAACCTTTATTTTTTCCCCTTCTTTTTTTGCATTTATTCTCAACATCTTGCTATTTCAATCCTTAGAAGCATATACAACTCTTTTTTCGATATTGGGTTTTCAAAACACCCAGCCTGACTCATAATACTCTCCTCCATCACGGAAAAAACTTGGCTAATCCTTCACCTTCTTGACATATACTCTCAGAATCTCGCCTTCTTCCTCTAATCCAAGATATTCCTGCCCTGTCTGTCTGCACCAAGCAGGCATATCCTCTTTGATTCCTTTATCTGTAGAAATGACTTCCAGAATCTCGCCGATTTTCATTTCTTTTATTATTTTTGCAGTCTTGATAATGGGCATAGGGCAGAGCAGCCCATAGAGGTCTAACTTCGAATCCGCCTTCATCCCTTTCTCCTCAAATTATCTCCTCTGTGTCTCTTTTTCTCCCTGAGAACGAGTTTCCATTCAACATTACTTATGTCCTAACCTTTGTCGCCCCACAATGGAGACACTTATCTTCTTTCTTATTAGTTGGCTTCCCGCATTCAGGACATTCCTCAAGTTCAGTCTTACACATATGACAGATTTCTTCCATGCCCTCAAGAGGACCATCGCAGTAAGGACAACAGCATTCTTCACCATGAACATGCTTCTTTGGTGCAGGCTTCTCTGTAACTTTCTTTTTCTCTTTGTAATTTTCAATGGCATTGTGCAGCGCGTCTGCCCCTAAGTTTGAGCAGTGAAGTTTGTTCTTAGGTAATCCTCCCAATTCTTCAGCAACGCTTTTATTGGTGATCTTAAGTGCCTCTTCTAGTGTCTTTCCTATAGCCATTTCACTAACCATAGAGGAAACAGCGATCGCAGCACCACATCCAAAAGTCTGAAATTTGACGTCCTCAATGCGGTTGTCCTTAACCTTGATATAGAACGTCATCATATCCCCGCAGACAGGATTGCCAATTTCTCCGATTCCATCTGCATCTTTCATAGTTCCCACGTTCCTGGGATTCTGAAAATGTTCCATAACTTTTTCACTGTAAATCATTTATCCTTCTCCTCTAAATATTTTGTATATAAGGGACTCATTTTTCTCAATCTTTCTATTATAGGCGGAAAAACTTCAAGAAAATAATCGATATCCTCTGAAGTCGTCTCATCAATCAAACTAAAGACAAGAGAGCCCTGGGCCAGGGCATGGTCTATATCCATTGCCAAGAGAACATGAGAAGCTTTCAGAGCTTTCGAAGTGCAGGCAGACCCACTCGATACAGCAATACCCTGCATATCCAGATTCAAGAGCATCGCTTCTCCTTCGATAAACTCAACACAGAAGCTGGCATGATAAGGAAGCCTCTTTTCCGGATGGCCCGTGAGGATCACATGTTCAACTTTCTGGGGAAGAAGCTCGATAAGTTTATCTCTCAATGGCTCTATCTTTCCAGCCCGGCTTCCCATCTCTCTTTCTGCGATCTTCGCCGCTATTCCCAAACCCACAATGCCAGCCACATCCTCTGTTCCGGCTCTTCTTCCACCTTCTTGAATCCCTCCATCAATAAAAGGAAGGATCCTTGTTCCTTTTTTTAAAAATAGAGCAGCGCTTCCTTTCGGACCGTAAAATTGATTTCCTGCAAGGCTCAAGGCATCAACTCCCAACTCACTCACATCTACAGGAATATTCCCGACCGCAGCGACCGCGTCTGTGTGAAAAAAAACCTCATGGGAACGGCAAATCTCAGCAATCTCTCTGATTGGTTCTACGGTACCTACCTCACTGTTAGCCAACATTATTGAGACAAGTATGGTTTCTTGAGTGATTGCCTTTCGAACCTCATCAGGATTCACCATTCCCCACTTATCTACAGGAACAAGGCTATGGGTAAAGCCATATTTTTCCAGATTTTTTACTGAATGAAGGACAGATTGATGTTCAATGGCAGAAACCACAATATGTGTCCCTCGGTCCCGCTGAGCAATAGCAAGACCTTTCAGTGCAAAATTATTGGATTCTGATCCGCTTGATGTCAAGTAAATTTCCTCAGGATTGGCGTGAATTAGCTGAGCCACACTCTCTCTCGCCTCCTCAACAGCGATCGAAGCTTCCTGTCCGATAGAATGGAGGCTTTGAGGATTTCCAAAATTATCTTTCAAATAAGGAAGCATTGCTTCAAGCACTAAGGGATGAAGAGGCGTAGCTGCTATATGATCTAGGTAAACTCTTTTCATTTCTTCTTCCATTCAATCCTTATGGAAAAAATTATTAAAAATCAAGTTAATCATGTAAGCATCCGATTTTCTATAGTGCATCCATAAGGCTATCAGGCTGGCTGATGGACGACCTTTTTCAACCATCAAACAGCTACTACTTCCTTGATCTCTGGTATTTCTTTTTTCAAGAGCCTTTCTATACCCATCTTTAAGGTCATCTGAGACATGGGGCAGCCGCCGCACGCTCCCGTCAACTTAACTTTAACCACATTCTCATCAACTTCCACAAGTTCCACGTTTCCTCCGTCTGCCATGAGTGACGGGCGTATCTTTTCAAGGACTTTTTCAACTTCTTCTTTCATTAAAAATCCTCCTATTAATTGAGTTTTATTTACCTCACTGAAATTTATCCATAATCTTTTTTAATCTTAATTCACCAACTTCCAAATCATTAAAAACAAGAGGCTTTTTCCTATCAGGCAAAACAAGCGCCTCATATGAAGGCTTTTTTTCCACATAGATCAATCCTACAGGAATCTTATCCTTGTTAGCTAGTCTCTCCCAAGCCTGCCTTTTGTCACTCGGATTAAAACTTGTATCTTCATCCACCCCATAAATATTACTTCTAAACCATTCGTATGTAATGATTTTATTTTGAGTCACACACGGACTTAAAACCTCAATCAAAGCAAACCCTTCGTGATTCATGGCTTTTTCGATAAGAGAGGCCAGTTGAGTCGGATCTCCTGAAAATCCTCGGGCAATAAATGTCCCACCTGAAGCCAACGCCAACTGAAGTCCATTGAGGGGAAGCTCTTTAGAGCCTTCAGGAGTCGATACAGAAACAAAGCCCATCTGACTCGTAGGAGAAGTCTGCCCCTGAGTCAAGGCATAAAGCCTGTTGTCTGCGACCAGATAGGTGACATTGATATTTCGTCGGATGGAATGAATTAAATGTCCCAGCCCAATGGAATAAGCATCGCCGTCTCCGCTGACCCCTACCACTTGCAGGCGAGGATTAGAGAGCTTGACTCCTGTAGCAACAGGCAATGTCCTTCCATGAAGGGCATGAAATCCATAGGATTTAAAATAGTTATTCAGCCTTCCGTGGCAGCCAATCCCCGTTACGGTGACCATCTGTTCCGGGTCCAGGTCGAGTTGAGCTGAAGCCTTCTTGAGAGCGGAAAAGATGCCATAAATTCCGCATCCCAGACACCAGGTTGGGTCAATCAGATGAAAATCTTTTTCTCTATTCATTTTTCACAAAGCCCTCTGGATTGGGGCTGAAATCTCTACAGGCCTGAATGATTGGCCTGAATATTTTAGAATATTCCTTATTTTTCCTGTGGAACTCATTTGGCTTTTTATTAGGGAACTCAACTGTCCAGAGAAATTGTTTTCAACAACAAAAATCTCCTTACAACCTGTCATGAACTTCTCGACTTCCTTTGAAGGGAAAGGCCAAAGTGTCCTCATCTGAAGGTATTTGGACTTAGTCCTTTCTTCCTTGAGTTTTTCCATCGCTTCTCGAATAGGGCCTAATGTGGAGCCAAATCCAATGATCCCTATCTCTGCATCTCTTTCTCCCCATATCTTTGGAGGAATCAAGTCTATAGAAGCGCTTTCAAGCTTCTTCATTCTTTTCTGCATCATCCTGATTCTGTTATCAGGGTCCTCATCTCGGTATCCCTCCTCATCATGCTCGTTGCTCTCCACCATATGAAGTCCGTTCCTCATACCTGGCAAAGCTCGCGGAGAAATACCATCAGAAGTGAATTCATATCTTTTAAAATTTTTTATCTTTAAGAGTTCTTCCTGGCTGAGGAGTTTTCCTCTCTCGATGTCATTTTTTTTGAGGTCAAATTCTTTTATCGAATAGAGGTTATGACCGTAAACATGCTCTGTGAGAAGAATCACAGGGCTCTGGTACATCTCAGCAAGATTAAAAGCTTTGATTGTAAACTCAAAGCATTCTTCTACTGTACCCGGAGAAATCACGATCCGGGGAAAATCTCCATGGGAACCAAAAATCCATTGATTCAGATCTGTTTGTTCAGTCTTGGTTGGCATTCCTGTACTCGGTCCAGCCCTCTGGACATCGACAATGACGACTGGTATCTCAGCAATCCCGGCAAGACTGAAAGCTTCCATCATCAAAGAGGCTCCAGGTCCTGAAGTGGATGTCATGGCTCTTGTTCCTGCATATGCAGCGCCCAGGGCCATGTTCAAAGCAGCCAGCTCGTCCTCTGTCTGAACCACAATACCGTTGAACCTGGGAAGATATCTAGCCAGCCACTGCCAAATTTCTGTGGCCGGGCAAATGGGATAAGCTGCAAAAAATCGACATCCCGAAGCAAGGGCTCCGAAAGCTATAGCTTCATCTCCAGATAGGAATATCCTATCTGAGTCTTCCCTTTTTATAAGAGGGTGTTTTTCTTTTTCCTCGACTATTTCTTTTGCTTTCCTGCATCCTAAATGAATGGCCTGGATGTTTTTCTGGACGACCTCCTCTCCTTTTTTCTCTAGGAAAATTTCTGATATTATTTTCTCCAGGACGGGAAAATCTAAATCAAGAATATAGCAAAGGGCACCCAAGACAATCATGTTTTTATAGATCTCTTTTCCAAAATTCTCTTTTGCCAGCTTTTGTAAGGGAAACCTGTGATGAGTTGTTCCTCGCTTTTCAGAAGGACCAAGGCGCACCATACTTTGACCATCACAGAGAAGTATACCCCCCTCAGCTAAATCACCGGCGCGATTGATGACGGAGGCACAATCAAAAGCCATGAGGACATCAATATCATCACTTCTTCCGTAAATCCTCTTTAAGCTCGCTCTTATCGTGTAATTAGTAGGCTCTCCTCTTATGTTCGAAGGAAAATCCCTGTAAGTCGCAACTTCCCACCCCTGTCTCTTCAAAACCTTTGCCAGAACATTTCCTGTAAACAGAACACCATCTCCTGCATTTCCAGCAATCATTACAGATATATCGGCTATTTTTTGTCCTTCTTTCTTCATAACATCTCGCAAGATTAAGTAACTTGTATCAGCATTTTCTATGAATAATAAAAGTTAAATACCTATTCTAAGATATCTCTATTATATTAGGCAATTTTTATGCCAAATGAAAGGATTTCTAATCCTTATATAAGTTTTTGAAAAAAAAGAGAATACAAACAATCCAAATTATTTCGCTTCAAAGAGGCTCTCCAGTTTACCGAAATATCGGTATCTGCCTACTAAAATCAAGTAGTAAAAAGGGGACAGTCCCCTTTTCCTACTCTTTTTCTACTTTTTTCCTTTGTCATTGCGAAAGACCGAAGGAAGAGGTGGCAATCTCAAAAAATAGGAAAAAAAGTAGCGTGTCCTCTTTTTTATCCCTTTGCTACCCAGGGCGTTCAATCCCTAGCTTTTTCATACGGCTCTGAAGCGTTGAAGGTTTCAAACCTAAGATGACAGCCGCTCCTTTTGGCCCATAAATAACTCCTTTTGTATGCTGAAGAACTTCGATGATGTATTTCTTTTCGAACTCTCTTAGAGGGCTCAACTCTTATATTCTTCTCACACCTGAAGGTTGAGCAAAATAGGACTCCGGCACTTCAAGGGAATCCTCCCTTGAAACGACCAAACCGTGCTCTATAACATTTTGAAGCTCCCTGACGTTTCCAGGCCATGAATATCCCATAAAGAGCTCCATCGTTTCTTTATTGATTTTATCGATTTTCTTCCCGAGTTTTTTCCCGTATGTCTCTAGAAAATATGCCGTTAAAAGAGGGATATCCTCTTTTCTCTCACGAAGAGGAGCTATCTCTATGGGAAAAACACTCAATCGGAAGAATAGATCTTGCCTGAATTTTTTCTCTTCGACCAAAAGTCTCAAATCCCGATTTGTGGCAGCGAGCAGTCTCACATCGACCTTTATCGTCTTTGAACTACCGACTCTTTCAAACTCACCATCCTGAAGAACACGAAGGAGCATGGCCTGCGTTTCAAGAGGTAAGTCTCCTATTTCATCCAGAAAAATGGTGGCTCTATCGGCAAATTCAAACCGGCCGATTCTTCTCTGTATGGCTCCGGTGAAAGCCCCCTTCTCGTGTCCAAATAGTTCTGAGGTGATCAGGCCTTCAGACAAAGCTGCACAATTCACTTTAACCAGGATTCTCTCTTTGCGTAAACTGAGCTCATGGATATACCGGGCGACAAGTTCTTTTCCGGTTCCTGTCGCTCCTTTTATGAGAACTGTAGTATCCGCTGGAGCAACCTGCTGGATGGCTTTCTTAATTTCTCGCATAGCAGGACTTACTCCTATCATTTCCTCAAAAGGATATTCGGATTTTATTTCATCCTTCAATGCCACTGTTTCTTGATAATACCTGTTCTTCAAGGACTCTGTTCTAGCTTTATTCAATCGTTCTTCTTCCAATCTGATCCTGTCGGTGACATCGCGGAAAGTTCCCCTGTAGCCAATAATCTTCCCTTTGGAATCTTTCAGGGAAGTCAAAGAAAATTCCAGGTACTGCTTCTCCTTGCCGATCCAGAAAGCAAGTGTAAAATTATTTATAGTTCCCTTTGCATCCGTCGCTTCTATAAATTTCTCCCACTCTTCTTTATCCACATTGAGTTCATTTATTTTAACGTCATGGTCTAATAGCCTCTGGGGAGAAGAATAACCCAGCAGCGTGGCTCCTGTACTATTTATCTGGAGGAAAAAACCTTTTGTATCCAGCTCTAAAATGCCTATGGATGCAGAATGAAACAAATCCATTAGCTTCTTTTGGGACTCATTCAATTCTGTATAGAGCTGGGAATTCTGTATGGCAACTCCAATCTGAATACACACCTTTTCTACAAACTGAATTTTCTCAAGCGGGAAAAAATTCTCTCTTTCATCAGAGATATAGAGCTCAGCTATGACTTTACTTTTAGATCTCACAGGAATAATAGCCACGGATTTATATCCTTTGTTAGTACATCCGTTCCTCAAGGTATCGCTCTTTATTTTCGGATAATTTATTTTCAATTCATCCATAAGTTTGGTCATAGAGTTTGTATAGAAAGAACCATATTTTGTAACAAAGGGGAATGACCTATCCAGGTCATCTCTGGCTACGTAGCCACAGAGACAATCTTTCACCGTGATCCAATGCTCAGAATCCTGGAATTCTTGCTCTAATCCAAGATGTGCATAGAAAGGAATATTGCCCTTAGAGTCGATTATCCTGACGGCAAGATGTCGGCAAACCGTCAGTTTTTTTAGAATGGCAAGGATATCATCTAAAGTTTTCTTAAGATCCCCCAATTGACTGATTTTTTCAGAAATCTGGGAATAAATTTCTAATTTCTTTGAGCTATCAAAATGCAAATTCTTTTGATTCTTCATGGGGAATTACGGAGATAGGAGCGGAAGAAGGCCTCGAATATTTTAAAAGTGGACGAAGTTTATATAACTCTTATCGAGCTGGGATGAGGGCTCCTCAAAAAATTCTAATATCTAGTTAACTCCTGAATTACTCTTTTGGAAAGAACCTTACTTTTTTTTCTTTTTCGCTGCTGCTTTGTTCTTCTTCATGGCCTTTTTACAGCAGATTAGAGCGTGTGCCTCAACGCATCCACAGACTTCATCAACGACTACTCGAAGACCACAGACCTGGCATTCATATGTTTGGCCTTTTTTGGCTTTGACGGCCACTTTTTTCTTCGGAGCGGCTTTTTTCTTTGGAGCAGCCTTTTTCTTTGGAGCAGCTTTCTTTACTTTCTGCACTGGTGTCTTTTTTGCCGCTTTCTTTGCTGCCTTCTTGGCTGTCTTTTTTGCAGGCATTTAGACCTCCATATTCCAGGGAATTATTTTAATTATCTTTGATATGTTTACCACCAATGAGATTCTAAGTCAATATCCCCTTTTTGGCTGTAAGCATCCTTATTTCCGTGATGGTTGAAATGATTTTGGAAATCACTGAAGCGACTTTGAATATTTAGCCTTTCCGAGCTGTCTTTCGAAGGAACCCGACAAAGTCGGGCGCCGAGGATGTATTGAGAAAGCTCAGGCCAGTGGGTTCCAAAAACACGCAACTTTTGCCCCACTGCCCCTCACTTATGAAGTTAGAAGGATAGTGGGGGAAGGGCGTGAAAAATCTGAACGGAGCAAAGCGATTTCCAAAATCAAGCTAGCGTCACGGTTTTGGAGATATTTCCTTTTTGACCTTATCGAAGTCAATTATATTTTTGAGCTCCGACTCTATCAGGATGGTCTCTCTTCTATCCATTCCAGTCGAAATGATCGCGATTTTTGTCTGGATAGAATCTTCAATGAGCCTGACATAATCCTTAAATGCTTGAGGGAGGGAGGATAAATCTCTGATCTCTCTAATTGATTTCATCCACCCTGGAACTTTCTTATATTGAGGAATAACTTCATCCAAAATCCAGCTTTCTGTTGGAAAAGTTTTGAGCATCTCTCCTTTGTATTTGTATCCTACACAAATCCTGATTTCCTCAAAATCATCAAGAACATCAGGCTTGGTGAGAGCAATCCTGTCTATCCCGCTCAGTCTACAGGAATAAGAAACGGCTACAGCATCAAACCACCCACAACGTCTTGGACGGCCTGTGGTTGATCCAAATTCATTTCCTTTTTCAAGGAGCAATTTTCCCTTCTCATCAAAAATCTCAGTAGGGAACGAACCCTCTCCAACACGGGTTGTATAGGCCTTTGTCACTCCCAATATATAATCAATCTCCTTAGGAGGAACTCCTAGTCCTGTACAGACTCCCCCAGCCGTTGAATTTGAGGAGGTCACATAAGGATAAGTTCCATGATCGATATCGAGAAGCGCACCTTGAGCCCCTTCGAAGAGAATTCGTTTCCCCTCTCTTATCTTTTCATCCAGGATAAATGAGACGTCTTTAATATATTTTTTAATCTGAGAGGCAAGGCTGGCATATTTTTCATAGATTTTCTTTGGGTCAAGAAGGGGTTGATTATAATGATCGAGATAGATATTTCTTTCTTCAACGTTTGCCTCAATTTTTTCCTTCAAGACCGGGAGATTGAGCAAATCGCCGACTCTTATTCCGCAGCGAGCCATTTTATCTTCATAAGAAGGGCCGATCCCCCGGGAGGTCGTCCCGATTTTTTTGGTTCCCCGTCTCTCATCACTGATTCCTTCGATGAGCGAGTGATAAGGAAGGATAAGATGAGCATTTTTGCTAATGACGATATTATCATCAATCTCTGCTCCGTATCTTTTCAGCTCCTCCAGCTCTTCTAGGAACGCTTTGGGATCAAACACTACTCCATTTCCAATGACACAAAGCTTACCGCTATGGAGAATGCCAGAAGGTATGAGATGAAGGATAATCTTTTTTTGGTTCACATAGACGGTATGTCCTGCATTATGTCCTCCCTGATAGCGTGCGACCACATCAAAGGAAGGAGCCATGAGGTCAACAATTTTTCCTTTACCTTCATCTCCCCATTGAGTACCGTTAACGAGCAAATTAGTCATAAAAATCCTTTAGGGGGTCATGTCTTGCTTTTTGTCACTAATTTTCTAATTAGCGTCTTGTTATTAATCGCTTTTTGGCAAAAATCAAGACCTGACCCCAATAGTAGATTCAGGAACCGACGCCGCGAATTTTATCAGAAGTTTAATCCTGAAACAAGATTAAAAACTTATTGCTACCTGCGCAGAGACAGTATTATCTTTTATTTCTAGATTTTTCTCTTTGTTAATATCATATTCGAGTTTGAAAAAAATATTTTCAGAAGCAATGTACAAAAAACCAAGCGCCCAGCGGGTTTTCTCTTCAGAGATTCCTCCCCCAGCATAGCCGGGGGGAATATAACCTTGACCATGAAATGGATCCTCATATTTCAACCATTGATAGCTCACTACAGGACGTAGATTACCTATATCGAATGAAATCTGTATAAAATAACCTTCCGCCTCTCCTTTCTGGAAATTTTCTGGGTTTTCCAGATAACCCCTCGTATATTCTGAGCTGATATAATATTCTCTAGTTATCCAGGTTAAATCAAATCCATGAAGGGTAAGATCTCGCTTGTTTCCTTCGTCATATTTTCCATTATAAAAAGAGTATCCCAATTCAATTTCTCTACTTAGTGAAAAACCGATCCTTAGCCCCTTACCCTTGTCTGTGTTATTATCTTTGAACTGCTGTCCTCCCTCCAGAGTCTCGCTCTCTCGAACACCATTCCCAATATAAGCAGAATAACCCAGTCTGCTTATCTTCCCTTCGACCAGGATTCCAATGTCTCTCCAGCTCGAAGGAAATATCTTCTCTACATTAAGAGGACTATTTATGAGCAGCGTTTGATGAGGTCTGTTCGATAGATTGTACTTTCCAAAAGGAACAAGATAGAGCCCTAATTTGAGAACGAATGAATCTGATGGCTTAAATCCTGCCAAAGCCTGGTATATTTCAACTCGGTCTTCCTCATGAAACCGGATTTCAGAGGTATAATCAATCTTGGACGCAATGTCTCCAGAAAAAATTAGCCCGAATTGGGCATTCTGAAAACTCCCGTGTGAGATATCTGTTTGTGCCTGGCCTTTGACGTACTTAAAAGAGAGGTAGCCTGTTATCCTCCCCTGAACAGGAGTGAGGAGAACAAAAAAAAGGAGAAAGACGCTTAAAATTCTTAGCTTCATAGGACTGAAAAGTCAAAATCATCTTCTAGGAGAGAATCCTTCCACTTCTCCACGTTTGTTTTCTGTTCAATTATCCGGTTTATTTGATCCGCCCCCTTTTTTGTGCCCATCCAGATAGCACCGACTACTGTGTTGGTTTGAATGACAACTTTTTTGTATATCCCTTCTTCCCTTTTCTCAGTTCTTAACTCTTCGAAAGAACCTTCCTCAGGATTCACAAGGCCGATTGAGGTGAGATCGAGGCCAGCGACCTTTAAAGTGTTCGAAGGGATAGTTCCTTCATATTTCTTCATCTCTCTCGAGACATTGTAAGCCGCCAATCGGGCTTGATTGAAGGCAGCAGGGATAATTCCGTAAACTCTTCCCTGGTATTGAGCGATGTCACCTGCAGCATAGACTGCGGGATTGTTAGTTTGGAGGTAGTCATTGACAACAACTCCACGATCAGTTTCAAGCCCAGCTTCCTTCGCTAAAAGAATATCCGACCTTACACCGGCTGCTGCAATCGCCATATCAGCTTTAATCGCTTCTCCTCCTTTAAATTTCAAACCGGTAACCTCATCCTGACCAAGAATCTCCTCCGTGGCCAACCCAAGATGGACTTTAATCCCCATCTCTTCGATTTGACTCTTTAAATTAGAAGCTGCCTGGACATCAAGTTGACGGGGCAGCAAACGCTCGAAGAATTCAACCACTTCCACCTCAGCTTCTCTTAATCTCATCGCCCTGGCTGTCTCTAAACCAAGGAGTCCGCCTCCGATCACCACCACTCTCGAGTGATCCTTTAGATAATCGAGAATTTTAAAAGCATCATCCAGTGTTCTCAGGGAATGGACACCCCGTTTTTCTGCGCCTTGAAAAGGAGGAATGAAAGAATTGGCGCCATTGGCGAGGAGTAAGGCATCATATTTTGTTCTCTTCCCTCCATCCGATTCAACTTCCTTTGAATCAGGAAAAATTTTTTTAACCGGATTTGCCAGATGAATATTCAAGTTTTTCTCCCTGTACCACTCCTCCGGAAAGGCAAACATCTTTTCAAATGGAATATGCCCTGCTAAAAATTCAATCAAGTTTGGCCGAGGGTAATAATGATACTTTTCGTCTGCAAAAATATCGATCTCAGCACTCTGTGTCAGTTCACGGAGAGTCTTGGCAAAAATGGTTCCCGCTAATCCATTACCAACGATTATTACCTTCATTTTAAGGCTGATCCCTCTATTTGTTCTCAGGCCATCTTCTGAAAAAACTCCTTACTCACACCGCATTGAGGGCAGACCCAATCATCAGGCAAATCCTCGAAAAGAGTCCCAGGCTCTATCCCATGCTCAGGATCACCATTTTCAGGGTCATAGATGTATCCGCAAGCTGTACATTCCCATTTTTCCATAATAATCCTCCTTTTTTATGAATAATCCACGTTTATTACTGAACTGGTTCTTAAAAAGTTAAAAGCAAGCTTAATAACCATCCTTCAATGTGCTAGACCGCGCAGCGTTCTAAATTAATCCCATTCGAGGACATGCGCATCATATTCTTTTTCTAATTTCAATTTGTGTGATTTCTCCTGCGTAACCAAAAAATCAAACAGCCTCTTGAGCTCTTCTTCTTCGGCCCTGTCTCCAAGGTCAGAATACAGTTCTACAGCCCTCTGCTCCTTCTTTGCAGCAAGAATAAGGAGGTCTTGAAAACTCATTTCCGGACTGGGTGGTTCCTCGACTAGATAATCGCTAATCTTTAGATCCATAACCTCTTTAATCTTTAAAGACTCGATCCTTTCTGGTGTTATATTTTGCAGAAGCTTCTTGTGATTTTTCTCTTCCTCTTTAAGCTCGAGCAGCAATTCCTTAATGCCAGGTAATTTGGTTTTCTCTGCCATACTTCCATATGAATCAATGGCTTCTTCTTCTTTTTTTATCGCAAATGCAATGATATCTTCAAAAGTTCCAGATTCCATATCTCCTCCTTTATTAAAAGAAAGATTTTCTAATTTCCTATTCTTCCTTTAATTCCATAGGTTGGTCACAACAAACCAGTGTCCCAACTCCAGCTTTTGTGACCATTACCTCCTGACCGCAGAGATGGCAGACATAGGTCTTTCCTTCTTCAGCCATGATATTTCCTCCTATCGCCGTCAATTGCTCTCTAGAGAAGAATTGCAATTGAGGGCAAATAACAATTATAATGAAACCATCTTTTATGTCAAACCAAACTTATCGAGATACTCTGGCTTCTAAAATTTGGCGCGGCTCAATTTTTTCAAAGAGTAAACTTGCCCTGTTGTAATCTTAAGAAATTGTAAAAATAAATAGAATCATCCCTTTTTTTGGAGTGTAAGATGATTAAAGATTCATTAGCCCGAAAGGCCCAGAAACAACTCTATAAGGCAGCAAAAGAAATCAATCTTGACCCAAATTTATTGAGAATATTAGAAAAGCCCATGCGGGTTTTAAAGGTCTCTGTCCCTATAAAGCTCGACAACGGGAAGACTAAAGTCTTTACAGGCTTTCGCTGTCAGTATAATAATGCCAAAGGACCCGCCAAAGGGGGTGTACGCTACCATCCTTCCGTAACAGAGGATGAACTTACAGCATTAGCAGCCTGGATGACCTGGAAATGTGCTTTGCTGGATTTGCCATACGGAGGAGCTAAAGGAGGAATCGTTTGTAATCCGACAAAGCTTTCTGAGAGCGAGCTAGAGAGAATGACCCGGAGATACACTACTGAAATCATGCCAATCCTGGGCCCTCACATCGATATCCCGGCTCCTGATGTCTACACAACTTCCAAGACAATGGCCTGGATCATGGATACTTTTTCTATGATGAAGGGCTATACTGAACCGAGTATTGTAACGGGGAAACCTGAAATCCTGGGCGGCTCTAAAGGAAGAAAAGAAGCCACTGGAAGAGGGGTGGCACTCATAACAAGGGAATTCTTCAAAGCCAACAAGAGAAACATCAAAGGAGCCAAAATAGCTATTCAGGGATTTGGAAACGTGGGTGGCCACGCAGGTCTTTTCCTTTCCCAAATGGGAGCCAAAATTGTGGCTGTATCAGATGTCTCAGGGGCTCTCGTTAATCCAGAAGGCTTAGATATCCCAGCGCTTCTTAATTGTGTTGAAGAACATGCTTGCATCATCAAATACCCAGGAAAACAAATTGATGGAAGCGAACTGCTTTCCCAGGATGTAGATGTTCTTATTCCTGCAGCCCTTGAAAACCAGATTCATCAGAAAAATGCCCAAAATATCAAGGCAAATGTTATCGTTGAAGGGGCTAATGGTCCCACTACGCCTGAAGCGGATGAGATTCTAGAGGGGATGAAAATCCCCGTTATTCCTGACATACTGGCAAATGCTGGAGGAGTTGTGGTTAGCCATCTTGAATGGGTTCAAGCTATGAGCGGACTTTTCTGGGAAGACGAAGATGTCAATAGAGAACTGGAACGGAAACTGACGAAGGCATTCAAAGAGGTCTGGGAAAATTCTCAGCGGAAAAATGTTTCCCTCCGCTGTGCGGCTTATACTACTGCAATTGAAAGAATAGCCGAAGTCTACAGTTACAGAGGAATTTTTCCTTAAAATAATCAGGAACTTCCCCTTTATACTTGATTTAGTTTTCTTCTTCTTTTATTATTGTCACTCAAAATAAATGAACATTAAATCGCTAAACTGTTTGGTCTTGGGCTGGTTCATTCCAGGATTGGGCCATATTTCTCAAAAAAAATACGTCAGGGGAGCGATCTTTTTTGCCTGCATCTTCTCTATGACGGCTCTCGGTTTAATCATGGGAGGAAAAATCTACTCTTTCCAAACAGAAAATCCTTTAACAATCCTGGCCTTTTTTTCTGACATCGGAAATGGCCTTTTCTTCGTTCTTTCAAGAATATTCTCCTATGGGCTGGGAGACTTGAAAAATGTCACATTTGAATTTGGCAGTGCTTATATAGCCGGCGCTGGACTTCTGAATTTTCTGGTTGCCTTGGACGCCTTCGATATCGCTGCGGGAAGAAAAAAATGATCTTTAAAAGTCATTTAATTTCTATGATCATTTATGCCTTCTTTGTATGCGTTGTCCTTTCCCTAATCAGAAAAAGAGAAAGAAGAGCCCAGATAAAGCACGGCCTGATTCTCTTCCTTGTGATGGTCCTGGGAGCTATCCTATTTGGCTGGTTCATGTATTTATTCATGTGATATAATCCTCAGTTCAAAGGATGAGATCGCAAATCTACGAACCTATCATCGGACCTGAAATCAATGTTCAGCTCTTAACGAAAACAAAGTTATTTTGCGCCTATAGCACTCAGTGCGGAAGCCTTCCAAACTCACTCACCTGCCCTGTTTGTCTCGAACTACTAGGTGCTTTACCTCAGATAAACAAAGAAGTAAAGTTGAAGTGCAAGAATTTTTTATCGGTCAAGTCATGAAAGCAACCAAAAGTCCAGCGAATCCTAGAATTATAAAAAAGATTTTGAAAGAAGTTTTTTAAGGATATAGATATAAATCATAGCAAAATAAAATGATAGAACTATACCGCATAGGCAAACAGTACCAAAAGCCCCAGTGGGCCCTGTCTGATATCACTTTTAAGGTTAACAAAGGAGATTTCTACTTTGTAACCGGACCCAGCGGCTCAGGAAAAACGACGCTTCTAAAATTAATTTTTAGAGAAATTTTCCCTAGCCAAGGCCAGATTATCGTTGATGGAAGGAATATCCAGCGAATTCCTGACCATAAAATCTTTAAACTGAGAAGGACTATGGGGATTGTCTTCCAAGATTTTCGTCTGCTTTTCAATAAAAAAGTGTTCGATAATGTCGCTATCGTCCTCCAGGTTCTCGGATTTCCTCAGAAGAGCATAAAAAGAAAAGTCTTTAATGCCCTGAAAATGGTCAATCTAACAGATAAAATATGGGAATATCCGTCCCGCTTATCTTACGGCGAGCAACAAAGAGTGGGCATTGCCAGGGCTGTTGTAAATAATCCTAAGATCATTCTTGCCGATGAGCCCACTGGAAACCTCGACACAGAACTTGCCTTCGAAATCATGGGATTATTCCAAGAAATAAATAAACAGGGAACCACTGTCCTCATATGCACGCATGACCGAGAATTAATTAAAAACTTTGGGAATAAAATTCTTTTCCTTTTCAAAGGAAAATTAATTAGAAAGGAAATCCTCTGATTATTCAAAAAATTAAACACTACCTGCACGAAACGACAGACAATCTCTGGCAAAATAGACTGCGTAATATCTTTTCTATCACTATCATCTGTTTCTCTTTTTTGACATTTGGAGTTTTTCTCTCTCTCTCCAACAATCTCCAATACACTGCCCAGGAGCTTACTCAAGATATGGCTGTTGTCTTTTTTCTCAATAATGATTTATCTGAAGAAGAAGTGACTTCTATTGGAGAAAATCTGAAGAAATCCTCCTTATCAATAAATGTTCGATTTATCAGCTCACAACAAGCCCTAAAGAAATTCCAGGAAAATTTTCCTGATCTTCAAAGAATAATCGAAAATTTAAAGATAAATCCCTTCCCACCCTCATTTGAGGTTACACTCAGCGAGAAAAAAATCTCTTCAGAGGAAACCTTTGCATTCATCGAAGAGATGAGAGAAATGCAGGGCATCGAAGATGTTCAATTCAATAGAGATTGGGCAGAAAAGATTCAATCCTTGAGCCGTCTAGTAAAGGCGGTAGGCTTCTTTTTTGGAGGAATATTGATTCTCGCATCCTTTTTTATCATTTCAAACGTCATCAAGCTCAATGTCTTAACCCGAAAAGATGAAATCGAAATCCTCCGCCTAGTAGGAGCTTCTAATACATTTATCAGGGTACCCTTTCTTATGGAAGGAGTGATCTTGGGAATATTTGGAGGTCTGTTGTCGCTCTTCTTGTTATTTCTCTTGATAAACCTATTTCCTGTATATTTGGGAGCGTCCATGGGATTTCTAGAAGAACTCATCAACTTCCGCTATCTCTCTATGACTCAAAGCTTGATTCTCATAGCTGGAGGGGCAGTAATCGGATTCTTAGGAAGCTCAAGCTCTCTTGCTCGTTTTATGAAAATTTAAAAAATCTCATTTGCCCGTCTGTGGGCTTCTCTTACAGGTTCGGGAATCCTGAATTTCGAGCAGCTCAATACCAGTTTCATGGAATGCTTGAAATCAATCCTATGCCCCGGGGAAATAAAAATGGGCTTAATTTTGGAACGTGTTCTCAAGCAGACTCCTGCTTTTTCATTCTCTTCGTTTCTAAAATAAGTGTATGCTCCTTTTCTGTCCTTAGGAAAAGAAAAAGGGGAAAAAGGCTTTTTTGCACACCCTATGGTACAAATATCTAAATTAACTCCTACATAGGAAGCCAAGCCCATTTTTCTCGGATGGGCAATTCCATTCCCATCTACAAGGGTAACGTCAGGCATAATCTTTAAGGTCTCAAAAGCTTTAAAGAAGACAGGCCCTTCTCGGAAAGCCAGAAAACCTGGAATATAAGAAAAGTCCACTTCTCTCACAGCTTCCGATATCTCTACGATTTCAAAATCCGGTGTTCTAAAAACAACAATGCACGCCCCCACCTTCCTCTTCTGATGGTCGTAGCCAAAATCAGCTCCGGCTATTAGATCAACCTTTCTTCCATCCCACTTTAGGATCAGCTTAGAAGACAGCTCTCTTTGAATTGCCGCCGCTTTTTTTAATTCCATCATTTTCGTTTTTTAAGGTCAGGCTTTATCGTGAAGAGATGTCCAATGAACAACGCAGTCCATTTTTCACCATGAGGATAAAGCCTGAACCAATATTTTGAATTTCTCTCTTGTATCGCAAAGTCTGGCGCCATTGATTGTGAGAATATAGTATAAAAAAGTTACGAAAGTTATGAAAGCCTGACTCCTTTTTTTAGAGATGCTTTCCCCAAGATTTATTGACACTGCGCTAATCTTGTCTTAAAATTGCCACATACATGGCATCTTTAGGGCAAGAACTCAGGAGAGAACGCGAATTAAGAGGTATTTCTCTAAGAGAAATTGCAAACCAAACAAAAATCAACATCCGCTTCCTTGAAGCCTTAGAAAGCGACCAATTAGACGCTCTTCCTGGCAAATTTTTTATTAGAGCCATAATTCGTGAATACGCTAAATGTATCGGCCTAGAAGAACACGCTGCCCTCAATAAATATTTCGAAGCTTCTTTTAGCCAAGAAATCGAACGGGAAAGCGAGGAGAAAAAAGGGCGAAGCTCCTCATGGTTCTCAAAAAATAGAGCCAAACTCTTTAGCTATTCCATCCTGGTTGTCTTTCTCCTCCTCATCCTTTTTTCGTATCTTTTCTTTTTCAGAAAAGAAGAAAAGTCTTCATCTCCTGTTAAGCCAAAAATTGAGAATATTACTCAAAAACCAAAGCCCAAACCACCAGAACCTAAGCTTGATTCCGAACCTGTTAAAGAGGAAAAAGAGATGCTCCTTGAAATATCCTTTATCGAGAAGACTTGGATTCAGGTTTATGCAGATGGGGAGCTACTGGTAGATGGCATCAAGCTCCCTGGAGAAGAGGTCAAGGTCATAGCTATTGAAGAATTTGTCCTCAACTTAGGCAATGCAGGAGGGATATCCTATACATTAAATAACCAACCAGGAAAGAAGCTTGGGCCATCGGGTTCGGTCCGTCAAAACAGAAGAATAACCTTTGAAAACCTTCAGGAATATATCGATCAGGAGGAAGAAGAGAGCATACGTAATCCCTAATGCGCAGGGCAAAAAAGGACAAGATTGTAGTGCCCTTTCTGTCGCTCGCAATGATGTGTAATAAGCCAATTCTAGAACAAGCAAAAAAAAATGAATAGAACATGAAAATGGAAAATTCAAAGAAAAAAGGGCCTCGAATCATAGGGGCTATTATTATCTTTTTAATTATACTTTTTCTTGCCATTGAATTATTCATCCGCGAAGCCCAGGAATTCTCTCCCACATCAGTAATAAATATCCTCCTCTCCTCTCTTCAGATTATTGTCCTTATCCTTTTTCTCATCTTATTTTTCGTTTTAGTCCGGAATTTAACAAAGCTCTACCTAGAAAGAAAGAGAAAGGTAGTCGGTGCTCACTTTAAGACAAGATTGGTCCTCTTTTTTACTGCGCTCTCTCTCATCCCGACACTCCTTCTTTTCTTTTTCGCCAGCGATCTGATCGGCCGGAACATTGAGCACTGGTTCAAAACTCCCATTGATAAAATACTGGATGATACAAAAAATCTGGCTGAAGGATTCTACACAAGCAGTGAAGAGATTACTTTCCATTATGCTCAGCAATTAAGCAGAGCAATAAAACAACAAAATCTCATAAATTCCAAAAGCAGGTTGCGCCTGAGGGAATTTGTTCGAAAAAAACTGACGGAATATAAACTCGATGAAATCGGCATCTTTATAAACAATGAAGAACTATTCTCATACCTTAATCCCAATCTTCCTCTACAAGATTACCGTGACCTCAAAACTAACATAATCAAAAGAGCTCATTTGGGCGAGATCTTCAGCACTATAGAGCCTATGGGAAATGGGGAAATGATCCGAAGAGGCGTTTCTTTCCAGATGCCAAAAATCGGCAATGTGCTCATCCTGACTGGAAAATTCCTTCCACAGAATTATGCGCAGAGAATCAATAACATCACCTCTTTTGTCCAAAGATACCGACAGCTGAAAATATATAAAAATCCAGTGAAAACCTTCTACCTAATAACCCTCATTTTCATCACTCTCCTTATTATCTTTGTTGCCAGCTGGATTGGATTTCATCTTGCGAAAAGTATTACCGTACCGATCGAGAAAATGGCTCAAGCCACAAAAGAAGTTTCAAAAGGAAATCTGAATGTAAGAGTTGAAGATCCAGCTTCAGACGAATTGGGAACCTTGATTGGTTCATTCAATCAAATGATTTCTGACCTAAAAGAAAGCCAGCAAAACATCGCTCAAAAAACTTCTGAGCTTGAAGCACGGAAACAATACATCGAAACTATTTTGAATAACATAACAACTGGAGTGATCACCCTTGATGCTCGCGGTAATATCTCAACTATCAATCCCTCTGCACGAGAAATGTTGGCCCTGCCAGAAAAAAATCTCATTGGGAAAAGTTATAAAGAGGTCCTTAAAAGCAGCAAATATGAAGATATAATGAAGAACATCCAAAGCGGGCTCAAGAATAAATACAAAATTTCTGATAGAGAGATAAATATTAATTTTGATAATCAGAGAGCAACTCTTGCTCTGACTTTATCTCCGTTGAGACAATCTAAAAATGATTTCTCTGGGATGATAGTAGTGCTTGACAGCCTAACCCAGCTTATAAAAGCTCAAAAAATCACTGCCTGGAAAGAAGTCGCTCAACGAGTTGCCCACGAGATCAAAAATCCTTTGACTCCCATCCAGCTTTCCGCTCAAAGAATCATCAAGAATTTGAAGGTTAATGGAAAAAAATCCAACAATATTATCGAAGAAGGAGCTACTACTATTGTTCAGGAAGCTAGAACTATAAAATCTCTAGTAGATGAATTCTCTAATTTTGCTCGAATGCCTAGCATCGAGCTTCAATCCACGGATATCCATGAGATTATCGAACAGACCATCTCTCTCTTTAAAGGAATTTTTGCAGATATTGAGTTTGAGGTTCTCTTCTCTTCTGATATACCGTCTCCTATTCAAACTGATCCTGAACAGATGAAAAGAGCCTTTATTAACCTAATAGATAATGCAATCGACGCCATGAATAAAAAGGGCAAAATTACAATCCGCACCTCATACGATAAAGATCATCAAAGAGCAAACATTGAAATTTCAGACTCTGGGCCTGGGATTTCATCAGAAGACAAGGAAAAACTCTTCCTCCCTCACTACTCAACAAAGAAGAAAGGGACAGGCCTCGGCCTAGCTATCGTAAATCAGGTCATCAACGAACACAATGGCTCCATTGACATCGAAAACATACAACCTCACGGAGCAAAATTTACTATCCAGATTCCGGCATAAAACAAAATGAAAGATAAAATTCTCGTTATCGATGATGAGGCTGGAATCAGGTCTTCTTTAAGAGGGATATTGGAGGATGAAGGCTACTCAGTCAAAACAACTGAGACCGGAGAAGAGGGGCTCAACTTCCTGAAAGCACAAAATTTCGATCTCATTCTTCTGGATATCTGGCTGCCTGAAATGGATGGGATTGAAGCACTCAAGAAGATTAAGATGCATGAAGAGAATGCTCCTGTAGTAATGATTTCCGGCCACGGTACTGTTGAGACAGCCGTAAAAGCAACAAAGCTGGGCGCCTATGACTTTCTGGAAAAGCCTCTTACTTTGGAAAAGGTGGTCTTGACTGTAAAAAATGCTCTCAAGCAAAAAAGACTGGAAGAAGAAAACATCCAGCTTCGAGAAAAAATCAAAGCGAAATATCACTTGGTAGGAAAAAGTCGCTCGATTCAAAAATTGAGAGATGAGATAAAAAAAGCTGCCCCCACTGATGCCCGGGTTCTTATTTACGGAGAAAATGGAACTGGAAAAG
>CP070825.1:178960-292234 GCA_020344415.1 Candidatus Aminicenantota bacterium
AAAAACTCTGGCCAGAGTGCCTTCCGCTTCGATCATTATTTCTTTTCCGTCTAAATCCATCCCTTTGACTACAACCCGAGTAGGCCGGGTCACTTTTTCGCTGATCTCTGGGACAGACAAACAGCCTTCTTCAAGAATGATCTCTCCTTCCTGGCTTATGAGTTCGGGATTAATGAGTATGATCAGATCTTCGTTATTCTCCCCAACTGACAGGTCGACGGTTATCAGTCTTTTACTCACATTGACCTGGGGGGCAGCCAGCCCTATGCCAGGAGCCGCACGCATGGTTTGAACCATGTTCTGAGCCAGATCTACGATCGTTTTATCGATTTTATTTATTTCTTCGGCTCTTTGAGCGAGAACCGGATTTCCGTATGTGATAATTTCGAGTATAGGCATTGTATTCAAAAGTTAGGATTCTATTCTAAAAGAAATGGATGGATTGTTCAATACATCTGCAGGGAACGTAAGCATTTCCAAATCCGTGATGGTCTTAAAGCAGTGGGGCAAGCTGATGAGGAAGTCATCCGGAGGCGAGCGGGCATGGTTCCTCAAAGAGGAGAGCGAGCCGAGGACTGCAAAGAAAAAGGGGACAGGCTACTTTTTTCCATTACCGTTGGGGCTTGATTCATCAAGCCCACTTTTTTGTCATTGCGAGGAATAAAATGAGGAAGCAATCTCATATAAAGGTTGAGATCGCCACGTTTTGCTCGCGACAGAGGATTGCCACGCTGCGCTCGCAACAGGCTGCGCAATCTCTCCTGTTGGCAAAAAAGTAGCCTGTCCCCTTTTTCTTGCGGGTTGACGAATCAGCTTGCCTGACTATTGCTGCATCATGGTTTTGGAGATACTTCTACTATTGACTTGAAAAGCTCAAACATACAAAATTGAGACGCTGTTTACGTTGATTATTCAAGATATCATTGAAGATAAGCAATAGTATCGGCAGTTTTTATGAATAACCCATATAATCATGGATTATTCACGATATTATTGAAAATGAGTAGTGGTAAAGGAGAAAAAATGAGTAAAAAAAGTCTCCTATTCTTCATCATATTTATCTTATGTCTTCATAATGGAGCGGCTGAATTCACCTGCCTATCGGAAATATTTCTGCTGGGCAGAGGAATTAAAGATCTGGATGGAGATAAGCTTGGAGAAAACATCTCTCTCCAAATCATCATTCCAGACATACCCAGCGCATTTGAGCTTTCCGCAGCCGCCGATATTGCTGCCAGAGCAAACTTGGAGAGCCTTGTGGTCGATTTCTCTCTTTTGAAAAAAGAATCAGAAGTTAAAAACAAACAAACTCTCAAAAATCCTATCCTCATCGGGACAAACTTAAGCTGGATAAGGGAGCTAGAGAGAGAAAAGAAGATAAGACTTTCCTCGCTCAAACATAACCAGGGGCTCGTTACTCTCTTTACCTACAAGAACCAGCAAGGAGTGGCTCTCGTAGCTGGCTCAGAGGACGCGCTCCTCAGGACCAGCCGTTCATTCTTCCTCCGCTGGCCTTATCTCTGGGAAATATGGGGACGAGAAGAGGGCGCCACCTATTTCTCCTTAGGGGAAGATTTAGACAAATTTTTTAAGGAAAAAGGAATGAGCCCAAAAAAAATAACAATCCAGTCTGCCCTCTATGATTTTCCACCTACTCAGTCGCCCTATGACGTTATCAAAAGATTGAGGTTCAACTCGGGCGAAATTAACAACTTAACCATAGTGATAGATTTCCCTGATGTGAAAGAGCTAAAAAATGCTTACAAAGCACTCGAATCTCTTCGCAATCAACACCAAAGGGGATTAAGGACAGATATTCTGTCTTATTCGGGCTGTGCCAAAATTACATTCGATCTTCGGCATGATGGGGAAAACTCCCAGATTGCCCTCCCCCGAGTGGGGTATCCAAGGAGGATCTTAACTCCTTCCTACAAGTCTCCTTTCAAACCCAAAATTTCCAAAAAAGATTTTGACCTTCTCAGCCTATTCTCAGCTAACGGTTTTTATTCCGACAGTGATAAGGATAATATTTTAGACAATTTAGATGCATCAATAATCATTCCTCAAAATATGACAACACAAGGAGCAACCGAATTGGCATCAAGGCTGGTCTTAAACACAGCCGGAGCCTCCTTTCCGATTGTTTTCCTGGACAAGGAAATTGAAGACAAAAGAGCTTTGGTGACACCCATATTTATTGGCAAGGATAACAGTTTCAATAAAGAGCTCGTCAAAACAGGAAAATTAAAGATACCCTCGTTGGACAAGGGCTGCGGGCTGGTAAAAGTCATTCCTCAAGCATTTAACAAATCTAACGCCTTAGCTGTTATCGCCGCCGACAATACAGGCTTGGAAAAAACTCTCAATTATTTGAGCAAGGCTTTTCCCTACTTTGATGAATATAGAGACGGAAACCCTCAACTCAGCGATGTACACTCTGCTCTTGAAGGATTCCTCAAAGGAGAGAAGGGAAGTGCCGAAGCATTCTTCAACTGGAAGTTAAAAGAAATTATTGATGAAATTAAAGACAAAAATTTCGAGTTCTTCGATGCAGAACTATATTTACCTGAATACAACAAAAAATTTGAAGAGCATATTGAGAAATTTCTTAAGAGCTCGCTCAATGCAGAAAATCTAAGAATAAAAACACTCAAACTCAAGGACAGCAAAATAATCTTTGAAAAAGAAAAAGAATTTCCCTGGGAAGGAGAGGAGGCTCTAAGGCTGGTTCAAGAAAAAATAAAATCCATCCCCCCCTCAAGTTCTAATCTAAAAGTAAGCCTGGGAGTGAGCGAATCGCCGAAAGTGAGGGAAGCCATAAAAAGTAGAATCAAAAGTCTCCTAGGCCAGAATAATATCACAGATTTCGAAGTAGAAGTTCTTTCTGCTTATAAACAGGGGTTTTTCTGGTTGTTGGAAAAGGTAATCCCCTCTCTCAAGGGAAAAAATATCAACCGCTTGAACATCAAGTTTGCAGAAGCAAGGGAAAACCGGAACGAGCTCAAGAGGTTCTACACCGAGCCCTGCAGATGGCTCCAAGAGCTCTACCCTATTGACGAAATCATCTCCCGGGAGGCGAATATTCCTCTTAACAGGATAGGATTTGAGATGAAAAAAGATGAAGAGCCTAGATATGAAGTTTTGGCCTTCGATGAAGAAAATAGCCTCGCCTTCAGGGAAAGTTTTTCTCCCCGAACACGAAAGGCTCTGTATCTTAGAATTTTACCCGAATGGGGAGAGGTCGAACTGACAACAGGCTGGGTTGAAATATCACAAAGAGGCGAGATTTTAGCAGATGCCTCTATTAAAAGTGACCTAGAAAGATTTTGGGATTACTACCAAGACGAAATCCTCCCTTCAGTCCATTCGTGGGTCATGAAGAAGACAGATAACGAGCCTTCATTCAAGAAACAGCCTTATTTTAAAAGACTCCTGATAGAGATGAAGTTCAGTGAACCTGATTATAAATTGGGATTGGATGAGGAAATCATCAGCAGCCTCGAAGCCATCCATGATGAAATCTACTTTGATACCTTAGATTTTTTAAGAGGGATTACAGAGGTTAAGGCTGAAGAAAAGGATCTTCCTGAGGATACATCTCGATACTCCGCGCCTGGCAACATCCTCCCTCTCATTCATCCCTCTCTGGAAGGAGAAAGGGGGAAAGCAAAGATAAAATTTGAAGACTGGCAGTCTCGCTCTCCTCAGCTTGTCTTGAAATGGAAAGAAAAAGGGAAAAAAGAGCTGACCAAGAAACTGAACTTTTCCTCTTTAAAGACAAAGAGCTTTCGTTTGCCTTCTTTTATTTACGATGGCATAGAAAAAAGAATCAAAAGCCTATTCATAAAAATGGAAATCGAGAAGGAAGCTGATTACATGACGCTCATTGACCTCATGGACTCTTACAGGAATCTCCTCAACCGTGAGGTCCTTCAGCCTTCTTTCAGCTATCCAAAACTCGATTCCATTACTCTGAATATCAAGCATAAAGAACTGGAAAAAGAAGAGACCCTTCCCGTCTCATTTAAAAAACCTGTTGCCTTATCAATTCCTCCATCGTCTACGAAAGAGGAGACCATTGTCCCCACAGATCGAATCATATCGCCGGAGATGTGTCTTGATATCGTTCAGCAACTCGGTCGATTCAAAACAATTAATAGCTATGTCGCAGGCAGGTCTTATGAAAACAGAAAGATTCCTGTTCTGGAAATATTTGCTCCTCTGGATAAATACATCTCCATAGCTCGCCTCATTACCTTCAAGCCAACCCTCCTCGTCAGTGCGCGCCAACACGCAAACGAGGTCTCTTCGACTAACTATGTCTTAAAATTGGCTGAATTTTTGGCAAAAAAACCTGCATACCAAGAATATTTAAAGAAGGTGAATTTTGCGCTTCATCCGCTGGAAAATCCGGATGGAGCCGCACTCGCCTATAGACTTCAAGAACTGACTCCTTTCCATAGCCTTCACGCTGGCCGTTACAGTGCTCTCGGGATAGACATTGGGTACCAAATCAACGTATCCAGACCTATTCTTCCCGAAGCAAAAGTCAGGAAAAACCTTTATAGCAAATGGCTCCCTGATATCTGCCTTAATCTCCACGGCTACCCCTCTCATGAATGGGTCCAGCAGTTTTCTAACTACTCTCCCTTTCTCTTTCGCGACTATTGGATTCCTCGAGGGTGGTTTGCCTATTACAGATCCCTCTCTCTCCCTATTTTCCACAGCTGGAAGAAAGCCGGAGAGGCCTTGAGAAGATTCATAATTGATGAGATGAAGACAAATGAGAGGATAAGGAGTTCAAACAAGAAATTTTACGATCGCTACTATCGCTGGGCAACACGCTGGCAGCCTCATATGAATAACCTTGAAATATATGAAGGAGTGAACCTCTACGCCAAGCGGCGTTCTTCCCGCGAGAGCAAGCTGTCTGCAAGACGCAGGATCACCGTTGTCGAAGAAACGCCAGAACTCATGGACGAAACAGCACACGGTGCATGGCTTGAGTTTCTCTGTCAGCAGGGACTTTCCTATCTTAGAGCACATATTAAATATCTTGCGCAGATCAAGCATGAAATTGCCCGGTTCGAAGAGGAAATCCGTGACCGAATCCATATCCAGTTCAGCCGCAGCCGCCCAGGACAATCAAAATAACAGGGTCAGGTCTACACTTTTAACTTATTCCTTCACCTCGATTTAATTATCGGCCTGAACGTTAAATAAGCCTTTCAATTATAAGGATTTAAACACCTATAATGAGAATAAGTTAAAAGTGTAGACCTGACCCTAATACTTTTTTAATATTCTCCAATCCTCTGGCCAAAGTATCTGGTCTGACACCAAAGCCCATCCGGAAATGCTGAGGTTTTTCAAAAAAACTCCCAGGAACAACAGAAGTGTCATATCTTTCAAGAAGCAGAGATGCCAGCTCATCCCCGCTCAATCCAGCCTCCACCCTGGGGAAACAAACCACACCCCCTGCAGGTTCCACCCATGAGAGTTTTTCTTCTTTTCTAATTAAATTGGCTATCATTGACATATTTTTCTCGAGCGTTTCTTTACTCTCATCTTTTATAGAATCAATCTGATCGAAGATCTTGGCAGATATTTGTTCCCCGATGAAAACTCCATCCACGTTGATATAATCAATGATACTTCTCAGCCTTTTTGCTAAAGCAGAAGACGCCAAGATCCAGCCACACCGGAGACCGCCTAATCCGAAAACTTTGGTCAAGCTTGATATAACGATGATGTTCTCCTCTGTTGAGAAGGACGTTTCGCTCTCTGCCCCTTCCAGAAATTCAAGGTAAATCTCATCAATCAGAACTTGCGCTCCGCTCTTGTGGGCAATTCCAACCAAATCCCTGAGGTCTCGACGAGAAAGAAGAGCGCCGGTAGGATTATGAAGATTGGTCAAGACAATAAGCTTTGTTTTTGGAGATAGGAGGGACGCGAACTTTTCTAAATCAATCTGATATCCATTATCGTATCTTCTCTCGAATCTTTTTGTGACTGCATCAAAAGCTCGAGGAACAGCCAAAAGTGGCTCATAAACAGGAGTCTCGATTAAAACTTCATCTCCTCGCTCTATAAGAGCAGCGCATACCAGGAAAATAGCGTGAGAACTTCCGACCGCTGTTACCACATTCTCCTCTTTTACCTTATATCTTGAGGCGACAGCCTCAAGAAGAGGGGGATAACCATAATCATTAGGACCAAAAATTTCCAGTTCTTCCCTTTTAACATTCAGGTTTTTTAGAGAAAAATTCCTCACACTACTGCGTGTAAGATCGATCTTTGTCCTAGCTCTTGTTTTCATCCATTCTATGAATCCTATGGTCTCAAACCTCATCCTTCTTCTCTCCTTTTCTAGAAAATATATGTTTAGCTCTCTCTTCTTTTATCCTAAGAGTTTGATTAAATCAATACAAAAAAGGGGACTGTCCCCTTTTTCACTTTTTTTATTTTTATTATTTGAAAGGTGGGAATTTTATTATAAAATCCTCTGAGTAATATTTAAGACGAATCCATCAAAATATATAATTCACTTAAAAGGAGGAATTCATGAATCGTTTTATTAAGGTCAATCTCAATCTTATTTTTTTTGTTTTACTCACTCTTTCTCTCTCGTCTCCGTCTCTTCCAGCTCAGCAGAAGATCGACAAAGAATACAGCGCAAAGATTCTCGAGTACACGACAGAAAAATTCTTCCTGACTGAACTCGTTGACCATCTTCCGGCTTCTGATAATGTCCCTACCCCCAAGAGCATTCTGGGAAATGTGATCGGGGCTCCCAATATCCTCCATTACACATCTGATATAGCTAAATATATGAAAGCTGTAGCTGAGTCCAGTCCTCGCGTTATAGCTTTTTCCATCGGCCAAAGCGATGAAGGGAAGGAAATGATTACTGTCGCCGTCTCAGATGAGAAAAATATCCATAGATTGAATAGGATAAAAGAAGTCTTAACGCTTCTGGCTGATCCTCGAAAAATTGAGAAAGGAGAAGCAGAAAAACTATTAATTGAGGGGATTCCCATTTACTGGATAACAGGCGCCTTGCATTCCCCGGAGAGCGGGTCTCCGGAAATGCTAATGGAGCTAGCCTACCGCCTGGCCGTAGATGAGACAGAATTTTTCCGGTCTATAAGAAAAAACCTTATCGTGCTCATAACTCCTGTCCTTGAGGTGGATGGAAGGGACCGCTATGTGGATACATACCGGTACAAGAAGGAACACAAAGATAAAAAATCTCTTCCCCTTGTTTATTGGGGAAATTATGTGGCCCATGATAACAACCGCGACGCAATAGGCCTGGCTCTCAAGCTGTCAGAGAATTTATTAAAGACTTATTTCGAATGGCATCCAACGATCATGCACGATCTGCACGAATCTGTACCTTACCTATACACTTCGACTGGAACCGGCCCCTATAATGCCTGGCTCGACCCCATAACAATCAACGAGTGGCAGGAACTGGCCTATGTGGAGATATCTGAGATGACCAAGCGCGGGGTGCCCGGAGTCTGGACTCATGGTTTCTTTGACGGCTGGTCACCTAGTTATGGCTTTTATATTGCCATGTTTCATAACTCCACCGGTCGCTTTTATGAAACTTTTGGAGGCACCGGGGCAGACACTCTGGTACGGAGTGTTGGGGCTCAATCCAGCAGAGCCTGGTACAGGCCTAGTCCCCCTCTTAAAACTGTCAAGTGGTCCGTACGGAATAACATTAACCTCCAGCAAAGTGCTTTGCTTTTTGCCCTGAATCATGTTGCAGAGAATAGAACTAGTTTCTTGAAAAATTTCTACCTCAAAAGCAAGCGCTCTGTAAATAAGGCAAGAACCGAGGGGCCCGCAGCCTGGGTGATTCCTTCCGACGGAAAACGCCCCCTCGCCGCAGCCGATCTCGTGAATCTCCTACGAAAACATGGGGCGGAGGTCCACGAATCCAAAAAAGAATTTACGATCAAGAAAGAAAAATTTTCCTCTGGGAGCTTAATCTTCCGAATGGATCAGCCCTACAGCCGATGTGTGGACCTGCTTCTCGATACCCAATATTACAATCCCAACGACCCACGCCCATATGATGATACAGGATGGACGCTTGGTCCACTTCATAACGTAAAAACGATCAGACTCATGGACCAGAAAGTTCTGGAAGTTCCCATGACTCTTCTCACAGGAGATATCAAAGTCGAGGGCCAGGTGCTCAATCCAAAGAAAGCAGCTGCATTCCTCATCAATCATAATGCTGAAAATGCTTTGATGAAATTCCGCTTTGAGCTTAAGGAGATAAAAATGCTGGCTGCCGAGCAAGGTTTTAAGGTGGCGGATAAGAGATTTAATGCAGGAACCTTCATCCTTCCTGTTGCAGAAAATCCCCCCGATACTCTACAGCAACTGGAAAAAGCTGTGAAAAAACTTGGGCTCAAAGCCTATGGCGTCAAAGAATTGCCCAAGGTTGATTGCCATGATCTCGTTGTTCCTCGTATCGCCATCCTTCATACCTGGATATTCACTCAAAATGAAGGCTGGTTCCGTCTGACTTTTGAAAAATTAGGAATTCCCTATTCTTACATCTCCCTTCAAGACATCAGGGATACGGTAGACCTTAAAAGCAAATACGATGTGATCATTTTCCCTCCGGTCATGTTCGGTAAGGCCCAGAGGCTAGTCAACGGCATCAGCGGTGATTCTCCCATTCCCTGGAAAAAATCAGAAAAATATCCGAATTTAGGCGGTCCTGACTCCAGAGACGATATCCGGGGCGGAATGGGTCTCGAAGGAATTCTCCATCTCAGCCAATTCATCGAAAAAGGGGGGCTTTTCATCCCCATCACATCTAATGTCAAACTTCCCATCGATTATGGGCTGGTAGAAAGTGTTGATGTCGTGAGGGCCAACAAACTAAAAACCGCAGGCGGAGTCTTTCAAGTAAGGATAATAGACCAACAAAGTCCGATAGCCTATGGGTATGACCGAACTCTAGCAGTCCATTTCAATGGAGCGCCTGTCCTAGAAACAGGGATGAAGGCAGCCACAGGAGGCATAGATATTGCAGCTATGCTATCCGGAGAATCAAGAGGAAGAGCCAGTGGTCGAGGAAGCCTCAAGGACCCTGATGTCATACAGGGACGCCCCTATAAACAGCCCAAGATAAGAGGAGCTGGAGCTGGAATCCCCCGGGAGTTCCGTGATATGATGAATCTCTTCATGCCTCCTGACCTTAACAAAATCAGGGTCATACTCCGCTTTGACCAAAAGGACAAACTTTTAATCAGCGGGATGCTCGCGGGAGGAGAAGAGCTCCAAAATCGGGCTGCTGTGGTCGACGTCCCCTATGGAAAGGGCCACATCCTTCTATTTGCCATCAATCCCATGTGGCGCTTTGAAACTCACGGAAGTTTCTTTTTGCTCTTTAATGCTGCTTTAAACTATAATAGTCTTGATGTTGGACGACCCAAGGCAACATCGAAGAAATGAAAATAAAAATTTAAAAAGGAGGAATGAATGAAAAGAATCCTTTCATTGTGTCTTTTGAATCTTTTTCTACTAAGTTTAGTTACTTCTCCAGGACTCGCGCAGAAAGCCTCGGACATCCTAGAAAAATCGATAAAGGCTCAAGGTGGAAGAGAAGCCCTGGAAGCAGTCAAAGACCAAACCTTGTCAGGGAACTTTGAAATGCCGATGATGGGCATAAGCGGCTCCATGACTATGTACCAGAAGGAGCCAAACAAAACTCGTATGGATGCGGAATTAATGGGAATGGTGTTCACACAAGCGTTTGACGGCGAGACAGCGTGGATGATCAATCCCCAGACTGGAGGAGTTGAGGAACTTTCTGAATTAGCCACAAAATATCAAAAGAGAGAAGCTCTCGGCAGCGAAGCCCTACTTCATCCTGAAAAACACGGCATTACCTATACCTTTAAGGGCAAGGAAAAAATTGATGATAAAGATTGCCTCGTCCTAGAACAAACCTTTTCTGACGGATACAAGACAACTATATATATTGATTCCAGTACTTATCTCACTTATAAATCCACCGGGCTCTCTCTGAATCAGATGGAAGTTGAGGTCGAAACAGAAACAGTCATGTCTGATTACAAAAAAGTCAACGGCATGATGATCCCCCATACCATTACGATTTTTCAGGAAGGCGAAGAATTCATGACGGTAACGATCACAAAAGTGGATTTTAACACCGGTCTGGAAGATTCTCTTTTTAAAATGAGCGAGTAAATCTCTCACATATCAAAAGAGTATTTGGGGATAGATGGAGCGATCATCAACTACATCTCTGCTTCTTCGAGCACCCTGTAAGCAAGTTTAAGAGCCCGAAGCCCTTCATCTCCGGTGACTTTTCTGGTCTTGCCGTCTTTCACACACTTAAAAAAGTTCTGAAGTTCTTTTTTAAGGGGCTCTTCTTTCTTTATCTTCAGAGTTTTCACATCCATTTGTCGACCGTTTAAAGGAAAAACCTTGGTTTCCTGGTCAATATAATCGATAGAATAGTAAGAGGTCGGCTCAAATATCCTTAGCTTCCGAACCTTGCCCTGGTGAACCCGACTGGCAGTCAGGGTGGCTACACAACCGGACTCGAATTCTAGCCTGGCATTGGCTATATCAATTTTTTCTGAAAGAACATGAATGCCGGATGACTTGATCGTTTTCACCTCATCTTTAATCAAAGATAGGATGATATCCAGGTCATGAATCATCAAATCCAGGACTACATCGATATCCAATGACCGAGCCGAGAAAGATCCTAGCCTTTGAACCTCTATAAACCTTGGCTCAGAAATCAAATTTTCTATGATTTCCACAGCCGGGTTGAACCTCTCAAGGTGTCCGACATGCAGGATAAGTCCATTTTTCTTAGTCGTAGAAACCAGCTGTTCGGCCTGCTCAACGTTCTCTGTAATAGGCTTCTCAACAAGTACAGATTTACCCTCACGCAGCAATTTCATAGAGACGGAGAAATGTTCAGACGTTGGGGTGGCTACTATGCCCACATCAATTTCATCCAACATGTCTTCAAAATTTTCAAAATATTTAACTCCGTGACGGTTACCGATCTCCATCGCTTTTTTAAAGTTAATATCTGCAACACCCTTTAGCTCAGCCTCTTCCAGATAGGATAAGATTCTGGCGTGGTTTGTTCCCAGATACCCGACTCCGATTATTCCCACTCTCACTTTATCCATCGTCCACTCCAGGATTAATTTGAATTATGGAGATATAATTGAATTTTCGGGGTAAAATACTGAATTGCATACAATACCTAGCAGTAGTATTCGGTAGCCTAGAATCTAAAGTTTTAAATGATGTCATAAAAATCCACTCAGTCGTACTTTATCATGCTCATAATATTATTTAAAAAAAGAAATGTCGAGCAATAGTGAAAAAAAGCGGTTGACCTTCAGCGTGTTGGCGATGTCAGTGGAGTAAAGAAAGGACTTTCACACAAATGACTCTAAAGGAGGAAAACCATCAATAAAAAGGGAACAGGCTACTTTTTATTCAACAAGGAGAGATTGCCACACTTCGTTCGCAATGACATCCTGCAGGTGGGCTTGATGAATCAAGCCCCTGCAGAATAGAAAAAAGTAGCCGGTCCCCTTTCTATTCTGCCCCTTTTTACTTCTTAATTACGACTATCGAAATTTTATTGGTATTAGCCAAAGATATGGCCTCATCCTTCTGGAAAAAAGGCATCTCTCCCGCTTCAAAGCACAAAGCTTGGCTCTTCGCCTTGACAAGGCTTCGCACCGTGCTGAGACCGACTGCAGGCAAATCTATCCTTGCGTCCTGGGAAGACCGGCTGACTTTTACAACAACTGTGCCTTCTCCAGCTAATCGTCCTCCTCTCTCTATGGCCTCATCGGTTCCTTCCATTCCTTCCAGAGCTACGATAGCTTGATTTTTTATGATCACAGTCTGGCCAATATCCAAATCAGCAATGGCCTTGGCAATTTCCCAGCCAAATACAATATCTTTCTTAATATCAGGCGAGGGTTGAGTCTCTGTCAAAACACCCTCCTGGCAAAAACAGGAGGAAATGAATGCGGATGGATCCTTGACTTCAATCCCTTCCTGGGCCATGAAATCAATAACAGCCTTTATAATAGAGGCAGGCCTCTTATCTATAGCTTGAGCCAGAAGCCAAACAGAGGAGTTTTCTAACTTTTCCTTATCATAAATTACTCGTGGATCAATCTTCCCAGCAAAAATCGCCTCATTTATTCCGTTCTTTTTGAAGTAAGAAATAAGTTTCAAGACGTCTTTCACATCAATCCACTCGAACTCATCCGCTTTGTCCTGAATCCTGGCATCTGCTTCTCCTTTGATCCCTGCAACCACAGAAAAATAGCCAGATTTTTGGGCTTCATGAAGAACCAAGGACGGAAACTCCCCAGAACCAGCAATTATCCCAATTCGCTGTCCCATTTCTCAGCTGCTTTTTTTATGATTCCCCTTTTAGAAGATTGAATAAAATTGATGATCTCATCCCTGTCTTCGCCCGGTTGGAACTGTTCTTTGATCTTGTCTAAAGCTTGAGATGTATTCAGGTTGGAGTAAAAAATAATCTTGAACATTTCTTTAAGATCTCTCAGCCTTTCTCTGGAGAATTTCTTGCGCCGGAGCCCAATGGCATTCAGTCCATAAAGAAGAGTTGGACGGCCTCCTGCTACTCTACTGAAAGAAAGAACATCCTGAGTAATTACGGAATAGCCGCCTATAAAACCATGCTTACCAATACGACAAAACTGATGAATCCCGCTGAATGCTCCAACAGTGGCATAATCATCGACAGTCACATGCCCTCCGAGAGTGGACCCGTGAGTAAAAACAGTCTCATTTCCAACAATGCAGTCATGGGCGATATGAGAGTAAGCCATGAAGTAGCTGTCATTCCCGACGACGGTTTCCTTTCTCCCCTTGACTGTGCCTCGATGGACGGTTATGAATTCGCGGAAAACATTCCGGTCTCCAATCTTAACTAGTGTTTTCTCCCCTTTATATGTGAGGTCTTGGGGTTCAGTACCGATGGAGCAAAAAGGAAAAATATGGTTGCCTTCCCCTATCTCAGTCCAACCATTTATATAGACATTTCCATCAAGTCTTGTATTTTTCTTGACGATAACATTTCGCCCGATAAAAGAATAAGGACCTATCCAGACACCAACATCCAATCGAGCTTTGGGCTGAACGGTTGCTGTAGGATGGATGAAAACTTCATTCTTGCCCATTCAATTCCTCAAGATTTAAAAGAGAAGCCATCATCTCCCCCTCTACTGCTATTTCTCCATCTACATAAGCTTTTCCCTTGATATGACAAAACCTATTCTTAAGCTTAAGAATCTCTACTTCAAGCCTCAGCTGATCACCAGGAACCACTGGCTTTCTGAATTTCGTGTTATCAATTTTGCTTAAGAATACAAATTTACTTTGGGGGTCAGGAATTGAATGGTAGAGAAGAATCCCGCCTGCCTGGGCCAAGGCCTCTGCTATCAAAACTCCAGGCATGACCTTTAAACGGGGAAAATGCCCCAAAAAAAAGGGTTCATTATAGGTGACATTCTTGATTGCGATTATGGACTTCCCCTTTTCCATCTCTAATATTCTGTCCACCAGCAAAAAAGGGTAACGGTGGGGAAGCACCTTCAAGATTTCTTCGATATTCTGCAATTCTTTATTTTTTGGTGGGGACTTTTGATTCATCGTATCTTTTTATAACATCAGCAGTGATGTTAACAGCAGGATCGAAATAGACGGCACCGCTCTTAGCCAGATCAAAAATTACATCCAAGCCCTTCTCTTTTCCTATTTGGTCGATTATCGGAAGCAATTCATTCTGGATTCTCTGGAAAAGCCTGACTTGAAGTTCGTTCATCTCCCGGTATAAATCTTCGGCCAAACGCTTCCTTTCCGTACGCCTTCTCTCCAAATCAGAATTTTTTTGCAGAAGAGCTTCTTGAGTCAGAGTCAGTCTTTGGGTATTCAGCTCAGTTTCTAGTTTGCGGATATCATCATCTAGCCTGGTTAATCTATCCTGGTTCCTCTTGTTTCTATCTTCCAACTGGGCAATAACCTTTTTTCCCTCGGCTGATTTTTCTAGCACTTCTTGGGAATTAATCACGCCGATTTTGTTCGGTTGCTGAGCAAAACTGAATGACACAACCACTGCAATAAAAAGTGTTAGCAAAAGAATCTTACTCGAGCTTCTTCTCATCCTTTGCCTCCTTAATTTGATTCATTAATCACCTGAATTATTCATGGGAACCACCTCTGCGACAACTTCGACCCGTGAATAATCCAGGATCAATATTTTATCTTAAAAAGTTGTTCCAATTGCAAAACGAAAAGAGTAGTTAGTGTCACTAGCATATATCTTTCGGTTATTATAAGAAAAAATTAGCCTGAAAGGAACTCGAAGGGCGGGAACGAATATTCTCAGTTCAAGCCCTGTTGAAGTAAATAAATTTTTAAAATTTATTTTTTGCTCTTTAGCATAAGCATTTCCCGCATCATGGAATAAAATTGCATACAGAGGACCACCAACTGGGACGATATATTCTGCATTCAAAACCAGAGATTTCTCTCCTCCAATATTTGTTCCCCGCTCACTCCGTGGTCCAATGGTATATATGTCATAACCTCTGATCGATCTCTCACCTCCGAGATAAAACCTCTCCCAGTAGGGAATCTGGGAATCTCTTATAGGCTTAATGAGCGAGTACTGCAAATGCAGGCCAACAACATGATTGCTAACTACGGGTTTATAGAACGTCCACTCAAAGCGAGGCTTTAACATGTCGATATCGCCTCCAAGGAAAGTGCCGGCGAACTGGCATGAGGCCAAATACATCGTTCCACTGGTAGGTGTTAGGGGATGATCGACAGTAGAACGATAGACGCTCCAACTTATGCTGCTTATGGCATAATTTCTCAATCCATACATGAGAGAATAGATAGGATCAATCTCCTCTCCTTCCTCCCCAGGAAAGTCGATTTCCACGTCTTCATACCCAAAGCTGACATTGGTTTTCCAGTATCCTTTGATCCTAGCCCCAAATATAAAATCTATTCCTTTCCCTTTCCTGTCATAGAGCCAGGGATAGACAATATAGCGGCTGTAAATATTGAATCCCAGGGTTATGGGATAATCAAGAAAATAAGGCTCAGAAAACCCAAAAATATAGTTCTTAATTCTCTTGCCGTGCTGAACAGTGATGTCTAATTTTTCACCAGCTCCCAGAAAATTTACTGTAGAGTAACCCAAAGAAATGAAGGTTCCCTGATAGCCACTGTAACCGGCTGAAAATTGAATGTTGTTTCTTTGAAGTTCCTTAACACTCATGGTGACGTCTAGATGTGTGGGATTTTCAGGACTGGGTCTTATATCTGGTTCCCCTTCAAGCTCCACCAGCCCAAGTTGCTGCATTCTGCGGATGCTATCTTTAAACCAGGCGAAACTGAATCGAGCGCCCTCTGTTACGAGCATCTCCCGCCTGATGACTTTATCCTTAGTATATGTATTTCCTTTGAATTCAAGCCTGTTTAAATAGGCCACCTCACCTTCATGTATGTTGAAAGTGACATTTACTTTTTTATTCTTAGGGTCGAGACTCTCGACAGGCATTACTTGGGCCCACAGATAGCCTGCGTCTCTATAAAGCTCACCTATCTTTTCAATAGCTTTTTCTCTAGCCTTTATGTTGTAAACTTTGCCTTCTTCTAATTTAACAAGATCCCTCAAGTATTTTGTGTTAATGATCTTATTCCCTTCAATCTTAACTTCACCAACCATGTAACGGTATCCAGCATCGACAGGGATGATAATCTTCATCATTTTCTGTTTTTTGAGAAAAATGGATCTTTTTGTGATTTCCTCCATTCTCGGCTCACCGATCGTAGCCTCCATGTAACCGTGTTCCTGATATCTCCTCTTCAGGCTGGCCATGTCTTCATTAAGCTTGTTCTTCTTGAATGTGTCTTTCCCAGTTATCCACGATAGGAGTCCATGCTTCTTATTCTCTTTCATACCCCCTATTAAAACACTCGGGAGCAATTTGGGATTCCCTTCAAAAACAACTTCACCAACCTTTGTCTTTGGCCCTTCCTTGATATCAAACACTACTTCTACTTCATTCTTCCCTTTCTTATTTGTCGCAACTTTAACCTCGCCAGATTGAAGGCCTTTCTCTAAAAGCAGCTCCTCGATCCTGCTCTGGATCTTCTGGATCTTATGGGGACTATAATAAGAGTAAGGAAGGATATATTCATCGTTCTCTTTCAATTTATCGACAATATCATTTTCCTTCAGCTTCTTGCCCGTCTTATAGGTAATTTCTTTTATAATGGGGTTCTCCTCCACAGTGATCTTCACAATCTTTCCTGTTGACCCATCGCTTTCTTCAATCTTGATGTCAGAAAAGAATCCCGTTGCCCACAAAACTCTGAAATCTCTCTTCAGCAATTCTATGTCGAAATAGCTTCCCTCTCTTGAAGATAGATAATAGAGAATTGTCTCTTGTGTTACGCGCTCGTTACCTGCTATTTCTATCTTTTCAATAACCTGCTGGCTATAGAGAATTAGGGGCAGGAGTAATAAAATTGTGGCCAAAATTATTTTTTTCATTTCTATCTCCTTATAACACATTCATCATTTTTTTTCAAAAAGCTAAAGGAGACATTTAGGCTACTTTTTATCAATAATAATTGTCATTGCGAGGAATGAAATGACGAAGCAATCCTACATAAGCGGTGAGGTTGCCACGCTTCGCTCGCAACAGAGGATTGCCACGTTCCCTTCTGTCTCTTGCAATGACAATAAAAAGTAGCCTGTCCCCTTTTTTCATAGATAAATAGAACTGTCCCTATTTTTAATTTTTTCATCAGACATAAATTAAAACTCTATAGGCGGGGCAAAAGTTTCAATCTTCCGCTCTCCATCATGTAAAGCTTATGGCAGAACTGAGCGACTTTTTCATTATGAGTCACAATAACAGAAGATAGGCCTCTCTTCTCATGTAATTCCTGAATCAACTTCAATATCTTCTCTCCTGTATTCCAGTCCAGATTTCCGGTGGGTTCATCTGCCAAAAGCAATTTCGGCTCGTTGACCAGGGCACGGGCAATGGCAACTCGCTGCTGCTCTCCCCCTGAAAGCAGAGTCGGTCTGAGATGAGCCTTATCTTCCAGAGAAACTTCTCCGAGAAGCCCGAGGGCCTTCCTCTGGGCTTCTTTCATCTCTACTCCTCTTATCATAAGAGGAAAGCAAACATTTTCTAAGGTCGTGAACTCAGGCAAAAGATGATAGAATTGAAAAACAAAGCCGATTTTTTGGTTCCTTATCTCAGCCTTTTCCTTTTCATTCTTCAGAAGAACATCCTCTCCATCGATCAGAATCTTCCCTTCTGTCGGCTTATCCAGAAGTCCCAACAAATTGAGAAAGGTCGTCTTTCCCACTCCTGATACTCCCATTATAGCTCCAAGATCACCTTCACTGAGCTCAAAATTTAATCCCTCAAAAATACGCAACACTCCCTCAGGCAGAGGATATTCTTTGCCGAGGTTTCGAGTTTCGATCATTCTACTCATATTTCAAAGCAATAGCAGGATCAACCTTTGAAGCCCTGTGCGATGGGAAGAGCGTTGAGAGGAGGCTGATCGCGAGTGTAATCCCTACAATCGTCATGAGATCAACGATATTGATATGAAAGGGGACATAAGTGATCTGGTAGATATCCACAGGGACCTTGATAAGTTCAAATGTGTTTGCCAACCAGCACCAAACAAGTCCGAGCATGACTCCAATAACAGTCCCGAAGACTCCAATCATTGTTCCCTGAAGAAAAAATATCTTCCTGATGTTTTGAGAAGTGGCACCCATGGCTATGAGGATGCCAATATCTCTTGTCTTTTCCATGACCATTAAAATAAGAGTTGCGATTATGTTTAAAGCGGCAACTAAGACAATGAGGGTAATAGTGAAAAACATGATGTTTTTCTCCAGCTTCAATGCAGAAAAAAGTGATTTATTCAGCTCCATCCACGTCGTTACAAATGCAACGGGAGGTATGATATCACTTATCTGATCTCCTATTTTGGGCGCCTCGAAAATGTCGTCAATTCTTACCTGGATGAAGCTTATTCTCCCCTCCGATCCAAAAAAACTCTGAGCCGATTCAAGGGAAATCAAAGCCGTTGATGAATCAAACTCGTAGAATCCTGTAGTAAAAACGCCAGAGACAATGAATCTTTTTCTCTTCGGGATAGGGCCAATGGGTGACAAACGGAAGGATGATGTCAAAATAGTGACGACATCTCCGACTCCTGCCCCAATATCAGCGGCTATTTCTCGACCGAGAAGGATACCATCTCTCTTGGATTCAGGGTCCGGAAGATCACCTCTTTCTAATTCCTGAAGCCACAGAGAGTGCTCCCTCTCTAAATCAAAATCAACCCCCTTAAGCATGGCTCCTGAACTCTTATACGGTCCACTTAAAAGCACTGTATCCAATGCTACAGGAGAAGCCGATATGACACCCTTTAAGTCTTTGATTTTAGAAAGGAGTGGATGATAGTCTTTCAGCCCTTCCCTGGAAATATCAGAAACCATGATGTGAGAGGTTGATCCGAGTATCTTATCCTGAACATCCCCCTGGAAACCTGTTATAAGAGCAATAGCGATTACAAGAGCCATCACTCCTATGGTTATACCTAGAATGGAGATAAAAGTGATGACAGAAATAAAGGCCTGTTTCCTCCTAGCTGTCAGGTATCGCCTTGCGATAAAAAATTCATAATCCATGATAAATTTTTCTCAATTTAACTAACTACGTCTTTGGCCTGAGCAGAGGAAAAAGGATAACCTCTCTTATGGATTTTCTGTTGGCAAAAAGCATCACCAACCGATCTATCCCTATTCCTTCGCCTCCAGCAGGAGGAAGACCATATTCTAAGGCATGGATGTAATCTGAATCAATCCAATGGGCATCCTCGTCTCCTTTTTTCCTCTCTTCAGTCTGTTGTTCAAACCTCTTTCGTTGTTCTTCAGGATCGGATAATTCGCTGAAAGCGTTGGCCATTTCCATGCCGCCCATTACTAGTTCAAAGCGCTCTGCTTCATCCGGCTCCTCTTTTGAAGCCTTGGCCAGAGGAGAAACTTCTTTAGGTGGATTAATGACAAAAGTCGGCTGAATCAGATGACTCTTTACATTTTTATCAAAAATAACATCCAAGGCCTTTCCATAGGAAAGAGATTTCTTTTCTGGAGCCAGGTTTGAACCCAGCTCTATTATTCCCTCTCTATCGTCAAAGCTTCCAGGAGCTAAGCCACTATATTCGATCAAAGCCTCTTTAAACTTAATCATTTTCCATGGCCTCTTTAGAGAGATATTATGTTCGCCATAGGTTATCTCTTCTTTCCCCAAAATTGAAAGACCAAGGAAATTGATAAGCTCTTCGGTCAGCTCCATCATATCATGATAATCAGCGTAAGCTTGATACCACTCCAGCATAGTAAATTCTGGATTGTGTTCAGAAGAAATCCCTTCATTTCTAAAGTTTCTATTGATCTCATAAACCTTCTCAAAACCTCCCACAATCAGTTTCTTCAGATATAACTCTGGAGCGATCCTTAGATAGAGGTCAATCCCCAAAGCATTGTGGTAAGTTTTAAAGGGTCTGGCCAGAGCTCCTCCTGGAATATCATGCATCATGGGTGTCTCCACTTCAACGAAACCTTTCTGATCAAAGAACTCTCTTGTTTTCGAAATCATGGCGCTCCTGAGTCTAAAGACCTCTGTTTCCTGTGGATTCATTATCAAATCCAAGTATCGTTTTCGATAGCGAAGTTCCACATCCTGCAATCCATGCCATTTCTCTGGAAGGGGATGGAGACATTTTGCCAAAAATATGAATGAATCAACCAAAATCGTCAACTCTCCAGTCTTTGTTTTGAATAATTCCCCCTCAACAGAGATGATGTCCCCAATATCTATAAGTGAGAAAAGATTATAATTTTTCTCACCTATTTTATCTTCCCGCAGATAAGCCTGGAGCCTAGTTTGACTATCTGCAATGTGAAAAAATGTAGCCCGACCCATTCGACGAATGGCCATAATTCGACCTGGAATTTTGACCTCAATCTTTTTTTCCTCAAGAGATTCTTTTGACAATGAAGAGAAATTCTCTACGATCTCAAAGATTGAATGCGTCTTTTCTACATTATGAGGAAAGAGATTTATCCCTTCCTGAGCAAGCTTCTCCTTTTTAGCCTGGCGAGCAATTTCCTGGTCGCTTTTTTTTAGCTCCTCTGCTTGAGTAGTTTCTTTTTTTGGCTCTATTTTCTTTTTAGTCATCTTCTTTTTCCCTCACAGTAGTAGTCTTCATTTCTACAAAAAACATAACCATTTTTTAAAAAAATTTTGATCAGGCTAGGTGCTGGTGAAAACCGTTTGAAGGCTGAGCAGGCACGGTTTCTCTCCAGAATGGAGAGAAGAGCGAAGCCTGAAACCGAGCTGTCTTTACCTCGCTGGGGTAAAGACAGCGTGTTTTCGAAGCATCTAGCCTGATCCATGATCCTGTCTCCAATCACGAAAAATGAAATTCTTACTCCTTCAAAGATTTCTTTATTTCATCCAGATTTTTTCTCACTGAATCTAAAATTCCATTGATGAATGTCGAAGCATGCTCTCCGCTGTATTTCTTAGCCACTTCGATTGCTTCATTGATAACGACGGCAGGGGCGATACTCTCCTCGTACAAGAGCTCGAAAACAGCCATTCGTAAGATATTGCGGTCTATGAGAGCCATGCGAGAAATACGCCAATGTTCTGAGGTTGATTGGATGATATTATCGATTTTCTCTTGATGAGTAACTATACCTTTAGCCAACCAGTTGCTATATTCTTTTATCTCCGCAAGAACCCTTCTGCTCTTCCAATACTCACTTAGAGTTTTTTCCAGTTGAGTACTGTCAAACTCTAATTGAAAAAGAATCTGTAAGGTGCTCTCCCGGGCTTTTCTTCTTTTGCCCATGAAGCAATTTCTCTCTCAATCGAGCCCAGCCTCTTTTATCAGGTTCAATGTCTCCACAATAGATAATACTGCATCCCAACCTTTGTTCCCAGCTTTTGTGCCTGCACGTTCCATCCCTTGTTCTATTGTATCCACAGTCAATATGCCAAAGGATACAGGCACTCCTTCCTCCATGGCAATCTGGGCTAATCCTTTAGTGACTTCTGCACTTAAAAAATCAAAATGGGGAGTATCTCCTCTGATCAGAGCGCCTAGGCAGACAATGCCATCGACCTTTTTGTCTTTAGCCAGCTTTTTTGCAAGGATTGGAATCTCAACCGAGCCAGGAACCTTGAAAATGGAGATGTCCGATTCATCGGCTCCGAGCTTATTGAGAGCGTCGAGAGCACCTTCAAGCAGTCTTTCAGAAATGAGCTGGTTAAAACGGCTGACAACAATTCCAATCTTTAAGCCTTTAGCCTGAAGTTTTCCCTGGTATGTTTCCATTTTTTTCTCCCTTTAACTACCCTTAAAATTTGCCTTTCTCTTCTCTAAAAAGGCTTTTGTCCCTTCCTTGCTGTCTTCTGAGGAACAAGCCTTACCGAATAGCTCCGCCTCCAAGAGAAGGCCTCCGTCCAAGACTTGTTCCATTCCTTTGTTAATGGCTTCGATTGCATACTCAAGAGCCAAGGGACCATTATTAATTATTTCTTTGACAAGGTTTACACAGGTGGAAAGAAGGTCTCCCGGAGGAACGACCTTGTTGACTAAACCGATTTCGCAAGACTCATTCGCATCGATTATTCTTCCACTGAGTATGAGTTCCATTGCTTTTCCTTTGCCCACAAGCCTAGCAAGCCTCTGGGGTCCACCAAATCCAGGAATAAGACCTAATTTGACCTCGGGCTGCCCCATCTTCGCTGATTCTGAGGCAATCCGCACATGGCAAGCAAGCGCCAGTTCTGTTCCACCGCCAAGAGCATAACCATTAATAGCTGCAACCACGGGTTTTTTCAAGTTCTCGATTAATATCGTTAGCTCCTGTCCCTCCGCCGCATATTCCTTCCCTGCAGCAAAATCAAGCTCGGCCAACTCGCTTATATCCGCTCCAGCAATAAATGCCTTCTCCCCTGATCCAGTGAGGATGATAGCCTTGACATCAGGATCTTCCTCAAATAAGAGAAAAGCTCTGTGTAACTCCTTAATCGTATTTGCATTCAATGCGTTTAATTTCTCTGGACGGTCGATGATTATCCAACCGATATTCTCTTCTTTTTTTGTAGTTAAATTTTCGTAGCTCAATTTTTCTCATATTGAGTTTAAATCTATCTCAATCTATTTATCCTTTCAAAAGGAAATTACTGTAAAACCATCTTCTCGAAGACCCGGTATGTCTTATAGATTCTTCCACCGAGAGAAGCAACAAACCTATTGATGGGTTCGTTGTCTTCGAGCTGCCAAGACGTCTCACACCACTCATATCCTCCCGTTACGCCATTCTTCTCAAGTTCTGAATAAAGAAGGTAACTCACTCCTGTCATCCGGTATTCCTTAAGGATTCCGAAAACTACAGCCCTCATGCTTTTGATTCTCTTTCGATGAAAAAGAAATTTTATGAATCCCAAGGGGAAAAGCCTTCCGTTCATCTTTTTTATCACTTCATTATAATTGGGTATTCCAAAGGCAAAGCCGACAGGCTTTCCCCGATCTTCTGCGAAAATAACAAGGTTGGGATCAGCGAGCTTCTTGAGCTTTTTGACAAGATAATCCATCTCTTTATCCGTCCAAGGGACAAAGCCCCAATTTTTCTCCCAGGCGTCATTGTAAATGAATCTTATCTTCTCTGTTTCTTCTTCGATATTTTTCATGTCGATGGTTCTCAATGTGATAGCCGACTCTTTTTTTGTCTTTTCTACGATCATTTGGACTTTTTCGGCTGTCTCATGGTCTTTTGTCATGAAAAAAGCATACAAATCTTTGGCTTTTACCAAGCCGCACTTTTCCATGATCTCTAAATAATACTGGGGATTATAACTCATCATGACGACCGGAGGAGAATCAAATCCTTTAGAAAGGAAAGCACATTCATCGTTCATTGATAGACTCATTGGCCCTCTGAGCACTTCCATTCCCCTTTTTCTCCCCCAATCTGAGACTTTATCCAGCAGGCTCCTCGCTGTTTCCAGGTCGTTAAAACTCTCATAGAGGCCAAAGAAGACAATTTTTTCGTTGTGAAATTTATTGTGATTCTCATCCACTATAGCCGCAATTCTGCCTGTAATTTCATTATTTTTGTGGGCTATAAAAAGGTCCATTTCTGCATGTTCGAAAAAGGGGTTTTTTTTCTTGTCTAATTTCTCCTTTATATCCATGATTAAAGGTGGTACCCAGTTCGGGTCACTTTTATACACTTTCCATGGAAATCGAATAAACTTTTTTAGACTTTTTTTTGTTTCTACACGCTCTACACGAACGTTTTCCACGCTTGCCACCTCCAAAATTTCCCATATTCTAACAGATAAGATTTATTTTGTACAATGGGGTCAGGCTTTCATAAGTTTCATAACTTGGCTTTTTGGTGTTCGGAATCAGGCTTTGTCATCTAGAAGTGAAGTTTTCCTTCCTTTAGTTATCCAGCTACTCCTGAATAACGCTTAATTGTGAGCTTATCGAAGTTATGAAACTTATGAAAGCCTGACCCCATTGCGTTTGTATAATTTTTGTGTTAATTTTTATTTTACAATTTAAAAATTTCATTACTGTTTAAATAGGAGATCGCAATGAAAACTGCAGCCAAATTTGAGGAGCTACCTCCTGATAAACTGAGATGGAGACTCTCCCCTGACAAAATCCCGTTCACAACGAGCGATGAGTGTGACCCCTGCGAAGAGATCATCGGACAGGAGAGAGCATTAAAGGCTATCCAAACAGGCTTGGATATCAAAAGTCTTGGCTACAATATTTTTGTAACCGGAATGGTAGGAACAGGTCGAACCACAACGATCAAACGACTTCTGGAAGATTTAGAAAAAGGAGAGGAAACGCCTGATGATATTCTCTATGTGAATAATTTTCGAAACCCTGATGAGCCTATACTAATAACCCTTCCAGCAGGAAAAGGAAAGCTTTTTAAGGAAGCGATGGAGCACCTCATCGGAATGCTGAAAACCAACATCCCTGAAATGCTTAAAAGCAAATATTACGGAGAGAGAAGAGACAGTATCATAGAAATCCAGCAAAAAAGGCAGAAGGAAATTCTCAAGAATTTTGAAGAGGAGGTCGCTAAAGAAGGCTTTTCGGTTATCCAGGTGCAGATGGGCCCCTTTGTCAAGCCTGACCTTGTTCCTATGATAAACGGGCAGCCTACTCCTTTCAATAAGCTGGATGCTTTAGTCAAAGAAAATAAATTGCCCCAAGAAAAAGTAGAAGAGTTAAGGAATAAATATGAAGAATTGACAGGAAAGCTCGAAGAAATTTTTACAACAATGAAAGAAATCGAAGAGGAAACACGCCGCAAACTCAAGGAATGGGACGATGAATCCATCACTCCAATCATTAGAGGAGCCATCAATGAAATAAGATTAAATTACTCCTTTCCAAAAATTTCAGATTACCTGAATGAAGTAGAAACAAATCTCATCAAGAACATCGACCTATTCAAGGGCCAGAAAAAGGAGGAGAAAGAGGTCATTGATCCTTTCATACCGTTCAGGATTAACCTCCTCATTAATAATTCAGATTTAAAAGGCGCTCCTGTTGTTATAGAGACAAATCCTAGCTACATCAACCTCTTCGGCACCATTGAGCTCGCTGCAAGTCGATTTGGCATAATCCAAACCGATTTCACAAATATCAAAGCCGGATCTTTCCTTAAAGCCAACGGAGGTTATCTCGTCGTAAATGCATTGGATGCCATAGTTGAGACCGGTGTTTGGCCAACTCTTAAAAGAACACTGAGGAATCAAAAGTTAGAAATCCAAAATTACGCATCCCTTTTCCTCATTTCAACGGCCCGACTCAAACCTCAGCCGATCGAATGCGATGTAAAAGTTGTGTTGATAGGAGATGCCTACATCTATAATCTTCTCTATCATCTGGATGAAGATTTCAAAAAAATATTCCGGGTCAAGGCTGAGTTTGACTCAGAAAAGGCCAAGGATGAAGACACTGTAAAAGAATATACGGCTTTGATAAAGAAGATATGCAACGATGACAAATTGTTTCCCTTTAATAAAGAAGGTATCGCATCTGTCATCGAATATGGAACCCGGCTGGCAGGAAGGCAGAAAAAGATCTCAACGCGTTTCCATATCATTGGTGATGTATTGCGTGAAGCAAGTTACTGGGCGGGAAAAGATAACAAAGATCAGGTCAACCGCGAGCATGTGGAAAAAGCCATCCATGAACGCTTCGAACGAGTCAGCCTGATCGAAGATAAAATCCAAGAGATGATTGAAGAAGGGACCATCATGATCGATACTGATGGCACGGTCGTGGGCCAGGTCAACGGGCTATCAGTCTATGATATGGGAGAATTTGCCTTTGGAAAACCCACTCGAATCACAGCCAGAACAGCCGTGGGAAGAGCGGGGGTCATAAACATAGAAAGAGAAGCGGACCTAAGCGGCCGAACACACAATAAAGGGGTTCTCATCTTAGCAGGATACCTGAGGGGGAAATATGCCCAAGATAAGCCTTTCTCTCTATCTGCAAGCATCGCTTTCGAACAGTCTTACGGTGGTGTGGAAGGTGATAGTGCCTCCTCTACTGAAGTCTATGCCATTATCTCCAGCCTTTCAAAGCTTCCCCTAAGGCAGGATATAGCTGTAACAGGATCCCTCAATCAGAAAGGAGAAATCCAGCCCATAGGAGGAGTAAACGAAAAAATCGAGGGTTTCTTTGACGTCTGCAATGCAAAAGGGCTTACCGGTACACAAAGCGTTCTCATGCCGCATCAAAACATCCAAAACCTGATGTTGCGAAGCGATGTGATAGAAGCCGTGCAAGAGGGAAAATTTCACATCTATCCTGTCAAAACCATCGATGAGGGAATCGAAATATTAACAGGAGTCAAAGCAGGAGAGAGGAAAGAGGATGGAGCATTTGAAGAAGATACCGTGAATTTCCTCGTTGACCAGGAATTGAAGCGGCTGGCTAAAAGCTGGAAAACTTTTGCTACCCCGAGCGAGAAAGAAAAAGAATAATAAAGGGGATAGGCTACTTTTTTGGCAGTAGGAGAGATTGCGCAGCCTGTTGCGAGCGCAGCGTGGCAATCCTCTGTCTCGAGCAAAGCGTGGCGATCCTCTGTCTCGAGCAAAGCGTGGCGATCTCAACCTTTATATGAGATTGCTTCCTCATTTCATTCCTCGCAATGACATAAAGGTGGGCTTGATGAATCAAGCTCCTACAGTATTGAAGAAAGTAGCGTGTCCGTTTTTCTTCCCTTTTTACTAAAAAATCCAATATATTGGATTAAATCCAAATTGTTGTGTTACAAATGAATTTAGACAACTCATAGTATTTCCTAAACCTTGGTTTGAGTATAATGAAGCCAATACAGGAGATATGCGTGAGTGCTAAAAAAAACATCGCCTGAATCTGTTGTCAGAGAGATTACCTGTTCATCACCATCGCAAAAAAGGAAATGCTTCCGCGGGAGGAATATCGCAAGATTGGATTAACGAGCAGGAAAAGCCCAGTCGATAATACAAAATTTTGGATTCAATCCAAAATATTGAATTTTTTTTATTCGCTTAGAAAACTAACCTGTTGATAATAAAGGAGATAATTATTTCATTAATTGGCATATAGTTTGCATATAGACAAAAAAGAGGTGTTTTTATTCTAGAAAAGGGATGGATTGAGGGATTTTGATCATAAGTCAGGAAATAAACTCAAATTTGGAGCTGCATCAATTGTATGATGCAGATTTAAAGGAATCTTATACTTGTAAGGAGGTGATTAATAAGCAGATAATCAATGAATACAGGCTAACGGTTGGAGTGTGGGGCAAGTTTCATAATTGCAGAAAAGAAAGAAAACACTCCATAGGACGAGGGTTAATTTCGTTCAGCTACATGCGTGCAATAGAAAGAAGCTGAGCGAAAAGGATTCTTTATCCTTAATTGTCCCAGAAAAAGGGATACGAAGGATAAAAGGAGGGAAATGAAGGAGTAAAGTAAGAAATTTACTCTTGATCCTTGTTGGTTTGGTGCTGATTAGCGGATTTCTAGCGGCTCAGGTGCCAACTGGAGGTAGAATCATAGGAACTATCACAGATGAGGAGGGCCAACCTCTTCCTGGTGTAACAGTGGAAACATCGAGCCCGAAGCTTGTAGGTAAAGTGACTACAATATCTGATATGAACGGATCCTATCGCCTACTTGCTTTGCCATCAGGGGCTTACGAAATCACATTTTCTCTCGAAGGATTTAATACTGTTGTCAGGAAAGGTGTTATCCTTGAAGTTGAGCAGACTTTAAAACTCGATATTACCATGCCATTAGGCACATTGGCAGAGGAAATTACTGTTATTGGAGAGTCACCTTTAGTTGACGTAAGAAGTACGGTCAAAGGTATGGTCCTGACTAAACAGATGTTTCAAATCCTCCCGAGAGGCAGAGATTTTTCTACTCTGGTTGCGACTATACCTGGAGTACAGAATGAACCTGGACTGGGCGGAATATCAGTCGATGGAGCCTCAGGTGCTGAAAACATGTTTTATATCGACGGGATGGATACAACACATGTAAGCGGCGGAGAACAGGCGCAAGATGCTAATTTTGATTTTGTGGAAGAAGTCCAGATTAAAGCCAGCGGTTATCAGGCAGAATATGGCGGTTCACTGGGCGGAGTTATTAATGTTATTACACGATCCGGTGGAAATACATTTCATGGTGGAGTCAATTTTTACTACAGCGGCAGCGCTCTTAACGGCAAAGAAAGAGACTCCTTAAGACTGAACCCAGTATCTCGAGCGGTCGAATATGTGAATTATCAGGATATGTACGGCAAAGATAAAATCACACGATATGAACCTGGAGTTGAGCTCGGCGGATATGTGATAAAAGACAGGCTCTGGTTTTACGCTAATTTTATGCCGATCTTCCGAAAGACAACAAGGAGTACAGAATTTTTAAGCGGTGAAACAGGTGATTATGAAAACACTCGAAAGTGGATGAATGCTTCTGCGAAAATCACAGCTCAGCCATTGAAAAATTTGCGTATGTCGCTTGGGTTTCTCAATAACTGGTACCAAAGTTTAGGAACACTTCCACCTCGAGATGGAACTGGAAATTATGCTTATGATTGGGCCGCACCCGGAACGGATTATCCAAATAAAACCTTTACAGGAAGTGCAGATTTAACCGTTGGTAATAATTTTCTGGTTAGTGCCCGCGGTGGATGGTTCAAGACCGATTTGACAAACCAAAGGGTAATTCCTACGGAAAGACAACTCCGGTTTTATTATAGGGCCGGTTATTTAGACCTGTATAACTGGCCTGAAGCGCTGAGAAAGCCGTATGGCTGGAGAAATACTTCAGATCTCTATGCAACTACAAAGCGAACGTACGAAAGAAAAGCTATTTATACTGATGCCAACTATTTCTTATCGTTGGGCGGAGAACATTCAATCAAGTTCGGTGCTTCCTTTGTTAGAGTCGCTAATGATCTCGCTGAGGGTTCACTATTTCCCCTTATAATGTTACGAATTGGTTATCCCTATGAAACGTATACAGGAGAAGAGTACATGGGGACGTATGGTCATTATCGATCATATTGGCCATTAGGATTTCCCGCATTTGAAAACAACCATTCCGACAGATTCGCACTGTACTTACAGGATAGCTGGACTATCGCGGATAAGCTCACTCTGAATGTGGGGGTTCGAGCGGAAACAGAATTTATTCCTACGTTTAGCGATGATCCAAAATTCTCAGATGTACATCCCATAGACTTTAAATTTGGAGATAAACTCGCTCCCCGTCTGGGTTTTATCTACGACGTCTTTGGCGATTCCACCTTGAAGGTATTTGGGTCATTCGGTCTCTTCTACGATGTTATGAAAATGAGTCTGGCAGAGGGTCTTTATGGTGGTGATAAATATGTCGTTACCTATTATACCCTTGATACGATGGAGTGGGAAAAAATTGGCACACCAGAAGGTGATGGCTTCTATCTACCAGGGACACAAGTTGATAGGCTGGATTGGCGGATACCTGCAATTGAGAGTACCGATCCGGAACTCAAGCCCATGACTCAGTCGGAAACATCCTTTGGTCTTGAAAAGCAGCTCTCGGAAAATGTTTCTTTTTCTGCTCGTTTTGTCTATAAACACCTGATCAAGGGAATTGAAGATATTGGACAGATGACTGCTGAAGGTGAAGTCTATATTATTGGAAACCCCGGTTTTGGAACGTCCAGCGTAATCGATCCGACATATCCTCCTACTCCGAAAGCCCAACGTAATTACCATGCGCTCAACATAAGTGTGGATAAAAGGTTCAGCAATAACTGGTTTGGCGGCATAGCCTATACCTGGAGCAGACTCTGGGGTAACTATTGCGGTTTAAACAGTGCCGATGAGTGGGGAAGAAACGATCCTAATACGAACCGATATTGGGACTACTGGTTCTTGATGAGAGACCAGAATTTAGAAGATTCTGTTGGATTATTGCCAACGGATAGAACCCATTTTCTGAAGGTCTACGGCAGCTATGTATTCCCGTTCGGTTTAACGGTTGGCACGGTTATCAATGCTTACAGTGGAATTCCTTTTACTACAGAAATCACATTGAATAACCAACAAGGATATTATCCCAACGGTCGAATGGATACAGGCGAACGGACACCGTTTATGTTTTATTCCAATCTGTATGCTGAATATAACCTGAGAATAGCCGACACGTACAAAATCCAGTTCAATATTAACATTGATAATGTTTGGAATGCCGATACAGCACGAAGAATGTATCCAAATTACAACCTGGACAGCCCTTATTTGACAGATGCCCAAATTCTGGCTAAATCAGATTATCATGATTATGTTTTAGAATTAGATCCTCGATACGCGAAGGACTACGATTTCTTACCCTCAATAAGCGTTCGATTAGGTCTTAGATTCCAGTTCTAATCTGAGCAGAATATAGCATTCAAGCAGACACTTTCTAGAGCCCCCCGCAAGGGGGGCTCTTTTTTTTGCCCTGCAGATTATCATTTCTTTATCTTCTCCAGATAATCGATTAAATCTTTAATTTTTGGCGCCTCAGGGGATTCCGGATCAAGCTCTAAGAATTTATTCAAGTTCAGCTTGGCTTTTTCATATTCCCCTTTATTTAAATAGGAATAGCCCAGTTTCAAATAAGGAGGTCCCCAGTCAGGTTTAATCTGAGTAGATAAATCAAAATAGTGAATCGCTTCATCTATTTTCTGGTTTGAAAAGTAGATTTCTCCGACATTATAGGCTAAAATTTCATTATCAGAGTATGACTCAATAGATTGTTTGAAATAGTCTGCCGCTGCTTCGAAATTCCCCTTTTTCAAGTAGCAATCACCGATGGCGGCTAAAGCCTTGGCTGCCATTTCCTTTCCCATTACATCGTCTTTTTTGGCTTCCTCCAGGACTTTATTGTATTCTTCAACGGCCTTATCAACCTCTCCTTTTTCTCTATAACAGTCACCGATGTTGAGACAAGTTTGATACACCCCGGGATTTTTCTCAAGGAATTGCTCCAGGAGAACAACAGACTCATCATATTTTTTCTCAGTAAATAGTCTATTCGCTTCCTCAATGAGATTTAAAGAACTTTCATCTTTAATTGTTCCTTTATCAGATGGCGGAATCTTTTTTAATGTCAAAGTAATTTTTGGGTTTCTCTCCAGCTGTCGGATATAAACATCTCTAGAAGTAGGAATATAACCATCGGCTGATGCGGTCACTCTCCAAGTCCCTGTGCCTAGTCCCATAATGGCCCATTCTCCTTTTTTATTGGTGGCTGTTTCCTGTTTGAGTTTCATATTTTCACTGAACTCAATAACAATCTTAGCTGACCCTATTGAATTTCCATCTTCATTGACAACGACTCCCGCCATTCTTCCTTTTCCCCTTCCGGCTTGAGCGATGGCGTAATTGACGAGCAAAAAAGAGATTGAGGCTATGAAGAGAAGTCTTGAGAATTTTTTTATATCCATTCTTTCCTCCAATCTAGCGAACTACAGGCTTCATATCCAAAGTTCAAACCCAAAAAAGGCTTGAGAAATGGGACTTTGGATTCGTTGTATCGTGTCAATAGCTCAATCCATTTTTGCTGATGAGCCCAATTTAATTCTCTCATATAGTAAATTCTATTTTTTTCCTCACACGACTTTCGTCAGTCTTGTTTTCCAGTTCAGCAGTAAGGGTAAAATTTCCTTGCTCAAGGCTAACTGGAATTTCTATGATATACTCTTTCCCCATTACTTCTTCTAGATTTTCCTCTAATAAGGATAGCAGGTAATTTTTTTGATATACCCAGACTTTCTTCTCAGAAGAACTAAAAATCTCCACCGATAACTTTAATGTTGTTTCTAATTTATTTTCCTTCTCTGCAAACCAGATATTCTTATAAGGAACTCCAATGTGAATGAGCGCTTCATTTTCTTTAACTCTTTCTATTATCAGATTGAGGTCAAAAACAACATTTTTAGTGCCTGTTTTCGGTTTTAATTCCATTTGAGCTCTATTTATTTCTGCGATATGACGGGCACTAAGGGGTTCTAATTTATAGTTGCCGCTCTGAGAGTGATCAATAAAGGGAATTGGGAAAAAACCATAAAACCATATTTCCATGGGTTTCCCATAAAAGCTGTAACCCCTCGGATAAACGTCTCTTCTCTCTGGGGGTCCAAGTAGAATGTAAACTCTTCCCCGGTCTTGTAGCCAACCCGGAGTAGCTCCTTCTACAAATAACCTGTTAGATTCTTCTATCCGAGCAAAATACTGCGCTTTAAACTCATTCTCTTCTGTATACGGATCAGGATCTCTTTTTTTCCAGAATTCTTCGATGAAATATTTCCTGTCTGATGGAGGAAGATTGAGAAATATCTTGCGTTCTTGCTTAGTGATTATATATCTCACCTTGGAAAAAAATTCCTTGTTTTCCGGGCTTAAATTTTTCTCCAATTTGCGAGAAGTGCATGAGATAAAAATCAGGAAGCAGAAAAAAAGAAGCAGGGAACAATTGAGCTTTCTCATTTTTTCTCCCTTATTGATTCAACAATTTTTTTTATTTTTTCTTGCTTGGGGTTGAGTTCTAAAGACTTTTCCCAGGCGATTAAGGCCTCTGCACTGTTACCCAACTTATACTAGCATTCTCCAATTGAGTTAAGGACATGAAGATTTGTGCCATAGTGAGAGAGATATTCTTTATAATTAGAAATTGCGTCTTCAAATTCACCCAGAGCTTGGCACGCTTGCCCTAATATTCCAGAAAATTTATATTTTTCTTGAATATCTAAAAATGAAAGGGCTATCTGTTTCACTCTTTGATATTCTTTTGTTATAAAAAGCACACGGCAAAGATCCAGGGCAAATTTAGTTGAATTTGGATTTTTTTGGTAAGCTTTTTCTAATAGAGTTTTAGCCTCTTGAGTATCTTTTTTGTTTAAAAACTGATTACCTAAAATGTTTGCATATAAAGGATCGCCTGAGGAGGGCATTGGTCCAGAGAGAGTCCATGGTCTTGGCAGGAAAGCCAAAGGAGAAATATAGAAATCGCTCTGTTCAAAGAGTATTTTTTTCTTATTTTCATTAAATAGAGATGCTTCAATTTTGTAGTTAGCTGCGGGGAAATTTGCTAAGGAAAATACTTCTAGAAAATTTGTTCTGTCAGGGTACTCTTTTATATTTTTCGTAACCGAATGAATTTTTTCTTCATCTTTGAATACAGAGTACTCTAAAAACCCATTTTCTATGAGTTCTTCATCTAAGCCATAGATTTGAAAGAATAGATATACGCTGTCTTCATGCGAAAAATCATTTCTAGGGGAAGGAACAAGTTGGGTGATTTCTGAAAGAAATGGTTTGTTTTTTCCTTTATATTTTGAGTTCTTGACGATTTTATTCGCTAATATGAGGGGACTCATGTGAAGAGAGGTAACTTTTGGAATTGTGATATCCTTTCCCATCGATGTAAATTCTTTGGAAACAGTATTTTTTAAAAGCACATTAAATGTATAATGTCCTTCAATTAACGGAAACATATCTTGAAAACTGAATAATTTTGCTTTTATGTTCTGTAATTGTTCTTCATTAAATTCTACAGGGATTGTTATGTCATATTGATAAATAGTATTGCCCTTTGCATCAGAAATTTTGCCATTAATTTCTAAATTTGTGTAATATTTGCGTTGATACTGTTCAAGAGAAAGCTTTCTTGGCTCGATGAGATAATGAACAAAGAAGATTCCAGATTTATCCCTTATTACTTTTAAATAAGAGTCGTTGTCAATATAATTGGCCGTATAATCGACTTCAACAAAATCCTTATATTTGAGAAGTTTTTCTGCGTATGTATCTTCTACTTTTTTATGGGGCGCAGAGGGGATTTTCTCTCCGATGAGAACTTCTGAAGCAATAGAAGGAGAAAGAATAGAGTATTCTTCTCCTGGGATTAATGTGAGGGAGATACTGGCTATATTAGGTTCGATTTTTAGAAGTTCGTTGTAAGCGGTCATATAATCTGTTGGATCTCCCATGTAATGGATTAAAAGATTTTGAGGGCCGTACCTTATTGGAGAGTATAATTCATATTCGCCTATTCCTCTTTTTTTAAAAAAAACCACACTAAACGCATTTGGAAGTCCATATTGATGCATGCCTTCATAAAACCATATGATCGTAGGACGAATTTCAGAAGTGCTTTCATATTTCTCAATAGATTTTGGTTCACCCAGAGTAATATAAATTCTACCCATATCTTTTCTCCAGCCGGGCCCAGGTGATTCTCTTCCAAAAAATTTGTTCGCATACTGAATACGGCGGTAGTGTTCTTTTTTGAATTCGTTTTCAGGGGTGTTAGGATTGGGATCGCGGTGTTTCCAGAATGCTTCAATGAATAAGTCTCTTTCTCTATCAGTTTCGAGACGAAGAAAAACATCCTCTTCTTTGGGGGTGATAATATAAACGATTTCTTCCTTAAGCCACCGGCGATATCTCTCAGGAATCAACTCGAGTGATTTTTTCTCCTGCTCACTGAAAGCGGGGATAACTGAAAGCAAAAAAAGTGTCAATAATGACAGTCGTATGAACTTTTTCTTCATAAAAATTATTCCCTTTCCTTTCTCAATATACGAATTCATTTTATTATATCAGCGGTTAATCTTCAAGAGGGATAGTAACTCACTTGCCAGCTCTCGAAAATTCAATTTTATAGGCAATAAAGAACTTAGCATAAGAACAAATCTTATTTTTAATGAGTAAGGAAAATATTTATAAGCCTTCATACCGACACATGAATCAGGAAGGGATATGATTCTGGCAATATGAATTATAATTCTACCTGTTTTCTTAGGTTATCTATTTCTTTCTGGCGCAGAAACCGGTAATTTCCTTTCGTGAGCTTGCCCAACGTTAAGCCGGCAAAGCCAATTCTTTTGAGTTTAAGCACTTTATGGCCAATGGCCTCACACATCTTCTTGACCTCTCTCTTTCTGCCTTCATAGATCTCAAACCTGAGAAGAGTCCTTTTCAGGCCATCCGAAAGAGAAGAGATTTTTGCTGGACCAGTTTTTCTGCCATCCAGGAAAACACCTCTTTCCAGTCTGGAAAGAGTGCAGGAATCGGGATTACCCGTCACTTTAACCAAATAAGTCTTTTTGATTTTAAACCGTGGATGGGTCAAGCGATAAGCCAACTCCCCATCATTCGTCAAGAGCATGAGGCCTTCACTGTCATAATCCAGTCTTCCTACAGGAAACACCTTCTCTTTCAAGTCCGGGAACAAATCTTTTATCGTCGGTCTGCGGAAGGGATCCTTGAGGGTTACAAGATATCCTGAGGGCTTATTCAGCATCAAATAGATGAGATTTTCCGTTTTTTTAACTCTCTTCCCATCAACCTCTACTATATCCCTGGCACCATTTATTTTATATCCTAAAACCCGGATGATTTTGCCGTTGATCTTCACTCTTCCTTCAACGATCATTTTATCCGCTTCTCTTCTTGAGGCTTTTCCTGTCTGAGAGAGAAATTTATTCAGTCTGACCTCCATCTTCAATAATCCCTGCCGAGAAGATGTATGTTCCCCATTTTTACTCTTTTAAGTCCTGCTTCTAAAGCGGCCTCTTTGCATTCTTCTGCATGCCGGCGAGATGTAAGAGGTAGGTCTTTAAAATAAAAATGCGGATAAAAGCCAAGGAGAGAATAAGGAATGTCTTCGTTATGATCGGCAATAAACTTAGCAATCAGATAAACCTCCTCCCGCTCGATATATCCGGGAACAAGAAGAGTGCTGGCTACAATTAAGGGAGGTACTCTTCTCTTTTCTATCCATTTCGCTGCCAGCTCAAAATTGGCAAGAGTTTGCTGGTTGCTTCGACTGCATAAAGCGATATTTAAGGCTGGATTGTATGCTTTTAAATCAAACTTCACACAACCTCCGGTCTCTAGAGCGATATGCAGAATCTCTTCCAGGAAACGGCTGTTCATCGTTCCATTGGTTTCCCAACAGAACCGCAATATTTTTTTATCTTTCCGGGCCAGGGCAAGGTGGGCAGTATGGATGGAATGGAGAATCTGGGAAGAGGGGTCTCCACCAAAAAAGCAAACACAAGAAGTTTTTCTGTCTATGGCCTCAACCAATTCCTGGGATAATCGAGGTTTTTTAGTCTTGAGGGCTTCCCTGTAATGCCAATTCTGACAGAAAAGGCAGTTGAATGTGCATCCAAGGTAGAAAACAGCCAGATTTTTATAGCCGTATTCAGACCCTCTGGAATAGGAATAATCAGGATAGCCGGCTCCAGTTCCTCCGGAACAGACCCAATCCCCAACACAATTCGTGGGCAAAGGGTCATAGTACCAAGAAAAATACCCTTGATTGGGAGCGGGACTGATCTTTCTGCCCTCTCTATTTTCCCTCACTCCACAAAATCCTTTCGAACCTCTTGCCATCTGGCAACTGTTCGAACAATAATTGCATGGAATTCCTTCTTCTTGAGGGGGTGAAGGAGGAAGCGCAAAGACATCTCTCGAGGTTTGATGAACCTTTTGGATATGAGATTCAAGACTTTGAAAATCGCGAAGAATGCAGCTGCGGCACAGCTCTAAAAACTCAGAGATGAGCTTTTCCTCTTTTCCGCAACTGACGCACTTCCCCATAGTCAGGGCAACTAAAAGTAAATGTTCGCTCCCACGCAGAAGGTAAAATCCCCTAGCTTGAGCTCTCTCTCGTCGATGTCAAGGTTTGCATGATGATATTTACCTTCAGCCAGGAGAGAAAATTTTCCGCCCATCATCAATTCCAATCCAAGGCCCAGGTTGAATCCTTTTTCTTTATCTTCATCGATATTACGAATGTCCGCAGTATAGTATCCATAGCCAAAACTAACGTAGGGATGGATCACAGCAAGAGGAAAAAAATATTTTAAATTCAGACCAAGGTAGCTGTAATCAATCTCACGGTCTCCCCATTCAAATGTCACTAGTTCTTTAAGCTCCATGTTGTGTGCAGCCTGGAAATAGTTTACCTCAACAGCGATCATCATAATTTTTACTCCTGCTCTTACACCGTATAGGAAAGTCGTATCCGTGTTGAACTCGATATCTTTAAGGCTTGGCTTCTGAGCAGAATAGCCTGCCTGAACCCCCAGAAAAAAACCTGCCTGTCCGAATGCATTATGAGCTAATAATAGTGAAAAAGTGATAACAAATGCAGACAATAATATTTTTCTCATATCCTTCTCCTCAAATATGTTAAGTAACCTGGATTATTCAATTCTATTATACCCCTTAATCGCAAATTTCCATAATTCAGAATTTACCAATTCTCCCAATTCTCTTAGTCTAAAGGGTTTCTCTACCGTTCATCTACATCAAGGTAGGGCTTGGCGAGGATTTCCATGACTTTTGCATTAAAAAAAGTCTGAGCATTAGCGGGCCTTAAAAGAATGGCTGTATCGGCTCCTCGACCAGTACCCCCGACAGCAATACACGGCTCACTCGTAGGAATGAGCCCGGCGTCAGCGGCCATCAGAGCCAGCTCTACGGCAACCTTTGTGCCCTCTCCAAAAATCCGAAGAGTGTAGGCTACAATCTCTTCCAGCTCATAGGTTCCAAGCTTTTTCCTGACAGCTCGACCAACCCCTCCGAAGGCATGCTGACATGTGAGAATCCTGGCACCGGCTTCTTCAATTTTTTTGCGTTACTCAGGAAGAAGCTCCTGGTGGTCGGGTTTCACAAATCCCGTTGAGTGGGTCACTATCACTAAATTTTTAGATCGAAGGATACGAGTGGCCATCAAGCCTGTCTCTCCAGAGGTCGTGGCCACAACCACATGCCGGATATTCAACTCATCTGCTCGTCCAGCCGCTATTTCCAACGTTCGTTTAGTATTTTCTCGACCAGGCTTACTGAAATAAACGCAAGATACAGATACCTCGGATGAATCCTTATTACTATCTGGCGACATCATTAATCCCCCTCCTTTCTTCCTTTTATACTGCCCTATGGAGTCATTAAAACCTTCATTATCTCAGGTTTTTCAGCCATTGCAAAAGCCTCTTCGGCTCTAGCCAGAGGAAAATCTCCGTCTATCATTTCTATTACATCAACAAGCTTTTTCTCTAAAACTTCAATAGCCCTTCACTAACTCCAAATCCGTGTTACAAATTCCCGCCTTAAGGACTTTTATCAACGATACTCTCTCTGAAGGTAAAGGATGCGGAATCTCTCTGAGACCGACTTTTCCACTTTCCAACACAAGAGCTTTCACCGGGCTTCTCTCATTTTGTTTTCTCTTCAAGGAGTTGTCCTGATTCAAATCAAAGGTCATTTCTTCGAAGGATGAGATGTCAAATGTTGAGACGCGATCCCACATACCCGTAAGCTTTATCCACGGCAAGCTCAAGGTTCTCCACTTCCTCTGCTCCTATCTGCACAAGAGAAGGACTCCCTCCTCCCTTTCCTTTTACCAGGGGAGATACTATAAGAACGAGCTCTCTCATATCAAAATTGAGATTCTCAGAGCAGGCAAAGATAAGATGTCCTCTCTGCTCCTCCCTCAGGGCATAAAGGACAACAAAATCCCCTTTTTTTATGATGTTTAAGGCTAGTAACCTCACATCATCCGGTGTTCTTCCTGTGAAGATGTCTTTGATTATCTTTCCTTCTGTATTCTGGATTATCTCCTGAGCTTCATACTGAGCAATTCTCTCCCGCATCTTCCGCATCTTTATTTTCTGGGATTTCAAATCAGCTTGAAGCTTTTCGACCGAAGTAAAGACTTCGCGCTCGCTAACAGTAAACATATTCGAAAGCTCGCGGAGATCTCTATTTTTCCATGCATAATCCTGGAGAGCTCTCTGGCCACACATAAATTCAAACCTCACATTACCCCGAATCCTTTCCCACTTGAGAATTTTTATCAGTCCGATCTCCCCTGTTTTTGATGGATGCGTTCCTCCACAAGCTGAGTAATCAAAATCAGAGACTTCAACGACTCGAAGGAGCCCCTTTTTCTTAGGTGGTTTTCTCAATGGTATGCTACTGATTTTTTCTTCAGGAATGAAATAGCATTTTATTTCTCTATCCTCAAACACAATCTCATTAGCTCGCTTTTCCACTCGCTCAATCTCTTCCTCTGTAATCCTCCTTAAGTCCATCTCAAGAGTAGAAGTGACCTCGCCCAAATGGAAAGAGAGAGTCTCTGCTTGATAAAGCTCATGGAAGCTCTGGGAAAGAATATGCTGTCCTGCATGCTGCTGCATAAAATCGAAGCGGGTTTGCCAGGCAATCTGGCCCTTCACTTTCTCGGCTGAGATATCACCCTCAAGGACATGAAGTATTTTTGAATCTTCCTCCAGAACACTCAGAACCTTGATTCCGTTTAATGTTCCTTTATCAGAAGGTTGCCCCCCTGACTCTGGATAGAAACAGGTTTGATCAAGAACCACCACAGGTTTTTGGTCTCTGCTGAGCCTTTCCACGACATGGGCTTCGAATTCAACAAGGTATGGATTTTCAAAATACAGACGCTTAGTCCCTTCTGACTTTCCCTCTAGATCGTTCATAGAAAACCTCAAATAAAAGAGAGCCGTATAGAATTATTTCTCTTCCATGGTATAGACTAGGTCTACTGCCTCAAAAACCAATATAAATGATTTCTCCTTTGACCTGGAACGGTGGACAGTTCCCTCCTTGACAAGGAGTGCCTCCCCTTCCTTCAAACTAATGGATTCTCCTCCATGGATATCAATCGTCACCTCTCCCTTAACAACAATAAAGAATTCATCGCCATTATGACGGTGAAATGGATAATCACCATCGATCAAAGCTAAGCTCACGCCGCAATTTTCAACATTGGCTACTCTAATAGGAGCAAATTTCTTGGGAATCTTCTGTATTAACTCCTCCAACACCACCTTTTTCATCTCTACCTCCTTTTATAATGATTGACACAAACAAAAATTATAATAGGATAAAAAACGGCGATTAATATAAAAAGCTTCTTTTCGAAAAAGTATTTATCGGAATTTACAGCAATATCAGGATAAGTTGCTGATATTGCTGTAATCGTAGAAAATATCGGCATTTTTTATGAATAAATTATATTATTCTTAAGAATAATAATACAAGAAAAGCAGCGCTGAAAACAATAAGAGAAGGCCAGATCAAGATTTTATACACATCGCGGAGGTTGGCTTTAAAATAGTCTAAGGTTAGAACCAGACAAAAGTGAGTAGGAGAAAGAAGAATCCCGACAAAGCCACTGACATAAGCAAACATCACCAAAACCATATCGGGGTCTCCTTCGCCTAAAATCGGGAGGAGAATAGGAAATGCAATCCCGACATAGGCATGATTGACCCCTGTTAACAACCCAAGGAAGAAGGGAACCGTAAAGAGCAATAAATAAGCAGAAGTGCCTTCTGGCGGGAAAACACGGGTTAATGAACTCAGTGCTCCGGAAACCTCCAGTATCCTTTTAAACATCATAACAGAGGCCAGAAGAAACACCGTCTTTACAGAGATGCTTTTCCAGATAATCTTAAATCTTTCTTGAATATTCATGCGGAAAAAAACCTGGGTTAAAAGTACAACAACTCCAAGAGAGAAAAGCAGGGTGAATTTGAAGACGAATACCAAAATAATGGCTAGCAAAATGGGCCAGATGCTGAAGAAAAGATTGAAGAGATTACTAAGGAAACTCTGGTCGCTTCTCTCTTTAGGAAGATGAGGAACACGCACGAAAAGGACAACGAGGCCCAACAAGACAGCCAGTATGGTAAAAGGAAACTGAACATATGAGATTCTCTTTATGGGTATCTGAAGGATGTCTGAAGCGAAAATCAAATTTATATAGAGAGGCCAGCAGTATTCCCAGATATGCCGAAACCAGTAGTTGAGAAATGTCTTCAAGGCTGGGGTGAGCTTCCACCGTCTGCCTGCCTCTTCCACTATCGGAGCAGACATCAATGCTCCTCCGATCATAGGAAGGAGCCCGATGAAAGCTGGAGGAAGGGCTAAAATAAGGCGTGGTTCGGGAACCAACTTTTTAAGAGAATTAACCATTTTTTTGAAATTGCCTTTTATCCGGAGCAGGTTTCCAAGATAAAGAACGAGCAAGATTATACCGATTACGTTGATTGTTTCTCTTGATATGAGCGCCTCCAGCAAATTATGTGAAAAAACCTTTAAATTAAGACTAAAAATAAGTCCGGTTAACAGAGTTCCCAAGAAGAGAACAAGGCCTAGATCCCATTTTTTCTTAACTAAGAAGAGAATTGCGATGACAATGATGATGATTTTTAAAAGTTCAATCATTCTACAACCAGTTCATCTATTTCATAATTGTTGAGCTCCTCTACTGCGTCTGTTTCAGTAACTTGTGGCAAATATTGGATTTTAAAGATTCCCAAATTCGTTGATAACGCTTGCCTCGGTTATTCACTGGTTATTGCTGTAATTACAGAAAATATCGGCATTTTTTATGAATAATTCAGGTTGATTATAGTGCTTCCATAATACGTTTCGTGACCTTAAAATGCTTTTTGGCAACCCTGTCAATAATCTGGACCCCATGCGCCTGGACCAATTTTATCCCAGCCTCAACAACAAACGGTGGGGAGCCCTTGGGTAGGTCGATTCCTACATCCTGAGATAGAAAATAGAGGCGCTTCAAAAATTCTGCTCGGGCTAAGATCGAAGCTGCGGCCACAGCCAGATCCTCTTCTGCTTTCGGTCTTTGGATGAGCTCGATGTTTGATCCTTTTTTCATCAATGCATTGAGTACGTACGCTTTATCTCCGAACTGGTCGGTGACTGCCAGAGTGCAGTGAACCTCTTCCAGTATATTCTCGATTGCGCGCGAGTGAGCCCATGCAAGAATCCTATTGAGGTTCCTGAGTTTTGGGTAAAGCTCATTATATTTCTCCGGCCCGATGGCTACCAACGAATGCTTGTATCCTTTTTTAATCAAATCTGCGAATTCACGGACTCGGTTATCAGAAAATCTTTTACTGTCTTTTACACCCAGTTCAGAAAGAACCTTTTGCTGCTCGTCGAGGACAAAGACGCCTGCCACCACAAGAGGACCAAAATAATCTCCCTTTCCTGATTCATCTGTCCCGATGTGACCTTTTTCTGCTGGAAATAGATCCGATTGATGCATTTGACTTAGCCTAATTTTTTAACGTAAAAGATTCCGCTCTTTGGCTTCTTTAGTTAAATCTGGTCTGAATTTGGGGTGAGCGATATTGATCAGAGCTTTTGTTCTCTCTTGTAGGTTTTTTCCATGGAGATAGGCAACACCGTATTCTGTAACCACATACTTTACATCCGCTCTTGACGTGACCACACCTGCCCCTTTTTTCAGGAAGGGGACGATACGGGAAAGCTCTCCGCCCTTTGCGGTTGATGGGAGAGCGATGATGGGCTTACCCCCTTTGGAATGAGCTGCACCCCGAATGAAGTCAACCTGTCCGCCGAAACCGCTATAAATATAGGTTCCGATAGAGTCGGAACATATTTGTCCTGATATATCCACTTCGATGGCAGAGTTAATAGCCACCATATTATCGTTACGGTATACATTAAAAGGATGGTTTGTATAGTCAGTGGGATGAGCCTCGAAGACTGGATTATTGTCGGCAAATTCATACAGCTTCTCCGAACCCAAAAAAAATGTCAGAATAATCTTATAGGGATGGAAGGTTTTCTTGGCTCCTGTGATGATTCCTTCCTCGATGGCTTCCATGACTCCATCGGAAACCATTTCTGTATGGATGCCCAAGTCCTTCCTCCCTTTCAAGGCAAAAAGAACAGCATCTGGGATTCCTCCGATACCAAGCTGAAGTGTAGAACCATCATCAACCAGATCAGCAATAGAATGGCCGATCTTTCTTTCCACTTCACTGAATGGTTTCTTCTCGAGTTGAGGCAGACCCTCCGAAACCTCAACAATCTTGTGGACTCGTGATACATGGATAAAGGAATCCCCCAGAACTCGAGGCATTTTCTCATTGACCTGGGCAATGACTGTCTTTGCCGTTTCCGCAGCAGCCTTGGAGGCTAAGACTTCAACTCCATAACTCATGAACCCATGCTCATCAGGAGGGGAAAGATGCAGCATAGCGACATCAATAGGCATCTCGCCCGAATAGAAGAGATCTGGAATCTGGTGGAGGAAGATCGGAACATAATCGGCTCTCCCCTCATTTATGGCCTTTCTATCCGCCGGGCCGACAAACAGAGAATTATGGCGAAAATGATCTTCCATACCAGGCTGGGAAAAAGGATCATCTCCTAAGAGCAGCACATGTGAAAGCTCTACATCCTTTAATTCATCTTTCCTTGAAGCTAAAGCCCTCATTAAGAAATAAGGAGTAGCTGCGTTTCCACTGATATAGACCCGATCCCCGCTTCCTATCACAGAGACTGTTTCTTCTGCGGTTACGAGTTTTTTTTTGTAATCATCAACCCAGCTCATTTTTATCCTCTCCGCATATAAAAAATGGGGACTTCTCAATTCTTCTCTGGCTGATTTGTTCCCTTTCCAAAAGTTCGGCTAAAATACACAAAAATGGATAAAGCGACCTTGAAGATTTAGCCTTCACGAATCGTCTCTCGAAGGAAGCCGATGAAATCGGCCGACGAGTATGTTTGAGCGTAGCGAGTTACGCAGGCGCTGAGAGGGACGGTGAGAGAATGGCGTTAAAAATCTGAAGGGAGCGAAGCCATTTTCGTGTATTTTATCCATTATTACTTGCGCTTTGTTTTTTTCTTCCTGCTTAAGCCTTTTAAGTATTTGTCTATCTCAGTAGCTGCAACCCTGGCGTCGCCCATGGCTAGAATGACTGTAGCGCCGCCTCTAATGATGTCTCCTCCTGCATAAACCCCTTCTATGTTGGTAGCCATGGTGTCCCAATCAACCTCTACATTCCCCCATTTCCCCACCTTGAGTTGAGGCATTGTCTTGGGAATCAAAGGATTGGGACTATTTCCAATGGCCACTACAACTAAGTCAACTTCCATGATAAACTCCGATCCTTCAATCGGAATCGGCCGACGCCTCCCCGAAGAATCGGGTTCTCCGAGTTCCATCCTCAGACACTCCATGGCCTTTACCCGGTTCTTTTCATCGCCCATGAATCTAGTGGGCGTTGTCAGGAAATGAAACTCTATGCCTTCCTCTTCCGCATGTTTTACTTCTTCTACCCTTGCCGGCATTTCAACTCTTGACCGACGGTAGACTATTGTGGCTTCCTCTGCACCAAGCCTCTGGGCGGTTCGAACCGAATCCATGGCTACGTTGCCCCCACCGAGCACAACAGCTTTCTTCCCTAAGAATACAGGAGTGTCATACACAGGAAAATCATACGCCCTCATCAGATTTACCCGGGTCAAATATTCGTTAGCTGAGTAGATTCCTATCAAGTTTTCGCCAGGAACTCTCATGAAATTCGGAAGCCCTGCTCCAGTGCCAATGAAAAAAGCATCATATCCATCATTCATTAAATCCTCAATTGTTGCTGTTAAGCCCACAACAAAATTTGTTTTTAGCTCGACACCTAGCTTTTCGAGATAGTTCACTTCAGCCTGAAGGGTTTTTTTAGGAAGCCTGAACTCAGGTATTCCGTAGATCAAAACTCCTCCTGCAATATGAAGGGCTTCGTAAATTGTGACCTTATGGCCTATTCTTGCCAGATCACCTGCGACTGTCAGCCCTGCTGGTCCTGCACCGATAATAGCCACTTTATGACCTGTTGCTGGCGGGACTTTAGGAATATAGACCTCTCCTTTTTCCCTCTCATAGTCAGCAATAAATCTCTCCAGATTTCCAATAGCTACAGGAACCCCGGTTGCCTTTTTCGTTGTGCAGACAGCTTCACACTGGGTCTCTTGAGGACACACGCGGCCGCAGATGGCTGGAAGACTGTTGGTCTCTTTCATTTTCCGAATACTCTGGGAGAAATCCCCAATCTCAATGAGCTTTATGAACATGGGAATATCTATTCCTACGGGGCAGCCCATCACACATTGAGGATTAGCACAATCCAGACACCTCTGTGCCTCCTTGACTGCTGCCTTGGCATCTATACCTATATTAACTTCGTAGAAATCCTTATTCCTTTCTTCTGGCTCCCGTTCTGGCATCTTCTGGCGAGGCATTTTCATCCTCTCTTTAGCAGAGATAGATTTCCGCAGTTCTTTTCGCCATTCCAAGTTGTATCCCGCCCGAAGCCTTTCTTTAAGCTCAGGGGGCATTTCTTTCTTTTCTGCCATTCTTAACTCTTTCTTTGTTAAATCTTATGGAAAATTCTTCTTCTCCCAGTAACAGAGGGACTGAATTTCATCCTCAAAATATGACTTGCGTCTGGAGAAAAGCTCTTCCCAATCAACCAAATGGCCATCAAAATCAGGTCCATCCACGCAGGCAAACCTTGTCTTGTCACCTACTGTTACTCGGCAAGCACCACACATGCCGGTCCCATCCACCATGATCGGGTTGAGGCTCACAACAGTGTTGACTCCATGAGGCCTCGTCGCCTCAGAACAGGTGTACATCAGATAAGTACAGCCGATTGAGACTACGCGATCTATTTTTTTCCCTTTTTTTATGATGCTTTGAAGCGTTTTACGAACATAATCCTTGCAATCGAAATAACCATCTCTAGCTGAAACAAAAAACTGATCGGCTATAGCTCTAAGTTTATCTTCCCAGTAAAGAACGTAATTTGCTTTGACATCTAAGAGAATAATAATCTTGTTTCCAGCCTCTTTCAAAGCACGGGCTATGGGATAGATGGCTGCAATGCCAAAACAGCCCCCAGCACAAAGCACTGTCCCGAATTTTTCTATTTCAGAAGGCTTACCTAAAGGACCGACAAAAACAGGAACTTCATCACCGGTTTTAAGATAGGAAAGCTTATGAGTCGAAGTACCCACAACCATGAAGATGGAAGTCACAGATCCTTTTTCTCTATCCCAATCTGCAATAGTCAAAGGAATCCTCTCTCCTCGCTCATCAGGCATAATGATAACAAACTGTCCGGGTTTCGATTTCATAGCTATTTCAGGAGCCTCCACTTCAATGAGATGAATATTCGGGACTAAACGCTCTCGCTTTAATATTTTTGCCATCACTTTCCTCTTCTTATCTTAACAGGCAGAACTCCCAAAGAATGTTCTTCATGAGAAACAGTAGAAATCTCACTCCAGAACAGGTTAGCTCTCACTGTGCCTTTAGGCATGGATTCTGTAACCTTGGCTATCCCTTTGATCTTCCCGGCTGAGGATTCAATTACTACATCATCCCCATCTCTCAACCTCAGGCGTTTTGCATCCTCGGGTGATATTTTAATCCATCTTGAGTCTCTGAGTTTTTCCAAGCCTCTTATCTCCTGGGATAAGGAAAGATTTCTATAATAATCCAAATTGTAATCGACTAACATGAGAAGGGGGTACCTCTTGCTGGTTTCTATAGGTGGCTGACCATCTTTCAAGGGAATAAATTTTTTCTTTCTTGTTTTCCGCTCTTGAATAAATATTTCTTTTCCTTTTCCAAATTTAGAGGATGATATTCCTTTAAAGCCAGGAATAGTTTTACTCATCTCTTTCATGATCCCCGAAGGGCTTTTATAATTGAATCCTCTATTTCCCATTTTTTGGGCTAATTTTGAGATTATCCACCAATCCGGTTTTGCCTCGCCATAAGGCTCAACGATTTTCTTAAACATCTGGACTCTGCCTTCTGTATTAACAATTGTTCCTTCAGTCTCAATAAAAGTAGCTGAAGGTAAAACGACATCCGCCCTCTTTATATTTTAAGTAGTGAAACAATCCTGGATAATCAGAAAATCAAGATTCGCTTTTTTGAGAGGCGGAAAAGTTCCTGCCAGATAAAGAGCTTTAATATCGCCAGTTGAAGCAGCGCTCGCAATCTGGCTAAAACTCAGACCTCTTCCTCGAGCCCGGTGTTCTATCTCGAGTACTCCTCTCAGGTTGTTCTCGAGACCAAGAGGATAAATCTGGCTCCTTGTTAGACAAGTTAAATTCCAGAGGGCAGATATATTCTGATAACCTGAGGGAGACTGAGTGAGACCCATGCCAAAAAGAAATGCAGCAGGCGTATCTTCCATAAGGAACTCGGAAACTTTATTTAAATCTTCCTCCCTGACGCCTGTCATCTCTGAAATCTGAGACAGATTGAGTTTGTCAAGATTCCTCTTAAAAGACTGGAAACCCTCAATACGAGCATATTCGTATCCCTTTTCAAGAAGGGTTTTAGAGAGAAAATTGAGCAAATAGAAAATAGCCCCAGGCTTTACTTGAAGCCAACGCTCGGAGAAACGATCGAGAAAGCTCTCTCCAGGACTGATCACAATAAGCTTGGCGCCTGCTTTTACAGCCTTAAGCACTTCCAGCCAGATTATTGGATGAGAAACTGTGAGATTTTCCCCGATGAGAAAAATGATCTTTGCCTTGGAGATGTCTTCAATCTTAAAATTCAAATCAGGTTCAAAGCCGCTCTTTTTAGCTACTTCGAGATATGCTGTTAAAGGAGAGAACCGAGCCAAATTGTCGAAGTTCTCTGTCCGAAGCGCCTCACGAGCGAATTTCTGGAAAAGAAAGCTCTCTTCACAAGAGGTCTGGGTAGATGTAATTAAGGCAGCTTTTTTTCCTTTGTATTTTTTGAGCCGTTTTGCCACAAAATCCAAGGCTTCTTCCCAACCGACTTCCTCGAGTTCTTTATTCACTCTGATCAATGGCTTTAGGATTCTTTTTCGGCTGTAGATAACATCCCTTATCGTGAATCTCCCTTTAACACAACCCTGTCCTTGATTCGTGGCTCCGTCTTTTGAGAACAACGATCTCAATATCTTCCCATCTTTGAGCTCAATTTCTAACTTACAGCCAATGCTGCAGAGTGGACAGATTGTCTCTGCCTTCTCATCAGCCAATGTATCATGCATGATGGCTCTCTCAGCCAAAGTTCCTGTCGGGCAGACATCAACACAGGCTCCGCAAAACTGGCAGCCCGACTCAAGAAGTGGACGATCAAGCACAGTTTCCACAACAGCCTGAGTTCCCCGGTAAGCAAAAGAGACAGTGGAGGCTCCTCTCACTTCATGACAAACCCTCACACACCTTCCGCAGAGGATACACAGGTTGTAGTTTCGGTTAAAGAATGGATCATTTCTCTTGATATCAAAATCTCGATAAACAGAAGGAAACTTGACGGAATCAATTTTCACAGCATTAACCACATCCTGAAGCTCGCATCGTCCGTTGTTGGAGCAAAGGACACACCCTGTAACTTCTCCTACCTTCCGAATCGTCGATTTATAATCATCGCAATTCTCTTTCTCACTGCAGATGAGGCATGCATTTGGATGTTCAATAAGGATGAGCTCGAGAATCTCTTTTCTCAATTTCCGGATTTTGGGCGTCTTTGTCTTTACCTCCATTCCCTCTTCAACAAAAGTACCACAAGATGGAGGGAATCCTTTCCGTCCTTTTATTTCGACAATACAAAGTCGACAGCCTGTGAAAGGAGCAAGTTGTGGATAATCACAAAGGGAAGGAATGAAAATGTCATTTTCCTTCGCAACCTCTAAGATTGTCTTTTTGCCTTCGGCCTCGACTTCATTTCCATCAATTATTATTTTCATTTTCTGACTTTCTGCCCAGTGGCTTTTTTGAGAACTCTATCCTTTTTCTTGCCAGTATATTTAGAAACAGCCATGACTTTTGGAGGACACACATCAAGACATGCTCCACACTTGATACATAGGTCCTGATCAATCACATGCAATTTTTTTCTCTCGCCGCTTATGGCATCGACCGGACAGTTTTTCAAACATAAAAGACATCCCACACACTTATCTGGCTCTATGTAATAAGTGATCAAATCTTTACACACCAATGCAGGACAGCTCTTTTCTTTAATGTGGGCTTCACATTCATTCATGAAATAACGAATGGTTGTGAGAACAGGATTTGGAGCGGTCTGTCCCAACCCGCAAAGAGAGCCTGACGTTATGGTCTTGGATAGGTCTTCTAGCTTCTTTATATCCTCTTCCTCTCCCTTGCCTTGCGTGATACGGGTTAAAATTTCTACGAGCTGTTTGGTTCCAACACGACAGGGCACACACTTTCCGCAGGACTCTTGCTGAGTAAAATCCAGAAAATACCGGGCAACATCAACCATGCACGTCTCCTCATCCATCACAATCATCCCGCCCGAGCCCATCATTGATCCGGCCTTAGTCAAAGTGTCAAAGTCTATTGGCAGGTCAAGCATTGAAGCAGGAATGCATCCTCCCGAAGGCCCTCCTGTCTGTACAGCTTTAAATTTCTTATTATCCTTTATGCCGCCTCCGATATCATAAATAATTTCTTTAAGGGTGATACCCATCGGTACTTCCACCAAACCCGTGTTGTTTATTTTCCCGACCAGAGAAAATATTTTTGTACCTTTGCTGTTCTTTGTACCTATTTGAGAATACCAATCAGCTCCTTTATTTATGATCATAGGCACATTCGCCCATGTCTCGACATTGTTGATATTAGTAGGCTTTCCCCACAATCCTTCCTGTGCTGGAAATGGAGGTCTCTGCTGCGGGAAAGCACGCCTTCCTTCGATAGAAGCCATCAGGGATGTCTCTTCTCCAGAAACAAAAGCCCCTGCTCCCCTAAAAATATGAATATCAAATCGAAATTCAGACCCAAGGACAGAGGGTCCGAGAAGACCTAGTTTTCTGGCTTTTTCTAAAGCTATGGTAATATTTTTCACAGCAAGCGGATATTCCATCCGGACATAGATAAAGCCTTGCGAAGCACCTATAGCATAGGCACCGACGATCATGCCCTCTATAACACTGTGCGGATTTCCTTCTAAAAGACTTCTATCCATATAGGCTCCAGGGTCGCCTTCATCAGCATTACAGATGACATATTTCACATCAGAATTAACATCGTGACAAATTTCCCACTTCTTCCCTGTAAGGAAGCCTGCTCCTCCCCTTCCCCGTAGGCCTGATGCTTTAATCTCAGCAATCACTTCCTCTGAAGTCATATCAAAAAGCACTTTTTCCAGAGCTCTATATCCATCTAAAGCAATGTAATCTTCAATATCTGTGGGGTCTATAAAACCGTTATTTCCAAAAATTATGCGTTCTTGTTTTTTATAAAAAGGGACTTCTTTTTCGAGAATGATTCTTTTCTCTGTTTTAGGTTCAATATAGAGAAGCCTGTCTATGATTTTCTTATTCTTGATTGTCTCAGAAATGACTTCTTTTATATCATCAACCTGAATCCTTTGATAGAAAACTCCCTCAGGTTGTATGACAACAATCGGACCTCTTTCACAAAAGCCGTGGCATCCTGTGGTCCTGACATCTACTGAGTCCTCGAGGTTTTGTCTCTTCACTTCCTCCACAAAAGCTTGAGCCACTTTTAAACATCCATAAGCATGGCAGCCTGTCCCTCCGCAGATTGTGACACAGGTTTTCTGTTCTTTTCGGGTTTCTAAAATCTCAGCTCTAATTTCATCCAGCTTAGTGATATCCGTATCATCAATCATTCAGGATTGTCCTTTTTTTCTTTTTTGATTTTTTCAATGACCTTATCGACTTCTCTGGTTTTCATCTGGCCGTGATACTCATCATCAGCAATAATAATAGGTCCCAAAGCACAAGCGCCGACGCAATTCACTGTCTCTAAGGTGAACATTTTGTCTTCAGTTGTTTCACCCGCTTTTATATCTAGTTTTCTCTCAAATTCATCTAAAATAGCCGGGGCTCCCCTCACATGGCATGCTGTTCCCATGCATATAGTGATCAGATGTTTACCCCGAGGCTCGAGGGTAAAGGCTTTATAAAAAGTCAAGACTCCGAAGATTTCGCTTTCGGAAATTTTTAAATACCTGGAAATTTGAGAAATCATATCAGCAGGAATATAGCCATGTTTTGCCTGAATTTTATGAAGGACATGGATAAGTTCCTTCCGGTCTTTATCAAATGCTCTAAAGATCTTTTCCATTTCGAAATTCCTCTTCTATCAAGAGCTAAACAACTCTTTATATGGAAAATCAAATCTCTCTGCAATAGTCTTTTTCACAATATTTCCATTGTAAACGTAAACACCTCTTGCCAAAGAATCGTCCTGTTTCAAAGCCTCTTCAATCCCGGCTTCTCCAATTGAGATAAGGTAAGGTGTAACTGAATTGGATAACACTTTAGTCGAAGTGCGGCTTACAGAAGATGTTATATTAGGAACACAATAATGGATAACTCCCTCCTCAACATATGTCGGTTGCTCAAGAGTCGTCAATCGGCTGGTCTCAATGCATCCTCCCTGGTCAATAGCCAGATCAATGATTAGGGAGCCCTTCTTCATTGATTTGACCATGTCTTTTGTGATCATTACTGGTGCTCTTTCTCCGGGAAGAAGGACTGCTCCGATAAGGATATCAGCAACTTTTGTCATCCGGGCGAGATTGTATTTGCTAGCAATAAGGGTTATTAATCTCCCCGATGTCATCTCTTCCAGTTCCCTGAGCCTATCCATATAGCGCCCTAACGCAATGGTGTGTGCGCCTGCTCCAAGCAGGGCTTTTATAGCGCTTCTTGCCAGAACACCGCTGCCGATTATAACGGCAGTTGCTGGAGGAACGCTTGCCACTCCCCCCATAATAACACCTCTACCACCTTGGCTGGTTTGAAGATACTGGCCTGATATGGCAAGGCACATCTGGCCGGCTATCTCACTTAAGCTCTCAATAAAGGGAAGGACATTATTATCTTGTTGTATGATTTCATAGCCGATAACATTCACACCCTTTTTGAGAAGGCACGCCACAAGACTTTTTGGGGCAACGGCAAGATGGTGAAATCCGAATAAAATCTGGTTTTTTTTGACCAGCTTGCATTCTTCCTCGTTCAGAGGAGAAATATTGAGCACAATATCCGACCGGCCAAAAACTTCATCTTTAGTGAAAACAATATTTGCTCCTTGAGAAGTGTATTCTTCATTAGTGTACCCTGCTTTCAAACCTGCACCAGCTTGCACATAGATAGTATGGCCATTCTCCACCAACAAGGAAACACTGCTCGGAGTTAAGCCTGTTCTGTTCTCAATCTTGCCGCTTTCGTTGATAACACCGATATTCATAAGCACCTCTGTCTCTAAAAAGGCATCTATGATAACAAATAAATTCTCCAAGGACAATAAATGATAAAAAAAAATATAAAAACACTAAAAGAAAGTAAGCATAAAGCCCAAAACTGCCGAAGATAGGGCCGCATTTCAACATTTGACACATTTCTATTTTCATTTCTTCTATTTCTATTTTGGCCAAGAATGATCAAAAGAGAAAAATAGAACCATCCCCTTTATTCAGACGAGAATATAGCGCTACGCGAACGATCCTTATGTTCAACCGTAAATTTTGCGGGAAGAGATCAGGTGAAAAGTATAAGTGTTAGAGTCAAATAAATGAGATAGAGGCCAAGCAAGATGAGCCCTTTTATTTTTCCCACACGACAACCAATCCTCATTGCCACAAGCATAGTTGCCACTATCAAGATCATAAAAGGAAAGGTAAAGTTCATGATCTTCAATTCAACTGTTATAGGATTTGCTATGGAAGCAACACCAATAATCCAGAGAACATTGAGGACATCTGCTCCGATTATATTCCCAACCGCGATCTGTCCTTCCCCTTTGAGAGCTGCGGCGATACACGTGCTGATCTCAGGAAGAGATGTTCCGATCGCAACTACAGTTGCGGCAATAACAATGTCAGAAATAGAAAAATACCGTGCTATATTCTTAGCAGCTTCAACTATGATGAAGCTAGAAATAATGACACCTGCAAGCCCAATTATGAATAATAAGACCGGTCGTTTTAACTGGCGTCTTCTCTCAGGGGAAAAATCGTCTTTTTTTTCGGTTGAACTTCTATTGTTATGCCTGTTTTCTCCAAACCTTAAGTCCTTTCTTTTAATAATTACAATATAATAGATGCATAGAATCAAAACTAAGACTGCCCCTTCTAAACGGCCGATCGTTCCGTTTCTTGCTAGAAAGTAAGCTAAAAAATCGATTGCCAGGAGAAATATGCCTACTATCTTGAGTATCCGGCAGTTGATCATTATCACAGCAGGTGCAAGGATCGCTGCTAGGGCAAGGGCAATCCCGTCATCGCAGATAACAGAGCCGACAGCATTACCCAAAGCAATCTCAGGTTTGCCCATGATTGAGGCAATAACTGAAACACAGAATTCCGGAGCCGTGGTGGCCATGCCAACAATTAATATGCCTACCAACATCTTTGAAAGCTTCAGAACTCTGGCTATTCCCGAAGCTCCATCAACAAATAAATCCGCACTTTTGTACAATATGGCGAAAGAAACAATAAATGCGGCAAAATAAAGATAGATCATTTATTCAGGCTATTTCTTGTGGATGACGTCTCCGTTAAAAATGGTCATCCTGACCTCGGTTTCTTTGATTTCTTCTGGCGGTATCTCGAAAAGATTCTTACTGAGGACAATCAGATCAGCCAGTTTCCCCTTTTCAATCGAGCCCTTAAATTCTTCGGCAAACTCTGCATAAGCACCGTTCAGAGTATACCCTTTGATGGCTTCTTCCAAAGAAATCTTCTGTTCGGGAAACCATCCTTCTGGATTTTTGCCATCCACAGTCTTTCGAGTCACAGCCGCGTAGATTCCAGTTAAAGGGTTTAAAGGAGCAACATACCAATCCGAACCGCAGGCAAGCACAACCCCTTTTTCAAGAAAAGATTTAAAAGCGTATGTGGTCTCACATCTCTTTCTACCTATTTTTTTCTCTGCCCATCGCCCGTCATCTATAGCGTGATAAGGTTGAACAGAGGCAATGATGCTGAGCTTTCGAAACCTTTCAAAGTCTTCTGGGATAAGATGCTGCGCATGTTCAATTCGCCATCGCCTGTCTCTCTCTCCGCCTTCTTCGATAACCCGCTCAAAAATATCAAGAAGGAGATGATTGGCCCTATCCCCTATGGCATGGATTGCGACCTGAAGGCCAGCTTTGTCAGCCTCCCGGATTCTCTTCTCCATACTGCCCTCGGGAAACATGTGAGAATGGAGAAGCCCCTTTTTTTTGGGGTCATCTTGATAAGGCTCAAAAAAATAGGCTGTCGATGACCCCAGCGATCCATCAACAAATCCTTTTAATCCTCCGATTTTTAAAAGATGGTTACCGAAGGGAGTCTTAAGCTTAAGGCGGGAATAAAGCTCAACTTCAGATATCTGGATATAGACATAAAGCCGAGCCGTGAGTGTGTCAGCTTCCAAAAGCTCCTGATACACCTCAAAGCTGGAAGCATATGCCATATCATGCACTGAAGTCACCCCAAACTCAGTCGCATGTTTCAAAGCAACTTCTGCTGCCCTGGCTTTTTCCTTTAAAGAAGGCTCGGGAATATGCTCTGTGACAAGATCCATGGCTCCATCTTTTAAAATCCCCGTGGGTTCCTTTGTTTCAGGATCTTTGAGAATTTCTCCGCCATCAGGAGAAGGGGTATCTTTTGTAATCCCTGCAATCTTCAAAGCCAAGCTGTTGGCGAGCGCCATATGACCATCATGGCGGTTGATAAAAACGGGATTGTGAGGCGTGACCGCATCGATCCACTCTCTTGTTGGCAACTCTGGCGGATCGAATTTCTGGTGGTCCCAGTTGCCATCGAGAATCCATTCTCCCTCTTCAAGCTCTTGACTTTCAGCTCTGATTCTTTCCACAAACTCTTCGCGATTTTTCGCATCATACAATTGGATTCTCATGAGAGAAAAACCCCCTTCCAGGAAATGAGTATGAGAATCTATAAAGCCTGGAAGGACTAGATCTCCCCCTAAATCTATGACTTGAGTGTGGCTGCCTACCATCTTTCGTATCTCTTCTGTCGATCCAACCTGGGAAATCTTTTCCCCCTCGATCGCCACTGCTTCTGCCCAAGGTTGGTCGGGATTAACAGTCCAGATCGCACCATTGAGCAGAACAAGATCAGCAGCATCTTTTCTAGAGCTTGAGACACAGGAAAATACAAAAGAAAAAATCAAGAATAAAAAAAATAAATGCAATACTTTCATCTCTTCCTCCAATCATGAAGCAACTTTGGTCTGAGAAGAGATAAATCTCCTCTCTCGATTCAGATTATACAACGTTATATTCACTTTTGACTCAAGAGGATTATTTTCTCATAATCTTTGGGAATAATCATCTTGCCCTTGTAATTCTTTCTTATTTCATTTTCTATTTCTGAAAGTGAAAATTCCAATTCTCCAAAGAAATGACAAGGAATGAGGCATTTGACACCACTTCTCTGGGAATGAGAACCCAGCTCAAGGGAATGCGTATGCATCTCATGAAGGGAAGGATACATCTTAAAAAAACGAGAGGGTGCGCTACAGTCATGAACGAGGTAATCTTTTTCCTCTGCATCTCTGAAAAGAAGAGTGTCGGGAGGCGTATCCCCGGAGTAAATCAACTCCTTCTTTTCACCCTCAAAGCGAAAATGATAGGCCAGTGATGAAGAACTATGAGGGATTTTCAAGGATGTACATCGTATGGACTCAGTCAATTGAAAATCCTGCCCTGGACCAAGAGGGATAAAATCAACTCTTGTCTTTATCTTTTCATCCCGCAAATGAAATAAATCCAGTAAATTCCGACAAAAATCAACACTCTCAGCTGAACCGTATAGACTAATGAGGCCTTCGTCCAGCATCAGGCTGTGAACAAAAGACGGCAAACCATAGACATGGTCAGGATGAATATGGGTAACCAGGATTGTTTTGATCTTTAGAGGACTGAGATTTAATTTTTTTATCTTTTGGATAGCGCTTCCAGGGCAATCAATTAACAATAATGTCTCATTATGATTTATAAGAAACGAAGTGTTATCCCTCTCTTTGGTTGCTACTGAGCCCCCCGTTCCTAAAAAACAAAGCTCAATCATTTTCTTCAAAATTTGTAAGTTAAGACCCATTTATAAAAAAAAACACCAATAAAATCAATGGTCAATGGGGTCAGGCTTTCATAAGTTTAACAATTTGCTGATTAAATGGAATTTGATTTTTTACTTCTTTATAAAATATAAAAGTTATGAAAGTTATGAAAGCCTGACCCCAATGCTCTTGACAGCAACAATCCACATTATATAAAAAGGAACCATGAGTGAAGATAGGATTCAAGTCTCTGCTCCAGGCAGGATATGTCTCTTCGGTGAGCACCAGGATTACTTTGGTTTATCCATAATCGCTGCAGCAATAAACCTAAGAATCACTGTAAGCGGAAGAGAAAGAAAGGATAACCTCATAAAAATCAGCCTCCCGGATATTGGTGAGAAGGAAGAATTTTCGCTTGAAAACGAGCTGGTTTACAAAAAAGAAAGGGATTATCTCAGAAGTGGCATCAATATCCTCCGCAGACAGGGGGTTCAATTCCACTCAGGTTGGGATTGCCTCGTACAAGGGACAATCCCAATAAACTCAGGATCTGCCAGCTCTTCAGCTCTCGTTGTCGCCTGGCTCAAATTCCTGCTTGAGTCAGTCAAAGATAGAAGAGCCGATTTTCCGGAAGAAATTGCAGAGATCGGATTTTTAGCCGAAGTCGCAGAGTTTGAAGAACCCGGAGGGAAGATGGATCACTTCTCATCCGCACTGGGTGGTGTTACCTCTATTGACTTCAGTGAGAATATGAGAGTTAAAAGGCTCAAGAATCACCTCAAAGAATTTGTGCTGGCCGATTCTCTTCAGAAAAAGGACACGACCGGAATGCTCGGCTTCATAAAAAATCACGTCCTTAAAGGTGCGGACAGCCTCAGGCAAAAGATAGAAGGCTTCAGTCTAAAAAGCCCTCTTAACCAAGAGATACTGGATGAAATTGAAAATCTTCCCCTGGAATCAAAAAGGCTTTTAAGAGGAACTCTTCTAACTCGAGATTTGACTGCCGAGGGAATCACGCTTTTTGAACAAGACGTCTTTAACCATGTCCGGTTCGGCAAACTCCTAACCAAACAATACGAGGTTCTCAGAGATAATCATCATATAACCACTCCGAAAATCGAACAGATGATAGAGGAATCACTTAAAGCCGGAGCTTTGGGAGCAAAAATAAACGGCTCTGGAGGAGGGGGATGCATATTCGCCTATGTTCCAGAGAAAGCCGAAAATGTATCCGAAGCTTTAGAGAGATTAGGAGCAAAAGCCTATATTATCCGAGTTGATGAAGGAGTGAGAAGGGAAAAATGACAGAGGAGGAAACATGATAAATGCCACTCAGATAAGAAAAGGAATGGTCATTAAAGTCGAAGGAGAGCTCTATAAAGTGCTCGAAGCCACTCATGTCACTCCTGGCAAGGGTCAGGCTTTGATGCAGACAAAACTTCGTAATCTCAAGGATCAGACCCTGCTGGATTACAGATTCCGCTCAAAAGATCGCGTAGAACAGGCCTACTTTGAAAAGGTGGAGATGGAATTTCTCTACGAGAGCGGAAACGAACACATCTTTATGAACCTTGAGAACTACGAGCAGATCAAACTTTCTTCAGGAATAATAGGCGATAGCGTCAACTACCTCATACCCAATGCTGTCTTCTCTATAGAAATGCACGAGGGACGGCCAGTAGGAATAGAGCCGCCCTTGACAATAAATTTAAAAGTGGTTAAGACAGAACCCTTCCTCAAAGGCGCCACTCAATCAGCCAGCAGCAAGCCTGCTGTTCTCGAAACTGGAATAGCCATAAATGTTCCTCAATTCATAAAAGAAGGAGACGTTATTCGCATCGACACGAGAGAAGATAAATACCTAGAGAGAGTAAAAAGCGAAGGGTAATGGACTTGATAAGTAATAAAAAGAGAAAGGCTACTTTTTTTGATAATAGGAGAGATTGCGCAGCCTGTTGCGAGCGCAGCGTGGCAATCTTCTTTATTCCTCGCAATGACAAAAAGGTGGGCTTGATAAATCAAGCCCCTACACCGGTTAGCTCTTATATCAGTTTAAATAACAAAAATGATAATAGAATGTACTGGCTTAAAAAGTTTTTCTGTAGACACCGATGTTATGATAGCTGTCTATAACTTTAACAGTGATAAGATTGTCAAAGTTCGGCGGCAAGGTTAGGTTAACTTTGAAATCCTCTATCATCGAATCACAGATCCCATCTATAGGAAAAATACTTTTCCACTCATTTGGTCTTATGAGATATCTGACCTCTTCAATATGAGAGAGAATATCCTCAGCCTGAAAGGTTACTACAAGTTTATTACCATCTCTGGTCACCTGAAAATTCCTGATTGCAGGAAGAGAATTATCAACAATCATCGGACGGCTAGTCTTTTCTGATTTCAATTCCACGCCCTCAGGATTAGAAAGACCATCAGACGCCTCTAATTTCACAAAATAGACTCCATCGGGGAATGACAGGGTATCAAAAGCATAGATTTTATCGGTCCATTTTTCTTTCAGGATTCGCCACCTGCTCTCAGCCTCTCCTCTTATATAGAGGGAAAAGAGAAGTTTATCGTCGTTTTCATCAGCCGCTTCCCAAGTGATTGTTTGAAATCCTTTCTTTTCAGCTTTTTTTGCCAAAATTGAGATTTTGCTTTTATCCTTATCTTCAATTTTTTCGGACAAATCCACATCCAGGCCCCATATAACCTCTTTTTGTTCTGGTGGCTTTAAATAGACCTCATTGGCAGGAAGCAACTCCAGCTTTTTAATGACAGGAGCAATATTTGCCTGGAGATAGAAAAGCGTAACCTTTTGAAGTTGCGGGGATACCTTCCCGGATTGAGTCTTGAAAATAATCTTGAATTGGATATACCTGGTTTTTGGACTCAATATCTGCTCTCCTGTATTTCTCTGATAGGGCGGTGACCAAGCATTCCATGCATCATTAGGCATACTCGAGTTCCCGCTTCTCGTCTGAAATTGGAGAATTGTCCCCGTTGGAGTCTGAGCTTCCCATTTTATCTTTCCCCATGTTGAAATTGTTTTGGCATCCAAGACCTGACTAAGATATTCTCCTTCGAAGCGCTGGTCAGAGTGAAGAATGCTCAAGTTCGAGGGATTATTGGATAGGGTATAAATTTTCGAATCGAAGGGGAGAAGAGAATAAACCTGCTCGGAATCTTTCTGGACGAGAAGGGATACCTTTTCATCCTTGTCGACCACATAAATCCTCCCCTTGTTGCCTGTACCAAAAATCAGTTTTCTCTCCACTTCCTGCCAGAGTAATGAATATATCAATTCCTCGTTGGAATGCCAGAGATTCTTAGGTACTCCATCCGGGCCAATCTTGAAAAGGGTACTCGGCTGGCTCCTATCCAAGGAAGGAGCCTCTCTGAGATCTGCTGAAGTAGACGATGCAGTAACTGTAACTTCTGTTTCTGTCCTGACTGAGACTGGAGTTTTTTCTTCCTTTTTTGCTTTGCTGATTTCCCCCCCAGCTGCAGCATATATATTCCCCTCTCTATCCAGAGTAATACTCTTTATTTCTTCATAAGGAGATTCAAACAGGACAGATGCGGTCTTCCCCTGGGGAATCCGATAGAGGAGCCCCTTACCGCCGCTGCCCGCAATCAGGTCTCCATTTCGCGCCTTTTCCATGCAAAGAATATGGTTTTCCTCTGCTTTCAGGATTAACCTGCCCTCTCCCTGAGGCGTTATCTCATAGATCCCTCCACTCTCACCCACAGCAGCCAGCAATACGCCTCTTTCGGTAAACAGTAAATCCCAAATGTATCTTTCTCGAGGATTAAAGAAAATTTCTCCCTTCCCCTCTGGGGTAATCTTCCAGATTTTGCCATTGGGTGAGGTTCCTGCATAAAGGTTACCTCCCCTGTCATGTGCAAGACAATAAATGTCCATCTCAGGCACCTGAAAATAAAGTTCAAGCTGGCCGGCTTTGCTAATCTTGTATATCCTCCCGCTGTGGCCTGTCCCTAAGTAACCTACGCCTTCTTGGTCAAACAGGAGAGATAAAAAGAATTCCTCTGCAGGTGCTTCTATTTTCTCTTCATTCGGAGAAAGGGAAAGAACACCTTCATAGGACACAGAGATACCCTCAAACTTACCTTTCAAAAAATCCCTGAAATTTCTTGTATCCCATTTTCGAGGAACAACCCCCTGAAGAACTTGTACCATAAAAATCATACTGACAAAAATTACAGTTAACGTTCTTTTCATTCCCTTTTTCTCCCGTCTATTATCTGATTTTAATAGGAATAACGACTGCTCCCCTGAAAACAGAAGTAACAGGTAAATAAGTATAACTCAGAGTGGATTTTTCTAGCTCGGTAGGTGCAGAAGCGGCAGCCCTGGGGGAAGAGAACATGGCTTTCATTGTAGGAGGCAAATTCGGCATTTCTTCACCCTTGAGAAAAAGACCAGGCTTTGAAGCGATAATCTTTAAATAGATGCGGTTATTCTTCCTCAAGTTGTTGAGCATCCTAATGAGCTGATTTAGATTTCTGGGAACAAAGCTGGCTCTTCTGTACTGGCCCAACTCTATTTGTTGCAATGAAGCCGCATCAGCAATGATAAGATGGAATTCAGAGCCTGAAGGAAGATGTGGAGCGTAAATTCCCAATTCTTCGAGCCTGCTAGTTCCCCTGAAATTTCTGTAATATATCTTTATTTTTATCGCCTCACCTGGGGAAGCCTCATACTTGTCAAGCCATACTCTTTCCAGGTATGAAAATTTAACTCCTTCAGAGGCACGGATGGTCAGGTCGATGCGATGAATGCCTAAATCTTCGAATTCATTATTAATCAAGAAGTAAACAACTGCCGTGAAAAGGTTTGAAAGGCTCATTATCGAGGTGTCGAAATTTCCAGAATACAGGTCCTCTAAACGGACGTTCATACCGTTTTCAAGGTAAATATTTCCTGCAAATTCTATAGAAAGGTCACCCAGTGCTCTTTCCTCAGCAGACAAGATGCTCGAAAGAGACATATTGGCAAGAAAAGCGGTCAAAAATTTATCTCTCACAAGCTCTATCTTGAAATCTCTTATATCACCTTCGTCATTCATCATCTTGATATTGAGAGGAATGAATCTTGGTTCTTCCCCCAATTTCCCTGCCAGCCCAGCGGGACGGTCCTGAGAAAATCTTCCCACTAACACATCTGTGGCAGCGATCTTGAACGAAGAGGAAATGCTGGGAACAACGGTTATGACTTTTGCTTTGGTCATGCCATAATCGACTGGACCTAAATTATACATAGGATGACCAAAAGCCAATATTTTATTGCCATCAACACGCGTCACTGTCCCTACTCCAGAAAGGTCCAGATCACCCCTAACAAGTTGAATGGCCACCGGAGCTCCCTCCTGAAGAGAAAGATCAGAGGGAGAGATTTCTTCAGCCGATTGACCCGAAGACCCAGTCCTGACGGGATTGAAACCTAGTCTCGAAAAAAAAGGTTTAGCCTTCTCAAAAGCCCTTGAGGAAAAACCTGTAAAAACAAGGGGTATTGTTAAGGGAGTAAAGGTCTGTCCTCCGGATAAGAAAGAAGGTTTGGAATTGAAAAATTCCTTGTGTAACTCAAAAAGTTCTTCTAAGCTCAAATGCTTTTTAAAGGGAACACGAGGAGAAAAAGAAGATCTTGCACTCTCTTTTCCTGAAATTGACAGCATTTCATCTATAGGAGTAATACCGGCAATTGCCTCTTTGGCATAGGGAAAGCTATAGGCTACAGCTCCAATGAGTTTGCCACCAATATAGACTGGGCTTCCGCTCATGCCCATGATCATGCCCGCATTCTCAAGAATACCACTACTGAGCCTCGCAAGGATTAAACTTCTTTTCGGCTCAAAATTGCGCAGGACGCCCAGTATCTCAACATCAAACTCTTCAATCTTATTTTCCACGAAGACGCTCCTCCCCTTACCTTTCATACCCGCTTTGACTTGGTCCAAAGGGAGGGTAGGAACAGAGCCTTCAGCCGCCCAAAAACTAACACATAATACAACTATAAGTAAGCTTGAGAATATAAACACAATCTTTTTTCTCATCATGATTCCATCCATTGATTTGAAAGAAGAGGGAAGATTATTTTATTATCCCCAACTGTTTACCGCATTTCTCGAAGCTCTGGAGAACGAAATCCAGATCCTCATCAGAATGAGTGGCCGAATAGCTTGTCCTAATCAGGGATTGATCTTTGGGAACAGCAGGGTAAATCACAGGATTTGTGAAAATGCCAGTCTCTCTAAGCAATTTCCATAGCATAAAAGCCAGTTCATCATTGCCTACGATGACTGGAATGATAGGAGTTTCAGTCGGTCCGGTGTTATAACCCATTGCCTGGAATCCAGTTTTCATCTTTTCTGTTATTTTCCACAATCTCTCTCGTCTTTCTGGCTCGCTTTCGATGATATCGAGCGTTGCTATGACTGTGGCAACAGATGCTGGCGTTATGCTGGCGCTGAAAATCAAGGAACGGGCAAAATGTTTTATATAAGATATAACCTTTTTTTCTCCGGCTACAAATCCTCCCAAAGAAGCAAAAGACTTACTGAATGTTCCCATCACTAAATCAACATCATCTTCCACTCCAAAATGTTCGGACGTTCCACGACCGTTCTTCCCCATCACTCCTATGCCATGAGCATCATCCACCATAATTTTAGCATTGTACTTCTTGGCTATCTCCACGACTTTAGGAAGGTCTGCTAAATCTCCTTCCATGCTAAAAACTCCATCGACAACGATTAACTTTCCCAAATCATTATTTAACGAAGAGATAATTCTCTCAAGGTCATCCATGTCATTATGTTTGAATTTGTGAATATCGCCGTAAGAAAGGCGGCAGGCATCAATGATGCTTGCATGAACCATCCTGTCAGTGATAACGGCATCGCTTCTTCCTATGAGAGTTGAGATTATTCCCTGGTTTGTCTGAAAACCAGTACTAAAGGCTAAGGCTGCTTCCTTCTTCATGAATTTTGCCAATCTTTCTTCCAGTTCGATATGAATATCCAGAGTGCCATTTAAAAATCTTGAACCACAGGTTGCTACTCCATATCTATCGACAGCATCTTGAGCCGCTTTCATCACTCTAGGATTATCGAGCAGTCCTAAATAATTGTTAGAGCCGACCATAATCATCTCTCTACCATCGACTTTAACCTTATTGCCCACGACCTCCTGGATAGGTGTGAAATAGGGATACATCCCCAATTCTTGAACTTCCTCAGCACGTGTGAAGTTATAACATTTATCAAAAATATTCACCATCTCCTCCTTTCTCATAAACTAGCCGTGATTCGGGTGACTCATCCTTTATTTCTAACCCTATAAACTCTAAAATTGTTTCAGTTTGACCGTTAACGGCAATTTTCATACAATCTTATCGATGAAAGCATTTGTTACGGGCGGAACAGGCTTTATCGGAAGCCATCTCATAGATTTCCTGCTGCAAAAGGGCATTGAGGTACATGCCCTTGTCCGGGACCGCAACAACTTAAAGTGGCTAAAAGAACTCAACATCAGTCTACTGGAAGGAGACCTTTTCTCTATACCGCCCATTCCCGCAGATATTGACTATGTTTTCCACGCTGCAGGCTTCACAAAGGCTTCCAAATCGGCTGACTATTATACAGTAAACCAGCAAGGAACAGCAAGCCTTTTCCAGTCCCTCCAGTCTCAACGCACTCTTCCTAAAAAGGTTATCTACCTCAGCAGTATCGCGGCTGCCGGCCCCTCCTTCGAGAAGAAACCAGTCAAAGAAGACGACGCTCCGCATCCTATCACACCCTATGGTAAAAGTAAATTAATGGGAGAGCAGGAAGCCCTGAATTTTAAGGATACTTACCCTGTTGTCATTTTACGAGTTGCTGCTATCTACGGTCCCAGGGATAGAGATTTCCTCCGTTACTTCAATTTTATAAAAAAAGGAATCCTCCCTGCCCTCTCCTCTCAACAAAGACTCCTGAGCTTGTGTTATATTAAGGACCTTATTCAAGCTATATACCTTTGCTCTCAAAAAGAACTAGAAAGCGGAGAAATAATCAATATTGCCGATCCCCAACCCTACAGCTGGGATGAATATGGAAAAGCTGCAGGTCTGGCAATGGGAAAAACACTGAAAAGGGTAAGAGTTCCGCATCTTGTAATATACCTTGGAGCGCTAATCTCTGAAATAGGAGGCAAGATAAGAAGGAAACCTAGCATCTTCAACCGCGATAAGTACAAAGAAATGAAAGAGACAGCTTGGATAGCAGATGTCACTAAAGCTGTGGAGAAGCTACCTTTTAGCCCGCAGTATTCCCTCCAAGAAGCGATCCAAGAAACCATTGACTGGTATTTTAATAATAACTGGTTATAAAAAGAAAAAGGAAAGAAAAGGGGACTGTCCCCTTTTTCTTTTTTTTAATAATAGTGCTGCGGGTATAGAAAGAAGCCTGAAATTTTGAAGAACTCTTAAGGCACCAACCTTCCTCTTTAGAAAAAGCAAAATATTTGACTTTACCTTCAAGGATATGGCTGCCTCGCTTGGCTTCCAGGTCGACACTAAAAGGAATCTCTATTGGATTTTTTAGGTCCAGATATTCCTGGCCATCTTCTTCTAAAGTCTCTATATCTAAATCAGAAGCCGTAAAAAAATTCTTGGGGAAAATAAGTTCTTCACTCGGATTGAATTCGATAACAAAGGATGGTTGTGGATTGATAATAATACCCTTTTTGATGGTGAGCTTGATAACAACCTTCCCCTCTTGGCTTCTGGAAAGCCTCTTAGGATTTATTGAGGCGTTCACCTTCAAAAGATCATCTTCCCCAGCCAAGCTCAGGAGAGAAAGTGTGAGCAGCATTACACAAAGAAAAAACCGTTTTTTCACGACTCCTCTCTGTTCGTCTTTTTAAGAGGCATATTACTTCCTCTCTCTTTTTGAGTCAAGGAAATTATAAAGACAGAGGGGACGTTCCCTCAGGAGACACTCTTTCTTTTCAGGTTCTTTTCTAAATATAGGAGAGAAAGAGTGTCCCTGTCGAGAACCTTTCCTCAATTTAAGTCTTTATTTTTCCGGAATCATCCATTATAATTTATCGATAAAATAATGAGTGTCAAAACTATTATAACTGGAACAGGTCACTTCGTCCCTCCTCAGGTTGTCACTAATTTTGATCTTGAAAAGATTATGAATACTTCTGACGAGTGGATCCGTCAGAGATCAGGTATCGTAGAAAGACATCATACAGAATCTGGAGTGGGAAGCTCAGATTTAGCCTACGAAGCAGCCTTAAAAGCCATAGAGAATGCTAAGATTGAAAAATCCGATATAGACTTTATCATCGCTGCCACCCTATCTCCGGACTATTATTTCCCGGGTATCGGAGTCCTCGTCCAAGCCAAACTCGGCCTTGCCGATATCGGTGCCCTCGATGTAAGGAATCAATGTACCGGTTTCATCTATGCACTATCTGTAGCTGACCACTACATCAGGGCTCAGACATACAAGAAAATCCTGATCGTGGCTGCTGAGGTGCAATCACCGAATTTGGATTATTCTGACGATGGAAGAGACATAGCTGTCCTTTTCGGGGATGGAGCAGGTTCGGTAATCGTTGAAGCCAACGACAATGATGACGACAGGGGAATCCTCTCTACCCCTCTATTTTCAGATGGGAGGCATGCATCTGAATTATGGATGGAGAAACCTGGCTGTAAAGAAAAGCCCTTCCTTTCAAAAGAAGTTCTCGAGGGTAAAAGATATCGTGCTAAGATGGACGGACGAAGGGTTTTCATTAACGCCGTAGAGAAGATGCCCGAGGCAGTAAAAATCGCTTTAAATCAGAATGGCCTCACCATTGAAGATGTGGACTATTTGATCCCCCATCAAGCTAATGAAAGAATCTCCCTGATGGTGGCAAAGAATTTGAAAATTCCAATTGAAAAAGTAATAAGAAACATAGACCGCTTTGGAAACACAACAGCTGCCTCGATTCCCATTGCTCTGGATGAAGCGCGGAGCGAAGGGAAAATAAAAGAAGGAAATATCGTTGTTTTAACAGCCTTCGGTTCTGGTTACACATGGGGATCAGCCGTTATCAGATTCTAATGTTTATTTCAAAGAGAGCTGAAGAGAGCCGAAGTGTTGCCTTTAATCCTAATTTTGTGTTAGGATTTCAATTTAACAATACGAAATAGTCTAATTACATTAAGTACACAAAAAAGAACAACCTTTTTGCCGAGGAGGATGCGATGAGGAAAGTCTCGATTCCACTCGCCATTATTGTCTTTGCTTTCTTGAGCATGGGGCTGCTTCTATCTCAGGAAAATGCTGAAGATGAGAAGTTCAAAAAAGTACTAGACACATACTTAGATGAATTGTGGAAATTTTACCCGACTGCTGCCACCCTATGTGGCTATCATAACTATGACAACAAACTAGAAGATCTCAGCAACAAAAACCTCGAAAAGCGTCACGGAATTCTGGATAAATTCAACCAGGAATTCGTGGCCAAGGTCGATAAATTCCAATTGAGCCCTGAACTCCAAATTGACCACGAGATGGTCATTGATGCCTTAGACTTAGAGCTGCTTAAGCACGAAAACCTTGTTCCCTGGGAATATAATCCTATCTTTTACAATGAGATTTTTATGAATTGCATACGAAGCCTCCTCACCGAAGAATTTGCTCCTATAGGCACTCGATCAAAAAACGCTACAGAGAGGATGAAAAATCTAACAAAACTCATCAAACAAGCTAAAGAAAATCTAAAAACTCCTCCTCAAGTTTTCACAGAAGCTGCCATTAAACAATTCCCTGCAATTATGGACTTTTATCGAAACGAACTCCCGACGTTAATTGAACAAGTACCTGAAGCTTCCAAGCCCAAATTTCAAGAATACCTGGCAAAAGTTCTTCCCGCCTTGAAAGATTATCAGAATTTCCTTCAAGGCGAATTGCTTTCTCGCTCTACAGGAAATTTCCGTCTTGGCTCTCAAGCCCATCTAAGGCTTCTCCGTCTTAAAATGCAAAACAGCATTCCTATCCAAGAACTCATCGCCCAGGCCGAGGCGGATTACAGTAATATCAGAAGAGAAATGGCAATCGTCTGCCTTCCCTATTTCAGAATCATGTATCCAAACCTCAGCATGGAACAGCTCACAGCTCAACGGGGGGAAGAAGAATTCCGGAATATAGCCATTAAGGGAGTCTTGGATAAGATAAAAGTAGAGCATACGACAAAAGATGAGTTTCTGAATGATGTTAAAACTGCTATCGGAGAAGTCAAGAACTTTCTTACTGATAACCAGTTTGTCGAACTACCACAAGAAAATCTCACCATTGAACCCATGCCTCTCGAATCACAGGGAATTGCCTGGACACGTCTCGTTTCGCCCGGACTCTATAATGGTTCTAGCACATTCTCCTTTCAGATAACTCCTTTTCCTGAGGATTGGGGAGAAGAACAAACCTCATCCTTCCTCGAAGAATACAATAAGTTCCTTATTTATTTCTGGACCATCCGTGAAGTTTACCCTGGTTCATTTGTCCCGTTGTATTACACCCGCAAATATGAATCCATTGTAAGAAGGCTCTACCCCAATATGGCGTTGATTAAAGGTTGGCCAGTATCGCTCGAAGAGATGCTGATTAAATCAGGTTTCGGAAATTACGACCTAAAGTTGCGCTTGAACCAACTCAAACTACTCCTTAGAACCGTCCTTGATTTCCAGCTCGAACTCAATATTCATCAAGGGACAATGACTAAAGAACAGGCCATCGCTTATATGACGGGAAGGGGCTTTCAAACTAATGCAGAAGCAGAGAGAAAATGGGAGCATATTATTTTAAATCCCGGGCATTGCGCTTATACTTATGTGGGCTACCAGGAAATCCTAGCTATGGAAAAAGAATATAAAAATATAAAAGGGGATTCTTACAACCAGAAGGAATTCTTCACGAAGCTACTCAGCTACGGAGCCTTACCTCTCCGTCACTTGAGTAAAAAGATTTTGGAATAGCAACTTTTTTTGGGGTCAGGTCTCGTTTTTTGCTTTTTCACCTCTCTTCCTTTACTCTGTTAAATCGTGGGCGAGAGCCACACTTGAGAATTCAATTTAAAAGTGCACTCAATGGGAGGAAATAACGATGAGGAGATGTGTTTCTTTAAGGAAAGAAATGTCAAAAAGCAAGACCTGACCCCAATTAATTTGAGATGAAGGAAAATCAAGATCTGGCGCTGGTCGATTCCCATGCTCATCTGGATATGAAAGAATTTGATAAAGATAGAAATCAAGTTGTTGAAAGGGCATTTGAAAAAGGAATCAGAGCCATTCTCTGTCCTTCAGATATTACAAACTTCCAGAGCCTTCAAAACACTTTTTCCCTGACTGAAACATACGATAACATCATTGCCGCTGCAGGAGTTCATCCTCATCAAGCAAAAAATTTCAGCTCAGATTGTATCCGAAAAATAGAAGAGCTTGCTGCAGCCAAAAAAATTTATGCTGTGGGTGAAATTGGACTTGATTTCCATTATAGCTTTTCTCCATCCAAAACTCAGATAAAGGCATTCCGACACCAGCTCAATATTGCACAAGAGCTTAAACTTCCGGTTGTGGTCCACAGCCGAAAAGCAGGAGCAGAAGTTGCCCTGGCTGTTAAAGAGGAAAATTTCAGTCGAGGAGGTGTCCTCCATTGTTTCTCCGAAGACTGGGAACTGGCAAAGAGAATGATGAATCTTAATTTTTTTATTTCCTTCTCTGGGATTTTAACCTTTCTCAATGCCCAGCCCTTAAGGGAGGTGGCAAAAAAAGTGCCCCTGGAGAGACTCTTGGTTGAAACCGATTCCCCTTATCTTGCACCAACTCCATATCGAGGAACGAGAAAAAGGAATGAACCTGCCTATATGATCGAAACAGCAAAAATTCTGGCTGAATTAAAGAATGTCTCTTTGGACAAGCTTGGTTCCATCACATCTCAAAATTTTGAATCTCTTTTTATGTTTGAAATAAAGGATTTGAGATGCTAAGATAATGCAGTCATGGTGAGGGCTCAATTGCAAAAAAAAGGCCAAAATTTAAAAGACTTATACGGCGATATTAAGAAAGATATGGATGAAGTCGAAAAGGAGCTAAGACTTTTCTCTCAATCTCCCAATAAACTTATCGCTGAAATAAGCACATATCTCTTTCAAAAAAGCGGGAAAAGGATAAGACCCGCCCTCCTTGTTCTCTGTTCCAAATTATTCGACTATAAGGGGAAAGAACACATTCATCTGTCTGCTCTCATTGAGACTATTCACACAGCCAGTCTCATCCATGATGATATCATCGATAATTCAGAATTCAGGAGGGGAATAGAATCAGTCCATGCCAAATGGGGTCCGAACATAACTGTCCTTTTAGGTGACTATCTCTACATTAAAACCATTGGTCTATCTCTCCAAAGCAGCTATCCTCAAGTTGTCCAAATTCTGACAGACATTTCTGCTCGAATGATTGAAGGAGAACTGAATGAGTATTACCTGAGCGGAAACTTGAATGTGGCTGAAAAGGACTACCTGGATATCATCGACAAGAAGACCGCTTCTCTGTTTTCTGCTGCCTGCCAAATAGGGGGAGTCCTGGGTAACGCTACAAAAAGAGAAGAAAATATTCTAATAGATTTCGGAAGGAATTTGGGAATTTCTTTTCAGATTATTGACGATCTGCTTGATTTTACAGGAGATGAAAAAACACTGGGAAAGCCGGTCCTCTCTGATTTAAGCGAAGGCAGGATAACCCTGCCTCTGATATACACTTTGAACAATGACGGCAAAGCCAATCGAAAACGCATTGCAGAGCTGTTGAAAAATAAAGACCTGGAAAAGGATGCACAAGAGAAGATTCTCGATATTGTTAAATCCAATGGAGCCCTGGAATACACATATCAAAAAGCAGAAGAATTTTCTCTCAAATCTAAAAGAACAATAGCTCAATTCCCGAAATCCATCCATCGTGACAGCTTAGCTTTGCTGCCAGATTTTGTTTTAAAAAGAAAAAAATAAAATATTTTTCTCAATCTGCCTACTCCCTCATAGAAAAAATGATCGAAATCGAGGTAAAAATTAGAATTAACGACATCCCTTCCTTCAGTGAAAAAATTTCAAATCTTGGCGCTACAGTGGAAAAAGAACGTTTTCTCGAAGAAAATAGCCTCTATGATTTCCGTTCTAAAGCCTTGGAGAAGAAGCAGCAAGCACTGAGACTGCGAAGAACAAATAAGAAAATTCTTTTAACCTTTAAAGGCCCTCCACAAAAATCCAGAAAATTTAAAATTAGAGAAGAGCATGAGACAGAAGTGAGGAACGAGAAACAACTGAGGAAAATCCTTAAATCTTTAGGCCTTCAACCAGTCTTTAATTATCAAAAATATAGGACAGTTTACAGGAAAAAAAATCTGAAAGTATGCTTGGACGAAATGGATATCGGGAACTTTATAGAGCTTGAAGGCGAAAGGAACGAAATCGCAAAGTTTGCAAAGGCTTTAGGTTTCTCAAAAGATGAATTCATAAAGCTGGATTATGTCCAACTTATAAAAAATGAAGAGGGGGAAAAATAAAGATACTTTGAAACCAATCTCTTTTAAGTTTTTTCTTTCTTCTTATTTCCTTTTGGCTTCTTTTGAGCCGCTTTCTTAGGTTTTTTCTTCTTTTTTTCAGATGTCTCTATGCTCTCTTCTTCTCTAATTTCTTCGCCGATAAAGATATCCCCGGCCTCATGGGCTTCTTCTTTTTTGGGCTGAATTATTTCATAATCTACTAATCCTGCCATTACTTCTGCCTGGGCAATACGAATCAGATTCCTTGATTTTGTTTTTATCTTTGGCTTGGCTCCCTGTAATAGCTGCTTCGCTCTTTTTGAGGCCAGGATTACAAATCTAAATTTACTATCTAAGTCGCCGTAACGCTCCAACTAATCTCCTCTCTGTCTATAGATTCTTCTATTTAAATAAGTAAGATAACAAAAATACGATAGGAATTCAATAGGTATAAATCTCTGTCTATCGTACATACACATAATTAAATTGTCCGCCTTTCAAATAAAACTGGCTATATGGAGTAATCAAACCAGGAGGCATTTTTTCAGGTCCAGTGACTTCACAAAGCGTGCATCTTAATCCTTTGATCGTAATTCCTTCACCTCTTATAGAAGGAATGGCCAATGCTACGAATAAATGTTCAGGAATCTCTATCAATAGAATGGGGTATCTCCTGAAGTTTATCCACATAGAGGCAAAAGTTACTCCCTTAGAATCGCAATCTCCGAAATTATTGGCGAGAACTTTAAGAGGCACCCAAAATCCCAGGATCCGTTTGTTATTTTCCTCGAGAGAGGGGATTCCAAATTTTATTTCCTGGATAAAGGCCAACATTAATTCTAAGAATTGATAAATGCTAAAATTTTTCTTAATTTCTCTCATGCTTTTGACTATATGCTTAACCCTTGATCTATTGTTTTCTACACACTGAGCATAATCAACGGCAATTCTCTTCCCGATAACCCTCAAACTTTTCTCTTCTAAGAAAATCTTGCTCCTTTTTTTTTGTTCTTTTTCTATTTTCTTTAAGTATGCCTTCTGCTCCTTTGCAAGTTTATCTGTGATCTTTTTGAACTCAGACTTCGCTTCTTTATAGTGACTTGGAGATGCAGAAAGTTTGAGACCGAAGCTCTTAAGAGTGATGTTTCTGATGGAAATGTATTGAGGATATTTGCTTTTTGCTATTTCCCTGGTAACAAATTCCTTTAAATAAACTATCATCTCTTCTTTCATTTTTTCAATATGCTCATCCACATATTTCTTTAAATCTTCTGGATAGTAGCCGAACTCGCGCTCTGAAAGAGATAGCTGTTGTTTTGAAATGGGAAAAGTCAGACAGTATGGATTACTCATAAAATCCTTCCATCCATAAGTGAGCTCATACTCGTCTTCTTTTTCCTGTCTTTCAAAAAAGTTCAAATTTATGTCAGACTCACTTTTTTGTCCTGAATCAGAAAAGCCTGGCATGCTTGAGAACTCATTTCTATCAAGACTAGATGCCAGCAGAGTCAAACCGATTATTAATAAGAAGACAACCGAAATGTATAGGATGGCTATTCTCATCCAGTATTGCTACCTGAGAGGAATAGCCCCAACCTCTGGAAAAGGAATTAATGCCTTTGTAAGGCCCGAAACTCCCTGGCTAATTAACAGACAGATTGCGATTACAAAAAGGGACATGAACAGGGCGACTGCTAAGTTGTTGTTTTTTATCTCTTCGTATTGATCTATTCTTGGTGTCAATTTATTGAAGAGCCAGAAACTGAAAAGAATACAGACTATAGCCAGAATTCCTGCCAGGACTACATACCCAACACCTAAACCTATCATTTTTAGAAAATTAGCAACGCCTTTTTCCTTACCCATGACATAAATATGAATGACAGCCATAACCGGATAAACGGCCTGCTTAACGACTATCGCCTCGCCTAAGAGAACACTCCCCAAAATAATTCCCACAGAAGTATTTTTCTTCCTAAGCTGGCGTTCTTCATCAAATCTATGGGTCAGAATCAGAAAGAGTCGGTAGGAGCCGAATATCAGAATAAAACTTATGAGAATAGCAACGAAAAATTCTAGTAACCCAAATATTATTTGTTGAATGCCCATCTCTCAGCCTTGAGTTAGTAGTCTACAATTATATCGTCCTCTGTATCAAAGGTTCTATCTTTTCCGGCAGAGGTGAGGCGAAAATCGTTCTCGGACAGTTTTTCGTATCTAATTGTGGTTCCCCATGCATCTAAGCTCGACGTAGAACGAAGACCTATAGCTTTTCTTAGCTCTTCAAGGCTTTCCGGAGTCTCCCCTTCCACTGCAACAAAAGTAGCAATAGATCTTCCTAAAGCTCTCATGTTTGTTTCTGTCGCTTTAGTCTTTAGATTATCGAATCTTTCGATTTCTTTAACAGGCTGATTTTCTCCTCCGCTTTTGGCTAGCCAGAGGATTCCAATTACAACTAAAACCAGAAGGGTTAATGCCAATAGTCCTCTCATCCTGTCTCCTTCCCCTCCAAGAAAGAAATCAAATCCTCTTCATTGACCCACCATTGCCGGCCTATTTTTTGGGCTTTAATCCTTCCAGAACCAACCAGACGAAGTGCTGTCACCTTGCTTATCTGGAGCTTTTCTTGAATATCCTTTAAAGAATACTGTTGGATTATCTTGGACCCAAGCCATATGGTTCTCATTTACTTATCTATACTTTTATATACTTTATTTAATCATATTATATAAATAACTACCTATAGTTTGTCAAGAATTTTTTTTATTTATTTTTGTTTTCAAAACGTAATCTCAAAAGTAGTTCCCCCCTCAACCTCAGCTATACCAGACTCAGCCTCTCTCCGGAGGCCTAGGAAAATCTCACAACCATAGTTTAGAAAAAATCAAAAGATGTTGAAAGTAGAACGACTTGAAAAGACTGAAAAAAAAAGGGCACTGTCTCATGATTTGAGAGAGTACCCTTTTAGCATTGAGTAAAGGGGCGTTAAACTACAGTTACATTTGTTGCCGCAGGCCCTTTTTGACCCTGCTCTATGTCAAAGGTAACTTTATCGCCTTCATTGAGAGACTTAAAACCGGCTGCGTTGATTGCTGAATGATGAACAAACACATCCGGACCATCTTCCTGTTCAATAAAGCCAAAGCCTTTACTGCTGTTGAACCATTTAACTGTTCCACTAGCCATAGTGACGTACTCCTTTCATAAAATTATCAATGTCTCAAACTGGAGGGTGCCACTTTAACAAATGGATACTGCCTTCAGAACGAAACCGGCCCACCATCATCTGGAGGACCTTTCTTGACTTTGAATATTATAACATGTTTCTTAAATAAAGTCAGTAGAATATATGTTTTATCAGTCCTTTTTTGAAAAGCAGTAATAAGATCAATTATTTTTCAGCCCAACCAGCCTCTTCTTTGCATCCTCAAACTCAGGAAGGCCTGGATAAGCGTCTTTCCAGAGGGTGATAAAGAGATCTGGCAGTATTGATTTCAAAGGCAACTAAAGTGCAACATTTTGCGTTATACTATTAGAGATGAGTTATTCAAAATCAAAGATATATATCTTCTTTACGGCTTTCAGCCTTCTCTATTCTCTTTCAGTCCCCTCATTGGCTCAACCTCAATCCCAATCTTTCTCCTTAACCCTCTCTGGAGGCTTTCTGTTCAACACGACATTCGGAAGGCTCAACCCGCTTCCTAACACAGCTGATGTCCCAGAAATCATTATTTCTCTCGAGAATAAAGGCGCTTCATTCGGACTTAGCCTGGGGTATTTGATCACAGATCGAATCGAACTCCAAGGAATATTTAATTACAGCCGCGCAGAAATAATGAATGAAGTTGGGATCGGCCTTGCCGGCATTCCCCTGGGCAAAACCAAGGTCTCGGACACGAAAAGCTTTTATTATAGCGGAAACATCCTCTTCTACTTTCCGCTCAATCGGACTTCCCCTTTTTTGACAGTTGGTTTGGGAGCAGCGACTATGAGGCCAACAAACTTTCGCTCCCGTACAAAGCTCTTTTTAAACTTCGGAGCCGGGATTAGATTCAAACTATCCCGGCATCTCTCCACGTCCCTGGAAATTAAAGACTATATAAGTTTCTTCAACTACCCTGAGGACTTCGAGGTCTTCTTTCCAGCCATCTATTCCCCTGATTTTAAAAAATCCCAGCATCGCCTGGGCATCCATGCCAGCCTGAGCTACACCTTTTGAGCAATTAGTAGTAAACCCCCAGAGAGAGCAACTCTTGATAAAGCCCAGCCAGCCTCTTCCTCGCATCCTCAGTAATACCAGGGTCAGCGTCCTTCCAGAGAGAGAGGAATTTCTCGTAAAGCTCTGACCTGCCCCCCTGATATCGGTCCAAGCAAAAAACTAACATTATGAGTGGACCAGTTTTTGGGTAGCGAACCCTGGTTAAAAATTTAACTTTGCAGGTGGCACATTGATGGGGGGCAGGTCACTACCTTGACAGGTGGGGAGTTCCCGCTAAATTTTCAACATCCCCTGTGCAATTATTTTATTTAAGAGAGCATTGACAACAGGAATTTCAATTTATATAGTTATTTTGTTAAGGAAAAGGAAGGAGGCAATATTGAAAAAGATGAACACCAGGATTTTTTCTTTTGTTTTATTTTTAATGATTTCTTCTGGGATTTTCCTATCAGCAAATAGTGAAGCCGATTACATCTTTCTCTTTGAGTGGAGGTTCTCCGACACATATTTTCAAACAATTGGAACAGCTTTAGGCTCAAAAGGAAACCTATATGTTGTGGACCGATTTGCTCATTGTATAAGGAAATTTGATTCCAATGGGAATTTCATCACAAAATGGGGGAGCTTTGGGACTGGAGATGGTAATTTTTTTTCGCCTTGGGGTATTGCAATCGATTCATTTGATAATGTTTATGTTGCTGATAGCAGTAACTCTCGTGTTCAAAAATTCGATACAGAAGGCAATTTCCTTTTAAAATGGGGCAGCAGAGGTGATGAGGATGGACAGTTTAACACTCCTACCTGTGTAGCTGTTGATAGAGGGGGTAATGTTTATGTGACTGATCGATACGCTAATCATGTTCAAAAATTTAATTCCTATGGAAATTTTATGAAGAAATTTGAAAATCCTCACGGTTGGAACGGGCAATTCAACTATCCATGCGGTATTGGTGTCAGCTCAGATGGTTTTGTATATATTGCAGATAAATTGATGGACCGGATACTAAGGTTCGATACAGAAGGCAATTTTGTTAATGTGTGGTATGGATTTAGAGATCCATTCGCCTTAGCAATAGATTCAAAAGATAAAGTTTATGTGGGAGAAGAATATCCTCGATTCCGTATTTTCGATTCAAATATGAATTTAATTTTTAAGTTGGAGAATTGGTCTTATCCTACAATTGGCATTGCTGTTGATTCACTAGGCTTTCTATATGTAAATCATTGGGCGGGATTGTTTCATAAATATGTTAATCCATACCAACTGACTGAAAAAGCAAGTGAACCTATTGATGAGATTGTTCAGGTTGGAAAATTGAGTTTAGATGATGCCAAACCTTTGTATACAAAAATCGATAGAGCCATCGAGAAGCTACTTAAGGGAAATATTAAAGCTACATGTAATCAGCTCCAATCTCTAATAAATCAGGTAAATGCCTACATGAATGAAGGTCTCCTTGCTAGTGAAGATGGAGAGATATTGATACAGTTCTTTTATGATTTGATTTTTCATATGAGTAATAGAGATTTTTAAATGAAATGTGAATCGTCCCTATTTATTCTCGCTAACAGGATTAAGAAAAAGGATGCAAATCAACTGATTCGTAGTCAGGTGCCCCCATATATGTTTTCGTTTTATCTTGCATATCAATGAGGAGATTATCCCAGCCTCTTAGCTCAATGGGGGGACACGGGTGTCTTGGGGGCTTTGGGCTTTCGGGCCAACACAGACTTCGCCTCTTTCACACTTACGACGAGCTAAGATCAGAGCGAACTCAGCATAAAAATCTGGAGCTGAACCGAATGAAATTAAGAGAAAACTCGCAATATTCTATCCTGCATGCAAAACAGGATTGGGATATGAGAGTACAATATTGTGGGAATAAAGGATGGAAATGGGATAAGGAGCCTAATTTATAGGCTATTTTGGGATGAAATTAGGGAATAATGTCCCGTTTTTTAAAATCATACTCCACCCCTGTTGGCTAGTTGACATAACATTACTTAAGCGACACAAAGCTTTCAAGGGTTTTTTGTCTAAATCAGGTAATCGAAATTGCGGTCTACTTTTCTTTGGGCATATAAGAAAGCTCTGGACGAAGCCACCCTGTTTTGTACTCAAACTTCCTGAAACAAGCTAAGTACTTTGGCAACATCTTCATGATTTCTTCTTCATGAGCCTCATGAAATTCATCCTCCTGCGTCCAAAAGTCGCCAGCACTCTTTCCGAATTCAAGAGAAACATAGAGTGGCATATCTGTCCCGAATTCGCAAGCGTAGGTATCCCATCGGTTTGTGGTATTTTTCTCTTTACAGAATTCTGCAACCTTCTTGACGTAGTCCTTTACCTCCCCTTCCTTTCCGCCTATTACGTAGGAATAGCCCATGTAAACAAAGTTCTCCTCTTCAGGTTTAAGCCTCGGATTTTCGGGATGATAAGACATCTCGGGAACATGACGATAACAAGAATACCTGAAGTGTTTGTATGTTCCCACTACCTTCTTCTGCAGGGCTTGAGCATTTTCTTTTCCTATCTTGGCGTACAATTTCTCAAGAGCTTTAAAAAAGCTGTCTATCGCGGCATAACTATCGACTGGCAAGACAAAGAAGTAGTGAAGATCCTTAGTACTGAATACAGTCCATGGATAGGGAAAACCGTGTTTGTTAACTAAGTCCAAAACATTTCTCACATAAGCCTCATACTCAGCAACCATGGACGGCTTGACAACGACTTCTTCTACGAAAAAGAGCTGAGCTTTCTGTTCTTCCGCTTGGGACAAGTTAGGAAGAAGCAACAAACCGACCACAAACCCGACTACCAAAAAACTTGAAATCTTACCCTTCATAAAACCCCTCCTTTTTTTAGTTTATAGATATGGGGATAGAAATCTGCCATTCTGAAATAAGCAGAAATTCTTCCCTCCTTGCTGGATTCATTTTGTCCCCCTGCGGTGACTCTTTGACTTATATCACAAAGGGGAATTTGATTCAAATGAGAAAGAACAGACTTAATCCCGTGTGGACACGGTGTGGACAAAATGACCCAAAATGACTCAGTTTAAGTGACTCAGGCTAAAAATGAAAAACAAGGAACAAGTTTAAATATCAGGGGAAAAAGGGAAAATAAGATGGTGGAGCTGATGGGGATCGAACCCACGACCTCTTGACTGCCAGTCAAGCACTCTCCCAGCTGAGCTACAGCCCCACCCGGGATTCTCATATTACAAAAAGATCCGTTTTCAGTCAATAGGTGGGTTTGATAAATCAAGCCTCTACAAATAAACTAAGCGCCTGCGCTCCAAGAAGGTGGGTTTGATTCATCAAACCCCTGCTGATAAATTAAGTTCCTGCAGCTATAACGCTCTATTACTTTTATATTTATGATAAGAAATATCGATTAATTTAAAGAGTTTTGTTAACAATTCTTGAAAAAAGTGTTAAAATAATTCAGGAACTCCAGTGGATAAAAAAATACCTAAGAAAAAAACTAAGTCTTTAAAAAACCTATTCTTCTGGATTGCAGCAGGAATCATCATCATAATCCTCTACAGTCTTCTCAATGCTCCTAGCGCAGTCAAAAGAGAAGTGGACTTCAGCCAATTCATAGACGAGGCCGAAGAAAACAAGGTGCAGGAAGTCACCATTGCCGGAAATCAAATCAAAGGAAAATATGTGGATGGAACCGCATTTAAAAGCGTAGCACCCTCTCAATATGACGACCTGGTGAAAATACTCCGGGAACATAAGGTCATTATCAAGGTGAAAGACACCTCTCGAAGCCCCTGGTTCTCCTATCTATTTACATGGTTTCCCCTCATCCTCATAATCTTCCTGTGGGTATTCTTCATGCGGCAGATGCAGGCCGGGGGAAATAAAGCCCTCTCCTTTGGTAAGAGCCGCGCAAAGCTTTTCTCCGAGGTGCAGAAAAAAGTGACTTTCAAGGATGTGGCTGGCGTGGAAGAAGCCAAAGAAGAGCTCCAAGAGATTATTGAATTCCTGAAAGATCCTCAGAAATTTCAAAAATTAGGGGGTCGGATACCCAAAGGTGTCATCATCGTAGGCGCGCCTGGAACAGGGAAAACCTTGCTGGCGAGGGCGGTAGCAGGAGAAGCCAATGTTTCCTTCTTTTCCATCAGCGGCTCTGATTTTGTCGAGATGTTTGTCGGTGTGGGAGCCTCTCGTGTGAGAGATTTGTTCGATCAGGGGAAAAAACAGGCTCCTTGCTTAATTTTTATCGATGAGATAGATGCTGTGGGAAGACAGAGAGGTGCAGGTTTGGGCGGAGGTCACGACGAGCGTGAACAAACTCTGAATCAGCTCCTGGTAGAAATGGACGGGTTTGATTCGAATGAAGGAATCATTCTGATTGCCGCAACCAATAGACCAGATATTCTGGACACGGCTCTCCTCAGGCCGGGAAGATTTGATCGGAGAATCGTTGTCAATATGCCAGATGTCAAGGGGAGAGAGGATATTCTAAGAGTTCATATTAAAAACATCCCTCTGGCAAAAGACGTCGATTTAAAAGTGCTGGCTCGCTCAACCCCGGGATTCTCTGGGGCTGATCTGGCCAACCTTGTCAACGAGGCAGCACTCCTCGCCGCTCGCCAAGGAGTGGATAAAGTGGCAATGAAGGATATGGAAAGTGCCAAGGATAAAGTCCTCATGGGTGTAGAGAGAAAAAGCATGATCATCAGCGAAGAAGAGAAAAAAAGTACTGCTTACCATGAAGCTGGCCATGCTTTGGTCGCTGCCCTAATACCAGAAGCTGATCCCATCCACAAAGTGACCATAATTCCCAGAGGGCTTGCTCTGGGTCTAACTCAACAATTGCCACTCGATGATCGCTACACATACTCCAAGGACCATCTGGAAGCACAGCTTTCTGTTCTTATGGGAGGCAGAGCTACTGAGATACTCTTACTAGGGAAAACAACAACAGGTGCAGCCAGCGATTTCGAAAGGGCCACAGAAATCGCCCGCAAGATGGTCTGTCAGTGGGGCATGTCGGATCTGGGACCTCTAACCTTTGGCGAAAGGGATGACCTGGTATTCCTGGGCAAGGATCTGGCCATGCATAAGAATTTCAGTGAAAAAACATCTGAGCATATCGATGAGGAAGTCAAGAAGATCATCAACAGGAACTTCGATCGAGCAAAAGAACTTCTCGAAAAAAACAGGAGTAAATTGATAAAAATTGCAGAGGCACTCCTTGAAAAAGAAATCCTATCTTCTGAGGAGATTGAGGCAATAATAAAAGGGAAAAAAATAACCAGGGAAGGAAAGGAAAAAAAGGCTTCCCCTATTTCAAAAAATAAAAAAGAAAAACCTAAAGAAGAGACTAAGAAAATTCAGACTATAAAAAAACCTGATTTAGCTAAAGCGTAAAAGGTGAGAAAAGAGTCCACACTTCAGATCAACGGAAAAGATTACACATTAGGCCAAAGAACCTGGATCGCAGGAGTCATCAACGTCACCCCTGATTCGTTTTCTGATGGCGCACTCTATATCGACAGAGATAAGGCTACCGAGAGAGGAGTGGAGCTTGTTTCGGAAGGCTCTGATATAATCGATATTGGGGGGGAAAGCACAAGACCGGGCTCAGAGTCCGTCTCTGTAGAAGAAGAACTGAATCGTGTTGTTCCTGTAATTTCTGCCCTGAGAAAAAAAACAGACATTCCCATCTCGATCGACACAACAAAACCAGAAGTAGCCGAGGCCGCCTTGAATGCAGGCGCTGATATCATCAATGACATCAGCTCGCTTCTCTTTGACCCAAGAATGGGGCCTTTGGCAGCTCGGATGGATGTGCCTGTCATCTTGATGCATATGAAAGGAACACCAAAAACGATGCAGCTTAATCCCTCCTATGAAAATGTGACATTTGAGCTCAAAGCTTTCCTGAAAGAAAGGCTTGAAACTGCTGAGGCCCATGGAATAAAAAAAGAAAAGCTCATCATTGACCCTGGAATCGGATTTGGAAAAAGGTTCGAGGACAATCTTACTTTAATCAATAATCTCAGTTCTTTGGAGGAGCTTGGCCGACCTGTCCTGGTTGGAATTTCAAGAAAATCTTTTATCGGTAGGATATTAAATGTGCCTCCTCAGGAGCGGCTTGAGGGGACCATTGCTTCTGCCATTTTGAGCATTGCCAATGGAGCCCATATCTTGAGAGTTCATGATGTTGCTTCCGTCAAAAAAGCCATACTAGTAGCAGAAGCCATTATGAACGAAAACCTTCCTTTAAGCCTCTTTGAAGAAGGCGAAGATAGAAAAAGAAGCTATGTTTTCTGACATAATTGGTGCTTTGACTCGTTTTACCCTCGGAGACCTGATAGATATCCTCCTGGTGACTTTTGTCCTCTACTATATATTTCTATTGATAAGGGATACAAAAGCTTATCAGATGGCTGTCGGTCTTGCCATTATCGGTATTCTCTTTTTAATCACACAATGGGGAAATTTAGTGGTCTCCAATTGGATAATCAGATTATTCTCCCCCTTCTTGATCATTGCTATCATTGTCCTTTTCCAGGGAGAGATTAGAAGAATCTTAACAATGATAGGTTCGCGCTCCTTCAGAAGATCCCTCTCTTCAAAATCTGTAAAAGAAAAACTGGAAGAAATCTTTCTGGCCGTAGACTACCTTGCCTCCAAGAAAATAGGATCTTTAATAGCGATTGAAAAAGAAATTTCGCTCAAGAGTTATGCAGACCGCGGGACAAAAATTGATGCCAATATTTCCAAAGACCTTTTGGTAAACCTTTTCTTCCCTCGCTCCCCTCTTCACGACGGGGCGGTTATCATTCAGAGGAGCAAAATCTCTGCAGCTGGCTGTCTCCTTCCTCTTCCCCCCACCCATAATCTGGCCAAAGATCTCCTGGCTCGAACGCGCCATCTAGCTGCCATAGGTCTTTCCCAGGAAACAGATGCCGCAGTGATTGTTGTCTCTGAGGAAACAGGAACAATATCTTTAGCCACCAAAGGCCGCTTAAAAAGAGAATTAGATAAAGAAGCACTCAAAGAGAATTTACATCTATATTTGCAATAAAAATGAAAAGATTTTTCAAGACCCTATTCATAAGAAACTGGGGACTTAAACTCTTCTCTTTTCTCCTTGCCTTACTTCTCTGGTTTACTCTAATACCTGAAGAAAAGATGTCATCTGAGAAAACGCTGACAATTCAACTTGAGCTCCACAACATCCCCTCAGATATGGAGTTAGTGCAAAAGCCGCCGTCGACTATTGATGTAAAAATAAAGGCTCCCAACCGCCTTATCAGTCAAATCACGCCAGCAAATGTCCATGCTATACTAAATCTTGAAAAAGCCCGCATCGACCAGAGAGAGTACCCCTTGAACAATAGCATGATCAGCATTCCTCAGGGCGCAGAAGTCAAGGATATACTTCCGAGCCACGTTAACCTCAGGTTTGAACCGGCAAAAGAAATCATGCTTGATGTGGTGCCGAATATCATCGGTAAATTAAAAGAAGGGCTTAAGCTAGAAATGGTGAGCGTTATTCCTTCTCAAGTTCTCATCAAAGGTCCGGAAAGCAAAGTCAAAGAAGACTATAAGGTAAGGACAAGCCCTGTCGATATTTCCCTCTTGACGGAAACCACAGAACTTGAAGCAGACCTTATCCTGCCCGATCCCGACCTAAGGCTGGCCTCCTCCCAAACAAGAGTAAAGGTAAGAATCCTGATTCAAGAAGAACCGGCTGAAAAGAAAAAAGAAGCAGAAAAAAAGGAAAAAGAAGAGAAATAATTTTCCTCCTTGAATCCACCTCATTTTTAGCTATAATCTACTCTTATAAATAGGAAAATCAAATAAAAAAGATGGAAAAACTCTTTGGAACCGATGGAATCAGAGCAAAATCCGGTCAATTCCCTCTAGATTATTCCTCTGTCTTTACCTTAGGGAAAGCTCTCATTTCTCTGCTGAAGGAAGAAGGATTGGAGTCAAGGATTATCATCGGTCGAGATACAAGAGAATCAGGGACCTGGCTTGAACAGGCCTTATTTCAAGGAATAAACAAAAGCCATGGAGAAGCTGTATCTGCAGGGGTGATCCCTACGTCTGCCATTTCTTTTTTCACAAAAAAATATCCTTTCTCGGCCGGAATCGTTATTTCCGCCTCTCACAATCCCTATCAAGATAACGGAATCAAAATTTTCTCCAACCTGGGAACAAAAATCTCCGAAGCATGGGAAGACAAGCTCGAAAAACCGATCAAAACGTCAAAGGAAATTGTCAGGGATGAAAAAATCAGGATCACACCTGATTCTTCTCTCGAACAGGACTATATTGTTTTCCTGAAGAGTCATTTTTCAGGGATAAACCTCAAGAAAAGAATTAAGATTGTCCTCGACTGTTCCAACGGTGCCAGCTCTTTTTTGGCCCCCAAGATATTTCAAGACCTGGGCTTTGACGTCCTAGCCATAAACAATACTCCGAACGGTAAAAATATCAACGCTGACTGCGGCTCTTTGTTCCCACAAAATCTAGCCAAGAAAGTCATAGAAAACAATGCAGATCTGGGTGTGGCCTATGATGGTGACGCTGATAGAGCCATATGGACAGATGAAAAGGGTAATATCCTGAATGGTGACCACACGCTTTTCATTCTTTCCCGTTTCATGAAAGAAAAAAAGCGCTTGAAATCAGACTATGTAGTAGCCACAACCATGAGCAATCTCGGCCTTGAAAAGGCTCTAGAAAAACTTGGTTTAAAGCTCCTCCGAACCAAGGTGGGCGATAGGTACGTCCTTGAACAAATGATGAAGACAAAGACTAACCTGGGGGGAGAACAGTCCGGTCATACGATCTTCCTTGATGATTGTCCGACAGGAGATGGCCTTCTTACAACCATAAAGATGTTGGAAGTCATAGCTACTCAGAATGCATCTTTATCAGGGCTCGTCAAAAATTACAAAGAATATCCTCAGGTCTTTGTGAATGTCCGTGTAGAAGAAAAGATTGACTTCAATAAATATCCAGAAATCATAGAGACCGTGGAAGAGATAAAGGACAAATTGGGAGAAACAGGCCGTTTGGATCTCCGTTATTCAGGCACAGAGCCTTTAGCACGCGTCATGATCGAGGGCATGGACAAACAACAGATTCAACAATATGCCCAGCAAATGGCTAATGTCATTTCGAAACATCTGAGAATAAAATAATAAAATGACACGCTAAAAACAGGAGGGAGAAATGAAGCTTGCTATCAACGTGGATCATATTGCAACCATAAGAGAGGCGCGGAAGAGCAATGAGCCCGAACCCGTGCTTGCAGCTCTGCTAGCAGAACAAGCAGGGGCTGATGGGATCGTTTGCCACATAAGAGGCGATAGACGCCATATCAAAGTGCGGGATTTGTTACTGTTCAGACAAGTTGTCAAAACGAAACTCAATGTAGAAATGGCTGCAACAGAAGATATGAAGAAAATAGCCCTGGATATTAAGCCAGATATCGTCTCGCTGGTCCCTGAGCGGGAGGAAGAATTGACTACAGAAGGAGGCCTGGATGTCATTTCAAATGAACAGCATCTCGCTCCACATATTCAAGAGCTAAAAAATGCAGGAATAAGAGTCAGCATCTTTGTCGATCCAGATCTCAAACAAATCGAAGCCTGCCACAAGGTCGGTGTTGACTTGATCGAAATTAACACAGGGAAATACGCTGACTTGAAACCAGGAAAGGAACGAGATGAGGCACTGGATGAGATTAAAAAAGCAGCCGATTTCGGATACAAATTGGGTCTGGAGATTCACGCTGGCCACGGACTGGATTATAGAAATGTCCGACCAGTTGCAGCAATTCCAGAAATCACAGAATTCAGCATCGGCTTCTCCATCGTGGCTCGAGCGGCTATTGTAGGAATAGAAGAGGCTGTTAAAGAAATGATAGTCCTCATTGAATAGGAAGCATCTTTTTTTTCTGATGGCTAAACTCATTTTATGGATGGGTCCTGTCACGGGGTGCTCCCCCGTCCGTCCTCGCTCCCCCCATCCCCCCGTGGGGAACCCCTTCCGCTGCGGGCGTTGCGGGGGAGCACCCCGTGCCACCCATCCTCTCTTAAAATGATATCGCCATAATCACGGAAAAAAAGATGCTTACATTAAAAATTGCATGATGGAAATCTAGGATATAGGAGTGGCAGTCATGGATATCAGAATAAATCTCAATCGATTGAAAGAGGATATTGAATCTCTTTCCCAAATCGGGCGTGACCCTAACGGAGGAATAACGCGGCCTTCTTTTAGCCGCGCTGACCTTGAGGCGCGCGAATGGCTCAAAGAGAAAATAAAAGCCGTGGGTCTCTCCCTCCGCCAGGATGGAGCAGGGAACATCTTCGGTCGCACGGATGGTGAAGGGAAAACGATCATGGCGGGCTCTCATATTGACACTGTTATTAATGGCGGAATGTTTGACGGCTCAGTGGGTGTCCTTTCGGCACTCGAGTGCCTAAGGAGAATAAAAGAAGAAGAGCTCGAAGTTTCCAAGCCTTTGGAAGTGGCTGCATTTACTGACGAAGAAGGAAATTTAGTAGGTGACTTCCTGGGAAGTCGCGCTTTCTTAGGTCAGGTGAAAAGAGAAATTTTGGAAAAGGGTATCACTCAATTCGGGACACCGTTCGAAAAGATTCTAGAAGGAACTGAATTTACTTACGATACGATCATGAGTGCCCATGAGCATAGGCCGGATATCGAAGCTTTTCTAGAAATCCATATCGAACAAGGTCCTGTGCTGGAGACAGAAAATAAACCGATTGGAATCGTGGATTGTATCGCAGGGAAGAACTACAGATGGTGTTCCTTTCTAGGAAGGACAAGCCATGCGGGTACTACTCCCCTTGAACTCCGTCATGATGCCTTTCTTGGCCTTGCGGATTTTGCTCTAAAGAGCACCCAGCATGTGGCCACAAAGCATTATGGAAATATGGTGACTGTAGGAAAAATCGATGTGATGCCCGGAGCCTTCAACATCGTTCCTGGTCAGGCTGATTTCTCTTTTGAATTCAGGAGCACATCCAAGGAAACTCTCGAGGAGCTGGAAAAGTATTTCCTGGCTCTTGCTGAGGATATTGCTTCCACCCGGGGGCTCAAATTCACTTCGAAGATCCTGGATAAAACAGATCCTGTAAATACATCTCCTAGAATCATCGATTTAATAAAAGAAGAATGCCAAAAGCTCGGATACCCATCCATTGTCCTCCCCAGCGGGGCAGGTCATGACTCTCAGGTTATTGCGAGTATTGCAGAAGTGGGGATGATATTCATCCCTTCGATTGATGGAATCAGTCATTCCCCCCTGGAGCAGATCAAATGGGAGGATTTAGAAAAAGGAGCGAATTTGCTGCTCCAGGTGATTATGAGGCTAGCCACCTAACATCTGGTTTGCTTTTTATTCAATAAGATCATCCAATTGAGGGCGATAGCTCCGTTCCTTTTTCTTCTGAGATTGCTTCCTTTTCTCCTCAAGCATTTTGAGTTTTGCCCTCTTAGAGCGCTTCCTTTTCTGGCGGCGTATTTTTTCTATCTTCTGCTGCTCTTCACTTTCTTTCCCAAGAATCATTTTTTCGATTTTATCTGTCAGAATTTTCCTAGCAAGATACCTGTTTATTGACTGGTATCTCTCCCTTTGGCATTTGACCTCTATCTTTGTGGGAAGATGCTGTAGATAAACACAGGTCGATGTTTTATTTACTTTCTGACCGCCTTTGCCGCTAGAACGGATAAACTTCTCCACAATATCTTTCTCAGAAATACCCAGGCTCTCCATTCTCTTGCGGAGTGCTTCTTCTTTTTCCCGGGTCACTCCAAAAGTAACCATTTTTTCACCGCCCCAATATAATACAGAAAACGGGGTCGCGTCTCAACATTTGACATTTATGTTTATTAATAATAACAGGGGCCATCCTTTTAGAGATTCTGTCCTAAAAAATCCAGCCATCTATGGGAGAAGGTAAGTAATATATATGGGAAGCGTCTCCAAATCCGTGATGCAGTAAGAATCAGCTTGCCTGATTGCTTTTGAAACTATCACGGAAGATGCTTACATATGTATGCGTTTTATTGACTGGAGAATCAAATTCATATAAACTCTTAAATCTTTTATCAAGCTATTTCTAACTTATCCCAAAAAAGGAAAAACAACATGAAAAGAGAGAGAAAAATTTTTCTTGGTCATCTATCATTCATTATCATGCTGTTTCTCGTAACTCCCTGCTTTGCTTTAACAGAAAAAAAACCTTTAACCGTAGCTGAATCAAGCCAATTCACAGCAACTTCGCGATACACCGATGTCCTTTCGTTCATAAGAGCGCTTCAGCGGCAGAGTTCTATCATAAGGGTTGAGACTCTCTGCGTAAGCACAGAAGAAAGAGCAGTCCCTCTTCTTGTCATAGGCCAACCTATCCCCTCTTTTCCCCAATCACTAAAACGCGACAAGAGAGCGGTCGTATACATACAGGCCAACATCCATGCTGGTGAAGTCGAGGGAAAAGAAGCCTCTCTCATGCTCGCCAGAGATATTCTGCTACAAGACAATCCTCCTTTTCTTGATAAACTTGTAATACTCATTGCTCCTATCTTCAATGCGGACGGCAATGAGAAAATTAGCCCTGCAAACAGACGCAATCAGACGGGACCCGAAAAAGGAGTGGGCGTCCGCTATAACGGTCAAAACCTCGACTTGAACCGCGACGGAATGAAGTTGGAAAGCCCAGAAGCTCAAGGCTTAGTCCGCAATGTTCTGAGGCGCTGGGACCCTATGCTAGTAGTTGACTGTCACACCACTAACGGATCTCCCCACGAAGAGCCTGTCACCTATACATGGGGATTCAATCCCAACGGCGACATCCCCATAATTGAGTACATGAGAAAAAAAATGATGCCCGCGGTCCAAAAGACTCTTCGGGAAAAGCACCATGTCCTCTCCATTCCCTACGGGAACTTTATGGACTTTGCAAATCCAGAAAAAGGATGGCGGCCTGCTGGTCCGCAACCGCGTTATCTCACCAACTACATCGGTCTGAGGAACCGCTTAGCCATTCTGAATGAAAATTATGCCTATGCAGATTATAAAACAAGAGTATGGGGCTGTTTCTATCTTCTCCTTTCAATTCTGGAATATTGCTATGACAACAAAGACGAAATTATGCAGCTAATCAGTAAAGCAGATGAAAAGGCAATCCTGAGAGGAATGAATCCTTCGGAAAACGATCTCTTCGCTGTTGAATACGATCTTATGCCTCTCAAAGAGAATATCACCATTCGAGGATGGGAAATGGAAGTCACTCCGAGAGAAAAAGGCCGGCCGCGGGTAAAAAGGACTGATAAAAAAAAGACCTACTCTGTCCCCTATTTTGTTGATTATGTCCCTAAACGATCCATCCGATTTCCCTTTGCCTATCTTATCCCGGTATCAATACCCAAAATTCAAACAAAACTCCTCCAGCACGGAATAATAGTAGAAAAGCTCGCAGAATCTTCTACAGTAGAAGTAGAGGCTTTCAAAATAGAAGAAATCAAGGGGGCAGAAAGACTCTATCAGGGACACCGTATGAATTCGGTAAAAGGAGAATATGTCCTGGAGAAAAAGAAATTCCCGGAAGGAACACTGTATATAGCAACAGCCCAGCCTCTCGGCAGTTTAGCAGCCTACCTGCTCGAGCCGGAAAGTGATGACGGACTACTCGTCTGGAACTTTTTTGACCGCTATCTAGTTCCCCAGTGGCGTCGCGAGCCTCAAATATATCCTGTCTATAGGTTATTGAAACCAATAAACTTTGTTAAAATAAAATTAGAGTAGTTATTTCTTTTTTTTCTTTGCGGCTACCAAGAATTTTCCGCAGTTTTCACAGATATAAATATCGTTGCTCCCTTCGATGGCTGCGCTCATTCCAGTAGCTATATTGATGTTACAGCCCTGACAAGCACCGCCTTCTACCTCAGCAACAGCAAATCCATATCTGTTCACTAGCCTATCGAATCGATCTACCAAGACCTCGTCGAGTTCTTCTCGAATCAAATCAGCGTGTTTCCTGAGGTCTTTCAGTTGTTCTTTTTTTGCCTTTCTCTTCTTGACCTCGATTTTCTGAAGCTTCATGAGGAGGCTGGCCCGGCTGATAATCTTATCTTCTCGAGGAAGAGTGAGCTCAATTTCTGAAAGGATATTAAAAAGATCTGATTTATTTTTGGCGCTAAAGAGCCTGTTTCTGAACCCTGACTTACTTAAATACTGGGCCAATCCTGCAAACAGATGATTAAAAAGACCTGGAATAGAAGGATTCCAAATAATGAGAATTACGAGATGAACCTTTTTATTATCGATGGCATCAAAGTCAATGCCGCCTTTTGACCTCCCCACTCCGATAGATAAATCACCGCCTGTATCTACTCGGGCATGTGGCAGAGCGACATTATGTCCAATTGCGGTCGACTCTAGACGTTCTCTATCGATAACTCTGGTTAAGAGGAGTTTCTTATTTTTTACAAGCTTTTGTTTGATTAAAATATCAAGAATTTCCTCAATGGCCTGTACCTTGTCCTTGGCCTTTAGGTTAAAAGCCACCTGGGAAGGTTTTAGATAATCGGAAAAATTGGATTTCTTGAGGAGACTTTTCTTCTCCATTTGGAATTTATTTTAACACAAAAGTTATTTGGTAAAAAGCACAAAAGCCTAAATTATTCATAAAAATTTTTTCTATACATAATCTAACAAGTCTTTCTTCTGAAAGAATTTGTCTCCCTGAATTACAGAAGATGTCCCGCCTCTGAAAAAAGCCGGGTGATCCATCCGCCTATCTAATGATCTCAACAGTTCCCTTCAAATTCCTCTAGATGAATCATCTGTTTCCCTATAATCAGAGGCCAATATGTAGGTTTCCTCAATGCCTTTGACGCGCGTCGCCTTGGTTGCCAGCAAAAGGCCAAAGGAAGCAGACTCAAAGGGATCTTTCCCTTCAGCCAGCTTCAATACCGTTCCCGCGCAAAAGACATCGCCGCATCCTGTAGTATCAACGACTTCATCTACATCGGCAGAAGGGATCTTTTTTGATTCATCCGGTGCTACCACCAAAATACCATCTTTTCCCCTGGTAATAAAAACAGCCTTTACGCCTGATTCCAGAGCCACATCCCCAAAATTGTGCAACTCAGTCTCTGATGGCTTGCGCTGTGGATGACCGAGCATTGAAGCCACTTCTTTTTCATTTGCCTGTAAGAAGCAAACGCCTGCGGCCCACTCTTTCCATTCTGGCAAAGGGAGATACTTTCTTGGTGTATTGAGCTCTTTTGCTAGAGCCAAAGAATGGATATCAATCCAGATAGGACAGCTCGCAGCCTCGACTAGCTTTTGCCAATCTTTAAGCTCGATGTCAAAACCGGAATTCAAAACCAGTAAAAGCATTCCAAGCTCAGATATGTTCTCAACGATCTTATCGGGATTAAGAGGAGGAACAACAGATTTTAATGTTTCCACCCTCTCTCCTCTCTCTGGATAGAAAAGTTGAACCTGATTGCCGCAGCCGGGAACATCAATGATTCCTTCTCTCCGGAGGGTTGGCCAGTTTTTTATAATCTTCTCCACATCAGGAAGCAATTCTTCGCCAAGATTCGCATAAAGGGTCACTTTCTTTCCGAGGCCACAAAGGGCTGCAGCTTGATAAAGAACTCCTCCCACTCCTTCCGAGGATATCCCAGATTCAGATGTAATAAAATCGTACGTTATTGTCCCGATAAGACCAAAGTTTAAATTCACCTACCCTGCCTTTAATAACTCCCAGTAATAAAAATTGCCGTTTTCGATAATTCTTATAACTTTCTGTTAGATTGTATCTCTGATTTTACGTTTTTCAATGTATTTATGATATATTATTGCACAAGGAATATAAAAGGATAAAACAAAGCTATGGAAGAGCTAAAGGAAAAGGCAAGAGAGCTGATTGATGAATTCAAGGGCTCAAACTACATATACGGAATCGACTGTCTGGAGAGATCGGGTAAACTGGCAGCGGCTTTTGGAAGAAAAATCTTACTTATGACCAATCTTCAAAACCGCGATAAACAGAACTTCGAAAAGATAGTTGATTCTCTTTCTCATTCTGGTCTCGAAATAATCGGACCTATCAAATCTTCTCGGCCAAATTCGCCCAAAGAAGATGTCTTGAAGCTAAAAAAGGAAATTCTCGAAGCCGGTGCCGATTGTGTGATCGTTGCATCAGGTGGCTCAGGAATTGATGCTGCAAAAGCAGCCTGTGTCTTGGCCGCTCTCGGCGGTGACATCGAAGATTACTTCGGCGTCGGAAAGGTAAGCGAGAGACTCGGCGAGCTGGGGAAGAATCTTCTGCCCTGTATCGCCATCCAGACAGCATCAAGCTCTGCAGCTCATCTCACTAAATACTCCAACATCACAGATTTAGAGGACTATCAAAAAAAACTCATCATCGATGAGGCGATTGTTCCGCCCGCGGCTTTCTTTGATTACAGTCTGACAAAATCCATGTCAGCCTCTTTCACTTCTGACGGCGCTTTCGATGGTCTCGCTCACTCACTGGAAGGGTACTACGGTGCAGGTTCTGAATCATTCCAAAAAATTCAGGAAATCGCGTTGACCGGGATTGAACTCATCGTTGCTTCCATAGAAAAAGCAGTGAATAAACCGTCTGATATGGAAGCAAGGGAAGCTCTCGGCCTTGCGACTGACCTAGGTGGATATTCCATCATGGTAGGGGGAACGAATGGTGCCCATCTTACGAGTTTTTCTTTGGTGGATATTCTAAGTCATGGTCGAGCCTGTGCCCTGCTGAATCCTTATTACACAGTATTTTTTGCCCCAGCCATCCAAGAACAGCTTAAACAGCTGGCTGGACTTTTTTTTAAACACAACTTAGTGGAAAGAAACTCCCTCAACCTTAGTGGTAGGGATCTAGGTCTCGCAGTAGCCAAAGCATTGAGCAACCTGGGAAAGCGAGTGGGCATCCCAACAACTCTAGGAGAAATTAGTGGCATGAGTAAAGCCCATATAAATAAAGCACTTGAAGCCGCAAAGAATCCACAGCTTGAATCAAAACTCAAGAATATGCCCATCCCTCTATCGCCTGATATGATAGACCACTACATGAAGCCTGTACTCGAAGCAGCGCTGGAGGGGGACTTCAGCCTCATAAAAACTATTTAAAAAATTGAAAGAAATCATCCTGGATCTAGGGCATCTAAAATTCCCCATAAAAATACCTAGCCACACTGACATCTTTTCTATGGGGAAAGTGCTCCCCCTTGCCGATCCTGAGCAAAAAATCCGTGATGCTCTTGAAAATCCAATAGAGTGCATTGCTCTTAAAGAACTGGTCGGCCAAAAACTTCAATTAAACCCTGAAGCGAAAGCCGTTGTGGTTATTTCAGATGAGACGCGTCCTGTCCCCTATTCAGGAGAATCCGGCATTCTTTTCCCCCTAATTGAGGAGATGATAAAAGCTGGCCTCAGACCTTCTCAAACTCGACTTCTTGTGGCCACGGGAACGCACCGAGCCATGAGTGAAAAAGAACTCAGGAAGATACTTGACCCGCGTATCTTTTCCTTTGGACTCAAGATGATTAATCACGACTGCAGGAATTCCGATGAGCTAATCTCTGTCGGCAGGACTGATATCGGGGGCGAAATTTTTCTGAGTCGCCATTATATGGAAAGCGACATAAAAATACTCACGGGTCTTGTGGAGAGCCATTTCATGGCAGGAGCCTCCGGGGGAAGAAAATCCATCTGTCCTGGCCTCATCTCCGAGGATTCAACCTATATTCTTCACAGCGGTCCGATTCTCTCCTCCCCCAAAGCCGCAGATTTAGTGCTCGAAGGCAATCCCGTCCATGAAGAAGCGCTCAGAGTAGCCAAGATGGCTGGATGCGACATGATCGTGAATGTCACTCTTGATTCGGACTATCAATTGACAGGGGTATTCGCAGGAAACATGGAGAGCGCGCACCTGGCCTCTGTGGAAAAACTCCAAAGCTATGCAGCGATTCCAGTCGAGAAAAAATACGATATTGTTATCGGCCATGCTGGATACGTGGGAGTCAATCACTATCAGGCTGCCAAAGGAGCCCTGACGTGTCTTCCATTGCTCAAGAAGAACGGAATCTGCCTTCTGGCTGCGTGCCACACAGATTCCGATCCTATAGGAGGCGCCAATTATAAAAGAATGCTGCGCCTTCTTGGCGAGCTGGGCCCAGAAAAATTCGTGAATTCAATCCTTTCTCCGTCCTGGACCTTTGTTCCTGAACAGTGGGAGGCACAGATGTGGGCACGCCTATTCAAAAAAATCCCCCCTTCGAATCTAATCTACTGTTCAATCGAACTTCCAGAGGATTCTTTCTCCTGGATACCTGGACAAGACGCTAGAACCATAGTTCCAGAAGCAACGAACCTCCAAGCTCTTGTAGAAGAATCCCTCACCTGGGCTATCAGGAAGCTCCAATCCCAGTCAGGAAGTGAACCTCGAATCGCTCTTCTTGCTGACGGTCCCTACGGCATTCCCGTCGAAAAAATAGATTAAAAACTTTTTGGGTTGACTTTGTTACAATATTTCTATTAATTTGGGTTGACTTTGTTACAAAGCAATGGAATAATTACCTTGACTTTGTTACAAATATCAGATAGAGTAAATCCAAAATGGAACCTTTTACTCGAAAGTTTATTTTACAACTGAATAAATGGGCTGACTCTGAGAACAGAAAGCCTTTAATACTAAGGGGAGCAAGGCAGGTTGGCAAAACAACCGCTGTAAATATCTTCTCAAAGCAATTTGACCAGTATATTTACCTTAATCTAGAGAAACATGATGATGCGGAATTATTCAAAAGAAATCTAAAAATCAAAGAACTACTTCAGGCTATATTCCTATATAAAAATATTGTTCCAAAAAAAGGCAGACTTCTTCTCTTCATTGATGAAATTCAGAACTCTTCTGAAGCTGTTTCAGCCCTACGTTACTTTTATGAGGAACTAAACGAGATATTTATAATTGCTGCGGGATCTTTATTTGAAGTCATGCTTGAATCCAAGCAGATTAGCTTCCCTGTAGGGAGAGTTCAATTTTTTTTCATTTATCCTCTAATATTTGAAGAGTTTCTTGAAGCTAGTGGGGAGCATAACGCTCTAGAGCTTTTGGATAATGTTCCTTTTCCTGAATATGGATATCCAATGCTTTTTAAACTCTTTCATACTTATAGTCTAATTGGTGGCATGCCAGAGATCATTGATAAATACCGGCGAACAGAAAGCATAAGCGATCTAAATCCAATTTTTCAATCACTCTTAACCGGCTATATTGACGATGTAACCAAGTATGCGAGAAATGTGACAATGAGAAACATTATAAAACATTGTATAGAACGTGCACCAATAGAGGCAGGCAAACGAATTGCATTTGCTGGCTTTGGAAACTCAAATTATAAATCCCGAGAAGTAGGAGAAGCCTTAAAAACCCTTGAAAGGGCCATGCTTCTTTATCTGCTTTATCCAACTAGAACTACAACCATTCCAATTATGGCGGATAAGAAAAAATCTCCTCGTCTTCAGTTCTTCGATACTGGTATTCTAAACTATGTAAATGGTCTGCAGGCATATTTTTTCAAATTTGATGATCTTCACTCATTCTATAAAGGATTATTAGCAGAGCATATAATTGGGCAGGAGTTGTTAGCTTCTGATATATCACAATCGAGAAAACCAGCTTTTTGGGTAAGAGAAAAAAAACAGTCAAGTGCTGAAGTTGATTTCGTAGTCCAATTCGATAGATATGTTATTCCCCTGGAAATAAAGTCAGGTAAATCAGGAACCCTTCGTTCACTTCATCAGTTTATAAATCGCTGTGACCACACGTACGCAGTTAGGATGTATTCCGGCCCTATGGGCATTGAAAAAATAAAAACACCGGAGGGAAAATTTTTCTATTTGCTTAATCTTCCTTATTTTCTTACTGGAAAGATCAAGGATTATATAGAATGGTTTCTAGAAAAAACTGGCTGATAAGCTTATAAAAAAAATTATTTTGAAAAGAAAAGATACTCCTCCCCTATTTTTTATTCTCACATGCGCACCAGTTCTGCCTCTGCCGCTATAAAACCAAAAGCGGGCCAATACATGGTGGTGTTTACAATCTTTTCAAAAAAAGTTCTCGCCTTCGGAATACTTTCATTATAAAGGTACCAACAGCCAATCCCATAACCGATCGTTGCCATATCAATGTCTGAGGCCTCAGCCAAGGCTGTAATCTCTATCTCTGATTTACGCCCCTTATAGAAAAGAAGGAGGTTATAATAAGAACGATTTTCAACAACCTCCATTTCCTCTGTAATCCCATCCAGAATCTTGGCTGCGTCATCTTCGTTGCCGAGACGGCGAAGAGTTATATAAAGCCAGTTCGAAATAGCGATTTTTGAATCATCATCTTCTGCTGCTTTCATGCAATTCTTGTAAGCACTGAGAGCTTCCTCGAACTCTCCCAAGAGGAAATGAGCGAGGCCCAGATGATACCAGATGTCAAAGTCATGGTCATTGAGTTTTGACGCTCTGGTTAAATCGACGAAAGCTTTTTCAAATTTTCGAATCGATATATACCTATGACCCCGATGCCTGTAGAGCATCGCAAAGTCCGGATGATTTTCTACTCCTTTGGAGAAGACCTCAATGGCCTCATGGTATCTCCAGAGATAAGCTAATCTCCGCCCATACATCACGATATTCTCAGGGTTTTCCGGGTTAGCCTCTACCTGTATCGCAGCCTCTTTGAGTGCGTCCCGGAGCTTTAAAAGTTCTTCGCCTTTAGCTGGAGTGGCAAAAAGCTTCTTCCATAGAAGCGAGATGACTTCGGGGTTTTTTTTACTTTTTTCTTGGACACCCTGGGTTACAATTAGGCCACCAAAAAGACAAATTTTAAAAACAGAAAGAAATACTAATATAAGAATGACAAAAAGCTTTTTATTGATCATCTTTTCTCCTTTTTCAATATTTTATGCTTATCCAAAATGGAAATAAAATCATTTTAGTAAAATATTTGAAAAAAAATATAATTTTGATAAAATTTCTTTAGAGGATCAGGGGAGGCAAATCATGAAAGTCAATGATGAACTAATCAAGGCGATACTGGAGAAACTGGATGAAGCATATCCAAACTCAATTGACGCGGAGGATGAAGACGCACGAGAGAGAATCTTAGAAGGTCATGATGATAGAGAAGAAATACGCGAGCACCTGGACTACTGTAAGAATGCAGGTTGGATTAGCTTTAAGATAACAGAGAAAAGTGCTGATTTCCCTCACGGCAAATTGAAAGATATCATGATTACACCTAAAGGATTGGATTATCTAGAGCAATAATCAAAAAAGGTCTTCCGTGAAATCATCAAAAAAGAAATAGATCGCTGTCTGTTCCTCAGCGATTAAACAGATACGTTCATATTCTCTTCAGATAGGGTGAGCTTGATGAATCAAGCCCCTGCACGAGACTGCCACGCTGCTTTCAGCAGCTCGCAATGACAATATGAGTTTGATGAATCAAGCCCTTACATAAATATTCAATTGATAGCCAAAATTTAGCTTGGTCATTCAAGCCATACAAGAGAGAAGTTGACGGTTTAGATAGATTTGATTACTATAACGATATTAATAAGTTATAATAAAGAAATCAAAAAGCTCCAGAGAAAGGAGAAAGCAATGAAAAGAGTCCATACATTAGCTGTTCTACTCCTGGCCTTAATCCCCTTAATAGGAATTCCCTCCCTCATGACAGGAAATCAGGCTGAAATACCAAAGGTAGATCTTCCTGTGCTCATAACCTCCTGTGGACAGAGTCCGGGGGCAACGATGATCAAAGTCATTTTCATGAGAATGAAGCTTGAGTTAGAGCCTAAGCCTTACGAGATTAACGAGATGGCTACTGCTGAAGACCTCAAGGCCAAGAAGGAAGCCGGATCACCTTATAAATCCATAATCATTGTCATGGGAGCAAGCCTCAAAGGGATGGGGGCTGCTGGCATATCTATAGATGATGAACTAGCCAGAAATTCGAAACTTATTGAGGAAGCCCGACGTCAGGGCATTACTATCATTGGTGCCCATATCGAAGGGATGAAAAGAAGAGCCCAGGGCGCCGCAGTCGGAGATAATACAGACGAACTCAGCATAGACTGTGTTGCTCCAAACTCTGATCTTTTGGTTATCATAAAGGAAGGAAATGCCGACAATCGCTTCACAATAATTGCGAAAGCGAAAAATATTCCGATGATCGAAGTGGAAAAGCTTTTAGACCTCAAGATAGAATTTGAAAAAATCTTTATTAAATAGTGGCGAACGAATATTGAGCACCTTATGGCTGAAAAAAGATCCAGTTTATCTCATCCAAGCTCGGCTATATATTATATATATATTTAAAAACCTAAAAGTGATAAGGGAAAGATAAAAATGGAAGAGATGCTGAATACAATCACCCTTCAAAAGATTGTAACAGTTCTACTAATCCTTTCTACTTTCCTGCTTTTAAAATCTGTCTTTAAAAAAGAAAGAAAAAATATGCGGCTTAGCTTTTTGGTCTTTATATGCTTTGGCTTTGTTTTATTTTATATCCAACAGAATGAAGCAAGAAATCTTTCCTTAAATGAGATAAAGGAACTTATCCTTCCAAGCCCCCCGCCTGATTATGCCTACCATGTCGATGAAGGATATGAGGGCGGCATTCCTTACACTCGATATACATTTGAAGACCCAAAACCGAAGCTCTCGCTCTCCGCAGATAGAGAAAACAGATATCTTCGAATCTCCAGGATTACTACGATAAACATCGTGATGGATTATTTAAGCCTTCCCAAAGTTAACAAAGCTGTGCCTGAGCTTGCCTCAATCACTGGCTCGTTACAGGATACAAGTCGCTATCGTTGGGATGACTATCCTCTGGGAGTTCTTCTCATTACAAGAACTTTGTGCAGCGATATAGAAAAAATAAGCACGTATCACTGCATCTCAAGCATTACCATAAAAGAAAAATAGTAACAACACATTTCCCTTCCCCATTCTTTGAATTGTGTGAATTCCCATAAGGGGTCAGATCTTGTTTTTTGCTTTTCTTTAAGCATACAGCCATCGCTTCTTGTTCTTTGATGCCTTTAAACAAAAGGAGAAGTGTGTCCAAGGACATTGTCAATATAGAAAGGCAAAAAACAAGATCCGACCCCAAAATTGATCAACGGGATTAAAAAATAATATTTTCCAACTTTTATTAAAAATACCCGACTCAAAAGATAGGAGGAGGAAGTGGAAGAAATCATAAATACAGTCACGCTTCATAAGATTCTCACTATACTGCTGATCATCTCTTCTTTTTGGCTATTGAGATCGATCTTTCAACGAGAACAGAAAAAAATATGGATGGCTTTGTCGGTTCTCCTTTCTTTTGGGATCATTTTCTTTCATGTTCAACAAAACGGGTCAAAAAATATGAGCTTAGCTGATATGTCCAAGCTTATCTTCCCAGGACCACCGACTGAATATAAGTATCATATCAATGAGGGATACAAAGACGGATTTCCTTATATGCGGTATGTTTTTGATGATCCAAAGCCCGAATTTTCGATTACCATGGACTCTAAAACCCGCTATTTTCGAATCTCTAGCGTTTCATCAATAAACGAATTGTTGGGGCATTTAGAACTTCCGCAAATAGCTTCAGCCGTCCCCGAACTCGCCTCAATCACAGGATCGTCGTATGACGTAGGTTATTACTACTGGGAAGATTATCCGCTCGGAACCTTGCTCATAGAGCGCTCTCTGTGCAGGCAAAAAGATCAAATAACTACCTATTTCGGCGTTTCAAACATCGTTATCACGCAGAAAAAGTAATAAATCTAGACTGTTTTACACAAATATTCTACAAACCAAAAAGAGTGGGGGGAGGTTCCCAAAAGGGAGAGTCTTTCTCTCCTATATTTAGTAAGAAAACCTAAAAAAAGGGTGTCCCCTGAGGATACGTCACCCTTTTTCCCATTTTCTTTATTGATTTTCACCAGAAATTCATCTACATTAGAAAACTCAAAAGATGTACACCTCCACCCTGATCATTCTTGTCGTCATGGTGGCGACATATATCATCACAAAAGCCTTGAGAGTCTCAACAGAACTCTCTATGTTCGCAGCGGCTCTCTTAGGTGGTCTTGCTGGCGGATTCGGCATTCCAGCCAGACACATCGTAGAGGGTGCCTTCACTTACCTGGATATTATTCTCATTTTCATCACAGCCACTCTGTTTATGAATCTACTTAAAGAATCAGGGGGAGTTGCCTATGTAGTCAGAGGGATCCTCAGCAAGTTTCACCGAAATAAATTCTTACTCTTCTTCCTGATCACTCTTCTTTTACTTATCCCTGGTGCTCTGACTGGCGCAGGAAGTGTAACAGTTCTGATAACAGGAGGAATGATAGCCATTATTCTCAGCTATATGGGGATTTCTAAACCTAAAACTGCGGCTATCATCTTCATCCTTGCCGGCCTGAGCGCAGCCGCCCCTCCGGTGAGCATATGGGCCATGCTCGCTGCCGCGGGTGTCAACATGCCTTATGTCGGCTTCTTTCTTCCTTTGCTGCTTCCATGCCTCCTTCTTTCCTTGGTGACAATTTTTATTCTGGGCTGGAGTGCAAAGCCGGTCAATCTGGAGAAAGCTCTGGATGAACTCCCTGGAGCCCCACCGAAGATGAATGGATTGCGAGTCGCACTCCCTTTTCTTTCGTTCTTCATCCTTGTCCTTGCAGGCAGGATCTGGCCGCATTCTTTACCTGTCATTGGATTGCCCATGATGTTCATGGCTGCTGCTTTTATCACTCTGTTGCTTTCTCCAGTGAAGCTGAATTTTCTCAAGATCTCCAGCTCCACTGTCCACCAACTCCTTCCTTTAATCGGTACGTTAACATGCGTAGGAATCTTAGTTCAGATTATGACTTTAACAGGTGTCCGAGGTCTTATTGCCATAACTATAGTGACTCTGCCGCTGACTGCTGTCTTCATCACGCTCTCTTTGGTGCTTCCTGTATCTGAAGCAGTGCTCATGTGGGGAGCGGCTCCGGTTCTTGGCGTACCATTGGTTCTACTTTTTAACACCATCGGTCTTAACCCCATCATTGCCCTTGCCGGAATGAGTATAATCTGGCCTCTGGGTGACGCACTCCCTCCCACTGCCATAATCGGCCGACTGACAAAAGAAACAGTGGCAATGGAAGAATCCTACTCTCATCTACTGAAGAACTGTCTCATCCCAGCTATTATAATCATGACTGTGGGAACGCTTATGGTCATATTCAGCAAAAAATTGAGTTTCTTAACTCTCATATGACAACGAATATATTTCACAATATGTCAGCATGTGGATTTGATAAATCACGCCTCTGCGAAAAGAAGACTTATATGAGAATTAAGATATTTTATAATTTGCTATCAAAGAATCTCCAATTCAGGTTTCTCAGGGAGGAAGTTGATCGATGATTATTACAATCCTTTATTATCTTTTAACAGGATATATTTCATTTCTCATTATCCGGAACCTTCTGAAAAGCAAGAAGTGGGAGGAGGAAATTCTGTATATAATCATCCTCATGCCATTTCTTCTGAGGTTTTTCCGGCTGAAATAGAGGAAAGACAATGTCCATGCACTGGTCCTACCTTCGAAAATTTATCTCTTGTTCCTTAGGCCTTGCTCTCATGGCTTTTGCCGGAGCGAGCTTCTATCAAAGCCGCCATCTCAAAGAGCCCGTTGTATTGAGCTCTGGAGTAACCCATGTCAAAAAGCTCAGCAATTATTTCTCTGGAATAGAAGGAACCATTAACGATTCAAACGTCTATATCCTAGAAGGAACGAAGCCGGGGGGAACAATTCTTATCCTGGGTGGATCACACCCTGAAGAACCAGCCGGCCGGCTGACGACCTGGATTCTCACAGAAAACGCTGTTGTAGACCAGGGAAGGTTGATTCTTATTAACTCTGCCAACCGCAGCGCTACTACTGTGACCCGTCTTGGTGGAGCTTATCCGCCCGATTTTTCTATCCCCACCTCGTGGGGAGAACAAAAATTCAGGATGGGAGACCGCTGGTCGAATCCCCTTGACCAGTGGCCAGACCCTGAAGTATACATTCACTATCCCAGCCGTCAAGAACTGGCCTATGTTGATATCCGAAACCTGAATAGAACATGGCCGGGCCGCTCCAATGGAACCATCACAGAAAGAACTTGTTTTGCCATGACCCAGCTCATCCTGAAAGAAAAAGTGGACATTGTCATCGACCTCCACGAGGCCGAGCTTCAGTATCCAGTGATAAGCACTATAGTCGCCCATCAAAAAGGGAAGGAATTAGCAGCAATGGCTTCCATGATGATTTCAAGCATAGAAGAATTCAATATCGGCATGGAATATTCTCCCTATGCTTTACGAGGTCTCTCTCACCGTGAAATCGGAGACCACACAGAAGCCATATCCCTTCTTCTGGAAGCTCCAGAGCCATTCTTGGACGCAACCCGAGGACGGACGGACAGAGCCTTGCTTCTCGAGGGAAAGGATGAGTTTGTAGTCAAAGCTGGAAAACACGGTCTCCTTTTCGAGAAAATTGACGAGAACGGCTGGCCTGTAGATGTGCGGGTTGGACGTCATTGTTCAACTATACTTCAAATCTTAGAGATCTGGTCTGAAGAGAATCCGGACAAGGCTGTCGCAGTCAGAGAGGTCCCTCGCTATTCAGAAGTCATCGAGAAAGGAACAGGTCACTTCCTCCGCAACCCAGCCAAAGCTGACCCGAAAACAATCTATTACGAATAATATCCAGGAAAAAATATTCATACATAAAAAGGGGACAGTCCCCTTTTTCACTTTTTCACACGGCGATGCTTTGCGCCGAGGAATTAAACTCTTCTGCAGGTGGGCTTGATGAATCAAGCCCCCACAAAAACTCTTTTAAAGTCTATTTCGAAAGATGCAGAAAATTATCACCAGGAAAATATAAAAGGCAGCAAGAATAAGAAAAGACAACTGTTTCTCTCTCGCAAGCTGGTATATCTTCCCATCTCCTGGTTCGGGAAGTGGAACCGGATCCCACGGAAGCCCATATCGCTCGACAAGGCCTCTAATATTGAGAAGGTGAATCACAGGTGTTTTACGGAGGGCCATTTCGAACAGAACTCCCCGTTTTTGAGGAGGTGGTATTCTTTTAATCTTTACCAGCCCAGGGTTCAGCTTTAATATCTCAGAATCATCGCCGATGTTGGACCAATTTCCTCCGATATTGATGAAGGCCTTTATTCCATTCATTCCAGCCTTCTCTTTATAAGCTTCCATTCTCTTCTCGACATTCCGTGTTAAATCATGCTCACGGATAAATAAAACTCCCCTCTTGCTTGTTTCTTCCAAGAAAGAGACAAGGCCCCCAGGAATAATATCTTCCTCTGAATCTTTATCCCCACCTAAAGAAAAAGCGATCGGTTCTCGATCAAATATTCCATTCCTTAAAAGGCAATCGTGTATGTGAAGTAAATGGAAATCAGGATTGTTGGCTCCCCACTGGGAAGCCCCGAGTGAACTGATCACCAGAGGCTTCAAATCCAGGGCTTTTGCTGCTGATAATACAGCCACTATCAAGGCGGGAAAAGAACCTGAGGCTCCCACTGCTATCGTATCACCCCGCCTTACACTCGACTCATCTAGAAGGAAAACAATCAAGCCTGCGATATTGGGATTTGTGGTTGTCCTCTTAGCTTCCAGACTCCCGAGTGACGTAGTGAGAGGAGAAAACTCCAATCCAATGAGTCCTGTCATATTGATATCACTGTCCCTATCAAGGGTAATCCCTCTTTCCTCCTGGCATCCTCTGATAATGTCCACAGCTTCACGCATGATTCTCGAGGCTTCAGTCATCTCTCTTTCAATTCGAGAGACGTCTCTAAACGGGATATGCCTCGACAGCACAAAAAATAAAACACTCAAAGCAAATAGTATAAGGATTGGCCTATGGTTTTTTTCGGTTCCCGCCTTAGGGATATCTCTTTTTTGGACGAAAAATTTATTTACCATGATTATGAGATTGCGCAGCCTGTTGCGAGCGCAGCGTGGCAATCCTCTTTGCTCCTCGCAATGACAATCGTACAAGTCAGAACATTAGAATCACTCTTACTAAGAAATAAGTGACAATGGAGACCACAAACATGGAGGCCAGAGTTGGAATATACCTCTGCTTTTCCAAATTGTTGGCCAGAAGTCCTGGAATAATCCAGCCGATAGCCCTGAGTCCTACAGGATCAGAGAAAAAATGAGGCAATAGAAAGAACCAGAGCTGTGCCCAAATTCCTCCAAGGAGAACAAGCATCACAAATCTTCTCTTGCCAAACAGGATGAGAAAACGAGACAGAACTTTATATGAATAGAGACTCAAAAAAGCTACTGCAATCGTGGCTAGTACCCTGAATGGCTGGTCAAGATAAAGAGCTACATAAGCGGGGACAATAATCCCTCCAGGATAGATATCCATGATTTCTGCATACAGGACTGCAACGATGAGGCCGATAAAAAGCGTCTCATAAGTCATAGGACTCCCCCACTCTCTCCCAATAATCAACAATCTCTCTCCCGATACCTCCCATATTCCCCATTCCCACTAAAACAGCCTCTCCTTTCACAATTCCGGAAATTTTTTCCATAACTCTCTCAGGAGATTTTTCTTTCAGAACAAATAGCTCTGCATTGCTCCTCAATTTTAACCTCCTCTTCAGAGCGTGCGTGTGATCTCCGATGAAAAAGAGCCTCTGAAACTCAGGGAAGGCCCCCTCTTTCAGCGCTTTGAACCACTGAAGGGTCCTATCACCTCTGTCCCGCCTTAGATTGAGAAGGCCAACCATTTTATCTTTATTTAGAGGCATTTTTTCCTGAACGCTATCCAGAACAAACCTCGTAGATTCCGGGTCATTGGCTGCAAAGACACTGACAAAGTGCCATCGGTAAGGTGGTGAGCCTCGATCCGCGCTCCAGGTTCTAGGCCTTCCAAAATCTGGCTGAGCCTTGGCCATCCCTTGAAGAGCAACTCCTCTGTCTATCCCCAGAAATTCAATGACAGCTAAAGACAGACTTATATTTTCTTGAAATTCAAAAGAAGGGAGTTTTTTTCCTGATTGAAAATACTCTTGCAAAGAGTTCTCAGGAACCTGGATGAGTCTGGAGTTCGCAGCTTTTGCTTTCTCTTCAAATACCCTGAAAAACTCAGCCTCAGGGATGAAAACTGTACTCCTCTCAGGGATTGAAGCTGCTAGCGAGCGAGCAATCTCTTCTTTTGAGGAGCCCATCTCCGCCAAATGGTCAAGACGAACATTAGTAATAACCAGAATTTGAGGGCTCATCATCTGGACTGATTCGGCGAAGCTCACCTCAGGGTGGATGCTCATTATTTCCGAGACCAGAGCCTGTACATGAAGCTCTGCTCCTTGCTTCAGGATCTTTTTTCCCTCAAGAATGGATGGAAGACCTCTGCGCACAATCTCTTCTTCTTCTCCATCCGGAAAGATTATGACAGGCTTCGTACCCGTTGTCTTGGCGAGCACACTAAAACCAGCTTCTTTTAAGGAAGCGGCGATAAGCCTTGTGACGCTCGACTTCCCCCTAATCCCTGTCACACAAATCCTACGGGGGATGACTCTACTTCTTCGGGATAGAATGATCCTCTCTGCTATTAAATAAATAACAAAAAGGGCCATGCACAGCCCTGATACAAGAAGCTCTCGAATGAATATTCTCCTTAATTGGAAGCAGATGCTTGCTGACCTTATTCGCCTCTTGCTTTTCTCAACGCCCTCATAAATGTCGAGGAGAAAATATCAGAAAGATCTGACCTTCCAAATTTTGCTTTGATAATCTCAGATATTATCTTGAGCATTTGATCCTTTCCTTCACTTTTCCACAAGCATGGCCCGTTGACCATCATCAAATATTCGCTGCCAATGGCCTCTTTAGCTTCTCCCAGTGTTTTTATGTAAGCCGCAGGCTCTTCGCTCCCCCAGATTAGCCCGAGGGCTGATTCTTTCTTTTTAATGAGTTCCATGACTTCCTTCGCAGGAATATCTCTCTCGATTAAGACCAGAGGTTTCCTAGAGGCTTCTAAGAGTGCCTTGGCTTCGAAACCACTCGCGCCTTTGACCAAAGGGAGGATGCCGCTTGAATTCAAAGCCTTGAGGATCTTCTTCCCCTCTTCACTCAATCCTTCCTCTCCGAAAAGCAAAGACGGCTCATCGATGACAACAAAGTAGAGTCCTTGTGCAGCCAGAACTTCTGCCCATCTTGGATTATCCCGAAAAGAATTGAGGCCCCTGAGACCCGGCATTACCATGGTTCTTCCCTGACGGGCGCTAGAGGAAATTCTACTAGAAGAGGAATAAAGAGAAAGTCCTTTGGCCTTTTTTATTTTCTCTGAAACATCGAAAAGAGTATTTATAATATCAACCCTTAGCTTATCACCGGATAATCCTTCCTTTTCCTTGATAATGGCAACCTGCAATTTCACATGGGAATCCTTTGTATCACCATGGGTTCCTATGACATGAACGATCGGTTCGAATTTGAAATTAATGAGGTTCCTGTATTTCAAGTAATAGGTCTCCTGCCTCATTGGAAGAATGAAGTTGCCCGGTTCTGAAGCCAGTATCTCAACAGCCACATGAACAAGGTCGCCTGTTTTTTTCAGCATCTCTGGCTTTATCAAATCAATGTCATCTCGACTCTGATGGTACTTGACGGAGGGTCGCGTAATAAGAAAAAATGCAGGAATACCTTTTTCTAAGAATGGAGTATGATCTGAACCCCCTGGACCCCCACGTCCTGGCTGCACATACTTTAAAATCTCTTTGGGAAGTTTCTCCTTCAGAACTTTCCAGATTTGAGGACCATAATAGATACCGTTAAAAGGAATCTTTCGTCTTCCGTGACCCACCATATCCATATTTATGTTGACAATAGTTTTTTCGATAGGATAGGCAGAATGGTCTGCATAATGCCGCGAGCCCAAGAGCCCCTGCTCTTCAGCGGCCCAGAGGGCAAAAATTACGGTCCTTTTGGGCCTTGCTTTATTAAGCTTCATGATGCGAGCCAGTTCCATAGTCACCGCTGTTCCAGAAGCATTATCATTAGCCCCGTTCATGACATCTCCCATGGGAGTTATTCCCAGATGGTCCATATGGGCACCAATTACGATATACTCATCCTTTAAGACCCTATCAGTTCCCGTAATTTTAGCTATAACATTCCGCGTGGCTCTTTTCTCGTCAAAAATAGCATTGACAGAGACAAAGACCTTTACCCCTGTTGTCATGGATCTCGGCTCACCTTTTCCATCGATATCCCTGACCAAATGACGCAGTTCTACATCGAGGTCTTTAAACATGAAATTGGTCACTTTCCGTTCGACTGATAACAATACAAAATCAGGTCTATAAAGCTTTTTATCTACCCTTATCCCAAAAAATCGACTCTGGGTGGCTGTAGTTGGACGCTGGAAAACAATAATTCCTCGAGCTCCAAGCTGCTGGGCCGCTTCAACTCTTTTATCCATCTTTGTCTCATCACCGAGCTTTCTCACAAGCCTCTGAGGTGCACCGGCTGAAATAAGAGCAACCTTTCCTTTGATATCGACTCCTGCATAATCATCGTACTTTTTTTCAGGAGAGTGGATGCCATACCCTACAAAAACGATTTCAGCCATGAAGTGCCCAGAACCAGAATACCTCTGGACTCGCCAGTCCTCACCATAATAAAAATCTCTCCTTTCCCTATCAGTAATAACTTCAAATAAAACTCCTTCTTCAATATTCCGATGCTCAATCGTAAAATTCTGAAAATATGTACCATTATCCCCAGCCGGCTCCAATCCCCATTGTTTAAACTTGGAAGCGATGTATTCTTCACCCATGACACCGCCTGGTTGTCCGCTCTTGCGCCCCAGCATGAAATCCGAAGCTAGAGCCTTAATGTAACTCCACGCTGCCTGGGCATCGAAAGTAACTTTCTTATCCTTGGCCAGAGATGGAGCAAGTAATAGAAAAGTTACCAATAGTACACAAGTGAATTTTTTCAACTTAAACCTCCTTTGAGAAAAATAGAAAGGTCTATTATTATAGCGAAATAAATAAAAATAAAAAAAGAAAAAAGGGTAAAAAATACCGATGAATATAAAGAATTATTCATTTAAAAAGAGTTTATCAGGTTTACAGCAATATCAGGATAATTTCTTGATATTGCTCAAATAATAAAAGTATCGGCATTTTTTATGAATAATTCAGGCTAATTAAAAAGAAAGTTCACCTTGAACATGACCACGCGGTCCTCAAGGTATCCTTCTAAGCCAAGATGCCTGGACTCATTGTAGATGAAATAGATGCTGGCTCCCGGCTTGTAGATCCAACGGATGAGAAAATTGCTTATGAATATATCCTCTTCGTCATTCCACTGCACAAAGGCCTTGGCAAAAAGATCTGGAGTAAAAGAACAAATAACCCGGCTGGCAACGATGTTTATTGTGAATTTCCCTCCCTTTACGGGCAAATCAAACCGGTTGCGGTCATAGATGAGTTGGAGGTTAAGATTTTTTGATAGTTTAAGAAATCCATTGACGCTGACCCTGAAAAGATTGCCATTAAAGAACTGGCCGCGGTTCATTGAGCCCCCAAACGCAATTTTTTTGCTCTTATCTGACTCGAAAAAACTTACCAGTTGATTAAACCTGTGGACTCCTATCGGGATGAAAACGTCCTCTTTGATTTCGAATTCCTCATCCAAATATTCATAGTTTCTCACATAACCGAGAAATAAATAGCTCCCGTCCTGAAAAAGATTAAACATTCCAGTCGTTATATTTCTCGATTCAAGCTGACCTGAATGATTCTCGATATACGTTAGATTATTAAAAAGAAATGTCTGGCGGATATTCAGGATATTGGGTCTGGGGCCGATGCCGAAATTTGCTCTTAGCTTCCGAATATCCTCTCTAGGGATAAAGCCCATCTCTGAGTTGAAATTCTCTCCTATATCGGTGTAAGAGACGTCAATTCCCAAAAAATCACTATTGTAGAGAAAATCAAGATAAGCTGCCCAGTCGTTTCCCTTCAATTCAGGGGAAAAGGTCCTGGCAGCAAAGCCCCCCATCTGAAGAGACTGCCCAAAGGCCAGGTTGAAATCGAAAGCGGCTCCTCGATTATAGGAAGGACTATCCAACGAATCCTTGCTTAAAAACATAACGCCAACCGTTGATTTATCTAGAAAATCTCTTTTGAGGCGAAAAACCGAAAAATTGGTTTTTTCAATATCGACCTGCTCATCATCTTCCATATAGGAGATCCTGTCAGTCAAAATATCAAGAATCCCAAGAGTATAGCCTCCGGCTTTTCCGGTTACCCGGGCTCCTCCTATAATAGGAATCTCTGCGCCATCCTCAGACAATCCAATAGTTCGACTGAAAAAGAAAAGCGAAGAAGGAGGTTCATGCTCTCGGTATCTTTCACCTGCGCGGAAAATATCCGCCCCTTCTAAGAAAAATCCTCGTTTTTCCGGAAAAAAAAGGCTGAATCGAGTTAGATTGAATTGTTCCTGGTCAGCTTCGACCTGGGCAAAATCAGTATTGATTGTCATATCTAGCGTAATGTCAGATGTCAAGCGGTACTTGAGATCAATGCCTAAGTCACCAGAGCGATTTAGCGATTCCTCCCCTTCTTCTTGAACACCCCCACCGATAAGATAAGGCATCAGATGAACTCTTTTCCCTTTACTCAAATTCTCTAATCCTGTGAGATGACCACAATAGGAGATTTTGTACTTTCCAAAATACCCATAATCGCGAAGAATGGGTGCCCAGTAGGATTCCTCTCTCTTTCGTGCGACCTGGCGTCCGAAATTAATTCCCCAAGTCTGATTCTGGCTTTTTTTAAAACGAAGAGTATAAAATGGAATGGCTATCTCTGCTGTCCAGCCCTGGTTGGTTCTTCTAACCTTTACCTCCCATATCCCGTCCCAATTCCAGTTGATACTGCCGCCTTCATCCCTTATTAAGGCATCCCGCTTGGCTCCGAGAGGATTAATGATAAAATAGAAAGCGTTGCGGTGGTCATGAAATGTATCAATGAAGATTTCAAAATAATCATTATCTTCTAGCTCACTATCCCGCCTCATTTCGTTCGCAACAATCTTGTGCGGTTGGCTGTCAAAACAAACAACACCTATATAAAGATACTGGTTATCATAAAGGATCCTAATTTCGGTCGGCTCTGTGGCGGATGCTCCTTCGTTCGGCTCTCGCTGAGTGAGGTTATTAATGAAACGGGCCTCTTTCCAAGAGGATTCACTGAGGTCTCCGTCTAAATTTATAGGTAGAGATATTCTATGAGCAGAAATCTCGCATTCGCTCGAATCCAGACTGAAGAGGAAACTAGAAGCAAAGAAAAATAGCACGATCATGAAAAAACGGATGCTTTTCTTATAGTTCATCTTATTCACGTAAACCCAGATGAATCAGCCTGAAATTTTGCCAAATAGACATAATAAACAATATGTTTACAAATTTCCACAGTTTTGGAGTCAGGATAAGTATTTCCATTTCCGTGACAGTTTCAAAAGCAGTTGCACAAAGGAACAGATATGTGTAAATTCCTTATACTCATTATAAGGAGGCAAGAAACTCTAAAATGAAAAAAAGGTGCGATTGGACAACAGAAAATGAGCTTTATTTGGATTATCACGACAAGGAATGGGGAGTTCCAGTTCATGACGATCGAAAATTATTCGAATTTCTCGTCTTGGACGCAATGCAGGCTGGATTAAGCTGGTTCATCGTCCTCAGGAAACGCGAAAATTTCAGAAAAGCCTTTGATCATTTCGATGCCGGGAAAATCGCTGCGTACGATGATAAGAAGATAAATGAGTTGCTTTCAAACAAAGGAATCATCCGTAACCGCAGAAAAATTGAAGCAACCATCCAGAACGCAATGGCATTTTTAGAAGTTCAGAAGGAATTTGGCAGCTTCGATAAGTACATCTGGCAATTTGTAGAGGGAAAGCCCAAGAAAAACGCCTGGAAAACAATGCAGGAAATTCCACCCAAATCTGAAGAATCGGATGCCATGAGCAAGGATCTAATGAATAGAGGATTTAAGTTCGTTGGCTCTACAATTTGTTATGCCTTCATGCAGGCAGCAGGAATGATCAATGACCATACAGTCGACTGTTTTCGTTATAACGAGGTAGATGAAGAGAAAATTGGATGAGTTAAAATATCAATAAATTGGATGTTGACGTGTACCAATTGAGGATTTATATTCATAATGAAAACCATAATTTCCGGAGTCAATGATGCTCTTAAGAATCGATCGACAAAGCCCAAAACCACTATACAAGCAAATCACTGATGAAATAAAAACGCTTATAGACCAAGGAGTGACGGGAACGAACATGCCATTGCCTTCTACAAGAAGGCTGGCAAAAAAAATTGGAGTTAATCGATCCACAGTTATCAGGGCATATGAAGAACTTCAAGCACTTGGATATCTAAAAAGCAAGCCGGGTTCCTACAATAAAATTCAAAAGCGGCGGAAAGAAGTCAAATACAATCCAAGGAGGAAGAGCCTCATCGATTGGGAAAAATATTCGAACTATCGCGCAAAAGAGATTTATGAAATATTTCTGCGCTATTCTCCAGAAAGTCCGATAAAAACAAATTTTAAAGCAACCGCTTCAAACATCTCCCAACTGGACCTTTATCCCCGACTTTATCCTATGGAAGAATTCAGAAGATGTGTCAATCATGTCCTGCATGAGAACGGCTCTGAGTCTTTGGAATATGGAACATACAAAGGCTATGAGCCGCTTCGCCGGATAATTGCCAAGCGTCTCCGCCTTCACGGCATCGCAGTCTCTGAGGAAGAAATCCTAATCACCAACGGCGCTCAGCAGGCCATTGACCTCATTATCCGTATGCTTGCAGCTCCAAACAGAAAAGTGGCAGTAGAATCACCAACATACGCAAATATCCTCCCGATAATGCAATTCAATGGTGTGAAAATACAAGGAATCCCGATGAGGGAAGAAGGAATGGACCTTGATTACCTTGAGAAAACCTTAGAGAAGGAAATGTTGAGTTTCATTTACACGATCCCAAATTTCCAAAATCCGACCGGCATTACTACCTCCCATCAGCATAGAGAAAGACTGCTCAACATTTGTCTGACGCATAAAGTGCCTCTTGTAGAAGACGGGTTTGAGGAAGACATGAAATATTATGGCAAAGTCCCGCTTCCCATTAAATCCATCGACGATAAGAATGTCGTTATTTATCTTGGAACATTTTCCAAGGCTCTCTTTCCAGGCCTGAGAATCGGCTGGATTACTGCAGACAAGGAATGTATAGAAAGAATTACGGCAATCAAAAGATTCTCTGATCTGAGCACCGGAAATCTTGCTCAAATGGTTCTGTATGAATTCTTAAAAAGAGGGTATTATGACCTGCAAATAAGGCGCCTGCATCGGATTTTCCGTAGGCGCATGCAGATAGCTTTAAAAACCATGGAGGAATGCCTTCCCCGTACGGTCAGCTGGACCCGCCCATCTGGCGGATATACTATCTGGGTGAAAATCCATAAGAAACTAACAGAAATCGAGCTTCATGAGTTCATGTCAGAATACAGCGTAATTGTTTCTCCTGGTAGTTACTATTTTCCGAGAAAGAGGTCTTCTGGATATTTTCGTATCTCCATAGCTAAATCAAACGAGCAGGAAATTGAAAAAGGCATTGCTCGACTGGGCAAAGCTTTGCACAGCTTGTCATGAGGAAGAAAGGCATGCTTTTAGAGCTTAAAAAAACAATGATCTACGGCCCGGTCAACTCGAGGAGATTGGGTCGATCGTTAGGAATAAATATTTTGCCTTCAGAAGTAAAGGTTTGCCCCTTCAACTGCGTTTACTGTCAGTATGGCTGGACTAAAATTCACACCTCACAGATCATACAAGATTCTGAACTTCCTTCAGTTCAAGCGATAAAAGATGCTCTTGAGGTTGCACTGAAAACACTGTCAATCCCGCCAGCCTATATAACTTTTTCCGGTAACGGAGAGCCGACTGCACATCCTGACTTTGGCCAAATCACAGAGGAAGTTACAGCTATTCGCCACCGGTTAGCACCTGAGGCCAAAACTGCTGTTCTTTCGAATTCTGCACTTGTTTCACACGACTCGGTTCTAGAGGCACTCTTAAAGTTCGACCTGAGAATTATGAAGCTTGATTGCGGACATCCGAAAACCTTCGAAAAATATAATCAGCCCGCTAAAAGCATCGACCTTGAAGCAATCACAGCAGGATTGATAGAGCTATCTAGATTGCGAGATGTGATCATCCAGACGCTTGTCTCATCTGGTCAAGGCGGGAATCTCATGGAAAAAAATATCACTGAATGGATTGAAAGATTAAAAAGAATCAAGCCTTTATCCGTGCAGCTATACACGCTGGACAGGCCCTACCCGGCCAGTGACCTTAAGCCAGCTTCTGAACAAGAATTAAATCAACTGAAAGATCAAGCCCAGAAAGAAGGGATCGCCATAGAAGTTTTCTAGCCAGCAAGCCTACTCAACAAATACGTTATTTATCTATTAATCATACGATAAACTTAATTCCAAAATTGCCACAAAATCTTTGTTTCACTGTAACTCCGGGTTATAACATCAGTGTCAGGCCTCGCGTTTTCCCACATGCTCGCTTTTTTAAATTCATAATATTAACTCTCTCCGATGAAAACAGGACAAAAAGCAAAACCCAAAAATAGGGCCTGACCCCAAAAGTTAAATGGGAGGAGAGAAGTTCACTGTAAAGTACTGAATTCTAAATAAATACTGGTCTGATTAGCCGATAAAGAGAGGGTAGGGTGATTGAAAATTCACCCTCAAAATCACCGCTCAAAACCATCTAACCTCACCTTTTCTCCACGACTAAAATAAACGAATGAATCAGGTATGACTAATTGGGAGGTAAGCCAAGTGAACAGAATAAAAATAATATCCTCCAAAAGGGAAAAAGAAGAGCACAATTCTATTATTATTTGCGGAATTCTCGCTGTGTCTTTCTTAATTCTTCTTATAACGCCATCCTTTCTTCTGCTTTCTAATGAAATCATTACTGCTGAAATATCGAGTGAATCGGCCTTATTTCGACCCTCCAGTGAGAATATGGTTGCCATGAAATCCTCCAAATACTCTGCTGCTCTCTCGCTAGCTAAGGTTGGCATCGAAAGGGCTGTCTGGGATCTGAATCAAGGAAATTTTTCAAGCTGGGAAGGCAACGGCCGGGTACGGACAATGACCATCTCTTCTTTTCACGGCTCTGACGGGCAAGTGATAGGAGATATAGAGATTAGGGTTGAGAAGCCTGATGGAGATAATCCTGTTGTGGAATCTACGGGAAGAGTGACTTATTCCGACTCTCTATTCGGAACCCAGAAGGCAAAAATAGTATTACAAAGACAAATAAGAGTTGTTTTAGAGAAAAAGGGACATCATAAATATCAACCTATAGAGAGCAGCTAAAATTTCCTGTACTAATAAAAATAAAATGCGAAAATTAGCATATATAAGCACCGCAACTAAAAGAAAAAAAGGGGGAGATGGATTTACTCTTATAGAAGTTTTGATTACGATTGTGACTCT
>CP070825.1:292334-305282 GCA_020344415.1 Candidatus Aminicenantota bacterium
CACTAACAATATTATGATAATATAATGCAAAAAATGAATGTTTTCCCTTATAATTCCCGCCTCTGCTTGTTTTATTGATACTCATGTCAATATATTTATATTTCATGGTAACCAATATCTGTAAACAATATAAAAATAAATTAAGGCATTGTCAAGAAAAAAAATATTTTGAAGTTTGTCTTAAAATGAATTGACCTTCCTCCCATCAATGTTCTACCTGCAAAGCTAAATTTTTAATATTCCCCTCTTTTTTGTGTGCTTTATATAAAGTCTCTCTCTGATTGCACTCTTCCTTTCTCACCTGTCATTATCGCCTGCGCTTTAGAAATTCCAATTATGCTGCCTATTAAAACGGGCCCCAATTCATTAGGATAGGAGGAACGAGCGAGAACAGACTGAATACAATTAGAACTATCATCAGCGGCAAGAACCATTTGGCCCATATTTCCCACGGAATTTTGGCCACTCCTAAAACTCCCATTGTGACAGCCGAAGTAGGCAGGATGGGATTTATCACCTCGCACATCTGAAAAGCCAGGACAGTTGTTTGCCTAGTGATTCCTACCAGATCACTTAACGGGGCCATAACCGGCATCGTTAGAGCGGCCTGGGCGGTCCCAGAGTGGATAAAAAAGTTTATTATTGCCTGAGTAAAAAACATCATATGAGCTGTTACAATGCTGGGAGCCGAGGAAATCAATCCGGCGGTAAACTGAAGAATTGTATCAAGCACAACGGCTTCATTCAAAATGATCAGTATGGCTCTTCCCCCAGCTATGATCAAAGTCACATTCATGACATCTTTGGCACCATTAATAAAACTAATGGCAATCTCAGAAGGAGGTATACGTGCAATGAGCCCGGAGACTAAACCGATGCCCAGGAATAACGCAGCGATCTCTTCCATGTACCATCCTTTTGCGAGTATGCCATAAATCAGTAAACCTATCCCCCCGAACAAGGTCCAGATAATTATTTTCTGAGGAGTACCCCAGGGAGAGTCCCTTAATTCCCCTTTTGCTGCTGAATAATCTCTGGTTTTATCGAGCTCATAGACCGGGCTTTTTGCCGGGAATTTCCTTATTTTTTCAGCATAAATCACCACAAAAACAATCGCAATAGTTGTGCCAATTACCCAGAGGATCAACCGGTAAGTTAGGCCTGAATAAAGTGGAAGATCAGAGAATCCCTGTGCGATTCCGACAGTAAAGGGGTTAAAAAAAGCAGCGGCAAATCCTACTGCCGACGCAAGAAAGGGGATGGAGACACCGACGATGGAATCATAACCGAGGGAAAGCGCCAGAGGAATAAAAATCAGCACAAAAGGGATTGATTCCTCAGCCATCCCATAAACGCCTCCTGCCAAAGAAAATACTACCATTAAAACGGGGATCACTATTTTTTGCGACTTTCTGCTCCTGGAAAAAAATCGAGCAAGCCTTTGAATGCCAGATTCAATCGCCCCTGTTTTTCCTAAGATGGAAAAAGCCCCACCGAAGATAAAAATTAGGAATATAATAAGTGATCCATCCTGGAAGCCACGGATGGGAGCAATAAGGAGCCATTCGGGACCCAAGAATTTTTTTTCTATCTTGCTGTAAGTGCCAGGAACGGTAATGAGTTTGCTTTGCCCTTGAAATGATTTTTCCACACGCTTAAATTCTCCTGAAGGAGTCAGAAGACTCAGAACATATACTGCAATCACCAGCACGTAGATCAAAACCAGGGTATGTGGCATTTTGAAGCGAGGTTTCTTTTGCATGGCATATCCTCCAATTCGTCAAATATGCATTGTACATATTAAATAAAATAATGGAAACACCTATTGCACATTTAACACTCTTTTCATTCCATTTATAATTTGCATCCATTCGCCGCTCACGGGTTAAGAGAGGATTAAAATGAGACCGTTCTTGATTCACGTTTCCATCTGGACTATTATTGAGCATTAAAATTGAGATTATCAAAGTAATCTGAATTTCGTGGATTTAGGAGGAACAGAATATGAGAATCGTGCTATTCGTAATAGCAAGCTTATTTTTCGTATGGTCTACTCCCTTGTACGCCGTAAAAAAAGTAGAAGGCTACCTCTTTATTATAGGAGGCGGCTCTCGTTCGGAACAAATGATGAAAAAATTTGCTGAGTTAACCAAGCAATCATCAAAGGGGAAAACGGTCATTTTCCCTATGGCAAGCAGCTCGCCAGAAGAATCAGGAAAAGCCATGATGGAGGAACTTAAAGATCTTGGAATTCACAATGTGGAATATCATGTCTTGAATCGAGAGAAAGCATTAAGATTTGAAAGTGTCAAGATCCTCGATGGTGTGGGCTCCGTTTATTTCACGGGGGGAGATCAAAGTCGATTAACAGAAGCCCTTGTCAATACACCCATTCACCAAAAACTGCTTGAAATCTATGAAGGAGGAGGAGTGATCGGCGGAACGAGTGCGGGAGCAGCGGTTATGAGCGAAATGATGATTACCGGTGATGAAAAAAGACAGGTCGAAAAAGGCCACGCATTCGAAAAAATCCTTGCCGATAATATTGTGGTTACTCCAGGTTTTGGATTTATGAAAACAGTAATCATTGACCAACATTTTGTGACACGCAGAAGACATAACCGCCTCATCAGTTTAATCGCTGAACACCCAAATCTTTTAGGGATAGGCATTGATGAATCGACAGCTATAATAGTCAAGCCAAATGAAGTTTTTGAGGTGATTGGCATACAAAATGTTGTTGTGTATGATGCCACCAAGGCGAAGATAAATATTTTACCTTCTCATACCCTAAGCGGATATCACATAATCATGCATATTTTAAAACCTGGAGACAGCTTTGATTTAAAGACCAATAAACCGGTAGAAAAAAGGAAGACACAAGAAGCCTATCCGCTTAACAACACTTGACTCACTTTATGCAAGAATAGATAATAAAGCCTATTTGAACGCTATGAAGAAAGCGCAGGGATTTCCATATACGCAGATAATCATCAATAAATATCCCGATTTACCTCAAAAAGAAAAAAAAATTGCCGATTATATTATCAAAAATCACCGCGTTGTATTCACCCATTCAGCATTAGAACTAGCAAAACAAACAGAAACAAGTCCTGCAACGGTAGTAAGGTTTGCCCAGCATATTGGATATTCAGGCTATCGCCAACTTAAGAATCTGATAATAGATGAAATGAAAGAACAGATGATTCCAGAAGAGCGCTTTAAACTTCTCACTCTTAAGCAGAACAGTACCGCCACAGTACTAAAAATCGCCGAGCAAGAAGTGGAAAATATCAACATGACTATCAACCAGATAGAAAAAGAAAAATTCAAAGCATTTACTGAATACCTGAGAAAAGCTCGCTTTGTCTATACCTTTGGCATCGGAATGAGTTCTATATTGGCTCGCTTGTCTGCATATCTTTTCAATCAGGCAGGACTGAAGGCCCACTATTGTGGAAAGGATGAACATTCCTTTATAGAAAAATTGATCAACTTATCAAGAATGGATGTCGCTCTTGGGTTTTCTCTGCCCCCTTATTCTGAAGAAACGATCAAAGCCATGAAATTTTGCCATGAGCGTGAAATAAAGTGCCTCGCCATCACAAACGCGCTCAATGCTCCTATAATAAAGTGGTCTAACTCCTACATTTTGGTTCAAACCAAGAATCTTATGTTTACTAATTCCATCTCTTCTGTTTCGATGATCGTGAATGCTCTGGCCACAGAACTTGCTTTCATTAATAAAAGAAAACTCGTACCCAATATTGACTTAATGTACGAACTACTCAAAGATGAGTACGTGACCTAGCCTGAATTATTCATAAAATATGTCCACATAATATATTATTTTCAATAATATAAGCTATTTACGATGATTATATAAGAAATCAATAGCCACGCTTTCTTACACAATCTCTCTCCTCATAAGAGTCGACATCTTTAATCCTTTCTCAATTTTAGTAATTCAAAGAAATCAGCATGTGCGAGTTTATTCAGGATAAATAAGCTTGACAATAGACAAAAAATCTAATAACTTTTTCTATGAAACAAAAATTACATACAGGTTTATTATTGAAAATATTTTTACATGTCAATGTAAAAAAAATTCATAAGCTTTGTTAGCCTTTGAAAGGAGGTGCTAAACGAAGAAATAAACAGCAAACAGTAATATTTCTATTTTCTATGGATACTATTTGATTAGGAGGATAAATGATGAAGAACAGATTTTGTACTCTCGTTTTAAGCTTGTTGTTTCTCGCCACTCTATTGAGCGCTCAAGACACTCTCCAGACAGGAAATATATCAGGAAGAGTAATTGATGATGAAGGAATTCCATTACCCGGTGTGACTGTTACATTAAGAAGTGAAGCTTTAATAAAGGGAGTTCAGTCTACAGTGACTACGGATTCAGGTACTTTTAGGTTTGTATTCCTACCGGTTGGAAGCTATAGGGTCACGTTTGAATTGCCAGGATTCAAGACATTAGTGAAGACAAATGTAATAGTTTCCCTGAGGAAAACCACGAATGTCAATGCGAGTATGCAACTAGCTACAGTAGAAGAAACTATTGAGGTTGTCGGGGAATCACCGGTCATAGATGTTAAAACAAGCACCATTGCCACTAACTTTACTATTGAGATGCTGCAAAAACTTCCAAGCGCTCGAGATCCATGGGTTTTGATGGAAATGACTCCTGGAATGGTCATGAACAGGCAAAACATCGGCGGCAGCCGGAGCGGACAGCAAAGCAGAGGTTATGCACATGGCACCATATCGGGCCAGACTGCATACAATCTGGACGGGATTCAGGTTACCGACGCTGCTGCCAATGGTGCTACAGCCATGTACTTTGATTTTGATTCTTTTGAAGAGATTTCGATCGAGACCGGAGCTCATTCCACCGATATCCAAACCAGCGGAGTTGTCCTCAATATGATTACAAAATCAGGCGGGAATAAGTTTAGCGGAGGAATCAGCCTATATGGAGAAATAGAAGATCTTCAATCCAATAACATTCCTGAAGATGACCCGGATTACGAAGACGTGGGGTTTGGAAATCCGACAGATTATCTTTATGACTATGGCGGCGACTTGGGAGGCCCTATTATCAAAGACAAGCTGTGGTTCTATACCGCCTTTCGCAGAACAGAAATTAATCGCTATATCATCGGTTACGAGATAGAGCCAGATGTGCCGGGAACAGAGTACACCGATCTGAAACATTGGACGGGCAAATTGACATGGCAGATATCAACTAACAATAAGTTCATGGGCTGGGTAAACTATGATGCTAAAGCCATGCCTCAAAGAAGTGCTGGACCCAGGCGACCGCCAGAAACAACTTACTTCCAGGACTCTCCCTCTTGGTTCTATCATATGGAAGATACATGGACAGTTAGTTCTAATCTTTTGGTGAACATAAAATTCGGTTTTTACAACATGTTCTATCAACTCGCACCCCAAGACAGTGTAGATATGAGTAAACCCGCAGTTTTGGTCTATTATTCGACTCCATACAGAAGGATGTACGATGATGCCTATTACCAATACACCTGGTATTACAGCGACAGATATGCAGTCACAGCCTATGCAGATTACTTTAAAGATGATTTTCTTGGCGGAAACCATGAGCTCAAGATCGGTTTTGAATACCAGAGCACTCCATTCCATACAACCCGCAAATACCCTGGAAACCATACTCTTTACGTCGACTATCCGGATAGAACAGGTCCATACAGAGTATGGACATTCAGGGAGGTCAGATGGTCGCAGACGAATGAGATATATTCGGCTTACATACAGGATACTTTCACATTATCGAAATACCTAACCATTAATGTTGGACTCAGGTTCGACAGTACTCACATGAATACTAATGAGACTTCAGTCCCAGGAAATGTGTGGACTGAGTACTACACACAAAGAACCGGGGAAGCTGTACCATTACATGCACCTGCTAGGAAGAATGTCGTGCAGTGGAACACTCTATACCCGCGAATAGGTTTCACTTTCGACCTGTTCAACGACGGCAACAATATCTTCAAAGCCAATTTTGCCCGGTATTCCTTTCAGGCCAGCTATGAGCCGGCTTGGAGGGTCATTGAAACCAGTTACTGGGAGGTCGATTATTCGTGGGATGACGCCAACGGCGACAAGATGGCCCAGACCGATGAACTCGGTAGGATCAGATATACAGATTTCGCTACGGAATATGAGATCGATTCTGATCTGAAATCTCCCTACGTCGATGAATTCACGGTGGGTTTCGAAAAAAGGCTCACCAATGATTTAGGCTTTAGCGTGAATCTAATGTATCGCGAGAATAAGAGGTTAATGTGGACGGATAACAGAGCTCTTGATCCCCAGGTTGATTATATTCCTGTGACGCTCCAAGATCCTGGACCTGATGGAGAGTTAGGAACTTCTGATGACGGAGGAAACATCACGGCTTATGAAATGAATGACGAGAAAATTGGAGTGATCGATTATTTCATTCACTCACGCCCTGGATATAAGGAATCTTATAAGGGTTTGGAGTTTGTTCTGACTAAAAAATATGCCAATAAATGGCAGATGATGGCTTCATTGACCTATGGAGCGACCAATGTAAAGCGCCCGATGGAAGCTGTTGATGATCCCAACAATCAGGAATTCCAGGATGGTGTGCCACAATGGAACGATGCTCCACTTATTATCAAGCTTGTAGGCAGTGTAGAACTTCCATTAGGGTTCACATTTGGCGGTTTCATTAATTATCGTTCTGGTCTCCCCTTCCAGAGGTATTTCTACGAAAGGCTGAATCAGGGCTGGGTGGAAGTCGAAACTCAGGAATACGGCAGTGAAAGATATCCGAATTTGCTGATTGTAGATTTTAGGCTAAGTAAGATCTTTAGATTAGGAAAATACGGAGTTTTAGAAGTTATAGCTGATGTGTTCAACTCATTCAATGCGAACACCACTTTGGATTGGGACGAAGAATCTTGGAGTGGTTATCAAGATATCTACACCGTTCTAGCTCCGAGAATCCTTAGAGTCGGATTAAAGTGGAATTTCTAAACTAAAATGTGAATTCACACTGAAACCGGAAAAAGGGGAACTCTTTTGAGTTCCCCTTTTTTTTAAAATGTGCTATTTTTAGATTTTAAAGTTATGGGCACATCATTCCGTCCCTTTAAAGATTCATGAATCAACGGGCCTTATTCAGAAAAATCTTACTCCTGGGGATCCCCATCTCCGTTTATCTATTTTTCTCCTCCCCTTCTCTGGCAGAAGAGGCAGATTTTTCCCCTGAAAAAGAAGACCTCAACCTTCTGATCATAACAGTCGACACTTTGAGGGCTGACCATGTCGGCATCTATGGATACAAAAAAATTGAAACTCCAAATATGGATACCTTGGGAAGAAATGGGGTGCTTTTCTCAAGGGCATTTTGTCATGTTCCGCTCACACTGCCTTCCCATTGTTCCCTGTTCACAGGAACCCTTCCACTGTTTCATGGAGTCCGGGACAATGGTTACCGTTTGCCCGCGTTTAATATCACGCTCGCCCAGATATTGAAGGATAAAGGCTACCAAACTGCAGCTTTTGTGGGCGCCTTTCCTCTGGATTCTCGGTTTGGGTTAGACAACGGTTTTGATGTCTACGACGACTTATACGGGAGCAAGAACATAGTGCGTGACCTTTCATTTATCGAGAGGAAAGCAGAGGAAGTAAATAACAGGGCGACCGAATGGATTGTCCAGAACAAAGCAAAAAAGTTTTTTGTTTGGGTTCATTATTTTGATCCTCATACGCCCTATGATCCCCCAACACCCTACAGCCGTACTTATGCTAATCGGGAGTATGATGGAGAAATCGCGTATACGGATTCTGTAATTGGAAATCTCATAGAAAAACTTGAATACCTTCGATTGATAGATCACACATTAATCGTTCTGACCTCTGATCATGGAGAAGGATTGGGCGATCACAACGAAACAACCCATGGGATATTCGTCTACGACGCAACCTTAAGAGTGCCGCTTATTTTTCATAATCCTAGGATACTGCCAAAAAACCGTTTTGTGCCGGATCAAATTGGCCTCATCGACGTCATGCCCACTGTTTTGGACCTCATGGGATTTGAAAAAAATCCTGGCATTCAGGGAGAATCATTCAAGTCCGCTATTTTCAAAGGGAAACCCCTTTCGGATAAATTCGTTTATATCGAATCTGTAGCAGCTATGATGGATCGCAATTGGGCTCCTCTATACGGGATTAGAACAGAAGAATGGAAATACATTGATGCCCCGATTCCTGAACTATATGACCTGAAGACGGACCCGAAAGAAGAGACCAACCTCGTTGAAAAGAAACCTGACATCACAGCACTTCTCAGGCAAAAATTGCAAACAGCGATCAAAAAATATTCCTCTTCTCATTCTTCTCACATTTTAAAGGCTGAAATGGACAAAGAAACAAGAGAAAAGCTTATATCTCTGGGCTATATTACAGGAAGGAAAATTGAGGGAGAGACAGAAAGACCTGATCCCAAAACAATGATAGAAATGGACAACACTTTTAACGCAGCTATCATTGCTTCGGAAACGGGAAAATTAGAAACGGCCCGCCTGCTTTATGAACAAGTTCTGGATATTCAGCCCAGTTTCATAATGTGTTATGAATATGCGGCTTATAACTATTATAAAATGGGTAAAATTGATGAGGCGATAAACTTACTGGAGAAGGCAGTCAAGTTGAAGTTAATGTCAAACTCACTTTTAGCACGGTTGGGTTTATACTACCAAGAGATTGGAAGATTCAGCGACTCCATAGACATCCTGGAAAGAGTGACTCAACAGGATGACAATTATGCTGAAGCTTTTAATTATTTAGGAGTTAGCTACTTCAAAAGCGGCCTATTAATCAAGTCCATAGACTCTTTTAAGAAAGCGCTCGTTCTGGATAGCGATTATGCCATGGCCATGAACAACCTGGGAAATTGTTATCTTACTCAGAAAAACTATGATCTCGCTGAGGCAGAGTATAAAAAAGCGGTGCTTGTGGATGATCAATTGGCTGCTGGCCACAACGGGTTAGCAGTGGTTTTCTACCGAAAGGGCCTGATTGAAAAAGCACTCCTTAGCTGGGAAAAATCCCTAGAGGTTGAGCCCAAACAACCTGATACTCTCTACAATCTTGGCCGGGTTCACCTAAGATTGGGGAATAAACAGAAATCTTTGCAATATTTAGAATCATTTATAAAAACAGCCTCTCCACAAAAATATGGCAGAGACATAGAGGAAGTAAAACAAGTCATAGAGAGGCTGAGAAAGGAAATAAATCAAAAGAAATGAGACGAAAAAAGGGATTTCTTCTGTTTATGGCTTTGACGCTCCTCCTTTTTTTTGCTCGGAGCGGGGAAAAACAAAACGAGATTGAAAGAAGTCTCCCCGCTCATTACACAAAATGGTTGAAGGAAGATGTCTCACATATTATAACCCAAAAGGAAAAAGAAGTTTTTTTAAAGCTTAAAACTGATAATGAAAGGGATATTTTTATTCAGGCTTTTTGGAAACAAAGAGATCCGACCTCTGGAACTCCTGAAAATGAATTTAAAGAGGAGCATTACCGCAGGCTTGCTTACGCAAACCAATATTTTGGCAGGGAGACGACTAGACCAGGGTGGCAGACAGATCGGGGAACGATACACATCATTCTTGGCCCTCCTCGGGATATTATCAGATATGAAGGGGAAGGCTTTGTTTATCCAGCCCGAATATGGTTTTATGACCCAAAACCTGAATATGATCTTCCTTATCATTTTCATCTGGTTTTCTTCAAGAGAAAAGGAATGGGGGAATTTGTACTTTACAGCCCGGCCCGCGATGGTCCCGCGAGTCTTCTAATCAATTACAGGGGAGATCCAGGCAATATCACAACCGCTTACCAGCAGCTTCGAAAACACGATTTCCGTCTGGCAGAAGCGTCGATTTCGTTCATACCTGGAGAGGTTTCTCCCTATGGACGTCCTTCCTTAACCTCGGAAATCCTGGTCAAAAAAATCTATTCTGTTCCTGAAAAAACAACAGACTGGAAATATGCGGAAGCTCTTCTCAAATTTAAAGACATTATAGAAGTAGAGTACACAGCCAATTTCATCAACAGTGAAACCCGTATGAACGTCATTCAAGATAAATCTGGTATGTTCTTCATCCATTACTCCATTGAGCCCGAGAAGCTATCCGTGCTTTCCTATGAAGAAAAATACAGAATCAATTTTGAATTAAACGGGATAATCACTGACTTTGCAGGCAACATGATTTTCCAGTTTGAGAAAACATTCTCCTTGAGCTTCAACGAAGACCAGATCAAAGATATCCAGAAGACTTCTATCATGATTCAAGATATGGTCCCCTTGATTACAGGCGATTACAAGTTTAGCTTGTTGTTGAAAAATACTGTTTCAAAAGAGTTTAGTTCTTTTGAGAGAAACATTTACATCCCTGAAAATCTGTTATCTTTTCAGATGAGCCCTTTGCTTCTGGGTTATCAATTAAGAAAGGGCGTCTCTCAAAAGAATGTGAACAAGCCCTTCAAGATTGACGATTACCAAATTTCCTGCCCATCCCGGAATGTTTTTCACCCCAAAGAAGACTTGGTTGTTTTTTTTCAAATCCGAGGTTTGACTCAAGAATTCCAAAAGAATGGGCGAATCAAATTCACTTTCTTCAAAAAGGAAGAAGAATTTCTGACGAAAGTAAAAAATTTCAATGAGTATACTCAATCTGACATATTCGAGACCTTTCCTTTAGGGAATTTCCCTCCGGATTACTTCAGAATAAGAGTGGCTCTTCTTGACCGTGAAGAGACGGAAATCCTATTCGACGAAGACGTTTTTGAAATATCTCCGTTAGCTGATTTGCCTCGTCCCTGGGTTATTTCTAAAGTCATGCCTTCATCACAAAACATCGTGTATTCTTATATACGTGGCGCTCAATTTGCTCAGAAAGGAAACCTTCAAGAGGCAGAACATTTTTTAAAAAAAGCATTCAATGAAGAGCCGACTTCGTTAAAGTACGCACTAAGCTACGGAGAAATTCTATATAAAAAAAAGGCATACCAGAAAGTAAAAGAGATTTTACTTCCCTTACTTGAAGATACTAAGAAAAGCTACAAATCTCTGCCCCTTTTAGGAGCTTCTTGCCAGGCTTTAAAAGAGTATGAAGAGGCCATTTCTTATTATAAAGAATACCTATCCCATGCGGGTACAACCTTGAATATTCTAAACTCAATTGGAGAGTGTTATTATCGACTTGGGAATATCGAAGAAGCTTTAATAGCCTGGCAAAAATCCCTGGAAATCGATTCGAATCAAGAAGAACTCAAAAGGCTAGTAAATCGATTAAAAATTAAATGAATAATGGATCGGTGCTCTTCCGTCATTAACTGCTGGCAGTTTGACCTTAAGGCTTTATTTTGTAAGAAATCACAGCCGATTTTCAGGTCGGCAGCTTCATTTCTGCCAAATTGAGCATAAACCCTTTATTCAAAAGAAGATAGGAGCTGGTCAAAAACAGCCAGCGGCAGAAGCACCAAATATACATACTTAACACCAACAGTAAATGAATGAAACACCGATGATTCTGTCATGAGAAAAATGACAGATAAGAAGAATAATAAGGGAACTATATAATGATAAAACTCATCAAACATATCAAAACCTAAAGCAAAAAAAGGAGGCACTAGAATGCTAAATTTAAAATTGGAAATTAGCAACATATCTAAAATTGGAAAGGTCAGCATAGGCATAATTTTATTTCTGATTTTAGGTTGTATAACTCCTTTTGCTTCCCAGGAAATTGAATCAAAAGTGGATGAATATATTGGCGCTTATGTGGAAATGAACCTTTTTAGCGGGTCCGTTCTAATCACCCAAAAGGGCGAAATTCTCTTTAAGAAAGCTTATGGAATGGCTGATTATGAACACGCCGTTCCCAATACTCCTCAAACGAAATTCCGTTTGGCTTCTCTGACTAAACAATTCACTGCAATGGCAGTTATGCAGCTTCATGAAAAAGGTTTATTGAACATCAGTGATCCCATAAGTCAATATATCCCTGATTATCCGAATGGACACAAGATTACCATTCATCTCTTATTGAGTCATACCTCAGGAATACCCAATTTTACAGTTTCAACCAATGAAGAGACTCGATTATTGCCTTACACTTTGGAAATGACAATCGAAAAATTCAAGGATAAACCTCTGGAATTTTCCCCTGGGGAAAAATTCGAATACAGCAATGCAGGGTATTATTTATTGGGAAATATTATTGAGAAAGTTACGGGGAAAGATTACGAAACAGTTTTAAAACAGAATATTTTTGAACCGCTTGGAATGACTAGCTCTGGTTATGACCACAATCACCTTATTCTTAAAAACCGCGCCCGTGGTTATCATCTGGAAAAAGGTGAGCTATATAATGCAAAATATATACATATGAGCAATGTTCATGCCTCAGGCGGACTTTATTCCACTGTTGAAGATATGTATCTGTGGCATCGGGCTCTATACACTGAAAAGCTGGTCAAAAAAAATTCCCTGGAGAAAATGTTTACACCTTTCACCTAAAACTATGGATACGGCTGGGGAATTATGACCATATTCAATCGCAAAATGGTTGGTCATAATGGAGACATGGAAGGTTTTCAAACAAATATTACAAGGTTTATTGATGATGATGTTTGCATCATAGCTCTAAGCAATTTTGGACATACGCCAATAGGGAAAATATCTATGGAATTGGCCGCCATTGTATTTGGCGAAAAGTATCAAATTCCTCAAAAAAAAATCCCAATAAAAATTGACCCTAAAATATATGATGCCTATGTTGGTCAATATGAAATCAATCCTAATTTTAGCCTTACAATATCAAAAGAAAATGAACGTCTTTTTTGTCAGCC
>CP070825.1:305382-329863 GCA_020344415.1 Candidatus Aminicenantota bacterium
AAGAATGCATCTCCTGTCATAAAGAGGAGATGCCTGGTTTATACAACCAGTGGGCAGATTCTACGCACGGGAAAAATGACGTGACCTGTATTGACTGTCATGGCGCTGATGAAAAAGAGGTTGATGCTTTTAAGCACAATGATGTTTTTATAGCCACCCTCGTGACACCCAAAGATTGCAGCCTTTGTCATGAAGCAGAGTCAGAGGAAGTCAGCAGCTCCTATCATGCAACCGCCGGAGAAATATTGGATTCTCAAGATGCATATCTTGCGCATGTAGCAGGGGGTCATCCTGCTGCAATAACAGGATGTGAAAGTTGTCATGGGGCAAAAGTAATAATTGACCCGGATGCACCGAATAAACTAGCAGAAGAAACCTGGCCGAATTCAGGTATTGGGAGGATAAATCCCGATGGTTCCAAGGGAACATGCTCTGCTTGTCATACTCGCCATTCTTTCTCAAGAGCGCAGGCTCGCCAGCCAGAGGTTTGTTCGAAGTGCCACCTTGGACCTGATCATCCCCAAAAAGAAGTCTATGAAGAGTCAAAACACGGGAATACATATTATACAAACATCTATAAGATGAACCTGGATTCTCGCACATGGGTAGTCGGAAAGGACTATTTTGTGGCTCCAACATGTGCAACGTGTCACATGTCAGCTACAGAAAAACAGGCTGTGACCCATAATGTTGGGCAGAGAATTTCCTGGACATTGCGCCCTATTATATCGAAAAAAAAGGATAATTGGGAGAAAAAGAGAGAGAATATGCTTGATGTATGCACCTCCTGTCATGGAGTTGGGTTTGCTAAAGGGCATTATTTTCAATTTGATGGACTTGTTAACCTATATAATGAGAAATTTGCAAGACCTGCCCTTGAGATTATCACAATGATCAGAAGCAAAAAGCTGCTCAAAAATCCAGCCAGTTTCTCGAACAAAGTTGAATGGATATTCTGGGAGCTTTGGCACCATGAGGGCAGGAGAGCCCGTCACGGGGCATCGATGATGGGACCCGATTATACGTGGTGGCACGGAATCTATGAGGTTGCTCAGCATTTCTACTTCAAGTTTATCCCTGAGGCGCTGGAGTACGATGATTCTGAGGTGAACGCGTACATCAGGAAATTGCTGGAGACCGACCCTATGCATAACTGGTTGAGCAAGCAAACAGAAGAATTGAAGAAAGCGATAAGATCAGGGAAGATGCAGGAGATTTACAAGCAACTGCTTAAGCAGGAGTAATGTTTTCTTATGAATCCAGACGATAAAAAAAGCCCTGTTAGCAGTTGATAAATTAGGAGATTCAATAAATATATAAGAGGAAAGAAATGACCTCCATTTAAGGCAAAAAACAAGACCTGATCGCTTACTTCGTTACTTGTTCTTGACATCTTAACTTATCTATATTAGAGATAAAAGAGGGGATAGGTAATAGAAAAATTGCATTCCTGTTCCCATTTTTTTTAAATTTAAGGAGGTGTGATAATGAAAAAGCCTTTCACAGTCCTGTTTTTTTGTTTGATCTTCCTTGTGTTTGCGAATTTCACTTTTGAGCAGCCAAATCAGCAGGAAAAAAAGGAGCAAGTAAAAGAGACAAAAAAGAAGCAAGAGGTCAAAAAAGAGGAGAAAAAGCCCCCTGCTAAGAAAGAGAAGACGTTCGAGGACGTCATAAAAGATGCCAAAAAGTTGGACGGACTCTTTAACCTCTATAAGAAAGAAGACAAGCTCTATCTGGAGATCCTCCCCAAACAGTTTGGGAAGATGTATCTCTTTATTCCTACTTTGTGGACTTCTGTTGGCTATGGAGGGGCTGGAAGCTATCTCGCTATGAGGGTATTTGCCTGGGAGAAACTTGATAAAAAGGTTTTGCTCTTGTGGAAAAACACTCGATACAAAGCGAGATCACCCCAATACAAACGTTCTTTGAAAAATGTCGTTCCTCAGTCTATTGCCCATGCATTTAATATAGAAGGCGAGCCTCACCCTGAGCGTAAGAGTATCCTCGTTGCTCTTGATGATATGTTCTTAGCTGATCTGGCGAATCTCAGGGCAATGTACAGCCGCCAACAGAATCCGTATTCGGTGGATAGAAAAAGGACAGTTTGGGGAAAAATTCAGGCATTTCCTGAGAATATTGAGTTAGAGGTACGATATACTGTTGCCTCCACAAAGCCAAGACCAGAGCCCAGTGTTCCAGACTCTCGTGCATTCACTGCTCATGTGCGCTACAGCATCTCTGAGGTCCCCATGAATAACGGGTATATGCCGCGCCTGGCTGATGACCGTGTTGGATATTTCAATACTAAAGTCTTTGATTTTGACAGAAATGATATCGATGGCACTGCTGTGCGTTATATTAACCGCTGGTATCTGGAGAAAAAGGATCCGAGGGCAAAAGTGTCTGAACCAAAAGAACCGATTGTATTCTGGCTTGAGAACACTATTCCAGAGGAGTTTCGAAAGGCTATTAAAGATGGGATTCTTGAGTGGAATAGAGCTTATGAGAAAGCAGGTTTCAAGAATGCCATGGTGGTCAAACAGATGCCCGACGATGCCAAGTGGGACCCTGCTGATATCCGCTATAACACGATCCGCTGGGTTGTTGCCCTCACTGGAGGTGGAGGAGGTGCTTTCGGGCCTTCCCGAATCAATCCTTTCACAGGCCAGATACTCGATGCCGATGTCGTAATGTTTGCTCCGATGAACTTCATATTTGGCTATAATGCCATTGAGTCTCCACTTACATCATTCTTCTTTGGTGAAGGGAAAGAGCTCTTGCCAGGGAAAATAAGCCCCTGGTATATGGATAATTTATTGCTGGGTTTTGAGCGGGATTATGGAATATTTGCTATGCTTGCGAATGGCAAAATAGAGGATGTCAAGGACGTTCCCAAAGAATATCTGTATGACTTCTTCAAATTCTTAGCTTGTCATGAGGTTGGTCATACACTCGGTCTGCGTCATAATTTCAAAGGGTCTACGACAATTGCGCTTAAAGACCTCCACAACGAAAAGCTCACCGAAAGAGAGTCCATTGGTAATTCTATTATGGAGTATCTTCCTTCGAATTTAGCCCCTAAAGGAGTGAAGCAGGGAGACTACTGGCAGAAGACTATTGGTGCCTGGGACTATTGGGTCATCGAGTACGGATACAAGCCTTTAAATGCAAAGACTTCCGAAGATGAGCTTCCTGCCCTTGACAAGATCGCTTCCCGCTCGAATGAGCCAAAATTAATCTATGGAGCAGATGAGGACGCCTACGACTTTGGGCCTTTCTCTTTGAGCATCGATCCTACATGTGTCACATGGGACCTTGGCGCTGATCCGTTAGCCTATGCAGAACAGGATGCCAACCGAACCAGGGACTTGTGGAAACAACTAGAAAACCGCTCTCTCTTTGAAGGACGAAGTTACGTTTATCTGCGGAGGGGTTTTGAGGCCACTTTAGGTAGATATTTTCAGGCAATGAGCCGGATTGTGAAATGGGTGGGTGGCATCTATCACGTGCGTGCCCATGTGGAAGATCCGGGAAAAACACTTCCATACAGAGTAGTTGAGTATGAAAAGCAAAGGCGAGCTTTGGATATCATTAAAACGAATCTCTTAAGCGCTGATGCCTTTTCCTTTGATCCAACCTTTATTCGTAAGCTTCAGATTGACCGCTTCTTTGATTTTGAGAGATGGAGTGATGTAATAAGAGCGGCAAGCTTGGGAAGATTCCGACTCGATTTCTCACTTGCAAATTATCTAAAGACATTTTACAGCAGCATCCTCAGAATGCTCTATGATCCGATGAGGCTCCATCGTATCCAAGACAATGAAATGAGAACAGATGGACAGAAGTTAACCCTTGGTGACTACATGAGTGAGCTTTATTCAGCAATTTGGCAAGAAGTGAGAGAAGGGAAAGCAGTAGGAAACTTTCGTAGAATTCTCCAGAGGGAACATCTGAATAGAATAACAGGCTTCGTTTTAAAGCCTCCTGCGCCTACCCCGGATGATGCGATTGCCATATACCGTTTTCAGTTAAAAGACTTGAATAAGGACATAAAAGAATACTTAGCTAAATATCCCGATTCTGACCCCATGACTCGCGCTCACCTGGATAATTGTTCTGATATCATCACTGAAACTCTAAAGGCTGTGTACACCAAGAGCGTAAAATAAACAGATAGGCATAAAAACAACATAAACGGCTCTTCTCGATAGAAGCGATTTGAGTCAGGTGTTACTTTTTGTGCGCCTCCCCTTTTTTAATAAGGGGATACAATTCTTTATTTACGTTTTCAGGCAATCCTGACTTCACTTTCTGATTGACCATGACTTTTTCCTGTGATAAAAGCTAGGATTAGCTAAGAACCTATATATCGAAAATTGAAAGAATCGTTCTTTTTAAAAGAAGAGATTTTCATCTCTTTTTCTCTACTCTTTATTCCAAAGATGCAATTTTTAATCCAATCAGGAGGAATAAATGACTAAACGCATCCTTATCTCATTGTTCATCGCCTGTTTACTGACAATAGTAACGGCACGAGCCCAGATGACTCCATGGCTTCTCTGGACCCTGCTTCCACAAGAACAGATGGCTGAAATAATAGGAGAAGCATCCGGTGAGACGGCGTGGAATACAATCATGGAGACCGGAGGTTATAACAAAGATCGCCAAACAGAAGAATATGCCGGAACTTTTTATGAAACCCAATACATCTATGATCAGCTAAAGCTCTATGGTCTTCCAGGCGCTGAAATCGTTCGGTTTCCAGGGAGAAAAGTCTGGGATGCAATCCAAGGGGAGCTCTGGGAAATAAGTCCGATGCGCCAGAAACTCGCCTCATACAAAGACATGACAGCCATGCTTGCTTCTGGAAGTGCTACTGTGGATGTGAAAGGGGAGCTGGTATGGGTCGGTCGCGGCACAAAAGAAGAGATCCAGCGTGCGAATGTCGGAGGAAAAGTAGTTGTCACCGAGGGCAGTATAAGTAACGTTCACAACGAGGCATGTGTGAAACAACATGCTCTGGGAGTTATCGCGTTAAGCTCTTCGCGGTCTTATTACGATCCTTATCAGATTCCCTGGAGAGGCATAAGGAGGCGCAGGCGCACATCTGATCAGACGCCGAAATTCGGATTTCACCTCCCTGTTCGTGAAGGGGAATTTCTCAGGCGGCGATTACTTAGAGGTGAAAAGATCACTGTACATGCCCGGGTCCAAACAAAAATGGAACCTTATGAGCTTCAGGATATTGTCTGTCATATTCCAGGGACAGATCCGAATGCGGGTGAGATCATATTTTCTGCTCACCTTTTTGAAGGAATTGTAAAACAGGGTGCCAATGATAATAAGTCGGGCAGTGCAGGCATCCTGGAAGTAGCACGCACACTCCATACGCTTATAGAAGAGGGGCGTCTTCCGCGCCCGAAAAGAACGATACGCTTTCTCTGGGGACCAGAATTTTCGGGCACAGGACCATGGGTCAAGGACAATAAAGAGATAATGGAAAAGACCCTCTGCAATATCAATATGGACATGGTCGGTGAGTGGTTGAGCAAAAATAGGGCATTTATGTGCTTGATGCGGACCACGTACGGAAATCCGCACTACATAAACGATGTCATGGAAAATTATTACCGCTTTGTTGGAGAAGGTAACAGGGAGCGTATTCAAAATCGCAGAGGTGTATATAGGGTTCCACATCGGATCGTCGCTCCTTCAGGTGCAGATGAGCCTTTCTACTACTCAATAGAAACCCATTACGGTGCCTCAGACCATGTGGTCTTCAATGACTGGGGAGTTCAAGTGCCTGGGGTAATGATGATCGCCTGGCCTGATCCTTGGTACCACACATCCGGCGATCGGGTGGATAAGTCAGATCCAACGCAGATGAAGCGAGTGGCGATAATTGGCGCAGCAGCAGCCTATACTGTTGCCAGCGCCGATGACAACATGGCCATAAAGATTGCGGGAGAAATAACGAGTAATGGAACACGCCGGCTCGGGCATCAACTTGTAGTCGGGCTTGAAATTCTAAATGGCGCAACTGCTGAAAATCTTTCTGAGTCATACAAAAAAGCTCGAACCCAGGTAGAAGCAGCGATAGACAACGAAAAGGAGACACTCGAGACCGTTCTTGAGCTTGCCGAGGATAAAAAGACTGTAGCCAGTTACATCGCCCATATGCAAAAGACGGTCGATATGATAGGAAAATCTCATTTGACAGCTCTTAAAACACACATGGAAGCTGTTGCGGAAAAATTGGGGGTAAAGCCTGTAAAGGTTCTCTTGACAGAGCTGGAAAGGAAAGCATCCAAGCTCATCCCAAAACCTACTGCAAAGGTCAAAATGAATGGATACGGAGGATACAGGATATTTATTATAAAGGTCCCCAAAGAAGAGAGAGCCAAATATCCATACACAAGAAGAGATATCGCCAATACGCGTGAACTTCATTTGCTCATAAATGGAAAGAGAAGTGTGCTGGGTATCAAGAATGTGCTTGATGCTCAGCATCAAAGAGAATCCAAGCTTCAGGCGGTCCTGAATTATATCGAGATCCTGAAATTGGCTGGATTAGTTGAAATGCAAAAAGAATAATATTAATTTACCTGGATTATTCACGAGTTATTGCTGTGATTGCAGAAGGTATCGGTATTTTTTATGAATAATTCAGGTTAATTTTCTTGATAAAATTGTGTATCATCTCTAATATCAAGGACTAAATGTTTTTTTTATTTACCAAAAGGAGGAGAAGCAAAAAAGGAGGTTAGGATGATTTCTCACAAGCAAATTTTCCGATCTATTGTCTTTTTATGTGTTTGTGCATTAGTGCTTTTTTTACTCATGTCTCCACTCCCGGCTAAAAGGGCTAAAAATCCGCAAAGGACCCATTCCACAGATCCAGAACTCAGGATGAAGTGGTTTGACCAGTATGTGGAGATGAAGAAGGATTCTCCTTTTAAGGATCTGAAGTGGCGACACGTTGGTCCCAAGAATGTAAGTGGAAGATGCACGGATATAGCTGTTGTCGCTCCGAAGGGAGAAAATTACACGATTTATGTAGCTACAGCATCTGGTGGAGTCTGGAAAACATCCAATGAAGGTACCACGTGGGAGCCAATATTTGACCAGGAAGCCTCTACATCGATTGGCGATGTTACGATCGCTCCATCCAATCCTGAGATCGTCTGGATTGGGACCGGAGAGGCGAACATTTTCCGCAGCTCGATGGCAGGTTGTGGTGTGTACAAGTCAACCGACGCCGGGAAGACTTGGCGGCACATGGGGCTCACTGCAACCAACACTATTCCTCGGATCGTCATCCACCCGGAAAACACTGATATTGTCTATGTAGCAGCCTCTGGCCATGAATGGACCGACAACAAGGAGCGCGGAGTTTACAAGACTATAGACGGGGGTGAGACTTGGGATAAAATTCTGTACGTGAATGAAAAAACAGGAGCCATAGACCTGCTAATGGATCCTTATGATAGTAATACCCTGTATGCTGCCACCTGGCAGAGAATTCGGAATAAATGGAACGACCCGAGGAATGGACCCGATTACACAGGAAGCGGTATTTATAAAACAATGGACGGGGGCGCCACATGGAATCCAATAAACAACGGCCTGCCCGAGGCAAAGTATAGAGGAAGAATTGGCCTGGATCTATGCTTGTCCAAGTCAAATGTTGTTTACGCTTTTGTTGATAATTATGAGATTGGACGCGAGCCCACCGAAGCCGAAAGAACCAGCACTTATGGACTCCCTTCCAGCGGCATTATAAAAGGAGCAACAGTATACAGGTCTGATGATGGAGGGGGAAGCTGGATACAGATGAGCGGATTGACAGAACAGACCAAACGCTTCATGATGCGTCATTCCGGTACATATGGCTGGGTATTCGGTCAAATACGTGTTGACCCAAATTATGAAAACACTGTCTATATCATGGGAGTCCCTTTAAGTGTGTCGCATGATGGCGGAAAAACATTCAAGGTAATTGGACAGAGAGTACATGTTGACCATCACGGCATGTGGATCGACCCGGACAATTCCGGCTATATTGTCAATGTCAATGACGGCGGCATCGCGATTACCTATGATAAAGGAAAAAACTGGAGGACTTTTACAGATAACCTGCCGGTATGCCAGTTTTTTAATATAGGCTATGATATGGATACACCTTTCCGCGTCTACGGCTCTATGCAGGATCATGGAAGCTTTAGAGGAGTTGTCGACCTCAGCGGCGGCAGGAAAAGCATACCTACCGTGGATTTTGAGAGAGCTCCTGGAGGCGAGGGGAGCAGTCATGCCATAGATCCTACCAATCCGAATATTGTTTATTCTGCCGGTTTCTACGGACATCTTAATAGGACAGACCTCAGTGTCGAAGGAAGAGGAGGAACTAAATATATTCTGCCCCGTCAGTTCAATGGAGAGCCAAAGCTGCGAGGGCAATGGGTTGCTCCATTCATCATTTCCCCTCACAACAACAACATCATTTATCATGGAATGCAGTATCTCTTCCGTTCGCGAGACAGAGGAGATACATGGGAGAGAATCAGCCCTGATTTGACTCACAATAACAAGGCTGAATTGGGAGACATTCCTTACCAGACGGTTTTCTCGATTTCTGAATCTCCTTTAAAATTCGGTTTGATCTATGTCGGCACAGACGACGGCAAAGTCCATGTCACAAAGGATGGAGGCAAGACCTGGCAGGAAATCATGAAAGGATTGCCCTATCAGAAATGGGTGTCTGAACTCGTTGCCTCAGCCTATAATCTGGGAACAGTCTATATGACACAGAATGGGAAGAGAGATGATGATTTTGCAGCTTATGTCTGGAAATCAACCGATTATGGAAAGACCTGGGTCGATATTTCCGGCAATATTCCCCTTGGACCTGTAAATGTCATCCGTGAGGACCCCGCCAATAGAAACATTCTCTATGTGGGAACTGATATCGGCGTCTATGTTACCTCAGATGGGGGCAAAACATGGAGTGTTCTTGGTGGAAACCTTCCTTCTACCTTTGTTCATGACCTGATCATTCATCCCAGAGATAATATCATTGTGATCGCTACCCACGGTCGCGGCATGTGGGCACTGGACGCTGAGCCGATCAATAAGATGAGCCAGCAGCGCAGAAGATTCAGATAATCATGTGAGTTGGGGGCAGGTCTTGCTTTTTGCCTCACTTTTTCATAGATCAATATGAGTAAATTGTGACGGTTCTATTTTTCTTAAGTCTCTGTTTATCTTGCCATAAGTTATTTTAAGTGATTACAGAGAAATAGAAATACCTCCAATTTAAAAAAAGAAATAATAATTAGTTTAAAAAAATTAATACCTCCAATAAATTTATTGCGGTATCACTAGAAGTTTTTTGTTTTGAATGCTGAATTCAGGAGGGAGATAAGATGAGTAAAATGAAAAAGAGAATTCGACGTGTAAGACTCTGGACTATCTTTGCCCTCATAGTCTTTTTGGTTTTTCTGGCTATTCCATCCAAAATAACCTCACAAGATGTCTCTCCAGCGATTGTTTTTAAAAATGTGAGAGTCTTTGATGGGGAAAGTATTATTCCCAGAACATCTGTTCTCGTCCAAAACGGCAAGATTAATGCTGTCGGCCAAGAAGTGGCCATCCAAGATGAGGCAGAGGTTATTGATGGCAAAAGCTTGACCCTTTTGCCCGGACTCATTGATGCCCATGTTCACATCCAGTCTGTTCAGAATCTGAGGCAATCGTTGGCTTTTGGAGTGACATCGGTTGTGGACATGTTTATGAATGTTAAAACCATGGCAAGCATCAAGAAGATGCAGTCATCTGGAAGAGCCAAAGACATGGCGTATCTGATTTCACCAGGAACGTTGATCACTGCACCGGGTGGTCATGGCACTCAGTATGGACTTCCTATTCCAACAATCACAAAACCAGAAGAAGCGCAAGAGTTTGTTGATGCAAGGATTGCTGAAGGATCTGATTTTATCAAGATTATCTATGATGATGGCAGCGCTTACTCCTCTTCGAGACGGACATTAGATTTAGCGACTTTATCTGCAGTGATTGAGTCGGCTCATAATAGAGGAAAGCTAGTAATTGTGCACGCAGCAACGCTTAAGAATTGCATGGATGTAATCGAAGCTGGGGCAGATGGCCTGGCTCATCTTTTCTTCAATAATGCATACGATCCTTATTTTGGCCGCTTAGTTGCCAAAAAAAAGGCTTTTGTGATTCCAACAATGAGTGTACTGAAAAGCACAAACGGCATATCTGATGCCTCAATCTTGGCTGTTGATCCTCATCTTTCTCCCTACCTGGCACCAGAGGATATGGTAAGATTGAAACAGTCATTCCCCTTCGAGACAGATCGAGCCGCGTATGAAGCTGCTGAGAAGGCTTTGAGGCAGCTAAAAGCCGAGGCGGTTCCGATCCTCGCAGGCACTGATGCGCCGAATCCGGGTACAACATATGGAGCCAGTCTTCATAACGAACTTCAATTGCTCGTTAAAGCCGGTCTTTCTCCGTTGGAAGCACTGCAATCAGCGACTTCTATACCAGCAGCAAAATTTAGTTTGACTGGACGCGGCCGCATTAAACCTGGATATCTAGCAGATCTTCTTCTGGTCAAGGGAGATCCCACAAGCGAAATCAAAGCAACCCGGAATATCGTAGATGTTTGGAAAGAAGGACAGAAGTTAGACCGAAAGAAATACCTGAATAGAATCGTGAAGCAAAAAGAGAGAGTTGAACGTCAAAAAAAAGCTCTACCTCCAGAAAATTCTGAATCCGGCTGGGTCAGCGATTTTGAAAGCGAGAAGATTGCGGCAAATTTTGGTGCGGGGTGGAGTATATCCACAGATGCCATGATGGGTGGAAAATCTAAGGCTAAATATCAACTAGCCACAGAGGGAGCTCAGGGAAGCAAAGGGTCGCTCTTAATAACAGGGAATATTGTTATGGGAAGTTCAGTCCGGTGGGCAGGAGTCATGTTTTCTCCAGGAACAAGAGTAATGGGGCCTGCGAATCTGTCTTCTAAAAGAGCTATAAGCTTCTGGGCAAAAGGCGAGGGGAGAACCTATACCATTATGATTTTCGCCCAGATTCTGGGATTTATTCCCTCTTCTCAGACATTTGTTGCTGGTCCGGAGTGGAAAGAATATGAGTTTACATTTGAGAAATTTGGCATAGAGGGATTTGACATAATGGGCATATTCATCGGTGCTTCACTAGGAGAGGGTGAGTTTGCCCTTCAAATAGACAATGTCCGGTTGAAATAAAGGATAACTAAAACCTAAAGATCACCTGGAGCTGCAGCCAGCGAGGCATCTGTCGACCCCAAACTTCACCAAATAGTGCGGTATCTGCTTTTACATAAGAGATTGGCGTCTGGCTGTTAAGCAAATTGAAAATATTTATTCTCAAACCTACGACAAAGCCTCTAGGCAAAGTAAAATCTTTTTCAACTGACAAATCTACATACACATGATCAGGAGTTGTTCTTACTCCTCGGCCTTCAGGAAAAAGATAATAGTCTCCATAACCTGCAGAATATCCCTTCTTCTCCCAGTGGTAGCCAGAAAGATATTCGATGCCAGCAGAAACGAAGAAACCGTATGGGGCTATGTATGTGCCCAAAATTTTAACCTGGTGGTCCACGCTGTAAGGCAGAAATCCATACCAGCTTTCATTTTCTTCATCAAATCCTTCTCCGCCCATGCCCTCGAGGAACCAATCGATCAAAGCTTTCCAGGGATGATCATCTGGCAATTTCATGTGGTCTCCGAAGACACCAGCCTCGTAAGCGTTCCCTGCTGTCCCAGCCCAGAAACCATATTCAAATTGACCGGGGTTTGTTCCTTTAGCTTGTGACCAAGTATAGGAAGCACTGAGTGTGAATTTATCTGTGATTCTTCCGTTCAGTTCCACTTCAATAGCTTTGTAATCTCTTTTCTTGGCCTTGAAATTCGCGAAATTCCATACAAATATATATACTGGGTCATAAAAGCCGACGAGCTCTGTGAGGTTTCTAGCATAGGAATAGACGCCTCTCAATTTGAGTATCCAGTTGGGTGCCAAATATCTGTCAAACTCAAATAAGAATTTGGTTGTTTTATTTGTTTTCACATCTGGATCAACACCGAATGGAGTTGTTTCAGAACTCTGTTGAAGCACAAAAGACCAGTTAGCAGGGTCTTTCAATTGAGAATCAGTTGGATTTGTCCCTCCTATCCAATCATATCTTCTCCAGCTGAATCCACCCTGCGTGTTAAAAAACTGCAAAACTCGGGTTGATATTGTGTTGGGAAACTGACCAAAGCTGAATTTAAGGATGTTCTTTCCATCGTTGAGAAGGTCAATGGCTATTGAAGCGCGAGGAGACAGGAAATCCCGAAATCCCCATTTCCAGGGTTCTCCGTCCAAATTTTCGATTTCGTTTCCTGTATCATCATATATCCCTTGAGTTTCAGTTCTTAGGCCCAACATCAATGCAACCCTACCCACTGTTATTGTGTCTGAGAGATAAATGCCAAACCCTTTTGTGTAGTTATTAAATCCATAGACACCGTATTCTGTCAGTCGGGTTGGGCTTCCAGGGCCTATCCAGGTAATTTCAACTCCATTATCAAATCCATTCCCTTTCCAGGGATCAAAATCCTGTCCTGTCCATCTGTTGCTTTCTTCAGAATAAGTCCTGTAATAGGAAAACCCCAAGCTGATTTCGTGATTTCCAAGATTTCCAAAGTCTGCATATTGTGTTAGTCTGACAGTGAAATCTGTCCTCTTTTCCATATCATTATTGTCTCCCATAGCATTGTTTGTGAACTGAGTTATATCCAGCCAGTAATACCTGGCTGGACCATAATTTTCCTCCAGAGGTTTTATGCTTGAATCCCGTTTATATTGTCCCCAGGCACCTTCAAGGAGAGAGCTTGAGGAAAGAATCCCTCTGTAGTTTATTCGATACGAATAATCAGTGTATGTGGTTTTTGTATAAGTAGCTGGAAGACCGGTTCCTCCACTCTGACTTACAAACTTATCCAGAGTTCCGGAGAGTGAAAAAGTATGGTTCTGCGCTGGGGTAAAAGTTATTTTCCCAAATGCATTGTTCGTGTTATATCTTCTTTTTCCGGCTGGAAAGGTTAGCCAAACTATGGTCTCGGCGTCGGTATCATCTAATCTCCTGTGGAAGTTATCCGAAAGGAAAAACCATATCTTGTCTTTTATGATAGGACCTCCTAGGTTTCCAAAGTATTGATGTAGAGATGTGTTTGGTTCAGTGACAACAGACCACTGGTCCTCTCTTTTGGCTCTCAGATTCCAATCTCGTACCAGTGCCCCCAGTTCCCCATGGAATTTGTTTCCTCCTGATTTTGTGACAGCATTGATTATTCCTCCCATGGATTGCCCCAAATCCGGAGTGAATCCGTCTGATATAATCTGGACTTCCTCCCAAGAATCGTAGTTTATCCTAACCCCAGCATCATTTATCGACACTCCTTTTGCAGATAAGCCATCAACCAACCAGTTGTTCCCTTCTTCTCCTTCTCCTCTAAAACTTGGCAAGCCCGTATTGGTTCCAAAGATGGTACTTGCTCTTACACCAGTAACCCCTGGGGTATACCCAACGATCTCTTGAACAGTTCTCCCTTGAATTGGAGCTCGCGACAGATCATCTGCGTTTAGGCGGTAACTGTTATCAGTGTTTTTTTTATCTAATAGCGGATTGTCCGCTGTTACTATGATTTCCTCTGAAATTGTGGCGATTTTCAGTACCACTTCAATGCTCACTGTGAAACCCAGACGGACTTCATACCCCGTTTGTGTGACTTTTTCAAATCCGGAAAGCTCATAGGTCAGCGAATATTTGCCAATAGGAAGCAAAGGAAACAGAAAACTTCCATTCTCATCAGTAATGGAGTTTCTTATTCCTTGAAGGCTAGGGCTTTTCGCTGTGACCGTTACTCCGGGAAGGGATATGCCTTCTTCATCTGTCACCCTCCCTTTAATTTCTCCAGTTTCTGAAGCAAAGAGAGAGCTTGCCAGCAGAAGACATGCTGCAACTATAAAGACTTGCTTAAAAAAATTATTCATTTCATGTTCCCCTTTCTTTTGAGTTTTCATTTATAAGGAAAATTTTATGAATATATTTTTTTTCATTCAGTGTTTTTTACTTGTTCTTATCCTTCTATCTATTTTTATTTTTTGTATCATACCAAGAAATTATGACTTATGGCAAAAATATCCGAAAAAAAATTACAGAAAATGGGGAAAACGAAAAAGTCGGTTATCAGGATTGCTGATTCGTCAGCACACAAGAAAAAGGGAGGATGTGGCAAAAAGCAAGACCTGACCCCAATCCTAATCCGTTATGCGAGAGATGGTGCAGTGTGAATCTCGTCCTTCTTTTTCTCTTTGATTTTTTTGAGAAGTTCCTTTTGAATTTTTATTGTTATTGGGCTTAAATAAACTTTCCAACCATTTTTTTTATCCAATACAAGAACAAAATTCTTGTCAAGTTTTATCGCATGCTTTAGTTTAAATGTTTTCAATAGTTTTTTATTCATTGTTAATATGAGATTCTTATTGATCTTTACAGCAGGCTTTAAATCGATTTCAACGTTGGGTTCAAGGATTATTACATCGTCTATTTTTTTAATTTTTACATAAGGCTTGGTATCGATTTTCACAGCCTCTTTAAGCTTTGCACGATGTTTGGTATCAAATTTCACACCTTTTTTATACTTTACATGAGGTTCGGTACTGAATTTCACCCCTTTTGTAAGCTTTACATGAGGTGTGGTAATGACCTTCACGGCATGTTTTTTATCAAGTTTTATATGGCCATTAACACTAACTTCTACACAAGGCTTGGTATGCAAAATAATACAGTTAATTCCTTCTAATGAGAAAACAATTCCCATTTTTTTAGACTCTTTCTCTTTGTCGGTTTCCTTGGTGAGCGTCGGTATATCGATGGCTTCGGTTTTCAATCCCTCAAATATGATTTTCCACTTTCCGTCCTTCCTGACAAAGGTTAATGCATGCTCAGGATTGTTTACAATGATGTGTCTTTCTCCGCACTTATCGGTTCCTTCTACGGTTAATTTTTCTTTTACGACGAAATGATCAGGTTGCTTTTCGATTGACATTATTACTGAATTTACAGAAAGGTCTTTCCAATGCTTCACGGTGAGGATTGTCCAGGTTTTATGATCTTTCTCCTTTTCCAATATAACAAGCGGATACTTTTCGAAAACTGGAAGGTCGGGTAATTTTGCTAAAAATCTAATTGCATTTGAAAAATCCATCAATTCAATGCATTTGTAGAATTCACTCAGAGTCTTTTTTATGGCTTCCTTGTCGGGCAAATCTGCTTTTTGTTTCTCTTCGCTCTGTGCCCAGGTGTGTATACTTGATATGGGCATGATGAAAGAAATTGCTAGAAAACAAATGAAAACTATAGTCAAGGGTCTTATTCTGATACGAGGCTTTTTGTTGCTGAGGATTGACATTATTCTGACCTCCAAGTTAGATTTTTTTGCCATGGAAATCCCCGCAGGGGAAAACCATTTCATGGATGAAAACCTCCTCGCGATCTCTACCAGGTGAAGAGCATATTCAGAGGCTTTTGTGCCCAATGCAAGTACATAATCATCACTAGCACGTTCTCGTTCTATGGTAATCTTCTTCAAAGCAACCCATATAAGAGGATTAAACCAGTAGATGATGGATACGCTCAGAGTGATCAAGTTTAATAAAAAATCTCCCCGTTTTATATGGGCTAATTCATGCAATAAGACAATCTCTTTCCGCCTCTTTGGCCATGATTCAATCTCCTCAGGCACTACAATAGCTGGATGTAACCAGCCGCATGTTAGTGGGACAGCAGATTTTTGACCTTGAAGCAGTCTGATCTTGCGTCTTACTCCCAATTTTTTTGCTGAGGATAAAGCCAGGTTGTTGAATGTATTATCTTTGACTGGGATTGCTTTCTTGATAATTATCCTTGTTCCGATGATTCCAGCTATTGACCAAGCAGAGACTCCGGTTGCTCCTGCAAGCCACAATATAAACAGCCATACTGGCCAATGGGGCTGTTTATTGGTTCGGGCATTCAAATAATCTTGATTTTGACTTGAATGATAATCGGGAATGATATTCTGTTTAATGTTTTGTATGGGAGCGTTAACTTTTTCAAATCCCTTGAACGACATAGCAGTGGTTTCTTCAGGCAGAACAGATGGCAGAAGCGAAATTTCCCATTTCGGTAGAATATAAGAGAATAAAGGTATAAGGAGAATGCTTACAATTGCCAGGATCAGGACAAGATGTCGCGTTATAAATGAGGTGCGCTTTCCAATGAGGAGGATGAAGAGTGCTACACCAATGATGAAAATCGATTTTATTGTCATGTCCAGTATGAACTCTAGCCATATTCGGCTGCTTGGGATTAAAAAGCCAAAAAATGGGAACATAGCTACTTGCCTTCCTTCTTTGCTTTCTCGATGAGGCTGGATATCTTTTTAAGTTCCTCATCTGTCAGCTTAACTCCCTTTACATTAAGCAAAGCAGCAAAAACTCTTTCAGCCGAATCATCAAAGAAGGTTTGCATCAAGTGTCTCAGAGCAGATATCTTGGCTTTATCAAGGGTGATTGTAGGGGAGTATATGTAACGAGGTCCGTGTTCCCTGTGCTTAAGGAACCCATTGCTTTCCAATACACGAAGAAGAGCGCGGACAGAAGAGTAGGTCGGAGGATCAGGAAGGAGCTCTCTTACTTCAGCAGCATTGGCCTCTCCCTTCTGGTAGATAATGTCCATGATTTGCCGTTCTCTCCTACTCATGTGAGTGAGTGTCTTTTTTTTCATTTCCCTCTTCCTAAAACATCTTTGAAGCCTGAAACGTTTCAATTTAATGCTAATATTTTAGCACTCTGCTAAAAAATTAGCATATTTCATTGCCAATGTCAAGAAAAAAATGCTAATTTTTTAGCATGACATTGTAATATCGAACATTGGGGCCAGGATTTCATAAGTTTCCTACCATGCTGCTGAGACAAATCAAACATCGGAGTCAGCCTTTTATAACTTGAATTATTATGTGAAGAGAAACCTGGCCTCGCTGCTAAAAAAAGAGATTTATCTCCCCTTGGCTATCCCACTTTACCCGAGGTGAGGTCTGATCCAAAAAGCTATTCGAGCCTGACCCTATTGAATGACTCAAATGAACTCATTGACTATCCTTGAAATTAGAGATAAGATTTGCATGGGATTGGGTAAAAAATATATAAAAATGACCAAATATTCATCCAAGAAATGGAGGAATAGATGAAAAAGATAATTTTATGTTTTACACTTTTAATTTTTATTTCATGCGCAAGCACCCCTGTTATATATCGCTCGCTTAGCGATACCAGTTATCCAAGCACGACAAAAGTGGATGTTTACAAGAAAGAGAAGCCCACCAAAGAATACATCGAAATTGGAAGGATCGAGATAAAAGAGCAAGCAGAGAAAGAAAACAAAGTATATGAGCTTGCTATAAAAAAGGCGAAAGAAGTAGGCGCTGACGGCATTATTTTAGTCTCAGATGAGACATCCCATGAATATGTTCAACTATTAAAAGATACGATTACTTCTTCGGGAGATGTAGTAATAAAGCGAATGATCTTTATTGCGATTAAATATGTCGAAAAAAAGTAAATTAACCTCAGATTTTTTTTCTTAATACTATTTTTCAAGTAACCAGGGACCCAGTCTTTCTTTTTAATATTTATAATTCAGGAGAGAAGTGCTAATTACTAGCATGAAGTGTTTAAAATAGGAATAAGGCATCAAGAAAGCAAGGCTTATAACCACTTTGTGCATTTATCCAGAAAATGAATATTTTTGTCACCGGTAACCCAAGATGTGGGAAATCCACGCTGATCCAGAAGATCTTGGATAAAATCTCTAATAAAGATCTATCAGGCTTTATAACTCCGGAGATAAGGGAACATGGTGATAGACAGGGATTCAAGATCATCGATTTAGCATCGAGAAAAGAAGAGATTTTAGCTTCTATTAATATAGAGCGCGGACCAAGTGTTTCAAGATACAAGGTAAATATTGAGGGGATAGATACTATAATGAATGAATTTTTAAAGAGCTATGAAGCCTCAAAATACGTCATAATCGATGAGATAGGGATGATGGAATTTTATTCAAAAAAGTTCAGGGAAACCATTCAAATGATCCTGAATTCGGATAAAATCGTGATAGCGACTCTTTCCAGAAAATTCGTAAAAAAATACGAAGGAAAAGGGCAAATTTATTTATTAACACGGGAAAACTCTGACGAGATTTACAATAAAATCTTGACTAGGATCGAATGAAATTCTAATAAGCTATATCGAGGTTTCTGTTCAGAGCGACCATGAACTTCCGGATTGTCCTTCGCCCGTGTCCAAATACATCAATAAATTCTTCCTTCTGGAGAACCTTGCAATTGACATAAACCCGTCCTCTTGCCTCTGTGATCATAATTGACAATCTGGGCGGGGCGTCCTGGCCAATATGCGGCCCGCTTTCAGCTCCTATAAATCCAGCATCTTTGTCCAAACTGTCGATCGTGAACTCAATATCATTGACTGCCCTGATGGATGCTTTCCAAACCTCTTCAAATGTGTAATCATCTAAAAATCTTGACTCGGTTTTGACGGTCTGCTGGATACAGGAGACAAGAGCTAGTAGCATTAATATCAGCAGAATCACATATAACTTTTTCATACTGACCTCCTATCCCAATGTTTTCTCCATTAATTCATCTCCGCTCAATTCTTTATTTTGCAATTAACGTGCCATTTGGAGTTTCCAGGGGTGAAGCAAGATAAACCAATTCTTATGTGTCCTTTAAAGATGACAGATGTCAAAAAAACATCAAATTTCTGTAGAGGCTTGATTCATCTTGTGTCGGCGCTTGATTTGTCAAAGTCCAGTAATTGTCATTGCGAGCGTTGCGAAGCAATCTCATGTAAAGGCAGAGATTGCCACGCTAGGCTCACAACAGAGGATTGCCGTATCGCTACGCTCCTCGCAACGACAATAATGCAGGTGCTTGATTCATTTGTAGAGGTTTGATTCATCAAACCCGCCTTATATTGAACGGAAAGACTTGCGTTCCTAAGGAATCTTTATATAATTATCCTGAGGAGAGACGCAATGCTTAGAAAAAGTATATTAATCTTTGTCCTGTTCATTTTTGCTAGCTGCGGTACTGTAGTAATAGTACCTCCAGAAATCGATTTGTCACCCCAGGAAAGAATCGGCTTGATTTCTTTTTCTATAGAGAATGCCGAAGGCAATCTTGATGTAATGGCCACTCAGCGTTTCCTGCAGGTAATGACCACCTATCAAAATGTTCAGGTTATTGAACTTGGTTCACTCGAAGCGGTCTTAGAGAAGATCAATAAAAAAACTCTCGATCAAGAGGCAATAAGAGCAATCGGAGATCATTTTGAAGTAAATTCTTTTTTTTACGGGAAAATCAATGTCTCGGATGTCAAGCCAATGGTAGATATTGGCGCACTGATTCACCGCCTCCAGGTCCGGGCAACCTTCACTATTTCTATGACATCAAGGCTTTTTTCGACAGAAACAGGTGCAACTCTCTGGACTGATTCCGCAGATCGAAAAGAAACTTTAGCCTATATGAGCATGGCAAAAGACAGGGTTCCCTATTTTGATGTAAGAGACGAAGAGGATGCTTATAAAGGACTCACCGAACGTCTGGTTCTCGATCTGACCAGAGATTTTCGCCCGACAAAAAGACGGGTGAAATAAAGAAATAAGTCATCAAGCATCTGTCTTAGGGATTCCTATTAGTTTCTTGAAAAAAAGGAGGGCATCATGAGGGGGATAATTTATTTCATTCTTGTTTTAATGATTAGCGCCATTTTCCTAGTCTGTGTGAAGGAAGCACAAAAGGATTACCCCATAAAACCCGTGAATTTCACAGATACTGAGATTAAAGATACCTTCTGGCTGCCGCGGATGGAAACTAACCGAAGAGTTACAATTCCTTTTGCCTTTAAGAAGAGCGAAGAGACAGGGCGCATAGATAATTTTGCCAAGGCAGGTGGTTTGATGCCGGGTGAGTTTGAGGGGCGGAGATACAACGACTCCGATGTCTTCAAGGTCATGGAAGGGGCGGCATATTCGCTGAGCCTGCACCGTGACCCTGAGCTGGAGAAATATATGGATGACTTGATCGCTAAAGTCGCTGCTGCTCAGGAGGATGATGGCTATCTGTTTACTACCCGTACCATAGACCCCGAGAATGTTGCTCCTGGTTCAGGAAAAGAGCGCTGGTCAAACCTTGGCTCAAGCCATGAACTCTACAATGTCGGACATATGTACGAAGCCGCAGTCGCTTATTATCAGGCAACCGGAAAACAAAACTTCCTGGATGTGGCCATAAAAAGCGCAGATTTCATAGATAGCGTGTTTGGACCCGATAAAAGACACGGATTTCCCGGTCACCAGGAAATAGAGATTGGTCTGGCAAAGCTTTACAGGGTAACTGGAGATGAGAAATACCTGAGACTGGCAAAATTTTTTCTGGATGAACGGGGACCAGAGAAACATAAGGCAATGTTCCCCGACACCTCTGATTTTTCCATCTATAACAAGGACTGGTATCTTCAGGCTCACAAGCCGGTCATTGAACAGGACGAAGCCATAGGTCATGCTGTCCGCGCCACTTACATGTATTCGGGCATGGCAGATGTTGCCGCCCTTACTGGAGACTTAAATTACATCAATGCTATCGACAGAATATGGGATAATGTTGTCTCCAAAAAGCTATATGTGACTGGGGGCATAGGATCCCGCCACGAAGGAGAGGCATTTGGAGATGCATATGAGCTTCCCAATGCCACATCTTATAACGAGAGTTGTGCAGCCATAGGTAATATCTTCTGGAACCACCGTCTGTTCCTCCTGCATGGTGATGCTAAATATATCGATGTCTTGGAAAGGACGCTATACAATGGCCTCATTTCCGGAATATCCCTGAGCGGCGACCTCTTCTTCTATCCCAATCCTTTGGAGTCGGATGGGGAATACAAATTTAATCAGGGAGAAGCGACCAGAAAACCCTGGTTTGACTGCGCCTGCTGTCCTGGGAACTTTGCCCGGTTCCTCTCCTCCTTCCCAGGTTATGTCTATGCACACACAGATGATATTCTCTACGTCAATCTCTTTGTAGAGGGAGAAGGTTCTGTCATGATGGGCGATAATACCATAAATGTCTCGCAAACCACACGATACCCCTGGGATGGAAATGTCAAGATAACCATAAACCCAGAGAAGACAGCCGATTTTACTGTGTGCGTGCGCATTCCGGGATGGGCCAGAAACGAACCGGTCCCAAGTGATCTATATGCATTCTTGAATCCCACTGATGAAAAGATTTCTCTAAAAATCAACTCTGAAACAATTTCTTTATATATAGAGAGTGATTTTGCAAAGTATACAGAGGGCGGTTTTTCTAGCATACAGCGACGATGGGAAAAAGGAGATATCATTGAGCTTAATTTTCCCATGCCAGTGAGGCGAGTCGTTGCCCATGAGAATGTCAAGGAGAACATTGGCAAGGTCGCACTGCAGCGAGGTCCGCTCGTTTATTGTTTTGAAGGCGTGGACAACAATGAACAAGTACTCAATCTGAGTATTCCAGATAATATGATATTCGAAGTTGAATTTCGCCCTGAACTCCTAGGCGGAATAAGCGTATTAAAGAGCGCCAATGCAGAAGCTCCCCAATTAGTAGCGATTCCCTATTATGCCTGGTCCCACAGGGGAGTGGGGGAGATGGCTGTTTGGCTGCCTCGAAATAAGGCGAATAAATAGGTAATGAACTTCGTCTAGTTATTTTTTTATTTCTGTTCTTGTTATCTTTGCCACCACACCCGCTTCGGAAGGATCGGGGCAGCGAATAAACTCTGTTGTCACGCCGTTTTCATTGAGCTTTTTCTCATAGGGTGTTCCTGTATAGCGCCAGGGGAATGTCACGCCGGCAGCAAGCATGCGGACCGCACAGTACATGGCTTCCCTTAACCATGGACACATTTTGCCAATATCTGCTGGGTATTGATACTTTGTTCCTTTCTTAACGCACCTGGTTTTTTCCCCAACCTCATAAATCTCAATTTCAAGCTTATACCTTTTCCTCTCGGGTGGAGGCGGAGGGGGCGGCTCTTGATCTGAGGCAAAACCCATGCCTGCAGCCATAAAGCCTGCCATTCCACATCCGGTTTTCCCGATAAAGTCCCTTCTTTTCATTTTTCCTCCTTTTTTAATTTTATTTCTCATGCCCGCTATTGCAACCTATGCCTAATAGCGTCGCAATAGTATCATTACCTTGAAATCTCTCTGATTATTTACCCAGCATCAGAGCAATAAACATGCCAAATCAGGCTATAAAAAGCAGGGTACGTGCAATAGGTGAATCCAATAGAGGAAACCTTTCTTTAAACACATAAAGAGACTGAGCGTCTATCTAATTTATGCGAGGAAAATTGATAATTTTATAGACATAGATTTGTAAATAATTTTTACATTTTTTCACGCATTTTTTTGTTTTTCCCCATATGCTTCAACTGGCATGGCTTTTGCATTAATATGGAGCTTTTAGGTTAATTATAGGGATGTGAAAAACAGAATGTGGGGATGCAAGACGGAAAATACTGTAATAGGAGACGCAAATGAAGACGAGGAAGTTGGTGCTCATCATATTCTTATTGTCATTTTTCTTCCTTGCCAATATTCAGAATCCTGACAAACCACTTAAGGGAGAGTGGGATTTTAAGCTCAAGAAGATCTGGGAAATTGACAGAGCCGGGGATGATGTATTTGGGCGACCATTCAGTCTTATGGCGACAGAGGATGGAATCCTTTATGTCTACGACACAGCGAACAAGATTAACTATATCTTTGACAAGGACGGAAATTTCATAAGAGCCTTTGCAAAGAGTGGTCAAGGTCCTGGGGAGATCATAGGCCAAGAATTTACTCACTATGTCAATGGCAAGGTATATATCCCAGCAATGAATGGCATCAATCTTTTCACAAAAGATGGGGTATATATCCAAACAGTGAAACAGGAAGGAAGGCCGCTTGACCCAAGGATATTTCTCAGCAACGATGAGATTATATCCGCACCAAAAACAGCGGTATTTTTACCCGAAGGTAAAGGCAAGATCATCCGAAAAAATATTAAAACCGGAGACGAGGCAGTTATTTCTGAATTTTCAGTTCAAGATTGGGGAATGGCTCATAGCCGGGGCAGGGTTATCGATATGATTTCCATTGGCTTTTCGCCATTGATGACATTGGGATATTCTGAAGGCAGGCTTTACTGGGGAATGAGCAGTTCCTATAAGATAAATGTTACTGATTTGAGCGGAAAAAAGATCAGTTCTTTCTCCCTCAAGCGCAAGAGTAAAAAGGTTTCTAATAGGTTTAAAAAGAAATACTTTAAATCTCCCAATTTCCCCGATGAAATGCTTGCCCAAATTGCCGATAGCTTTCCTGATAGACTCACTTTTTTTCACCGTATAGAAGTCCACAAGGGATTAGTTTATGTATTTGTTCCGGATGTTGACCTAGAGAGTAAGAGTGCCAAGATCAAACAGATTGACATCTTTTCCCCGGACGGGAAGTTTCTTTACTGTGCCTATATCAAATTCGAGAAAAATCGCCACCACCTATTCTCGCCGCTTAACAATCTTGTTATAAAAAATAAACACCTTTATGCCGTGTTAATGGACGAAGATGATAATGTCCTAATTGCCAAATATAAGCTCTCGCTCCCGAATGGGAATTGATTTAAAAAGTAGGTTTTCTTTTCTTAAGAGATGAAATTTGTGACATGAATTGCCAAAGAGGGGAAAGCTTTAATTAGCCTTTTGTCTGTAGTTACCAAGGGTATCTCCATTTCCTTTGCCAAAGCAACAAACTCGCAATCATAGGCCGAACAACCTGATGTTTCAACCAGGGAGAGCACTTCATTAGAAGGCACCTGATATTCACCTCCCTTCATCAACCGCTCAGCCTCTTGCATGAGTTGATTCGCATATCTCAGCAAGATTTGTCCTTGACGAAGGTAAAAGGCGAGAATATTTAGAAATTCGCTTCTCCATAGTAAAGGGGCCACCCATTCTGGATCTTTGCGCAAAGCATCTCTCGCGTGGCTTGTTCGGTCACCAGGTATGAATAAATAGGCAATAACATTTGTATCAACAACAATCATGGACGTCCCTCTTCCTTTGCTTTCCTGAGTTCCTCATCTGTAAGGCGGGGGAGAGACATCTGTTCTTGAAGTCTTTCTACTCGCAGTAAAAACTTTTCAGGGTCTATACGTCTATTGGATAATATTTTTTCCAAGCATACAATTATTTCGCTGTTTATGCTGCGGCGGTTTTGTTGAGCACT
>CP070825.1:329963-344835 GCA_020344415.1 Candidatus Aminicenantota bacterium
ATAGTGACATGATGATCCTGCCTTGCCTGCTCAAGCGATAGCTCATGAACATGCTTGCTAATACCTCCTATCATGGGAGGATACTCTGCTGTAATATGACATATCTTCATTTGGCAGCTTTCTCCTCAATTCTGCTGAGCTTTTTTGTCAGATTGTCAATGATTAGGCCAAGCGAAAACAGCTGGACTCCAACCAAAACTATCAATACTGAGACCAAAGGATAGTGAGGTCTTGGCGCACCGACAGTTATGAAGTCATAAAAGCTGGTGATGCCAAATACCATGCCAAATAACCCGAATATTAAGCTGGGCAGCATTATTATGCGCGCAAGCAATGATGTCTCAGAATTGGCTATGTTTAGCAGCGAGAATAGCATCTTGAGACTGTCGGTGAGCGGATTAAGCTTGCTTTTTCCTATTCTTTCCCTGTATTCAATAGGTACTTCTGAGATCTTGTGGCCAAGCTTGGCTGCTTTTACTGTCATCTTTGTTTCATATTCCAGGGAATGCGCTTTTGTGTTCAGGTCCTTGAACTTGTTTTTTTGAAAGCCCTTAGTCCTGTCTGCCCGTCAGTGATGTTGACGGAGATAATATAAAGGAATAAGGATTTGCTTTTCGGCTATGGTGGCCGAATGAATCTCTTTGAGCCGATATTCCGCTCCTTCCATCGTAAGGATCGTAAGGAAGTATAAAACACGACTCGAAGAGCTGTCAAGGACAATCGGGAAGCGCTCATAGTGGGCTAAGCACCTCAGGAAAGCTCAAAAGCGTCGGAAATCGCATAGACCTCTCCTGCCGGGCAAAGAGAAGGTCATGAGAGATATTCACCGCCGGCCTCGGCGGTCATTAAAACTTCTTGCGAAGCGATGTGAGGCGGGGGAGGTTTGTCTGCCACTCGCCCCATTCCTCAAGGCGCTTGGCATGGCAGGAGGGATAAAAACCGCGGCTGCGGCAGGAAAAGTAAAGGAGCCGCTCCTCACCACTTTAAGATGATGCATGGCATTACTTGGGGATGTTCTAGAATGAGATTCCCTTTCCCTTGACAACAAACATACAAGTATGTATAAAAGACCTTTTATATGAGGAGTCAAAAATGAAGAGATCAATATTTTTCTTATTTGGTTTAATGCTCACCGTTCTATTTTTTTCTCACTGCAGCAAAGAAGAAGCGGAGACGAAAAATATAGAGCAGATTTATAAGGAAGAAGGAGTTCCAGTAAGGGTAATGACACTTGCCTTACAAGAATTTGCGAGTGAACTCAGCTTTCATTCTGTCCTGTCAGGCATTCAGGAATCATCGGCTTATGCTTCGTTTTCGGATGAAGTGGAAAAAATCCACGTGAGAGTCGGTGATTATGTCAAGAAAAATTCTGTCTTAATGACTTTTCCGACGGATAACCCGGCCACAAGGTATTATCAGGCGAAAATTGCTTTTGAGAATTCGAAGACAGCCTATGAGCGAGTAAAAAATCTTTATAATGACGGGGGGATTTCCCGTCAGGAACTCGATAACGCTGCTGCTGGATTTCAAGTGGCCCAGGCGGATTGGGAGGCTGTACAGCAGACGGTGAAGGTGAGAGCTCCGATCAGCGGTTATGTCACGAAGGTCAATGTCCGCGAAACGGACAATGTCCAAAGGGACGACGAACTTTTCACCATCTCCAAGACAGATAAGATGAAAGCCAAAGTGTGGGTTTCTGAGAATGAAGTCACTGATATAAAAAAAGGCCAGGTGGCTTATGCCATATGGAAAGGAACAAAAGTAAAAGGGGAAACGGTTCAGGTCGATATAGCCATGGACCAGGAAAAACAGGCATTCCAGGTAGTTATGGAGTTTGAAAATCCCAACAATATTTTAAAAGCCGGGACAACCGTGGAAGTAAAAATCACGACTTACATCAATCCAGAAGCGATTGTTGTCAAAAGGCAGAACATCCTGAAAGAAGAAGACTCGTTCTATGTGTATGTTCTCACCAGTGGCTCAGCCGAAAGAAGAAACATAAAAATGGGAAGGCAGCAGGTCCTGGATGTTGAGATTCTTGATGGATTGAATCCGGGCGATGTACTCATTGTGGAAGGCCAGGTTCTGCTGGAACACGGCGCTAAAGTCAAAGTGATAAAGTGAGGTAACGGATATGTTTCTCTCCACTCTTTCAATAAAAAGACCGATTATGGTGACCATGGGGCTTCTGGTTTTCTTGATTTTTGGAATACTTGCATTTTTCGCCCTCAATCTGAACCTCATGCCTGATATAGAGTTCGGCTTTGTCAGTGTACGGACCATCTACCCGGGCTCAGGTCCACAAGAGATAGAGATGCAGATCACTAAAAAGATAGAAGACGCAGTCGCCACTATAAGCAAAATAGACAGCCTGAGCTCGTTTTCCATGGAGGGGGCTTCCATTGTTAGCCTGCGCTTTGAATTGGGGAAAGATCCAGATATAGCCAACCAGGAAGTGAAAGATAAAGTCAATGCCATCCTGGGTGAACTCCCAAGGGATGCAGAAATTCCGATTGTGGAAAAATTTGATATAGGTGCTTGGCCCATCATGGATATCATCTTGACCGGAAACATTCCCATGACAGAGCTTTTTGATATTGCGGATAAGAGGCTTAAAGACCGTCTCTCTCAGGTTGAAGATGTTGCGAGAGTCAATATTGTGGGCGGAGAGGAAAGAGAAATCAGGGTGGAATTGGATAATCGTATCGTATTTCAAAACGCCATTTCGCTTCAACAGATTAGCCAGATCTTGGCGGCTCACAACATGGATTTGCCAGGAGGGACGTTTCAGCAGCAAACCCAGGAATACTCTGTTCGGATGAAGGGCGAATTTGATGGCGTTCAAACAATCGAAGAGCTGGAAATACCCACAGCATACGGCATTAAAAAACTGGGCCAGCTCGCTGAAGTTAAGGATACTAGTGCGGATGTCCGGGAGAGGACTGTCTTCTTTGATAATTTAAGGAAGATAAAGAGCGAGAACGTCATTTTAATGAGCGTTATCAAGAGTGCGGACGGGAATGCGGTTAACGTTGCAAAAGGAGTTCAGAGAGAGTTGCCGTCCATCAGGGAGGATTTACCGCAGGGTGTTGACCTCACCATAATCAATGACAGTTCTCTTTTCATAGAAAGTGCAGTGAATGATACGCTGGGGAATATCATTTTAGGAATACTTTTTACAGGCGCAGTGTTGTTTTTCTTCCTCCATGATCTTCGTTCGACTATTATCGTTGCCCTGGCCATGCCTTTTTCTATTATTTCCACATTTCTTCTGATACAAATTTCCGGGTTTACATTGAACATGATGACTCTGATGGGTTTATCCACAGCCGTGGGCATACTGGTGGCGAACTCAGTTGTGGTGCTGGAAAATATATTTCGATTCAAGCAGATGGGAAAAAACCGCAAGGATGCAGCAGATAGGGGGACTTCAGAGATTGCCGTGGCTGTCATTGCGTCGACTTTCACCAATATCGTGGTGTTTTTACCTATCGCTTCTATGACAAGTATGGCCGGGCAATTTTTCAGAGAATTCGCATTAACAGTGACTTTTGCAACCCTCTTCTCCTTGATCGTATCTTTCACGCTGACTCCGATGCTGGCCTCTCTCATCCTTCCAGAGAGGGAAACCAAAAAACGTCTGATCGGCAGACGGTTGGATGCGATGTTTCTTGCCTGGGAAAGAATATATAAAGGACTCTTAAGAATGGTCCTTGCCAAGAAGTGGAGGAGTGGTCTAGTAGCCGTTGTCTCGCTAATCATTTTTATATTAAGTTTGCCTATCGCGGCTAGAGTGGGATTCGAATTCATACCCGATTTCGACGAAGGGAATGTCTCAATCGAAGTGGAATTGCCGGAGGGGTACCGTCTGGAAGAAACCGCTGGGTTAATCGCTGAGATTGAAGAGAGGATTCAGAAGTATCCGGAAATGAAGCATATGGTAACGACTTTAGGGTCATTAGGCGAAGTGAGTCGGGGCACCAATATGGCGAGGGTCAACGTCAAACTTGTGGATGCTGAAGAAAGAATGATATCCAGCAACGGAATGGCGAATACATTCATAGAAGATCTCTCGGAAATCCCCAATGCAAAGATAAGGGTTTCTGCAATTTCATCTGTAGGAGGAGGAGACGCGCCTATCGAATTTTATCTTTTAGGCCAGGATGTCGATCAATTAGAAATCTATAAGAACGAAGTAATCAGGAGAATAAAGGGCACAGAGGGATTGACCAATCTCAATACAAGTTCACGCTCAGGAAAACCCGAAATCACATTGATTCCAGACCGCAAGAAAATATCTGATGCCGGCCTGACCATAACTGAACTGGCGCTGACTCTGCGCTCCGCGATTGAGGGTGTTGTTGCCACACGTTTCAAAGATCGCGGAAATGAATATGACATTCGCGTGGTTTTCAATGATGAATCTGTGGATACTCCTGAAGAGGTTGGGACTATTGCGGTTGTTTCGCGCTCCGGGACATACCGGCTATCCCACTTCGCTGAAATCCGCTTTACAGAAGGCTACAGCAATATCCAGCATAGAGATAAATTTAAAACCATCGAATTTTCCGGAAATATAGGCTATGGGATCCCTACGGGAGACGTCATAGCAGGAATCAGAGAGAACCTAGAGGACATGGAATTGCCTGAGGGATATAAGATCAACTGGGCTGGTGAGGCTGAAATGATTCAAGAAACATCTATTGATATGATGAGAACATTTATTATTGCCTTTCTTTTGACCTACATGCTCCTTGCAGCAATTCTTGAAAATTTTACTCAGCCCTTAATAATTCTGGGCACTGTCCCCCTTGCTTTAATCGGCGTATTCCTGGCTCTTTTTCTCACTGGTAAAACAATGAATGTAATATCAATGATGGCGATTGTCATGCTTCTGGGAATTGTGGTCAACAATGCGATTTTAATGCTGGATTACACAAATATCTTGAGGCGCCAGGGAAAAGATACACGTTCGGCATTAATAGAAGCCTGCCCGACCAAGCTCAAGCCTATTCTGATGGCAACCATTGCTATCATTCTTGGTATGATGCCAATGGCTTTGGGCATAGGTGCCTCGGGAGCTGAAATCAGACAGCCAATGGGGATTGTTGCTATTGGCGGGCTAGTCGTTTCTTCCGTTCTGGCCTTGATCGTCATTCCTTCGATCTTAAATCTAGTAACAAGGTCGAAATAATTCAGCACAAGGAGAAGAACTTGAAAAAAATACTCATTCTTGTGGTTTTTTTACTCGCTTTCCATATTTATGGAATGTGCACAGAAAGTTATAATCTTCAGGAATTTCTTTTACTGGTGGAGCAGTACAGTAAGGACCTGCAGCTAGCCGAGAAAGAACTGGATATGGCGAAAGCCCGAAAGAGAGAAGCCATCTCTCAGGCTCTCCCAGAATTGTCTGCCAATGGCAGTTATAACCGTAACCTGGGAAGAAATTTTCTATATATTGACCTTCCGGATTTTGAAACCGGCGAAACTCGAGAACAGAAGTTTCAAATCTCTTATTGGAATGAATTCGGGTTCAGCCTGTCATTAAGACAAACCTTGTTCAGTTTCAAGGTTGGAAATGCGCTCAAGGCAGCCAAGCAATACCAGAAGCTAACGGATTTTGTTTATGATTCTCAGTACCAGACGGTTATCGGTTTTGCCAAAAAGGCATTTTATCAAACACTCCTTCTCAAGAAAGTATGGGAGGTGACAAAAGCTTCAGAGGAAAATGCCAGGGATAATTACCAGATGGTAAAGAAAAAATATGATAATGGACTGGCGTCTAAATTTGAGCTTTTACAGGCAGAAACCCGGTGGGAAAATTTAAAGCCAGAAACCATGAAGGCCAGAAGAAATTATGAGCTGGCTTTGAACAATTTAAAGAATTTTGCAGGGATACCGGTACAGGAAGAAATCAGTCTGGAAGGAGATTTTAACGGTCGACCTCCAATGCCGGACATAGTCCAGTTTGAGAAGATTTTGGAAATGAGACCGGATTATAATGCGCTCTTATGGGAGCAGAGACTCAGAGGGACCGACGTGAAGGCACAAGCTTCCGAATATTATCCCACCTTGAAGGCGAATTTTGTTCTTTATAATATGAGAGCCCTATCGGATAAATTCAAGCTCGAACGGAAGAATGTGAACTATTGGATCGGTTTGACCTTATCGATACCGATTTTTAATGGAGGGTTTACCTCGGCGCAGGTGAATAAAGCTAAAATTGAGCTTGAGAAGACACGGATAAAGATCGATAAGACCAAAGAAGCTATCTATAATGAAATTCGCAATATTTATCTGAGGCTGGAGGAATCTCAGAAGAGAATATCTTCCAGTGAAAAGAGCGTAAAGACCGCAGAGCAGGCCTTCAAGATTGCTGAATCAAGCACAGCCAGCGGTCTGGCAACCCAATTGGAATTGAAAGATACACGGCTGCTTTTTGACCAGGCAAAAGTGAATTACTACTCGGCTGTTTATGATTATCTGGCTGCTTATTTTGACTGGGAGCTGGCTGCAGGCCTGGTGAAAAAATAAGGGCAAAGGATTTGAGATAACATGAAGAAAACAAAGGAAGAAGCGGCTTTTACCCGCAAATTGATTCTTGATTCAGCATTAAAGGTTTTCAGCCAGAAGGGATATTCTGCAGCACGGCTTGAAGACGTTGCTAAACATGCTGGCCTCACTCGCGGTGCTATCTACTGGCATTTTAAGAATAAGCATGATCTGTATTGCACTTTGTACAAGGAATTATCTGCGAGAGCAGTAAAGCGTATTGATGAGATCCTCAAATCCGAGAAGACTCCTCTATCTAAGATTCGTCAGTTAATGCGAGAAGGCTTTGTTTATCTCGAAGAAGATGAGGAATATAGGGCTTTTGAGGAGATCACCTTATTCAAAATGGAGCCACCAGAAAAATTTAAAAAAATGTTTGAAATTCGTTCAAGGTTTTTTCTTTTTATAAAAGAATCACTGGCGAATCTCATTAGAGAAGGAATTACTGCAGGAGAAATCGATGCTGTAATAGATCCTGATATTACAGCGCTGGCAATGATGAGCTACATAAGTGGTGTTAAAAACATCTGGCTGAAGAATACCACAGCATTTTCCCCCAAGAAGTATGCCGAGAATCTTATTCAAGTCTTTTTCACCGGCATAACAAAAAAATAATTAAATCCCATATCCTTTGTTTTAATATGATAAATTATCACCCATATTTTTTTTGACATGCAAACCTTCCATAAATATAATCTGTTCCACATTGAGCTAATTCAGTGCCATAATAAAACTCACTTATTAGGAGGAATTATGGGAATTTTCAGCAAATTCAAGTCTTCAGGGGGTGGCGTCTTTTTTATTCTTGCCCTGCTAATGGTCTTTTTAAGCTATTGTCAAAAGAAGTACCCACCCGCTGACATCGTTTTACTTAACGGTTCGATCCATACGGTTGACCCCGCGAATCCCTCGGCGAAAGCCCTGGTCATTACAGGAGACAAAATCACCGCTGTCTGCAAAGAAGACATCGATGCAGAGAAATATATCGGAAATATGACAAGAGTCATTAATCTGGAAGGGAAATTTGTGACTCCTGGAATAATCGATGGTCATGTCCATTTTGGAGGAGCTGGGTCATTGATTATTGATGCCAATTTAATGACGGTTTCTGATGAGGAAGGATTGAGAAATGAAATAAGCAGAGTAGTCGAAATCCTGGATGATGGGGAGTGGATAACCAGAGGTCTATGGGGCGCCTATGAACAATGGGCTTTGGGCGATGCCGGGAAAAAACTTTCCGAGAAAAGTAAACCTTGGCGTCCCCATCGAAAGATGATCGATGATATTTCGTCTAATAATCCCTGTTTTCTCAACCGTTATGACTCCAAAGAATGGCTGGCAAACACCGCTGCTTTGAAAGCAGCTGGTTTGGAGGGCGCCGTGATGAAAGGCATGGAGCTAGGTGAAGACGGGAAGCCGACAGGAGTTATATTTCGCCCGTCTCCTGCTTTTCAAAAAGTATCAAAGGCGCGAAAGTCCAAATCCCACAAAAGACTTCTGGATGAGAATAGGGCAGCTCTCAAGGCTCTAAGAGAGGCAGGTATCGTCGAGGTCCATGATATCGAAAGGCCTGATCAGACTAAGCGGTTCATCGAACTCCAGGAAAACAGGGAGCTCACCTGTCGTGTCTGGCTGAGGCCAGATCTTACACGCGGAGCTAAATTGAAAGAAGAAGGCTTCACGATGGGGCTTCACCCGAAAACTAAATAGAAGGATACGTGGCTGAGGTATGGGGCTTTGAAAGGCTACATCGATGGAATCATGGGAACTCATGGTGCTCTTTTCTTCGAGCCCTACGATGACCAGCCCGATAATTACGGACATTGGCGCCGCCATACATCAGATGACCCTGATTATAAAGTTCGCAACATGGAAAAGATGTACAACTTCGTCAAAGTGGGATTGGAAGCAGGTTTTGTGCCCAATGTCCATGCCATTGGAACAAAAGGTGTGGCCGAAATGCTTGACCTTTACGAACGGCTGAATAATGAAGGAGTAGATTTAACAGGCTTCAGGATTATTCACGCCCAGGTCATCAGGCCTCAGGATTTTCCCCGGTTCAAGGCGCTCAATGTTATTGCCGAAGTCAATCCTTATCATATCTCTGACGATATGCGCTGGATGGAGGAGAGAATCGGTTATGAGCGATGCAAAGGGGCATACGCTTTTAAATCGCTTCTGGATAATGGAGCGATCTTAAGTTTTGGCTCTGACTGGCCAGGGACAAGCGCAGCCCTGTATCACATGCACCCGAAATATCTGATCTATGCAGCTGTAGCCCGAAAAACAGTAAAGGGAACTCCGGAGGAAGGATGGTTTCCCGAGCAGCGTATATCTGTTGAGGAAGCTATCAAAGCATACACCATAATTAATGCCTATGCCTGTTTTGAGGACGAAATCCGAGGCTCTTTAGTGGCAGGAAAACTGGCTGATGTTACTGTTTTTGACCGCAATATGCTGGAAATTCCAGAGGATGAAATCTTACAAACAGAAGTAGTTATGACCATAATCGACGGAAAAATCGTATTCGAGAAAAAATAGACCACCTAAAGCTTAACTGTTTTTATCCGACCTGAGATAGCAAGGGATATTTTGTATTTTCCCCAAGAATTAGAGATAGTAACGGACGCCAGATTGGATACTGTTCCAGTGGGATGAAATATTGGATTGTTGGTGGCTTTAAGCATCACTCCCTCGAGGAAGTATGACGCTTCCCTCTTCCATTTTTTCTTGTTAATATCGTATTTTTCAATGGAACAGTTTTGTGGGCCAAATCTAACCCTCACCTTGATTCCTTCGAAGATGGCTTTGTATCTGGCATAGTTCATTCGAGAATTTACTTCCCAGACCGCTTTTTTAAGCTTGTACTTTGGGACAAGATTCAGGAAGGATGTTAGAGCGATGCTGCATATAATGGCAAAAATCGAAAGGGAGATTACTACTTCATATAGGGTAAATCCTCTATTGCTGTTTTTATCTGAAAAAATTTCCCTTTTTTTCATTTAAAACTCTTCCCACTCAAGCACTCTGAAAGAAGAGAGGCAAAGGACCGGCTTTACTGTTTGCGGGGCATTTTGGCTGAGGTTGTTATCTAGCATGAGTTTCTCATCGAGTGTAATCTTCAACGCATTCCGGTTGGACGCGAAATCCGAGGCGTGGAGGCTGCCCAGAAGGTGAACAGTTTTCTGCTCACCCTCAATAGAGAAGCCTTGCCCTGAAGCCGTAAGAGATGCTTGAATCTTTATTTCATCGGGCGAGCCCTCGTCAATGACGATCTTCCCATCTCTCTGAGTGTTATCCTGGAAGTCTTTGGCCGCTGCAAATATGGTCAGTTGGGAGTTTGAGTCTTTAACGTAGGGCACTCCGTCTATCCACTTTACTCCTTGATGGATGAGGTGGGAGGAGATAGTGATTTTGTGTGCTGAGATGATGGTCAGGTTTACTCCCTGAAGAATACAAGGGACTTCCTCATTTTTTACCATGGCAGCTTCTCCAGAGGGATTCACCTTTCCTCCACCGAGAGAACGGATCTCTCCGTCAACTATAATGATACCGTGTGGGATAAGGCTGTATGAGAGATTTTTCTCGGGGGTTGAAAAAACAGTCGTGCATTCTTTTGGGCTAAATTTTAGAGTCCAACACCCCTGAGCATTCAAGAATGATATCACCTGGAAATCGTATTCAACAGCCATGACCATTTCCTCTAGATCTCCTTGTACATAAATGCCTTTTAAACCCAAGTCGTCTTTAACAAGATAGACTCCCTCAGGGACGGGCTCATCTGTTTCGTCTAATCCGAGAGCTGCGCGAAGCTGTCTGTTCGAAAGATACTGGGGATAGAAAATTTCAATATTCAAGGCTTTGGTTAACAGGGAATCCGCTCTTTTTGGAAGAAGCTCTTCTTTTGAGAAGGCTATTCGCGGTTTGAGGAGATTCAATTCAGAAGGAACGATGTCTATTTTATTGTCTGCTTGAAAATTCTTTTCCTCTTCTGTGTCGGGCTTTTTGTCTATGAGCAGGGGGATATAGGGGAGAGGAATATTCCCGGCGAGAATTCTTATCGAAGCTTTGAGATTCGATTCTTTTCTCGGCTTGAAATCTCTTATCCATCCTTCAGAATGGATTGAAGCATTGTAGGACGCCTTGAAATAATCTTCCTTTTCCGCCATTTCTCTGAGGTGAAATTCTGTACTGCTTTCCCAGCCCAGCCTTTCCCAGCTTTCTGAGTTGACAAGCGGAAGGGGCATGCCAAGAATTCTTTCGATAACTTCAACACCCTTCTCTTGAACATCTTCTCTGAGTTCCTCTGCTTCCTCTGGAGTAAGGATAGAAGTGGGGGAAGCTTGAGAAAGCAAATCAGAAAGACAGCAAAGACCTTGCTTGATACCGTTCTCTGAAGCGTAAGCAAGAAGAATTGAATTTTTCTTATGACCGCTCAATTTCAGATGGATTTGAGAAAGATAGAGCATGCTCAATCCCAGTGTAGAGAAAACAAAAAAGATGAAAACAGAAACTATGGTCATGACTCCGCTGGTTTCTTTTCTTCTGCTCTTAATTAGACGATGCCAGGGCGATGTTCTTTGGAAAAACAGACGTTTCATATTCTTTCTCCTTGTTTATAACGAGCGAGATGCTCAGCCTCACGAGGTTTGTGCCTTTTTCATGATGAAAATCAAACATGCTGACCTCTTCGAGGAGCGGCTGAGCAGGGCTGGTGTTCACTTTCCTCCTGAGGGTATGTTGGTTTTTATCCAAAAAGAGAGAGACTTCCCTTAACAGGAAAACAGAGGTTTCCTCTTTCAGAAAAGGTGAATTCATAGAGGCGGAAAGCACAATCCCTTCTTTTTCCAACGAAGATATGGATTTGATCTCTCCCTTGGTTGAGTCAAACACGCAGACTTTGCGCCCTTTTTTGAGTTTGGATGTGCTTTTGAGCTGGATGCTTATCTGCCCAGCGGAAAGATTGTCAAGAAGAGCGAAATTTTTCTCCTTGCTAACAATAGTCAATACGTCCTCGCTTTGAGTAATGCCATCGAGAACTCCAAGGCTAATAGGCTGTTGAAGACCCAATCCTCCTTCGCAGATATCAAATCTCATTTTATCCAACGCTGTAAGAGCCGCTTCTTTTGTTTCTTGTTTTGTTTTGAGTTTGAAAAAGAGGTCTCGGGTGAAACCGAAAAACTCAAGACTTGAGAGGACAATAATGAGGAATATAGATAGACTGAGCAGGCTTTCAATCAGAGAAAATCCTATTTCTGGACTTGCCTTGATTTTTGGTCTACTCATATCAATTGACTCTATTTATAAATTTTTAGAATCCAAGCTCTCTGGATAAAACAAGGACGACTCTGGTCTTTTTTTGAGGATAGTTTTTTAAACGGGCCTCAATCTCGATTCTTTTCATATTTAGAGAGGGATCCTGGATTCTCCATTCTATGAGAAAAATCTGTTGGGTGCCTTCCTCTCTGATAGCTTCTTTTTGTATGCCCTCCTTTAACTCGTCACTCTCGTAAGGGAGGGATTTAAAATGTTCAAGCTTAGATGCAGCCAGCTCTGCGGTTCTTAGGTTGTAATCAGCTCTTCTTTTGGCAAGTAGGGAATGCATGGTTAGCTGGGCTGTTCCCGAGATCAGGAAAGTGATAAGAGCAAAAGAGATAAGAAGTTCCACAAGAGTGAATCCTGGCGGATTTATTTTGGACATGGCTAAAAGTTGTTCTGCATGAAACATGCCAACCCTATTTCTAACCTGAATAATTCATAAAAAATGCCAATAGTTTTTACTATTTCAGCAATATCAGGGAGTTATCCTGATATTGCACAAAGTCCTGATAAATTCTTTTTCAAGAAAAAACTCTTTATATTCTTCGGCATTTTTTATGAATAATCCAGACTGGATTTTCATGTGTAAGGAAAATAAATATGAAGGGGACGATGTAAACATTTGTAGAAAAAATGGAGAATAAAAGAAATATTCAGTCACCATTAGTTGACATGAAAGAACTTGGTGGCAATATATCCTAGATTGGGCGATTGTATTTAGATAAAATACTATCTGGATACGAAGAAATTAACGAGATTATCCTGGTATCGTGTAGAATTTCGTTATAGATTGAATGTTAAATATTTAATAAATGAAAGAGCTAACCAGTTATTTCCTCCAGCATATTCCTCCTTTCCCCCAGATTTTAATCTTTTCCCTAGTATCGGCAGTTGCTATCTTGGGAAGCGGCTTTCTGTGCGGCGCTCTTAAACGCTACGCTGGCTGGAAAACAGGATACACAAGGAAAACTCTTCATTTTCTTATTTTTTTTACAGCCGTTGGTCTCCACGTCTGGGGAGGAATGCCTGCCGTGAACGTTCTAGGAATCGGGATGGGAATTTTCGTCCTTCTTTCGGTCAAGGCGGGTGATGGAAATTTCTTCTTTGAATCGATGGCGAGGGAAAAGGACTTTCCACGGTGCAGATAACCTTACCATTCAAATAGCTGCAAGTGGACCTACTTACCTGTTTATACAAATTTGGGCTTAAAAAAAGGGGATAGGCTGCTTTTTTTTAGGTTATACAGGAGAAAATATTTCCTTCCCTTCTAAATCGTTTATATTGAGGTTCAGAGCCGTCTAGTTTGCTGAGCAAATCCAAAAGCTTTTTCCAAGATGCTTTGCCCAGAGAGGTTATTTCTTCTTTTATTCCTCTGTCTGCACTCACCCACTCTTGAAAATCTCTGCAGTAGCCACTGTTATATGCCATCAAGAACATGTCTATGTTGCAGATCAGCAAGGGAGGAATGATTGCCTGGATTGAATAAGGACAGAGGAGAAGGATTGCTGAGGGAAATTTTTCTGAGTTGATCTGAGGAATCAGAAAATCTCTGGCAATTTCCTTAGCAGAGGTCATGATATAGACTTTACATCCGGTTTCCAGGCATTTTTCGCCAAGCCTATAGATTGCACAGCTGTAACAGATCGCTTCTGTTTGTCCCTTATCAAGGTAGAGACAGTCGTGATTGGCTCTTCCAGAGGGACAAGAAGAGGAGGGCTTTTCAGGGTTGTAGGGCTTGAGACAGAATCCGAGGCCCACAAGGGGGCTAATTCTTTGTTTTTTAATGCTTTCAAAAAAGGATTTCTCGTCCGGAATGGATAAGAATTTTGTGAATTTGGGTAAAATATCCTTATGTTCCTTCATAAGACGTCGATATTTTGTGAGCCCCTTAGAGGTCCTGAAAGGGTGAGATAGCATGACTTTGAAAAGGAAAAAACGGGCATATTCCCTGAAGAAACTGTGGTATGTAAAATCCCAGATGTTGATATTCATGAACGAGATTCTGTCTAAATAGGTGAAGAAACGATTCATCGGCATTTAAAGAGAAATCCTTGAAATGAAATTTTATATATCATAGCAAGCTGTTTGCTCGTTTGACTCATTGAATAATATTACTTAACTGGAGGCATCTTGGCTAGATTTTTTTGTAGATCGTGATGATGGGGCGTCCCCTAATTCTGATGGGACGTTCCCCTAAAAGGACACCTTTTCTTTTCATGTTACTCACGAAATATGGGAGAGAAAGAGTGTCCTTGTCGGAGAACTCCCCACTATTTCTGATTTGAGGAAATCAGGGAAAAATTTGTTTATTTTTTATGAAAAAAAGGTGAATGAAGTTCTTGACATTTAGGGGCAACCTCCATATTATATAGGAGGATATTTCTCTGTAGGCAACTATTTTCTGGTTGGACAGGCAGTTCTTTAAAACTGTAATATCCTTGAAACAATTTCTTTCTCGGGATAGAAAGAAACAGTTCTTTGAATCAGAAAGCGGAGCGGCCTCGATCGATCCAATTTGTCAATTTATGGTGTTTATAAGAGTTCTTCGGAACTCTTATAATTTCAATTGGAGAGTTTGATCCTGGCTCAGAGTGAACGTTGGCGGCGTGCCTAACACATGCAAGTCGAACGAGCCTTGATTAGCTTGCTATTCAAGGAGAGTGGCGAACGGGTGAGTAACACGTGGGTAATCTCCCCTCGAGTGAGGAATAACTCAGCGAAAGCTGGACTAATTCCGCATAATACTCTGGGGTATAAGCTTTCAGAGTCAAAGCTTTCCGAGCAATCGGACGGCGCTTGAGGATGAGCCCGCGGCCTATTAGCTTGTTGGTAGGGTAATGGACTACCAAGGTAATGATGGGTAGCCGGCTTGAGAGGGTGTACGGCCACACTGGGACTGAGACACGGCCCAGACTCCTACGGGAGGCAGCAGTGGGGAATTTTGCGCAATGGGCGAAAGCCTGACGCAGCGACGCCGCGTGGAGGATGAAGGCCTTCGGGT
>CP070825.1:344935-378883 GCA_020344415.1 Candidatus Aminicenantota bacterium
TTCCAAAATCATTTCAGGCATCGCGGAAATAAGGATGCTTATGACATTAAAAAATATATTGTATTTTCCTGGTTTATTTTAATATCATAAAGCTTCAATGTTTGCTAAGCATAAGATGAATAAAAGATTAAAATAAGGAGCCAGAAATGAAAAAATCTTTACTATTATTAGTTGTGTTAGGTTTATTGTTTTTTTCTTGTTCAAAAAAAGAAGATATTTCAAAAAAGGTAGATAATCCCTTTTTCAACGAATTTGATACTCCTTTTAATGTTCCTCCCTTCGATGAGATAAATGAGGAACACTATCTGCCGGCTTTCAAAGAAGCTATGAAGCAGCAGCAGCAGGAAATTGCCGTGATCGTAGACAATTCAAATCCTCCTACTTTTGAAAATATACTTGAAGCTTTGGAAGAGAGCGGCGCCTTATTGCGAAAAGTCAGCAGTGTCTTTGGTGTTTTAAACTCATCAATGACGAATGAGCGCATGCAGGAAATTGCCAAAGAAGCTGCTCCGCTGCGGTCCAAACACCGGGATGATATCAGATTGAATGAAAAATTATTCCAAAGGATAAAAGCGGTTTATGATCAGAAAGATGAGCTGGACTTAACCTTAGAACAGAATACATTGCTCGAGAAGTATTACAAAGACTTTGTGAGGGGAGGCGCGAACCTAGATGAAGAGAAGAAGACCAAGCTGAGAGGGATTAACCAAGAGTTATCCCTCTTAACACTGAAATTTGGTGAGAACATATTAAAAGAAAACAATCGCTTTGAAATGGTCATTGAAGAGGAAGAAGATTTAGCCGGCTTGCCCCAGGCAGTAATAAGCGGAGCAGTGGAAGCCGCTGAAGAGCGTGATCATAAGAGCAAATGGGTATTTACGCTGCATAAACCGAGTATGATTCCCTTCCTTCAGTATTCGGAAAGACGCGAGCTCAGGGAAAAGATATTCAAGGGTTATATCAACCGCGGGAACAATAATGACGAACTGGATAACAAAGCTATTCTTTCTAAGATAGCCGCGCTCCGTGTAGAGAGGGCTAATTTGTTGGGGTACAAGAGTCATGCCGACTTTATCCTTGAGAATAATATGGCGAAGAAGCCTGAAAATGTGTATAACTTGCTTTACCAGCTCTGGAAGCCGGCTCTAAAAATAGCCAAGAATGAGGCTAAAGAGCTTCAGGCAATGATCCATAAAGAAGGTAAGGACTTTAAGCTGCAGCCTTGGGATTGGTGGCATTATGCCGAGAAGCTGAAGAAAGCCAAGTACGAGCTGGAAGAAGAGATTCTGAGACAATATTTCAAACTGGAGAATGTGAGGGATGGCGCATTTTATGTGGCTAACAAACTTTTTGGCCTTCAATTCATCGAGAGAGACGACATTCCTAAATACCATGAAGATGTCAGGGTTTTTGAAGTCAAAGAAGCCGATGGTTCTCATGTCGGGATCTTGTATACGGATTATTTTCCGAGAGCCAGCAAAAGAGGCGGTGCCTGGATGAACAGTTTCAGAAAACAATACAGGTTGGACGGCAAAGAAGTTCATCCGGTCATCACCAATAACGGGAACTTCTCAAAACCGACAGGCGGCAAGCCAGCACTCATAAGCATTGAGGAGGTCTCCACCTTATTCCACGAGTTCGGGCATGCCCTCCACGGACTGCTTTCCAATTGTACATATAACAGACTTTCAGGAACGTCGGTACCAAGAGACTTTGTCGAATTGCCTTCCCAGATCATGGAAAACTGGGTAACTGAGCCAGAAGTGCTCAGAGTGTATGCAAAACATTATGAGACCGGTGAAGTTATTCCTCAGGAACTGGTTGATAAGATAAAAAAAGCGGGCCACTTTAATCAGGGTTTTGCGACCGTTGAATACCTGGCAGCCTCTTTTCTAGACATGGATTGGCATACTCTAATTGAGGCGAAGGAACTGGACCCGATTGAATTCGAAAATGAGTCGTTGGAGAAGATTGGTCTGATTCCCGAGATTGTAGTGAGATACAGGAGCCCTTATTTTAGCCATGTTTTCTCTGGTGGATATTCGTCAGGATATTACAGCTATATATGGGCCGAAGTTCTTGATGCTGATGCTTTTGAAGCGTTTAAGGAGACAAGCCTTTTTGACCAAAAAACTGCGCTTTCGTTCAGGAAAAACATCCTTGAAGTTGGCGGAAAAGAGGACCCGATGATTCTTTATAAACGCTTCAGAGGGGCTGATCCAAAGGTGGAACCTTTGCTGAAAAAAAGAGGTCTTTATTAACTGCGATATCCCAGATTTCAAAGCTGTCATCATTTTCAATTCCCGATACTAATTTATAATTATGGATATAAAGGCTAATCTCTGGAAAATATATTTATATAAATTCCTGAGCGATTTCTATTTGATTGTTCCCATCTTAATACCCTATTACAAGGCCAATGATCTTAGTTCTACACAGATTTTTACTGTTCAAGCGGCCTATGCCCTTTCAATCTTAGTATTGGAAATTCCATCTGGGTACCTTGCTGACGTAATCGGGAGAAAAAGAACTCTTATCCTGGGCGCTGCATTTTTGCCAGTCGGCATTGGTATCTATGCTTTCACAGGCACTTTCTATTCGTTTATCCTGGCTGAATTCGTTCTAGCCATCGGCAACAGCATGCGGTCTGGATGCGATTCAGCAATTATCTATGATACGTTAATCCAGATGAAACAGGAGTCGGAATACAAAAAATTTGAGGGAAAATCCATATTCTTTACCAGAGTGGGAACCTCTGCCGCATCGATTTTAGGGGGACTTCTGGCTTTGCTAACTCTCCGCGTGCCGTTTTATGTCAACATTGCTACCAGCGCGCTGATGCTTCCCATAGCGCTTTCGCTGCTCGAACCGAAAAGAAAGAAATTGGAATCAGCGAGTCCCTTTAAGGATATATTAAGAATATGTCGGTTCAGTTTTACGAATATTCAATTGAGATTTCTGATAATATATGGAGCGTTGATCTTGAGTAGCGGTGTTACCGCTGTTTGGGCATATTTTTTATACTATGAATCTCTCGGGATAAGCATTGGATATTTCGGGATTTTATTTGCTATTTTCCAACTGTCCAGCGCTTATGGAGCAAAGAAGGCCCATGTATTGGAAAAATTTCTCGGAGAAAAAAAATCGCTTTTCGTATTATTGCTCATTGCCCCTGTCTTTGTTTTACTAGGGATCATAAAATCAATTTTCTTAATTCCCCTTATATTTTTTAATGCATTTATCTGGGGCTTTTCAGCTCCAATTTTTTATGACCTTATTAACCGTGTCATTAAATCAGATATAAGAGCAACGGTTTTATCCGTGGCCAATATGGCCGGAAGCCTGTCGTTTGTAATCCTCTCACCGATTTTTGGTAAATTGGTCGACTTTTTTTCCCTGTCGAGAGCTTATATCATTCTGGGTATCTATTTCTTTGTTTACGGGACAATTGCCTTGATTTTCCGCGGAGGAGTCGGGCAAGAAAAGCCAAGGCAGATTAGCAAATAAAGAAAATAATCATCTGAATTCCATAAACTCAATAGGGGCTCCATTGTGTATGATGAATGCTACCCTGAGACCTTTAGAGGGACGGTTGGGTTCAATAAGCACTTCTTTTCCTTTTAGTGCAATATCAAGATTGTCAACTCTGAATGCTACATGAGGCACGGTCTTAACCAATTCCGGAAGCGGAGAATCCGCTTCGAATCGCATCCACTCAACACCATAAGGGCTGGTAGCAAAGCCAGAGACATGAACTTTATAATCTTTAAGATAGGTTTCGTTCTCACGCTTAATCTGTGTTGGTATGCCGATGTGATGATATTCTAACAAAATTCCCTCCTTGAAAAATGAATAAATTTTTTTCGTGGTAATTAAAGATGAAGGTCACAGAGAAGAGAATAAAATATCCTTTTCTATAGTCCTATCATCCCATCCAGAATCCTTTCCGGTGCGAAATGCCCAGCACCTTCAGACAGTGTGAGCAGTAATAGAGGTATCGCCTTCCAAGATAAGATTTAATTGAACGCATATAAATTTTTTTGATTTCTGTTGAGCAGAATGGACAGACTGGGTTTTTTACTTCCTCTGCTCCAATGACCCTCTCCTCTGCTTGTTCTTCTAGCTGTATCATTTTCCCTCTCCTTATAATCGCATATTTTTTTTAATCTGAATTATTCGCGAATAGAGGTTGACGCAGACGCAAGGCGTTAGCCCACGAAGATAGTTTCATCTCTTTCTCAGTACTCATGTTATTTTCTCTTCTATTTTTAATACTAGATTTCATCCGCATTTATTCATTTTCAGAGCCTGCCGATTTTTCCTGGGGATGCACAGGTTTAGCTTTCAACCTAGCCTGCATAAACGCCATACTCTAGCGCTGTTCTGAACATAGCGGAGATGTTTCCAGGTGGCACGCCGGCCTGCACATTATGGATTGGACTGAACACAAAACCTCCTCCTGGAGCCAGGTCATCTATTCTTTTCTTTACTTCGTCTTCGATCTCCCTGATCGTACCAAAAGGAAGCACGGCTTGACTGTCGCATCCCGCGCCCCAGAAAGTCAGGTCTTGGCCGAATTCTTTCTTCAGTTTCTTTGTGTCCATGCCTTCAGCAGAGACCTGCACTGGATTCAAAGCATCTATTCCCATCTCGATAAAGTCTGGGATAAACGGAGCGATGGCCCCATCGGTGTGGAATAGGATAAATGCTTCACACCGAGACTTAACGAAACTAAAGAGCTTCTTCTGATAAGGTTTGATCATCTTGTGGTAGAGTGACGGACTCAGAAGCGGCCGGTCCTGCATACCGAGGTCATCCTCAAAATGGATCATGTGAACATACTGACCTATAGTTTTTGCGTATTGTTCAAACCGTCTGATATTTGCCTCAGCCAATTGGTCTAAGAGAGCCTCAGCGAACTTCGGATTTTCTATCAGGTCCATTAAGAATAGCTCCCATCCGCGTAAAGATTGGCTGGCCTGGAAGATATGGCCGCCGAATAATCCCACAAGAAAATAATCTGTGTTATCTCGCAGTTCTTTAGCTTTCTTGGCCAGCTCCTCATAGCTTTTGTCGAGATAAGAGGGTTTGTCGTAATTTTCAATATCTTCTTTATATCTGGAAATGTCGCCTATTTTGGCTTCCTTGGCCAAGGGTGAGTGCACGGGATCAAAATAATATCCCTTATCCGGCATCTTGAGAACAACTTCTCCTGCTTCATTAAGGACAACCTGAGAGCCATCCTTTTGCAATTGAGGCTGGAACTTGGCCGGGAACATGGCAGGAGAGCCGTCAGTGAGAGAACCTTCTCTCCATTCATTAGGCTCATTGAAGACAGCCTCGACATCAACGTCCAGTTTCTGGCGCACATCCTTTTCCACAACTGCAGTCTGTTGACAGATGTCAGCTACATGAGTTGTGCTTGGACTGAGCCCAAGATTTCTTCTGAGTTCCTGATAGCCCAGGGCTGAAATTGAACTGTCCACTGTACCCGCAAAGTCAATTGGAATGCGATCGGGTTCCTGGTGCCGAAGTGCTGTCAATACTCTTTCTCTATGGTTCATTAAGCCTTTCCTCCCTGTCTATTCTCTCTTTTTTCTTTGTAGGTGTATGAATTAGGAAGGGTTGATTATAATCGGCTGTGGGTGAAATATCAAAATATTTCCTGATTTTGACATCAAATTTTCCTTATGCTAGGGTAAGTCGTATTTGAGAACTCATCTCGCGAATAATGTCCTAACTTTCAAGAAGATTTGAAGAAGAATGAGAACAGAGAGATCAGATTCGAGCCGCGGTCGCTGGGTTCTGATTTCTGGGCTACTCCTTTCCTTAGTCGCCTTAGTTTTGTACGGCTATCGCTACAATCCCAGAGTGAGATTGCAGATGTGTCTGGACAATCCCCTCAAGTATGATGGAACAGAAATCGGAGTGGGAGCTGAGGCAAAGGTGACCCGGCTATTGCCAGACGGCTTCATCGTGAAGGAGCTAAATAGGACGATTCTCGTGAAGGGCAATCCCCAGAATGCTTCTTTGGGTGATTTTGTGAGGATGAGAGTCATTTTTCACAAGGAAGGCTACTTGGAATTGAAACGTCTCCAAGTGGCCAAAAGAAGATATACAAAGATTGTGGTCTCCATTGCCCCAGCGCTATTGGTTCTATTTCTTCTTTTTAGAACTTATAGATTCGATTGGCGCCTCTTTCTCTTTAAGGAAAAAACCTAATGCCAGACCTCGTCACTCACTTTGCAGCAGCCTATTTCCTGAAAATTCCCCACAGCTGGGCCCGGTTCCGAGTGCCCTTTTACCTCGGTGCCTTGTTACCAGATCTCTTGGCTCGATCCCTAACCATTCTTTATGCTCCAGCAGGCCGCGCTTTGTACAGCTTACACACGCCGTTTGTTTCTGTGATAGTGTGTTTCCTTATTGTCCAGTTTTTTGAGAGAGAGGTTCGGGCGGGGGTGAGAACAAATCTTCTGATGGGTGTCACCCTTCACTTTTGTCTGGATATATTCCAGAAGCACGTTACTGGTTCTTATTACTGGTTTTTCCCCTTCAACTGGAGGACTTTCAATATTGGACTTATATGGCCTGAAGATTCCTTAAGGATAGTGCCGGTTCTAATAATAGTAATGATTGCAGTCGAGGTCACCATTCAAATACAAAAGCGGATAAAAAGGAAAGCAGTATAACCTGAATAACTCAGGTCAACTTGAATAATTTACTTTAAAAAGCCGCGCCCTTTAATATAAATATAGCATCCTAAACCAAAGATCACTCTTCCTGCATAGAAAATCCAGCCGAGAGTAGAGCTCTGGAAAAAAGAAGGCAGGATAAATAACAAAGCCATGATAATTACTAGAATTATTCTATGTTTGGTTTCGGCTGCCACAAAGGCAAAGATGAATGCTGCGATAACAACCAAATTAACAATCGGCAAAAATGGATTCCGCATAAGCTCCCTTAGAAGCATCTCCAAAACCGTGATGCAGTAACAGTCAGGCAAGCTGATTCGTCATCCCGCAAGAAAAAGGGGACAGTCCCCTTTTTTGCAAGAAACGAGGTGCAAATTAAGGAGACAAAAAAAGGGGACTGTCCCCTTTTTCTTTGCTGTCCTCGGCTCGCTCTCCTCTTCGAGGAACCACGCCAACTCGCTTCAGGATAACTGCCTCATCGGCTTTCCTGACTGCTCTTGAAACTGTCGCGCAAATGGAGAGACTTACACTTGCTCTTTACATATTTCAGAACTTCAATTATCATATTGAGGGTAAAGAAGCAATACCATGGCAAAATCAACGACGATAATTTGTGTTCGCCACAAAGGAAAAATTGCAATGGCCGGTGATGGCCAGGTTACAATCGGTGAGACCATTTTGAAGCAGAAAGCCAGTAAGATAAGGACTCTTTTCAAAGGGGAAGTACTGGCTGGGTTTGCCGGAGCCACATCCGATGCCTTTGCTCTGTTCTCCAGGTTCGAAGCGAAATTGGAAGAATATCGAGGAAATCTTTCCCGGGCATCCATCGAATTGGCCAAGGACTGGAGGATGGACAGGGCGCTCCGCAGGCTCGAGGCTCTTCTCATCGTCGCTGACAAAGACAACTCTTTTCTGATTTCTGGAACCGGTGATGTGGTTGAGCCTGATGATGGAATCATTGCCATCGGGTCAGGAGGTGCTTACGCACTGGCTGCTGCCCGGGCCTTAATCAAGCACGCAAGATTATCTGCCAAAGATGTTGCATTGGAAGCTATGGGGATCACCGCAGACATCTGTGTCTATACTAATAATCAAATCACCGTCGAGGAGCTTTAAATGGCGATTGCACTGCCCCAGAGTCTTGAGAAATCCATTAAACAGACGAAGGATGCCGAACTAACGCCTCAACAGATTGTAGCCGAACTAGACAAATTCATAATTGGCCAGAATGCAGCTAAAAAAGCTGTAGCCATTGCGCTTCGAAACAGATATCGTAGGAGGAAACTTCCTCCAGAGCTTGCCGATGAAATCGCGCCTAAAAATATTTTAATGATCGGGCCTACCGGAATAGGAAAGACAGAGATATCACGCCGCTTGGCCAAGCTGACTTATTCACCTTTTCTCAAGATTGAAGCCAGTAAATTTACCGAAGTCGGATATGTTGGCCGGGATGTGGAGTCTATGATAAGAGATTTGGTGCGGATTTCTGTGGATATGGTTAAGTCAGAAAAGGTAGAGGAGATAAAGGAAAAAGCTAGAAAGAACGTAGAAGAGAGGATTTTAGATATCCTCCTGCCTCCATTGAAAAGCAAGGTGGGTACTTTTGAGCCTCCTGAAGATGCCAGGTTCAAGGAGACACGAGAAAAATTTAGGAAACAGCTTAGAGCCGGCCTGCTCGACGATAGAATGATAGAGATAGAGATGCAAGAGAGCAGGTCATCTCCTTTCGAGATTTTTTCCTCAAGCGGTGTCGAAGAGATAGGCATACATATTCAGGAGATGATCCCAGGGCTTTTAGGAAATAAGGCCAAAAAGCGAAAAGTAAAAATAAAAGAGGCCCATGAATATTTGCTGGAAGACGAGCAGAAAAGACTGATCGATATGGATCAAGTATCTCGCTTGGCTGTTGAAAGGGTAGAGCACTCTGGCATCATCTTTTTAGATGAAGTAGATAAAGTTGCTGGCCGGGAAACAGGGCATGGTCCTGAGGTCAGCCGAGAGGGAGTTCAGAGGGATTTACTGCCCATAATTGAGGGCACGACAGTCAATACACGATATGGTCTTGTGCGAACAGACCATATTCTTTTTATTGGGGCCGGAGCGTTCCATGTTTCCAAGCCTTCTGATCTCATACCAGAGCTCCAGGGAAGGTTTCCCATCCGTGTGGAATTGACTCCTTTGGACAAAAAAGATTTCATCAAGATATTGACTGAACCCGAGAATGCTCTAATCAAGCAGTATAGCGCTCTTTTAGAGACCGAAGGCATAAAGGTGAGTTACTCCAATGATGCTGTAGATGAGATTGCTGAGATCGCAGAGAAAGTCAACGAAGATGCGGAGAATATTGGAGCCAGAAGGCTTCATACTGTAATGGAAAAAGTCATGGAAGAGATATCATTTGAAGCTCCGAACATAAAAAACAAGAAAATATCCATCGACAGAAAATATGTTCAAAAGCAGCTGAAAGATATTATTGAAGACCAGGACCTCAGCCGCTTCATTCTTTAATGAAGAGATTTTTTTCTACCCTCATTGCTTCGTTCCTCATTCTAGTTCTATCCTTTTGTGGCAAAAAAGGGCCAATTTATCCTCCTCATATAAAGGTGGCTCAAAAGATCAAAACAGTTGGAATTATCCAGAGAGGAGATAAGATAATCCTGGAATGGGCTAATCCCACCACTTATGAGGATGGGAGCCCCTTGCCTGAAGTTGATGAGATCGAGGTCTGGCTTTATGAGGAAGAGAGAAGGCCGGCTGGAGAAAGAGGGCCTGTCGGAATAGAAGGGTTTATAAAAAAGGCTAAGATAATTACTGTGATAAATCAGCGGCTCTTCCCCTGGTACAAAAAATGGAAGGGGCAAGAATCGCCAGAATTTTGTTATTTTTATGATTTAGCGGACGAAGACCTAAGGTTAAAAAGGCTAATTTTCAGCCTCAGAATAAAGTATAGGAAAAGAAAAGAAGCTGCATTTTCGGATTTGCTATCTATAGAACCGAGGATTCTTCCTCTTTCTCCCCGAAGGGCGAGGGCTTCCTTGTTAGAGGATCGAGTCTTATTAAAATGGGATCCTCCCCAGAGAAATATAAACCAAACCTGGCCACCTATTGTCAGCGGATACAACATTTATCGAATAGATAAGGAGGGCCAGCCGCAGCTCCTCAATACAGAATCGTTGATAAGGAGGAGCACGTTCGATGATAAAGATATTATCTTTGACAATGCATATCGTTATTTCATCAGGGCTTCAGCGAATCTTAAACCTCCATACTTAGAAAGTGATGATTCAGAATTAATTGAAATTACGCCCAGAGATGTCTTCCCTCCAGCTGCGCCTACTGGATTGATGTCTGTTGCCGGTGAGAATTTTATATCCATAAGTTGGAGTGAGAATCGTGAAGCGGATTTAGCTGGCTACAGGGTTTGGCGAAAAACAGAGGAGGGGGATGAATATATATTATTAACCTTGGATCCCATTCGAGAGAATACTTATACCGATACAACAGTTGAAAAGGATAAGAGATATTATTATGCTATTACTACCCGAGACATAAATGGGAATGAGAGCCAAAGGTCAGAGCCTATCTCTGAAATCATAAAGGATGAAATTTTATGAAAATTTTTCGCTTTAAACACAAAAACAAAGTGAGCTACGGAGTTTTAGAGGAAGAACAAATTTATCAATTAGAAGGCTCTGTATTCAGGAACTATAAAATCATGAAAAGAGGAATTCCCATCAGCGAAGTAATGCTTCTGCCACCCGTGAAGCCTACAAAGATTGTAGCTGTTGGTGCCAATTATAAAGACCATGTAAAGGAGATGGGAAGAGAAATGCCTGAGGAGCCCTTGATTTTTCTTATGCCTCCTTCAGCAATCGTGGGACCAAACGATATTATCGTTTTTCCAAAAATAACAAAAAGAGTCGATTTTGAAGGGGAGTTGGCTTTTGTGATCAAGAAAAAAGCATACCTTCTTGGCGCTAAGGATAATGTCGGTGATTACATTCTGGGATACACTTGCTTCAATGATGTGACAGCACGCGATCTACAGATGAAGGATGGACAGTTCACTCGAGCGAAGTCTTTCGATACGTTTGCTGCTGTAGGGCCCTGTATTGCTACAGATGTTGATCCTTCCAGCCTGAGGATCAAAACCTTTCTAAACGGGAAACTGAAACAGTCTGGAAACACAAAAAATTTAATTTTTTCCATTCCTTTCTTGGTTAAATTCATTTCCTCGATCATGACTCTTAATCCTGGGGATATCATCACGACTGGAACTCCTTCTGGCGTAGGACCGATGTCTCCGGGAGACAGAGTTGATGTTCAGATTGAAGGAATTGGGACTCTTTCTAATTCTGTTATGAAAATTAGATAGATGTGCAGAGATTTGATTCATCAGGTCCACAATTGGCAGTGCAGGAATTTGATTCATCGTAGCCACCTGCTGGATAAAATCATTGCGAGGAATGGAATGACGACGCAATCTCACAAGCAAAAGAATAAAATTATAATTGAAAATAAGAAACAAAGCTTATAATCTCATAGAATGAAAATGTAATTTATTTTTTGGAGGTCTAAATGAAAATTTTCCTGGATACAGCCAACTTGGAACAAATAAAGGAGGCAGCCAGCTGGGGAATAGTGGATGGAATCACAACAAATCCCTCTCTTGTTTCCAAAGAAAATTTGCAGTTTGACGATTTAATCAAAGAGATCTGTAGGATCGTACTCGGGCCTGTGAGTGTGGAGAGCGTATCTGGCAAGTCAGATGATATCATTGAGGAAGCGAGAGGTCTGGCGAAGCTGGCCGATAATGTCGTGGTCAAAATACCGATCGGTGTGGAGGGCCTAAAGGCGACAAAGGTTTTGTCCCAGGAGGGCATTCAGATCAACACGACTTTAATATTTTCTCCAACTCAGGCTCTTCTTGCAGCAAAAGCGGGAACAAGATTTGTCAGCCCTTTTATTGGACGACTGGATGATATTTCTCATGATGGGATGGACTTGATAGACCAGATAGTGGTTATATTAGATAACTATGGCTTTGAGACGGAGATTATCGTTGCCAGCATCAGGCATCCTCTCCACGTTGTTCAAGCCGCCTTAACAGGAGCAGATATAGCGACTGTACCCTTCGCAGTGCTTGAGAAAATGGTGAAACATCCTTTGACAGATATCGGGCTGGAAAAATTTCTAAAAGATTGGGAGAAAGTCAAACAGGGATAGCCCTGTTGGGTTAGGAAAAATGACTGTCGAAAAAAAATTAGAAGACCTGAAAGGCAAAAAAGAGCAGGCGGAATTGGGAGGGGGTAAACCGAGGATAGAAAGACAACACCAGGCTGGAAAACTTACCGCCAGGGAAAGAATAAATCTTCTTTTAGATGAAGGCTCTTTTCAGGAAACAGATAAGCTTGTTGTTCATCAGAGTCATGATTTCGGGATGGAAAAGAAGAGAATTTATGGAGACGGAGTTGTTACGGGTTATGGCACGATCGATGGCCGGAACGTTTTTATCTTTGCACAGGATTTCACTGTTTTTGGGGGTTCATTGAGTGGTGCAAATGCAGCAAAGATCGTTAAGATTATGGATTTAGCCATGAGAGGAGGCTCTCCGATTATTGGCCTCAATGATTCTGGAGGCGCCCGCATTCAGGAGGGAGTGGCCAGTTTAGGGGGATATGCTGATATCTTCCTAAGAAATGTTCTTGCCTCAGGAGTCATTCCCCAGATTTCAGCGATCATTGGTCCCTGTGCCGGTGGTGCGGTTTACTCTCCGGCCATAACCGATTTTATCATCATGGCAAAAGGGACCAGCAACATGTTCATCACTGGTCCTGAGGTGATTAAAGCTGTTACGCATGAGTCGGTTACTATGGAAGAATTAGGGGGAGCAGAAACGCACAACGCCATAAGCGGCGTTGCTCATTTTGCTGCTGAGAATGAAGAGCATACAATGGCTCTGATTCGTGAGCTTCTCTCTTTTATTCCTGATAACAACATGGAAGATCCTCCTGAAAGAGAGACCTCTGATCTTCCAGATAGGATATGCGAGGATCTAGATTCAGCTATTCCCGATGATCCCAATCATCCTTACGATATGAGGAATGTGATAAGAGAAGCTCTGGATGACAACTACTTCTTCGAAGTTCAAGCCCATTATGCCAAAAACATCGTAATTGGATATGGTCGGCTCGGAGGAAAATCCGTGGCCATCGTGGCTAATCAGCCAGACCATCTGGCTGGTGCTCTGGACATAAACGCTTCTGATAAAGGGGCACGTTTTGTCCGTTTCTGCGATGCCTTCAATATACCTCTTATCACTTTTGAAGACGTCCCGGGTTTTCTGCCGGGTGTGGCGCAGGAACATGGAGGGATCATTCGTCATGGAGCAAAGCTTCTTTATGCATTTTCTGAGGCTACCGTCCCCAAGATCACCGTTATTACTCGAAAGGCATACGGCGGAGCCTATTGTGTTATGGCCTCCAAGCATATCAGAGCTGATATTAATTATGCTTTTCCTACTGCTGAGATTGCCGTCATGGGTCCGGAAGGAGCTGTGAATATCATTTACAAACGAGAGCTGGATGAAGCAAGAGGCTCGGCAAAATTAAGAGAGGCAAAAGTTGATGAGTTCCGTGAGAAATTCGCTAATCCTTACATTGCCTGTGAGAAAGGGTATCTTGATGAGGTTATTGAGCCCAAATATATAAGATCCAAGCTTATAGCTGCCTTGGAGATGCTGAAGAATAAGAGAGACAAGAACCCTCCAAAAAAGCATGGAAATATTCCCTTATGAGAATTGTGGAGGCATGATTCATAAAACCCACCCTGCAGGAATTGTAGGGATTTGATTTATCAAGCCCACCTGCCGGATAATAGAATCTAGAAAGATTGAAAAAGATGTCAAGTCTGATACTCTTTGTTAAAATATAGGGCACGCAAAAAAATACAGATAAAGAACAAAGAGGAAGAAGCGAAACAAGAAGAAATGGCCAAGATGTTCAAGAAAATTCTGATTGCCAACAGGGGAGAGATCGCTGTAAGGGTGATCCGTGCTTGCAGGGAGATGGGGATCATCCCCGTGGCTGTGTATTCAGAAGTTGACCGGAAAGCCCTCCATGTAAGGCTGGCAGAAGAGGCGTATTTTATCGGTGATGCAAAGCCTTCCCAGAGTTATCTCCATATTGAAAAAATAATCGATGTCGCAAAGAGCAGCAAGGTTGAAGCTCTTCATCCGGGCTACGGATTCCTGGCTGAAAATCCTGAGCTCGTAAGGCGCTGTGAGGAAGAGAGGATTGTTTTCATCGGGCCTTCGTCCGAGCCGATTGAAATTATGGGGAATAAAACCGCCTCTCGCAAGAAGATGACCGACGCCGGAGTGCCTGTTATCCCCGGCACTCTGGAATCCATAAAGGATGAGAAAGATCTGAATATACAGGCAGAGAAAGTCGGGCTTCCCGTTCTTCTCAAGGCGTCAGCAGGTGGAGGCGGCAAAGGATTGAGGTTAGTGAGGGATAAAAAAGAGTTGCTCGCTTCTTACAGATTAGCCCAATCCGAATCTCAATCCAGCTTTGATGATTCTTCTGTCTATATCGAGAAATATATTGACGAGCCTCATCATATCGAAATTCAAATCCTGGGAGATAATTTTGGTAAATTTGTTTATCTGGGAGAACGGGAGTGCTCTATCCAAAGACGATACCAGAAGGTCCTGGAAGAGACACCTTCCCCTTTATTGGATGAAGCAACACGAAAGGAAATGGGAAAAATCGCTGTGAAGGCTGCCGCAGCAGTTAATTACAGGAATGCAGGCACCGTGGAATTTGTAGTAGATAAGGAAAAAAAATTCTATTTTCTAGAGATGAATACCAGACTTCAAGTGGAACATCCGATTACTGAAATGGTAACGGGGATTGACTTGGTCAAAAGTCAAATAGAGATTGCAGCGGGCTTTCCATTGAGCTTCAGTCAAGAGGATATCAGACCTAAAGGCTTTGCTCTGGAATGCCGGATATATGCGGAAGACCCTGATAATGATTTCATGCCTTCTCCGGGGAAAATAATCCATCTTCGAACTCCTGCAGGAGGATTAGGCGTCAGGGATGATAACGGAGTCTATGAAGGATTTGATGTGCCGTTGGAGTACGATCCCCTGCTGTCAAAGCTTATTACCTGGGGAAGCACAAGGGCAGAAGCTATCCATCGAATGTTAAGGGCCTTATCTGAATACCAGGTATACGGTATAAAAACAACAATTCCTTTTTTCAAACGCATTCTGCTCCATCCAAATTTTTTTGCAGGCGATTATAATACTCATTTCATCCTCAATCTAAAGAAAGAACAGGATGGAGGAGAATCAGAAGAGAAAATAGCAGCGTTGATCGCAGCGGGAATCAAATGTTTCTCAGAGAGGAAAAGAGGTTCTGCTCCCGCCCCAAAAAGAAGAGAAAGCAATTGGAAGATTCAAGGGAGATTGCTAAACCTTGCTAACAGGCTTTAAAAATGAATATTTCTTTTTGGCTTGGTGACAAAGAGTTCAGGTTAAGCGTAGAAGAAAGGACAGAGAATGTTATTTTGGTTTCCCTCGGCAAACGAAAATACCTTGCCTCTATTGAGGTTTTAAGTTCTGATGAGATTCTTCTGAAGATAGACGGCAAGGTTTATGATGTCATAATCAATTCGAATTCTTTGTATTATTCCGTTTATGTAAATGGAAAGTTTTTCAAGATAGAGAGGAAATCAGCGCTGAGGATATTGGAAGGGAAAGTTGAAAAACCTAGGAAGCAGGATATCAAGACATCCATGCCGGGCCGAGTCGTGAAGGTTTTTGTACAGGAAGGTTCAAAGGTAAAAACAGGTCAGCCGATTTTGGTACTTGAAGCCATGAAAATGCAGAATGATATTAAGTCCCCTCAAACTGGAATAATTACAAAAATAAATCCGAAGGCCGGCGATTCCGTTGAAACCGGCTCCGTCCTTTTTTCCGTTGAATAAAAAAGGGGACTGTCCCCTTTTTTATTTTTTGCCCAAAAATGTTATATTAATAGTGCCTATCTGAAGGCTCTGGTCATTAAAATTGGCTTGCCTCAGGACTAGATAGACATTTATCCAGGCAAATATGTGACTAGGTCTAATATTGAGATGCAATCTGGATGACTGATTTTCTGCTTTTCTGAATGATTATGAAGACAAAAAAAAGACTTAGGTCACTTATCGTTTTTTCTATTATAATCCTTATCTTAGCGGGCGCAGGGGTAGCTCTTAAAAATATAGTTCTGTTCCAGATAAAGAAAAAAATCCAATCAAATTTTGATTATACTGACCTTTATATGTCTTTTTTTCCTCCTGCCCTTGTTATAGAAAATGTAAGAACCCATTCGCTATCACCTTTTTTCTCTGCCGATAAAGTCGCAGTGAAGATATCTTATAAATCATTATTGACCAAGGAGAGGCCGTTTAATGTCTTTATCGAACGCCCTATCTTAAGAATCTATGAAAGACCGTCAGAGAGCGGAAGGGCAGAGAGGACGAGGTTTCCCATTACGCTTCCCTTCTCAATAGAGAAAGGAGTCGTAAAGGGTGGGGAGCTCTATTTCTGGGGAAAAGATGTCAGTTTTCGATCCAAAGGAATAAAAGCAATTTTTGCCCAGAAAAAAAATCAGTTTTCTTTTCAATCAGAAGCAGAAGAGAATATCTTCTCTCTCTCCTCAGTCCAGCAGCAAATAGAAGCGGAGGTAAGCCTTTCAGTCGAAGGTCGCGATAGAGAAATCAGGGTTAAAAAGTTTAGAGCTAACGGCCCCGGTTTTATCCTTAAAGCTCAGGGCAGTCTTATTGATCCCTTTGATCCCAATATACATCTGGAGACCTCTATCAAAATCAGGACAGGATTGATTGCCGAACTGTTTACCCTTCCTTTTGACTGGGAAGGGAAAGCTGACGGAGAAGGAACATTGACTCGAAAGGATGGAGAGGTCGCTTTTCAAACCGCATTTTCGAGCAGTAGCTTGGTCCTGAACAAAGTGTCATTGGGAAATGTCGAGGGAAAATTCGAATATATCCATGGAACAGGCGGAACAGTAGAGTTTAATAGCCGGAGAGGGAACCTGCCGAGAGAATTTGTGAGAATTCATTTCACAGAAGGGAAAGTAGAGGGGATTGCCCGGGGATTTCATTTAGACCCAATAATGAATCATGTTGCTTTACCCTGGCCAGTCAGATCTCCAGCATGGGGAAGTTTAACTATTGATGGAGAAAAGCTTCGAGCAGAGGCGGAATTTAGGGACCGGGACTTTCAAGAACAAAATGGGAAGTTTCCTTTTCGGGGAAAAGTTTCGTTTGAATGGGACAGGAAGAACAGATTTTCTTTATCCTCGCAGAGTCTCATATCCAGTTTTGCTGAGCTTGAGGTAAAGGGAGAAGCGAACATTGGCCGGGATGTTGAGTTATACATAAAAGGTGGGGTTAGCGATCTGAATCAGGCAAGGCGGTTTACATCTATAATCCTTGGAAAAAAATTCACTTTTCCAGAGATAAGAGGCAGGGGCAGGGCAGAAGTTCGGATCTTTGGCGATTATGCACATCCTCAAATTAGTGCGGATTTTTCTTTTTCCCCTGGGGGCTTTGATAAATTGGATGCCTTTTCAGTCGAAGGGAAAGCTGAGTCAATAAATAACGAGTTTTTGGGTAGATTCAATATCGATGATCCCTCTTTTAAAGGGAGGATAAGCCTCCATTCGACTAAAGAGAGAACAAAAGCCAATATATGGCTCGATAGAGGTCTTGTAGAGAAAATTCTGCCTGCCTTAGATCTAGGTATTGATCTTCCCCTTCAAGGTGAAGGTTCAGGCAATTTCGAATTCGAACAGACAGGTGAAGATCGTCAATTTAAAGGGACTTTCTCCAGTTCGTCAATGAAATTCGCAAATCAGAATCTGAGTTCCGTTAGAGGAAAGCTAGAATGGCTGGGGGATTCCTTCTCTTTCCCAGAGATTCAGTTCAATCTGCACAGAGGTAAGATAGGCGGATACGCCCTTTTGCAGCCTTTGGGTGAAGGTTTTGACATAAATCTGCGGGGGGAGAACATAGATCTGTCCTCTCTTTATGCCGGTTTAGAGGGGAACCTCAAGTTTAATCTTGAAGGAAAGGGCGTTTTAGGTCGGGATTTAGCATCAGGTCATTTTGAAATAGACGATTTATACCTCGCTCCATTTCAGAAAACAGCCTCAAATGGGGAGGTTAAACTTGGCTACTCAGAAGAGAGGATAAATTTAGACTTAAATGGAAATTTCCTCCCGGGCGATAATGAATTTCAAGTTTCCTTTGCTATTCCTATTGTCGGAAATATGTTTTCAGCTAATGTAAGAGGGAGTTTTACCAACCTTGATCTCCTTATCCCGTGGGAGGGTGCCGAAGGCCGCGTTAATTATTTGGGTGAGATTAGAGTCCAGGCAGGTCTTCCCCAGATCAAAGGCGGAGTTGATTTTAAAGGGCCGATTTTTCCCTTCCCGAGGTTTGCCCACGCTATTAGGGACTATTCCGGTTTGATGTATGTCGAGAACAATAAGATTACCCTTCGCTCATTCCTCGCCAAATTGGGCGGCGGTGATGTTCAGGGGTCTGGTGAGTTGAGATTGGGAAAAGGAAACGTTGAGAATATCGATCTCAAAATAGAGGGAAAGAATCTGCTCCTTTCTCCTCTAGAGAGGACAAGGGCTCTAGCAGAGGGGACTTTAAATCTCGCCAAGGACACGGATCGCTTTCTGTTAGAGGGCGATCTTTTGGTTCAAAGACTTTCCTGGAGGCGGGAGCTTCATGAAAAATTTGCTTTTTCCTCAATCCCTTATTACGAGTCTCAAAGAGAGCCAGGCTTCTTTGACGACCTCACCTTGAATGTTCGCATAAGAGCTAATGATAATGCCTGGATGGAGAATTCTCTTGGTCGAATCAGGGGCAGGTTTGATTTGACTTTAACCGGGAATGTGAATGCTCCCATAGTGCTGGGTGAGATCGAAGCTATAGGAGGGGATGTTTATTTTCAGGACAGAAAATTCAGGATATTAAGTGGACGGGTTGGTTTTTTTAACCCCTTAACAATTGAGCCTTTTTTAAGCTTTAAAGGAGAAACTTACGTTAAAGACTACCGGGTGACTTTCTCTCTCGAGGGGCCGATAGAACGTCTCAATCCCGAATTCAGTTCATCACCCCCTTTGCCCCCAGAGGATGTTCTGGCTCTTCTGGCTTTAGGGGAATCGTTCAAGAGAACTTACTCTTATGATACGAGTACCCAATTAAGTACGGCTTCTCTTCTCTCTTTCCAACTTTCGGAAGAAGCCAAGAAACGTGCAGAAGGTCTGTTCAGCATCGATCGTTTTAGGATAGACCCCTTCATTATGGGAACTTCTGCCGAGATGACGGCTCGGCTGACAATAGGGAAAAAAATATCAAAGAACTTTTTTATTCTTTACTCTACAAACCTGGCAACTCAGAAGGAAGAAATTGCTCGATTAGAATGGGAGCTCACAAATGACCTTTCCATAGTTGGCACCCGTGATGAAAAAGGGCGAGTTAGCATTGATGTGAAAATTCATAAGAGATTTTGATATGAGAAGCAATAAACACGCGATATTTGGTATTTTTCTTCTAGTAGTTTCTTTATTTCTTTTCTCAATGGTATCCTTCTCAAAGTCTAATGGGTCATCTGCGCGGGTAATAAAAATTTCTATAGTTGTGGATGGTCAGTCAGGCGGTAAAGATATGCAGGAATTGATTCCGATTAAAGAAGGAGAACTATTCTCCTTGAAGAAGATATCCAACAGCATTAAACAGATTTACCAAACTGGGCTTTTCTCTAGTATTGAGGTTTTGAGGGAGGGAAACGAGGCGATTCAATTGACTTTTCTCCTGATGAGGAAGCCTCTCACGCAGAAGATTTTCTTCCAGGGGAAAGCGGAGATTTCCCGTAAAAAGATGAGAGAAGGATTGTATTCCTTGAGAGTCGGCAGCTCTTTTTCTGAGGCCAGACTGAAAAAGGCTGTCGAAGAATTAAAGGAAACATTAAGCAGGGAGGGCTATTTTCAGTCTGAGATTAAGGCTTCAGTCGACAAAGACCCCAAAACATCTTCTATAGATGTGACCTTTGAGATTCTCTCTGCAAAAAGGTTTCTTATCGATAAGATTGCAGTTTCTGGAGAATTGCTTCTTCCTGAGGCGGAATTGAGGAAAAAAATAGAGAGCAAAGAGGGGAAACCATATATTCCTTCAGTTCTTGATGAAGATATCACACGGCTCAGAGAGATTTACAATTCAATGGACTACCAGCGAACAGAGATTGAACTGGAAGAGAGAAATTTTAATGAGGAGAAAGAACGAGTTTCGCTCTCTTTGAAAGTCACTCCCCATGAGAAGGTAGAGATTGTAGTAAGAGGAGCGAAAGTTCCTCTGAGTCTTCTGAGGCCAATATGGGAAGCAAGAATTTTTGAAGAGTGGGGATTGACCGAAGGTGAAGCAAAAATTTTGGCTTACTTAAGGAAAAAGGGTTATCTTTTTAGCTCCGCCAATTCTTATGTTGAGAAGGCTGATAATGAAATTCGTGTTATTTATGAAGTCAGCCAAGGTGAGAAGTATAAGATTCGAGACATTTCTTTTGAAGGGGTTGGATATTTTACTCCCTCTCAGCTAAAAAAAGAGCTTAGAATCGGAGAGAAAATTCTTTTTTTGGGATGGGTTGATGGGGCAAGACTATTTGAGCTGCCTCGTGAGATAGAGCTTCTCTATAAGACCCATGGCTTTCCTGATGCGCGAGTTGATTTGGCTTTCAGGAGAGAAGCGGGAAAGGTTGATGCTCTCTTCAATATAGAGGAAGGTGGGCAGGAAAAAATAGAAACCATTTCTTTTGAAGGAATTAGTCTATTCAGTCAAGCAACTCTTCTGGAACAAATAAGCAGTTTTCAAAAAGGTCCATTTTTCCAGCCAAACATTCAGAAGGACCTGGAGAAGCTGGAAAGATTTTATTTGAACCAAGGGATCAGGGGGACAGAAGTAAGAGCTCAAGTTGAGATTATAGGCGAAGCTCTTTTTTCTGTCGTTTTTCAGATTAGCGAAGGAAAAAAAGTCGAAATTGAGAAAATCGTGATTACAGGAAACAAGGTTACCAAGAGGAGCACTATCCTCAGAGAGCTCAGGATAAAGGAACGAGACTATGCTTTTTATGAGAAAATACGCGAATCGAAAAGAAGGCTTGAGCGACTCGGTATTTTCACAGAGGTAAAGATCGAAGAGATTCCTCTTTCTCCTGAAAGAGAGAACCTTGTCCTTAGTGTCAGGGAAGGTGCGAGAAATTATGCTGGATTAGGCATAGGGTTAGAAACCAGGAATGAACCTCAAAACTTGGCGATCTGGAATAATGTGATAAGGCCCAGAGGAACCGCCGAGTTTATCAGGGGAAACATTTTAGGAAGAGCAGCCCAACTCAGCCTTGTCGGTCAGATCAGTCTTAAAGAGAGGAGAAGTGTTTTTTCCTGGGAACAACCCTATTTTTTTGGGCTCCCGATGCAGACCTACTTGAATGCCTGGATAGAAAGGGAGCAGCGCACGAGCTATAGTTTTGACAGGCAGGGTTTCAGCTTAACGGCGATAAAGACTTTTTCTAAGGAGTTTATGCTTTTAACGACTTTGAGATGGGTGAGGACAACTCTTTTTGGCCTTGAGATAGAACCGAATGAATTAGACCGCCAACATCAGCCGTTTTCCGCGACTTCTATCTCTGGAAGTTTCATCTGGGATAGGAGAGACGATCCCTTCAACCCTGAGAAGGGATATTTTTTAAGTTTTGCTCTCGAAAGAGCCTATCCTCTTTTTATGTCTGAATCAGATTTTTTTAAAAGCTTTGTCAAGTATCAGCATTTTATTCCCGTTATCTCAGGTATTACTTTCAGCTTGACTTCTCGTCTTGGCGTGGGAGAAGGCGACATACCGATTCACGAAAGGTTTTTTGCCGGTGGCAGCAACTCCTTCCGTGGAGCTGAGTTCGACGAGTTGGGCCCGAGAGACTACACCTCGTTTAAACCAATTGGGGGGAAAGCCCTTTTCCTGCTTAACCTTGAGCTAACGTTTCCCCTGCTTTCCGCGCTTAAAGATTTTTCAGGGGTTCTCTTCTACGATAAAGGGTCGGTATTCGAAGAAACGATGGATTATAACCTGGCCGGCCTTGAGGATGCTTTGGGGATTGGAATCCGCTATCGCACTCCCCTGGGCCCGGTGCGCTTGGAGCTCGGCTGGAATTTTGATGCTCCCAAAGAAAAAAGAAAGGTTTTGGCTTTTATCAGTATCGGAAATGTCTTCTAGATTGTTATTTGGTTTATACGCTTTAGCTTTCTCTCGTCGGATAGCTGTCGGCTTTCTACTGTGTGTTTTTTGCCTAACGATTAATTTATTTGGCTCCCAGGAAAAAATCGACTACATTGTTGCTGTAGTCAACGATAAAGTGATAACATTAACAGATTTAAAAGTTTCGGAAGCATTCGGTCTATTCGAGGAAGAGATTAAGGAAAAGAGGGGAAATCTTCGTCTCTTGATCTTGGAAAACTTAATTGATCAAGAATTAGTCATTCCGTTCGCCAGCGAAAGAATATCCGTCCATGAAGAAGAGCTGGATTCATTTTTCAAAGAAGTTGAAGAGAAGACCGGTTCTGTTAAGCTCCAGAATATGCTTGTAGAGTTTGGCATGAATCAGGATGATCTGAAGGAGTATCTTCGAAAAAAAATGCTTTATCAAAAAGTCATATCACAAAAATTTAGCCAGAGTGAAACTGTGAGCTTAAAAGAGATTGAGACATACTATAGTCAGATTTATGTCCCATCTCAAAAGGAAAAAGGAGAGCAGCCAGAACCGATGATGGATATTCTCAGTGAGATTGAATTGAGCATCAAGAAAGAAAGAATCAGAAAGCAAATTGAAGATTGGCTAGAGAATCTAAGGAAGCAGGCTGAGATTCAGATCAATCCCATACGAATATAAGTAATCTGAATTATTTACGAGTCAAGATTGCTGCAGCGGCGAGGAAGTGGCCTATGAAGCTGTAGTGAGCTACCGCGAATGGGCTACAACGAAGCCGATGTGGTGAGATTGGCTCGCCTGAAGGGTAAAAAATGCCGATGAGTATAAAGAATCCTTTCTTGAAAAAGAATTTATCAGGATTTACAGCAATATCAGGATAACTTCCTGATATTGCTGTACTTGCAGTACTATCGGCATTTTTTATGAATAATTCAGGAAGGAGTTTTTATGAGAAGTATGGCCTTTTTATTTCCTGGACAGGGTTCGCAGGAAGTAGGCATGGGAAAAGATTTTTACAATAACTTTCCTCTTGCACAGGATATGTTTCGAAGGGCAGATGAAGCCCTTGGTTTCAAAATATCCGAGCTATGTTTTGAAGGACCAGATGAGAAGCTTCGAATAACACAGAATACTCAGCCTGCACTCCTCGTTGTCAGTTATATTGCCTATAAACTCCTGGAAGGAGAACCTGGAATAGCAGCGGGCCATAGCCTTGGGGAATATTCAGCCTTGGTGGCTGCTGGTTCTTTGAAATTTGAGGATGCTCTTTGTCTCGTCCATAAAAGAGGGAAGTACATGCAGGAAGCAGTTCCTATAGGAGTTGGGGCGATGGCAGCTGTCTTGGGTGCTAGTTACGAAGGTGTGAAGACTGCTTTGACAGAGGTCAAGAAGGGAGTAATCGAGATAGCTAACTGGAATAGCCAGGAGCAGATCGTAATCTCTGGGCATAAAGAGGCGGTTGAAGAAGCCCTTTCCGTAATAGAGCCACCTAGGTCTGTAATCTTGCCAGTCAGTGCTCCCTTCCATTGTCAGCTTATGAAGAGTGCAGAGGAGAAGCTATCCAGTGATTTAGACCAGGTGGAGTTCAGAGACTTGAAGTTTCCAGTAGTGACCAATGTGGATGCGCAGGCAATTACCAAAGGAGATGAAGCAAGGGATGCTTTGAAAAGGCAGGTCAGTCGACCAGTTCTCTGGTATAAATCCATGGAAGCGTTATCAAAAAAGCGTGTAGATCTATTTATCGAGTTAGGCATAGGGAAGGTTTTATCAGGATTGATAAGAAGAATCAGCCGGAAATGGGATTCACCCGTGACTGTGCTGAATGTCGGGGATTCGACGTCTTTGAGAAATACCAGGGAATTTCTATCGAGAATTCTTTGAGAGGACAGCAGAGCCATATTTTATATAATATTCTGCAGCAGAAAAGACAGCGGCTGCTATCACTAGCCAGAGTCCAACCTGAGAAAGAAAATAGAATTGTCCCAGATTTCTTTCTCCCAATATTAACATAGATATGGTGATTGTTTCTAAAATCATTTTAATCTTGCCGAGCCAAGAGGCATGTATATTGATCCCTTTAGAGGAGGCGATTGCCCTAAAGCCTGTTACGGCAATCTCTCTTCCTATGATAATAATGACCATCCAGGCGGGCGCGACTCCCAATTCCACAAGACAGATGAAGGCGGCAGTTACCAGCAGTTTATCTGCCAGGGGATCTAAAAGCTGGCCGAAGGCACTTATCTGTCTTTTTCTTCTAGCAAAAAATCCATCCAGCATATCCGTCATAGCTGCAAGGAGAAAAATGACGAGAGCGACAAACTCTTTTCCATCAAATTGCGAAAGAAGAACTACAATCAGTATTGGGATAGAAAATATTCTCAGAGCGGTAAGAGAGTTGGGAATGTTCACTTTTAAGAGATATACTATAGCTCCTTTTTATTGTCAAACGTGTTCAGATAAAGGGGACAGTCCCCTTTTTCCAATTCAAATCCTTAATAGCTGAAATGATTTTGGAAGTTCCGGAAGCGGCCTTGAAGATTTAGCCTTCCCGAGCTGTCTTTCGAAGGAATCCGACAAAGTCAGATCCCTCCATGCCTGCTCAGTCTTCAAACGGTTTTTTTCACCCACTGTCCTTCGCTTATCTAGTGAGAAGGACAGTGAGGGAATGGCGTTAAAAATCTGAAGGGGAGCAGAAGGGGTTTCCAAAATCATTTTTTATCACGGAAATTATGATACTTACCGTCCCTTTTAATTGCTTGAAAAATCGAGCATCTCCAAGTATAGTTGATTGAGGAAAATGGCAAGAGATAACTCTATAACTCCGATGATGGAGCAGTATTTTCGGATTAAAAAGAATCATCAGGATGCTCTCCTATTTTTCCGTTTGGGTGATTTCTACGAGTTGTTCTATGAGGATGCCAAGATAGCTTCTTCCATAATGGAAGTCGCCTTGACTTCACGCCAGAAAGTTCCGATGTGTGGCATACCTTACCATGCGGCTGAATCTTACCTGGCGAAACTTCTCAGGCGCGGTTATAAAGTGGCTGTTTGTGAGCAAGTGGGAGACCCAAAACTAGCTAAAAAAATCGTTAAGAGAGATGTTGTAAAAATTTTGACTCCAGGGACTGCTATTGAATTAGACCTGGAGGGAGCGAAAGAAAACACTTTTATTGCGAGCCTGTGTTTTAAGGAGGAAGGATGGGGGCTGGCTCTTATTGACCTGGCATCCGGACAGTTGAAGACCGCTCAAAGCGATCCTCAGTCGAGGAGAAGTCCAGCTGATGAGCTCTTCAGGATGTCTCCTAAAGAGGTTGTATTTCCTCAGGGAGAAAAAAATAAAGTCATAGAAACCCTATCCAGAAACAACATAGCTTCTGTTACGAAAAGTCCTCTGGAAGATTGGGTGTTTGATATTTCGCAGGCAAAAAATTTTTTGCTGGACCATTTTCGCGTAAAATCTCTGGCAGGTTTTGACCTTGCCGATAAAGACCTTGCTGTCTCAGCAGCCGGAGCCCTTCTCTATTATCTTAAAAAGGTCAGGAAGGATTCTTTATCGTTGATACATAAAGTTTCTTTCCTCCAGTCAGGCCAGCAGATGGTCCTAGATGCTACGACAATAAGAAACCTGGAGCTTGTCAGAAATCTGCGGGACAGCCGCCTGAAGGATTCATTGCTGGATACCATCGACCTGACAGTGACTTCAATGGGAGCAAGGCTTCTAAGAAGCTGGCTTCTTCATCCTCTGCTTGACTGCAAACAAATTGAGGGCAGATTGGATGCAGTGGAGGAGTTTCTCAGTCATACAATCGAAAGACAAGAATTGAGAGAAAGCCTTAAAGGAATATTCGACTTAGAGCGCTTGACAGGAAAGATCTCTCTGGCAGTTGCCCATCCCAAGGATCTTGTATCATTGAAGGCGTCTCTTATACCTCTTCCTCAGGTTCAATCCTTGATTGAGCCCTTTTCGGCAGAGCGGGTTAAGGAAATTTATAGTCATTGGGATAACGCTCAAGATATTGTTGCTATGATAGACAAGGCGATCCAGGATGAGCCGGCCTTTTTGCTCACAGAGGGCGGAATTATAAAAGATGGTTACAACACAGAGGTTGATGAGCTAAGAGAAATGAGCAGGTCAGGAAAGACCTTTATCACCCGCCTTGAGAAAGAGGAGAGAGATAGGACAGGAATCTCTTCCTTAAAGATCCGCTACAATAAGGTTTTTGGTTATTATATTGAAGTTACCAAGCCCAATTTGCCTCAGGTTCCCACGGATTATATCAGGAAGCAGACACTGGTAAATTCTGAGCGATTCATAACTCCCGAACTTAAAGAGTATGAAGAGAAAGTCCTTAATGCTGAAGAGCGAATTAAGGAGTTGGAATACAATCTTTTTCTTGAGCTCAGGAAAACAATTTCTGATGAAACAGCGCGCCTTCAAAAGATTGCCTCTGATATTGCCATTCTCGACGTCCTTTCCTCGCTGGCTGAGGTATCTTCTTTGCGTAACTTCCATCGGCCCAAGGTAAATGCGGAAGATACGATGAAGATTATTGAAGGTCGGCATCCGGTCATCGAAATCACCAATGAAGAACCTTTCATTCCCAACGATACTTATCTGGATAGAGATGAAGACCAGATTTTGATTGTTACAGGACCAAATATGGGAGGAAAATCCACTTACTTGAGGCAGGTTGCCATAATCTGTATTCTGGCCCAGATGGGCTCCTTCGTCCCTGCTAGGGAAGCTGAGATCGGCACAGTTGATCGAATTTTCACTCGTATAGGAGCTATGGATTTCTTGAGCATTGGACAGTCGACTTTTATGGTTGAAATGCTGGAGACAGCAAATATTTTAAACAATGCCACAGAGAATAGCCTGATCTTACTTGATGAGATAGGACGGGGAACCAGCACTTTTGACGGACTCAGCATTGCATGGGCTGTCGCAGAATATCTTCATGAAAAAGAAGAAATCAGGGCCAAAACACTGTTTGCGACCCACTACCATGAATTGACGGAGCTCTCTTTGACGAAGAAAAGAATCAAGAATTACCATGTGTCCGTAAAAGAACAGAAGGATGATATCATTTTCTTGCGGAAGATAATTCCTGGCCCTTCAGACCAAAGCTACGGTATCCATGTGGCCAAGCTGGCAGGGATACCTCGGGATGTAGTTGATAGGGCCAAAGAAATTCTTTTTAACTTGGAGAAGCAGGAGTTAGATGATTCGGGGCACCCCAGAATAGCCTATCGTCCCCCGGAGAAAAGGGATAAGGCCCAACATCTTCTATTTGAGGAGGACAGAGAACAGGCGATTTTAGATGATATCAAAGAGGAAATAGAGAATATGGACATATCTTCGCTTACGCCGTTGGAAGCACTTAATATTCTCAATGAAATCAAGAAAAAGATAAAAAGATAGGGGTAAAAAAGGAGGGAAGATCAAAGCCTAATATTTTTCTGTGTCGTCCCCAAATTCCTCTTCGTTCTTACTCTCTTCGTCTTCGTAGTCCTCTTCAAATGCTTGGTCTTCTTCGTAAGGAGTCTCTCCTTCTTCTGCTTTTCGCTGTTCCAGTGCAACCTGGAATTCATCCTTATCTTCGTAGCGTCTTATGAAATTCGAAGCTGTATCACTGTAGTATAGCTCTAAATAGTCGTCCTCTATCGAGCAGAAAACAGACATACTGTGGCCTGTTTGGAGATTGCCAACGGTTTCCGCAACTTTGGCTGCGTTTTTAATTGCGTCCAAAGTCATCCAGCTTGAGCTTTCGATCTCTTCCATTTTTGGCTCCATGAAAAAAATATCAGTTTTTAATAAATTGTCAAGAAAAAAATTAGAAAAAATAAAAATTCATATAATAGATTGAATAAAAAATAGAATTTGTCCCAAAGTGACGGGATTAAATTAAGATTACGATAAGGAGCAGGGCAATATCTCCACTCAAAACGGCGAAGCAAAAAACAAGACCTGACCCCGTTTGCTTAACTTGACATATCAAGTCTTGAATATTTTAATAGAGGAGGAGAAGCAGATGAAATGGGATAGATTCGTACTGAAAATAGTTTTTTAGATAATTTATATAGTATTATATACTGAGGGTAGTAAACACGATTAAAAGGTAATTCGCGAAATGTTCATACTTTATAATAGCAAGTGGATTCATGAATTAAGTATTGTGTCCCTATAATTAATTGAAGAAAGGATAAATGATTTAAAAGGAGAAATATGTATGAAGGAAGAAGTTAAGAATGCCATCGAAGAGATAAGACCTCACCTTCAGGCCGATGGAGGAGATGTGGAGTTTGTCGATGTGAGCGAAGATGGAGTAGTTAAAGTTCGCCTTTTGGGTGCATGCGAAGGCTGCCCGATGAGACAAATGACTCTAACCCAGGGAATTACCAATTTTATAAAAAAGAAAGTACCTGAGGTCACAAAAGTCGAAGCTGTTTAAAAGATGAAATCAGGTCTTATCCTGAAGAGATGTTCATAGGCAAGATGCATATCGCTTTTCAATAGGAGGAGAAAGCCTGGTCTCAATATTATATACCTTGCAAAAATCGACAGGAAATTTAAAAATATTATAGATAAAGGATAATTTGATGGAGGTTACAATGAAGAAGGGAAAGAAGTTTTTCGCGACTGTCGCTTTTGTTATTTTGCTTTGCTCCACGGCTCTGGCTAATGGATTGAACCTAAACAGTCTCGGCACAAGAGCCTTGACCATGGGCGGAGCTTTTGTCGGACTGGCAGACGATTTTAGCACAATCTATTGGAATCCCGCGGGGATGGTTCATTTCGATAAGAAATATTTTGGATTCTACGGTACCGATATCATTCCTTCTGGAACTTACAAACTCGCTCCCTCTATTCCTGGTCTGGGAACCCTTTCTCTTGTCGATGCAAAATCTGCAACCAAGCATTATCTTGCAGGAATGGTTGCTTATTATCATCCTGTAAGCGAAAATGTGGTGGCAGGGATAGGAGTATATGTTCCTGCTGGGCTTGGTGGCAATTGGGATGGTGATGATTTTGCTCTGATCGCTGGAGATAATCCAAATCTTGAGTGGAGAAGCAAGATCGGGCTTGTCACCTTCGCGCCCGCACTTGCTTTTAAGGTTAACGAACAGTTTTCTATCGGAGTTTCCCTGAATATAAACTACGGAATATTCGATGTCGCCATGCATGCTGGTTCTTCAGATACTCCTCTTGGGAAAATAGACCTCGGCCAGTATGAGGAAAGCTTGAAAGGATGGGGCTACGGTGCGACATTTGGTGTTTTAGTCAAGCCCAACGAGACCTTTAGTATTGGCGCAACTTTTCGGACACCCAGTAAAGTCAAGTTTAGCGGGGATGCGAACATGTCAAATTTAGGTTTGCTTGGATTTTCGTCCACTTCAGAGCTTGAGAGAGAAATCACCTGGCCCATGTGGCTTGCAGGTGGAGTGGCTTTTAAACCAACCCCTAATCTCACCTTGACCGGTGACCTTCAATGGACGCAGTGGTCAAAGATCGATGTCATAGAGGCAGATTATAAGGATATTACCTGGCAGATAATGATGGGAGCAAGCGGCGATGACAAAATGCCGATGTACTGGGAAGATAAAGTACAGATTAGGATGGGTGCCGAATACAGGATGAATACTATCTCCCTACGCGGCGGGTATTACTTGGATCCTTCTCCTGCTCCTGACGATACCATGAATGTACTCCTTCCTAATTACGATTTCAACGTATTTACTCTTGGCCTTGGATACGAACTTAACGGCCTGCAAATTGACTTGGGCATTGAATATCTGATAGGGGCAGAAAGGAGCACTCCCTATGAGCTTGTCCCTCTTTTCTTTCCTCCTTTCTTCGAGATCCAGACTGAATACGGCACTGCAATGCCCGGCACATACAAAATGAATATACTTGTTCCCAATGTCTCCATTAGCTATAAATTCTAGGAGGAAGAAAAAAAAGGAGAAAAAGGGGACAGTCCCCTTTTTTGTAAATTCGTGGGCTGATGAGTCAGCCAGATTGATGGACAGCTTTTTCATAGAAAAACAAACGCTTCTTAAGAAAGAAAATAAGGTAATTTTAGACTAAATAAAATGGCACCTATTCGAAAAGCCGTGATTCCTGCTGCTGGCTTTGGAACTCGGTTTCTCCCTGCTACAAAATCCCAGCCCAAGGAGATGCTGGCTGTTGTGGATAAGCCTCTTATCCAGTACGCTGTTGAGGAGGCTGTCCAATCAGGCGTTGAGAGCATCGCTGTCATAACAAGCAGGGGAAAGTCCTCGATGGAGGACCATTTTGACAGAAGTCCAGAGTTAGAGCAGTTTCTCGAGGAGAAGGGCAAGCTCGATTTTCTGGAGGAAGTTAAAGGAATATCCAATCTTGCTGAATTTTGTTGGATCCGTCAAAAAGAAGCTCATGGATTGGGACATGCCATTCTGATGAGCGAGAGCTATGTAGGGCATGATTCCTTTGCCGTTCTCCTTCCGGATGATATATTTGACTGTCCTTCACCGTGTATAGGGCAGCTTCTCGATACGTTTTCTGAGCTCAAATCTTCGGTTATTGTCCTCGGGCGTGTGGATGAGGAAGGAATGAAGAAATATGGGATCGTCAAGCCGAAGAAAATATCAGAGAGAGTATTTCAGGTTGAAGACATGATTGAAAAACCTGGCCCTGAGAAGGCTTTTTCAGACTTGGGTATTCTTGGCCGGTATGTTTTCACGCCCGATATATTCGATGCAATCAAAAAAACTTCTCCTGACAAGAAGGGCGAGATTCAAATCACGGATGCTATTAAACTCCTGCTGGAGAAACAGCCTGTGTACGGTTATCTTTTTGAGGGAAAGCGTTATGACGCCGGAGATAAGCAGGGATTTATCGAAGCCACTATCGAACTCGCACTCAAGAGGCCAGAGTTCAGCCAGAAACTCAGTGAGTTCCTAAAGTCTCTTTAGCCACCAATTAGCTTAGAAATAATTCAGGTTAATCGACAGTTACAAACAAGCAGATTGCAGGGTATCGGTCAAGCCTAATTTTCTTTTTTAATTCGGACATGCGCTTTCAAACTCGTTTTATCTGTTTAGATAACCTAGAGGGAACATATGGAAATAACCCACAAGTCTGGAAGGTTCGGTGATGGAAGAGAATGGCGAGGGACGGAATCGAACCGCCGACGCAGAGATTTTCAGTCTCTCGCTCTACCGACTGAGCTACCTCGCCTTGTAGGTATCACTATTTCTTTATTATTGACCATAACTTAACTTTTTTGAAATTTCTATATGGACCAAAACAAGACTTTCAAAGGTTTTTCCACTATGGATTTTAACCCTTTTAAAATATTCAAAATCGGATATATAAAAATTCTATTATATATTTCGTCTGTTTTCATTTCCTCTGAATTATACTGACTCTGATTGCGAAAATCAATCTTCTTTTTTCAAGACCGTAATAGCCCAATGAAAAAATTCAACTAATTTTTTCTCTTTGTCTTTTTCATCCCGAAATTCTTTGATTCCTAGAGCACTCGATAATATCTGATCATCCTTCGAAGAAAGCTGCTCCCCCCTTTTTAACTTTTTCCTAATATCTATCAATAAATAAATCCAAACTCTTAAAGAATCTTTTTCCCAAGGTCTTTTAATCATTTTAGTCTCCCCTCCTTGTCTTCTCCTCCAGGATCTCAACGGCCTTCTTCATCCGGCCTAGATCTGAATGGAGATATTTCATTGTGGTTTCGACCTGGCTATGGCCAAGGATCTTCATCACATCAGCCAGGCCAACTCCTTTTCCCAGGGCCTCAGAAACCATTATGGTAGATGCGGTATGTCTTATATTGTGGAAGATGAAATCCTGGACTCCGGAGTGTTCTCGGATTTTCTTCATAACGGAATCAGCCCAGGATGATTTCATCTGTCCACCTTTCCTTCTCAATGGTATGACATAGCCATTCTTTAATCTCTTATCTCTTAGATCCTCCAGGATCTCTTTTATTCCTACAGTTAGCGGGATAACTTTTTCTTTCTTTTGTTTCGTCTCTGTGCGTCTCAGGATAATCTTATCGTCCTTGATATTATCCCATTTCAAATTAAGGACCTCACCAAGCCTCATTCCGGTATAGAGCAGCAGCAAGATGATCCTTTTGGCGTATTTCTGCAGCATGGCGCCGCCCCGGGCTTCTTTCTCTACTTCCTCGGCTGCCTCAAGGATCCTAGCGAGCTCCTCGGGGGAGTATTCCCGGCGTTTCTCTTCAATCACATAAGGCTTTACCTCTTTTACGGGATTCTCGCCCTTGTAATACCCCTTTTTTATCGCATAGAAATAGAGGGTTTTGAGTAAAGAGAAATAATGATTGATGGTATTCTCAGACCGGTCGTTCTCTTTCAAGTATCGATCGAGTTTTGTGAAATGGTCTTTTGAGATCTCAGAGAACTTAGGATCCCCCCAAACTTCAGAGACAATACTCAATCTATCCCTGACAATGCGCCATTCCTTGATTCTCTTGATGTCTCTTTCGTAGCTAACAAATTCCTTTACAATATCAGAAAATTTTATATCCTGTGGCCTCTCAGGTTTTTCAATCCCATAATACTTAGACCATTGCCGTTTATATTCCTGTTCCCAGAGCCATTGAGCTCGGGCGGGATCCCTAGTCCGGAGAGAAACCCTGACTCTCTTTTTATCAGGCTTGAAGCCTACGTACTCGTCGAAAAAGTAGTATCCTGTTTGCTTATTTCTGACGGGGCCTTCTCGACGTTTGGGCATTTATTATAATTCTGTCTTATTTTTGATTTATTTATTTTATTTTTCTAAGTCAAATTTATTTGAAAGCCTCCTAATGAACACATGATTGTTTATACTGTGATGCATCTCTGATGTTTTTGAAATTATGTATTTAATAATATCTACTATCTCATTAGAATCTCGTGCCTGAGGCAATTTTTCATCAAGCATAGTTTCTACTTTTGGTAATATTTCATCTATTGCTGGGATAACATAATAAGTGCGCTCAGGAGGCTCTAATTTATAAATTTGTATTTTATAATTATCTTTTGAACGTAGCTTAATAAATATTAATCCATTATTAAAAACTCCTCCAACGCAAAAATTATTATTTGTCAGGCCAAATTGCTCAAGTTTCTTTTCAATTTTCTTGTGTGTCTTAGTTTTTAGAATTTTTAAGATAAGTTCTCTCAATATTTTTGCGAAAAACTCAGCATTCTTTTTTTTCATTTTGTGTATTTGTTTTTTAAGTTCCTCGTAAATATCATTAAACAATTCTGCGTTTTTTCCAGCGTATCCGACACATATTTTAGGAGTTAATTTTTTTATTTTTCCAGCGTTCTCCGATTTAATTCTTTGGTGAATTTTTCCGCTATCAGTTATTTTATATTCAATGGCTCTCCCATCTGATGCAAAAATCATCTCTTTATTATGGTCAAAAAGGTCTATTAGCACTCCAATAATTAGACTCATTCAGGTTTCCTTTTTTTGATGTTCATTTGCTGAGAATTTTCTCTTTATTTATTCGTCCTCTTTATGAGGCGCTGCTTCGCCTATGGCGTCTATTCATCCCGGGAGGCCAAGGTTGGCCTGGCTTATTTTTTCTTCTCCAGCTCGGTAATCCTTTCCTTAAGTTCCGCTATAGTCCTCTGCTGGTCTTGGACCACCTTGGTCAAGACTGCCACCACATCCATTGTATTGATTCCTTTCCTATTCTTTGTAGCTACCAGCTCCGGAACATCCTCTGCAATAAATCCAACATAGTCCTCCTCCACATTCTTCTTGTAATTGAATCTCACAGGATTGAGCCCCTCCAATGCTTCAAATGCTTCTTCTGTCCTGAGAGAGGTGATGTTCTCTTTGTATTCTCTGCTCGATCCAGCTATCCACGCCCCTCCATCGCAATAGGCTCCTCCTACAAT
>CP070825.1:378983-384812 GCA_020344415.1 Candidatus Aminicenantota bacterium
TCCGATCAGAGTGTCTTTGTATGGCAACTATCTGAATGCTGAAATACGAACGTCAAACTTGTTTATTCTCATGTTTTTCAGGTTGTTTTCTAATTTGACCCAATTAATGGCAGCCGTTTCAACTTCTGTCTTGGTTACTACCCTTGAAAAAAGCAAAGAAGAGCTGAAAATGAAAAGTATAAAAACCAATAGTGTTATTTGTTTGAGAAGACGCATTTTATTACCTTTTGGCCTGACGAAAAAATTCGGGGGGATTCTCAAATAGCCACAAAAGACTATTAATAACCATTTTTCCCCCTACATGGCTTTAATAAAAGATTACCAGCACATAGGAATAAAATCAAGTTTTCACCCTATCAGCAAGTCGGACACCTACTTAAAATAGAGAACCGTCCTCAATAAACTATTCATATGTGATAAAATCACTTGTCTCAACATTTGCACTCGAGTCATATGTCCAACCATCCTTTACAACATCAGTCACAGTGAAGATAAATGTGATACCTGAAGGGGGATTTCTCAGCCTGTCGGATTTAAATGTCACCTGACCGTTGATATCTGTCACTCCAGAATCTGTATCTGAAGTCGCTCCGCTCCATTGGCCATAGACCGTCGCTTCTGAAACAGGTATACCATCAGCATCAACGATGGTCACAGTGGCGATGGCATTCACATTAAGACCAGCAACTTTCAACGACATATAAATAGCAGATACATGCATTGTTTGAGCAGTGGCTTCCTTAGTCGTTCCGCTGGGGATGTTGGAGAGCCCAGACCAGTTAGATACTTCGTCCGCTGTCTTTAAGGCAAAGTAATAGGTTGTGCCAGGAGACAAACCAGTTACAGTAAATATTTCAGGACTTCCAGCAGACGAAGGCGAAGGCTCACCGATGCATTGAGTAGCAGCTTCCCACTTATCTTCGGTGTCAATTGTTACTGAGCTAGAATAGCGGATATCGTATTCGGAGGCGGTTCCTTGCATTCCATCGTCTCCCGGTGCAGTCCAGGTTAAGTCAATCGAGGTAGCAGTTGGATTCCTTGCCGCTAAATCGGCTACAGTTGATGGTGGTGTTGTGTCTGGCTCAATAAACATAGGCGTTTGAGAATCGCCCAATAAATTCACCGTAAAGTACATCCATCGCATTGCTCCTATTGCTTCTACACTTCCCTGAAGATCCTCTTTTGCATCCTGAAGGGCTTCTCCTATATTCTTTTTAGACTCGTTGAATATGGCATCAAAAAACTCCTTGTCATACTGCTGCCCTGCTCCTTCTGTAGATCCATACATGTAAAAGCCGTATCTAGTGTTACCGATATGAGCGAATGCACCTCCACTGCCGTTTTCCACTGTGAAGTGTTCGCCCCCACAGTCATCCTCATCCCAATCAAATCTACCGGTATTACAGCCCTGGGAATAAGCGAGGAAGTATGCCGTGTTGAGTAATCCGGCGATCTGGTCGCTAATCAACCCCATATCCGAGGGACTTCCGTGGCCCCCATAGTTGACTACATGATGATTACCATTGTTCATTTCATCTAAGAGATTTTCTTGGCTGTAAGTTCCGTCTTTATCATAAAGCTTTGTCGCCGTCCAGTCTGAAGGAAAATAAGTATAAACTTCATCTTTATAATCCCCACCATATGTTGGATAATCATCTAACTTGCGGCCGACTAAAAGAGCACTTTTTGTAGGAAGCGAGCTTTCGTAGGCTATTATCTTGCCTATCTGGTTGTATGCTTCAGCCGCATTATCAGCGGGGATTCTACCGATATAAACTTCGGCCCAGAAATCTGCTTCCTCACCTCTTTTTCCTGTGCCTCCTCCTCTCCTGTTACCTTCTCCGTAAATACCGTCTCCATCTTTATCCCAGTTTCCGTCAAGCGCGCCATAATACATGTCACAGGGGATATTTTCGTCGATGACCCACCCGATGGAGGTAAAAACCTTGCCATAAACCCCTCTGCAAGGAATAGGACCACCATTAGGGTCATCAGCATCTCCGCCAAGCATAGCGTAAACAGTTCCCCAATTATGATAGACATAATCGATAAAGTTTCGTATCTTTTCCTGGAGATCGTTGCCAGAATAATATGCTTCTATGTTTTCAATAGTTTCGACGTAAGTGGTAAGCCCTCTTGATGCTTTCCAATTTGCCAGAGTTTGGAATGCAGCTGCCATCTCATTGTTTGTAATTATCACATACTCATAAGGGCCCTCCAGAGGCGTTACTTCCGCCGTATAGGTGGTCACCTCGGATGGGTTATCCACAACCCTTTTCACTCTTGCTTCATCTTGGGCTAATTTCCTGCATTTGGCTCTTCGGGTAAGAGGTGGCTCTGAAGGAACATTGACCACGATAACCTTCATCCTCTCATAATATGATACTTTGCCCGATGCAGGGATGTATTCCACTGGAAAAAGATTGAGGACAAGTATCTTATATCCACTTAGAGATTGTGTGGAGACAACAGAATACAATTTTCCCGGAAAAGGACTGCTAGAACTGTACACTTGTTTATTTGGCTGCGTTTCAACTGTTTCATCGGAACCAATCGGTATCTGCGGCTCAGCATATTCAATCATAAATTCTCCCTCAAGAGTTCTCTTCTTTCCTGGTACTATATTGATTGTTTTCACCTCATGTCCTTGGGGAATAAGGATTTTTGCTGTTTTGACAGGCAGAAGCGGCAAACCAATATCGTCATAAAGCTTTCCGGTATCTGTCATCTTGATCGAATAATACTCGTTAATTCTTTCAAGCTTTGGCTCTGAGAAGACGTATTCTAGCTTTGTTACTGGATCAGCATCAGCATAGCCAAAAGAGGAACAAAAAAAAGCCAGAATGATAAATAACACAGGTGACAGGCTTATTTTTTTATTTTTTATCGTCGACTGATGAGTTGAGCCAGAGATTTTTCTTCGTTTCATTTCTATCCTCCTATCTATTTTTATTTTGTTATTTTACTTTTAATAGTTGAAGTCAGGCTTCGCATCCTTTTCAAGAAGTATCTTCTGACATTTTGCCTTTACTCTCTAAATAAATGAAACCTTTTATATCTGTCAATACCTGCTTGAGATATGACCGGATATGCCCTCTGATGGCCGCATATAGCCGCTTCCCTGAGGTTCCGTTGCGTAGTTGGGCGAGATACGGCAAGATAACCGCTTATAGCTGTCTGATACAGATGGAATATTGAAGTGATACTGCTAGGCGGTAAAGCGTGGGAATTCTGCAAAGGTTTTGCAAAAAGTGTCAGTCTTCGAGGGCAATCAAATGCAGTCTGGCATCTTTAATCTCAGCGATATCCGGATCGGCGTCTTTCCAAAGGTCAAGAAACTTTTGATAGCTCTCGATGGCTTTCCCTTTCCAGCTTTTCTGTTCGTAGATTCTTCCCAGCATGAAAAAACTTTTAGCATAATTATCGCCGTAGCTGATCCTGCCCGAGGTCAGATCTAAAATTTTCTCATACCACTTTCGAGCATTTTCATAATCTTTGGCTCTGAAGAAAGCTAAAGCGAGCGAATCATAGAAAGGGGCATGATAATCTCCCATAGGATTATACTGGTAAGGCAATAGCGGAATCGCCTTTTCAAAATAAGCGATGGCATCCTCGATACTGTTTTCCTCTAAGCAGATATGCCCCATAAGATAATAGTAGGATCTCATCAGTTTGGGATTCAGCCAGTTATCAATCGCTTTTTTTAATTCATCTGCTTTGATTCGGGATTCTTTCCGATTGTTCATTTTTAAAGCAATGTGTCCTTTCAAGAAAAGGGCACTCATCCTTCTTCTCACGGATAGATCTTCAAACTCGTTGTCTAATACTTTCTGGCATTCTTCTGCAGCCCCTTTGAAATTTCCTTTATCATAATAGAAGCGTGATAAACTCAAATGTAAAGAAGCCAACCAACCCTGCTCTCCAAGATCCGAGGCTTCCTTAATCCCTTGTTTGATATAACTTATGGCTTTATCAAATTTTCCCGCAGAGAGACTTAAGCTTGCTAACCTTCTCAGTGCGGTATTACGATATCTCAAGCTATAAATATCTAATTGTCTTGAATCCAGGCAATTTTTATAACATTCCTCCGCCCGAACCCAATCATCTTTTAACAGATAGATATCGCCCTTTAGTAGTAACATGGGAAACCAATTCTGGCTGCGCTCTAGCATTTTTTCAGTCTCATAAAGGGCAAGGTCCAGTTTGCCATGAAATAATAAATCAAGTGCGAGCTGGTAGGAATATTGAAAGGGGAATAAATCAACTGGGAGATCTTTAACAACTTTCAGGGCATCTTCATAATCCCCGCGGGCACACAAGGCACGCCTGAGAAGGGCAAAAGGTTGACCAGAATAATAGGGAAGGGTATTTTTTTGGAGAAGTTCAATAATCTTGTCCCAATCTTCGATCGAGCGATAAAGGCCGCTCAGGTAGATTTTAGCGTCATAATCGTCTGGATAGATCCGCAGGATTTCCTCAAACGTTTTAATGGCCTCATCCCAGATTATGTCTTGATTCCTGTAATAATGAGCTTGAATCTGGAGGCGTTCTCTCTCCGGAAGATGATGACTCAATTCAAACGCCTTCTTCATGCATTTTTCCGCCCTTTCATTATAACCGGGAAGATTCCAATAACACCTGGCTAGCAATTGGTAGGCCATGGCAAACTCAGGATCGATATCTATGGCTTTCTCAAGAGAGGAAGCACTCTTCGCTGCTTGTCCTTTACGAAAAAGCTGCCTTCCCTCAATATAGTATCTATAGGCTTCGATTGAGCCAGTCGTGAGACTTTCCATCTCTTTGTCAATGTCTCCTCGGACCATGATGTCAGGCGGCATGAGGAGTTGCGCTTTGATCCTTCTTGAGATTTCATCCACAAGAGAAAAGATCGCTTTTTCGCTGGCGCAATCGACGCTCTCTATTGCAATATTTTCACTTGAGGATACTTTTCTTAAGATAGGATTGACGCGGAGCTTTTCTCCTGACTTAACAATATTTCCAAAGACAATGCTATCGACCTTAGTATGCTCAGCGAATCTGGCTAGGTCCTTTGTTTCGTAATATTCGGTATCTAAAAGTTTAAGACTTTGAAGATTGAGAAAAAGCATATCCTCAGGAAGAACATTCAAATATTTCGACTGTGAAAGATCACTGATCAAGAGGTCGCAAAGGCCCTTCGTCAAATAATCAAGGCTATCATCTCCAGTTTTGTTTCTGAAGTAGAGAACTGCCAAGGAAGGCTTGGCGGGCAGTGACGATACGCCTGTCTTCGGGGATAGGATTTTCCACACAACCACTGCCAGAATGGAAATAACAATGATTGAGAGGCTCAGAATAATGACGAATTTTTTTTTAGAACGAACAAATGATTTTTGAGAAGCGATCTCTTTCTCGTGGAGCAGCTCGTCCAGCCAGCGATCCAGTTCTTCTTTGTAGGCAAAAACACTCGCGCGGGGAGATCCGTCCATCCGGTAAACGGGGAGGCCGTATTCTTTTTCCCAGCGCCGGCAAGTCCGCTCATTCCGCCTCAGATAAGACGAGATCTCTTTCCAAGACTGGAGGATGTTTTTCTCATCCATGGAATCGATCCTCGAAATAATGCTTTTAAAATTAATATAAGAAATTAACGCTTAAAAAAAAGTTTTTAAAATATAAGAATTTGGTTTTTTGGGGAACATCAAATATCGTCCGATTTCTCACAATTTCCATCCGCTGACAAACCGCAATAAGAGTATCACACTAAAAGCGGAGAGGTCAACAGCTGAAAGAGAGAAACAAAACAACTGAGACTATCAAGCACTCATCTTTACAGATATACTCCGCCCTTGA
>CP070825.1:384912-402424 GCA_020344415.1 Candidatus Aminicenantota bacterium
AATGCTCGAAACCTTAAAGGCAGAGAAGTTTTGCAGCGGACACAGCGATCCAATTGACCGCAGCACAGTTAAACATCACATTGAAGAGATGAAAAAGATCCAAGCAAAAATCAAATCTTTAGTTGAGCAGGGAAAGAATCTGGAAGAAGTAAAGCAAGAATTTCCGAAAAATCACGCAAGGTTAGTCGAAGTTATTTTTAACGAGATCAAAAAATAGCGGCAATTGAACTAAAAAAGAGATAATCTAACTTAAATTACTCACGAGGAATTTTTCAAGAATAACTCAGGCTAGACTATTGATTGAGGAATGCTCCAGTTCTTATCCCTGGAGGCATGCGGCTCTTTTTTCATAGCCTCTTTAATCCGTGCCGGGGTCATGGGGAGCACAAACAGCCTGACACCTATAGCATCAAAGATTGCATTTGCAATCACAGCACCCATAGGAGTTATGGCAGGTTCTCCACATCCTTGGGGAGGCATTTCAGGATTATCGACGAGTACGGTTTCTATCTTGGGTGTCCACGAAAAACGGGGAATCTCGTAAGTATCAAAGTTCTCGTCCAAAACTCTTCCACCTTTAAAACGAATCTCTTCTGTTAGACAGTAACCAAGCCCCATGATGATGCAGCCTTCGATCTGCATCCTGACTCCTTCTGGGTTGATTACTTCGCCTGTATCTTGAGCACACACGACACGTTCCGCTCGAACTTCTCCTGTCCTCTTATCAACGTTAATCTTGGCCATGGTGGCTAAATACGTGCCCAGGTAATCTGTACATGCGAGACCAAACCCCTTCCCGCTGGGCGCCTTCGAAAAGGATCGTCCGAACTTCTCTGCTGCTGCCATGAGAACTCTCTGCATCCTTTTATCCGTTAAATTTTTCATCCGGAACTCTAAAGGATTTATTCCGGCTCTTTCGGCCATGATTTCGATATGGGATTCTATCGCAAACACATTAGTATTACTCCCAGGACCCCGCCAGGCGCCTACACCGAAGGGATGAGCACTGCCCCCACCTCTTCCTCCCCATCCTCCATAAGCGAGAACACGATGGTGCGGGATGCTGTAGAAAGGCTGGGAGCTTCTGTTACCTGCAAAGTAATTATGATAGTCCCAATAGACGATTTGGTTCGAGCTGTTGAGACCGGACCGGATTTCTATAACAGCTGCTGGCCGGAAGGTATCATAAAAGAATTCCTCTTTCCTGCTCCAGGCAACCTGCACTGGCTTTCCTGTCAATTTCGCAAGCAGAGCTGCTTCGCCTACCTGCCTCCCGCTGTTTTTCCCACCGAAACCGCATCCAACAAAAGGAGTGATGACACGGACATTTTCGAGAGAAAACCCCAGGGCCTGAGCGGCATCCCCTTGAGCTCTGAAGGGAGCCTGGGTCGAAGCCCAGACTGTGGCTTTATCTCCCTCTATTTTGACCACAGCTGTATGGTTTTCTGCAGGCGCATGGGCGACGTAATGATTAAAGTACGCCTCTTCGAACGTTTTGCTGGCCAGGCCTTTCCCCTCATCCAGATTCCCGGCTTCGGTAACGACCGATCCATCAGGAGAAGAATCTTTCAAATGTTTAAATATTGAGTTGTTATCCACCTTGAATTCAGGTGTTTCGAACTCGGCTTTTATCAATCCCAAAGCCTTGTCCGCTACGTCACGGTGCTTGTGAAGAACCGCAATCATATCCCTCTCATGGATGATCTGAACGTCTTTTATCTTTTGGGCAGCAGAAATATCTACGCTTTTGAGCTTTGCTCTGTGAGCAGGGGGCCTTAATATCCTGGCATAAAGCATTCCGGGCAATCGGATGTCTCCTGCAAACCTGGCTTCTCCAGTGATTTTTTGTCTACCATCTAAACGGTCGGTTGGTTTTCCTGAAACAGTGTGTTTTGAATAATGTTTGATAGATGGTTTTTTCTCAAGATACCTCTCAATTTTTTTCCCTTTTGCAAGTTGACCATAGGAAACCTTTTTTTCTGCTTTGTTTTTGACATAGATTATGCCGTCCTTTGCTATCAGTTTTTCCCTGGGTGTGCGGAGATGTTCTGCAGCCAACTGAATGAGGACTGCCTTGGCTTCCGCACCAGCCTGCCGCAAAGGGGGCCCAAAATATTTAGTGCTTCTAGAACCGAATGTCCCTGCATCCCAAGGACAAAGCGCGGTATCCCCCATAATCATATCTACGGCACTCAAGGGTACATCAAGCTCCTCAGCCAACATCTGAGCAAGCGAAGTGACAACACCCTGTCCCATCTCGATCTTAGCGCTGAAGCAGGTAACTCGGCCATCTTCCCCAATCCGGAGATAAGCGTTGAAATCTTGGGGATATCCACGGCGCCTTCTTCTCTCCTGAAGGGAAAAAGGGCTTCCAACCGAGAAAAGGATAAAAATTCCCCCTCCCATAAGTTTGAGAAATTCCCGTCGGTTGAGAGCAACAGGCTCTATATCTTTTACTGATTCAAACATATTGTATTCGTCGTCTTTCATGACTTATATCCTTTCATCGCTTGGGCCGCGGTTTGGATTGCCTGAATAATACGGTTATAGCTCCCGCAACGGCAAAGGTATATCTCCATGTCCTCAACGATCTCCCTGTAGGAAGGTTGAGGATTTTTCAACAGCAGGCTGTATGCTCCCAATATCATCCCAGGAGTACAAAATCCACATTGAAGTGCATTATGCTGCATAAATGCTGTTTGTAGAGGGTGGAGATCCCCGTTTTTCTGAAGGCCTTCGATGGTTATGACCTCTTTTCCATTTACATTTTGGATAGGATATTGGCAGGACAAGACCGCTTCATTATTGACTATCACGGTGCACGCCCCACAGAATCCTTCTCCACAACTGTATTTTGCACCCGTGTGCTCAAGATCAGACCGCAAAACCCACAAAAGCACGCGATCAGGAGATGAGGCTACGCGCATATCCTTTCCATTGAGTTTAAAATTAAATATTTTTTCCATCTCAACTCCATATAATCATTAGGATTTATTTAAGCAATAATTAACACAAGAAAACCGTACTGTCAAAAATAATATCAAAATTTTCTATTACTTTTTTCACTCTTCTTAAAAATATATGGAAAGCCCTTTAAAGTTGAGATAGAACTGAAAACAGCCCATGCTTGTAGCCCGCACCTCCTTCCCATCAATTTCTACTATTTTGTCATATTCGACTGTGATTGTTTGTTTGCCCCAGAAATCGCCGGCTCTGGTTCTCCTGACCTGGATGATATAGGCTTTGAATCCACTATCCGATCCTCCGGTCTCAAAGTATTTCTGGAGAGAAATAATCTCCGCTTCCTCGCTGTTGATTTTAACCTTCAGGTCCTCTACTTCGAGGTCTGGAGAAAGATTGTTTACGATCTGTCCCTTCTGCTTATTTGCCCATAGATAATGCAACATGTCTGTTGATCTAAGAAATATTTTTGCAACTTTTTCTGTCTTTTTTGCGTATTATTATATATTCTATAAATTAATAAGATATATTTGAAAGGGCGGAGATGGAACCTCTAAGCAAACGAGAAGAGCAAATTTTATTGGCCATTGGAAACCTGGGAGCGAACGCCTATCTTGTGGCCATCAAAAGACAACTGTCTGAAGTCACAGGTCGCAACTTATCGATTGGCGCTATCCACATTCCTCTAAGACGCCTCGAGAGGGAAGGTATTATTGATTCTGATTTGGGAGAGGCCACGGCAGTCAGAGGGGGAAGAAGGAAAAAAATCTATAGGCTCACCACAAGGGCTTTAGAAGCGCTCAGGGAGAGCAAAAGGGTACATGATATCCTTTGGGGTAATTTTACCGCATATGATTTCAAGAAGGGATAACGAGTGAACAATTCAAAAAAATCCCCACCTTTTATAGGCGAAAAAATTCTTCGATCGATAACTCCTCCCCATGATGTCGAAGCTTTGATAGGAGATTTCGAAGAAATCTTTAAGGACCTCTGTACAAGGAAAGGAAGACCTACTGCCCTTTTATGGTACTGGACTCAAATCATACTTCTCTTTCCTTCCTCCATCAAAGACTCGATCTACTGGAGTAAAGAAATGATTAAGAACTACATGAAAGTTGCGTTAAGGAATATCAAAAAAAGCAAGATCTATTCACTAGTTAATATTTTTGGGCTTGCCATCGGTATGTCTTGCTGTTTTTTGATTTTTTTGTATGTCCAGCATGAATTCAGTTACGACAGGTTTCATGAGAAATCAGATCAAATCTACAGGATCACGACAGAATGGCAGCTAGAAGGTCAAGCGCAAATCCATCAAACCACTGCTGCCCCCGTGGCTCCTGCATTGATGAACGATTTCCCTGAGGTTCAAAACGCAGCAAGAGTAAACAGAACAAGTGCTATCATATATCACAAAGGTCAGAGCTTTGTTGAACGGCGCGTATACTTAGTAGATCCATCTTTCTTTGATATTTTTAATTTTCCTTTGGTTCGAGGAGATCCCAAAACTGCTCTCAGGAATCCCCACTCTATCATCCTCACGGAAAAAACCGCGGAAAAATACTTTGGCACAGAAGACCCTATCGGAAAGACGCTTACATTCGGAAAAAGATTCAGCTTTGAAATCACTGGCATCGCGGAAAACGCCTCTTCAAATTCCCATTTGAAATTTGATTTCCTGGTCTGTTTTGACTTTATTAACGAGTATTCAAATTTTAATTATTTGGGAAGCTGGGGAGCCTGGAATTTTTCTACTTATGTTCTTCTCCGAAAGGACACATCTCTTTCCGATTTCGAGGAAAAAACGGTCGCTTTCATAAAAAAATACCGAGGAGAGGACTCTGCAAACCCACAGAGACTCCATCTCCAATCATTGACCAAGATCAATCTCGAGACACATGGCAAGCTTAAATACATTTATTTCTTCTCCGCCATCGCCATTATCATTCTGATCCTTGTATGCATCAATTTCATGAATCTCTCTGTGGCGCGAGCCTCAACCAGAGTCAAAGAAATTGGCATGAGAAAAGTCATCGGAGCAAACCGCCCTCAGCTGATCAAGCAGTTCCTGGGGGAATCTACAGTCATGGCCTTTCTTGCTTTGCCTTTAGCGCTTCTATTGGCTCAGATCGCTCTGCCTACCTTTAATTCTTTGCTCATGACTCAAGCACAAACGAATTATTTTCAAAATCTGCCTTTTATATTGAGCATCTTTGGAATAACTCTGCTGGCGAGTCTAATTTCCGGAAGCTATCCGGCTCTGTACCTCTCAGCATTCCAGCCTGTCAAATCCCTAAAAGGAGAGCTGAAATCCAGGAGAGGCGTTCTTCGTCTCAGAAGCCTGCTGGTCACGTTCCAATTCTGCATATCTATAATTCTTATTATAAGCACAATCGCCATATATCATCAGATGAAGTATATCCAAAACAAAAATCTGGGATTTAATAAGGACTTCATCGTCAACGTTCCGATTTTCGAAGTAACATTAAGATTAAAAACAAATTACATCAAATCTGAACTAATGCAGAATCCCAGAATTTCAAGTGCAACCATCTCTTCTTTTTATCCAGGAAGCTACCCCAATCAAAGCGTTGATTGGGATGGCAGAAAAGAAGACGAAGAATTGATGATGGCCTGATATTCTGTTGACCACGACTTTATAAGGACCTTTGAGATGGAAATTGTAGAGGGAAGAGACTTTTCCAAAGACTTCCCATCTGACATTAAATCTGCTTATATTCTAAATGAGTCAGCCGTAAAAGCTTTTGGCTGGAAAAGCGCGGTTGGAAAACAATTTATGGTAGAGAGGGCTGATCTCACAATGGGAACAGTGATCGGGGTGATGAAAGATTTTCATTTTGCATCTCTCCGCCACAACATCAGGCCCTTGGCTCTTATCCTTGACCCTGTAAGGGGAAACCACTTTTCTTTGAAAATCGCTCCAAAAAATATGAGCGAGACACTCTCTTTTATAGAAAACAAATTTAAAGAATTTGCTCCAAATGCACCATTTAGCTATTCTTTTATAGATGATGAAATCGCGGAATTGTATATGGAAGAAGAGAAACTAGGCAAACTCATCAGCTCATTTTCAATTCTTGCTATTCTCATTGCCTGTTTGGGTTTACTCGGTCTGGCCTCCTTCGCAATAAATAAGCGTACGAAAGAAATCGGCATACGAAAAGCCCTGGGAGCATCTATATCCAACATCATTACCCTGTTGATTCGAGAATTTCTAAAACTTGTTCTCCTGGCAAACATCGTTGCCTGGCCGGTTGCATATTATGCGATGAACAGGTGGCTCCAAAATTTTGCCTATCGAGTTGATGTGGGTTTATGGCTTTTTGTGCTTTCAGCTCTGCTGGCCCTTATTATTGCCGTCCTAACCATTGGCTACCATGCCATCAAGGCTGCGCTGGCCAATCCTGCTGATTCCCTGAGGTATGAATAAGCGGAAAATCAGAAGAAATCCACGACTTTATGAAAGATAGAAAGATAACATCACGAATGATCTTGTTCAATTTTTCATTGATAATTACAAACTAAAAAAGAAAAGAGTAATGGTGAAATAATACTGGGAGTAAAAACAGTGAAGAAATTCAGTCTACTTTTATTAATATTGTCATTTCTCTTTTTGCCCGGTTCCAGCTTTGAAGAAAGGAACGATGAATTTAAAATAATAAAAGAAGACGGGATTCCCGTAGCCTTGAATCCTGCGTATCCAGTTCCTCTAAAAAAAAGCCCAAAAGATATTATCTTTAATGACGAATTGACTTTAGGTCAGGTTGAGGGAGACCCAAACTACGTCTTCAGTGAGTTTATCAGCTATACGGTTGATGATAAGGAAAATATGTATGTACTGGACTGGAGAGCGAAGACAATAAGGAAATTTGATAAGAATGGGAAGTACCTCCTTTCTTTTGGAGGAGAAGGACAAGGCCCAGGAGAGTTTACTTTCCCTGAAGAAATCAGGCTGCTCTCCAACGGACATCTCATGGTATTCGAAGGAGAGGCCCAGAGATATTCCTTTTTCACCCAAGAAGGAAAGTTCGTAAAGAGCGGAAGGTTCTTAAAGCTTATGTCTCCTCCGTTCTTTGGATTTTCCAGCGGAAACTTTATCGCGACAAACATCCAGCGAGAGAGTAAGAGGACAGTGGTAATTACTGGATTATTTGATGCAAAGTCTGAACTGCTTACTTCTCTCCACGAAAGAGAGATGGAGCCTTATAAGCCTTGGCCATCTCAGGATGATGTGAGCGCCCGGGCAAGGAGAATAGCGGAGAGGTTCTCGCGCATAGCGTTCCGGCCCAGTGTCACGCTCACTGTAGACTCAAAAGAAAAAATCCATTTTGCCTTTACAGATAAGTTCGAGATAAAAGTCTATTCCTCAGATGGTCTTCTCAAAAAAATTCTCCGGACTGAACTTCCGATGCTTCCTGTCGAAAAGAAGGATCGAGAGGGATATATAAGTTATTGGCTTCCCCGGGACCTTACAACCTGGAATTCAATGAGTAAGCAGTTCCAGAACAAAATTAAGAGCTTAATCAGATTCCCTGACAAAAAGCCTGCCTTTTTAAGCATAATACCCATGGATAGTGACTATATGATGGTAGTAAGGGATAGGAGCTTCAAACGAGATTCGCTGATTGATATCTTCGATTCTTCCGGAAGGTTCATCATCGAAAAAAAACTCAATTTCAACATTAAAAGCGGCTTGTGCCGTAAGGGAAAGCTTTATACTATACACGAAGATGAGGATGGGAATCAGTACGTTAAACGTTTCAGGTATGCGTTATCGAGGAAAGAACACTAACCATATTCGTGGTAAAAGTGTGGGGACAAAGATTTGCCGCATTCAACATGATCAAGTCCTTTCGAATCAAAAAATGTTCTTTAACAAGTTTCCAGTAGTTTTCTTCATTATAATCACCGGAAAGAAACTTGCCGGCAGTATCCCTAAAAGCTTTTAAGTTGAGCCTGTGAGCGCCCAAGCCGACTGCCGGTGAAACGGCAACAGCCGCAGCCCTCCGAGAAGCTGTTTCACAAATTGTCTGCTTTGTTTCTCATGTGTTACAATTCAAATAGTTAACTGGCTGGATGAGAAGACACAAATATGGTCAAAGCTTCCCGCGACTTTCAGGTTTTTGCCCAACCGGTTGGCTCCATCTGCAACCTAGACTGTCAATATTGCTACTACCTGAAGAAGAAACACCTCTATCCAAAGGGCGAGTCCTCTCGCATGCCCGAAGATATCCTGGAGGAGTATATTGTCCAGCATATTGACGCTTCCCCTGAACCTGTGATCAATTTCTCCTGGCATGGTGGGGAACCGACAGTGTTGGGACTGGACTATTTCCACAAAATTGTGGAGCTGCAACACAAACATCAACCCCCTAACCAGCACATCACCAACGGTATGCAGACCAACGGAGTCCTCCTCGATGAGGGTTGGTGCCGTTTTTTGGCGACAGAGCGCTTTGCTGTTGGGTTGAGCCTGGATGGGCCGCAGGAAATGCATGACCGATACCGCGTCACTAAGGACCAGAAGCCCACCCACGAGCAAACTATGCGCGCGCATGAACTCTTACAGCGACACCGAATCTATACCGATATTCTGTGCGTGGTGAATGAAAATAATGTCCAGTACCCCACCCAGGTTTACCGATTCTTCAAGGAGATCAATGCCCAATACGTGAGCTTCCTGCCTCTGGTCGAGCCTCAACCAGACGCCGAAGGCGGGGTAAGCCTTCGCTCCGTACCAGCAGAAGCTTTCGGCGTTTTTCTCTGCACAATCTTCGACGAATGGATAGACCAGGATATCGGACAGATTAAGGTGCAGATTTTCGAGGAAGCTGCCAGAACGGCCTTCGACCAGGAGCATTCGTTGTGTATCTTCCGGCCGACCTGCGGAGATATTCCCGTCATCGAACACAATGGAGACTTCTTTTCATGTGACCACTATGTCGATACGGAACATCGCCTTGGAAATATCCAGGAGACTCCGCTGGTCGAGCTGCTCGAGAGTCCGGCTCAGAGAGCATTCGGGCAAGCCAAATTGAAGACTTTACCTCGATATTGCAAGACATGTGAGGTCAGGGCAATGTGCAATGGCGGCTGCCCGAAGAACCGCTTCCTCAAAACGCCAGCTGGTGAAGCAGGGCTGAACTATCTGTGTGCGGACTATAAACGCTTTTTTACCTACTGCCAACCTTTTATTGCAGAGGTAGTCGACATATGGAAGCGCCAAACTCTTGATCAACCAATGCCGACGGCAGAAGCCACAGGTTCACGAACTCATCCCAAAACAGGTCGTAATGATCCGTGTCCGTGCGGCAGTGGTTTAAAGTACAAGAAATGCTGTTTGGGCAAGTGATCTGCTGAATATGCCGTGCCCAGCACTAATCATTAATGTTCCGACTGGATGTCAGGTTTTGAGCTTCTTTTTGAAGAATGTAATGGTCCGCTCAAACGCAAGTGCGGCTGCCTCCTTATTATACCGGGAGCCTGTGTCGTTAAAAAACGCATGTCCGGCTCCCTCATACATATGGATCATGTAGTCGATGGAGGCCTGCTTTAAAGCAGCTTCATAAGCGGGGATTCCCTTGTTGATCCGCTCGTCAAGACCGGCATAATGGAGAAGTAAAGACGCTTTGATTTTAAGGACATCTTCAGCTGCAGGCTGCCTGCCATAGAAGGGAACAGCGGCTTTTAAATCCGGAGCGTTGACGGCAACCTGGTTGGCCATTCCCCCTCCCCAACAGAAGCCCATACATCCGACCTTTCCCGTAGATTGAGGATGTGTCTTTAAATACTTTACCGCAGCAACAAAATTTTTCACTGTCGCTTTACTATCAAGCTTACGCATCAGGGAGCGAGCCTCACTCGTATCGGCTGGAGTTCCTCCCAACGGGGATAAGGCGTCTGGAGCAATGGCTAAAAATCCCTCCAAGGCTACACGCCTGGCCACGTCTTCAGTGTGATGATTTAGACCTCTGTTTTCGTGAATCACGAGCACACAAGGCAACTTTTCGTCTCCTTTAGGCCTTGCTAAATGTGCTCGAACCTCGCCCGTTTCACCAGGATATTTAATATATCCCGTATGAAGGCGGGGATCATCCTTTGGAACGATTTGAGATCTGGCATAGCTACTTTCTAATAGAGGCAGCAGAGCAACTCCTGCAACAGTGCCCCCAACGAGGACAGCTAATTTCCTGAGGAATTCACGGCGATCCAGTTTTCCATTTGCGTATTCATCACATAAGTCAATAATCCTTTGATCCATATCCTTTCTCCCTCCTTCTATAGATTAACTTATCTATAAAAATCGCTGGATAAACATCTAATGTAAATCCTTAAAATCTTGCGTCTGTTCTTAGTTTCTGCTTTGATGGCTTTAGTTTCGAGCACCCTCCTGCATCGGATCCCGTCGAACAGAGACTGTTCCCGTGTAAGTCTTGCCATTAACCGTGAGCTTAACAGCGTAGGTTCCTGGCTCAGCAATAGGTGCCCTCGCTCCGCGGCCAAATCTGCCTCTCATAAATCGCATAGCCCCGCCAAAACCAATCGACTCAAAGGCTTTCCTTTGAATCTCCGCTGCTTCCCTATATGTGAGGTCAGGCTGTTTGAGTTGCTCAAGTGCTTTTTGCACGGTTTTTTTCGGTTCCTCCTCCACTTCCGGCCTCTGGAGAATTCTTTCCATCATTTGCTGCATCTGCGTGAGACTTTGCTTCAAATCCTTGGGCAATGGATCGAACCGCATATCCCACATCAAACGGTTTACTCCAGTTTTAACTTCTTTGACAGAATAAACAGTCTTGAGTTTTCCTGTTGCGTCCGTAATCTCGATCTCCACAGAACCGGATGGTTTATCCTTAATATAAAAATTGAGCACAGCACCAAAAGGAGGATTTTCCCCAGCAAAATAGAGGTTGCCACGCCCATAGCCTCCTCTGCCCAGACTCAACCAGTGGGTGCCAATCCGTTTGTTTTCAAAAAGATGGGCCTCAGAGGTTAATACTTTATCCGTGGCCTGCTGGAGCGGCGAGATATCGTCCAGAATCCATATGCCTCGCCCATGAGTTCCAGCAATCAGGTCATTTTCCCGGGGATGGATTATTAGGTCATGGAAAGCCACGGTCGGCATATTTAGGCCGAGGTTCGTCCAGTTCTTGCCCCCTGCTCTTGAGAAGAATACGGCGAATTCCGTCCCGACAAACAGAAGATCCTTGTTCTTCAGGTCTTCACGGATAACATAGACCGGACCCCCATCCGGAAGGTTCCCGGTGATATTGGTCCAGGTCTTGCCGTAATCTGTAGTTTTGAATACATAAGGCTTGAAGTTATCGCTCCTGTGTCCATCAAAGGTCAGGTAGCAAGTGCCTTCATTGAAACGGGAGGCTTCGACTCGACTGACCCAAATCCCTTCAGGGACATCCGGAACGTTCTTCCTCACATTTGTCCATGTCTTTCCGTCATCTCGTGTCACCTGGACGTTACTGTCATCCGTGCCTACCCAAATAAGACCCGGTGTGATCGGGGATTCGGAAACGGTGGTAATCGTACAATGCCTCTCCGCTCCTGTCTGGTCGAGGGTTATACCGCCTGTGGGCTTGCTATGTTTTTCTGGATCGTTGGTAGTAAGGTCAGGGCTGATGATCTTCCAATGGTCTCCCCGATCGATTGATTTGAAAAGGTGGTCTCCACCAAAATAAATCGTGTCGGGATTGTGCGGAGACATGAGTATGGGTGAACTCCAATTAAAACGGAAACGAGATCGCTGACGAAACGTGCTTTGCTGCGCTTGCTGACCTCTAGCCTCCTGCGACCTTTGTTGTTCTCCCTTTGGCAAATGCTCTTTCCAGTTGTAAGTATTCTGTTGCGATGGCCTGATCCGAGTTGACTCCCTCGTCTCTACGTTCACCCGCCTGATATTCCCGCCCTGGCTTTCGCAGTAAGCGATACGCCAGTCAGTGGGATCATTCTGCGTATAAAACCCATCTCCTCCTCCAATATTAAACCAAAAATCAGTGAGGATCATGCCTGCGCGGCTCCTGCTGGGACCGCACCATGTACCGTTATCCTGCAGTCCGCCGTAGACATAATAAGGATCACGCATATCAACGCTTATCGCATAAAACTGCGACAGGCATAGGTTATCGAAAAGAATCCAGGTCTGGCCGTGGTCATGGGTAATGGATGCGCCTCCGTCCTGTCCAACATAGAACCTATTCTTATTGGTAGGATCGAGCCACATGGCGTGGAAATCCGGATGGAGACCTCTGATGGTCTTAAAGCTCTTTCCCCCGTCTTCGGAATACTGCATGCTGGTCGCCAGGTAATACACAAGCTTATCGTCAAAGGGATTTATATAGATATGACTGTAGTAGAACGGGCGGACGTTTGTCCGGTTCATATACATCCATGTCTCGCCACCATCTTCAGACCTGTAGATGCCGGTCCCGAGTTTAGTCATATCATCAAAATCTGGATTAGGCTTCTGTGCTTGACCTTCTCGGATTGTTCTCCTCGGCTGGAAGCCGTGCTCGACTACGGCCATCAGGACCTCTGGATTACTGCGAGAAATAGCCAGACCGATTTTTCCTAAATCTCCGGATGGAAGCCCTTGGCTCAGTTTCGTCCAAGTCTTTCCACCGTCTGTAGTTTTAAAAATGCCGCCGTTCGGACCTCCAGAATCAAAACGCCAGGGCTGGCGCAGACGCTGCCAGAAACCGACATAGAGAATGTCCGGGTTCTCCGGGTGCATAACAAGGTCGATGGCACCGGTCTTTCCGTCATCCGGTAGTCCGCTAGTCAGTTTCAGCCAAGTCTTTCCGCCATCCTCGGTCTTGAACAGACCGCGGTCTCCGGAATAGCCCCAAGTGTGGCCAGCGGCTGCTGCATAAACAATATCAGGGTTGGTCGGGTGAGTGATGACGCGTCCGATCGTATGTGTTGTCTTCAAGCCCATATGGTTAAATGTTTTGCCTCCGTCGGTTGACTTGTAGATGCCATCGCCCCATGCAATACTGTTACGACAGCACTCTTCACCTGTCCCGACCCATATGATATTCGGGTCTTTCTGAAAGAACGCCACATCTCCGATGGAAGAAGAGCCGTATTTGTCAAAAATCGGCTCCCATGTCGTCCCAGCGTTCACAGATTTCCAGACACCTCCAGAAGCGCTTGCGACAAGCACCTGGGTGAAGTCCTTATCCAGAGCTTCAAAATCCGAGATGCGTCCGATCATATTGGCTGGCCCTATGTTGCGCCATTTGAGAACTTTGATCAGACTTTCCTCCGGACTCTGAGAGAAGAAGAGATTTGTCATGCCTAGAACAAAACAAAGTAGAAATAATGCCCGAAACGCTTTCTTAAAATACTGTGACATCCTTTACCTCCTCGTTTGAATTATACATGCGCTGAAAAGTATTTTAACCTTATGAAAATGCAATAGATTAAACATGCGATATGTGATTATTTTAATATGTGAAAAGTCATTATATATAAAAGAATGGTAAATTAAAAAAAATTTTTTTGGATCACATTTATATTTTTAGACGATTTTAAATCAAATTTCTTCCAGCTAAATATGAAAAAAGACCAGGCTACCCGCATCAGGAAATTCTACCCTGCCCGCCTGCCTTCCCTATCTATTGACATCCTAATCTCTGCTATGATAATAGAAATTCTTTAAAAATTTTGGGAGAGAAACCAATGAAGAAAACTATAAGTCTAATATCTCTAATCTTTTTATTGTTGGTCAATGGCTCATTCTTGAGCCATGCTGCTAATTCAGGAAAAAGTATCGAGGGTCTATGGAAAGGTTCCTTGGAAATCCAAGGAGCAAAGCTCAGAATCATAGTCAAGATTTCCAAAGAGGCTGATGGCACATTGAAAGCAACCGTAGACAGCCCCGACCAGGAGGCTATGGATATCCCACTCGACAATGTGACTTTCGAAAACAATACGCTCCGCTTTGAACTGACATCCGCTCAAGCAAAATATGAAGGAAAACTTGATGAATTAGGCGACATGATCGAAGGCGAATATTCCCAGGGAGGCTCTTCCTTCCCTCTCATATTAAAACGCAGTGATGAAGAGGCCCAGGAAAAGCTAAAGTTCAAGATTCCAGAAAATCCTTTTCCCAAATTGAAAGGCCCTTACCCAGTTGGAACCCATGATTACTTCTGGATCGATGAGGGCAGAGATGAATTGTTAACCTCTGACCCAAAAGACAAGAGACATCTGATGGTCCAGGTCTGGTATCCAGCCGAGAAAGTGGAAGGAGCTGAACCTTATCCCTATATCGTGAATCCCGCGCAGTATGGAGATTGGAAGGATTATAAAATCGCCCTGCATGTTAAAACCAATGCTGTCTTAGATGCTCCTCTCTCAAAGAAGCAGTCCAAGTATCCCATACTGATCTACAACCATGGTGGCGGATGGATGCGGAATATTGCCACATTCCAAACGGAAATGCTGGCCAATAACGGGTATGTGGTTTTCAGCATCGATCACACAGGACTTAATAAAACTGTAGTGTTTCCAGACGGCTACAAATTTGTCATGGATGCCATAAAAGAGCCAGAGAAAACCGGAAACACCTACAAGGACGCCCTAGCCTCCTGGGAATACCTGGATAGCATATTCTGGTCCGGGGTTAAAGACATCTCGTTTGTGATCGACCAAATCGAAAAGCTCAATAACACACCTGGGAATATATTTCATGGCCGATTAGACATGAAGAAGATAGGCTCTTTTGGCTGGTCTTTTGGAGGGGCAGCTTCTGTCCAGATCGCTAAGGATGATAAACGTGTTAAAGCGGTTCTGGACTGTGACGGCCAGCTTTTTGGCGACGTGGCTCAGCATGGTATTGACCAGCCTGTGATGATGATGCACGGAGAAATCGAAGCCCCACCTCCAGACCAAATGAGCACTGAAGATTTTGAAAAACTGATCAAATACGTTCGGGAACGCGATCGCTCCTTTCTGGCAAACACCAAGAGCGACCGATACACTCTGAAAATCAAAAAGTCCCAGCACGGGAGTTTTTCAGACCTTATGATCTTTTTTCAGCAGATTCCAAATCAGATCGACAAGCACCTAGCTCATGAGATCATAAATGCCTATACGCTGGCTTTTTTTGACCGATATTTAAAAGGCAAAAAAAGTCCCTTGCTGGATCAGATCCCTAGCAAATACACAGAAGTTGAGTTTAAGAAAGTAAAGGACAATTGATTCGACCTTAAGAGTTGGATTCTATTCGAGGGGCATCTGTTATTCTCTCTTAATAGGTTAAGTCAGAATTATGCGGTTTTAAATACAAATTAGCCCATATTTAGCATATTGGAAGAAACTCACACGTTGAGTTGACATTCTTATTCGCTATATAGAGAATAAGGAAAAAAGGAGACACGAATGAAATCAGCAAAAAGATTTTCTATCACTTTGGCTGCTTTGATTCTATTGGTATTGTCATGGTCATGCAAAAAGGCAGAAGACTCAATAGACTTTAGTTGGATCGAGTATCCCGAGGCAAAAAGAGTAGACCAGGTGGATGTATACCACGGCGTTAATATATCCGATCCTTACCGATGGCTGGAGAACGAACAATCCGAGGAAACTCAGTCCTGGCTCAAATCTCAGGAGGAGATCGCCGGCCGCTTCTTCGCACAACTTCCAGAACGAGAGAACGCATTAACTTGGCTTAAAGAGAACTGGATAGACGGAGTTGGCTCTGTACCGATCCGAAAAGGCGAGAACAGCTTTTTCTTCAAGCTTGCAGAGGGTAAACCACATGCCATCCTGTACGTACGAAAAGGAAAAGATGCAGATCCCAAAGTAGTGTTTGATCTCAACGAGCACGACCCGGACGGGCTGCGTACAATTGTTCAGGCGGTCAGCGCTAGCCCCAATGGACGCTATGTGGCTTATAATACCCAATATGCTGGCGCAGATGCTGCCGATCTTCGCCTCTATGATGTGGAAGCAGAGAAAGATCTGGACGAAGTCTATCCGCCTGCTTACTTTGCCAGCCTCGCTTGGCACCCGGAAGAAACCGGGTTCTTTTACAGCCACCTGGACATCAAGACTCTAATGGGCCAGGAGAGTAAAAAGAAGCCTGGAATCTACTGGCACAAGATAGGAACACCGATCCAAGACGATAAGCTGGTTTTAGATCAGCCATGGAAGGGAAGTTTTCGTGTCGCTGTCCCCTATATGGCTGCCGATAAGAAGTACCTCCTCATCCATAACTTCTTCGTGTTCGGTAGCCGCGGAGGCTGGGGAATCCTGCCCTTGGATGGCAGTGGAGAGGTCACCTGGCTCATAGACCCGAAAGTAGAGTATCGGTTTGCTTTTGCCGGTAGTACCGGGAAGGAAGTCTTACTTGTGACCGATTATGAAGCCTCCAATTGGCGGATCGTGGCCATGAACCTTAACAAAGCAGGACTGGAGAACCTGCGCGAACTGGTACCAGAGAGGGAGGAGCCAATCTCCATCCTTGCCGGAACCAATCCCAATTCTGTGGTTCTCCATGAAGATCTCCTGTTGGTCACTTATATTGAGCACAATGCCCACCTGGTGCGTATTTTCGACTTAAAAGGAAACTCGCAGGGCGAAATGCCGCTTCCTTTTCTTTCAACCGTAAGCAACATTCAGACGAAAAAGGGAGACAATGAAATTTTTATGGGTATACAATCCTTTTTGCTGCCTCCATCTGTCTATGCTTACAACATAAAAACCAAAGCTTTCACGCCCGTTGAAGCAGCTGAAACGCCTGCCGCATTTTCCAATTATGAGATTAGCCGGGTTTTTTACAATTCAAAGGACGGAACCCGCATACCTATGAGCATTATCCACCCCAAGGGGCTCACCAGAAATGGCCAATCAAAGGTTCTGCTCTATGGGTATGGCGGTTGGGGCATCGCCAATCTGCCGTCATTTTCCAACCACGTTCCTTTGTGGTTGGAGATGGGTGGCATCTATGCCCTCGCTAATCTGAGAGGCGGCAACGAGTATGGCAAAGCCTGGCACGAATCGGGTATGTTTTATAACAAGCAAAATGTGTTTGACGATTTCTGCGCTGCAGCAGAATACTTGGTAAAGGAAGGCTATACAAGCCATTCCCGGATCGCCATCATAGGAGCCAGTAATGGAGGGTTGTTAACGGCGGCCTGCTACAACCAACGGCCAGAACTTTTTGGAGCGGTAATCTCTGAGGTCGCTGCCATCGATCTACTGCGGCTTCCCGACACTCCGATAGGAACAACCCAGACCATGGAACTGGGAGCTCCAAGCCAGGGCAAGGAGATGTTCGAATATCTCTTGGGCTATTCCCCGCTCCATAACGTGAGCCACGAAGGTACCTTTCCCCCTATCCTGAATGTTGTGGGTGAGAACGACCCTCGCTGTAAGCCAGGGCATATCTACAAGTATGTGGCTGAACTTCAGCGCATGGGAGATCCCAAGCGACTGGCGATCCTTCGCTTAATAAAGGGCGTAGGTCACGGCACTGCTAACAAGGAAAAGTTCATGGAATGGACTGCCGACAGAG
>CP070825.1:402524-434883 GCA_020344415.1 Candidatus Aminicenantota bacterium
AGTATTGTGTCCCCTTTTTTTCCATTTCTCCATTTCTTCTTGACCTCCAATAACTTGAGTGATATAAACTTTCTTGCCTTATGAACGAACTCGATCATAAAAAGGAGGGAACTCGGATGAAAAACAGCTCAAAAGTCTATTTGAGGAAAAATCCAATTTATTGGATTTTACTCATTTTCTTCATGTTTTTATCATTTGGATGCAAGAATGAGGTAGAAAATGGCAAAAAAATGAGAATTGCGGTTGCCAGGTTCTCTCATGAGACCTGTACCTTCTGTCCCAGGCCCACCACTATTGAAGATTGGGAATTCTCCGGTCCACCATCCCGTGAGTTATTCACTTCAAAGCAAGGGTACATCGGTGGTTTTAAGACGATGTGTGAAGAATATGGAGGAATAGAGCTGGTTGGAGTCCTGTCTCCCAGGGGCGCCAGAGGTGGTTCTTCGGGAAGTTGGATTACCACAGAGGCTTTTGACAAATATTCTGGCCTCATAGTAGATGACCTAGAACAAGCCGGACATCTCGATGGCGTCTTTCTCTCTCTCCATGGAGCGATGGCAGTGAATGGTATCCCCAAGCCTGAAGCAGAGCTGGTGAGAAGGGTGCGAAAAGCAGTCGGAGATATTCCTATTATGGTCACCTTGGACCTGCACGCGAATGAAGACCATGAACTCTCAGATGCTACTGATGCTGTCTTCATCATAAAAAGATATCCGCATTATGATACAACTCTGATAGGCGAAAAAGCGGCAAGAGTTATGATCAAGACTATCCGTGGACTTTACAAGCCGACTATGGCCACAAGAAAACCCGGCGTGATCACACCCAGTGTTTACCAGGGGACAGGAGTTTCTCCATCCATGGAAATCATGGAGCGAGCCCGAAGATGGGAATGTCAACGCCCAGATGCCTATGTTTCGGTTGCCTTCGGGTTTGCCTATGCAGATGTACCTGATGTGGGAGCAACGGTTATGGTTGTGACTAACAATGACCAGGAGCTTGCAGACAGGATTGCTGATGATATGTCCGACTATATATGGAGGAGGAGAGAGAGTTTCGCAGGAAAGAAGCTTCCTAAGACTAAGGAAGGTGTAGGCTTAGCTGTCGAAGCTGCAAGAGCTGGTAGAACCCCTGTTGTCATTGCTGACCACAGCGATAGGACAGGAGGCTCTACACAGATTCTCGAAGAGCTTATAAAGCAAGGAGCAGAGAATTTTTGTATCGCAACTCTTCGAGATGAGAAAGCGATTGCTAAGATTAAAGCGAACTATAAAGTGGGAGATTCGATAAGCATTGAGGTTGGTGGTTACTCTGACAAGTTTGCTGGAAATCCAGTCAAGATTGAAGGAAAAGTGGAGTATTTGAGTGATTCTGAAAGGAGGACAATGGTTGTGCTCCTTTTCGGAAAGAACAATAGAGTCATTCTTACGCCCCAGCTCATGCAGATTACAACTCCAGGCATCTTCTCACGTCTCGGCATTGACATTGAGACTCTTGATATCGTTGTCCTCAAATCTCGTGTCCACTTCAGGAGAGGATTCCACGAGACTGGCCTTGCTGGTGCTATCTTCGAGGTAGACGCTCCGGGCTGGGGACCCGCCGACTTAACAACACTCCCTTATAAGAATATTCCAAAGGATATCTATCCTGTATATAAAAAAGATTAGCCTGGATTACTCATGAAAAATGCCGATACTTTTTATTATTGCAGCGATTTTGACCCGTGAATGATCCGGGTTAGTTAGAAATCACTTCATAATCCTGTTTTGCTGCTTTAATGAGAATAAAGGCTGCAAGAAATAATTTGCTGTTTGTATTATAGCTAGAACATAGAAAGGAGGAAAAAATGAAGGCAAATTTGTTCAAAAAAAACTTCTTGTGCGTCATAACTTGTACCATTCTTCTTCTTGTTCTGAACACACAAACATTTAATGCAAAGGAGAAGATAGAAAAAGAAAAACAATTCGTCCTCAACTGGCTGAACCAAGCCCAAATCCTCGAAAAGTTCGGTAAAATCTCTGATTCAATCTGGTCATATGCTGAACTCGGGTTACAGGAATATAAATCGTCAAAACTATTGGCAGATACTCTGGAGGAAGCGGGATTCAATGTGGAGCGAGGCCTGGCCGGCATGCCAACCTGCTTTGTTGCCTCCTATGGATCTGGCAAACCAGTGATAGGGATTCTTGGCGAGTACGACGCCCTTCCCATGCTCTCTCAGAGGGGGAGAGTTCCAAAGCAAGACCCAATCTTGAAAGGAGCTCCTGGACATGGCTGCGGTCATAACAAAATGGGAACAGCAGCCACAGCTGCAGCCATTGCAGTGAAAAACGCCATGGAGAAGCATGGGATAAAAGGGACCATAAAAGTATTTGGCTCGCCTGCTGAAGAAACGCTCATAAGCCGCCCATACATGATAAGAGCCGGGCTTTTCAACGATGTCGATGCCGTAATTGATAATCACAGCAGCAGTGATTTCGGGACTAGCTATGGCACGGGCGGTAATGCATTATATTCAACTATCTTTACATTTAAAGGAAAAACTGCCCATGGTGCATCACCATGGGGGGGACGCAGCGCCCTGGACGCTGTTGAACTAATGAATATAGCTACAAACTTCCTGCGCGAACATCTATTGTATTCCTATCGCATGCATTATGTGATTATCGAAGGTGGAGAAGCCCCTAATGTTGTTCCTGACAGGGCCAGTGTTTGGTATTTTGTCAGGAACAGTGACTCAAGATTGGAGCAGATGTATGAAAGAGTCGTTAACTGCGCAAAGGCGGGGGCTCTCGCAACAGGAACAGAGCTGGCTGAAATCCGTGTTTTAGCTGCTGTACACCAGCGTCATGCCAACAAGGCCGCAGCAGAGCTATTTCAAAAAAACATCGAGCTAGTCGGAATGCCGGAGTGGTCAGAGGAAGAACATGCTTTTGCCAAAGCGCTTCAGAAGGAACTTGGAAAACCCGAAAGAGGTATGCCAAAAACCGTTGGCAAGCTCAGAGAACCAAGTCGAACATTCGTTGGAGGAGGCTCCTCTGATGTTGGCGATGTCACCTTAATAGCGCCCACGGCAACAATAAGATTTCCAGGGGGAGTGCCGGGAGCCATCGGCCATCACTGGTCTGCAGTTACCTGTAATTATGGCTCCGCCGCCTGGAAGGGTCTTAACGCTGGAGCCAGAGCTATAGCTGCCTCTGCCATTGACCTCCTAATGAAGCCAAAAGAACTCAAGAAGCTTCGGGATGAATTTGAGAAATATGCAAAAACGCATCCTTATAAACCATTCCTGCCTCTGGACGCAAAGCCCCCGCTTGACCTGAATGAGGAATTGATGAAGAAGTGGAGGCCCTTAATGGAAAAAATTTACCACGAAAAGTAATTAGCTTGAATTATTCAATAAAAAATTTAGACCTTTATTTGAAATTAGATTATATTAATAAAACTTGGACCAATATAACAATGATTTATTTTCTCTTTGACAAACAAAGGAGAACGAAAAATGATTCAAGGAAGGAATGGCATCATCAAAAGGTGGAAGGCAGCACTTCTGCTGCTCATTTTTATTTTTGCGGTGAACATCATGAGTACTGGTCGGACTGAAAAGCCGGTACTTCACGGCAGGCATTGGGTGGCTATCACGGGTAAGCCCTTGGCTGCTACCGCAGGTGCTAAAATCTTTGAACAAGGCGGGAATGCTGTGGATTCAGCCTGCGCAATGCTTGCAGCCACCTGCACCATGTATGATGTTCTAAGCTGGGGCGGTGAAACTCAAGTCCTGATCTACAATCCCAACACCAAAAAGGTTTATGGGATAAACGCCTTGGGTGCCGCTCCAACAGGAGCTACTCCTGAGTTTTTTAAGGAAAAGGATCTGGAATTCCCGCCAGCCTATGGTCCACTGGCTGCAGTGACTCCTGGGACCCCTGGAGGCCTGATAGTTATGCTGGCAGAATTTGGAAGCCTGAGCCTTAAAGAAGTCCTTGAACCTGCCATGCAAATGGCTGAAGGATATCCGATCGAAAAGCAAATGGCAGATGGCATAGAAAGAGGCAAAGAAAGGATCAAAGAATGGCCCTACTCAAAAAAGGTTTTGCTCCCACATCTCGGGGAAGAACGGGAAGCTCCTTATCCCGGAGAGATCTTCAGTCAACCAGATTTATTGAACACTCTTCAAAAATTAGTCGAAGCTGAACAGAAAGCCTTAGAAGAAGGAAAAAATCGAAAAGAGGCAATTTATGCTGCTTACGACCGCTTCTATAAGGGCGATATTGCCGAAGAATTTGTCCGGGGATGCCAGGAACAGGGGGGGCTCATCAGCATGGATGACCTTGCTAAATGGAAAGTCTATATCGAAGACCCAGTAATGACCACTTATAAGGGAATCGAAGTCTACAAGCTCACCTGTTGGGTTCAGGGACCTGTACTCCTGCAGATGCTCAATATGTTGGAGAATATTGACCTTAAATCCATGGACCATAACAGCGTTAATTATATTCACACTTTATATCAGGTGATGAATCTGGCTTTCGCTGATAGAGATTTTTACTATGGAGATCCCTATTTTCCCCCTGAAGAGCCGATCAAGGGATTATTATCAAAGGAATATGCTGAGGAACGCTTGAAATCCATCAATTGGAATGTGAATGACGCCAACGCCAAACCCGGCGATCCATATCCCTTTGAGGGAAAGAAAAATCCGTATCTCGAACTCTTGAAGGAATGGTCGAACGTGGGAACTGCTGACCCAGAGAAGATGAGCAAAGAAGAATTGCTTGAATATGAAGAAAGTTTTGTGGCCGGAACAACTTCCATCCAGGCAGCTGATAAGGAAGGATGGATCGTATCCGCAACTCCAAGTGGAGGTTGGATCCCAGCATGTATCGCCGGCAATACGGGAATTGGGATGAGCCAGCGCATGCAGAGTTTTGTCCTCGATGAGGCAAAGAATCCCTACAACGTTGTCGCTCCAGGAAAGAGGCCTCGAGCAACTCTAACACCTAGCTTGGCCATAAAGGATGGCAAGCCTTTCCTGTCATTCGCAGTCCAGGGAGGAGACACTCAAGATCAGAATATGCTGCAATTTTTCCTGAACGTTGTGGAATTTGGGATGAATGTTCAGGAGGCCTGCGAGGCTCCGAATATCGTGAGCTATCAGATGCAGAGTTCATTTGGCAGGCATGTTGCTACCCCTGGTAGACTCACACTCAATGAAAAAACACCAAAGAAAATTGGAGAAAACCTAAAACTCATGGGTTACAAATTACGTTTCAGGTCACACACTTCTGGTCCAATTAATGCTATCTTTTATGATTGGAAACACGGGACTTTCTGGGGAGGCTCCAGCAATTACGGAGAAGACTACGGAATTGCATGGTGAGGCAATTTTTGGAAGAGTATTCCTTCAGATTTAGAGTGATATTTAACAAAGAAAAACATCCAAAAATATTAAACCATTAGATGGGGGAAATAATGAAGAAAATCTATGCATTAATATTCACTTTGCTTTTGGCTTTTACTGTAATTGTTAAGGCTCCTGCTTATGAGGAAAAACAGATTGAAATGACTATCCTCTATGACAATTATCGTTTTGGCGAAGATCTGAAAACAGATTGGGGATTTTCATGCCTTATCCAGGGGACAGAGAAAACGATCTTGTTTGATACTGGCACCAAAAGCGATATATTTTTCCACAATATCGGCGAATTAGATGTGAATCTGAAAGAAATTGAGATTGTTGCCATATCTCATAACCATGGCGACCATACAGGAGGACTCTCTAGTTTTTTATCTGCAAACAGCCGCGTTTCAGTATATCTTCCTGCATCCTTTCCAGAAGAATTTTTCAAAAGGCTTGAACAAAAAGGAGCAAAAGCGATCCGCGTCGATAAGCCTGTAGAGCTGTGTAAAAATGTCTTTTCGACAGGAGAAATGGGAGTCCAGATTAAAGAACAAGCTCTAATATTTAACACAAAGAAGGGATTGATTGTTGTAACCGGATGTGCTCATCCGGGTATTGTGGATATTGTCAAAAGAGCTAAAGAAGTGGTGGATAAAAAAGTCTATCTCGTATTTGGAGGATTTCATCTGCTTAACAAATCCGAAAATGAAGTAAATGAGATAATTAAAAAGTTCAGAGAGCTTGGCGTCATGAAAGTTGGAGCAACCCACTGCACTGGAGATCGAGCAATCGAATTATTCAAAGAAGCGTACGGTGAAAATTTTGTTCAAATGGGAGTCGGAAAAAAATTAGTTTCAGATTATTAGAGTGACTATAGAAAAAGGGGACTGTCCCCTTTTTCTATGATTCATCAAACCCGCTGAAATTGCTCCCAACAAAAAATATCCCCTGCTTCTCTGGATTCACGGTGGTCCGTGGGCTATGTATTCAATCCTCTCCATTTTGTCAAAAATGTAACCACACCCACGATGGTCATGACCGGAGAAGCAGACCTTAGAACTCCCATGAGCCAGAGTGAAGAGTACTACAGGGCTTTGAAGATGCTCAAAAAGGAAACTCTTCTTGTGCGCATGCCTGACGAATATCATGGCTGGAGGCGTCCCTCTCATAGGATGCTGCAACAGCTTTATCTCCGGGCATGGTTTGAAAAGTATCGTGTAAAACCTGAATCCAAAAAGAAATAGAGATTTATCAACCTTAGCAGGCGTTACTTCTGGTAAAGCACCTTTCCGCCAACAATAGTGTAAAGAACCTCAGTGCTCAGGATCTCGTCTTCGGGAATAGTAATTATATCTTTGGAGAGCACGGTAATATCAGCCAGCTTACCCGGTTCTAGCGACCCCAGAATATCCTCCTGAAAAGCTGCATAGGCACAATTGAGAGTATAGGAACGCAGTGCTTCTTCTCTACTCATCCGCTGGTCTGGATAGAAGACTGTCCCATCTTTCATCCTTCTAGAAACTGTTGCGTAAAAAGAAGCAAGGGGATCCACATCTTCAACAGGAGCATCGGTTCCATTGCAAATAATCGCCCCTGATCTCATAAGTTTCTGCCAAACATAGGCGCCCTCTTCAGCCCGTTTCTCTCCCAATCGCTTGAGTACCCACGGTCCATCAGAAGTACAGTGAATTCCCTGCATGGAAGCGATCACACCTAATTGACCGAATCGAGGGATATCATTAGGATGCAAGTGTTGAGAATGTTCAATGCGCCATCGGAGCCCTTTCTTTTCAGGGTGTGCTTTGAACGCTTCCTCAAATATGTTTAAGGTTTCCTGGTTGGCTCTGTCCCCAATAGCGTGTACACAGAGTTGAAAACCATTTTCAATAGCTATCCGAGCAGTCTCTTTAACAACATCGAGGGGCGAAGTATTTAGACCAACACTGGCAGGGAGGCTTTTATAGGGTTCTAACAGCCACGCTCCATGTGGTCCTAAAGCACCGTCGATCGAGCGCTTGATGGAGTGGACAGTCAGATGATTCTCTCCTATTCCCATGATTTTGTAATTTGAAACACGTTTTTCCAATTCTTCATTATCTGTCCTGATCATGACATAGAGTCGAATCCCAAGTTTGCCTTCTTGAGCGAATTCCTTGAATAAGTCGATTGTTTCAAATGAAGAGCCTGCATCATGAAGACTGGTTAATCCTTTAGAGACACACTCCTTTATAGCTAGATCAACCACTTTGCGCCGCTCAGCTTCATTCTCCTCAGGCGGGCGATTATCCACATAGTGGCTGAAAGCCCTGCGTATGAGCCTTTGAGCCGTCTCGCGGAATATTCCAATCGGGTTACCCTTGGAATCTTTGACAATCTCTCCTCCAGAGGGATCGAGTGTTTTACTCGTAACTTCTCCCATTTCCATCGCTTTAGCGTTTGCAAATGAGGAATGTCCGCTCGCATGTCTGAGAAGAACCGGGTTATCCGGTGAAACCTTGCTTATACTGTGATGAAGAGGAAGCCCATGCACATTCGGCTCAGGTGTTTTATCCCATTTTTCCTGATGCCATCCTCTTCCTGTGATCCACTCACCTGGTTGAGCCTTTTCAACAGCATCCTTTACCATTGCCACAACTTCATCCCAGTTCTTGACATGCATCAGGTCAAGGCCCAACTTGGCCTGTCCTATGCCGGTAAAATGGACATGAGCATCAGTAAAGCCAGGAATAGCAAGCTTTCCTTCCAGGTCAATCACCTTAGTTGTCTGAGTTATGTAAGCCTCAATTTCTTCGTTGCTGCCAACGGCCACGATTGTATCTCCCCGGACTGCTAACGCTTGTGCTTCTGGTTTTTCATCGTTAACAGTGACAATTTTCCCATTCTTCAACACCAGATCTGCAGGCTCTACTTTTTTCCCGCAACTAATACATAAAACGATGATTGAAAAACTCAAAATAAGGAGAAAAAACTTGTATGAATATTGATTAAACATGACGACGTACCTCCTTTTTATGAAAAATGAGCCGATCGCAATTCATCTCCTGGGAATCGCTTGCTCAGTGCGAATATCTTATTTTTTTTGGATCAAGATTTCAAGTAACTTTAGATTTATAAGTCGAAATTAGGGTAAGATCCAGCTCCAAAACATCTGGATTTTTCCTGTAATAATCCTGAAGATACCCATCCAGGCCATCAAGCCCGGTTTCCTCTTTCCACTGTCTCATTAGAGCTGGATGTCTGGCAAGAATAACTTCATTTTTTTGAAAAAAATTGATTTTTCAAGAGATTTATATATAGTAGCTGTATAAAAAAATATGGGATGAAAAATCATGGGGCACATGTCCCGATTAAAGGATAAAAAAAGACTGAGATGCTGAAAAATTGGAAACCTCCAAAAGATTGGAAAGCAATCCAGACTATTGATGCCCATGCCGCAGGAGAGCCATTGAGGATAATCACTCAAGGCATAGAAAAAATACCTGGAGATACGATTCTGGAAAAACGGCGCTACGCTCAGAAAAACCTAGATTACCTGAGGCGAGGATTAATCTGGGAACCCCGTGGCCATGCGGATATGTATGGAGCAATCCTCACAGAGCCGGTGACTCCAGACGGCGATCTGGGTGTGCTTTTCCTTCACAATGAAGGATTCAGCACTATGTGCGGACATGGCATCATTGCCTTGACAACTGTTGTATTGGATAAAGGAAAAAATGTAAAAGATCCACCAGATCCAGTGCTCCGCATCGATACCCCTGCAGGAAGGATAATAGCTACAGCACACAGGGAAAAAGGACGGGTCAAAAGCGTTTCCTTCTTGAACGTACCTTCATTTGTTTACAAAAAAGGTCAGGTAGTTCAAGTTGAGGGAATCGGACCTATTCGGTATGACGTGGCTTTTGGAGGAGCCTTTTATGCGTTCTGCAGTGCCGAAGAGCTTGAGGTTGGTCTGCAGCCTAAAGATTTTCATCGACTGATAGATTATGGAAAACGCATCAAGAGCGCTGTAATGAAGAGTTTGCCTATTGAGCATCCTTTCGAAAAAGAATTAGGCTTTCTATACGGAACAATTTTTATCGGGAAACCTGCAGTTCCAGAACATCACAGCCGGAATGTTTGCATATTTGCCGAAGGCGAGGTTGATAGGTCTCCGACAGGAACCGGTGTGAGTGCGCGAGCGGCTATTCATTATGAAAGGGGAGAACTGGCTCTCGAGAAACAGATTGTCGTAGAGAGTATTTTGGGAACCTGTTTCTCGGTTCGAGCTACTAAAACCCTAAAGTTTGGCCCTTATGAAGCTGTCATCCCTGAGGTCACAGGGGATGCTTTCATTGTCGGACAGAATACATTCTTGTTTGACCCGGAAGATCCGCTTCGAAATGGATTTATCCTGCGCTGAGATCAATGCTTTTAAACTTAAGCACTTAATAAATTTTTCAATACTTCAGGAGCAGCAACCATGAGCATAAAAACAAGAATCTTAAACCTTGTTTCCCTTGAAGGAAAGATAGCCATTATTACTGGGGCAGCATCGGGAATTGGCCTGGGAACAGCAAAACGGCTCGCAGAAGCAGGGGCCTGTGCCGCTCTTTTTGATATCGATGAATCTGGAGGGGAAAAAGCAGTTATGGAGATAAAAAATCTCGGGGGTGTGGCAAAATTTTACAGATGTGATGTTACGTCAAGCACAGACTGTAAAAAAGTGACAGAAGACGTTATGCAAGATTTCAACAGAATAGATATCCTCTTCAACAATGCAGGGATAGTATTGCGTAAGAACATAATTGATTTGAGCGAAGAAGAATGGGATCGGGTCTTGAAAATCAACCTGAAAGCGATATATTTGCTCTCCCATCATGTGATTCCACACATGATCAAAAACGGCAGAGGAAGCATAATTAATACAGGCTCAGGATGGGGACTAAAAGGAGGACCGAATGCTGCCGCCTATTGTGCTTCCAAAGGAGGAGTCGTAAACCTAACACGGGCTATGGCCATTGACCACGGAAAAGATAATATCCGCGTTAATTGTATCTGCCCTGGGGATATTGACACCCCTCTTCTTCATGGGGAAGCAGCACAACTGGGGGAGGATGAGGCTAAATTTTTAGAGGAAGCTGCTGATCGGCCTCTGGGACGTGTGGGAGTTCCTGAAGACATCGCGAACGCTGTTCTTTATTTTGCCAGCGATATGTCAAGCTGGGTCACAGGTTCTGTATTAGTGGTTGACGGAGGCGGATTAGCGTAACAGAATATAATCATTTAAATTGAAGCGAAGGAGGTTCGTTATGGAAAAAAGTGAAAAAAAGGTGCACCCCTATATTCCAAATTCGGTATCAGAAGTAAAGGCTGAGATGTTGAAAGAAATAGGAGCAGAAGAAATTGAAGAGCTGTACGAAGATGTTCCAGAAAATCTGCGGTTTAAGGAAAAGATGGACTTACCAGAAGCCCTGTCCTCTGAGTATGATTTAAAACGGCACGTACGCAGGATTCTTGCCAAAAATCAAACTTGTGATGAGAATATCAATTTCTTAGGTGGGGGATGCTGGCAGCACTATATCCCTGCAATCTGTGATGAGATAAATCAACGGTCAGAATTCTTAACAGCCTATGCAGGAGAACCATATGAAGATCATGGAAGATTCCAGGCCCTTTTTGAATACCAAAGTCTGATGGGAGAAATCTTGGAAATGGATGTGGTGAATGTCCCCACATACGATTGGTGTCAGGCTGCAAGCACTTCTATACGCATGGCTGAAAGAATCACTGGCAGAGGCGAAATCCTTGTTTCTTCTACAATCTCTCCAGAAAGGCTCCTGGCCATACAAAATTATTGCCGCCCTGCTCTGACTATTCAAATGATCAAATATAATCCTGAAACCGGACTGATCGACCTTGAAGATTTGAAATTGAAGATAACATCCAGCACAGCAAGTATATATTTTGAAAACCCTTCCTATCTTGGATTCATAGAGCACCAAGGACAGAAAATTTCTGATATTGCCCATGAGGCCGGAGCTCTATCCATAGTTGGGGTAGATCCGATTTCGTTAGGTGTAATCATTCCTCCAAGTAATTATGGCGCTGACATTGTTTGCGGGGATATTCAACCGTTCGGTGTACACATGAGCTACGGAGGCGATCATGGAGGATTTATAGCTACTCGGGATGAAGAGAAATTTGTGATGGAATTCCCTTCCCGCTTGTTCGGAATCACAAAGACATCGGTTGAGGGAGAATACGGCTTTGGGGATGTGGCTTACGACAGAACATCGTTTGGGGTCAGGGAAAAAGGGAAAGAATTTGTGGGTACGGCTGCAGCATTATGGGGAATCACTGCTGGTGTCTATCTTTCCTTGATGGGGCCCAAAGGAATGCAGGAAATAGGCAAACTTATCATGCAGAAGTCACAGTATGCAATGCATAAACTGTCAGAAATCAACGGCATCAAAGCTCCGCGATTCACATCTCCACATTTTAAAGAATTCGTTGTTGATTTCAGTGATACTGGCATGACAATCGAAAATATCAATACCTCCTTGCGGAAGCACGGGATTTTCGGAGGAAAAGATCTCTCCCAAGAATTCCCAGAGCTGGGAAATTGTGCATTGTTTTGCGTGACTGAAGTTCACACAAAAGCGGATATCGATCATTTGATTCAAGCATTAAATGATTGCCTGGAAGGAATGTGAAAAATGAAAGAAGATAAAAAATATAAGACGAAAAATTTTCATCAGGCGAAATGGGATGAACCCATAATCTTTGAATTGAATAGAAAAGGGGAGAGAGGAATTCTGGTCCCTAAAGTGGAAAAAGAAATAGAAGACACTGTTGGTGATGGGGTTTCTTCTCTGCCAGACCATATGCGGAGAAAGAAAGCATCCTCACTTCCTGAGGTCTCTCAAATGAGGGTTCTGAAACATTATCTCCGTTTATCGCAACACTGCCTTGGAGCAGATTTGAACATCGATATTGGGCAAGGAACGTGTACGATGAAATACAGCCCCAAGATTAATGAGGTCCTAACTCGTTCCCCTAAGGTAACTGAACTTCATCCTTTGCAAGACGAGAGCACAGTCCAAGGAGCACTGGAAATTATGTATAAACTGGATCTGTTTTTCAGAGAGATATCAGGACTCGACAAATTCTCATTACAGCCAAGCTCTGGTTCTTCGGCTATTTTTGCAATGGCATCTATTATTCATGCTTACCATAAATCCAGAGGTGAGTCAGACCAAAGAGATGAAATAATAACAACAATATTCTCGCATCCCTCTGATGCAGCGGCAGCGGCTGTCAAAGGGTATAAAATAATAACCCTTTACCAGAATGAGGATGGATTACCTGAGATTGAAGCCTTGAAAAAAGCTGTTTCCAACCGAACAGCCGGATTATTGATAACAAATCCTGAAGACACCGGAATTTTCAATCCCTGGATAGCAGAATTTACAAGAATTGTTCATGACGCCGGAGGGTTGTGCGGATACGACCAGGCCAATGCTAATGGATTACTCGGAATCACACGAGCCCGGGAAGCCGGATTCGACCTTTGCTTTTTTAACCTCCATAAAACTTTCTCAGCACCCCATGGCTGCGGAGGGCCTGCTTCTGGAGCACTCGGAGTAACCAAAGAGCTTATTGACTTTTTACCAATACCGGTAGTGGAATTTGACGGCAAGAAGCATTTTTTGAAATATGACCTCCCCAAAACAATAGGAAAGATAAGGTCATTCTATGGTATCTTCGCGGTCATGGTGAAAGCCTATGCATGGATAATGAGTTTAGGTGCCGAAGGATTAGAAGAAGCCGCTAACGTAGCGGTCCTGAACAACAATTATATGCTCGAGAATATAAAAAAAATAAAGGGAGCCAGTGCACCCTATGCTAAAGGAAGACATCGTATTGAACAGGTGAGATACAGCTGGGAGGCAATGACAAAAAATACAGGAGTGACAACAGAAGATGTGACATGCAGAATGGCTGATTTTGGCTTCCATTTATGGTCCAGTCATCATCCATTCATAGTTCCTGAGCCTTTTACAATCGAACCCACAGAGTCTTACTCAAAAGATGAGCTGGATGAGTATCTGGCAGGGTTAAGAACAGTGGCTGAAGAGGCTTATAAAGACGCAGAAAAGGTAAAAAATGCGCCATACAACAGCGTTGTCCATAAAATCGACCACAGCACCCTGGATGACCCTGAAAAATGGGCTATCACCTGGAGAGCTTATATTAAAAAACAAAATATGGATCAGCGAGATAGAAGCTAAGGTAGCAGAAAAGGAACTCTAGGATGAGTGACGTCCTCAGGCTTATGATTATAGTACTGTACAGCTGGTTAGTTTTAGGTCTAATTTTCATCGGTTCAGGCATCCTCATAAGTCGGATTTTCAGAAGAAAAATTGAGCAAGAAGAAGACATCCTGAAATTCTTTTGGATTGGGTGGGCGTTTGTCATCCTCATTCTCCAGCTCTGGCATTCACTGTTCCCTGTAAATTGTTGGATTTTTGTATTCCTCTCCATAACCGGAGCAGTAGGCTTATTATGTTGTTGGAAAGACCTCTTTCGTCTGGTGAAGCGAAATTTACTCAAAATCGGGATTTTCCTCTTTATCGTGTTGATGATCGGAACATGGCTTTCAAACAGGGCGGTTTGCTCAGACAAGTTGTATGATACAGGGCTGTATCACCTCAACTCTGTTCATTGGACAACGACCTGCCCCATAGTACCCGGTCTCGGAAACCTTCATGGTCGTCTTGCATTCAACAACTCATACTTTCTTTATGCAGCCCTGTTAGAGGTTGGCCCATGGACTCTTAAATCCCAACATCTCTCGGGTGGACTTCTGCTATTGGTTCTTTTTTCCCAGATCCTACTAAGTGTACATAAAATCTTTCAAGGTAAAAGTGGGATTCAAACTTATCATGTTTTCAACATAATTATATTCACACCGATTCTGATTATGGGATTCAGCGATCACATATCCAGCCTCTCGCCAGATCTTCCAATTTTTGTCCTCGGCATTGTTCTATCCTCCTGGTTGTTGGAATTGATTGAAAGCCAAAAGAAAAACTCTCAAGAAAAAGAATTTGCAGTGTTTTCCATCATAATCATGGCAGTTTTGGGTATTACAATTAAAATAAGCTTTCTCGCTTTTGGGCTGTTCGCAGCACTGACAGCTGCCATTGCAGGTCTCTTTGATAAGGGAAAACTTCATCATTTCAATCGAAAGAAGATGATCATTTGGAGTGTTATTTGTGCCATGATGTTTTTGGTGCCTTGGGTGGGAAGAGGAGTAATCCTGAGCGGCTACATGTTCTATCCCAGCACTATTGCTTCTTTTCCTGTAGAATGGCGCTTGCCAAAACTTGCCGTTGTTGAAGCGGCTAATTGGATTCGTGGGTGGGCACGCAAACCCAATGTCCACTGGAAAGAAGTCCTTGCAAACTGGGATTGGCTTAAACCATGGGCGAACAGGACACTTAAAGATTACGAGGTTGTAGTTCCTATGCTCCTCTTGCTTATAGGTTGTATTCTTCTTTTTTGTTCTCGATTCCATCGTATAAAAAAACAGAAAAGCCAACGGAAAAAGTGGCTATTCCTGTTTCCTGCGCTTTTTTCCCTTGTGTACTGGTTCTTTACGGCGCCTGCTCTGAGGTTTGCGGGTGCCTGTTTTTGGATTTTAGGAGTGGGAGTCTTGGTTTTCGGCATTAAAAATTTCAAGCTAAAAAAAACCATGACTCTATGCTTCGCCCTCCTTATTCTTCTCTCCTGGCTCATTCAAGAAAGAAAACATCTCGGCAAGGATCTGATGAGGTCTAAAGTTTATCCGTTGCGCTACGCTGAACTCAAGAGATTTAAAACGAACTCTGGCCTGATTATCTATGTTCCGAAGAAAGGAGATCAGTGTTGGAATGGACCTCTGCTTTGTACTCCTTTTCCTAATGGTGCTCTTAGGCTGCGCAAAGAAGGAGATATCAGCAAAGGCTTTGTCCTGGATTTAAAAGACTAACTCACGCAGCTTATCAGCACTTTTTGTTATGAAACCCTCAGAATCTTGACATAGGTCAAAAAAAACTTATAATAAGATGAATTCCAATGATAAGACATTATAAAAGCCAACCAACAATAAATCACTGCATGATAATGCCATGCCCGGATGCGGGCATTCACAATCCATAAGCCCGTATTCGGGACTCCCGATTTACTATCCCTGTAATCACGTGCATCCACATTTCTACCAGGAAAAGTGGCTCTGCGAGATATTCGGTTTTAACTCTATTTATAAATTAAGTTTAGAGGAGGACGAAACATGGACAAAGAAAGAAAATTCCATCTGAACACCATTTGCCTGCACGGTGGTCAAAAGCCAGATACAGCAACTGGCTCCCTGGCAGTACCCATATACCAAACAACATCCTATATTTTCAAAGACGCCGCTCATGCTTCAGATCTATTTTCATTAAAGAAACCCGGCAATATTTACACGCGGTTGATGAATCCGACCTCTGATGTGGTTGAGAAACGGATCACAGCACTGGAGGGCGGTATCGGAGCATTACTTGTCGCTTCCGGCATGGCTGCGGAAACGATTGTTTTAACAACTCTTGCCAAACAAGGCGAAAACATAGTATCAAGCAGCAGCCTATACGGGGGGACCAAAACGCTGCTGAGTGTTGTTCTGCCTCGCTTCGGCATCGCTACGAAATTCGCCGATGTCCAAAAGCCACAGGCCTTTGCAGAACTTATCGATGAAAAAACGAAAGCCATATACGTGGAAACTATTAGCAACCCTTCAGGTGATGTGGCCGACTTTGAGGCTTTTGCCTCCATTGCGCACAAACATAACATTCCTCTTGTAGTGGATAACACCTTTGCCTCTCCTTATTTATGTCGACCTTTCGAATGGGAAGCAGACATCATCATACATTCCGCAACCAAATTCATCTGTGGACATGGCACATCCATTGGAGGACTCATCATTGACAGCGGGAAATTTCCCTGGGATAACGGCCAGTTTCCCGATTTTGTCGAGCCTTCTCCAGGTTACCACGGCCTTAAATTCTGGGAAATGTTCGGCAACGCCGCTTTTATAACCAAATGCCGCGCGGAAGGACTCCGTTCTCTGGGCCCTGCCCCTTCACCCTTTAATGCCTTTCTCTTCCTTCAGGGCCTTGAGACGCTTCACCTCCGGATTCCCCGGCATTGTGAAAACGCTCTTCATGCAGCACGCTTTTTAAATGAACATCCCAAGATATCCTGGGTCAATTATGCAGGACTTCCCGAGCAACCATCTCACCAGATCGCTAAAAAATATCTAAAAGGCGGATTTGGATCCATTTTTACTTTCGGAGTTAAGGGGGGAATAGAGGCAGGCCAAAGATTAATCAAGCATGTTGAGCTTGTTTCCCATTTGGCCAATGTCGGAGATGCCAAAACTCTGATTATTCATCCTGCTTCAACCTCACACTCGCAGCTTTCAGAAGAAGATCAGTTGGCTTCTGGAGTCACTCCTGATCAGATCCGCTTATCTGTAGGGCTTGAGCATGCCGCTGATATTATCGCAGACTTGGACCAGGCCCTGGAGAATATTTAAAAGGAGAAAACTTAGCCATGAGTGAATATATAGGACATGACAAAAACGGAATATGTGTAGGCATTGTCAAAAAACAATACTTCACATTTGCCCACCCCCCCAACGAAATGACCTTGGAAAGCGGCGCGAAACTAGGTCCCATAACTCTGGCATATGAAACCTATGGTCGGCTCAACGCAAATAAGAGCAATGCAGTAATGATCTTCCATGCCCTGTCTGGCAGTTCCCACGCTGCTGGATATTATTCAAAGAAGATGGAGAGTCCTGGTTGGTGGGATAACATGGTGGGGCCGGGCAAAGGCATCGAGACAGATAATTATTATGTGATTTGCTCCAATATCATCGGAAGCTGCTACGGATCTACAGGTCCGAGTTCAATAAATCCCCGGACGGAGAAGCCATATGCCCTAAGTTTTCCCCTCTTCACTATCTCAGATATTGTCAGAGCACAGAAAAAACTGGTTGACCATCTTGGAATCAAAAAGCTCCTTTGCCTTGTCGGAGGCTCGATAGGAGGAATGCAAGCTCTAGAATGGGCAGTTAGTTATCCGGAAATGGTGGAATCAGTGATCCCAATAGCCAGCACATGCAAACGCTCCGCTTTATCAATTGGCCTGAGCGAAGCTCAGAGGCAAGCCATCATGGCCGATCCGAATTGGAACAACGGTGACCACTATAGTAAAGCCAGGCCAGAAAAAGGTCTGGCCCTAGCACGCATGATAGGCCACATCACCTATCTCTCCGAGGATTCTATGCACAGGAAATTCGGACGAAAGCTTCATGAGAATGACGCTTTTAAGTATGATTTTTCGATTGACTTTGAGGTCGAGGGCTACCTCCATTACCAGGGTAAAAAATTCGTGGATCGTTTTGATGCCAATTCATACCTGTACATCACCAAGGCTTCCGACTATTTTGATTTAGGAGAACAGAAAGGTAGCGGCTCGCTGGTAAAAGCCTTTTCCCAGACCTCAGCAAAATTTCTTGTGGTATCCTTCTCTTCTGACTGGCTTTATCCTACCTCTCAATCTAAGGAAATGCTCAAAGCCATGAAAAAAGCTGGCTTGGATGTCAGTTTTTGCGAGATTGAAACCGATTTCGGACATGATTCATTTCTCCTTGCTCATAAACGGCTCACAAAGCTGATTGCCGGGTTTATCAACAGAGTCTATAACGGGACTCAAAGTTCACTTGAAAATCAATAGAATGGAGAATTCTCATGCGATTCGATTTACAGATCATTGCTTCTTTTATTGAAGAAAACAGTCGTATTCTTGATCTTGGCTGCGGCAGGGGAGAATTATTGGAATTTCTGCAGAAAGAAAAAAGCATTGAAGGATACGGTATAGAAATCGATGAAGAAAAGGTCATTGACGCTATAGCCAGAGGCATGCCTGTTCTCCGGGGCGACATCAATGAAGAAACACAGGATTATGCGGACAACACTTTCGATTATGTGATACTCAGTCAGACACTTCAGCAGGTTTACAATCCCGACAAGGTTATAAAAGAAATGTTGCGTATCGGAAAGAAAGGCATCGTAAGTTTTCCCTGCTTCAATCACATTGCCATAAGGCTTCAATTATTAATCACAGGAAAAGCTCCTGTCACTGAAGAACTTCCTTATGAGTGGTATAACACTCCGAATATTCGGGTCATAACCCTTGAAGATTTCCGAGTGTTCTGTGCACAGCATAAGATCAAAATCCTCAAGGAGCTAGCAATATCTTCTCATCACAGGGCAGCAACAGGGAAAATTGTCAAATCTCTTCCGGATTTATTCGCAAAATACGGCATCTTCTTGCTATCCAACCAATTTCTACATTCTTAGTGCTTCCCTTTGCCTTTCTTCACATTTACAACTGTGATTAGGACATCCTCGTAATCTTCAAACATACCATACTGGTTGATACTTTCAAAAACAGCAACTATCTAGATGTCCAAAGTAGAAGAAAAATAATAGGTTGATCTTTCTTGTCCGGAGCTTAGGTGGTATTATTACCTTAAAAAACTCGCCTGAATCATTCATTAAAAATGCCGATAATTGCTGGAATTACAGCAACCTTTACTCGTGAATAATCTAGGCTGAGTAGCTTTAGCTATCTTCTCCTTTTCTTATCTCCGCTCATCTCCTTCTCTCTGTTGAGTTCAACCATATCCACACTCTGTGAATAATCTCCGATGAGATGCTTGCAGAAATAGTCAGCTCTTATCCAGAACCAGTAATTGTTCATGTCGCCAAAACCATGACGCTGCCCTGGGAATATGAAGAAATCAAAGCGTTTATTAGCACGGATGAGTGCGTTGACCAACCTCAATGTATTGGCCGGGTGGACATTGTTATCTATATCTCCAGTAGTAAGAAGCAGCCGTCCTTTAAGGTTTTTAGCGATCTCAGAATTTTTCTCGATATCGTACTCAAATTTGATTTTCCCATCCTTATCGACAACCTCTCTGACTCCATGGTGTTTTTCACTCCACCATCGGTTATACACATTGTTCTCATGGTTTCCTGCAGACGAAACAGCTACCTTGAAAAAGTCGGGATAAACCAGCATGGCTGCTGTGGACATGAATCCACCTCCGGAATGTCCATAGATGCCCACTTTATCGAGGTTGATGAAAGGATGTCTGGCAACTAGTTGTTCGATGGCTGCTTTTTTATCAGCTAGTCCATAGTCTCGCAGGTTTCCATATCCATAATTGTGATACCATTTAGAACGGCCAGGATGCCCACCGCGGTTGCCCACGCAAATAACGATAAAACCGAACTGAGCCAGTGCATCATTGCCTCTCCGTATAGAGAATGATTTGGGCACGCTTTCTGTTTGAGGGCCAGGGTAGACATAGGCGATGATCGGATAGAGTTTAGTCTCGTCGAAATCGAACGGCTTGTACATAACTCCGTAAATGTCAGTGATGCCGTCATCCGCTTTTACCTTGAAAGTCTCTGGAAACTTGAAGCCCGCTGCCATGAGTAAGGAAAGATCGGTTGTTTCCAACTCCAAGATGACATTTCCGAGGTTATCGCGCAGCACGGATTTAGGAGCCGTGTCAACTCTGGAAAAATTGTCGACAAAGAACCGATTGGAATCGTTCATGCTAACGGAATGGTTGAAATCTCCCTTGTTAAGCAGCTTAAGACCCGTTCCATTAAAATTGATCCGATACAGGTGAATGTAGTATGGATCTTCGCCCTTCTCTCGGCCGTTCGCGGTGAAATACAGAACGCGGCTCTTTTCATCAATACCCACAATATTATCGCAGTGAAAGGGGCCTGAGGTAATTTGCTTTGTTAATTTGCCGTCTCCATCAAACAGGTAGAAATGAGCCCACCCATCTCTTTCTGACCAGTGGATGAGTTCTTTACCATTGTTGACGAGTCCCAACCGTCTGGTTTCAACATAAGTGTTGAGCCGCTCTTCAATCAAAACGTTTGTCTCTCCGGTCGCAGCATCAGCCACACAAATATCGATACGGTGAAGGTCTCGGCTTGTGCGGGAAAAATAGAGTTTATCCGGAGTTTCAGATAACCATAAGCTTGGACGGTTCTCATCGTCTCGGTTTTTGGTCAGTCTTCGTGCGGTTAGGATGGAAATATTCTGGTCTTTAAACCGGTCAGACTCGACTTTGACCTTTTCTTTCGTTTCGAGATTGAATACTAAGATTTCAGGTAGCGGAGATTCTGACTCACCAGGCATTTGGTATCTGTATGTCTCCAGTGTGGGGCGGGGTTCGGCTACAGAATTGATAACCCAAAGGTCCTTGACTTTCCTAGAATCAGTCCGAATCATAGCAAATTTTTTCGAATCTCTCGACCAGATGACCCGAACTGCTTTGCGCTTATCTTTGTTCTTTTCTTTATCTACATTGGTTTGACCTCTTTCTCTTCCAGCATAGCTGTAATGCTCCTCTCCATCTGTTGTTAATTGGTGTTCCTCAATATCTTTGGCCTTCTTATCTTTCAGAACCTTTTCATAATTAGCTTTGTCCATATAGTAAAGATTGTGGTGGCGAGCAAAAACGATGGTTTCACCATCAGGGGAAATACTCGCCCATTTCGGTCTTTCAGGGGGTTTCTTGTAGTCTTCAAGCAGGGTGAGTTTTCCAGTTGTCAGGTCGTATTCAAAATAGAAGATTTTTTTCTTCTTCTTGGGCTTTTTCTCCTTTACTTCCTCTTCTTTTTCTTTCTCCTTCTCCTCTTTTTCCTTCTCTTTCTTTTCTTCTTCTTTTACTTCTTCTTCCTGGGAGATTTCCACTTCAAACTGTATATCCCGGTCTTCTTTGATAAATTTTATTTTTTCAACGGGAAGATGCTTGGCGTCATAGGGATCTCTTGTGATCCTGGTGAGCATGGCTGCCATTTTGACATTATCGAATATCGGCCGTTTTGTTTTCCGTGCCGGGTCAGCTATGAAGAATGTCTTGCCTTCGCTGGTTTCGTATGTGTACCAGAAGCGGTCGCTGTGTTTCAACCAATGGGCATCGACAAAAGTGGAAAAAACCATTTTCCTCATCTTGGCTGGAGTAAACCGCGCGGCCAGCTTGTAATTAGCTTTTTTTATGGGAATATTTTCAGCCAGAAGTTCGCTGACAGGAAATGATAAGAGAAGCACAGTAACAACCATGAACAGGAATGACTTACTGAAGAAAGATGGTTTCAAACCTTGAGTTTTTTTCATCCTAAACCTCCTTTAGTTGAATTTTAAAAGGATTTAAATGAGAAAAGATTGCAATGGAAATCAAAGCTTTTGCTGGAAATAATGATCCAAGTGATTTTATTTGATGGCCTCTCATCAAGGGATTCAAAATTATACTCACGAACCATCCAGAATACAACTCTTTCTTTGAATCAGGGTCAGGCTGTGCCTGGATGCCTATGAGAAGGCTTTAAGAGAAAATCCTGGAGATCGAGCCCAGAGAGATTCTGACAGCCAAAGCGATTCATACGATTGTCGGCGGCAAAATTCGCTATCGCGCCGAATAAGAATGTTGAGAAGCTTTCTAAATGTTATTACAAAAGAAATGCTTTATCAGTCTTACTTTTATTCCTTTTCTACGCTAAAAGTTCCCTCTACATCACCCTGAGTGAATGTTCCAGCAATTTTCTTTCCGGTTTCATCCAATTCGCCCGCGAAAGTCGGTTCTCCAGGGACGCCTGGAGCATCAATCATAAATGATATTTTTTTTCCTTCAATTTTAATATTCCCAAGAGGAATATCTGTTGCCCCTTGCATAGGGACATCGATTGTTCCAGTAATCGTTTTATTTTCATCTAAAGCGAATTTCAATGTCATCTCTATTTCCTGCCCCATCAAAGAGATAGCTCCGTTCCAAGTTCCTAAGAAGGGCTTTGTATCCTGGGCAAAAATGAATGATTGAGATGATAAGACCATGATAGATAATAATAAGAATAGGGAAATGTTAAGAATAGATCTCTTTTTCATGCTTACCTCCTAAACGAGATACTCTAACATATTTGTTATTCCTTAGTAAATACGGAAAAAACGACAAAAGGTTTTCATAAGCTCAGAGCTAAGATAGCAAGAGGATGCCAAATCTAGAGAATATTGGGATGAAATTATTATTGCAAAAATGGAAATCTATCCTTAATATTTATTTGAAAAAAAGAATGACTTCCCGTGAACGTGTACTTGCTGCGTTAAACCATAGGGAATCCGACCGTGTGCCCATCGATTTATCCGGGCATCGCTCTTCGGGCATCTCTGGCATTGCCTATAACAAATTGAGGAAGCATCTGGGCTTTCCTTCAAAGCCAGTTCGGATATACGACATCGTCCAGCAGTTGGCAATTGTTGATGAGGACGTACTGGACCTTTTCAGAATAGACACGATAGAATTAGGACGCGCCTTTGCGCTGGATGAGGCTGATTGGGCAGACTGGGTTCTTCCTGACGGCACTCCCTGCAGAGTGCCTATCTGGACGCTTCCAGAAAAGGAAGCCAACCAATGGGTGCTGCGCTCCAAAAGCGGGCGTGTGATTGCTGTCATGCCTGAGAGTGGCTTTTATTTTGAGCAAGCGTATTACCCATTCTTTGAGAATGATGATCTCGATGCCATCCATGAAGTTATGGAAGAGTCCATGTGGTGTTCAATGGCTTCTCCTCCAGGACCGCTGACTGAAGTGCCAGATGGTGATAAGATATTAGCAGCAGGAGCCAGAACGCTTCGAGCCAGCTCAGACAGGATAGTGATTGGCCTCTTCGGCGGGAATCTTCTTGAGTTGGGACAGTTCCTCTACCGAAACGATAGGTTTCTCATGCTTCTCGCTGAAAACCCGCGACATGCCCACAAATTTTTGGATAAGATTACAGAAATGCATCTTGCCGACCTTGACCGTTTTTTAGGGGCAGTGGGTAATTATATTGATGTGATTCTTTTCGGCGACGATTTGGGCATGCAATCGGGTCCGCAGATCTCACCAACTATGTATCGCGAATTTTTCAAGCCTCGCCATATGCTGATGTGGAAACGTGCAAAAGAATTAGCTGATGTGAAGATAATGCTGCACTGCTGCGGTAGCATCAGAGAGCTCATTCCTGATCTCATCGATGCTGGGCTGGATGCCATCAATCCTGTCCAGATCTCCAGCCGCGGCATGGACGCAAAAGAACTAAAAGCAAACTTCGGAGACAAATTGGTCTTTTGGGGAGGGGGTTGTGATACACAGAACATCTTAAACCACGGCTCCCCTGAAGAAGTCAGGCAACATGTGAAGAACCAGGTAAGCGTCCTGAGCCCGGGAGGAGGATTTGTCTTCCAGCAGGTCCATAACATCCTCCCGGATGTACCGCCGGAAAACATCGTAGCTTTGTTCGAAGCAGTAAGCAACACAGAATAGCATAACAAAGGAAGGATTTGTGATAACTCTCGATTATTCGGTGATTGTGCTCTATTTTGCTTCTGTAATAGGACTGGGATTCTGGTATCAGAAGAGAGCCTCTAGAAACCTGGAGTCCTATTTCCTCGGCGGAAAAAGGATGCACTGGCTGGCTCTGGCCATGTCTGGGTCTGTCTCCAACTTTGACATCACAGGCACGATGTGGATCGTATCCATGCTCTTTCTGATGGGGATGAAATCCATGTGGATTCACTGGATGTGGGGCTGGATGATGGGCGCCTTCTTCCTCGCTTTTATGGGTAAATGGGTAAGACGTTCGAACGTGATGACTGGCGCTGAATGGATGGTTACACGGTTTGGCGAGGGGCAGGGAGGCAATGTTGCACGCACGGCGTATGCGCTCATGGCCGTGATCACCCAGGCAAGCTTCATAGGGTATGCGTTTCAAGGAATCGGGAAGTTTACCTCGATCTATATTTCTCTCAAGCCAACAACATGCGCTATTATAATTATCGGGATCACTACACTCTATGTCCTTCTCGGTGGACTTTACAGCGTAGTCGTTACCGATGTCATTCAAACCGTTATTTTAACTCTAGCTAGTATCATTATTGCAGTTGTTGCATACACTCATTTAACTCCTGATATACTTAAAAATTCCCTTTCAAGCGGATGGACTTCACTGGCACCAAAGTGGCGTTTGGCAGAATTCGCTGGAACTGAAAATTCCGCTTATGAATTCCTCGGAGCATTGGTAATCGTATGGGTTTTGAAGGGGATTCTGCTGAACGCAGGAGGACCAGCGCAAATGTATGACTTCCAGCGCTTTCTTGCAGCCAGGAACGCACGTGATGCTGCAAAAATCGGAGCTGCCTGGAGTGTTTTTCTTATTGTTCGCTGGGGGATGGCCATGGGGATAGTGCTTCTTGCCCTTGCAGGGATAGCCAAAGTCACTGACCCTGAGCAGGTTATGCCGCTTGTCCTTCAACAATTTCTTCCCGCTGGAGTGCGAGGACTTGTCATAGCTGGACTTCTGGCCGCTTTCATGTCCACATTCAGCTCGACTGTGAACAGCGGTGCGTCTTATATCGTTCGCGATCTTTGGCAGCCCTATTTCAGGCCGAATGCAAGTCAGAGAACGCTTATTAGAGCCAGTTATTTTGCGACCATCGGGATCGTCTTAGGTGGCATCCTTATCGGCTATCAAGCTGAATCCATCGCGCAAATCTGGAGCTGGATGATGATGGCGCTCGGGGCAGGTGTGGTCATACCCAATGTTCTGCGCTGGTACTGGTGGCGGATCAATGGATGGGGTTATGCTGCTGGAACCATAGCCGGTATCCTTGGATCGATCATTGCCCTATTCATGCCTGAGCTACCCATGTTTGTGGTGTTTCCTCCGATTGTCGTTGCATCGCTACTCGCCAGTGTTCTTTTCTCATTGGCAACCCCTCCAGTGGATAAAGCTGTTCTAATTTCTTTCTATAAAAGAGTTAGGCCCTTTGGTTTTTGGCGGCCCATCTGTACCAGTTCCCGGCTTTCTTCCGAAGAACTAGCCAATCCCTCTGAGAGTGCATGGCGGGCTCTTCTTAACACGGGCTTAGGAATTGTTGCCATAACCGGCTGCTATCTTTTCCCAATGTACCTTGTCGGACATTGGCATACAAGTGCCTTGATATCAATAGGGGCTGCACTGTTTGCTGGAGGCATGTTAACATTGACCTGGCACCGCTACCTTCCGTCCGAGAAGAAAGACTGAAACAGATGGAAATTGCTTCTCGCCCAAATAAAAGCCTACCTGTACAAGAGTCACTTTTTAAGGTAAAAATTACAATTGCTAGAAGGCAGTAACATTTTAAGTAGAAAAAAATTGAAAAAATTAGCTTTGATTGTGAATCCAATAGCAGGAATGGGAGGCCGTGTGGGCCTCAAAGGAACAGATGGTCCCAGCATCCTGAAAAAAGCTATAAAGCTAGGTGCAAAGCCGCAATCTCATATTCGAACCAAAGAAGCCCTCAAGAAAATCGACTCTCTTAAGGAAAAGATAGAATTAATCACCTATCCAGAGATAATGGGAGAGAGCGCGGCTATTGAATGTGGTTTTTCTCCAAAGGTCATTGGTTCCCTGAAATCTCATGTTACGACTGCCGCAGATACCAGAAAAGCGGCAAAAGACATGCTGAACCAGAAAGTTGATTTGCTCCTTTTTGCTGGAGGAGACGGGACAGCCAGGGATATTTACAATGCTGTAGGTGACTCGATAGTGGTTCTGGGAATACCCACTGGAGTCAAGATTCATTCGGCTGTATATGCCTGTAATCCGGAGAGAGCAGGGGAGTTGGCAGCGCTATATTTGCAGAATAAGGCAAAAAATATTTTGGAAGTAGAAGTGATGGATATCGATGAAGACGATTATAGAAATGGAATACTTTCGGCAAAGTTGTATGGGTATCTAAGGATTCCATTTAGGAGAAGACACATTCAGAGATTGAAAGCCTCAAGCTCTTCTGATGAGAGGCATTCTCAAGAAGCGATCGCTCATGAAATTACTGAAAATATGTCCGATGAATTTTTTTATATTATCGGACCCGGAACGACAACAAGGGCTATCATGGAAAAGCTTAATCTAGAAAATTCCCTGCTGGGAGTTGACCTTGTTCACAGGAAAAAACTCGTTGGCAGGGACTTGAACGAAACAGAACTTCTATCAAAGATTAGAGGGAAAAAAGCAAAATTAATCATTACACCAATCGGCGGCCAAGGTTATCTGCTGGGAAGGGGAAATCAACAATTGAGTCCAAAAGTCATCGAACAGCTTGACAAAGAAAACATTATCATCATTGCTACTCAACAAAAAATTAATTCGTTGCACGGCCGGCCTTTATTGGTGGATACATGGGATGAGGAAACAGATCAACTGTTGAGCGATTATTTTAAGGTCACAACAGGGTATCGAGAATCTGTGGTTTATAAAATAACCCATTAGGAAACCTTACGCTCAACTGTTTCGGTTCTTGAAAAATGTTTATTCGCACTTTCTTTTCGAAAAGAGATTGACAATATCTGCATTATCCAAAAAAAATAAATATAGAAGGAGGAAAAAGCCATGAAAATCGAGAGAATAATCTTAATCGCTGGTATCTTCATTATTTTCTTTATGTTTTTCAGTGTTTTTGGCTCTGATGAAGACGTCCCCTTGACAAACTTTTGTACAGATATAATTGTTGGGAAGGATGCGTCAGTGGATGGTTCAGTCATTACTTCCCATACAGGCTGTTGTCCTGAATGTCGGGTTCATGTGGTTCCAGCACAGACCTTTAAGAAAGGCGCTAAAGCACCCGTGTATTATGGACTTCAAGACGTGAAAAAACCTCTTCATAAGTACGGTGAAATCATCGGTTATATCCCTCAGGTGGAAAAAACTTATGCCTATTTCCATACTGGATATCCACAGATGAACGAACATCAGCTGGCCATTGGGGAAAGCACCCTCAGTCAAAGAGATGAGCTGAAGGTGGACATCAGTACTGGCAAGCAAATAATGAGCATCGAGCAAGCTCAGCTATTCGCTCTTCAAAGGTGCAAAACAGCAAGAGAAGCGATTAAACTAATCACTTCACTCGTTGAGAAATACGGCTTTTTACCCTCCTGTGGTCCTGAATCCGAAGCTCTCTGTATAGCCGATACTAAAGAAGCCTGGGTTTTGGAGGTCTTCAGTGTTGGAATAGATTGGACTCCAGAGAGTGGAAAACCTGGTGCTATATGGGCAGCACAGAGAGTCCCGGATGACCATATCACCGTTGTTCCCAACTGGAGCATAATCAAGGAAATCGACCTCAACAATCCGGATTATTTCATGGCATCGAACAATTACATGCAAGTAGCGATTGATCACGGCTGGTATGACCCGAATAGCGGCAAACCATTCAACTGGCAGGAAGCGTATTCTCCCATACCGAGAGAATGGGCAGTAAACAGATTTTGGCTTTTCTATTCCACATTTGCCCCGAATTTCAAGGAATGGCCCAGAAAAAAACTCACATCGCCTCATAGTGGATACAATGCGTATCATCAGTATCTGGAGTCAATATCCTATTACCCCTTCTCTGTCAAACCTGAAAAGAAGCTGTCTGTCCAAGATGTGATTGCCTTCCAGCGTTCTGTTTTTGAGGGAACAATATACGATATGACTGCAGACGTCGACTGGCTGGTTCCTGATGGGAAGGGGAGCATGGTTAAAAGTCCCCTAACCACTCCATTCCCCACCAAAGACATGAGAGAACTACTCGATATAACCTGGCGCCGAATGGTCTCCCGTGGAGGGTATGGCATGGTTGCCCAATTAAGAGGTTGGCTGCCCGCCCCGATAGGCGGGATTTACTGGTTTTACCTTGACAATCAACATGTCAGCACTTATGTCCCCATATACGCAGGAGTCCAAGAGATCTCTCCTTTTTATAAGAAATACGATCCTGACAATTTCAGCGAAGACTCTGCCCGATGGGCAATAGATTTTGTGGATAACCTTCTCTACTTGAAGTGGCAGGATGCTATCAAAGATCTACAGACGGTCCGTGATCCGCTTGAAACAAGCTTTTTTGCAAATATCCCTGCCATCGACCAAAAGGCGCTTGAAATATTTAAGAAGGATCCAAAACAGGCAAAGAAATTCTTGACTGATTACACAATGTCGAATATGGAAAAAGTCGTTAAAATGTATAAGGAACTCCGCAGCCTGCTCATCACAAAATACACAAACAACAAACAAGGTCTGTAAAGGAGGTTTTGAGAGCCATGAAGACAATCAGCCCCATCATAATTTCAACTTATATCCTGCTGAATATTTTCATGCCTGCAAAAGATATCCCAAGAGAGATTATTGATTTAAGAGTCCAGGGAAAAGAGAGCTATGATTGGGAAAATCCTGCTGTGATTGGCCAGAACAAGGAGCCCGGCCACTGCACATACGTTCCCTTTGCTGATGAAGAAACAGCTTTAAAGAATAATCCTGTTCTTTCGCCGTTTTATAAATCCTTGAATGGAACCTGGAAATTCAATTGGGTAAGAAGACCTTCAGACCGGCCCAAACATTTCTACAATGATAAATACGATGTCAGCCAATGGAACACTATTAAGGTCCCGGGCAACTGGGAATTGCAGGGATTTGGCGTGCCCGTTTATACCAATACTGATTATCCCTTTCCGCCTGATCCTCCACACATTCCTCATGACTATAATCCAGTCGGTTCGTACCGAAGGAATTTCACCATTCCTGATAGCTGGAATGGACGTCAGGTATTTCTGCATTTCGGCGGAGTAAAGTCAGCTATGTATGTATGGGTAAACGGGAGAAAAGTAGGCTATAGCCAGGGCAGCAAGACTCCTGCAGAATTTAACATTACAGAATATTTGCGCAAAGGAGAAAACATGCTGGCTATGGAAGTATACCGCTTCAGTGACGGCGCTTATCTTGAAGATCAAGATTACTGGAAAATGAGCGGTGTGGAGCGCGATGTTTTTCTCTTTTCAACTCCAAATGTAATGATCAGAGATTTCTTTGTACTCGGAGAATTGGACGACACGTATGCAGATGGGCTATTGAAAGTTGAAATCCAAGTAAAGAATCACCTAACAAGAACAATAAATGATCATCATATCCAGATGGAGCTATTTGATTCTGATAATGAGCCGATATTCGAATCACCTGAAATTAAAAAATTAGATTTTTCTGGCCTCGGTGAAAGAGAAATCTCGTTCAACATAGTTGTGAAAAAACCTGAAAAATGGGCTGCAGAAACTCCGAATATCTATTCTCTGATTCTTTCTCTTTTAGATAATAACGAGAGGACAATAGAGGTAGTCAGCTGCAAGGTCGGATTTAGAAAGGTTGAGATAAAAGGAGGCCAATTATTAGTCAATGGAGTTCCTGTCTCTATAAAAGGAGTCAATCGACACGAGCACGATCCTGTGAAAGGCCGTTATGTTGAAGAAGCATCCATGCTCAGAGATATTCGCCTAATGAAACAGTTCAATATCAATGCCGTTCGGACAAGCCATTATCCGAACACTCCGAGATGGTATGAACTGTGTGATGAGCACGGACTCTATCTCATTGATGAAGCAAACATTGAGTCTCACGGCATAGGATATGATCCTGGCAAAACTCTCGGTAATAATCCAGAATGGAAAACTGCCCACTTGGACCGGACAATCCGCATGGTCGAAAGGGATAAAAACCATCCATCGATTATCATATGGTCTCTTGGAAATGAGGCGGGTGATGGTGTAAACTTTGAAGCCACATATAACTGGATTAAAGAGCGTGACCCATCAAGACCAGTACAATATGAACGGGCTGGCACACGTCCTCATACAGACATAGTCTGTCCTATGTATTGTCAAATACAGCATTTAAAAGAATTTCTAAGAAAAGGATTAAACAACCGCCCGCTCATCATGTGTGAGTATGCTCATGCTATGGGAAACAGTGGAGGCAATCTTCAGAAATATTGGAACTTCTTTGAAGAACACAAAGAGCTCCAGGGTGGTTTCATCTGGGATTGGGTGGATCAAGGCTTGCTCAAAAAAAATGAAGACGGTAAGGATTTTTGGGCCTATGGAGGTGATTTTGGACCGCCGGGCACGCCCAGTGATAAGAATTTTTGCATCAACGGCCTAGTCTTCCCGGACAGGAAACCGCATCCTCACATCTGGGAAGTGAAGAAAGTCTATCAACCAATAAAGGTGAAACCCATTGATTTAGAAAGAGGCAAAATCGAGATATTAAACAAATATGACTTTTTGAACTTGGGAATAATAGAGATGAAATGGAACGTAACAGCTGATGATGAAAAGATTGCTGAAGGAAAACTCCCTTCCTTGGATATTCCACCGCACATTTCAAAAGTGATTGATCTTCCTATACCAAAGATTCATCCCAAAGCAGGAGTTGAATATTTCCTCAAACTGAGCTTCATAAAAAAACTGGGAACAGCACTCATGTCCAAAGGTCATGAAGTTGGATGGGAACAATTTAAGCTGCCCTATCATATCCCCTTAAATAAAACAGATTTATCCGGGCTGCCTAAAATCATGCTCGAGGAAACAGAAGATCTCTTCCAACTAAAAGGAGACAATCTGAATGTGGTTTTCGATAAGAAAAAGGGGAAAATAAGGTCAGTATTATTCAAGGGCACAGAGATCGTTATGGCTGGGCCAGCGCCCAATTTCTGGCGCGCACCCACTGACAACGATTTTGGCTGGGGAATGCCCAGAAAACTGGGCGTTTGGCGTATGGCTGGCGCAAAAAGGACAACCAATAGGGTCACTGCCAAGCAAATAAGCCCACGGGAAGTGCGAATTGACGTGGTTTCGAATCTGCCCGCTGGAGATTCGAGATACTTCACAACCTATCTCATTTACGGCAGCGGAGACATTATCATAACGAACAAATTTCAACCGGGAAATGTTGATCTGCCAGAGATGCCACGATTTGGCATGAACATGACCCTTCCAGCAGAACTGGATAATATTTCGTGGTATGGGCGTGGTCCCCATGAAAATTATTGGGATAGGAAGACAGGAGCTTCAGTCGCAATATACAGCGGCAAAGTAATAGATTTATATCATCCTTATATCAGACCTCAAGAGAACGGGAATAGAACAGATATCCGGTGGGTCGCAATGACAAATGATAAAGGCACAGGCCTGCTCGCTGTGGGAATGCCTTTACTGAGCATCAGCGCTCATCACTTCATAATTGATGATTTTGATCCAGGAAATGAAAAGAAACAGAGACATACGTACCATTTAAAAAAACGGAATCTAATATCGTTGAATCTTGACTACAAACAAATGGGTGTGGGGGGAGACACGAGTTGGGGTGAGCGAGCACGAGCGCATCCAGAATATAGATTATCGGCTAAGGAATATTCCTACAGTTTCCGGCTGCGTCCGTTCACCAAGAAAGAGGGAACACCCATGAAACTGAGTAAATTAAGATTTTAGATCGAAAGCTAAAAATAGAACTAAAGTCGATTTCTTAAGCTCTAGCGGAAGACTCACTGGAGACTTGGTTTTGAAAGCAGCTAGGATGCATATTCCAATAGTTGCCTCATTGAGTTCGGCCATAGATTCTGGGATAGAGGCTGCTCGAAGGACTGGAATAACATTGATTGGCTTTGTAAGAGGTAAACGGATGAATGTTTACACAAGACCAGAGCGAATCGTTCTGGACAATTCCTGAAACCTCAAACGGCGAAGTAAGTTATGAGACGATTTGAGGAGCCTACATCGGAAAGAGCGGCGATAATTCTAGCCGGCGGTCTTTCAGAACGGTTCGGCCGATACAAAGGATTGGTCTCATTATCAGGTAGACCTCTAATTCTACATGTGTTGGAAAGAATAAGCGAAATAGTCAATGAAATAGTAGTGGTTGTTAGCTCTGAAAATCAAAAAGACGCGTTAGAATCTATAGTGACCATTCGTGCAAGAATTGTTA
>CP070825.1:434983-437642 GCA_020344415.1 Candidatus Aminicenantota bacterium
AGACACCACCGTCGCCCACATGGTCAAGAGTGGTCATATCTATCCGAAATCCTTTTTTTAGGGGCGAATAGCCATCAGCACGATTTTCGACAACCATGGTGTGGTCGTCGTGAAAATGAGTATTCTCCATGCCTAAAGGCTTGAAGATATGTGTCTGGGCAAAATCATTGAGCGATTTCCCGCTTACTCTCTGGACTATGACACCCAGCAATAAATAGCCGGAGTTGGAATAGAGATGCTCTTCGCCTGGGGGAAAATTAAGCCCTCTTTGCCGGCTCAGGAGTTCTACGCTGTCTTTTGGAGTATAGAAATGATCATCCGGCAAGGCTGCAATCGCAGAAAGAGTGAGGTAATCGCGCATACCGCTCGTATGGTGGAGAAGATGTCTTATAGTTATGGGCTTTTCGTACTTTGGCAGTTCCGGGATGTGTTTGCGTATATCATCATCTAGAGAGATTTTTCCCTGAAGGGCAAGAATGGCGACGCACGAGGCAGTGAACTGCTTGGAGGTTGATCCAATCCGGAAAACAGAAGTCGGGGTAATTGGGATATTGTGTTCCAGGTTGGCCATTCCGTAACCGCGCTTGTAGACTATTCTCCCGTCTTTGATTATTGCCAAGGCTGCTCCTGGGGAGATAGTTGAATCCCATTTAGAGAAGAGCTTATCCACCTTATCTGTTTTCTCATCTGGGGACACAACGGATACTAGAAAAGCTATAAAAAGGAAAATCCAGAGTAACTTTGATTCTTGTAAGAATTTCTTCATATGAAATCTCCTTTTTTCCCAAATCTTCGAACCTAAATCTCACCAACTCATATCACTGGTTTTTCTCCTTGTCAAGGAATGCAGTTTGAAGTTTAGAATCAATTTTGGAATATAACAAAGATTGGAAGAAGGAAACCATTGAGGAAAGAAAAGGAATCAATCAGTATTGCTGAGGTCGATGAACGCACGTTCCCCCTTGATCTTGACATCTGCTCCGTATTTCTCTGACAGCGTCCGAAACCTTTCCAGGATTTTTGTGGCAAGCGTTCTTGTAGCAACCTCTGCAAATCCACGCCTGGTTAGAAACTCTACAGTACTGTAGGCGTCAACATACTCACCGCCTTCGTCGATATCCAAAGGGATCATCTGAATGGATTGAATAGATCCGCCGCGGATGGTCATGTTCGCCAGTAAGCCCCACCAGGCAAAAGCGTCATCATAGTTACCGATATTGGGATTTAGGCCCTGGTAGGCGAATCCTCCGAGCTGTCGCAGGAGGGGGCGACCCTTGTATATCTCGATACCGTCGAATCCTCTGTGGCCGTGTCCGATGTATAAGGATGCTCCAGCGTCTATGACAGCTTTGGCGAAGTCTTCCTGCCACTTTTTCACATCATCGACTCTAATGTGCCCTTCCTCGGTTGACTCTCTGTCTCCTAGATCGGCAAACTCATCAACGTCGATCTGAAAGTGCTGATAAAAGATGACGACATCGGCATTTCGCGACGCTTCCTCGACAGCGGCTATATTCCGGTCCCAATCGTCCTGGTGCCCTGTCCAAACTCCGTTCACTGTACCCATAAGCAGATCTCTCTCGTCATGGCTGGTTGTGGCGGCAACTAGCGCAATCGTGGCCCCGCGGACTTTAAGATATGCCGGTGCGACGGCTTCTTCCACATTTTGTCCCACGCCTGCGCAAGTAACGCCGTAAAATTCCGCCGCTGCTCGAGTGGCCTCCACCCCACACTCGCCAAGGTCCCATATATGATTATTCGCAAGTGACATCAAGTTGAAACCCATATAGGACAAAAATTCCATCACAGAAGCTTGAACAGCGTGCGGGTTGCTCGTGTTGCCTGGGCGATCCTGCTTGCTGATCCGTGGCTCTCCGAGAACCAGCACGTAATCCTGAGGAACATTGCATTGATTATCCTGACCGTTTACCGCCATCTCAAAGTTTGTGAATCCGACGTCGGCCGCTTGAATAATCGGACGTATTGAACCAAATGGCTTGTCCCACGACTGCCTGGGATCGATCTTGATAAGGGCCTGGCCGGCAACGACCAATTTTATCGTGTCCCGATCACGTGCGATATCGCAACATACTGACCAGCAAACCAGCGCGGTCGCAGCTAGAACGAAACCAAACTTAAGACTTGATAGGAATTTTCTTTTTTGTCTTGCCATTTATTCCTCTCAATATTACAAAATTTCAATCCACTGATATCCGGAGGTGAATATATCACACGAAAAACGGCAGGGTCAACGAGCCTTTAGAATTGCCTACTTTTGCCAAATGGTGAGAATATGGAACATGTTTAAATCGGTGAAAAAAACAGGGGAAAACAATGAAATAAGAAGTGACAGCCCTAACATACCCAATCTTAGAACTTTTTCGGAGTTCTTTCATGCACTAAGAAACAATAAAAACATGTTTCAAATTCAGAAATTAAGCCAGGTTGAATAAAACAAAAAGTCTTGGATTCTTGAGTTAAGTGCTCAAACGCTCATTTTTCTCTTTTTTCAGACCTCCATTTTACTGGATTCCTTCAGTCAATAAAAAAGAATGCAATTTTCCCTGACACTCCGTAAACCTTTTTCTACTTCTAAACGTTTATTTATTTAGAATGTCAGAAAAAATGGAGGCAAGACCATGGAATGGCTAACAAAACT
>CP070825.1:437742-440417 GCA_020344415.1 Candidatus Aminicenantota bacterium
CGACTCTGGGTAAAAATAATCTACGATTACATCCTTTTCTACCACAGGTTCAAGTACACCTTCATGGAAATGAGTCTGCCTTCTTTTCTTGAATCCATAATTCCGCTTTATTTTGGTTTTATTGCTTCCTTCGTTCAAAAAACAAAAAAAATGAGTAATCTGGAAGCTGAAAAAGAAATTGAAGAACTCTGCCTTGAGTTTGAAAAACTAAAGCCCTATCTGGTCACTAACTGGAATAAAAGAGAATAAAAGTATCCTTAAAAAAGTTTTAATTGTTTAGCCAATTTAGTCATTCAGGTCATCTTCAAATAAATAGCAGAAAAAACAGAACCAATTTGGATAACACCCAAAATAAATAAGAATTTATATGGTTTTCCTCGATTGGGTCATTATTATCTTCTATGCGGGTGGCCTCATAGTCCTGGGATGGTGGTTGGGGCTCAAGCAGAAAACATCAGAAGATTATTACCTGGCCGGAAGAAAGCTACCCTGGTTGCCCATAGGATTCTCCACTATGGCCACTCAACTGGGAGCCATTTCTTTTATCTCTGCTCCGGCTTTCGTTGCTCTCCGGGAGGGCGGCGGCATGATATGGCTTGGATATGAGCTTGCTCTCCCTCTGGCCATGATTGTCCTCATGGCTTTTCTTTTCCCTGTATTTCATTCGCTTCGTATCATAAGCGTCTATGAGTTTTTAGAAAGGCGCTATGATGAGAAAACAAGGATTGTGATGAGCCTTGTCTTTCAGGTAAGCAGGGGCTTAGCCACAGGCGTTACTGTCTACGCCGCGGCTATTGTTCTCTCTGTAACCCTCCAAATTCCTCTATGGATAACTATTCTCCTTATCGGCGCAGTGGCTGTTGTTTATGAGCTTTTCGGAGGAATTCACGTGGATATTGTCTCAGACACAATCCAAATGATAGTTATCCTTTTGGGAATAATCATAATCGGCTTGGTCGGCCTTCATCTAATCGGAGGGTGGAGTTCAATTTCAGAGCTAATAGATCCTGCACGACTTGTTGCGGTGGATTTTTCTGCTCACGGACTGGGCGATAGCCAAGATTTTGGATTCTTGGCGTTATTTCTTGGAGGCTTTTTTCTTTATGCTTCTTACTATGGCTGCGATCAGAGCCAGGTTCAGAGGGAACTCTCTGCCAGAAACCTCAAAGAATGCAAATTGAGCCTTCTTTTCAACGGATTTTTCCGCTTCCCCATCGTCCTGGCCTATTGTTCTGTAGGACTCATCTTAGGAGCATATGTCATCCAACATCCTGAATTCCTGGGGAATCTTCCTCAGGGAAGACCTGATTACCTTCTCCCTTCTTTTATCCTGGCAAAAATGCCCCCAGGAGTCGTAGGATTAATTTTTATCGCCATCATGGCTGCAGCCATGTCTTCTCTTGACTCCTCCATAAACTCTCTCTCTGCTGCCACTGTGGAAGATATCTATAAAAAGATAAGCAAAAGAAAAGTCGAGCCTGAGCAAGAAATGAGATTATCCAAAATGTTTACTCTTTTTTGGGGGATTTTCTGCATCGGATTTGCTTTTTTTGTCGGAGATATCTCTCCTACTATAATCGAATCAATAAACAAAATCGGGTCTGCTTTTTACGGCCCTGTTTTTGCCGTATTTCTGGCGGGTATTATCTCTTCAAAGGCTAAGCCTCTTCCTGCTATTGTAGGGCTTGTGAGTGGAGTTAGTGTAAACCTCTGCCTCTGGCTTTTTGTGCCTTCTGTCTCCTGGTTGTGGTGGAATGCGATTGGATTTGCGCTGGCGACTGCAGTCATTTTTATGGGGAGTTTACTCTTCCAACCAGCTTTCAAGAGCTCCTTCGAAATAAAAATTGGCCCCGAAAAAAGAGGCTGGAAAATAAGCTATGGATTATTGATCGTGTATGTTGTTGGGCTTATTCTCTTTTTAATCTTTTTCCCAAGGTTGTTTTAATAATATGAGCTCGATGGGATAGGCTGGCAGGTTCAGCCAGACTAGAAAGTTATTTAGTTCGCCAATCTGTAAATTTATAAATCTGTTACTCTGTGCCCTAGCTTCCTAAGCTTTTGACTTCAAAATTTGCCTATGCTATAAGTTTTTTGCTGGAAAATAGAAAGCAAAGAGTAGCTAAAACATGAAGCAAGAAATAGATTATGAGAATGTTATAAAAGTTCCAGAAGAAGGTATTGCTGAAAAAGAAAAAGATACTAAAGCCTTGTCTGGGATTTTCTCCTACAAAAAAAATAGGATAGACAGAATCTTAATTCCAGAAACACATTTAAAAAAAAGGATAAAAGCCTTAGCTCAAGAAATCTGTAAGGACTACCAAAATTCAGAAGAATTAATCCTCGTTATTATCTTAAAGGGTGCGTTTGTTTTTGCCTCGGATCTGGGAAGAGAAATATATAAAATTTGTGGATTACAGGGACCAGAGATAAGGTATGGTTTTATCAAAGCTGTGACCTATGGCAAAGAAATCAAGCACTCAGAAGAAAAAACAAGAAAAGTCAATATAGAGCTAAAACCTCAGAATCTCGAAGGAAAAGATATCTTATTAATAGAGGATATCGTTGATCAAGGTTTTACCCTATCCAAGATCAAGCAAAAACTGCTGGAAGAAGAAAATCTTAATTCATTAAAAATTTGTGCTTTACTAAATAAAATATTAAAAAATCCAACAAAA
>CP070825.1:440517-443061 GCA_020344415.1 Candidatus Aminicenantota bacterium
ACCTTGAACCTGCTGGGTACTGTGGTTGACCAGTTCCGCTGTACAAGTTAACGCGGCTTCTTTAAGAGTTTCGAGATTGACCTGACTCTGGACAAAAGGCCGGTTTATGGAGACAGGGCCATTCACCCGCAGTTTAACCTCTCGCCAGATTCCCATGTTCTCATCAGGAGGTCTGGGATTCCAGTCCACAAACCCGACCGTAAAATCGCCCGGCCGGGGTGGAAAGACCATGACGGCGAGCACATTTTTTCCGTTTTCGACCAAATCTGTGATATCTATCTCAAAGATACGGAAGGCTCCGACAAGGGAACCCGAAGAGATAATTTTATGCCCGTTGAGCCAGACGTCAGCGCTGTAGTTGATTCCGTAAAAGATCAGGCGGGCATGTTCGGAAGATTTTTCGATATTAGCCTCGAATTCTTTACGGTACCACCAGGGCTGTTTAAACGGTTCGGTTGGAATGTCTTCTAGATTCTTACCGAAGTAAGGGTCCTTATAAACTCCATTTTTAACCAGGGTAGCCAGGACTGTGGTCGGGACCTCTGCTGCATACCAGCCCTTCAGGTCATAATCGGGGCTGGAGACCTGTTTCCCCTCTTCTTTCACCTCAAGAGCTGAGCGGATATACCAGTCCCTGGAGAGCACCTTTTCGTATTCTTTCCTCTGCTGACCGCTCAAAGGACTGCAGAGGATAAAGGAGACACACAGGACGAAAAGGACAAATCCCGATGATTTTGTATTGAGTTGCTTGGATTTCATCATAATATTCTCCTTCGCCTTCTTTGATCTGGCTGCTTTATCCCTTTACCCTGGACCTTCACTGAAGATCTTCGGGACAGCAGCCTCACTCATGAGCGCTTTTGTAGCCAGCGCAGCGGTTGCGAAAAAACATATCACATGTAAAATGGCCTGGTCAATGGTAACGAAATGCAAGTCAAGCTCCTGCTGGATAACCTAAGACGGGATTTCAGCTTAATACTAATATACCTGCCTACAAAGGGGATGGATCCCTTAGCCAGCCGAGTAACTCTTTAGCACTCACAATTCTGACCCAAGGTTTGCTCAGAGCGTAATCAATAAATTCGATGAGCGCCTCCTGTCTCTCCTCAACAGTGGCATTGGGGAGAACCTGAAATCTTGAAGAATAGATGTCACTGTGTGTTCCGAAAACCATCGGACATCTGTTTCCCCTGAGCCTCAAATCAAGTGTGTATTTCAGGGTTGCCAAGAATTCAGCTTTTGTCATTCCGAACACAATCCATAAATTCCAGTCAAATCCAGTAATTTTTCCTTTTTCTACATCAAAATAATCCTGGACCTTCTTCATTTTTCTTCTTAGACCAGGCTTGACTCCGTATTTGACACACAGACTATCTGGAGGAACGATGACCGCATATCCCGGGATTTCCCATAATCCCGGATAAGCGGATACGGTTTTTCTTTGCTGCTCTTCAGCTGAAATTTTATCTCCTGGGCTGCCCATATCCAGCTTATAGGGCCAGAGAAAATTTGTTCCATCCTGATCTTCCTGGAATCCTTCCTCTATACTGGAGTCATATAAAAAACCCTTACTAAAAACGGCTTTGAAGGCATTATCGTTATATTCCAAATATGGTGCCCTAAATCCGTATATCTCGGATGGATTCATTCCAATCCCCTTTGTGTTATCAGGTTCACCTACTGATTCTTGAGAGTCAAAGGGTTTTATCAGCCAGTCAATACAGGTCTGAATTTCCGATTCCCACTCCTGAACACTCAATTGAATTCCGTGTTTATGCTGGTGAGTATGGACCCCGATTTCATTTCCATTGAGAAGAGCTTCCCTCCACGCTCTTTTTACAAATACGGGATCCTCAATTCCGTTGTTATCAATATATCCTGTGACACAGTACATGGAGAAGTGAGTCTGCGCTCCATCATAAGTTCTTTTGTTTCCTGTCCCGGGTGGATTATTCCTAGAGGCAAAAAGATCAATTATAAACTTGACTCCACCTGTTCCGCCAGAATTTTTAAGTCCTGAAAAACCGTTATCATCAAAGCCAAAAGTTATGAACTGAGGAACCTCGGAAACTTTCAGAGGACCGGGAGGTCTCTGAGAAAATGTGCTGTCTATTTTTGTTATGCAGGTTGAGAAGGATATCATTAAAATAGATATAACAATAAATATTAATAATTTTCTCACGTTATTTTTCCTTGGAAAAAATATTATACATATTTTTGAGTTACACAAAAGGGGCTGTGTCTCAACCTTATTAGATCTCTATCTTTATAGTTTTTGTTATCAGGTCGTTAAACAATTACCCTTTTTGCAAATAAAAAAATATTCTAGGCTTCATGGATGTCTTTTATTGGATTTTTTTCAAAAGGAATGGATTCAATACGACAAAATTAAAGTGAAACTCGATCTTGATGCTTTAATTTGAAGACATTTATTTTCTCAATAGAGAAACGCATCATGAAGGAGGTGAGAGCAACGATAGAATAAAATAGATATCTGTATTCAGTTAAAGGAGGAACTTTGCAACTGAAAATCACTGTCTTAGA
>CP070825.1:443161-449914 GCA_020344415.1 Candidatus Aminicenantota bacterium
AAAATAAAACTTGGATTAAAAGGACTAATATTGCCCAGTCTAAAATCGTCTTTTTAAAAATTTCTTTTTTCTGTATCCAAAGAAAAATCCAAAATCCAGGTAATAAGGAAAGGAAATACATGGTTTTTACTGTTGGAAAAAGAAAAATAGGAGATGTTATACAAACCAAGGATAAATGAATCCAAATGATCCAATCTATTTCTCCCCTCCTAGTAGTTTTCATGTGATTAAATCTATCCAATTTATTGAATCGAACAAATTTCATCTATTTCTTCACCAGGTTTAGAATGCATTTTTCCTGGCTTTTTTTCCCAGCACGGTCAAAGAAATGATTTTTAGATCCAGCCAGAAGCTCCAGTTTTTTATATACCAGAGATCACAACGAGTCCGTTGAAATTTTTGTTCTCTGGTGGAAGTGGGTCCTCTCCATCCATTGACTTGTGCCCATCCAGTCATCCCTGGCTTGATGTAATGGCGAATCATATATTTATCCACTTCATTTTGCATCTTTTTATCCAGGTAGACTCGATGCGGTCGAGGCCCGACAACACTCATGTTTCCTTTTAATACATTATAAAATTGTGGAAGTTCATCCAGATTGTTTTTTCGCAAAAAACGACCAAAAGGTATCACGCGGGAATCATTTTCCTTGGTAGATAACATCTCCTGGTTGTTTCCCGAATTGTACATGGTGCGAAATTTATAAAGCCTGAATTTATTCCCTTTCAATCCCACCCTTTGAGCTGCATACAACACCGGACCTTTTGATGTCAGCTTTATCGACAGACCGATGATAATTAAGAAAGGACTCAACAATACCAGGGCAAGTAAAGAAAAAAGTATATCAAACAATCTTTTGTAAAGCCAATTATAATAATTATCCAGGGGAGTCTCATTGACGTAGATAATGGGGATATTATTCAACAGATTCATGTGAAAATTCTGTTCCACCAAGTGATAAAAGCCAGGGACTACTCGTACGCGAATGCCATAATAATCGGCATTTTCAAATATATCTCTTAACTCTTTGCTGGAAGAGGAGGAAACCACAATATACAACTCATCAAATTCCTCCTTTTTTTTAATATCTTCTGAAACTGCAGTTATTGAGCAAACTTTTTTTTCCTTTTGATTTTTCCTGCTTCCGATGGAATAGCCCATTGGGTTTGCCACTCCCTTGAGGAGAATGTTTTTTACATCTGCAATTTTTCCTGTAATTAACCGGTGGTCACCCCGAATCTCTGGTATATCTCCATCGATGAAAACAAGAATGTCGTAATCCACATCATTGTTTTTGTTTAACTCATTGGCCAGCTCAATGGCCGTCTGATCCTCTCCAACGATGAGAACCCTTTTTGTCAATTTCCCCATTTTCCTGATCCGCCTCAGCGTACAAAAGAAAATCCAATGGGTCACAATAAGGCCTGAAAAAAATGCCGTGATAGAACCATAGATAATCAGTCGAGAATAAAAAAGGTTTTTGAACAGAAAGGCAAACATCGAACCCATGCCAGTAAAAAGTAAAACAGCCACGAGGATTTTTTTTATTTCCACCCCTATTCCTCGGTTTAATTCCATGCGATACCGGGTGAAAGCAACATTGATCATAATCCAGAGAAGATTAAAAAGAATCAACAGCATCAGATAGTGTTCACCGCCCTGGGGGGATTTGAAGTTGTATTGTTTTATGATGAAGATAAAAAACAAGTTGATTATGTTGAGGAGGATCAAATCCATCAGCAGGACCCTCAATATCGGGGTGTGTTTTTCTTCAGCCATTCGCTATTCTTTAAAACTTTTTATGAGAGATTCCTATGGAGAGTTGCTGTTTGAAGATAATTCTCGACAAGCCGTACCATGAAAGCCGTTACATCGATGGTATCCGACAGCATTTTCTGCCGTCGTTTTTGCCAATCTTCCCGTAAATTCGGTGAGTTGAGTAACTCAACAGCTTTTTGGATAGATTCTTCCTGGTGACCGATTGATTCGGTATAGTTACACACCAGTCCGTATTTTTTTTCTTGTTCATCGGTATAACTCCTGCCTTTGTTATCCAAATAGATAGCTGGCGTTCCCAAAACCGCACATTCAGATGCCATGGTGGAACTTTCACCGTATAATAATGAACCATATGCCAGGACATCGTGCATTTTTTCTGGAGGTATGTTGAGTTTGTAGGGTTTCAAGTCTTCCGGCAGCTGGCCTTCGGAGGAAATGAATACCCGAGCGAATTTAGCAAGTTGGGCGACGGCTTTCCGTTTCATCTCAAGGCTTATACCCCTATGACCGATGTCGTGGGACGCACTCCAGGAGACAAATCGCATGATCACATATTTCTCACCCTGGTCTACCCCCAAATATTTGAAGACGGAATCATCGGGAGTAAAATAGTGGGGATGTAAATACGCAAGTTCCATATAGCCGTTAAAACGAATATGTTTTTCCCCAAAATCCTTTTTAAAGCAGTGGGGTGTACAGTATACATGGCTGAAGGGACGAGTGAAGGCGAACAAAAGAGAGGCTTTTTCGTTATCATGGAAATTAATCCCCGGTTTCCGGAGCAACCAGGCCACATGGTTGGGATAGGGTGTGCCAAAACTTAAATATAAATCGGGTTTGGTCTTTAAAGCGATTCTGAGTATTGTGATATCAGCCGCCGGCATATACATCAGTTTTCCCAATAGATGCTCCGATCCTTTCCCCCGGTTATAAAAGTGTTCTCCATATGTCTCTAGCAGTTGGAGTGTGGGGTAACGATTCCTGGCGGTAATAAGGATTTGATGACCGTTCTGTCTCAATTGTTTGATGCAGTTCTTGAAGTAGTGAACATGAGCCGGGTGATTCATATCAATCAGCAATTTCATTATTCTTTTCTATCTATCCATTTTTAGGCTTTACAGCCATAATTGATTTAGTGAAGCCTAGAATCTTCTCTTTGATAATTTCTGCCCCTGGGAATAATCCTTTCATACTTTCCACAGTTAGCAAATTCCAATCCGGCGATGTTCGGGAAAACCAGAATTTTCGAAAAAATTTTATAGTTTTTGTTTGCATTTTACGTGGCAGCAACACAATTATAAAGGGGAGCCTGGAATGACTTTCCAATGGAAAGTATTTATTGGGAGTTTGGACAAAATAGCTTTTTCCCACCCGACAGATTTCGTCGGAAAACCTCTTCTGACGCTTAAGCGCAAGTTTCTGGAATTCCTTAGATGATTGAATGGCTTCCATGTCTTTTTTATCAACAGTTACATGCTCGATTACGGAAGAACAGAAGATAATATCAAAATACCCATCTTCGTAAGGGACTGTTCCGTCTTCATTCAAAACACAAGTTTTAAAGCCTTCTTCTGCGCTTTTTTTTAACTCTTTCTCATCAATATCCGCAACATAAACATTTTTTTTGAAAGGAATGAACTGGGATATATAGGCACCTGTTCCTCCTCCTAGATCTAAAATTAAATCTTCTTCTTTGGGGTTTAAATACTGCTTAAAGATTTCTCCTCTTTTTCTCCGGCAGTTGGCTTGATAGCCTTTGAATCGCAAAAATTCTTTTATGGTCATTGGCCTAATCAAAAAACATTCGCAGCCACAATTCAAGATTCAACCACTTCCAGATTTCTTTGGCAATGTTGATTTTTCCGCGAAGATGGGCATGATAGCCCTTAAGACATCGTCCAGGATTGAGATAGCCTCTGTCCTTAAATTTCTTTGAATGGAGGAGATCAAGAATCTGTTTTTGCAGTTTTTCTGTCTTGAACCAATTTTCCCAGGGGGTGGCAAAATTGACCTTATCCTGTCGGGTCCTGATTGTTTCCGGCAGGATATTTTCTACAGCCTGACGGAGAAATAATTTACTTGTGGCTTTATGGATAATTTTTTCTGCCGACAAGGCTAAGGTTCGTTCCACCAGGTGGTGGTCAAGGAACGGAACGCGGGATTCCAGGGAATGTGCCATGCTATTATGATCCTCCCATTTGAGCAAGTGTTCCAGCTTATACTCGAAGTGTTGGATTAGGGATTCATTTAAGCTGCGGGAATCGTACAACTTCTCTTTAATGATGGACATTGATTTTTCTTTTTGGACAAAATCATGGGCGACATAGTTGTGCGACATCCTGATGAGAGAATCTTTTAATCCTCTTGGAATAAGATATAGGACAAAATATTTGAAGGCGTAAAGAGATTTGTATTTGATAGCATATGTGGATAATTCAGTAACCAGTCGTAGCCATCGGATTTCTCTGAATAATTGATTGAAGTATCCCCCAAAAAAATAGGGATAACCGGCCAGTTGTTCATCGGCCCCCTGGCCGTCCAGCGTCACTCCCACATGTTTTTTGGCCAGCTCCATCACTTTAAACTGGGCATATGGACCGAGGGTTGACACAGGTTCAGAGTGACATTTCAAAAACCGAGGCAAGTCTTCGGAAAGGCTGCCAGCTGAGGGACGGATGAAAAACATATTTTTCAAATCATTTCTGTATTGATTAATAAACTTGCTTTCATCCGCAAAATCTTCTTTCTCATACACTGCAGAAAATGTGTTCAGATCGGTCTGGCCAAACTCATTCAAGAGTACGGATACAATGGTAGATGAATCCAGCCCGCCACTTAGGCACACTCCCACCGGTACATCGCTTCTCAACCGCAGTGCAACGGACTGCCTGAAGGTCTCGTAAAATTCACTGGGATGCTCAAAGGGTTTCCTCAGGGATTCGGTCAATCGGTACCATTTCTGGATTTTCAGTCGATTTCCTTTAACGATTCCACAGGAACCGTGCGGAAGTTTTTGTATCCCTTTGAAAAATGTATGCTCCCCTTGGTCTGTTCTGTTGTAGATCAAATATTCGTAAATAGCCTGATTGTTGGGTTTTTTGGCTCTTAAAAAGGGTAAAATGGCTCGTTCTTCAGAGGCAAAAATACATCTGTGTTCATCCAGGTGATAATAAAACGGCTTGATTCCGAAACGGTCCCTGGCAATAAACAGCTCCCCTGTTTTGGTGTCATAGATGGCAAAAGAAAACATGCCGTTAAATTTTTCTAGACAGCCCAATCCCCATTCCCTGAAAGCGTTCAAGACTTCTTCCGTATCGGTGCGAGTGTGGAACATATATTTTTCTTTCAGGGTTTCTTTTAATTCCAGGTAATTATAGACTTCGCCGTTATAGATTAGGCAATAGCGCTTATCTTGGCTGAACATTGGTTGATGGCCTGCTGGGGAACGATCGATAATGCTCAGACGCACGTTCCCCAGGCCGATGTTTTTATCGATGTAAAGTCCTTCATCGTCAGGCCCACGATGTTTAAGCAGACGCATCATCATTTCAATATATGCCTGTTTCACATGAGTGCCGTTAAAATTTACAATCCCGCAGATTCCACACATCTTACAACCAGGTCTTTTACTCTTTCTTTTTTATAGTTGTTAGCAACAGAATTGTTAGTGCGTAAAACAACTGTGCTTGGGGCCAACGGAGATAGGGGACTTTGTTCCGTGTGTTCAATGGAGTGACCCGGGTGACAAAATACCCTTTTTCCAATTGATATATATCGATTAAGTGTTGGGCCAATGGGAGGGAAAAGTCCAATGCACCGTCAATATCCGGGTTTAACAGGGGACCGAGAGCAATCCCTTCTGCGTAGTCATACATTTCAATTTTCCTGAATTTGGGCTTTGTCATCTTAGAAAAATGAATAGGTGTATGATCTTTCCTGAACAAAAACCTGCGATAATAATCATATCCTTTTTTGACAGCTCTCAGGATTTTTTCATCCTCCAGGATTAAATAGGTTTTGTATAAGTTTTTTAAAACGAAACAGGTATGAAAATGATCGATAAAGGCCTCGTTCGTGGAATAATACCAGGAGCCATCCGCTTGCTGCTGGTTCAGGACAAAATTGATATTCTGTATCGCTTTTTTTTCATATTCCTTGATGCTGAAGAGCTTAAACGCTTTCATCAGCAGTGCCGCCCTGTAAGCACTGGCGTTGATCACTTGGCCATAATCGATGGGGCTGTAGCTAACCGATGTTTCATCCGAAGAGATGATGACTTCATTTAAATCAAAGGCAGCGAATCGGCCAATCTGCTCTATTGTATCCAGGTAATTTTGTTCTCGGGTGATTTCAAACATCGCCAAAAAAGCATCAAAACAGTAAGGCGTGACTGTGATCAATGGGATCCCGGGTGGATAAATCCCCCTGCTGGTTACCCAGGTGTAGGGATACCCCCAACCGACACCGGAAGGTGTTGGAGTGGAATAGGAAAGCAATTCATGCAAAATTTGCCTGGCAGACTCTTTGTAATCGGGGGCACTGTGGTATTTATACAAATTGATAAATCCAAGGGCCAAATGAGCATCTCCAGTAGCGAAACGTTTTTTGTTCGCAAATAGCATCCTGGCTTGGGGAAAGAAACTCTCAAGACACTGAAGAGTCAAAACCATGGGAGCTGCCAGCCATTTGTTTTTTAAAAATATTTTCTTTGAGAGAATCCCGATTTTTGATTCCCAGTAATCAAATTGATCGAAAGAGTAGAATCCATTATCATCGAGCCACAGCAAGAATCGCTCAACCGAGCGCTCAATTTTTGTCATCGGTTCATCTTTCGGTATAACGGATCGCTTCCAAAAAACCATTAAACATTTTTTCAACGGATGCTTCTTTTTGAATGGTCTCTTTGGCGTAGTTTGAAAATTGTCGGTAGAGATTTTTATTCAAGAATAATGTTCGGATTTTATTCATCATATC
>CP070825.1:450014-453050 GCA_020344415.1 Candidatus Aminicenantota bacterium
GGGCTTCTTCCCATACAGCCTCGTCGAGGACCGCATCTACTTTAATCCCGGACTCAGTTTTGGGAACAATGTAAGGATCCTCAGCTGTTCCTGTTCCTTCGTTTCTGGATGCGTTGTCCGTTTCTATGGTGCGCTCCGCTATTCCTGGAACTGGCTTTGCGAGTGCGAGAATAAGCAGGCAGGCAAATAGGATAATAAACCTTCTAGTGGATGGATTTAGCATAGCATTCCTCCTCTTTCAGGTTGATATTTTATATAGAACCTTTCCACTGCTCTGTTTATATATACGAGACTCCATTAAAAAAGGTTACTTTGGGAATGAAAAAAAGATTACTTGGATAATGAAGAAGAGGAAAGGATGGAGCCGCAACATTCCGCCCTCGACTCCGCCTTTGACTTCGCCTTCGATAATTATTTCAGACGACTTTTCTAACTGGTATGAGCACCGTTACAAACGCAAAAAGTAATAGGATCAACGCCGCCACTGGAAAGACGTACCAGGCAATACGGCTCAAGGTCAGCTGTTTTTTATTTTTTCCGGTTGTTATAGTGCGGTCTTCCAGGGGTATTCCGACAAGCATCATCCCCAGCAGGGCAATAAAACAAGAGGAGATAATGAATGTCATCGCAGATGCCACATCCCTGACACCTCGGGAGGAAAAGCTGATTAAAGTCTGGACAAATGCCATGAGGGATCCTATCAGCCCTGTTAAGGCGAAACTCAGTGTGAATGACCTTCCGGCAGCAGCATCACCTATGAACATAACCAGCACTGTTGTTCCTCCCAATACGACTAAAATAGACGGCCAATAAATAAATACTTCCAAAGGATTTAATGGACTACCTGATTCGTATAATGATAAAGACGATATTATTGTCCACCCTACAACAGCGATAAACAAAGCATAGCCGATGATATTTTCAAACCTTAAGATTTTGATTGCCTTTTCACCCGGTTTTTCGAGTACTTCCCTGGATTCTTGCAAAGGATGTTTACTGAGCTCTCCGGTTAGCTTCAAGACAGGAACAAAGCAGATAACTCCCAGAATCATTCCATAAACCGCGGGTAAGAAGGATTCCGACATTTGCAGAGCAATGTTTGCAATGCCGCCACTAGACCTACCTAAGGCTGTGACAAAGCTGATGAAAGCTCCCAGAACTCCCAGCATCAAGAAATTGCGGGCGGCAGCTTCCCAGAAATACGCGGAACTTTGGAGATTCTCTCTCCCATCAGGGCCTCCGGCAGAGTGCTTGAAGGCAGCACCGATCTCGCGGGCGGAAAAGCCCATCAAAGCCATTCCCACTCCTCCCAACAACACGAAAACCAGACTGGCTCCTTTCATCAGGTCGGCAAAAAAGCTCCCGGATAAAATCACTGCTACTACAAAAAAAATAACAATTAAAATTCTTGATAAGATCTTCCATATTCTTTTTAAATCAATTATTTGTGACATAGGATTTCCTCCTTTCATAAATTAATCGATTACCATCAGGCGCATCGACTCCCCTTTGTGATTTTAGGGAGCATCAACTGAGTTGGAATCGATGTATTCCATCTAAAATTGACATTCATAAGAATTTTACCCTCGCGGCTTTTTTCTTTGGGATCCTCGATGAATTTTTTGAAGCTGGTCGGAAGAAAAGTACATAAATCAACAGTAAGTTCCATAAGTGTCTTTTCTTCCGGAAATGCAACAGTGAATATTCCCGATTCACAATCTCCCTGCTGTTTATACTGTTTAAGCTGCCATTTCCCTTCCATTTGCTCCAGCAGGCCGTGGGGAGAAAGTAAGCCCAAGGCATGCTGTAATTCTGGATCATCAATTTGATCAACATTTTTTACTTTGCGAAGCGTATTCGTCGCATGATCTGCGATGGTTATCTCTTCTTCTGAGATCCACATGGTTTTTATTATGTCCTGATTTTGTTTTTTAACCTGGACCCGGGTTAGATTGGGAGAGAGCCATTGGATGAGATATTTAAAGTGTTCTTTATTTTCTGATAGTAATTTTATCGAGCATTCCATCGACTCGGCGTGACTAACTCGATTAGAAGCTATGACCGATGTTTTCAATAAAGAAATGGATTCCGCCAGGACGCTGCTGGGCCCGGTTATTTGCAGGACAGCACCCAACACAACCATGATGATTGAGGCAGGGGCCAGAACTTGCTTTTTTAACATCCACCGCATCCACTTCAATCCTCCCCCGTGGAATAATCGCTGCAGAGCCCCGTTTGTCTCCTCCCTGTGTTTCTGCTCAGACTGTTCCATTTTTTTCCGGAATAGAATCAATTGCTTTTTCATCCTGCTCTCCAACTCAGGAGGCAGGTCATCCTTCAACGTTTGTTTTAATAGATCGTCAATCTCGAACTTGTCTGAATCTTCTTTTTTCATTTTGAAACCTCCCTGAGAGAAGCAGGCTTTAAGTGCGAAAGCCACTGGCTTAGCCGTGCTCTTCCCCTTGAGACATGGATTCTCACCGTTGTTTCGCTGCACTCCATTGCCTGGGCGATGACTGCATAAGGCTGCTCCTGTATAATTCTCATCAGAACCGCCACTGCCTGTCTCCTGGGCAGGCGGTTGATAGCCTCAAAAATTTCAGCTTCGATCTTCTTGCTTTCCAACGCTTCATGAACTTTAGTATCTGGCCGACTTGGGAATCGGTGGAGTAGCTCTGTTTTTTCATGCTGACGGAGACGTTTGCGCTTTCTTAATGAGTCTATTGCTGAGTTTAAGCATATTTTAAAAATCAGCGCATGAGGATTAGGGTGGCTCCGGATACGTTCCAAACGCTTCCAGATTTTTGCGAGGGAATCTTGGAAGGCATCTTTGGCCATCTCCGGATCCCGCACAATTCGCCATATGGATCGCATCATTTGATGTTCAATCGGCTTTATCAATTGGTCAAAGAACAACTTCTCGCTTTTCAAGAAAATCTCCTCATGATGCACCGTGCAGCTCTGTTTTTCCAGCACACCATGTTTCCGAGAAGTAATTGCGATATCCATCTCTCATTCATTATAGTAACCGTTACA
>CP070825.1:453150-455697 GCA_020344415.1 Candidatus Aminicenantota bacterium
CATAAAAGCATCTCCATTTGTGTGATGGCATTTTGGTTATCAAAGGAAAGGGCATTGGGGAATGGGTAGAGCGACATCGGAAGATTCCGACCCGACCTAATCCAGCCTTCACGAGCCAAACTTGGAGGGAACCCTCAAACTTGAAAGTTATGAAAATATTAAAGCAAGCAACATTGCTATAGAATTGAGGAAAATTAAAAAATTGGCTGAAGCATCTGCTGGTTTCTGAGTGTATATAGAATCGAGACACCTGTCTGGCTACGAATCCGAAGGCCGCAGATTCAAATCCTGCCGGGCGTACCAGGGAAAATTTATTATTTTCAATTATTTACCCTTTCTATGATTTTCAGCCTCCGTAACATATTTTCAGTATAATTCAGTCAGTTTTATTGAATATTTATGATCAGAAAATGAGAGAAGTCTAAAATTTGACTCTTATCTCTTGAATTGATATCCTTTTCTCAGGCTTAATAGGGGGAGAAGATTGGCCATTAAATGCCTCAAATGTGACTCTGAAAACACCGATACTGCACGGTTTTGCAGTAACTGTGGGTCTCCTCTAGAGCCCTCCAAAGATATTGAAGTCACTAAAACCCTCGAAACTCCTAATGAGCAATTAACTACAGGCTCCACCCTTGCAAGCAGGTACCAGATCATTGAGGAATTAGGTAAAGGAGGTATGGGAACAGTCTATAAGGTTCATGATTCAGAGATAAAAGAAAATGTCGCTTTGAAGCTTCTCAAACCTGAATTAGAGGAATGAAGAAACTTCTTCCAGTCTTCTCTTTATTCTTTTCCATCGCGGTTGTTTACCCATTTCTCCCGGCAGAGACAAAATTGATCAAGAGTGCCAGGAGGAGTATGGACTATATGGCGTATGAACAAGCTGCGAGCTTTCTTAAGCAGGCCCTATTAAAGAAACCGAGCCAAAAGGATGTAAGAATACACCTTGCATTTGCCTATTTCAGGATGGGTAAAGATGAGGAGGCGATACGAGCCTTAAAAGAGGAGCTTTTTCTTTTTCCCAACAGCTTCAATGCCTTCATTCTTCTAGGATATGTATACTTCAATCAAGGTGATTATGATGCAGCTGCCAGCAATTGCCATGATTTTGAGTCTCTGGTTGAGAAGGCGGCAAAAGCCGAGGCAAAGAAAGATGGATTGGATCTCTTCCAAAGAAGCCACTTGGACATATTTTCTAGGAAATATCAATATTTTATCGGTAAAGTCCGTAACAAAAATCCGAATTTTTGCCTGCCTTATTTTATCCTCGGTCTTTCTTACAAGAAAAGCGGGAGCTTCAGGAAAGCAGCTAATAATTTTGAATATGCTCTTGAGTGGGGATATGACCCGGTTGAATGTCACACTCAGTTGATCGATGTCGAGCTCATTAAGGAAAACTGGGAGGGAGCCTTGAGTAAGTCTCAAGAAGCTCTGGAGGCAGAGGGTCCGCAAGCAGAATTCAATTTTTTAATGGGATTTTCATATCACCATCTCGGAGAGACAGAAAATGCCGCAAGGTGTTTTAAAAAGTCTATTGAGCTTAAACCCTATCTAAGCGAATCCTTGGAAAATCTGGCCAAGATATATATCGGCCAGGGGGAGTTTAAGAATGCCATCCTTCTCTTGCGAAAAGTCCTCAAAATGGTGATCTTCGATCAAGAGACATATTCATTGCTGAGACAGGCATTGCTGAGGCAGGCAACAGGAGCAGAACCAAAAAAGATTGAAAAGACCATTACGAAACTGAGTAAGGATTTTATAGACGAGTTAGAGCTGGAGTACAAGTATGATTTTGTGGCGGATGTCAACGAAGTTGTTTTTGGTATAAACGCCTCGGCTCTGGATCTTATAAAAGCCGGAAGAATCAATGCAGCAGGAAACTTGATGAAAAACTTTTTGGAGATCCATGACCTTTCGCCTGAGCTTAATTACAACCTGGCAAAACTATATGAGATAAATAAAAGCCTGGGAAAAGCATTACAATATGCCTGGAGAGCCAAAGAACTTAAAGAAGATTACAAAGATGCCTATGACTTGGTCGCAAGCATTTTCTTCGAATTGGAGAATTTTGAAGAATCTGTTAAATTCTATGAAAAAGTCATCGAATTCGATCCCAAAGATGCCATGAGTCATTTCAACCTGGGATGTGTCTGTTTTACAATGAAAGACTATGAGAAAGCGGAGGGACATTGGAGAAAAGCAATCAAAAGTGAACAAAAAATAAAACAGGCTGAAGAGAAAGATAAATCTTCGCAGGGAGAACTTAGTCTAGACATAACAGTTAAAGTATGGCCGATATCCTTCGAGGCCCATAAATCTTTAGGCAACCTCTATTTGCGAAAAAATTTAAAAGAAAAAGCTATGGATGAATTCATTAAAGCCATCGAACTTGAGCCACAGGACCCGGGTCCTTACTTTGAAGTGGGGAAAATATATTTTGAGGTACGTGTGAGTGTTTTTCTTTAGCCACTCACAAACTTCAAAACGCAACCGCAGATCTTCACGGATAAGGCCTTGTTTCAGTGAGAATCCGTGAACATCTGC
>CP070825.1:455797-461618 GCA_020344415.1 Candidatus Aminicenantota bacterium
AATATAAAATGTGATATAAAAATAATGACTCTCTTTTGCCGGCTGGAGAGAGTTCCAACCTTTTTGGTTCCCATCATCAACTATAAATTTCACTTTACAGGTGGTACATTGAGGGGGGGACACATTTATTTTTTTTCAATTTCCATGAAACGTTTACGACTACTACAGGGGATTATGATGCCAAGGTCTATAAAAAAGTCCAAGGCACAGAAAGAAAGAAGGGAATTTTCACGGATAAAATGTTCTGTTCCTGCAAAACTAGTAAAAATAGGCAATAAAGATAACTTAGCTGAGAGAGTAACAATCTCTGATTTTTCTCGCGGAGGATTAAAATTAAGTTTTAATTTTGCAAATATTTATCCAGGTTCTAATATAGAGCTGGAATTCTACGATCCAGAAATACACTTATCAACCTCATTGTCTGGAGAAATCCGCTGGAGCAAATTTGTAGATAGTAAGTTTGAAGTAGGGTTAAAGATAAAAGAGTTTCTATCTATAGAATACGGATAAATTAAACCTTGAATTTATTTTAAAGATTATTATCGCCCTCCCTTGAGGCACTCTAACGTATCTGCTGTCTTTTTCAGAATCGGGGAGCCAGGGCTTTAGGGGATTTGGCTTTCAGTGGGCTCTTTGTATAACTTACATTTCTGCTTATATTAAAGTCCTTAATTACTGATAATCTTGGAATAATTTTAATCTATAGCATTAGAAAAAGCAATTAGCTCAAAAGATATATAAAAAAAGAGCTCTGTGATCAAGTATTGTGTACCGCTAATTCGACATCGAGAGAAACGTTCTGGGGAATTCGTATTCTCTTTGTCTCTGTCTCTAAAAACGGGGAACGAAAAGACCCTGATATCTCCAGGTATCTATTCTTTCCTCTTGCAATGATTGCTTTCTCACCAACATTTTTCCAAGGAATGAAATTCATTCGGAGCAATATCCCTTTAGAGCCTATATAGACATTCCACCTAGGGGTAAAGCTGAGAATAAAAACAAGGATCATCAACCTGTGATAACCATTACTTGATCTCAAATCTGAAGCGATCTGATAAACGCACCACAAGAAATAGGCAGTGAAAGCAGCCAACACAAACCGGTTTATCCAAAAAGAAATATTGAAAAACAAAGACCATTGAGCCTTAATATCACCGAGTGATTTCTTCTTAACTCTCAGGCTCAACAAATAATAAAGAAAGATGGAAAAGGCAACAATGAGAAGGACAATATAAAACAAAATAAGAAAAGTACTCATTTCTCTCTCTTTTCATAATCCAAAAGAGAGTTTAATATCTCCTCTATTTGCTTCTTATTCAAGGGAAAGACATATTTTCTAATTTCCTTTTTTCTCTGGTCAAAAACAAGAAGAGTTGTTCCGCTACCCGAAAACTCCTTAAAGCTGTGAAAAGCATCCAAAACAATGGGGCTCTCGATACTGTTTGCCTGCTGAAATCCCCTTAACCTCTTTTTAACAACCTTTATGTGATGCATTTTCTCATCTTCTTGCTTTGAATTTTCATAAACGACAACACCCCAAAGGCGATTCTCTCTAAAAGGAGATGGCAGAAGCTTATAGAAATCGAGAAAAGGATTGAGACAGGGAAAGCACATTAAGCTATCAATGTTGATGATAAAGAGGACAAGTTTATCGGAGTGAAACGCATCTGAAAATGCTTTGGCCTGGATTGAGTTATCTCCCATGCAATTCAGAAAAAGAATGATCGTTAAGATCGGCACAATGGAAAAATTTTTCTTGGAGGTGAATCTTCTCATCATCTTTGGCTCATTTAACAATATGAGACTCTTTCAAATGGTAAGGAAGAAAGATTTATCCTCTCTCTTTTTTATTTACCCCAAGAGCTCTAGTTGATGTATTTCATTTTGTACTTCTTCAGAGTAACCCCTTCATTGGCTCTCGAATAAAGATAGTCCTGACTGTCAATATGAATGCAGTGGGTCGTATCCGGAAGCATAAAAGTGGTTAGCAGCTTGCCCTCAGGGCTGAGAACATACACGTCTTGGCTTGGATTTTTTGAATAACTTCCACCAAGAACGAATAGATGTCCTGAACTGTCAAGAGCAACGTCTTTATAAATCAATTGGGATGGAACTTTAAAAGATCGGATTTTTTGCATTTCAATCTTCTTGACATCCAGCAATCCTTTAGACCACAACTTTTTCCCTTCAGGATTAAATTTTTGGATTTTATCCTGGAATGTATAGGCAAGATAAAGATTGCCCTTAGGGTCCAAATCAAAACTGACCATATCCAACATGAAAGGTATTTTTTTATCTAGATATTTGATCTCGCGGACAGTCTCACCGTCTTGATTAAAAATAGAAATCCTCCCCTTTTTTCCTTCATCTGCAGAGAGGGAGGCGACAGCAATTTCATCATCAGAAATAACTTTTATATCGGAAACGGGAATGAGAATCGGGATCCTTTTCTTGTAGTTTAAATCTTTATCAAAAACCTGAATCCCGGGCATATATTGGTCTGTGGCGTACAAGAAATTCTCTGAGATACCCAGGAATCTTATAGCAATAAACTCACCAGGACCCTGTCCTTTTCTGCCAGTTTTTTTGATAAGATTTCCTTCTTCATCAAAATGTTTTATAGAATAATCCATAGTGTCTGTGACATAGCAACCACTGGAATCAGCAACAACCGCTACCCATTGGAATAAAAGAACATCATTTAAGCGGCCGATAGAGAGGACTTCTTCAAGATATAGCTTAAGGGACTCCCCTGCCCAAACAGAGAAAAGCTGCGAACAAATAACAATGATTAGGAGAGAAATCTTGATGGAAATGTTACCCAGCTTTTTTCTCATTAAATTGTCCAAATATGAGCCTCCTTATGTGCAATAAGAGAAGAAATTCTAACCGGAGACTTACGTATCCGCTCCAATCAGATGACGTATCGGTTCAGATATTTTCTCAAATCATGGTCTCTGCCAGTCCTGCAAATCGCTGCTTGTAATTAACTATTAATCCCGGCTTTCAACATACTTCTTGCAAAAAACCCAACCAACAAAGCAATACGAGGCCTGACCCAGCCATGCGAACCAGATACTTGGGCCATCATCCACGCAAGCCATGAAAGCTTCATTACAAGATCTTGTCTCTTCTTCTGCTTCCAGGATAACAATGTCTGAACTCATCAATAACAGAAAGAAGACCAAAATCAATGTAAACCTTTTCATATTCTTTTGAGTTTTAGAAATCATATTCCCTCCTTTTTTGTTTAGAGCTGTCAATTTGATGGTGTTTATCTCTGACAACAATTACACTGAATTAAAGAAAATAAGCTTTGCAAAATACCCAACCGGTGGCACAAAAAGCTGAATAGCCACCTGCAACAGCACCCGCACTCATAAGCGCTCCCCCAGGTCCGCCAGCTAGCCCGGCAAGAAATGCAACGGCGCTGACGAGGAGCGCATCAACCATACAGTCTCCTAAAGCATCGTCACATAAATCCGCAGCCAGCTGGTAGGGAGCAACAAATAGAACCAAGATCGACATGGACAGAACTCCAGCCATAATTCTTTTTCCCTTCTTCATTTTTGAGTCTTTCATTTTTTAACCTCCTTTCGCCTTTATATAAAGCAATTTCCATGCCAGAAAATGGATGGAAGAATGGGAGGGCTAACTAATTGATATTAAGGGAAATAAGGGCAGATTATTAAAGGCGGGAGAAAACTACGAAGAGGCTAATGTCACACAGTGTGACCTATAGTTTTCTATCTTCATTTGTTTAAACAAGTTAGGATTCCAACAATGTCACAAAGTGTGACATGGAAAAAAATTATAACTCGGGATCACAAAAAACAAGACCTGACCCCATAATTTACATAATTTATTTTAACATTGGAACCTTAATCTTCTTTTCTTTGGCAAACTGAATGGCCTCTTCATATCCTGCATCTGCATGGCGGGCAACACCTAATCCAGGGTCAACCGTGAGTACTCGCTCCAGGCGTTTTGCCGTTGAATCCTCACCATCAGCAACAATAACCATGCCCGCATGAATCGAAAGCCCTATGCCGACTCCACCTCCATGATGTACGGACACCCATGAGGCACCGCTGACAGCATTTAAAAGTGCATTAAGAATCGGCCAATCGGCAATCGCATCTGAGCCATCCTTCATGCCTTCTGTCTCTCTATTCGGTGATGCCACTGAGCCTGTATCCAGATGATCTCGGCCGATGACAATAGGAGCACTGATCTTTCCTTTCTTTACAAGGTGGTTAATAACCGCGCCAAATCGAGCCCTTTCCCCATAGCCCAGCCAGCAAATTCGAGAAGGAAGCCCCTGAAATTTCACCTGCTCTTGAGCCTTCCTTATCCATCTTTCCAGGGCTTTATCCTCTGGAAACTCCTCGAGCACAGCTTCATCGGTTACATAGATATCTTCAGGTTTTCCCGAGAGAGCGGCCCAGCGAAAAGGCCCTTTGCCATAACAGAAAAGAGGCCGGATGTATTCCGAGACAAATCCCGGAATATCAAACGCATTTTCTACCCCTGCTTTCTTGGCCTGACCGCGGATATTGTTCCCGTAGTCAAAAGCCTTCGCCCCTCTCTTCCGGAGTTCGATCATGGCCTCAACATGCACAGTCATGGATTCGTATGCTCTTTTGATATAATCATCGGGATTATCTTTCCGGAGACGCAACGCCTCTTCATAAGAAATTCCATGCGGAACATAACCGCTCAACTCATCGTGGGCAGAGGTCTGATCGGTTAAGACATCAGGGGTTATTCCGCGCCTGACAAACTCCGGCAAAACATCTGCTGCATTTCCGAGAAGAGCTATCGAGAGAACCTCGCCTTTTTCCTTGGCATCAAAGGCGAGTTTTAGAGCGTCGTCCAAATCGCTCACCGTGGTATCCACATACTTAGTATCAAGCCGCCTCTGGATTCTTTCTTTATCGACTTCAACAACGATGGCTACGCCTTCATTCATGGTCACAGCCAAGGGTTGAGCTCCTCCCATTCCTCCCAGCCCGGCTGTTAGGACCAGCTTTCCTTTAAGAGTCCCGCCGAAATGCGTTCGAGCGACAGAAGAGAGGGTCTCATATGTTCCCTGGAGGATTCCCTGCGTCCCGATGTAGATCCAGCTTCCTGCTGTCATCTGGCCGAACATGGTTAAGCCTTTAGCCTCTAGACGACGGAACTCATCCCAGGTTGCCCAATTGGGGACAATAAGAGCATTGGCGATCATAACGCGCGGAGCTTCTGTATGAGTTTCAAAGACAGCCACCGGCTTCCCAGACTGAACGATTAAAGTCTCGTTATTCCCAAGGTTTTTTAAACTGTCAACGATAGCCCAAAAACATTCCCAGTTTCGGGCCGCCTTTCCAGTTCCGCCATAGACAATGAGTTCCTCTGGCTTTTCTCCAACTTCAGGGTCCAGGTTGTTCATCAACATCCTCAATGCTCCTTCCTGAGAGCATCCCTTGGTATTGAGCTCCATTCCCCGAGGGGCTTTTATCTCTTTGTATTCTTCCTTTTTTTCTATGGCCATGATGACCTCCTCATGGTTGACTATTATATGTCATTGTCTTAGGTCATTGCGAGCATGGCGTGGCAATTTCTACTATTTGTTGTTGCGAGCGGAGCGAAGCAATCCCAACATTTATCCTATGGGATTGCTTCGTCATTTCATTCCTCGCAATGACAGGTAACCTACACTTATCGCACTGATGCACGCACTCTGTTCCTCGCAATGACAGGTAACCTACACTCATCGCACTGATGCACGCACTCTGTTCCTCGCAATGACAGGTAACCTACACTCATCGCACTGATGCAC
>CP070825.1:461718-481648 GCA_020344415.1 Candidatus Aminicenantota bacterium
CTGGCGCGAAACAATAGATGTCCGAATCGCAAAGGCAAATCCAGGCGCCTCTAGTTTTGAGCCATCCACTCAAGTTTCTCGGTATTTATGGTTTTTTGAAGTAGATGGGAATGGAAATCCAGTTATCGAGAATGATTATCTGAAGCCAATTCAAGTGCAATATAATGCTCCTAATTTTCCGCTCTTCAAAGGTGGAACAGTACCTTTCATCGGTGACTATATAGATCTTGTTCCTGCACCCATGTTCATATATGATGCCGGAAGTTGGCGTTTCAATACAGGCGAAACGCCCTCAGATCCCAACCTGCCTCCAGATCCCTTTGTTTTTTATGTAAGCTGGGCAGATAACCGTGATGTACGCCCCCCTGCAGAAGATTTCACCGGTGTTGATAATCCTTGGACATTGTATTGGCCTCCGGACCATCAAAATTGCCGTTCTGGATTCAATCCAGGAATGCGTAATCAGAACATTTATGTTTCCAGGATTACCAGTGGAATAACAGTTGGATGCCCAGCAAATTACAAACTTAGTGGACCTGATCAAAAAGCGTTCGTCGTCAATGTAGAGAACATGACGGGTGATCCAAAATCTTTTAATTTGAATATTCTCAACCCGCCAGCTTCTCCTGGATCAGCATCTTTCCTGCCAGATAAAGCTCAATCATCACTCACTATAGATGTTGTTGAATATTCATCCATCTCACGGCATGTCTTCGTCGAGTCTTCTAGTCCACATACCACAATAGTAAAAGTTTCTGAGCCGGGAGGAGGTGGTTTTACAGGTTATATCTATTTATATTTAGTCGCAACAGGCGGATCAACTGACAAATTAATTGATTTAAATATTCTCGATGGAGGAGTCATAAACTGGTCAGACCCACCGCAAGGAATACTTCCTCTGCCTAACGCAGACATCATCAATCCCACTATGTTCAATCCTACCATGTTCAATCCCACTATGTTCAATCCCACTATGTTCAATCCTACCATGTTCAATCCCACTATGTTCAATCCTACCATGTTCAATCCCACCATGTTCAATGCGAACATATACAATCCTACCATGTTCAATCCCACCATGTTCAATGGGAATGTATGCAACCCCACTATGTTTAACCCAACTATGTTTAACAGACCTACCATAAGCGGTGCAGAAATCGTTGACAAATTTTGGCAGGTGACAAACACAGGCGATACTGCTTCATCGTATACTCTTAAGACTATTGCAGGAGATGAGTTACCCGACGGGTATTATAATCAGCTTCTTGTCTATAAGGTTCATAAAACACCAGCTACAGACGGAGATTGTACTTTGCTACATGACGATAGCCATGAACTTCTTATAAATATCGGGAATCCCAATGTTACTCCAGATATTGATACTTATGAAAACATTGTAGACCCTGAGCTTACTAACGTTGATTTTACAAATACAACATTCTCTCTTTCGCCAGGAGAAGAGGCGATCGTTATACTCCGTGTTATCGATGCGTCTAATGTTCCCGGACCTCCCTCCGAGGACGCAGTCAGAACCTTAAACAGCCATCAAACGCCCAATGCTGAGGAATATGCGGACAACGTCGGCGCTGTAGTTGTATCTCATTCGTCAACTGAAGGCAACTTAGTCGCAATTACGCTGCAAATCTTGCCAGACTCCTTAAATGACGGAAAAGCTGGCGTTGCGTATATTAGTGAACCCTTGAGAGCAATCGGTGGCACAGGGCCATATTCCTGGAGTTTGTATGGTGGCTCATTGCCTTTCGGAATAACTCTAAGCACAGGGGGAGTAATTTCTGGGACGCCTAAGGAGGCTGGAGAATTCGCTTTTACTGTAAAGGTGCTTGATTATTCCGGCGATTATGATACGCAGAAATTTACGCTTCTTATCCATCCACCTGACCCCATAACAGTCACAATGACACCACAACCAGCTCCTGATGGCAATAAATTCGCTAACTACTCACCTAATGTTAAGTTCACTGCCAGCGGAGGTGTGCTGCCTTATAGCTGGACCATAACAGGAGAACCAATAGGACTCGGTCTTACAACAGTAGGTAGTGATAGCGCTAGTGAGACAATGGAGATTACCGGAGCGCCTCAGCAGGCGGGAGATTTTGGTATCACTATCACAGTTACAGATGACTTTCAGCCGACCGGCCAGCAGGCCCCTGTGAATTTCACTCTTTGCGTAAAGCCCTTACCTCTTATAATTAAAACTGTCCCATCGCCACTTCCCGACGGGGATTTGGGCTTACCTTATAACGCAACGATCACAGTCAACAATGCTGAGGCAACCGCATCATGGAATATAACAGGGCTGCCGAATGGCTTGTCTCCCAACAGCCCCTATGGCGACAGTATAACCATCACAGGCACTCCAACATACGACCCGAATGTCACTTATCCTGCAGCTTACGACATTGTTGTTGAGGTGACAGATCACTTCACTTCAAGCTGTTATACGCGTGGATGGTTTGAGGAGATATTCACAATCACAATAAATCCAAAGCAGCCGGCGTGGTTTGTTGAAGAAACTCAGGATGGTGAAGCAATTGCCGTTGCTATTGACGATTCGGGTAACGTCTATGTGACAGGTTTTACTGTGGGAGAAAGCACAGGAAAAGATTACTACACAGTGAAATATGACGAAGATGGAAATCCCGTCTGGAATATGAGCTATAATGGACCTGGAAATGGAAATGATATACCGAGTGCCATTGCCGTTAATTCGTCCGGCGTCTACGTGACAGGTTCTAGCGCAGGAAAAACATCGGGTGATGACATCTATACAATAAAGTATGATCCTGAAAATGGAAATGTGCTTTGGGAAAAGCGGTATGATGGTCCGTCTCATCTGGGTGATGGAGCGAACGACTTAACACTAGACAATGATGGAAATATTTATATAGCGGGTTTCGTCCACAGAGGAAAACAAACGAAACACGCTGACTACTGCACAATAAAATACAGCCCCTCAGGAGATATGCTCTGGGATGAAAGATATGATTCTACTAGAAATGGTAGTGATTATGCCACTGCGATTGCTGTTGATTCAGCCGGTAATGTCTATATCAGTGGAAAGAGTCAGGAGAGTCTAAACAAAGAAGCAACAACTCATGACTACTTGACAATAAAGTATAACAGTTCAGGAAGGATGCAATGGGAAGCGCGAGATGATGGATCTGGCTTTGGTGACGACGAACCTACTGACATTTCCATTGACTTATCAGGTAACATTTATGTAACAGGAATCACATCTGGCGGTACTGAAAAAACAGACTACTATACAGTAAAATTAGATCATGACGGAAATAAGGTGTGGGACGAGAATTATAATAACGATTTAGAGAATGGCGATGATATGGCCACTGCGATTGCTGTTGATGAATCAACAGGTGAAGTTTATGTGACTGGAAAGAGCTCAGGAGAGAACGGATATAATTATGCGACAATAAAATACGGAAGTGATGGAACTCTAGCTTGGGTTGAACGTCATGATAGTGGAATCGCAGATGATGAGGCCATAGCAGTTGCTGTTGATGGCTCAGATATCTATGTAGCTGGTTACATCACAAAAAAAGAAGATGGCTCAGCAGCAGATAAAGACTTTTTCATAATAAAATACAACACCTCCGGAGACATAATTTGGATAGCTAGTTATGATGGACCTTCAGGGATGGATGATTTGGCCACCGCCATGGAAGTATATGATACAGGGATCTATGTAGCTGGTTATAGTTGGAAAGACGGCAGTACTAGAGTTTATGCCGTTGGTAAATATGAAAAATAAATAAGCTCGTTCAATAATAGAGAAAAACAGAGAAAAAACAGAATAAAATCAGAGCGTGCTCAACCTCTGGCGGGCATCCTCAATCATCCGGTCCCCTTCGCCTTTCAATTTGATCTGGAGGAATTTCTGGTAAGAGTCTGCAGCAGCAGGACTCCCCAGTCCTTCCAGAATGCGACCCAGATAATAATGGACCTGAGGAAAATAGTAGAATGAGGGATTATCATTAAAGAATATTGAAGAAGCCTCTCCTCTTCGTCTTAAACATATCTCTAACTCTGAATGGGCTTTAGTGAAAGCCTCGGCTTCAAGAAATGCCTTCCCCAGGGATAAATGGACGAGCCAGGTATCAAGCAACTTCTGAGACTTATTAAATTGCTCTATAGCCTTTTGTATATCGCCTTGCTTCTTGATCATTTCACCTTCAATTATCTTTGCGTAAGCACGAGGCTCAGATTCAAGCTGCTTGTTTAGATCCGATGCAATAGAATTCGCTTCTGCCACTCTTCCGAGTTGCAGATAAATCTGTGAAACAGGAACCGTAACATCAATCTCTTTTCTTTCTGCATAGGCCTGGTCAGCAAGTTTAAGCGCATGGTCGTTCTGTCCAAGAAGAAGATAGGCGTGAGCCAGCATGACCCTTTTATGCGCGGCTAAATCGGGTCTTTCGCTCTCTAAATCTGCGCTAATTCCTTCCTCAAGAATCTTTTTGGCACTGGCCAGGCGTCCTTCATAAAGGGCGATGTCTGCTAAACCCATTGTTCCCAGGGAAGTCCCCCAAAAACTCAGTGTTTTTAGCTGCTCATATGCCTTAGCTGCTAGAGCAGATTGCTCTAAAGCCAGCTCTGAAAGCGCCAGGGTAACATAAGCCCTTTCATATTTCGGGTCTAGCTCTAACGCTTTGCTGGCCTCCTGTTTAGCTAATTCAAAATCACCGGCGCCCAAAGCATACCAGCTCAAATTGTATCGTGCTCCTACATTCTCAGGAAAGAGCTTTGCCATTATTTCTCCATGCTCTGCTGCCTTTGGCATGTTCCTAATCATGAAATAGGCGAACGAAAGATTCCCGTGTCCAGCCGAATCTTCTGGATATAGCGCCACAAGCGCTTCGCTCTCTTCTATGATTTTCTGATAATCTCTAGTTAAACCATACCAAATGCTTCGGGTTCGATATTTCTCCCTCTCCGTCATTGTGTCGATATGGATTAACGCCTGTTTGAGGTAGTCCTTACCTTTCTCATACTCACCTCGGCTTAAGTAAATCACACCTAAACCTGAGTAGGCACGTCCGAAATTCGGGTCCTCTTCGATGGCTCGCAGGTATTCAGCAATGGCCTCGTCTTTTTTACCTTCTGCGGTGAGTTCTTGAGCACGATTGTAGGCATTTAAAGCTTCCAAAGAAGTAGTAGTAGATGTTTCTTCCTCAAGAATTTGAGCAGAATCTAATGGAATGCCACTCAAGTCTGATTTAAGTTCGGCTGCAAGGACATGAGCGGCTTGAAGTACATCAGCCTTTGTTTCAATCGTCTTGGTGCGTTCAGCAACCTTTTTAGATTTTACAGAATCTTGCGCCAAGACTTTAATAACATAACCATCTCCACTTGGCTCAATCGATGCAGAAACAATAATATTTATTCCTTCTCTAGTGCATATTAATTGAGCACGTTCGATATCAAGCCGGTCATCGGTGCCAGGAGATAATTGTTTCATCAATTTTCTTGCCTTTGGACGATCATAAACAGATATAAGAGGATCATCCAAACCAATGCCAAAAGCCTGCTCGAGAGCACCATCAAACACTGAATCGCCTGTTTTATTCTGAAAATCTGAAATCAGGACCGAAATGGGCTCTGGCCCCTCTCCTGATGGCCCCACTGCGCCAGGACGAGTAATCCAAATAATGCCGAAAACCAATAAGGCGAGGATTATAACAGTACCAGCGATTATGGGCAATTGTCGATGGAGAAACGGCCTCCCAATAATTTCCTTTTGTGCATTCCGAATATCGCTAATTATATCTACTACGTTCTGGTACCTGTCTTTCGGCTCTTTGGCAAGCGCTTTCTTTAGTATTGGGGAGAGTATCGGGTTAAGAGTCTTTGGTTTCACATTGGCGGAAGGAGGAGGATCTCTAAGAATAGAACTGAGGGTTTCTATTGCACTTGGCTTCGAAAAAGGATGCTGCCCTGATATCATCTCCTGGAAGATAACCCCCAAAGAAAAAATGTCACTCCTGCCATCAAGCGTTTCTCCTCGAGCTTGCTCTGGAGACATGTAGGCCAGGGTGCCTGCTATAGAACCTTGCTGTGTGAGAGAAGCCTGGGTTATTGTTCGAGTCAGCGCTTCTTCTCCCCCTGGAAGGACTCTCTTGGCCAGGCCGAAATCCATGACTTTCACATGATCTTGAGGCGTGAGCATGATATTCTCAGGCTTCAAATCTCGATGGATAATGCCGCTTCCATGAGCTTTTTCTAAAGCTTCGGCAATTTCTAAGCCCACCCGAAGAGAATCTCTCAAATGCAGGGGCTCTTCTTCCATCTTACCTCTCAATGTCACTCCTTCTACATACTCCATCACTATAAAGTCTTTGCCTTCTGTTTCTCCGGTCTCATAAATCTTGCAGATAAATGGATGATCTAAGGCAGCTGCTGATTTGGCTTCTCTTACAAATCGTTCTCGTGCAGTTCTATCTTGCTGCATTTCCTCAGGCAGGAATTTAATCGCAACCTTTCTATCAAGCACTGTATCAAGAGCAAGAAATACTTCCCCCATTCCTCCTTTACCTATGGCCTGAAGAATTTTATAGTGTTTTACCTTGTCACCTGGAGAAGCCATTTGTCCTCTTCAGATATAAAAAGTTTCTTTGCTTAGGACTTCGGACCTTTGACGTATTTCTACGCTTTCTGCCTGCGCATTTCATTCAGACAGACCTCCCTTTGTCCCTGTTTCAAGAGATATATAGCACATGAATGATATGGTGTCAATGAGAAAAGAATCACCTCAAAAATCACCCCTAAAGGTGATTGACCTTAAAGAGTTATTGTATTATTTTATTAATACAATTATTAAAAAGCGAGGTACTCATGTTCCGCTCTAACATCAACTTTAATTCGCCAATCCCGATTTATCAACAGATCATTCTGGCCATAAAGCTTGAAATACTCTCTGGGAGGCTCAAAACCGGCGACCAATTGCCTCCCATAAGGGAGCTGGCAAAGATCCTGAAATTAAACCCAAATACTGTAGCAAAGGCCTATTACAATTTGGAAGGAGAAGGGTTTATTGAAAGCAAAAGAGGCAGCGGTAATTGGGTGAATTACAAAAATATCAAGCTGGACCGCCTTCGAAAGGGCATGCTCGAAGATGAATTCCGAAATTTCCTTGAGAGGGCGCTTTCTCTTGGTGCCTCAAGAGAAGATATAAAAAAATTACTAGAAAAGGATTTGTCCTATGACTGAAAACATTCTTGAAATAGAAGATTTAAGGGTAAAGATTGGAAGAAAGACAATCCTGGATGATATCGGCATTCAATTCGAGAAAAAAGAATCGGTAGTGATCGCGGGAAGAAACGGTTCAGGGAAAAGCACGTTTCTAAGATGTCTGGCAAATGTCATATTTCCAGATAGAGGCAGGATTGTCTTTAGCGAAGGAATAACCAAGGAAAAAATCGGATTTATCTCCGATCAGATCAGCCTGTTTGAAAATTTTACCGTGAAACAAGGTATCCGCTTTCACAGCTCTGTTTTTCATATAGAAGATTTCAATTACACATTGATCAAGGAATTGAAATTCGACCTGAATCAGAAAATCAAAAACCTATCAGCCGGAGAGAGGACTCTTTATCATCTATCTCTTCTCCTATCCCAAAAGCCAGAAATCCTGCTGATCGATGAAATCATCCATACTATCGATCCTTACTTAAGGGAGAAATTTCTGGAAGCCATCATTGAATTAATAGACCGTTGTCAGACAACCGTTATCATGATCAATCACACTTTCTCAGAAATCGAAAAAATTCCTGAGCGTGTCCTTGTTATGGATAAGGGACAATTCATCCTGGACGAGAAATGCGAAACTCTTGGAGAAAAGATAAAAAGTGTGGTTTCAGAGAAAGAAATATCCGAAGAGATTCCCTATATTTTTAAAAGAGTATCTTCCTTTCAACAGGAATATTTCATCTATCCTTTTAAAGAGGAGTTTAGAAAGGCCTTTCCCCACGAGTATAAAGAACTCAGCTTAAACGATATCATAAAGGCCTTTGTAGGAGGTCAATATGTTAAAGAAGGAAATTAGTGAAGTTACAAAATATACTATTTTTTTCATCCTTGTTGCTCTCTTTATGCCAGCACTATTAATTGTTACCACTATTATTTCAGGTGAACCCTTTTTCAGTGTTTTCTTCCCACTGTTCCAGTTCGGGCTTCTTTCCTGCGCCCTTTTTATGGGAGTTTCTCTATTTTCAGGCGAACGCAGCCAAAAGGGCATGGAATACTTGCTGTCACTCCCCTATTCCAGACTTCATCTGATTGGCTTAAAGATTCTTCCACGCTTGAGTGCTGTTATTATTTTCTATCTTATATTTGTAATCCTTTATAAAATCGGAGATTCAGACGCTGCAGCCATCACATTTATTCCCTTTACGGCTATTTATTTCACCCTCTTCCTACTCGCTCTTTCTCTTTCTGCTTTCTCAGATAATTTTATCATTCTTTCTGTGACATCCCTATTTTCTCTTTTTATCTGGAACGGCCTTTTATATCTGGTCTACTGGGGCGTTTTGAAAATAAGAGGCATTCCTCTCGATGAATTGGATATCGAAGGGCTTTTGTTGCTGAAACCGGGTTTATTCCTGTGGTTAGATATACCCAAATTCCTTCCGTTAGTTGCCATAACTCTACTGCTCCCTTTTCTAATATCCTTTGTTTTATCCATCAAAAAGTTTGATGTTCGGCCAGCAAAAGTTCTTAACAAACGGTTCTTTAAATATTTTGCTCCTATTTTTGTCTGTTGCTTAGCGATCTCTCTTTTATTCGCTTATCAGGGGACAAAGTTTGAATATCAAGAATATTATCTGACTCAGGATCATAAACTCATTGAATTTGAATACTATTCTAAGATCAAAATTTACGAAGGTGAGGAGGTTCATAAGACCGAAAAAAAATTCGAATATTTCTGGCCGAATTTTGACGAGGATGAATATGTATACGACTTGTGGGGAGAACAGATTGCAAGATTAAACACATCCAATTATAAGACTGAAACTCTTTATGAACGAGCTGAAAAAAGAAGACTCAATTGGATGCGATGGAAATATAACAATACAATCGTCTTTTTGGAGAAAAATGAAGACCTCTCTGGAGCCGAACTCGTTCTTTTCGATATATTTTCAAGAAAGTTGACAAGGGTGCCGATTGACTATAAACCCCTTGTGGATTATTTCAACCCGTTTATTTTCGGCAGGGATAAAATCAATGATAGACAATTCTGGCTAATATATTCTCCCCGGGTCAAAAATCACCCAATCCGGAGAATTTGGGAGGATGGAAGAACCGAGATCATTGGGAAAAGTCAAAGAAGACCCTGTTATATCAATCAGATGCTTATTACTTATACTGAGGAAGCAATTATTATTAGTAGAACAACGGAAGGCCGATTTGAGACTATCCGAGAGATTCCATGGAAAATCGATATTGCTTTCTCTGGAGGATGGAGACTCAACCTTCAAAATATCCAGTCAAAAGAGATATACGGGCAGAAATATATTCAGGAAAAAAGCATTATCGCCAGGTTGGACCTTGAAACCCTTGAGGCAGAGGAAGTTGGAGAATTTAAAGGCTATTTACGTTATTCTCCTCCAGGCAATTATTACTTTGTAGCGATAGACAAGGCTGCAGCCTTGATAAACATACACCAGTTGAAAGACGGCAAGATGAGACTCATAAAAAGTCTTCCGGATTTTGATACGAAAAAAAACGATTTCTTAAGATTCTTCAAGGCGGGTATGGTTCTCAAGAAAGGCAAAAAAATTAACGTCTATGCCTTCCCTGACTTAAGAGAACTAAAATTCAAAAAGTTATAATATACTGACTCTGTTCCTGCCCTCTCTTTTAGCGATATAAAGACCTTTATCCGCTTTCTTAACTATACTTTGTTTACTATCGCCCTCTTCAAAAATAGAAACTCCTGCGCTTATAGTAATATGACCCATCTTATCGAAAGATTTTCGTTCAACTACCCGTCTTATCCTCTCCGCTGCTGTCAGCGCTTTTTTCATACTCGTCTCTGGAAGGATGATAACAAACTCCTCTCCCCCGTATCTAGCCAGCGTATCAACACTTCTGATGTTCTCTCTTATCAGTCTTGATATCTTTTTGAGAATGTAATCACCAGCGTCATGTCCAAAGGTGTCGTTTATTCTTTTAAAGTGGTCTATATCCAAAAGGATAACAGCGAGAGATCTGTTATACCTCTCCACTCTCTCCATCTCCAGACCCAACAGCTCTGAAAACTTTCTTCTATTATAAATATTGGTAAGAGGGTCGGTTTCTGCCAGCTTCTCTGCTTCTTTTTGCTTTGTGAAATCACGCACGATTGCCAGGATTTCCTTCCCGAAGGCTACAATCCTTGCCTCATGGTGGTAAGTCTTGCCGTTGAACATAAGCTGATATTGAAAAATTTGTGTATCACTAGTTTTAAAGGCTTGCTTCACACTGCGTGTGAACTTCTTGCTAATTTCTTCGCTGAAAACCTCATGGATATTCTTCCCCAGAAATCCACTGGAAGGCTTCCATAGCGAAAATTCTTTTGCTGGAATGAATTCAAGAAAGACTCCTTTTTTACTGAGTCTGAATATTAAGTCGGGGATGGCGATGAGAAGAGACCTATTTTTTGCTGCGCTCTCTGTAAGCGTTTCCTCAGTTTGCTTGCTCTTTATCTGTGTGGATTTATTCTCTGCTGTTTTTATTTCGGCAATTTTCTGGCGTAAATGTACAAGTTCATCTATTAGCTGCTTTTTTGTCTTCCTCTTGTCTTTCATCTCGTGTACCTTGCTGATTGGGTCCTTAATCCAAGAGTAGATAGAATAACTATCAATAAATAAACAAGTAAATAGCCTTAAAAGGTGATTCCTAGGGTGATTTTCAGAGTGATTTTATAACCCTTTTCGTCCAGCCTTTCGGCACCATATTAGGGAAAAAGGGATTCCAGAGGCAATAAAAGCAATATCAACAAGCGAGTTTTCCCACTCATAGATTGCCCGAAAAATGAGCAAGACAATGATTCCAACAAGAAAAATAATCGGAAGAACTGGAAAGAGCGGCACACGATAGACATTTTCGCCGCCGACATTATTTTTTCTTAGCTTGAAAACAGCTAGGGTATTTAAAATCATGAAAATGAGAAGAGCAAACACAAGGCCAGTTACGATGGCCTCAAAGCTCCGCCTTATTAAAAGAATCGCAGCGCCCCATACGCAATGGGCCAAGATTGCACGTGATGGGGTCCGAAATTTCGGATGCACGAAATTGAGCCACTTAAAAAACAGGCCATCCTTTGCCATTGCATAATAGGCCCTGGTAGCTGTCATCATGGTGCCGTTGATACTCCCTGTAGCTGATATCATGACAAGCAAAGCAACAAACCCAGCGCCAATGGGACCGATCAACTCGATGGCTGTATCAGAAGCAACAATTGTGCTTTCACGCATGCCCACCATTCCGAGGGTCCGATGATAGATCATATTTGTCAACACGTAGATTGTGACAACGAGGGCGATTCCGATGACAAGGCTTAAAGGAATCACCCTTCGAGGATTTTTCATCTCTCCTGCGCAATAGCCCACGCGGTCCCAACCCGTATGGGCAAAGAAAATCAGCATTAGCGCCGCTACAGTATTACCGATTGGCCCTAGACCTCCAGTAGGGGGAGCTTTTGTAGTGAGTAGGTTTTCATGACTCCGAAGGAGAAGCAACCCGATGACAACCAAAGCGAAGAGACCTCCAATCTTGATCACAGTTGAAAACTTCTGATAAATACTCGCCCATTTGATACCTACATAGTTTAGGGTTCCCAAAATTACGATAACGGATAGAGCGACTGCAGTATGCGCCAGACTGCTCAACTCTACAAAATACTCCAGATGATCTGCCGTAACGATTGCCAGGCCGGCAGCTGCACTGGTCCTTATAATGAAAAGCTGTGCCCACCCGAATAGGAAACCGGCAAAAGGACCAAAACACCGGCTGATATACACATATTCACCGCCAGTATTCGGCAGCCGTGTTCCGAGTTCAGCATAGATCAAGCCACTGATGAATACGAAAACTCCGACAAGAATCCAGAATGCAATGATAGTCTGGAAGGAGCCTAAATAACCCGCGATGATTTGAGGGGTTGAGTAAATACCTGCGCCAATCACGATGCCGATCAGTATGGCAATACCGTCAAAAACTCCAAGCACTTTGCGCAGAGAAGGCTGCTGAGGCATTAATGTGTTTAAGGTCTGTGGGCTCATAATATCCAGAGTGATTTATGTATTATGCATAATTTTTATATAAAGAAAAAGTAAAGAAAAAAGGGATAGTTCCCCTTTTCCTTTTGTAAGGGCTTGATTCATCAAGCCTACTTTTCTGTCATTGCGAGCGAAGCGCAGCAATCTCTTTTATTGAGAAAAGTAGCCTGTTCCCTTTTTCTCATAAGGAGTTCCAAGTCTCAAACACAGAATACACATTTTCAGGCTTTGCCCCAAGCCCAAACTCACATTGAGCGATGATACCGCCTTCTGTATATAGTCCCTGCCATACCTCAAAAACAGCGTCTTTAATCTCTTGTTGAGAGCCAAAAGGAAGAAGATGCTGTCTATCTATCTCACCCCAGAATGTTATCTTTCCACGGGATTTTTTGCCTAATGCTTTAACGCCCATGCAGAAAATTTGGCTGTTCAAAGCGTCAATTCCGATCTCTATCAAATCAGGAATTATATCAATAATATTACCATCAGAATGCATGAAGACATATTTCCCGTGCTGTCGGGCAATCTCTATATATTCTTTATACATGGGTTTAAAAATATTTCGGAATATATCCGGGGACGTTATGAGTGCGTTTTGAGTTCCCCAATCATCCATCAGGGCGATAGCATCCACATCTGTGTTTGCCCACACCTCGACTTCTTTTCGGTAGAGTTCATGAATGCGATCCAAAAGCTCGAAAAGTTCAGGCGGTTGCTCCACTAGATCTATGAGAGTTTGTTCCATTGTGCGAATGAACTGAAGCCTCTCAAAAGGTCTCTGGAATGTTCCTGCTAGAACAAACCGATCCGTTTCTTTACAAAAAGTATTGACCACAGCCGCGTCAAGGTTAAGAACTGATTCTGGCGCTTTAAAGTTTTCCAACTCATTCCATTCGGAAACAAGAGGTTCTTTGACTATCCCAATAATGCCACTCTGGAGGTTGTTAAAAATGCACCCCCATTCATCAACATAAATCCCAGGACTGTACCGGTCGCCCTTTATCTCCAAGGGCTCTTTATAAACGGCGGGTGCATCCACTACGTCATCTGGAAAATCATTCTGCAGTCTCTGAACCGCATCCGGATAATGTTCCTCTGCCCATGGCAAGACCCATATTTGACGTGGAATCCTATGAGGGGATTCAAACGACAGCGTTCTCTGTACGAGTTCTTTTGGGGTATTCGACATTATTTCTCCTGGTTTTTTGGCCGAACTCCACCTGGAAAAAATTTATAATTCCGCAGGTCAACGAGCCTTCCCTGTTTTGCCCATGAAAAACATGCCTCGCTTGGGAGAATTCCCTTTTGATAGCAATCAAAAAAGGTATCAGAGAGGCCTTTGACCCAACGGCGCCCTTTCTCTTTATCATGCCGAATCATCGATTCTGGAAATGTTATGACTTCTGGAAAGGATTCTTGGATACCATTTATGCAAAGAGTCTGGGAAATTGAAGCCTCTGGTCCGCAAATGACTGTTCTCGGCTCTCTGACTGCTTCAACTGCCTCAAAAAGCTTTTTAAAGGGATGTTCAGCCTCAGGCGAGCCAATATGTTTCTCTTTGCCCTGACGGTCAGTTACAATGATATCATCTGAAAATTCATTGTATGTAACTGTCGCGCGTTCAAACTCAAAGGAAAACATCGGACCCTGCTCTTCAGAGGTTGAGTGAGAAGCATAAAACAGAAGTTCAGCACCCTCATTCGTGAATATTCGAGCAGCGACAGAATCATAATTTTCTATGGAGTAGGCTCTGTAAAGCTCGGCTAAGACTTCAACCGGTTGAGCACTTGAATCAATCTGATCACCTAGAACATAGAACATGTTGTGCAAATAGTGAGCTATTGCGTTGTTGGCAGGGCTATCCAGTATCCAGTTGCCTTCATCATCTTTCTTTCTGCCTGCCCAATTGTTTCTTTGATAGTAGCTTTCGTTTCTAGGCCATAGATAAAGACTTTTCAATCGAACAGGCTTTCCCAGTTTATCTTCAAGGATATCTTTCTTCAAGGCTTGAATGGCTGCAGAATAGGACCACTGGTATCCAATCATGACCCAACGACGAGCCGCATCCCTTTCCCGAATCATATGTCGGGCATCTTGTATTGTTACTCCTATTGGTTTCTCACACAAAACATGGCTGCCATGGTGAAGGGCTTCACAGCTTTGTGCTACATGAAAATGAATGGGGGACGAAATAATCACAAGCTCTGCAGAATAGCCGCTTTCGTAGAATTCGTTGAGCGAAGAGAAGGCAGGAATCCCTCGAGTTTTCAATTCATTATATCGCTCTGATTTTTGGGGAAAAGGGTCCACTGCAGACTCGAGTTTTACTTCTCCTGGGGACAATTCCTCAAGAATGGCAATAAGATAATGGAGCCCCATCCCACCGATTCCGACCAATACTACAGAAACCGGCTTTTTTTCTTTTCTTGTCATTCTTTGTCCAATTCTCTATACATGAGATTTCCGTGTCGCTTCACTCCTCGCAATGACAAGGTGGGCTTGATAAATCAAACCCCTACATGCCTGTCATTGCGAGCGTAGCGAAGCAATCCTCTGTCGCGAGCAAAGCGTGGCGATCTCTACCCTTTTTTAAGTCTCCTTTCCATTAAGTCGACCTCGAAAACTTCCTTTGTGTCGAGGTCCACTGCCACTGTTTTAATCTCGAAACCGCCGAGTGAGACATCAAAAGAAGTTTTTAAAAATGGGATGCTAATATCTGTTTTCCTTTTCTTCCCCGTGGGTTCGAAGAAGCGAATAAGGAGCCATTTTTTCCCTTCTGCCATCTTAATCGCTGTTACCTGAACAACTGGATCGCCAAGCAAAATCCCAGGATGTATCTTTTTCCCTTCTCCAGAGGGAAAACAAGAGAGCGTCATCAGGGCTTCGTTTTTGATAAGGGCTTCGTGGTCAATTTTTTTTTGCCTATCGGCAGCTTTGCCGCCATTTATCCAGAAACGGAAAGTCCTCATTCCTTGATCGATTCGCGGCTCAAACCTGTCCTGAGGCACGATGGGAATTCCTTCACCTACTGGATGAGCCGAATACCCAGCAGGGCGCAAAAGAGAAAGCCGGAGTTCTCCTTCAGCGTAGTCAAAACCATAAATCCCACTGTTTATGACAGTCAACGCATATTTTTTATCTGAAGAAGAGGCTGCAATCCATTTCTGAGCGATCAGCTCCTCCCCTTCCCGTTTAAAATCCTCGACTCCGTACGCCACCTGCCCTTTGCAGCTACCATCTTTGAATGGAGTCGGGACTGAAATTTTAAGCATACAATCTTTTTCAGACCAGAAAACAAGGATTTCTACCTCAAATTCACTCCCTTTTCTCGGAATCTTATATCGCTGGCAGATGGCTGAATTTTTATATTTGAATAGGGCTTCAACTATTGTCCGGACCGGCCCGTCTTCAATGATTCGAACAGGTTCCAACTCTGAGGCTGATATCCCTGCAAACCGAGCACTCTCTTCTTTTGTCATCAACATAAAAGAGCCTTTGACATTTCGGAAACCTCGAACAAGCATACCCCAGGGGTCAGGATAATCTTCGATAGCCAAAGCGCAGAAAGACCGGCTGTTTAAAAAGTCGTACCCATTGATACAATAGCGATCCACTAATCCCGTCTTTCTATTGATGACCACTTCCCTATTTCCAGATTGAAATACCAGGGATCTCTTTTTTCGTTCTTTCTTTTCAGATTTCAATTCTTCTTCTTTCAGCCGGCATGAAAAACGGCTCAATTGACTAGGTTTTAATTCAGCTTGAAAGACTACCTTTTTTCGCCAATCAACAGCAATATTACTGCTCTCTTTTTCCATCTGGCTTGGGATTATCCTGCCATCTCCCTCAGATACCTCAGGGACGCGAACAATATTTCGATCTTCATTTGGCTCATAGGGCTGAAACTCACAGATGATTGTCTCTTTTACGGGATAGGGATGGGGATTATAAACAAATACCGGGAATTCTCCTTCTTCTGCCTGTTGTTGACCGCTCAGAAGAGCAAAGAAGGCCTTGGCCTTCAGGCGGGATAAGATTTCTAAACCATGGCCCATTCTCTGGAGGGTATGAACTTCAACCCCAGGGATAGATGAACCGGGAAGGATATCATGAAACTCACAGAATAGGAGGTCCTCTAGTGCTTCGTGAAGCTCTTTTCGAGGGTAATCCAGTAATCCTTGAAGAGCGGCCAGGGTCACCATTTTCTCCGCCATAAAATATGAATTCTCAAGTTGCCTGTGTCCCTGTTTGACAAGAGCCATCGTCGTATAGCACCCAACAGCCCATGGATTGATGTCCTGGTCATATCGAGGGAGCCGGTCCTTTCTCTGGCCTATGATCCTGAAATAATCCTCGGGTATTCCATGTCGGACTTTCCACCCGCTTTTTTCTGTTATGAGTTCTCTGAGTTTTTCTAGGTCTATCCGGGAAGGCCCACCTCCATGGTCTCCGATTCCCCAGAGAAGAATGCCTGTTTGCTGGTCAGGATTCTCTTTCATCCAATTCTTAACTCTATCCTTCGCCTTACCTTTCTGTGAATTGTAATGATAACGGGCCCGATGAGCGAGGATTTCTGAGCCATCATAACCCACCCAGATAAAGTCATCCCCGGGAAGCTTGAGCTCTTTCGGATCAGGACGACAGAAAAGATATGAGGAATAGCCTGATTTTTTTAAAATCTGTACTAAACCACGGGTATGTCCGAAAGGATCTAGATTTACGGCAGTCGTTGGTTCTGTACCGAATTTTTTCTTGAAATAGCGTTTTCCGACCAGGATTTGGCGTACCAAGGATTCTCCGCTCGGAAGATTGCAGTCAGGCTGTAAATACCATCCACCCATGATATGCCATTTCCGATTCCTGATTAATTTTTTTATTTTAGTAAATAGATCAGGCTCGTAATCTTCGATCCATTGGTAGAGCACTGCTTCATTGTGATTGAACACAAATTCTTTGAATTCTTCGCAGAGTTGGGCAGCCGTACGAAAAGTGGAAAGAGCCTCGGCAGCGCCTTCTTCCCATTCCCACAGCCAAACAGGATCCAGGTGAGCATTACATACAAGGAAAAGTGTTTTGGCTGACATCTTGTCCTCCAGAATCTCCTAATTCTTATATATTAAATACACATTAAGCTAGCAAAGCCTCAATCCAAAGTTCTTTTTCTGAATATGCAAGAATTGCCTGTTTTGCTGACGATTCGATTATCTTGCCGTTTGAACGAAATACTGTTTGTCTCTCTTTCTGTCGGCGCTTGATTTCGAGCTTGATTCTTCCATCCTTGAAAGGCAAAACTGCATTGATTTCTTCAATTCCGGGAAGTAACTTCGGCCGTATTCGCAAATGCTTCTCCCCAGGCTGGACCCCGACAATATGATGGACAAGCAAGATAAGCATCTCTGCCCAGGTCCAAGGTGTGATTCCAACTTGAGGAAAAGGTGGCGCCAATCGCTTTCCATAAAACTCAAACCAGGAACCGGCTTTTGCACCTGGAATGGTATTCAGCCATTGAAAGATACGCCAGACTTTATCAAAATTTTCCATCTCAACATAGGCTCTGGCAATAAATAGCGAGGGGAATGGCCATGCTCCAGGTGAATCAGGTTCTGAGCTTGCGTGATATCTTCCATAGCCACCGCCATCCCACTCCTGATTCCAAAGAGTTTCAAAGTTGTCCATAGTGCGCAACCCAATTGAGGAATCTGGGGAGATAAACTCCATAGCAATAGGTAAGGCGGCAGAAGCATCAGGGTTGAGGAAATGAATTTCCTCTCCAGATAACGGAACTTCCTCTGGCAGCCTAGCCTCGGACAATGCTCTGACGGACTCCTGAATTGAGCCATCCACACCCCGTCTTTTTATAAATCCCCGATTATCAACCAGGCCATATCGAGGATTAAGCATGGCGCTCCTTATCTTCCCGGCTTCCTTCTCCCAACGAATCGCTTCCGATTCGCGAGAAACAAGGCGTGCAAGCACTGCAGCAGAGGAAAGCCCTACAGAAACAAAAAGCTGGCTCATCAATTCCATCCCTGTTTCTATTCCATGGACCCGATGACGCTCCCAGTACTCTCTTCTATTGGCCAAAAGACCAGAAGACTCATGGCGAAAAACACTTGTAAGAGGGAACTCGGCTGTAGATATGATTTTATTCCAGTTTTCTGTTATTAATTCTTGATCGCCGGCCCATAGAACATAATGCTTCAATGCATAAAGAAGGACGCCATTCTGATCAAGCTCAACCTCATCTGATTCTCGTTTTTCGCTGGAATCAACGGTATCTCCTTCATCAGTTACGAATTCTTTTAAAAGACGCTGAAGCATTCTGCGGGCAATCTCGTGATGACCCGACAGAGTCAGCCCTACAGACATCATCGCCTGATCCCTCACCCACTCCCTATTGTACTGCCAGACGCTGCCGTCTACCTTTCCAGAACTAGAAATGACTGAAGGAAGCTGGAAGCGAGACGCATTAAAAAAATGATCGAGGAGAGGAGAGCTAAAAGAGACTTGAGCTTTGTTTTTCCAGTACTCGATAGTCTCTTGTTTTACTTTTATTTCAAGGGCGAAATCTAGAAGGACTCGCTTCCCTGATCTTTCCAGTTGATACTGCAGAAATAGTCTTCTTTCTTTTTTAGAACCTAAAAAAAACTCCTGGTTAATAGTATCTTGGGTGCTTCCTGTTTGAAGGCTTGCCTTAACTTTCGAATTTAAGCGACTTGTTATTAGAACTTCACGAACAAGTAATGGGCAAGATAGGTCTGGACAGTAAAAGAATTCGACTACCTGGAAACCTTTGTTGATCCATTCGACCTGAACAGCGGGGATGCCATAATCATTGAACCAGCTAGCTTTCACAGATTCGGCTGTCGGCGCAGAAACCAATCTTTCAGAAATGATGCGAAGCATTGTATTTTCCAGGCCTGATTCCGGATGCATAGTTAGGGCTTCTCTTTTCTTTGCTAATCGCTCTGGATTCATGAGAAGGAGCCCCACCGGTGTCCCCTCACCAGATGGAGCTACCTGAACAGCAGCTTGGATATAGCCGTTACCGAGAAAAAAATACGATGTATCCTTAAGCCTTGTTTTGACATCTGGATGCCCTTGAGAAGGATCATCATCATAAAAGTGCTCCTGGACTTCGATCACCATTCTGCTTCCCCTATCCGGATTAAAAGGAGAACATAACTTAATACTAAAAAGGATTTTCTCTAATCCCAAATATTACCAGTTCACCCATAATTATAAAAATTCCAATTATATTTACTATTGCTACAGGTTTATAACCTGCATCATAATAGTACGACTCATAAAATCTAGAATACAATTTTGCCCAGAAATGCCCTGCAATTGAAAAAACGAAACAAGTTACAATCCCGATTAAGGCGAAAGAAGACCATATTAATATTTGTTCATTATTAAATAATAAATTATATAAAAATATCATTAAAAGATATGGTGTTATCCCACAACATAATACAACTAACCTTTTATAAAATAATACCTTTGAAGTTATTCCTAATAATTGTTGAACTATTGCCCATAAAAATAAAGCGATTAAAAAATATACAATGCCAAGGATAAGAATGAAAAAAGAAGAAACACCATATTGAATAAGCTCTCCACCATCACCAATA
>CP070825.1:481748-491594 GCA_020344415.1 Candidatus Aminicenantota bacterium
CACCTGGAAAGCATACATCTCGAGTTGTTATCCCATTTCCACAAAATATGAACAAATGGACTGGCAAGGCCTCAGTCTGGCTAATCTGCTCTCTGTGGCCGAAGGGAACTGAGATTTCTTTTGACCTGGCACAAAAACTCAGCTCGGGACGCCCTATGCCTCCCCAACCCTGGGCCCCGGGTGAGATCCGAAAGAATTTCAAAATTGGAGAGATTGAAGTTTTCTAGTTTATCTTCACCAGCTCTGGGCCTTTTCTGGCTCCATCTTTCTCAAGTCAAGTCCCTGCTCAAAGGCCCCGATGCGATAAAGGCAGATTTCTCGCACTGAAGAAGGATGATGTAATACTTCAGAGAGCGATTGAGCTCCAACGCCCCAGACTCCTCCTCCTCTCACCACCACAACCTTATAATCATGGAGAAGCTTAAGGAATATCTCGTGGTCAAACTTTGGCGGAATGACTGGAATCACCAGATAAAGAAAGCTTCCCTCTGCGTCGATCGGCACAATACGCTCACAGGGTTTACTTTCTCCTGGATAAATAAAATGGGAGTGTGCTTCAGCCTCGGGAACATAACAATGAAGAACAGCCTGGAAATTTGTTTCAGCATAGATTTATTTATGAAGCTCGAGTTCAACAGAGTCCGATTTTTCTAGTGATACAGGAATCTCTAAGAGGGAGCCTCCAATCTCACGGGGCATGGATGCTTTGGGTGCATAGAACATTCTATCCACGCCTCGAATGGATATGGATCCAGTATGAAAAGGGGAGAGCCGGGATTCGAATACCCTCGCGCCTGTCTTACGAAATTCTCTGACTATTTCCTCCTCTTCAAGAAAGTCACAGCTTTCATCGTCCTCAATCATATATTCAGTCGGAGGGTATGAGAAAAAAGAATCTGGATTGGCGTTGGCTTTTTCTTGAAGGTTTTTGACATCTATATCAAGCTTACGTGCAAGTCGATTTACATAACCCGCATTATTGGCAACACAGAGCAGAAAAAAGGCTTCTTTGAGAGTGCGACCTCTAGAGAATGCACCATGTGTTTGGACAACTGTTACTGGGTGCTGGGAAAGCCTCTCTGGGATTTTTTTCGCCATTTCTGGAGAGCCGCTTGGAATCTCAAACCAATCCACCGGTACAAGACCTCCTAGATGATAAAAGCCAATGGGATCGATAGGAATGAAGGGAGCCGGTTCGCTCGGCTTTTCATCGTCATCAAGAGTTGGAATAGTCAAATCTTTAGTATGGCAATGCATTGAAGCATTGACACCTTCTAGAGCAAGAATCCGAGCATGGATATCAGTCTCAGATGATGCTTTGTAATACCCAAAATCTGTTTCTGTAAGGGAAGGAAAACAGATGTGTTCTGGCTCAAGGTCTCCCTTCTGGGAACCCGTTGCCGTGATGGCCATCCGTTCTTGACCTTTCTCGTCTTTCCATCGCACCACCATGTTCCCGCAGTGACTATCCTGAATGTCATACAGCAAAGACGCTCTTCCTACACTTTGAAACAAGCGAACAAGCTCATCGCTTGCCTTCCACTTCTCTCGGGTCATTTTTTTATCCTAAGCTTACTAAATAAGAATGTTCAAGACAAGTAACTGGGGGAACGTATTAGCAGAGGGAAGGTTCTATTTTTTGTTTTAATATGTTATGACGAAAGCAACTAAAATAGAGCCTCTTTCATATAAAGAGAGATGCTTCCTTAAACAGCTGTGTTGAAAAAGATTTACGCAATTTATTCTACCATACTAAAGGGATAAGATTTCCCTAATAAAGAAATATTCCCATCTGAATCAATGATGATTGCACCATAATTCGGATATTTCTCTAATATTTTCTCCGGTTGCTGAGATACAAACAGAGCAGTTGATAGGGCATCACAGAGAACAGTCTCAGGGCCAATGACCGTTACACTTCTTTTTCCGCGAGAAGGGTATCCTGTGCGCGGATCGAAAACATGGTGGTATCGAACCCCATCCCTCATAAAATATCGTTGATAATCTCCAGTTGTCGCGGCTCCGAAGTTTGAAATCGAAATAATCCCGAAGTGCCCTTCTTTCCGAGGGGCCTTGATGCCAATATTCCAAGCTCTATTGTCTGGATTGTTACCCCAGCAGTAGAGGTCCCCACCTGCATTGATAAAACCCTTTGAGATTCCCATCTTAATCAGCGATTTTGAAGCGAGATCGATTCCGAAGCCTTTAGCAATCCCTCCCCAATCAAGTTCCATTTCAGGAAGGAGAATGAGGGTCCCATTTTCTTCACTGATCTTTTCTATCCCTATGTGTTTTAAAGCAGATTTTATTTCCTGTGGAGGTGGGAGTCGGCGTTGATTACCAACGAACCCCCAAATTTTAGATAAAGGAGCAACTGTAATATCAAAACAGCCGTCTGAATCACGATAAACTTCCAAAGCCCTATGAAATAGTTCCACAACAATCGGAGAAGAATAATCCTTTTTTCCTGGTGAGAAATGTTTCTCAATTTCCGTAAATACCCGAAAAACTTCTCCTTGAGCTGTTTTAAAGTCCGAATCAGAGGAGAAGATGTTTATCTGACAGACTGTATCAAAAAAAAGCAGGGTAGATGTATGCCATTTCTCTCCGACACGACAGCCCGTGGTTAAAGAGAGAAAGACGAGTACAAAAAGACAGAGCTTTCTAGCCAATTGTTGTATCAATAGAATGATTGCGTTGTATCTCTAAAAATTTCTTACCTCGAAATTTTTATCTAATATTCTAAAAAAGTCAACAATGAATAATATTGACACTGTTCAAAAATCATCATATTGAAACCAATGGGATCAGGTCTTGTTTTTTGCCTTTATCATGCAGATAACACCGATATCCATCTCTTTTCTCCTAAAAAGATTATAAAGCAAGAAAAGACTGATATTTGTTGAAAATATGCAAAAACAAAAAACAAGACCTGACCCAATATTCATAGATTTATGCTTGCAAAACTTGAATTTTTAAGTAGGATAAAAAAGAATTTCGTGTTTCAAGAATAAGCAAATAAAAAATTCACGTGGCAAAAATATTCGGGATTAATCTTAAACAAAAGGCTGGGGAAATATGGAGAAAAAAAACTACACAAACATCCAATTGACAGCTTTGGTTGTTTTAAGAGTTTTGATCGGCTGGCATTTCCTGTATGAGGGGATTGTAAAAGTACTCAATCCTTACTGGTCATCGGCTGGATATCTTTTAGATACAAAGTGGATATTTTCAGGGCTCGCTAGTTCAATCGTTTCAAACCCGACAGCATTAAAAATTGTTGATTATCTAAATGAATGGGCATTGATTGCTATAGGAGTGAGTCTGATCGCAGGTTTCCTAACGCGCACAGCGAGTATTTCTGGGATAGTGCTTTTATTTCTATATTATATATTCCACCCGCCATTTATCGGATATACGTATACAACTCCTGCGGAAGGGAGCTATCTGTTTATCAATAAAAATCTGATAGAGATATGTGCTCTATTCGTATTGACATTATTTCCCACAGGCACAGCCATTGGATTAGACAGATTTATCTTTAAAAAGAATAAATTAGATTAAAGCTATTGAAGATGTTTGAAATTTTGGAGGAATTAAATGAGCAAAGAAACCAATGATGATACGTCTGCTCACGCCACCTCGGATTCTGCTAAGAAAGAAAGCATCAGGCGAAGGGATATTCTTAAGGGATTGGCCACAATGCCAGTGTTTGGTGCTTTTTTCGGAGTTCTTTTAAGAAAGAAATGGCTGGACGACCTTAAAAAGAATGAGATTCTCACAGAGTTGGCCCTCGAAGGAAAAACTCCGGCTGTCTTGCCAAAAACTACTATGCGAAAGCCTGGCGAGCTTATCAGGCTTGGAATAATCGGCTATGGAGGAAGGGGAGAATCCTTGGTAAAATCGGCTGGTTTTGCCCATCCTGACTGGATAGAGAGGAAGAGAAAAGACGCCAAAAAAAACAGACTGGATAAAGGATTGAAAGCTTTTTTAGGCCAGGAAGACTTGAATGTGGTTCTGACCGGTGTCTGTGATGTCTTTGACGTCAGGGCAGAACGAGGACTTGCCGCCTCAAAAAATGATAGAAGGCCGGGTGGAGGCTCTGGACTCGAAGGCGCTAAACGCTATCGTCATTACCAAGATTTGCTCGAGAGCGACGAGATTGACGCCGTAATCATCGGAACCCCTGACCACTGGCATGCTCAAATGACCATTGATGCAGCGGCAGCAGGAAAGCATGTTTACTGTGAGAAATGTATGACTAGAACTATAGACGAGACCCTTAAGATGACTGAGGCTGTCAAAAATAGCGGGATTGTTTTCCAGCTCGGTCATCAGAGCCGACAGCAGGAAAGCCACATCAAAGCTAAACAGATAGTGGAAAAAAACATCCTTGGAAAAATCACCCTGGTTGAGACGACCACAAACCGTAACAATCCTGTCGGTGCTTGGGTATATAAAATCCATGAGGACGGGAGCGCTGAAACAATCGATTGGGATCAGTTTCAGGGACCCGCTCCCAATAAAGTACCCTTCAACCTTGAGCGCTTTTTCCGCTGGCGCTGTTGGTATGATTACGGTACTGGACTTTCCGGTGACCTTCTGTCGCATGAGTATGACGCGGCTAATATGATTCTTGAGCTTGGCATTCCAAAATCGGCTGTGGCGTCAGGTGGTATTTACTTCTTTCAGGACGGCCGCGATGTCCCTGACGTCTTCCAGACAGTATTTGAATATCCTGATAGAGATTTGACGCTTTTATATAGTGCTACCCTTGCAAGCGGAAGAGGACGTGGCAGAAGATTGTTTATGGGCCATGATGCTTCTATGGATGTCGGTGACTCGCTTGAAGTTATGGCGGAATGGGAATCTACCAGATACAAAGATAAAATCAGGAATAGAATCATAAACACTTCTCTTCCCTTATTCACATGGCACCCCGGAACAGAAGGAATCGATACAGTCACTTCAGCAACCGAAAAATATTTCGCACCCCGGGGATTGATGTACACTTATAGAGGGGGAAGACCTGTCGATGTGACTCACCTTCATATCAAGGAATGGCTTGATTGCATCAGAAACAGCGGGCAACCGAGCTGTAATATCGACCGTGGCTTTGAGGAAGCAATTACCTGTCACATGGCCACGCAATCCTACCTAGAAGGACGAAAAGTGGAATGGGATCCCTTGAACAAAAAAGTTGTATAGCCCTAAGTTTTGGTTTGTTATTAGCACGAGAACAGATCATTTTAAAAACTGAATTTTCATGAGGCAGTTTTTATGAATAATAAAGGTTAGAAAAGAGGCGATTATGAATGTAAAATTGCGTCTCGGTATAATGATGTTTTTGCAATATGCCATCTGGGGGGCATGGGCGCCTGTGCTTTCTGCATATTTGAAGGAAACTCTGGGTTTTACTGGATTCCAGTTTAGTGTCATTTACAGTCTGCTTCCTCTGGCCACAATTATCGCACCCTTCATAGGGGGACAAGTGGCTGACCGTTATTTCGCTTCCCAAAAGGCTGTCGGATTTTTACAGCTCATAGGCGGAATATTGCTTGTAATCATCTCAAATGTCACTGATTACACTACTATGATGTGGTTAATGCTGTTCTATTGCCTCCTGTATGCGCCAACACTCGCCTTAACCAATTCTATAGCCTTTGTAAACCTCAAGAACTCAGAAAAGGATTTTGGGATTATAAGAGTGTGGGGAACGATAGGGTGGATTGTGGCAGGCCTTGTATTAATGGGATGGAGATTCACGGCCAAATCCTTTGAGCCCATTGCGTTTGGCGGAGATACTTTTCTTCTTGCAGGTATCTTTTCTCTGATAATGGGAATACAAAGTTTCACCTTGCCTCATACTCCGCCAAAGAAAGATGCAACAAAGCCTTGGGCGTTTTTGGAAGCAATAAAAATGATGAAAGATAAGAACTTCCTGGTCTTCATCATTATTGCTTTTGTGGTGGCTACAGAACTTATGTTTTATTACATCCTTACAGCACCCTTTCTAACATCGGAAAAAATAGGCCTATCAGAGGCGGCTGTCCCAGGAGTGATGGTTATTGCCCAGGTAGCAGAGATCTTCGTGCTGGCGATTCTACTTCCTTATCTTATCACCCGGATTGGCATCCGAAACATACTGGTTATCGGCGTACTGGCCTGGCCGGCTCGGTATATCATTTTTGCCATAGGCAAACCTGCATGGCTGGTCATTGCCTCCTTATCTCTGCATGGCTTCTGTTTTGTTTTCTTTTTTGCGGCATCTTTTATCTATGTCGATATGGTTGCTCCGAGGGATATCCGTCATTCTGCCCAAAGCCTCATTATCCTCGTGACTTATGGAATCGGGAATTACCTGGGAAGCCTTTTTGCCGGCTGGATTCATGACAAGTTCACTATAGAAGAAGTGACTAATTGGACAACTGTCTTTATCGTACCTTGTGTGTTGACTATACTCTGTGCGCTCGCTTTTCTATTTTTCTTTAAGCCAAAACAAACAGCTGTTCCTCTGAAAAAGGGATGAACCGTGTGATATGAATTCGTAATTTTTAATGGCCATTCATGAGTTCTTAACTCAGAACGTGAGCTACAAACTTTTGTATAGACTCATTCCTCTGAACGTCAATGGAGTGGAGGTCAAAAAATGGCAAAAAAGAGATTAGGAGTAGGTTTCATCGGGGCAGGTTTTATAACCAAATTTCATATTCGCTCATGGGTGGGTGTCCGTGATGCAGATATTCTAGGGGTTGTTTCGCGAACAGAGAAGAGGGCAGAGGAAGCCGCCGCATTGGTTCGAGAGCTCAATGTAGGCGATGCCAAAGCCTATAATTCCGTGACCGACATGGTTGCCGACCCTGCCATCGATGCCATCTGGATATGTGCTCCGAATTTTTCTCGTCTTGAAAATATAGAGGAGATTGTGAACACTCTGGAGACGGGAAAAGGGGAATTAATCGGAGTTACCTGTGAGAAACCCCTGGGCAGGAATGTAAGAGAGGCCAAGAAGATGCTCGAGCTTGCCCAGAAAGCAGAGCTTCTGGATGGATATCTGGAAAATCAGGTTTTTGCACCGACTGTAATGAGAGGAAAAGAGATTATTTGGACACGAGGTGCTGCCATATCAGGTCGTCCGTACCTTGCTCGTGCGGCAGAAGAACATAGCGGACCCCATATGCCGTGGTTCTGGGAAGGAGAACTTCAAGGCGGAGGAGTTCTCAACGACATGATGTGCCACTCTGTAGAAGAAGCTCGTTTTATGCTAACTCCTCCAGGCGCTGCTCGAGAGGTTCTTACTCCTGTTAAGGTTTCAGCTCATACCTCATGCTTGAAATGGCAGAATCCCCATTATTCAAAAATTCTCTCTGATAACAGTGATGGCAAGACAGATTACCTCAACAGGCCGGCCGAAGATTTTGCCCGCTCTTTAGTTGAATACAGAGATGAAAACGGCGAGAAATTGATTGTCGAGACCACCACATCTTGGAGTTTTGTGGGCGCAGGGTTGCGTTTGAGTATGGAGCTCCTGGGACCGGAATATTCTCTTCTTATTAACACTCTGGATTCTGGTCTAAAGGTGTTTTTCAGCCGCAATGTCAAAGGAAGTGCCGGAGAAGACTTGGTTGAAAAACAGAACGCCGAAATGGGACTCATGCCTGTTGTGAGCGACGAAGAGAATGAATACGGATACATTACGGAAAACCGCCATATGGTCCAATCTTTCTTGGCAGGGAAGCGTCCTGATGAAAATTTTAGTGATGGTGTTAATGTAACAGAGCTATTGATGACTGCCTACATGAGCGCAGAACAGGAAAAAACCATTTCCTTCCCACCGCCTGATCTTGACTCTTTTGTACCGGCAGTAGCAAAAGGGGAGTGGAACCCGAAAAAGGAACTTTTTTGATATTGCTGTAATTGTAAAAAGTATTAAGATAATTTGAGAATAACTCAGGCTCACGAATTTCATATTTAAGGAGTAAAAAATGAAGATAAAAGCTCATTTTTTAATAGTTTTACTATTTATTTTCTTGATCACATGTGAGATGAAAGCCCAGACGCCTGGCTCTGAGAAGAGAACCATCGAGTCAGTAAAAGAAGAAGTGGCGAACACAAATTACAAGGATGTCAGAATAAAAAAGTTTCCGATTTCACTGCAATGCTGGTCATTCATGAAATTTACTTTTTTCGAGACCTTAGAAAAAGCAAACGAGCTCGGCATAAAATACCTGCAGCCTTATCCGGGGCAAGCTTTAAGCAAAGATATTCCTGATGTGAAATTCGACCATAACCTGGATGATGAATTAATAAAGAAAGTAAAAAGCAAATTAAAAGAATATGGTATTTCTCTTGTCAGTTACGGAGTAGTCTCTTTTGAAAACACAGAGGAGAGTATGGCCAAGGTATTCGATTTTGCAAAGAAAATGGGAATCAGGACTATTGTTACCGAGCCTGAATCCGATGACCCCTCTCTTCTCGAAAAGATGGTTAAGGAATATAACATCAATATCGCCATCCACAATCATCCTGAACCTTCAAAATATTTCCATCCGGAGACCGTTTATAATTATGTAAAGGGACTTGATGAACGGATCGGCTCCTGTGCTGATACGGGACACTGGATGCGCGCCGGAATTAATCCAGTTGAAGCACTCAGATTGCTCAAAGGACGTATTATTGACCTTCACATAAAAGACCGCAGCAAATTTGGAACCGAGGGCGCTTTTGATGTTCCGTTTGGACAGGGAGAAGCCAACATCCATGACATTCTTGCTGAAATGACGCTCCAGAATTTTGGCGGATACCTGGCCATAGAACACGAGAATCCAGACGAAGTCTACAATCCCTCTCCATCAATCAAAAAAGGGATAGAATACATCAAGAGCATAACCTATTATGAAGAGCATGAAGAGATACTCGGCAGGAGAAACTGGAAATATTCTAAGCACGGCTGGAACCATTATGGTCCAGGATATTTTGAACTGGATGAAAAGACAGGAATACTGAAAGGACTGGGCGGAATGGGTCTCTTTTGGTACAGCAAAAAAAAGTATAGCGATTTCACCCTGGAGCTGGACTATAAATGTAAAGATAAATTCACAAATTCAGGAATCTTTTTAAGAGTCCCTGAAATTCCAGTAAACAATGATTATATCCGTCATTCTTTTGAGATCCAGATAAATAACAATGGAGAAGGCATACACAAAACAGGTGCCGTCTACGATGCAGAAGCGCCTCAAGTCGATGCTTTTAAAGGGGCGGAGGAATGGAATCATATGAAGATTACGTTTAGAGGAAGCCGTATAAAAGTAGAACTAAACGGAATTCTGGTCGTTGACTGGGACGCTGAACCGCGAGGCAAGGTCAGAGATTTTGCTCCCGAGGGATATATAGGGCTGCAGAAACACGACAGCCGATCCCCGATTTATTTCAGAAATATATTTGTGAAGGAACTGTAAAACCAGGACATTTGTTCAACAGCGCATCTCTTATAACTAAGTAAGCTGTAATCCTCTGGATAACTTAAGATAAGGTCTGTCTGTTATCATGGAATTAATAGATAAAATCTCCGCCTGGATTTGGGGACCTCCCATGCTTATAATCCTCGTAGGGGGAGGCAGCTGGTTAACTCTATCTTTAAAGTTTCTTCAGGTAAGATATTTCCCGTTTATCATGAAGGAAACCTTTGGAAAGATTTTTGCTAAGCCCAAAGGCGAAGGGACAATATCTCCATTTCAAGCAACAACTTCAGCTTTGGCCTCCACAATCGGAGCTTCTAATATTGTCGGAGTGCCCGTTGCCATTGCTTTTGGTGGCCCCGGCGCAATCTTCTGGATGTGGGTAACA
>CP070825.1:491694-494662 GCA_020344415.1 Candidatus Aminicenantota bacterium
TATGGCTATTGTCGGAGACTTTAACCATCAAGAACTTAAAGACAAGGTAAGTCATATCTTTGGGCAATTAAAGAAAACAGCTCTTGCTGCTCCAATATTTGAAAAAGCCTCTCTATTGGAAAAATCTATTGAGATAAAAAAAGAAATGGACGTGAACCAAGCCTATTTAATAATTGGTCTGTCCGGACCTGATTATAACCACCCTGACCACAGCGTGGCAGGTGTCCTGATAGAAATCCTTGGCCACTGATTAAATCCTATGCTCAACAGGATACTCAGAGGACAAGCCAACTTGGTGTATAATATTTCGTCGTCCTACCTTGCACTGAAATATGGTGGGGCTATTTTATTCTGCTTCACTCTGGACTCAAAAAATATCGGCGTAGCAAAAAGGAAAGTCTTGGATTTTTTTAAACAAACAAAATTTATTAGTTATTCCAGAGATGACTACCCAGATGAATCAAGATTGACCGCTTATGATTATCTGGCAAGTGCCAAAAGCCAGATCAGATTTAAGTTCCATCAGACGAAGGAGGAAGGTCTGGATATTGCGTCCTCTCTTGTCCTGCACGCTCTCTTGGATGAGAATCCATCACGAGGTAACTATATCGACAATATCAAGAATGTTGACACTTCGGATTTAAGAAGGGTGGCCGGTGAATACTTCTCCAGAGGACGCTATGTCATCGTGTCGATAGTTCCAAAAAATAAAAAATAGTAGAGAGCTTCGATTATGAAAATTCAACAGCAATGGCTAAAATACATGCTTGCACTCCTCTTTATTGTGGTGTTCGCTTCTTTCCTCCTTTCTAATCAAGGATCCATATGGAAAAATCCTCCCAAAAAAAAGCTTTTGTCCAACGGACTCGCCGTGATTTACCAAAACGATCCAAGCTCTCCCCTTACCGAGCTTCATATCGTCATTAAAGGCGGAAAGGCTGCGCAGCCAGAGGGCCAAGATGGAGTGGCTTATTTAACCACGCGTTTGCTTTTAGAGATTCCTGAGCGAAGAAAGGTTCAGGATTTAATGAATCAGGGCTCTAGGGTATCTATGCTGTGCAAGATGGATTATATCAGGATCAACATCGCTTGTTTATCTGAAAACCTAGAAGATACTCTGGATATAACTACAAGAAACGCTTTCCATCCTCTTTTTTCCAGCTTGAGGATAAACAATGTGAAGCAGCATATGATTCATATGAGGGAAAGAGAAGAGTATGATACAAAGACTGTGGGGCACCACACCCACATCGATAAGTTCTTCAGGAACACGATTCTGGGTGGTCCCATCCTGGGACAAGAGGAATCTCTTGAGAAGATATCAAAAAAGGATATTGAAAACTTTTACAGGAGTTATTTTGTTGCAAATAATACCTTCCTCGTCGTGTGCACAGACATGGAAGAAGAAAAGCTCATAAAAATTGTGAAAAAATACTTCAAGAAATTTCGCACAGGTATTATTCCTGACATACAAAAAATAAGCCCATCTGTGCCCCAGGATAAAAGCACCTTTATCCAAAAAGAAACCATACAATCTCTAGTATCTCTAGCCTTCCCTTTGCCCGAGCTGACACAGAAAAGCTTTGTTTTGGCTTTTATGCTTGAAAATTTGTTGGGTGCGGGAGTCGATTCAAAACTTTGGCCTCTGAGGGCAGAGAAAAAGCTTGCTTACGAAATAAACGCAAAGGCAACGCCCTTGAAAGCAGGTGGAATTCTCGAGGCCTATCTGGAGACAGATCATAGAAAAAGTGATATTGCTGCTGCAGAGTTAAAAAAAGTTTTTCAAAGCCTCTATGAAAAGGGCATCACAGAAGAAGAGCTCCAGGCCACTAAAATTAATTCAAAGACGCATTTTGTTAGGGGGAATGAGACAAAAGAAATCCGAGTTCAAAATTTCGATTTTTTCGAAGCTTCAGATTTAGGTATCGAACTCGCCTGCTCTTTTCTTCAAAAGATAGATAAAATAACACTTGAGGAGATCAATGCATTTATCAAAAATGTGCTCTCTCCCGAAAAGCGGATAGAAGTTATCGTTGGCCCGAAAGAAAAATAAAAATCAAAATCGTGAAATCAACCACATTTTCTTAGTGCATATATCCACCTGCCGCATTATAAAATCGCTACACACAAAAACTGTACGAAAAATTCAATTATTTGAATTTGAACCAATTATTTGAATATTGAACTAAAAAATTGGTCAGAATCTCAGCAGAAATCCCTATTTTCTGGATTCTCTGCCCTATAAACGTCTTGCGTCAGACATAATTATAAATGGCACGATATTTGCACTTCTTTATGTGATGAGTGGTTCTTCATGTAATAAAAAATAAGCTTTTAAGGGGGGTGAAAAACGAGTATTTCAACAAACGACCATTAGGAGATGTGATTCTTAAAAAATCAGAATCGCATGGGTTTCCTGCTTTTTCTAGATAAAAAGCAGGATGGATACTTTCGTTCAGCTCAGCCTGAGCTGAATGAGAAGAATCTTCATTCCGCAAAGAAAGGAATGACTGAAAAGGAGGATCAAACTGAAAAAGTTTCTAATCATTTTCGGAGCTTTATTAGTCATCACCAACTTTGTCCTCGCCCAAGCAGACGTCGCCACATTCTTAGGAACAATTAAGGATCAAGAGGGTGTGCCTCTTCCAGGAGTGACAATCTTAGCTGTTAATACACTTACAGGATTGGCACGATCCACAGTGACCAACACAAGTGGCAATTACCGTCTGGAAAGGCTGCCTAGAGGAGCCTATGACATCACTGCTTCCTTAGACGGCTTCAAGACCTATACCAAGGAGAAGATTCCCCTTATAACTGGAGACGAGTTGAGGATCGATTTCATCTTGGAAATCGGAGCCATTGAAGAGATAATCACTGTTATCGGGGTTTCTCCTCTAGTCGAGACCACCCGGTCTCAGGTCTCCACGGTCATTACAGAGAGGGAATTTCTCAGCTATCCCCAAGGTAA
>CP070825.1:494762-497385 GCA_020344415.1 Candidatus Aminicenantota bacterium
AATTATAAGACGTTAAAACCACATCAAATACTTTGCTTTCAACGGCAGCTCTAATAACCTCCGGTTCATTATTATGAGTAGAAACACCTATAAACCTTGTTTTACCTTCTTTCTTAAATTTTTCCATAATTTTCATAAAAGGTTTAAATAAAGTAGTTTTTTTGCTCTCTAAAACTCCAAGGTAATAAATATCTATATAGTCTAAACCAAGTCGTTTCAGGCTGCCCTCAAAATCGTTTGTAAGAAATTCTGTCTTTACTCCTTTTCTAAGTAATCCTGTCTTTTTATCAAAATAGCTTTGTGTATTATTGGCTGTGGCAATTACAAAAGAATCCCGGGGTCTATTCTTAAAAACTTCTCCGAGCATTCTCTCATGATTTCCATTTTGATAAACAGCGGCAGTATCAATGTGTACTATTCCTAAATCAAGAGCCATTTCAACTAAATTGGCATCCTGAAATGACCCCATGCTGACAATAGGAAGCTTTATTCCGGTTTTTCCGAGAGTACGAATTATCATTTTCGACTTGCTTTTTTCTTGAATTATTTTTGCTTCTTTATCCGCCTTAGAAATTATAGGAATCATTGATATACCGGCAAGACCTGCTGCTCCCTTCTTAATAAAACTTCTACGGCTTTGTTTTATTTTTTGTTTATCCATTGTATTTTCCTTTATTTTTTATTTTGGTTTTTACATAAGTTTACAATCTAATCGGCAGTTAAGAGTTAAACCAATATTCCATAGTATAATACGTAAAAAATATGCCAATAGTTGCTCATGGGATTTTTTAAGCTTATAAAACAATTTGTGCCCGCCCTCGAACGATTTATGTCCATATACGAACATTAGGTGTTAAATAATGATACAAATTGTTTGAAATGTTTTTGAATATCCCGAGGGATAATTTTGGCACATTTAATGCAATTATAAACAGGCGTACCATAAAGCACAAAACGAAAGGAGAAAAAGCCATGGACAGAAATAAAAAAGGACTGTTGCTTTCTTTGTTTCTCGCTACAATTATCTTACCTCACTGTCTGGTGTTTGCCCAGAATGCCGAAATAAAACCTGTTACAGTTGGGCAACCGATGCCAGATTTTACACTTCCCACCTATCAAGGTGAGAATATTACTATCAGTCAGCTCAAGGGCAAGAGCGTCATGTTGATATTTCCAAGAGGTAAATTCCAACCCGATGTTTGGTGCCGTATGTGTGCGTATCAATATGCTGACCTTGCCGAAATTGAAAAAGATAAGCAAATCAGGAAAAAACACAATCTAGAAATTCTTTTCGTTCTTCCTTATAGCAAGGAGATGGTTGAGGACTGGGTAGATAAATTTCCCAAGAAGTTTGCTGAAATTGAAGAGTGGAAAAATCCTCCAAACGCCAACAAGGTTACAGGGGGAAGAAAAGAGTGGATGGAAGAAACAAGACGTGTCTTTCCCAAGAAGTTTGAAGGAAAAATTCCAATGCCTTTTCCTATTCTCATAGATGCTGGAGCTAAAGTATCAAAAGGTCTCAGATTATTTACGCCCGATTGGAATAATGGGAGGGGACCAATGAATATACCGGCAGTATTTATTATTGATAAAAACGGAATTCTTCAATTCAAATATCTCAGTCAAGTAACTTTTGATAGGCCCGGATTTGATTATCTTTCAAAGGTTCTCCCGTGTGTGGACTATTGGGGAAGAACTAACTAAGATTTGGTGCTTGTTCAGACAACAATTGGCGGGAAAAAGGCTAAGTTTTATTATCTTGGGTAATTCATAAAAAATGCCGATTTAAGGTATTCCTCCTTTTTATTCCCTCTTGTTAAAAAGATCTGTGTCGAATGATATACATTTGAAAATCTTAGCTGTTCAAGATAGCAATGATGAATAGCTGTTCCTCCTTTAAATACGAGAGAATCAGCTAGGAAGGAGTTATAAATCATCTTTAGAATAACCGCTAAGAAATAATCCTTTTCAGCATCAGCCAAAGGATATCTTAGACTCCTCTTGTTAATAACTTCAAGCTGAGAGCGAGTGATCAAATCTATCTTCATAGTAAATTCGCCATTTGTTATTGAATTTATTCGAATTCTTAGTGAGGCGACTGTAGCCCTTTTTATGCACAGCATCCATTAATATTTGGGTGTTTTCACCTAACCTATCCAAAAGAAAACCAAGTTTTCTTTTTGTTGTCAAAGGAAATTTCAATGAATAATTGATCATTTTTTCAAAATCAATGTTATCTTTTCCTGAGTCTAGTTTTTCACAGAAGATATCAATTGAATAAGTATCACTTTTATAATAGAGGTAATCCAAGAGAACTTTTTCAAGCTCAGCAACTTGAGATTTATAGCCATTAAAATCAATATCCCTGAAGCCGAAATAAAGTGACTTTTTTATTTTTACAAATCTGTAATTTAAATCTTGGAAGTGATATGAGCGAGGTTTTAGTGGTGTTATAGAAAGAACGCTTTTTACCATTTGATCAAAGAGATCATAATAATTAAGGGCCGTCTCGAAAGAAACGTAAGATTCATTAACCAAGGTTTTTGCAATTACGAAAGGGGATATATTGGTAAAGCCATGAGATGAAATGCTTGTGATTGCATAGACTCCTTTTTTAATGGAA
>CP070825.1:497485-499987 GCA_020344415.1 Candidatus Aminicenantota bacterium
CTTAAAATCCCTCGTTGGTTATCCAACGTGCCGGTTCGAGTCCGGCCCTCGGCACTCTTTCCTGTATCTAAAGCCTTTAAATTGAGTTGATTACCGTTACTAAACGAAGCCAAATACAAACAAGCGTAAAAAGAGAGTTTTGGTACGTTTGGAATGCTTTTGTCCTCAATTTGTCCCTGGAATAATAATCACAATGTGTCGACTATTATCAGCTTAAGGAGTTTTAGGAGCTTAAGACTGATAGAAGCATTCCCTAAACGGAAAAACATAATTTCATTTCTACTATTATTCATACCGCAGTGAGTCGGCCGGATTGGCTGTGGCTGCTTTGATGGACTGGTAGCTGACAGTTATCAGGGCAACAGTCAATGCCGCCAGACCGGAAAGAATGAAGATCCAGACATTCAGCTCGATCCGGTAGGCAAAGTTCTGCAACCATTTATTCATGAAATAATACGCCACTGGCCATGCCACAAAGTTTGCCATGACAACCCATTTTGTGAATCCCCTGGAAATAAGAAATACGATGCTGGGGACGGATGCTCCCAGAACCTTTCGGATGCCGATCTCCTTAGTTCGCCTCTCTGCCGTAAACGAAGCCAATCCGAAGAGACCGAGACAGGAAATAAAAATGGCAATCAAAGTAAACAGGCGGAAGAATAGGCTCAGCTTTATTTCCGATTTATACAGGTTGTTATAGGCTTCGTCCAGAAAGTAGTATTCAAAGGGATACCCGTCGGAATGCTTCTTCCAGACTTTTTCTATGGTCCCTAAGGTCTGGTTCATGTTTTCTGTCCTAACTTTAATGGAGAGAAAATAGATATTCCAGGGAGCGGTATTCAGGATCAAAACAACGGGTTCGGCCGGAAAATGCAGGGAGTGACAGTTAAAATCCTTAACCACTCCGACTACCGTTCCCATGTTTTCGTTTTTAGGGAAGCCTATTTTTTTTCCAATGGGATTTTTCCATCCCAAATGTTTGACTGCGGTTTGGCTTAATATATATGCGCCATCCTCCTCGGCATCTGTGGTTATTTCACGGGAAAAGTTTCTTCCGGCCGTGATCTCCATATCGAAAACATCCACGTAGTCATAATCGACCTTGGAAAAATAATAGGTGGGATATTCTCTGTCTCCTCTTCCTTCAAAATCGAAATCGGAATCCCAGTTGATGTTGGTCGGAAGTGTTTGGGTGAAGGTGACTCCCTTGATTCCCGGATACTGAAGGAGTTCGTTTTTTACAACATCCCTCATGTCTGTTATTTTGCTGTCGGTCAAATTAATCACAACCACATGCTCACGGTCGAATCCGAGTTTTTTTGTCCGGATCAAATGCAGTTGGCACGAAATGATCAGCGTGCTGATGATGAGAAACAGCGAGATGGCAAACTGAAAAACAACCAGAAAATTTCGCAGATTAAGGCCCTTTGAAGCCTGTGGGAGGGCCCCCTTTAGAAGGATTACCGGCTTGAATCCGGACAGATACAGAGCGGGGTAGAAGCCGGATAAGAGACCCACCAGAATTACGGCCGCAAGAAGTCCCAGAATAAATCCAGGATGGGTCATAGAATGGGCTGTGATATCTCTTTCTACCATATCATCAAATCCCTTTAGAAAAAGAAAGACGAATCCGACGGCTGCTATGAATGATATGGCTGTGTATATCAAGGATTCGCCCAGAAATTGTTTGACGAGCTGGATACGGTAGGCCCCGACAACTTTGCGGATACTGACTTCCCGTGAGCGAATGAAGGAGCGGGCTGTAGAGAGGTTGATAAAATTTATTCCGGCGATAAAGAGAATAAATAAGGCTATCAGGGTACAAATGTATACATACTTGATATCTCCTCCTTCTTCGAGTTTCTTGAGTATATCCATCGATTTCAGATGGATATTGCCCAGCGGCTGAAGGAGATAGGTCCAATTTTGTGAAGAACTGTGAGGGTGTAGTTTTTGTTTGATAAAGGATTGAATCTTTTTTTCCAGTTCCTGGGCGCTGCTATCCTCTTTGAGGAGGAGGTAGGAATGGAACCAATGGGCATCCCATGAATTCAGAGCTCTCGATAAGCCTAGACTGTTTTGTGTCTCGAATTGGCCAAGAAGGTTTGGTCTGAAGTGAGAATTCGGGGGAAGGTTCTCCATTACCCCTGTGACTTGGAAGGTCATTTCCTGGCCGCTGATAAGATGGAGTGTTTTTCCGACGGGATTGATATGCCCATAAAGCTTGTGAGCCGTTTCTTCGTCGATAACCACGGAAAATGGTTTTTCGAGGGCGGTTGTGGGATCGCCGTAGATAAAGGGCAGGTCAAACACGTCGAAGATATGTTTATCCGCCCATACCCCTTTGTCGAATAAAAATTTTTGATTTTTGACCCGGACCATATAGTTTTTGTACTTACTGAACCGGGTAGCTGATTCAATTTCGGGAAATTCATTCATAAGCGTAGGTGCGAGCAGGGGATGGGAGTGTGCTTGTTTCGGTGTTCCCATAGTATAGTCTCC
>CP070825.1:500087-505343 GCA_020344415.1 Candidatus Aminicenantota bacterium
CTGGTACGCCCGGAGAGATTCGAACTCCCGACCTTCTGATTCGTAGTCAGACGCTCTATCCAGCTGAGCTACGGGCGCACCCTATTCGACTGGTAGTCAAGTGCAATTAATATAGCGAAAAGGGGCGCCTTTTTCAAGAACTCAGAAACGAGCCATCCAGGTTAGGACAACCTGTCTTTTGGGAGCCGGGCGGAAGAAACTGGCGTTTGAGAATTCTGCATACAGAGTGTCTGTCAGGTTCTGGATTGTCACTCCTATCTGCTGTGGAAATGCGCTGTTTTTGAAGAGTGTGATGCCGGTTCTCAGGGAATGAACAGTGAATCCGGGGATGATCGCACCTAAAGGATTCGTACCGAGGTCCACATCCTTGCGCTCTCCGTTGTGACGGATATGGTATTCGACAAAGAAAAGGTTACTGGGGTGTGAATACCTAAGATTGAGATTCAGGCGGGAACCATACGTATCCGCGTACATCAATTCCGGATTGGACAAATTTTTGGAATTGAGCTTTGAAAAGTTTGCATACAAAGACAATCCAAAATCCAGGCTGACCTGGCCGGCGAACTCAAATCCCTGGATCCTCAATTTCTCTACATTGATATTCTTGTATTCTTTCAATCGTCCAAAAAGCTCTCCTGTGGGTTCGATCTGGATGCCATTAGAAACTAGGTTACGGAAATAGGTTCCTTCGATATAGAAACCTCCAAGTCGGTATCTCAGACCTAGATCATAATTGAAACTAGTCTCGGGTTTGAGGTCTAGGTTTCGAATTTGGTATCCTGCTCCATCCGGAGTCACACCTTGAAAAAACCTCTCTGGCAGATTGGCTGACCGGAATCCCCGTCCAAGAGAGAGTACTGTATTCAAATTATCAGTGATCCGGAAAATAAAGTTGGCTGCTCCTACGAACGTGCTATCTGTCGACTTAACCAACGGATCTGAAATCCCCTCTGTTTCTTTCGTTTCGGCGTGAACATTTTGGTATCGCACTCCCAGAATAACTGACATCCTTTTAAACAGCGAGATGTCATCCTGGAGAAAAGCTCCGAAACTCCGAAAGAACGCATTCGGTACTTTGGGGATATTGTCGCTTTGGATCATGGGCGGACCAAAGCCAAATATCTCAGTGGTGTTTGTATCTGTATTCACAGAGTTGTCCTGGAAATAATCAAATCCGTATGTCAAAACGTGCTTGTTGAAGAGCACCTTGGTTAGCTCCAGCCGTGTCCCGTATGTATCCACATCGGTCATATTTTCGGAATTGATAGCTATTCCAGCTCCAGGAAAGAGCGGAATTGTGATATTTGTATTGAATAATCTGTTGTTGTTCAAGTAGTAACCTGTAACACTGATCCCATCAGCCAGTGCGAACTGGAGGGCTCGGTTCTCATACTTCAGGGTCAATTTTTGCATCTTCTGGTCAGGATAAACCATCTGTATTGTAGGATCTCCAGGAGAGTATTCAGCCGGATCTATATAACCAAAACCAGCATCCCTGGACCTGTAGTCCTCGTACCGGATCGAGATGTTGTTATCCTGAGAGATCCGGAGTCCCAAGAAAATGTTGAAATTCTGGTCTTGGACTCCCGAATCCAGCACCGGAGTATCCTTAGCCAAGGTGATATTGCCAAAACTGCCTGCAGGTGCCGTATAACCTTGTGCGTTACGGTAGAAGCCGTTGACCATGAATCCGAAGTTTTCGACATTCCCATTGATGTTGAGAAACCCTTTGTGCTGAGTATCGGCTGAGCTGAAGCGGTATCCTATGTTACCAGATACATTGGTTCCCTGCTGGAAATAATCCGGAACTCTATAAATCAGATTCAGGACTCCGCCGATGGCCTCAGACCCATACAGGACAGAGGCTGGTCCCCTGACCACTTCCACCCTCTCCATTCCAGTGACATCGGCGATGGCAGGTATCTCTCCGAAACTTTGTGTCCGGCGCGAATTGCTCAGCCGGATTCCATCGGAAAGCAGCAATATCCGTTGCCCGCGGAGTCCTCGGATGACCGGACGGCTCTGATTGGCACCAATCCCCACAATATCTGTCCCTGGCAGCTCAGGGAGAAGCTCAGCCACGTTGTTTGGAGCTCTTTCCTCGAGCTTTGTTTGTCCAATAACAGCCACGGGTTTGGGGGAATCGAAGACTGTCTTTTCTGTTCGCGTAGCGGTTACAACGATCTCTTTATGTATGATGACCTCTTGTGCTTTCTTTTCACCTTCTGCTTTCTTTTCTTTCTTCTTTTTGGCTGCTGTCCTTGATTCCTTATTTGTAGCCTGGTCTCCCTGGGATGCATAAACGCTTCCGCAGAAGATTACGACTGAAACAAATAGAGCGGCGATAAGGAATAACCGTGATACTTTATTCATCGACATGATGACCTCCGAGTGTATTGAATAATAAATAATACTTATAGAATTAATAGGGATTTACATCAATGAACTATGACAATCCTGTGACAAAAGGAGGCGACAAGGCGGGAAATGTCAAAAAGGATTATTCTTCGTACCGATATCCTTTGCTCCTGACCGATAGGAAATGTTTGGGCTTTTCAGGATTATTCTCAAAAAGCTTCCTGAACCTCAGGATGAAATTGTCGACGGTGCGAGGTGTGGGTGCCACATCCATACCCCAGACTTCTTCCAGTATATCGGCCCTGGAGATGGATTCACTGGCATGGCTGGTTAAGAATTGGAGGAGATGAATTTCCTTCTCGGACAGCGTGACTTCTCCTTGATTGCTCTCGCACACGCGAGCCTCGGTGTCGACTTTAAACTTGTTTATCACTAGGATCCGGCTGGCCGGGATTCGGCGCTTGGCCTGGCTGCGTCGGATCAGAGCATTGATACGAGCCATGAGCTCATCCATGTTAAAGGGTTTGACCATGTAGTCATCGGCGCCCGAGTCCAGCGCCTTTGTTTTTGTAAGGATGCTGCTTTTCACGGTCAGCATCAAAACCGGAGTATCATCACCCTTTTTGCGGAGTTCCTGCAGCATCTTTTCTCCAGATATTCCAGGCAACACCAGGTCGAGGACGATCAGGTCGTAAACTTCGCCTTCAGTGTCGGAGAGAAAGGATTCTGCCGAGAAGAATCCACTGCCTCTGTAACCATGGTGCTCCAATTTTTGGATGATCATATCGCGGATTAACCGATCATCCTCAACAACAGCGATTCTATTTTTCACATTCTCTCCCAGAGCACAGGACGATCCGGAACACGGCGCCACTCCCGGAGCCCTCACTGGAAGCTACCAGATCACCCTTCATAATCCTGGCCAACCTTCTTGATATGAAGAGTCCCATCCCCGTGCCCTTGCTCTTCACCGGAAGACCTTTTTCCAGGTGTTTGTAAGCCTTGAAAATGTTCTCAGCATGACCGCGGGTGAATCCAGGTCCATTGTCCTGGATAGAGATCGACGTTTTTTTCCTCGTACTTTCTATCCCGACTGCGATTCTTAATTCGGCCGGCCCATACTTAACGGCATTGTCAAAGATGTTATCCAGAATGATCTTTAGCGCATTGCTGTCTGCATAAGCAAAAAATTTCTGAGCGGAGTCAAACGTGAAATCCACATCGACTTCTGAAAATAAAAGAGGGCTTTTGTCTACATAATCCTTAAGGAACTCTGTCAGCTCGATCTCCTCCAAGCGGAGCTCCGCATCTTTTGACTTTAATTTGAAGCCGGACAGAATATTTTCAGCCAGCTTTTCCTGTCTGTCCACGTGCTGAAGAGCCAGATCGACATAGGGCTCAATCTTGTCCTTTTCGTAAACCCCGCTTTTCAGGTTCTGAAGGAATGCTTTAATCCCAGTAATAGGGGTTTTAATCTCGTGCGCAGATCTCTCCCAAAACTCTGTCACCTCTCTCAGTGTCTGTCTCTCCAGGCGAATGTAGCGGTAAAGGAAAACACTGCTGATAAGGATTATTATTATCAGGAGGCTTGCTTCCCCAAGGAGCATGAAATTCTGACTGGCGCTTTTCCTCTCGATCTCTTCAAGAACATGGGAGCGGAGTCTTAAATAGAAGTTCGGCCAATGGGGGGTCAAAGACCTGGTGTATTCTTCTTCATAGGGACTTTCGAGGACAACCTCGAATCGATCGTCCTCATTCAGGATGCCCGTCTTTGGCTGTCTCTCCGGATCAGAACCCAATTGGAGGGAAAGAAGGTTTATTTCCGATTCCAGCAGGCTGTAACGGTGCAGACGTTGTGACCGGATGGAATTATGTATGAAGACAGACCACCAAGCTATCAGTGCAGCTAGAGACATTATGGAAAGGACGAATATGAGATGATGGCCATGATTTTTAAATACAGAAAGCAGTTTGCCAGATAAATTCATCCTCAAACCTCTTTACTCGACTTCAATAACAATACTATGAGATTGCTTCGCTCCTTTCGCTCGCTCGCAATGACAAAGGTGCTACGCACGCTGCAATGACAAAGGACCTACACGCATTGCAATGACAATACTTTGAGATTGCTTCGCTCCTTTCGCTCGCCCGCAATGACAAAGGTGCTACGCACGCTGCAATGACAAGGGTGTTACGCGTCTCGCGACGACAAGGGTCCTGCGCGGCTTCCAATGACATGCGATTAATGAATTATTTCTTCGGTGTACCTCAAATCAAGTTTCTGGTCGGGGCGCTTGAATTTAGCCAGGGCAATTTCAGGATTGAATTTAACTTCACTATATTGAAACTCGGCAGCCTTCCTTCCTTCCTGGTAAAGTGTCATCTTCATCGGGAAAAAGACACCGTCCACCTTCTGGTAATCTCCAAATCTGCTTCTTTTCTCCAGCATCTCCTTAGTGTAACTCTCTCCAAAATAAAGGTCTTTATAGACAACTTCTGCAATAGTATATGTTTCCTTATCGATGAAAAATGTTGTTTTTTTCCCTTTAAAATCGACATCCACACCAAAAACTTTCCTCCCCTCTATCTCCTTCTCCTCGGCCATAGAAAACACAGCATCCTTCTCAATTAACAAGGAAATGCCATGGTCTGAATCAGATTCATAGTTGAGAGAAGGCTGATCCACAATTGTTCCCATCCTGTCCATCCACGCAGTCTCGCCGTCATAGGCCATGAGCATCGTAAGAGTCTGGCCTCCAAAGGTAATTTCTATTCTGTTCCACGTTTTTCTTTCGATTACAATGGATTCCAGCTTACCCGGAAGCTGCATACCGCGCATCGAAAGCTTTACCTCTCCTTTCGCTTGATAATTGGAAAACTTTTTTACTGCCTCTTCCC
>CP070825.1:505443-508071 GCA_020344415.1 Candidatus Aminicenantota bacterium
CGGCTTTGATGGATTGATAAGAGATTGTGATCATAGCAATCAGGATTGCGGCGACTCCTGCTGCGATAAATGGTGGGATGCGGAGCGGGACCCGGTAAGCGAAACTGTCCAACCACCTGCCCATTCCAAAAATCTCCAGAGGCCAGGCAATAATATTAGCGACCATCACCCATTTCAAGAAATTTACTGCCAGCATCTTCACTATCTTCAATTCATTCGCACCAAGCACTCTGCGTATAGCGATCTCTTTTTTTCTCAGCTCCACTTCAAAGGACACAAGCCCCAGAAGCCCTAAACAGGCAATAATCATCGCCACTCCTGAGAAAAAACCCATATGGGCTGCAAAATTTTTATCTCTCTGGAACTGCTGGTCAAACACATCATCGAAAAAAGTATAATTAAAGGAGCGATCAGAGAAGACATCCTTGTATATATTTTCTATTCTCGAGACGTTTTCCGCAACAGAACCGGCAGGAAGCCTGACAAGAAAGCGTCCGCCTGCGCCTGGATTATAAAAAAACACCATGGGCTCGATCTTCTGGCGGGTATTGGCATAATGAAAGTCCTTGAACACGCCAATCACCCGTTTAAACTCTATCTCGCTCTCTAGATTTACATGCCCAAATTGTCTGCCGACAGGATCTCCCTTCCAGCCGGCCAAACGGACAGCAGCTTCGTTAATCAAGATCCCATCCTGAGCGTCAGAAGCAAATTCCGGCGAAAAATTACGGCCGTGTTTCATGGTAATCTCAAGAGTAGGTACAAGACCTTCGTTCACAAAGAACCGCTGGGCCATAAAACTTTTCGCACGGTCAGCTCCATCAGGGATCATTTCGACACGCGTAAAAATAGAATTTGGCGTCTGATTGATTCTCCCTGTGGATATCACACCAGGGGCATTCTTCAATCTGTTTTTAAACAGGTCTTCTCCACGATTGTATGTTCCATTCACGATCATAACCTGCTCACGGTTGTAACCCATATCCCTGGATTTGAGGTACTTGATCTGGTCCATCACAGTAAAAATTCCAAGAATGAGGGCGATTGATATGGCAAATTGGAAAACCACTAGAAACTGACGGAGACGCTGCCCCGATTTTCCAGAATGAAATCTACCTCTTAGGACTTCGATCGGACGAAATCCGGACAGAATCAAAGCCGGGTATAACCCTGAAAAAAGTCCGACAACAAGTGCTGTAACAAAGACAACAATCAGGAGAGAGGGATTGGAAAAGAAATCAATAGAGAGAGGTTTCTTGATGAAGTTTTCCATAGGTTTTTGAGTAAGATGGAGAAGCAGTAAAACCATAACAGCAGCAATAAAACACATAAAAACGGATTCAAAGAGGAACTGAAGAATAATCTGCTCCCGTTTGGAGCCGACAACTTTTCGAATACCAACTTCGCGGGCTCGTAGGGCTGACCGGGCGCTGGAGAGATTTATAAAATTGATGGCTGCAATAATCAGGATCATTGCTCCGATGACGGCCAGAGCATAGACCACCGAGGCATTGTTTTTATTCCTATTGAGGCCGTCGTAACGGTGATGGGAAGAGCCAAGATGAATATCTAGAAGTGGCTGGAGTTTAATATTGTAGACTTTAGGAAAATTGTTGGCAAGGGCCAGATTATAGACCTTTTTCTGGACTTCAGCCGGATCGGCATTTTTATGTATGCGGATGTATCCGGACAGGATAAGGTTTTCCCAGGAATCCATCCACAACGGATTATCTTCCACATGAAGGGGAAGGATAACCTCGAACTGAAGGTGGGAATTGAAAGGCGGGGCTTCCACCAGACCAGCCACATAACTGTCCCTGGAATTGACTTTCACAGATTTACCGATGGGATTCTCTTCACCAAAAAGAGTGCCAGCCAGGGCCGGCGTAAGGAAAATCCCGGTAGTCTCTAGGGCTGAAGGATCACCGGAAAGGCGCTTAAAACTAAATACATCGAAAAAACCCGGATCTGTAACCAGCGAACGCGCTCTGATTACATTAGATTCATCTTCCTGTTCAGTGGAAGCAGAAGTCGACGGCTCGAGCCTAACATTTCCAAAAGAATATACCCGCGTCGATCCGAGGATTTCAGGGATGTTTTCCTTCACAGCAGGAAGAAGAGGTCCTGTGATGATGGAGTAGGTCAGCATATCCTGGCCGGGCGGACTTTCAATCGTGATTAGTCGAAAAATGCGGTCGGCATTTGTAATAAAACGGTCGAAGGTCAGGTCATCCACAACATAATATCCCAGGACCAGGTAAATCATTAGCCCCATCACAAGGCCAAGGATATTGATGAAAGAATAGACCTTGTATTTTTGGACATTGCGCCATGTAATTTTAAGGAAATTCCTAAACATTCCAACTCCCGTCCACACATATAAGACGGGAATCTACAGGAAAAGGTTGCCAATGCAGGAAGGGAAGGATGTGGCAATCCCGAGATTACCACGTCCTTTCTGTCTTCGAAATGACACGCGGGCCATGCAGGTTCGGTTAACAAGAGAATTCTTTATATTGGTCTTAGCAGCCAATATTATTGTCTGGCCTCTGGCTTGGCCTGTGATGAACAAATGGCTTCAAAATTTTGCCTTCAGAGTTGATTTCGGAGTATGGCCCTTGCTGATAC
>CP070825.1:508171-510997 GCA_020344415.1 Candidatus Aminicenantota bacterium
GAATTCCCGCATCGTTTAGCGCTCTGGCAAAAGCTTTGGCGTTGGCTTTGACCTGTTTCTGGTATTATTCTTTAAACTCATTTATCTCATAGACAGCCATCAGGAGAGCGAGGAGAGTCCCCAAATGATGGTTGCTGGTTGAACCAGGAAAAGCACGGCCTTTGATATCCAGCCATAACTTTCTAAGCGGACTCCCTTTGGGAAAATTGCCAGCTACTATACCTCTCTGTGGGCCGAAAAAGGTTTTATGAGTGCTTCCGGTTATAACATTAGCTCCTTCTGCTATAGGCTCCTGAAAAACCCCATACATCCCCAGAACATGAGCCATATCATACATGATAACGGGCGGCGCCTCCCAGTCTTTAACAACATCATGGACAAATTTGACAGGCTCCTGGTAAAGAAACATGCTTTTGCCAAACACCACAAGCTCGGGCTTGTGCTTATCTAAAATCTCTCCGAGTTTGGCAACGTCAGCTTTGTACGGATTTTCTTCTAAGACGGGAAAATTGATGACATATTCCTTTCCTGTCTCGGGATCCTCCTCCACGTAATTGAAAAGGGCCCCCATGGGCTGAGAGCTTAGATGTCCTCCTTTAGTAAGTTCATTATTCATGACTAGCTTCATCTTTCGCATCGGTTTTCCTTGAGGGCGGTCGCGATTGAGAAAGCGAACCATGCCTTTGAAGACAACTTCGTTGGCCATCTGTCCGCTTATCGTGCGGAGTTCCACTTCAGTACAGTCAAAGAAGCGCTGGAATTCGCGCCGTGCTTCCTCTTCTACATCCCTTATGAAATCTGTTCCCTGATAAAAATAGATTTCTTCTCCCTTCATGGTCCTGTGTTCAGCATAGCGGCCTGAGGGATCAGATATCTCGCACATCTTCACTAGAGGTGAAGGAGTAGTTTCAGAGGGGATAAGGTTGAAAGATTCCCTCTGCCTCCAATTATTATTCTCTATTATCTTTTGGGATAAATTATGGATTTTTTCATAAAATGAAGACATTGCTCTTGCTCCTCTCTGATTTATTTAAAATTTCTTGTTTCTATATCAAAAATTTTATCGATTCTTCTTTGATGCCGTCCACCCTCATACTCCGTTTCAAGCCATATCCGGACAACGTTGAGGGCCTCCTCCAGGGAAACGATTCTTGCTCCTATGGTAAGACAGTTTGAATCGTTGTGCTTACGGCTCATTTCTGCCGTAAAATCACTCAGGCAGGGAGTTGCTCTTATCCCTTTGAATTTGTTGGCGGCGATAGCCATTCCAAGTCCTGTCCCGCATACCAGGATTGCGCGGTCATACTCACCTGAAGAAACCCTGGCAGCGGCTTTCTCGGCATAATCAACATAATCAACCTTTTCATCCGGGCCGCAGCCAAAATCCTCTTGCTGTATGCCCTTTTCTGAAAGATAGGCTATGATTTCCTTCTTAAGTTCATACCCTGCATGATCCGAGGCTGTGGCAATTTTCACCTTTTCCTCCTGTAATTATTGATGTGTCATTATAACAAGATTTTAAGGAGTGTTAAACACAAGATTATCTTGAAGAAGGGGAACAAATGTCGAGCTACCTTTTATTTTTTCTACGGGGGTTTTGTTTATCTTGTAGGGGTTTGATTCACCAAACCCGCCTTTTTGATTCTATAAATAAACTAGTGACTTCTCAGCCCAGCCAGCCTCTTCTTCGCATCCTCAACCTCAGAAATGCCAAGGTTATCATCCTCCTAGAGGTCAAGAATTAAGTCGTCTTCTTGTTAATTATATAATCATGGAGGTTTATACAGTTTTCCTTATAGTTCAATATTAGATAATAAATGCTAAGTTTAAATGCGTGATGCTGTCCATGTACCGCTGCTACAACCGTTCAAAGTACCTTCCATGTAGTCTTTGTCAACATAATATCCCTTCCAGTCTTTTTTACAGAAGCAGATTATGGATAGATCAAAGTTTACATTGTAACCATCAGAAGTATATGCAGCTGTAGCATTAAGTTCATCCGTAACTGTTCCCTGGGTCTTATCTCCCCTAAAAGTAAGTATTGTATCAAAGTCCATACCGTCGTATTTACCGGTAAATACCCAAGTTCCTCTTACATCATATATATTTGTTGAACTACAGCCAGTATTAAGCATTATTCCGGCTAGGATGCCTGCTGCAACTAAAATAAAGAGCGCTTTTTTCATTTTATTCCTCCCCTTTTTCCAATCTAGCTGTCCTCTCCTGCTAATCCTCTATATGTTTTATGCAACAAACATGCCAATCTAATATTAACATTTTTTCATTTGCTAGATTTTTATCTGTTCTCTAAAAATGATGAATCCAGGCCAATTGTCCTAGGGCTTTTTAATATCATTAATGGCAAAAAAATCATACAGTATTGTCCCTTCTGTCCTTTTTTTAGGACCAAAATTCTATAATAGTATTTTAACTAGAAAAATTATTTATGTATCCTGATTGGTGGTTATATAAACAGGAGATTCGAAAAATATTGCAGCTGGATTGCCTATTGTAATAATGGGACCTGGCCCCATTTTAACCATTAATAAAGGGAACTTTCCCCATTTTAATCACAAATAGATTGGTAAAATCAAGAAGGTGGATTTGATAAACCAAACCCCTACAATTAAAGTTAGTAGTGAAATAGAGATCTAATTATCGGTCCTTATTCTTTTGAGCCAAAGTTTTTCTTTTGTTATAATTTGTAGTAGAAAATTTGAGAGAAATAATGAAAAAGAAGGAGGTACAAATGATTAAGAAACTTGTGTTAGTTCTTTTCGTAGCTTTTGCCTGCACATTGTGGGCAGCCGATAGCAATGCTGAAAA
>CP070825.1:511097-514243 GCA_020344415.1 Candidatus Aminicenantota bacterium
GGGGAAGTCTGGCAGGTACGATCATCGCTTTCCTTTACCCAATTATCAGTTTCATTCTGCCGACAAAACAGACAGAAGCCGTTATAAAGAAAACTATAGCTGCAAAGCTGGGTGAACTCGCTCCAAACACGTCTAAAATCTTTAAATTCGGAACTTCTCCCGGGATCCTGATAAACACGCAAGAGGGCGAATTAAAAGCATTCGCTGCCATCTGCACGCATCTCACCTGTACTGTTATCTTTGAGAGTGAGACAGGGACTCTCCTCTGTCCCTGCCATAACGGAAGATTTGATCTCAACGGGAATGTTGTCTCAGGTCCGCCCCCCTCTCCCTTAGAATCTTACAATGTTGAAATCTCCGGAGAAGATATCGTAGTTTCAAAAAAGGGCTAGGATGAAAAAGGCTTTCCAAAATTTGTATTCTTATCTGGACTCCCGGTTTAAAATCTCAGAACTCGCTCAGTTCGCCAAAAAAAAGAAGGTTCCAGAACACAAGCTTTCTTTCTGGTATTACTTCGGCGGCATATGCCTTTTTCTTTTTTTTATTCAGGTTTTAACAGGGATTATGCTTCTCCTGTACTATACGCCTTCTATAGATTCTGCTCATGAAAGCGTTCATTTCATCATGAGTCAGGTCAAATTTGGCTGGCTGATACGTTCTGTGCACAGCTGGTCGGCAAATATACTGATCGGAGCGATTTTTATCCACATGTTCAGCTCGTTCTTCATGAAGGCCTACCGCCCTCCCAGAGAATTGACCTGGATAACCGGCTTTTTTCTTCTTCTGATTTTCCTCTTTTTCGGTTTTAGTGGATACCTTCTCCCCTGGAACGAGCTTTCGTTATCCGCGACACGCGTAGGGGCCGACATTGCAGGAACCATACCCTTGGTCGGGCAATCCATCAAGAGTTTTTTACTCGGAGGGTCTGAGGTATCAGGAGCCACTCTCTCACGCTTTTTCTGGCTCCATGTGGCCATTCTTCCCCTGTTCACTGTGGTATTTCTCGGAGTTCATGTCTTCCTTGTCCAGATTCTCGGAATGAGTACGCCCATAGGCATGCGTAAAGACAAAGTGAGAGAGGTCCCTTTTTTCCCGAATTTCATCCTGAAAGACGCTCTAGGATGGATGCTTATCCTGGCTCTGATCGGTGTTCTCTGCGTTTTCCTTCCCTGGGAAATCGGTCAAAAAGCGGACCCGTTTGCTCCCACTCCTTTGGGAATAAAACCAGAATGGTATTTCACGTTCATGTTCACGACCCTGAAAATCATCCCGGCTCATATCTTATCGATAGAGGGGGAGATTCTAGGCATCCTTGGGTTTATGATAGGCGGCTTGCTCTGGATGCTCGTGCCCTTCATCGACCGTAAAGCAGCAAAGGAAAAAAAGAGCCCTGTTTTTTCTGTCGCGGGATTCATCATTCTCCTCTACATTATCGTGATGACGGCTTTGACCTATCTTCATCCAAGGTTATAGGAAATGCACATGTTGAGAGCAAACAATATAATCTGTTCAATAAGCCTTGTCATTCTCGTCACATTGTTTTTTCATGCTGACCTTAATGCCCAAACCAATTCCTGTGTGGACTGCCACAAAGAGCTTGGGGATGAATTCCAGGAACTTGTTGAGAGCTTCGAAGGAGATATCCATCAACAATTCGGGTTGAGCTGTGCAGATTGCCATGGAGGAAATCCCTCTGAAGAGGACATTGATCTGGCCAAAGATGAATCATTCAAAGGCATTCCTGAAAGGTCCAAGATTCCTGAATTCTGCGCATCCTGCCATTCTGATTCCAGCTACATGAGGCGTTTCAATCCCAGCTTGAGAGTCGACCAGGAAGATATGTACTGGACAAGCGAGCACGGGCAGCTATTAAAAAAAGGCGATACAAAAGTCGCTGTCTGCACGGACTGTCATAATACTCACAGGATTCAAGCGGCCACACACCCTAAATCCTGGACATTCCCCTGGAATATTCCACAGATGTGCGGCCGCTGTCACTCGGATCAAAACTACATGAAAGATTACAGAATTTCTACAACTCAGTGGGATGACTACAAAGAGAGTGTCCATGCCCATGCTCTTTTCGAGAAAAAGGATCTCTCTGCTCCTGTCTGTAATGACTGCCATGGGAACCATGGCGCGATTCCTCCAGAAGTCACATCAATCGCCTATATCTGCCATCAATGCCATCCAAGTGCGGGAGATCTCTTCTCCCTGAGTCCTCATAAAACAGTTTTTGATGAATTGGAAATCTCCGAATGCGAGGCCTGTCACGGAAACCATAAGATCCTTCCCCCCACAGATGAAATGCTTGGCACAGGAGAAAAAGCTGTTTGTATTCAGTGCCACGAGCCCGACACCAGCCCCTATCAGATAGCATTCCGCATTAAAGAGAAACTTGATGGATTTATTGAAAAAATCGATATCGCTGGTAATTTATTGGAGCAGGCTGACAGAGAGGGTGTAGATGTCAGTGAACCTAAATTCAGACTGACAGAAGCCAATACCGCCTTGATCTTTGCACGAAATTTAATTCACAGTTTTTCTCTCGTAGAGATTGAAGAAAAAGTTAATGAAGGAGAAAAAGTGGCTGATGAGGTAATTCAGGCTGGAGAAGCGGCTCTAAGAGAAGCAAAATTCCGAAAAACTGGACTGATCATCGCCACCGCTTTCATTTTTCTCTTGGCAATGGCCTTGTATCTTAAGATAAGGCAGATCGATAAAAAGACATCCGTCTAGCACAGCCAATATGCTATACAATGAGCTTTAGTCTAATCATGAAAAACATATTAACAAATAATCCTCGTACTCACTTCTGGTTTTTGGGGCAAATCGCGCACTTTTTCTAAAAAAAAATTTTTCCTTTTTTTATAATTCTTTCATTTACTATAAGTTAAAGAACACATTAAGATTTGGCACGCATTTTGCTGTAATTATTTATGCAGTTATGCATAAAATTAATTATACGCAGGAGGATTGAATGAAAAAAATCTCTTTTGCCATTGTCATTGCTATTGCTTTTATATTCATGAGCCATCTTACTAGCCAGGAATTCACTTATGTTGGCGCCGACAAATGCAAAATCTGCCACAAGAGTGAAAAGCAGGGAAAGCAATTCCCTATCTGGGAGGAAAGCACACATTCTA
>CP070825.1:514343-523108 GCA_020344415.1 Candidatus Aminicenantota bacterium
AAAAAAGGGGACACAATACTTAATTATTAAACGTGTGCTATTAAATCTCGGATTTCTAATATTATTAATTAAGCATTGTATCCTCATTTTTCCTATAATATAATTCCAAGCAATATTTCTAACAGGAGGTATTTCTACCATGAAGAAATCATTTAAATTAAGCACCTTTTTAATGGTTCTTTTTCTGTTGATTTTTTTCTCATTTACTCTAGGAGATGAGAAAACAGATAAGGTGAATAAACTTTTTGCTAAATGGGACAAGGCAGACAGCCCAGGTTGTGCTCTAGCAGTCATAAAAGACGGCAAGATTATTTATAAAAAAGGATATGGAATGGCAAACCTGGAACACAATATACCCATCACTTCCAAGTCGGTTTTTTATATTGGGTCTGTATCAAAACAGTTTGTTTCGATGTCGATTGCGCTGCTCGCTAAAGAGGGCAAGCTTTCTCTTGATGACGATATCCGGAAATATCTGCCAGAAATGCCTGATTACGGGACGCCCATAACCATTCGCCATCTCATCCATCATACTAGCGGATTGCGCGATTATCTGACTCTTCTCGGAATCGCAGGGATAGATTTTGGGACCTATCATGAAGACGAGGCAGTTGAACTCATAGCTCGCCAGAAGGAATTGAATTTCAAACCGGGAGAGGAGTATCTCTACAGCAATTCTGGCTATCTCACCCTAGCGGTCATAGTAGAGAGAGCCAGCGGAAAAAGCTTGAGGAATTATGCTGACGAGAACATTTTTACGCCGCTGGGAATGACGAGCTCTCACTTTCATGATGACTATACGATGCTCATCAAGAACAGGGCAACGGGTTATTTTCCTGGGGGAAAAGGGAAATATAAAAATTTTATATCCACATTCGACTGTGTGGGTTCTGGCGGTCTGTTCACCAATGTTGAAGACCTTTTTCAATGGGATCAAAACTTTATTCACAAAAAAGTAGGAGGCCAAGATGTATTTGACCTCATACATACCAAGGGAAAATTGAACAATGGCAAAGAACTTGATTATGCTTTTGCGCTCACCATAGGTACTTACAAGGGATTAAAAACCGTTGGTCATGGAGGAGCCCTGGGGGGCTACAGGTCTTCCTTTCTTCGCTTCCCTGAACAGAATTTCTCTATTATATGTCTTTCCAATCTCAGTAGCTTTAATCCGTCAAGGCTTTCAAGGCAAGTTGCTGACATCTATCTTGCCGACCAGTTTAAAGAGGGAACCAAGCCCAAGGCAAAGCCGCCAGAAGAGGGGAAATTTATCGAGCTTTCAGAGGAAAAGCTCAAAGAAAAAGTCGGGGGCTATATTCAACCTAAAACGGGGGATATCATGCGATTGTTTATCAGGGAAGACAAATTATGCGCTAGAATGTTCGGTCGAGTTTTTTCTTTAGCTGCTGTGAGTGAGACAGAATTTCAACTCCTTAAGGCTCCGGTCGATATAATTCTCAAATTTGAAAAGCAAGCCAAAGGGAAACCTTTGCTTGTGTATTTGTATCAAGAGGAAGAAGAGCCAAAAACCTATGAATCATTTAAATTGCCCAAGCCAACTCTGGATCAACTTAAAAAATATATAGGAGATTACTACAGCGAAGAACTTCAGGTCACCTTCAACTTGCGTCTAAAAAAAGATAAATTGAATTTTGTCCAAAGAAATGCGCCAAGAAATCCTCTAGTAATGGTTCTGGAAGATAGATTCAATATTAGTGGCATGAAAATTCATTTCGTCCGTGATGAGGAGAACAAGATTATTGCCTTTACCCTGGATGCCGGGAGAGTCAAAAACCTAAGATTTGATAAAAAACAAACCGATTAGACTTATTAACGCCAAATAATCGGCAATAGTTAATTATAGAAGCGACCTTTCTTTTTTTTGAGAAGTTTTAAATATTCCTTTTTAAGACAGATGTTTTTCAGGATTTTTGGTAACAGAGATTTTATCTCTTCTTTTTCATAGCTGCTCTCTTCGATTTCTAATCTGTTTCCTTTTATTAAGCTGGAAATCTTCTTAGTAGCCCTAGCGTGTTTTATGATGCTGCTTTCCATCCTGGATTCTAAGTAGGTCACCTGAAGCATCATTTTCTCTTTTTTTCCCTCTTTATGTATCAAAACAACAACGTGCTCTCTTTTACCTCTCTCTTCTTCATCAAGGTTCATAAAAAATTCTCTTCTCAGGAACTCTTCCCCTTCGTAGCTCTTTAGTTCAATGACCTCGTTGTAAATTTCTTTCAAAATCTTTTCAAGACTTTTCTCCTGGTTTTGTGCGCATAAATGATCGTTTATTTCAGCCTTGGCATGGAGATTAAAAATAAGAATAAAGGTTATCCCAATTATAAATGCTTTGAGGAGATATTCTGAGAAAGAACCCTTTTCCATTTTCATTCTGATGTTCTACTGCAATTATTATACCTCAAATGTGTCTAAGATGTCTTCACTGAATGTGGATTTCTTGAAATATTATTAAATCAAATCATCAATTGAATCGCCCTAATCCTTCTTTTTTTGAGTTTTTTCGAGCTGAATATAGGACGGGAGGCAAAATATCGACTTTTGAGAAATCGCAGCCGCAAATCCACTCAATTTTTTATCACGAAGCTTCATGTTCAAATTTATGACATGAGGAATAGGTGATGTGTCTTCAGTCTTTATTTCTCCATTAAAGCGACCTCTGAGCATGCCATCTCTAAAGTTTACATTGTTCAGGAGGTTTTCCAGTTGACCTCTTATTTTAATATGGATATCTCCATCTTCTTGAAAAACCATATTAATCGGCATAACTCCGCTATAAGTCTTAATCTCCCCTTTCCATTCTCCCAAAAGAGATTCTGCAGGCGAGAATTTTTCGAGCTTTCTTGGTTTTCTTTTTTTCTTTCGTTCAGCTTCTAAGTTCTTTGCATATTCTGGAAGTAAAGCAGCGAAAATATCTTGGTCAAGTCCATAGGCATATGCGTTTCTTCCGTTGCAAAGAGCGACCACGGCAATATTTTCTGAAGGAATGAACCTTAATTCTGTGCTTACTCCTGGCATGCCACCTGAATGTCCTACTGACCGATATCCATGGTCATTCTCAATAACACTCCAGCCTAATTTATATCCGCTTTTCGGTAAGCTCGGATCAACTTGCTGTTGCATAGAATCTATCGTTTTATCCTTAAGGACTTGCTTCTGGTCGCTGAGGTGGTTCTTTAGATGAAACATGCCGAATCTTACTAAATCATGGGCACTGGAGTAAACATCGGATGCCCCTCTATGGTCAAAATCATAAAACGGGATGGGATTTTGATTCCCGTCATACCTTTCGGCTACATAATCTTCTAAACCTGGCCCGATGTTAATAGATGTTCGGGTCATGCCCAACGGATTGAATACTTCAGCTCTCATGAAATCCCCATAACTTTTTCCTGAAACTCTTGAGATAATGTAGTCAATAATTCCATAACCGAGATTAGAATAGTTGTAACCTTCTCCAGGAGGAGCTACCAATATTCCATAGCGACTTATTGCCTCATCCATGCTGGGCAGAAGCCGGGAGTCGTTCTCATAATAAAAGTTCCAGTGGGTAGGGAGGCCGGCAGTATGATGGAGTACTCGTTTAACCGTTGCATCCGAAACCTCACCTTCAAAAGCACTCAGTTTTCCTCTTCCCAGGTAATTGTTCGCAGGTTTATTCAAGTCAACAAGTCCGCGCTCGACAAGAATCATAAGCCCGGTAGCTGTTATCGGTTTAGAAATGGAGGCTAATGAATACATGGTATGGGGACTAGCTTTTATCCGTTTCTCACGATTAGCCCAGCCAAAAGCTTCTTCCCAGATGATTTTCCCATTTTTAGCAACAGCCACGGATATTGAAGGGACTCCTGTTTTTTTTATCGATAGGAGAATTTTTGACCGGACACTGGCAAACACATCTTCGAAAGACTCTTTTTGACCTTTTTCTTTTAAAAGAGAGCTAGAAGAAGCATCATCATCTGCAAGAGCCCATATTGCGCCTATCATTGCCAGGCTCAGAAGGGAAAAACAAACAAAAGTAATTTTACGATTTCGCATAATCATTCCTCCCTGGGAATTGAATTTTAAGCTTAAATCAAAGCAATCGCTTTGTAAAAGACCATCATCCAACGATCTTCTTTACAAGAACCCCAACCCATATTCCTTCAGTTGACGTTCTGTTCTTCTGGTGTCACCCACATGTTTATTCAATTCTTCCCAAAATTCCCTGTTGTGACTTTTAATGCGGGTGTGAACAAGCTCATGAAGTATCACATAGTCGGTGAGAGCTTCTGGAAGCATCAAAAGTTTTACGTTCAAATATATGTTGTTGTCCGAGGAGCAGCTCCCCCACCTTGTCTTTTGATTTCGGATGAATACTTTTCTGTACATGAAACCGTATTTCTTAGCCAGGTCATTAATCTTTTTTATCAATTTTTTTTCTGCAGCAGCTCGGTCCATATCAGATAAAACCCTTAGAAAGTGCCTATGTTTTAATTGAATTTCCTTTATTTTATCTAGATGTTTCTCTATCCAAATGATTTTGGCATAGACCATTTTCTCAGCTTTCTCAAGGGATATCCTATACGGGACTGCAACGCGAACACCTGTAAACGGCTTGACTGAGATGTTCAGATGTTTAGCCCTTTTGCTCCGTTCAAACAGAACAGGCCCCACTCCATCGATCTCTATGGTGGTGGATTTATGTGTTCTTTTTCTCCGCATCAGAAATTTCAACTTTTTTATGGAAATCTCGATTTAAATATTTATCATCCAATTCTTACCAGTTATTCATTACTGCACTAAAACACTGCAAGCCGCTTCCGAGAACTGCTCCATAGCCACCGCCAAACTGTGTCCATGCTCCTGAGAGATAAAGATTCTTGATAGGAGTAATATGGGCCAGTCGTCTTGGGCCGGTGTTGTCCAGGGTCTGATCCCATCCGTATATGGCTCCCCGATAATTGCTTGTGTAGCGGACATTTGTCAATGGCGTTGAGGCTTCTTTAACTTCTATTGCTTTTGAAAGCCCTGGAAGGAGTGCCTTTTCGACTCTTTCTATAATAATATCGGTCATCCGCTCCTTTTCCTTCCGATATTCTGTCTTTTTACCTTTGAAATAGTCAGCTTCGTATTTCTTCCAGAAATCGTATCCTTGGAGAACAATAATACTAAGAGTATTTTTTCCCTCTGGAGAATATCCCTTATACAGATTATCGTAGAGAGTAAGGCCGAATTCAGGAGTTTCTACGTCTGCTTTGAGGATAGCCTTATAATCTGCCTCGAGATCATATCCTGTTTTGTAGAAGATTTCTGAATCCTTAATCCCTACTTCATTGATTAGATCTTTCTTTAAACCCAAAAAAACCTGGAAACACGAGAAGCTTATAGAGAATTGTTCCATCCTTTCCAGATAATCTTTGAGATACTCATCCTCTTCCATCATCTTGTGGAACGTGTCATAGGCATTGGCATTCGAAACTACGACTTTTCCTATATATTCTTCTCCATCCTTGGTTTGCACTCCATAGGCAACGTGGTCTTTTATTAAAATTTTCTCAACACGTTTTCGCAATAGTACTTTGCCCGCTTTTTCTTCAATGAATTTCACCATGGCATTGCTGATTTTCTGCGATTTTCCCACAGGATAGTAGCCTCCTTCTTGAAGATAGCCCATCGTGGGAATGGCATAATAGAAGCTGGCAAGCTTGGAAGGTGGAAGTCCATAGTATCCCCAAAGCGTAGAGATGATAGCTTTCAATTTTGGATCCTTGATTCTTGCATTCATCATTCCACCCCAAGTTTGATTAAAGCACCTGAATAAATAGGGATATTCCGTAGGAAAACTTCTCGTGTCGACTTGACCTCCGACGCTGGAGATTTTGCTGACATCTCTAGCCAGACCTTTCATATCTTCAAAGATACCTTCGATTCCCTCCTTTTCATCTGGGAAATGGCCTTTTAGAATCTTAATATAGCTGGGGAGATCCTTTTGTGGCACCTGGATATCATAATCGGGAAATATGGCTCTATAAAGATTATGATGAGGTACAAACTCGACATCCTTGATTTCAGGAAAGCCAGGAATCAGGTTGTGTATTCCATTTCTTTCTCCAACTGTTGTGGAATGCAGGGATACGTCAAAAACAAAGCCACCAGGCCGCTTAAAAGTTGTCGCATATCCTCCCGGCTTGTGATGCTGTTCTAAGACAAGAGGCTTAAATCCCTGTCTGGCAAAAGCAGCGGCGCAGCTTAGTCCTCCAAGGCCAGAACCAATTATCACTGCGTCAAATTCTTTTTCATCCAGATTTTTATTTTTCCCTTTTGGCAAAGAATTCCAGTCAAGCGCTAAGACAGGAATTCCTGCAAGTAAAGATTTTAAAAAATCTCTTCTAACTATTCCTTTTTTTGACATTATTTCCTCTCTTAAAAGTTGTTTTGTATATTTGCTTCCTGTTAATACCGCCAACTTTTTAAGTCTGCTCCAGGCGGTGCTGACTTAAGTATTCGGTCCACAATTTTTGGAATGAACATCTGATGATATCTTAATCGGGAAATGGCATTCGGCCTGTCATGGTCCCCATTCCAGCAGTGTTCGGCCCTATCTCCATAATCCACAACTCCGTCATAATAGGGGTCTTTCGTGTTCTCCAGGAATTTTTCCGTCAGATAAACAGCATTGTTCAAGTAGTAATTATCCATATCTCCGCAGTAGATATGGATTTTTCCTTTGAGTTTGGGGCCGATAGTCTTCCAGTCTCTCTCCAGGATATAGCGAAGATCATAGTTTTCCCGCCAATATTCCGCTACTGAATGGTCAATCTTACCTGTCATTTTATCCCATATTCGCTTTGGATAGCCATCATCTCCAACCGGGCTATACACAGCCTCCCAAATATCCCACTGGTCTCCTGAGCGAGAATTTGTTCCGAGGACAAGCTCCCGATGGTTCATCTCCTCAAGAGTTGAATTGACCTCACCAAGATAATTCCTGCGCCCAGGCCTGGGTGTTCTCTTCCATTTGCCTTCAACGTAATATGCGTTCTCGTGCTCATAGATATTGACGATCGTGTATGCACGAAAATCGATCGGATCTGGGCAGGCAGCCCAGCATCCATTGTATTCATCAGGATAGAACACCTGAACTCCGAGGGCCTCCCAGCCACCCGTTGACCCTCCGTAGAGAAACCGTGCCCAACCTTTGCCAATGCATTGGAATTTATTTTCGACAAATGGTATGAGCTCGTAGGTAATCGCATCTCCATAAGGTCCTAAATTCTCAGAATTCACAGCGTAAGAATCGTCGTAGTAGGGATTTGCGTGCTGAACTTCTATGATAACCATTCTTGGAGTGTCGGGTGCTGTCCAATATTTATAAAATTTGTAATTATATTCCTGAACGGTTTTGTTATAGCCTTCCCAATTAAACCTGCTGCTGTAAACAGGTTTAAGATTCGGATCTGGCGGTGTCTCCCGAAATCCACCGAAAGTATAGGGGAAATGACCGTGATTTATGATAAGGGGGTAGCGTGCTTCAGGGTGTTCATCAAAGCCTTCAGGTAAAAGAACGCATGCACCAAGATGCATCGGACGACCCCAGAACTCTGTTAACAGTTTACTCTGGATTTTCACATGCTTGATATATTTTGTATCTTTTGGCGCAGGGATGGGCGGGATTTTTTTATCGAGCACAATTCTTGTCGCTTCATCAGCACGAGGATCTATTCTAATTTTCTTCGGCGTGCTGTATAGGTTGCCTGGAGCCCTATTCCAATGCTGTCCTTCTCCCCTATCCATGGGAAGCTTTACCGTATGACCGTCAGCACGGTAAAAGATTTCATACCGGTGAAGGAGCGCTTGGATTCTGTATTCGCCTGCTGGAATCTTTGAAATGCTTTTCAAGGGATAGCCGAAGACAGTCCTGTCAATGAATGCATCTTCTCCCGGCTTTAATCCATTGACATCGATGCCAAAGATCAGTTGTGTATTTGGACTGTCGCTAATCTGAAAACGGGGCTCGCCACTCGGATTCCCTGATATCATCAATAACATACGTCCATCAAGAGGTGTTTTACATATTTCTTCTGTAAATGAAATACCAAAGCGGAGGTGAGAAACTTGCTTATCTTCTACCCTCTCTCCACTTAATAAGGAAAAAGAAATAACGATGAAGATCGAAAGAATAAAAATTGAATTTCTAAAGTTCCTCTTTTTCATAGAAATTTCCTCCTGAAGGAAAAACTAAAGCTGATTCTCTCTTATTTTGCACGAAAGCTTATAGCACAGGGTTAATTTAAATGTCAAAAATTAATACTTAAACGGAGCGGATACTCTATCCAGATGCTCCATCTCGTCTTTAGTTAGTTTGAATTTCATAGAAGCAGCGTTGTCTTTTGCTTGGATGGTTTTTGTTGCCCCGGGGATGGCAACGATAATATCTCCATGAAAATTGAGCACCCAGTTTAATGCGACCTGAGAAGGTGTGATTTGATATCTTTCCGCTATTTCTCTCAGGGCATCTATCACCGGGCGGCTCTTTTCAAGACCTTTTGGCTTGAATGCTCCCATATGTCTTCTATACCCGCCTCGCTTCTTTATTAGAGTGGGATCATCATGGAATTTGCCAGATACAAGCCCTTGAGCTAGGGGTGTGTAAGCTATAATAGAGATACCTAGCTCTCTGGCTGTATCCAAAACCCCATTAGTCTCTATTCTCCGATCCAGGAGGCTATATTTGACTTGGTTGGAAATAAGATTTATTCCATGGT
>CP070825.1:523208-526440 GCA_020344415.1 Candidatus Aminicenantota bacterium
AAGCAAGAACTCCATCTTTTCTCGAGAGTCGAGCCAGGTAAACAAAAATATCAAATAACTTATTGCCAAGATTAATAGCCGGATGCTTTTGGCCAGGAAGGGGTGATTTTTCAAGAGAGAAATCCAGAAGAGGATTCTGAAGTGTGAGCCAATCCAGTATTAAAAACTTATGTTCAGAGGTGGGAAAAAACGAAGCGATTTTTTTCTGGGGATAAAATGTCCCTTCTTTTATCTTCAAATCAACAACCATTTTTTCGGGCTTCTTTTCTTTGTAAAAAATTTGAAGCCTCTGGAGAGGAAATTCTGACGAATCAAGATCAAAATCCAACGGCCACAATTTTCTTTTTTGAGCTTCTTTGAAAAAGTTTTTCTTGGCGAGGACCGCTGTAACCTGGTTCATTGTATATTTGCCCAAAAATAGTGAAGTTCCTCTCTTTTCCGCTAAAGTGGAGAAAAGCTCTTCCTCTTTGACGAGAGGACTCTCACTCCAGAAAGGAGATTTTTTAGGCCGCGTTTTTTTCATCTTTGATAAGCCGTGCGAAATTTAAGTCTTAGATTTTAGTCTGAGATTTTAGCCCTTTTTCGAAATCAAATCAACAAGATAACGGTAATTACAATTATTCCTTGAATAATATGGGCATTATCCGTAAATGGAAATCGTATCATCACCAATGGTAACTTGCCTTTTGAGCTTAAAATATTTTGCCGGAAACTCTGTCTTGAAATGATGGCGAAGGATGATCTTTCCTCCAGGCTTGAGGACTTCCCTTTTCTTTATAACTTTCAGCGGATTTCTCTCATCTAAATACTTATACGGAGGGTCAAGAAAAATGAGGTCAAATGTCTTTTCCTCATTGGCCAATTGAATAACAGCGCGATTGAAGTCTTTTCTAATAATCCAGGCCTTCGCCTCAGCTTCGCATTTAGCTAAATTGGATTTTATCACTTTTATAGCTGGATGGTAATCATCGATAAAAACCGCGTTTTCAGCCCCCCGACTTAAGGCTTCTATTCCAACAGAGCCAGAGCCTGCAAATCCGTCAAGAAAAACACTGCCTCTTACATCTTCTTGAATGATATTGAACAGCGCTTCCTTGAGCTTATCAGGCATAGGCCTGACAAGAGAGCTCGCCACCCTTTTAAGCCGCTTCCCTTTATAAATTCCGCTTATTACCCTAATCATAGGAGCTTCAGGAGTTCAGTTCGCCATTAATAATAAAAAGCAGCTTTGTGGCGATTCGTCTTTATATCTTTTATTCCATAAGGAAGTTCGTACCAATCATTCATGCTTGAGACTTCCGTTTTATTTATCTTGGACGAAATGTTCAAGATTACATCCAGGACCGTCGGTTTTACGCGCTGGTCTTCGAGAAAAAGGTCTTTTATATTAATCCTAGCTTTCCCCTCTTTCACTTCAAGTTTTCCTCCAAAAAATAGAGTCATTTGAGGGCGAATGAATTCTGGAATTTTCTGTCCTTTCAGGTCTATTAAAACTTTGCCTTCAATCTTGTTTCTCTTGAATAATTTAAGCCGGAGCTCTTTCATTACTTCTTCTTTTTCTGTTTCTATCCGGTAGGCGATGTAGGAATTTAGCTCTTTTTCAGTTATAACAATTTTTTTAAGCTGGCTCCTCTCTCCCCTGGATTGTTTGCTCTCCATTTTTTCAATGGCCTTTAAGACCTTTTCGGCCTCTGGAAGAGAATAATCCTGGAGCCCAGAATATAAGGTTGAAAAAGATAGCAGAAGAAAGATAAAACCAGCTTTTCTGGTTAACAATGGCCTAAAATTCATTTCTTCTCAATGCTAACAAATTGAATTAGAAATTGCTACATGATTAAAGAGCTTCATTGCGGCATTGGCAAAAAAAAAGGGCAGGCAACCTTTTTAGGAAAAAGTTGCCTGCCCTTACTTTTTTGTATGCTTTATTAAATCGAATAAAGGCCCGTTCGAGAAACGGTACCTACTTAAGGTCAGCGAAAATGGAATAATTATGGAAATGCAGCAAATTATTGCAAACAGACTAAGGGATTTATAAAGGGATTTTTAATTGTAACCCCATGAATTATCTTCCCATACAGCAAATCCTGTAATTCCTGCGATTAATACTCTTGACAATCCTCCTTGTCTTTTGGCCCATAACTATTTTGCCTGAATACTGCTTAGTATGGATATTGCTGTTGAGATCCATACTAATCTATAAACTAATATGTATAAAGGAAGCAAAATGGAACATCACAGTCTGTTGAGCTTATCATTATTTATTCCAGCCATACACTTGGTAGGTTCTTTCTGATTTCTATGTTTTTAAATTTTTTACTTTTTCTTGGACCTTGTTTTTTTGCCCATTCGGCCATTATTTTTATTCCTTCGGATAGGGTATATTTAGCTTTAAACTTCAATACCTCGTTAATTTTTTTATGGGAACAATAGGCATGCTTCTCTTCTTCTCTTTCTCCCAAATGTTTAACTCTATGCCCCACACCCATGGCCTCTGAGACCTCTTTGGCAACTTCATTTATTGTGTTGTGATTATCTGAACCTACGTTAAAAATCTGATTATAAATCCCTTTGATAAAAATTGAATTTGCAATAACAGGAGCTACATCCTTGATATACGAAAAGGCTCTCGTCTGTTCTCCATCTCCAAAAATGGTTAAAGGTTCACCGTTCATGATTTGATTCATGAATATACCGATAACATTTCGATATCTATCCCCAATATTTTGCTTTTCTCCATATACATTGTGGGGTCTGAAAATAATATAATTCAATCCAAATAAATCTTGGCTTATTTTCAGTTCTTGCTCTACGGCCAATTTGGCAATGCCGTAAGAATCTACCGGTAAAGGGATCATGTCTTCTGACATGGGACATTTGTTGTTGCCGTATACCGCCAAAGAAGAAGTGAACACAAAACACTCTACATTATGATTCACAGCAGCATTAATCAGGTTTATGCTTCCAATAAGGTTGTTTTCACAATTGAATTTTTTTATAAAATGGCTTAGCCCTTCAGCCGCATAAGCTGCCAGATGGAAGACAAATCTTATCTGTCTACTTTCAAAAATGGAATTGATTAATTTATCATCGAGAATGCTTCCTTTAATAAATGTGGCCTTAGGATTAACATTTTCTTTAAAGCCGCCGCTCAGATCATCAAGGACAATAACATTCTTACCCATACCAATCAGCGTGTCGACCAGATGAGAGCCGATAAAACCAGCTCCCCCAG
>CP070825.1:526540-529313 GCA_020344415.1 Candidatus Aminicenantota bacterium
CCATCGTCAATTTATTCATTTTTTTGCTTTAAAGCCTCAACATTCTTTTTGATCTGAGCCTGATCTGGATTGATCTCCAAGGACTTCTCCCAAGCAGCCAAAGCTTCTGAAACATCGCCGAGCTGGAAATAGCATTCTCCTAATACATTGAGCAGGTTGATATTCAGCCCATGATGAGAAACGGCTTTGTTAAAAACATCTACAGCTTTATCCAACTCTCCCCTATTCTGGTAGGCTCCGCCCATGATAATAAAGACTTCATATTTTGGCGGTTGAGGCTGGCTTATAAAGGGAAGCAAAACAGATTCAATTTTTTTGTATTCAGCCAGTGCATAATAGGCTTTGGTTAAATTCAGAGCAAAATCCAGGGAATCAGGTTTTTTATGGAAGGCCTCCTCCAAGTAGTCTCGAGCCTCGGCAATTTTTCCGCTGTTGAAGAGCTGGGTTCCTATCAAATAAGCATAGATTGGGTCTTGAGTATCAGGCAAGAGTTTAGAATAAATCCAGGGACGAGCGAAGGCTTCAAGATAAGTAATATCAAAATCTTCGCTATCAGATAAGATTTCCCGGCCATCTACAAAAAGAGAGACTTGAACCCGATAATGATCCGGCGGGAATTCCTGAAGAGAGAACTCCTCAACAATATTTGGCAGCTCCAGGAATTCATTGAGCTTTTTGGTTGTGCTTCGAAACTCTTCACGATTCTTAAAAAAGGTATATTTGATTTCTCCTTTTTCTCTTAAAACTGGGCTTAAGCCATGAATCTGGAAAGCTGCGGTCATAGTATCTTTCCTGAGAAACACTCTTTTCCCCTGGAAATAAATTTGATAGGCCCCTATTTGAAAAGGCCGGAGTTTACTCTGTTGTGCTCCCCGCCGGTTCACATCGTAGCCTAGAATGAGCGAGGTCATCTGCAAAGCTTGCTCTTCCTGAGGAATGATGAGGTCTCGTTCTAGAGAGGTAAATTCTTTAGAGACTTCATTCTTGACGAGCACGGATAACTTATAATTCCCCGGGATAAGAGGAAACATATCCCGGATACTGAAGGGCCTGTGGCTTAAATCCTTTATCTGTTCCTCGTTGAACTCTAAAGATATATTCTTTTCAAACTGATGGATTCTCTTGCCTTCCATATTCGAGACTGTCCCGTTAAGTTTCAGGATGGTGTAGTATTTATTCTCGAACAAATTTACCGAAAGCCTCGCTGGCTCAATGGCATAGTGGACAAAGTACATTCCTGAAAGATCTTTAATCACTTTTACTAGAGAATCATTATCGATGAAATTCGCTGTATACTCTACCTCAACAATGTCTTTGTACTCGAAAAATTTCTGGGCATATTTCCCTTTGACTTGTTTGGTAGGAGATGTTTCAACTTTCTGAACCAACAAATCTGATGCCATTGACGGACGTCCAAAAGCCACAGAATCCTCGCCCGGGATAAGACTGAGAGAGACATCTGCCAGTCCTGGCTCAAACTCCCTGAGCTGCAGATAAGCCGCGAGGTAGTCACCGGGGTCAGTATAAATGTGGGTCATGAGAGCCTGGGGCCCATCTCCGAGGGGACTGTAAAGTCTGTATTCTCCCAGGCCTCCTTCCTGGTAAAAAACAAGGTTAAAGCCTGGAGGAAGGCCAAGGTTTGTCTTCCCCTGATAGAACCAGACTTCAGCTGGATAAGTCATCGTCTTTCCTTCATACCTTTGAATGTCATTGGGCTCGCCCAAAATGATGTAGATACGTCCCCGGTCAGTCCTCCAGCCACGCTTGGGCATCCCCCGACCGAAAAATTGATTGGCATGAGAAATACGGCGATAATGCTCATTCTTGAATTCATTTTCAGGTGTAGCCTGAGTCGGATCTCTGTGCTTCCAGAAAGCCTCGATGAAAAGGCTTCTTTCTCGGTCGGTTTCGAGCTTTAAAAATACTTCTTTCTCGATGGGAACAATGATATAAACGACCTCTTCTTCCAGCCACCTTCTGTGTATTTCAGGCAAATCTTTAGGAGATCGTTTCTCGGCCTGAAGGAAAAAAGGAGAGAAAAAAAATGAAATTAAAAAGGCTAGAGCGAGTTTTTTTGCCATCTCTGTCGATATTTTTATTGTAATCTTAACTTATCTATTTATCAAGTTACGAGCTGTAACAGTAAGCAGTCCCGTATCCGTGATAAGAACAGGTCTTTGGGAATAGCCTCCATCATAACCTGGATCTCCATATGAGGGATCGATATTTGCTTGTTCTGTTTGATTGGGCCCGGCGAGCTTTGAAGGAAAAAAGAAGAATATTTTTTTTAAATAAATACGTTAGTTTGACCCGACTTCGTGTTCATCCAAAAATCTATCGGTGTGATTGAAAACAGCAAAGAATAGCGATATATTTAGTCAGGCCTGCATTTATCCTAAAAAAGAGAAAGCATAAAGGAATTAGGCGATGGAAAAAGTCAACCTTAACCAAAAATTCGGACTCTTCAATGAACTCTGGACGCCTAGAATCGTTGGTGAGCTCAATGGGCAATATGTCAAGCTTGTGAAAACTCAAGGAGAGTTTGTTTGGCACAAACATGACCATGAAGACGAACTTTTTCTGGTTGTAAAAGGCTCATTAACCATAAATTTAAGAGACGGAGAAATCGAGCTTAGTGAGGGTGAATTCTACATTGTCCCCAAAGGCGTTGAACATAAACCATTCGCAGAGCAAGAAGCTCACATTCTCATGTTTGAGCCAACAGGCATTCAGCACACCGGTGATGTGAAGAGTGAATTGACTGTTGAAAAAC
>CP070825.1:529413-532725 GCA_020344415.1 Candidatus Aminicenantota bacterium
ACGAAACAAATTGTATCTTTCTCCATCTCCCTTAATAACATTATTCTCTAATTGAAATCCGTTCTCAAAAACAATTAATGAGCCATCATAAAGATGCACTTTTGTTGGTGATTTGATCTCAATTGCTTTTGACTTTTGAAGTGTTTCTTTGTCGATGGATTTTACTCTTGGAGTACGAAAGAAGACAGGACATGAGTAGATGAGCAAGCAAAGCAAAAAAATTGAGAACAAGCAAAAAATAGATCTTCCTTTTTTCATCAAACACCCCCTTTAAAGGATCTTTATTTCAAAGATAATTTAATCTGTATAAATATAAAATCTATTAAAAAGAACTTAATAGCCTATCAAAAGCTTTTTTTAATTTCCTCCCTTTTTATTTAACTAAATTTTAAACTCTGCACTCATATTTTTTCAATATGAAATAGGATCATTGACAAAAATTGTGATGATATAGCCAGGAAACCATTGATTTAAAAGAGAAAACAATCTGTTGAAAAATGCGAATATTGAAATTGTATGAATTAAAGAGATTATCAAATCAAACTTGACTTTTTATGAGTTTCTAAAGGATTATAAATTTTAGTCAACTAGGAGGAAAGTTAATGCGCTCAATAATTAAAATCGCAGCGTTCATTCTTTTGATTTACGTTATGCCTATACTTCCCCAGGCGGAATCAGAACTGCCTCTGCATCACAAAAGGCTGAGCGAAAGAGCTCTAGTGGTTTGGACCGGCGACTATATGCAGACTATTGCTACAGTTGCCCTTGCTACAGATAAAGGGATTGTTGTAATCGAAGCGAGTTTAATCCGAAAAAATGACGCCAGGATCAGGCGTGTGATCGAAAAAGAGTTTGGAAGAAATGACTTTAAATACCTTATAAACACACACTACCACCATGACCACACGGCAGGCAATCAAATATACTCCGATGCAACAATCATTGCCCACAAGAACCTTCTGGCAGGCATGAAAGAGGAACTCACAGGAGAAGGGCTGGTCAAGCTTGTAGACAAGTTTAAGCATATGCTCAAGGAGATGGAAGAAGCACAGGAACATGTAGAACCACAATCTAGAGATTATTATCTTGTAAAAGAGAGAATATCCAGTCTCAAGATAGTAATTGAAGAGTTACAGAGCGGATTCGTTCCCACTTATCCTTCAATTCTTTTTGAAAAAAACCTGACGCTCGATATGGGAAATATGACCTTGCAGTTGTACTCTTTCGGAGGAATGCATACAGATAGCGATATCGTAATATTCGTACCCGAAGAGGGCTTGGTGGCCGTAGGCGATCTCCCACCGGATCAGTGGCTGCCTTACATCAGAAAAGAACTCACTTCAGACTTTTCGGTTACCTTGGAAAACTGGGGCAGAATCGTTGAGAGCAAATGGGATATCAAACATTTAAATATGGCTCATTCGAATATGCATCTTTCTGTTGAAACCTTTAAAGAGCAATACAGATACTTACACACTCTGTGGGAAGGATTATCGGAGATGCATCGTCAAGGACTGAAAATTGAAGACGCAAAAAAGAAATACACGATAGAGAATGACTTTCCCTATTTTAAAGATAGAATAGTTCAAACTAGCAAAGGCAACATCCATGAATATAACATAGAAGCAATATGGGAGAGGATATCCAAAAAATGAAAGCTATTAGTAAAGGTTCATTCGGGTATTTTTGGTTTTAATTTTTCGATAATCTTTGCATCCACCCAATAAATCTCAAGGTTGCCGGGCGCATCATTGGAAAAAAAGAGGTATTTCCCATCAGGTGTTACATACGGTTTTTCTTCGTCAGCCGGCGTGTTAATTCCAGGTCCCATATTCTGAGGAGTTGTCCAGGAGCCATCTTGCTTGCGGAAAGTGATGTAAAGATCCGATTCGCCGAATCCACCGGGTCTGTGTGAACAGAAAAGGAGATAACTTTCATCGGGTGCGATGGCCGGATCCGCATCCGAGACGTCTGAATTGACAGGATGTCCGATGTTTTGGACGTTTACGTATTGTCCATCTTCATACTCGGCTTTGTAGATATCCCAGCGACCGTAACTGCCGTCGCGGTTGCTCATGAAATATAAGTTTCCGTTTTGTGCAAGCGAGGCCCAGGCATCCCGCTTTTCAGAGCTCACAGGTTCTTCAAGACGCCGGATATGGGAAAATCCCTGATCCGTCCATTTTGTCATCCATATATCCCACCCTGTTTCGGACTCACCCATGCCGTCCGTCGATCTATTTAATGCGAAAAATAGGATTCTCTCATCTGGAGTTATTGGAAGATGGGGATCGTATGGATTCAGCTTATGGCTGGATGGCCGGGGCCTGGTCCATCTTCCATCCCTCATCTCCATCACATAATAAGGATTGGATTCTTCAGTTTGCGGCAACCAACGGTCGAAAACCAACACGCGTCCGTGATTGAGAAAAACAAGATACCCTTCATTCTTCTCAGTACAAACGATGCCCGGGGCAAAAATCTCCGGTGTTTTTCCCGGTGGTTCTTGCCCGAGATAGGGGCCCTTGAGGACAGGGAAATCATCTTTTTCGGCACAGCCGATCAGAAGCACCATCAGGGCACATGACCAAAAAAGGAAAGCTCTCATACGACTCAGGCCTACTTTTGAATTTGGGTTTTGTTTATTCATCTTTTCACCATCGTATAGGACCGCCTGATGAATGAGAGCTGAGCGTGATGGACCTTTCCCTCTTCGTCACGGCTGAAAATCAGGGTCCAGGGTGCGCGCTTGAAATAGAAAAAATCTTTGGCGACAGGATAAATCTCATCCGGTCCGAATTCCATGATCTTCAACCGGTCGCCCTCTCTCCATACTTCCAGAAGGAGATAATCGCCGACATAGTATTTTCCTTCGTACTCATCAAGTTCAGAGGGTAACAGCTCGACCGGATTCGGTTTTTTGAAATAGAGATACTGCGGCGTCCGCCCCATGTTGTCCTTCTCGTCCAGGGACACGCCTCTTTTTTTCAGCAGCTCGATGATATTGTCATGTCCGCTTCGATAGGCGTAATGCATGGCGGTCCAGCCTTCATTGGTTTTGATCGTTGGGTCCGAGCCATGGTCCAGCAGGTATTCCACAACATTGATGTTTCCCCGCCAGATTGCTGTGTGCAGCTCTGTCATGCCCCATTTGTTCCGTCTATTGAGCTTTGCTCCATTCTTGATCATAAGCTCAATGATCTCCACATTGTCATGGTGGACGGCCCAGTTGATCTGTGTCCCTCCATCTCCGCCGACGACATTCAGGTCAGCGCCCTTTTTGATCAGATATTCGGCGACATCCCAATGGGC
>CP070825.1:532825-537709 GCA_020344415.1 Candidatus Aminicenantota bacterium
CTTTCTGTTTATTCTAACTAAGAATGTCTCGCTTACCCAATAAGGTTATATCTTCTTTTAAAAAATTTATATCACATGAAAAAAACATGAAAAAAATGTTGTCAAAATATGCAATAGTATGTTATAAAATATGCACGATTCTCCTTGACCGGCTGGGGAGAGTTCCTATCAATTGGTTCCCATCATCAACCCCCCTTTTGCTGACAAAACAGCCGGCTTTTTTTAATATAGACTTTTCCCTTGCTGTTCGACTAAAATAAAGAAGAGCTAATCAAAAGGAGGGACAAAATGAAAAAGCTTTATTTGCCTTTATTTCTGATTATTACGATCGCATTTTTTTCTTGCGCTGGTGAGGAAGAAAAGGAAGTCGTTTCTGTACAGCCTGAAGTCACAACACCTACTGCTGAAGCTGAGCCACTGACAATATGCTCGTTCAATATCCAGTTTCTCGGTCACTACAAAAAAAGAGACGATGCTGCGCTCTCAAAAATCCTGACGGGTTATGATATTGTTGTCGTGCAGGAACTTGTGGCACCGCCCTACACTGGGGCCTTTCCTGATGGCAATGCCTTCAACCCTGACGCTGAATCAGCGGAGTTCTTTGACGAGATGAAATCGCGCGGCTTCAAATATGTGCTGTCTGAAGAGGATACAGGAACAAACGATGAGATTCACGAATCCGGTCCTGCAACTGAATGGTGGGTCTGCTTCTACAAGCCTGAAAAGGTGAAAGAAGCTGGCGATCTGCCCTCGGGCTTCCTGGCTGCAGACCGTTCAAATCATGATGATTACGAGCGGGTACCCTATGCATTCGCCTTCCGCACTGCTGACGACAAACTGGACTTTGTGTTTATCTCCGTGCATCTCCAGCCCGGTGATTCAAATGCGGATCAATCCAGACGGAAGCATGAGCTGGAAACCATAGCTAGCTGGATAGATTCCAATGACGAGATTGAAAAGGACTTTATAATCTTAGGTGATATGAATATTAAAGATGACGAGGAGCTTACTGAGTCTTGTCCAGCAGGATTTAAATCCCTCAATAACGAATGTGTGGCAACTAATACAAATATCAGCGGGGCCGAAGCCTTATGACCATGTGATGTACAATTCAACCTACACCTCAGAAATTGATGAAACTTATGACTTTGTAGTTATCAATCTGATTGATGTTATGAAACCGTACTGGACAAGCACTACAGATCCTTATCCCGGCGATCCTTATGATCACAACACATTCAAGCAGTATTATTCGGACCATCATCCTGTTCTGTTCTGGATGATTGTTCCGGAGAGCGATGATGATCAGATGAATAATTAATTACTCGGTGGAGAGATATGAAGTCTAATAAGAATTTAGATATCCGCGAGGCAAATGATTTACTCACGGATCAAATAATGAAAAGCGCATCGTCATGTGCACATAAATTTAAAGAGGAAATAACTAGAGTTGATAAAAAGGGAGAGCTGAATATTGATTTCATTAAAGCATACCAGATTTTTTACGAATTCATGTACTTTTTTCTTGCTATGGTTATGAAAAAGACATCTAAGATCATGAGATATGAGAAATGGATTGATTACCTTATAATATTTAACAAAACTTTTTTGTTTAGAGCTACTGAATATATATATGGGGATAAAGACCCAACTGGGAAAAAATTCGATTTTCTAAAATCATTATTTGGAAATCTAAATAATGTTGTAACATCTTACCTTGAAATTGCAGACAAAAGCCCTTTTGATGAGTCCCTAGCCGATGAGCTCGGAAGAAGGCTGGCTAAGTTAATAGGAAAAAAATGTAAGAAAGAATATATTATTTTGGCGTCCAGGCTGGCACGTGTCGAGTTATCGAATTTTGATGTTGCGAATCTATTTGACAGAGTGATAGATTTTGAGTCATTTAAATGACTCAACCTAAGAATAGCAGCGAATGACAGCATAGGCTATCTATATTTTTATTGGATTTCTGATGTTGATAAGTAGTCACAAAAACTGAGGGATATGAATTTCCCCCTTTTTCATTCCGGACGAATATCATGAGCTTTTCGCAGAGAGAGGGGGTGGCAAAGGCAGGGGGCACCTTGATGAAGAAAGCAGTTTGACCACAGGATCAAAATTATGGCACTTTCTAACTATGAAGATATTGTTACCAATTTTGAGTCTCCTACAATTGTTTTAGCTGGTCCTGGAACTGGGAAAACCTACTTGTTGGCTGACAGGATCATGCGCCTTTTGGATAATGAAACAGACAAGAATACGATAACAGTTATCACGTTTGGAACTGATGCCAATCAATATATGATAAATAACCTCACTGATCCAAATGAAGATTTTAAAATTAACTTTGCTGACTTACCGCACATATCCACTATGCACGCTTTAGGATTAAAAATTGTAAAAGAAAAACCGAGAGAGGTTAATCTACGCAAGGCCAACTTAGAGGTTCAGGGTGACGAAAAAGTAAAGAAATTAATGTACCGGGATGCAGCTTTCATGCTTAGTTTTACTGAAGAAGATGGGAAAGAGGCTCTTGATTGCAAGCAATTTGGCGATTGCAGGGAAAATTCCGATTTAAATAAGTGTAAAATATGCAGGAAGTATTGGGAAATTATGTCAAAATGTAATTGTATTGACTTTGATGATCAAATACTCTTTGCTTGCAAGATATTAGAAAACAATCCTGATATTCTAGATAAATATCAATCCCAGGCAAAACATCTTTTAGTTGACGAATACCAGGATATTAACGCAGCACAGTTCAGATTAATAGAATTACTCAGCAGAGAATCCAGAAATGGACTCTTTGTTGTGGGAGATGATGCTCAAAGCATTTATGGCTTTCGTGGTAGTAGCCCTGATTTTATCCTAAGTTTTACTGATCACTATCCGGACGCAGAAACTGCAACCCTAACAACCAGTCGCAGATGTCATAAAAAAATAGTGGAAGATTCCTTCAAAGTCCTGGAAAAGTATTATGAGGAACGGTCTGGCAGACCGGAATTTGAGTATATAGATGAAGAAGGAGAAGCACCTGCCATCTGGCAACTGTCAAGCGAACTTGTAGAAGCAAAGATGGTTGCTCGGATAGCTCGGTCCTCTGTCCATGATAAGAAAATAGTTTTAATACTAGTGCCAAAGAAAGAATTTTTTCCCTTGATTACAAAAGAGCTTTCTAATTACGGAGTAGCATATGATTGCACAGAAAGTTTTTTGCCTAGAAGAATAGAGAAGATAAAACGCTTATTTGATTGGATAAAAAATCCAAATGCCAACTTCCTGACAAGGCTTGTCGTTGAAGACCTCATAAATGACGGTATCGCCAAAGTACCCGGAGCACGAAAGGATAGAAGATGCAGGCCAGAGACTATTGAAAGACGGATTGGCGAGGAGACTGAAATTGCCAGATTATGGGAATCTGTTGACATTAGGAATAACCTGTTCTCAGTCATCAGGGCTCTCGATAATCCTAATGTAATCCTTGTCAAAATTCGTGATTCGCTTTTAAATTTGATAAATCTTTACAACGATTATGTAGGGGATAATCGCGGAGAATTTCTCAAACAACTATCTATCATAACCGGGATGTGGATGAATCCGTCGCAACTGGAAGAAGACATCTCTTCTGTTGTTAATCTTCTTCAACCGCAAAATCCTACGAGCCCTGGCTTGGTTAAATTAAGAACCATGCGAAAGGCAAAAGGACTTCAGGCAGATGCAGTAATTATAGTTGGATTAGAGAGTGATATAATGCCTGACCAAAGGAGCGATAAGGTCGAGGAAGCTCGTCTATTCTATGTTTCCATGACACGCGCAAAAAAAAACCTATATATGTTTCATGCATACAGAAGACCTCGCAACATTTCATATGGAGAAAATTTAACAGATAAAAGAAGATCTGAATTTCTCGACGCAATTGGCAGAGATAGTGAATTCAAGCGGGGGTAGAATGTAGGGCTTAGAGTTTGTAAATTATTTTAGCCCATTCCTTAAAACCAGCCCGCAAATAACGGCTCTTTCCCCTCCTTTATTGCGCGGTTAACGAGTACTAGGGCGGGCTTGTATGCTACTATGTAGCCCCTTGTAGTTGTGATAGGCCGCGTTTTAATGAAATGGCATCTTAGGCTTGAGATAACCGGCTTAAGATCCCGTTAGCGATCTCAGGTCAGATTAATTGGCGTATTATGTGCTTAAAACTCCGCTAAAATCCTTTATTTCTGAAAGCGATCGTCTGGCCATGGAATGGGCTTGGGAGGCCTTTGCCTTCCGAGCATAGTCCCAATTTCTCTCTTCATATCATCAATCTTCTTCATTGTACACATCACTGCCGCACCTCCAGGCCCATGAGCCTCCGGACATTCTTCCTCGCTCAATCCATCATCCTGACATTTTTTCAAGGCAGTAAGATAAGCCACTGTCGCCTCAAAACAAGGGTCCTTAGAGATTGTAATTTCTCCCAAAGGCGGACATATCCCATCAATCTCTTGTTTGAATTGCACCAAAATATCTTCACCAATCCTGGCTGCTGGTCTTTTGACCAAAGCAATACCTTGCATAATCAGTCCAAGCATCACTACTGAATCCCTTTGCTCATCACTGAGACCTCTTAAGGGCTCAAGGAGTTTGCCTGTGGCACCCACAACCTGTTTGAGACTTTTCTCTAACGAGGCTCTCAATTCAAGAAGCTTTTCTCTACCTTCTTTTTCCATTATTTACCTCCTGTTTTATTTTTAGTGTGCGTTTTCACTATAGGAATTTCCTTTTTGGACTTGCTCCAGATCTTTCACCATTTTCCTCAATTTCCTTGCGCTGACATCCTAGAAGGACAATATCACACTCAAAACGGCAACGTCAATTGCCAATAAATAGAGCCGAGGCGCCATA
>CP070825.1:537809-541636 GCA_020344415.1 Candidatus Aminicenantota bacterium
AGAGAGTAATTGAGGCCAGAGAAAGGCAGCTTCAAAGATTCAAAGGGAAAAGAATCTACTGCAACTCTCAAATGGGAACAAGAGAGGTGAAAAAGTTCTGTCAGGTGGATGATCAGGGGAAAGAGCTTCTAGAAATGGCTGTGAACCGCCTGGGATTCAGTGCCAGGGCCTATACTCGGGCGTTGAAAGTTGCTCGCACTATCGCTGACCTAAACAACGAAGAGAGAATCAGCCCGGTTCATATTTCTGAGGCTATCCAGTACCGCATGATGGATAAATATTTCTAAAGAAATTATTTTCTACTTGACTTTAATCTGAGATTCCCATTTTATTATCTGTCGGGATATTTTTAGAGATTAGAGATTTTTGCTAAAATCAAAAGAGAGTATTTTGAAGAATAAGGAGGCTAATATGAAAAAATCAGAAGTTTTGATAATGCCGAGGAGAGAATTTATCGCTTCTGCATCATTCCTGGCGCTGGGGGGGCAGCTGTTCGGAACTTCTCCATTTTTATCACAATCTACACCAGCGCCCCAGGAACTAAAAAAAGAGCTCACGCCCGAAGAACTCAAAATTGTGGGAAAATCTATAATGGCTAAGGATTTGGAGAATTATTTTGCCAAGGGATTTAGCTGTGCCGAATCACTCTTGATGATGTCGTTGAAATTTCTGGGACAACCAGAAGAACTGGTCTGGATTGCCAGCGGATTTGGAGGAGGATTGTACCATAAGGACCTTTGTGGATTTCTAACATCCGGGGTAATGGCGATTGGTCTCTCGTCAGGAATGTTGAAGAAGGAGAGAAAAGAGGGGCAGGAACATTGCAGGCAAAAGCTCGATCAGTACTGGGAGTGGTGGTCCTCCACTGCCCCCATACATTGCTCTGAAATCAGGAAGGAAGATACGGGCTCAAAGGAAGATCCAGAATATAAGATTTGCCGTCGTATCGGTCAATTAGCTGCAGTAAAAATAGAAGAATTGATAAAGCCTGCAAAAGCTGCTACTTTTGCATCTTAAATAAGGAGTCAAAAATGAACAAATTTAGAAACCTAATTTTAGTCACTTTAATTATCTTGAGTTTTAGCTATGTGACAGCTCAGGAAAAACAAAACCAGATTGGAGAAAAAGTAGAGCAAATTGTTCAAGAGATTATGAAATCCTATGAACTGACGGGGCTGGCGATAGGCATTGTGAAAGATAATGAAATAGTGTATGCGAAGGGTTTTGGCGTGAAAAATATCGAGACAAAAGAGCCCGTTACGACAAAATCATTATTCCACATGGCCTCAGTTTCTAAACCATTTTCTGCGACAGCCATCATGCAGTTTGTAGAACAAGGTAAAGTTGGCCTTGATGATCCTGTGGTAAAGTACCTCCCTTATTTTAAAGTGGACGATGAAAGATATAAGGAAATCACCATAAGGCAAATGCTAGGTCATATATCAGGTATGCCTGATGTGAGTAATTATCATTGGGATAAGCCGGAATATGATGATGGTGCTCTAGAGAGGTATGTAAGAAGTTTGACTGACGAAAAACTCATTGCAGCACCCGGTGAAAGATTTTCATACAGTAACATGGCTTTTGAAGTGCTGGGGGACCTCATTGCGAAAGTTTCTGTGACGTCATTCGAAGACTATGTGAAAAAAAGTATTCTTGATCCTTTAGAAATGCATGAGAGCACTTTCCTTAAAAAAAAGGTTTCTCCCAAGTTGGCTACGACTCCACATGTTATGAAGTTGAAAACAGTTGTCAGCGATATTTATCCATACCATCGCGCCCATGCTCCAAGTTCTACTTTACATTCAAATGTTCTAGAAATGTGTAATTGGGCAATAGCCAACATGAACAAAGGTGCCTTCAAGGGGAAGAAAATATTAAAACCTGAAAGTTATGATATCCTATGGGAACCGGCTAAACTTAACAATGGAGAAACCGGACGTGCCGGGCTTAGTTGGTTTCTAAGAACTTACAGAGAAATTAAAACTGTTTCCCACGGAGGAGGTGATGTCGGATATAGGACATATTTTATTATGATGCCGGAAAAATCAATGGCAGCGGTCGTGCTCAGCAATTGTGATTTTGCACCGACAGGGGATATTACAATTGCAGCTTTGTTTACCATAATGGGGCTTGAGCCTCCGCCGATTCCAAAAACTCCGATTAGAGCTCTCATAAGTAAAACTATAGCTGAAAAAGGTATTGATGTAGCTATCAGGCTGTATAAAGAATTGAAAGAAAATCATCCTAAATCTTACGACTTTAGTCCGAGGCAGCTGAATAGGCTTGGTTATCAATTGCTTGGGATGGAGAGGGTTAAGGATGCGATTGAAATCTTCAAATTAAATATCGAGGTTTATCCAAAGAATGCCAATTGTCACGACAGTCTTGGGGAGGCATATATGGCTAACGGGGATAAAGAGAATGCCATCAAACATTACGAAAAAGCGTTGGAACTGGACCCTACAATGGAGAGTGCTATCAGGGCGCTAAGAAAGCTGCGGGAAAAAGATTGATTATTGGTAAGTCTTATGTCCGATTAATACAAAAGCGGGCTTGATGAATCAAGCCTCTACATTAAATATAAATTTCCATTTTCTCTAAAAGTGCGGTTTGATCAATCAAGCCCCTACAATAAAAGAGAGAATGGGGCCGGTCCCCATATTTTTGTTCCCATATTTTGCAATTTGATTATATGAACACAGATGTGGGCCTGATGAATCAAGCCCCTAAAGAGGAATCAAGCACATACAATTATTTATAGAGGGGTGCGAATCTCAAGCTCTCCGAGTTTGACATTCCTTCGCAGCTCTCCGGAAGGCCAGGGCCGAGGCGGCATTGGTCGTTTCTTGCCAAGGCCCTGAGCAAGATCAAAAGAAACCTCCATCCCATCGGGTTTCTGTGAACAGACGAGCCATACCGAAACTTTACCTCTCCATCCAATTTCTTTCTGTTCCTCTGGAAAATGGGGCCTGGAAAACAGGGCCTGTCCCCATTTTTTTCCATTTTCTTCAATTTCATTTTCTTTTGAATAATGGAGCCTGTCCCCATTTTCTTCTTGGGTAATTATGATGCGGGAGGTATGTTTTCCTGGTCGAATTTTAAACGTGTACCAGCCCCAGCGGCCTTTTTGCTGTTCAACCTTTAGCTCTACTTTTTCCCCGTCCAAGAATGCGGTGACTTCAGGTTCTATCTCGCCCTCTGATTCTCCGGCTGGCTCAATCAGAATAGCCAAAGTTGCGCTTTCTGCTGGTTGATGGAGGTCGAATTTTATATCGATTTCAGTTTGTTTCTCTTGAGATGAGAGCTGAACAGAACCATGGCTCACGGCCTCGGGAAGATGCCTGACCGGAATTGAGAGATTGGAGGGCCTGAAACTTTTGCTGCCGTAATTCACCGTTCGAACCATTTCCGGATTCAACAATCGGGCTCCTTTTTGCGCATCATAAAACTTCAAAGCATAGTTGCTTTCACTTTCCTTGATTACTTCAAAAGTCACTCCGGCCAGCAGAGGTCGAGAGGCCGCCGCAACAGGGTATATTTCGTATACTGCGGTTTCATATCCTTGGAGCTTTATATCCAGATTCAAACCTGCTTTATACAATTTTGGTGAGATCCACCGTGTAGGATAAACTCGTTCCACTACTAAAGATGAAGCCTTTGGGTCGAGGCCCATGGAAGGTGATAATGAGACTTTCAGAGTCTGAGGTTCGATAGAGGGATTCCTGGCAGCAATAATTCCACGTTTTCCGGCAAAGTGGGCATATCCGTAGGTCAGGCTTTCTCCCGGGTCTCCGCCGATCATCTCTGTTGAGCGCAGGACTTCA
>CP070825.1:541736-553927 GCA_020344415.1 Candidatus Aminicenantota bacterium
AAAATCTTATGGCGCGCTTGCGGGATCAGGGACCAAGATCAACAGAAAACCTCAGGTGCAGAGCACAAAAGTCCGCGGCATATGGGAGGCATAGTGCCGCGAGGCAACCGTAAAAATTGCCATAGATCCCAGCATGGTAGAATCGAAATACAACAGCAACCCCATTTTTGCAGTTTTCGGACCGCTGGATTTATCGTTCATCGTTAAGATTGTACTTAGCCTTTTTGCGATACTTTTTACCTATGATGCTATAGTAGGAGAAAAAGAAAGAGGAACATTGAAACTGGCTCTTTCCAATAATGTTCCGAGAGATAGGCTGATTCTTGGAAAAGCCGTTGGTGGTTTTGTCAGTCTTTTAATCCCATTGATCATTCCCTTGGTCCTTGGCCTTTTGATCCTGATGATTTATCCAAACATTTCACTTTCTGGAGATGATTGGATCAGAATTGTCATGATATGCGTCATGTTTCTTTTGTACTTATCCGTTTTCTTTACACTTGGGCTATTCATTTCGGCGAGAACATCCAGGTCCTCAACCAGTTTTTTACTGCTGTTATTCATCTGGGTTACTTTCGTAACGATAATACCGAAGGCGTCAGTAATGGTTGCTGGCCAGATCAAGCCCATACCATCAGTACATGAGATCACAGCTCAAAAAGATGCCTACATGCAGGAGATTCAGAAGGAAGCTGCAGCAGAATATAGGGAGTATTTGAAGAAAAATCCTCCGCCTCAAGATCCAAAAGAAAGAGAGCAATGGGGAAAAAGAGCTCAAGAGTGGGGGACGGATTTACGGGGAAGACTGACAACAAAAATCGATGAAAGAAATGCTGCGATCGAACGTGATTATCAGATAAAAATGCGCCAACAGCAGAAACTCGCTGTTAATCTTTCACGTATGTCTCCTGCCTCGGCACTGATGTTCTCTTCTATGAGTCTTGCCAGAACAGGTGTGAGCGAGCATGAGAGGTTTCTGAACTCGGTAAAATCATACAAGCCGATATTTACAAAATGGATCAATCAAAAAATAGGGACTATCCAAACTCCCGAGGAGGGGCAACAGCCCAAACTTGATTTAAGTGATATGCCGCAGCAAGAGTATATGCCCGAAGTATTCAGCGACTCTGCCTCTCGCATGCTGCCAGACCTCATTCTGATGGTCTTTCTGATCATCCTGTTTTTTGTCGGGGCGTATGTGTCTTTTCTCAGATACGATGTCCGATAAATGCATGTGAGTTTTATGATTAAAAATAATGAATAATAAAAGAGGGAATCATGTTGGAAACAGAAAATCTTACAAAAGAATATGAAGACGGGCTTTTAGCCTTAGATCATTTAAACCTAAAGGTAGAGCCAGGGGAAATTTTTTGTATGTTCGGTGCTAACGGCGCAGGCAAAACGACCGCGATTAACCTTATCCTAGGCTTCATTCCTCCTACTGAAGGAACAGCATTGATTGAAGGAATCGATGTTGTTAAAGAGCCTTTGAAGTCGAAAGAGTTCGTTTCATTCGTTTCTGAAAATGTGATGTTATATGGTAATTTTACTGCCTATCAAAACCTTGACTATTTTTCAAGATTAGCAGGCAAGCGTAACCTCACCAAGACCGACTATGCTGAGGTGATGAAGCGTGTCGGACTTCAGGAAGAGGCATTTAACATGAGAACCAGGAATTTTTCCAAGGGAATGCGCCAAAAACTAGGCATAGCCATTGCCATTTTGAAAGATGCCCCGAACCTTATTCTGGATGAACCGACCTCAGGTCTTGATCCGAAATCAGGCCAGGAATTCCTGGAACTTCTTCTCGAGCTGCGGAATAAGGGAAGGTCGATTTTTATCTCATCACACGATATCTTCCGTGCAAAATACATTGCTGATAGAGTCGGGTTCATGATGCAGGGAAAGCTTGTCATGATGAAAACAAGCGAAGAACTCAAGGGAGAGGATCTGAATACGATCTATGTTGAATACATGCAGGAACACGCTGGCGCGCAATAAGTTTGCCGGGATAATAAGCCCAGGAGGTTTGCAGATGTTTGTTGTGAACAGGGAATGGAGGTAAAAGCGATGAAAAATCTCATAAAAATCTCGGCGTTGGTTTTGTTACTGACTCTTTCTTTAAGCTTCATGTTCTCCCAGGAATCTCAGACGCTGAAGCTTTTAGCGCTTAAAAAAGCGCAACTTCATCTCGAGAGGATGAAGGGAGAATTTGAGATGTCATTGAAGCTCAAAGAGAAGGGCTTGACATCAGAGCAGGAGTTTGTTCAAAAAAGGACCGAGTATCTTCAAGCTCAGGTCAGTTATCAGGAGGCCTTGATTAGTTTTATGGGAAGCGAGGTCCGGGTTTCTGTAGCGAGCGCTGTAAAATTTCAAGACAAAACAGGAAAAAAATTCGTGCGCGTCTCGCTTCGTTATTCCTCAAAAGAACTCAAAGAACTCGCCAGATTGAATATAGATGCCAAAGATATTTTCCCGCTGGATTTTCTCCAGGAGATTAAAGATGTCTATGTTTCCCTGAGGTCTGAAGGGAAAATCATCTCTGACCCCTACGAGAAGACAATTCCCTCGCTATCTCTGGAGCAAGAAAGGCCAGTGACGTTCCAGCTTTTGAAAGATGTTGAGAATTTAGATGTGAACGTCTTTTATGCAGGGAAGAATGAAACCACATCAGTGTATTTACAGAAAGGCCTCAGTGCGAACATCGTGACTGTCAATTCAGCCCAGTTTTCCCAGGAGGCAGATTTAGAGAGTGAGGCCACATATGATTTGTCATTGGAAAAGTTCAGCGGGGAGGCGAATGTCTTCAGGCTTAAAGTTATCAATCTCCCGCAGCAAATTTCTTATGAATTTGTCGATAGTCAGACACAGGCCCGGCTTTCGCAGATTAAATTCACAGAAGGTGTAACCAGCATGCAGCTTTCTTTGAAGCTATTTCTTCCCAAAAATGCTGATGAGCGGGTCATTATTGATAAGCCCATTGAGTTTTACTGCCTTGCGCTCGATGATGAGCAGTCTGTAAAGCTCAACGAATTGCTATCCAGCGCATCATCCGTAAACATTAAAGATATAGAAAACCTGAAGGCAGGAAGTGTCAAGCTGGAGATTATCCCCCGCGGAGTTGGGAGGATTGAGGTTCAGGCTCTTAGCCTCTACCACGAGATAAAGGTGGGCCAGAACGTAAACATGGATGTAAGAATCAAAAATACAGGCACCCGCAGATTAGACAATATTAGAATCTACACTGACCTGCCGTTGAATTGGCGTGCTGAGATTCGACCTGATTTGATAGCATCGCTTGATCAGGGCAAGGAGGAAATCGTTGCCATTGAATTTATCCCTCCTGAAGATGTATCTGTAGGCGATTATGAACCTAAGATAAGGACAGAGTGTATTGCAGACAACCGTCGGGTGGAATCAGAAGATAAAATAATCCGGATCCATGTCAGTGCAAAAACCAATATCTTTGGTATAACTCTGCTCGTGTTATTTCTTGTCGGTCTCCTTGTGGGAATCGTTGTATTTGGGATCAAGTTGACAAGAAGATAACTCTTACGAAATTCTTGTTCAGTTAAACATACAGCAAAGTTTATATTGATACAGCAGGAAAAGTCTCACAGCCTCAGATTTGAGCCAATATTTAAGTTCTAGGTAGACCTAATAGCAATTACTTAATCAGAACCATCTCAGTTCTATTCAAAAAGAAGCAGGAGAAAAGGCAACCAACTGACCTACCTAAACGTCTATATCAATAGAATCCAGTCCTTTTCCTGGAGAAGTTTGGACACATGTTTAGGAACTACCTGAAAATTGCCTTTCGGAATATCAAGATACACACGGGCTACAGTCTCATCAATGTTACAGGCTTGGCTGTCGGAATGGCCTGCTGCATCCTGATTCTGTTCTTCGTGTTCGATGAGCTGAGTTATGATAAATTCCATGAAAACCACGATCGCATCTACAGGGTTACCAGAAAATGGTTCAATCAGGACGGCGTGGTCAGCCTCCACCTTGGACACGTTGCTCCTCCGATCGCCCCCTTGCTCGAGAACGATTTTCAGGAGATACTCCACTCGGTCCGGATGAATCGGATAGGAGGACTTCTTGTAGGCAACAACTCCGTGTTTTTCGAGGAAACTCGGTTCTTCTTTGCTGAGGAGGATGTGTTCAAGGTGTTTACCTTTGATATGGTCGCAGGGGATTTCGAGACGGCTCTCCGGGATCCATTCACCATCGTGATAACGGAGGAGATGGCCGAAAAATACTTTGGAGACGAGAATCCGATCGGAAAATCATTGACTCTCCAAGTCGCTCCGCATAAAGCGGACATGAAGGTGACAGGGGTCATCAAGTCGTTGCCGCATAATTCCCACTTTCATGCAGATTTTTTGGGATCATTCAAGACGTACGAGATCGTAGCCGGGGAGCAGGAACTGCAGAGCTGGGTAAGCAACAACTATGCCACCTATATTCTCATGATTGAGAATTATGACATAAACCGGTTGAGGAGCCAGCTCGACTCCTTCATAGACAGGCATATGTCACAGGGCATGAGCGAGAAGACCAAGCTCCAGCTCCAGCCGCTGACGGATATCCATCTGCGCTCTCATCTCGACTCTGAGATCGAAGCCAACAGCGATATCACATACGTGTACGTTTTTTCTATCATCGCTTTCTTCGTCCTCTTGATCGCCTGTGTAAATTTCATGAATCTGGCCACTGCTCGTTCGGCCGGCCGGGCCAAGGAGGTTGGTCTTCGTAAGGTCGTAGGGGCCCAAAGGACACAGCTAATCCGGCAATTCTTGAGCGAATCCATCATCACAACAGTCATATCTCTGTTGATCGCTTTGGTTATCGTGCTTCTGGTCCTTCCTAAATTCAATCAATTCGTCGGTAAAGACCTGTCATTGAACATCATTGAAAATATCTCGCTGTTGTTTTTACCGTTCCTCATTGCAATCTTCGTTGGTTTAATCTCCGGCATCTATCCAGCCGTCTTCCTTTCTGCCTTCAAACCCGTCCGGATTCTAAGGGGTAATCTTGATAGGAGGAAAAAAGGATTATCCTTTAGGGCAGTGCTTGTTGTGTTCCAGTTTGCCACATCCATCATATTGATTATCTGCGTGGGTATTGTCACCGGCCAGTTAGGCTATATGCAGACCAGAAACCTCGGTTTCGACGAAGAGCATGTGGTCGTCCTTCCCAGCAATCCGGCCATCGCCGAAAGGCTCGAGGCCTTCAAATCCCGTCTCCTTCGCAACCCTAATATTCTGAGTGTTTCGGCCGCCAAAAGAGTGCCTTCCGGCCGTTTGCTTGATTCTGCTGGAGCCAGTGTGATGAGCGGCGAAACAAGTCAGCCTATCACTTTTCGCATCGCCCAATTGAGGGTGGATTACGATTACATTCCGACCTTCAAGATGGAGATGGTGGCCGGCCGGAATTTTTCAAGAGAAATGGGGACAGATGTTGATCAGGCCTTCATTGTCAACGAGACGGCCGTCCGGAGGATTGGCTGGAAATCTCCCGAAGAGGCCATCGGTAAGGGATTCGGCTACGGCAGCCGCAAAGGGCAGATTATCGGTGTTGTGAAAGACTTTCATTTCGAATCTCTCCATCAGGAGATTTCCCCCATCGTTATGTTCATATCATCGGTAGACCTCAACCAGATCTCCGTCAGGATCAGCCCTCAGAACATTCCCCAGACCATGGCCTTCCTTAAGGGTACATGGGCGGAGGTGCGACCCAATTATCCATTTTCCTACTATTTTATCGATGAAAACTTCGACCAGATCTACAGGTCAGAAGAAAACCTGCAAAGGATATTCAGTTATTTCGCGTTTTTGTCCGTGGTCATCGGATGTCTGGGGCTTTTCGGCTTGGCTGCTTATTCTGCTGAGCGGCGGACCAAAGAAATCGGCATCAGGAAGGTCTTGGGCGCATCCGCACCGGGACTCGCCTTCCTGCTCTCGAAAGAATTCACAAAGTGGGCCCTACTTGCCAACGTGATCGCCTGGCCGACAGCTTACCTGGTCATGTCCCGATGGCTCCAGAATTTCGCTTACCGATCCGGCATCGGTCTCGGGACATTTCTCTTGGCAGGAGGTCTCGCCTGGGTAATTGCCTTTCTCACCGTCTGCTATCAAGCCATAAAGGCATCGCTAGCCGATCCTGTTACGGCCCTCAAATATGAATAGAGAATACTGCAGCATTCCCCGGCAAATATGGGAAGCGATAATTACTGAAATAAGAAGGGGCAGGACAAACTTTTTAGACAACATAGCAACAATATCGGATGTTGAAGCGCCAAGAACTTTTCAGCTGTCGATGATTTTTTCCATTCATCCTTCTGTCTGCAGCTTCGGTGATCTCATCAGGATACCCCATGTGCCGCAAAAGCTTTATCGCATTATGATGATGAGTCGATGACCCTTCAAGTAATTGATAATCAAAGGAAATTCCTCTATTATCTTCTATTTCCTAAGCTGTAAAATTAACTTTTTTTCTGAATTTAAGATTCATACTGATTTACACTTTATATATACGAAAAGTATCACTATCAAAACAGCCAGATCAATTGCTAAAAAACGAAGACAATACGAGAAAAAGGGACATGACGATCTCCCTCATCAATGATCAGGAGATGCGGAGGAGCCCAATTGGCTTTCTGCATCCTGCTCTGGTAGGCATTTTTTACTCAGAAAGACTTCGTCCTCTCTATTTCCTTTAAAATAAAATCGCTTTATTTAATTTTATTTTTCTTGTTGTGTCTTGATTTTTTATCTCAAGAATAATCGATTCTTTAGTATCGTCTTTCATCATATTTATTAATTCTATCAAATTTGTTTGTGTGGCTTTTTCGGAATTAAATGAAATAATTATATCCCCAACCTCAATTTTTGCATTATCCGCCGGGGAATTTTCCCATACGCCCTTGATAATTATTTCATTTTCTTTTGATATACCTGGATTTAAACCGACGGAAAATCGATTGTTCTTAAAATGAATATCATAGTAAGGAAGCATCAACATTTCATCCTTGGGATAATTGATAACTATTTTAAATTGAGATAAAAAGTTGTTCCCAATCAACGGCATAGAAAGCGGCCGAGGCAATTGTCCAAAGAGACATACGATACTTTCAACCTTTATGTTTTCAAGTTCAAAGGATTTTAATCTAGCGAGATAATTAAAGTCAGCAGTCGTATCGGGCCACTCTTCCATGAGCCCTCTTGATTTGATAAAATCAGAAACATACAAATTCTTATATTTTTCAAAAGACTCCAGCGGGAAAACGATTGGGTAGGGCTGACCTGTATCGATCATTCCTTCAATGCTTTTATCACCCATTTTAAAATTTACTAAGGGCGCATTATTTACTGGATGGTTCCGAAAGGTTAAAAATAGTGCGTTTTCAGGGCGATCCAGGGAAGTCGTATCGCTGGAAAATGTGACTGAACACGATTTGAAATCGAAAGCAACTTTATATCTTTCGAGTAAATTTGGACCGATGATGCCATGTATAGGGATTCCTATCGCATTAAAATGTTGAAAATCAAATGTTGTAAAACAAAAAATGTCATTGATATAGAAACCAGATAATTCGAGACTATTGATTTTGGCCATCATACCTTTTTGTTTAAGCTGAAGTTCTTGGGCGACATTTTTATCGATGAAGGTAAGAGCCCCTGTGTCAATAATAAAATTATAATTGTCTTGTGAGCTATTAATATTTCCTTCAACAACAATAAGATGACCTTGCCATTTAAAAGAAATAGTATTTTCAGGAGGAGGAGCGATACCCATAGTAAAATGAGTCGTTAACAGTATAAAAAGGAGAAAGATAATTAATGATCTTTTCATAATATTTATCCTCCAAAATTTGTTTTCAGAATATATTAATTTTAAACAATCTTATTAAGCTACAAATTGCTTATTTCTTCATTGGAATCATCGATATGAGTACATGCAGCAACAAAGCGCATATGTTCATCAGTTAGATCGGCTACCTGCATTTGTTTCTCATAATTTACGTAATTATACATCTATGTCTTTCAGGCTTAACGGTCTGAGGTATCAGCGGCGCGTCCAGCCGATTACTGTTCTAATGCCACGTTGGGTATGATTCCGCACTTAACAGACGCGTAACAGGACAGTGAAAAGTGGCCAAAACCGAACTAAAATGAAAGAACGAAGTGCCCCAGGCAAGTCCGTCGTAATTTTAAAGAACAAACCTGAAAATTTATTTGCCGATAAACCGATTAATGAATTCAAATGTGTGTTTGTAGCATTCCATGCGGTTCTTGTAAAGAAGGAACGCGTGGGGCTCATCCGGCACGATCATGAGTTCAACGTACACGTCTCCTTTGGCCCTCAGCTTCTGCACTAGGTCTGTCGTCTGCTGGAAGGGTACATTTCTATCATCGTCACCGTGGATCAAGAGCACCGGTGATTTCCAGGTCTCGAGACTTGCTATCGGGGAGGAATCGCGTGCCAGCTTGTTCGCAGGTTCATTGGAACTTCTCCTGCGCAGCGTTGACCAGTCGTGTACGCCCGCCATGTCGACGCCCACCTTAAAAATGTCAGAATTACGTGCCAGGGCCATAGCTGTCAACAGTCCCCCATAAGATAGTCCCCATTTTCCAATCCTTTCAGGATCAACCTCTGGCCGGCTCTGGAGATACTTGGCACCAGCCAGTATGTCCTGGTATTCGGAGGCCCCACGTCTTCCCGTGTCGGGAGCGTTTCGAAACGAGCGTCCATAGCCAATTCCACTGCGGAAGTTAATCGATAGCACTACATACCCATGGTTGGCAAAATGCTGGTTGATGGCATAAGCATCAGAGTAGAAACCCATGTAGTGCCAGCCCAGGAGCATCTGGCGTACGGGCCCGCCGTGGGTGAAGACCACACCTGGAAGTTTATTTCCCTTTTTGGCGCCTTTGGGGAGAAAGAGTTGACAGGGAATTTCGAGTCCATCTGGGGCATTGACGATCACAAGCTTGGGTATTACCAAATCGTTTATTGGGAATTCTGCCGGAAATTTCTCAGGCGCAATTACTTTTATCTTTCCGCCGTTGGCAGGGACCGTGGCGATGGAGGTGGGATGAACGGCCGTAGCATAGTGAAAAGCAGCTTTCCTTCCGGAGGACAGAGCTACAGGATAGTTTCCGATCGTTGCGCCTTTTGTGAGCTGCACGGCTTTTCCTCCCGCTGTGGGGACCTTCCAGATGTGCCGTCCGTGGATATCGGCCAGGTTGGTGCTGAAGAACAAGGTTTTCTCGTCACTGGAAAGATTAATTTGTTCTACAAAGCCCTCTCCAGGTGTGAGGTCCACAGGCTCTCCGCCTTTAAGGGGCATCGAGAACACATGATTCCAGTTATCATGTTCGGCCGTGAAGAGGATTCTATCATTGGCTGTAAGCATAAAATTACGGAAAGAATAGTACAGGGGCTCCTCCTTAGGGAAGCGCCATACTTCCTGCGCAGTCCCTTTCATCGCATTGGCTACCCAGATAGCGAAGTTGGCAGGACCGCGAAAACGGAACCTGAATGCGGCGGCACCGTACTGAAGACCAGGTCTTCGTAAAAAGGCGATCTTTGTGCCATCGGAAGACCAGGAAGGATTGCTGTCTCTGTCCACGTTGGGAGCGATCCAGGTGATTTTTCTCTTAGCGATATCGAATACACCGATGAAGCTGTGGTCATTCCGGTTGGTGACAAAGGCGATTCGGGTCCCATCGGGTGACCATTGGGGAGAACCGTTCTGTCCTGCTGCTCTGAACATCAATTCCGGCTTAGGAAGGACTCCGGGTTCCAATGGCTGGGCCAAGGGCAAGCGGTAGATCAGCCCGTCTTTCACCAGAAGGAGCCAGCGGCCGTCAGGTGAGAGGACAGGATTTCTGCCGAGAGCCACCTTCCATGGTTTTCCTCCGTCAGCCCTCACCGCCCAAATAGCCTGTTCCATGCCGTCCGGGTCGCTCCGGGGATTTGCGACCCAGCCCTCACTGTTAGGACGTCCACCTTTAACAAACACCACGGTTTTTCCATCATCTGTGATATGAACCTCCGGAATCTCGAAGACCTCATCCCGGACGAATCCTGTAAGGTTGACAGGCTTGAAATCCGGAGCCGCCGCAGTCCAGACATTCCTTTCCCCTTTCGAATGGAATACCCAGGCGATGCGGTCAGCTTTTTTAGCTGATACTAGGTTTGAAGGAAAAGGCGGGCTCAGGACTTCTAGCAGAGTGAATGTCCTTTTGGACGAAGCCTGAACAGCTGTGCTGAAAATGATTAAAATACAAACGGCTGCCCAAAGAAGTTTACGTATTTTCATTTTTCCTCCTCCTGATTGCATGAAGTGAGATGATAATACGACAGAACTCTTAAATCAATACTTTTCCGTTGAATATTCAACTAGATGAGTTATTCTTGCTCATCGAGGAAGATGCTATTGAACCAAGAGAAAATTTAACCGTATTGAGGTATTAGTGGTGATATCGGATAATAGAGTTGATGATTGCATTTTTATATGTATAATCCAGGATAATCGAGGTGAGAGATGATTAGGAATTATTTAACGGTAGCCTTGAGAAACATCCGGAAACATAAGGGATATTCCCTGATTAACATCGTTGGACTTGCGGTCGGAATCGCCAGCTGTCTGTTGATCTTGTTCTTTGTACAGAGTGAGTTGAGCTGTGACCGTTTTCATGAAAAGGCAGAACGGGTTTATAGGGTAGGATTCAAATTCCATGTCGGGACAAACCAGTTCGATGCGGCGCTTGGGCCTTGTCCTCTGGCAGATGCCTTGGTCAGGGATTTTCCAGAGGTAGAAAGTGCAGCGAGAATTTTCGCCAGGCAGAGCCGCGGCGGAGATGTGTTTGTCCGGTTCGGTGACAGACGCTACAAAGAAAAGCATTTTCTCTGGGCTGACCAAGCCCTTTTTGATATTTTGTCTTTCCGTTTTATAAAGGGGAATCCAGAAGAGGCGCTCGCGCAGCCCTATTCCGTCGTCCTTACAAAAGAGACCGCAGAAAAATATTTTAGCCAGGAAGACCCGATGGGAAAGATGTTGGGACTGGAGGACGGATCGCTTTACATGGTTAAAGGTGTGACCGAAGGGTGGCCGGAGGCTTCCCACTTTCGCTTCGATTTTCTCGCGTCATTTTCAAGCCTACCCAAGAGCGAAGACCAGGATTTCTATGATACCGCCGTTTTTACCTATGTTCTTCTCCGAGAGAACGCTTCGATCGAGCAGTTCGAGGCCAAATTACCGGAATTCTCCGGAAAATGCATGGCTCCGATCATCGAGAAGATAATGGCGGTTCCGTATGAAGATTTTTTGGAGTCTGGAAACTTCATCGGATTCATGACTCAGCCCCTCCTCGATATTCACCTTCACTCTGAATGGGGCAATGAATTGGAGCCCCAGGGAAATTTCAACACTGTAATCATTTTCTCTGCCATAGCCTTCCTCATCCTGGTCGTAGCTTGCATCAATTTCATCAACCTGACTACTGCAAGGTCTTCTCAGAGGGCGAATGAGGTGGGCGTACGCAAGGTGGTGGGTTCAACCCAGAGGCAGCTCATTAGACAATTCTTGTCTGAGTCCATCTTATTGAGTTTTATCGCCATCCTGTTGGCATTGATCATGGTCGATCTCGCCCTTCCGGTTTTCAACACATTGGTCGGTAAAGAATTTTCGACCGTCTATTATCTGAATTGGTCTTTTCTCATGGTCATGGTTCTAGGAGCTCTTGGTATAGGGATATTGGCAGGAATCTATCCTGCTTTTCTATTGGCGTCCTTCCGCCCTGTTGAGGTGCTGAAGGGGAAGATGGGTTCCAGCATCAAAGGCCGGCTTTTTCGCAACATTTTGGTTGTCTTTCAATGTTGCGCGTCGATCGTCCTTCTGGTCGGGACCACAGTAATCTACATGCAGTTGCACTATATCCAGAACAAGGAGCTGGGATTTGAAAAAGAACATGTGATTGTCGTCCAGAGGGCGGAGAAGCTCGGCCTACAGCAGAAGACCTTCAAGGAAGAACTCAAACGGAATCCTGATACCCTCAGCGTCACCTTCACCGATTCCCTACCGCAGATGCTGCTTGAGGCCAAGGTGTTCCAAAAAGAAGGGGAAGGAAGCAGCCAAAACAACACCCTGATCACTATAACAGCCGACGATGATTTCCTGG
>CP070825.1:554027-556928 GCA_020344415.1 Candidatus Aminicenantota bacterium
ATTTAATGCTATTTTCAAAAAAGTAATAGGGAATTATTATCTATATGGTTCCATTCAGATGGGATTCAATTAGCTACTCCAAATATATTGAACCTCTGCATCTTTTATAACCTTTTCGCGGAAATACTGACTCAGATCCTGTGGAGTTCGCAAATCTACTTTACGAACACCAAATAAAGTGGATAATTCATCCTCCATTTCAAACAACTTGAAAAAACCCGGAGTTCTACCAGGCTCAAAATCGACTAATATATCGATATCACTTTCAGGCCCAAAGTCATTCCGGAGTGACGATCCAAAAATAGCTAACCGTTGAATATGATGTTTCTTACAGAAGCGGGCAATTTTATCTTTCTGAATCGAAATCTGTTTATTCATGAGTGTTTCTTATTTAATTTAAATCAAAGCATAGTCTTTAGCTTTTTAACAGATATATTGGCTCAAGGTATAGCTCTATCGCCTCTCGGACGTTCTTCAATACCTCTTCTCTTGTATCCCCCTCACTGATACATCCCGGAAGAGAAGGCACAATCGCTGTATATCCACCGTCATCACTTGTCTCTAAAATTATCTTAAGTTTCATTTTCAGCGTCTACCCTTTTATATAATATAAAATACCAATTAGATATGGAAACAAAAAACTTGACATAGTAGTCGACGTAAACCCTGGTTATGCGACGCAATGAAATATTAAATAACGTTTAGCGCTACTGCCAATAAATGAAAACTTTCTGGCGATATCTTTTTTAGCTTATTCAAAATGCTGTAATTATCTGTCAAATATATGTCTTTTATTATCTCCAGATCTTGTCTGTTTTTTCTAATTTCTTCGAAATCGACATCTAGCCGACCATCTCTCATCATAGATGCCAGAAAGGCAACCTTAGAGGCATCTTCTTTTGCCTGTAATATTGAATACCTACCTCCCAAAATATGACTTTTTATTCTTTTGATTCCGTCTTTGAGTTCCTTGGTTTCTTCGTTATCAACACACCCTTTATAACCTGATTGACAGATAAGAAATGAAGTTTCAATAGAATCATTCAAGAATGCCTCAACGGGCATATCCAAGTTTCTGTATTGAGCTTCCAGCCTTGCAATGTTCCTATATGAGTCATATACTTCCCTTAAGTCAGATATGTATTCAAATAGGATCCCGAGATCGTAAAGTTGTTTTATGATTTCCATTGATTTTCCAATGCCATAAGGAATTCCAATAGTCTTGGGAGCAAAGGCAGTGATCTTATCGCCGGTCATGCTGTTTATCGAAGGAACTAACACTTCAATCTCTTTTTCAACCTTGAAGACTGGATGCAAAATTGGCTTTTTTACGATTGAAGGAAAGATTGGCACGCTCTGTAGAATGTCCAAGAGAATATAAAGTTCACTCCCTGCAATCGGAGAGTCATAATAAAATTTAAAATGCCTTTTTGGTACTTCCTTGTTCGTGCTTCTTTTATCCTCATCCCATCTTTTAAAATGGCTCTCACTTATTAGTGTATTGAAAGCACTTTTCAAAGTCGTATTCTCTGCTTCAGTGACAATATCAACATCTATCGAAAGTCTCCTTAATTCAGGCACAAGAAGCATCAGACTTGTGCCGCCTTTAAAAATCAGAGGGATTTTGCTTTTTATCAATAAGGAAAGAAGATCGAAGGCGAATATGGCTCTTTCGACAAGAATAGGATCAGAGCCAATTTCCTGACTCTTTTTTCTTATATATTCATTCTCGAGGCATCTCTTTTTTATCATTTTGAATTGTATACTAATGCGACATTTAATTAAATTGTCGCATTAGTATACATAAATTTCCCATATACGATATTTTCTATTTCCCTTCTTATCTTTCTGTTATGAGCATAATCAAGCATTTCCGACAGATTGACGCGGTAATTACTCATTATATTCTCGATGATCCTCTTGAATTCTTCTTTGTCGATGAGTCCAATTTTTTTTACTTCCATGTACAAATCCACTATTATTTTCTCTATCTTTGCGGAGTGATTGTCTTTGGGCTCCCTATGGGCGATTAAAGGTCTTAATATGACTGTTTGCTCTTTGAAGTGAACAAACTTCTCAGCCTCTTTTTTTTGTGGATTGAGGAATACATTGTAATTGTCGTTTTCAAGAAATTCTCTTAGAGTTTCTATTAAATCTTTATCTGAATAAATGAACGACACAAATTGAGATGGTAAATGGTGAAAAAATGCCTTTAATTGTTCTGTGCTCCAGCATGAAAACTCAAGCAGAGGAAAATTGCTGTTGATAATTTCTATTGTTTTTTCTATTGGACGCTTGGTTAGAATGAATACTTCTTTGATCGTTGAGTACCAACCTCGTCCTGATTCATAGATAAGATCGTCTAATTTTAAGCGATAAATAGACTGTTTCAGATTATTGTTTGTATATGTAATGTTGTTTTGATTAAAGAATTTTCGCAAGTCTTTCATACTGAAATAGTGTCTTCCCTTTGCATAAGTATAAATACGATCTTTTAAAGAATTTTTTCTCATTTCTTTCTTAAAAATTTTTCTCCAATATAGAATTGGTATTTTTTAATTGTTTTATTATCTTATCATCATCACTTTTGCATTAATAGTCTATACAAAGAGGATTTTTTTAATTTTATATCTTTTTCTCTATAGGGAATTCAAGTAAAATGAGTGAAACGACATGAGCAAAAAATTGTCAAAGCCAGATCTGGATAAAGAAATCATCGCCCCTTACACCCGAACGATAAAAATCGAGCATGTTTTGGGCGAACAGACGTTCATCCAAAAATTAACCGTTCCTCGACGGCAGTCGTTCAAGAACATCTATCAATTCAAGTGTACGCTTCTTGGTACCAAACCATCAGTCTGGAGAAGAATCCAGGTCCCTGAGAGCTACACGTGTTATGAC
>CP070825.1:557028-560475 GCA_020344415.1 Candidatus Aminicenantota bacterium
ATATTTTCAAATAATTTTTTAAGATCCAAATGTACGCCCTCTAAACTTGAGAAAGTGCTTTTATATTAATAAACCTTCGCAACCAATAGTTGGTCTTTTCTGTGTTCTACTCGAAAAATAAGAAAAGGAACTTTATGATATAGTTCATTTAAAAAATTCTGCTTTTTCTGTAGGATTCCAGGGTTTCGATGGCGTCAACCGCCTTTCTGGTGTCGATGGATTGAAACTCTGCTGATACACCTGGAGTGAACATATATATTATCACAATCACACAAATCAACAGAACCAATATCCCCCTGATAAGTTCTGAAAATATCAAAATAACAGCATGAATTCCGGCGATTAAGCATAGGAACACAAGAAGGCCTCTACCGCTGGGTGTGGACTTTAAAATAGCGATACCTGAGGTTATGAGGAGTATACTAAACAATAATACCGTAATCAACCTGATCAACTCAGATCCCAGGTATTTAAATAATCCATGATTCCAGAATTCATCCTCAAAGAAGAATACATAGAAGGCGAATGTGATAACAATAATTGCCAAACACCATAGTAGATAAACCAGTAAAGGGAGGGTTAAAGGCCTGTCATATCTCACCATGATAATGTGTATTATGTTGTCACTCTTAAATAACTTGTGCTGTAAAATGTTCTGCAACTGAAAAGAGATTGGCTCCTCAAAATACCTTTTTTCTTTCTAAAAGCTAAAAGTGAGGTATTTGGAAGGGAAAAGAGAAAGGTAATTAGGTTGGGTAAGAGGTCTTGAGGAGGCAGGTTAATAGGGTGGGTAGGAGGGGGAAGGAGGCGGGTAAATAGGGCGGATAGGAGGGGGATCGGAGGTGGATCAAAGTTAACATCCTAACAGAAGATAGAGAAGAGTTTATAACATTTCATACCATTTATCATTACAAGCGATCACATGAAAAGCCGAAAAAAGCAAAAAAACCGCATTGGGGTGTTCATTTGCCACTGCGGGGCAAATATCGCCAATGTTGTTGATGTCAAAGATGTTACAAAATTTGCAGGAACCTTGTCAGATGTTGTGATTTCTGAGGATAACGAGTTCATGTGCTCTGAGCACGGCCAAAAGATGATAAAGAATGCGATCAAGAAAAAGAAACTCAATAAGGTGGTTGTGGCTTCATGCTCGCCAAGACTTCATGAGCATACTTTCAGGCAGGCAGTTTCTGAGGCTGGCTTGAATCCATTTCATTTTGAGATGGCGAATATAAGGGAGAATGTTTCCTGGGTGCACTATGATACTCCAAAAAAAGCAACTGAAAAAGCCATGCATATTGTTAGAGGATCTGTGGGAAGGGCAAGAATGCTAGAAGCTATAGGGACGAAGAATGTGCCAGTGGAGCAATCTGTATTGGTTATTGGAGGAGGGATTTCAGGTATCCAGGCTGCATTGGACGTGGCTGAGATGGGAGTGAATGTATACCTTTTGGAATAAGAGCCTTCCATTGGAGGCAATATGGCAAGATTGGTTGAGACTTTTCCCACGAACGATTGTGCAATGTGCATCCTTTCCCCTAAAATGGCTGACGTGGCAAGAAATCCGAACATAGAGATTCTTGCTTACTCTGAATTGGTTGATGTAAAGGGCTACATTGGTAACTTCGAGGCTTTTATAGAAAAAAAACCCAGATATGTGGATGAGAAAAAATGTGTAGGATGCGGAGATTGTGCAGAAAAATGTCCTTTGGAGGTAGAAAGCGAGTGGGACATGGGGATGGGCAATAGAAAGGCAGTATATTTGCAATTTCATCAGGCTCTTCCCAGGACCTATGTCATAGACCAGGAAAATTGTTTGAAACTGACAAAAAACAAATGCGGTGTTTGTGCTAAAGTTTGTCCTGCAGATGCGATAAAATTTAAACAAAAAGTCAAGAAAAAAAAGATAAAAATTGGTGCCATAATCGTTGCAACTGGGGCAGAGGAATTCGATCCTGAAGGGATTTCAGAATACGGTTATGGAATCTATGATGATGTTGTTACACAACTGCAGTTGGCAAGAATGCTTGATCCCTCAGGACCAACAGAGGGAAAAGTGGTAAGGCCCTCTAATGGTAAAAAACCAAAGAAATACCTCATGCTCCAATGCGTTGGCTCAAGAGATGTAAAATACAATCCCTATTGCTCTAGAATATGCTGTATGAGCGCAATAAAGCATGCCATGATGATTAATACAGAGCAAGACCCTAAGGCTGAGATTTATATTGCCTATACCGACATTCGAAGTTTTGGGAAGGGATATGAGGAATACTACAAAAGAGCCAGTGATTTAGGTATTCAATTCATTAGAAGCAAAGTTGCGGAGATACTGAAGAATAAGAAAAATAAACTGATTGCTAGATTAGAGGACACAGATGTTGGGGAGCCATTGACAATAGAACCTGATTTGGTTGTACTTTCCACAGGCCTGGTTCCGAATGAAAGTGCAGAGAAAATTGCAAAGATTTTGAGATTGGAGACCGATGTATACAAATTTTTTACTGAGAAACATCCAAAACTGGCACCTGTGGATACGAAGATCGAAGGAATTTACATTTGCGGCACTGCACAGAGCCCAAAAGACATTCCTGATTGTGTGGCTCAAGCAAGAGCTGCTGCTGTAGCAGCTTTACGCTCGATATTGAAAAAGGAAATAACAATAGATCTGGCGAAGGCTGTTGTGGATGATGAACTATGCAACCAATGCGGAATTTGTGTTGAAGCCTGCCCTTACGAGGCAATCGAGGTAACAGAAGAGCAGGAGGGTTTAAAACAGGGTGTTATGGTAATAGAGCCCTCCTGTAAAGCATGCGGAATCTGTGCAGCAGAATGTCCTACTGGAGCGATAGAGTTGAGGCATTACAAAAGCGATCAAATATTGGGGCAAGTGGATGGCATTTGTGGGGTGTTGAATGAAAAACTTTGAGCCTATAATAGTGGGCTTTGTCTGCAATGAATGCGTTTATGCAGCTGCTGACTTGGCAGGAACAACACGGTTGAGATATCCACAAAATATCAGAATGATTAGAGTGCCTTGCTCTGGCCAGGTGGACATGATTCATATCCTGAGGGCTTTTGAGAACGGCGCAGACGGAGTTTTTATTGGTGGCTGTTTAAAGGAGCAATGTCATTATGTGGACGGAAACATAAAAGCAGAAAAAAGAGTGGAATTTCTAAGGGAAATATTAAAAGCGATGGGTATGAAAGAGGAAAGACTAAGCATCCATTTAATGTCCGCTGCCATGGCAAGGGAATTTGTGAGTATGGCCGAAGATTTTACCCACACGATAAAAAAGCTGGGCCCTAGCCCCCTAAAAAGACGAAAAACTTCTCTTCACACCGGTAAGAAACGGGATATGCTACGTTATATGTTTTTATCTATTTCCAAAGGATTGAATGCCAAGGTTGTGAATTACAATGATGCCATCCCAGGTTACGGAGACCTAA
>CP070825.1:560575-563112 GCA_020344415.1 Candidatus Aminicenantota bacterium
GTGATTTGCCATATGATAAAAGCAGGCTGAAAGCTGATCGCTGGATGCTAACATGCTGATTCTGGCAAAAGTGAATATAACGCCTGTTCTAGCATTCAAAAACCGGAATTTTGTCTCAGGTTCTTGAAATACGAGCAAGTTATTTACTTATTTATGCCCGTTCTGTTTCGCGAATGCCCCCCTTCATAAATCGTTTTGGATACAACGTCCCCTTTCATGCTTTACCCGCCGTCTGTAGGGCGGGCCTACTGCCTCAAGAAGAGTCAAACGGAGACTTCTTCACTGGAATTAGCTTTCAACTATCGTCTATTTTTTCCAAAAGGATGGATAGAAGAGTACTAATGCGGAAAACATTTCCAGCCGGCCCACAAGCATATTCCAAGCTAAAAAATACTTGCCCACATCAGATATAAACGCATAATTCTCTGATGGCCCCACTAACCCAAATCCTGGGCCAATGTTCATGAGTGTTGCTATTACTGAACTCATGCCGGTAATATAATCCATATCATCCACGAGCACCATGAAGCAGGCCCCACCCAGTACCATGAATATGTTTACAATAAAGTAACATATGGCGAGATTCACGATTAAAGAATCAACAGGCTGTCTGTTCACTCTTATTACTTTGACAACAAAAGGTTGCAGAAAGATTTTCTTAACAGCAATAACCATGAACTTACAGATCAAGACATAGTGGATGACCTTGATGCCGCTCGTTGTTGATCCGGCACAGGCACCAATAAAACACACTACAAAGAGAAACGTCTGTGGGGCTTGCGGCCAATGTTCATAATCTGCAGTTGTAAATCCTGTTGTGGTCAATATCGACATGACCTGAAACGTTCCATATCTTAACGAATCTGCGAAAGTACTATATATGTTGTCCTTCCAGAGGAGCCATGAAACAATACCGCAGAAAAATAGTAAAAAACCCACATACCAGCGAAATTCAGTGTTTATCTTCAGAATTTTCCAGTTTCCTTTTGCAATATAATAGAAGAGCATAAAGGTCATTCCGCCCAGAAACATGAATAGAATAATCACCCAATCAAAATATGCGCTATCATAGAACCCTATGCTTGCATTTTTAGGAGAATACCCGGAAGTAGATACGGTTCCGAAGGAATGACAAAGTGAATCAAAAAGAGACATTCCTCCCAGCATCAGGAGAACTGTTTCAGCAAGGTTCAGGGCCAAGTAGATTCCCCATAGCCAGAGCATGGCTTCTTTGTTGCGTGGTTTGAATTTCTCCCTTGTAATGGTTTGACCTGGACTGGACTCTGCTCGAAACAGACGAAGCCCACCAATACCATATGGCAGGAACAAAACAGTCAAAGTCAAGAACCCCATTCCCCCAAGCAAGTGTGTCTGGCTTCGCCAGAACAGCAGTCCGTGGGGTACTGTTTCAATTTCTGTGAGTATTGTTGACCCGCTTGTTGTATAACCTGACATCATTTCAAAAAAGCCATCAGCAAAAGAAGGGATTGAACCATGGATCATAAAAGGAAGTGCAGAGATAGCAGAGACCATAATCCATCCGAAAACCGCAATAAAAAAACCGTCCTTAATGCTTAATCGCTGGCTTTTTCCAAAAAACCAAAATAACGGCAACCCCAATGCAACTGAAATTATGGCCGAATAAAGAATCGGAAAGAGATCATCTTCATGGTAATAAAGGGAACAGAGTATCGGGAAAATCATTGAACAACCGATTACAATCAATAGAGTCCCGAATACATATGCTATAGTGCGATAATTCATAGAAATCTGGAGTTTCTTTGGAATTCAATGGGGCATTGAAAGTATAGGGAGTCTTTCATTGTGTATCAACCGAAAAAAGACTTCATGATCACTATGGCATGAACCTGCTTTTGATTCAGAACCCTCCATTTGCCTCCATGATTCTCGATCATACCCACTTCCTGGTCTCGGGCAACATCTTCAAATAAGGACAACCTGAAATTGAAACTTATGTCTTAAGGGTGATAGGTAGTTGATATGGTTATGCCGGAATTGAAAAACCAGATTATTTTGGACAGCAGTGGTGTCAAGTATGAATCTATATTTATAACGCCTTATTCTAACGGCATCAGTTTTAACGGAGGTAGCACCAGACGGAGGTTGTGCCGGTGTCGGCATGCGCAATGTCCCAACGCTGGTTGATCTGCCATGATATGTAAAGAGGCTGACACCTGATCGCACAATTGCTGATTCTGGCAAAAGAAAGGGATTGCTCGGGAAAAAGTGCAAAAGTAAAGATTTGAGCTCCAGCTCATGTCACATGTCAAGACCTGCCCCTATCCTCTGATCATCTCAAGGGCTTAAAAAGATACTCGAGCCCGTTCACTTTCACTTCATGCAAGATCTTCAACATCCGGCCCAGTTCCCCCTCAGGAAAGCCTTTGTTCGCAAACCATATAACATAGGGCTTGGGAAGATCGATGAGCAAACGCCCCTTGTATTTGCCAAAGGGCATTCGTGTCTTGGTAAGTTTCAATAACACTGCAGGATCTGGTGTCGTGTCTTCCATTAAA
>CP070825.1:563212-569656 GCA_020344415.1 Candidatus Aminicenantota bacterium
TACGTAAAAGAAGTTCTGGGCCGGGCGCTTTCTCTCATGGGTATTCCACGACCAGAACGAATGTAACTTTTGCTGATATGGATGAGTTAAGGATTTGTAGAGGCTTGATACATAAAGCCCACATGAAGGAGGTAGGGGCTTGATTTATCAAGCCCACCTTACGGATGTCATTGCGAGGAGCAAAGCGACGCGGCAATCTTTCAAAAAGGAGGTCAATCAGAGAATGATTGAAGTCGAATCACTGACCAAAAAATACGGTGATCTAGTCGCCATCAAAAAATTAAATTTCAAAATCGAAAAAGGAAAAATCTGGGGGCTCTTAGGGCCCAACGCTGCCGGTAAAACAACGACGATGAGAATCCTCACAGGTTATCTCCCTGCTACTGACGGAAAAGCCAGCATCGCTGGTTTTGACGTGTTCGGACAGCCCAATGAAGTCAAAAAGATAACAGGCTATCTCCCTGAAAATGTCCCTCTTTACCCTGAGATGACTGTTCATTCCTTCCTGAACTTCGTCTCTGAAATCAAACAAATCCCCTCTTCTAAAAGAAACGAGGCTGTAGAGAAATGCATAGAAATAAGCGGCTTGGGATCTGTCAGGAAAAGGCTTATCAAGAACATCTCCCGAGGATTCAAGCAGCGCGTGGGTATAGCTCAAGCATTGATCCATGAACCTCAAGTTCTCATTCTGGACGAACCGACCATCGGCCTTGACCCTGCTCAAATCATAGAGATAAGAGAGCTTATAAAATCTCTCACGGGCAAAGGAACAATCCTTCTCTCAACCCATATCCTTGCCGAAGTTACACAGACATGCGATGGAGTCATCATCATAAATGAAGGCAACATCATGGCATCTGGTTCCCTGGAGGAACTCACTGCTTCTTTCAAGGAAAAAGAGGGCGTCATCCTCCGGCTGAAAAAGAGAGAAAAGGAAACCTCCTCGCTGCTGAAGACAATTCCTGGCGTAGACAAGGTCAGCCATGAAGATGACGAGTTTACGATAGAATGGAGCAAGGAAAAAGATTTGAGGGATCAAATAACAAGGCTCATCGTCGACAGAGAACTAGGGCTCATCGAGATGAGACCTCTCGCCATGAGTATCGAAGACCTCTACCTCAAAGTCATATCTGGAGGTGTTGAACAATGAAAAACATCTGGTCTATCTGCAAGAAAGAAATAAAAACCTATTTCACATCTCCGATTGCCTATGTTGCGATCACTGTCTTCCTGGTTTTAGTGGGATTTTTCTTTTACAGTCTCATCTTGTGGTTTAACTCCCAATCTCTTCAAATGGCGAGAAATCCCTATTACTACCAACAGCTGAATATAAACCAGATGGTCTATTCCCCTCTCTTCCACAACATCAGCATCATCCTCTTGCTTATGATCCCGCTTCTAACCATGCGTCTTTTTTCAGAAGAAAAGAAACGACAAACAGATGAATTGCTCTACACCAGCCCTCTTTCTATAAACCAGATCATTTTGGGAAAATACTTCGCCTCTCTTATCGTTCTGCTGGTGATGCTCGGCCTCTCCGGAATCCTCTCCATATTCACTTTTGCCCACGGAAATCCTGAAATCATTCCAGTCCTGAGCGGCTATCTCGGTCTGTTCCTCATGGGAGCAGCTTTTATGGCCGTAGGAATCTTCTTCTCCTCTCTGACTGAAAACCAAATTGTATCGGCTATTCTAACCTTTGGCGCTCTGCTCCTTTTTTGGATCCTGAACTGGGCCTCTTATTCTGCAGGAGGTTTCTGGAAAGATGTCCTCAATTATCTCTCCTTCTTTCAACATTTCGATGACCTGACACGGGGAATCCTGGACACAACTGATATTGTCTATTACCTAAGCTTTTCCTTCTTCGGACTATTTCTCACCCATTCTGTCATCCAATCGAGAAGGTGGAGGTAAAAAATGGAAAAGATCAAGCAGCACTTAAATTACATAGCCCTGGGCCTTATCTTCCTGGCGCTGGTTTCGCTGAGAATATGGCCTTACAAAAAAACATTCGGACTCCTTTTAGGACTCGCCGGAGTGGCCTGTTTAGCCGTCTATGTTGCCCTCAATCTCTCTATCCTCAAACAGAGCTTTAAACGGAAGTCCTTTCTCTATTCCAGTAATCTACTCCTGGTTGTGGTCCTGGTCCTCGGAATACTGGTTCTCATCAACTACTTCCTGGCTAGACACCATCACCGCTTTGATTTCACCGAAGCTAAACTCCACAGTCTCTCTGAGCAATCTGTCAAAGTCTTAAAGAATCTGAAAAACGAGGTCAACGCCAAATGCTTCTTTCGAGAAGGGAACTTTAATAAGGCTAGTATGGAAAATCTGCTGAATATCTACAACTACCATTCCAAGAAAATGAAATACGAGTTCATTGACCCTGATAAGAATCCTGGCATGGTAAAAAGATACGACATCTCTCAGGATGGCACCACAATCTTAGAAAGTGGCGACAAAGAAAGTCGAATTACTTCCTCGAGTGAAGAGGATATCACCAATGCCATTATCCAAGTCACCAGGGAAACGAAAAAAGTCATCTATTTTCTCGAAGGTCATGGTGAGGCGAGCATAGAGGACTCAGAAGAAAGGGGTTACTCTTTAGCCAAGGATGAACTCGGAAAACTCGGCTACGAAGTCAAAAAGCTCAGTTTAGCCCTTTCCGATACTTTCCCTGGAGACTGTTCTCTTCTCGTCATTCCGGGGGCTGAGAAGGACCTTCTTCCCAATGAGCTGGACACTATCCGCAACTTCATCAATAACGAAGGACGAGTATTCTTTATGGTCGACCCGGAAACTTCTCCTGGGCTTAAGCCCTTTCTCCTTGAATTCGGAGTACAACTTGAAGATGACCTGATTGTAGATACTGTATCCCGCCTTCTAGGTGGCGATTACTTCATGCCGGTTGTGAGCGAATATGAATCCCACGATATTACACAGGAATTCCGGTATGCGACCTTCTATCCGTTTGCCCGGTCAGTAAATACAGTCGAAGAGAAACCAGAAGGCATCTCGGCAGACATCCTGGCAAAAACCAGCCCTAATTCCTGGTCAGAAAGACAACTTACAGAGAAAGAAGTGGTATTCGATAAAGATAAAGATCAAGCTGGTCCTATACCATTGGCAGTAGCTGTGACAGTCGAAACCAAAGAAGAAGAGAAGAAAGAAGAAACGAAAGAAGCGGGAGAGGAAGAGAAAGAAGCTGAAGCGGAAGAAGAAAAAGAACAAAGCCCGATCAAACAGAAAGGCCGTCTGGCCGTCTTTGGCGACTCAGATTTTGCCTCCAATAGATATTATAACCTCTCAGGCAACGGAAACTTCTTCCTGAATGCAGTCAACTGGCTGACCGAAGAGGCAGACCTTATCTCCATACAACCAAAAACATCCTCTCCACGAACCATTCAGCTGACTCCTTCCCAGGGAAGAATGATTTTCTTTGTCTCAGTCATAATCCTGCCCCTCGCTGTTCTCATCACAGGAATCTCTATCTGGGCGAGGAGAAGAAGCCTATGAAATTCAAGACAACCCTAATTCTCTTTGCAGCCTTCATAGTCCTGCTGGCTTTCATCCTCCTCTTCGAATTCAAAGGAAATGGTGAAAAGGACGAGGAGGCGAAACTTGTTTCTCTTTCCTCTGATGACATCACAAAAATCATTTTCAAGAAGCCAGAAGAGACTCTTACATTCGAAAAAAATGAAGAGGGAGAATGGCATATTAAAGAGCCCCTTGAAGCAAAAGCAGACAAATATGAAGTCGACCGCCTGGCTGATGATTTTTCCGATTTGAGAATAGAGAGAGTTGTGGAAGAGATGCCCGAAGAGTTAAAAAAATACGAAATTCCTCAAAAGGAGATAAGTCTCTATTTCAAAGATAAAGAAAAGCCAATAAAAATCCTCATCGGAATGGAAAACCCCCTGGATAACACCTTCTTTGCCAAAAGAGATGATGAGGAGAAGGTTGTCCTCATTTCCGGCCAGCTTAAAAGCCTTATGGAGAAAAAGCTTTTTGACTTTCGAAAGAAGGATATCTTCAAATTTGAGACAGATGATGTGAAAAATATCAAGCTCCGTGCAAAAAAGATTCAATGGGAAGCTCAAAAAAAAGAGGAGGAGTGGTTCTTTAAAAAACCAGCCGGAGCCCTGGTCAAATCTAGCCAAATCAATGATATTCTTTCTTCCCTTTCCAATCTGAAGGCCAAAAATTTTGTCTCAGAGGATAAGACGCAGGAGGAAATAAAAAAATATAGACTTGACACCTCCGAATATCAAATCACTCTGTCAATTCCCCTGGAAAACCAAGAAGTGATATTCTCCCTGCAGAAGGAGGAAGATAAAGTCTACGCAACATCTTCCCTATCTTCAAAAATCGTCCAAACAGAGGATTCTGTCCTCTCAGACTTAGAGAAGGAGACAGAAGAACTACGAGAGAAAAAAGTTTCTGATTTCTACAGTTGGGAGGCAAAGAAGATTCGCCTGAAAAAAGGAGGAATCGATATTACTGTTGCCAAAGGCGAAGAAGATAAATGGTTCTTTGAAAATCCTCTAAAAGAAGAGGCAGACAAAAACAAAATAGAGACTTTTATCCGTAAAATCGAAAGTCTTGAGGCTGATGAGCTTTTCGATCCACCCTTGGATCTCAAGGACCATGGGCTGGATGAACCTCAAGCAGAGATAAAAATATGGACCGAGGAAGATGAAGGAAAGACAAAAGAAATCACTGTTTATATTGGCTCTGAAGATGAAGAAGCAAAAAAAGTTGTGGTGAAAAATGCAAGGTTCGACTATCTTTTCCAGGTAGATTCTGCGTTTCTTGAAGAATTTCCTAAAGAGTTAAAAGACTGGAAGTTACAAGAAAAGAAAGAAAAAGAGAGAGAAACGAGCTAACAGACTCTCTTATCCACCACGAGGATCATATCGTCCATTTCAATAATAGTAAGCTAGTGCAATCATTTCATAATGTTATTTCAAGAATTGGCTCTTGATACAGAATCCTCCATATGCCGAAAATATACTTTTAGGATTAATCGAAATCTACTTTTATTGAGCCGAACCAGGATGCACTTCAGTTCTCGTCATTTCGTTAAACCGACGACCATTGTAGATTCCCAACAATGCCATCCCTGCTGCTGCAGCGATAGCAAAAAGGCCGAGCGATCGGACAGTAACTCCGATATTTATCAATAAGACAATTCCCCCGATGGCAACTCCCTTGGCTGCCCGCTGGACAAACATATTGGTAAAGGCTCGCGCTTTGTATTTCTCATCAGGCGTAGTGGGCACATAGAGCGCTTCGCGCGCAGTCTGATTGATGGAATAGTTAAACCCGTTGTCTGAGATAAACATAAAGCTAGCTGTCATAAGTGCGGGTATGGCCATAAAAAAACCCGTACAGAGAATAGCACCCACAGGAAGGACGCAGAGCGCAACTGCGAGACCGAGCTTTCTCATTACAAAAGTCACCAAAAACAGCTGGACAACCACTGAAAGCATATTTGCAAATAGTTGGATGTCGATGAAAAAAACCTGCGTGGTTTCCACTCCAGACAAGACCTCTGATTTCTTAGTAAACATGTAATTCATGACCTGAGATGCTATCTCATAGAATGCCATAATCCCCACAATGGCTGCCAAGTATTTTGAGCGAAATGCCAGCTTGGCGCCTTCGATAGCTGCGTTGAACTTCGAAGCCTTTTTTTCCGGCTCATTTTCAACCTGACTCTCAGGGTCAGCACGTCCAAACACATTAGAACGACGCAACGACGATTCCACAGCAAAGGTAATAAATCCCACTATTAACATCAAAACAGCAGAAAGAATTAAAAGTCCGCTTTCACCAAGGCTGCCGATTAATATCTTTGCTGTCAAAATACCGACCAGCCCTCCGGAGACACCACCAGTACCAATTAGGCCATAGAGTCTCTTTGCTTGATCTGATGTCGAAATATCAGTCAGGTACGCCCAGAAAGCTGCCATCCAGATAGTTGTTATCAAGTCCACTTGAAGATAATACCACCAGGCCACCACAATATTAGGTTTTAAGAGAAGAAACCTCAATGCTATGAATGAAACAGCGAAAAATAGACAGAAAGCGTAAATAACGCGCTGTCGAGGCAGCCTGTTGTAGAGGAACGTGAAAACAACAACTGCCAAGGCTGCGACTACTATGTTCAAAAGCTTCATATAGAGCTCTGGCTCTGCGCCGTAAATGGCGACAACATACCCTTTCTTTAGAGGCCTCAGAATCTGAAAGATAGCGATAACAATAAAGTTAAAAGAAAACATTAAAAGAGCAATCGAGATCTCTTCCCGTTTGAAATCAAAAAGAGCCTTCAAAGGATTTTTGCTCTTTTTCCCTGTCCTCTCCATAATCAACATTTCCCTCCTTGGAATGATTTTATTCTCTAATTAGCTAATAAACTGCGACAAAAATACCATAATTAAA
>CP070825.1:569756-574205 GCA_020344415.1 Candidatus Aminicenantota bacterium
CGATTCCATGATCCAGAGTCATGTGTCCTACCATTGGACGACTTCCCAACTGGCAGGATAAATAATAAAAGATATTCTCCGTTTTTTCAATATATAAAGCCCCAAAAGATAGGCGTTTAGTAGAAAGGAGAGCATGATATTTATAACTCTGAGTTATATGAATTATCTAAAAATCGAAAATTTATAACCTGCAGTTATAATATCGGTTTTCCCTGATTTTTTTTATTCTGTACATGTCTAACTGTCTAAAATTAATAGAAGTTATTGAATTGACTTGGTATATCTATGATGATAATATTGACGATTCATAATGAAAAAAACCTGGCTTCGTTTGGGCGTTATCTTCTTTCTTATCATTGTTTTCCTCTATTTTTTCTTCCGGAGGCTTGATTGGAAAGAAGTCCTGGGTTATGTCACCGATGTCAATCTCAAATTCTTTATTCTAATCATCATCCTTGTCCCTCTCCACCTTATCACACGTGCTATAAGATGGGATTACCTGCTCAGACATGAGAAGAGAGGCGTATCGTTTTTCAACAGGTTTGCTGCTAATGCAGTAGGTTTCACAGTGACCCTTATTTTCCCAGGAAGGTTGGGCGAAGTTGTCAAGCCGCTGTACTTAGCTCAGAAGGAAAATATGAGAAAAGGGTTTGTTGTTGGTACAGCTGTAGTTGAGAGGACTTTTGATATATTTACGATGTGCTCTTTATTAGGAATCTTTCTCATCTCTAAGCCTCTTTATTCTTCCATCTTTCAAGTGAACGAAGAAGCTTATTCGAGTCTTCGGCTATGGGGGATAGTGGGATTCGCCTTTGCTTTTTTGATGCTTATCATTACCCTCTCTCTTTACTTTTTCAGGGAAAAAACGCTCTCTGTCATCGCTTTTTTCTTCAAACCTTTTCCTCAGAAGGTCTCTCAAAGAGCTCTGGAATTTGTCCAGGAATTTATTCGAGGCCTGAAGTTTTTTCATTCTATCGGGAATTTGTTAATATACATTTTATTATCTTTCGCTGTTTGGCTGGGGATTATTGCCTATTACTGGATTTTCTTTTATGTATATGATACCCCAATTTTCTTCTTTTTCCTTTTCCCTTACGTTTTTTTAGTAATGGTGGGAGCATCGATTCCTACTCCAGGAATGGTAGGTGGATTCCATTATTTCAGCAAACTGGGTTTGACCTCTCTTTATGACATGGATGTCAACTTAGCCGGTGCTATGACGATCGTTGTTCATGCGGTTCAGGTGTTGGTGACTTGTTTGGTGGGATATGTTATATTATGGAAAGAAGGAATTTCCTTATTACAGCTTAAAAAATTGGGTGGTAATACAGAAAAATGAAGTGTCCTTACTGTGAACACTCTGAGAGCAAGGTCATCGATTCGCGAGAGAGTAAGAACGGTTTCTGCATCCGCCGACGAAGGGAATGTCTTTCGTGTGCAAAGAGATTTACAACATACGAGAAAATCGAAGAGATTCCCTTTATGGTCGTGAAAAAAGATGGGAGCCGCCAGCCTTTTGACTCGCAAAAACTCCTGAGAGGGCTACTGAAAGCTTGTGAGAAAAGGCCTGTCTCTGTTGCCAAGCTGGAAGAGATCGTGGAGGAAATAGAGAACAAACTTCAGGAGAGCCCTGATAAAGAAATGAAAGCCGCAGAGATTGGACAGTTCGTCGTCAGGAAACTTAAAAGACTGGACAAGGTTGCCTATGTCCGTTTTGCTTCTGTTTATCGAGAATTCAAGGATGTTTTAGAATTCAAGGAAGAACTGGAGACCCTGCTAAAGGAAAAATAGAGCTTCGGACTATGGTTAAGAGAATCAGACCCATTTCCAGAGTTGTTAAGATTGAAGCAGAAATCAATAAGATTATGGGGGAAGTCTTTTTCCGGAAAAAAGAACTCATAGGGTTGGAAGATAGTTGGATTCCTTATGTGGATATTTCGGAAAGAGATAATGATATAACTGTAAGAGTGGAGCTGCCTGGGGTTGAGCAGAAAGATATTTCAATACTGCTTCATAACAGCCGTGTGGAGATTAAAGGCATAAAAAAAGAAAACCTCGCGCAAGGCAAGATTAGGTATCATCAGTTGGAGAGAGAATACGGTTCCTTCCGACGTTTTATCTTTCTGCCAGGAGCAGTCATTCCTGAAAGGGCTCGAGCTATACTGGAGAATGGGGTCTTGACTCTTGTTTTAAAAAAATATAGAAGGAAGAAGGAGAAGGAAGTCATACTGAAAATCCAGAAGGGCCAAGAGTAAACCCGGAGGAGTATAATGGCAAAAAAGGATAGCGATGAAATAGAAGAATTCGAAAGTGTCATAGAAGATCAGGATCAGAAACTTCACATCCCAAAAGAGTTACCTGTTCTTATGTTGAGAGATATTGTTGTTTTTCCCTATATGGTTGTCCCTCTTTTTGTGGGAAGAGAGAAGTCAAAGAATGCCATAGACCAAGCGCTATCCTCTCACAGGATGATTTTTCTCTTGACACAAAAGAATATGGAGATTGAAGAGCCAAAGAGAGAAGATGTCTATGATGTGGGGACGGTTGCATTAGTCATGAGAATGTTGAAGATGCCTGATGGAAGAGTGAGAATTCTCACTCAAGGGCTTGTCCGGGCAAGGATAGAGGAACTTAATGAGGATAAGCCCTTTTATGCAGCCAAGATGAATGTGGTCCGCGAACCTGAGGAAGAAAAGAAATCAATCGAGGCAGAAGCTTTAATCCGGAATGTTCGTTCCGGGCTTGAGAAGGCTTCGACCTTGGGGAAGAACATCCCTCCTGAGATCATGATTATTGCGGCGAATGTAGAGGAGCCGGGAAGGCTGGCTGACCTCACAGCAGCCAATCTTGAACTGAAAGTTGAAGAGGCTCAAGGTACTTTAGAAGTGTTTGACCCATTCCAGAGGTTGAAGAAAGTTTACGAGTTTTTAACCAAAGAGCTGGAGCTTTTAGACGTCCAGTCCAAGATCAGCAGCGAAGCAAAAGGCGAGATGGACAAGCTCCAGAAACAGTATTTCTTGAGACAACAATTAAAGGCAATCCAGAAAGAACTTGGAGAGGGAAGCGAGATCCAAGAGGAGATCAAAGGGTACAAGGATAAGTTGAAAAAGTTAAAGGTCTCCAAAGAAGTCAGGGAAGAACTGGATAAACAGATAAGTCGTCTTGGTCAAATGCATCCAGAGTCAGCCGAGACAGCCGTTGTGCGAAATTATCTGGATTGGATGTTTGCCCTCCCCTGGAATAAGAGCACAGTAGACAACCTTGATCTTCGAAAGGCAAAGACCATATTAGATGAAGACCACTATGGTCTGGATAAAGTGAAAGAAAGGATTATCGAATATTTGGGCGTAAGAAAGCTCTCTAAAAAGATAAAAGGTCCGATCCTGTGCTTTGTGGGTCCTCCCGGGGTAGGGAAGACCTCGCTGGGCCGCTCTATAGCCAGGTCCTTAGGAAGGAAATTCATTCGTATTTCCCTTGGCGGAATTAGGGATGAGGCAGAAATCAGAGGCCACAGGCGAACCTATGTAGGCGCTTTACCCGGGAGAATAATCCAGGGAATAAGACGGTGCAGCTCGAATAATCCTATTTTTATGATGGATGAAGTGGATAAAATTGGAGCCGATTTTAGAGGCGATCCGTCTTCTGCGCTTCTTGAGGTGCTGGACCCTGAACAGAATTATTCTTTTAGAGACCACTACCTCGGTGTTCCTTATGACCTCTCCAAGGTCATGTTTATTACAACCGCAAATCTACTCGATCCAATCCAGCCAGCTTTTCGTGACAGGATGGAGGTCCTGCAGCTTCCAGGGTATACAGAGGAGGAGAAATTGCAGATCGCTCTCCGCCATCTGGTTCCAAAACAGATAGAAGAGAACGCACTGAATAAGACATTGATTGCTTTTACCAGCGGAGCCATAAAGAAAATTATTTCTCTCTATACAAGAGAAGCAGGAGTAAGGAATCTGGAGAGGGAAATTGCTTCAGTCTGCCGCAAAGTCGCCAGAAGAGTGGCTGAAGGAAAGACAAAACTGACCAGAGTCACTTCTCAGAATATAGAAAGCTACCTGGGTCCTCCGAAGATATTCAAGGATCAGCTTCTGCAGAATGATCGAGTAGGGGTAGCTACGGGGGTAGCCTGGACAGCCAGTGGAGGAGAGATCCTTTTTGTCGAGGCCACAAAAATGAAAGGCAAGGGGAATCTATCCTTAACAGGATCATTGGGCGATGTGATGAAGGAGTCAGCCCAGGCCGCTTTAAGTTATGCTCGGGCCCACGTGGATGAGTTTGGTATTGATAATCAGATTTTTTCTCGAAACGATTTCCATATCCACATTCCTGAAGGAGCCATTCCGAAGGATGGTCCATCTGCCGGAGTGACTATAGCGACGTCACTTTTATCAATCTGCACAGACCTCAAGGTCAAATGGGACGTGGCCATGACAGGAGAAA
>CP070825.1:574305-579928 GCA_020344415.1 Candidatus Aminicenantota bacterium
CGGACAGAAAAATTTTGGGATTGATTAAAGAAAACCATATTGCAAATAAAATAATTGCCTTATGGTTTAATCAGCAGCAAGATGGTGTTTTTAAAATGGATTTAATTGCCAAACTGTGGAAGGATTAATGTGTCGATATCAGATTTGCGTAGCATGGGATGGAACCCTTTACGATTGCGACTTTAACATAGCTTTGGGAATACCTGTAGGAAAAGAGCTCCCAAAGAATGTTAAAGATTTTGCTCTTGAACTACTCTCAAATCGAAGAATCGTAACCGGCAGGCACTGTTTTGGCTGTACAGCAGGTTTTGGCTCTTCTTGTGGCGGAGCGCTTGCTTCTGATAATCCTTAAAAAAAAGGGGTCGGAATATCTTGAAGCGGATTTTTCTAATTTTTCTTCTATTTCTCTTGTTTTTTTCTCTGGAATTGAGGGCCAGAGAAGCAGATGAAAAGTTCTACTCTGAGAAATACTACAACGTGCTTAAGACTTACGTTGACGAGAAGGGCAAAGTTAACTACAGAGAGTTGAAGGAAAACAAAAAGGAAATGAAAATTTTCCTTGATAAGTTGAATAAATTGAAACCAGAGGATTATCAAAGTTGGAATGATGAAGAGAAAATTGCCTTGTGGATTAATGCCTACAATGTTTTGACCCTGAAGGCGATCTTGGACCACTATCCGCTTGAGGAATCTTCTTTTCGGACCAGGCAATATCCAAGAAATAGCATTCGCCAGATTTCCGGAGTTTGGGATAAGATAAGATTTCCTGTGATGGGGAAGGAAATCACACTTGATCACATCGAGCACAAGATCCTGCGTAAAGAATTTAACGAACCAAGGATTCATATGGCGTTGGTCTGCGCTGCAAGAGGATGCCCGCCTCTTCGTCAGGAGCCCTATAAGGCGGAAACGCTCAGCGACCAATTGGATGACCAAGCGCGTAGATTTCTTTCTAGCGATAAAAATTTTCTAATAAATAAAGAAAAAAGTGTAGTCTATCTTTCTTCAATTTTTAAGTGGTATGGGAAGGATTTTATCGGTTCCTACATTCCGACTACCGGATTTAATGGACACAGGCGCAAAGAAAGAGCTGTTCTCCATTTTGTTTCTCTTTACCTTCAAGAAGAAGATCGGAAATTTTTGGAGAAAGGCTCTTATAATATTAAATACTTGAATTATGATTGGACTTTAAACGAACAGGAGAGCTGATGGCAAATTCTGATAAAAAAGAGCATATTTCTTCTTCACCTCCGCCGCGAAAAAAGGGTATCTGGAGGCCTATCGCCCTGGGGCTTATTATTATTATCTTTATGGTGCTAGCAAAAGTCTTTAATCTAGGCGGGCGTCTGGGAGAGCTAAGAGAGTGGATTCTTTCCCTTGGTGCTTTGGGGCCCCTTGTCTATATTTTGATATATATCGGGGCTGTAATTTTAGCTATCCCTGGGTCTGTTATCACCATAATGGCCGGGGTAATGTTTGGCTCTGTTCTGGGTGTAGCCACGGTAAGCGTGGGTTCCACGATTGGAGCAAGCCTGGCTTTTTTGGTCTCTCGACATGTAGCAAGAGAGGCTATTGCTCAAAAGTTCGCAGACAATAAAAAATTTCATCACCTTGACCAGCTGACAAAGGAACATGGCGCCATTATCGTGGCTATTACGCGTCTAGTGCCCTTGTTCCCCTTCAATCTTCTCAATTACGGATTTGGCCTCACGCTCGTTCCTTTCTGGACTTATGTCTTCTGGTCATGGCTCTGTATGCTACCCGGAACAGTTCTTTATGTGGTTGGTGCAGATGCGGTCGCTAGCGCCGTCTCTGAGGGAAAAATTCCCTGGACTTTGATCGGGATTCTTGCTTTCACCGCAGTCCTTATCACTGTCCTGGTAAGGCAGGCAAGAAAAAAATTAAAAGCAGAGGAGGGGCACAAAGAAAATGAATAGAAAATTGTTAGTTTTACCTGATGATGAGCACAATCAGCTTCTTTTATCAAACGTGCATCCTCATGATTGGGTGAATCCTGAGCCAGCCTCCAGGTACAACCTGGTTGTGATTGGAGCCGGAACTGCTGGCCTTATAACTGCCGTGGGTGCAGCTGGCCTGGGCGCCCGAGTTGCTATGGTTGAAAGGATGTTTATGGGAGGAGATTGCTTAAACGTGGGTTGTGTTCCTTCTAAGGCTATTATTCGCTCCTCACGAGTTGTTGGTGAGATGTGGAATTCTCCAGATTATGGGCTTGATTACCCTGGATCTTTTCCCGTTAATTTTTCCAAGGTTATGGAGCGCATGCGACGTCTGCGAGCTCAGATTAGCGATCATGATTCTGTCATCCGCTTCAAATCTCTTGGTGTCGATGTTTTTCTGGGAGAAGGACAGTTTAAGGATAGCCGCAACTTAGAAGTAGATGGAAAAACCTTGAGGTTCAAGAAGGCTGTAATTGCTGCTGGCGCAAGGCCTGCTCATCCCACCATCGAAGGGATAGATGAAGCAGGGTTTTTAACAAATGAGACCGTATTTTCCCTGACTGAGAGACCAGAGAAGCTGGTTGTTATCGGTGGAGGCCCGATCGGTTGTGAGCTTGCTCAGGCTTTTAACCGACTTGGTTCTAAAGTTACGATCGTACAGAGAAATGTCCAGTTTTTGCCCCGGGAAGACCCGGAAGCTGCTGCCATTTTGGGAAAAATTTTTGAGAAAGAAGGGATTCGTTGTGTATTGAGTGCTTCAGTGAAGAAGGTTAATGTTGATAACGGCAAGAAAAAGGTTCATGTTTCGAGCAAGGAAGGAGATGAAACGATTGAGGCTGATGAGATCCTAGTTGGCATAGGACGCAGTCCCAATGTGGAAGGTCTGAACCTTGAGGCTGTTGGTGTGGAATATGACGCGCGCAAAGGTGTGGTTGTGAATGACTACCTGCAGACAACTAACTCAAATATATACGCGGCAGGTGATATTTGTTTTCCATATAAGTTTACCCACATTGCCGAAGCAACGGCTCGGATTGTCATCCAGAATTCCCTGTTTCTTAAGAGTAAAAAGCATAAGTCTCTGGTTATTCCGTGGTGTACTTATACAGATCCTGAAATCGCCCATGTCGGGATGTATGAAAAAGATGCCCAGGCAAAAGGAATTCCTGTTGAAACCTTCACCAGGTACTTTAAAGAGGTGGATAGAGCTGTTACGGATGGAGAAGAAGAAGGATTTGTTAAGGTTCATGTAAAAAAGGGAAAAGATAAAATCCTGGGAGCAACGGTTGTGTCTAAACATGCAGGAGAATTGATTAGCGAGATCACTCTGGCCATGGTTGCGGGGAAAGGTTTGAAAACTCTTGCCAATGTAATTCATCCCTATCCCACCCAAGCAGAAGCTATAAAGCAGGTTGCAGGTCAATATTACGCACAGAAGCTGACACCTTTCATCAAACGCCTTTTAAAACGCTGGTTTTCCTGGAAGAGATAAAAAGTAGGAAATGAGCAGGCAAAGACTTATTATCTTTACCAGATATCCTGAGCCTGGAAGGGCAAAAACCCGTCTGATCCCGGTCCTAGGCAAAGAAGGTGCAGCTTCTCTTCATCGGGAAATGACCGAACGCACTCTAATGTGGGCGAAGTCTCTTTCCAGAAAAAATCCAGATCTTATAGAAATTTGGTTCGAAGGCGGAACCAGGCGTATGATGGAGGAATGGCTCGGACTTGAATTCAACTATTTCCATCAGGGGGATGGAGACCTTGGCGAGCGCATGGCAAGGGCCTTTCAGGATAATTTTCTAAAAGGAAAAAAAGACGTGGTCCTTGTGGGAGTAGATTGCCCAGAGCTTACTGCCTTCCATGGCCAGGCCGCCTTTGATGCTTTGAAAGACCACGATTTAGTCCTTGGCCCTACTAGTGATGGGGGATATTGCCTTATCGGGCTTAAACGAATGGTTCCCGAGATTTTCAGATCGATAGCCTGGGGAACGGATACGGTTCACCGCAAAACATTAAAGAGAGCAAAAAATAAGGGAATATCTGTCAAGAACCTGAATATTTTGCACGATGTGGATGAGCCTCAAGATCTTCTTTTCTGGGAAAGAGCATCCAAACAGTCACTCTCTGTAATTATTCCAGCTTTGAACGAAGAAAATCATATTCGCCAGACTCTTGAACATATCGGAAAAATCTCTCATGGAGAGGTGATAGTCGTGGACGGAGGAAGCGAAGATAATACAGCCCGGATTGCAAAGGAGTGCGGAGTGCGGGTGCTTTCATCCAGTCCGAGCCGGGGAGGACAGCTGAATGCTGGGGCCTCTGAGGCATCAGGTGATCTTCTGCTCTTTTTGCATGCTGATACTATCGTGCCTGAAAATTTCTCGTCTCTCATTCGCCAGGCAATGATGGATCCTGAGGTTGTTGGAGGTTCTTTTGCCTTGAAGATTTATCCATCCACTCCTTTGTTAAGGTATATTGAAAGAAATGTGACCTGGCGGACTAGGCTTTTTCGCTTACCCTATGGTGACCAAGCCATTTTTGTCAGGGCCTCACTTTTTCGTCTGATGGGAGGGTATGCTGAAATTCCACTCATGGAAGACGTGGAATTCGTCCGCCGCCTCAGAAAAGTAGGAAAGTTGGCTTTTATTCCTGTTCCGGTCATCACTTCTTCCCGCCGCTATGCAAAAACGGGAGCTCTTCGAGCAATCTTGAAAAACAAACTCGCGTTATTCGGTTATTACCTGAAGATTCCTCCCTCCCGTCTTGCCCAATTTTATTATAATAAAGAAAAAGAAGAATAAAAAAGGCATAGAAGTTCCACCTTTTAGGGTGAATTGAACTAATTTCAAAATCATCTCTAAAGAGGATTGTATCTCTCTCGATTTATTGTCAATATATGTCATTGGTGTTGAAAATAATCGACAAAACACAGAAAATTTATTTCTTAGGCCAGAAATTTACGCATTTTAAAAGCTAAAGACCATGAAGACCAGACAGACATTATTGGCAGCTCTGCCGAAAATATTCTTTATGATTGTTTTTTTATCTTTTCTTTCTGAACCAATATTGTCCAGCGGAAGAAAAGTCAGAGTCATCGCCGAAAAAGCAAATATTTATTTTAAAGCAGATAAGAACAGCCCTATTGTTGAGACTGTTGCCAAAGGGACTGTCCTCACCCTCCATGAAACGGGAAAAGTAAAAAAAATATGGCTCTATGTCTCTTATACTTCTGAAGAGTCAGGGATGACCAAATCGGGTTATATACTGGATGAATTAGTCGAGAGGCTTTTTGTAGTGACCAAGGTTGTCACTTTAAAAGGAGAGGATGAGAGTCTGGCAAATAGGAAAAGATTTAAGAATTATTTCAGAGATACTCGTTGGGGAATGAGCAAGAACCAGGTGTTTGAATTAGAAGGCAGGCCCACTCATCATGAGAAATCTTATGGCTTAGAGACAATTAGATATCAAAAAAAAGCAATTGGCTTGAAGTGTTCGATTGAGTTTGTTTTTGCAGGAAATAAATTAATAAAAGCAAAATATATTTTTTTAGAAGAGCGTAAGCATAAAAGTCAATATATCGGCGATTATAAAAAAATAAAAGATTGGTTAACTGCAAGGCATGGAATGCCTCTAGGCAGCAACGTTACCTGGCGAAATGATTTATA
>CP070825.1:580028-583260 GCA_020344415.1 Candidatus Aminicenantota bacterium
CCATTACTCCTGTCGAATGTGTGTTTAAAAGCATCTTGAGGAGGGTTTGTCTTTTTAAATTCAATGGGTCATCTGCCTGATCCATATTTATATTAATCACGACATCTCTATTTTGATCTATGGGCAATTGACCAATCATTTCTTGAACCTTTTGAGGTTCTCGGCTGCTGACCAGAATCAAGCACAATTGAGCATTTCGTTCTTTAAAAAGGGTAAAGAATTTGTACAGAGAAGAATCAGGGTCGGAAAGTCCGTCGATTTCTTCATCTAAACACACCAACACTCCCAAATCTCCTTCTTGAGGACCACGAGTGAAAATATTCTCTTTAGATAGTGAAAAATCATATAGTTTTTCCTGGTCATTACCTGCTTTAGACAAGCTCTTAAGGGCGGCCTCTTTAAGATAAACATCGCCAACGTGGCTTTCGAAATGATGTTTATAAAACTCCTCATCTAACCCTCTGAAATGTCTTCCCAAAAAATTCTGCCACGCCTGTTTATAATCCCTCCCTTCAGTCCATACCTGTAGCCAACATTTTCGACCCTCTTCATCGACTGGATCCAATGGGAACAGATGAAAAGTGGGACTTCTCTCTGCGCAATCTATGAATACCGCGATCAGAGCTTTTTTTGCAAAATACGTGGAAAACCCTTTATCTCTGTATGTCTGGGACTCAAGAACAGCGAACCTCGCCATATCTTTCAATGCGGTCATTAAAGACTTCCTCACATCATCAAAGGACAATAATCTCTCCTCTATATTTATCCTGGAAGTAAAACACAGCTGAGCTAATTCTTTCTCAGACAAAAGTTCTCTCAAAATTCGGTATATCCCTTCTTCTAATATCACGCCCATAAAGAATGTTTCCGCTGTTGTGGCCTGCATCCGGGTGGACCCAGTGATAGCTTGAGGTCCAGTTGTAAGGTTAATCTTGGTAACGGCAGGATTCTCAATCACAGATTTGCTTCTGTGAAACGGTTTCAACACATCATCAGGATTGTTGCACATGAAATAGAGATGATTTCTGGCATCATCTATCTTATCTTTAGTTAGCTCTCCATACTGTTCTGCTGCAGCCTCAATCGCACCTATTACAGACGAAGTCTCTCCTCCCTCTGTGATACAAAAAACCACATCCCCTTTCTCCACACCTCTATCCCTTATCTGGAGCTTTCCGACTAGATGCAAATCTTCAAATCCCTCCAGGGCACTTATGAGCGCTCTGTCTCCTCCGGTCATCTCACCGATGAGGCGCTCTTCTATATCCCCAGGCAAAGAAAGTCTCAATTTCACCCAGGATTTGTTTTTCTTAATCTTTCTCCAGAAAGGCCGCCAGAGAGCACTCTCCATCTGCTTTGCCAACCGACCTGTCGCTCCACATCCATAAATAAAGATTTTTTTATTTTCCATAATGGCTCTGCTCACGGCGTCAGCGGCCTGGTCAAGGATAGAGATGTCTTTTGCCACCTGATGAAACAGTCTAGAAATATCTTCATCCACAGAGAGAATTTGCTTGAGCCCCTCTTTAACACTGTCTTTTACGGTAAAACTCAGGTTCCACGTTTTAGGGTGTCTTTGTTCTGTGAGGAGGGTGTGCAGCTGGAATTGTTTTTTATTCTTCACATAGTCGACTGACTGGAGAGAAGGTTCTATCTTCAGAAGGGATAAGATATTCTCAGGGATTGTTTTCATTTATGACTAATGCGTTCTTCGAGAACAATATTTCAAGGGAAGATGAATGTCAAGAATTACTCTTCTTTCTGAATTGGCTCGCTATTTTGTCTGACATCTCTATTTCAGATTTAGATTCTTAATAGATACGATACTTTTAAGGTTAAAGAATGTCCTCCCTCTCTAAAGAAGCCTTCTGTCTTCGCATTTTTTTTATAGCTGAGCTGGATGATGTTTCCAGCCCCAAAATAATACCCGATAAGAAAATCCAGGTTATATTGATCTTCCCGAGTCTCTCCTAAAAGCCTCGTGCTCAGGAACAAGCTGCGTGTTATCTGGAAGTGCAAGGATGTCGCATACGTCACTCCATCAAAGACCTTCAGTCCGGTTCTATCTATGACCTGCCGTATCCAATCGCTGCTGAAAGAGCATTCAAAGTTGCTGCGTGGCCGTAGGGTCAGCTCGGCCTCCATTCTTGTCTGAGATCCGGGTTCCACCCCTGTAAAGTCGTCGTTATAGATCCCTCTTTTTTCCCACCCTATCTCAATGCTCGCTTCTTTCAAAAATCCTCCGCGCTCCCAACGAAAATCAAAAAAATCGCCGCCATAAGTCCGAATGAAATCCTCTGTCCAGATCAGGCTATCGTCAGGATCAAATATCTGATATTTGCTCTTTCCTAATGAAAATCCCCCGTGGATATAAAACTTGGCTAAGAATTCTGTCCAGTACATTAGATAAAAAGAATAGCCGGTCGTATTACCGTGAGTATCTTGATTCAGATTCCCGCTAAGGTCCAAACTGAGGCGCATGAGCTGCCCTTGGTTGAACCTCCAGGCATACCCTGTACTCAACTCAGTGGATTGAACATCCATTTGGTTGACAAACCCAGTCCTGACATCCACATTTTCTTCAATTCTCTGAAAATCAAATGCCAGCTGCACTCCGGCATCAGCGTCTCTTTCAAACTGGACGATATGCATGCCGTTGTTGTTCTTCGGAACATCATCGTTATAGGAAAACGCACTCATTCCGCGGATATAATAAATGTCTTTAAAATTGAAGTTATAGTCTACAGCGAAATTTCGGTTGTACTCCTCTGAGATATTTATCCCTGCATAGTAAATACCGACCTGGGAGTTCTTAAAGACATCTTTCTGGATCCGAACAACACTAAACAAGGCATCTCCATCCCCCGCATCATTCAAAGCTCCAAGCACTCCAAAAGAATATCCAGCGGTCTTTCCGGAGACCTTTGTGGCAATTTTCGGATTGTTGATGCGTCGTGAATAAAATAGCCTGAGCGTGGGACCCCAGAAGTGTCCACGTTCTGTGGATAACTTAAAATACTGGCTGCCCTCAGTAAAAAACGGTCTGTTTTCTCCGAAATAGTTTTCATATGGTGAGAGCTGGTATATAAACGGATCGGATTCCACCTCACTGAAATCAGGGCTTGCAGTTACATCAAGAATAAGATTTGGTAGAATCCCATACTTGACATCCAGACCTACTGCCATCTTGTCATCCTTTGCTCCGTCCCAGCGCGATGACCTAAGGCCTGAA
>CP070825.1:583360-586184 GCA_020344415.1 Candidatus Aminicenantota bacterium
AGGGGTTTCACGCAGGGTGCCACGCTATCGACTAAATACTATCCCGTCAGGGCGAGGTCTGTTTTCTTTACCCGGTTGCTTGTTTCCTCTTATTCAGATTTGGAAATAAATCGGTTAATCATAATAATTCGATTCACTTCCTGATAGTCATAGAAACACTCATCCGAGTTTCTGCACAAAATCCTCTCACGCAGTTTCTTCAGTCTCGCCTCATCTTCAGGATGGCTGTATGTCATTAACACTTCGTATGATGTAGGTTTGAAACCTCTGTCTAATCCGTAACTTTTATAAATAGCTTTGTATGCCGCATCAAATTTCTCTCTATTTCCTTTCTTGTCTTTTTTCGCCTCAGCCACAGTCTGCTGGTATTTCTCAAGACCGGCAATCGTTTCTGTAGCAAACTGCTTACATGCTTCGTCTTTCTCTTTGCTCACAACCTCCTTGAAAAATGTTTCCATCTCTTGAAAATCATAAATAATCTTCTCTAAAAAACTCAGCATACCGAGTCTGATTTCGGCATCTTTTTCCTTCCAATAATGCTCACGCAAAGGTCCTGCAGCTTCAGGAGCTATCAGAATATGACCCAACAGCCATATTGAAGCAAGTCTGACATTCCTGTCGCTGTCGTTGATTCTCTCCAATAGAAAAGGAACCCCGGCATCTCCCATCTTCCCCAAACAAAAGTAACACTGCCAGTAATACTTGTCTAAATCCTTTTTCAAAAGTCCCCCCATCTCAGGCAGGGCTGGAGCATACTGCATCTGCGCTAGACAATTTAGTATGTTAAACTTCTCGAACCCCTTTTTTTCTTCTTCATATCCTTTGTCATTTGCCGTTCTCGCTAAGGAAAGCAAATAGTCGCCGGCCTTGGCACCGCCGATATTACCAAGCGCCGAAATTATATTCCCCTTCACAAGCTCCGATTCGCTTTCTCCAGATATCTTGATTAATGTGTCAACAGCATTTGTATCCCTTGTAAAGCCAATAGCCCATATATAAATACTTAAAGCATCTTCGCTGAGACCGGGAGTTTCCATTTTCTCAATAAGGGCCTTTGCAATCCCTTCTGGTGATTCTTCTATTCTGGCCGCTATCGATTTGCTTAGATCCGCAGGACATCCTATCTTTATACATTCTTCGATATCAGCCAAAATCTTCGCCGCCTCATCTGCGGCGATGCTGTTACTGACGAACATCAGAACAAACAGAACTAAAACTTTTAAAGTTCTCGACAACGCTTTCTTCATGATTCGCTCCCTTTCGACATCTCTATGAAACCCATTTTGAAAACCTTTGCTCCTAAACCAAACACCGACCTCTTGCTTTGCAGCACTTCAAAATCCGCATCAATTTTTGGCTGAAAATCCCTCTAACAAAGTTAAAAACTATCGCCGTTGCTTACCCATCATTTATCTCGCCTCTGGTGGATTTTACCCCATTTTCAACCCCCGTCAAACCAAAAACCTGTCGTAATCCTGTTATCCTGTCTAAAAATTCCTTGTGCTTTTTGCGCCTTTTCGCGGCTAATTAATTCGTGCCAATTCGTGTCCATTCGTGGTTAAAAAAATCAATCAAAACCGCACCTACCTACACACCAAAACCGGCTAATTTGAAAAATTTTCTTATCGTAGCGAAGCGAAGACCGCGGCGAAGTCCCACAACGAAGCCGGGCCCGCCATCCGCATTTCAACCAAAAACGTTGGTAGTTCGATCCCTAAAATGGTTTTTCCTGAATTTTTTTCTATCCTTTTAACCGCAATGACTTAGCAAAAACCGCACCCTCGAAACACCCATAATTTTCACATCATCCGCGCAAGTCCGCCCTATTATAGGGGAACGCCCGCCCTGTGGGATGCTTGCCCCATGAGATGTGGAACTATCTCTTCGGGGCGCCGTTTGCTATCCCATCGGCGATTGTTTCCTCCCCCGGTCTGTTTCAAAATGGAAACTCTTTAGAGGAATTACCAAAATCAATAATCACTTATCAATAATCATTATTAGGTACTCCTCCTACCTATCCCCCGTGTTAGAAGACTCTTCTCTCCCCCCTCGGCAAAGTCCGATAATGTTGTATCTTGCCCATCTTAACACAACATATAGGCCTGCCAGCAAGAAAGATAATTTCAATCAAAATAAACAAATTATGCAACTTGTCCGCCTCCGGCGGAAACAAACCCAACTTGCCCCGCACCTACTTGCTGATGTGCCTACACAAACACCCACAACTAAACCGTGTTCTCCAACCCCGAATCTGCTTCTGCCCGTTTTTGGAAGTAGGTGCGGCGGTCCGAACTCCACCATGCAATACGGGCCTGCCGCGGCGAAGTCTTTGGGCGAAGCCGGGTCAATCAAAAACAGCAAATTATGCAAAACAAACCCAATTTGCGAAATGTCCAAATGGCTGTAACCACAGTAATAGCAACGACTAATAACAATGAACAACGAACTACAAACTATCAAAAACAAACCCAATCAAACCCAAATTTATCCGCCTTAGGCGGACAAACCCAAATTTACCCGCCTCCGGCGGGCAAACCCAATTTTGAATCGTGCAAAAATAGCTGGCCTTCAGCCAAGTTTCTGCTATAATACTTGAATTCATAGACTACGAACTATGAACCAACAACAATGAACTAAAAACAGGAGATTTTTATGTGTGAAAAATGCGGCTGCGGCGAAAACAGCACCGAAAAAACCTTCGAAGAAACGGTTAAAGCTGTGATTGAATCCGTCAGGCCGGCCCTGCAGGGCCACGGCGGCGATATCGAGCTGGTTGAAACCGACGATGATAACAACGTCAAGGTGCGCCTGCAGGGCGCCTGCC
>CP070825.1:586284-591516 GCA_020344415.1 Candidatus Aminicenantota bacterium
CGAGGAACTCGCGTGCCTCGAGGAAGAGAGTGGCGGAAATGTGTTTACAGGCAGATAGGAATTCTTGCCTCTGAAGACCAGGCTGCAGCGACTCAAGCAATTATCAAACGCTGGCCTTGGGTAGATTCCAAGCGTATCGGCATCTGGGGATGGAGCGGAGGAGGCTCTATGAGCCTTAATGCCATATTCAGATACCCAGATCTCTATAATACTGCCATGGCTATAGCCTTTGTCAGCAACGAGCGATTTTATGATACTATTTATCAGGAGAGATACATGGGCCTCCCCGAAGATAATGAAGAAGGCTATAAGAATGGGTCACCCATCACCTTTGCCCACAAGTTGAAAGGAAACCTGCTTCTCGTTCACGGGACAGGGGACGATAATGTCCATTATCAGAACTTTGAGGTGCTTGTGAACGAATTGATCAAGCATAACAAACATTTCACGATGATGGCCTATCCGAACCGTACTCATGGGATTCGTGAAGGAAAAAACACAACCCGTCATCTTTATGAGCTGCTAACGCGCTATTTAAAAGAAAACTTATAGGGGATGCTCCAAAAAGTGCCACTCTTTCAAACCAAGAGCAAAAAATGACAAAGAAAATTCGAGCAATATCGATGGTTATATGTATGACAATTATTATCTCAAACGCTGTTCATGCTGTGGAGAAAAATGAAGCAATCAATAAGGAGTTCACCGTTAAATCAGGTGGAGAGGATTTATATATTAAGGTACAAGGGAAGAATATAAATAATCCTGTATTGCTTTTTCTGCATGGGGGTCCTGGTGATCACATGGGCCTTTTGTATTTTCAGGCATATGCGGGACCTGAACTTGAAAAGCACTTTGTAGTAGGGTATCTGCATCAACGGGGAGTATGTAGATCATCGTCCGTTCCTGCCAGTTCTCTCACTATCGAACACTACTTAAAAGATGTCGATTATGTAGTCGCATTCTTAAAAGAGAAATTCAACAAGGATAAAATATTCTTGCTCGGGCATTCATTTGGAGGAACCCTCGGAAATATGTACCTCTTAAAACATGAAGACAACATAGAGAAGTTTATTTCTGCCGGAAGCGCTTTTAGCACGATTTCTATTGATGAAAATGGTTATAAAACCGTTTTGCAACTTGCGAAGAAAGCTAACAATCAGAGAGCGGTTGAGAGATTAAAATCTTTGGGTCTGCCTCCTCATGAGACGTTTCAAGAAGGAATGATATGGCGGATGCTTGGAATGAATATAGTAGAAAGAATGAACGAGGGAATTTTAAAAAATCTTCATATGTCAAAAGTAATGTCGGTTACCGGAATTGCAAGAATTGAGCCGGAATGGCAGCGAAAATCAATGGCAGTTGGAAACGCCATGTGGAGTGAATTGAATACGATAGATATTGAAGAGAAAGTGAAAAATATAAGTATTCCAGTCTTGATCATAGCCGGCGCAAAAGATATATTTGTCCCCTTCAAGCTCATGAAAAAAGGATATGAAAATTATGGAGGGGAAAAGTAATACTGCAATCTTGAAAAAAGTAATCATATGATGTTTATTGATGAACCTGATCTTTTTGTTTCAAAGGTTAAAGAGTTCTTTCAAAAATAGAATGCCGAATAAAAACCTCTCAGTTGCCATATAAGCGCCTTTATCCTGTTTGCTTTTCCCTCACCCTTCACGCAAAGATTGTATTAAAAAAATTTAGAAATATAGGGTGGAACTTTGGGGAACGTCTCCATATTCATTTGGAAGAAACGATCGGTATATTTCGTCTAATTCATGTAAATCTAAAAAATGGATTTTTAGGACAACACCGGACAGAAACAAAAAACAAGACCTGATATCAATAATAAGGTTGTGGCAATATATGGATATGCTGTATATTAATTAGTTATCAATTGTTAAATCATGAGGTCAGTTTGTGAATTAATAGAAAGCTGAAATAAGCTCCTATTATTTTCTTATCTTCTATTAAACACATAAGGTAGAAAAAATTAAAGAAAACAGGATAAAGAGGAGGTTCACAATGAAAAAGCGAATCGCTGGAGTTTCCATCTTTTTAATCTTAATCTCTACTGCTGGTTTTTCTTCCCAGCAAAAAAATTTATCTCTTTCTCTTGAAGATTGCATTCTCGGCGCCATGAAGAACAATCTCAACATTGCGGTTGAAATATTAAACCCAGAGATAGCAGATATTAATGCATCACGTGCAAAAGAAAGATTCATGCCAGCTTTTTTCTTCAATATTAGCAATGAAAAAACGAACTCTGCTTCTTATTCCTGGTTTGATGCAGCAAATGAGGTCAGATCAGCTATCAACGAATATACGGTTTCGCTTGATCAAATCATCCCGACAGGGGGGAGATTTGCTGCATCTCTCAGATCGTATAAGAGTGATACGAACAGGAGATTTCAGACCATCAATCCTCGCTATGGAAGCACCTTAACCCTAGATTTTACACAGCCGCTGCTAAAGAACTTCGGCTTCAAGATTAGCCGCAGAGAGATTATCATAGCCAATAACAATAGAGAAATTTCCAAGAATCAACTTAACCATATCCTCCTAAACACAATATTCCAGGTTGAGGAAGCCTATTGGAATCTTGTTTACAGTATTGAGAATCTAAAAGTAAGACAACAGACACTGAAGCTTGCTAAAGACTTAATGGAGGAAAACAAAAGGAAGATTGAAGTGGGTTCAATGGCTCCGATAGAGATTTATACAGCTCAGGCTGAGGTCGCCACTCGAGAGGCGGAAATCCTGCAGGCTGAAGCACTGGTCAAGAACAATGAAGATCTTCTTAAAACAATCATTAACCTCGCTGCTTCCGAAAGTGGAGATAGTGTAGAAATTTTGCCTACAGATATCCCTATTTATGAAAAAAGAGAAGTGAAACTGGAGGAAGCTTTGGTTACAGCTCTAGAGAATCGAGCTGATTTAAAAGCGACGAAGGTCGATTTGAAAAACAAAGAGCTAAATGTTGGCTATGCAAAAAATCAGCTTCTTCCAGAGATAAACTTCCAGGCCTCATACTGGAGTCCCGGGATCTCAGGGGATCAGATTTTGTATCTGGATAAAGATCCTTTAACCCGTGTTGTAGTAGGAAAGATTCCAGGGGCCTCAACGGACGCCCTCAAAGATGCTCTTAAGTTTAAGTATAACAACTGGTCTGTTGGATTAACCCTCAGTATTCCTTTGAATACCATATTGTCGCGAGCGGCTTATGCTGAGGCAAGAGTCAGTCTGGAACAGGCTATGTTGAGGATGAAAAACCAGGAACAGCAGATATTCCTGGAAATTAAAACAGCAGTCAGAGCAGTCCAGACCAATTATAAAAGCGTTCAAGCCTTCAAAGCAGCGCGCGAGTTGGCTGAGAAAAAATTGGAAGCAGAGGAAGAAAAATTCAGAGTTGGGAAGTCCACGAACTACTTGCTCCTGCAGTACCAGAGAGATGCAGCGAATGCCCGAAGCACTGAACTCAAAGCGATTATTGACTACAATCTGTCCTTGGCTCACTTAGACAGGGTTTTGGGGACAACTTTGAGTTCTAAGAACATAACGTTATCTAAAATAGAGCGCGAGTAAATGCTATTTAAAAATATGTTGTTCGAGAGGAACAATCAATCTGAAAAAGCGTACAATTGCAAAAATCGCTTTCAGTACAGCTCCGATTTGGGAGGAATGAGATGAAGAAAAAGACAATACTGATAGGTATTGCTACTGTTTTTGTGATTCTTATCGCTTGGCAGGTTTATCAGAAAGCTTTTAAATCAAGCGGTGGGCCCAACAGGCAGTTCACGACTCCGCCTGTAGCTGTTGAGATAACCGCCATTAGAAAAGCCACTATTCGTGATTTTGGAAATTTCACCGGGACTCTTATCCCCAAGTCAAAGTTTACAATTGCGCCTAAAATTTCAGGGAGACTGGAAAAACTCATGGTCAATATCGGAGATAGGGTAAAACGCGGCCAGTTAATAGCTGTTCTGGATGATGAAGAGTACAGCCAACAGGTGATTCAGGCCCAGGCAGATTTAAAAGTGACTCAGGCGAATTTAGAAGAATCACTAAGTTCCTTGAATATGGCAGAGCGTGAATTGGGAAGAGTCCAGGAGCTGCATAAAAAGGGCATTGCAGCCGATTCAGAGCTCGATTCAGCGAAAGGTGTCTATACTGCCCAAGCTTCCAGACACAAGGTGGCACTCGCCCAGGTAGCTAACAGGGAAGCAGCTTTGAAAGCAGCGCAGGTTCGCTTATCCTATACAAGAATCAGCGCGTCATGGGAAACCAAGGGCGATATCAGGCTGGTTGGAGAGCGTTTTGTGGATGAGGGAGCCATGCTTATGATGAACACCCCCATTCTATCCATTCTTGAAATCAACCCCTTGATTGCCGTGATCCATATTACAGATAAAGACTATTTCAGGATAAAAAAAGACCAAAAAGCAATTATTAGCACCGATGCCCTTCCGGAGAAGTCTGTATCCGGGAAGATAGCTCGTATAGCCCCTCTGTTACAAGAGACTTCAAGGGAAGCAAGAATAGAGATTGAGTTTCCTAATCCTGAGGAACTTTTTAAACCCGGCATGTTTATAAATGCTCAAATTGAGTACACAATGCATGCTGATACAACAGTTGTGCCGGTGAGTGCTGTGGTGAAGCGGAATAACCAACAGGGAATTTTTTTAGCGGATATTGAAAATAAGAAAGCTCAGTTTGTACCTGTTAAGATGGGTATTATCGACAGTGAGCTGGCTGAAATTTTGGAGCCCCGCTCATTCTCAGGATTCGTCGTGACTATGGGACAGCACCTTCTTGTCGATGGAAGTACGATTATCTTGCCGGAAGAAGACCAAAGAAAGCCAGATTCAAAACCTTCTTCTTCACGGGAAGAAAAAAGCAAAGCCAAAGAGAAATCAGGAGAAAAAAGATGAACATATCCAAATTTTCTGTTCATCATCCAATATTTACAGTCATGATAATGCTGATTGTGATTTTGCTGGGCGCGATATCGTTCAGCCGCTTGCCAATTGACCTATTACCTGATATCAACTTTCCAACTCTCAGTATTTCTACTTCATATAGTAATGCAAGCCCTGAAGAAATGGAAGAATTAATAACCCGGCCGGTAGAAGAAGCAATGGCAGCAGTTCCCGGTGTAGAAGAAGTCTCATCTGTTTCATCTGAAGGAAGCAGCAACGTGCGTGTGCTCTTCGCCTGGGGAACGGACTTGGA
>CP070825.1:591616-599312 GCA_020344415.1 Candidatus Aminicenantota bacterium
CAGTGCCAAAGATTGTGAGGTGACCGGTGTCATCAAAGACATCCCCCCTAACTCCCACCTTACTTTCGATATTCTGGTCTCATTCGAAACTTTATTTATTGATCAACCGCAAGCCCGTGATAACTGGATCAGCGCCCACAATTTCACGTATCTTCGACTTCATGAGAATGCCGCCTCTAATGATCTCGAGAGCAAGTTCCCTGCCATGGTCGAGAAATATTTGGGTTCACAACTGAAGGCCTTAGGCGGGAATATCAGCTATTCCCTCCAGCCTTTGACCGACATCCACCTGAACTCAGCCCTCCAGTTCGAGTTTGCCCCAAACAGCAGTATTCTCTATGTCTATATATTCAGTGCGATCGCGTTGTTCATCCTCGACATTGCATGCATCAACTTCATGAATCTGGCCACGGCTCGTTCAACCCAAAGAGCCCGGGAAGTGGGCATGAGAAAAGTCTTATGGGCTGAGCGGCACAATCTCATACGGCAGTTCTTGGGGGAATCTACCATTTACAGCCTGCTGGCTCTGTTAGTGGCCTTCGTCCTGGTCCGAATGGCTATGCACGTTTTCAAGACCATCTCCGGGGTGGACCTGCAACTTGGAACCGTTCAGCTGATTTGGCTCATTCCGCTGGGTGTTGGCATGATCCTTTTTACCGGGATTACAGCCGGCAGTTACCCGGCTTTCTTCCTCTCGGCATATCATCCGGCCAAGGTGCTCAAAGGAAGCCGTTTGGCAGGAACCGGAGGCAAGCGATTCCGGCATGTGCTCGTTATAATCCAATTCGTCGTATCTATTGCACTCGTCATCGGAACTTGGATTATCCGAAACCAAGTCCTGTACATGAAAAACGTGAATCTTGGATTTACAAAAGAACAGGTTCTAGTATCCAACGTTTATGATCCCGATATCTTCCGGGATATCAGCACTATCAAGGCCCGTTTGAAGCATATCCCTGGCATAGTTGAAATCGCCGGAGCAGATGCCGTTCCCGGTCAGGGTCCGATGGCCACAACGGTTGGTGTGGTTCCCGAAGGTTTTACAACTGAGGAGGGAACCCTCATGAAGGCTATCCGGGCAGACGAGGATTATCTTGCAACCCTGGGCATGGAGCTTGCCGCGGGCCGTGATTTTTCCAGAGAAATGTCCACTGATAAGCAGAGAGCTTTCCTGGTGAACGAGGTGGCTGTGCGACAATTCGGATGGGAGGATCCTGTCGGCCGTACGATCAAGATCCAAGGACTTGGACTAAGAAATACCGCAGTTACTGTGATCGGAGTCGTCAAGAATTTCCATTATGCCTCACTGCGGGAAGAGCTTGAACCGATATGTATCGGTGTTGGGATGGGAGGACTGGACAAGCTCGTTATCAGGGTCCGAACCGAAAAAATAACCGGACTTATCACGCAGCTCAAGGAAACCTGGAAGGAAATCGATCCCAACCATCCCTTTGATTTCTTTTTCCTGGACGATTTTTTTAACGCCCAGTACCGTTCCGAGGAACGGCTCAATAACATCTTTGCCTCGTTCAGCGGGCTGGCTATCATAATTGCCTGCCTGGGACTCTTCGGATTGTCTTCTTTTATGGCTGAGCAAAGGACCAAAGAAATCGGCATCCGGAAAGTTCTGGGAGCATCCATTCCAGAGGCGGTGGCCCTGCTCTCCAGGGAGCTACTAGTATTAGTGGGAGTGGCTGTGCTGGTCGCGTGGCCGGTCGCGGTTTTCGCCATGAGCTCCTGGCTGCGGAATTTCCCGTTCCGTACCGGCCTTAACCCCTGGATATTTCTTGTCTCCGGTTTTGCGGCATTGACCATTGCGTTCCTGACAGTGAGTCTCCAGGCGACCAAAGCCGCTTCGGCTAACCCGGTGGACAGCTTGCGGTACGAGTAAGAGCATTGCAAAGAAAAGTCGCCCCTTTCCAAAAAGCAGATACAAAAATTTAAAAATAAAATAGATATGCCCCTTCCTTTTATCATCGATACTCGTATGGCTCGATGCCAAGATTAACTCCTCAACCATATCAAACCCTTGTCAGAATTTTCCAAAAAGAAAGCTTTTCTATAAAACTCACTCGTGGCAGTCATATTCTCATGAATAAGCCCGGAGTAAACAGATCTATTGTTATCCCAAAATATGAGGAAGTAGATATTGATATTATCAAAGGCGATCTGAGGACTGCACAGATGAGCAGAGAGGAATATTTTAGGCTTCTGGAAGAGTTAATCGCCGTTATATATAATCTCCCAATTCCCCTGCTGATAAAGTTTTTAAGAATTCTAATCTATACACTTTAATAAATCCAATCTCACGAGGTAGAATTGACATTAATTATTTCCTATGTTAGGAGTTACAGAAAGGAAATTGAAAAAGAAATTTAAATAATTCAGATTACTTAGAAAGATAAACAAACGAATATGAATATCTTAATCGTCGGCGCAGGGGAGGTTAGTTTTCATCTGGCCAAGCGACTTTCAGCAGAAAAGCATAACATCACTGTATTAGAAAGGGATCCTGAAAAGGCACAACATGCAGAAGAGCTCCTTGATGCCATGGTCCTGGTTGGTTCAGGTTCCAGTTTAGAGGATTTGAAAAACGCTAACATAGAACAGGCAGATGTTTTTATAGCGCTAAGTAATTTGGATGAAGTCAACCTTCTAGGTTGCCGGTATGCTCAAAAATTAGATGTTCCCTATAAGATCGCACGCGTTCGCAATCCTGAGTATACCAAGCCTGACTTTATTCTGTCGCATGAGGAGATGGGTGTAGATCTCATCATTCATCCGGAGAGAGAAACAGCCAATGCCATCGTGCGCCTTATTCACCAAAGCAGTGCTACCGGTGTGTTGGAGTTTGCTGGAGGAAGGATTCAACTGTTGGGTATTCGCCTGGAACGAGACTCTCCTATATTAGGAGAGCCCCTGAAGAAACTCTGGAACAAATATGGAAATCTGTCAGCCCGCATCGTTTCGATAAAACGGAAAGAGAAGACATTAATACCCGGTGGGAACGATATTCTGGTTGCCGGGGATCAAATATTTGTTATTTGTGAAAAGAATCTGGTCCCCACCTTTGTACAAATCACTGGCAAAAAAGATGTTTCCATTCAAAATATCATGATTCTTGGTGGAGGTTTAATTGGACAGTTTGTAGCCGAAAACTTAGAGGACAATATCAATGTTAAAGTTATCGAAGTCCGCTCGGATAAGTCAGAAAAGATAGCCAATATGCTCAAAAAAACATTGGTTATTCATGGGGACGGCACCAATATTGACCTGCTTGCCACAGAGGGAATCCTCGATATGGATGCATTTATCTCTGTAACAGGGGACGACGAGACAAATATCATTTGTACCCTCGTTGCCGGGCATTTAAAAGTGCCTCGCACTATTGCATTGGTGAATAAAACTGAATACCTACCTATTACACCCACTATAGGCATGGATGCGGTTGTGAGTAAACAATTGATTACAGTCAATGCCATTCTGCGTTTCATCCGGAGAAGCACTCTGGAAAGCGTTTCCTCAATTCCAGGCTTGGATGCAGAGATTATTGAGATAATCCCCAGCAAAGGCTCAAAGATCACCAAACAACCACTAAAAAGTTTGCATTTTCGGCCATCTGCAATCCTAGGTGCTGTGACCCGAAATAACGAGGTGATTATTCCTACTGGTGATACCCAGGTACAAACCGGGGATCGCGTCATAATTTTTTCGCTTACGAAAGCAGTCCCTGAGGTAGAGAAATTGTTTAAATAACCAGATGCGTTAATTGACACTGTAATTTCTATGCGCATATATTCTGTTATCCATATTCTGGGGTTTCTCTTGATTTTTCTCTCTGCAGCGATGTTGCTGCCCATCCCTTTCTCACTCTACTATGGTGGTGGCGACTATATTTTCTTTATCATTTCAGCCTTTATCACTTTTTTGGTAGGTTTTGTTGCCTTCAAATTCACTCGTCTGGATCGAGACCTTCGCGCTCGGGAGGGATTCGCGATTGTCACCCTGGGCTGGATTTCCTTTTCTCTTCTTGGATGTCTGCCATTTATATTATCGGGATATATTCCGTCATTTACCGATGCTTTTTTCGAAACAATGTCTGGGTTCACCACTACGGGAGCCACAATCCTGGTGGACATCGAAGCGCTTCCGCATGGACTTCTCTTCTGGCGAAGCTTCACCCACTGGCTGGGTGGAATGGGTATCATCGTTCTCTCGATCGCAATTCTTCCTTTTCTTGGGGTAGGTGGTATGCAGCTTTTTAAGGCTGAGGTGCCCGGGCCTGCTCCAGACAAACTAACCCCTCGCATCACACAAACTGCAAAAATATTATGGGGCGTATATATTTTGATATCCTTCCTTGAAACGACTTTATTAATGTTTGGAGGAATGAATCTTTTTGAAGCTCTGTGCCACACTTTTGGAACAATGGCTACTGGCGGCTTTTCAACAAAAGGTGCCAGTATCGGTCATTACAACAGCGCTTATATTGATTATGTAATCATCTTTTTTATGCTTGCTGCCGGGACAAATTTTTCCCTTCATTATCGCTTCATGAAAAGAGAATTCAAAAGTTATTTTAAAAACAATGAGCATCGCCTCCTTATCTTTTTAGTTTTCAGTGCTACCCTTCTTATTGGAATACATACTTTCTCGCAGCATTATTCAAATGCTGAAACAGCGTTTCGTAAAACTTTATTCCAAGTAACCTCTATTCTCACTACCACCGGTTACACAACGGCCGATTTTGAGCAGTGGGCATTTAGCTCACAATTCATTCTTTTTCTCTTGATGTTTTTTGGCGGCTGTGCAGGGAGTACAGGCGGGGGCATGAAAATCATTCGGCTATACATCCTGATTAAGTTTGTTTTTGCCGAAATGAGGCACTTGATGCATCCAAAAGCGGTAATACCGATTCGTGTGGGCAATACTGTTATCCCCCGCGATATTGTAAGAAATATTCTCGGGTTTTTAGCGCTCCTGGTCAGTTTGTTTATCTGTGGCGTTATTGTTATGACTCTTTTAGGGTTGGATTTGGTATCTGCTTTTGCCGCCGTTGCAGCCACTCTGAACAACATTGGTCCTGGTCTTGGCAGCGTAGGTCCAACCGATAATTACGCACATATTCCCCTGATTGGAAAATGGGTGCTTACTTTTTTTATGCTGGCCGGACGGCTAGAGATCTATACAGTGCTCATCCTTTTCTCGCCTTCTTTCTGGAAAAAAGTCTAGAGCCAATTAGACAACTGGCTTAACCTGCCGCTCTTGCGTGTATTTCCTTTGAAAGACGATCACCTAATCGATCCTTTTCTATCTCTAAATCATATCTTATCTGGAGATTCATCCAAAACCTCTCAGAAGTTCCGAAATACTGAGATAGGCGAAGTGCGGTATCAGCAGTGACAGCCCGTTTCCCATGGACAATTTCATTGATTCGTCGGGGAGGAACAGAAATATCCTTCGCTAAGCGATACTGGCTGATACTCATGGGTTTGAGGAACTCCTCAAGCAAAACTTCTCCAGGGTGAATCGGAGGCATTTTCGATATACTCATGGCTCTCTCCTCTAATGATAATCTGTTATTTCGACCTCGTGGGCGTCCCCTCGGAACCATAGGAAACATATACGCCACTGGTCGTTAATACGAATACTGTATTGCCCTTTCCTATCTCCGGTCAACTTCTCCATCCGGTTTGACGGAGGGATTCTCAAGTCATCCAGCGATTCTGCAGCATCAAGCAAAGCCAGCTTGCGTAGGGCAATGTGCTGAATATCAGCCGGGAATTTCCGAGAGAATTGACGATTGAATATCTTCTCAGTTTCCTTACATCGGAAATCCCTGATCATAATGAAATATTAACGTGAAGCGATAATAATGTCAAGCGTTAATATGGTTTTTTAGCAATTTAGATTCAATCTCACTTTTTTTACATGCTAATAATACAATATTAGCAATGATTGTATAAGAGAGGTGCATTTCTCATCTTATTGAGTATTTCTACTCAGAAAATTGAGTAAATTGAAATAAAATATTTTTATATTTCAAGTTTATGATTAAACTTGAAATAAGGTAACTGTTTATTTCAGTTTTTTGCTCACGGTATTTGACCGTTGAGGATTGTTACCAGTTTATCCGAATCAATATTTCCGCCGGACACTACGCAAACCACTTTTCCTGTTCCCGCTTTGCCTGCTAGCGCAGCTGCAACCGGGGCTGCTCCAGCACCTTCAGCTACAACACAATTGTATTCAATCAGCATCCGAATGGCGGCTGCAATCTCTTCAAGAGACATGACCAAAGAGCCGTCCAGCAGTTTGCTGACCAGGGCCCACATTTCAGGTAGAACACTCTTGCCTCCGATTCCTTCTACAAAGGATCGCTTATAGCTGACCTCACGCGGTCTGCCCGATTTGAGGGAAAGAGCGAGAGGCGCGGCAGTTTCTACCTCACAGGCATATATTTTTGTATCAGGTTTCAACGCTCGGATTGCCGAGGCAATACCTGAGCTCAAAGCTCCTCCTCCAAAGGGAATGATCACCGCATTAACATCCGGCAAATCCTCCAGAATTTCTATGCCGATCGTACCATGGCCGGCAATCACTGCTGGATCGCAGACAGGATGAATAAAAAAGCCCGGGATTCCCTCGTATTTCCCGGAGAGAAGCACCTGCCACCACTCGTTGAATGATACTTTTATTATCTTCCCTCCAAGCTGTCTGATGGCCTTGAGTTTAGTTTCCGGTGCATTATCAGGAACGACAATAACACATGGAATGCCAAGCCTGCGAGCATTCCAGGCTATGCCCTGGGCCATATTTCCCATACTGGCTGTATAAACGCCCTTGGCTATCTTCTCTTTATCTGCAAGTTTTATTGCATTTCCAGCACCACGCAATTTAAAAGAACCGATCGGCTGTAAGTTCTCAAGTTTGAGATAAATTTGAGCCGGTATGTCTGTCTTATGAAAACGGACTAAAGGTGTTCTTAGAACCGAACTGGAAATCCGTTTCCGGGCGGCTCGGATTTTTTCTATCGAGATTGAATCAATCATCGATTTCGCCCTCTATCTCAATACACTCTTCCAAAGGTAAAAGCTGCTGCACCTGTGATTGATCAATGATCAGTATCTTCATGACCAAAAACTCCTTTTTTGAGAATTTGCTTTTTACAAATAATAGACCTATTTGTCAATTAGTATTTAACAACAGGAAATGCATACGGTCAATTAAACCTGAAAATCTGACTGCATCTTGTTTTAGGATGTTGCCTGGGAGAAAAAATATGATATAGTAGCCTGTATACCTCATTCACTGAGAATAAGAATGAACTGTCAAAAATCTCGAAATAAGAAAAGAAAACCTGTATTAGCTGCTTTCTTGAGTCTTATACGCGCTCCGCTTTCCCAATCGGCTCGATAAAATTGTGTTAGTGGCACCGGCCGCGACTATAGTACACTTAGGGCCGGCATTCTTAAAAAGTGCTCTTTTGGCTTTAGTGCCTCATAGGTCTTTTGTAAAAAAAGCGATGTTCACCTTAAAATTCTTTTTTATAGCTGACATTCAGCCCCCTATTTAGAGCGGTAAAAAAGAGAAAGCCATGCCGGTTGACTTTCTGGAGAAATTGAGGTATATTCCAAAATGGTTCCATTTTGACACCAACTGAAGGAGAAATACCGATGCCATCTGTGACATTGAA
>CP070825.1:599412-602184 GCA_020344415.1 Candidatus Aminicenantota bacterium
CACCAGATGACGAGCCTGCGGATCTTTAAGCTTGACGTTGTCGGGATGCTGCTTAATCAGAAAAAGGGGCATTTGCTGGTAAAACATCCCATACGCCCCATTTACCGATAGCCGTTTGGTTAGGACCCAGGAGAAAGAAAATCGCGGTGAAATATGCGTCCTTTCCGATAGTGGCACATAATCAAGCCGCACCCCTGAAGAGAGTGAGAAGTTGGAAAAGGGATAGACGATGTAAGTGAGGAAACCGGCGACAAAGGTTCCTCGGTATTTCTGTTCGACGCTGTCAAGGTAATCGCTGGCACGGAATTGAATGGACTGCCATTCGAATCCGAATTTAAACTGATGAGTTAAGGAAAGCTGCAGGTGATTGACATTTCTGAAGGTTATCCAGCTCTGCTTGTACTCCCAAAACTCGAGCAACTCATCGGTTGATGTGAGACGATTTTCGTCCCGGGCTTTAATCATAGAAAAAGAAATTGAGGTGTCGGAATAACCTTTGTTTCCCCAAAGATGACGCCAGTTGAGGCCAACCGTTGGCATAGTATAATTCTCGCTTCCATAAGGGATATCAACGACCAAATCTCCGATGATTCGGTTGGCGGAAGGATCATCCTTGCTCCGGCTCTGCCCGATGAGAGTAAGAAAGGATAATCGGTTGGAGTCATTCAGGTTATAATCCAGCTTGCCTTGAATATCATGAAAGACCGGAATATCCGTCTCATCCAGTAAATCATTGATAATATTCATATAGCTGCGGTTGCCCGAAATCATCCAGGATCCCTTACTGCCGGGTAATGGACCCTCTATCTGTGCCCCAAAGCCCACCAGACTCAGATTGAGCTGGCTGTTGATTCTTTCCCGGTTGCCCTCGCGGTAATCGATATCAATGATTGAGGACAACCGGTTTCCAAAAGAAGCCTCGAATCCTCCGGTCAGAACCTCCACTCTCTCAACAAAATCCAAATTCAACATGGAAACGTTCCCTCCTGAAGCCCCCCATTGAGGGAAATGGTTGATATTGGGGATAAAAATATTGTTGATATAAAATCCATTTTCGGTGGGACTGCCTCCCCGGATGATGAGATCATTTGCCACTTCATCAGCCTTTGCCACGCCGGGAGCATTATAAAGGACCCGGCTGATATCCACTCCGAGGCCGCCGGCATTCCGGCGCACCTCTTCACTGTTGAACTTTGTTTGGCTGCTGGATTTATTTATAGCAGTGGGAAAATAATCGGCCGTCACACTCACTTCCACCTGAATGGAACGTACCCTCAAAAGCTCCACATTCACAAAGGTGATTCGGCTCGAGCGAATTATCACATCGGTTCGGGTATCCGAATAATAGCCTTCCATTTGGAACGATAAAACATAATGACCGACCGGAACTTCGGAAAGCACATAATAACCGGCTTCATCACTTTGGGTTTTCCAATCCCTATCCATGATCTCCACCTTCACTCCGGCCAGCGGCTTTTGGGTTTCATAGTCTAAAATTCTGCCTTTGATTTGCCCAGAAACCATTTTTGGCTGATACAAAGTTTTCTGATCAAAGTTGGCAACGAAAATCAGAGCCCGGCCGTAAACATGAGATCCCAGGATCAATAATCCCATCATAAGAATCAAGACGAATACGCGGATTTTTTCCATGATCATTCCCTGTTAAAATCATTCTATTTTATTATTTTACCTACTTCTTCGAGTATACAAAGTTAAACGTCCTTTAGCTTTTACGTTAGATCGCACGTTTTGCAATTTCCGTGCCACTTTTTTTTCAGGCATAAATATATTTATATTTCACAAATTTCATCCCCTAAAAAGGACAAACGTGACGGCACTGCATGATTTTTTTACAATTAGTGATATTAAAGGAGGTTTAGAGCAATTGATCTGGAATCAAAAGGTTGGAGATAAAATCTCTCAGCGGGCACAGGATACATCTTCAATCTGTATCTGTATTCATATTAATTGGCAGGATTTTTTAAAGAAAATTTTTAAGTAATGAAATATTGAAATTAAATTACCTGAAATCTTTTACAGATTCCAGATTTTTTCCGCATTTTTTACATTCTTTCATATACCAGGTAAAATGTGTATTACACTCAGGACATTTCCATTTTTTTTCCTGATCTTCAAGCCACGCTGACACACCATTTTTTTTAATAAAACTCTGGTTTTCGGGTATAAGTGTAACATGTGGAAGTTTCCTTTTTATAAACCATCTGAAAAAATTGAATGTATGGAGTGTAAAGCAGGGGTATTTTTTGCACTCAAGACATGACTCAACTTTCATCTTTTCTTTTGCACATTTTCTGACCGCGCATTTAGTGCATCCTTTGAATACCACATCTGATTTGCATCCATAACATGCCAGTTCATCTGTTTTAACCGTCCCTGGAAGATTTTTTTGTAATTGTGCTGGAAGGTCTTCCCATGTACAATCACTTTGATTTTCAAGTGATTTTTTATATGTATTCATAATATCGCAAGCTCCGCAATATTGTCCGCAGTAGGTGTCATATTTAAATTGTTCCATGGATTGCTCCTGTCATAAATTTGATGCAGTCATTCTTTCTATCCATTACGATTATATTGGGTTTTCATGTTTTTGGGAATTCGGATTCGAGTAGAGAAATTTTCCTGGTCTTTAACTCAGTAACAACAGTTGCCTGAGTAAACACCGAAGGATGACCAAAGTCTTTCGCTTCTTGCCTCTAAGATTATACAACAGAAGCAGACAAATGTCGCATAATTAATTATGCGACATTATCG
>CP070825.1:602284-608189 GCA_020344415.1 Candidatus Aminicenantota bacterium
GGATTTCTCAGAGGACGATTTTGTGTTTGCCCGTTTGGATGAGTCCTTGCCAGACCCTCGCTACTTATCAAAGGTTTTCGGGCGGATTGTAAATAGGGCAGGCTTGAAGCGCATTCGATTACATGATTTGCGTCATACTTTTGCTAGCAGATTGGTAGAAAGAGGAGTTGACTTGATTACAGTAAAAGAACTCTTGGGCCATTCTTCTGTGAAGACTACTGAAAGATACACACACACGCATAGAGAAGAGAAAAAGAGAGCAGTTGGAACTTTAGTTGAAAAGGCTAACAAGGCTGAAAATTTGTTAACTATTTGTACAACGGCAGAAGAATTGAAGTTTGGAGAGGCGTTGAAGTTATTGATTGTAAACAATTAGTGGGCGGTTAGCTCAGTGGGAGAGCGCGGCGTTCGCAACGCTGAGGTCGGGGGTTCAAATCCCCTACCGTCCACTATATAATAATAGTTTAAGTAAAGAAATGATAAACAGTCAGATACTAGTCATAGCCGGTACAGCAGCCACGATTGGCTTTGTCCATACTGTTCTCGGCCCTGACCATTACCTTCCGTTTATTGTCATCGGCCGGGCTCGAAAATGGTCACATCTTAAGACATTGTTTATTTCCTTTCTCTGTGGTCTGGGACATGTATTGAGCTCCATCGTCTTAGGCTTTATAGGAATTGCGTTGGGAATAGCTGTTTTTCAATTGGAGGCTATTGAATCCTTCCGTGGCGGATTGGCAGCCTGGCTGCTTATCAGCTTCGGCTTTGCCTACTTTATCTGGGGTCTCCACAGAGCTTTGAGGAAGAAACCACATAAACATATTCATATCCATGCCGATGGGGCGAAACATGAACATGTACATTCCCATGAATCAGCTCATTCTCATGTGCATGAAGAGACGAAAAAGAAGAGTCTTACGCCCTGGATTCTTTTTACCATATTTGTATTTGGGCCCTGTGAGCCATTGATTCCTTTAATCATGTATCCTGCAGCCAAACACAATATTGCTGGAGTTGTTGTTGTTTCTGTAGCTTTTGGTCTTACAACGATTCTGACAATGCTTGCAATTATTGCTATTTCTTCCTGGGGTGTGAGTTTTGTTCATCTGGGCCGCCTGGAGAGATATGCTCATGCCTTGGCAGGTGCAATGATATTCATCTCAGGGCTGAGTGTTCAATTTTTGGGTCTGTAACTAAAAAAGGGGACAGTCCCCATTTTCTAAAAAAGGGGACTGTCCCCTTTTTATACATATTGGAGGAAGCCGCCTCATGATATTTATCGTTGACTGCATGCTCGGGAAATTAGCCAAATGGCTCAAGATTCTCGGGTTTGATGCCCTATACTTCAGCAAGATCGAAGATAGCGATCTCCTCGCCCTGGCTCAAAAAGAAGGAAGAGTTCTTTTGAGTCGAGATAACGGGTTGATTGAAAAATCTCGAAACATCGAAACCCTTTTCATTGAAAGTGAAGCTTGGAACACACAGGTCGAACAGGTTTTGAATGAGTTTGGACTCTGGGAAGATGTCAGCCCTTATTCTCGCTGTATCGAATGTAATATAGAGCTCAAGGATTTGCCAAAGGGGAGAGCCAGAAATTTGGTAACGCCTTTTGTTTTTGAGCAGGCTGAATCCTTTGCCCTTTGTCCTGAATGTGACCGGGTCTTCTGGAAAGGAACTCACCACAAGGATATGGAATTCAAGATCGAAGAGATTCTGAGTAAGAGAAAGAGGAAAAAATAAAAAGCAAGGGCTCTCCTTTTCTGAGAAATCTTAAATATTTCCTAGAATACATTGATTTCTCAATTTCGGTTGATTAAAATGTAACATACTTTGATTTCCCTCCTTAAATGCATATAGAGGTGAAGACATGAGCATCATAAGCAAACTATTTGGAAAATCTCCGTTTGAACCTCTTTACCAGCACATGTTGAAAGTGAAGGAATGTGTGGATTTAGTCAGGCCGCTCATGGATGCCTTTCTTAACGAAGAGGATAAGAACGTAGAAAATTTTGCCAAGAAAATCTTCAAAGCGGAACACGAGGCTGACTTGGTCAAGAAAGAACTCAGGAATCGTCTGCCCAAGAGTGTATTTCTGCCTGTTGCGAGAGGTGACCTCCTGCGCTTTTTAAAGGAACAGGATAATATCGCTGATTCTGCAGAAGATTTGGCTGTTTTAGTCACTCTTAGAAAAACAAAGGTCCCGGAAGGCTTGAAAGAAGAACTGGAAGATTTTGTGAATAAAGTTCTTGAAACATATGAAATGGCCATGCGTGTTTCAAGCGAGATAAAGCTTCTTGCTGAAACTTCTTTTAGCGGAACCGAGGCACATAAGGTTATGGAACTTATAGAAGAGCTCAAGGTGGATGAGTGGGAAGCAGATAAAGCCCAAATGACAGTAGCCAAAAAGTTGTTCTCCATCGAGAAGGAGCTTGATCCTATCTCAGTGATGATGTTGATGAACATTTTTAAAGAACTTGGGACTTTAGCCAACCACGCTGAGAACGCTGGAGACCAGATGAGAATGATGCTTCATAACACCTGAAGCTGAGCGTCCGAATTACTTTTTAATTTTGCTAACGTTAGAATAATGTATAAAAGTACGGATTTACATGTAGACTAGCGAACTTATATGGATATTTATCTTATCATCCTTATTCTGGCTATTTTAATTGGCTTTTACAGCGCTGTTAATATTGGTGCCAACGATGTTGCCAATGCCATGGCAACTTCAGTGGCTTCTGGGGCATTGACCATAAAAAAAGCTGTTTTTGTGGCAGCTGTATGTGATATCTTGGGGGCTGTTTTGGTGGGGAGCTATGTAGCCAATACGATTCGAAAAGGACTTGTCGATCCTTTACAGTTCAGTGATAGACATAATCTTTTCATCTTTGGGATGCTGGCTGCTGTATTAGGTTCAGCGCTCTGGGTCAATCTGGCAACTTTTTTCAAGCTTCCTGTTTCGACCACTCATTCCATTATAGGCGGAGTGCTAGGCTTTGGTTTAGTCAGTGTTGGATTTGCAGGAATAAAATGGAAAGTAGTGCTCTATGTGATTATGAGTTGGGTTATTTCTCCGGTTTTTGGAGGCGTTATCGCCTTTATCATTTTTTCCATCATCAAGAAGTCTATCTTGAGTTCACCGGAGCCGATAGAGCAAACAAAAAAGATAGGTCCTTTCCTTGCAGGGATAGTTGGTTTTATCCTTTCTCTGGCCATAATTTTTAAAGGTTTGAAAAACCTCCATCTTGACCTGCCCTTTCTGGAAGCTCTTCTTATTTCCTTAGGCGTGGGGATGGGGAGCTATTTTCTAGGCTCTTTTCTTCTTCGAAGATACAAGGTAAGAGATATGGATCCTTATTATCAGGTAGAAAAGATGGCTAATCCTTTACAGGTTCTCTCGGCCTGCTACCAAGCTTTTTCTCATGGAGCGAATGATGTCGCTAATGCTATAGGTCCGGTTGCCGCAATTTGGGCCATTATCGAGACACAGCAGGTTGAAATGAGCGTCTCCATCCCGCTTTGGTTATTGCTCGTTGGAGGTGCAGGCTTGGCCTTTGGTGTTTATACATGGGGGCATCGTGTTATGGAGACCGTAGGAAAAAAAATTACAGCTATAACCCCAACCAGGGGATTCTCTGCTGAATTCGGAACTGCTACTACAGTATTGCTTTGTTCGCGTCTGGGAATGCCCGTCTCGACCACTCATGTTGCCATAGGTAACATAATCGGCGTTGGCTTGGCTCGAGGAATTTCAGCTATTAACCTTGATGTGATAAAAAGAATTTTTTCAGCCTGGATAATTTCTCTTCCTGCTGCTGGCCTCTTTTCTGTAGCAATTTATTTTATCCTTACTTTCCTGTTTGCATAATATTTATTGGGGTCAGGTCTTGCTTTTTGCTTCTTTTTTGAAGCAATGACTGATAGAATAAGCATCAAAATAAAACAAAAGAAATAATAACCTCGTATTAATGATTGAAAGGAGGATCGATGTTAATTCTCACTACCCCCACAATTGAAGGCAAGAGAATTGTGAAATATCTTGGCCTTGTCAGCGGTGAGGCCATCCTGGGTGCCAATATTTTCAAAGATTTTTTTGCGGGAATCAGAGATATAGTCGGCGGTCGATCAGCGGCTTATGAGAATGAGCTGCGCAAAGCAAAGGAGATTGCCATCGAGGAGATGAAGGCAGAAGCAAAAGGGATGGGCGGTAATGCTGTTGTTGGTGTTGACCTGGATTATGAGACAATAAGTATCGGTCAGGCCGGAGGAATGCTCATGGTCAGCGCCAGCGGAACAGCGGTTGTTTACAAAGACGAATAGTAAAGAAAGCTGATGGATACGCACGTCAATGTTATTGCTATCTTATGGATAATTTCAGGAATTTTTGGCCTCTTCCTTGCTGTTGGCCTCTTTTTAATTTTAATAGGAGTTTCCTATATTCCTGATATGGGACACGAAGCTCCAGTTATTTTAAGGCTTGTAGCTATCTGGGGATCTATTTTTATCGCCGCATTTGCAGCTCCAGAGATTATCGGTGGAATTGGATTGATGAAAAAGAAAGAATGGGGAAGAATCCTGGTCCTGGTTGTCTCCTTCCTCAACCTAATCTGGTTTCCTTTCTGGACAGCCTTAGGGGTTTATTCCATAGTAGTTTTGCTTAAGGAAGAGACTGTCCAGCTTTTTAGAACATAAACTTATTTCAAGTCCCAGGGTCGCTAGAAGAAAGACCTATGAACCTCGGTTGATTAATGGGAAAGGAGGGGAATATGAAAGGGGCATTTCTTTTATTGCTTTCCATTTTTTTTGTTTTGGGAACACTCCTTTTTTTGAATGCCCAAAATGATTTAAAGGGGATAGACATGGACTCCATAATTTCAGTCCTAGAGAGCCATAAAATTGATCATTTTATCTTCTCCAACAGCAGGGGTAACAAATTTCTGGTTGTTCCCAGGTTTGGAGCAAGGATTCTCTCTGTATCTGTTGGAGGTGAGAATCTGTTCTGGACCCATCCCGATATTCTCAAAGGCCAGGGGGGCCAGCGTTCTTGGATCTCTCCAGAAGGGGGAGCTAAAGGTTTTATCTTCAAGCCTGACTGGAAAGGAAACAGGGATTTTTCCATGTTGGACCCTGGGAATTATAAAGTTGCTATTTTCCAGGAAAACGAACATCTGGCGCTTCAAAATGCTTTTCAGACTACCTCCAATGACGGCAAAGAGGAGTATGATTTAACATTGACTAGAGAAGTAAGACATGAGGAAGACCCGTTAGAGGAAGATCCTGAATTCGAGGGAGCAAAGTATGATTTTCTTGGCATTGATTTTGTTCATAGCCTCAAGAATAATTCAGACGCAGCTTATGATAATATTTTAGGACTTTGGTGTTTGATTCAAATCCCTCCCCAGGGAACCATGATTGTCCCAGTCCATGAAGTCGAAAGAGAAGCGTGGAGAGATACCTATTTTGAACCGATTCCCGATGAGTTTGTCAAATCCAATCCTGATTCTTTCTCCTATTATATCCATGGAAGCCAGCGCTATAAGGTTGGCGTTCGCCCTGAATCTGCCCAGGGTCTGATTTGTTATTTTTCAAAAACAAAAAAAGAAGACTATTTCATGGTTTTCATGACCTTTCCCGTTAAGCCGGAAGGTCGTTATGTGGATAGGCCCAGACCAGAGCAGCAGACTAATGGAGATGCCATCCAACTCTACAGTCACCTGGAAAAGGATGCCCTTGCTTTCGGAGAGTTGGAATGCCAATCCTGGGCGCTGGACCTAAAACCAGGCGGCGAACAGGCATTTCCTATAAAGACATATATCTATAAGGCTTCCTTTGATGTTTTACAAAAAATAGGAAAAAAGCTCATCTGTCCTCAGTTTGATAAAGCGTGTCTTTTTAATAAATAAAA
>CP070825.1:608289-623006 GCA_020344415.1 Candidatus Aminicenantota bacterium
CAAAAGAGGCACTCCGTTTTTAATCTGTTAAAACTGTTCGTCCACATTTGATGAACAGGGGAGAGGTATTGAGTATGAAAAGTCAGAATGGCAGAAAAAATGCCCGCATTGTGGCCGATCCATATTGGACCCCGAGTCTAGTTTCTGTCCTTATTGTGGAAAATCTGTTTAAATGAAGGATATAGCCAGAGAGAGCGTCTTACCCCACTCCTGCCACAGATAGAATTACTGAAGAATTAAAACCTTCTACTCTCTCTTACTTTTAGTGAAACGGTTATACAGCAAAGCGAAAACAACGCCGACAACCCATGCGTCAATAACAGCATACAGCGTGGCCACAACAACGCCCCCAAATCCCCATTGGCCATAGTGATAACCGGGATAGACTGAATCGATTATTTTTAAAAATTCTGCTGCATATCCAGTCCAAATTAGGTTGGCGGTGCCGCTCAATAAGACTATCAATCCCCATACTGCCGAAAGAGTACATCCGAGACGAATAACATTGAATTTCATGTTTTCCCCTTTTAAATTTATTTTGTTAATTTAACTTAATTGGCTCCTATCCAAATTGTGTGGGTAAAATACACGGTAATGGGGGAAGCGACCTTGAAGATTTAGCCTTCCCTCATCGTCTATCGAGGGGAGCCGATGGAATCGGCCGCCGAGTATGTTTGAGCATGGTAAGGACAATCGGCTGGAATGATCTGGGACGCGGACATCAGGGCCAGAGGAAGAAGGCTGTCGTGCGCAGTTACGCAGGCGCCTAGAGGGACGATGAGGGAATGGCGTTAAAAATCTGAAGGGAGCGAAGCCATTTCCGTGTATTGTATTCATAAAATAACCCACTCCATTGGGAGAAGATCCACTTAATTTAAATTAACTTAATTAGATTTTTCAATGGAATTCACTAGGGATGGTATCTCTCCAGGTTCGTTCCTTGATAAGCTTTTTGCCCTCGTAAATCCTGCGAGTAAACTGTACATAGAAATTATCCTTATCCGAACGCAAATAAATGATGGTCTTCAACTCTAGAGTCCGGTCTACTAGTCTAATCGTGCGCACACTCTCCCCCCTAAAGCTTGAGTTGGCCGGATCGATGTCATCTGTCTGATAAATAGTTTTATCTATGGACGAATAACGACGTTTTCCGATCTCCCAGCGACTTTCACCTTCCCACTCCACAGAAGCAGTGGAATTCGAAACATCCCTAATGACGGCATACTTAAAGGGCCATCCTGGGCTCTCAAGATTCCGGGCATCTGGTCTTTTTTCTCTTGGTTGAGGAGGAAGGAATTGAGGAGCCGGGCGCTCTTTGTATGGAATCACAGGAAGCTCTATACTAGTGGCCTCGCTGCCTCGATAGAGCTTGGTTGTCATGGAATAAGGAGTCGGCCAAATCATAGGGAAAAGGGCATTCGACACTGCGATCCGTATTCGATGACCTGGTTGAAACGTCCATGTTGTAAAATGCAAAGGAAATTCAAGTTCGTATATTTTTCCGGGAATAAGATAGCGTGGATCCAGCCTGGACTGGTGCTGAGAACCATTGAAAACAGCCCCTGTCACCAGGGATACTCTGCCATCTGGTTGAACATCCTCCAGCCGAACGGCCCAATGCGCCAGCCTGGCATCTGCAGAAACCTTCATTCGGACCTGAGGAAACCCAATGATTTCCATCTTTTCTGTTAGCACATTGCTGTCATAAATTAAACTACCCGCATCTGCAGGACGCATATCTGCGGTTGGTTCGCCCCACCAATATCCAGCTTCTACACCATAGCTAGGTACATATTTCAATTGGTCGATTCCAGGATTTGCTGTTTTAATCATCAGCTGATGTTCATCGACAGGATAAAACTTCTTCCATTGGGTCCGCTTTATAGGCCAGTCTTCATATCTCCAATGACCCGGAGTCATCTTTAGCTTAGCATCCGGAGAGTGCCCTTCGCGGACAAAGACTGCAAACCTTGGTTCATCCATGATTCCTGTATCTTGGCCTTTGAGCCAGTAATCCCACCAGCGTATAAATTCATGCCGCCATTCATAATTAGGCCCTGGCACTGCATTATCCGGCCAGCCATGAACATAAGGACCTAATTCAGCCTTTATTGGAACCTTCATATTTTCAAGCATGCGAGGGATGCTGTCGCGGTATCCGTCAAGGAGACCACCGAATAAATATATGGGAATCTGGATCGCCTCATAATCCCAGCGGAGTGAATTTTTTCGCCAGAAACTGCCATCTTTCTGCTGCTTTAAGTAGGTTAAGAACCACGGGTAAGCATTGAAACGTTTCTCAAAATAGGCTTCGTCGAGCAAATAATCAGGCCATTTTGGAAGTCCATGTTTGGTATCTATGCGTAATTCATACTGATCCACATGAAAGGCACCATCTATATAGTGAACATCATCATGGTATAAATCATCGGTAGCACAACCGGCCATAATCGCCTTTAAGCCAGGGGGCCGACGCATGGCTACCTGAATGGCGTTGAAGCCTCCCCATGAGACCCCCCACATTCCGACATTTCCGTTCGACCAAGGAGCTTTCGAGAGATGACGAATGATCTCAATAGCATCATTTAGCTCCTCTTCAGAGTATTCTCTGGGCGGAATCGTGCCTTCAGATGATCCGGTCCCGCGAATATCGACTTTTGCGACTACATAGCCACGGCGGACAAAATATACAAAAATAGGATAATCCCGCAAATAAAAAAGGTCATCTTTCCGGTAAGGCAACAATTCTAATAGTGCTGGAAACTTCTCGCCCTGCTTTTTGGGTACCGGTTTGAAATAAGTCACCGAGAGGCGCACGCCATCTCTCATAGTTAGCCAATCCCTACTGATTTCAAACTCGTAAATGGGGGGAGAAGGGTTTAGCTTGGCTCCCCATAGCGCTGGCACCAGGCAAGGGAGAATCATTAAAACGAGAATCCAGGAAAATCCATATAGTTTTTCAGAAAGAGGCATTCTATCCTTCTCGTAGAACAGAGTTGAAAAGTTTATAGCATAAGGGATATGGTTGTCAAAAAAACCGCAAGCTCCAGATCCTGGCAACTTTTGACTCTCAATTATTGCTGTGTTATAAGCTTTTCACAAGGAATCCTGAATGAGCACACTCCGCAGATGGTTGATAATGACATGCCTATGTTTATCAGGCGGCATCATCTACTTGCTGCCTTATCTTAGAGAGGTGTACTACATACCTTTACAAGAAGCGCTCAGGCTGTCGAACACTCAATTAGGAGTTTTAATGAGTGTGTTTGGCGTGGCTGCCATGGTTTGTTATTTTCCCGGTGGCTGGATAGCGGACAAGGTCTCTCCCAGAAAACTGATAACCATATCGATGATATCCACTGGAATTATGGGATTATATTTCTCGTCTTTTCCTTCATACAAGATGTCCATTGTTGTCCATGGCTTTTGGGGTATCAGCGTCACTCTGACTTTTTGGGCCGCCTTGATCAAGGCAACCAGAAACTGGGCTCCTCCCACACAACAAGGTCGTGCATTTGGAATACTGGAGAGCGGGCGGGGGATAGCAGAGGTTGTCTGCTCCACAGCCTTGCTGGCCTTATTTGCTAAGCTTGGAAGTAGTTCCCTGGGGCTCTCTTGGGTCATTATTCTCTTTTCAATAATAGATATCATAATTGGAGTAATGGCCTGGTTTGTGTTGACAGATTCACCCAGAAATTCTCTGGATAGAAAAGAAGAAAAAGAAAAAATCGGTCCTCAGGAAATCGTCAAAGTCTTGAAGATGCCTGTAATCTGGCTTATATCTATTGTGATCCTTGCAGCCTACAGTGCATATTGGGGGTCTTACTATTTTACTCCTTATGCTACTGATGTGTTTATGATGAGCGTCGTGTTTGGAGGCGCACTAGGTGTGGGCAAAATGTGGGTGAAGCCGTTATCTGCCTTAGGAGCGGGATTTTTAGCTGATAGAATAGGTGCCTCTAAAACGGTTGTGTGGTCATTTGCGGTCTTGATTGCAAGTTTCAGCATTTTTATACTCACACCAGGAGGTCCAGGTTTTGTAGTCATCTTGGTCGCCAATACAGCCATAGCCTCTTTAGCTATTTTTGCCTTAAGGGGAATTTACTTTGCTTTACTTGAAGAAGGAAGTGTTCCCTTAGCCCTTACAGGAACAGCCACTGGAATTGTTTCGGTCATCGGCTATACGCCTGATATTTTCATGCCTCTTACAGGCGGTGCTCTGCTGGATGATTATCCAGGAGCTTTAGGTTATAGATACTTCTTCATGTTCATCGCTGGCTTGTGCTTACTTGGTTTGATGGCTGCAATAATACTGCTTAGAAAGTTTGTCCGAAAGGAAGGAGGAAAGTATGACAAAAGAAGATAAAAACAGCAAAATCCTAGATAGTGTGTTTTTTCCTCGCCTCACGGAAGAGCAGTGCCACACAGTACATGAAGCGTGCCTGGAAATAATTGAACATGTCGGAGTCCGTCTTGACCTTGATGAAGCCCGCGATTTACTTATCAAGGCTGGCGCCAGGATAGACGAGAACAACTTGATACATGTGCCTTCAAACCTTATAGAAAGGGCATTAGCAACTGCGCCTAAAAAGGTTGTTCTTTATGATCGCGATGGAAATCCTGCTATTCCTGTGGAAGGGCATCGCTGTTTCTATGGGCCCGGTTCTGACTGTTTAAACATTATAGACCACAGAAGCGGAAAGCGGCGTGAACCTCTTCTTAAGGACATGATAGAAGGGGTTGCTCTCTGCGATTCTCTATCGAATATAGATTTTGTGATGTCTATGCTGCTTCCATCAGATGTAGACAAGACATTAGCGGATAGGTATCAGATGGAGGCTATGCTCTCCCACACAATCAAACCAATCATATTTGTAAGTTATGAATTCCAGGGCTGTATAGATTGCGTAGAAATGGCTGAAGCTGCAGCTGGTGGCCCAGATGAATTGAGAAGGAGGCCAAACGTAGTCTGTTATATTAACGTTATCTCCGGTCTTCATCACAACAAAGAAGCCCTTCAGAAACTTTTTTTCCTAACCTCAAAAAACCTCCCTATTATTTACGCGCCGTCATCTACGGCAGGAGTAACAAGCCCGGTTACGCCCGTTGGCTCTCTTGCTCTCGATTATGCGGGCGTTCTTGTGGGCCTAGTACTTTCTCAGCTCAAGAGCGAAGGGACCCCGGTTATTGTCTCTGGCATGCCTCCCGGCCACCTTGATATGCGCACGATGGTATCAACCTATTGCGAACCTGAAAGAGGTCTAACTCAGGCTTTAGCCCATTACTATGACCTGCCCATGTTTTCGCTGGGGGGCGCCTCTGAATCAAAAACTGTTGACCAACAGGCAGGCGCAGAAGCCGCATTGAGCCTTATGGCCGAAACGCTCGCAGGAGGCAATCTCATTCATGATCTTGGATATCTTGAATCCGGGCTAACCTTTTCTTTTTCTCAACTGGTTATATGTGATGAGATTGTGAACTGGATCAAAGGCTTTGGCAGGAAATTCGATGTGAGCGGCGAAACCTTGGGCAGGACTATTATTGCTGAAGTTGGCCCTAATGGCCAATACTTAAATACCGAACACACCCTCAAGCATTACCGTGAACGCTGGTATCCAGAGCTTTTTGAAAGAGAAACGTATAATTCCTGGTTAGAAAAAGGCGGGAAAAGCATGGATGAACGTTCAGCCGAAAAAGTAGAGGATATTCTTGCGAAACCCAGGCGCAATTCTTTGTCTAAGAAGATGAAGAAGAGGCTTCAGGGAACTATCAAGAGTGTAAAAAGCTTTGATAGATAGATAGCAAAAAAGTTTTACCTATCCAAAAAGCCGTATTTTTCTTCCATATTCATAACTCAAGTTAATTTCTTTATAAACAATAAGTTATTCCTCTTTAGTTTGCAAAATTTGATTTTGGCATAAAAAATGCTTTTTTTCATAGTGGGTAGAATGAAAATTAGTATTAAGGAGATAGAAATAAACAAAAAAAAATAATTTGGGAAGGAGGGTGATCTGTATTGAAGAAAGATCTAAGAAAGCAGTACCCAAAAGAGCCCAAATTTTTATTAGCATTATGGTTCATTCTGATCTTATTAGGTTCTTGTTCATACCGTAAGTATGATGGCCTATTAACCTGGGAAGAATATAAGAAAAATTCAGCAAGGGAAACTTATATTCTGGAACTCGTGACAGAAAAGGGCAGCCTTGTTTATTATGGATCAATTCATTCAGTAGATCCCAGAGATCCTCAATTTGTTGATATTGAAAAGAGATGGAGGAGGTTTAGGCCTACAAAGGTATTATGCGAGGGTTGCATCTGGCCGTTAGAAGACTCCCGCAAGAGAGCGATCAGGCAATACGGTGAGGGAGGATTGGTCCGGTTTTTAGCAGCGCGCAATGGGATTCCGATTAAATGTATTGACCCTCCACGGTCAAGAGAAATATTTTACCTTAGTCATTTTTTTACACCCGAAAGAGTTAAGCTTTATTATATTTTGCGTCAGGCGGTCGTCAATCGGAATTTAAAGAAAGATATCAAAGATGTAAATTACGCAAGAAATATTTTAGATGAATTGATAAGATTTAGGCGTTATGAAGGCAACCCAAATACTTTCCATGAGTTTGAAAGTACCGTATATAAGGTATTTCCAGAACTAGAAAGCTGGCAGTCGATTCCCGCTTTTTATTTTTATTCAAACAACCCGGAAAACTTCTTGCCGCGTATCCACCGAAAATTAAATGAATATCGCGATCATCATATGATAAAGACTCTTATAAAAGAACTGAAAAAGGGGGAAAGAGTTTTTGCAGTTGTAGGACGCAGTCATGTTGTTAAACAAGAGCCTGTCCTCCGTTCAGAATTGAGCGCCTTCTAAGAAATAAGACTAATAGTTTTTTTCTCTCCACCTACCTCTCGCAAAATTGACGATAGAAACATCGGTATCATTGTAATTTCATTTTTTCACCATTTTTTCACCACTTGACAATCATTCATTGCTGAAATATAAACCTAAAGCATTTTCTAAATGAATCATCCAGAGGAGGTTTCTATGAATTCAAGGACTCTTTTTTGTGTCTCATGTTTTTTTCTGGTTTTCCTCCAGGCTTCTCTAGGATTTCAATCCGAAACTCCCCAAAAACCTCTTGGACATCCAAGTGAACGAACAGGGCTCTTGCTGACAGACGATGCCACCATCAAGCTTATCCATAATAGCTCAGGTGATTTAGCTCATGATTATGTCCGCCAAATATCTCTATGGGATAGAGCGCAGGTAACCTCAGGATATCGGGAGGCTGCGGAATGGGTTGCTAACAGGGCTAAAGAATCCGGCTTAGAAAAGGTCACTATAGAAAGCTATCCATCGGGCAAGACTGTCAAATATTTTGAAAATGAAACGAGAAGCATGTGGACAGTTAGGAGAGCAGAACTATGGTTGACATCCCCATATAAACTGAAACTAACTTCCTACGCAGAACTCCCCATGTCTGTTTGCGCGAACAGCGTATCTGCCAATGCCGAGGCAGAAATAGTAGACATTGGAAGCGGAATGCGAGACGAGGAGTATGGAACAGACGTCAAAGGCAAGGTTGTTCTGACATCGAGCCACCCTGAAATGATAGTCGAACGAGCCGTATACCAGAAAGAAGCTCTGGGTATAATCTCCTATTGGTCGGTTCCCTCTGTTATCGACCTCAAGAATCGATTGCCAGGGGACTTTCCCGATCATGTGGGTTGGGCGAGGCTTCCTGTCCCGAGCGAGGAGAAGTCGGGTAGTTTCGCTTTCATGATCTCAGAGAGAAGAGCGCAGGAATTAAAATCCCTGATAGAAGCCTTTGCCGCCAAGAAACCGTCTTTCATTGAGGCTTTTTCAATGGATTCTCCCCCTCCAGGAAGCCGCATTGATAAACCTGTGTGCGTGCGAGCCATTGTGGATGCTGAGATCGAACCTGGAAGCCTTGATGTAGTCAGCGGTGTCATTCCTGGATCGAAATATCCAAACGAAGAGATTATTGTCACGGCCCACCTATGTCATTACAAACCCGGATCCACGGACAATGCCTCAGGAAGTGCCGCGATTCTCGAAATGGCTCGAACACTCAACCATCTCATTGATTCCCGCCAGATTCCGTCCCCTTTAAGGACCATTCGCTTCTTATGGGTGCCTGAGTATTCTGGGACTTATGCTTGGTTTTCAAAGCACCTGAGCGATCCTGTCCAGCGAATAGCAAACTTGAATTTTGATATGCCTGGCCCAGATTCAGTAAAGACAAATGCTGTATTTTCTTTTTCCTATACACCAGACTCGGTTCCTTCTTTTCTCAATGCCATCATGGAATCTATCCTTGACTTTATGAATAGATACAACGACGAACGATACCCCGTTCATAAGGATTTTCACATAATATCCATCAATGGCACCAGAAACAGGCTGCAGGGGAGGATGTTTCCCTTCTCGTTCGGCACTGACCATGAGGTATTTAATAACCTCAATATTCCCGGAACGCATGCTTTTGGATGGCCTGATTATAACTATCACACCAGCCATGACACTCCCGATAAAGTTGATCCAACGCGGCTCCACCGCTCGGTTTTTTCAGGGCTAGCAGCATCAGTCATGATCGCTTATGCAGAGGATGAGAACGCAGAAGATCTTGCTCAACTCTCTCTCATTTATGGTAAAAAGAGAATCAGCAAGAGCGAAATCCGCGCCGCTGACCTAATCAGGTGTACTACCAAGGAGAACTTCCTAGAGAGGTGGAAACTGGCCCAAAACATCATTAGACACGTTTATAACAGAGAAAGGAAAGCCATTGAATCCAACTTGGTTTTTGCAAAAACAAAAAAATCTACGCGGGAATCAATCCAGAAAACAGCCAAAATGTTGATTAATGATGAAAGAGGTTCTATCAAGAATTTAGATGAGCTTGCAGATCTAAAAACAAAGAAACTCCAGATCAAAAAGAAAAAATTTGAACTCAACGCAGCTGAAAGAAAAGCTTCTCGACTTATCCCGCAGCGCAAAAAAGACAAACATCTGCTGGGTATGACCTTCGTTGCAAAAGAAATTGTCAAGGATAAAACATTCGATTTCAAATTGCTTATGGCAGGGCTTAATCAAGCCATGATAGCATTGAGATTGGAGGGGACAGATGATTTGAGGATAGTCAGTCTGATTGATGCACCTGCTTATTATGCGGATGGTCAAAGGTCCATCCTCGATATCTGTAATGCAATCGCTGCAGACTATACGCCTGTTCCTGCAGAAACGCTTTTGCTCTACTTTCGTGCATTCGAGAAAATCGGGGTCATGGTTATAAATGAAAAGTGACTATGATGACTGTGTTTAGATAAAATGTTAAACAAGATACATTTTCTCTGCTATGAGATATCTCAGTCGTGAGTTTATGCTTATTCCATTCGGGCAGATTGCCGTGCACGAGGAACATTCAAGACAAACATTTAATCCCTGATTTTTTGGCAGTTCTGCTGTAGTCAATTGTGCTTGAATTAGATTTCCATATCCTTCCATATACATATAGGACCTCATAAGGGTAGGAATTTCAACGCTTTTTGGACAAGTAGCGATACAATTACGGCAATATTGACAGTAGAGGATGCCTTTTTGCTTCGATGCAAACTGAAGTTCCTTTTGTTCAGCTTCAGATAATGTAAGATTGCTCATAGTTTTGAAGTTCTGTTCTAACTGACTAAAAGTAGTCATTCCAGGGATAGTCGTGCACACGTTTTCATCACTCAGAACCCACTTCAAAGCCGCCTCATGGTTGATTTCCACTTTACCTTCTTCCTGCAATTGTCTTCCACCCTGAGTTTTCATGGCAACAACTCCAACACCTTTGTCTGCGGCATACTGGATAGCCTTTCTTAATTCCTCTCTATTTTTTTGTACAAAGTTATATGCTGTGAGTACCACATCATAGACGTTGGCTTTGACAGCAGCAAGAATGACATTCGCTTCATCTTTGTGGGTGGAAATTCCTATAAACCTAGCCTTTCCCTGCTTTTTCACTTTAACCAGCGCATTCATCAACGGCTCATAAACCGCCATCTGAGGACTATAACAACTGTGGAGATACAGAATGTCTATATAGTCTGTCCGTAATCTCTTAAGGCTTGTCTCAAGCTGTCTGAATAAGTTCTCTTCAGTCGCAGCCGGCTCACGCTCATTTCCTCGAAGTGAAAATATGTTTCTTTCGCGGTCTCTGGCGAAACGCATCTTAGTTGCTAAATAGACTTTATCTCTGCTACCTCTAGCATGCAGGACTTCTCCTATGGCCCTTTCACTGTTGCCTCTCAAATATAAATGGGCAGTATCCAGATGATTGATTCCTATATCCAGGGCTTTATTGATCAGGTCAGGGCTGTCCGAATTCATCACTCCAAAGCTTACGATTGGAATTCTCAATCGAGTCCTTCCAAGAGTTCGGTATATAATCTTATAAGATTGATTTTTATCTGTAAGGTTTGCTCTGGCTATCGGAATAGAGATGCCCGCTGATAAAAACCCGAATGCAGCCTTACCGATAAAATCCCTTCTCTTCATACGTTTTTGTTTCATTATATTCGGCTCCTATGCTTGAGTTGGAAACATATATTCTCTATACAGAAATATTGAATTCCATTATATGATCCCACTTTTTTCATTTTTTTCTTTGTCTGTCACTCCTAAGGGGATTTAGTTAAATCAAAACGGTATAGCAGCATTTTTTATGCCACATTCAAATATTCAGGCAATTTCTTTTTTTTCATTAAGTTACCTTGAGCAGCCCCGTGGGAAAAAGGCAATAACTTCTAATTTTTTGTAAAGCCTGTTTACAATCTTTCTCATAAAGCTTGACAGCCACATGGACATATTTGAGAAAAGAAATACTCATCTTATTTAGCCTGGATTATTCAAGAGTCGAGGTTGGGGCAGACTTCGTTGCGAGAAACGAAGCGACGTGGCAATCTCATCCTTTTAGCGAGTAACGATGAGATCACCACGCTTTGCTCGTGACAGAGGATCACCACACTCTCTCCGATCGCTCGTGATGACGTAGTTATTCACTGCGAATTTTATGAATGATTCAGGTTAATCAGTTAGAGAACAATCTTAAATTTCAACGTCTTTTCGTTCCTCCTTGATTAATTTTGGTTGGAGAAATTTCAATTATCGTATAAAATTATTCATAATATATAGCAGGAGAATCAAAAATGCCGTCATTCAGTCATTCAAGAATAGACTCTTACGAGACCTGTCGATTACGGTATAAATATGCCTATATCGACAGAATAAAAGTTGAAGTAGAGGATACAGTTGAGACTTTTCTCGGATCAAGAGCTCATGAAGCCCTTGAAAAGCTTTACAGGGATAAGAAATATGAGAAATTGATGTCAGTGGAGGAATTATTGGCATATTTCAACGAGCGATGGAAGGAGGAATGGAAGGATTCAATTATTATTGTCAACAAGGATTACACACAGGAAAACTACAGGAAAATGGGGGAGAGGTACCTTAAAGATTATTATGAAAGGTACACGCCATTCGACCATGGCAAAATCCTTGGCCTGGAAACAAAAAACCAAATGTCCTTAGATGAAGAGGCAACATACAGATTCCACATCAGAATTGATAGACTTATGGATATGGGAGAAGGGCTTTACGAAGTGCATGACTATAAAACCAGCTCTTCGCTCCCAAACCAAGAAGATCTAGATAATGACCGCCAGTTAGCCATGTACTCTTTATGGGTCAGGAGCCAATTTAAAGACTTCAAAAAGGTGAGACTTGTATGGCACTTTTTGGCATTTGACAAGGAAATGGATTCCTTTAGGACAGAAGAGCAACTTGAAAACCTAAAGGCGGAAATCCTATCAAAGATCAAGGAGATTGAATCGACTAAGGAGTATCCTGCTCATGTATCCAGACTGTGTGATTGGTGTCTGTATAAGGAGATTTGTCCGGAGTGGAAACACCTGACTCAGCTTGAAGAAAAGCCTGAGAATGAGTATCTCAAGGACCCAGGCTTAAAGCTGGTTGATGAGTATGTGGAGACAAAAAAAAAGCTGGATGAACATAAGATGGAAGCTGAAGAGAAGTTGGAAAAGTTAAAGCAAGCGTTAATAGTATTTTGCGAAAAAGAGAAGGTCGAAGTCGTTTTTGGTACAGAGAATAAGATATCGGTTAAAGAACAGGAATACATTAAACTTCCTGGTAAGAATACAAAAGAGAGGGAAGAACTGATTGAGGCCCTAAAACAAATTGACAGATTAGATGAAGTCTCAGAGCTCGATATCCATGCCCTCTTGAGAATAATAAAAGATGAAGAATGGGATGATAGCCAGCTGGATGTCCTTAGAAGATTTGAGGCAAGAGAAAAATCTTACAGATTGAGCATTTCAAAGAAATAAGGAAAAAATTTTTAAACAAAGATGAATAATATTTCTCTCTGTAAGGGTTTGATTCATCAAATTAACAAAAAATTTGCATTATCTTTAAATTCTATTGTATTTTTGTTTTAATAAGATATAGATTTAATATGAACCTGACATAATTGGAGGAAATCCTTGGCAACTCAAAATGAACGTTCAGGTAGATCCACCGCTTCGAAATGGCTAATTGGCTGCGGTATAGGCTGCGGAGTAGCCATCATTTTAGCTATTATCCTGGGGGTGAGTGGCTTTTTCTTTGTCAGAAACATCGTACAAGGATTCAAGGAAACAGAAACCCTTATGGACACGATAACAGAACGTTATGGAAGAGTTGAGGAATTTTGCCCTGATCCGGAAGGGATTATCAAGCGAGACCGATTAGAGGCCTTCCTGTTCGTACGGAGAGCTATGGCTCCTGCCGGAGCGGAATTGGAAGATTCAATGAACATACTCTCCTACGACAGACGTGAAGAAGAATTCAGAGAAGGACCGGCCCCAAGCACATTGACAAAGATTAAGACAGGATTTCGGTTAGTCTCGCAAATAGCAGAATTCTATAGAAGCCGAAATCAGGCACTTCTGGATACGGAAATGGGTTTGGGAGAATATTATTTCATATATGTTGTGTCCTACTTTTCTTGGCTTGGTAAATCACCAGCAGACGGCCCTCCCTTCCAACTTGTGAGTGATGAGGGGGAGGGAAGGAGTATAATTTATAGAAGAAGACGCCAAGAGACGCAGGAAGACCGCATGGACTTTATGGTTAAGCGGCTACATCGGCAGATTCTTCCCATGCTGCAGAATCAATATGAAAAGTTGACAGAGAGTGATATTTCCGGAGCCCAAGAATCTTGGCAGAAGCAGCTCAAAGCTGAGATAGAAGCCCTGGAGTCCGACCGCTTCCGCCTGCCCTGGCAGGATGGTCTGCCAAAAGCTTTGAAGTTTTCGCTGGAGCCTTTCCGAACGCGTCTGGAGGCAAGCTATAAAACGCTTTTAAATCCCCTCGAAATCGTCATCGAACAATGACGAAAAAAGAAAAGACTTAAGTTTAATCAAATCATATTTCGGATTATCACCATCATTCCAGATAAGGCTGAAGCCACTAACACAACAGGTCGAATAAAACCCTTATCCAGAATCCGTGAAGTCAATTTTGATAAGGAAAATCCTATTTGCACTGCAGAATATCATCGCGGGCGCAGCGTGGTGATATCATGATACGTAGCTATAAACATGAGATTGCTTCGTTTCACTCGCAACGGCGGATTGCTTCGTCATTCCATTCCTCGCAATGACATCCTGTTGTATGAGATTGCGCAGCCTGTTCCGAGCAACGCAAGGAATCTCTTGCAGTCCCCGCAATGACAAAAGGAAAAAGTAGCCAGTCTCTTTTTTTATAGGTATAATGGGGAGAAAAATAGAATGAAAAAGCCCTTCCTAAAAAGTCTCTGCCTATTTTTTATATTTCTCCTAATTTTCTTTTTAAGCTTTTGCGGGAAAAAAGAGAAAACAGATGAAGACCTAATACAAGAGCGAGTTAAAAGTATCGGAACTTTTGCTGAAAAAAAGGATATCCTCAGTTTAATGCTGTTACTCACAGAGGATTATGTTGATTTTGAAGGCCGGGGAAAAGTTGAAACTGAGGATATGGCGAAGGGATACTTCAATCAATACAGGGGAATTGCCGTAAATGTATTGAGCACCCGCATTGATGGGATTAACCTTCCTGAAGCATCTGTTCAGACTGAAGTGGCCTTTTCCTCAGGAGCGGCAAAAGTGTTTCGAAAATTGATCAGGGTCTCGCTGGATAACTACCGTATTAGTGCAAAATTGAGAAAAGAAGAAGGCCAGTGGCGCATTCAGTACGCTGAATGGAGATATGTCACACTCAATGAACTCTTCCCTGAATCGCTATCTATTCTCAAGAAGATATTTCCTGAATTGTAAAGGGTGGGCTTGATGAATCAAACCCCTACATTTCCGTCATTGCGAGTGAAGCGTGGCAATCCTAAAGTAGAAAGGATGAGATTGCTGCGTTCCCTTCGGTCTCTCGCAATGACATCCTGTTGTATGAGATTGCTGCGTTCCCTTCGGTCTCTCGCAATGACATCCTGTTGTATGAGACTGCTGCGTTCCCTTCGGTCTCTCGCAATGACATCCTGTTGTATGAGATTGCGCAGCCTGTTCCGAGCAACGCGAGGAATCTCTTGCATTCCTTGTAATGACAATGTGGGCTTGATGAATCAAACCCTTACATATTAATGAACGCTACATATTAATGAATCAAG
>CP070825.1:623106-626777 GCA_020344415.1 Candidatus Aminicenantota bacterium
GCCTCCACGGATATGGGCCATGGCAAAAACAAAGCCGCGGTCCAGGAGACTTAACCGCACAGAACTGAAACTCGCACTCATTGTGGCGCCATAAGAACCGTATCCGTAAAGAAGGAGAGGATTATCGCCATTCTTTTCCAGCCCTTTCCTGTAAACCAAAGATATTGGGACTTTTGTGCCATCTCTGGCTGTAGCGTTATGTCTCTCTGCATGATAATTATTGGAATCAAAATCACCAAGAACCTCTTGCTGTTTAAGAAGCTTTTTCTCTCTGTTGTTCATATTGTAATCGAAGACAGAATTTGGGGTAGTAAACGAGGTGTAGCTATAGCGAAGCAGGTCTGTATCGAATTCAGGATTTATAGAGATATATGCAGAGTATGTTTCTTCTCCGAAATCAAGATAATGTTCGGATTTGTCTTCCCATTTTATCATCCTGATGTTTGGCAGCCCCTTTATTCGCTCGCTGACAACAAGGAAATCCTTGAAAATTTCAAATCCCCCCAGCAATACATCATCACGATGAGGAATGACTACCTTCCAGTTTTCTTTCGTGGTTTTGCTTACAGGTGTTTCCATGAGCCTAAAATTCTTGGCTTTGTAATTGGTCCGGATATAAAACTTATCCTTGTAATGATCCACGCTGTACTCTAAACCTCTTTCTCTTGGTTGAATGACCTTGAATTGGCCCATAGGTTGATTGGCATCCAGGAAACGGTATTCGTCAGAAAGTGTATGGGAGGAAGCGATGATTATGTATTTCTTCGATTTGGTTTTCCCAACATAGGTGCCGAACGTGATGTCTTTTTCCTCATAAATTTTTTCATCTTGAGAAACATCTGTCCCCAGCACATGTCTCATAATCTTGTATGAGCGAAGTGTGGTTTCATCTTTAGCCGCATAAAAAACAGTTTTATTATCATTGGCCCAGGTCGCTCTACCTGACGTCACAGGGATTTTATCGGGGAGCAATTCTCCGGTGGTCAAATCCTTAAAATAGACCGTGTACTTTCTCCGGCTGACCGTGTCCACGCCAAAAGCTATGAGCTTATTGTTGGTACTCACCGAGTGACCCGCAACGCTATAGTAATCGTATCCTTTAGCCATCTCATTGACATTCAACAATATTTCCTCTTCTGACTCTAGGCTTCTTTTTTTTCTGCAGTAAATCGGATATTCGCCCCCTTCTTCATAACGAGTGTAGTAGTAGTAGCCGTTGTCTTTGTAAGGGACAGAAATATCTGTCTGTTTGATTCTGCCTATGATTTCATTAAAAAGCTTCTCCTGGAGAGGCTCCGTATGCTTCATGACGGCATCCTTATAAGCGTTCTCTGCCTCGAGGTACTCAATAACTTTTGGATTTTCTCGTTGGTTCAGCCAATAGTAATTATCCACTCGCGTGTCCTCGTAGATCGTCAGTTCTTTGGGGATAATTTCTGCAATAGGTGGTTCTATTTTCTGAGCTGCCATTTCCTCTTCCTTAGGACCTTTTTTACATCCTGAAACAACAAATAATAAGCACAGAATAATGGCATATCCGAATATTATCCGTTTATGCCATACGGATATGTTACTTAGATTTTTCATGATTCCTCCTTCTTAATCTGAATAATCCAGATTAATAAACCAATATTTTTTATAGCTATGATCGTGCAATCCTATCTACCGCTTTTATCATAGAGTAAAATCCCTGTCAATTTCTATGCGAAAACTTCCCCTCTTAATCAAAAGTTAATCTTACCTGAAAAACAAAATATAAAAAACCTGAAATAAATTGAAATTTTAAGATAGTAATGTAAAAATAGCTCTTTCATTAGTTTTGTTTAGCAAAAAGAAGTATTTTTATCATTAGCCAAGAGGAGGTATCCATGAAAAAAAGTCTGTGCATAATTTATTCTCTTTTGCTTCTCACTTTATTGTGGACAACAATCACATGCAAACCAGTTGAGCAGACAGGAGACGATCCTTTATCTGAAAAAACAGACAAGCTATTTTCTGAATGGGATAAACCGGATTCACCTGGCGCTTCGCTAGCAGTTATCAAGGATGGTTCGGTCATCTATAAAGCGGGCTATGGGAGCGCTCAACTTGAATACAGCATCCCTATCACCCCATCGACCGTTTTCCATGTCGCTTCAGTATCCAAGCAGTTCACAGCTTTTGCCATTACGATGCTGGCTGATCAAGGAAAGCTGTCGTTGGATGACGACATCCATAAACACCTTCCAGAGATACCTGATTTCGGAAAGACAGTCACTATTCGACATCTTATTCATCATATCAGCGGAATACGCGACCAATGGGAGCTCCTGGCAATGGCAGGGTGGAGGCTCGATGATGTGATAACAAAAGAGCATATCCTGAAAATGGTCAAGCATCAGAGAGATTTAAACTTCGAACCTGGTGCTGAATATCTTTATTGTAACACAGGCTTCACGCTAATGGCTGAAATTGTCGCAAGAGTAACGGGTCAATCCTTTCGTGAATGGACCGAGAAGAACATATTCAAGCCGCTTGGCATGTCAAACACTCAGTTTTACGATGACCATGAAAGGATCGTAAAAAACAGAGCCTATTCTTATGCTAAAGACAATGACAAGGGATTTAAAAAGAGGGTTCTGAGTTATGCCAATGTCGGCGCAACCAGCCTTTTCACAACAGCAGAGGACCTTGCGAAGTGGTTATTGAATTTCGAAGAAAAACGAGTGGGCGGCAGTGCTATCATTGAACAGGTGCATAAGCAGGGTGTTCTCAATAACGGGAAAGAAATCAGCTATGCGTTTGGCTTAATCATCGGTGAGCACAAAGGACTTAGGACCGTTGGACACGGCGGAGCTGATGCTGGATACCGAAGCAACGTCATGCATTTCCCTGAACAAAAATTTGGAGTTGTAGTGCTGAGCAACCTGGCGAACTTCAATCCTTCCAGCCTGGCAAGACAGGTCGCTGAGGTTTACCTCGCTGACCAGATAAAAGAAGAGGAAAAGGAGGGCGAAAAGACAGTTAAAGTTGACCGAAAAGTTCTTGACTCGTATACAGGCAAATATAAGCTAAAAGCGGGTCCAGTTGTAACCATTGCAAGAGAAAGAAACCGTTTAGTGGCCAAGGCAGGTGATGAAGTCAAGGTTGAATTGATTCCTGAATCAGAAACGAAATTCTTTGTTAAAGAGATAGATGCTCATATCACCTTTCAGAGAACCGAGTCAGAAAAAGCTTCAAGATTTATTCTCCATCAAGGGGAGGAAGATATTCCAGCGCAGAGGATCGAGCCACCAACTCTGAATCCAAAACAACTCGCAGAATTCGCTGGTGATTATTACAGCGAGGAGCTCGGCACAACTTATACGATTGTCGTTCAAGATGAGCAGCTAGTCGCCCAACATAGAAGGCATGACGATATAAAGCTCAATCCAACTGATATGGACCAATTTGTAGGGGAACAATGGTTTTTTTCACAAGTCCAGTTTACCCGGGATAAAGAAAAGAAGCTCACAGGATTCTTATTGACCGGGAGCCGGGTCAGGAATCTTCGTTTTGATAAACAATAACGTTTGAAAAGCTCAGCGACCACAGATTGTTTAATAAATTAGCTTTATCCTAAGGTGATGAGGCAAAAATGGGAATAAAAGGAGCAGCGTAATGTCGGAGCGGCATTGAAGATTTAGCCTTCC
>CP070825.1:626877-634418 GCA_020344415.1 Candidatus Aminicenantota bacterium
AGACAAAGATATTTTGGGAAACTTCTTGACTACTTTAATCAAAAAAGAGAAATCCCGACTCACTCAATAGCAAATCGGCTTATCCCCCCTTTATCGTCATTGCGAGGAATGGACGAGATTCCTCACTTTGCTCGGAACAGGCAGAGGATTGCCGCGCCCTTTGGGCTCGCAATGACACCCTAGCTGTCATTGCGAAAGCCGAAGGATTGAAGCAATCTCATGCTTCTTTTCCTGGGGATTGCCACGCTTCGCTCGCAATGACAGGAATGTAGGGGCTCGATTCATCAAGCCTACCTTTGATTGATATAGGACGGATATCGTGTCAATCCTACTTCACGCCTAACTCTTCGGCAATAGAGTTTAAGTACTCCTCTATTGGTGTTATGCGAGCGTAATAATTGTTCCTCAGATCCTCTACATAGTCAACGAATGTATTAAAATCACCCTGGTCGCTCCAATTCATCGTGCTCGCCCTTTCAAGGATATCGTTGAGGACGTCACTGTTTAAAATCTCTTCGGTATATTTAGGAAGGGAGCTGTTTTCTTTATTACACAATTCGATACATTTAAACATATTCTTCCTGAGCATCTCTTGCAGCCTTATGATATCCTGCTTCACAACAAACTGATGCTTGGGAGATTCGTCCTCCTGGATCTTGAAGTAAAGCTTCTTTATCTCCTCTATACAATTCGTCAATGCTGAAATAACATTTTCCCCATCCAGTATGATCTTATCATCTTTCTGGAAATAGATAACTTCACCCTCCTCCTCAAATGATTCAGACTTGCGGTACTTCTCCCGAATATCGAGCACATCTTGTATAGCGGCCGCACCCTCTTGATCAGACACTTCCGGCTCTTCCTCTGGAGGAGGTGCCTCTTTTGCTGTTTCCGCATCCTCTATATCAGTGATCAATCTTTCCATTTCATCCCTGACATCCTTCACTTCAACATCGTATATGCTCTTCTCAGTTGTCTCAGGAGGAGGGAGTTCTTCTACCGATATATTACCTTGCTCTTCTTCCTCGGCTTCAGGCTCCTCCGATTCTGATTCTCCCAATAGATCCCTTATTTTTTTTAGCTTTGTTAATTCCTGCTCCAAATCACCGATGATGCTTTCATGTTCATAGCCCTCTAGAACATCAGCTACAATCCCAAATCTATCTTCGAGATCTTTCTTTAAAAAACCTGCTTTTTCTTCAACCTCTTTGTGGAGTTCATCAAGCTTCTGGCTAAACCCATCTACTCTCTTGAGTTCTTCCAGAGTCGTTCCCGCTAGCCGTTCTATCTCTTTCTGTACTTCGACAGCTCTTTTGAGATGTTCCTTGATCTGATTTTCTAGATCATTCCTCTTTTCCTCATAATCAGCCATCGTGTTCCGATAGCTGGTCAGGGTCTCTTTCTCTTTATCAAACTCGTTCTCTATCTCTCCGGTTTTCTTTTTTGCTTCCTCTTTTGCTGACTCAATCGTTTCATCAAGTCCTTTCTCTATTTCTTCTTTTTTCTTTTTAATAAACTCTTCTATTTGGACTTCGACATCCTGGACGACGGAAGCAGTCTCTTTTTTGCCCTCATTGTTTGATACCATTTTTCCTCTCCTTGTCGGAATTCATATCTTATATCCACCCTAAGATACTGTCAAGGCAGGCAGTGATGATACCATTATTTCAATCATCATGTTCGTAAGACGCAGTTGTAGGACGCTGCCTCGATTATATTCGCAAACACAAGAAATTAATTCAATCGCCTTTAAAGACGAATCAGTGGGTCATTTTTATTCCTCTTTTCTCACCTATAAAGGTGAGTAAAAGTGACAATGGAGTGTAAAAAAGCGACTGATTCGACACCCCCCCTGTAAGGTTCGGTAGATGGATTAATCTAAAGCGTAGGGGTCTAATTTATCAAACCCAGCGGCTTTTTTTGATTGTATAAATAAACATGCGAGCTTGATTTATCAAGCCCACCTTGTCATTGCGGCAATGATGTGCGCACGTCATTGCGAGGAATGGACGAGATCCCTCACTATTGTCATTGCGAGGAATGGAATGACGAAGCAATCTCATAGAGAAAGGTTTAGATCGCCACGCTACGCTCGCGACAAAGGATCACCACGTTTCGCTCGTGACAGAGGATTGCAGCGCCCTTTGGGCTCGCAATGACAGGAATGTAGGGGTTTTAAATCCTGCGGGCGACTACGACTCTTGGAATTCCATTGAGATCACTAAAGCAGCGAGCCCCACTCCAACTCGAGTTAAAAAGTGAAAGGACTCTCCTCTTCTGTCCTTGTCCGATTTCGAAGACAAGATAGCCCCCAGGCTTTATAAAGCGCCGAGAACCTTTGATTAAATCTTCTATTATCTCGAGCCCGGTCTCCCCTGCTACCAGAGCTTTTTTTGGCTCATGATTTCTTATCTCCTCTGCGAGTTCCGACCATTCCTTTTCTGAAACATAAGGAGGATTCGAGACAATAAAGCTGCATTTCTTTTCCAACTTGAGCCTTCGCAATGGAGAAAATAAACTTCCGCCTGCAAAAGTAATATTATCTATCTCGAGCAGCGAAGAATTCAGCCGCGCAACTGCCAGGGCTTTTCTGGAATTATCAGTGGCAAAAATGCGGACCTGAGGTAACTCCTTTGCCAGCGAAATAGCTATATTGCCACAGCCAGTTCCTATATCCACGATGGTCTCATGCACAGGAGCTTTATTCTTTGCTGCTGTCTCTTGAGTAGGAGCATTATGTTTTGTGATTGTCTCATGCCCTAGAGTGTTATTTCTTGCGATGGCCTCTAGCGCAGGAGTATTATTTTTTGCGATGCTCTTCGACACAGGAACTTTACTTCTTGTAATTGTCTCATGCCCAAGAGTGTTATTTTTTGTAGGGATTTGATTCATCAAATCCACAGGTTCATCCAGAGATATCAATTCAAGAACTTTCTCAACTACCAATTCTGTTTCTGGTCTGGGAACTAAAACACCAGGGGAAACTCTGAACAGGATCGACCAAAACTCCTTTGTTCCTGTCAAGTAAGCAAGAGGAAATCCAGCCAGGCGCTTAGAAGCTAATTTATAAAAATCTCGCTCCTCCTTTCTCGTGAGCTTCCTTTCCGGAGATAAAAGAAACTCTTCCGCCTCGATCGAACAGCATTTAAGGAGCAGAATCTTCGCTTCTAAAGCAGGCTGGGGAAAATCTTTTAGGAGGGATTTTCCTTTAACGAATAATTCTTGGATGGTAATCAATGAAAACTCTGTTCATCAAGTGGAATTGGCTCTAGTCTCTATCTGTCGCTCCTGAGAATGAAGAATCAAGCCATCGATGACCTCTTCCAATCCGCCATCGAGAATGCTTTCAAGCTTATGAAGTGTTAAATTCAAACGGTGGTCTGTAACCCTGGATTGAGGAAAATTATAAGTTCTTATCTTCTCACTCCTCTCACCTGTGCCCACCTGCGATTTCCTATCCTGGGCGATCTGTGCATCTTGTTCTCTTTGGGCACTATCCAGTAGGCGTGAACGTAAAATCCGCAAGGCTTTTTCTTTATTGCGGTGCTGGGATTTTTCATCCTGGCAATTAACAACAAATCCGGATGCTTCATGAGTGACGCGAATGGCTGTGTAATTGCGATTCACGTTCTGACCGCCAGGGCCAGAAGCCCCAAACGCCTCAATCTTTAAGTCCTTCGGGTCTAATTTGACATCTATCTCATCTGCTTCAGGTAAGACAGCGACTGTCACTGTAGATGTGTGTATTCGACCGCTTGTTTCAGTTTGGGGTACTCGCTGGACTCGGTGAACTCCGCTCTCATACTTGAGCAATGAATAGACTTTATCTCCACGGATGTTAACTATAATTTCTTTAAACCCGCCAATTGGAGAGTAGCTTGTATTCATGACTTCTATTTTCCAGCGCTTCTTTTCAACAAAACGGGAGTACATCCGGAACAGGTCCTGAGCAAAGAGGGAAGCCTCATCTCCGCCAGCTCCAGCCCTGATTTCCAGAAAGACATCTTTCTCGTCATTCGGGTCCTTGGGGAGAAGCAGAATTTTTAGCTCTTCTTCGATTTCTCCTTTTTTTTGCTGCAGTTCCTCGAGCTCTGTCTCGGCCAGTTTCTTCAACTCGGACTCGGAATTGGGATCTTCCAGAATCTCTTGGGATTCCTCGATATCCTTCAGGACTTTCTGGTAATCCTCGTATCTTTTGACCAGAGGCTCTAAATCCACTCTTTCTTTAGCGATTCTCTTGATTTTCTGGGGATCAGAAATAAGGGCGGGATCAGATAGAGAAAGAGTGAGTTGGCGGTATTTTTCCTTGATATTCTCTAATTCTTGTAACATTTGAGCTATTTTTTGAGGTCGCCATATTTTTTCCTGAATTTCTCTACACGGCCAGCGCTGTCAATAAACTTCTGTTTGCCCGTGAAAAAAGGATGGCACTTGGAGCAGATTTCCACTCGAATTTCTTTCTTAGTGGAGCGCGTGGTGAATGTGTTGCCGCAGGCACAAATTACTGTGCTTTCCTCGTATGCAGGATGAATACCTTTCTTCATCTCTCTTTTCTCCTTATTTAGTGGCTAATTATATCAAATTTGAGAGTAAAGAGTAAAGTATATACGGAAAATATTGGCCTATCTTTTTTGATCGAAATGAAAGCAAAGTAGTAAATAGACTTCTGATATCATTTCTCTTTCAAAAGCATATTTCATGTTGACATTAAGCTTTTAAATTCCTATATTATATATGATAATTTAAAATACTTTCTTTAATTATCATGATAATTTAAAATACATTCTACATTTATCATGTATGAGCGCCTTTTAGATCTGAGCTTAACCTCACAGGAATCCTGTTTTTTATGGGGTCCGCGCCAGACAGGAAAAAGCACGCTACTAAAGGCCCTTTTCCCCAGGGCCATGTATTACGACCTTTTACTATCAGACCAATACCGCCGTCTGATCTCCGATCCTTCTCTCCTTCGCCAGGAGGTTGATGCTTTAGGACTAACTGGTGAAAACCAGCAATTTCCTATACTCATAGACGAAGTACAAAAGGTACCGGAAATTCTTGATGAAGTTCATTGGCAGATCGAGAACAAAAAATTGCGCTTTGTCCTGTGCGGCTCAAGCCCACGAAAGCTCAGACGCAGCTCAGGAAGATTGCTTGGAGGAAGAGCGATTAGATACCAGCTCTTTCCTCTCGTATCCCCTGAAATACCTGATTTTTCTCTCATAAAAGCTCTTAATAATGGATTACTGCCCCGCCATTATCTCTCAAAAAATGCTAAAAAATTGCTCGAGGCTTACGTAGGAGATTACCTTAAAGAAGAAATAGTTGCTGAGGCGGCAACAAGGAATATCCCTGCTTTTAGCCGTTTTCTTGAAGTCGCAGCTTTTTCCAACGGAGAGATCATTAACTTTAATAACATAGCCAGCGAGTGCGGAGTAAGCTCACCAACAGTAAAATGCTATTTCCAAATCCTTGTCGATACATTGCTTGGTAACTGGCTCCCGGCCTTTCGCAAGAAAGTCAAAAGGCGTCTCATTTCCTCTCCAAAATTCATTTTTTTTGATGTTGGAATCGTTTCACATCTAACCCGAAGAGGAAAGATAACACAAGGCTCAGAGCTCTTCGGCCGCGCATTCGAGCATTTTATTACTATGGAAGTAATCGCTCATTCAAAATATTCAAACCTCAATTACCCTATTGAATACTGGCGAACAGCTTCTCAATTTGAAGTGGACTTGATTTTGGGGAGAGGCGAAGTAGCAATTGAAATAAAATCGTCCTCCCTAGCCAAAGACAGACATCTCAAGGGTTTAAGGGCATTCAAGGAAGAACACAAATCCAGATATATCCTTGTCTCTCAAGATCCGTACCCAAGAAGAACGAAAGATGGAATCTTGATACTCCCCTGGAAGGACTTCCTGAATCAACTCTGGCAGAATGACATCATTAAGTAAAAAAAGGCCCATATACCTCTTCTTGTTTGGATCCCAAGGTTCGGCTAATCAAAATGACATTCATTTTATCATTGCGAGCGAAGCGAAGCAATCTCATAAAAAGGTTTAGATCGCCACGCTACGCTCGCGACAGAGGATTGCCGCGCCCTTTGGGCTCGCAATGACATTGACTTAATTATTTCGATGAACTTATTACACCTTGGCGGTGTTTTAGGACTATCGTGAATATTTTAAACAGAACCAAAAATGCAATTACACCGACTGTATTTGCGATTATATCATCAAGCCTGAGGGAACGATAAGGGAGAATATGCTGATAAAGCTCTATAAATAGACCGTATATTATGGATAAGAGCCCGATTTTTATATATGGAGTAGAGGAATCTCTTGCTTTGAAGAATCCCCAGCACAAGAGTGCGGCAAAGAGCCCAAAAACGCAAGAATGTAAGAAAAAATCCGAAAGGAGGATGTCAAGAATCCAATGATACGTTCGAGCTTTTTGCACTTGACCCGTAGGTAATGAAGAAGAAATAAAAATCAGGAGAGCAAAGATATAAGCTGGAAAGAAATGTTTGTTTTTTATCAAATTGAGCTTTGTTCTTTGAGCTTCTTTTTATAGCAATCCCAGTCAATAGAAAAATTCAGCCGCCTCTGGGCCTCTTTCACTTTTTCTTTATATTTCTTAGAGTCAAAATAATTCCGTAATCCCTTACTCAGAGGATGAATTTGCTCTTCAGCCTCCCATTCATAAATTTCACCATTTTCCCTTCTAAGACAGTTAAGGTGGATGATCCAAGCAAGGTCTTTAAATGCCACTTCATGGAATTCCTTCCTTATTGCTTGAATCTCTCCCTGTTTTTTGGGATTGATGAAATGAAAATAGCGAGAAAACAACAGCGCATTATGGTAATAAGCAGGATATGCCAAAAGTCCGTCATTCCTGGTGATCCGAGCCAAATAGATAAAGACATCTAATACTTTCTTCCCCAGATTGAGACCAGGGTGATTCTGACCAGGAAGAGGAGACCTCTCCGGAGAAAAGCTTTTTAATGGATTTTGAAGTGTGAGCCATTCCAGGTGTAAAAAATTATATTCTTGACTAGGAAGTTCTGAAGAAGACTCGCCGGAGATACGCAATGCTCCGTCTTTGATTTTCACATCAACCACAACGCTCTCGGGTTTTTCATTTTTCAAGAATATCTGAAATCTCTGTAGAGGATATTCAGAGGAATCCAGATTTGAATCCAAAGGCCATAATTTCCTTTTCTTAGCATCCTTGACAAAATTTCTTTTCTTCAAGACTGCAAAAACCTCTCTCATGGAGTATTTCCCCAGAAAAAGAGAAGTTCCTTTCTTCTCAACCAGGGTCGAGAAAATATCCTCTTCATTAATTGAAATAGGCTCTTGAAAGAGCACAGATTTTCTAGTGTTTGGTTTTTTCATTCTTCAGTAATAAAAAATCGCCTTGCCTCTTTGCGTTTCTATATTCTTTATGCCGTAAGGCATTTCATACCAATCATTTATGCTGGAGGGCTCTATACCATCTAGCTTGGCAGCTATGAAAATAATAAGATCTAAGATCATTGG
>CP070825.1:634518-637987 GCA_020344415.1 Candidatus Aminicenantota bacterium
ACGCTGGCGCTCAACACCCCGTCCAGTCGCTGCAGGCTATGTTCGATAACCAGGGCACAGTCAGCGCAATCCATGCCGTCAATAGGAAGCGATTCGTGGCGGTAACGGTCAGTCAATTCGGCGCCTGCCTGTTCGGCAGCGCGGCGAACCTCGGCCAAGCTTACCAGGTCATGGTCGTAGTGCAAGCAGAGTCGAGCAGTCCCATTCTCGCGTATAACGTGGGCCTTGCTGACGCCCCGACGGGCTAACAGGTTTTCCTGCAGCCGGACGACGCAGCCGTCGCACTCGTCGGGGATGTGGGGTAACAGGAGGGGGATTTCGAGTTTGAGTTTTCGGATCATAGCTATTCGTGTTAGATTTTCCTGAGACGAATATAAGAACCGGTACCTTTGTAATTAGGAATATTAAGTGAATAAAATATTATAAAAAAATAGTGGACAAAACACTAATAAATAGTGTATAAAACACTAAAAGGTTTTTCTTATGTTAGATAAAGCAACTATAGAAAATTTGTTGACTGCATTGGGGAAGCAGATTCAATCGATGAAACAAGGCCCTATTAACATAGTAGTATGCGGTGGGGCTTCTCTCAATGTGCTTGGCCAAATCAGGAGAACCACTAAAGATATTGATATAATGGGAATTTTTGAAAGAGAAAAGTCAGGGAAGTTGAATATTAAAGAGGCAGCGCTTCCAAAGTGGTTTATGGATGCTGCAGATAGAGTGAAGAAGGATTTTAACCTCCCTGACAAGTGGATTAATGTGGGGCCTACTTCTATTGTTCGTTTTGGTCTGCCAAAAAATTTTGAAAAGCGTTTAGTAAAAAAGCGTTACAGTAAAGCCCTCAGTGTCTACTATATTTCCAGATTGGATCAAATCCATTTCAAATTGTATGCCTCAGCTGACAGAGGTGGCCATCATGTCGATGATTTACTGGCACTCGAACCAAAAAACAAGGAATTAGAGCAGGCTGCATTATGGAGTATGACTCACGATGTTTCAGAAGGTTTCCGTTTGATTTTAAAAGAGTTATTAGCAAAATTGGGGTTCAAAGATGTCTGTGAAAAAATTTAAAGGATATCTTCTGGATTCTATGCTTCAGATACTCTGGAAGCAGTGGTCTTCAGTGGGAATCTATTCGAATTTAGAATCAGAAAGCAAATTTTTAATTGATCCAGAATCTCTACTCTGCGTGACATGTCTCTTCGGCCGTTTTGACCAGAGGCTCTTTGATGAAGTTATCAGCTGGTTGAGTGAAAATGGAAATTTACTGAATATTGACCGGTTAAAAAATGTTCTAAAATGCTTTGATGACTTAGAAGCAAATATACTGGGAGCAGTGGCTGAATATCTTGTTGTAAATGAGAAGAAAAGGAAATGGGATAGAGTTGTTAATTTTTGCAAGAAGAAAAAAAAAGAGAACGTACAAATTCTATTCCTGACCAAAAATTTAAAGTCCATTCCAACAGTCGGGAGATTTGATCCAGTTTTTTTGAGATGGGGTTTTAGAAGAGATGAAGTTAAGCTGCGCAAAAGACTTCAAAAGATTGATTTAGAAAAGCCATGCAATCTTTTATTAAAGATGCGATCCTTTTTTGGAGTGAATGTTCGAGCTGATATAAATGCTTTTCTGATGTTTTCTGAAGGAGATAATTCTCTACAAATCTCTCAGAAAATCTTTTTTAATCAGCGCAATGTTTATAAAGTGCTGAATGATCTTCATAGTTCAGGTCTTGTGGAAAAAAGAAATATTGGAAAAAGGAGTCTTTACACAATAGATCGCAGTAATTGGAGCAGTTTTTTCAATAAAGATATAAACCTTTCCTATATTATCTGGCCAAAAATGTTTTCAACCCTATCGTATCTTTTCATAAGGATGTTTTTTCAACCAGAAAAGTTTGAAGACACATACCTTGCATCGTCTGAATTTAGAAACATATCAGAAAGATTTATACCAGAAATAGAAAATTCAGGAGTGAAAGTTCAATCCCGATATTTGGAAAGAATAAAAGGGGAATTATATACAGCCCAATTTATTGATTATGTGAAAAAGATCCTGCATCAATTGATGGTCTAGATGATTTAATGTCTCTCTACTGTTTTCAAAAAGAGCATGGAATGTTAAAGAATTACGCTCTTTGTCTCGAATTTTTAAGACGAATACAAAAAGCTGGCATTCTTAATAAAATAATGGTTATAGGAAGCTGGTGTATTGATTTTTTTAGAGATTATTTTTCTGATGTTGATTATAGCTCTTCTATCAGGATCAGAGATATAGATTTTCTTATTCCAATTCCTTAAGAACTTTCTAAAAATGTCATTTATCACGCAAGGCACTTGTTTCTTTTGATTTCGTTAAAAGTCTGTAAGAGATGAGAGAAATCTGGCTCGGAAAAGTTATTCCGTAATTCATTTAGTCTTCAATATCGACCGGCATCCAGTCAATGACTGTGCCACCACTCTCGAAATAATAGGGACTGACAAGGAAATTCATGCCCGCTTCTCTGGTAACACAGAACTCCTTCACTTTGAAATTTTTATCTGCGTGCACATCATACATCTCTTCATTCAGGGAAGGGACAGGAATAAACGGATAAAGCTCCTCAAGAACTTCAGCTTTCTTCACATCCGGAATGACGTACACTTCGATCATTTCCCCCACAGCAGGTACCGTACGAGTAGGGAAGGGGAGTCTCGCACTGCCGGGATATTTCTTTTTGGCCATAATCGCTTATCCTTTTTTTTATATTTTTTAATATTATTCTTGTCTAGCAGGTGCCTGCATAAATAAATCCCTTCAATTTTTCTTCAACTGACGTTTTCGTCTCTTTTTTTCTTCGATACATTTTCTGAGGGTATTTCAAGTCGTTGCTTTATATGACGACGCTGCTGGTGTTGTCATTTTCTCAGGAACTATATGCCCGAAAGATGCTGTTATGACTCCAGGCCTGTCCTGATCTAATAGCAAAAATAAGGTGTTCTTGAGAGAAGTTAGAAAATTAGTTCCTTGTTGTAAATTTTTGAAAGGAATTCGAGAAGTCGTCTTGAATATAAAAGCTTTTGGCTATATTATTAAACCTAAAATAAACGCATGATTGAGTGAGCAAAGCATGCAAATCAAAGAAAAAAAGGCCCTCCAAGTCACTGTCGATAAAAGGCACATCGTCTCTATCGGCGAACGGCTCTACACCGAAAGCGTGGAGCTCCTCCGGGAGCTTATTAACAACGCCTATGATGCCGATGCCACGGAAATTCATGTGGAAATCGGTCCCGAACGAATCGTGGTCAGAGATAACGGTTCCGGACTGGATGCTGAAGGGCTAAAGCAGTATTTTCTCGTCGGTTCGGACGAAAAGGTGCTCCATTCCCGCTCCCCGAAGTTTGGAAGAGCCAGGATCGGACAATTCGGCATCGGAAAATTTGCCTCATTAGCTGCAGCCTCTCGCTTTGAGGTAATGACTCAGCATAG
>CP070825.1:638087-642937 GCA_020344415.1 Candidatus Aminicenantota bacterium
ACTCCAGGGGGAGAAGTCACAGCCAGCGATATTATTTACAACGAAATTCTGAAATTCAGAGAAAAAACTGATGTGCCCGTTGTGGGATTGATGATGGGAGTGGCAGCTTCAGGAGGTTACTACATCGCCTCTGCCTGTGATTATATCATCGCCCATCCGTCCACCATCACAGGGAGCATCGGAGTCATCTCGATTTTTCCCAATTTGGAGGAGCTTTTTTCTAAAATCGGGATAAGAGTGAATGTCATCAAATCCGGAGAGATGAAAGATTCAGGAAGCGCCTTCAGGGATATGACGGAAGAGGAGAAAGAAGTCTTCCAAGACGTTGTCAACGAACTTTACGAGAAGTTTCTGGATGTTGTTCATCAAAAAAGGAAAGATTCTCTTTCCCTCGAAGAGTTGAAAAAGATGGCGGATGGACGGATCTACACAGCGAGTCAAGCGTATGAACTCAAGCTGATTGATGAGATCGGTTATTTTGACACGGCCCTGAAAAAGGCTCTCTTGTTATCCTCCTTGAGAGAAGCGAATGTGATCGCATACACTTATTACCCCTCTAGAAAAACGAATATCTACGCCACTAATCTCGAGACGCCACCCCTTTTTGAGAGTAAAAGCGTGGAAGATCTGTTTCGCTCCTTGAAGAGCGGGTTTTACTACCTCTGGCTCCCCCAGATTTCTCGATAATAAAAAGGGGAGGGATCGACTCGCTCTTTAACTCAGCAACTCTTTCATACTGTCAGTGCGAACATAGTGAAGCAATCTCATAGATGAAATGCATTTTACGCTAAGAGATTGCCACGCTGCGCTCGCAATGACACCCTTAATGCATTCCGCTCATTGAGATTATCACGCTGCGCCCGCAATGACACTGTTAGCCTCAATATGTTTACAAAATGTTTTTCCCAACTACTGAACATGATTAACAGTCTGCTTTTTCGAGAAAAAGTAGCCCGTCCCCTTTTTTTCTTTTTTAATTAGCCGATCTTGACTTCCGTTTCAAATTGAGGGGGATTCTGGATGTGCACTTTGACGGAGCAGGTATCCACAGCTTTTATGACTGCACTTTTGTATTTTTCCGGAAATTCAGCTGGAAGTTGAATCTCGAAAGAAATCTTCTCTATCCTTTTGTTCTCCGGATTCCTTTCTGTCTTCATCACAAGGGAGGCGTTCTCTGTAGATATTCCCCTTTTCTGACAGAAAGCTACAGCATAAAAGCCTGCACAGGTCGCTAAGGAAGCCAAAAAGAGATCGAAAGGAGCCGGAGCGCTCCCTTCACCCCCTTGATAGACAGGCTGGTCAGTCTCGATGGTCCTGCCTTTGTACTCTGCATTCACTCGCAGTCCCCCTGGAAAAGTGACCTTGATTTCCTTATCCATTATCCCTCCTTCAGTACCATTCGGACATCTCTTTGTAAATCAAACACTGGAATATGTCAAAAAATATTATGAATGTATCTAATCTTTCATGTTCACACTCGTTCCGCGGTAGCTCATTCATCAAGGCCTTTGGAAAAAAGAGCCAGCACGAGCTTTCTGTCTTTCTCGGTCAAAGTCAATCGTCCGAAAAGATCATAGATCATACCAGTCATATGGCGCCTGTTCGTTAGATGGATAAACTTCTTTTTCTCCAGTTTATTGAGGATGAGACGGATGCAATCCTCCTGCTCTTTCCGGGAAAGAGGCTTTTCCTTACTGCTCTCCTCTTTTTGAATACTCCCCTGAGTAAAGATATGAAAGAGAGTCAGAAGCACGGCCGAGGCAAGATTATATGAGGGCTGTCTTCCTGCCTGAGGAATAGTGAAGAGAAAGTTTGAGCTTTGCAGTTCTTCCGAAAGTAATCCTGTTCTTTCGTTCCCGAAGAGAAGCCCGATTTTTGCGGCCCGGGGAAAGCGGAATATCTCCTCCACAGCATCCCATAAAGACAGAGAAGAAAAATTTTTCCTTGGTTTTGCAGTGGCGGCAAAAACGATCTGGAGATCCGCAACAGCATGACTCAAGTCTGCGTAGAGGAGTGCTTTTTTTAGAATATCCCGGGCATGAACTGCGGTTCTCTGGGATTTTTCATCGATCCTTTCCACTCCGACCAGCCTGAGCTCTCTAAACCCTGTATTCTTCATGCATCGAGCGACAAGGCCGATGTTTTCTGGGTTCTCTGGCCGAGAGAGGATGACTGTGAACTTCTCCTTCCAGTCCATCCGCTCGGTTTGTTCTCCGGCTTTCATCCTCTTCATTATAAACAAGACCTCAGCGAAAGGCGAGAAACAGATCAATTCAGTAAGCTTCCAAATATCTGTAATTGACGAAACTCTGATGGGATTCAACAAAAAAGATCAGGCTGAGTGTATCGAAAACACGCAGTCTTTGCCCCAGCGTGATCAGGGCATATACTCTGCGAAGGCTTTTGGGTGGAGAAAACCGTTTGAAGGCGGAGCGGGCAGGATTCCTCTCCAACAAGGAGAGTGAAGCCTGAATCCGAACATTTTTTGCCTCGCTGGGGCAAAAGATGCGTGTTTTTGAATCCATAAGCCGGAGCATTCGGTTTTCTCAACGCCCAGCCTGATCTTTTCTGATACACAACCCTAGTCTTGTCCATCACGGAATTAAGGATGCTTTCATCTTGCTTTTTTTAGTAAGACCTTCAAAATCCTCAATCTCATGGTAGCTTTCTTCTTCGGTATCGAGCTCTGTCAGGTCGATATTCATAGCTTCAACCTGAGCGATAAGCTCTTGTAAATTAATTCTTTTAAGTAACTTCCAGGGCTGATTCCACTCGAACTCCAATATCTCGACCTTTACTCTTTTGCCCTTGCCTCGGTTCAACCGCCAATCTCTCTTTCTGGCTATTATCTTACTAAAAACGGCCGAGAGAAGATTTTTTCGGCCTTCTTCATCGAGTTTTAAATACTGGTCTTTGAGGTTGGTACAGAAATGCAGGATGTTTACTATCTTATCAGTATCGGAATTAAGAGCGACCTCCATCATACGGATTTCCTCTTCAATGACGTTCTGCTCTTCACGGATTTTTTCATACTCCTGTCTCATGGTTTCTTTTATTTCCTCATTCCGTTCCCCAGCGATAGACCTGACTAAATTAACCATGAGGCCCTTATTAGTGGTCTGCTTGGCTTTGGCTACCTTGATTTGCTTCTCTATTTCACCAGCCCTCTTTTCATAATCCTTTTCCAGTATTGACCTGAACTGTTCATAGAGTTCCTCTCCATAGTTTACTGACTCCAACTCACTTAAAATCCACTCCTCCAGCTCCTTTTCTTTCCACCATTTCTGGGGACAAGAATAGACGATCTTGCCTTTTTCTTTTCCTTTCTTAGCCATATAAACTCCACTGTAGTCAGTGCCGAATTTCTTACGATACCAATCACGGTCAACGGCAAGCTTTCCATTGGAACAGTGATAATAAATGGCTTCCTTTGCCAGGGGATTGCTTTCTTTGTCCTTATAAGTACGGCTCATTTCCTCGCCGGTGAGCGTTAGGTCACAAAATCCGCAGATGATAAGTTTTGAGAATTTAAATTTGTTCTGTCTAGAGCCGTTGGCACGGCTGTTATTTTCCTTGAGAATTTTCTGAACCTTTTCAAAAAGCTTCCAATCCTTTATGATTACTGGATAAGTGTCTCGTAAAACATAAAGCTCACGCTCACCTGTGTCAGGATTCTTGTAGTAGAATTTTCTAAAGTAAATAGGGTTGATAAGAATATTATAGATATCGCTTTCGCCTACCGGACGCTCTTTTCGTTTTATAAGCTGGCCCTTGATTTTTACCCGCTTTGGCTCGACAGTGAATCCTGTTTTAACCATCAACTCAGTCAACTTACTGATGGAGAATTTTCCACTGGCATAAAGCTCAAAACACTTCTTCACATATTTGGCTTTCTCAGGGTCGATCTCCCAATGACTTTTAAATTCTCCCATCTCATTTTCTACTACAACTTTCTTATACCCTACAGGAATCTGACCGCCTGGTCGTCTGCCCTGCTCAAGCTTCTCACGGTTACCCCGTTTGACTCTGAAACTTAGGTGTCTGGCTTACTTTTTGGCATCCAAAACCATCTGGTCGAAAGCATTCCATTCATACTCGTTAGAACCTTTCCATATAATCATGAACATCTTGGCGATGTGAAGCTCTATCTTCCCTGCCTTAACTCGTGGCTCCAGGTCTATGATCTCATCATAACGTCTGGTCAAGCGGTCAACGCTCTCGAAAACCAACGCCACAGGCTCCCCATATTTTTCATAATATTCATCAGCCTCGTGTAGAATCTTTTTGAATTTTTCACACCTTGCCCCAGAAGATCCATAGAAGCCTCTTATTTTTTCTTTTTTCTTCTGTCTTATTGTCCCTTATTTTTCCTTATTATTAGTCCTTATTTTTGGCTCCAATTCTGTCCATGAAGGCTTAGCTGTAACCCTGCTCTTTTTTTCTAATTTAACCAGAGCTAATCTCAGATTGGCCATAGATGGATACTTTTCAATTCCTATTTCTTAAAAATGAAGGGAGATGCAGTGCCATTTTTAAATCCCTGGCTTCCCCGGATTTAAGGGGATTTGGGTTACAATCTGAAATCCTGATTAGAGTTTCAACTATAAATACTCATTCATACCGCAGCGAGTCGACTGGATTGGCTGTGGCGGCTTTGATAGATTTATAGCTGACTGTCAGCAGTGCGATGACCAATGCCAGCACCATGGTCAACACAAACGTGAACACTCCCAGACTGGTCCGGTACGCAAAATCCTGGAGCCAGTTTCTCAAGACAAAATAGGCAACAGGCCAGGATATGATATTCGCCAGCAAGACCAGGACAATAAATTCTCTGCACAGCAACAGCG
>CP070825.1:643037-647933 GCA_020344415.1 Candidatus Aminicenantota bacterium
GTAGCAAATCCATTTTCAGATAAAAACATCGCCATTTCTTTAAAAGTCCCGTTGAAAAGTCCAAATGTTTCATCCCGGTCCTGCTTACCAGAGCCATGAATGAGCAGTATCCCCGGCAGCTTCGAAAGTGAATCAGTTTTAGGGACGGTAAGTGTTGCCCCTAGCATAATGTTTTCGCTTGGAATTTTAATATCATAAGAACGAATGCGACTGGAGAGACTCTTTGTCAGGAATGTCATTCCAAAGGCCAACGAGTAGAAAACAATAAGGATTATGGCTGAATGCAACAGAATTCTCCCTCGAACATAAAGAGCTCCACCCACAAAAGCCGATATTATTACCAGAATTATTCCCCACGGAGTGAAGATGAGCCAGTCTTCAGGAAACCAGCTTAGAAATTTTTTGCAGATTATAATGAGAAAAGCTATCACAAAACCTATGCTTAAAGGGGGAATAAAAGCCTTCCAGCCTCGATACCTTATTACGAGAGATACAAGCCAGCCGGCCAGGACGGTCGGAATTATCAACCCGAATCCAACAATAGCTTCCCTTTGCCTGATAAGGACCGAAGAGATATTTAATGCAGGGTAAGAAAGGAAAACGAAAATGACTCCAAAGAAAAAAGTCAAAAATCCCCCGATCACATATATAAGGATTTCTACAGGGAGTCTTCTTTTTTTAAACATTGACGGCTAAGTATACAAAATCAGGCCCAACTTAACCAACTCAAATTCAAAACTAATCCGGAGCAGCACTGTATGGATTAGATTCAAAAATGCGTTTTACAATATTCCACCCTCGCGCTTTATGACTTTCTGTTTTATGCTTAAAATAAAAATCCGCTTTTTCTACTTCTCATGTACAATATTATCATTCTCGTAATCATAAAAATAATTCCTCCAGCCAAGGCAAAGGAATAAATAGTGAGAAATATTGTATTCAGAAGAGGCATTGTTCTTAAGGTAACCTGAGGAAAAAAGAGATCCAGTATGGTTTTTCCAAAAAAAATGATCATAATCGTGATTCCTATAGCTGACCTGTAGAGATAATCCTTTGCATTATCCATATCCACAGAATCCAGGTTTATCAGCGGGTAAAGCAGCCAAGCTGTTATGATCCATAAAATGATAACAAGGCCAAATGCCATTTCCTTCTTGAATTTCATGGATTTTGTGCTTTTCATTTCATAATTTTATCTTTGCCCTTTATTACACAGAGCAGATAGTAGCCCTCTAAATTAGAACTATTGAAAGGCACTTCGCTTTGGATTAAATTACAAATTCATTCTTTTTTTTCAATATTCTCTATCGATTCGCCTTTACAATTTATAGTAAAGGAAAGATGCGAAGTCAACTAACAAAACAAAGATCAAAAAGGCAAGGCTTGAACATTCAAATAACTAATAGACGAGCTTTACGTACTTATAAGTATAAATCCTAAAATAGGGTAATTTGATTTATCATAAAGAATGCGGTTTAAAAGATATTTTTAATAAGGATGATGATGCTGAACTTTCTCAACTTGTCGGAGCTGAGTTAATCTCAAATCTCTTTCCTTCTCTTCTCCAACTCTGGGCAGGAAAATAAAAAGGAGGTATTTATGTCTCTAAAAAATTATTATTTATCAGTTTTGACCATATTAGCATTTAGCATAATCCTTTTGATCTCTTCTGGAGGATCGTCTTTAGACTTTATAGGAAACAATTATGATTTAGCACAAGAAAAAGCATCAACTCCACCGGGGTTAGGAAATCCAAAAATTCATAAGCTCACGGAAACTGTTTACGCAATTACAGATTTGTATCATTCTGCTGGAAAACTCGCTGGAGTAAATGCCGGAATTATATTTACATCAGGCGGTATTATTTTCGTAGATTCTGGCATGACTATCGCCTCTGGCGAATTCCTCTGGGAAGCAGCAAGGAAAAAAATGAAAGATAAAGAGAAATTATACCTTATCCTTACTCATCACCACTCTGATCATGTCTTTGGAATGCGGGCGATAAAAGAAAAGGGGGCTAGAGTTATAGCTCACAAAATAGTGAAAGCTGCGTTTAAGGAATACGACGGTGAACGATATAAACGTTTTTTAGTGGAAAGAGCTGGATGGAGCACTGAAAAGGGAGATCTGATATTTGGAGATGTTCTACTTTCAGAGCCAGAGCAGCTTATCGAAAAAGATACTATTTTGAACGTTGATGATGAAGAGATACACTTAGTTTTCACTCCCGGACACACAACGGATTCAATTTCAGTATATCACCCGAAATCAAAGACGCTCTTTGCTGGAGATACGATTTATGAGGGAATGAGATTGACTACCCGATTCGGAGGTTCTGAAGAATGGAAGCTCTGGATTTCTAACCTTGAGCGTTTAAAGCAATTGGAAATTAATACTGTTGTTCCGGGACATGGAAAATTGTGTTCCAAAAAAGAAATAGATAGAAATATTGCTTATTTAAAAGAACTTCTTAAATAGCATAAGAAACCTTGCTCTCTTTGGCCGCCTGGAGAGAGTACCCGTCTCTCTAGTTCTCATCATCACCCTCTTTTGCCAAAAAAAGCTAACCCTCTACTAGTCCAAGCATCAAATAAAATTGATCCAAACTCCAGTATTTTATACTTCTATTCTATATCTCGAGCATTTTTTTTTATCTCTGATCATCCTCGTCTTTACTAAATAAGCTCTGAGAATGCAGATATTACAATTATTAATCGACTAATCATAGAAATTTTGTAGGAAAAGTAAACCTTTTTGACGTTTTATACGTCTATAGATATAAGAAAATGAAAATTAAAAAAAGGAGATCAAAATGAAATTAAAAGAAAAAGTCGCGATCTTCGTTGTGGCTCTTCTATTGTCTTTTATATTATTTAATGCGATTGGCTCGCCTTCATTGCCTTTGCTTAAATTAGGAAAAGAAGCGGGCAACGAAATCATTTCTAACTATCTGGCCAACGAAGGCAAATCCTAAAATCCTTGATGACTCATTAAGTTATAGGATTTAAGGAAAAATATAGATGAGTTACCGGTTCCCCCGTTCCGTTGACAGATTTTCACCTTGCATGATATATTTAATATACAAAGTCCATAATAGGAATAGGAATGGGGAAAATATCAAGGCGCAGTTTCCTCAGGGATTCATTGATTTTAACCGGGTCCTCCTTACTTCTCTCCTCTAAATACTCAGAACCTTCAAAAAAACCAGCTTTAGACGGAAAAGAGAAAAGAAAATATCCTTCCTATTTAGAACTAGAAGAAAAAGGCATCCTTTCCCAAAGAATAGAAAAATTATATTCCGTCTTCGAAAATTGTAATCTTTGCCCTCGAGATTGTCGTGTTGACAGGACAAAAGGTGAGACAGGAAAATGCAAAGCTACTTCCAAAGTCAAAGTATCCAGCGCTTTTCCCCATTTTGGAGAAGAGCGCCCTTTGGTCGGCAAAAGAGGTTCAGGAACAATATTCTTTTCAAATTGTGGCATGAGATGCGTCTTTTGCCAGAACTATGAGATAAGCATCGAGGGCGAAGGAGTGGAAATTTCTGACGAAAGATTAGCTACTATGATGATAACGCTCCAGAATATGGGATGTCATAACATAAATTTGGTAACTCCATCTCATTACGTACCTAATATTGTCTTCGCCCTCCAGAAAGCCATAAGGAGAGGTTTGAGCATTCCCTTGGTCTATAACTGCGCACCTTATGAGACTCCAGAAACTCTGCAGCTTCTGGATGGGATTGTTGATATTTATCTACCAGACTGTAAATTCATGGATCCAGAGCATGCTGCTAAATACTCAGGACAAACCTACAATTATCCATATTATGTCAAGATAGCTCTCAAAGAAATGCATCGCCAGGTGGGAATATTACAAGTCAGCGGAAGAGGAATCGCTGTGAGAGGCCTGATGATTCGGCATTTAATCTTACCCAACAACCTTGCAAGCACTGATAAGTTTATAAAATTTGTAGCGGAGAATTTTCCCAAGAATACATACCTAAATCTAATGGCCCAGTACCGACCAGAATATAAGGCCTTTGATTATCCAGAATTATCCAGGCGCCTTAAAAGGAGTGAATACATACAAGCAATACAGTTGGCTCGAAAGTATGGCCTAAACCGTCTTGACGTATAATAAAACCCGCATAAAATCGCTGAATCTATAAAAAAAATGGTCAGAAAATAGTCAATTCCAGATAGGCCTGATTCATCTTGTGCAGGTGTTTGATTTATCAATCACACATTGATGCGGAACTAATAGACAAGTTTATGAAATCATTCCTACAGGAATAACCATAAGGTGGCCTTGATGAATCAAGCCCCTACAAATTTGCTTAATCTTTACTTCGATATTTTCAGAATTCTTTCATCTCTGCTGACTTCAAGTGCCGGTCTGGTCCGTATGCCCAGGAATTTTGCGTAAGAATCAGGCATTCTCCTGTAGTTAAGGACAGCTCTTAGAATCACAGCTTGACCGACAAGTTTATCCGGAACTGTCCACTGATATTGCTCGATTCTTTCCTCTAAAGGTTTCAGCCTGTTTTCAATATCCTTTGTGGCATACCATTGAGCGTAGGTGAAATTACCTTCTGAATCAATAAATGCGCTATGGTATAGCCTATCTCCTTCAGGCAAGCTATCTCTTTCAATCGGCTCACTGTATTTGCTGTGGGTAGGATAGGCGACCTTACGATTTGTGGTAATAAAATATTTATCGTTAGGATCGCCAGGATTCCTTGGTATCTTAATATGGTCCAGCTCATTTCCCTCTTTATCATAAACACCCACATGCAGCCAGACATCCCTTTCTTCAGAAGCACCGGTTGGAAATTTATGTCCCGGGGCTAAATGATGGACTTTTATACTGAAAGTAATTTTTTCTCCTGCTTTCACA
>CP070825.1:648033-654006 GCA_020344415.1 Candidatus Aminicenantota bacterium
CAGGCTGAAATATCCGAAAAGAGACTGCATCCGCTGCTCGCGTTGATAGCGATCGGCGAAGAGACTGTCCAGGAAGAAGGAGCTCATGGGGTAGTTGGGTTTGAATTTGTTCCAAGCAGCCTCGACGTATTTCAGGGTTTCCTCCATATCCTGTGCTTGAACTTTGACAGATATGTAGCGGGATTGCCGGGGGTTGAGAAAAAGCTTCATAGGTTGGATTGGATTGTAGAGTGAAGAATAATGAAAATCTTTTACCACTCCGATGACCTTGTAATGAATTCGGGACGTACCGAAGGTCTGGATAATCTCTTTTCCGATGGGATCTATCCAACCGATCCGCTTAACTGCGGTTTCGTTGAGTATTACGGCTCCAGCATTCTTGCGATCTCTCCCGCTTCTTATTTCAGATTGGAATTGGGGTGAAAAATTCCTGCCAGCGACGAGTTCCATCTCATAAGTCTCTATGAAATCGTAATCCACAGTGTTGTGCTCAATGACGATCCGTTCATCATTAGGGGCTCCATCCCATGTTATGTGGTTATACATGCCAATATATCCTGGAAGCATCAAAGAACCTGAAGTGTCTTGAATACTCGGATTTTTCAAGAGCTCCTGTTTGAACGGTTCAATATTCCCTGCACCCCTGCCGCCCTGGTTTCGGACGACAATGATCTGGTCCTGTCTGAATCCAAGGTCCCTGTTGTTCATGAAGCGGAGCTGTCTGCTAAAGATAAAGGTCGAAATCACCAGTATGATAGATATGGAGAACTGGGAAACAACGAGAACCTTGCGGAAGAGTGTGCCTTTGTTCCCTGTCTTCAACATGCCTTTAAGGACATTGACCGGCTGGAAAGCGGAAAGGAAAAGGGCAGGATAGCTTCCAGAACAAAACCCGACCAGAAGGACTACTCCCAAAAGGGAGAGAATAATCCAGGTCTGGCCCAATTGGGAAAAATACAAGGATTGGCCGGTCAGGTTCCGGAGAAGGGGAAAAAGAATGAAAGACAGCCCTACGCCAAGTACTATGGACAGGGCTGAATAAAGGTAGCTCTCTCCCAAAAACTGTCTGATGAGTTGCCTCCTTTCTGCTCCGACGACTTTGCGCAGCCCCACTTCTTTCGCTCTTCTGGCGGAACGAGCCGTGGAGAGGTTCATAAAATTGATGCACGCGGTTAGGAGAACAAGCAATCCTGCAGCCAGGAAGATGTAGATATACCGTATGTCTCCGGTGTTCACGACATTTGAGAAGAGATGCAGTTTGTCCAGCCGCTCGAGCTTCAGAACCCGCTTGTCATCTTTAGGAATATGCTTTTTAAAGGCTTGATTGATTTTTCCTTCCAGGTCAGCGGGTGAAAGGTCGTAGGTGGTCATGATGTAAGAGTGGATCACTTGACTTATCCAATTCTGCATATATCTGGTACCGAAAAATGTCTTGGCAGTTGAGTAGGAAATCATGATGTCAGGATTGAAGTTCGTATTTGGTGGATAATCCTGGATTACCCCTTTTACCATGATGGATAAGGCGTTGTTCACAAGAAGAGTCTGGCCGATAGGATCTGTGCTGCCGAAATATTTTTTTGCAGTGCTGTCTGCAAGGACGGCGGAATGGATTTCTTTAAGGGCGTTTTCCTTCTGACCCGAGATCATGCGTAATCCGAACATATCAAAGACTCCAGGATCAGCCAGAGCTACCCTCTGTTCATAGAACCGCCTATCTTGGTGTGTTACCAGGGTTTGAGAAAGAAAATGAAACCTGTTAAAGCTTGTGATCTCTGGAATCTCTTCTTTAAGGCTTTCTGCCAAGGGGACAGGCGTGGATCCGACGGGGTATGTCCCTTCAGGACGTTGATGCTCGACAATGATTCGGTAAACTTTGTCGGCATTTGGATTGTGCTTTTCATAACCCAGTTCATACTGAACAAAGAAAATGATGAGTATAAAGCAGGCCATACCCACAGACAGACCGGCTAGGTTGATGAATGAATATCCTTTGTGTCTTTTGATATTTCGGAAGGCGATTTTTAGGTAATTTTTTATCATAGTTGCGCTCCATTTTGTATTGAGTATAAAATAATAAGGAACGACTTTTGTGGTGTTCCATAGGAGCCATAAAAAAGCCTTAATGCGGCCCTGGCTCTGACGGATTTCTGTATACTCGATCTCGAAATCACGGCTAATGGCGAAGAATTCTTCATATGTCGTCAGATTCGAAAGGATCCATCGGAAAAATTTGGGGGACCGAACCTTTTGCTCTTTCATCTCTTTTACTCGAAAGAAAAATCAGGGACATCATCCCAGGCCTGTTTTTGGATCTTTTGGGCTTCCCGCAGGGCTCTCCTTCCTTCAAGAGTTAATGAATACAGGACCTTTCGTCGGCCACCTTTTTTCGAGAGAGGCTCACTTTCTTTGGATTCCACAAACCCTCTCCGGACAAGAAGGTAGAGGGTGTTGTAGAGGGATCCGTAATTCAGAGTTTTTCTCGTGATTCGGCGGAAGTTTTCTCTGATTGTAACTCCGTAGGCATTATCTTCAAGCTTCCAGATGGATAAAAGAATCAATTCCTCGTTTTTTGTCAATTCATATATTTTCTGGCTTTCCATAACTATTTACTATAAATATATACGCAAAAAGAAAGAAAATGGTTTCCCCTAAGTAGCAAAGGAAATCTTTAAAACTACTCTCTTCTTGACAACTAATAAATTATTTAGTTATAAGACTATCTGGATCGGGAAAGGAAGGCGTCCAAATGAAAAGGTCGGTCGTAACCAACTGTCTTTTTTGCTGGCATGGGGCCTGGGCGCGGCCATATTGCCCACTCAGCCTACTGCGGCGGCAGTTGAGGGGAAGTGAAATCCTTGAATGGAGTTAAAAATGTGGGGAAATTGGAGATTTGATAGCGAGGAAAATTCATTGATTGTAAGCAAAAGCCTTTGTCCAGGTGAAGAAGAGAAGGATTTATATAAAGTGGACCTGGAGAGATGTAATAGTTCAGCGGCTATCCTGGATTGGATAGTTCAAATTAGTCAGAAATTATGGATAACGCGAGAAGATATAGGCTACCTTGTCGAAGCCCTTGATGAAATATTTTCACTTCAATCCAACTTCTGCGGCTCCGAATTTGAGCATTCTGATGGGAGACCGGACTATGCCAAAAGAATATTAGAAAATAGATTTTGATTTCATCGCGAACGAACATGTTCCTGTGTAGTATGTTCATTCCAAAATATGAGCGGTTCACCGTCGGTGAAAACCAGGAAAGAAGAATTATGAGCATAAATTTATATCTCTAATAATCGATTAAAACTGAAAGGAGATAAGAAAATGCAAAGATATTTGAACACTCGATGGATCGGTATCCTGATTATCTTGACTGCGATGCCATTTATTTTCCAGCACGTAAACTGTCGTGCCAGGGACGATCGAGGTGCTGAGATACCCCAAATCAAAGCGGAAGATTATGTCCGTGCTGAGCAGTGGATGATCCCTAACGTAATATCCAAGGTTAAGAACTTGTTTGTCACACCTCATTGGATAGGTGAATCCGATGATTTTTGGTACAGGCGACAGACCAAGGATGGAGCTGAGTTCGTGGTGATAGACGCTGCGACCGGAGGTGGGCGACCGGCTTTTGACCACAAGGCTGTTGCTGAAGCGTTGTCAAAGGCCATGGATAGTGAAGTGGATGCCAAAAAGCTCCCATTCCAGAGGTTCGAATACAACGCCGATCGCAGCGCCATTACGTTTACGCTGAAAGATGTCAAATACCGGTGTGAACTTTCTCCTCAAACTTGTACAGGAACAAAAGTGGACAAACCAGAGGGTGTGCTGGTTTCGCCAGACGGTATGTGGGGTGTGCTGACTCGTGACGGAAACCTCTGGCTGCGTAACATGGCGAACAACAAGGAAAAAGCCCTCACTAGTGACGGAGAGCCTCACTTCGGTTATGGGATTTATTACGATGGCTGGAAAGCTTCCTACATCCCAAACAAGCGAGCCGGCAAGCTTCTTCCGCCCATGGAATCCTACTGGTCGCCTGATTCTAGCAAGGTCATTGTCACACGCGTTGACCAGCGCCACGTGGCAGAATACCCCATCCTTGAAACCGCACCCAATGATGGTACCTTCAGGGCGAAAGTGCACATGATCCGTGTGCCGCTGGTCGGCGAAAAAGAGGCACTTGCGGAATGGTTTGTTTTTGATATCAGCCAAGGCAAACACCGCCGATTGAATCTGCCTTATGAGAAATTACTGGTGATGCAGCAGGATATGCTCGCCATACGGAAAACCTGGTTCAGCTCGGATAATAGCCACCTTTATGCTGTTGCCTTCGGGTATAACATGGAGTCTGCCTTCCTCTTCGACATCGATCTGATGACTGGTGCGGTTCGTACCGTGATCGAAGAACAGGTTTTACCACGTACAGATCTCAACTCTACATCCTACAGCCCTCCCAATGTGCGTGTAAAGGGGGACTGCGAGGAAGTAATCTGGTTCTCTCAGCGTGATGGTTGGGGACACCTCTACCTCTATGACGGTAAGACCGGAAAGCTTAAAAACCAGATTACCAAAGGCGACTGGCTGGTTTGGGACATCGTTCACGTGGATGAATCAAACCGGCAAATCTTCTTTACTGGAGGAGGTCGCGCCGAGGGTAACCCTTATTACAGATTTCTCTACCGTGTCAACTTCGATGGTTCTGACCTTGTCCTTTTGTCACCGGAGAAAGCGGATCATCTGATCACAAGCCCCTGGAACGATATTCTTTCTTTGACCGGTGCTGCGGGGTATGACGTGGTCTCTCCGAGCGGCAAATATGTTGTTTATAACTATTCCCTAGTCGACCAGCCAACAGAAACAGTTATCCGTTCGGTTGAAGACGGTTCCTTGATAGCCTCTGTGGAGAAGGCAGACGTCAGCGATCTTTATGCTGCTGGATGGCAAAATCCGGAAGAGTTCGTGGTCAAAGCAGAGGACGGCAAGACGGATCTCTATGGTCTAATGTACAAACCGAGAAACTTCGACCCAAACAAAAAGTATCCTGTGATCGATTCTCAGTATGCAAGCCCTCTGACCGCTGTTGTTCCCCGGAACTTCACACAGGCGTTAATAGGCGTGGGGCTAGTACGACCGGCGAGCCTGACCGAGCTGGGTTTTGTTTGCGTTGTGTTCGATGCCCGCGGCACTACCTATCGTTCCAAAGAATTCTTACACTACTCTTACGGTAAACTGCACACCATGGGATTGGAAGACCATGTCGCTGGGATCAAGCAGCTCGCCAAGCGGCATTCCTTCATGGACATAGAGCGGGTGGGCGTCCACGGCGGTTCCTTCGGGGGCTGGACAGCCTTTCGGGCCATGCTGGAATTCCCTGGCTTCTTCAAGGTGGGTGTCTCCGGTGCTGGTCCCGGAAGTATGCAAAACATGTATCTTGATTATCACTGGACCGCGTTCCATGGCCGCCCAAAATACAGCGACGGCACTGAGCTGCGTCCCACGCCAACCGAAGTGCCTGAGAACTATGTCAACGCGGACGGACGCCAACAGGTAGAAAACCTCAAGGGGAAGCTGTTGATCATGATGGGTGAGATAGATGAGAATGTCCTACCCGGATCCACGCTGCAGTTCGTGGACGCTCTGATAAAGGCTGACAAGAACTTCGACATGTTATATGTTCCCAACAGGCCTCATAATTTCCGCTCCCCTCACGTTATCAGACGAGCCTGGGATTACTTTGTCCTCCATTTACATGGAGCCGAGCCCCCGGAATACCATATTAAAAAGTGGGGGAGATAGTCCCCACCACTGATTTGAATGGAGAGAGGCAAACAATTAACGGTTTTTATCTGCGAGTGCTATGTTTTCTTCAAGACCTCATAAGCTGAATATCGTGGAAAATAGTGAAGGATTTGCGGCAAGTCCCGTAAGGAGATATCGATAGATAAAAGGAAATTTGTCGTATCCGCGCCCCTCGCC
>CP070825.1:654106-656713 GCA_020344415.1 Candidatus Aminicenantota bacterium
CCGGCGGCGACCGTGCGGCGGATCAGCGTCTCCCGGAGTTCATCGGCGACCTCGCGATACTCCTGCTGACCTACCAGGTTATTCCGCTCATAGGGATCATTCTTCAGGTCGTACTGGTATTGCTCCACATACACATCGCTGGCCGGATCGCGGCCTCCGTTCTTGTCCGGCGCGTCAACGCAGTATTTCCATCGGTCAGTGCGTATGGCTCTCCCAACCTGAGATTCGCTGATCTGTATAAAGACTTCCTTATCCCAATCCACGTCCTCGCCTTTGACGAGGGGCATGGCGCTGCGCTCCTGCATACGCTCCGGGACAGGGATGCCGGCCGCGTCCAGCAACGTGGGCGGCACATTCATCAGACTGATCAGTTCAGAGACAACCTTGCCGCCGCTGAAGCCGGGTCCCTGAGCGGCCATAGGAACGCGGATGGAACTCTCATGGCAGCTTCGTTTATACTCGCGGTTGCGCGTTCGGAAATGGCTGCCGTGATCGCTGGTGAAAAATACGATGGTTCGCTCCGTCATACCCAGCCGATCCAGTTCTCCTAGAATCTGCCCGAGACATTCATCAATACGGGCCACTATGCCATAGTAATCCGGCAGGTTCTCTTTCCAGTCACCCTCGTGTCCCTCCAGATCCGGCGGCACGTAATAATCCGCGTACTTTTCCGCGTATCCGTCCGGGGCAACGTAACGTTTCATATCGTTCTGGTGATGCGGCTCGATATAGGACAGAAACAGGAAGAAAGGTTCGTTCTCTTGCTGTCGCAGGAATCGGATCACCAGTTCGGTTATGGCATTGACCCGATACCCGGGCACTTTTATCGGCTGGTTATTGACATCGAATACTTTTGTATCATAAGGATGTGATGTGAACTCCAGAACGTCCGATGCTTCCCAGTGTTCATATCCGCCGCGCATATTCACCGGCACAGGTTCAGTGCGCGTGTTCGCCAGATGCCATTTACCGATGTAACCGGTTCGGTATCCCTGTCCTTTGAAATCGTGTGCCAGCGTTTCTTCATGCTCAGGCAAGACCAGACCGTTTCGCCAGACGGTATGCTGGGTGGCATACTTGCCTGTTTGCAGGCAGCCGCGCGCTGGAGCACAGACCGGCTGGCAACTGAAGGCATTCTCAAACAACACCCCGCGCTGAGCTATTGCATCCAGATTTGGCGTCAAGTCCATAGGATTCCCATAGCAACCTGCAGTATCCCACCGCTGCTGGTCAGTGAAAACGAATAAAATGTTCGGACGACTGACGGAAGACTTATCCGCCATTATTAGCCTCCTTCCCAAATACAAGCTACTCTTACGGGAAAAATCTGATCAGACACAGCCTTTGCTCCCTTTTATACTCTAACGATGGCGAAATTGTAGGGGTAGAATGGAATGATGAGGAGCCACCACCAGGGATGCCACAGTAAAAATCCCAAGGATTCACATATAAATGAGCAAAAACCTGCTTCTTCAGCTTCAATAAGGATGCCGCCTATGTCAAAACTCAACACTGTTGCCACAGGGAACCATCCTTTGATTTCTATTTTTCAGATGAAAACAACTTCATATCAACATTTTCCTGCCTGATTGTATAGTGAAAATTGATTTTTCCTTAAAGACATTCTTTGGATCAGGATTTCCAAGTTCACTCTTTAGCATTTTTTCGAATTCCTGCAATTTATCACCATACATTTTTCGTGATGAAAATGATGTGGAATAAAGATAGCCAAAAATAGAGTCAATATTCCAAAATCGAATTACTTCAAATTCCTTAACGTCAATATCAACATAACCATACCTTTTAAGCATTAAATCATATGGCTCAGATGAGACTGAAAAATATTTATCTCCAGCTCTTCTTTTTTCGCCAAGAAAGTGCTGTATTGTTTTCTTTGCCGTTTTCTGCCAAGGTTCATTTCCATTCCATAGACTACTATCACCAAGTATTGCGAATCCACCTCCCGGACGAAGAGTAGAATTGTATTTCCTTAAAACAACGTCATGATTCATCCAATGAAATGCCCTGCAAATTGTTACTAAATCCAAACTACTCATCGGCATAGAAAATTCTTCAGCTTTCTTACATATCAGTTGTACTTTTCCATTACACCCCACAATCGACTTAATAGTTTTTTGAGCTAAACGTATCATTTCTTTGCCTGAGTCAACGCAAATAACTTTGGCAACATGTTTGCAGAGCGATCTTGCTAATTGGCCTGTCCCACAGCCCAAATCCAGAACTTGGCTCATACTATTGAGTTTGAACCTATCAATTAGATAATTGACGGCCTCCATAGGCACACCAGGTCTGTATACTGCATAATATTGGGCAACTTCATTAAACAACTCCTTGGTTGACATAATATCTCCCTAAAGCTCTTGTATAAGTTGACTATTCACATCAATTATCGTATTTATATTGCACCAATGGCAATAATTGAAATCTGACAACTTCACCGCCTACTTCATAACCTCAAAACATTGACATTTTACAAAATGTCATCTGCAAAGTCAACAAAAAATCCCTTTCATAAGGTTTCTTCTTCTCTAAAGGCGGACTTCGTCCCGAAAGACTTTCCATATTCGTTTTTCCTTTCTTTGAAAG
>CP070825.1:656813-660188 GCA_020344415.1 Candidatus Aminicenantota bacterium
AAAGAGATGTTCCCAAAAGAAAGCCCATAACATCAAAGGAGATAACTGTAACATTAGGCTTGAAGAAGCTTTTTATCCCTGCTTTAGCTGTTGTTGCTCTTGTAATTGCAGGAGTTATTATCTGGCAGTTTCTTCGCCAAAAAGAAGTAGCCCCTCTCCTATCAGAAAAGCCCTCAATTGCAGTACTTCCTTTTGTGGATTTAAGCCCCCAAAAAGATCAAGAGTACTTTTGTGATGGGATGACTGATGAGATCATTTCAAAATTATCCATGTTCAAGGGATGGAAAGTAATTCCTAGAACCTCAATGATGCGATATAAGAACACTGATAAAGACATTAAAGAAATCGGGCAGGAGTTGGATGTTGCAACCCTCCTTGAAGGAAGTGTGCGAAAAGAAAGGGATGATATTCGAGTTAACGCTAAGCTAATCAGGATAAAGGACAGTATTCCGCTTTGGTCAGACACCTACGAAAAGAAGCTTGAAAGCGTTTTTGCCATCCAGAGTGATGTTGCAGAGAAAATCGCTAACACCCTGCAAGTGGAACTTTCTCCTGAAGAGAAAGAACAGCTTGCGAAAAAGCCCACAGAGAATCTTACTGCTTACGACTATTACCTCAGGGGTCGAGAATATTATGTCCGTTACCGAAAGCAGGACAATGAGCGTGCAATTGAGCTTTTCAAGAAGGCGTTGGAATTTGATCCTGACTTTCCACTTGCATATTCAGGTTTAGGTGATTCTTATGCCCAACGGACACTCAGATTTGGTTTTCCTCAGACATGGCTTGATGAATCCATTACAGCCAGCGAGAAGGCGATTGCCCTAAATCCTGATTTTTCTGAGGGTTATAAGGCGTTGGGGCTTGCTTATATTTCAAAAAGATGGTACAGAAAAGCTATACCTGCCAACAGAAAAGCCATTGAACTCAATCCAAACAATTGGCAAGCAATTGGAAATTTAGGCTGGTGCTATTTCAATAGAGGGGAATTTGATAAAGCCGTGCCGTTGTGGAAAAGACATTCACTTCTCGCTCCTAAGCTTCCCTTCTCTTTGCTTCAAATAGGATGGATGTATCTTGGTTTAGATGACTATGTTGAAGCAGAGAAGTGGCTAAATAATGCCTCGGAACTCCAACCCCATAATTTTGATGTAAACGAAGGATTGATTATATGCTATCTGGCACAAGGGAAGTATCAGCAAGCTGTTGAGCGGAGCCAGAAATGGCTTTTAATGGTTCCCAATAACTCTGATGTACTCCGATATGCAGGTCTTGTTGCGCTGTTCGCTGGAAATTTCGAGCAGGCTCAAATATATTATCGAAATTCGATCGATATTTACTCGACATGGCAGAATTTGATTGGATTAGGATACATCTACTGGAAAAATGGACAACTGGATGAAGCACGAAAATTGCTTAACGAAAATCTAATCCTCTGCCAGAAACAACTAGAACAAGGTGATGAAAATCCTGATGTTCCATATAATATCGCTGCCATCAACGCCATTCAGGGAAACAAGGAAGAAGCGTACAAATGGCTTAATAAAGCAATTGATGCTGGGTGGAGGGACTTTAGATTAGGTATAAGAGAGCCCTTTCTGGAAAATCTTCGTGAAGATGAGCAGTTCAAACAAATGATGGCTCAGGTAAAAGCAATAGTAGATGAAATGCGAAAAAGAGTTGAAAAAGAATTATAGGCAGAACAATCAGGAAAAATGGAAATGTAAAGCCATAGAGCATTACGAGAAATTCCTAGATCTCTTGAAGGACTCTTCCCCTGTTATTCATCTTTGCATTACTTAGGTTAGTGCACTCAGTGAGTAAGCTAATAAGAGGCTGGCGGTGTTTGATGAATCGGTTTAGGATTTATTATTAAAATATATTCCTAAAAAAAGGAAGAGACATGAACCATAATCTAAAAATCTTTCTTTTGAGTTTGTGTATCCTGCTTCTGATTGTGGTATGTGCCAAAAAGAAAGAAGAACCTTCTATTATTGTGGACAATGCCATTTCATCTGATGGAGTCTCTATCATGTATGAAGTGAGAGGAAAAGGCGAACCTGCTCTTGTTTTTGTTCATGGTTGGGGAAACAGACGAAGTATTTGGGATACTCAGGTTGCCCATTTTTCACAAAAACACAAGGTAGTAACTATCGACCTTGCCGGTTTTGGGGAATCTGGCAATGACCGTAAAATGTGGACTATGGAATCATTTGGAGATGATGTGGTTGCAGTTGTGAATAAACTTAGCCTTAAAAATGTTATACTCATAGGATTTTCTATGGGTGCACCTGTAGTATTAGAAGCTGCGAAACAATTGCCTGAACATATTACTGGAGTGGTACTGGTGGATGAATTACATGATATAAAAAAAGTGTTTTCGCAAGAAGAAATTAATAATTTAATCCTTTATCTTATGGATGCAGTAACAGAGCCAACTATCGAAAAATTAGAGCCTTTCTTCAAAAAGAATAGGGAGGAGTCTTTTAAGCGAGTTACCACCATGATGAAAGACGTCTCAAAAGTTGGCTGGAGTGAATGTCTCAAGGACTATTTTCGATGGCGTAATGAAGATTGTGTCGATTCTCTTAAGAAGATTCAGGCTCCTTTGATATCGATTAATTCAGACCAGCCTCCAACACATGTGGAAGCCTTCAAAAAATATGTTCCTTCATTTGAGGCAAAAATCATCCCGGGTGTCGGGCATGTTGTCTTTTGGGATGCTCCCAATGAGTTCAACCGTCTGCTTGCAGAAGCAGTACTTGAATTTATACAGATGTCAAAATCGAGGTAATGTAAATCTCAAGTACAAATTTATATTCCAAATGAGGAGGTTGAGGATGCGAAGAGGAGGGTGGCTGAGTTGAAGAGTCAGTGATTTGCTGTATTACTTGTCTGTCCTCTCAAAATTTTCTTGATATGCTATTGTTATAGGACAACAGGAGATTCAATAATATTTTTAACTTTTTCCACTTGAGGAGCGATGGATTGGTGGGAAATAATTGTCCTAAATAAATCCCTCCGGGCGTGCCACTTCTAATTCCATGATATTAAAGGGTTTAAGGGGTTTTCGGTGGAATTAGGTCACCCCTACTGTTATCTATAATAATTCCTTTTGGAGCTTGCCACAAATCCCTCACGCTTCACCTCAATTTTCACCTGCTGACGTTGCGAAATAGACATATCCCGCTGGAAATGCTGCCATCAACAGCCACTCTCTTCTCATTGACAGCATCATTTATGGTTTGATATGTTCCCTGAAGGAGACTATTTCTATGATGATCCCAACACACCAAGATATATTGGACGCGGCGAGGAGGATAAAAGGCAAGATCCTCAGGACACCGTTCATTTACTCAGATTCACTATCTCGGCAGG
>CP070825.1:660288-664125 GCA_020344415.1 Candidatus Aminicenantota bacterium
AAACATCACAGAGGAAATGAAAAAACAATTTGCATCAAAAATCCAGAAAGATCCAGAAGACGTTGCCTGTAAGGGATGCCGGCGAGAGAAAGGATGCAAACATCTGGGGCAACCCTGTGAAACACTCAAATGCGTTGAGGATAAGGGATTGGAATTCTGTTTCGAATGTGAGGAGTTTCCTTGCGCAAAGCTTCAACCCGCAAAAGAAGGAGCAGACAGATATCCCCATAACTTTAAACTTTTTAATCTGTGCCGGATGAAAGCTGTTGGCGTGGAAAAATGGGCTGAAGAAGAGGCAAAATTCATCCGTCAACGTTACTTCTTAGGGAAGTTTATCCCGGGAAGTGGCCCGATTCTGAAGAGATCATAAGAGTGGTGTTTAAAGGATGCATTGATAAAGCAATCATCTTATGATAAATCAATCTGTCTACTGAAATAAAATTAAAAGGCAGTAAGCCATGAGTTTGATGGATAGTCTATTCAAAGCCGTGGTGAATCGAGCGCCTCGTGTGAGGGGGATGACAAAATGAAAAACAAAAAGCTATTCGCAATTTCTGGAATTTTAGCTCCAATTCTTTTTTTTGGAATTGTGATTATTCTTGGTTTGTTAGAACCTAGTTATAATCACGCGACAAGAATGATGAGTGTTTTAGGCGGTGTTGGAGGAATTAGAGGATTGATTTTTAATTTGGGAATAGGTCTTATCGGAGTTCTCATAATATTTTTTGCTTTCGGATTGCATAAGAACATAAATAATGGAAAGGGTTCTAAAATCGGTCCAATTTTATTGGCAATTGGAGGTTTTGGTTTGATTTTATCAGGAATTTTTCATTGTGACCTAGATTGCGCCAATGTTATGTTAGATAGGAATTTTATTGGCATTATGCATATACTTTCTGCATTTATTGCAGGTATGTGCCTTTCAATATCTCCCTTTTTCGTTTTTGCAAGATTTAGGAAAGATGATAATTGGAAAAGATATGCGATTCCCACTTTGATGACAGGAATACTTGCAAACATCCCCGGAATAATTCTCTGGATAACTATTTTTGCTTCAATAACTCTTGAAATGGACGGACTTTTTCAAAGGCTGGGCATAGTCTTTGTTTTTATCTGGATGGAGGTAGTTTCGTGGAAATTATTGCTTCTAGAGCGAAAAGGCTGAAAAGGATTTTTAATTAGCTTTCTGATTTTCTTTTATCAAGACAACTATGTTTGGCTGGATTGAAGATATCAGAATTGGAGGAGGATCATGACGCTAAAAACTAAATGGATAAATCTTATTTATAATCTGGCGACAAGGAGTAGAAAAATCGGAAGCTTTTTTACACCTCTTGGGGCGCTTTTCTTCTCCTTAACGATATTTTCTATTATCATTATATCCTTACTAGTTGATAAGTTATTGGGCATTACTGATATATTACCCAGATCTCTTTCTCTTATTCTAGCCTCACTTTTATTTCTTGTTGCTTTTATTCTGATAGGATGGTCGGTTCTAACCTTTCTTAGAGCAAAGGGTACTCCAGTTCCTGTCAGCCCTCCCCCTCGATTAGTCACGACTGGTCCGTACGCCTATACGAGGAATCCGATGCTGACCGGTGTATTTGCTCTATTTTTTGGCATAGGTGTCTTACTTGAATCTTTCTCACTTCTTGTTATATTCACACCTCTATTCATTTTGGTTAATGTTTGGGAACTAAAAGCTATTGAGGAGCCAGAACTCTTAAAACGGCTAGGTCAAGATTATGTTGAGTATCGAAAAAGTACGCCTATGTTTTTTCCAAGCCTAAGAAAAATATTTAAGAGGATAAAATCATGAAAATCAAACACTATCTGTATAATACGTTCATTATCGAAAATGAAAGGGTTAGGATTGCCATTGACCCGGGACAAAATCTTTATTTGTTCAGCCTCGGTAGCATCATCCCCAGATCAGAATGGAGCAGTATAACGCATATCTTGGTCACGCACGGTGACCCTGACCATTACTGGCAAGCCGACAGAGTGGCCGAAGCTTCTGATGCTCCTATCATCTGTGGAAAAAATCTGGTAAAAAAAGTTGGGTCAGAAACCCTCTTGGTGGGTCCGCGCAGTCGTGGTGTTACATATGACACTCCTTTTGAAAAGGTCTATCCGCTGGATGTTGGCGAGGTAGTTGATCTAAAGGAATTTCAAGTTAAAGGACTGAAAGCGGTACATGGCCCTATTAAACTTAAACTCTTTGGAATAATTAAACTTGAGATAAAGCCCGGTCCTGATGAGAGAATCGGCCTAGGTGCGATTGGATTTGAAATCAGAATTGATAACAAAGTTATTGTTAATTTGGGAGATACGCTTCTACAAAGAGAGTGGGAAGGATTAAACCCGGATATATTAATAATTCCTATTGGTGGAAGAAAGGTTCACAATACTATGGACGAGGAAGAAGCCTTGGAAGCGGTGAAAATGATGTCGCCGAAAATGGTTATACCATGTCATTATGATTGCGGGTCGTTGTGGTGGAGGAAACTTAATCAGGCAGACGCTGACATGTTCAAGAACGAAGTAGAGAAAATGGGTTTAGAATGTTTCATTATGAAATATGGAGATGAAATAGAGGTTTAGATCATAAAGAAGGGAAGTGTCATGAAAAATCTACGCGATGACAACATTCTTCTGTTGCCCGATGGCCGGCAGCTTGGCTATGCCGAATATGGTGATCCAAAAGGTAAAACAATTTTCGAATTTCATGGCAATCCATCTTCGAGACTTGGGAGCATACTGTTCGATGAAGCCGCACGAAGACTTGGTGTCCGTATCATTGGAATTGACCGGCCCGGTATGGGCCTTTCCGATTATAAGCACGGCCGGAAACTGCTGGAGTGGCCAGATGACGTGATTGAACTTGCAAATGCGCTGGATATTGACCGTTTCCCCATAGTTGGCGGCTCGGGCGGTGTGCCGTCTGTGCTGGCCTGCGCTTGCAAGATTCCTGAACGCCTAACCTCTGTTGGTATTCTCTTCGGACCGCGGCCTCTCGGTGCTTCGGGCGCTACGGCTGGATGGAGTAGGTCCAGGCGCATACAGGTTTTCCTCGGCCGGAATGGCCCTATCTGGATAGGGAGTCTGGCTATGAAAGCGGTTGCTCGGGTGATGCGCCGAAATCCAGATCGAGCTTTGTCCAAAATGTTCAAAGAGTTGCCCGAACCGGATAAGGAAGCATTTAATCAGCCAGGTGTAAAACAGCAGTACATAAACACTATTCAGGAAGCTTTTCGCTCGGGTACCCGTGGAGTTGCACTAGATTACGCCCTTAATATGAAACCATGGGGCTTCAGCTTGGAAGACATACAAATACAAGTGTATCTCTGGCACGGAGAAGACGATACCGTGGTCCCGCCAGCGATGGGGCGTTATCTGGCCCAAGCTATCCCTAACTGCCAGGCCAGGTTCATTCCTGGCGAGGGCCATTTCTCTCTCTTGCCCAACCACGTCGAGGAGATTCTGAATACACTGGAGACCTGATTGAAGAGCATAATGAAGATGAAGTAGAGAACTAAGGCGCTTTTACTTCTCGCGCCATTTACTTCTCAAACACGCATGGCGTTAAGTGAAGTGAGAAAAAAGGAAATGAGAGAATACTGTCACCCATTTAGATCCGAAAAAGCAAAGGAAACATACCTAACCTATTATGACGAGCATGCCAAACGCTGGCCGATTGCTTCGGAATGCAAGCTGGTGAAGACTTCGTTTGGTCAGACGTTTGTACGGATTAGTGGTCCTGAAGGCGGACCTCCATTAGTCCTATTGCCTGGTGACTCAGAGAACTCTCTTGCTTGGATACCTCAAATCGCAGCA
>CP070825.1:664225-667433 GCA_020344415.1 Candidatus Aminicenantota bacterium
GGTCGCTCGACCTCTTGAGCAATCAAGGGGTTAGATAAATAACCATCCCCGCCAAGTTCAGCGGGAACAGAATTCGGCTTACGTCCTGCTCCAGCCTTTTTCTTGATACAGGGGCTTGGGGATAAAAAGGGGAAAGTGTACTTTTTGATTAGCATTGTCATTGCGAGCGACTGAAAGGAGTGCGGCAATCTCAGTGTATAGGGGCTTCCCTCATCAAGCCCACCTGCATGATATAACCAAAAAAAGATAAGATTAAGAATCAAAAGGCAAAAGCGAGAGAAAAAGGGGACTGTCCCCTTTTTTTAGAAGAGGGGAAGGCTGTTGATGGCTTGCTTTATAAAGACAAGGATATTTCCTGGAAATAACCCTAACTGGAGCACTCCATAAAGACAGAGAAAAAGAACCAGAAAAAGGGCAGGGTTTTCTCTATGAATCTCTATCTCATAGGCGGGTTCTTTCATATACATATAGATAATTATTCTTAAATAGTAAAACACTGATACGAGGCTTGCCAGGACGGCAATGATGACAAGAGGAATAAGGCCCTGCCTAACCGCAGCGGAAAATACATAAAACTTAGCCAGAAAACCTCCTGTAGGTGGGAATCCAGCCAGTGAAAGCAGGAACACAGAAAATGTTGCTCCAATCCAGGGATATTTAAACCCAACTCCTGCATAATCATCCAATTCGAGATGTTCTTTTTCTTTATTGCTCAGGGAGATAACCGCTGCAAAGGCTCCTATATTCATGAAAAGATAGACAGTTAAATAGAAAACCAGGCTCATATTATCCTGAGCAAGTATTGCAATCATTAGATATCCTGCATGAGCGATACTGGAATAAGCCAATATTCTCTTCAGGTTTGTCTGCCGCAGCGCAATAAGATTTCCTACGACCATGGTCAAGACACTCATAATCCAGAGTAGCCAGAAGACTGCCTGAGAATTAAGGGCGACCTTCCAGTAAGGATAGAACACCCTCAAGAGAACGGCAAAACCAACGGCCTTAGGTCCAAATGAAAAGAAGGCTGTGATGGGAGTGGGAGCACCCTGGTAGACATCCGGTGTCCACATGTGGAAAGGAACCACGGCGATCTTGAAGCCAAAGGCGATGATGACCAAGCCCAAGCCAATGAGTGCCATCAAACCTAAATCAGATCCTGTGCTAAAAAAATGAATGACTTCGGGAATATTGGTTGAATGCGAAGCGCCGTAGAGAAGGGCTATACCATATACAAGGAATGCAGATGCGAAACTTCCCAGGAGAAAATACTTTACAGCAGCCTCTGAAGATTTCTCGTCCTCTCTTTTCAGGCCAGCAAGAGCATAACTGGAAATAGAGAGCACTTCCAGACCTAAAAAGATGATGAGAAAGTCTGATGAGGAGACCATTATGAGCATCCCTGATAGAGCAAGCAGAAGAAGGGAATAGTACTCTCCGTAATTTGTATCCTGAAGCTGGATGTATTTCAGCGAGATAAGGACAACAAAGCCTGTCGCTGTGATTAAGATGAAAGAGAGGAACAGGGAGAGGTTGTCCAGAAAAAGATTCCCGTTAAAATAAGAGTACTCTTTGTTCCAGAAATTAAAACAGGCGAAACCACATGCAAAAAGGAAAAAGAGAGAAATGTAAGCCAAATAGTTTTTGCTTTCTCTTTTCAGGAAGACTTCCAGGAGGAGGATGAGAAGAGATGCAGCTACAATAATCAAGAGCGGAGCTAGAGCATAAAATGTATTCATCTGATCGGCCTTTTCATTTCCTCTTTATCTTCTTCTTCGATTTCTTTATTTTTAGAATCTTTTAATCTTTGTTTAATATCTTTTGCCTCTCGTGATTTTGTGAAGATCGCCTCTCTCTGGTTAACTCTATTCAGAAGCTGAGTGACAGAGGCATCCATCTTTCTCAAGAAGGGCTTTGGATAGATTCCCATCCAGAACATCATGATAACGATGGGCACGAGATAGGCGATTTCTCTTTTATTGATATCCTTGAACGAAAGGATTTTTTCATTTGTTATGGGTCCTTGCATGACTCTCTGGAAGAGCCAGAGGAGATATGCGGCTGCCAGGATAACTGTAAAGACGGCAATGATAGCAGCTAGCTTGTTCGCCTTAAATACTCCAAAGATGCACAAAACTTCTCCGATGAAGCCGTTGAGTCCTGGCAAACCCACAGATGAAAGCAAACAGATGAGAAAGAAAGCAGAGAATACAGGCATCTGCTTGCTGACCCCGCCATAATCTTTAATCATTCGCGTATGGGACCTCTCATACAGGATCCCCACTATCAAGAACAGAGCCCCAGTACTCAATCCATGATTGAGCATCTGGTAGAGGGCTCCTTCCACAGCTTCCATATTCAAAGAAAACACTGCCAGCATGATGAGTCCCATGTGGCTGACACTGGAATAGGCGACCAGAGATTTGGCGTCTTTCTGTATGAGAGCCATTAGCCCTCCGTAGATGATCCCTATTAAACTTAAGACTATTAAGAGGGGAAGGAATTTTGTGACGGCATTCGGAAACAGGGGAAGAGCGAATCGGAGAAATCCGTATGTCCCCATTTTCAATAGAACCGCAGCCAGGATGACAGAGCCAGCCGTCGGAGCTTCCACGTGAGCATCTGGCAACCAGGTATGGAAGGGAAACATCGGGACTTTGATGGCAAATGCCAGAGCAAAAGCCAGGAATAGCCAGATTTGAATATTGGGATTCAGGACGAGTCCGTAAAAATCAAACAGGTTGAAAGAATAGATGCCTGTCGCTTTATAATATGTGGAATACAGGAAAAAGATGGCTACCAGCATCAGAAGGCTTCCCAACATCGTGAACAGGACGAATTTCACTGTGGCATAGATCCGACGCTTGCCTCCCCAGATGCCGATGAGAAAATACATGGGGATGAGCATGGCTTCCCAGAAAACATAAAAAAGGAAAAGATTCAGGGATACAAAGACACCGATAATCCCTGTCTCGAGGATGAGCATGAAGATCATGTATTCTTTGACCCTTTTCTGGATGTAGGTCCAGGAGGAGAGAATCGCAATGGGCATTAGAAACGTTGTCAGAAGAACCATGAAGAGGCTTATTCCATCGATTCCTATGTGATAGTTTATTCCATAGCCAATCCAGGCTTCTTTCTCCACGAATTGCGGATCTGGAGTTTGGGAGTTGAAATTAAAATATAGATATAAAGAGAAAATAAATAC
>CP070825.1:667533-673066 GCA_020344415.1 Candidatus Aminicenantota bacterium
GAGCTCAACTCCTCTATTAAAATCAATCTGGCTTTGATCAGGTACAGGAAACATATCAAACCATAAATGATGCTGTCAATTAGAAGAGAGTGGCTGTACTCAAAGCTGGAGGAGAAGTTTATCCAATCTCGGTCGAACTGGGTCTTATGAGTAGCTTTCTTCCTTTCTTATCTTGTTGATCGCAGCATTTCCAGCGGGATATGTCTATTTCGCAACCTTAGCAGGGGAAAATTGAGGTGAAGCGTGAGGGATTTGAACCCCCTACCTTTGGATTCGAAGTCCACCGCTCTATTTTAAAATAGACCCCTCCCCACGCAAATACGTCACAGATTTTGCCTAAACTTGCCTAATTATGGATACAGTTGCTAAACGTGAAATGAGGACTCATCAAGGTGCTTCCAGGGTAGAGTGGCTGGCGGGAAGGTGTGGGAGTTGAACCCACCCAGGGCTTTTCACGGCCCCACACTGGGTTTGAAGTCCAGAAGGCCCACCGGGACCTATACCTTCCCGATGACTATTTCAAAATATGTGCATCCTTTTCTCGTTTTGTCAAGCCAATGTTATCGAAGTATTCAAGAATAGCGGTCGCATATTTACGTGAAAGTTTAAGTTTATCCCGGAGTTCGGCTACGGTAATTGTCTGATTTATCTTCAGGTGTTCCATTACAATTCTCTTAGCTTGTTCGAATGAATCTCTATGGTAAATCACCCTTTCGCTGAGGCGCACCAAGACTCCTTTCTCATGGAGGCTATGCATTAAGTTCATAAATATTTTTTGTTTTAGCCTCATTTTTACACGAATTTCTTCTGGCAGAGGCGATGAGAAACCTGTCCTTTTGAAAATGTTTTCAATTTTCTGGATAAGCTCCTGGTCTTGAGGTTTCAGCTTTACTTCAAAGCCCACCAGGCTCACATCGGAGTTTTTTTGGTCGATTATTTTCTTTACTAATAGACCGTCAAGAATTGTTTTAAACGTCTGATTATCTGTCAATTTGAGAAGCCTTGATCTTAGTTCTTCATAGGGCATAAACATTCGATGAGGGTTTTTTTCTAAGTAGCTCTTGATAAAAGCCGTCAATTTCTTCTCCAAATCGGCATAAAAATTCTTGTGAAGGTATTTTATCTCTTTATGCCCTGAGATTTTTATGATTTGCCCGGCTTCACACATCTCCCTCACAGTCTTATCGACTGCGTTTTCGGGTTCTCCAATCTTTATTCTCACTTCTGAAGAACTCAGCGGAATACTGCCCGAGTCCATAACTACTTGTTCTACTGTCTCAGCTATATCTCCTTCAAGCCTTTGTAAACCTTTGAGAGTTCGGGAATCAAACCTTTTGTGCTTCAAGGGGGCTGAATCAAGAATTTTGCCGCCTCCTATTGTCATCAGGGGTGAAAATGTGCGAATAACAAAGGGATCTCCAGGGAGGGAAACTGTTGGAGATTCAAGAACAAATTGGACAAGAGCTTCGTTACCAGGCAAAAGTATGTCACCCTCGAGGAGAACAAGCCGAGATATTATCTCTTCGGTTCCGACATGGAGTCTAACCCTAGTCCTATTTTTTAGTTGCTTTACGTAACTCTTCAAAAGATGAAGCCTTCCATCTAATCTATAGGTCGGGGTGAGAGAACCCGGCTTGCCTGCGCATTGACCACGGCGGAGTTTTTCTTTCTTGATATCCTGGAGGTTTAATGCTGTTCGTTTCCCCAAGGTTGACCTTTCGACTTTCTGGTGATGAACTTGAATTCCCCGAACTTTTACAGTAAGTTTATCTGGAAAAATCTCAATTCTATCGCCTTCTTTGACTTCTCCAGAAAGAATCGTTCCCGCAATGACCGTTCCAAATCCACACATGGTAAAGACTCTGTCAATCGGCATACGAAAAATCCCACTATCCTGTCTTATCTCAACAGTTTTGCCGAGATTCAGAAGAGCCTGTTTCAAATCATCTACACCGGTGCCACTCACTGAAGATACTGGAATAATTGGAGCGTCGCCCAAGAAAGAACCTTTCAGAAAACTCTTAGCTTGGTCTTTTAATTCGAGGATCTGTTCTTCGTTAACCAGATCTGCTTTTGTCAGAGCTACTATCCCTCTTTCAATTCCAAGGAGGTTGAGGATGTCAAAATGCTCTCTTGTCTGCATAGAAATCCCTTCATCAGCAGCAATGACTAAAAGGGCGGCATCGATATTGCTTGCCCCGGCTACCATCGTTTTTACGAGCTTTTCATGTCCGGGTACGTCGATAAAGACAATCTGTTTATCGTAGCCAGAGGCCTCCATAAAGATAAAACCGAGTTCAATCGTGATGCCGCGGCGCTTTTCTTCTGCAAGGGTATCTGCGTCTATTCCAGTTAAAGCTTTTACGAGCAGAGTTTTGCCGTGATCAATATGACCGGCTGTGCCAATAATTACATGTTCGACTTCTGACATGGCCCTTTTCACCAATTTTCCTTGAGGAAATCTTAGAATAACAAAATCTGTGTTCGTTGGAAAGGAGGCGAATTAGTTTATTTACAGGTTGTTAAGCAACGAATAGGTCCCTGGAAGAAAAATTTGGTTCGCTTGTCAGATTAACCCCCAGTCTCTTTAAGCCTGCTTCATCGCCAGGAGTAGGAATATGAGTCATGTGGACTTCACAACCTCTGAGTTCATTTAATTTCTCCAAGGCTATCTGAGCCGTAGGGCTAGTAGTCGCACTTATACTTATGCCGATCAAAGTTTCCTCTAAATCCAGACTCACAGTTTTTGATTTCAGAATTTCTTTCTTTAGATTTGAAACCGATTCAATAACACTAGGAGATAAGAGAAGAATTTCGTCGGGGATATTTGCTAGCTTTTTTATTGCTTTTATAATGAGACTAGATGCGGCATGCATAAGAGGAGAGTTCCTCCCAGTAACTATTGAGCCATCCCTTAATTCTATAGCTGCCCCACAGAATATCCCTTTGTTTCCTTCTTCTTTCAGCTTTGCATCCTGAGCAGCTTGTCTTGCAGGCTCAACTACTTTTCTGTGTTCTGGTCTGATGTTAAGCTCTTCCATAAGAAGCTCGACCCTCTGTACAGTATCCTTGTCTACGAATCCCATAACATATTCACAGGAATATCTAAAATACCTTCTAATTACTTCTTGCTCTCCGCCTTCTCTTACAGCATGATCGTCGATAATACCAAAATTTGCTCTATTAACACCCATGTCTGTAGGAGACATGTATATCGATTCGGCTCCAGTGAGTTTATCCAATATTCGCTTGAGTATGGGAAAAACCTCGACATCACGGTTATAATTAACGGCTGGCTTCTTGTAGGCTTCTAAGTGAAAGGGATCTATGAGGTTAAAATCTCCAATATCAGCGGTAGCTGCTTCATAGGCCACATTAACCGGATGCTTTAATGGCAGATCCCAAATAGGGAACGTTTCAAATTTAGCAAATCCTGATTTTATCCCTTGTTTATAGTCATGGTACAACTGAGAAAGGCAAGTCGCTAATTTTCCGCTTCCTGGCCCTGGCCCGGTAACTATAACCAGAGGATGTTTGGTATGAATGTACTCATTGGCTCCATAGCCCTCATCGCTTACTATGGTATCTATATCTGTTGGATACCCCTTTGTATAACGATGTGTATAAACTTTTATATTTTGACGCTCCAGTTTGTTTTTAAAAATTTTAGCTGCTGGCTGATTATCAAATCGAGTGATAACTACACCTATGACTTCAAGCTCCCAATCTCTTAGATCATCGATCAATTTAAGGGCGTCGACATCATAGGTGATTCCGAAATCTGCTCTCACCTTCTTCCTTTCAATATCACCAGCATAGATACAGAGCAAAATATCTGCCTTTTCTTTTAGATTCTGGAGAAGGTTCATTTTAATATTTGGATCAAATCCCGGCAAAACTATATGAGCATGATAATCGAAAAGAAGCTTTCCGCCGAACTCAAGGTATAACTTATTGTTAAATTTTCTGACTCTCTCCATGATGGCTGATGTCTGCTCTTTCAAATACTTCTCATTGTCAAAGCCAATATTTTTCATCGTTTTTCTCTTTCACTCAGGATTTATGATTATTTGACGGAAACAAGATGGAAGCATCTCTGATTCCCTAAATGGGACAAATTGTCTGCAGAAAAAGGAACACATAATCATAAAGCAAAAGAAGACCATTATTAGAAAAAATAAAATGCTACTTCAAATTCCCTTTGAGGTCAATCGCTGGGTTATTAGATTTTTTCCGTTTTTGGGTGAATCTTACCATCTAACATAATGAGGAAAAATGTACCTCGAAAGGATTAATGTCCAAACAACAAAAATGGTTAGAATAAATCAGGAAAAAGAAAAATCCTCTATTTTGTTTCTTTCTCCTTTTCCATAGCTCTTTTTATCTGTTTTATTCTATTTTGATATCTGACTTTTGAGCGTGCGTCTGATAGCTCTACTGCTTTCTCAGCGGCTTTAAGGGCCTCATCATATTTTTTTAATTTCATGAGGATGAAGCTTAGAGTGTCCCAATTATAGTGAGATGGGGCGAGGTCCACCGATTTTTTTGATGTTTTAAGGGCGCTTTCCAGGTTTTTCCCTTTATTTGCCCGGAACCATGCATAGCCGTTCAAGATGTTTGCATCATTCTTAAATTTCTCGATAAACTTAGGTCCAAATTTTTCCAGAGCCTTTTCGTCCTTGTTTAATTTAAGATACATCTCAGCGGCGTATCGATACATGTACCATCTATCTGGCGCTAATTTTATCGCCAATTCCATCATCTCTTCAGCGCTTTCTGTGTTTGTGTTATGTTTAACCCAGAAATTTGCATAGTCCACAAGGCTTCGAGCCAGGCTAGAGACCTCTCCTTCCATGAATTTTTTTCCAAAGGTTTTTTCGGCTTTCTCTTTGTCTTCTTTAAGCATGTATAATTCTGCAAGATCTTTCTGGTAACGGGGGTCGGGATTGTATTTCATGATATCTTTTATCTTTTCAGCCAGTTCAATCCCTCTGTCTACATTATCTTTAGTCCTTATTATTTTGGAAATATAGGAACTGAGAACGTAGGGGTCTTCCGGATATTTAGCTGTATACTCTTCGAAAAATTGGGTCGCTTCTTCTTTTGAGCCTCTAGACCGATAGTAGGAACTTAAACGCCCATATGCAGATTTCAGCAGTTTGCTTTCTGGATACTTTAGAATGAATGCCTTCATCTTCTCAATGTCTATCTTTCTCCCGAATAAATACAATGATCCTATAGAATATTCTGCATATTCTGTGTAAGTGACTTTTTCTTCTTCATAATCGGTTTGTCCCATTTTTCCATCAGGATCTAAAACTATGACCTCTTTATAAAGTTTTTTTGCCTTTTCCTGGTCATATCTTCTGTCCCATTTTCTCGCAAGTTTAAAGACTGCTTCTACATTTTTTGGCTCCTTGGCATATCTTTTGGAGAGAGATTTGAAAGTGTCGATGCCTTTTACGGTTTTTTCAAGCTGCGTAAGAAAATTATCGGGTGGAGGGCGATAACCAACATGCCAGTCTATATCTGA
>CP070825.1:673166-680127 GCA_020344415.1 Candidatus Aminicenantota bacterium
CTTAGACAACGTTAATTTTGATGTCAAGGAAGGAGAGTATGTAGCTGTTATGGGTCCGTCTGGATGTGGAAAGTCTACATTGCTGAATATTCTTGGCATGATTGATAAGCCATCTTCAGGCGAATATTTTTTCTTTGAAGAGGAGGTATCGAACTATTCAGAAAGACAGCGAGCCCGCTTGCGGAAGGAAAATATTGGTTTTGTCTTTCAGAGTTTTAACCTTATCGACGAATTAACAGTGTATGAGAATGTGGAGCTTCCTCTTCTCTACCTAGGGGTTTCTGCGACTGAGAGAAAAAATAGAGTCCATGAGGTGCTCGAGCAGATGGAGATCATGCCTCGGAAAAATCATTTTCCTCAGCAGTTGTCCGGTGGACAGCAGCAACGAGTCGCTGTAGCCAGAGCCGTTATTGCGCGTCCGAAGCTTATCCTTGCTGATGAGCCGACCGGTAATCTTGATTCGGCCCATGGAGAAGAAGTGATGAGATTGCTGGGAGAGTTGCACGAGTCTGGAACCACGATTGTCATGGTCACTCATTCCCCAGCCTACGCCGAATTCGGTCATCGTACTATCCATCTCTTTGATGGCCATATTGTTTCCGAGAATATTCAGAAAGAATTCAGATTATAAAATAGCCTCCCCAACAACCATCTCTTGGATAAAGTAAAACACCAAGTGTGGGATAGAATGCAAAGAGGGAACGTCCCCATAGCAGATTTGGTGATATGAATAAAATGAACATAGAGTTTTAGGTGTTGGAGGAGATAAAAAAAATATAAAATGAGAAGGTTAAAGAAACAAAAAATGCGAGCTATCGTCCTATAACTTTTGGAGGTAAGAGATGATTAAGCTGAGAAATATCACAAAATATTATTCATCAGGATTTGTCAAAACCTTTGTCTTGAGGGAAATAGAACTTGATGTGGAAGAAGGTGACTTCGTGACTATCATGGGGCCGTCAGGTGCAGGGAAGTCAACCCTGCTCCATATTCTCGGCATGCTGGATACTCCTTCAAGCGGTGAATATTACTTTTTTGATAAGGCGGTCCACAAGTTGAGTGAAAAGCAACTTACTGAACTCCATAAAAATTACATAGGCTTTGTCTTTCAGAGCTATCATCTTATCGATGATTTAACGGTCTACGAGAATCTTGAAACACCGCTTCTGTATAAAAAAGTTAAAGGCTCAGAACGCAAGAGCAAAGTCTGTGATATGCTCGATAGATTTAATATGGTGGCCAAAAGAGATTTGTTTCCCAATCAATTATCCGGGGGGCAACAGCAAAAGGTTGCGGTTGCAAGAGCCGTAATCATAGACCCTAAACTCATTCTTGCTGATGAGCCTACGGGCAATTTAAACACAAAAGAAGGCAGAGATATTATGGAATTGTTCAAGGAATTGAATGGGAATGGAGCCACAATCTTACAGGTTACACATTCTGAAAAAAATGCCTCTTATAGCCGCAGAATTATTAATCTCTTAGATGGCTGGGTTGTAGATTAGCAGTCGGCACCTAGATTTCGTTTTAACCTTTCGTCCACTATGAAAGCAACTTTTTAAATAAAGCGCTGGAGGTGCATTATGTTAGGGCATAAAAAAACAATCTCCGTCCTATCGATTTTATTTCTTTTTAGTAGCGTTTGGGGACAGCAGAAAGAGAAATCTCTCTCGCTTGAAGATTGCATTGTCAGTGCATTGCAAAACAATCTCGGAGTCGCTGTTGAGATTTTGAATCCTCAGCTTGCAGATATTTCTGTTTCGTTGGCTAAACAAAAGTTTTTACCCCAGCTCGGTTTCAGCCTTTTCAAGAGAGAAACCAACACAGCCTCTTTTTCTTGGATCGAGGCTGCAGAGCAGGTTACGACAAAATTCAGCGACTATGCGGCTCAGCTCACACAGGAAATTCCCACAGGGGGCAATTTTTCTGTCACTCTTTATTCCTATAGAGAAGATACCAACAGAAAGTTCCAGACGATTAATCCTCGCTATGGAAGCAGCCTTAGTTTCAATTTTAACCAACCCCTTTTGAGAGATTTTGGCTTTAAGATGAGTCGCAGGGAAATCATCATAGCCCAAAACAACATGGATATTTCAGAGACCCTGCTCAAAGGAGTTCTTCTTGATACAGTCTACAACGTTGAGGAAGCCTACTGGAATTTGGTTTACAGCATTGAAAATTTAAATGTGAAAAAGCAAGCCTTGGATTTGGCTCGAGACCTGTTGAATAAAAACAAAAGAGAGGTTGAAATTGGGACCTTGGCACCGATTGAGATACTGAGCGCAGAGGCAGAAGTGGCTACTAGGGAAGCGGAAATTCTTCAAGCTGAGGTCCTGGTAAAGAACAGTGAGGATCGCTTAAGGACAGTAATAAATATCGCCGCTAAAGAAGGGGATTTCGAAGGAATAATACCAACAGAAGAGCCTGCATTCGAAAAGAAAGACATTAGTCTTGATGGAGCGTTACTATTAGGCATGGAGAACCGTCCAGATTTGCAGGGGATGAAGCTGGATTTGAAAAACAAGGAAATGGATTTGAGTTATGCCAAGAATCAGCTGCTTCCTAACTTAAGCCTCGAAGCATCCTACTGGAGTCCCGGGATATCAGGGACTGAGATTCTATATAAAGACGGTAATCCACTTACTGAAAATGTGATTGGGGAGATACCAGGGGTTGCCTCTGATGCGTTAAAGGATGCTTTTAACTTCAGGTACAAGAACTGGTCAGTCAGGCTAACATTTTCCATTCCGGTTGAGACGATATTTTCTCGTGCCCAATATGCACAGGCGAGGGTTAGCCAGGACCAGGCGATGTTGAGGTTGAAAAACCAGGAGCAGGAGGCATTTCTTGAAATTAGGAATGCCGTTCGTACGGTTCAGACTGACTATAAGCGAGTCCAGGCTTATAAGGTAGCCCGGGAGCTAGCAGAAAAAAAATTAGAAGCAGAAGAGAAAAAATTAAAAGTAGGCCTGACAACGAACTATCTTGTCCTTCAACACCAGAGAGATTTAGCTGATGCCAGAGGTGCAGAGCTCAGAGCTATAATTGACTATAACCTTTCATTGGCCCGTATGGATAAAGTTTTAGGGACGACCTTGAAAAACAAGAACATCAAATTTTCTAAAATTCTAGAAAGCCGCATGTGAACTATCCTGTTAAATTCACTTTTTTATGTTGAGGTATAACTCCCTCGCGGGGATATCTCCGAATCATCTCAAAATCGTTGATTATAGCTTGATTTAGAAAATCCCTTTGTTCCGTCCAGATTTTTCACGCCATTCCCTTATTGTCCATTAAGCAAGTAATCCTTGGACCATGGCGCTTTTATATTTTTTGATTTAGGAATTAAATTCACATATAATCAATAAAAATTTAAAAGAGGTAAAACATGAAATCGAAACGTTATTTTGTAGAGGATATTCCTCGCCGGAAGTTTCTCCAGATGAGCCTTAAGGGAGGGATTGCTCTTGCAGCGACGCCTTCTCTTATGATGCAACTATTATCCTGTAAAGGCCAAAAACAAATCAGCGCAAAATTAGAGCTAGATCCTCAGATGCTGGGTAGAACTATCAAGAAAGCTCTTGAAAAAGGAGGAGAATTTGCTGAGGTTTATGTAGAGAACAGGATTTCCCGCAGGATAATAATGGAGGAATCCAAGTTTAAGAGTGCAGTTTTTGGTATCAGTCAAGGTGCGGGTGTAAGAGTTATATCTGGTGATAAGACTGGATATGCTTATACCGATGATATCACCGAAGAAAAGCTTGCCAGAGCTGCAGAGGTCGCCTCTTATATTGCAAGAGGCACTAAAACCAAAAATCCTGTAGATATCCAGGAAACTGAACGCAGATCCTTCATCACGATCAAGCTTCCTCTTGGAGACGTAGCAGACGAGAAACGTTTGGATGTGATGAAACGAGCCGATCAAGCTGCCCTAGATTATGATCCAAGAATAAAGATGTCCTTTGTCAACTACTATGATGAGATCAGAGGGAGAACCATTGCCAACAGTGAAGGGCTTCTTGTAAGTGATGAGTTGCCGCTTCTGTTCTTTATCGTCCAAACGCTAGGGGTTGGAAAAAATACCCGTCACATGGGCCGGGAGAGACTCAGTCGCCATTCTGGCTTTGAAATGTTTGACGAAGTGACTCCTGAGGAGATTGCTCAAACATGTGCCCGGGAATCTATTGCGATGCTCGAAGCAAAAGACGCTCCAGCAGGGATAATGGATGTTGTCATGCAAAATGGATGGGGAGGAGTACTCGTTCACGAGGCAGTTGGTCATCCGCTTGAAGCTGATAATATTGCGAAAAAAATCGGTGCTTTTACTGGCAAGCTGGGGAAAAAGGTGGCCAGCGATGTCTTCACCATGGTGGATGATGGATCTTTACCCAACAAAAGAGGGACAACAAACTTCGATGATGAAGGAACTCAGATGAAGCGGAATGTGTTGATAAAGGAAGGGGTTCTCGAGAAATATATGTCGGATATTCTTTCAGCTAAACAGATAAATATGGAAAGAACAGGAAATGGTCGGCGCGAGAGTTTCCGCTATATTCCTATTCCTCGGATGACAAACACCTTCATTGATAAAGGAAAGAGTAAGCCAGAAGATATTCTGGCATCCACAAAGAGCGGAATATACGTTCAGAGTCTAAGCGGAGGAAGCGTTAATTCTATCACGGGAATGTTTAATTTCACCTGTCGCGAAGTTTATATGATTGAAAACGGGAAGAAAACGGCTCCAGTTAAAGGTGCGACTCTGATAGGAAGCTGTATGGATATCATTCAGAACATCGACGCAGTCGGAGATGACCTGGACTTTGGTCCCGGCATTTGCGGCAAGGGACAGATAGCTGAAGTGTCAGCAGGACAGCCCACCGTTAGGATTCGCGGCATCAATGTAGGCGGAAGCAGGGCAAGAAGGTCGTAAGAAAGGAGAAAATCATGGACTACAAAGGATTAACGGAACAACTTGTTAAGAAGTGTTTGAAGCAAGGCGCCGATGGAGCTGAGGTTTACATGGAAGTTGGGCGTAACCTCAATATCCGAGTGCGCAATGGAGAGGTCGAGACTGTCCAGGAGGCATCTTCCCGCGGAGTCGGTTTCAGAGTTTTTGTGAAGGGAAAGATGGCTTTTTCAAGTTGCAATGATTTTCAAGACGCAGCCCTTGACAATGCGGTTGAAAGCGCAGTCAGGTTCGCCAAGAACACAACCCCTGATGAAAACAACGTTCTCCCCGATGATAAAGGAGTGACAAATGTTGGAGAGCTCTATGACCCTCGGATAGCTCAGGTTTCAACGGATAAGAAGATCGATCTGGCAAAAAAAGTAGAGGAATTAGCGATGAAGGATGCTCGAATCACAAAGAGCGCAGGAGCGAGATATGCAGAGGGAGAAGGAGAGGTCTTTCTAGCAAACTCCAATGGTCTTTTGAAGAATTCACAAATGTCTGCCTGTTCTTTCGGGGTATCTGTTGTTGCAGAAAAAGGCGAACAAAAGTCTACTGGAGGCGAATCTTGTTCCAGGCGTTTTTTTGCTGATTTGAGGCCGCCTGAAGAAGTAGCAGAAAAGGCGGCAAGGGCTGCCTATGAAATGCTCGATCCCCGTATGGTTAAGACTCAGAAGGCTTCAGTCATTTTTGACCCTGATGTTGCAAGAGCGATCTTGGGCGGCGTTTTGGGAGCCATAAACGGCGAGCGTGTTCTCCAGGGCGCCAGCTTTCTGGCAAAAAGGATGAACCAGAAAATTGCCTCGGAGCTGGTCACAATGATTGATGATGGGACATTACCAAAAGGAATGGGAAGCCAACCTTTCGATGGGGAGGGAGTTCCGACTCAGAAGAGGATCATTGTCGATAAAGGAGTTCTGAAAGGTTTTATGTACAACACCATTGCTGCCAAAAGAGCTGGAATTAAAAGCACGGGAAATGCTTCTCGTAGAGGTTTTACAAGCCTTCCAAGCATAGGCCCTCATAACTTCTACATAGCCGCCGGAAAAAGCTCTCCGGAAGAGATTGTAAAAACTACAAAAAAGGGCCTTCTGCTAAAGGGGGTGACTGGATACGGCATAAATCCTGTAAACGGAAATTTCAGTGGAGGAGCTTCAGGTTTTTGGGTGGATAATGGAAAAATTGCTTTTCCAGTGAGAGGCTTAACAATTGCTGGGACTGCAGAAGAAATGCTGAATTCAATTGATTTGTTGGGGAATGATCTTGATTTGAATCGGAGTTTTACCTCTCCGACTTTCCGTATCAAGGCGATGCTGATAGGTGGAAAATAGGAACCGTAAATTAATTGTCGTTACGAAAGAACGTAGCAATCTAATAATAAAAAGATTTTTATTTGTTTTATTAACAAAATTTAGGTAGATTAATTGATAAATTTGAAAATAAAAAATTTGTATTTGAAGCCAAAGTAAAATACCCAAGGAGGCATTCATGGTAACGCTTGGAGTGATTGGTTGTGGACATTGGGGTCCTAATCATATTAGGAATTTCAGCTTTTTGCAGAATGTTTCAGTCAAATCTTGTGCCGATATAGATGAAGATAGGCTAAAGCAAATGAAGAGCTTATATCCAGATATCATTACAACAACTGATTATATGGATATATTGAATGATGAAGAAGTAAACGCAGTTGTTGTAGCCACTCCGACTGCTACGCATTATAAAATTATTAAAGATGCTTTTGAAAAAGGCAAAGATGTTCTCTGTGAAAAGCCGATGACTATAGATGTCGATGAGTCAAAAGAATTAGTTGAGTTATCAAATAATTTAAATTTTGTTTTGATGGTGGGCAATGTATTTTTATTTAATGCAGGCATACAAAAGCTGCGCGAATTAATTCGTGAGAAACAATTAGGAAAAATATATTATATTCATTGCACACGGACGAATTTGGGCCCTATCCGCGATGATGTCAATAGTGTGTATGATCTGGCTTCGCATGATGTTTATATAAGC
>CP070825.1:680227-777205 GCA_020344415.1 Candidatus Aminicenantota bacterium
GGGCTTGGTCTATCAAGTCCACCTGAAGATGTTAAGGCGAGCGTAAAGCGACAATCCCGCAAGGTTGAAAGAAAAAAGGGGCTGTCTCTTTGTAATGAGGTTTTTGTTTTCCTTGACTTTGATCCTATATTCTATTATAAAATTATTTTGTAACTATAATTGAACTTTCAGAAGAGTTCGTACTCGCTGATAAAGGAGGCCACATGCATAGAAGAGATAGAATTACTGTTCTGACAATTTTTCTAGCTCTGGCTATTATTTTTACCTTTACTAGCTGTGAAAAACTCAAAGCAAGCAGACTTAAAGCTAATCATTACTTTACCCAAGCAAACCATCATTTTACAGAAGGTAATTACCGCGATGCCATTGAAGCCTATGAGCAAGCTCTGTCGTATAATCCAGATCTCATTGAAGCCTACCGATTCTTAGGGGAATCCTACAAGAATATGTTCAGACCAGGGGATAATAATCCAGAGAATCAGGAAAAAGCAGACAAGGCTTTAGACGCTTTGAATAGGGCTTTAGCAATCGAGCCTAACAACAAAGATATTATTTACTCCTTAGGTGACATGTTAGACAAACTCAGGAATTTCGAGGAGGCAGAGAACCTGTACTTAAGAATCGTCGAATTAGAGCCCGCCAATATGGACAACTACTATGTCCTGGCAGAGTTTTACAAGAGATATTCAGGTGAGAGGGAGGAACTTAAGGTGAAGGCAGAATCAACCTACTATCGAAGGATTGAGGCTGATCCTGAAAGTCCTCAAGGTTACGCCTATCTTGCTCAGTTTTATAGTGATCAAATAAATACTTCTGAAACACCTGAAGTTGAGTTTGATAAGGCTTATGATTTATACATAAAAATCACAAGATTAGATCCCCAAAATTCTGTGGCCTGGTATTCAATAGGAGTGAATCGTTTTTCCAAAGCTTTCCGTCTTCAAACGATACTGCCTCTAGACGAGAGAAAAGGGCTTGCCGAGGATAGCCGCAAGGCAATATTGAAAGCAATTGAAATAGATCCCAATGAGCCTTTTCCATATGTTTATATGAGAATGCTTTATGTAAATGTCTATATGAAACTCTATCCAGAGCGGAAGGGCAGGTATGAGGAAGAAGCAAAAATGTGGGGAGAGAGATACGAAGAAGCAAGAAAGAAGCAGGCGGAGAGAAGAAGGCTTGAGGAAGAATTGAGAAGGTCAGAGAGGTAGCGTTAAGAAAGACTTATCCTTATACTTAGAATACATTCCAGATCTCCTCTTTAAACAACCTAACCAAAATTATTCTTATAAAATGCCTCGTGAATAATCCAGGGTAATAAATGTTCATTCCCCTTAAAGACGAGAACCCTACATATCGCTTTCCGTTCATCACCATCTTGTTCATTGCCCTGAATGTAATTATCTTCTTTTATCAGATATTTTCTCCTCAAGGACTGCAGTATTATGTCTATAAAATGGGAGCTATTCCCTACGAAATCACACATCTCAAGCCTGTTCACTTTGTTTTTTTCGAAACCAGGGAATCTCTATCCAGACTATCACCACCTTTAACTCTCATCACATCCATGTTTCTTCATGGAAACCTCTTCCATCTTATTGGAAACATGCTCTTTCTTTGGATATTCGGGAACAACATTGAAGATTTTCTCGGCTCTTTTCGGTTTATCATCTTCTATTTTCTCTCAGGATTAGGAGCTAGTCTGACTCATATTATTTTCAATCCAAATTCCGAGGTTCCGATGATAGGTGCAAGCGGTGCGATTGCAGGTGTACTCGGTGCGTATTTGATCCTGTATCCTGGAGCAAGGATTTTGACTCTAGTCTTTTTATTTTTTTTCATTAGAATTCTGCCCATCCCCGCAGCATTTTTCCTCGTGATATGGTTTTTAGCGCAAGTGCTGAACGTTGGCATTGGAGGTGGAGTTGCCTGGTTTGCTCATATTGGCGGATTTTTGATCGGAATTGTTCTGATAGGAGTGTATTCGAGAAGAAAGAGGAGAAAGAGTGTCCCCTTTTAAACTACAGATAGGTTGACAATAACTCGCAGATTTAGTATTTTAAGTCATCGCCAACCCTAAGAGTTTAATTCTGAGGATAAAGGCAATGAAGACGTATATACCAAGAAAAGATGAGATCGAGAAAAAATGGTGGTTGATTAATGCCGAAGGAAAGATTCTGGGAAGGTTGGCTACTGAAATTTCAATCTTGCTCCGAGGCAAGAAGAAGCCCCAGTTTGTTAATTTTATGGACAGTGGAGATTTTGTGGTCGTTATTAATGCCGAAAAGATAAATATAACCGGAAAAAAGATTGAGCAGAAGAAGTATTATTCGCATTCTGGTTATCCTGGAGGACTGAAAGAAAGGACTCTTGAGGAGCTTTTAGAAAAAAAGCCAGAAGAAGTCATCCGAAAAGCAGTCTGGGGGATGATTCCCAAGAACAAGCTGGGTCGAGCTGTTTTTAAAAAGCTTAAGGTTTACCGCGGTCCTCATCATCCTCATGAAGCTCAAAAACCCCGGGAATATACTTTTTAGGAGGAAAATTGAGTCTCATTCAGTATTACGGTACAGGAAAGAGAAAAACCTCAGTGGCAAGGGTTTTCCTGCGGCCTGGGAAAGGAGATATCACATTATATGTGAATAAAAAACCTCGCCAATTTGTCGAATACTTCAACTTAGATTCCCATAAGCATACTATTAAACAACCCCTTCTTGTCACAGAGACAGAGAATAAATTTAGTGTTTTTATTCGCGTAAATGGCGGAGGGATGAATGGCCAGGCTGAAGCTATTCGATTAGGCATTGCAAGGGCTTTAGTAGAGTTTAACAAAGAGCTAAGGTCTACTCTTAAGCAAGCTGGCTTACTGACGAGGGATGCTCGAATCAAAGAAAGGAAGAAATACGGTTTGTTAGGCGCACGCAAGGCCCCTCAATATCATAAGAGATAAACGGAGGATTACTTTTGGTCTCAATTACGATGAAGGAACTATTAGAGGCTGGTGTTCATTTTGGTCATCAAACAAAAAGATGGAATCCCAAGATGAAGGACTACATTTTCGGCCAGAGAAATGGAATTTATATCATTGATTTGCAGAGAACAATAAAGATTTTCAAAGACGCCCTGCATTTCATGAGGGAAATAGCTGAGAGTGGGAAAGAAGTGCTTATGGTGGGAACAAAGAAGCAGGCCCAAGACATCATTAAAGAGTTTTCTTCAAAAAGCGAATCTTCTTTTGTCAACCAGCGTTGGCTGGGAGGCTTGCTGACCAACTTCGATGTCATCCGAGGGAGCGTGGAGAGGTTAGTCGAATTAGAAGAGATGAAAGAGGATGGGAGATGGGATTTGCTCTCAAAAAAAGAGCAATCCAAGATGGATAAAGTCTTTAGGAAGCTTTATAGGAATTTAGGCGGAATAAAGAATATGATGGAGCTCCCTGGAGCTTTATTTATTGTCGATTCAACTAAAGAAGATATTGCGATTGCTGAAGCAAAAAAATTGAATATCCCTATTGTAGCTGTGGTGGATACCAACGGAGATCCGGAGAACATTGATTATCCGATTCCAGGTAATGATGATGCAGTTAGAGCTATCGAATTGTTTGTATCAAAAATAGCTGAAGCCATTATTGAAGGCAAAAAAAATAGAATGGAAAAAGAGATTCAGGAAGCCAAAAAAGAAGAGGCAATCCCTGAGGAGGGTACGCTTGAGGAAGAAAGAGCGTCTTCTTCACTCGAGTCTTCTACCGAAAAGAGGGAAGAGGAGAGTTCTACGGAACCTAAGGAATCTGTATAGGGAAGGAGTCTGAGATGGAAATAACTGCTGAAAGAGTGAAGGAGCTACGACAAAGGACGGGAATTGGGATGATGGAGTGCAAGAAAGCGCTTCAAGAGAGCGAGGGAGATATAGAGAAGGCGATCACTATTCTGAGGAAAAAGGGTTTTGCCCGAGCAAAAGATAAAATGAGCCGGGATACCTCAGAAGGTTCTATAGGGTCTTATATTCACCTCAACGGAAAGATAGGAGTCCTCGTTGAATTAAATTGTGAATCAGATTTCGTGGCCCGAAACGAAGAATTTAGAGAGTTAGTAAAAAATATTGCTATGCAGATTGCCGCTTCGAGTCCCAAGTACATTTCATCAGAGGAAATTCCTAAAGAGGAGTTAGAGCAGGAAAAGGATATCATCCGAGAGCAATTCAAGGATTCAAAGAAGCCGCCAGAGATATTAGAGAAAATAGTTCAAGGAAAATTAAGCAAGTTTTATGAGGAAATCTGTTTATTGAATCAGCCATACATTAAAGACGACAAAGTCTCGATCGAGAAGCTTCTGAGTGCCTATATAGCCAAATTTGGCGAAAACATTAGAATTAAAAAGTTTGCTCGGTTTGAACTGGGCGAATCATAAAGTTTTAGCATGTCTCAAAATAAGCCAGCCTATAAAAGAATCCTGTTAAAGCTTTCCGGCGAGTCTCTTTTAGGGGAGCATCCTTATGGGATTGACCTTGAGACGACAAAATCCATTGCTCTGCAAATAAAAGAGATCCATGATTTAAACGTCCAGATAGCTATCATGATCGGAGGGGGAAATATTTTCCGCGGAATTCGTGGAACAGAGGTGGGAATGGATAGGGCGTGGGCTGATTATATGGGCTTACTTGCCACTATAATTAACGGAATTGCTCTTCAGGATGCTTTAGAAAGAGAGGGGGTTTTTACACGCCATATTTCTGCAGTTGAGGTTAAGGCCGTAGCCGAACCCTTTATTAGAAGGAGAGTCATAAGACATCTGGAGAAGGGAAGGGTCGTCATCTTCAGTGCGGGCATCGGGAGTCCATACTTCACAACAGATACAGCCGCTGCCTTAAGAGCCCTTGAAATCAAGGCTGAAGTGATATTGAAAGCGACGAAGGTGGATGGCGTTTATTCAGCCGATCCTTTAAAGGATAAGACAGCTAAGAAATATCGTTCTATAAAGTATATGGATGTGATAAAAAAGGGGCTGAAAGTCATGGATACGACAGCCATTTCATTGTGCAAAGATAACAACCTCCCCATCCTGGTTTTCAGCCTTATGAAAAAAGAGAATATTAAAAAGGCTGTTTTAGGACAAAAGGTAGGAACAAGAGTCTATTAAAATGGGGACAGGCTACTTTTTTTCAACAAAAAAAGTTGCCTATCCCCTTTTATCCAAGCTACTTTTTTCTTCTTAATGAGGTGATGAAGGATGGTTAAAGACGTATTAAAAGATCTTGAAAAAGATATGAAAGCCTCACTGGAGCATTTTCGAAAGGACTTGAGTAAGTTAAGAACTGGACGGGCCAATCTTAGCATTTTCGAAGATATAAAAGTAGACTATTATGGAAGTTTGACTCCTGTCAATCAAGTGGCTACTCTTGCGGTTCCTGATCCCACTTTGATTACAGTACAGCCCTGGGATCCTTCCTTATTAGATACTATTGATAAAGCAGTAAGAGGTGCCGACCTGGGACTCAATCCCATTAACGACGGCAAGATGTTGAAAATCCCGATTCCACCGATGGATGAGGAAAGAAGGCAAGAAATGGCCAAGCACATAAAGAAATTGTTAGAGGAGGAGAAGACAGTTCTGCGCAACTTGAGAAGAGATAGCAAGGAAATGATCGAAGAATTGGAAAAAGAGAAAGAGATTACTGAAGATGATAAATTCTGGGGTTATGATAAGCTCAAGGAAGTAACTGACGAATACACAAAAAAAATAGAAGACCTTGCTACGGCTAAAGAGAAAGAAATATTGGAAATATAGAGCGAACCTGCATTTCTGCCATTGCGATCGTAGCGCGGCGATCCTCTGTCGCGAGCGCAGCGCGGCGATCTAAACCTTTCTCTATGAGATTACTTCGTTTCACTCGCAACGGCGGATTGCCTCGTCATTTCATTCCTCGCAATGTCAAGGCGGGCTTGATTCATCCAACCCCTCATTAATCATGTAGGGGCTTGATTCATCAAGCCTACCTTATTTATAAGGCCAATATAAAGAGGTGGGTTTGATAAATCAAACCCTTATATCAACAGTAATCAAAATGTGGGCATAAGGAATCAAACCCCTACTTTTTTCTAAACCAGTTTTCGGTTGTTCCGAATTTTGTCCTTACAGCCGCTCCCCAACCCATTATGCTCAAGAAGAAAGAGAAGAGAGTTCCGATAATAGGTATAAAGGTAATAATGCTTACGAGTATCAGACCAAGAATAACGGCAAGAATTGTGGAGGGATTTTTGCTGCCGAAGGCCCTGGAAAGGCTTTCTCCGAAGAAATAGAAAAGGGTGACCCGGCCAAAGATTTTGATGATTATCCCTATGAGGATGAGAGCGAGAAGGATAGGGATTCCTATTATAAGGAGAATGAGTAGGCCAGAAAAGATGGCTAAGCCTGTAAATATGACAAGACTTAGGAAGCCAGTTCCAAAAATTGGCCAGAAAGATTTTCTGATTTGGGAAGCGGCAAATGAGATTTGACGAGGGAAAATGGCTGCTACAATCAAGGCAAGGAGAAACCATATGAAAATAGAAACGAGTTTTATTATCAATAGCAAGGGGATCAGAGAAATACCTAAGATCCCAACTAGGCCCTCTTTTAAGAATTTTGTTACTTCTTCAGAAGTCTCAAAGTAAATCGTGTCGCCATCGATAATACATCCGGGCTCTTTAGTGAGTGATCCTCCCAATGAGGCCACATCGCCTCTGATGACGGCTGAAGATTTGAGAGTGATGGTTGAGCCGATTCCCAAGACTACGTCTCCAACCTCCCCTTTCACAATGATTGAGCCGCCAAATGCGACCACGCTTTCTTCGACTTCCCCTTCGATGAGGACATTTCCACCAAAGGAAATCACATTTTTCTGAACCTCACCTTCAGCCACATGGATATCTTTTGTTAGGGTAAAGCTGGTTTGACCTTGGAGAGGGATGAGTCCTGAAAAGAAAAAGAGAAGGCTGAAGGTTAATATTATTTTATTCTTCATGATTTTTCTCCAATCAAAATTTTTCTTCGTATTCCTATAATTATTGAAGTAAATAAAATAATACTGAAAGTGATAATGATTATTTGAATTTCAGGACTGATGAGGCTTGTCAAGCGAGCAAAGTTTTCCAAAATATATCCAGCTAATTGCCCAATGATATTTATCAAGAGAGATGCCAGTTTGAAGAGTTTAGTAAAAATAAGAGCGACGTTTTTTACAGAATTCCATAGAGTGTGGCTACTGCTAATCAGGAATGTCATAAGATTTTGTCCGGTGATCATGAAGAAGGCAAAAAGTGCTGCAATAACTGAAGAAAATCCAACAGCTAGCGCAGTAAGCCACTCACGAAGAGTCACCTTATCTGGATAGATTCTTGCCATGACCTGTTGGGTGAAATCAGGAGGAGGCTGCCAGAGAGGAAGACTATCTGATGCCTCGAGCAGCAAGCTTCTCTCTTCGAAGGCGTTTTTGCATTTCAAGCATACGGCAAGATGTTCCTCTATTTTATTTTTTTCCTCAGAAGAAAGCTCCTTCTCGAGGTATAAATAAATTTGGTCAATGCCGAGACACTTCATGTTTTTTCCTCTAGGTGTTTTCGAATTAATTCTTTGGCCTGAAAGACTCTGTTTTTAATTGTGCCTACTGGCAAATCTTTTATCTCTGCTATCTCCTCGTAGCTAAATTCGTTGATATGTCTCCATACAAATAATTCTCTCAGAGAAGAGGGGATCTTATCAAGAGCTTTTTCAATTCTTTCTCGGAGTTCTGATATTTCGAACTTTTTGACTACAGAAGGTTCATTATCTGGGATTTGAGGGAGTGGTTTTGCGTCCTCCAGAGCTTGCTGTTGGTCAATGGAAAAAGTATCAATTTTTTTCTTTCTCCAGTAATCGATGATAAAATTGGATGCTATTTTGAAGAGCCACGTGCTGAATTTATAGTCAGGCTGATATGAGGGAAGTGCGGAATATGTTTTAATGAAAACTTCCTGGGTGAAATCTAGGGCTAGTTCGCGTTCTCCCACCATTCGGCCGATGTAATTCGCCATGGGCTGCTGGTATTTTCGGATAATCATTTCGAAAGCCTCTTTGTCTCCTCTGACAGTTCTTTCAACTAATTTCTTGTCTTCATCCATGGAGGACATCCTGTCCTCAAAAGTTATATACGAAACTGAGGAGAGAAGGTTTAGATAAGGGGATTTTTTGGAACGAGCTCATCTTTTCTTCTCTGGCTCATATTCTATTATCTCAACATCAGGAGGAACTTTGAGCTCGAACATATCTTTGGAAAAACGAACATCGGTCTTTATCTTTGTGAACTTGTATTCAGTCTTATTGCCGGCCCAATCAAAAAAAATCGCCCTTAGGATGAGCCAGGTCTTTTTATCGATTTCCAAGAGGATGTACGAATACTCACCTTCTTCTTTGGAAGTTAACTTCAGTTGCCAGGCTTCTGCTTTTTCCGAAGGAAAAGAACTAAACTCGATTATATATGCATCTGATAGTCTCTTTTGGCCAGAAAGAATTGAGAGAATTTCCGCCTCATGCTGATCCTTTGATAAGGCACCTCTTATTAGTTCCTTATCTTCTGGGACATACCAAAGGAAAACTCCATCTTTATACAGGAAATATTTTTCCTCTGGGTCGCTGTATGCCCATTTCATCAATTCTGGTTTTTTGAAATAAAATTCCCCCTTTTCTCTTAATGGGGTGGACATGGAGGAAGAGTAATAAATTTGATCAAAATTGGCCTGGATAGATTGGAGTGAATGAAGTTTTTTCTCAGCTTTTAAAGCGACATCCTCAGGAGTGGAGGGAAAGTAAAGCAGCGAAAGAAGGACAAGCCAGGCAGCGTGTTTCATACGCTCTGAATTATAACATCTGATGGGGTTGCGTCTCAACATTTGACATTTCATTCTCCTTTTTATTTACAAATGTTGAGACGCGACCCCTTTCGTGCTATAAATTGCTGCGTGAGGCTCGAATTTTTCCTTTTTCTTCTTATTTACTTCATCTTTGTTCTTTCCCTGAGTTTTCTGTCTTCAAGGAAGATGAGAAGCCTCGAGGATTTTTTCCTCGCTTCCCGAAATCTTCCCATATCATTGGTCTACCTATCTCTATGTGCTTCTTGGTTCGGAGCGACCTCTATTCTTGTCTCTACAGATGAAGCCTTCACGCATGGGATAAGTGCTTTTTGGATCATGGGTATACCTGCAACGCTCACTGTACTCTTGCTGGCCTTTTTTTTAGCCCGGCCCATCCGTCAACTTCCGATAGTGACTTTGCCAGATCTTGTTGAGCTTCGCTATGGTCGGCTTGTTCGTCATTTCGCCTCTTTTTTGATAGTCTGGTATATGGTTGTCTTGGCATCATCCCAGATGGTCGCTATGGGGATTTTCTTAAAGACATTCCTTGGTTCATCTTACATATTAAGTCTGGCGTTAGGGACGATCGTCGTTCTCATTTATTCAATTTTTGGGGGCTTTTTTTCTGTGGCTATAACCGATGGTCTCCAGTTTTTTCTATTAACAGCGGGCATAATCAGCCTTTTTTTCATTCTGTTTGATGCTTCGTCATTAAAGGAAATTCCCGTTCTAGCATCGCGATTGGGAAGGCCGGATTATTTTAATTTCTTCTTTGAATTTAAAAAGAATTTTCTGACTGTTCTCTCTTTTACTCTGGCCTGGACGATTTCTCCTATAGCTTGGCAGAGGATACAGGCAGCAAAGACCGATCGAAAAGCTCAGCGAGGTTTGTTTGCCGCTTCAGGGACTTTTGTTCTTTTTTATATACTCTTACTCTTTATAGGCATATTATCCCTTCCTGTATTCTTATCCAGGGATTTCGGAAGCCCTCTCATCTCTGAACTTATTTCCTCTAAACTCGGATTATTCCTGGGTGGTATCTTGTTTGTGGCTATTGCTGCAGCTATCATGTCCACGATGGATACAGCCATCAATACAGGAGCTTTGTCTTTAACCCGCGATGTCTATCAGCAGATTTTTCCATCAGATAGAATTAAAGGGATTATTTCGACGAGCCGCCTGGCAACTTTCGTTGTTGGGGCTTTGGCGTTTCTAGTTGCCACCAAATTTCAGAGCATTTTAAAGACTTTAGGACTTGCCTCAGAAATTATGGCGGCAGGGCTTTTTGTTCCTGGTATCGCTATGATTTTCCTGAAAAAGAGATTGCCTGCGGCTGGATTTTTGAGCCTTACAATGGGTGGAGGATTTTCTGTGGTCAGCTTTCTTTGTGAAGCGGGGATATTTCGTTTCAACTGGCCATCCTGGCCTTTTTCAGTTCCCTATGGCTTGGCTTTAAGCCTGTTCGGATTCTTAATCGGATTTGCCATAGAAAAATATAGAAAAAGGTAGGGGTTCGATTGCACAACCTCACCTTTGAAATATATTTAATGTAGGGGCTTGATTTGTCAAGCCCACCATGTCATTGCGTGTGAAACGTGGCAATCTCAACCCGCAGATGTAGAGATTTGATTCATCAACCCCGCATATTGGTTGTTTACTGCTCAGTTCGTTTTTTATATTATTTATGCCGATGCCCTTCTTAGATAAAATCCGGTGGAATATGGTTGGAATTTTAGGAAAGATCATTTTATTCCTTTGGGCGAAATCCACTAGAATGAAAATTTTGGGAGAGGAATCCTATCAAAAATTAAGAGAGCAAGGGAAACCGGTCATATTTCTTGTTTGGCACGGCCGCATTTTTATCGTCCCCTATTTTTTCCGCCGCAGAAAAATAATGCCATTGGTCAGTCCCAGCGAGGACGGAGAGATTCCTGCACAGATTATGTCCAGGTGGGGATACCGGATAGTAAGAGGGTCCAGCTCGCACGTCATTAGAAAGGCATGGAACGTGATGATAAAAGAGCTTCAACGCGGAGGAGAAGTAATCATTGTTCCCGATGGCCCTAGAGGGCCAAATCGAGAGATGAAGCTTGGGGGGCTCAAGCTGGCGCAGGAGACAGGTGCTTACCTTGTTCCCTTTACATTTTCCACATCGAGAAAAAAATTCTTGAGAAGCTGGGATAGTTTTTTGCTCTTTTATCCTTTTTCAAGAGTGGTCGCCGTGTATGGTCAGCCCATTGCAATTGAATCTGATTTGAAGGGTGATGCATTAGAGACAGAGCGTCAAAGAATAGAAAAATTATTAGTTCAATTGGACGAAAAAGCTGATAAGTATCATAGTTGACTCTTCTCTTCTCTTCTCCTTGTCCTACACATGGCATTTATGCTATAAATACTCGCAAAAAAGGAGAGATCAATGAAGGCAAAAATCTTTTTCCTGATTCTTATTTTTTTGGGTTCAACGTTTCCTCTGTTTTCTCAGAGTGCTGAGGAGCTAATTGTTCAGGGGGATGAGCTGTATAATGAGATGAAGGATATGGCTGCCGCTAAAGAGGTTCTGGCTAAATACATGGCGGCTTTTTCTAAGCTGGATAATAAATATGATGCTTATTGGAGGATAGCGAGGATACATTATTTTATCGGCGCCCATACAGAAAAGAAAAAAGAGAAAAAGAAGATATTCAGCCAGGGAATCTATTACGGTAAGAAAGCAGTGGCAGCGGAGCCAGAAAAGCCAGATGGTCATTATTGGCTTGGCGTCAATAATGGGAAGTATGGAGAGACCAGAGGTGTGCTCAAAAGCTTGTCTTTAGTCAAGCCCATTAAGAGAGGTATGAACAAGGTCATCGAGTTGGACCGGTCGTATGAGGATGGAGGAGCAGACAGAGTATTAGGACGGGTATTTTTTAAAGTGCCTGGTTTTGCTGGAGGAAGCAAGGATAAGTCGCTCGAACATCTTCTCAAGTCCAAGGAACTCGGCCCTGAAGATGCACTGACCAGGGTCTATTTAGCCGAGACTTACCTTAAGCACAAGGAAGTAGAAAAAGCGAGAGAGGAACTGGAATATGTGTTGAACATGGAAGATGATCCCCGATGGGTCTTGGGAATAGCAGGATCCAAAGAAATGGCAAAGGAGTTGCTAAAGAAGAAGCAATTCAGAAAAAAGAAGTAGGGCTTGAAGAAAAAAACGATCTTTTTGCCTCTGGGCATCCTCCTTGAGTTTTATTCTGAAAAAACTTGAGCAGAGAAGATTTCGATTTTTGCGCCTTTTTTCCATTCATCTTCATCCAAGCCTGCTTTCAAACAGCCATGCCCGATATAGGTTTCTAAATCCCAATTCCACTCCACAGGAACCTGAGGAAGGAGAAGCCCCTTTGAGGCTCCCTTAGAAATGATAATCCCATGCTTGCCTAATTCTATCTCTTTAACATCTTTAATTGGTTTAGGAAGGGTGAGCACGGATATCTCGATTTTCATTTCGGGCAGCTCCTCAAGACTTAAAGATTCGAAACGAAAATCTTGGGTAGCAGATGAGACAGCAACATCGATGATGGTCTCATACAGGGGTTTATAAGGGAGGGGGTATCCGATGCAGCCACGAAGTTCATCATTTTTTTTAAGCGTAACAAAGGCTCCTCTTTTTTCCAAAAGTACTTGATCCTTGGTTTCTGTCTTTAGGTGTTCTCCTTTCTCCAAGTAGTGCTGGATTGTTCGCCTGGCCAATCCCAGTAGGAATAATTGCTGATCTTTATTCAGGAGATTTTCCATTATTTGTTTCCCTCTATTTGTTGGATTTGAGTTGAATCGCAGAGAGGAAGAACTCATTCTCATAGTCTATTATATAAGACTTAATGGTCATCTTTCTTTTTTTATCAAGGCGAATTTCTAGGAAGAGCTTGCCATGAGTAAAGGGCGCGAGAATTTTTTTAATTTTTTTCTCATCCTTGGCAAATGAGTAGAAGCCGAGAATTTTTTCCTTAAAAAACTCATTCATAGTAAAAAATGTTTCCCGGGACGGGAAAAAACCTTTTGGAGTGGGAAAAATTTTCTCTACAAAATATCTGTGACCTCTTTTATGTCCGATGAGGAGCCCATCAGGATTCGATTGTGAATAGATGAGGCCTAGGGCCGTGAGTGCCTGGTAAGCTTCCCGGGATAAGTGAGCATCCATCGTTGCCAATTATATCAGAACTCATTACCCGATAGAATAGGAAGAATCGTAGGAGCTTGATTTATCAAGCCCACCTTTCTGTCATTGCGAGGAATGAAATGACGAAGCAATCCCATATAAAGGTTGAGATCACCACGCTACGCTCGTGACAGAGGATTGCAGCACTCTTTTTAATCGTTCGCAATGACAATTAATTTTGTTAAAAAGTAGTCTGTTCCCTTATTAACTATTTTTTATATCAAACCAAGCAAAGGAACGATGAACCTGATGCATGCCCAAATAAGGATTATTCCAGCAATATTCAACCAGAATCCATATTTCATCATTTGAGGCAAGCGCACGAGGCCTGATCCGAAAATAATTGCGTTGGGAGGTGTGGCAACAGGAAGCATGAAGGCAAAGCTACACCCGATGGCGCTTCCCAAAACTGGAGGTAAAGGGTTGATGGATGCAGCCTTGGAGATGGCGATAATAATCGGTATAATCATGTTGGCCGAAGCTGTGTTTGATGTTAATTCTGTAAGGTAAACGCTAAAGGCTACTGAAAGCAGTGTGATGAGGGATAGGCTGGCTGCGCTTCCCCCTGAGGAGATGAAGAATCTTCCGATGGAATCGGCCAGCCCTGTTTCGAACATCTGGAATCCTAATGACAGTCCTCCACCAAAGAGAAGGAGAGTTCCCCAGTCTACTTTTAGCGCCTCCTTAAGGGAAAGGGTGAATTCTCCTCGGCTCAAATTAACGGGAAGAAGGAAGAGGAATCCTGCTCCGATTATAGCGGCCACTGACTCAGGAAAGTGTTCATGAAGCCAAAGGAATAGCGGCGATTCTCTTCCCCAAAAGAGAGAGATAAATCCTGGAAAAACCCAGAGAAAAACAGTCACAGAAAAGGCGGCAAGAACGTTTTTTTGGGCTCTTGTGAATCCTCGCATGCTCGATTTTGCGGGAAGAGAAGTTTTATGAGCTGCCTCACTCAAATTTTTTCCATTCCTCAGATGAAGCCTCATGAGGAAAAAAAGGATAAAAAACATAGGTATAAGCACCAGAGAGCCTATGATCATCCATTGGAAAAAAGTGATTCTGTAATCCACTAACCTCTCTAACATGCCAATAGCGATAAGGTTGGGTGGGCTTCCGATTGGAGTCCCAATCCCTCCTATAGAAGCTGCATATGCTAATGTCAGCAGCAAGACCACCTCGAAGGAAGAACCTAATTTTTTTTCTTTTTCAGGGGAAAAAGTGCTCAGGACGCCAAGGGCGATGGGAAACATCATTGCTGTGGTGGCTGTGTTGCTAATCCACAGGGAGAGGAACACAGAGGTCAGGCCCAAGGCAAAAAGGATTCTGGTTTTCTTGTGGCCGATTGTTTTCAAGGAAAGAACAGAGTAGGCCAATTTCTGGTCAAGGGAGTGGACACACATCGCTCTAGCAAGGATGAAACTTCCTAAAAAGAGCATAATGATGGGATTGGCAAAGGGAGCGAATGCCTCTTTGGCTGGTGCCACATTAAAAGCTATTATAAGAACAGGAACGAGCAAGGCAGTGATCGGGATGGGAATGCATTCTGTTACCCACCAGATGACTATAAAAAGGAAAATGGCTAATAGCCTGTGAGCCCTTGGATTCTGAGAAAGAAGAGGAGAAAAATAGACCAGGATTAATACGAGGGGCCCCAGGAAGAAACCGATTTTCTTCCTCATCTCCATCGGTCAGGACCTCCCTCGTTCATCTGGAGGATTATATTTTTTTTCCAGGTAAAACACAAGCCATCGGTCAACGGGGGTATGTTTTGTTTTTTGCCTTTTTTATGTTGACGATGCATTTTTTCTTTTTTCTACTTTTATCTAAAAAAATCAAAGAACGAGATTCGATGTCTTATCGCTTAAAACAAGAAAAGGAAGAAAAGGGGACAGTCCCCTTTTTAAGGTGCGATGTCTTATTGCTTAAAACAAGAAAAGGGGACAGTCCCCTTTTTAAGGTGGGATTTGATAAATCAAACCCCTGCACAAGATGAACCTAGTGCCTACAAGCACAGAAAAAAAGGGGCCGTTCTCTTTTTCCTAAACCCTGTTCTTGACTAGATTACTGGATAGATTTATCATTGGGAAGGAGATTAAGCATGAATTTTGAAACAGCAATCGTCGGAGCTCTCGAGACAAACTGTTATCTCGTCTATTGTCCCGAGACATATGAATGTGCCGTTGTAGACCCTGGGGCTGAAGCGGAAAAGATTTTCCGCTTGATTGCTGAGAAAGGGCTTCATCCGACTGTCTTACTCAACACTCATGGGCATGTGGATCACATCGGTGCAAACAAGGATATCAAGGATAAGTTCAATATCCCTCTTAGCATCCATTCCTCTGATAGTTCTATGCTCGAAAGCGTCCATCTGCTTGAGCTGGGTTTTCTGCTTGGAGCTAAACCTTCTCCTTCTGCAGATAATTTTCTTGAAGATGGAGGTAAAATAGAGATTGGGAAGTCATTCTTAAAAATTATGCACACACCCGGACACTCTCCAGGGAGCGTAAGTTTTTTGGGAGATGGCTTTCTCCTATCCGGGGACACTCTTTTTAATGGGGGGGTCGGCCGAACCGACCTTCCAGGAGGTTCATGGGACACACTTGTGAGCACTATTAAAAATAAAATCCTGACCATGCCTGAAGAGACCACCATCCTTCCCGGACATGGTCCTCCTACATCAGTTGGCCACGAGAAAGAAACAAATCCTTTTATCGCATGAGTAAATTTCCCTCCTCTCCTGAGGAAGCCCTCAAGGTTTTCCTTGAATTCCTATCCGTTGAGAAGGGGCTTTCTTCAAATACGGTGCTTTCCTACTCGAGAGATATCCAAAAACTTTTTCGCTTTTTTCAAAAGGACAAAGTCCAATGGAATAAAGCCAGAGAAGATGATTTAACAAGATTCATCCATCATCAGAGCCGAGCCGGTCTATCTGCTCGCTCCTTAGCAAGACTCATTTCTTCTCTGAAGTCCTTCTATAAATTCCTGATTCTAGACGGAATCCTCAAGAAAAATCCCGCAGTCAACCTATCCTCACCAAAGACATGGCTTGCCTTGCCCCAGTTTTTGACTCTGACAGAAGTCGAATTGCTTTTGAATCAGCCTGATGAAAAGGATGCGCGTGGCCTCAGGGATAAGGCTATGCTGGAGTTACTCTATGCAACGGGATTGAGAGTCTCCGAGCTCGTTGCTTTAAAGCCCAAAGATTTAAACCTGGAAGATGGTTTTCTCCTCTGCCGAGGAAAAGGAAGCAAAGAGAGAATTGTGCCGCTGGGGGCCTCGGCCATAAAGGCCCTCCGGAAATATCTTGATGAAGCCCGTCCCAAGCTTATGAAACAGCCTGCGGAAGGTCTATTTCTTACCCGCCGAGGAAAAGTTTTTACCCGGCAGGGGTTCTGGAAGCTCCTGAAATCTCATGCTCGTAAAGCAGGTCTTGAAATGAAGATCAGTCCCCATACACTCCGACACTCCTTTGCCACACATCTTCTAGAAAGAGGAGCCGACTTAAGGTCTGTCCAGTTAATGCTTGGGCATAGCCAGATAACCACTACCCAGATTTATACTCACGTCAGCCGAGAAAGACTCCGCCGTGTGTACGAGAAATTTCATCCTCGTGCATGATTCGATTTTCTTAGTTTGTCTATGCTATCAGGTTTTTTGCGATGACTGTATTTCGTCCAGCATAGCAAAGGCGTTGCGGAGATGAGGAATGACAATGGAGCCTCCTACAAGGAGGGCGACATTGAAGGCTTCGTATAATTGCTCATTTTTAAGCCCAAGATTAGCGCACTGGATAAGGTGATAGGTGACACAATCGTTACACCTGAGCACAAGAGAAGCAACGAGTCCCAACAGTTCTTTCGTTTCTGCAGGCAGTGCTCCTTCCTTGTATGCGTTTTTATCCAGAGAAAAGAAACGCTGGATTTCTTTGTTTCCGCTCTCTAGGATTCTTTTGTTCATTTTTTCACGAAATTCTTGAAATTGTTTTAATTCTTCAGTCATTTTTCCTCCTGAGAGTTTTATGAGGTAGGTTCCCCTATCAATGATCCGGCAACTGTTTGTATTACCTTTTTTTAAAGCGCGGTATTATAAATATTTCTACTTTGACCTCATGGATATGGGAGAGGAAGACAGATTTTTCAGCGCCTATTTGCCAACCTTGATATCTCCAATTCCAGCAGAAATCTTTTTTGGCCGATTTGGTGTAGATTTTTTTCTCTTCCAAAAAGATACGGTTGGAGCCTTTGAAGACAAAGGCATCATAATCAATTTCAGAAAAACGCTCAGAATTTTCTTCAGAAACAGGCAGATAGAGATAGAATTTGTATTCGGACTCATTCTGGGGTATGCAAAATCCGTTGACGCTGAAATCAAAATAAAGGTTTTCTTCTTTTTTCAAGATATAATTCATGTTTAAGAACGGTTTATCTGAAAAATTGCCAGTAGACAGCGTGCTCAGAATTTCGGGATTGGAGGATATCTCCTGTGCCTCCCAATGAAGAAGTTTGAAATCTTCGTGGTAAAGAATAAAGTCTCCGTTGTCTTTTTCCATGAATCCTGTCCAAACTATAATAAAAGAATAATTGCCTGGATAAGAGTGTAATCCTTCCTTGACGCTGTAGTTTCCTTTTGAATCAAGAACGACTTTGACTTCCCACCAGAGCGGGGTCTTTTTATTTGAGGAGGGTGTTATACGATCTGTAGAAGAACACAAGAGTGTTGAAGTTAGTAAGAAAAATAGACATAGAATAAGAGAAGACACATTCCTCGCCATTGTCTTACATTTATATATAAATAAAATTCAAAGAATAAATCAAATAAAAATTCTCAAGAAAAGTAAAAAATCACCCCACAAAATCACACTTTAGTGTGATGAGATATTTCTGATATCTTTATACAGTCATAAGGAAGTATCCTCAAAACCACGATGCAGAAACAGTCAGGCAAGCTGATGAGGAAGCCATCCGGAGGCGGACTGACGAGTCAGCTTGTCTGTATGCTTTTGAAACTGCCACGGGAATAAGATGCTTATAAGAACAATAGATGTGTTGACAAAACGCAAAAGCCATGATATCTTAACTAATCAGTTTAGTATTTAAACTACAAAGTTTAGAAATCAAACTAAGGAATATGATAATGAAAAAAAGAGACCTTCGTAGCGAAAGAGAGCAGCATAGGCGCGAGGAAAACAAGGAGTATATTTTGAGTGCATCAGAGTCTGTATTCGCGAAAAAAGGATTCAGTTTCGCCACTATGGATGACATAGCAGAAGGGGCACAGTTCTCGAAGGCAACAATCTATCATTATTTCAAGAGCAAAAAAGAGATATTTTTTGAAATCATGTTAAAAAGCCTTGACGAGATGAACAGCGAGCTGGAGAGGATTCAAAAAAAAAAGACGAGCGCCGCTAAGAAATTAAAAGAAATCGTGCGTTTTACTTTTGACTTTTTTGAACGGAAGGAAAACATTTATCGTATTTTTCTAATGGAAAGAGAGTTAATGCAGAAATTTTTCAGATTCATGGATGAAAAGCAAAAGCCAGCCTCAAGTAACCAGGATTTAGAGTATATAAGAAAACACAATATAAAAAAGAAGGTTCTGGTTGAAGTGATTCGACAGACTCTAGAAGAAGGCATGCAATCCGGAGAATTCAGAAGGATGGATGTCACGGATACTGCAACAGCGTTCACGTCGCTAGTCCATGGGTTTTATTTCACGAGGTTTTGGCGTGAGAAAAGGTATGACCTCAAAGACTGTACAAACTTGATCCACAGCATCTTTCTTAGAGGGATCAAGAAAGCTTGAAAAGGAGAATCGTTATGAAGAAGGCAAAAAGTATAATTTTGGTTCTCTTAATGTGTCTGATTGTTGGGAGGTTTTCATTTTCGCAGGAAAGGATGACCCTAACACTTGAAGATACAATTAGCTTGGCACTTTCCCAGAATCCTTACCACTTGGCTTCAGGGGAGAGGGTTGTGGCAGCCAAGGCAATGGTCAGAGAAGCGGCAGCAAATTTTTTCCCTGCTCTGAATGCACAGGGACTCCATACCCTTGATGAGAAAGTTTTCAGCCTGGAATTTCCAGATCCTCTTACGGGTAAATCGCAGAGGGTTACCCTCGACTTTACAAGAGATTACCAGTTCACATTCTCTCTCTCTCTGCCTCTTTTCACCGGCGGCCGTTTGGTCTCTGGCTTTAAACAAGCCAAATATAATCTCCTTTCCACAGAAGAGGGCGCAAGACAGTCTGAGCATGCGACTGTTTTTAACGCCAAAACAGCTTTCTATGGATGTCTGCTTGCCAAGGAGTTTGTCAAAGTAGCAGAGGAAGCTGTAGAAGTCGCTGAAAAGCATTTAAAAAATGTAAAGAGCTTATATGAGGTGGGCATGGCTTCGAAGTTTGACATGTTGAGATCAGAGGTACAAGTGGCCAACCTGAAGCCTCAGCTGATTAAGGCCAGAAACAACCTGGAAATTAATAAACTCGGCTTAAAGACCCTGTTGGGTATAGACCTTTCTCAACCGCTTGATATAAAAGGAGAATTAATCTACGAGGAGTCGGAGCCTGACTTAGAGGATTGTTTGGCCAAGGCTCTTCGCAATCGCCCAGAAGTCAGCCGGCTCAATTATCAAAAGAAGATGGCCGAACAGACAGTGAAGTTGGCCCGAGCAGCAGATTTTCCCACTGTTGCTATATCCGGTACCTATAATTTTTGGGCGGATAAATTAAGTTTCAAAAAGGACACATGGCAAAGTTTCTATGCCGTTAATCTTGTTTTGAATGTACCTATTTTCAACGGCTTTTCGGCTTCTGCTCGAGTGGCCCAATCGAAAGCCGCGATCAGAGAACTTGAGTTTACCAGAAAAGGTCTTGAGGAGATGGTGGACTTCGAAGTCAGGCAGGCTATCCTGAATTTGAAAGAAGCTAAAGAATCCCTTCTTTCTCAGGAAAAAAATGTAGAACAGGCTCAGGAAAGTCTTCGGATTGCTGAATTGAATTTTTCTGAAGGCCTGGCAACTACTCTCGATGTCAGTTCAGCTCAAGCCGCCCTATCCCAGGCAAAAACAAATTACACTCAAGCATTGTTTGACTATGTCGTATCTCTGGCTCAGTTGGATAAAGCCATGGGAGTCGGGGAAAATAAGTAGATAATATTGAAAGCATTCATAAAGATATATGGAGGAATCGAATGAAAAAGATAATGACAGCAAAAATATTGGTTGTTCTGTTTCTTTTCTTTACACTTTTTTCCTGTAAGCCTCCAGGCCAACAAGAAGAACCTCAGGAAGAAGCTTTCGGTGCAGCACCGGTTAAGGTTTTTAAAGTAAAGAAACAGAGAATTTCCGAGAAGCTTCTTTATACAGGAACCATAGAAGCGTGGAAGAAAACGAATATCACTCCTGATATCGGAGGAAAGATTGCGCGCATACATGTTGAAGAAGGAGACAGAGTCAGAAAAGGACAGCTATTAGCTGAAATGGATACGCGGGCCATACGTCTCCAGCTAAAGCAAGCAGAGGCGGCGTCAGCCGTTGCCGAAGCCAATTACAATGATGCCAAGCGGAACAATGAGAGGATGGACCGTCTGCTCAAGGAAAAGGCAGTTTCTGACCAGCAGCATGAAAAAATCAAACTGGCATTTGAGGCAGCCGAAGCACAGCTTCAACAGACGAGAGCAGCTCTAAATTTGGCTCAGCACAACCTTGATGTCTCTCTTATGAAGGCACCCTTCAGTGGAGTCATTGCCTCTAAGAATGCAGAAGTAGGAGACGTTATCAATCCCATGATGGGAGGTTTCTCTACTGTGAGTGGCGTTCTGACACTGATGGATTTCTCTCGCATAAAGATTGAAATAGATGCGTCTCATCAGGATATAGTTCTCATAAAAAAGGGCCAGCCTGCTCTTCTTAAAGTAGCAGCTTTTCCAGATGAAATATTTAAAGGAAGTGTGAGCTTAGTAAATCTGACCGCAGACCCTTCGACCAAGAAGTTTAAAGTCGAAGTGTCAGTTAATAATCCTGATTTCGTCTTGAGGCCGAACACATTCGGGGAAGTGACGCTCGAAGTCAGCACCCACGAAAATGCCCTCGTGATTCCCCAGAAAGCCGTACTCGAGCACACGTATGTTTTTGTCGTTCGGAAAGATAATATTGCAGAGAGAAAGGAAATAACTCTTGGCCTTCAAAATTCAGACAGGATAGAAATTGTTCAAGGGCTTAAAGAGGGAGATCTGGTTGTCGTTGAAGGGAACTACGGCCTTGAGGATGGGGCTAAATTAGACATTAAAGAGGTAATAGAATGAAAATACCAGAATTTTCAGTTAATCGAAAAGTAACAACGGCCATGATGGCCATGATTCTGGTTGTGTTTGGATTGATTGCCTTTACTACTCTCGGTTTAGATTTTATGCCCGACATCGAGTTTCCAACAGTGTCGGTCGTCACAACTTACACAGGTGCTTCCTCTGAAGACATTGAAAACACAATCACAAGACCATTGGAGCAAATCATAAACACTATCGGACGGGTAAAAAAAGTCACTTCTATGACAATAGAAGGAGCATCGGTCATCATGACTGAGTTTGAGTGGGGAACAAATCTTGATTTCGCAGCTCAGGATATCAGAGACCAGCTCGGTCTCTACCGAAATTTTATTCCTGAAGAGGCGAGTGATCCCCTTGTGGTTAAATTCGACCTCGGTCAGTTTCCCATCATTTTTGGCGGCATAACAGCCAACCGGCCTACTTTTGAGCTGAAAGAGTTGATAGAGGATGAAGTGGCACCGCGGTTAGAAAGGATTGACGGCGTGGCTTCGGCTCAAGTGTTTTCAATGGATACAAGGGAAATCTTGGTAGATATAGATAAGGCTGCCCTTGAATCCCTCAATATTTCGCTGGACCAGATTCTTTTGACACTAAGTATGGAAAACCTGAATCTTCCTGGAGGGCGTGTTGTCGAGAGGCATTCCGAATTTCTTGTAAGGACCCTTGGAGAATTCAAAACACTGGACGATATAAGGAATACGATCGTTGGCTCAACCCAAACTGGCCAGCCCGTGTACTTAACAGATGTAGCTGATGTCAGGGATACCTTGAAAGAGACCCGTTTTATGGGCCGAATACAGGGACAAAAAGGAATCTTCTATATCATCAGCAAACGGTCTGGAGCAAATACTGTGACTACAGCCCAGGCAGTCAATGAGGAGCTCGAAAGAATCAAAAAAACCCTTCCACCAGACATCACATTCTTTCCCTTTATGGATCAATCAGATATGATCATGAGGACCATTCGGAGGACAGGAAACAATGCACTGGTTGGTGGAATCCTGGCCATATTTTTTATCTTTGTCTTCCTCCGCAACTGGCGTCCAACAGTTACCATTGCCCTGGCAATTCCTCTCTCAGTAATTACTACCTTTATCGCGTTTTACCTTGCGGGCTATACAATAAATATGTTGACTCTTGGCGGCTTGGCATTAGGCATTGGTATGTTGGTCGATAATGCGATCGTGGTTATCGAAAATATCTTTCGACACATTGAAGAAGGGAAAAATCGAGAGGAGGCTTCTAAAAGAGGTGCCTCTGAGGTTGGGATGGCCATCACTGCATCAACTTTGACGACTATTGCTGTCTTTTTCCCTATGGTGTTTGCTCAGGGAATCACGGGAAAACTGACCCGCGGACTAGCTTTAGCTATAGCTTTTTCCTTACTCGCATCGCTCTTTGTAGCTCTCACGATTGTTCCTATGGTGGCTTCCGTTCTGTTCAAGGCAAATAATAAAAATAACAACAAGGTAACAGAGACAAAAAAGAAGGTGTCAAGGGAGTTTGGAAAAGCCAGAAACTTTTACAGGAGAATACTCCATCGTGCTCTTCAGAGAAGATGGTGGGTTCTTGGAGGAGTCACGGGCCTGCTCATCCTCTCTTTTGCTATTGTTCCTTTCCTGGGAACAGAATTCATGCCTTCTGTTGACAGGGAGATGATCATCCTTTCGGTCAAGATGCCGGTGGGAACGTCTCTTGATGAGACAAACCGTGTCGTAACAATGGTGGAGGACTTGATGGTCGAGCGGCCTGAAGTGGAAACAGTTTCCGCTCAAATCGGGTCTCAAGCCGAGGAGAGTCCTGCCGATATGGCTGGAGGATTTTCTACCACAGGTTCTCATGAGGGGCTCGTCTGGGTTGGATTGGTAAAAAAGAGCGAAAGAGATTTATCGGATAAAGAGGTTATGGAAGAGATTCGAGCGAAACTCCCCAAATTGAAAGACGTCAGGTTTGAAGTCCTTGACATGGGACAAGCTTTTTCGGGAACACAAGCGCCGGTAGAAATTAAGATATTCGGAAAAGAGATAAGCCTGCTCAAAGAGATTGCCAGTAACATGGTCGAGCGAATACAAGATGTGGAAGGATTAAGGGACGTCACCCATTCATTGGCTGAGGGGAAACCCGAGTATCACATCAAAATCGACCGGGAAAGGGCTTCCCGAATGGGATTGAAGGTGAGTCAGGTGGCCAACTCGATTCAGACTGCAGCTTTGGGTAAAGTAGCAACGCGGTTTCGAGAAGGCAATGAAGAGATTGACATAAGAGTCCGGTTCAGAGAAAGATTCAGGGACAGCCTTGAAGATATCAAAAATATTCCTATCATGACGCCGCTAAACAATATGGTCAGCCTGGAGCAGGTTGCATCCATTTCAGAGGGAGAAGGTCCTATCCGAATAACAAGAGAGAACCAGGCAAGAGAAGTGACTGTTTCTGCAAATATTGCGGGGAGAGATTTAGGAAGTGTAGTGAGAGATATTAAAGGGAGAACAGGTGAAATAGAGAGAGGGCTTCCGCCTGGGTATTTTATAGAATTCGGTGGTCAATTTGAACAGATGCAGGAAGCTTTTATTATCATGGCGGGAGCGTTTGCGCTGGCAATACTCTTGGTCTACATGATCATGGCTTCCCAGTTCGAATCCTTTCGCCATCCCTTTGTGATAATGTTCACAATTCCCCTTGCTATTATCGGAGTAATCCTGGCCTTGCTATTAACAGGTAAACCTATAAGCCTTCCAGTGCTGATCGGTTTTATCATGCTGGGCGGGATTGCCGTTAACAACGGTATAGTGATGGTGGACTATATCAACCAATTAAAGCGAAGAGGGGTAGAGATAAAAGAGGCTATTCTTCAAGCGTGCACTGTTCGGTTGCGTCCTGTTTTGATTACAGCTTTCACGACAATCTTGGGGATGATGCCCATGGCACTGAGTGTGTCAGAAGGGGCAGAGTTTAGAGCACCGATGGCAGTTACGGTCGTTGGTGGATTGTTCGCGACAACATTCCTGACGCTCTTTATCGTCCCCATTATCTACAGCTTGTTTAATCGGGTCAAATTTAAAAAAGAAAAAATTAGATAAAAAGGGGACAGTCCCCTTTTTGATTTGTACACTTTTCTGTCATTGCGAGGAATGAAGAAGATCGCCACGCTGTGCTCGCAACAGGCTGCGCAATCTCTCTTGTTGGCAAAGAAGTAGCCTGTCTCCTTATGTCTTATACCTCAGAAAGGCTCCGATTTTTCCATATCTATTCAATTTTGAAGGGGCGGTGATATGCTTTACCTGACAATTTTTATCTATGGCAGATTCTACGGCTTCATCAATGACATCCGCTGAAATATTCGTCTTTATCTGGCAAGAAGGGCAGCGAAGCTTATCGACATACAGAAAGTGGCATTTGGGACAAACCCTTCCTTGTTTAGAGAAGTTGCGGGTGATTACTAGAGTTTGTACCTCAGCGCGGTTTAAACTCCTGAGGGTTTCCTTTACTCCTGAAGTGGCTAGCCCTCCTTTCTCTATTTCCGAAACAAGTCTAAGAACAATCTCAGCCTCTTCCTTTTTTATCAGTTTTTTTTCTAATTCAAGGGACTCCTTGAGAACTTGGCTTGGAGAATTGCCGGGTTTTGCTTTGATTCTGCCTCTTAATCTCTTTTTTAAATAGGGATGAAGGAGCGGCTCAAAATCGGAGAAGTACTCATCGCTGCAGCCAAGGAATAGCCAGTCGAAGTTATTTTTCTTAAAAAATTCGAATGTTATCTTTGATGCTTTTTTAAAGTAGTCATGAAGGTGGGTTGCAATATGACGTTCTATCCGTTTTGATTCATAACCTTCCCAGCCTCCCTCTCTGACTCGGCTTGGCACTTCCTCGATGATGCTTTTAAGCAGAGAGATTTCTCCCATGAAAACCTCATACCATTTGGCTTCGCGCCGGTCGAGTGTCAGTACGCAAATTCCGTGGTGTTCGTCCAGAATAGCAGAGAGAAGGCGAACATAGGGATTTTGGTCGAATATAACCCTGTTCCGCGGAGAGTCAGGGAGATTGAAGACCTGCCAGAGATCCTGGCCACTCGAGGAAAATATTGCCAATCCTGCGAAATTATAAGAAGAGAGTTGCTGGGAGCAGAAACGATTAATTTTGTCCATATCTTTATGGAGGGATTCTTTTTTTCCCTTGCTTATATCCATCTGGTCAATATGCGATTTTTCATTGTTGATAAGATTTTTAAATGAGAGATTTATTTCCTTTTTATTCAGATTGCTTTTGTCTGTGTTGAGATAGAAGGAAGTTGTTAGAAAATCTCCATTTTTAGATTTGGAGAGCTTTTCAATTTGCTCCCGACTCGAGAGTTTCATCTGGCCTCCTTTAATGATTTTAGAAGATAAGGATAATGCCTATACGCTTCGCAAAATAAAAAAAGAGGATTATAAAACACAATTGGATGAGGATACAAGAGAAAAAGGAGTTTCACTTAGTCTTCACAAAAGATAAGAACTGACCTTCCTTTTGTCAAGTAAAATAAATACCAAACCAATGGGGTCAGGCTTTCATAAGTTTTATAACTGTACTCAAAGAGCATAATCAGATTTAAGTCATTCAGAAGTTATGAAACTTATGAAAGCCTGACCCCAAGGCCTTTACTCTTTTTAGAGATGAGATTATAATAAAAATCCGATTAAGGTGGCTGAATAAGAATACGTGCGGAAGTGGCGGAATTGGCAGACGCGTAAGCCTCAGGAGTTTATGGTCGTTTAGACCGTGTGGGTTCGAGTCCCACCTTCCGCACCACCAACCAATTAGGGTCAGGTCTACACTTTTAACTTTTATTTTATAATATAATAAATAGGTGCGTGTCTGTTTTCCTGTACCATGAGTCTGAATTGATAAAAAGTTAAAAGTGTAGACCTGACCCTATGAAAAATATTCTGCTAATCAATCCATGGATTTATGACTTTACAGCCTATGATTTTTGGCTGAAGCCTCTAGGCCTTCTTTATGTCGCTTCTCTCCTTAAAAAGCACACTCAATTCCAGATAAGCTTTATTGATTGTCTAGACCGGCATCATTCTCTCCTTGAAAAAAAGTCAAAAACCAGACCAGATGGAAGAGGACCCTTCCCGAAAGAACAGGTCCCCAAGCCCGCTGTCTTGAAAGATGTCCCAAGGAAATATTCTCGCTATGGCATCCCTCTTTCTATTTTCAATCATGAACTTGAACAAATTCCCTTACCTGACCTTGTACTGATAACTTGTACAATGACCTATTGGTATCCTGGAGTTCAGATTGTTGCAGAGTTAATCAGAAAAAAATTTGGTCCGGTTCCTCTGATTCTGGGAGGGGTTTACCCCAGCTTAATGCCAGAACATGCCAGAAGCACATCCGGTGCCGATATTGTTTTTCAAGGCCCTGGAGAGAAGGGAATCCTTCCTTTGATAAGGGATATCTTGGGCGACAGCTCCTGTCCGGCCAGTCAGTTTGAGACACTGGATGAAGTTCCATGGCCTGACTTTAGCCTTTTGAGAAATAAAGAGACTCTTCCCCTCCTGACATCACGAGGGTGTCCTTTCAAATGTTCGTTCTGTGCAGTTCCTTTGCTTTTTAAAGATTTTGAGCAGAGAAGTCCTTCTTCTGTTATTGACGAGATAGAATATCACTATCGCCAGCATAAAGTACGTAATTTTGCCTTCTATGATGACGCTCTTCTCCTGAACAGGGATCGTCAAATTTCTTCTATTTTAAATGGGGTCATACAAAAAAAGCTTCCTCTGCACTTTCATACTCCCAACGGGCTTCATGTCAGAGAGATAGATTCTGAACTTGCTGCTCTCTTAAAAAGAGCGAATTTTCAATCTCTCTTCCTCAGTCAAGAATCATTCGATGAGAAAGTACTCAAGGACTCCTGTCCCAAAGTTTCTTCTGAGGATTTGGAGAAAGCATTGGTTAATCTAGAGAGGGCAGGCTATAGACGGGAAGATATAAATGTTTATCTGATGGTTGGCCTGCCAGAGCAGGATGCGTCTGGGATTAGAGAAAGCATTTTTCAGGTTCAAAATCTCGGAGCAAAGCCCAAGTTAGCCTATTTTTCTCCAGTTCCAGGGACAGAGGTATGGCACAACCTGGTTGCAAAGGGATGTATAGACCAAGATGCTGACCCGCTTCTTCACAATAAACTGGTGTTTCCTTATTATTGGGGAAATTTTTCTTCTCAAGAGTTCGAGTCCCTTAAGGACCTTGTTATTTAAAAAGGGGACAGGCTGCTTTTGTCTAAAATGGATAGATTGCCGCGCTCCGCCCGCAATGACAATAAAAAGAAACCTGTTTCCTTTTATTGGCATGAAAATTGCTGTAATTATTTTTGCTATGAATTTATTGTTTTGGCTTGAATTTATTTGCTGTTCACTCTAACTTATAAGAGAGAGCGTTTATTTTGGAAGATAAAGGAGTTCATAAGGTGAAAAAGAGATTTAGCCTCTTATCATTCTTCATATTGATAGCCCTTACTTTCATTTACATGAGCACTAACGCAAAAAATGCAGAACTTTCAGAGCAGCACAAAAGGTGGCTGGAAGAAGAGGTAGTTTATATCATAGTTCCTGTCGAGAAAGAAGTTTTTTCGAAGCTCGAGACAGACCGCGAGAGAGATCTTTTCATTGAAGCTTTCTGGAAACATAGAGATCCTACCCCTGGGACTCCTGAGAATGAATTTAAAAATGAACATTATCGGCGCATAAATTATGTCAACCATTTTTTTGGCCGGGTATCACCAAAACCTGGCTGGAAAACTGACAGGGGAAGAATGTATATTATCCTTGGTGAGCCTAATGATATCCAGAGGTATGAGGGAAAGACCATGACCTATCCTGCAGAAGTCTGGTTCTATCAGGGCAGGACAGAGCTTGGTCTTCCAGCTGGCTTTAACCTTGTTTTTTTCCAAGACGGAGCCGTGGGAGATTACAGGCTTTACAGCCCTCTCAAGGATGGGCCTCAGGCTTTGATGACCTCTATTTGGACAGACCCAGTGGATTATCTAGGGGCCTATGAACAGTTGAGAAAGATTGAACCTGATTTGGCTATGGTTTCTCTTACTCTTATCCCTGGAGAGAGCTCTGCTGCTTTTGGGCGCCCATCTCTAACTTCAGATATATTGATCCAGAGAATTGAGACAACCCCCTCTAGATCAGTGGAAGAGAGGTATGCCCAGAAATTTCTCGAATACAAAGATACTGTGGAAGTAGAATACTCAGCTAATTACATGGCTAGCGATGCTTTGGTCAAGGTGATCAAAGATCCATCCGGGATATATTTTGTGCATTATGCCATTGAGCCAGAAAGACTTTCAGTGAATTTATACGAGAATAAATATTACACCAACTTGAAGCTCAACGGTTCGATCTCGAATCTGGAAGGGAAGACCATCTATCAATTTGAAAAAAACTTTTCAATCGACTTTGATGAAGAAAAGATTAAGACAATAAGCAGACAGCCTTTCAGTATGCAAGATATGTTTCCCCTCATACCAGGAAATTTCAAGATGTCTGTTCTTGTGAAAAACGAGATCTCTAAAGAGTTTACTTCTTTAGAACGAGACCTGCTTATCCCAGGAGATGAGGATGTTATGCAAATGACCTCAATCATTCTCGGCCACAAGATGAGCGAGAAAGCTGCAGACAAAAAACTCAGGCCTTTTCAAATAGGTGGTTATCGGATCTACTTTCACGCGAAAAGAGTTTTTCTCAAAGCAGATACGATGGTCTTGGCTTTCCAGATTCATGGCTTGAGCGAAGAAGCGAAAGAGAAAGGAGAGATAAGATTCACTTTTATGAAGGGCGGAGAAGGATTCCACACTACAACAAAGAAACTCGCTGAATTCACAGAGCTGCCAGTAGTTTTAGAACAATTCTCTCTTAGCGAATTCACTCCAGCGCATTACAGGATTCAGGTTTCGCTTTTTGTTGATGGACAGGAGGTTCTTTTCGAGAGCGAAGAATTTGATGTGACTTATCTAGAAGCTATCGCTCGTCCCTGGACCTTTTCCAAATTATTGCCAGACATAGGAGATTCAATCTATTCTTACATTCTTGGATCTCAGCTCTTCATGCAAGGGAAAATACCTGAGGCTCGAGCCAGTCTGGAGGAGGCGTTCCGGAAGAAGCCCGATTCCATTGATTTCGCTCTGAATCTGGCCCAGGTATATATGGTGCTTGGTGAATATAAAAAAATCGAAGCCATTTTAATTTCCTTCCTGAATATGCCCCAGCCGCCCAGGTATGACCTGTTTTATATAATGGGAAAGGCGTATCAGAATATGGGAGAATTAAATAGAGCAATCGAGGTTTTTGATAAAGCGATTTCTCACTATGGAATAAACATTCCTTTATTAAATGCCGTTGGCGAGTGCTATCTCCGATTGGGCAATCCCAAGGAAGCCTTGGCTGCCTGGGAAAAATCCCTGGAGATGAACCCGGATCAGCCCAAAATCAAGAAAAATATTGAAGCTCTGAAGGAGAAAAAATGAATCTTCTACCGAGTCCAAAAAAAAATGTGAAACTGATTTCTTTACTATTGGGCCCTTTGCTCTTTCTTAGCGCATGTTTTTTCCTGTTTTTCTTTTCTTCCTCTTGTCGCCTTTATAAATTAGAGCAACAGTTGGATTCAGTAAACGCTGAATTCTTATCCAAGGTAAGATTCATTATCACTAAAAAGGAAAGAAAGATTTTTCTTGAACTGCCTGATTCAGAGAAAGAAAAGTTCAAAGAAGAATTCTGGGAGCGTCGTGATCCCAATCCTGAAACTGAAGAGAATGAATTCAAGATGGAGTATTTCAGCCGGATTGAGCAATCAGATGAACTTTTTTTGGGTGAAGGGAGACCAGGATGGTTAACTGATAGAGGGAGGATTTATATTCTCTTTGGTTCCCCCCAGTACAGAGAAACCCACAGAATTGAAAGCAGCGATCCATCAAGCTTCCTTTATAGACGTTGTGGGGAGATCTGGCATTATGGTGGATTTCCTGTTGTTTTTGTTGATTCAACCTGTACTGGGAGTAATTATCGGTTGGTCACCTATAACTTGACTGGTCTTCGGTCCATCAATCTGATGTATATGCATGAATTAAATAGAGCTCAAGATGAAGCCCAGAAAACCTTTGAAAAGGAAAAGGGATTTTTTGATTTCAACTTGCGCATAGAAAAAACCATTGTTGAGGTGGACAGGATTGAAGGTATAATTGTCTTAGAGATTCCCTACGCTGTTATCTGGTATAAGGCTGAGGAAGATTGGCTGAAGACGACTATTGATGTTCTGATAGAGTTGAAGGATTTTGAAGGCAGACTCATATGGGAATATAATATGCCTTTTGAGATTGGGATGAAAGAGGAGGAGCTGAAAGAGAGGCAAAACAAGAATCATAGGATCGAGATTCCCCTTATTCTGGAGAAGGGTTTAGGCAGACTCCGTCAGGGGAAAAGCCTGTTTCATATTTTCCTTAAAAACAGGACCGGAGGAGAAGAGCTGAAGAAAGTGATGGAGTTTAAGATATAGGAGGTTAAGATGAGTCATAGATGGAATAATAAAATTTTGAACCTGGGTCTTTCTATTCTGCTAATTATTGTCTGGATTGTTCCCATAACCTTTGCCCAGGAACACATGGGAAAGGGAAGAGTTAATGGCATTGTTGTTGATGATAAAGGGCAGCCCCTTGAAGGTGCGTTAATTCTTTGCGAAAGCTTGAGGCATAAGACAAAACTCGAGGGTCATTCGGATAAGAAAGGGAATTTTGCCGTGCTTGGGTTGGGAACAGGTCCATGGAAAATCACAGCTTCTAAGCAGGGCTACGCGAGCTCTTCTGTAGATATGAATATTAGACAACTCAGGAGAAATCCCCCTGTCACATTTACACTTCAGAAAATGAAAGAGTCTCAGGCCCTTATGTCTGATGAGGAATCCTATCAGTTGTTTGACCAAGGGAATCTCCTCATAAAAGAGGAGAAATATGATGAAGCCTTGGCAGTTTTCGAGGAATTCCTGATAAAGTATCCTGAGATTTATCAAGTACATTTAAACATCGGAACTTGTTACCTGAAGAAAGGAGAAATGACGAAGGCTGAGGAGTCGTTTAAACTCGTCCTGGATAAAACACTGGAAAATCACGGAGATTATAAAAATGACCCTCCGGCTAGCCTGCGCGCGTTTACTGGGCTTGGAGAAATATACCTTCGAAAAGAAGATTTTGAGACTTCCCAGAAATATTTCGCGCAAGCTTTGGAAATTTCTCCTGAGGATGAAGTGGCTGCCTACAATGTGGGAGAGGTTTTCTTTTCCAATCTGAGGATTGATGAAGCCATCAGGTACTTTGAGTTAGCTGTCCAGATTAAGAAGGATTGGCCCAAGCCGTACTTAAAGCTGGGCTATGCTTATTTGAATAAAGGCGATTACAATAAAGCTCTTGAGTATTTCAATAAGTTCGTCGAGATAGACCCTGAAAGCCCACAAGTGCCTACCGTAAAAAACATCATCGCTACCATCGAAAAGATGAAAAAATAATAATTAGAAACTGAGGCAGAGGCTAAATCTGAACAGCCTAACTCCAGAAAGAGAAGTGGTTTTTGTGTAATTTGGGCTTAGAATACGAATGCCCTGAACAGTATTTTCATCTGCCGGAAACCAGTAGCCCCCGTCATTCTGAGCAATCGAGCGATATTTGTTCCCTAATGCATCAATAATGTCAATGTAAGCGGTTAACCTTCCAAAGTTTCCCAAACTTAATTCTTTTGTGATTCTAATGTCAAGGTTGTCATAGGATTTATTTCTTCTTGTCCCTGGTTCTTCAAGAAGAACATTTGCATAACTCCTATAGACATTTTCTTCCAGTGCCCAGGAAGATGGAGGGATAATTGTGACTCTTCTTGCCCAAGGAATTCCACTCATGTGTGTGTAATAGAAACTCAGGAAAAAATCGAAAGGAAATCTGTATGTACCCATTAACTTTATGAGAAGAGATCTATCAAAGTCCAACCTTGAGCCCTCTGGATAATTTTCGAAATAATTGGGGCTGTTTGCTGCGCTTGTGAAAACCGAACTAGCACCGTAACCTAATCCAATATTGCCTGTTGCCTTGCTTAAGACCATTGCACCGTATAATTGCCAGTTATTTGACATTCGTTTTTTAATTTGAATTTCTAGTGCCTGGTAATTTCTTTTTAACTCAGGAACGTTTTTGATTCGATCGAAAAAAAGAGGGGCATTCTTAGACCAGTAATAAACAGTAACAGGAGTATCTGGATAATCGTCAACTCCCGGAATGACCGTATTAAAAGGAGTCCACCATCTTTCTGTATCCTGATCAATAGTGTACCAATCCTTCTCTAAGTCAGGCGCATAGCGAACATTTTCAATGATGTTTCTTTTGTATTTGTAAATATAATTTACTCTAATGGATAAATCTGGGATCAACTCCTGATGAAGCCCGATTGTAAATTCGTCGGTATAAGAGGATTTTAAGTCTGGTGCTATCCTCTTTTCAATATATTCTGGGTCGTACAAACGATAGTCTTCAGGATAAAGAGCGTAAGTATCAGAGTCATCTACTTCCCCGTCCATATTTTCATCATACCAATAAAACTGATGAGAACGGCTGAAATAAAGGGGATTTAAAGCAGTTAGATATTGAAGCATCAGATAGTCTGAATAACGAGAAAAGGAAGTTTTAAAAATAGTTTTTCCCTTGCCAAAGATGTCGAAGATTAAGCCAAAACGCGGTGATAAGGAATTCCAAGCTATCAATCTTTTCTGCCCCTCGACTTCGTTTTGACCAAAAGGATTCACTCCATATGTTGGGCTGATCAATTCTTCGCCTAATTTATATGAAACAGCATTTCCGCTTTCTGTTTTGAAGATTGCCGGCTGATCAGCGGCGCTCCGGTCGAATCTGATGCCTAGATTTAAAGTCAACCTTTCAGCGATTATAATGGAATCTTGAACAAAAAAGCCAAATCTTCTAACTTCACTTTTCTGAATTAATCCTCCCTTTTCTTTGCTGGCAAGGGTGAAATGAATTTTTCCTTTTCCAACTGTGTTGCCTGTAGAAGGAGATTCGTCCAGCCCGAAATAATAGGGGCTTCCAAAATAATAATCTATCAATAGGTTGTTCTCTTTCCATGCTGACCATTCTCCATAAATATATTCGTACTCTCCGCCAGCTTTGAATTCGTGGTGTCCTCCCAGAAAGCTGTCCGCGTAGTGAGTTATAGATGCTTCAGTCTGAAATCTTTTTGTTAGCTGTGTTTCGTTGAACAGGGCACTTCCCCAGAGGTGACCTGTGCTTTCGTCGAAAAATTGTGGATTATTTTTTCCTTCTTCGTTAAGAAACAATGGGAGCCTATGATGCGTGTATCCTGTTTTCACATCAACAAAGGTGTTTTGATTCATAATGTAATTCAGCGCTCCATTCAGCAAATAATGTTTTCCGTGATCCAGGATACGAGTAGCCTCTTCTGTTAGATTCCAGTCAAGAGAGCTATTATAGATGGGTTGATAGGTGTTCGAATAATTAAACATCCCTGAAATTTTTAATTTGGGATCGAATTTACTCGTCAACTTGAAAAAGCCCATTTTTTCCTTGTTGCTCCAATCGAATTCTTCATGCTTGTTCCCTTGAGGATCTGTCCATGGAATGAAAGAAGTTGTTTGAGATTGTGAAATATAGCGGAGATTCCCGAAAAACCACATTTTATCAACTAAAAGAGAACCCCCCAAGGTTAATGAAAAATCCCACAATTTTGTATCCATGGGCGCGGGAGAGGCTTCCATTGCACTTAATTCTTCTTCAGTCCAAAAAGTGCTTGCAAAGTCATCACTTGTATGAAAGAGAGAGAGGTGCCCACTGAAATCATTTCCTCCTGACTTGGTAATAATATTGATGAATCCGCCGTCAATAGGACCCAGTTCCGCTGGATGAGCTGCAGTTTCCAATTCAATTTCCTCCAGAATATCAAAATTGATGTTCGTAGATAGATGCATTCCCCGTGGGTCATTAATATATGTGGAATCAAGGGCATAGATGTTTGCCCTCGAGGTGGAACCGTGAATAATGGATGTTTGCTGATAGGGAATGCCTTCTGAAATGATCCCAGCTACAGAGTTGATAATATCGTGCAGGTCTCTATCGAGAGGGATATTTTTTAGAATGTCCTTTTCTATAATCACGGCAGTTTTTGCCGACTCTTGGTCTCCTGTTGGTGACGTAAGTTTGGTGGTTATCTCCTCTTCTATTGTAGTCTTCTCTAAAGTGATGTAGAGAGTGGTGGTCATTCCTACACTGACTATAATGTCCTCAATGTTGACTGTTTTAAATCCCGGCATTTCAGCCATGATTTTATATCGACCAGGCGGGAGGCTAAAGAATTTAATTCTGCCAGTGTCAGAGGTGATATAGGTCTGCATTCCCAATAGCGCTGGCGAAGAAAGATAAACAAAGGCTCCAGGCAAAGGAAATCCTTCTGTATCTGTAATTTTTGCTTTGATAGAGCCAGTTTGCCTTTGTGCAGTGGCCAGTGAGGCAAATATTATGGGTAAATATATAATCAAGAAAATCTTAATTGATTTTTTCTTCACCTAATTCCTCCTTCACTTTTGCTTTTCCTTAGAATGTGGCTTTTGTCAATTTTCTCCCTTGCGCTGAAAAGCCTACTTTTTCGAGGAAAGAATAATTCTTCATGCGTTTTTATTTTGGCATGGGATTTTAACATCTTTGCGTAATGAATTGATAATATTAACAATTATACGTGTTTTTTTCAATTATTTTTTGAGATGTACCACTCATTTTTAATCTCAATTCAGATGCTTTTTAGCCAATTTATAGGAAACCAAATATTTTTTGCTTTTCGTCTTCTTCGCAAACTCTGGAATGATCCAGTCAACGGGCGGCATTTCCACCTTTCATTTTTTTCTCCATTACGCGAAGCTTGCCGTGGCTTTGAGAAACAGCTCTATCTCTGCCGGCGTATTATAATGGCACGCTGACAATCTAATAAAGCTTTGTATGCCAAGCTGTTTCAACATAGCCGCAAAAAACGGATCTTGTCCAGGGGCATGGAGTCTGATTTGCTCATCCTTGTAAAGTCCGCATCCTTTAGCTGATTCGATCCCTTCTAAGTTAAATCCAACAAGACACGCGCGCCTTGATAGATCCTCTCCCATCCCATAGACAGTAACATGTTTCATATCCTTGAAGCCGTTAATTTTATCTGTACCGTTGATTAGCGCAGACAAAAGACCTGTCGAATGTGCCTTTATACTCTGCATGGCAGCCACAACCAGTGCGCGCCGATCTGCAGAATCTGTGAAATGACCACCCAGCCAGCACAGATAGTCTACAACGGCAGACCAGGCCGCATAAGATTGATGCTCTACACCGCCCAGATCCCAACTCGTTTCAGGTTTAAAAATGTATTTCCAATGCGGAAGCCTTGCTAATCTATCTGAAACATGAGCATATCCACACCCCTTGACGCCATAGTTTTTGTAAGGGGCAATGACATAGGCATCGGCTCCTATCTCTTCAACGTCAATCAGATCAGATGGCGAGTACTGGACACCATCGACCATGATATACAAATCAGGCTTTATCTTCCTTGCTTCTTTGATAATTGTTTTGACGTCAAATGTTTCACCGGTAACATTAGAAGTGTGTATGACAGCGAGAAAACAGGTGTCCTTGTCAATTTTTTCGAAAATTGAATCTAGCGAGACAGAGCCTGTTTCTCGGTTGGGTTCGGCGATACGCTCTTCTTTCCCGTATTTCTCGGCAAATAAGGTTACTGCACTCCGGACTGAAGCGTGGTCTAGTCCAGTTGTCACAACGTTTGTTCCTGGGACGGCAGAGAGAACAGCGTTTGTAATGCGATATATCACGTGGCTGCTGCTCCAGCCGGGTATGGTTTGCCCAGATTTCGCTCCGAAAAAGGTCATGAGGTCTTCAATCCCTTGTGCGGTAGCCTCGACTGAGTGATTGGATCCAGGATTCGCTCTTCCCTGTTGATCTGGCAGGCATGTCTCTTTTCCCATCGCTTCGATCACTGATTTTGGTCTTAGCGCGCCTGAAGCAGCTTCAAGGTAAATACGTTTTCCGGAATAGGGATCCCAATCCACATATACAAACCTGCTCCTAATCTCTTCCATTAACTTGCGTGGATACAACCCTTTTTCATAATCGTTAGCCACTGTTCAACCTCCTTCAGAGTTGAGCTAATGTTCCTTATTTTAGCTTTATAAAAGAGAATATTCTAGGTTCTGAGGATTTAAATGATTGTTTTATTATTTCTATTTGTCTCCTTCAAGATGACTAGCAGAGGAAAAAAAGGAGAAAGGGAACTCAATTATATTGCAGTGGGTTATTCTATTATTTTATCTTTATTATTTCTAGCTTGCGCAGCCTTTTTTGCAGGATATTATCGCGGAGAGAAAAGTAGATCTCGTTTGTACCCTTTTCTAAAGGAATCATTATCATTTCAGTCAGAGAGAGGCCTTCTTTGATATTTTTTTTGAGCTTTTCGGCTGAGAGCCGTTCCTTTATCTCTTTTTTCTCTCCGTAGGTGCTTTTTAGCTCAAAATATTTTACTTCTAGGCTCAGTTCTAAATCATAGGCATAAATGCCGTTTTCTTTCTTATAGCTTATGGCTCCGAATGGAATTTCAAAGATACAGTTAACCGAATAATTTTCTTCTTCACTTTTTTCGATTTTTCCAAATGATTTCTCATAATCTAGGAAAGGAAGAATTTTAGTCAGAGATTCGTCCTTCTCGATTTCCCCAATCCATTGATACTTGACCATATTGGGATCGCTCTGGATATAACTCATCATGGAAAAGGGTTTAACTTCTACATTTGTGGTTAATTTGTAATCTCCGGTGCTTTCATAGTCGACAAAGACAAGTATCAATGGACCCGAAAAATAATCGGGATATTGATTGTAGACCCAGATTTCTGTGGGTCTTTCGGTCCTGGTGCCCTCTTCAAGCAGGTCAGAACTGAGCTCCCTTAATCCTTTTTTTAGTTCGACTGTATGTTCACCCATACTTTTTTTAATAACATCTGTGGGCGGCCCCAAAAGGATAAAGATTCGTCCTCTATCTGTCATCCAACCTGGGATTCCCGCCCGAAAGGCTTTATCCGCTAGGGCAAGCCTCGAGTAGTACTGGCTTCGGAATTCGTTTTCTGCGGTCTCCGGAGTTGGGTCCCTCCTTTTCCAGAAATCCGCTATGAATTCAGCCCTGTCCTCGAGCGGTATTTCACGAAAAATCCTCTCTTCCTGAGGTGTGACGATATAGCGGATGACGTCCAGAAATTTTTGACTCTGAGGATCTAAGGAAGGCTTCACGATTTTATAAGAAGCACAGAATAGATGAAAATAGAGAGGTATGATCAAGAAAAAAAGATAAAAGATATTCTTCCTTCTTTTTTTCATTTTTTTTCTCGGTCCAAAAGCATCATACTTATATGTCATTACGAGAAGCCCAGAAGATTCCTCGTCCGTCTCGGAACTGGATGAGAAATTTATCCTTTTATTGTTATTGTGCACAAACGAATGGAATATATCAATATTCGATACAAAATTGTCATGGCGCCAAATTCGAAAGCTTGCATAAGGTTTTTCTCTCATTGAGGAGGCTCTTTATGAATTATGCTAGAATCGCATCAAAGTTGGCCATCCTCGGATCATTTCTGGCACTGTTCAATGAGGGCGTCTAATTTCTCTCTTTCTGCGGGAGCCATGAGATTGTAGTATCGTTTCTTATACTCACTGAGCAGATCAAACGCTTTGGTTTTATTGCCAGTGTTTAAATAGGCTATGGCTAGATCGAAATGAGCCTGGCTGAAATCGGGATTTGCTTCCAGGGCTTTTTCCCAGCAGTAGATAGCCCCTCCCAGGTCTCCTTGTTGTCTGTAGGCGTGGCCTAATCCATAGTATGGAGCTGGGTATTCAGGATCTAGTTCTATGGCTTTTTTGTAGTATTCGAAGCATCTAGAATAGACGAAGGAATCTCTTGATTGCAGGCCGTGGGAATAGCAGGCATTGGCAAGGTTGTTGTAGAGCTCAGGATGCTTATTATCCAGGGAAAGACCCATCTCGAAAGATTTGATCGCCTTGTCAAAATTGCCTTTCTTGGCATACGCAGTCCCGAGGTTATCCCATATTTCCGGATCATACTCAGTTTCCCTCATGTTCATTTTTTCGAAAGAGCCGATGACTTTGTCATACTGTTGAGCAGAAATGAGCCCTTTCATGTATTCGATGAATATTTCGTAGCTTGAGGGAAGAGCATCGAGCCCTTGCTCCAGGACTGCAAGAGCGTCCTCTTTATTTCCCATCTCTTGATAGATGGAAGCAAGACGTTTATACGCCAAATCGATATCCTTTCTTTCTTCTATGATTTCCTTCAAAAGCTTGATTCCCGCGTCCTGTTTTCCCTCTTTATACAGGTTCCAGCCTTCATCAATTTTATTTATATAAGGAACGAGAACTTTCACATCATCTTTGACACTAAAGTCCTTCTTTTTCGAAACTCGAACGCTCGAGACATAGCCTAAGCTTGCTAGTTTTTCGCGAGTTTTCCGGTCGACCTTTTGAGCAGCGTCAATTTTCTCAGATGGTGTCAGGGCAGCGATGATTTCTTTGAGCTGCGATGTAAATTGAGCTGTTTTTTTTCTTTCGGCAAGGTTGTTGAGCTCATCAAAATCATGGTTCAGGTCATAGAGCTCAGGAATAGGAGAGTCGACAAATTTTTTCTTTTGGAGCATAAATCCCTTCAGAGGAGCCCATCCGCGGCTGTAGTAGGGATACAAAGATTCGAAGTAGATTGGCCTTTCAGGCAGTTTTTTCCCCTTTAAGGCTGGGAGGAGAGAGATTCCCTGGAGAAAAGGTGGCATATTGATTCCAAGCACATCACAGACTGTCGGGAATATGTCCACGTGACTGACATAGTCATCGATACGACCCGAGGCTTTTTCAGGAAGTGAGATGATGAGAGGGATCCAGATGGATGAATTATAGGCGAAAAAACCGTGAGTCTCCTCACCGTGCTGGCCTAATGACTCGCCGTGGTCCCCGGTGAAAATAATGAGAGTCGAATCGAACAGTTTGTTCTCTTTCATATGATCGAAGAGCTTTCCCATGACCCAATCGACGTAGGCAACTTCCCCCTCGTACAGATGATCTCTATATTGAGATTTAAAAGGCTCGGGAGGATCGTACGGGGTATGCGGATCCCAGCAATGGACCCAGAGAAACCAGGGAGATATTCGACCTTTCAGCCAATCAAGGGCGGCCTCGATCACAGCTTCAGCGTTTCTCTCTAACGAGGAGAGATTTACTGAGTGAACGCGGCTGTATTTATCATCGTAGAGGTCGAAGCCCTGGGATAGTCCAAACCTCGAATCGAGCGGGTAGGCTCCCACGAAGGCTCCGGTTGAATAGCCATTATTCCTGAGGTGCTCGGCTAGGGTTAACAACTCTTCGCTTACGATGAAATTTAAATTTTCATGAACTCCATGATGGTTTGGCGTTGTCCCTAAGAGCATATTCGCATGAGATGGCAGTGTAGTAGATGTGTTGGCAAAAGCTCTAGAAAAAAGCATGCTTCTCTCTGCAAGATTATCAATATTCGGAGTTTTAGGGTATTGGCTACCATAACAGCTCAACCTGTCAGCTCTGAGTGTGTCTATGGTGATAAGAAGAAAATTTTGTTTTGTTTCTTCTTTCTTTAGGGAATACATGGAGAGTGGAGCAAACATAATCCCGAGAAGAATAAACATCAGGAGAGACCAGGTATGAATACGATTTCTTTTCATGACTCTTCTTTCTTTAGAAACCCTAGACGAGAAAAAAACTAGATTTTGAAATTTCACATTTCTGTATATGATTCTAAACGAAAAAGATGTTTTTTTCTTCACATAAAGTAGCTAGAGAAATTCCCTAAAATTCCAAAGAAAAAAGAGGGAGGGATGATTCCCTCCCTCTTAGCGTGTCGAACTAAGCAGTGTGTTCGACTCTAACTAGAACGTGAACCTTGCTCCAAAACGGAAGGAGCGGACACCGTAAGCGCTTGTTATGTCTCCGTAGTCTGAGTCTAATTCGATTTCCGGTGGATCTCTGTAAGGCCAGATATATGGGTTAGGATTCTGTTCGATGTTGAGACCGCTTCTTCCCCCTATATTGAAGGCATCAATGTAGAGGCTCAGCTTGCCGAACTCACCAAAAGTGAAGGATTTCTCCACTCTCATATCCATCATGGTGTAGGAAGGATTTCTTCGAGTTCCACGCGTCTCGGGAGCGACATCATCATAAGTGTCTTGGGTATCAATACTTGAGGGGAAATAAACACGCGAAATCGTTCTCCTCCAGGCTGACCCTGAGCGGTGCTGGAAGTAGGCGGTAAAGACGATGTCGTAGGGGAGCATGACAGTTCCCATGATCTTGATCTGGAGTGGGCGATCATAAGCCACCCGACCGTAGGAATTTATCATCACGTTGGGGTTGTCGAACAGACTTGACTCGCCTTCTGTCTCTGAGTATGCGGGGCTGGCATTGCCTTTGAAGGCAGAATACAGGATCGAGCCCTTAAGCTGCCACCTGTTTGACATCCTCTTGTCGAAAGTCAGCACAAGAGCGGTGTATTCCCTCTTGGCTTCTGGAGGATTCGCACCTTCGTAAGCCCGCGTAGGCGCGTAATCAGCCAGGCCATAAATAGTCATATTCTGGTCATCTGCTGTTCCCCATTCTCCATCCCAGCCAGGGTCGATAAAATCATACGGGAGCCAGATGGGCCGTCCTTGGTCATCGACAGCAGTGGGATCATAGCCGTTGAACTTATCCACGTCCTCGACGATGTTCTTGTTCACCTTGTAGATGAACTGGAGCCCCAGTTTAAAGTCCTTGACCAGCTCGTGCTCGATGCCCCCCATGAATTCATGCATGTAAGGAGCCTTCAAGTCTTCGGGATAGTATTGAAAATCCGGGTCTTGAATGTCATAACTGGTCAATCTGTACTGATCTCCATCTGCGTCAAGGTACTGAGGCTGAACAGGTGAACCGTATCGTCCATCGGGTACAGGAAGGTCCATGTAGCCATTTCTGTTCAGGTCGTACCAGTACCAGTTCAGGGCTCCGCCGCTCATTATGTTGGCGGCGTTGTACTTGGCGGACCAGATGGGCTCATAGTAGCGGCTGAAAGAGGCCTTTAGAGCTGTCTTTCCGTCACCGAAGAGGTCGTAGACGATACCGATTCTCGGCGAAAGAGTTGTGAACTCAACGATTTTTTTGTAAGGGGTAGTCATGGCATCAAAAGCAGACGTCTGGTTGAACTCTATGTCGGGATCGTTGTGATACTGGTCGTTCAGAGCATGGAGGAGTATAGTGGGAGTTGCGGCCAGAGCAGGGTTCAGGAATTCGGGTCCGATATCATACAGGTCGATCATATCGGGCCGTGTTTGCTCGGGTTCGTACTGGTAGCCGTAATCGAGACGAATTCCGACATTGATCGCCAGCTTCCCAAAGACAATGCTGTCCTGGGCAAAGCCAGAGAAACGGCGGGTGTTGTCATACGACGCCATGACGCCCTTTTCGGCATGGGCGCGGATTCTGAGCCGGCCTCGCCTACCTGAGGTTGAGTAGTAATACTTGTTGCCAGCGTTGTAATCTCTCCAGTACGTGTAGTAAGGATTTCCGTCCTTGTACCTGTCAAGGCCGTAAATAGTGTGCTCGTATTCACCGCCAATCTTAAATTCGTGGCTTGCTCCCAGAAGGTCGTCTGCGAAGTGGGTCAACGAAACCGAAGCGAGGGCTTTTTTACGGATATAGTCGTCACCATAATAGGAGTTCCCCCATCTAACCTGATGCTTCCGGTCGTAGACAAAATAGTTGTCAGCGTATTCTGGCCTCAGAAGGATGGGAAAATGACGGTATACATACGTCCCGCGAATATCAGCAAATGTATTTTGGTTCAGGACCCAGTTTAACTGGTGGGTCGTGGTGTGAGTGTTCTCATGGTCCCAGACGATTGTGCACGCAAAAGTGTAGGTATTACTAGTTCTGTTCGAGTAAACAGGTTCATAAATATTGTTCCAATGATACATGCCCATGTACCGGATGTTTTTGGCGAGCTGGAAGGTCATTTTGGCAAATCCCATCCACTCCTCATGTTCGATGTCAAAATGCTGAAGCTCTGCTGGAGTGAATGTCCATTCCCTCAAGTTGATTTTTGCTAACCGAATATCAAAAGTTTGAGGATTGGCTTCCTCCCAGATAAGGCGACGGCCGTTGAGGAAGAACCATAACTTGTCTTGAATGATGGGACCGCCAAAGCTTAGGGAACCGTCTTTGTAATCTGCATATCTTCGGGGAGGATTGACTCCAACCGCCTCAAGATCTTCTGCGGAAAGCAGATCTTGGGCTAAGGAGTTTGCGGTATAATAGGCTGTAACGCTTCCTGTAAACTTGTTTCCACCGCTCTTGGTAACGATGTTGACAACCACTGAATCTGTCTGTCCCATTTCAGCAGGAAGCGCTCCGATCCCGAATTCAATCTCTTCGTAGACATCGGTGTTGATGTTGGCCATGGAATAGAAGGTGGCGGGATCGTTCATGGGGACACCGTCCAGCTGGTAGAGCTGACTCCGGACTGTTCCTCCTAAAATAGAAGAGGTTCTTCGGTATTGATTCCCACTCGATATAGCACCCGGGATAGAATTCTGGATACCGTAAAGGTCTCGGTTCATCGGGATAGTTGCCAGGAATTCTGCGCTGTAGTTGACACTAGTTTTTGAAGTCTCGACATCTACAACCGGCGATTCGGCGGTAACAGTGACCTCCTCTTCTATAGTGGCCACCGCTAATGTAATTGTTACTTCGGTAGTCTTTCCCACGCTGATGATCAGGCCTCTTCTGATTGTGGTTTTAAATCCGAGCATTTCGACTTTGACTTCGCATCCTCCAGGGCTGAGGGCTGGAAAACGAAACCTACCTGTCTCGCCGGTTATATAAGTCTTAGCGCCCATAACAGACGGTCCAGTTAGTGTAACAGTAGCACCGGGAAGCGGATTGCCTTCCTCATCGATAACTTTGCCGCTAATGGAACCGGTCTGTCTTCCTTGTGCGAGCGTGATGGAAGCGAGTCCGAGAGCAAGGAGCATAATCAAGGAAAGTTTGAAGAATTTTTTACTCATTTGTCCTCCTTTTTTTCTCCTTGTTTAGTTAAAATCCCTGAAGTGCTGATTGGGGGCAGCACTCCACTCATAACATTTTCTCTTTATCATTCTCTCTGTGATTCTCACCTCCTTTTATTGGTTACTTAGGTATTCACTCAATTCCTCTTTGAGAGAGGGTGATTTCAGGAGTAATCCCCAGTGTCTCAACGTCAAAGTTTTAAGCCGCTTTTTATCTTTAGCCTTTAATGCTTTAAGCAATTCTTTGTGTTCATTGAGTGACCTTTCCAGAACCCCTGGTTTTCTGAAGGCATACATACGGACATACTTGTATCTGAGCATTTGGTCGTTAACCTGTTTGATTGTTTCCATAAGAAATTTATTGGGTAAAGAATCCCATATCTTATTATGTATTTCCTGGTTGAGATCTATGTATTTTTCTAAGGAGGTTATTCGGCAGTTCCGTTCCATTTCCTTTGTTAAATCCTCAATGTTTACTAGATCTTTGGATTTGATGTTTTCTGCAGCTATGCCTGTGGCTATACTATCTAGAGCACCAAGAACCACAAAGATTTCTTTCAGCTCATCGTGAGATATTTCCTTTACTACAGCTTCTTTGTGGAAATTGATTGTGACGAATCCTTCAGCTCCTAACTTCCGAACAGCCTCTCTCACTGGAGTGGTGCTGATTCCAAATGTGGCGGCGATTTCTTTTTCGTTTATCCTTTGGTTGGCTTTGAGTTTGTTATTAATGATGGACTCCTTAAGGTAGTTGTAGATGGATTGGCTGAGGGTCTTAGGAAATCCGTGCTTGTAAGAGGAGCTTCTTTTATCGTGCATAAATATTATTATACTGAATACATTATATTTTATAATATACATTATATGCAAATAATATGCCAATGTAAGGGATTTTTAATTTGTTTATTTTCAATAAGATAGGTTTTCGGGCGATTTCTTTTTTTGAAATAAAATTCAATTATTTGAATTTCAATTCAAAATTTTGAATATTCCATTGGGGTCAGGCTTTCATAAGTTTCATAACTTGAATTATTTTACTCAAACAATTATGAGAAACTCGGCGTTTATCTTTTATTAATCTTCTCTTTTGCCCAAAAGGCAGCTCCGATAAATCCGGCCTTGTTGCCGAGGCTCGCTCTTTCGATGCTGCAACACTCAAAAGATGCTTTGTATGATCTTTTTCGAGCTTCTTCAAGGGCAGGAGAAAGAAGATAATCCCCTGCCGCTGTGACGGCACCTCCAAGGAGTATTTTCTCAGGATTTATAAAATTTATAGTTGAGGCAAGCCCGATTCCAAGATAAAAGCCAGCCTGAGAGAAGGCATCTCTGGCAGCCTGGTCTCCTTTTTTAGCTCTGCGATATATATCTTCCGCTGTGATATCCTCTTTGATTTTCGCCAGATCTTTATAATTCTTGACAATCTTTGGAGCTGAAGATTCTGTTTCCAGACAGCCTTGGCTTCCACATTTACATCTTTCTCCATTCGGATTGACAATCACATGGCCCAATTCTCCTGCAAAACCACATTTTCCGTGCCAGAGCTTTCCATCAAGAATGATTCCTGAGCCGATACCAGTACCGATGGTAAGAAGAACCATGCTCTCTACACCTTGGCCTGCTCCTTGTTTGAATTCACCAAATGTTGCCATGTTAGCATCATTGTCCACCCAAAAGGGAACTTCCACAAATCGGGAGAGAGCGGGGATGAGGTCGAAATTATCTATCTCAGGATAGTTGGGAGATTGAAATATCTTTTGTTCCTCGAGACTGAAAATTCCCGGAAACCCAAATCCAACAGCCCCGATTCTAGTGTTCTTTTTTCTTTTTAAGGTTTCCCAGGTTTTTCTGAGGAGGGAGATTAAGTCTTCTATTGAGGGAGGTGTTTCTGATTTCTCATCGAAGACAATTTGTCCCTCTTCATTGATAAGTCCGTATTTAAGATGTGTTCCGCCTAAGTCGAATCCTGCATAGAGAGGCATTTTTAGGGTTTTTTAGCTATCGCTGCGTAATTCGGGGAGGAATAGAGAAGTTTGTTCAGGTTATCGATATTTTGGTTTATTAGGGAGGTCATTTCATCGGCACCAGGCAAATTCTGGAGTCTTTCCTGTTCGAGAGGATGAGAATATTTTATCTCCACTTCTTCAAATCCGGCGTTTTCCAGTAAAAACCTGAGCATTTGAGGATGAATGGGTTTTTGATGGGAAAAGTCTAAGAAGTAAATCTGGACAAGGGTGAAGACAGAGGTAGGATTTATGGTTTCAAACACGATGCAGCCGGATGAGGCGAGTTTGAAGTACGCAAGCTCCACCGTCCTCATCAAGTATGGAGGAGGAAGGTGTTCAATAACTTGGGAAGAAAATATACCTCCGAGCGTGCCATCTTCAAATTCGGCCAGCTTCTCCAGAATGTCGCCTTTCGTACAGCTGAGACCTTTGTCTCTGCAGATATCTATCATCTGTCCGTTTATATCGACGCCGTCTGCTTGGATTCCGTTTTCCTTGAGAAGCTCCATGAATTCTCCTCTGCCGCATCCTAAATCCAGGACTTTTCCAATGTTTTTGAAATAAGGAAGATAGATGGCTTGTTGTTTCTTGACTTCTTCCTCTTTACCTCTGAATCGATTTTCGAAGGCTGTATACCGCCAGTCTTCCAGAGGTTCCAGGATTTCTCTGACCTGAGGAGGAGAGGGGATTTTTTTCTTTTCAAGAGTTGTGTGGAGCTGATTCAGATTCTCTTTAAGATGGAGGAATTTTTTCATCAGAATTTTTACATCCTCGTATTCTGCCGCTAATTTATCCACCTTCCATTCCATGCTCTTGAAGATCATCCCTACATGATTGCTGCCTAATGCATCCCACTCTCTGTCTTTTGCATCAGCTAGAGATGTATTGAGTTCTATGAGGTCTGTGAGGGATGAAAGAATCCCCGTTATCTGATTAAGGCTTTGCTCCAGAGTGCTTTGAAATTCTTTGAGGATTAGCAGAGCTTGTTGATTAACAAGGATTTTATCTTCAGACTTCAGGGTTTCTTCGAATTGTGAGAGAAGCTGTTTGAGACGGAGAGGAGATTTAAAGGCAGGGTCTTCTTTGCTCTTTTCTTTTATTTCCTTGAGCTTTTTTGCAACATCCGCTTCTTTTTCTTTTCGTTTTTGAGCAAGTTTTTCAAGGGTGCGTCTCATTCTTCCTTAGTAGGAGGCTCGGGCTTTTCTGAAGGAGTTTCATTTTCTTTTTCTTTTGTTGTTATAGATTTACGGAAGTTTTTTATGCCTTCTCCTAAGGATTTTCCTAGCTCAGGAAGCTTTCGGGCACCAAAGATGATGACGATGATCAGTATTATGAGAATAAGTTCTGTCGGTCCGACAGGTCCAAATAAAAACATTAAAACCTCCTTGGAGGACTTTCTTTCGAGCTTAATTCTTTACTTTTTCTCTTAACAAAATTACTTTACTCCTTCCCAAAAGTCAAGCTCCCAATTATCCATTGGGGTCAGGCTTTCATAAGTTTCATAATTTGACTAATTTTTGTAACTTTGCGATCATTCTCTGATTCAAACGTCATAATAATACCAATATCTAAAATGGCTCGTATGGCTAGAATTGAATTCCCTGGTGCTTTTTACCATGTTCTTGCACGAGGAAATAATAAACAGAAAATATTTAAAAATGAGCAGGATTATATTGAAGAAAAAATTGACAAAAGTCAGATATTCTCTGATTATTTAAATCAAGTTATGAAAGTTATGAAAGCCTGACACCAATGAAGATGAAGAATATAAGGAATTTTTCGATAATCGCTCATATTGACCACGGAAAGTCCACTCTAGCGGACCGCCTCCTGGAGAGAACCGGTGCTCTTTCGCCCCGCGAATTTAAGGAACAGGTTCTGGATACGATGGATCTAGAGCGGGAGAAGGGGATCACAATAAAGGCCCAAACAGCTCGGCTTCGTTATGAGTCTAAATCTGGCGAAGAATACATTCTCAATCTAATCGACACGCCTGGCCATGTGGATTTCAGCTATGAAGTCTCCCGGAGCCTTACTGCCAGTGAGGGAGCCTTTCTTGTGATCGATGCCTCTCAGGGCGTAGAGGCTCAGACTCTTGCTAACACCTATTTGGCGCTCCAGAATGACCTTGTCCTTATTCCTGTTATCAACAAGATTGACTTACCACAGGCCAATCCAGAAGTCACGCTTGAGCAACTGGAAAATATCATCGGTCTCAAGCGCGAAGAAGCCCTCCTCGTGAGTGCCAAGAAAGGAACAGGGATCGATTACGTTTTGGAAAGTATTGTCGATCGCGTACCTTCTCCTAAAGGAAACCCGGGTTCTCCTCTTAAGGCTTTGCTCTTCGATTCTTGGTTTGATTCCTACCGCGGTGTTATCGTTCTGACGCGGGTTTTTGATGGAACCATCCGGCGGGGTGCGCAAGTTGAACTCATGGCCAGCAGAGCCATCTACGAAGTTGAAGAGGTTGGCTACCTTACTCCCAAACCACATGAGGTAGATTCCCTAAAGACTGGAGAGGTTGGGTACGTGATAGCAGGGATCAAAGAATTAAGCCACGCCAGGATAGGTGATACCATTACAGAAAAGAAAAGACGAGCATCAGAAGCTTTGCCTGGTTTCAAGGAGGCAAAGCCCATGGTTTTCTGCGGCATGTTTCCAGCCGGTGAAAGCAGCGTTGATGATTTAAGGAAGTCGCTTGAGAAATTGAGACTCAATGATTCTTCCTTTCAGTATGAGGCTGAAAATTCTCCTGCACTAGGGATGGGATTCCGCTGCGGCTTTTTAGGCCTCCTCCATAGGGAAATCATTCAGGAGAGATTGGAAAGAGAATTTGATTTGAACCTGATCACCACTGCTCCGAGTGTGGGCTTCCGAGTCGCTGGAAAGGGTGAAAGAGTAAAAGAAATCCATAATCCCTCAGAGCTTCCACCTGCGAATGAAATCAAAAAGATAGAAGAACCTGTTATAGAAGCTCTAATCATTACCCCCGATAAATATCTGGGCGCTGTTCTCAAACTACTTGAAAACAGACGAGGAGAACAGAAGAAGATGGAATATGCGAGCTCCCAGCGCATTATATTGACGTATCTCCTCCCTCTCAACGAAGTTGTCATCGATTTTTACAACCAGCTAAAGTCAATCTCACAGGGCTATGCCTCTATGGATTATGAACTGGCCGGATATAGAGAAGCGTCTCTTGTTAAGCTTGATATCCTGATCAACAGAGAACCGGTGGACGCTCTTTCTCTTATAGTTCCCAAGGATAAAGCCTATCATCTCGGAAGGATGCTTGTGGCAAAGATGAGAAAACTCATCCCCCGCCAGCAGTTCGAGGTAGCTATCCAAGCTGCAATCGGCAAAAGAGTAGTTGCCCGCGAAACGATCAAACCTTACCGCAAGGATGTTCTGGCAAAGCTTTATGGAGGCGACTACACCCGCAAAATGAAACTTCTCGAAAAGCAGAAAGGTGGCAAAAAGAGGATGCGAAAAATAGGAAGAGTTGAGATTCCGCAAGAAGCGTTCCTGGCGCTTCTTGATATTAAATAATATGTCATTGCGACGACCTCTTTAACACTTTGCGTTGCGTGGTGGAAACAGGCAACTTTAAGCCAACAACGACTAATATTCAGTGTAATTGATATTTGTTGTAATTAGGCATATATTAAGAGCATGAGTACAACAGCTGTCGAAAAAGCTATCGATAAGGGAATCAAATTTCTCTCTGAATTTATTCCTCTGAAGACCTATCTGTATTTTCCTCTCCTCTACTCGTCTCTGTTCTGGATCATAAAAAGACCTGGAGAATGGAAAAAGCAGATTTTCTCATGGAAGGTTTTTCCTGCTCCTGAATTTATAAAGGCGAAGCCTGATGAGTTTATCCTTAATTTCTTCGAGGAAAATCAGGGATTGTATAAAACTTATGAAGCAGAAATCAAAGACAGAGAAATGGAGACGTTAAGAGAGGCAGCAGATTGTCTCTACCCGATCCTCGGCCTCGAAGATCCATTTCTTTCGGCACTCTTTGCCCAAGAATTAGAAGCAGAAGACTTCCGGAAGATTGTCGAGGAGTTCAATGAGAGAGTCAGCCAAGCCCTTAATGATATCGAAGCTGTAGAAGAGGAACCGCGGCTTCTCAAGGCTTTAAAAGCATTTGCCGATGAGATAGCTTCCCTCGGCGGCGATCTTATCTCCCAGGATAAGATTCTGAAAATGTTTGCCGACCTATTAAAAAAGAAAACAAAAAAGAAGGATGATTGAATATCCTCTCAAAAAAATGAAGAAGAAGCCTGTTCCCATTCTTCTTTTTTGCCTTTTTTTCCTTTCTGCCTGCATTTCCCATCTGAAGGAAGCCAAATTTCATTATGCCCAAGGTCAAAGGCTTTCCCGACAATACCAAACTGAGAAGGCGGTTGCTTCTTTCAAAAGAGCCTTGAAAGAGGCTGAGCTGGAGGCGCAGAAGCACCCTTCAGCCCAGGCGTACATGGTTAAAGGATTAGCTGAGATGGAACTGGATGCCTGGGGAGACGCCGAGGAAAGCTTTCTTAGGGCTTTCTCTTTCGGGTTTGAGAAGGGCGAAGAATGGGCCCGAGAGGTTTCGCTCCTAGGTTTGGCTTCGTCTTTAGAGGAGTTGGGGCTTGAAGACTCTGCTTTCAACATATACTCCTATCTAGTTAATAAGTCGAGGTTAAAACAAATTTCCATTCTAGCTGCTCAAAAATACATGGATAGAGCATTGGAGAGGGCGATTCGCACGGAAAAAAAAGAGAGACAGAGATTGTTAGCCACAGCCCTCAATACAGCAGAGAGGCTTTCCGATAAAGACCTCAGTTGCGGCTTTTATCATTATCTCCAATCTCAAGTCCTAAGCCATCTTTCCGATTATAAAAAGAGTTTTGAAGAAGCTGTCATGGCCCGGGAGCTAGGGCTGCCCACAGAGGAGATTTTCCGTGACAATGACCTTCAGATCGTTTTCTGTTACAAGAAGCTCAAGGAGGAACTCTCTTCCCAAGAGTGGCAAGATTTCCAATCGATTTACTTGAAATGGATAAAAAAGTGGAACTGGCAAGATTCAGAAACTCCTGCCTGGAAGAAGGAGGCAAGAAATGCTGCCCACAATAAAGTGGGATGAAAACAAGGTCATCATGATCGACCAGAGAAAGCTGCCAGGGGAAGAAGTCTACGTGGAATGCCAAAATACTGATCAGGTGGCAGAGGCCATTGAGAAGATGGTGATAAGAGGGGCGCCTGCCATCGGAGTCGCTGCTGCGTTTGGAGTGGCTCTGGGCGTTCTGAGCATTGATAACGATGAGAAACTTGATGAAGAATTTGCGCGGATTCTTCACCGCTTGGAGATAACGAGACCCACTGCCCGCAACCTGTTCTGGGCGTTGGAGAGGATGAAAGGGGCCTTCGAGAGAAACAAGGGACTGGAGCTTTCTCATCTCAAGGAGAAGTTAATTCAGGAAGCGTTGGACATAGAGGCGGAAGATGTAGAGACGAACAGGAAGATCGGATTCTATGGAAAGGAACTGATTGAGGATGACCAGTCTATCCTAACCCATTGCAATGCCGGTGCCCTGGCGACAGCCGGATACGGTACTGCACTGGGCGTTATACGAGCTGCGTTCCAGGAAGGCAAGAAGATTTGTGTGTTTGCTGACGAGACAAGGCCTTTTCTTCAGGGAGCGAGGTTGACCTGTTGGGAACTCCACAAAGAAAATATTCCGGTGGTCCTTATTACTGATAGCATGGCCGGTTATTTCATGCAGAAAGGAGAGATAGCCCTGGTGATTACGGGTGCGGATCGAATAACCAGGAATGGCGATGCTGCCAATAAAATCGGAACTTACTCCCTAGCTGTTTTAGCTAAAGAACATAGTATTCCTTTTTATGTTGCTGCACCCTTTAGCACTATAGACTTTAATCTGAATAGAGGGAGCGAGATTCCCATAGAGGAAAGGGACCCGCAGGAAGTAAGAGAAGTTGGAGGGCATTGTCTTTCCCTTGCTGATGTAAAAGTCAAAAATCCTGCTTTTGATGTAACGCCTGCCAAATATATTTCTGCCATAATTACAGAAAAAGGAACAGCAAGGCCGCCATATGGGGAAAGTTTGGAAGAGCTGAATAATGTGAAAGAGCTGTAGTACAAACCAAAATGAAAATTAAGAAAACCGACGCTCTTTCATCAATGAGTATTTTAGGGATTGAGACTTCTTGTGATGAAACTGCGGCTTCGGTTGTGAAAGGCGATTTTGAAATACTGAGCAATGTTGTCTTATCCCAGGATGAGATTCATGCCCCCTTTGGCGGAGTCGTACCTGAATTAGCCTCTCGCCAGCATCTAACATTCATCGGGTATGTTATCCAGGAGAGCTTGAACCGTGCCAAGCTAAAACTCGACGAGATCGACGTCTATGCTGTCACTCAGGGCCCTGGATTGATCGGTTCTCTTCTAGTGGGTCTTTCCTTTGCAAAGGGGCTGACTTACTATTTTGAAAAGCCTTTGATAGCGATTGACCACCTTGAAGCCCATATTCATTCTGCTTTACTTGATACTCGAAACATTCCGTTTCCTGCTCTGGCCCTTGTGGTTTCAGGAGGTCACACTTCTCTTTTTTTTATGAAGAAAAAACTCAACCTGGAGCTAATCGGAAAGACAAGAGACGATGCTGCTGGTGAAGCCCTGGACAAGATCGCGAAATTCCTTGATTTGGGTTATCCCGGGGGTCCGATTATCGATAAACTTGCTGAAAAAGGCAATCCTCAGAAATTCGCCTTTGGGTTACCGCATATGACTGATGGAAGTCTCGATTTCAGTTTCAGCGGTCTTAAGACGGCCGCTTTAAAGAAGATCAAGGAGTATGAGATTTCAAAGAGCCATTCCGATTTTTTCGATTTTCTGGCCAGTTTCGAGAAAGCCGTCATCCGGGCTCTTCTGGCTAATATGGCTAAAGCCATAAACATCTACAAACCAAAGTCTTTGATTCTCTGTGGGGGAGTGGCCAGGAATAAAAAGCTCAGACAGCAATTCACAGAGTTTGCCCAGGAAAGCCGCCTTAGCTTTTCCATTCCATCCCCTGAATTCTGCACGGATAATGCAGCGATGGTAGCAACACTGGCTCTGGAGAAGCTAAAAAGCGGAGAAAAACCATCTTTTGCCCAGGATTTAAACGCCTATCCCCGCCGGGCTCATATCAATGGGGTCAGGCTTTCATAACTTTCATAAGTTTTATTGTTTTTGGATATCTCAAATTTAATTATATAGTTCACCACAATTATTAAACTTATAAAGGTCTGATCCCATCCCTTAAACGGTAGAAAAAATTGATCTCCCTTATGGAAAGACTTGATTCCGAGCACAAAAGATTCAAGTTATAAAACTTATGAAAGCCTGACCCCGTTTTTGCCGGTTTTTAATCTTGCTATCCATTTTTTCCCTATGCTAATATGGGGGCGATGGATATCTCGGCTGTTATCATTACTTATAATGAAGAAAAAAGGCTTGAGCCCGCCTTGAAAAGCCTTGACGGAATAGCTTCAGAGATTATAGTCGTTGATAGCTTCAGCAGAGATGATACTGTTAGGCTAGCCAAGAAATACACGAATCGGATTTTTCAAAGAAAGTGGACAAATTTCTCAGACCAGAAGAACTACGCCAATAGCCAAGCCTCTAATCCCTGGATATTGTCCCTGGATGCAGATGAAAGACTTTCGCCAGAGCTGCGGGAGGAAATTCTTCGCGTTAAAGAAAGCGAGCCTGATTGTTATGGATTCTCCATGCCCCGAGAGGTTTTTTATTTGGGAAAATGGATACGCCATTCAGGATGGTATCCAGACCGGAAAATTCGCCTTTTTCGCAAAGATAAAGCCCGCTGGGAAGGAGAATATGTTCATGAGAAGCTGGTCATCGAGGGAAAAATACAGAAGTTGAACGGCTCCATTTACCATTTCACTTATCGAGATATTTCTGATCATTTAGACCGGATCAACAGATTTTCACACCTCGGTGCCCAGAAACTCTATATTCAGAGGAAAAAGTGCCGGTGGTATCATTTGGTGTTTTTGCCTTTTTTCAGGTTCATGAAGTCATATTTTTTGCGGGCAGGTTTTCTGGACGGTTTTGCTGGATTTGTAATTTCAGCACTCAACGGCTATTCGATTTTTATCCGTTACGCTAAGCTGAGAGAAATATGGAAAAAAGGAGAGAAGATTGAGCCTTTTCCATATTGATGCTGGAAAGGAATGGAGAGGTGGCCAGAGACAGTCGTTTTTTTTGGTCAGAGAGCTAGCGAAAAAAGGCTACCCTGTTCAGTTCATTGTTCAGCCTGGAAGCCCTCTTTATCAAAGTGCCACTGAGGCCAAACTCCCTGTCATCTCCCAAAAAATCAGGGCTGAAATTGATCCAGCTGCGGTCCTGCGTATAGCCTTAGCTATGAAACGCAAGAAGTGTGTCTTGGCGCATTTCCATGACGCTCATTCCGCAGCTGTTGGCTCCATGGCAGCTTCCCTCGCTAAAGTTCCGATCAGAGTAATCACCAGGCGTGTCGATTTTCCTCTCAAGAAAAATTTATTCTCCCGCCGTAAATATAACAAAGATGTTGATGCTGTCATAGCCATTTCCGAAGGTGTTAAAAAAGTTCTTGTTGAGGGAGGACTCGAACGTGGCTTAATAGAAGTCATTCCTTCAGGTATAGATTTTTCTCCATTCGAGAAAACCTACTCGAGTGATTATCTGCGTCAGGAGCTCTCTTTCTCCTCAGATGATTATCTAGTAGGAATAGTTGCCCATCTAGCCGATCATAAAGGCCATAAGTATTTGATCCAGGCGACAAAAATCCTAAAAGAATATTCGCCCAAAATAAAGGTCATTATTGTGGGGGAGGGTCCTCTGCGGATGGAGTTAGATAAACAGACGAAAGAATCAGAGGTGGAGGATATGGTCTTCTTTCTCGGTTTCCGGAAGGATATCCCTCAGATTCTTTTCTCTTTGGATCTATTCGTTCTTTCCTCTTATCTTGAAGGCTTGGGAAGCAGTATTCTGGATGCTATGGCATGTCGACTTCCGGTGGTCGCAACGCGAACAGGAGGCATCCCAGAACTTGTAGCTCATAGAAAAACTGGTCTTCTCGTGCCGCCTACAGATCCTTCGGCATTGGCACGTGCAATCCTTAAACTTTACAATGACAGGGAATTGGCTTTTCGTCTTGGGCAAAAAGGGTATGATGTGGTCCACAAGAAATTCTCAGTTGAGTCAAGGGCAGACAAGGTGATTTTATTGTATAAAAGGTTAGCTTTAAAAAAGGGGATTAGCCCAACGCTCGTCCTGCCTGAAAAGAAGAAGATAGATGAATATAGAGATTGAAAGAATAGAGCTTTTCCTTCTGAAGCTTCCCTATGTTCATTTTTTTGAAACGAGCCTCGGACGTGAAGAAGAGAGGACGTTCATCCTTGTGAAAATTTGTGCAGAGGAAATTATTGGGTATGGAGAAGTGGTGGCTGATACGAGCCCCCTCTATAGCTACGAGACAACTTCCACTGCCTGGCATGTATTAAAAGATTATCTGATTCCTCTGGTCCTGGAGGATTCCCTGACCAATCCCCAAGATTTTTATGAGGAGGCAAATAAATACCGGGGACATCCTATGGCTAAAGCAGGGCTCGAGCTGGCTCTCTGGGACCTTCAGGGGAAAAAAGAGCAAAAGCCACTCTGGAAGCTTTATGGAGGGGAAAAGAGAGAAATTCCTGCCGGAGTCAGCGTGGGAATCCAGGATTCCATCCCTGAGCTCTTAGAGAGGATTCATGCTTTCCTTCAGGAAGGATACCAGAGAATTAAAATAAAGATAAAGCCAGCTTGGGATGTCACTATCTGTGAAGAAATCCGGAAGATATTCCCTGATATTCTGCTCCAGGCAGATGCCAATGGAGCCTATAGCATTGAAGATAAGGAGACCCTGAAAAAGCTTGATGAATTTAACCTCTTGATGCTCGAGCAGCCTTTCCCTCCCTATGATCTGTGGGACCACAGCCGGTTGCAGAAGGATATGAAGACTTCGCTCTGCTTGGATGAAAGCATCTTATCAGAAGAAACTTCGCGTAAAGCTATTGAGATGGGAAGCTGTCGTATCATCAATATAAAGGTGGGAAGGGTAGGTGGAATTGTAGAAGCCAGGAAGATCCATGATTTCTGCCAGGAAAGGGACTTTCCAGTCTGGTGCGGAGGAATGCTGGAGTCTGGGGTAGGCCGGGCGCACAATCTGCATCTGGCTTCTCTCCCTAACTTTAAATTCCCCAATGATCTTTCTGCAAGCAAAAGATATTATGCAGAAGATTTGATTGAACCTCCAATAGAGATTACAAATCAAGGGACGATAGAAGTTCCGGAATCTCCCGGCATCGGAGTGTTTCCTCAAGAGGAAAGGATCAAAAAAGCAACATTGAAGCATGAGGTTTTTAAGGCCCGCTGATTGTTTAAGAGAAGTATCGCTGCCTCTTTAATATATTGTTCATTTTGGGGATGAATAATCTTAAGGTTTACCCAGATGAGAATAGTTTTAGATTTTTATTGTTTAATAAATATTACAATATTATAATATAGTAATAATATATAAAAAAGAGAACAAGATATAAGAGAAAAAAAGAGTTTTGCTTTTATCAAAGGAGAAAAGGAATGGTCAAGCTAAGCAAAAAAGATAAAAATTGGATAGGAGAGAAATTCGGGGACAGGGCCAACTTTAATCCCACCGAAAGGGTCTTTTACAGCCATGATATCGCTTCGATTCCCAGTCTTTTCAAACCTCTTATCGGGAATACGATTCCTGACGTTGTTGTCCAACCGGAAAACGAGGGGGAATTAGCAGAACTGGTCTGCTGGGCATCGAAGCGAAAAATACCGATCGTTCCCCGTGGAAAAGGATCTTCTGGCTATGGGGGAATTATACCTACGCGCAACGGAATAGTCGTTGATTTCTACCAGATGAAGAATGTTCTTTCCATAGATACTCGCGAGGAAACAGTGAAGGTTGAAGCTGGAATCACCTGGGAGCAATTGGATAAAAAACTCAAGCCTGAAGGTTTCACCCTCCGTCTGTATCCCACGAGCTATCCTTCTTCATCTGCTGGAGGCTGGTTGGCACAAGGAGGGGCTGGCATAGGTTCTTACGAATATGGTTGGTTTTCCGATAATGTTGTGAGCGCTCGAGTCATCTTACCCAGTGGGGAAGTTAAAGAGCTTTTCGGCACGGATCTAGAACTGGTCGCAGATGCCGAAGGTATCACAGGAATAATCAGCCAGGTGACCCTGCGGATTCAAAAATTGGCTGATATTGGGGTTACAGCCATTGCCTGTCCAGACGCTCATGAGCTTTCCAGGATATTTAAAGATTTTATAGACAAGAGCCTTCCTCTCTGGTCGGTCGTCTTCATCAATCCGCGGATGGCAGAGATGAAAAACCGGTCTCCTGTACTCACACACCATGGACACCCGGTGGAACGCAAGGTTATCCTGCCTTCAGCCTATATCGCTACTCTTGCCTTCAGAGAGAGCGATCGTGAACAGATCACTTCCATTCTCCCAGAGATCGTTAAGCAGTGCCAAGGAGAGATCCTCAGTCAAGAAATCGCTGACCACGAATGGGAACAGCGCTTTAAATTGATGGTTGTAAAACGGCTGGGTCCTTCTCTAGTTCCAGCTGAAGTCGTTGTTCCTCTTGATAAGCTGGGAGATGTAATGGGGGAGATTGAGAATAAGGTTAACCAGCCTGTGGTTAAGGAAGGTGTTATCATCAAGAGCGGAAAAGAGGGTAATCCCGAGGCTGTTATACTTGGATTTATTCCCAGCGACCAGAGGAAGTTTTCATACAATTTTGTATTTGGCTTGGTGCTTACCATCATGAAAATTGCGGAAAAGTATGGAGGGCGTCCTTATTCTACCGGTCTCTATTTTACAAACAAGATCGAACGCATCCTGGGCAGTGAAAGGACGAAACGAATCAAAGCTTTTAAGAGACAGGTTGACCCCAGGCGGATATTGAATCCGGATAAAGTCATCGGCGGTAAGCTAGTCGGAAAGGCTCTCGGAGTTGCCAAGGTTTTTGAACCTTTGATAAGGCCTTTTGGAAATACTGTTGCTACACGAGTCGGGGAACGTCCTGATAAGCCTGTCCGTGGGATCCCGCCGGATGTAGCCTGGTATGCCTATGCCTGCTCTCAGTGCGGCTATTGCCTGGATGAGTGTGACCAATTTTATGGCCGCGGTTGGGAAAGCCAGTCGCCCAGGGGAAAGTGGTTCTGGCTGCGAGAATTCATGGAAGGCAGAGCCCAGTGGGACCAATTCATGGTGGACACCTTCTTGGTCTGCACAACATGTGAATTATGCAACCTGCGTTGCTCTGCCGCTCTGCCCATCGAGCCATCCTGGATGAAACTGCGGGGAAAACTGGTTCATGAAGATAAGCAAATGACATTCCCTCCTTTTGAGATTATGGCAGCAGCGCTGGAAGCTGAAGGGAACATCTGGGCAGGCTATCGCAAGGACCGAACCTCCTGGTTCCCAAAGGAGCTGTGGGAGAAACATGGTCCTGATGTTAGGAGCAAAAATGTTTATTTTGCGGGTTGCACGGCTTCATATGTTGAAAACGACATTGCCAAGGCTGCCGTCATGCTCTTGGATGAAGCGGGAGTCGATTTTACCTATCTGGGGAATGTCGAGAACTGTTGTGGGATCCCAATGCTCGTCGCCGGAAAATGGGAGCTTTTTGAGCAGATTATGAGAAAGAACATTGAAGCGGTCAAAGCAGCAGGAGCAGACACAGTGATTGCTTCCTGTCCTGCCTGCAATATGATGTGGCTCCATACTTACCCCGAGTGGGCCGAGAAGCTCGGTATAGATTTCAGCATAAAGGCAAAACATTACAGTGAAATCATTGCTGAGAAGATACGAGACGGAGAGTTCAAATTCACAAAGCCGATAGAGAAAAAAGTAACATGGCATGACTCCTGTCATATCGGCCGTGTTTCTGGTGTGTATGAGGAACCGAGGGAAGTGATTAAGGCCATACCGGGAGTTGAATTCGAAGAAATGGCTTACAATCGGGAGGAAGCGCACTGCTGCGGGAGTGTACTAACGCTGATAAAAGAACCTCTAGTCGCTCATGAGATAGGGAAGGAGCGCTTGGATGAAGTTGAGGAGATTCAAGCAGATGCGATCTTGGCTCTATGTCCGTGCTGTAAATTTCAGTTCCGCGTGACTAAGGACAAGAAGAATCTCCCATTAGAAATACATGACCTGGCAGCATTTGCTTGCAAAGCTTTAGGGAAGGAATTTGAGGACTCCAGTCCAGAGGTTGCCAGGCAATGGGCTGTATTTGAGAAAATGATTCCATTGATGACCCCTGAGGGATTTGCGAACTTGATGTCAACGATGTGGCCCGAACTTCTTGATGCTATGCCGCTGGGGATGGGCAAAATGATGAGGTTTATCGGGAAGCTTGGATTCATAGGCGATTTCAAGTTTGCGATGATGAAACCAATTTTCCCCTTTTTATTTCCCATGCTTCTTCCGAGGATGATGCCCAAAGTCATGCCGACCATGCTTGAGAGAGTCGCCAGCATGATTCCAATGCCAGATTACATGGCTGAACAGATGCCGGATCTGATGCCCAAGGTTATGGCTAATCTGATGCCCAAGATGCTTCCGGATGTAGTCCCGCTTGTAGTGCCTAAGATGATCGCCTATCTCCGCGGACGCGCCTAAAAAAGGGGACAGGCTACTTTTTTGTAAAGGATTGCCACATTTCTCCCCTCCGTAATGACAACCTGCAGGTGGCCTTGATGAATCAAGCCCACCTTTATTTATATAAATCAATTGAATTTAAATTAAAATGAGGTGGGTTTAATGAATTAAACCCCAACAGATGGATTGCCACGCAACCTTAGGTTGCTAGCAATAATAGAAGGAAAAAAGTAGCTTGTCCCTTTATAAAATTAGGGGGCCTCGAAAGGTCCCCTTTGTTTTCTTCTTTTTTCTCGCAGCTAACTTCTTATATTGTCATTGCGAGTGATCGGAGAGAGCGAAGCAATCTCACCGGATTTATGTACCGGCTTGCTTCATCAAGCCCATATCATTATTTAGCTTTTCGGATGAGGATATCACCATTGTATGTTTTGAAATGGTAATCAGGTCCTCCACCGTTTATGGTACCTATGATGTATCTTTCGAAGCTAATCCGGTATTTTCCTTCTTTTTTCACTTCTTGCTTTTGAGGAGCTGTGTCTATTTGGATATCAAAATCGCTGTAGATCTCGCCCCGCTCGGATTTCATTTTCACATTGGCCTTTACACCAGCAGGAAATGTCACATCGATGTCCCCGTTCCAGTTGCTGAAAGACATCGGCTTATCAGGATCTACGCTTGTGAAACTGACAACAACTTCGCCGTTCCATGTATTAGCGACAACGGTTCCTGATATACCAGTGAGATTTAATGATCCATTATGATGGTCTATTTCGATCTCCCCGGTGACATTTTCAACTGTGATATCTCCGTTGTTATGAGCATCAAGTTTGAGAGAGGTTGAATAAGGAACTTGAATAGTAAGGTCTATGGACTGTCTAAGTGAAGAGACTTCTACATGGATAACATTATCATCTTCCACAATTTCTAATCCTGTCCCGCCTGCAGGCGCTATCTTGCGCATTCCTTCTGTGGATCTTTGTTTCTTTTCTTCACGTTCTCTTCGGGAAAGTCTTTCTCGAATTGTTCTCGCGGTCCTTTCGACCAGCAATTCTTCAGTACTTGCTAGCGTCTTTCCTCGTCTCTTTGCCTCGACAATGACCTCTTTTCCTTCATAGCCCTTTACCGTAATACTCCCGTTATGAACGTCGACTTTCACCCAACCAGGTTTTGAAGGGTCACTAAAAGGAACAGTTGCTCGGTCTACAGCTGATTCTTGGGTGTAGACAACAGCACCTGCAAAAAGCAGAATTATGGCACATAAAAAATAGTTTGATAGTTTTTTCATTTTCTATCCTCCTATACAATCATTTATTTCTTTTAGCTATTAAAAGATCACCGTTCAAGGTATCCATTTTTATTTCAGGTCCGCCTTTTTTGACACGGATGCCAATGAAACGGTCACTTTTATATATATATTTGCCTTTATGGCGCTTGCTTACCGCGGGTCTTGCGGGAAGGTAGTCTACAGGAAAGTCAGAATAGGCATCGCCGTTAAAGGTTTTTAGTCTAAAGTCAGCGGAAAGTCCTTCCCGGAAAGAGAGTTCAATATCTCCATTTATGGTGCGAAAAGAACAATCGGTCTTTGGATTTTTGGTGAAGAGAACTTTTACTCTTCCGTTAACAGTATGAGCTTCCCCAGATCCAGCGACCTCTGTCATTTTAATCTTACCGTTCACGTTTTTTATCTCGAAATCTCCTTCGACGTTTTTGACCTCGATGTTTCCCCTGGTCACAGTCTTAAGGCAAAGGCTTGTTTGGTGAGGGACTTTGAGTTCAAAGTCGAAATGGACTTCATATCCAGGATTGCGCCACCTTCTTGAGCGCCGCCCTTTATTTTGACACCTGAACGGTCCATCAACGTAGAGGTCGATTGTGTTGTCGGCTTCGGTAATATCAAGTTCAACCTCTTCCTTGGCTTTCTGGATTTTTTCCTTGGTGCGGGCTTTTATCGTTTTATGGACGAGAAGCTGGACTTCTTGGCCATTATAACCCTCTACTGTTATGGAGCCGAATATATTATCAACCACAATCTCTTTAGGTTTAGATGGGTCTTCAAACTTCAAAGTTTTGCGAATCTCCTCCTTTTCTTCAACCTTATAATCAGAACCGAAGAGGCTGAGAGTCGCAACGAAAAGGCTCGAAATACACAGTATTAAAAACGTCTTTTTCATAGTTTCCTCCTAGAAGCTGAGCTTCTGGATTCCTGATTCAGCATGTTGTTTAACCTCGGGATCGAGCTGTTCTGTTTGTATTAGATTCTTGAGTGATTCGATCGCCTTTCGTTCGCGCACGTTTATGATGAGGTCTATGATTGCCACCTGTACAAGAGGGGAAGTTTGTTGGGAGAGAGAATTGACAAGCCCTTCCTTCACTATCGGGTTGCTATAAAAAAGGTAAAGGGCATCCACAACAGAGAGGCGGACATTGACATTCGAGTCGTTGTTTAAAGTACGGAGTAGCTTTTCGAGTGTTCCTGCACTAGGTCGCTCGACTCTAGAGCTCCAGCTTACACCTCTGAGCCGCTCGCTTGGAGACTGCTGATCCAGTAAAGAGACCGCCACCATCTGTTGCATGTCATGGACGTCTTCGCGGAGCTGAGCAATCTCTCCATTTCCTCCGCTTCCAATATTCAGCACGTAGCCGACTGTAAGTCCAATCACAAGAAGCGCAATAGAAAGAGAAAATTGAAAGGCAGGTCGTCTTGGCCACCAGCGGGCTGTCCATCCTTCAAAGAATTTTTTCAAACGGGATATTGGTTTTTCTCTCTCGAGCTCTTGTTTATAGGATTCTAGCATTGTGTAGAAACGAGTTCTCAAGCCATTGCTTGGGCGTTCTTCCGGGAGAACACCCAGTTTTGTCCAGATTGCACTCAGGCCTTCCAGCTCCTCTCTGCAAGAGGTACAGGAAGCAAGATGCGATTGGATTTCTTCCTTGGATTTTTGGTCTATGTCCCCGATCAAAAAATCAGGGAATCTTTCTTCTATTTGTTTGCAATTCATGAGGCCATACCTCCTGAAAGTTCTAAGTAGATTTTTCCCAATTCTTTAATGGCCCTGTGAACATTGGCTTTCACAGTGCCTATATGCCATCCGAAGAGCTCGGCGATTTCCTTATATTTAAGATTCTGATAGCGGCTCAGAACGAGTATCTCTCTTTTTTTCATCGGAAGTTTGGCCAGTGCTTCACGCATCAGGGCGATGTCTTGTCCCTTTTCAATTTCTTCTATGGGCGAAGGTTCATGGCTTGCCGCTTCCTCCCATTGATCTTCCAAGGGCAATTCCTCTTTCAGTTTTCTTAAGTAATCTATATGGGCATTACGGGCAATTTGATACATCCAGATCGTGAATTTGCTCTGTCCCTTGTATGTGTAACGATATTTCAATATCCGGAAAAAAACATCCTGCACCAAATCCTCGCTGATATTTGTCTTTCCTGTCAGGCGAAGGAAAAAGTTATAAAGAGCTATTTGGTGTCGTTCGAAAAGAACTGCGAGCTTTTCCACTTTTCCGTCCCTTACTTCTTCCATAATTTTGTTATCTACGAGCATATTCACCGGTGATGTTCCTCGTTTATAGCATATTCATAGTATAAGACTTGCTTTCTCAGAAAAGGTTACACGAAAAAACAAAATTTTTCTATGGGGTCATTAGAAAAGGGAAAAGGCGGCTTTTTTATATGGTGAGATTGCTTCGCTTTGCTCGCAACGGAGGATTGCCGCGCTCCGCCCGCAATGACAATTAATTATGAGAAAAGCAGCCTGTCCCCTTTTTATCAGGTTAATTGACTTGAGGTGGTAGGGGTGATATAAAACAACTAACCTTCTTATGGAGAAAGATGATGTCCGCCTTGACATACAAAAAAGCAGGTGTCGATATAGATAGAGCAGACGATTTCATTAGAAAGATTAAACCCCTGCTGAAAAAGACAGGCCGTCCTGAAGTTCTCGGAACATTGGGAGGTTTCAGTGGCCTCTTTAGAACTTCCTGGAATGTATGCCAAGGATAAGCTCGATTGCTCTGATTAGGATATTTTAAAATAAAAAAAGGAATTATAAATGGGTAAAGAAAAGAAAGGTTTTAGTCTTTACAAGGGACAGAGAGTCGGAGTTTTTGTGGATGTTCAGAATATGTATTATTCCGCAAGATATTCCCACAAAGCCAAGGTTAATTTTAAGACAATTCTCAAAGAAGCTATTAGAGGCAGGCGTCTCATTAGAGCAATTGCCTATGTAATAAAAGCCGATGTAAAAGATGAGAGTAATTTTTTTGAAGCGCTTATGAATCTAGGATACGAGGTGAAGGCAAAAGACCTCCAGGTTTTTTACGGAGGTGCTAAAAAAGGGGATTGGGACATCGGTATTGCTATGGATACAATTGAACTTGCTCCAAAGCTTGATGCAGTTGTGCTAGTCAGCGGGGACGGGGATTTTGTTCCACTGGTCGAACACCTCAAACATAGCTTAGGTTGTTATGTGGAGATCATGGCATTCGGAAAGTCATGCTCTCAGAAGCTCATTGAAGAAGCGGATAATTTTATAGATATTGAAGAGAATTTGAACGCATTTTTAATCCAAGCGGCAAATAAAAGCAAAAAGGAATAGATAGTACTTTTTGTGATTTTTAGATAGAAAACAGTGCCGCGTTTTTTACTCGCTCATTCTAGGGATCGGCTATTTTTTAAAAAAGCAGCAACAACGCCGGAAAATTCTTCTGGCTTTTCACTAAAGGGGAAGTGGCTTGCACCAGGGATAAGCTTGAATTTCCCAGCCAGGAAATAATCTGCATACTTTTGACTGACACTGGAAGGCATGACATCCTTTTCGCCGTGCAACACCAGAACAGGAGCCTTCACCTTCTTGAGTTCATCCCTGAAGTCGTACTTGAGACCGAGCGAGAAGTACATAGCATGTACCATCCAGCCTCCGGCATCTTTGACTTCTAGAATTGCGTCCTCAGGACTTTTCACCCCTGTTGTCTTAAGAGCGGCTTCATAAAATTGGAGTTCCTTCCCCACTACTGAAGTGGTAAATTAAAATATCCTCAGCTACTTTCCAGTAATTGGATTTTACTCCCTCCTGAGAGGGTGGTGCGAGGGGAGAACGAAGTCCCTCTCCGGTTTTTAATTTTCCTGGCTTATACAGTGGGCCGTTTGTTGAGAATAGGAATCCAATGATCAATATGCAGAAAACGGAAATCATAATAACTCTTTTCATTCTCTCTCACTCTGCATTTGTTTTTTTAACAACCTGAATTCTTGTTTTATATGACTAATAATACAATTTAAGGAAATATTATCAATTAAATATTTTAAATAGCCTATTTTTGCTTGATATTAATCCTTGGTGTAAAATACTGGATTGGATTGTAATTGATTTTTACTATTCCTATGGTAGAAGTAAAGATTAATGACTGAAAATAGTAAATACCATTTTATCCTTTATCCAGTTATTACCATTTCATTATTTGTGTTGTTTTATATTTTTACCGGAATTTTTGCAGCAAACAAGAATATAAACCATGTGAAAGCTCAACTTATTCCTGAAGTCAAATCTATCAAGCCGGGAGAACCCTTTTGCATGGCAGTGCGCCTTGTGATGAATGAAGGTTGGCATACATACTGGAAAAATCCTGGCGATTCAGGTGCTCCCACAGAGATCAAATGGGATCTTCCAGAAGGCTTTACCGGGGGTGACATTCAATGGCCCTATCCGAAAAAATTTGATGGACCTCCGCTTGTAAGCTTTGGCTATAAAGGTGAGGTTTTTCTTTTGACTGAGATAAAGACTTCCCACAGTATAAGCCCAGGATCGAAGGCGAAGATTCGGGCGAGCGTGGATTGGCTGGTATGTAAAGAGGTTTGTATTCCCTGTCATGCGGATCTTTCAATCGAACTTCCGGTTAAAGATGAAAAACCAAGGATCGATGATGAATGGGTTGACTCTTTTGAAAAGACTCGAGAGAAACTGCCTAAAGCCTATTCCGGCTGGAAAATAAGTGCATCTGTAAAACAAAATCAAATTCTCATTCAGATAGCCCCCCCTTCCTGGTTTAAAAATATATTATCGAACATGATTTTCTTTCCAGAACATCTTGAGTTAGTTGATTATTCAGAATCGCAGAATTTAAAAAAACCTGATGGAGGCTACATTATCGAAGCCAAACGGTCTCAATTTGCATCGAAACTCCCATCAAGGCTTAAAGGTGTACTTTTTTCAGAAAAAGGATGGGGCTATTCCGAGAAAGAACGGGCATTGCTTGTTGATGTGCCCTTCAAGAAATTAAATAAATAATCCAAGGAGGCATTTAAATGAGACGAGTCATATTATTAACATCGTTTGTTGTGCTGGGCATTCTCGTTGTTTTAAATCCGGTGACACAAGCTACTGAAGCAGTAGTGGGGAAACCTGCATCGAATTTCACGGCAACGGATTCTAATGGCAAAAGCCATTCTTTATCTGATTACAAAGGTAAGGTCGTTGTTTTGGAGTGGTTGAATCATGGTTGCCCCTATGTCAAGAAACACTACAACAGCGGCAACATGCAAAAGCTGCAGAAGACTTATACTGAAAAAGGGATTATCTGGTTTTCCATAATTTCTTCAGCCCCTGGAAAACAAGGATATTCAACACCTGAAGAAGCTAATGAGGTAATCAAACAAAAGCAAGCCTCTCCAACGGCATTGCTTCTTGATCCGGATGGAATAGTCGGCAAGCTTTATGGTGCAAAGACTACACCCCATATGTATATTATAGATTCTGATGGTGTTCTGGTTTACAATGGCGGCATTGACGATATTCGCTCCTCAAGTGTGGATGATATTGCCAAAGCAAAAAATTATGTCACGCTCGCTCTGGATGAATTGTTGGCTGGGAAGGAAGTATCTATTAAAACATCAAGGCCCTATGGCTGCTCAGTAAAATATAAATAGTTTTTCCTTTTTCTCATTTCCCTAAGCTTACTCATATTTTAAAGATTCCACAGGGTTTTTATTCGCGATTTTTATGTAGTGGTAACTTGCGGTTAAAAATGCAATAATCATCGCGGCTATTGTCGTGAATACAAATATCAGGGTATTGATTCCTGTCCTGTATGCAAAATTTTCAAGCCACCTATTGATTAGTATCACAGAAATCGGGATGGCTATTACAGATGCAAGAACAACTAGATAGAATATTTCTTTGAATAAAGTGACAACTATACGAGCAGCTGAGGCTCCGTGGACTTTTCTGATTGCGATTTCCTTTGTTCTCTGGGCTGCATTAAATGATGAAAGGCCCAATAAACCCAGGCAGGATATTAAGATACAGATATATGTGAATATCTTAAAGAGCCTGTTTTGCTGCCTGTCAGCATCATAGAACCTATCGAATTCATCATCAAGAAAAGAATAAGTAAACGGACGATCGGGGTTGATATCTTTCCATCTATCTTCAAGAAATCCCATGGTCTTTACAATACTATCCCCTTTCAATCTAATCATTAAACTGCCTCCACTGGTTTGCTGCATTCTTATGAGCATCGGTTCAATTTTATTATGGAGGGAATTAAAGTTAAAATCTTTTGCTACTCCTATGACTTCAGCCTCGAAATCAGGAGGCGTATCCCGTTTTTGGATTATTCGCTTTCCAATGGGATCATCCCATCCCATAATTTTTACTAGCGTTTCATTGACAATAACAGCTTTATTTCGATCTGAAGGGTAGGTTTTATCAAAGTCTCTTCCTTTTACGAGTTCAATACCTAATGTGTCAAGATAATTGTAATCGGCTATTATGGCATGAAAATTGTGCTCCTCCAGTCCATCCTTTCCTTCGAACCAGTAGAGACCTGTTCCTAGCATTCCCGGCCGGTCATATCCAGCTGTAACCGAAAGGATATCCCTATAACTGAGTAATTCTTCTTGCAGAGCCGGTAACTTTTGGGCGACAGATTCATCTCGGATAGGTATTGATAAAACATTCTCTTTTTTAAAGCCTAGGTCCCTATTTCGCATAAAATCAATCTGATCATTCATAAATAAAGTGACAATGATCACTCCGATTGATATTACAAATTGAGATGTTACAAGCAATCTTCGAATGTAGAGACCTTTTTTCCCTGACTTAAAAGTATCTGTCAGAGCTTTAATAGGAAGGATAGAGGAAAGATAGAAGGCAGGATAAAGTCCAGAGAACAATCCCACAAACATGCATAAAGCTATCGATCCGAAAAGCAAAAATGGATTAGCAAATAAATCCATTTTCAGATTAAAATCCATTATCCGGTTAAGAGGAGAAAATTCGATAACAATCTCCACTAGTCCGAAAGCAAGAATAAGGGCGGCCAGCGAAAAAAACATTGATTCGCTGAGTATTTGGAGGATTAAATTTCTCTTGCCAAAGCCCAGGATTTTCTTCATTCCGATTTCTTTTGCACGATGGGCAGACCGTGCAGTAGCCATATTCATGTAGTTGATGCATGCTAAAATCAATATGAAAATCCCGACACTAAAAAAGGCATATATATAAGCAATGTTGCCGAGAGGGAAATCAGCTCTCATTTGGGGTCCATAGTGGATATCTGCTAGTTTTTGAAGAATGGGCTCAAAGACCTGTCCGTAGATTTTTGCATCTTCTGCAGCATATTTTTCATAGAAAGCTGGAAATTTTTCATAGAATCCCTTTGAGCTGAAGTTTTCATTGACGAGCAAATAGGTGTATCCTCCGAGTTCAAATATTGGCCAGTTTAAAGTTTCTTGCTTAGGATCAATTGTGGAGTATGAGATGAATCCATCCGTGCGCAGATGAGAATTCTGCGGCAGATCCTCAATGACGCCTGTTACTTTATAGAGAGATTTGTTTTCTATTAGGACCTCTTTGTTGACTGGATTTGTGTCCCCAAAGTATTTCCGCGCCAATCTTTCGGTTAATACAATGCTCATGGGATCCTTTAGACAGTGGTCAGGGTTGCCATAAATAAATTTATGAGTAAATATTTTAAAGATGCTTGGATCTGTAACAGCGATATTCTTTTCGTAAAAAGTTTTTTCTCCGTATTGGATCAGAATTTCAGAAGTGGGAGAGATCCTGACAAAATCTTCAATTTCTTGGTACTCGTCTTTTAGTTTTTTACCCAAGGTCGGGGAAGACAGAGCGAATTTGGTGGGCTTTCCGGACGTAATGTAATTAGAGCTGATTCTGTAGATCCTGTCGGCATTTTTGTGATGTTTATCGTATGTTAACTGGTTTTGCAAATAGAGCAAAATAATAATAATGCAAGCAATCCCTGTAGAAAGACCGATGATGTTAAGAAAGCTGTGAAATTTATCTCTCCTTATTAATCGGAGTGTGAAAGTAATGATCCTTCTTAACATCACAACCTCACTTTGTTCTTTTTTGCAATAATCATGCCATAGTTGCCTTTTAGAGAAACAGCGCAAATGCAGTAAGTGAGTCCAGAGAGAAAATGTTCGTTGTTGTAACACCTAGTGTACGATATTGAACAAAAAAAGAAAAAGGGGATAGGCTCTTTTTTCCATTACCGTAGAGGCTTGATTCATCAAGCCCACCTTTCTGTCATTGCGAGGAAGGAAATGACGAAGCAATCCTATATAAACGTTGAGATTGCCACGCTCCGCTCGCAACAGAGGATTGCCACGCTGCGCTCGCAACGGGCTGCGCAATCTCTCCTGTTGGCAAAAAAGTAGTCTGTCCCCTTTTTCTCTTCATATAATAATTCAAGTTATTCAAGCCTGACCCCGATGGTTCTATTGAAAAAAATAAATAATCGCTTTATATTAAATCAGACCAAGAAAGAGAGAATCATTGGCTTCAAGGAGCAGATTTCTGTTGCAAAGACAATAAGAGAAAATTAGCAGCGACCCATCTGATGATTTTCGCCGCTAAGAATTTGTGACAGCAGGTAACATTCTCCTGGGAATGCTGCATAAGGATAAAAAAGAATGAAGGGCCCTGATTTCGAAAAGGCAAAGCAGTACGCGCTCAAACGTTTGGAGCAGGAGTTGCCCGTCGCATTGACCTATCATTCGATGGTACACACGCGGGATGATGTAATACCTTCAATAGAGCGATTAGCTGCAATGGAAGGTATTGAAGGAGAGGAGTTATTATTATTGCGAACCGCTGCCTGGTATCATGATATTGGTTTTATCGAGCAGCTCGATGACCACGAATGCGCTAGTGTACGAATGGCGGGTGAGATATTGCCGGGTTTCGGATATGCTCCAGCACAAATTCGAGTGATCAGTGGCATAATCTTAGCTACAAAATTGCCCCAATCGCCAAATACTCTGCTTGAAAAAATCATGGCAGATGCAGATATTGATTCACTGGGTCGGGAGGATTTCCTGACTCAGAGCGATCGATTACGTGCCGAACTCGTAGCTCTTGGAAATGTCCAAACAGATGAAGAATGGTATCGAGGGCAAATCGATTTCTTGGAATCACATTCTTATTTTACGGATTCCGCAAAGACTCTTCGCAGCGCAGGAAAAGACCTCAATATCCAGAAGTTACGTAAGCTGCTCGCAGAAACTTAGCACCTGGGCCTACTCTTTTTTCCATTTTTAACTGAGTACACAATTATTCTAAATATTTCATATTGTATATATTATCTACAAATTCTATGAATTCTATGAAATCTATTTGACACATAGAGTTTACCTGTGCTATAAGCATAAATCTTTAAACTAGAAGTATTATCTAACATTTAATCCGGTTTGTTTACCAGATTATCAAGATAGCTTCGATCACTTGTGCTGACATTTCACCTCGAATGTGCTGCAGCTAGACAGATATTCAAAATGAATAAGAAATGGAGTGAATTTGCAAATTCGTAAGAAAAACAAGTTCTTCAGGCGAAAGAACGAACCAGAGTTCAGCTTCGGATTATCAAAACTCAAGCTGGACGACAAATCTCAAATAGCGGTTATTGGAGGCGGACCAGCCGGCTCTTTTTTTAGCTACTTTCTCCTTAATATAGCTTCCAGGGTCGATTTAGAGCTTGACGTTGATATTTTCGAATCCCGCGATTTTTCTGCTGTCGCCCCTGCTGGCTGCAATATGTGCGGAGGGATTATCTCTGAGAATCAGGTGCAACATATGGCCGCAGAAGGAATTAACCTCCCACCCGTTGTTATACAAAGGGGTATTGAATCCTATGCTGTACACATGGATGTCGGCGAGGTCAAAATTGAAACGCCTCTCCAGGAAAAAAGGATTGCAGCCGTGCATAGAGGGGCAGGCCCAAGAGATATGAAGGAGATAAAGTGGAGAAGCTTTGATGACTTTTTACAGGGATTGGCCAGGGATAAAGGTGCAAATGTCATACGCGGCCGTGTAAAAGAAATCAGTTGGATAAATGAGCGTCCTTGGATCAAAACAGCGGATGGATTCCAGAAAGATTATGATCTGTTGGTTGTTGCAACGGGAGTAAACTCTTCTACTTCGAACCTTTTCCAGGAAAAAGGGTATTGTCCGCCCAAAACAACAAAAGCATTCATCTGTGAATACTACATGGAGAATAAGATGATAGAAGATTGCCTGGGAAACTCTATGCATGCTTTTCTTCTTAATCAACCACGGGTGGAATTCGCGGCCTTTATTCCCAAAGGCGATTATACGACTGTATGCATGTTGGGCAAGGAAATAGATAAAGAACTTGTCGAGTCTTTTTTGGAGAACCCTGAGGTGAAGGGTTTTATGCCTCCAGATTTGGACCTTAAGCAGAAGTCATGCCAGTGTTATCCCCGCATTAATATCAAGGGATCCAAGAAGCCTTTTTCCGACCGGGTTATTTTTATCGGAGACTGTGGAGTAAGTAGGTTGTATAAGGATGGTATAGGAGCCGCCTTCCGTACTGCTAAAGCTGCGGCGACGACTGTCATTTTTAGAGGCATCTCGGCTGATGACTTCAAGAAGATTTACTGGCCTATCTGCCAAAAGATTGATCGAGACAACAAAATTGGAAAGATGATTTTTTTTGGTGTCAGCCAGATTAAGAAGTTCCGTTTTGCTAGGCGCGCCATCTTGCGCATGGTTATCAAGGAACAAAAGAAGGCAGGAGCCCGTAGGCGCATGAGCATGGCCTTATGGGATATGTTAACAGGAAGTGCACCCTATTCAGAAGTGTTGTTGCACATGCTCCATCCTTTTTTTCTAGGCCGCCTTTTCTGGAGTATGGCTTGTGAAATCTGGCCTTTTAGAAGGAGAGCACTCAGAAGGGAGAATCCATGAACAAAAATGATTTGGGAAAAATATACAGCGGCGGAGAAAGCATAATCCGCCAGGGAGATCCCGGAGATTGTATGTATGTAATCCAGGAAGGCAAAGCTGAAGTCTTTAGAGAGAACAAGGGCAAAGAAGTTCGGCTGGCAATTCTTGGCGAAGAAGATTTCTTTGGCGAGATGGCAATTTTTGATCATGAGCTCCGCTCAGCCAATGTACGCGCTGTGGATGAAGTGAGAGTTCTTACGGTTGATAAACGAACCTTTCTTAAAAGGATTATTGAAGATCCTTCTTTAGCTTTTCGCATCGTAGAGAAAATGTCACGCCGTATCCGCGAGCTGAACGCTGAGGTTGCTCGGTTGAAGACTTAAGGCTAATAGGTTTTAATATTTCTCATTCCTTTCCACACCGCGTCGCTTCCGCCCGCAATGACAGGTTATTATAGTATTTCATCAGATAATTTATATTTCATCGTGCGATTTTGTGGTATAGCCCATCATAAGAAAGGAATATTAGGAAATATATAATAGACATCTAGACAAGGCAGCGCCTATTCTGCTATTTTTCTAATCGAAGGAAAGAAGTCATGGTGCATATCAGGATCGTCACACATGATAATCAAAGCTATAATTTTCCGATTGTCAAAGATGAGGTGACCATCGGTCGCGGTAAAGATAACGATATTACGCTCTCTGATCCAAGAGTTTCAACTAACCATGCAAAAATAACCAAGGAAGAAGAGGGGTATTTCTTGAAAGACCTTGGGAGTCACAATGGGACAAGGGTCAACGAAAAATTTATCCAGAAGCTCTCATTGGAACATAATGATGAGATAAGAATAGGCAGGAACAGGCTGACATATTTGACCAAGGAAGAAACATCTCCTTCAATTGCTAAAGCTCTGGTTATGGAGATGGATACCGATTACGAAAAATGGCAGCAGCGAACAGTGAAAATCAATCCGGAAGAGAGCCGTCAGAAGGATTCACACTCCTTGTTGATTTCGTCAGAATCTGTGAAAGGTCCTTTGAAACAGGCCGTTTCGACTATTTCAAAAAAGAAAAGCTTGCAAAAAAGAGCTGAAACGGAATCTATTCCCCTAGAGAGGGCGAATAAGGCACTCTTTGTTTTGTACGAGATTAGCAGACAGTTGAATTCTATCCATGATTTTAATGAGCTCCTGAAGAAAATAATGGATTTCATTTTTATGGTTATAGATGCTGACTACGGCTTCTTGATTCTTACGGATGATGAAAAAAGCGATCAATTCATTCCCGTAGTTGTCAAATACAAAGATGAGAGAGTAGAGAGCGAGGGAGAGATAAAAGCGAGTCGCACTATCATCAATAGGGTCATCAAGGACAAGGTTGCCCTTCTTACCTCCAATGCCATGGCCGATCCGAGATTCAATTATGCCCAGAGCCTGGTTGGCCAAAAAATCCGGTCTGCCATGTGTGTGCCTCTTTGGAAGAGAGAAAAAATCATAGGAGTCATTCAGTTAGACAGCGTAAGGCATGATAACCAATTTACAGACGGTGACCTAGAGCTCCTCAAGACCATAGGCTGTCAGATGGCCATGATACTTGAGCAGGCGAGCCTCAATGAGAAAATCCGTGAAGAGGAACGAATGAGGAATAGACTGGAGAGATTCCACTCGCCTCAGGTTATAGACGAGATATTAAAATCGAGCCAGGAAGCCAAAGAAGACATCATAGAAGCTAAAGATTTGAAGGCCACTATCCTTTTTACAGATATTATAGGATTCACAGGTCTTTCTGAGAAGATGCAGCCTCGCGACATAAACATGCTTTTAAATCAATATTTTTCGAGGATGACTGATATTATTTTCGAATATGATGGGACATTGGATAAATATATAGGGGACAGCCTGATGGCTGTTTTCGGAGCACCCATTGAAAAGAGCGACGATGCTGAAAGAGCTGTCTCTGCAGCCCTCAGGATGAGACGGGAATTGGCAGATATGATGAGCGAGGCAGGGAGAAGTGAAAAGATCGAAATACGTATAGGCATAAATACGGGTCATGTCGTAGCGGGAAACATTGGCTCACCCAAACGGATGGAGTACACGGTAATCGGGAATCCCGTGAATGTTGCTTCGAGATTAGAATCGCTCGCTCAGCCTAATCAAATCATCATCGGAGAAGAGACATACAAACAAATAAAGGGCAAATTTAAGATCAAGAAAATCGGTCCCCAAAAGCTTCGGGGGAAAAGCGAAGAGATTATTGCCTATGAAGTTCTAGATTAAAAAAGGGGACAGGCTACTTTTTCCCTTCTGTCATTGCGGGCAAACCAAAGGTTGCGTGGCAATCCTCTGTTGCGAGCGGAGCGTGGCAATCTCAACGTTTATAGGGGATTGCTTCGTCATTTCATTCCTCGCAATGACAATTATTCGCAATGACAATTATTCGCAATGACAATTATTAATGTTAAAAAGTAGCCTGTCCCCTTTTTTTTATCTTCGGTCCTGAATACCTATAAGCGTTCCTTCCATACCCGTGATGAGACTGGCGGCATTAGCCTCATCTGTGTCGATATGCATGCTCAATCGAAAATCAGGGTGAACCCGTACCAAGACATCACCAAAGACCAAAGTCCGCTCTCCTTTAACCTCGATTCTGACAATATCGCGATCCTTTAATCCAAAGGATAGGGCATCCTCTGGCGACATGTGAATATGACGAGCGGCGCAGATAACCCCATTTAGGATGTGGGAAGGTCCCTTTAAGCCTTCTAGTGTAATTCCAGGGCTTCCTTTAAGATCGCCAGATGCACGAATAGGAGCCTTGATCCCCAATTTGAATTCTTCTGTCATAGAGATTTCAACCTGGCTTTCCTTTCGTTCAGGACCGAGGACCCTCACTCGTTCGACCCTGCCTTTGGGACCTATGAGGTTTACTGTTTCTTCGCATGCAAACTGGCCGGGCTGGGAAAGGTCAGACCGATGACTTAATTGACTTGTTGGTCCGAAAAGCCCATCGATTTCTTTTCTTGATAAATGAACATGGTGAGCAGATACTTCGATAGGAATCTTTTTTTCCTCTTGGCTTTTTATTACGTTTGAAACATCTTGGTATCCAAGAGTGCGGACAGTCTCTCGGGCAATCATTCTCCCTTCGTTGGTGGGAATAACCAGCACTTTTACCTGAGAAAGTGGATCTGAGATGTCTCCCACCTCTCCTGGACCAGGTGAGGTTGTTTTGTTAGCTAGCATATCCACACGGATACCCATATAAGATAACTCCTGACATGCGAGGCTCCTGACCCACGCACTGCCTTCACCAATGCCTGCTGTGAATACCAAGGCGTCCAATCCTCCCAGGGCAGCCGTGTATGCGCCAATATACTTCCGAATACGATAGCAAAATGAGTCTATAGCAAGTAAAGCCTTTTCATCTCCTTTACTAGCTGCATCTTCAATCATACGCAAGTCACTGGATATCCCAGAGAGGCCCTTTAATCCGCTCTCACGATTCAGGAAATCGTCTACTTCCTGGATGGACAATTCTTTTTCTCTGCAGAGGTGCATAACAACTGATGGATCGAGATCACCGCACCTAGTTCCCATAATCAGTCCCTCCAAGGGAGTTAATCCCATACTTGTATCCACTGACCGGCCGTGATCAATAGCGCAGAGGGAGGCTCCATTCCCTAGGTGACAGGTGATAATCTTCAGTTCGCGAAAATTGCGCTTTAAGTAAGTAGCAGCCTGAAGTGCAACATAATTATGAGAAATGCCATGGAAGCCGTACCGCCGGATGCGGTCTTTTTTATAAGAGTCATAAGGAAGTCCGTAGATAAAGGCATGCGGCGGCATCTTCTGATGAAAGCCAGTATCAAAAACAGCAACTTGCGGCACCTCAGGCATGAGTTTGATGCTTTCCTTGATTGCCATCAGGTTTGGCGGATTATGAAGCGGCGCCAAACTCGATAATTTATCAATATCTTTAATCACACGTTCATCGATGATGACAGCGCTACCGTACTTCTCACCTCCATGTACTACCCGATGCCCCACTGCGCTGAGTTCCTCGAGGTCTCTAATGGCGCCACTCTTGGGATCAACTAGCAGATTGACGACAGCCCCAAATGCTTCTTCGTAGCCAATCGAGCCGAGTTCTTTTGTAACCTTACCTTCTTTTGTTGAAGAAATAAGGCAGGAACCCTCAAGGCCGATCCTTTCAACCATTCCCTCAAGATTATTCATCTCTTCAGCAGTGTCAAAGTAATTGAATTTCAGGGAGGAACTGCCACAGTTTATGACCAATATTTTCATAGGGCTTGCAGGAGACAGCTCTAGCCCGTATGGGTCCTTGACGCTTTGCCAAGCGTCTTCAACACGGATCTGCTCTTCTTCGTTTTGTTGGCGATTTTTTAGCCTGTCGGTTACAGTTTTTGCAATAATCTTCACAGCATCGGGATTAACAGCAACAACAGTCGTGAACGCATCCTGTGGAACTAGAAGGAGCTCGCATTTTTCAATAGCGATAACATCAGCACTTGTGGGTTCTCCAGTTAGGAGCGACATTTCTCCAAGGAAGTCGCCTTTTTCCAGTAAACCGAGCCGGATCTGCTCTCCTGTTTTACTGGTAACGACAGCTTCCGCTTCCCCCTCCAGGATTATTCCAAGAAACCTTCCTGGTTGGCCGAAATTGATAATAGCCTCCTGTGGAGCAAAGTTTTTTACATGACTTTTTTCTATTAACTTTTTCAATTCTGAGGGGAGAAAACTTTTGAAGAGCGGCAATTCCTTTAGAAACTTTTCGATATGGTCCATTGTTCTTTTTCCTCCTCTCCCGGTGACCATTTGTTGGATCTGGATTATATTAATTAAAAGTAAAATCCTACAAAAATAGCTTTCTAAAAACAAGAGTCAACTTAATTCAAGTTAAATTTTATTGTATTTACCTGAACCTTTTATGGATATTTGGCGTCTAATTATTAAGAACACGACGGGTCTTTGTGTTTCCATTTCTATCACAGGTGAAAAAAAGATAGGATTAAATAAGCACACTTTCTGAGTCTATAATTATGAGGGAGGAGAGATGTTAAAAAATTATTTGAAGATCGCTATCCGGAACATTCTCAAAAACAAGACTCATTCAATCGTTAATATCAGTGGATTAGCCATCGGTATGGCCTGTTGCATATTGATACTCTTATTTGTACAGGACGAGCTGAGTTATGACAGCTACCATTCCAATGCAGACCAAATTTACCGTCTTGCAGCTGCGCTTGAGTCATCAGGCGAAGAGCGTCATTTAGCCGTTCTAAGCGCTCCTTGCGCCGAGGCATTCAGAAGCAGCTTTCCAGAAATACTGAAAGCCGCACGTTTTTTTGGGGAAGATAGAGTTTTGGTGCAGTTTGAAGAAAAGAAATTTTTCGAGGAACGTTTTGCGTTCGCAGACCCGACCGTGTTCGAGGTCTTCTCCTATCCTCTTATAAGAGGTAATCCAAAAACTGCACTCGAAGCTCCCTATTCAGTTGTGCTTACAGAAGCAATAGCGCAAAAATATTTTGGCAGCGGTGATCCTATCGGCAAGAGAATTGTTCTTGATAATAAACATACCTATAACATTACTGCTGTCATGCAGGATGTGCCTCGAAATTCCCACTTCAGGTTCAATTTTCTGGCGTCTTTTGAGACATTAGCTTCTATACATGGAAAACGCTTTTTAACACATCCGGGCTATTTTTCTTTCTATACATACCTTCTCCTTCAGGATAATGCAGACATAGCTGCGCTGGGGCAGAAATTTCCAGAGGCGGCGAAAAAAGTCTTTGGAGCACAAATAGCTTCAAGGAGACGCTTTTATCTCCAGCCATTGAAAAGCATTCATCTCCACTCACATCTGGATTATGAGATTGAAGCGAACAGCAGTACTTCGTATATTTACGTTTTTTCAGCGATAGCATTTTTTATTCTGCTCATCGCTGCTTTCAACTTCATGAACCTCTCTACAGCGCGGTCAGCAGGGAGGGCCAAAGAAGTAGGAGTGAGGAAAGTTCTTGGCGCTTTTCGCCTGCAGCTAGTCAAACAGTTTCTCGGCGAATCTTTCATTCTTTCCTTAATAAGCCTTTTTCTTGCGATTATTCTGGTCGTGTTGTTTCAGAATTCATTCAATTCCCTTACTGGTAAAGAACTGGCCTTCGGTGATTTAGGCAACAGTGCTATTTTTCTCGGACTTGTCGGAATTGTTCTCATAGTAGGAATCTTTGCGGGATTATACCCGGCACTCCTGCTTTCTGCGTTCCAGCCCGTCCGTATATTAAAAGGAAAATTGGGTGCGGGGAAAAAGAGCAGTTCGTTTCGGCGTTTCCTTGTTGTCACGCAATTCTCAATATCCATTGTTCTGATCACAAGCACGATAGTCATCCAAAATCAATTGAATTACATGCGGAGCAGAGACTTGGGATTCAGCAGGGAACAAGTGGTTGTCCTCCCGATGCTTGATCAGAACACAAGGAAAGCTTACAAAGCCATTAAAGCGGATCTCATGCAGTATCCTTCAATTATCAGCGTGACCGCTTCTTCGAGTGTCCCGGGAAAGCCTGTCACGAATATTTCATACCGTGCAGAAGGAACAAAGGAAGATGAGACATGGAAAATGGATACATTTTTCATTGATTATGATTTCCTGGAAACACTGGACATCGATCTCGCTACAGGCCGAGATTTTTCACGGGAATTCTCAACTGACGAGACGAGTGCATTCATCCTCAACGAGACAGCCGTCAGACAGATTGGCTGGGATAACCCGCTTAACAAACAGATTGTCTGGCCCAGAGATTTGCGTCGAAGAGATGCGATTGTTAAAGAAGGTCAGGTGATTGGCGTGGTAAAAGATTTCAATGTGACTTCACTTCACGAGAATATTGGACCTGTTCTCCTCCAGATTCGTCCTGGAAGCTTCCGGTATCTTTCCGTCAGAATATCTCCCGGCAATATTAATGAGACCCTAGCTTTTATGAATGAAAAATGGGGGGAATTTTCGCCAATTTTTCCCTTTGAGTACTCATTCCTGGATGAAGACTTTGATAAACTTTATAAAGCGGATAAGAAGGTGGGCCAGTTGGTTGGAATTTTTTCCTCCTTGGCCATTTTCGTTGCTTGCCTCGGGCTGTTTGGACTCATCTCGTTTTCAGCCGAACAGCGGACCAAAGAAATCGGCATCCGTAAAGTATTGGGAGCATCCGTCTCAGGAATTGTTCTTCTTCTTTCCAAAGAGTTCACAAAATGGGTTTTAGCAGCAAACATCATAGCCTGGCCTGTTGCCTACTTTGTTATGAATGGATGGCTTCAGAATTTTGCGTATCGCACCAGAATCGGAGTCGAATATTTTGTCCTGTCTGCTTTGTTGGCTTTCGTTATAGCGCTTATCACAGTCAGTTACCAGTCTATTAAAGCGGCTGTAGCCAATCCCGTAGATTCGATCAAGTATGAATAAACACTCATTGGGGTCAGGCTTTCATAACTTTCATAACACCCATTGCCATTTCTTGACAGGAAAAAAGATCCGTGATATGAGTTGAGCGCTGTTAATATTAAGAAGAATTATAGAATTGTTTTAAAAGGGAGATTTCAGATGAAGAAATTATTATTTAAATCAAAACTGCTGTGGATTTTCATTTTTACGATTTTTTTGGCAACTCTTGCCAGCGCAGACGAAAAAACTGCCAAAGTCGATAAGCTTTTCGCCAAATGGGATTCCACCATATCTCCGGGAGCAGCCCTGGCAATTATCAAAGAGGGAGAGATTATCTATAAGCGCGGTTACGGAATGGCCAATCTCGAGCACAACATTCCCATTACATCAACCTCTGTTTTCCGTATTGGGTCAACCTCGAAACAATTCACAGCATCATGTATAGCAATCCTTTCTCTTGAGGGAAAAATCTCTTTAGATGATGATATCCGCAAGTATATCCCGGAACTGCCCAAGTATGAGAGGCCCATCACTATAAGGCATCTCGTTCACCATACCAGTGGAATCCGTGATTATCTCAATCTCGCCTTTATAGCAGCTCTTCCAAATGATCATTTCTACACTCCTGAAGACTCTGTTGAACTTATAGCCAGGCAAAAAGGGCTGAATTTTCTTCCTGGGAAAGAACACCTCTATTCCAACTCTGGGTATTTTCTGATGGGTGAAATCGTTAAGAGAGCCAGCGGAAAATCTCTCAATGATTTTGCACAGGAGCATATTTTTAAGCCCTTGGGCATGAAGAATACCCATTACCATGATGACCATACAATGGTCGTCAAGAATCGTGCAGATGGCTATTCGCCCATAAAAGGAGGCTTTAGAATTGCTATGACCACCCTTGACCATGTGGGAGATGGAGGTGTTTTTACAACAGTAGAAGATTTGTTCCTCTGGGATCAGGCCTTTTATACAAATAAGCTGGGAAAGGAACTCATGGATCTCATTCAAACTCCTGGTGTGCTGAATAACGGTAAAAAGCTCAATTATGCTTTTGGACTTGGTATAGATAAATATAAAGGATTAAAAAGAATCAGTCATGGTGGAGGATTTGTCGGCTTCAGGGCCCAGATGGTTCGTTTCCCTGAACAGGAGTTCACTGTTATTTGCCTGGCTAACCTAGGCACTATCAATCCTACCAGGCTCTGCCTGCAGATTGCTGATATCTACCTTGCTGATCATTTAAAGAAGGCTGAGAAGAAGCCTGAAAAGAAAAAGAAGGTTAAGGCCATCGAACTTTCCAAGGAAGAATTGGAAGGAAAGGTCGGCAATTACGAGGATGAACAGACCGGTGCGTGGGCTGTTATTTCAATGAAAGAGGATAAGCTGACGATATCAGTTATGAGGCGGAGGTTTGTGTTAACGCCCGTAACAAAGACAAAGTTTCTAGCATTGGATGCTCCTTATGATCTCTCTATTGATTTCATCCCTGATGAAAGAGGCAGAATAAACAAAGCTAAGCTGACCGTTGAAGGAGAAGATAGAAGCCTGGTGAAGGTCCCCAAGTTGACGCCCCTGACCCCTGCTCAACTGAAAGAGTATGCCGGAGAGTATTATAATGATGAGCTTCCGGTTACATATAAGCTTGCGGTAGAGAAAGGAGCATTGGTATTCAAACACAAGAATGCTCCAAGGGGCGCCTTCAAAGCCATGACCCGAAATAAATTTACTGTTGGACCGTTTAAAATAGAATTCGTTCGAAACAAAAGAAAGAAAATCACAGGTTTCATCTTAGGTGCTGGTCGTGCGGCCAATATAGAGTTCGTTAAGAAATAGACAAAAAGTTTTCAATAAGACCTTTCATGGTCTTGAGATATTCCTTCAGGTTTTTGTGGCCCTTGTTTGTAATGGATAGCATTGTGTGGGGACGCTTCCCGATAAACTGCTTTTTAATAGACACATATCCCGATTCTTCCAGCTTGGCAATATGAAACGACATATTTCCTTGGGTCAGTCCTGTCTGAGTCATCAAGAAGATGAAATCAGCACTTTCAACAACCGAAAGGTAGGCTATGATCATTAACCGAGCCGGTTCATGAATGACTTTATCGATGCCTAGCAGTTGGCCTAGATCGGGAGAATCATTTATTTTTCGCTTTTTCATCTTCAGCTCCCGGCTTTTCCTTCACGAGGGTACTGATGTAAAAAGCGGATAAACAGTACCCATCCAACAACAAGCATTGGACCTGCAGTGAAGGAGAAAACCCAGAGCGACGGATATGTCATAACAGCATTCTTTTTCAACCAGAAGGTCAACGGTAGGGAAATAGCGAAGAGAAATGCATAAGGATAGAGGCGGGTAAAGTCCATGAAATACGCCATGAGGCTAAAAACTAGAATGGCCTGGATGCCAAAAATCACTCCTGACAAGGGAATGCCGGTCTCTCCTCCTACCGGCAGTACTTTTAACAAAGAGAGAAAAAATGCGATCACTCCAAACAGAACGGAAATTGCCAAAAGGAGTTTTATATGTGTCATCTTCCGCTTTCTTGTTTTCCCAAAACGGACGATCCCTAGGCGAGGTGTGGTGATATATTTTTTCCCTATTATAAAAAACGCGAGCGCACCGATATTCAAGATGAAAGGAATCAACAGGGGCATTGTAATAGTTTCGTAATCGATCAATCCGAATTCATTGAGTATCAAAGGCAGGCCGAGACTGAGCAGAATTAATCCCAGGAACACATCGTAGATTCCATCCTTGAAAAACGAACGAAAAGCCTTTTTTTCCAGTGTTTTAAAATTTAATTGTTCCATCTTTATCCTCCAATTAAACATTTAATTTATATTGCAAAAAGGATGAGGGAAATCAATAAAGGCATCATGATAGTTTTGTAGTCGATCAGCCCGAATTCATTGAGTATCAAAGGCAGTCCAATACTGAGCAGAATTAATCCCAGGAACACATTGTAAATGCCATCCTTGAAAAATGAACGAAACGCCTTTTTTCCCAGTGCATTGAAATTTAACTGTTCCATCTTTATCCTCCAAATAAAAAATTAATTAAATTCACAATGTAGTCTGTATTACAAACTATATTGTAATATAATACCAAATTACCGTTTTGTCAAGTCCAAAATATTATTTAAACATTATTTGCGTCCCATTCGCAGTGGAGGAGCACGTCATCACGAGCAAACGAGGTGAGCGTGGTGATCTTCTGTCACGAGCGAAGCATGGTGATCTCATGATATCTTGCTATAAGCATGAGATTGCTTCGTTTCACTCGCAACGGAGGATTGCTACATCGCTTAGCTCTTCGCAGCGAGGTCTGCAGCAACCTCGACTCGTGAATAATCAAGGTAATTAATGTTGCGAAAACTATGCCAGCCTTAAAAACGTATCACCTAAGTGGATAAGATGGTCAGTTGATGCAATAACGCCTTTAAAGGAGGATTTCATTGGCGACAAAAAAGAGACTAGCTGTTGGAGCGCTCCTTGCTGTTATTGGAAGCATGGGAATAGTTCTTGGTCCGATGCTCAATCTTACTTCGCTAGGTAAACCCTGGAGTTTTATCCTTGGTTTTGTTTTCGGCGTGATGGCAGGTGCTGGAGCTGCTCTCTCAGTTTTCAGCCTTATCGAATCAAGAAAAGAATAACCTTGAAATAACCTGTCACAAAGTCTGACAATTAAACTAACACCTTCATCGATCGGATTCTTACGATTTATTCAGAATTATTTAAGTTGTAATTCAATAGCACAATGCCAAATAATATAAGCGAGGACTCAGATGGAGGCATACAATGAAAAACTGTATGGTGAAAGGTTTGTTTTTGACCGGCATTATTGCTTCCCTTTTCGTGATGAATCATACAATTGCCCAGGACCTGCAGGTTTATAAACACCCAAGACTGAATATTCGATTTGAGGCCCCGGCCAATTGGAAGGAAAATCCCTATCATAAGGATAAATTGATTTATGAGATTTTTGAACCTGATACAGATATGCACGTCATGCTCTGGTACACGACGACCGAGCAGAGCGGCCCCAGATACCTTGAGAAAATGGCAGATATGAAAGGTCTCGTACTTGAGGGTAAGCCTGTAGCAATACAGATCAAGGGTCGCGATGCATGGCTTTATAATGTTCCAGGTTTCATCAACGAAAAACCCATCCGAACTCTATTGGCCGTGATTCCGGATGGCAAATCAAAAACCTATCCGCGAGAAAATGCTCTCTATATTATCCAAGTCTGGTGTCCGGAGGAGAATTACGAACAGCACATGCGAATCATGGAGAATATCCTTAGAAGCGTGGAAATTACAGATTAATCTAACCAATACTGGGCATAGTTTATAGAAAATAGAGGGCTTGAACAGCCTCCATCATTCGTATCTTAGACAGTCTACAGGATTTGCCAAAGCGGCTTTTATAATTTTTACACACACGGTCAGCAACGCTATGATAATCGCTATCATTCCCGAAACCAAAAATACCCATACAGGGATATTGGTTCTGTAAGCATAATTATCAAGCATTCTGGTCATTACATAATAGGCAATAGGCCATGCAATTATGTTGGATATAGCAAGCAATATGACAAAATCCTTTGAGACCTTTATTATGATGTTTGCTATGGAAGCACCGAGAACCTTTCTGATCCCAATTTCCTTGGTGCGCTGTTCTGATATAAATGAAGCCATACCGAAAAGTCCAAGACAAGAGATGAATATCGCCAGAAATGTGAAATACTTGTAAATTTCGCCTCTCTGCCGGTCACTTCTGTATTGCCTGTCAAACGCATCATCAAGAAACATGTATTCAAAGAGATAGTTGGGAGCAAATCTCTTTACCGTTTTTTCCAAATATCCTAATGTTCCCTGGATATCGTCTGGCCTTATTTTAACAAAAATGTAATTGTGAGAGCCATGTCGCTTGGATAGCGTGAACACTATCGGACCAATTTCATTATGGAGCGAGCGCGAATGGAAATTCTTCACGATTCCTATTATTTCTCCTTCATCTTCCCAGACAGAAAACATCTTCCCTACAGGAGATTCCAGTTCCGTAAGCTTTGCGGCTTCTTCGTTAAGAACATAATTCTTCCGGTCAGTCCCATATTCTTCTGAAAAACTTCTGCCCTGGATTATTTCCATATCAAAGGTTTTAAAATAGTCATAATCGACTGATTGATCATTCATGGTGACATACTGTTCGGGACCTCTGCCTTCCCAGTAGACAGGATTGATGCGTGAAATATTTGTCGGTAAATTCCAGGCTGATGTAACATTTATGATATTGGCATGCTGTTTGATTTCATTTTTAACTGATCGATAGTTTCGGTTCAATTCTCTATTCATAGATATGGAAACTACCTGTTCTTTGTTCAAGCCGAGATCTATATTTTCTATGTAGTTTAGCTGCTTATACATGACGGTTGTCCCGATCAGCAATATAATCGCAGCCGTGAATTGACCAACAACCAGGATTTTCCTTAATACAAAACCGCCTGACCTTGACTGCATTTCCCCTTTCAATGTTTTTACCGGTTTGAAAGACGAGAGCATGAGAGCCGGATAACTGCCGGACATTAACCCTGTAAAGAGGGCGACCCCTATCAATCCGAATAAGGTAGAAACGCTGCCAGTAATGTTTAATGTCAATTGTTTTCCAGAGAGATTGTTGAAAGCCGGCAGGAAAAGAGATACTAATCCAATCGCCAATAAAATAGAAATTACCGATAATGTTATCGATTCGCCGATAAACTGCTTTATAATATCAGCCTTTACTGCCCCTACTACTTTTCTCATGCCGATTTCTTTGGCGCGTGTGTTTGATCGAGCTGTTGAGATATTGATGAAATTGATGCAGGCAATTAGCAAAATGGCTATGGCAATTGTCAGGAAAATATATACGTAAACAATCGGGTCCGTGCCTCTTAACGAATACAGATGAATCTCGGAAAGAGGCCGTATACCAAGAGTAACGACCTGATTTGTTCTTTTATCATGTTCCATTATGAATCCAGATATTTTGTCGGCGAAGTCAGGTAATGATATGTTTTTCTGCAGGAGAACATATGTTCTGGGTTCGTATGACCAACTCGTCTCTGCTCTCTTCCCCATTAATCTCATAGAAGCGAGGAAATCGAACTGCAAATGGGAATTTGAAGGAACATTTTTAAGGAGGCCTGTGACCATCAGCCTGGCATTGTTGTTAATTAATAAAGATTGACCAATCGGGTCTTCAGAGCCGAAATATTTTTCAGCCAAGCGTTCTGATATGACGATAGAATCCTGGCTTGCAAATACTGTTTCCGGAGTGCCTTTGATGAGGGGAAATGTAAACATCTCAAGGAAATCATCATCAACCAAAGCGCCCGATTCGTTGAAGATTTTATCTTTGTATTTAATAAGAACAAACCTCTGATAATACCTTGTGATTTTAAGGACTTCCGGATATTTTTCCTTGAAAATTGGGGCAAACGCCAATGGGTTGGAATAATATCTTGTATCTCCTATTTTAGGAATGGTAGTGTACAGGTCTTTATAATTCTCATGAAATTTATCAAAGCTGAATTCGTCTTGAACCCACAGCAGGATTAGAATACAGCAAGCCATGCCAATGGCTAGGCCTATGATGTTGATGAAGGAATATCCCCAGTGCCTTTTAATATTTCTCAATGTGATTTTTACGAAATTTTTAAACATTTCTATGTCCCCTTATATTGATAAAAAGCGAGGAGTGTAATTTCCTCTAGTCTAAAGAGGTGAGTTTTTTTTATCATTAATTCAGTTGTTCTGGAGTATAGAACAGACTCAATTATATATACGTGGTTTCAAGAAAAACGGTTGCCCAAAAAGAAAATCTTATATTCTTCTAATAACTCAGGACCTTGAGCTCGAAGATAAAACACTGGATATATGTCAATAAATATTTGACGTCAGCAAGATTTGGGCAACCCACGGCCGCCTATGATTCCCGCCGTTTCCAATTCGGGATTCGCCTTGACTTCTAACCTCTTTTCAAAGACCAGTCATCCAGAGTTTGACAGAGTTTGTCTATTTTTCTTACAAGTTTGTCAATCTCATGACACAAACGTTTCTTGGATGCCTATATTTGTTTGCGTGAGGTAGGAACATCTTTGCATTTTATTCTAGTAAGATTTTTGAAAAGAAGGAGGAAAAATGAAAAAGCTTTGCATGATTTTACCTATGGCTCTGATTTTATGCTTCATGGTCGGCTGCCAAGATAAAGCAGCAATGGCAGAGCTTGAAGAGTTCAAGGCTCAAGCAGAAGTTGAGGAGCAGAATAAGGCTCTAGCAAAACGTTACGTTGAAACATTTAATAAAGGAGACTTTGAAGCTTTTAAGGAATTATTATCTCCTGGCTATGCAGTCTACAACCCATCAGGAACTACTAAATCCACATCCCGGGAGAAACTAATAGAAAGTTATAAGATGGCGCAAGATGCTTTCACTGAGTTCACTTGGAGTATTGAAGAAATGATTGCAGCCGGGGACAAAGTCGTATGCAGGATCATCGCCAGAGGTACTTACAAAGGAGGAGTTGAAAGTATCCCAGTGAGTGAGAAAGAACTTGAATTTAGTTTGATTAATATAATGCGCATAGAGAATGGAAAAGTTGTAGAAGAATGGCAAGAAGATGATCAGCTGGGCTTGGCGCGACAACTCGGCATGGAGCTTAAGCCGAAGGGAACTGAGTAATAATTCCCGTCACCCTAATTTCAGCACAATATCTAGCCATGACTCCCCAGGCGAGAATCGGTATGCAATAATCCCCTCTCTGTTTTGCACCATGAATTCAAAGCATATAAAGAGCAGAGTAGGCAGCTGTTAGCCACTAGATTGCAGGTTTGAGTCTGCCCTGGAGGCCAGCGTTTTCCTGGAGTGATCAACCTTCCTGATTTTTCTCGAAAATTGTAAATCGTCGGTCACAATCAAGACAGATTAATTCTACCTTTTTTCTTCTCCTTTTTTTACGGTTTGCTGTATCCAGTAATTTGGTCACGATGGCCACTAAGGTCAGTATTAAAATAACGGGATGGAGCTGAAGCAGGAAAAACAGAGCCAGGGCTATACCTATCAGGATAAATACAACTGCTAAGGCCAACCAGAAAGGATAATCCGTCTTGTACTCCCTCTCAGCAGGTGCAGTATTCTTGGAATGGCAATGGGGACAGGTCTTTTCTGATACAGAACTCACAACCGTTCACTTTCTGAAACGTATCACACGCATATTTCCCTGTCAATCGTTGAGAGAGAAGAGAGATATGTGCCTCCCCAGGTTAGGAGCATTAGGTTATTTCCACTCCAATATGGACAGTAAAGATCAGAGCATATAAGACGATGAAGGGAGAGTATTCCTGAGAGTGCGCAATGAGGAGTATCATTTTCACCCCGTTTTTAAGGCCGTTTTTTTTGGTCGCTGCATAACCACTGAGACAAAACAGAAGATTTACTCCTTCAAAAAAGCAAAAAAATTGGTTGACAAGATGATACCTATAGGTTATAAAATGAGTAATATGTGTTATATTATTGGTATCATGGGTTACAATCATGTAAATGCATTTTTTTTGGATAAATGTCATTAAAACATAAGGAGCTGAACCATGACCAACCAAATTGAGTTGTTGGACAAGAAGAGGAAAAAATACCGCGGTGGTCATGTCCTGGGATCCATGGTTTTTTTCATCGCCTGGATAGTGAGAACTCTTATCAAAATGCTTGAACTGAAATTGGGAACTCTCTATACAGGCAGCATGATAGTCCTCTTGCTCGCCATTGCGGTGATGGCATATTTTGTAGCCCGATTGTTAATTGTGGAAAGAAAAATCAGAAAAGATCCTATCTTAAGAGAAGCGCTATACAACGAGCTGGTGCGATTGAACGAACTAAAAGCATGGAGAATCGGTTTTTTATCGTTGATCGTATTAATCATTCTAGCCGCTTATCTCATTGTAGCTGATTTGCTTAAGGATCCAATGCTTCTGGTGGGGGCTGCACTTCTGGTAGGATTTGGTTCTTATAATATCACGATATATCTATTGGATAAGTGATACCATGTCTGAAAAAAATCTTAAAAACACATTGAAAGTTCAGCGAGCAAAGAAAGACCTGACCCAGGAACAGTTGGCCCAGATGGTCGGAGTGACGCGAAAAACGATCAATACCGTAGAAAAGAGGAAATATGTACCGTCCACTTATCTAGCATTGAAGCTGGCAAAGGCGCTCGAAGTGCCCGTAGAAGAGCTGTTTCAAATCCGGGAGGATAGTCGTAATCACGTGAATGATGTCGATTGATTTGGGAAGTAGTGGATGTACAAAGTGCAATGTCAAAAAACTGGAGACACAACGAAACCGGAATGAAAGAGAAGTCACGATAATATAAATAGGAGGCTTGCTCATGAAAAAAACAATTCACCTGGTTCTTTTGCTAGTGGCGTTGATTTCTATGGCCTTCACAGACATCATATCTCAATCGCCCCAATTGGATCAACGGGAAAGCAAGATCAAAGAACTCATCCAGGAACGAGTGGAAAGACATCACCAGGAATTTGGCTTGGTCGTGGGGATAGTAAGCGAAAGGGGACGTCAAATCATCAGTTACGGTAAGCAAAGACGGGGCGGAAAGGCAGTAGATGGTGATACCCTGTTTGAGCTATGTTCCGTGACTAAGGTGTTCACGTCGCTCCTGTTGGCCGACATGGTCAGGCGGGGCGAGGTGAACTTGGATGATCCCATTGAAAAATACCTGCCCCCAGAAGTGAAAGTCCCTTCCAGGAATGGGATAAAGATTACCTCACTTCATCTAGCTACCCATACTTCCGGCCTACCCAACACGCCGCAAATCAAATCCGGCGAAGAGTCTATCCCGGGGTATATAAATTTTTCAGAGCATCGATTGTACAATTTCTTGTCTAATTACACATTGAGCAGGGAACCAGGGACTCAATTTGAGTACTCTAACTTGGGTTTCGGATTATTGGGACATGTGTTATTTTTGAAAGCTGGGAAATCCTATGACCAACAAGTGGAAGAACGGATATGCCGTCCTCTGGGGATGACAAACACAAGACGCAAGATGACACCCGCACTGAATGAGCGTCTGGCAGTAGGGTATTTCCTTGACGGGCAACAGGCAAAGAACTATCACATGCCTCCGGTATTGGCCGGAGCCGGTGGACTTCGTTCTACGGCCCACGATATGCTCACCTTCCTGGCTGCCAACATGGGACTAGAGTCATCGCCATTATTAAACGCCATGCAGGCAACGCATAAAGGTCGATTTCCTATTGCGAAAGACATCGTAAAGATTGGTTTTGCATGGATTGTGGCTCAACAGGATGACTTTCACATCGTTTTTCATGGAGGTGAGAAGGACGGTTACCGGGCCTTTATTGGCTTCGACCCAGGAAAGAAGATCGGCGTCGTGGTATTCGCCAATTTCCAGGAAAGAATAGATGATATTGGTTTATATTCATTGAGCGGGGAACGGGACATTTTGAAACTTGGAGAGTATACAGAAGAACCAAAACAGGTGCAGGTTAATCCAGAAGTTTATAATGATTACGCGGGTACATACCAGACTACGCCGACATTTTTCATTGTAGTAACCAGAGAGGGCGATCGATTGTTTGCTCAGGGAACAGGGCAGCCAAAATTCGAGCTGTTCCCAGAATCAGAAACCACATTTTTCCTTAAAGCAGTCCGTGCCAAAATCATTTTCGAACGAGACAGGAATGGTAAGGTCTTCCGACTCATTGTCCGCTCTTCTGAAGGTGATGAAATCAGCAAAAAGATTAAATAACATTTGTTTCCAAGGCGAAGCCATAGACCATTACAAGAAATTCAGCACCCTTTTGAAAGTTGCAGACTCAGCTATTGCTGAAGTAGATGATGCTGAGAAGAGGCTAGATGGGCTGAAGGCAAATAATTCCTAAACTAGAAAAAATCCCATAAAAATGCTACATTCTTTAGGTTCAAATTGAATAGAATCTCTGTATGTGGGCGGTTAGCTCAGTGGGAGAGCGCGCGGCGTTCGCAAGACGATATTCCCCCCGATGCATAAAACCTTGATATTACCAGAATTATCAATATTATCAGCGACTTAGCTTCAACCCTCCTTTTAGTCCCAATATCATATTTTTAGCAATTTTTAGTCATTTTTGTCACACGTGTGCACATTGGTAGAAGTCTATTCTTTACGGGCTTTGACACTTTTTAAAACTAAAATGATACTAGGGCAAATATTTAGGAGAAAGAGGGTCTCTAGAGGATATATTTAAAGATAATGAGGTATTTCAGGGCCACCGATGTTCGTTGATCGGTCTTAAAATTTATTCCGAATTATTTATGCCGATGATAAACTTTGCTAACAATTCTCCATCCTTCTTCAAACTTTAAGAGTACCATTATATCGGTGAATGCGAGTTTTGATCCGGAGTACGTTTCAAATTTAGCAATCCCTACATTTCCTACGACATCCACCATTAAAAAATTAACAGAAGTTTTAATTTTTGGACCATTTGGATTTTCTTTCTTGGCTTTTTCAACCATTTCTATCCATTTGTTTATCGGGAATTTTCTTAATTTATTATCCTGGACTGAAAGCATGTTAAAATCCGGATGAAAACCTTTCTCGATTTTTTCAATATTGCCCAGGTTTTTTATACCATCCACATAAGCTTCCTGAATTACTTTTTTAATAGCCGCTTTTTCTTTTTCATTATTTGCTTTTTTTACAGCAAATAAGGTAACCGAAAAAATAATAATAACAACAATCATGATAGTTATTCTTTTCATTTTGAATCCTCCTGATTTTATTTTTTATATTATTTGAGCTTTTATACACCATAGCTCAAAGTAAATTTTATAAATAAATAAAAACATTAAATACATTAAATAAATTTAATGCTTTAATATTCATTTTTTTTCGAGGCTCTTGAACTGCTCAGCAGTCAGTGGACGTCTGAACGCCTTAGAGAAATCACTCCACATTTTTATAGCTTTTATTGCCATTTCTTCTTATCAAGCGATTGAATTTTTTGAGCGGCCATCAGATAATTCGAATCTACTTTCAATGCTTTTTTATAATATTTCAATGCCTGGTCGATTTGGTTATTCTTTTTATACGCTTCACCGAGATAATAAAACGCATCAGGAGAGTAGGGATGGATTTGACAGGCGAAAAGCAATGCTTCGACAGCTTCGGTCATCTTTCCCCGCCTTATTAACCGATATCCCAAACCTATGAGAATATCCGCCGGGATGACCGGTTTATAATTGTATTTTTTTTTAATTTTGTCGAAGTGCTGCTTAATCTCATTTAATCCAGCCTTGGCTCTTCGATCATCTGGTAACTTCCACTCGGTAAAGATAAAGCGGAGCCCTTCATATAGGCCGATGAAGGGGACGTGGCCTTCGTTTTCAACCATTTTCATTTGACATTTAAAATCACCTGGAGATTTTGGCATGATGAAGCTGTAAAAATCCGACGTATGACCGGTTGACTGGGGATAATCATGTTCGCCGTAAACCAAGTACAGGTACCTGCGCAATGATGTTTTTTTCTTGAGGAGTTTTTCAGCCTTGGCATAAATATAATCCGGGCATGTCCCGATGCCCGGGCTGCTAGCGATGTAGGCGTTACAGGCCTCCGGCTTTTCCAGAAGAGCATTGACTGTAAACAGACCGGCATAAGATCCGCCATAAAGGATAGTAAACGGCTCAGTGCGGTATTTTTTTTCGATGAAGGGCATCAACTCTTCAGAAATAAACCTTAAAAAGAAAGCCGCGCCTCCAGAACTCGGTTCACGTTTTATCCTTACAGGAATCATGTCGCGGTTTCGGTCTGTGTTGCAAATACCGACCACGATCAATTTTGGAATGTGTCCAAACTCATTAAGATATCCGGATGTTGCGACTGCTTTTATAAATAAATCCTCCCAATCCGCATCTAAAACATAGAGCACAGGGTATGAGAAAGGGCTCTTTTCGTATCCTCTGGGCAGATGCACGATAATTGTGCGTTCTTCATTCAAAACATTCGATCGTATCTTTGAATACTTCGCGATCACAAAATTTTCATCGTGTTCCTCCGCCAGATTACAATTTGATCCCGCCAGTCCGAATGAAAAAACAGGCAAAATGAGCATCACCAACACCGAAGAATAAATTCGATTAAACATTTTTCTTCTCCTATTCTGATAAAATTTTAAAGACACGAACTGATTGAGATAACATTATCATTCCAGTCGGATTCATTTCGTTGATGGTTTTAAAGATCATTCAATAGAAATCCTCATTCCCTTTTTCAAGCAAGAGTAAGGGTATTGTGAGCCAGTGCCAGGAGCTTCTGGATGTGTACTCCGTAAGGGCAGGAGTGTTTACAGTAGCCAGCGCAGGTGTTGCATTGCCCGGCGTCAGCGCCGGGAAGGGCGGCGTATTTCCTCATGGAATATTTTTCTCTACCTTGAGCTTGGAAGTAATGGTTGTATCGCATAATTGTATTGATGGGGACTGTGTCAGGGCAAGCCGGTTCGCAGAGCCCGCATGCATGACGGCAGTAATAAGGGCCAAGCCAGCCCTCGTAATCCTCGAGCATCTCATGATCCCGGCCTCTGAGCTTTTCTCCAGACAGGGCAACGAAGGTTTCGAGTTTCTCAAAGGTGGTGATGCTCAGGCAGGCCGAGTGAACTCCCGGCTGACTAAGAACGAACTTTATGGCCGCCTCTCTCACCTGTTCGTTTGTCTTCAGGCCGTATGTCATTATGAACTTATCTGCCGCCTTCAGCCAAGTCGCGTAATCTTCAAGCCTCTTCATATACTCTTCGGAGGTTGGAGCCCCAGCCTTTTTCTCCTTTTCAACGGATTCGAGAACCCTGGAATAGACATTGACAGGATCCGTTTTCATCAAAGTTATACCAACGTTTTTTTCTTGACACTTTTTCAATATTTTTTCCCCCTGCTTTCTCTGGAGAAAATTGTAGGCGATAAGAACCACGTCGAAGCGGCCGTCCTCGACAGCAGCGTAGACCACCTGCTCCATGGGAACTTGAAGCCTGCCGTAGATTCGGAATTCAGGGCCATGATTGGAAAGTCCGATATATCGGATCCGCCCTTCCGCTTTGAGTTCCCGGGCGGCTTCATGAAAAGCCGGATGTTTGATTTGCTCGGTATCCCTTGCCATGTGGATCATCAGACAGTCCACGTAATCCGTCTGAAGCCTCTCCAGACATTTCTGGAATCTCTGCTTCACATTTTCTTTGGTCCGGCTCTGCGCAAAGGTAAGGTTCAATTTCGTCGTGATAAAGATCGACTTTCGGTCTTGATTCCTGATGACCTGGCCGATCGTTCGTTCAGATTGGCCGTTCGAATAGTGTTCGCCTGTGTCTATGTAATTAATCCCTCTATCCAGGGCCACTTTCAGCAGCTCCGGGACAGTTAAAAAGCTCGCGCCGAATCCGATATCTGACACCTTGAATCCTGTGCGGCCCAGGGTCCGGTACTCCTTGATTCTCGGTTCCCTGCTCAAAGTTCTGGCTTTTCCATTACAAAGGTTATTCTTGCCCCTGATTCCGAGGCCAGCAACAGCCGCAAGAGAATTCCCGATAAAATCTCTCCGACAAATTCCTGATTTCTTCTGATTTTCTTTCATCATCTCATCTCTTGTTGCCTTAAGGCTTTACGACTGCAAAGTTCCATTTTTCCTTTTGGTGCTCTTTCATTCATCATTCCTATCTCCAACAATTTACCTGTTCAAAAGAAAAGAGTGCTTTCTCTGCACAACTTACTCTTTTCTTGGATAAATATAATTTTTTTAACACAGACAGTCGACCAACTTTGGAAACCCGTACCTTCTTTTAGCTAACTATAGTTATTTCATTAATTTAGGAAGGTAACATTTTAAGGGAAGTTTACTTTTTGGAGAGTAGTCCTGGCTTAATTGCTTTTATGTTTCTTCCTGAAGTGGGAAGGCGTCATCTTGGTGAATTTTTTAAAGGCTTTGTAAAAAGATACTTTTGAGTTGAAACCCACATCGTATGCAATTTCCAGTATTGTGAGGTTGCTCTTGGCTGAATCGGTCAGGTGCTCTTTTGCTTCTTGAATCCGGAAGCTGTTGATCAGATCAAAAAAATTCTTATTAAGCTTTGTATTGATGATTTGAGATAACTGATAAGAAGGAATGGATAATTTTTCGGATAAAGATTGAAGTGAGAGCGTCTCATTCTTATATATTTTTTCCACTTCCAAAAGATAGCCAAGATGTTTTAAACACTTCTCGGTTTTACCAGGGTCGAGGAAGGGGCTTTTGCTCCTCTTATTTTTTATGAGACGTCTTCGTCTGAAAATCAGGTAACTGCCTGTTCCAGTCACAAATACAGCCATTATCAACAATGCTCTGAACATCCATGTGTTTGTGAAGCTTGATCTGATGTTGATTGAGATTTGGCTTTCATTTCGATTCCAAATTCCTTCTTCACTACAGGCTGTCACATGAAACACGTAGCTTCCGGAGCCCAAATTCGGATAGAAGGCCTCTCTTGATTCTTCTGATTCAAGCTGAATCCAGTCCTCATCATGTCCCTCAAGCTTATACCTGAATTTTACCCTTTTTGGCGCAGCAAAAGAGCATGCTGTGAAGAAGAAACCAACGTTCTCTACGTCCTGAAAAACATACTCCCTGCCAGTGCTTTCTAAGCTTTGTCCATCCACTTCTATCTTTTCAATAATCACGTTGGGAGGGTCCAAAGTGCGCGTCTTGATCTTTTCCGGGTTAAGTACGGATATTCCTTTTTTTGTAGCGAACCAGAATTCGCCTTTACTTGTCTTGAGGACACTGTTTTTATAATGCGTGCATTCGATGCTACCCATTCCATCCGAAATCCCGTAGGAGACACAATTGAGGCTCTCGATTTTTCCTTCTGCAATCTCATTGAGATCGTTTTTCCTCACCTTGTGAATACCCGTATCGCTGGTCAGCCAAAAGTTCCCTCGTTCATCCTCCAGAAGGTTATAAATTATGTCAGTTGCCAGACCATCCCTGGACGAAATAGGGAAAATTTGTCCGTCCTTGTACCGTACGATACCCGCATTAAAAGTTCCGAACCAGATGGTTCCGGAGCTATCGGCGAATATCCTGGAAACCGGTATTCCTTTCAGATACGTCTCCATTCTGTCTCTGGATACTTCACCATTTTTCAATATATTCAAACCTTTAGAAGTAGCAACCCAGATATCGTCGTTGGTGTCCTCATAGATATCTTGTATGGTGTTATCAACGAGTCCATCCGCTGTTGTAAAGGATGAAAAATATCCATCCTGATAGACGCTTAGACCCTCGAACGTTCCTAACCATACCTTTCCTCTGCTGTCGCAATATATGCTGATGACACAGTCGCTTATCAACCCATCGGACATGTCAAACCGAACAAGCTGGCCGTCTCTTTTCCATATAAGGCCTCTGCCGCAGGTGCTTATCCATAGGTTTCCCTGTAGGTCTTCGGTAACAGCTTTTATCCAGACCGCTTTGTTCACATCCTCCAGGTTTTCATCCTGCATAACTGATTCAACCATAACGTTATCTCTGAATTTATAAAGTCCCCCGTAGGCTGAGCCAATCCAGAAATCTCCTTTCCGGTCTTCACAGAGGGCAACGATATAATTATTCGGAAGCCCCTCATTCAATCCGTATGATGTGAATAAGCCCTCTTTGAACTGTTTTAAGCCTGATCCGTCTGTCCCGACCCAAACACTGTTCTCTCGGTCCTCAAAAAGTGATGTAACGATGTTATTTTTAAGGCCTGTTTCAATAGTGCTGCGGCCATCTGCGTCGAACCTGATCAGGTTGATTCCGTTGATGGTGCCTACCCAGAGATTCCCGTCGCGATCCTCAAGGATGACGGTAACATGGTTATTGGAAAGACCGTCATTGGTCGTATATGTGCTTGTTGTATCATCTTTATAAAGGAAAAGCCCGTGATTTGTACCGATCCACAATGAACCTTGCCGGTCTTCATAAAGGGCTGTGATGGAGTCGTTGCTTCTTAGGCCTTCTTTAGTTTGGCTGATAAATTGCCCGTATTGGTACTCAAAATGCCCGTCGCTAATGGTGCCCACCCGAATGTTACCGCTTCTGTCTTCCAGGATAGAGGAGAACGATTCTACTGACATCTCAAGCGATTCTTTAATAACTTCAAAATTGCCATGGCTCAATCCTTTGAATATGGCTGAGCCTGTTATCACCCAGAAGTTTCCGTTCATATCTTCCAGCAGATCAACGATTTTATCTTTTTGTAATCCTCCCTCAAGAGGATATTTCCTCATTTGCCCTTCTTCAAGTTTGACGACACAACCTGAACTTCCAATCCACAGGTATCCTTTTTTATCGACAAATAGAGTATATTTTCTTTCGCCTGTATTTCTCTCGTGTATACCATCCTCAATCATATCGAATTTGACTCCGTCAAAGCGCACAATCCCTCTGGATGTTCCGAGCCACAGATATCCATCTGGAGTTTGGACGATTGAGGTGACGGAATCAGAAGGGAGCCCGTTCTTGCTTCCCCATTGTTCCATAAGATATTTCTGAAAGGAAGTTGAAGGATCCAGGGCGACCAAATGAAAAGTACAGATACACAGCAACAAAAAGAAACAGAATGTGCTTCTCATCTCCCAAAGCCTCCAGGTCCTGTCTTTGTTACACTTCTAATAATCATGATAACAAAACTCAATACAAAAAAAAACCGAGTGGATAAGAACTTCAAAAAATATCATTAAAAATAAAGACAAGGAGAGTTGTCTGTAGTGGAAAAGTGGAAAAAAAGTAGGAATAGTGGTACATTCTTTTGGTTCGTTTGCAGTAGTTACACAGTGGGCGGTTAGCTCAGTGTGAGAGCGCGGCGTTCGCAAGAGGATGACCTCTCTGATGTTTGGCGCATTGATTCAAAGGGAAATATCAATATTATC
>CP070825.1:777305-909355 GCA_020344415.1 Candidatus Aminicenantota bacterium
GATTGTCCCCTTTTTCTTAGTCCCCTTTTTTCTTGACTTAAAAGACAAGATATGCAACGATGTTTCTCTAAATTTTGCCCTTGTTTCTTTATTTTTAAATCATTCATGCTGTATTTCAAAATTTTCTCATATCTGAAAGGGAGGCTATAAATGGAAGGCATTGTGGGCTATGGTGCATATATTCCCCGCAACAGAATTAAAGTAGAAGAAATAGCAAAAGTCTGGGGTGCTGATGCACCAAGTTATAAGAAAGGATTAATGCTTGAGGAGAAATCTGTCCCATCTCCTGACCAGGATACTATTACCATGTCTGTGGAAGCAGCCAGAAATGCTTTAAAAAGAGCTCTCATCGACCCTGTTGAAATTGGTGCAGTCTATGTTGGTTCTGAATCACATCCCTATGCCGTTAAGCCGAGCGGGACAGTTCTGGCTGAAGCTCTGGCTTCCACTCCTGAAGTCCACACAGCAGATTTTGAATTTGCATGCAAGGCTGGGACAGAAGGGATGTTTGTGGCATTAGGTCTGGTCAGGGCGGGCGAGATTAAATATGGCCTGGCTGTCGGAGCGGATACCTCTCAAGGAGCTCCTGGGGATGCGCTGGAATACTCTGCTGCTGCCGGTGCAGCAGCCTTTATTTTTGGCAGAGAAAAAGTAGTTGCTAAGGCGGTGGAAACCTACTCTTATATGACAGACACCCCTGATTTTTGGAGGCGGGAGTATCAATATTATCCTCAACATGGAGGGCGGTTCACAGGTGATCCCGCTTATTTCAAACATGTTGTGGGAGCAGGCGAAGGAATAATGGAAAAAGCTGGGATGAAGGCTTCAGATTTCAATTATGTCATCTTTCATCAGCCCAACGGCAAATTCCCCTTCAGGGCGGGAAAGATGTTAGGATTTGAAAAAAATCAGATTGAGACAGGCTGGCTAGTTTCAAAGCTGGGAAACACTTATTCTGGCTCTTCCCCCCTGGGCCTGACTGCAGTCCTTGATGATGCCAAAAAGGGAGATATGGTCCTTATCATTTCCTATGGATCGGGAGCTGGAAGTGATGCCTTCATTTTTGAAGTCACAGAAAGGATTGATGAAGTGCGGGACCTTGCTCCCAAGACGCGGGACTTGTTGGATAAGAATAAAAATCACCTTGAATACGGCGAGTATGCCAAGTTTCGTCAAAAAATTAGGAAGGCGGAGTAGGAGGAAAGAAATGAGAGATGTTGCAGTTATTGGTGTAGGAATGACAAAATGGGGGGAGCTCTGGGAAAAATCCTTAAGGGATATTTTTGTGGAAACAGCTCTCAATGCCCTGGATGATGCGGGTGTGGACCAAATCGGCTCCATGTATGTGGGTTCGATGTCTTCGGGCCTTTTTGTAGGTCAGGAGCATATCGCTTCGCTTCTGGCTGATTATTTAGGCCAGACTCCTGTGCCCTCCACGAGAGTGGAGACAGCTTGTGCTTCAGGGGGGCTGGCATTTAGGCTCGCTTTTATGGAAGTGGCTTCAGGAATGAGCGATATTGTCCTTGCGGGCGGTGTAGAAAAGATGACTGATGTCAATGGATATCAGGCTACCTATGCCCTGGGTACAGCAGCTGACCAGGAGTATGAAGGCTATCATGGAATCACTTTTCCCGGACTTTATGCTTTAATGGCCATGGCTCACATGGAAAAATACGGAACAACGAGGGAACAGCTTGCCATGGTTGCAGTGAAGAATCATCATAACGGTTCCAAAAATCCTCTGGCTCAATTTCCCTTTGAGATAACAGTAGACTCAGTTCTGAATTCTGTAATGGTTGCTGATCCGCTGAGAATCCTGGATTGTTCACCTATTACAGACGGAGCCGCGGCGGCGATTCTATGTCCTGTGGAAATGGCCAAGAAAATGAATAAACCTGTTATAAAAGTCATCGGGACCGGTCACGCCACTGATACGATCGCTCTGAGCTCAAGGAAGGATATTACCTGGATTGAGGCTACACACCAGGCCTCTAAACAGGCCTACGATATGGCGAAGAAGAAGCCAGAAGATATAGACCTTGTTGAAGTTCACGATTGTTTCACCATAGCTGAAATTTGTGTTCTTGAGGCTTTAGGAATAGTGGAGAAAGGCGAAGGTGGAAAAGCTGTCGAGGAAGGATTGACCTCCCTTGATGGAAAGATTCCAGTAAATCCAAGCGGCGGCTTAAAAGCCAAGGGGCATCCTGTTGGTGCCACTGGAGTAGCCCAGGTTGTGGAGATTACTAAACAACTCCGGGGAGAGGCAGGGGAGCGGCAGGTCAAAGATGCCAGAATAGCGATGGCCCAGAATATGGGCGGAAGCGGCGGCAGTTCTGTTATTCATATTTTTGAAAGAGAATAGGGAAGGAGGATAACATGTCGACACCATCAAGATATTGGCGGGAAATTCCTCAAAGATACAGGCTGGAAGCCAATAAATGCAAAGGTTGTGGAGGCGTCTACTTTCCTCCACGTCTCATCTGCCCTGAGTGCAAAAATAGGGAATTGGAGCCGACAAAGCTAGCTGATAGAGGAAAAATCATATCCTTTACGATTATCCGCGTTCCTCCTCATCAGTTCGTTGACCAGGCTCCTTTTGCGGTGGGGATTGTGGAGCTTGATGATGGAGTGAAGCTCACCGGGCAGATTGTGGATTGTGATTTTGAGGATATGAAGATCGGTCAGAGAGTCAGAATAGAATTTCGGAAAATCTTTCAGGAAGGAGAATCGGGCATTCTTTGTTACGGATACAAGCTTGTCCCTGAATAGATGTCATTGTGCTTGTTCCTGAATAGATGTCATTGTGCTTGTTCCTGAATAGATGTCATTGCGAGGAGTGTAACGACGAAGCAATCCATAATGCCCAACAGAGGTAGGGGCTTGATTTATCAAGCCCTCCTTATGTTTTATAAAAAAGAAGGCATAATATAACTGCCAGTTATAAAAAATGACGAAATACACTGAAATTATAACTAGAAGTAAAGTTTTTTAAGTTGAAATTTTATGAAAAGAATATCTTTCCTCGTTGGGGTTTCCTTCATGTTTTTCTTTCCTGCATTTGAAAAAAAAGATCAGAGTGAATAATATAATCATATAATATAAATCTGGGATTCAAAGGACTTCGCCATGTTTAGAATCGAAAGCAAAGTTGACACCAAAAGCAAAGAATATAAAGAAAATTATGAACGTATGAAGAAGGTCGTTGCTGAATACAGAGAAAGATTGGCCAAGGTTCAAGAAGGAGGACCCCCAAAATACAGAGAGCTCCATAAATCCAGAGGGAAATTGTTGCCCAGGGAAAGGCTGGAAAAACTCTTTGACCGCAATACTCCTTTTCTAGAGCTGACTCCTTTGGCTGCGTACGATATGTACGATAACGAAGCTCCAGGGGCAGGCGTTATCACAGGAATCGGAGTTGTCCACGGCCGAGAAATTTTAGTCGTAGCCAATGATGCTACTGTCAAAGGGGGAACCTACTATCCTATGACGATCAAGAAACATATCCGGGCACAGGAAATTGCCCTAGCCAACCGCCTTCCATGCGTTTACTTAGTCGATTCAGGGGGGATATTCCTGCCTCACCAATCAGGTACCTTTGCTGATAAAGAATATTTTGGCCGAATCTTTTACAATCAAGCGCGCCTTTCTGCTCTAGGCATTCCTCAAATATCAATCGTGATGGGCTCTTGTACAGCCGGAGGGGCCTATGTGCCTGCCATGAGTGATGAGACGGTTATTGTTCGTAAGCAGGGCACGATTTTTATAGGTGGTCCGCCGCTGGTTAAAGCGGCCACAGGAGAGCAGGTGACAGATGAAGATCTGGGAGGGGCTGATGTGCACTGCCGGATTTCGGGAGTTTCGGATTATTATGCCCAAAACGATGGACATGCCCTGGAGATTGCCCGGAACATAATCGAAACACTGGACCCGCCAAAAAAGTTCCAACTGGATATTTCTGAGCCCGAAGACCCTTATTATGATCCCCAAGAAATCTATGGGATTGTCCCCCAGGATTTGAGAAAACCTTTCAACATGAAGGATATCATCGCTCGCATAGTGGATGGGAGCCGGTTTCAGGAATTTAAGGAATTATACGGTCAGACCATTGTTTGCGGTTTTGCCCGCATCATGGGTTATCCAGTGGGAATACTGGCCAACAACGGAGTCTTGTTTTCAGAGAGTTCACTTAAAGGAGCTCATTTTGTCACTCTTTGTTCCATGCGGAAGATTCCTATCCTATTCCTCCAGAATATTACTGGATTTATCATCGGGAAACAGTACGAACATGGAGGTATCGCAAGAGATGGGGCCAAGTTGGTGCACGCTGTGGCTAATGCTGATGTGCCCAAGTTTACAATAATTGCCGGGGGTTCCTACGGAGCCGGCAATTACGCCATGTGCGGACGGGCTTATGCTCCGCGTATTCTCTGGATGTGGGCCAATGCCCGTATCAGTGTTATGGGCGGCGAGCAGGCAGCTAACGTGCTTTTGACAGTGAAACTGAAAAGATTGAAGGAACAGGCAAAAAAGCTTGCCGAAAAAGAGAAGGAAAAGTTGATGAAACCTATTCTGAAGAAGTATGACCAAGAGGCTAGCCCATATTTCAGCACAGCCAGAATATGGGATGACGGTATTCTTGATCCTTTAGAGACAAGAGAAGCGCTGGCTTTAGGTATCGCTATGAGCCTTAATGCTCCTATTCCTGATTTTAAAGTTGGGATTTTCAGGATGTAGATGGCAATGGATTCTTATAAGACGACTTCATTTACTAAAGAAGAAAAAATTGCTCGAGTCTGCTTTAACAGACCTGAGGTTCACAATGCCTTCAATTCCACGATGATTCGAGAGCTGGATGATGTTGTCGATAAGATCGGCAAAGATAAATCGCTTCGGGTAGTCATTTTGACCGGTAATGGCAAATCTTTCTGTGCTGGAGCTGATATAAAGTGGCTGAGAGAGATTGTCGATTATTCTTTTGAGCAAAATCTGGAGGAATCTCTGGAGCTGGCTGAAGTCCTTTATAAGATTTATGTTTTACCCAAGCCAACCATTGCCATGGTCAACGGCACAGCTTTTGGAGGAGGAACAGGGTTTCTCTCTGTCTGTGATATAGCTGTAGCATCAGAAGATGCCAAATTCGGCTTGAGCGAAGTAAAGATCGGACTTGTTCCCGCTGCTATTTCACCCTACGTCATAAGAAGGATAGGGGAGAAAAATGCCAGAGAGTATTTTTTAACAGGAGAAAGAATATCGGCTCAAAAAGCCCAAGAAATAGGGCTAGTCAATAAAGTTGTCCCTCATGCGAAGCTCAAAGAAACAGTTGATGAGACTGCAAAACATCTCCTGACATCAGGTCCAGAAGCAATTGCAAGCTGCAAGGAGCTTATTTATAAAGTTCCCAAGATGAGCTTTGAGGAAGCAAAGACCTATACTGCCCGCATGATTGCTAACTTGAGGGTGAGCGAGGAAGGACAGGAAGGGACGTCTGCTTTTCTGGAAAAAAGAAAACCGAGTTGGATACAAGAAGAAGGAGATAAAACAGAAAATAAAACAGAGGAAGAAGATAAGACAGAAAATACGACGGAGAAAAAAGATAAGTAACCATAAGGGTTTAATTAGTTACACCCACATTATGGTGTATAGAGGCACAGTTTGTGCAGGGGCATGAATAGCGTAGGCGCCCAATTGGCGTAGGGGCTTGATTTGTCAAGCCCACCTTGTCATTGTGAGGAATGAAATGACGAAGCAATCTCACATGAAAATTGAGATTGCCACGCTGCGCTCGCAACGAGCTGCGCAATCTCATATAAAAATGGATACATAATGATAAAAAAAATATTAGTAGCAAACAGAGGCGAAATCGCTGTAAGGATCATCAAAGCCTGTCAAGAACTGGGTATTCCAACAGTTGCTGTTTTTTCAGAAGCTGATCGGCTAGGCCTCCATGTCCAGATGGCTGATGAGGCTGTCTGTATCGGACCTGCCCCAGCCATAGAGAGCTACCTTCATATGAACAGGATAATCCAGGCAGCTCACGATACAGACGCTGACGCCATCCATCCGGGATATGGCTTCCTGGCTGAAAATGCAGAGTTTGCCAAAAGGTGCGAGAAAGAGAATATTATATTCATCGGGCCTAATTCCAAGGCTTTAAAGCTAGTTGGAGATAAGATTCGTTCTCGGCAGACTATGGAGAAGGCCGGGATCCCCATTATCCCTGGCATGAAAGGAATGGCGAAGGATTTTTCTGAATACAAAAAGGAAGCCCAAAAAATAGGCTATCCAGTGATGATCAAAGCCTCTGCAGGGGGCGGTGGAAAAGGTATGAGGGTTGTCTATGATTCCAAGGAATTGAAACCTTCGCTTGAAGCGGGAATGCGGGAAGCCAAATCAGCTTTTGGTGATGAATCAGTCTATCTGGATAAATACATCGAGGAACCCAGACACGTGGAGTTTCAGGTTGTTGCTGACAATTATGGAAACAGAGTTCACCTATTTGAGCGGGAATGCTCCATCCAGAGAAGACATCAAAAAATAGTCGTAGAAACCCCTTCTCAGGCTCTGACTCCTGAGCTTAGAGCAGAAATGGGAAATACAGCCAAGAAAGTCATCCAGGTCTCTGGTTATAACAATGCAGGAACAGTGGAGTTCCTTCTGGATAAGAATAAAAATTTCTATTTCTTGGAGGTCAATGCCAGGCTTCAAGTTGAACATCCTGTCACAGAGCTAATAACAGGAGTGGACCTTGTGCATCAACAGATTATGATTGCCTCAGGAGAAAAACTTCCTTTCAAGCAGGAGCAATTAGAGCAGAAGGGACATTCTATTGAATGCCGGATTTATGCAGAGGATCCCCGCAATAATTTTCTCCCTTCATCTGGGAAGGTGCTCTTCCTTAAGGAGCCAAAAGGTCCTGGTATTCGCCACGACTGCGGCATCTACAATGGATGTGATGTGCCGATCTATTATGACCCAATCTTGGCCAAGCTCATAGTCTGGGCAGAGAACAGGGAAATTGCCTGTGAGAGGATGATAAACGGCCTAAATGACTATGTTGTTTTAGGCATAAAAACCACTATTGATTTTCTCAAAGATGTCATCAGTCACCCCCAATTCAGGAAAGGAAAAACAACAACAGATTTCATTAATAAATATTTAGAGGGATGGAAGGGAAAAGAGAAGAAGGAAGAGGATCTGAAACTTGCCTTGATTGCTACGGCATTTAGCAGCCTCAATCAAACAGGAGTGAGCGCAAGCGGGGTCGTTCCACAGAAGGAAGCTCTATCCCCATGGCAAACTCTTGGGAAATGGCGAATTGGAGGAAAAGAGTAAAGTGGAGTTCGAATTTTTAATTGATAACAAGCAGCACAAAATCGCCCTGGACAAGAAAGGCGATATTTTTATCGTTCAAGATGGGGAAAGAACCATTGAAGCAGATATTCATCTCATCTCCCCGAATGTTGTTTCTATCCTGATTGAAGGGCGTTCCTATCAGGTGTATTTTGCCAGAGATAAAGAAAAACAATACCTTTCCCTAGAGGGACAGCAATTTATCGTTCAAGAGCCTTCTGAGAGCATTGAGGGGCATGAAGGAAGAGAGACAAAACCCAAAGATGAGGAAAAATTAGTGATATCGGCTCCTATGCCCGGAAAGGTCATAAAAATCAATGTGACTGAGAAAGAAGAAGTCAGAAAAAATCAAACCTTGGCTATAGTCGAAGCCATGAAGATGGAAAACGAGTTAAAATCTTCTATTGATGGCTCTGTAAAGAAGATTTTTGTATCTACTGGAGAGCTTGTTGACTCTGAGAAGCCTCTCATCGAGCTCGAACTCAAAGAATAATTCCAACGGGGTCAGGCTTTCATAAGTTTTATAATTATTAAGGTAAAATGAATTAACTTCCAATTAATAATCAAGTTATAAAACTTATGAAAGCCTGACCCCATATTTTTCTTCTCCTTTGCAACCTGCCCCTCTATTCAAAAGGGCCATAATCAGCTAAACTGATAATGTGAGAATGCATATTTCTAGAGGCAAAAAGAAACAAGATCTGACCCTCAATAGACCCTAAAAAATACAGGTTTTTGGATTTTTTGAGTTTAAATGCAACTTTTTTGAAAAATGCAGAGTTTAAAGGAATTGAGAATGGATGAACAGGAGCTGATACGCCAAGTGCAGGATGGCGATGAGATGGCGTTTTCAGAGATAGTCAAGATTTACAAGAACAGAATCGTGAACTTCTTGTTCCAACTAACTGGCGATTATCAGAGGGCAGTGGAGTTATCTCAAGAGACTTTTATGAGAATTTACTTTAAAGCCAATAAATACAGACCTGTGGCACCCTTTTCCTCCTGGATTTATGCTATTGCTTCGAACCTTGCCAAGACCGAGATGAAAAAGATGAGAAAATCTCAAGCGATCTCTCTCGAAGAAGTAGAGAATACAATACGGATAAGTGATTCTTCAAACAATCCTTCAGATTCAGGTTTGATCAGAAATTTGAGACAGGCTTTGAATAATCTCCATCCCCGTTACAGGATTCCTGTTATCCTTAAGGATATGGAAGGCTTTTCTCAGGAAGAAATCGCTGAGATTCTAAAGAGGCCCATCGGTACTGTGAAGGCAAGGATAACTCGAGGAAGAGATTATATTAAAAAAGAATTAGAGAAAGCCTCATGCGAAATAAATTAACAGTCCAAGAAAGAGGAGAATTATGATGGAAGAGTTAAATCTTTTGAAAAGATTGGAGAGAGTCAATGCGCCTTCCGATTTTGAACAAAAGGTAATGGCTCAACTATCGCTCAGAAAAGGAAAAGTTCAAAAGGTGAAATATCTTCGCCTCTCCCTCGCAGGTGCATTTAGTGCGCTTATTATATTTTTCGTTGTATTGAATTTTTTCATCATTCCGAACAAGGGTCTTAATGAATTGGCTGAAAAGGGGAAAGGCGTTCCTGCGACTTTCCGAAGAGAGCTGGGAAGAGAGTTGGATCAAGGGCAGAGGTCGGTCATACCCGTCCTCGAAACAGTGAATTATACTGGAGACATACAGGCTCGTACTCAAGAACCGCCCACAGTCTACCTACTGGAGCAGGTTTCTAATAAAACGAATAGGAAAATCAAATATTAGGAGGTTCCATCAAAATGAAAGGTACATTAAAAATCATCATCATCCTAACAGTGTTTTTACTGATATCCTTCATGCAATTACAGGCAGAGTCCGCTCCAGCCTCTGGAATTGAAGAAAAGGACATAGAGGGTATAACAAAAAATGTTTATCCGTCCGTTGTAAAAGTTGAAGCCAGAAACAGGGTAAGAAAAGTAGCAACTGGTGTGGTGATTGACAATAACGGACACATTGTCACCACTGCCCTTATATTTCCCCGTGATGAGAAGATCTCAGTCATCACTCATAAAGGGGAAAAGCTGGATGCCAAATTCTTGGGCATGGACTCTGAGACTCATCTAGCGCTGATAAAAGTTGAAAATAAGAAGCTAATTCCCATAACCATGGGAGAGTCAAAGGATATTTCTGCCGGCTCTTGGATCGGAGTCGTCAGTATTTCCCCAGAGAATACGCCTTCCGTCACTCAGGGAATCGTAAACTCTGTCTCTCTGGAAAAACTTCGGTTGAACGTCTGGGTTGTGCGAGGATCGAGCGGAAGCCCTGTTGTCGATAAGAAGGGCCGCATGGTTGGATTGCTCAGAGGGATCTACTATGATGACAGGCCGGTCATTGTTGATATCAGAGAAAGAGAGGTGGTGGCAACGGGAGTTGTATTAAGTAGAGCCGAAGCCCCATCCTCTGGTATGGCTGAAGCATGTGCCATCGATATAGTGAAAGATATTACTTCAGAGATAAAAGAAAAAGGAAAAGTGGAAAGAGGGTGGCTTGGAGTCTATATAGAAGAGAACGAAGATGGTGAGGTGGAAATCGTTGATGTGGATAAAGAAAGTCCGGCAGAGCTTGCAAAACTCAGGAGAGGGGATATCATCCTAGAGATTGAAGGGAAAGGACTGACAAATCCTGAGGTGTTGGTTTATGAAATAAGAAAGAGAAAACCTGGGAATACCGTTACTTTAAAAATCGAAAGAAATGGAAAGACAATGAATGTCAAGGTCAAATTAGGCGAGCACACCGAAAAAGATGTGCTGGAGGAGCTGATATACAAGTTCCCTCGGCTATTTCCATCTAAGCCTCCAAAGCCCCCAAAGCCTCCAGAGCCTCCAAAAGCTGCGCAGCCAGCTGAACCAAGGCTATTTCGCTGGGGCTGGGAGGAAAGAAAGTATATCGGTGTTTATTTAAATGAATTGAACAGAGAACTTTCAGAACATTTTGGTGTGAAAGAGGGAAATGGTCTCATGGTGTCGAAGATCAGCGAAGGCAGCCCCGCAGAAAAGGCAGGATTAAAGGTGGGAGATGTTATCACTGCTGCGGATGGAGTCCGAGTTGAGAAGGTGAGAGATCTGAGCGGGTTGATTCAGGATAAAGAAAAGGGAGATAAGATTAAAGTAGAATTCCTCAGAGACAAAAAGAAAAGAAGTACAGATATCGAAATTGAGGAGGAAGAAGAAGGGCATAGAGCTTTTTTCTTTACTGATAATTGGGAAGATTATGTCGATTCCTGGGATAAACACAGAGAAAGTCTGGAGAAGCAATATAAAAAATGGAAGGATGACACTGGCAAACATTATGAAATACAAATGAAAAGATTGAATAAGGAACTGGAAAAAATAACCCAAAAAAGTAAAGAAGCCGCTGAGGCACTGAAATTAAGATTGAAAAAAACGAGAGCAATCAAAGTATAATCTGCTCCGGTTCCCAACTCTCAACTGGGAGGCAAGGAGAATGTCTTCTTTGCCTCCCTTTTTTTTAATTGTACCCCCTAATTTAAATGTCATTGCGAGGCACGAAGTGCCGTGGCAATCCAAACCTTTTTTAACTCAGCCATTTTTTCATGTAGGCATCAAATTCTTCTGGGGATAATCTCGTTTCTTTGAAATAATTTTTCTCTTTCCTTTGTTTCATGGCTTCATAAAGGATAACTCCGACTGAAACAGAGAGATTGAGACTCTGGGCCATCCCGATCATGGGTATTTTGATCTTATGGTCAGCAAGATTTAATGCCTCTGATGAAAGACCTTCAGCTTCATTGCCGAATACAATGGCTATGGCCTGTGCATAATCCAAAGATGTATATGGGAGAGAGTCATCACTGATATGAGTCGCAGCGATTTTAAACCCTTTCTTTTTCAATAAAGTCAGGCAGTCAGACGCAGATTTATAATATTGAAACTGTATCCATTTCTCGGCTCTAGTCGAGACAGCTTCATTTATCGGAAATGGCTCCCCTTCGGCCGAGATTATATCCACATAAAGGATTCCTGCCGCGTCGCAGGTTCTGACAACTGCGCTGGCATTATGGGTATTTTTGACTTCTTCTAATACGATTCTCAGGTCTGGTTTTCTCAGAGAGAGAACTCTCTTGACCTTTTCAATTCTTTCTTTTGTAGCCACAGAGAAAATATATCATAAAAAAAGGGGACAGTCCCCTTTTTTTCCCTTTTTTCAAGAAAAAGGGGACAGTCCTCTTTTTTTCTTTGTCATTACGATAGACATAAGGGAGCGCGGCAATCTCAAAGGAGAGGAAAAAGTAGCCTGACCCTTTTTTTAGCCTTTTTAAAAAAGGAGCATTTTTCCGACTATGACCGTCCAGAACAAGACTGCACCTATGAGTGCTCTGTATTCTCTATTTTTTTTATAGAGCTTCCAGCTGAACCTGTTTTTCTGGGCAGGGGATAAGGGTTTTAAAGAAGGGAAAAAAAGCGGGACTTTTTTCTTGTAATCTTCATACTCTTGAGGAAAGAGCTTCTTCATTCTTTCCTTCTCGTTCTTTATTGCTATCGGATAAAAGAGGAGAAAATAGGCTAAAAAGAAAGCAAGTATCCACATTGAGCGAGAACAAACGACAACGCTGATCCCCACGATTAGATTTCCTAGGTAAAGAGGATTTCTTGTGTATTTGTATGGTCCATGGATGGTCAATTCCTTTTCTTTCCTGAGGTGACCGGATGCCCAGGTCCTGATGAAAAGACCGGAGAGACATATAGCTATGCCAATTAGAATCAAAGTTAAATCAGGTTTTGCAAGGACTATAGCCAGAAGAATGCCAATAAAACCTCCTCTTACTCTCCATCTGTAAATTGCATTATTTAGGTTGAATTCAGACATTTTCCTTTAACGATTGAAGAGTCAGGGCGGCAACTTCTTCTGGAGTTATTATTTTTAGGCATTCCAGGCTCGAACAGCTCCTTTTGTAACAATAGCTGCATGATAATCTGTGGAATGCCACTCTATCTTGGCTTCGGAAAGGACCATTTCTTTGGGGATTTGTCGGTCCAAAAATTCCGATAACCGGCCGGGAGAAGGCACAGGCAACCTGGAGGGCAAAAGTATCTCCGCTGACCAATAGAGAAGACTCTTTTGCCAATGCCATTACTTCTTTCAATGAGAAAGGAGGGGAGAGGGGGATATGCGTTTTCTCTGATATTTGAATGGCCAGCTCTCTTTCCTCCTCATTTCCCCACACAAGAAGGAGAAAGAATTCTTTGCTCCTTATTCTCTCGATAAAACTGACCCATTTATCTGGAAACCATCGTTTTGTTTCCCATGCTGCTCCCACATTGAGAATGATCAGTTTTTTTCCCTCCTCATGGCCCAGCTCTCTAAGTTTGGACTTTACTGTTTCCGTTAATTCAACTGGCAGAACAACAGGGAATTCAAGTTTGTCATCGTCGATCCCTATGAGTTTCAGAAGCTTTAAGTTTTTCCTCATGACATGGATGTCTTCGGGTATCTCTTCGAGTCTTTCTGTATAAAATACGGACGCCAGCGGTTCTCTCAGGTTTTTTCTATGGAATCCAATTCTTTTCTGCGCTTTCGAGAGGAAAGCAATGAATCCAGATTTTACAAGTCCTTGAAAGTCAAGTGCAACCCGGTCTTTGTTTTTTAGCTCTTTTTTGAGGTTTGAGATTTCAGCCCAGAATTTTTTGGTGTTTAAGCGCCACCCAGTTGTATGGGCGATGATGGTTTTGTCAATTCCAGGGACAAGACTCAGGATTTCCTTTCCTTTCTCTTCGACAATCCATGAGATTTTAGCCTCGGGAAAATTCTTTCTAAGTGCGGAAAATGCAGGGAGAGTATGGATGATATCTCCGAGAGAACTGAGGCGGATAATCAGGAAATTGTCCATTTTATCAAGGTCTATTCTGTTTTTAATATCTTCGTAGCAATTTCTTCAATGGTCTCAGAAGTGGATTTTACTTTTGGCCCCCCTGTTATAGCGATAGAGCCGCCGTATCCTCTCACAGTTTCTCTTTCAGGAACTGTTTCCTCTGTATAGTCTGAACCTTTTGCATGGACGTCGGGTTTTAGGCTAAGGAGGACTTTCTCCACATTCTGCTCTCCAAAGATAGTGATGTAATCGACAAAAACAAAAGATTTTATAATCTCTATGCGTGCTTTTTCGTTTAAGATAGGCCTTCCTTTTCCCTTGAGCTTGCGGATGGAGGAGTCGCTGTTAAGAGCTACAACCAAGATATCTCCTTTTTTCTTTGAATCTTTCAGATATCTGATATGCCCAACATGAATCAGATCAAAGCACCCGTTGGCCAGTACGACTCGGTGGCCTTTTCTTTTATGATCCAGGACGATCTTTCTTAGTTGAGTGAGTGAATACAGTTTTTCCAATTTCAAGAAACGATGGCCTTCCTGAGTTCCGGAGATGTCAAAGTGGATGTGCCTTTTTTCATGACAACAATACCACCGGCATAGTTTGCAAGAAGTGCAGCCTTCCTGAACGTCGCTTCATTAGCCAAAGCCAGGGTGAAGACACTTACTACTGTATCCCCGGCGCCTGTCACATCAACGATGTCGGCCGTGCCATGAATGGGGATATGGAGAGGAGTTTTATTTTTTTCGAAAAGCACCATTCCCTTTGAACCTCTTGTGATCAGGAGGGCGGCAGCTCTGGTTTTCTTTAAGAGGAATTTCCCGGACTGTTTGAGTACCTGAGGATCGTCGTTAATCTCGATCTGCAGCGCATGTTCGACCTCAGGTTCGTTAGGGCTGGAGAAGGTAATCCCCTTAAAATTCAGGAGGCGGAAACGAGAATCCAGGGTTACAGGAATATTCTTTTTTTTAAACTCAGGGAGGACTTGGTAAAAAACATCTTCTTTAACAGCAAAGTAATTGTAATCCGATATGAGGAGGGCATTGATTTTCCCCAGAAGGCTTTTAAGGTTTCTCTGAATTTTTTGCTTTATTGCTCTGCTATCCGGGACTTTTTCTTCTCTGTCGATGCGCAGAATCTGTTGCTTTCTCGTGGTTTCTTCGCCTGCCAGTATTCTGGTCTTGATTGGAGTTTGATAATTTTTATCTGCAATTAGATATTCTGTTGATATTCCCTCCTGTTTTAGTATTCGGATGATTTCCTTCCCTGAATCATCTGTGCCGATAACTCCTACAGGTAGAGGATGTGCGCCTAAAGCCTTGATGTTGAGTACAGAATTGCCGGCACCACCGAGCGAAAGTTCTTTTTTCTTATAGGAAAGGATCAATACAGGAGCTTCCCTGGAGATCCGGCGCGTCGTTCCGATGATGTATTCGTCAAGAATGAAATCTCCCCAGACTGCGATTTTTTTTCGGGCGAAATTATCAATAAGACTGAGCAGAGCTTTTTTTTCTTTATTCACTGAACTATAGTCAAAGATTTTTATCAGAATTAGGCAAGAAGGTCAAATTTCTTGCAGCAATTTATCCAGAATGATATCCTCAGGCTTGATCCCAAAATACTCCTGAGAGTAGCCAATAGTGGTAGGATAAGCGTTTATCTCGATAAAAGTCCCATCTAAAAACAGATCAATGCCATACAGCCTGACTTCTGGGTAGGCTTCACTGACCCGCCTTATTGTTTTCAATATGCTTTCATCAATCTTAAAGGGACTTCTTATACCCCCCAGGTCGATATTTGTTTTCCACGTATCTCCCCTTGTTTGCCTCAGAATTGCTCCATTTCCAAGCACATCGTCATCGAAGACATTGAGTCTCAAGTCTCCCTCTTCAATTATTTCTTTATATTCCTGTACGACAGCCCCTCCATAGCATTCCTCGAAAATCTTTTTCAGTTCTTCTTCAGGGGTCTCTCGAGTTACCCTCCATACTTCATTTCCGCCAAAGCCATACCTTGCTTTTATCACTATGAATTTTCCAGGGATTTCTTTCAGAGAATATAATAATTCTTGAAAATCGGAGATATTCAGCGTGTATGGAATTTCAAGTCCCCCTTCATCTGCTCTCATTTTAATTTCAAATTTATCTTTTGTCACAAAGGTTCCTCGAGGGGAATTTATGAAAAGGGGCTTTTGTGCTTTTTCGCATATTTCAAGAAAGCGAGGATTGGCTTCGATGTCATCTCCCCGGATGAAAATGATATCAAATTCATCCAATTCCAGTTGGAAGATACCAGAATAGAAACAAGCTGACTCGCCGTATTCCAGTGGCATTGAGCTTGATTTGGTCTTCAGGTCGCCTTTCTTATCGAGTCCTAGTTTAACGACAGTTGCTATGGGTGTATTGTTTTTGTCGAGCCGGATAGATAAAGAGTTAAACTGGTATATCTCGTTGAAGCCCCTTTCCAGAAGTCCATTGATGATAATATTATTAGTGGATGTGGATAGATTCGTCACTAGGTCTGTAATGTCATTGCCCTTCCCGAGAGAGCCTCCATTGTTGAATGCTATTTTAGGTTTTTTGCTCATTTGATGGGTTATTTGCTCTTTTTAACCAAGGGATTTATTTCCAGTTCACTCTGCGGGAATTTATCTATAACCTTGTCATATTATTATTATATATATATATATATACATCATTCAATACAAGAGGAAAACAGCTCTATTTTTCATAATCATCAGGCTTTCATGGATTTGGAAATGCTCACGGCCCCGGTCGTTATTTGACAGAACTGTTATGAATAAATATACTTATATTTAATGATTCAAAATGAAGAACTTAGCTTTTCCATATATTAGAAAATGGATATAGAAGAACTGCCATATTTAGAAAAGGTTGCAGATGATATTGATCGACTGATCAGTCTTGATATTAATCGGCGCGGTGTGATTCAAATTCTCTATCGTGCTGCCCGCGAAAAAATTGGAAAACCCCTTGTTTTAGCCGCTTCGGAATTACTTTCCGGAGCTGTAAGCCCTGGTTCTGTAGTATTAATTGCTACAGGGTGGCCAGACCGCCCTTGGGTGACGCCTGAAATCGGTGAATTAGATGGTCCGCCGGGCGCAGCCCTTCTTGCACGTAATCTCCATCGTACGGTAGAAGCTGTCCCCATCTTTCTGATTGAAGAAGAATTGAGAACAGCCATGGAAGCTGCGGCTCGTGGGGCTGGCTTCGCAGTCCTCACTCCCGAGCAGTCTATTGAAGCCTTTCGATCTACCGCTCCTCTCCATGCAGCTTCAGTAATCAGTTTTCCAAAGGATACTGCCCAGGCCGCAGAAGAGTCTAGGAGGCTGATAAGCACATATTCTCCTAAAGCGGTTGTTTCTGTCGAAAAGGGGAGTGCCAATGAGAAAGGTGTGATCCACAATGCACGCGGCCAGGATACAACAGAATGTATGGCAAAAGTGGATGAGTTAATCAAGGAAGCAAGCCGAGCAGGAATTGCAACTATAGGTATCGGCGATGGTGGAAATGAAATCGGGATGGGCACGATTAGAGAGACTGTCCGAGATTATATCCCCTACGGCGTCCGTTGCAGTTGTCCATGCCAAGCGGGCATTGCTCCAGCTGTGCCTACAGATGTCGTTATCACTTCGAGTGTCTCAAACTGGGGATGCTACGGGATTGCCGCTTGTATGTCCGTCTTAAAGTCTCAGGTAGACTCTCTCCATGATGAATACATGGAATTACGAACACTGCGTGAAGCTGCTGATGCGGGACTTATCGATGGAAATACTGGATATGTAGACCCAGGGGCAGATGGGATTGCAGCAGTCACCCATGCTGCTGTTATTTCTGTACTCAGACAAATAGTTAAAAACGCCCTTAAACCAGAAGGCCTGGCCTTCGAGACAGGAGGTGTTCATTCCCGTCCTGAAAGGGATAAAAAACAAAAATGAAGAAGGAAAGATTGAAATGTCTGGAATAGCAGGAACAACTCAACCCGGAAAGGAAGGACTCGTTAGTCAAATGCTGAATAAGATTTCCCATCGGGGGGGAGCTATTAGCAAGATAAGAGAGGTTAAGAATGCCACTATTGGAATAGTCTGCACAGAGGCCCAAGCTGATACGGTTGTGCGTCTAAAAGAGGAGAATGCGGTTGTGGATCATGCAGAAAGCGGGCATTTAGCATTGGCTAAAGCCAAAGATGATGGTGTTATCTTAAAGAGGGATCGATTGGGAGTCGCTCCACTTTATTTTGGATGGGACGAGAGGAATGAGCTATATTTTGCCTCTGAGGTTAAAGCTTTATTGGATTTTTGCAAAGAAATCGAGCAGGTTCCTCCCGGGCATGTATTCGACGGAGAACACCTAAAACCTTATTTTGAACTGAAAAAGAAAAAACCTCTTGAGATATCGCCAGGAGAAATCGCAGAAGAATTGAAGCTGCGGTTAATTTCATCAGTGGAGAGGCGAATCGAAATGGGAGGAATCGAGGGTTCATGGCTCTCAGGAGGTCTTGATTCCAGTACCATGGCTGCGCTTGCCCGCCCTTACGTATCCAAGCTTCATACTTTTGCAGCAGGATTTGTCGATGCGCCAGATGTGGAACATGCCCGTGAAGTCGCAAATTTCATAAAATCAGATCATCATGAGGTGGTTGTAAGTTTTAAAGATTTGCTGGACACACTCCCTGATGTAATATATCACCTTGAATCATTCGATGCTCTTCTCGTTCGGTCGAGCATCACTAATTACTTAGTCGCTAAAAGATCTTCAGAGTATGTTGATGCCGTTTTCTCTGGAGAAGGCGGGGATGAACTCTTTGCAGGTTATGAATATCTCAGGAACGTGGATCAGGATGATTTGGCTGATGAATTGATTGATATAACAACAAGGCTGCACAACACAGCTCTCCAGAGAGTTGATCGAAGCGCATCGGCTCATGGGACAGTAGCCCATGTGGGATTTTTAGACCCTGATGTTGTGGATTATGCTCTGCGTATTCCTGTTAAATTTAAGCTTCGAAACGATGTTGAAAAGTGGATTCTGCGCCGGGCAATGGATGGCGAGCTGCCAAAGCGAGTCTTAAACAGAAAGAAATCGAAGTTCTGGGAAGGTGCAGGAGTTGGAGAATTAATCCTTGAATATGCAAATGAAAATATTTCAGAGACTGAGTTTGCTCAAGAGAGAATTCTTCCGAACGGGTGGATGATCAATACCAAAGAAGAGTTGATGTACTATCGGGTTTTTAGAGAGCATTTTGGAGAACTGGAAGACCTCTCCTGGATGGGCCGGACAAAGGGTGCCCCTAAACAGTAACTCTCTGTTTTATATCTTCGGTCTAATTTTATTTTCTATAAAAAACAAAACTATTTTTCAATTTTTGGGGTGGATTTTCGACTAAAATAGGATAAGTGTATAAACTTAACAAGTCACCCCAGAGTCCAAAGTCCAGGCGCAATATTTCCGATGAGAAATTGCGCAAAGCAAACAGAGCACTCAAGGCACTGATAGAGTGTAACCATGCAATTTTAAAAGCGAAAAGAGAAGAAGATTTGCTGGATGATCTGTGCTGGATCCTTGTAGAAGTCGGAGGATATGCCATGGCATGGTTTGGCTTTGCTCAACAAAAGGAGAGGAAAAAAATTCTCTCTGTTCCAAAGAAGGGATTTGAATATAGCAATCTTGATCTGGCAAGCATTATGTGGACAAATCCCGATTTCGATTTTAGTTCTGTTGATAAGCCGTTGCTCTCTGATGAACCCACCACCACGGGAAAAATCGTATCAGAAAGCGTTTATCTTCCATCGCGCGCTGAAGAGATTAAGCGCCGCTGCGCATCGTACATTGCCATTCCTTTAGTTGGAAAGGATCAAGAGTATGGAGCTTTACATATCTATGCAAGAGAACTTGATGCATTCAATACGGAAGAAGTAGAACTTCTGACGGGGTTGGCAAATAGCGTCGCCTATGGTATCGAGATACTTCGAATGAGAAAAGGATTCTCCCAGGTGGAGAAAAAAATTAGACAAAACGCCAAGAAGGTTCAAAAAACACTGGAAGATACTGTTAAAGCGCGGGCTTCAGCAGTCGAGGCAAGAGATTCCTATACAACGGGCCATCAGAGAAGGGTGAGCAAACTTGGCTCATCCATAGCCAAAGAGATGTTGTTGCCAAAAGAACAGGTTGAAGGAATCCGGATAGCCGGAGTCATTCATGATATAGGGAAAATATATGTTCCTCCTGAGATTTTGAGCAAGCAGAGTTATTTGAATGAGGTCGAATTAAATATCGTTAAAACGCATACCCAAATCGGTTACGACATAGTAAAACCGGTTAAATTTCCGTGGCCTGTTGCTGATATCATTCTCCAGCATCATGAAAGAATGAATGGTTCAGGATATCCATCTGGGCTCTTGGAAGAAGAGATTCTTGTGGAATCAAAAATCTTAGGCGTTGCTGATGTTGTTGAAGCGATGTTTTCTCATCGTTCCTACCGTCCAGCTCGCGGCATAAATAGCGCCCTTGAGGAAATATCAAGAAATAAGGGCACCCTTTATGACCCGAATACAGTTGATGTTTGCTTGAAGCTTTTTAATAAGAAAAGTTTTAAGTTTTAATAGATTTAAATACTTTTTTTATTTGATTTTCTTGCCTATCACATCCATACCCATCATTTCATTCTGGATATGACATTTTGTGTATTCACCCTTGTCATCTTTTAAAAATTTTATAACGTAAGTGCCTTCATCAGGGTCTTCTATAGTGAACTCAAACTCTTTTCCTTCGACCGGTACCATCTCTCCTGGTTCACTTGATGTATCAGCCATGGCCCAGACTGAGCCGCCTTCAACATAAAATTCTACATTGACCATTCCAATACCCATATCTGACATATCAAATTCATACTCGCCAAGAATAGGGGCATACTTTTTCTTGAGCTGCTCTTCCTGCAGGGAGTAAGATATTGAACAAAAAAGAAAAAGAGCCATAGTCAGACATGCGAGCCTCCAAAGCGTCGGGTTATTCATTGATTTTGTCATGAAATCCTCCTCCTTAATATTATTTTTTCTTAATAGTATATACGAGATCTTCTATTATTTGGTTCTGTACATCAGGGATTCCTCAAAAAATTTGACACTTTCCTCACTCCTTGATATCCTTTTCCTCGCAAAGCAAAGGGATTGGAAAATTGAGGAGGAGAAGGTTCGTTTATCCGCTAGGCCAGATTTCCTTGGGAGAAGAAATAGATATATTTTTTTATGATTACACTTTTTGTGATTTGGAACTTGTTAAGGTGAAATAGAAATGAATACGAATTCAATATATAAGTCGCAAGGATATGACCTTTACAAAAACCTTTTAATATTTACTGAAGATAACATCGAAGCAGTTGCGAAAGGCAATAAACTGTCCCTGTTTGAAATCTATGATATCGCAGATCATATTATAAATGATTTCGAGCGCTCCGCAGCCTTAATGGATGTCGCTGTAAATTTTTACGACCCCGACGACGTTGTTGTTTCCCATGCTGTCAATAACACTATTTTCTCTTTGAAAATGGCTTTGGAGATGGACCTCTCTGAAGAGGATATCCAGGACACGGTTACGGCTGCTTTAGTTCATGATGTTGGTTTTGGGAAAATAAAAGAGTCTTTAAGAGATAAAGAACAAGATTTAAGTATAATTACAGAAAAGGAGCATGAACTTGTGCAGACACACCCCAAGCACGGCTATGATGCAATCGCACCTGAAACTGAGCGAGATAAACGCATAGCAGAGACAATTCTTCAACACCACGAGAGAGCAGATGGATCAGGCTATCCAAATGGACTGGAGGAATCTCAGCAACAGATTTCGGCCAGAATTATTTCAATTGTGGATGTTTATGAAGCCCTTATTCACCCTCGGCCTTTCCGTGATGCTCTAGTTCCACCAAAAGGCATAGAAGTCCTAGTCAAACAGAAAGGAAGTGAATTTTCTGTGGAAATGTTAAAAGCATTGATTGTCTCATTATCTTTTTATCCAATAGGACAAATGGTTCTCTTAAACAATGGCTTTATCGGTAAGGTCATTAGAACCCATAAAGATAATCCTACACGGCCTGATGTACAATTATATATTGATCCCTCTGGAAACAAGCTGGAGGAACAAGAGATTATAAGACTAGAAGAAAAACGCATATTATCTATTGAAAAATGCCTTCCTGGCTTCAAAAGCGATACTTCTAATTTCAAAGAATAAAACCTAGATATACAATATTGACCGCCATTCTGGAAAATGTTAAAAATAAGGAAAGCCGGAGTGGCGAAATTGGCAGACGCACTGGACTCAAAATCCAGCGGGACCTTGGTTCCATGTGGGTTCGACTCCCTCCTCCGGCACCAGGTTTCCCTGATATTTTGAGGTTGATTCTTCGTCCTTCCTTTAAGCACCTTTAGTCAGGATTAAGCACGTTTAATCAATTTTTGTGACACAGCTGTGAGGACCTCCTCCCACGAAAAGGGTCTACTGAAAATGTTAGTTTTTCTGGCAATTGAAGCTTTTTATTTTAGATTAAACTCCTTCTCCTGTAGCATTAGCGCGATCATCCTGTGACATCTCAGCCAAGCGTTCAATCTCTTTCACATCCAATCCCAATCCTTCGGCTACACGGGTTCCGTATTCAGGATCGACTTTATAGAATATGGCTGTCTGTCGTAACTGGATGCGTTTCTGTGCGCCTCCCAGATGATCCACAATGTTGCCGATCAGGTGATCTCTATCCTCATCAGTCATCACTTTCCGATACAGAACTCCGGCCTGCTGGAAGTCATCATTGGGATGAGGGTAGGGAGTGCGAGCCGCAAGATCTTTGACTTCAAATGGAGGCTCGCCCGCAGTGGGATCCGGTTCGGGACCGCCGAAACTGTTTGGCCAATAATTAGGTCCACCCCCACCATTTTCATCCAATCGCATGAACCCATCTCTCTGATAGCTGGTCTCAGGAGCATTTTTAGGTGCATTCACTGGCAGAAGGTGGTAGTTCGGTCCCAAACGATGGATGTGAGTATCATGATAGGAGAAAAGCCGAGCTTGAAGCATTTTATCTGGTGATGTGGCAATACCCGGCACAAGGTTTCCAGGACAGAAGGCGGCCTGTTCCACTTCTGAAAAATAATTGATAGGATTGCGGTTCAATACCAATTTCCCCACTTTGATGGGCGGGACTTCGGCATGAGGCCAGACTTTTGTGATGTCAAAGATGTCCCAGTGATAGTTAAATCCCTCTTCTTCGGGCATGATTTGCATCTCGAGAGTCCAGGAAGGGAAATCACCGCCTGCGATGGCCTCATATAGATCTTCTGTGGCATGGTCAGGATTCTCCCCTGATATGCGACTTGCTTCCTCTCTGGCAAGGTTTTTAATACCCTGGTCGGTCTTGAAATGGTACTGCACCCAGAAAGACTCGCCCTTCTCGTTGTACCACTTGAAGGTGTGACTGCTATAGCCGTTCATGTGACGGTATGTCGCCGGTGTGCCTCGGTCGGAGAACAGAACTGTCACCTGGTGGACGGATTCGGGCGTCAACGAAAGAAAATCCCAAAACATGTCCGGGTCCTTGCAATTGGTGGCAGGATGTCGCTTTTGGGTATGGATGAAATCGGAAAACTTAAGAGGATCTCGGATGAAGAACACCGGAGTGTTGTTGCCAACAAAATCGTAGTTCCCCTCTTCAGTATAGAACTTCACGGCAAATCCACGGGGATCACGTGCCGCATCGGCAGAACCCTTTTCGCCCCCTACCGTGGAAAATCGTGCGAAAACCTCGGTCTTCTTGCCCACCTCCGAAAGAAACTTAGCCTTGGTGTACTTGGTCACATCAGCTGTGATTTCAAAATAACCCCCAGCACCAGCTCCTTTTGCATGGACAACCCGTTCAGGAATACGTTCGCGATCAAAATGGCCCAGCTTCTCCAACAGATGAACATCCTGCATTAAGACCGGCCCTCGTGCTCCTGCGGTCATACTGTTCTGATCGTCGGCTACAGGAATTCCAAAGGCAGTTGTTAATGTCTTTTTTGCTTTTGCCATCTGAAAACTCCTTAATTTATTGAATTTTGATTCAAAGATTTAACCTATTTAAATTGAAATTACCCAGGCAAGTTTTTTGCTTTCCCGATAATCATTTATCAATTATTTCTCCTATCCAGTTATTAATTAAAAGTGTTAATTCCTGTTAAATAAGAAAAATTTTTTACTTTTTTTTCTGGCATTTATCGCAATATCCCTAAAAGGAGCGTTTAGTTAAGGATGGAAAATTTTTTTTATGTTCCCAGGAATGATTATAACATAAATTCCTAACTAAATGTGTCACTAATGTTGCTGAACCAGCACATTCACTAATGTATCTGAACCTAAGATAATCCTGAAATAGTTGCTAAAATGAAAACGAAAATAAAAATTAAATAAGCCTACCGGAAGTCCAAGACCTTAAAACTTTGACTTCTCTGGATTGAAAAAAAACGCTGAGCGAATTAGCACCTCATTGAATAGCGGATAATAGATTAAAGGAATTCTCATTGAGGTACTTCGTACTCTTGACAGTAGAAAAGCTTTGGTTATAATTGGTTTATGATTAGGAGGAAAAATTTCTTTGTTTCCGAAACCAATACTCTTGTAATCAATAACAATCATATCAATTGGGCGGTCGCTGCCGCTCAATAGTATATTCAGAACCTGCCTCATATTTCCGCAAAAAATAATATTGGAGGAAAAAAAATGAGTAAAAATTTATTAATTTCAAAAAATTATCGATCCATACTGGATGTTAAGAAGACAGAGAAAGCGATAAAAATGATCAAAGATTTTTTCCAGATTAACCTGGCAGAAGCATTGAATTTAAGACGAGTCACAGCTCCTTTATTTGTCAAAGCAGGAACTGGTATTAATGATGATCTAAACGGAGTGGAACGACCGATCTCTTTTAGTATAAAAAATATGAGCAATATTAAGGCTGAGATCGTACAGTCATTGGCCAAATGGAAAAGGGTAACCCTAGCAAATCTAAAAATCAGCTTAGGCGAAGGCATTTATACTGATATGAACGCCATTCGGCCAGATGAGATTCTTGACAATTTACATTCTCTCTATGTTGACCAATGGGATTGGGAAAGAGTTATTTCAGAGGAGGAGAGAAATTTAAAGTTATTAAAATGCATCGTTAAAAAGATTTATCAGGTAATGAAAAAAACAGAATATTTTATATATAAACACTTTCCTAAGATTAAACCCATTCTTCCTGAAGAGATCTTCTTTATTCATTCAGAAGAGCTGGAAAGAAGATACCCAGAGTTGACTCCCATAGAAAGGGAAGATGCCATTTGTAATGAGCATAAGGCGGTTTTTATCATTGGAATCGGAGCTCCCTTAAGAAATGGGAAGCCCCACGATAGCAGAGCCCCTGATTATGATGATTGGACGACACCCACAGAAAAAGGCCTAGGACTGAATGGAGATATAATTGTCTGGTATCCTGTATTGGAAAGGGCCTTTGAGATCTCTTCGATGGGCATCCGAGTAGATCAATATGTGCTGGATAGACAACTGGAAATGACCGGAACAATCGAAAGAAAGGAATTGTTCTTCCATAAAAAATTACTAAAGGGGGAATTACCTCTCTCCATTGGTGGTGGTATCGGGCAGTCAAGGCTCTGTATGTTTTTTCTGAAAAAAGCCCATATCGGGGAAGTCCAGGCAAGTATTTGGCCGGATGAGATAATAGAAGAGTGCCAAAAGAATAATATTTTTCTTTTATAAAAATCCGCTCAGATTAAGCTTCCAGCAAAGATATTATTTTTCCACTATTTCTGTGAATAAATTTGTTGAAAAGTAAACAATCTCTTATTTAATGAATTGATCCATGAACAAATTCTAACGAAAAAAAATCGCTATTAAAGAAGGGTGATAAAAAGCAAAAAGATTCATCTCAAGAGGTGACTTTAGGGGGGAGCCAAAAAGCGGAAAATTTCATCTCGAGAGACGATTGACGATGTTCCCCCTTGTTATCATATTATATATGAGGAAGCGGATGATATTTATGTACTCGGTTTTTCTCATGCTTCTTAGTTTTTCTAGCGTCTTCTCAAGCCAGCAATAAAGGGTTCCAACGATTGAGAAGGAGGATTGAAATGAGAGCCAAGGCAGTTTCAGTCTTAGTTATTTTTATTCTTTCAATTGTCGCAATTAATTGCGATCGAAATGCAAATCCCTTTGTCTCTGAGATTAATACGGGAGAACTAGAAGGGAATGCTGTACTTGTTGGAAACGTCGTTCTAAAGGGATCGAATCATGATATTGGTTTTATCAATATCGGAGTAAGAGGAACAAACCTTCGGGCCAACCCTGATGAAAAAGGTCATTTTCGCATTGATAACCTGCCATTGGGTGATATTCTTCTTGATATCAATGTCAAAGGTACTCTCTCATATATACCCATTAATAATGTCACGTCCAATGATGAAATAAGTGTAGAAATAGAGGTTCTATCCAACGATAAAGCAGGTTTTTCAGATATAAAGAAAAACAATAAACCAAAAAAGGAACTGTCGGTCACTATCCAGCCCGATGAATGGGATACATCTTGGGTGAATAGCAGTGGGGACGTCACTGCAAAGATCAGCGGGAAAGGATTTGATGATATAGTCGTTGATTCAGTACTGATGGTCGGGCCTGATGGAGCAGCGATTGCGTCTTCTACATTTGGGATAGGAAAGAAATTCTTTGAAGCCAAATTCCTGCGGAGTGAGGCGATCGGGCTGATCACAGATCCGGTAGTAGGGCAAAGTTATGAGATTAAGGTAACCGGAAGTCTTAGCGATGGTACAACTTTTGAGCTGACTGATATGATAGTTATAGAGGAAGAAGATGATGATGAAGAAGAGGAAGGGTTAGAACTGGAGATTAAACCCGATGAATGGAATATATCCTGGGTGAGCAGCACAGGCAATGTCACAGCAAAGATCAGTGGGGAAGGATTTGATAGTATTGATCCTGCCTTAGTACAGATGATTGGACCTGATGGGGCAGCAATCAATCCTTATAGCACAACGGTAGGGGATAAATTCTTTGGGGCGACATTCCTGCGGAGTGCGGCGATTGGGATAATCACAGATCCGGAGCCAGGCCAGAGCTATGAGATTATGGTAACCGGAAGTCTGAGTGACAGTACGACTTTTGAACTCACCGATACGATAACCATAGAAGAGTTGGAGTTAGAATTGGAGATTAAGCCAGAGGAGTGGGATACATCTTGGGTGAGCAGCACAGGCAATGTCACAGCAAAGATCAGTGGGGAAGGATTTGATAGTATAGATGCGGCTTCAGTACAGATGATTGGACCTGATGGGGCAGCGATTAGTTCCGACAGCACTACAGTAGGAGATAAATCCTTTGAAGCCAAATTCCTGCGGAGTGCGGCGATCGGGCTGATTACAAATCCGGTGGCTGGGCAGAGCTATGAGATTATGGTAACCGGAAGTCTGGGCGGCGGTACAACTTTTGAACTGACTGATATAATTATCATAGAGGAAGAAGATGATGATGACGAGGAAGGAGAAGGAGAGTTAGAATTAGAGATTGATCCAAAAAATTGGAATACAAATTGGAAATACAGCGAAGGTTTGGTGACAGTGCGGATTAAAGGAGAAGCATTTGAGAATATCGCACCTGATTCGGTGCAGATGATTGGTCCAGAAGGAGATGTGATTACGCCTGACTCCTCTATCGTCACTGGGAATTCCTTCATGGCAAAATTTGTTAAAAAAGATGCTATCGGGATAATAACTGACCCGGAGCCAGGCCAGAGTTATGAGATTCAAGTAACTGGCGAAGTTAGCACCGGAACCTCTTTTACACTGACAGATACAATAACTATAGTGGGCAAAGAAATTGAGGAAGTAGAGTTATCGCTGGAAATCATTCCTAATAGATGGAATGCTAATTGGGCTGAAAAAAATGGTGAGGTAAGAGCAAAGATTAGCGGAGATGGATTTGAGAATATAGAATCTGATACCGTACTTATGATAGGTCCAGATGGAGGTACGATTGAGCCTTTTTCCAGTGAAATAACAAAGAGATACTTTCAGGCAGGATTCACTAAGAAAGAAGCAATTGAGCTAATCATTGACCCAGTGCCGGGTAACAATTATGAAATTCAGGTAATCGGCGAGCTTAGCGATGGGAGTGATTTTAATTTAAAATACACGATAAGAATAACAGGCTCAAGAAAATAGCATACATGATTTAGAGAATATGATTTCCTGTTAAACTGAACTCCATGTTTACAAATTTCAACTAAGAAAATCCTCTAATTTCTAGCTCTAAAATATTCTCCCCGCCAAATTATATGATGCTCCTTACATAAGAAGAGCAATTTCTTCGGAATATGAGGTATAAAAATCGTTAATGAAAAAATTTTAGGAAATCCATGGATAGCTATTGAAGAAAATATTGGCCCTTGTTTTAGAAAGAGTTTCAACGACCATAAAGATAGGCAGCGAAGTGGTGAGGGAGAGGAAAAAAAGAAAGCTGGCTGTTAGGGGGAATAAGCAAAAGGAGGGTTATGAGGGGTGTGCTTGCCCAGCCAGCTAAGCAAGACGCAATAAATTTCTCATAATATATAAAGAAAATCAATCGCCTCTAAAGATGATTTGGGGGGTGATTTTGTGATTGCTAACGTGCTATCCGACACCTATATAACAAAAATCTCTTTAGTTTCTATATCAAGGTTTCCCATATGTGTGTACTTCTGCAGCCACTACGTTCGCTATGAGTTCGTATCCTGCCTTTTTGCTAACTTTAATTATATCTTCAAAACAAGAACATGAGGCGATGATGTTAAATTCCAAAAGGGAAAGAAGAACAGCGATCAGGAAAATGAGAACTTTTGTTTTGAACTTCATAACTCCCACCTCCCTTGGATTTTCATCCCCTCTATCTATATATACGTAAGAGGGGCAGAATTAGTTTCTTTTTTTTAAAAAGGGAAATTCGCATTTAAGTTCGTATTCAAGTTTGACATCATGTTTTTGCCGTGCTAATAATTGCTCGAACACACATCGAGTTCTCTTTGAGTGCGGGTAGAAAATCGGTATTTCACAGTTCAGACACGCTTAGGTAAGATTATAATAGGATGATTTACGGCATACTCTCCGAAACAGTGGAATCCTACCCGGAGAAATTAGCACTGGTATGCAGCAATGAAAGATTTAGCTATACGCAATTAAAGGAGAGAGTTGATAAACTTGCGTGTGGCTTTAAATCAATTGGTATCGACAGAAACGATAAGATTGCAGTCATTCACAAGAACTGCCATCGTTTTTTAGAGGCTTATTTTGCAGCTTCTAAAATCGGTGCAATCCTCGTTCCGGTGAACTACAGGCTAGCAAAGAAAGATTTTACCTATATTCTGAACAACTCAGAGGCCAAGGCTCTTATAGCCCAACCGTGTTTTCTCTCGTCGATTCTTGAGATCAAAGACGATCTTTCCCTGTTGGAGAATATTATTTTAACAGGGCCTTTCGAGGACAAAACGGTGGGTGCAAGCTTTTTGGATTACGAATCTTTTTTGGAAAATACTCCTTTGAAAAGAGAAGATATCCCCTTGAATAGTGAAGATGATATTGCTCAGATATACTATACGAGCGGCACAACAGGAAAGCCAAAAGGTGTAATTCTCACTCATGAAAATCTTTTGGTACACACGGATGGAACAATAAAAGAGCTAGGACTTTCATCCAGTGACAGATGGCTTCATGTTTCACCTATGTTTCATCTGGCTGATGCTTGGGCGGTGTGGTCTATCACCAAGGTCGCTGCTACACATGTGATAATACCTTGTTTTGACCCCAAAGACGTTTTGAAAACTATTTCTGAACGTGGGGTAACACTGAGCAACTTCATACCCACAATGCTGAACATTCTGGTGAATTTTGAAGGTTTAAAAAGTTATGACGTTTCCTCCCTGAGGGTAATTCTCAGCGGAGGCGCTCCTATCGCTAAAGAAGTTGTCAGAAAAATAGTCAAGATATTTGGTTGCGATTATATCCAGACATATGGTCTAACAGAGACAAGCCCTTTTTTGACGATGTCTATACTAGAGGATGAGATGAAGAGTCTTCCCTTTGAGGAGAGGCTCAAATATATGGCAACAACAGGCAGGCCCTTTTACAATGTCCAGCTAAAACTCGTCAAGGAGGACGGTACGGAAGTCAATCCAAACGATGAAGATGTGGGAGAGATTGTCGTAAAGGGCGATACTATAACGCCTGGCTATTGGCGCTTGCCAGATGAAACCGCAAAGAGAATAGTCGATAACTGGTTGCACACAAGGGATTTGGCTGTCATTAATCCTGAAGGCTATGTAACGATTGTAGATAGGATGGATGATATGATAATCACGGGGGGTGAGAACGTATATTCCGTAGAGGTCGAGGATGTATTGTATTCTCATCCTTGCATTTTGGAGGCCGCTGTAATAGGGTTGCCGGATTATATGTGGGGTGAAAAAGTCACTGCAGTAGTTGTATTGAAAGAAAATGAAGAGGTCGGTGATGAGGAGGTAATAGAGTATTGCAAGGATAATCTTGCTCATTTTAAAGCGCCCAAGAATGTGATTTTCACTAAGCAGCTGCCTAAGACCGGATCGGCAAAAATCTGCAAATATAAACTCCGGGAAATGTATGGGAAGAAAACAAAATAATTGACCGAGGAGGACCTCAAATGAAAACAAAGGTCATTATCGTGTTAATTCTGATGGCATTATTTTTAATAATTCTCATCCAGAATACGCAAATCGTTACATACCGTTTGTATTTTTGGAAAATAAGCATCTCTCAAATAATTCTTGTTCCCCTTGTAATGCTTTTTGGATTTGTTGTGGGATTTATAGTTGCCAAATTGACGGGTAGGCGAGGTGAAAGCGTAACTCCGAACGATGAGGAGAAATCACCCTAAAAATCATCTTGAAAGAGTATTTACTTGTCTCTATAACTAAAGAAAAATAAAATCTTAATATATCCTGAATTATTCATAAAAAATGCTTCGTGAATAATCCGGGTTTATTATTTGGATTGGTCATTAAATGATATAATAGATGGTCATCTGATGAAAAATATTGCTAAACTAGTGGCAGTCTTTTTGCTTTTCTCTTCCTTTTTGTTCATTCTTGGGTGTTCCGAAAAAGAGGATGTAAAAACTCTGAGACAAAGGCTGGATGATGAAAGACCATATATCCGATGGAGGGCTGCACGGGCATTGGGTCAGATCAAGGATATCCATGCAATCAGAGCATTAATCACAGTCCTTAAGGATAGAAATTTAAACGTTCGAATAAAGGCAGCAGAGGAGCTTCTGAAGATAGGAAAACCTGCAGCCGCACCATTGATAGCAGCGTTAAAGGGCGAAAATCCGTACGTGCGAGAGTTTGCAGCGTATACGTTGGGAGAAATAAGAGACCGACGAGCGGTTGAGCCGCTGATTGTCACTTTAAATGATAAAAATATAAACGTACGTGAAGCAGGAACCCGTGCATTAGGCCAGATAAGGGATCCCCGTGCAATTATGCCATTGATTGCCGAACTCAGCGATAAAGACATCAATATCCGAAAATATGCAACAGAGGCTCTTGCAAGGATAAGAACGCCTGCGATCGATCCATTGATTTTAGTCTTGAATGATAAAAACTCGTATACCCGTGCAGAAGCGGCAGTAGCTTTAGGATTGATAAAAGACTCCCGTGCAGTAGGACCTTTGAACACTGCTCTCAAGGATAAGGATCGAAAAGTCAGAAATGCTGCTGCTCAAGCGCTGGAACGAATAAATAGACCTAGCCCTATGGAAAAATTTGTTTCTGCTATGAGGATGACTAACTCATTCTTTGGCAAGTTGACATCGTGGACTAAGAAGTAAATGGGGTCAGGTCTTGCTTTTTGCTTTTCTTATGTCAGCAATGTCTTTTTATGCCCTTTTCTTTTCGCCTAAAGAAAGGCCGAAGAACAAGACCTAATTGTTATTTTCTTTAAAAAAGGCAAAAAGCAAGACCTGACTCCTTTCATTTTTTCTCTATCCCTTTGAAATTAAAGAGCTTATTTTATATGATAAAAGGGAGGGATTGCCCGATGAAGGTGAATAAAAAATATTTGATAGATTTATATCGTAAGGAAGGAAAACTCAGGCTTCAGAGGTTGATTGTCTTTATGGTTATTCCCTTATTGGTTTTCCTTATTTCCTGCAAGAGTGATGTCGAAAGCGAAAATACAGAAAAGATAGAGAAAATCAGAGTGCGTGTTTCGAGCTACCAGAAGACCGATTATGAGCACACGCTGGATTTTTCAGGAGAGGTGAAGGCCTGGAAAACAGTCAACATGAGCTTCAATGTTCCAGGAAAGATCGACCGTTTTTACTTTGACGAAGGATACGGGGTAAAGAAAGGCGATCTTCTTGGAAAGCTTGAACAGGATGATTATCGCACGGTGCGAGACCAGTGCCATGCCCAATGGGAAAAAGCCGAACGAGATTATGAGCGCAACCGCCGTTTATTGGAGAAAGGTTCGATACGGGAACAACTTGTTCAGGATGCACATACAGCACTCAAGGCAACAAAAGCGGCCCTAGATGCAGCAGAACTGAATCTGAAGCACTGTCTTTTGTATGCTCCATTTAATGGTCATGTAGCTTATCGTCTCGGCGAGGAAAAGGAGATGGTACAAGCTGGTCAGACTATTTTTACTTTAATGGATCTTTCGCGAGTCCTCATCGAAGTCGGAGTCCCAGAGAAAAGCATTGGTCAAATAAAAAAAGGACAGAATACGAATGTTACTTTTGAGGCAATCCCAGGAAGGAGCTTTTCTGGAAAAGTCAGCCAGGTTGCGGTATCTTCCCTTCCCAACGTCCGCCTCTTTAAGGCTGAAATTACATTACAAAACCCAGATCTGACTATTAAGCCGGGAATGACTGCAACATCAACCATAGTTACTGAAATAATGAAAGATGTATATATATTTTCTTTGGATGTAACAGTATTAAGGGACTCCAGTAGGATTATATTCTTAGCTTCCAGCGGCAAAGCAAAGAGAGTGGATTTAAAGGATTACATCATTACAGGCGACAAAATAATCGTCCGTGATTCTCTTCCTGAAGGCGAACAAATAGTCACAACAGGACAGGATGTTCTGTTTGATAGTATGCAGATTTCTATAATCGAATAGAAATAAAGCTTATGAGAATATCCCGCAAAGCTGTTGATAAGCCTGTACTTGTAGCGCTGATTACAATCCTTCTTGTATTGCTCGGGATTATAGGACTGCAGACCCTGCCACTTGAAGAATACCCTCAGATAGACGTTCCCTGGGTAGTAGTTGCCATACCCTATCCAGGAGCTGCGGCTGAAGATATAGAGCAAAAAGTCACAGTTAAAGTCGATGAAAAGCTAAACGGGATTAAGCATTTAAAACGGCTCTACTCCGAAGCAACAGAAGGCGTATCCGTCCATGTAATGGAACTGTACGAGAAGACAGACAAGAAAGAGACTCTTCAGGATGTAAAAGATAAAATCGATCAGGTCAAAAGGGACCTGCCAGATGATGTGGAAGAGCCGATTATTGAGGATATAGCTTTTGATAACGTTCCGATAATATTAGTTAACGTTACAGGGGAAGTAGAGCTCCTCATATTGAAAGAAATTGCCAAGGATATAAAAACTGACATTGAGGCTATCCCGGGAGTGAGGGAAGTCGCGTTCTACGGCGGATTAGAGAAAGAGGTCCAAGTTCAGCTCGATCCCAGAAAAACAGAGCGATATGGCCTTTCCTATTCCATGATAATTGCTGCGCTCCGACAACAAAACGCCAACCTTCCAGGCGGTTATCTCAGATTGAACAGTTTCGAGTATCTCGTGCGTACAGAAGGAAAGTTTAAAGATGTCCATGATATCGGCACGACAGTCGTCGGAGTGAAGAGTGGGCACCCGATCTTCTTAAGAGATGTTGCAGAGATCAAGGACACCCATAAAAAGATAGATTCCTATTCAAGGTACAATGGCAAGCCGTCCGTGTCGCTTGTGGTTTACAAGCAATCTGAAATCAACACGATGAAGACAACCGGACTCATCAAGCAGATTGCAGCGGATTACGATACACGCATGCCTGAAACGGTCCAAGTGACAACTACAATGGACAAGGGGGATGATATCTCTCTGATGGTAAGGCAACTGAGCTCCAATGCGCTGTATGGCTTACTCTTTGTCCTCTTGACGCTCATGATATTTATGGGGCTGCGCAATGCAATTATTGTGGCTATCGCCATACCTTTTTCTCTTTTAGTTGGGTTTTTCCTTATGTGGATCTTCGGGTTCACTCTGAACATGATTACTATCTTTGCCACCATTCTCATTATCGGCTTGGTTGTGGATGGTGCCATGATTGTCGGGGAGAACATCTATCACCATTTTGAGAAGGGTTTAAATACTATCGAGGCATCAAAAGAGGGAATCTCAGAAGTAGGAACGGCTGTCATTTCTGCGGACCTTACAACCATTTCTGCCTTTTTCCCGATGATATTTATAGCCGGGATAATGGGACAGATCATGTCCTTCATGCCATATGTCGTAATATTTGCCTTAATAGGCTCCATAATTATCGATCATTTGACACTTCCCATGATTGCTTCAAAATATATGCGCCTTAGCAAGCAAGGAAGAGAGAGGAAAAGGTTCACCCGAGTATTTTTCATCGGAAACAGGCTTTTTCGCTTCTTAATAAGGTTCTATAAGCCGCTTCTGCGGTGGGCTCTTTATCACAGAAAAACTGTTGTATTAATAAGCACCCTGGCATTCTTCATGGCCCTTCTGCTCTTTGGATCAGGAGCAATAAAGGTAGATTTTTTCCCGAAAGAAGAGATGGGCCGCTTTAATATAAATTTTGAACTTCCCGTGGGGTCAACTGTGGATAAGACTAACCGCGTTGCCCTCCAGATTGAGGAATCCATTGCTCAAATTCCAGAGGTGAAGGAGTATGTCTCAACAATCGGCGATACAGGGATGGTAATGGCGGACCTTCAAGAGAGTGCCGATACCGGCGGCTCAGGCCCTGAGTTTGGGAAGATACTTATTAACATAGGTTATGATAACGAGCGGAAACGAAGTCAGGCTGAGATTATTGAGGAAGTGGATTCAAAATTAGCCGAGATTCCTGGGATTAAATACAGTTTTTGGGAACTGGAAATGGGACCACCTGTTGGTAGGCCCGTGGCTGTACAAATATCAGGAGAGGATTTTGAGGAACTGAAGAACCTCAGCCTCGTAGTCGAGGAAAATTTGAACAGCATTCCTGGGACAAAAAACGTTCAGAACAGCTTTCAAAAGAATAAGCCCCAGGTTTCTATAAAAGTCGACAGAACCCAAGCAGCCAAACATGGAATCTCTGCTCAGGAAATAACACTTCAGGTAATGGCAGCATTTCTTGGCTATGAAGCAACCGAGATTATGATTGGTGATGAGCTTGTTGACATTCGAGTCATTAACAATGAGGCTTATAGGCGCAATTTTGAGCACGTGCTCGACACACCTGTATTCAGCACAACAGGGATGAAGATTCCGTTAAGACAGCTTGCTCAAGTAGAGATCAATGAGGGCATATACAGCATTCAACGCCAGAACTTAAGGCGTTCTGTAACAGTGGGCTGTGATGTTGAAGAGGGTTTCACGCCTCAGGAAATATTTGCTTCGCTCCAGAAGCTTATGGAATCTAGTCCGCCGCCACAGGGATACACTCTTGAATATGGGGGAGAGGAGGAAGAACGACAGCGGTCTTTTGAATCGATGACACGGGTGATGTTCTTGGGTCTAATACTTATTTTCTTTGTTCTAACCGCCCAGTTCGATTCCTTCAAGCAGCCTTTAGTCATTTTGTTTACAGTTCCTCTTTCCATCATTGGTGTTGTGACAGGCCTGTTTATAACACGGCTGACATTCAGTTTTATGGCATTTGTTGGTGTAGTTGCACTTGTTGGAATCGTGGTAAACGATGGAATTGTCCTTGTCGACTTCATTAATCAGAGACGGCGAAGCGGAGTTGACCTCATATCAGCCATTCTGGAAGCTGGGCCGAGAAGACTGAGACCGGTTATACTGACTACCGTAACCACAATCGGTGGACTTTTGCCTATAACTCTCAACCTGGGTGGAGGAGGAAAGTTGTGGGCTCCGCTAGGGACATCAATTATATTTGGTTTATTGTTCGCAACGATACTGACTCTAGTTATAGTTCCTTCTGTTTATTCAATATTCGAGAGAAAGGCATACAAAGAAGCCCTTGCTCACCATAAGAACGTAGGCGCTTAGTTTGTTTGTAGGGGCTTGATTCATCAACCCCACCGGTTTTAGAAAAAGGGGACTGTCCCCTTTTTACATTGTCATTTCGAGTGAAGCGTGGCAATCTAATAAAAAATAATATATTATTTATGGGTCACTGTTAAAGTCGATATAAACAGAGGAGACCAGCATGAACACGACTGAGAATGAACAGAAAGTTTACGAAGCCTTAGAGAAGCTTGGTATTTCTTATGTCCGTCATGAACATCCGCCTGTTTTTACAGTCGAAGAGGCTGAGCAGCACTGGGAAAACATAACCGGAGCTCATTGTAAAAATCTTTTCTTGCGCAACAAAAAAGGAAATCGGCACTACCTGGTAATTCTAGAATCCTCCAAAAGAATCGATCTCAAGGCTTTCAATAATCGACTCGGTGAAGACAGGCTCAGTTTTGCATCGCCAGAAAGGCTGATGCGTTTTCTTGGACTGGAGACAGGGGCGGTTTCTCCATTCGGACTAATAAATGACGCCCAAAAAGATGTTCAGGTTGTGATAGATAATGATTTGAAAAGGGCAGAACAGGTCAATTTTCACCCCAATGTCAACACTGCAACAATAGGTATAGGTTTTGCAGATTTTGAAAAATTCCTCTCGTGGTGTGGAAACAGGACCCGCTTTTTACAATTCTAAGGCTATTGATAGAGTTTTGAAAATGAAAAAGAAAGTTTTCCTGATTATTCTGTTAATGCTCTTTATAAGCAGCTGTGTTGAAGATTGTCCTCCTACAGTCCCTGAAGATGAGGAAGAGGAAGAATTCATAGAGTTTGGCGATATTAGCGCTCATTATTATCGCACGGCTGCCGAAATTTCCGACGGATCTGATGTCGTTAGAATATTCGTTTCTTGGATGAATTATCAAAGCGTAAAGATGAATAAGGAAGAAGAAGACCATTTTCAACTGGATTTGATAAGAGTCCCGAATAATTTTGAAAATAGAGGAGATTACGAAAGTGCCCATTTTATCAGGATTGTGGACGGAAGACGGGGTAAGAATGTGAAAGAGAAAATGGTTCTCAACGGCACTGAATTGACAAATGTAGGCGAAACCGAAGATGAAGAAACAGAAAGTTATGTACTCTATTTCTGGTTCGACGGAAAAAACGTTTATAACTGAAGCAGAAAAATATGGATTATGGATGGCTGTCATTAATCCCTCCTTTCTTGGCGATTTTCTTAGCCTTTCTCACTCGAGAGCCAATTTTTAGCCTGGCAGTGGCCTGTTTCACTGGCGTACTTATTATGGGGCAGGGATTGATCGGTTTTCCTGAACTTTTGGCCAGAACTCTGGGAGACAGGGACTTCATGTGGGTTTGCTTGATAGAAATATGCATAGGTATTCTGGTGGCCTTTTATCAGCGATGCGGTGCGGTGAACATGTTTTCCCAGAAAGTAAAATTCATGACAAAATCTCGGAGGCAAACACAATCTCTAGGCTGGGGATTGGGAATGTTTGTTTTTTTTAGTGATTATTTTAGTCCTCTTTTTGTTGGGCCTGTCATGCGAAACCTTACAGACCGCGCAAGGATATCAAGAGAGAAGCTGGCCTATATATGCGATTCTACTTCAGCACCAGTGAGTGTTTTAGCTCCCATAACAGGGTGGGCTGTATATATAAGCGCCCTTCTGATCGCCACAGGCGTTGTGGTCGATAAAAAAGAAGCCATGTCGCTATTTATTAAATCGATACCTTTTAATTTCTATGCGATTTTGTCTGTCCTGATGGTTGGTTTGATTTCGCTAAAGCTGATCCCAGAATTTGGGCCGATGCGGAGAGCAGAGCAAAGAGCTATCCAGACTGGCCAGGTGCTTCGGCCGGGCTCCGTTCCTATGATGAGCCCAGAATTGACAAGCCTTGCAGTTTCTGAAAAAGGTCGGCCCAATATCTGGTTGAATTTCCTCACTCCGGTTTTAATCGTGATCACTATCAATATGTGGACTTTCTTTGCTACGGGTCAAGCTCGAGTGCTAGATAGTTTCATGTTAGCTGCAGTGACCCTGGGAGTCATCATGTTTTTCCAGAAAGTGGATAACCTATCTGGTCTGATGAAGTCTATGCTTGCCGGAATCAAAGGAGTTATGCCTGCTGTTTTGATCCTGGCTTTTGCCTATGCCATAAATAGTGTAAGCATGGAAATGGGAACCGCCCAGTATGTCATTGACGTAACCAGAGATTGGTTTAATCCGGGGTTGTTGCCTGTATTGGTTTTTTTAATCAGTGCTATTATCAGTTTTGCTACTGGAACTTCCTGGGGAACTTTTGCCATTGTCATTCCGATTGCAATTCCCCTTGCGTTTGAATTCAGCGGGGGAGAAGTGTCGGGCCTTGTTTTAGGAACGATTGCTGCGGTGGCTGGAGGCGGGGTTTTTGGGGATCATTGCTCGCCTCTCTCTGATACCACGGTATTGTCTTCCTTGGGAAGTGCCTGCGACCATATGGACCATGTAAAAACCCAGATCCCCTATGCGATAGTAGTGGCACTAATAGCCTCGGCTATCTATTTAACGTTGGGAATATTTTAGGAGGGTAGAATGAGCCATTTTCTTGTTTTGGGTGCGGGGAAGATGGGAGTCCTATTAGCAAAAGACCTCGTAGAGGCTGACAGCCGAAGTAAAGTAACTCTAGCAGATATCAATTCAAAACAGCTCAGACAAGCCGAAGATTTCATAAAAAACAAAAGACTCTTTCCTCTTCAAAGAGACGTGGAAGACAAAAGGCAGAGAGAGGAGATTTTTGAGGGCAAGGATGTGGTTCTGTGCGCTCTTCTTCACAAACAGAGTCTTTTAGTGCTAGAAGAGGCGGTTCGAAAAGGCGTACATTTTGTGGATTTAGTAGGGGAGTGGCCTTTAGAGCGGCGCGGATATAATGCTAAGGCGATTAAAAAGCGAATTACCCTTATCTCTGGACTCGGGGTATCTCCTGGGATTACAAACATCTGTGTTGGAAGGGCAGTCCATCTCCTGGATGATGCAGATAAGGCTATTATCTATGTGGGAGGGAATCCTGTTACCCCCAGACCCCCATTAAATTACAGGATTGTTTATGCAGTCGATAGTCTTTTAGGTTTATACGAAAGAAAAGTGCCGATTTTTAAAAAGGGGAAGATAACAGAGGTTCCCGCTCTATCCGGGATTGAATCCATTGAGTTCCCTCCTTCTTTCGAAGAGATGGAATGTTTTTATACAGACGGTTTGAATTCTCTTGTTTATACAATGAAGGGAAAAATCAGAGGTGAGCTTGCTGAGAAGACGATCCGCTATAGAGGTCATGCCGATGGCATCAAAACTCTGAAAGAATGTGGGTTGTTTTCCGATCGGCCCATTCGACTCCGAAATCAAAAGATTATCCCTCGGGAAGTCCTTGGAGCTGTGTTGGATTCAAAAATGAGACTCGGCAAAGAAAAAGATGTGACTTTGATGAGGGTTGTTGTGTCTGGAAAGAAACGAGGGAAGTTTACGACCCATATCTTCGAAATGATAGACTACTACGATTCGAAGAGAAATTGTACATCCATGGCGAGAACGACGAGTTTTCCTGCTTCCATTGCCGCTCAAATGATCGACTCCGGGCGGCTCAAAAAAAGAGGAAGTCTTTTTCCCGAAGAGATTTTTCATGCTGAATTGTTTGAGCCATTCATAGAAGAACTAAAAAATCGGGGGGTTTTGGTCAATTATAAAATTTACTCTGAGCAATAATTATAAAGAGGACATTGTTTTTCGTATTGTCCTGGCTTATTTGTGTGGGCGGTACTGACAGGTTATAAACGGATCACTATGATATTCGTATCAAAATCTAAAGGAGGTATTATGAAACGCAAAATTCTATTATTCACACTGGCATTGGGTTTTCTTTTCAGTGTTTATGCATCGGCTCAGACTGCTGATGAGATTATCAAGAAGAATATGGATGCGAAGGGCGGCTTAAAGAAGTTTAAGTCTATTAAAACAATAAAATTGACCGGGAGATTTTCAATGCCACCCATGGGCATTGAAGAGGTGCCGATTACTATTATCGCAAAACGCCCCAATCTAATCCGGATGGATATTGAAGTCATGGGTATGGTGGTTGTTCGCGCATTTGATGGTGAAACGGCTTGGCAGACAATGCCCATACAATCGGGATATCTGGAAACAGATGTGATGCCCGAGAGTGATGCAGAAGAGATGGAAAGGGAGGCTGATTTTGATGGACATCTGATTGATTATAAGAAGAAAGGGCATAAGGTTGAACTCATCGGAAAAGAAGATATCGAAGGCACAGAAGCTTACAACCTGAAAGTGACTTTAAAGGACGCATATGTCGTTAATTATTATTTAGACACAAAAACCTTTCTGGAATTGAAATCTAGTGCAAAGACCAGTTTTCAAGGCGATGAAATGGTAGGGGAAACATTTTATGATGGCTACAAAGAGGTGGCAGGAATATTGTTCGCCCATTCAGTGGAAATGAAGCTGGACGGCCAGACCTCTCAAAAAGTGATTTTTGAAAATATCGAGTTGAATGTTAGTGTAGAAGATGACTATTTCAAGATGCCTTCAAAAGAGACCGCAATAGGAAGACTAGAGCATTTGAGAAAATGAATCAAAACAAAACTCATTGGAGGGAGTATCTCAATGATTGATCTTGCAGTAATATCAGGAACAGGGTTTTATGATTTTCCTGGGCTGGAAGAGGGAAGAGATGAAATTGTAGACACAAAGTTCGGAGATGCATCTGTCAGAAGGGGTATCATCGACGGAAAGAAGATAGTCTTTATTGCGAGACACGGAAAAAACCACAGTTTTTTACCCAATATGATCAATCATAGGGCAAATCTTCTGGCTTTGATAATGTTGGAGACAAAAGCTCTTATTTCTACAACAGTTTGCGGTGTGTTAGATCCCTCCGTCCCTCTTGCAAGATTAGCTGTATTTGACGATCTATATTTTCCGGATAACCGGCTGCCTAAAGGAGAAGCCTGCACAGTATATGATGAGATAGCAGAGAGGGGACGCGGTCACTATATTTTTGATAAGCCTTTCTCTGAGGAGTTAAGGCAACAGCTAATTGAGGCAACGCCCGACCCCATAACCCGAGCTGTTTATGCGCATGTCAATGGACCTCGTTTCAATTCGAAGTCAGAGATTTCCATGCTGAAAAATTATGCATCATTCATCAGCCAGACTGCAGGACCAGAGGCAGTCCTTGCAGGAGAATTAGAGATTCCCTGTGCCCTTATTGGGTTTGGGGTAGATTATGCAAACGGGGTAGCAGAAGAGCCAACACCGGTTGAAGTCCTAAACGGGAACTTGAAGAAAAGCAAGGAAGTTTTTGTCAAAACCATCAGAAAGTTAATAGAAAATTATAGGGCACCCAGTTTTAGCGGATTTATTTACAGGTTTGAGTAGAAATACAGCTTGTCTAAATCTGTATTATATTATATACATAGCCTTTGTCGGGAATTAGAAGGGATACTGATTGATCGGGGTTATTCACTAGACGTTCTTATGAATAATTCAAGTTTAATAAGAAAGGGATGGCAAGATGAAAGTTATAATTGCTTCTGATCATGCCGGATACAAACAAAAAGAGAGACTGAAGAAATACCTGGAGAGAAGGAAAATCGAGTACGAGGACCTAGGAACCGATTCTTTAGAATCAGTTGATTATCCTGATTATGCCATAAAAGTAGCTAAGAAAGTTGCTAAAAATAGGAAAGAAGATTATAGGGGAATTCTGGTATGCGGGACAGGAACAGGAATGACAATCGCCGCAAACAAGGTGAAAGGAATAAGGGCTGTGGCAGCTTATGATTCATATTCGGCAAGAATGTCCAGGATTGATAACAATACGAATGTCCTAGGTTTGCGGGGAAGATTTTTTCCCTATGAAAAAGCAAAAAAGATTGTTTCAGTTTGGTTGAATACACCTTTCAGCGAAAAGAAAAGACATAGGAAGCGACTAAAAAAAATCTCTGATTATGAGGAGGATAGATGAAAGAGATAATGATTCCTGCCGTGATAGCCAAGACTCAAGAAGAGCTGGATGATATTCTTTTTAAAATCAAGGATTCTGCCCAACTACTCCAGCTTGATATCATGGATGGGAAATTTGTTCCCAATCACTCTCTGGATTTTGACTTTAGACTGCCGGCAGGAAAATATAAGTTTGAAGCCCATTTGATGGTTCAAGAGCCAGAGAAGTGGATGGAAGAAAATTGGGAAAAAGTCGATGTCATAATAGCTCATTTTGAGGCTGTAGGGAGTCCAACGGAAATTATAGAGTCTGTTAAAAGCAGAGGGAAGAAAATCGCCTTTGCCTTGAATCCAGAGACTGAGGTGGACCAAATTAGAGATTATTTAAATGATATTGATCAAGTGCTGATAATGACGGTTCATCCGGGTTTTTATGGCAGTAAATTTTTGCCTGAAACTATGGGTAAGATAGGTATGTTGAGAAAATTGAGACCTGAGTTGGATATAGAGGTAGATGGAGGCATAAAACCTGATACAATTGCTCAAGCCTATAACGCCGGAGCCAATATGTTTGTTTCAGGCTCCTATCTCATTCGTTCAGATGATATCAAAGGAAGAATAGACATATTGAAGAGCAAGATAAATACGTTGCCTAATGAGGAAGATAGAGAATGAATCCATTAAAGGATAAGCGCCATACCTTTATACATGGAAAAAAAGACAGACAGATTCTTTTTCTGGGAAAAGATAAAGACCAAGTTGAAGAAAGACTCGCATCCTGGAAGGAGCAAAAGTTTTCCCAAAAGCTTAGGGCCAAGGATCACACAGTTTGGTTTCCTGAGCCCAAGCCTGAGATTACAGACCGTTTGGGCTGGCTTGAACTTCCTGAAGTGATGCAAGAGAGGCTGGAGGCTTTTGAAACTTTTGCCCGAGGAGTTAAGGAAGAGGGAGTATCCCGCGTTGTCCTATTAGGAATGGGAGGGTCAAGCTTGGCATCTGAAGTTTTTCAGAAAACCTTCGGTAATGCCCCTGGCCATCCCGGATTATTTGTTCTTGATAGCACGCATCCTTCAGCCATACGTTCCATGGAAGAAAAAGTCGATTTGTCTCGTACTCTTTTTCTTGTCTCCAGCAAGTCAGGCACCACTTTGGAAACTCTTTCTCTGTTTCGCTACTTCTGGAAGGAGATGAGCTCTTTGACTGACAAACCCGGGCACCACTTTGTTGCTATCACAGATCCTGAAACACCGCTTATGAAATTAGCGCAGGATAGAGACTTTCGAATGGTTTTTCAATCTAATCCTGACGTGGGAGGGCGGTACTCTGCGCTCACGGATTTTGGGCTTGTTCCAGCAGCCCTCATAGGAGCGGATATCCATAGGCTTCTTGACAGAGCAAGGATAGCATATGAGAATACGGCGTTCTCTGTTTCTGAAGATAAAGCTTCCAGCCTGATTTTGGGTGCCGCTCTAGGAGAACTTGCTAAAAGCCGTGATAAGCTGACGTTTGTAACATCTCCATCTCTTGATAGTTTCCCTGATTGGTTGGAACAGCTTATTGCTGAGAGCATTGGCAAGGATGGCAAGGGCATAATCCCTGTCGTGGGAGAGCCTCAAGCTTCTATGGAAGAATATGGCAAGGACCGATTCTTTGTTTGTCTCTCCTTAGAGGGCGATAGTGGCAGATACGAAGAAAAGCTGAAAAAACTTGAAGAAGCCGGGCATCCCACATTGCTAATTTACCTGAAAGATAAATACGATTTAGGCCAGGAGATTTTCCGCTGGGAGGTCGCAGTTGCTTCTGCAGGTTCTATCCTCGGGATACATCCATTTAATCAGCCTGATGTCCAGCTCGCTAAAGATCTTGCACGCAATGCCATGGAAAGAAAAAAAGATTCTCAGGGAAAGAGTGATGATGCTGTGGAGGCATTTTCTGTAGATGAACCTGAAGGCTTAGCAGGGGCTTTGAAGAACTGGATTGCACAAGCACAGGGCGGGGATTATATCACTCTCCAAGCGTATCTTTTTCCGAATGTTGATACGACTGAAGTACTCCAGAAGATTCGCATTGGATTATTGAAGCACAAGCAGATTACGACGACAATGGGATATGGGCCACGGTTCTTGCATTCAACGGGGCAGCTCCATAAGGGAGGACCCAATATCGGTCTTTTCCTTCAGTTAGTCGATGAGCCTTCTGTTGATTTGTCCATTCCTGAGACCGATTACTCATTCAATACATTGATCAAGGCCCAGGCTTTAGGAGACTACCAAGCGCTCAAGCAGCGGGGCAGGCGAGTTCTTCGAATTAACTTGAAGAGCGATGTATCAGGAGGACTCGATCGGCTTAAAGATTTGATGGAAAATCTAGGCTAAAAAGCAGGTGCAGGGCTAAAAAATAGAACCGTCCTCTTTTTTGTTATGATATAATCATAATAAGAAAGTAATTGAGATTAATCCTGATTTTGCTCAAGCCCATAATAATCTAGCTATGATTTTCTTCTACCAAAAAAGGTGTTCGTTGGCCTGGGAACACCTGGATAAAGTGGAGCGTTTAGGGATTAGGGTTCATCCTGATTTCAAAAAAGAAGTAGCGAAAAAACTTCGAAAAAAACCTTTAAAAGCCTTGTTTTTTTCTATTGATTTGTTATAATAAAAACAAACCTTGTTGAGCTGGCTGGACGAGGTTTTAACCCTCCTTCATTATCCCCTTTTTGCTTATTTTCCCCATACCCAAAAACAGCCAGCACCTTCTTTCATCCCTTTATAAGCGGTGGGCTTGATGAATCAGATCCCTACATCAGCCAGTTGAGATTGCCGCGTCGCTTCACTCCTCGCAATGACATGGTAGATTTGAAAAATTACACCCATACGTAATATACTGCACTGTTTAAATGCTTGTTTACAACAACTACCATGGAAAACAAAGAGAAGATGACTTCAATCTGGAATAGACACTTTATTGTCGCATTGATTGGCTATTTCTTTTTATTCATGAGCGTCACCCTGTTTTTCCTTTTTCCGCTTTTCCTTAAGCAGTTTAGCCCTTCGAGAAGCCAGATTGGATTGATCATGGGTATCCACAGTATTATGGCAATATTTATACGTCCTTTTTTCGGACGTTTGATCGACATACAAGGACGAAAAAAAATCTCTCTTTTTGGAATTGCTTTCTTGATTTTAATTTTACCTTGTTTTCACTTCATTAGTAATGCGGGGGTTTTACCTGTTGTTCTGAGGGCTTTGACAGGCATAGGATGGGGGATTAGCATGACGGCTACACTGACCATCTGTTCTGATTTGGCTCCTGTGCAAAGGTTAGCTCATTCCATGGGGATAATCGGAGTAGCTGGCCTTCTCTCTAGTGCTTTAGGCCCTCTCCTTGCTGAGGAAGTTATCAATCTATTTGGATTTGGTGCTCTTTTTAATACAAGCCTGGCCTTTCTTGTTGGGTCCTTTTTATGTATCTCTCTGACTAAAGAAGTTGTCGATCCGAATCATTCCAATCATTTCCATAAGCCCAAAGCCCTATTGAACGTTTCATTTTTTACCATTCTTGTGATTGCTGCGCTGCCGATTGCCCATGGTTCAGTTAGAGGTGCTGTTATCCATTTTATCGCTATTTTCGGAAAGTCCGTTCCCCTTGAGAGGATAGGGCCTTTTTTTGTTTTCTTCGCAGGGGCTGCAATTCTGACTCGTCTTTGGATCGGCGATCTCTCTGACCGATATGGGAGAAAACAGGTCATTCTACCAGCTGTCTGTATCATCAGCTTTAACTTATTCCTGATTTCGCAGATACAGTCCTTGTGGATGTTAATCTTAGCTGGTTTTATCGGAGGCTTTGGTCAAGGGCTGATATTTCCTGCCCTGAGCACTTATATCATTGATATCTTGGGAAGAGAAAATAAGGGCTTGGCCATAAGCCTTTACCTTACTTTTTTTGATATCGGGATGGGCTTTGGCTCTGCGTTTTTTGGCTGGGTTTCAGATCTTTATGGATTTAGAAAGATGTATATATTTGCAGGTATCCTTTTCTTTTTAGTGACTTTTGTTTTTATGTGGAAAGCGCCTTCTTCAAAAAAGTGATTCTTATCTGTTTGCAAATATCCCTGACGATACGTTCTGCAATTATGGCAATACCAAGAAGTAATCCTAAGTATTGCTGTAAACCCTTGTAAATACTCTTTCGTAAGAAGGCTATTTATTTCTTCTGATGCGTTCAAAACCCGAGACGCTCACAAATTCAAGCCTTTCTTCCTTTTCTAGTTCGTCAAACAAGAGATTCAAGCCTAAGACATCGCTTGATATATGTCCAGCAACAACAAAGTTTAGATTCGCTTTTTTTGCATTTTTTAGATGCCCTTCGCTTATATGCATCCCTACGAGCGTGCTCACTCCACTTTGGGCATATTTGTCAAAGATTTCCTTCGATCCTTCCGTACCTCCCGTCATATCAACAGATATTTTTCCGCATTTGTTATTCTCTAACCCGCTCACTATTTTAGGGGAAACTTGCAGCTTGGCTGATTTTTTGTATTCAGGAATGCTTTTTAAAAGGCTAATCAGGTCTTTCAATTTATATGGTTTTTCTTTCTCGAATGTTTTTTTCAGGTGATTTGTAACACAGTTATCCGCAGGAGTGTGGACGCACATCATTGGAATCCCTAGTACTCTAGCAACATCAACTGCCCTGTTATGGTTAACAGGTAAAAGGCGCCTTTCAATTTCGCTGATTCTCTCTTGCATGATTTGTTCGGCTACGCTGATCGTGATTCCATAGTTTGCTAGAAGGTCAGCTTGCAGCTTCATGACATCATGTAGTTGTGCAAGAGCGTAACCTTCAGGGTGATGGGCTAGGATGAGGTCGATCTTCTGTTCCATGTCTTTATTTAAAAGGTACGCCAGGAGTATTTCTCCTGCCTCCATATCTATGCCGACTATCGCTTTTTTTACGTTTGTATTCAAGTCTCCGTTCAAGACCCTGGTATCTGAAAAAGGATTGAATAATTTGTCCTCATCATAATATTCAGCCTCATCACTATCTTTTTTCAATTTTTTATATTTTTCCTTTTCTTCCTTTAAAATTTTATTGATCTCTTGTTTGCCTCTTAGATCATTTTTGATTCCTATCTCTACGATTTTTTTGTATAACTTTTCAAGCTTCATTTTGAAACTACTTTCCTTTAAATTTCCTTTCTTAGATATAGGTGGCTTAAGCAGCTTTTGTAATCAGCCACTTATTATATCATGAAAAAGAAAAGGGAAGAAAAGGGGATAGTAAAAAAGAGGGCAGGCTACTTTTTTCTATTGTCATTGCGAGCGAAGCGTGGCAATCATCTTAGTTCATCGCAATGACAGAAAGGTGGGTTTGATGAATCAAATCCCTACACAGAAAAAAGTAGCCTTGCCCCTTTTATGAAGAAAAAAGGGGACTGTCCCCTTTTTTATTGAGTTGACATTTACTGTTGTATAAAATCTTATTTTTATCTAAGATAAAATTTTAGGCTTTCCATCACTTAAAGGGATTAATTAATAAATAGGGGATGACCAAATATATATTTTAGGAGGTAGTGAATGAAGAGTTATTTCAAGCCCATCACGCGGCGAAAGTTTTTAAAAAAAGGTGTTACAGGCGGAGCCGTTATGGCCACTCTGCCTGTTTGGAAGCTTTTTTCTTTTTCTTCTCCCCCATCCGATTTTTATGTGAATCCTGCAGTCAATCTTTCCAAAGAAACACTCGAGAAACTCATTGAGATTGGCCTTCAAAAGGGAGGAGAATTTACTGAAGTCTATGTCGAGTACAATGTCGGGAATCGAATCTCCCTTGAGGAAAACAAGATCTATGGAGCTGGAAGAGGAGTGGATATGGGAGTTGGCATTCGAGTTCTCCATGGGGAGAAAACCGGCTACGCCTATTGTGATGACTTGAGTTTTGATAAGTTGAAACAGACAGCCGAAATAGCGAGCTATATTGCTGCTGAAAAGGAAATGAGAAAACCAGTCGGATTAAAGTCTTCCAAAGTTCCATCTTACTACATGGTGAAAGTTTCACCTGATACCATTGTTCCTCAAGATAAGGCCAAACTCCTTTGGAAAGCGAATTCCGTCGGCCGAGATTACGACAAAAAGGTTAACCAGGTGAATGTAGGTTTCTCTGATATCAACAAGAAAATCATTATTGCCAATTCAGCGGGAAATTGGGTTGAGGATGTGCAAACAATTTCAAGGCTTATTGTCAGTATCAGCGCTATTGAAGGTGACAAAAGAAGCCGTGGATATGCTTATAAGGGAGGAACTCTTGGCTATGAGAACTATGATTTAAAAGTCGCCGAAGAGCTAGCGAAAGATGCAGGAAGGATGGCAATGGCAATGCTTCCCGCAGAAGATGCTCCAGCAGGGGAATATCCCATAGTTATGGCCAAAGGGCACTGTGGGACATTTTTCCATGAAGCGATAGGTCACAGCCTGGAAAGCGATGGGATCAGAAAAAAAACATCCTGTTTCTGGGATAAGAAGGAAAAAATGATAGCTTCAGAGATCACTTCTTTAGCTGATGATGGAACAGTTCCCGGAGCAAGGGGTACCATTAATGTGGATGATGAAGGAACGCCTGCACAAAATACCGTTCTTATCAAGAACGGAAAGTGTATTAACTTTATCTTCGATAGACTGAATGCCGGCTTGATGAAGGAGAAATTAACGGGAAACGGAAGAAGAGAATCCTACCAGCATTATCCCCTGCCACGAATGACTAATACCTATCTCATGGCAGGAAAAGACGATCCAGAAGATATAGTGAAATCTGTGAAGAAAGGGATTTATATATCTCGAATCGGCGGAGGGAATGTCACATCAGTGACAGGAAGATTTGTGTTTTCAGTTCCTGAGGGATACCTGATTGAAAATGGCAAGGTTACAAAGCCTCTAAAAGGAATCCAACTCATGGGAAGCGGACCAGAAGTCTTGAAGAATATTGTCATGGTCGGTCCAGACCTGGAAATATGGGGAGGAGGAACATGCGGCAAGAGTGGGCAGGCGAAGCCTTGTTCTGACGGGAATCCGACCCTGAAGGTTTCCAAGATAACCATCGGCGGCGCAAAGGTATAAAGGGAGGCAAAGATGAGTTATAAATCATTAGCAGAACAAATAGTCAAGAAGGCTTTAAAATTGGGGGCGGATGAAGCAGAGGTTTATATTGGAAATAATCGTGATTTCGAGCTGGATGTAAGAAACGGTGATATAGAGACAATCAAACAATCGACCTCCAAAGGGATTGGCTTAACCGTTTTTAAAGAAAAAAAGCTGGGATTTTCCTTTACATCCGATTTCTCAAAGGAGTCTCTTGAAGAATTCGCCAAAAAAACTATCGAGCTTTCCCTTGTTGCTGACCCAAAACCTTGGAATGGACTCCCTGATTTTAAAAAAGGAAAGATTAAGGATTTAGATCTTCATGATCCTTCAATTTCTGAGATACCGAATGAGAAGAAAATAAAAATAGCTAAAGAAGTTGAAAGAATTGCCCTTGCCTATGATAAGAGGATTACCAAATCACAGGGAGGATGGTGCGGAGATTCTGAATACGAAATTTTTATTGTTAATTCTAAAGGTGTTTCCCTTTCGTCTAAACGCACAGGTGTTTTTTTCGGCGTTGGTGTAATCGCTGGAGAAGGAAATGACATGCAGTCAGGATACTGGGGAAGCTCAAAGAGATACTTTAAAGACCTGGATGCCATCGAAAAAGTAGCTGGAAGAGCTGGGAAAAGAGCCGTGGAGAAACTAGGAGCAAAGCCTATTCAGACTCAAAAAGCTCCTGTTGTCTATGACCGTTACGCTTCAGGTTCATTCTGGTATGGAATTTTACTGGCTATGAATGGAGACAGTGTCTACAAAAAGACCACTTTTCTTACTGACTATCTCAATAAGCCCATCGCTTCCAAGCTCATCACTATCGTAGATGATCCAACCATCCCTAGACACGTTGCGTCTACTCCTTTTGATGGAGAAGGTAAGGTAACCAGAAAGAACATCCTCATTGACAAAGGAATCCTGAAGATGTTCATCTATGATTCGATCACTGCTCGAAAAGCTGGTGTTAAAGTCAACACTATAGCTCAGAGAGGTAGTTATCGCTCCATGCCTTATGCCAATTTTTTAAACATTGTCGTCCAAAATGGAAGCGTTGACAGAGAGAAGATCATTTCCGGCATAAAAAACGGATTTTACGTCACAGGCTTGAGAGGGCTTGGAACAGATGTTCCCACTGGAAATTATTCCTGTGGTGCTTCTGGATTCTGGATAAAAGGTGGAGAGCTTGCCTTTCCAGTGGATGGTATTACACTGGGCGGAAATGCCCTTGAACTGCTGAAGAACATCGAAGTTATGGCCAATGATATTGATATCAGGGGAGGTTTGAACAGCCCTTCTTTTAAAGTCACTGAGATGGCTATCGGAGGAAAGAGGTAGTTTATTTCCCTTTTCTCCAAAACTTGAAAGGTCCTCGAAGAGGAGCTATTAAGAACGAGTGCTTTTTCATCGGGAATACTCCTTTACTCACCAACTGGATGTCCTCCATCGTATAAAACGCATTGGGATTGAATTCCCTAATGATTTGGGCGATATTTTCGAAGTCTTGACGCCGTATGGTCATATAGATGACATGGACTTTTCCCTCTGAGCCTTCTGCATCCATGCTCGTAACTCCATAGCCTTTGGACCGGAGATGGCCTATCAATTCTGTCGCATCTTTTTTTGTGATTATCCGGATGATTGAACTCCCTATGGCCATCTTGTATTCGATATGAATGCCAATCAACGTGCCTATAGCGAATCCAGCCCCATAGGCGATATAACAAGCAACATTATTCAAATTTTGCATTATCTGCCGGATAGCAAGAAGCCAGATAATGACTTCGAAAAAACCAACTAAGGGTGCAAGATATTTTAATTGTTTAGATATGAACACGATTCGCATGGTTCCGAGGGTCACATCAGCAATGCGCGCTAAAAATATAAGAAGCGGAATGATTATCCATGTGAATATCTCAGAGCCAAAAACTGATTCTACGTTCATCTCGATAGTCTCCTTTTTCTCATTTTCCCGAAGTCTTAACTTTTCAGCCTCTCTGCTAATATGACTTTACGCTGCTAAACGATTTTGAAGGTCTATATTATATTTTAATGATATAGTTTTCTACAATTGTTAATCATGAAAACCCGGCGGAGATTATTAGTTTGAAGGCTTCATCTACACTAATGTCAAGATACCTGACCTCTTCTTCTGCGGCTATGCAAAAGAATCCCGAAGTCGGGTTAGGGGTAGTCGGGATAAATATTTTCAGCATTTTCCTGCCTCCGTTGCCCGGAATAATATGTGAACCCTCTCCTGTGACAAATCCGACGAAAAATAAGCCTTTTATCGGAAACTCCAGAAGCACAACCCGGGAGAACATCTTTTTTTCACTCAAGATGCCTGTTGTGAGCTGCTTAACTCCCTGATAAATTGTTTTGACTACAGGTATCTTCGCCAGGATTGTTTCGCCGAGGCTAACAAATTTTTTCCCTATAAAGTTACTGGTTATTATTCCCACAATGATTATTATGAGAACCGCTATGAGGAGCTCAATTCCAAAAAATGGAATGTATGTTCTTGGGTGAATGACAGGTGGGAAAAGATCAAATGTCCCATCCAGCATATTAACTAAGGCCTTGATGACAATTATTGTGACCCACAAGGGAATAATAACAATCATTCCAGTAATGAAATACTTTCTGAAAATTTTGGAAAATTTTTGCTTAATCATAGTTTTCTTTATCCTCCTCTTCTCAAAATATTTTTTCCTTTTATACCTGACCTTAAATTGATAATTAATGTATACTAAAATTCTAATTCAGTAAATTTCGATTTTTTTTATATATTTACCTTCAAATAAAAATCATAATAGATAAAAATTAATAAAAAACAAAGCTTCGGGAGCCAGATAAGATGAGCAGCCTATATTTTCTCTTTCCCACTCTGCTTGCGATTCTCATATCTTTTCTCTTGATAAGAGCTGCTGGCATCGCCCTGATGATTACAGGATTGGAAAAGAAATATGTTTAAAAATTGCCATCAGTAGTTAAAGACTAAAGAGCTGATAAAATATTGATCCGTATTTTTAAATCCGGGAACCGAACGATGATTATACTTGAGCTGATAGCTTATTTTCAGAGCAAGATAGCTGCTGATATTAGCTGCAAGAGAGGCTAGAGAAGAGAGACGATAGTCATTTGTGTTTTCGAGGTTGAGAAAAAATATTTCTTGAAAAATAAATTCAGAAGTATCGGAAAGACCAATTTTCAATTGGCTGGAAACCGAACAGGAAGCGAAGGATAACAAAACTGTTTCATCTCTTGTCTTTTTTATATTGTTTTCTTTGCTCCAGCCAAAGGCTGCTTCTGAAGAGAATTCAATTTTTTTTGATTTTGTCCAGGCGTATCCTGCCCCTATCGAGAGTGCAAACCGGTAGTTGTATCCGGACTGCACATTTCTTTCAAATCGTCCGGTACCAAGGAGATAAGCTTTTGAAGAAAAAGTGCGCTTATATTCAATATGGCTGTAGTAGACCTCTGTATCTTTTGAGCCTTCGCTCTCTGAATAAATAACACTACCTTTAAATTGAATCTGATCTTTTTTAAATTTCAGGTTTTGTTCTGTGTCAAAACCCAAAGTAAGCTCTTGGGTATTACCTGATGTCATCAAAAAAGAAAAGCTGGTCGATGAAGAATACGATTTTTGTTTTTTATCGTTTTCTTCCTTTTCCTCTTTTGCATGAATATTCTGTACTATCAAAAGTAGAAATAAAGAAATTATAACTGCCTTCTTGAGAGGAGTAATCATAAACATTCTTGATTTCTTACATCAAGATTGAGAAAATGTCAAAAAGTATTCCGGGTATGTTTATAGAGAATTGATTTTTATTTCGGTACATCTGTATACTCTCTTATAAAACCAAAAATTGGATTGATGAAATTCAAAACAAATGCCGTAGTAGGAGGCAGCCTATCTGGATTGCTGGTAGATCCTATAGCTCAGGCAGTCCGCGCGCCTTTCTCAGATTCTGCAAAAAGCCTTTGTAAAGGAAACTCCGTTCATCTAACTCGCAGAGCTGTTTGAACATTGGTTTTGTGACAGTGAGTGTGAGAATATCTGGGGAAAGATACTTGCGCATGGCGATGTCTGTCGCCCCTATTGCGGCCTGTGGATTGTTCAGATTCTTGAACGGAAGAAGCTTCATACAACCTGAACCGAATGGTGCAATCACGGGAGTTGCGTCTTCTGGAGAGCTTTTATATTGGGCTCCTATCATGAGAGTGCTTAGCTGGTCAGGATTGACGAAGAAAGTCACGCTCTTTGCGTAATCCCATTGGTCTTTCTTTAATGGTCCGATAAGGATATGGGGATATGTTGCCTGGTAAGGTCTTGAGGAATCGATCCATTTTTCCATAAGCTCATAGGATGCCTTCAGTCCTTCATCATCGACCAAGAATTTGATGAAATCTTCCCTCGGTCTTGTCTCTATCCTGCACATCCAGCGACCCGCGCCGCCGCAGCCATAGTGCTCCTTTGTGATATGAAGAGTTTCGCCTTCTTTCCAATTTTTGTAGAAAGAAAAAACACAGTCCCCTTGTTTTGGCTTGACCAAAGGTTCATATGGTTTCAGATCAGGCGCGTCGTACAAGCCAATCAGCGGAGTGTCCAGATCGATTCTTTTTGTCAGGTTTGAATAATCAGGTTGGATTTCTTTCATAATGAAAACCTTATCTCATTTTTTACAATAATTCTCAAGCACCATATGAAAAAAGGAAAAATTGGCAGGCATCTAATTGATAAAATCGACTTTTATTTCTATAATGACTATTAAATTTGTAGTATTTAGTGAGACAGGAAATTTTATGATCATTCTAAAAAAAAGGAGGAGCTCTCATGAGAAAGATATTAAGAGGTATTGGAGCAGTGTCAATATTAATTATTTTACCGTTTTTCATCACAACATCATGCAAGCAGGCTAGAGAAGAAGCTGAACCTTCAACAGAAATAGCGAAGTCAGAGCTTACACCAAAAGAAGAATTGGGAAAAAGCCTGTTTTTTGATTCAAATCTTTCCACTCCCGAGGGACAGGCCTGTAGTGCGTGCCACAGTCCTGCAGCCGGCTGGGCGGGCCCTGATTCGGCTGTTAACAAGTCGGTGGCCATTTATGAGGGGGCAGTACATGGCCGCTTTGGAAACCGCAAGCCGCCAACAGCTTCTTATGCCGGTGATAGTCCTCCTTTGCATCAGGATGAGGAGGGAACTTTTGTCGGAGGTATGTTTTGGGATGGAAGAGCATCTGGGGAAGAATTGGGAGATCCGCTTGCTGAGCAGGCCATGGGACCTTTTCTTAACCCTCTCGAACAGAACAACCCGGATAAAAAAAACATAATCCTTAAAATAAAAGATTCCCATTATGCTGATCTATTTGAGAAGCTATGGGGAAAAGGCTCTCTTGATTGGGAGAAAGATATAGAGGGTACCTACGAACGGATTGCCCGTTCCATTGCGGCTTTCGAGAGATCGGCTGAGGTGAATCCATTTAATTCCAAGTTTGATGATTTCTGGCGGAATGCCAAATCCAAGGGCCTTGAAGTGGATTTTATCGAGGAATCCAACTGGACAGACTATAAAAACTTAGGGCTTGGTGATGAAGAACTTGAAGGTCTGATGCTTTTCAATACCAAAGGCAAATGTGCTGATTGTCATGTGTTGACTTCAGAGAACAACAATCCCCCTTTGTTTACAGATTTTACTTACGATAATCTGGGCGTCCCAAAAAATCCAGAAAACCCCTTCTGTAGTATGCCAGAAAAATGGAATCCAGACGGCAAGGATTGGGTCGACAAGGGTCTTGGAGGCTTTCTGGAAGGAACTGAAAAGTACGCCAAGTACGCAGCTGAGAATTATGGTAAACAAAAAGTGCCCACACTACGTAACGTAGACCTTAGGCCGAACGAGGGATTCGTCAAAGCTTTCATGCATAACGGTTTTTTTAAGACTCTCAAAGATGTCGTTCACTTTTACAATACCAGAGATAAGGAGGGTGCAGACTGGCCTCCACCTGAAGTTAGTGAGAATGTCAACGTAGATGAGATGGGTGATCTTGGATTGACAGAGATAGAAGAAGAGCTCATCATAAAATTCATGAAGACTCTTTCTGACAGAAAGTGATTTATTTGGATTATCCTTGAAACGAGTACTATTAGGCCTGCTAATTGCCTATTTTTCTTTCATAAGCTCCTTCAATTTATCAACGGCACCCGTATTTTTGGGATTCAACTCTAATGACTTTGCGTAATTTTTGATGGCAAGCAATTTATCTCCATTTTTCATATAAGCTTCAGCTAAGCTGTCGTAGCCATTCGCATACTTTGGGTTAACTTTTACGTTGAATTTAAGAATTTCAATGGCATCCTTAATGTTTTTCTTCCGATCAAGCAGATAATAGCCTAACATATTAATTTCATTCGGCGCGAAATTGTACTCTTTGGGATGCTTTTCTTTGAGTTCTTGATATTGTTTAATAGCGGCTTCTACACCTTTTCCCTTATATGTTTTGTAAATCACTTCTGCAATTGATTTTTTTGGAAGGTTTTTTTCGTACGGCTTATCATAAAGAATTTTTATGATTGCATCGCTCATGCGTCCCAGAGGAGCCCTGGGGGCGTTGTTGAACAGGACAACTAGATGTCTATCGTCGATATACCTCTCTATTAGGGTGTTAAATCCATTGATCCCCCCGCCGTGTGAGATTTTGTTTAATTTCTCTTCCGACTCTGGTAGTTTCTTTTCTCCGATGAACCACCCATAACCATAACCTTGTCCACGTGCAGAGGAATATACCTTAAACATCAGGTCTTTCATTTTTTTTGAGAGGAGTTTTTCTGTATACAGAGCTTGGTCCCACAGATAGAGGTCTTCTACAGTAGAATACAGGGATCCGGCTGCATAAGGAAGGGACATGTCCAGATAGGGCGAATTTTCATATCCATCTAGGGTCTTTCGGTATCCTGTCGCCCGGTTTTTTATAATGGTGTCATGATGGTCGTAACCTGTCCCTTTCATCCCCAGCGGATCAAGAATCTTTTCCTTTAAAACCTCTTCATAGGTTTTACCAGTAACTTCTTCAATGACTGCCCCCAAAATGAAATAACCAGAGTTATTGTAGCTAAATTTAGCACCCGGCTCGAATTCCAGATCTCCGCTACAGTATTTTTGGATGAATTCCTTGACAGGATAAGGATCACGGCTAATTTCTTCGAAAAAGTTCGGCATGCTTGTATAACTCGGTATGCCAGACATATGAGTCAATAATTGGTGGATAGTAACCTTTTCACCTGTATCTTTGCGGTAATAGGGCAAGTAGTCGACGAGCTTCCCTTCCAAATCAATCTTACCCTTTTCGACTAACTGCATGATCAGCATTGAGGTGAACTGTTTGGTGATTGAGCCGATCCTGAATTTAGTATTAGGCTTATTGTGGATATTCCATTCAATATTTGCCATGCCATATCCTTTTTTGAATATGACCTTACCCTTCCAAGCGACGAGGACTGTACCGCTGAATATCCCGTAATCATGATGAATCTGTACGAACTCATCGATTTTTTTGACCTTATCCTGAGCAATAGCGTGATTTTGAAAGAAGAATAAAACCAGCACAGCGATACATAAAGCTGCAACTAATAAGGATTTGAGATTTTGTTTCATTTGACCTCCTTAAGTAACTTTTTATTTAATTCCATGATTATATTGGATAGATAAAGGCGCCTCTTTTGTCGAATAGATCCCTGGTTTCATATCAAATTATGTCTATTTAATATTTACGTAAATGTCAAGCCAAAAGTTCTTTCTGACCGTTTCAATGCTCAATCTGAAGATGAATCTTGGATTGCTCAGCTCTAATCGTTACTCTCTTGAAGCTTCAGACCTGAAAATCCATTCTGTTTGAGGGCTTCGTATACGACTATAGCGACAGCATTGGAAATATTGAGCGAGCGAGCATCTGATTTCATGGGAATCCTGTAGCACCTGTCCCAAAATTCGTTCAGAATGTTTTCTGGTAATCCAGCCGTCTCTTTTCCAAAAACCAGGAAAACATTGCCAGAGAAGTCAATCTTATCATAGGGCTGAGAAGCTTTCTTAGTGATGAAGATGAAATTCCCGCCGATATTCTTGTTAATAAACTCGCTAATATTGTCATAATACTCGATCTCTACCATTTGCCAATAATCCAGCCCGGCTCGCTTAAGATATCTATCCCTGACTGAAAAGCCCAGAGGTTTTATCAGATGGAGTCTTGCTCCAACAGCCGCACAGGTTCGTACAATATTGCCTGTGTTTTGCGGGATTTCAGGTTCAAATAAAACAACATTTAGGTTGAACATGATTCGTTCCTGCTCTCCAGTTCAGTTTGTAAAGCTCGTTTTCTCAAAGAAAATTAAAAAAAAATAGGTCATTCCTGTGCAAGTTAATATTTTGCACTGTTTAGAGAAGGGATTTCAAGCTTTTTTGGTCAATGTTTCCACCGCTCAATACGCAGAGCACCTTGGCCCCATGAGAAATGCTGACTTTGCCCGATAATAAAGCAGCCAAGGTGGAGGCAGCAGCAGGTTCAGCCGTGACCTTGCACCTTTCCAAGATCAACTTCATGGCCTCCACAATCTCCTGATCAGACACGATCACAACATCATCCACATATGCCTGCACATGAGCCAAGGTGAGTTGACCAGCAAAAGGCGCTGACAGACCATCGGCAATCGTATCGACTCGCTCTAAATGTACCGGTTCACCGCGTTGCAGACTCTGACTCATGGCTGAAGCACCTTCCGGCTCGATCCCGATAACTCTAACCTTTGGCTTTTGTTCTTTCAGCGTCATCGCTATTCCAGATATCAGTCCTCCTCCACCAATGCCAACCATAACTACATCAACGTCGGGAAGGTCTTCTATGATCTCTATGCCGATTGTTCCTTGCCCAGCAATGATTTCGGGATCGTCAAAAGGGTGAATTAATGTTAGATCACGCTCTTTTTGGATTTTCAAGCACGTCTCCAGCAAGTTGTCTTCTGTCAGTATCACTTCGCCGCCATATCCTTGGGTTGCCTCGATTTTGCTGCGCAGACTGCCAGAAGGCATGACAATGGTCGATGGAATATCTAATTGTGCTGCTACCCACGCCAAAGCCTGGGCATGGTTTCCGGCAGAAATTGAGATCACACCTTTTTTCCTGTACTCTGAATCCAGGTGATGCAGCTTATTAAGGACTCCACGGGGTTTGAAGGAACCTGTTTTTTGGAATAATTCCAACTTCAAATAAAGATTTGTATGAGTGAGTTTGCCTAGATACGTTGAACTGACAATGGGAGTACGATGCACCTTGTCAGAGATAACCTCTTGCGCTGCGAGGGCTTCTTGATAGGGGACAATTTTATTATGAATTTTCATTTGAACATCCTCTTTTTACATTATGTTATGGCGCTAATTATAAACAGAAATTTCAACAATTGGAAACCTATTCTAGCCAAAAATTCCATAAGCCTTTAAAAAAAGAGCGCTGATAAGAATCAATGTTAAGATATCGTTAGATGTAATACTGAAGAGGCAATGTAAAGTCCTTGAAAGAGATTCATAGAAAGAAATAAAAAAATAGTGCTTGACAAATAGTAATTATTCCTATTTAATAATTATATGCAAAACATAAAATATCCTGATTGTATGGATCAATTTATAGCGCATTGTAAAAATTCCGGCCTTAAAATTACTCCCCAGCGTTGTGCCGTCTACAGCGAACTCATCCAGTCCAAAAATCATCCTACAGCCGATGAAATGTACCAACTCGTAAGAAAAAAGTTCCCCAATATCTCCTACGATACTGTGAACAGGACGCTTTTGACATTTGCTGAGATTGGTCTTGTCGATGTCATCAAAACTAAGGAGGGACCGAGGCATTTCGATGCGATCTTGGATAACCATCATCATTTTCACTGTGTGGATTGTGGAAGAATCATAGACTTTTACAGCGAGGAATACGACAACCTGGGGATTCCTAATCAAATTCAAGATAACTTCACAGTGTTTACCAAGAGGGTTGTCTTGAATGGTTTATGCAAGCAATGCAGGAAGAAAAAGAAGAGTTCGTGAATTGCAACAAAATTTTGAAATAAAATAATATATAAAAGGAGAAAACAAAATGAGTAAAACTGAAAAAAACATCAAGGCTTCCTTTGCAGGCGAGTCTCAAGCAAGGAACAAATATACATTCTTTGCTGAGGTGGCGAGAAAAGAGGGGTATCACTACATTGCTAAGATTTTCGAGGAAACCGCCTTTAATGAGATGAAACATGCGAAAGACCATTTTAAGCTTCTCAATGGCATTGGAACCACGGATGAAAACCTGAAGGCTGCTATCAGTGGTGAGCATTATGAAACAGTCGAGATGTATCCTCAGTTTGCCCAAGAAGCCGAAGAAGAGGGGAACACCGAGGCTGCTCTATTGTTCAAACAGATTGGCAAAATCGAACAGAATCACAGAGAACGCTACAAAAGGCTACTGGAAATGGTTCAGAATGGAACGGTATTCAAGAGAGAACAGCCGATTAAATGGAAGTGCAGCATTTGTGGCTACATTGTCGAGGGAACCGAGCCTCCGCCAAAGTGTCCATCCTGTAAGAATCCCAAAGAATATTACGAACCAGCGAACATGGATATATAAAGAGAGTAGAATGGCTGTTTGCAAGTGTTCCGTCTGTTAGACCGTACTCTTTTTAGCTAGCATCAAATTCGTAAAATTTGTAAGGATTTCTATAAGTAGTTGAAGATAAAGAGAGGATAATGCCGAAGAGGGGACTCGAACCCCTACTCCCGAATATCAGGAACTAGCCCCTCAAGCTAGCGTGTCTACCAATTCCACCACTTCGGCATTTAAGCTTGGGAGGTGATTTGTTCTTATTTCTTAGTGTCTGGGCTTTTCTTTTGTTTTTCCTGTTTCTGCTTTGGGTCCGCAGCTTCCTTTTTCTGCTCTGTACCTTTAGCTTCTGGGGTTGCAGCTTCTTTTTTTGTTTCGGTATCCGCTTTTGTTTCAGTTGCTGCCGGAGCTTCTTCTCCTCCTACAACGGATCCGGTTCCTTTAGCAGATAGCATCCAGAGCCCCAGCGAAGTCAGCATAAAGAGGACTGCAGAAATCGTAGTTATCTTGGAAAGAAAAGTTGCCGCTCCCCGAGGTCCAAAGACAGTCTGGCTTCCAGCACCGCCAAAGGCACCCGCGAGGTCAGCGGACTTACCAGATTGAAGAAGAACCGCTATGATTAGCACAATGCAGACTATAATGTGAATTGCTGTGATAAATTCGCTCATTTTTCCTTGTAAGCCTTTATACTTTCTTTTGCAATTTGAATAAAAGAATCAGCTTCGAGTGAAGCTCCTCCAACCAGTGCTCCGTTTATATTTTGTTCTTTTAACAGAGAATATGTGTTGTCCGGCTTCACCGAACCGCCGTAGAGAATTATAGCACAGGTAGCTGTTTCATTTCCATATTTTTCTGTTAGTTTCTCTCTTATGAAGCTGTGGACTTCCTCTGCTTGTGCAGGTGTAGCAGTCAGGCCTGTCCCGATAGCCCAGATAGGCTCATAGGCTATTATGATCTCACTCATTTCCTCTTTCCCCAGTCCGTCCAATCCAGCCTTGATCTGGGAATCAACCTTGTCTATAGTCTCTCCTTTTTCTCTCTCTTCCAGTGACTCGCCGATACAGACGATGGGTGTGAGCGCGTGGGTTAAAGCGGCTTTGATTTTTTTGTTAACAGTTTCGTCTGTTTCGCCAAAAAACTGGCGCCTTTCTGAATGACCGATGACAGCATACTGACAGCCTGCATCTTTAAGCATAGGCGCAGAGACTTCGCCTGTGAAGGCTCCCTTCTCCTCCCAGAAAATATTCTGAGCGCCGATCTTTATAGTGCTTCCCTGAAGTGTCTTGCCTACTTCACTCAGTGCAGTAAAGGGAGGGATGACAACGATTTCAGCATCTGCCAGTTCCATGATAGCTTCATCGAGGGCTTTTACAAGCTCTATTGCCGCTGGAATTGTTTTATGCAATTTCCAGTTTCCGGCAATAAATGGCTTTTGGTTATCTATATTCATTTTTTTTACTCCGTTAATGCTTCAATACCGGGGAGCGTTTCATTGGCAATGAATTCCAAAGATGCTCCTCCTCCTGTTGATATATGGGAAATTTTTTCACTGATTCCTGCTTTGTAAACGGCTGCGACTGAGTCTCCTCCTCCCACGATTGAGAGGGCTTCAGAACCTGCTATAGCCTTGGCAATCTTTATTGTGCCTTCGGAGAATTTGTCGATTTCAAAAACACCCATAGGCCCGTTCCAGAAAATTGTCTGCGCTTGTGAGATAATTTCTGAATATGTCTCCACAGTCTTTGGTCCGATGTCGAGTCCCATCAGGTCAGATGGTATAGGAAAAGAGTCTTTTATTTGACTCTCTGCCTCTGGCTCCGCTGCAAAGGCCACGATATGGTCGGTGGGAAGATAGAAATTGGCTTTCTTTCCCGCGGTGTCATCTAAGATCTTGAGTGCAAGGTCTATTTTGTCTTCTTCGACGAGAGAATGTCCTACATCGAATCCCTGAGCCCTGAAGAAAGTGTAGGCCATAGCTCCGCCGATGAGGATGCTGTCGGCTTTGTTTGAAAGGTTCTCGATAACTGGAATCTTGTCCGAGACTTTTGCCCCTCCAAGGATTGCGACATAAGGTGTTTGGGGAGAATGGATGGCCTTGCTCAAATATTCAACCTCTTTTATGACTAGAAAGCCTGCGGCTGATTTCCTAGTGTACCGGGTAATAGCTCCAACTGAAGCATGTGCCCGGTGGCATGCACCGAAAGCATCATTGACGTAATAGTCGACTTCTTGAGCTAGAAGCTGGGCAAAAGCGGGATCATTCGCTGTTTCTTCTGGATGAAACCTGAGGTTTTCAAGAAGAAGGACCTGACCTTCTTGAAGGTCTCTCTTTAACTTTAAGACCTCTTCTCCGATAACATCGGGAGCGAGAATGACCTTTTGAGAGATTAATTCTGACAGCCTCTCAGCCACAGGTTTAAGACTGAGTTCGGGGACGTATTTTCCTTTAGGGCGGCCCAGGTGGGAGGCAACTGTGACTTTTGCCTGCTGCTCGAGGAGATAATTTATGGTAGGTAAAGCCGCTTTAATGCGGGTGTCATCTCTGATATTTCTTTCTTCATCCAAGGGAACATTGAAATCCACCCGGAGAAAAACTCCTTTTCCCTTCAAATCCAGATCTTTTACAGAGAGCATGGACCTGTTTATCGATAGATGTATTTGATCAGATCCTTCATCCGGCAGGAATAACCCCATTCGTTATCATACCACGCAAGCACTTTCACCAGGTTCTCATCTGTTATTCTTGTGAAAGGAGCATCCACGATGGCAGAATGAGGATTAGCCATGAAATCAACAGAGACAAGAGGTTCATCAGTATACTGAAGGATTCCCTTCAGATTTCCTTCTGAAGCCTTCTTGAATGCTTCGTTGACTTGTTCCGCTGTGGCGTTCCCGTTTAAGAGCGCAACCAAATCCACGACAGATACATTTGCTGTTGGAACTCTTATGGCTATGCCGTCGATTTTACCTTCGAGCTCTGGGATGACAATTCCTACGGCTTTCGCAGCTCCAGTAGTGGTCGGAATCTGGGAAACAGCGGCTGCCCGGGCCCGACGGAGGTCCTTATGGGGCATATCGAGCAGTGCTTGATCATTTGTGTACGCATGAATGGTTGTCATGAAAGCCTTTTCAATAGCGAATTCCTGGTGGAGCACCTTGACAACAGGAGCTAAACAGTTGGTTGTGCAGGAGGCATTAGAGATGATGTGGTGGTTTTCGGGATCGTATATTTCTTCATTGACTCCCAAAACAACAGTCAAGTCAGGCTCTGTTGCTGGAGCTGAGATAATGACTTTTTCCGCCCCGCCTTGTTCGATATGCTTGGCTGCATCTGGCCTTTTCCTGAATAAACCAGTGGCTTCGATAACGACTGTGACCCCCAGCTCTTTCCAGGGGAGATTGCCTGGGTCTCTCTCGGCTAGGACTTTTATTTTTTTATCATTGACTATTATTGCGTCTTCTGAGGGTTGAATATCTGCCTCTAAAATCCCCAGGACAGAGTCGTATTTCAGCAGATGAGCCAGAGTTTTAGAATCTGCGATATCATTAGCGGCTACTATCTCGAGGTCAGGGTCCTGATAACAGGCTCGATAGAAATTTCTGCCGATGCGTCCGAATCCATTTATTCCGATTTTTATGCTCATATGAAACCTCCTTTTATTATTTATTATTTCATCTTTTCTATTAACACAAAAAGGGGTTTTAAATCAACGAATTCCATTTCCTCACGCTCAAAGAAATATCATGGGCTGTTGGAATTCTGTTGAATCGACTTGAAAAAGCGGATTTTAGTACTCTTTAATAAGGTTTTTCTTCCATCAAATAACAAATATATGTTTACGTATCGCATTGAAATTCTTCAAGTTTTTTGCAGATTCTATAAGGAGTGCAAGTGACAGCACGCGATGAGCCGTATTTTCGGATTCTTTTATGAAATAAGAGGAGGGAGAGATGAGACGGGGGTGATTTACTTTTCCCTGACCTGGCCTATTTTGAGATGAATCTATTAGATTTTTAGGTGAGGTTTAACTTTGGCTATTATTATTCAAAAAAAGCTTTCTGGAAGAACAGAAACCACACAGCAGATCGAACTCTTCCATTTTCCGTTTATCGTGATTTGAATTACTCGACATTTTTGCATTCCTTATGCTTTCATCACATTTTTCAGGTTCAGAGCGCAGCGTTTCACAGAAATCTGATATGCCCGATACTATTTCTCTTGTGTCTTGCCAATAATACTTTTCACAACAATCACATTCCATCAGTGCTCTTTTATTTTTTTTGTTTTCTACTTTTGCATCGCAGATTAGCCTGACATATTCATTCCAGCAAATTGGACATATTGAGTCTTTCATGATACCCCCTTTTCTTTTATAAAGTTTTTTTATAGTTATTTCTTTCATTTAATCGCAATCTGCGTTCAATAATTACTTTGGCGTAATCTTCATTCTTATTATAGATTTCTTTACGAATGCTCGAGAAGTTGCTTTGAAAATCGAGCAAGTCGTTGAGAGCCTCAAACAAATCTCCGATATCTTTATTTGTAGTCCAAGTTTTATCGTGGATTATAACGATCCAGTCTAGAATTTCAGAAACGGAATTAAATCGAGAAAGGGGCAAGGAGAAAATTTTCCTTTCATTTACAATTTCTGTTGTTAGAGAAAAAGTTTCTGGATTAAAAACCCATCGTCCCCATTTCATTAGAGCTAAATCCTTTCTCGAGGATGTTATTTTCTTCAGGTCCGCTTGATCCTCAGGAGATGTTTTTTTGCCTTTACTTAGCAGGCATAGTCTTTGCTATTTTATTATGTATTCCTTTGCTAAGTATTTTATCTTTTCTGCCACTTGAACGCAGGCAGTATATTTAACTCAATTTTTTAGAGCAATATTTATGCCAAAAGATAGAATGTTAGATTCAAATTATTTTAATTATTTGAAAATAAATGGATAAGACTATAAAGAAGATTGAGAAGTCCAAGATTGAAGTGTTTCATATAGATTTTTTAATGATACATTTTTAAGCATATTTTAAGGCTAGATTAATCTATTTTGTTGTTTATATTAATGTGAATCCTCAGAGGTTAAGGAAAACAGGCTTGTTATTCCTGACTGTCTCATAAAAAAATGAGACATATTAAAAGATAATGAGACATCACCTCACCTTTACTTTATTTCGTAAAATTCGCTCAGGATAAGGAGTAAACTGCGATTCTCGCATCTCATCCCTGGACAGATTGATGGTTTAAAAGATGTCTCATTTTAAGTCTAATTAAATAAATCTTAAAAGAATCCTTTTATCGCAATAATGAGATAACTCTTTCTTTTTAAAAGAAATAAATTCATATAAGCTGGGCAATTCAGGGTTTGGCATGATTTTTGAACTGTAAAATTATTGATATAAAAAAAATCGAAAAGGAGTAACAAAAAAAGCATAAAATCGGGGGCCGCCCCAAAGGATACTTTTTAAAGCAAAATGCATAATCCCAGAGCCCATTCGAATATGAAAGATTCTCCTTAAAATCCAAGGCGCCCTTTTCCGGCGGCCCCCGCTATCTTAAGATGAATACGTGGTTAAAGGAGAAAAGATGGGACAACTAATGTACCTGTGCAGATATTTGGAAAAGGAAGGATATCATCCAGACATAGCTAGATATAAGATTTGAATTTCAAAAACTAAGGGCGGGGTAATTAGAGAAATAAGATGTCCATTTTGTTTGGGTGAAGATATAAGCTTCATTGACGATGTGAAAGTGACGAGATCTGCCCGGACTAGACCATTAATGGGATGTCATGAGTGTGAGAAGTTTTATTGGGATGATAACGGAAGAGAGGTCAACGGCCTCAATAATTTATGTGAAACCATGATGTTTACGCCATATAAATGTAACGAAAAAGTAAGATATCTCCAGAGTTCAGACTGCTCAAGTTATCCCGACTATTGTGAACTTGATAAAATTTGCAGTGAATGTCCCCGAAGACAATTTCTTTTGAAAGATGAGATATATGGATTCTAGTTAGAATCAAAGGCGAGGCTGTTTTCGCAAAGGAATTTATTTTAGTTTATGAATTTTTTGAATTCTCCAAATTATTCATCAAATTAAGGAATCGATAAAGAGTAGCTCGTGAAACACCCAGGCTGCGTGCGGCTTTTACTTTATTTCCTTTGGTTTCTGAAAGAGCTCGCTCTACGGCTTCCGCATTGAGTTTCCGTTTTCGAGGTCTCTCTTCGATCCTTTTCGCAAACGACGTTATGGAATATATTGTAGAAGGCAAATGATCTATCAAGATTCGGTTTCCTCTACACTTTAGCAGGGCATATTGAATCGAATTTTGAAGCTCACGTACATTGCCTGGCCAATTATAGCCAATCATCGCAGCGAGCACCTCAGGCGAAAGTTCCACATCCTTCCGGTCCTGCTCTTTCATGGCTTGCTTAAGAATGTATTCGATCAGATGAGGAATGTCGCCACGCCGTCCACGTAAAGGAGGTATTGTTATGGGAACCACACACATCCGATAGAATAAATCACTCCGGAATCTGCCTTCATTGATCTCAGTTTCAAGATCTTTATTTGTCGCGCTTATGACTCTTACGTTAACTTTGATGGTCTTTTCGCCTCCCACGCGTTCAAACCTTCCCTCTTGAAGCACTCTCAAGAGTTTGACCTGGAGTGAAGGGCTCAAGTCTCCTATCTCATCAAGAAAAATAGTGCCGTGATTGGCCAGTTCAAAACGTCCCTTCTTATCGCGAATAGCCCCTGTAAATGCGCCTCTTACGTGTCCGAACAACTCGCTTTCAAGAAGGCCCTCCGGTAGTGCGCCGCAATTGACAGGAATAAACGGTTGGTGTGCTCGATGCCCCTCATTGTGAATAGCCATAGCCACAAGTTCCTTTCCAGTACCGCTTTCTCCTTGAATCAAGACAGGTACATCAACTTCGGCAAGCTCCTTGATCGTATCGAATATTTCGAGCATTTTTGGATCGCTCCCGATAATGCCTGCGAAGCCTATTTCTGTTTTTAGCTGCCTGCGCAGATTTCGAAGCGCCTTTTCTGCATGAAGACGTCTTCTGAGCTGTTTATCTCTTTGTAACCTCGCATGAAGGACGGGGGATATCTTTTCAGCAATCACTTCTAATATCTTCCTGTCATTTTTATCGTAGTCCTTTATTTTATTGGCAACTGTGAAAATTCCGATGGCTTCTTTTTTAAAGGTTATAGGAACCACCAAGACCTTATTTATGGGGATATGTCCTTTAGGAACGTCCATGGGCTTGTTTGAATACAAGCTCTTTTTTTCTATTAGAGATTGTCCCCAGATTCCTCTCCATTTCTCACGAGGAAAGACGATGGTTTTATCAGGAATTTTACATTCGTCCCAGATTTCTTTGGTTAAAGAGGCCAGAACAAGCGATCCTCCTTCATCAATATATCCGAAGAGCCCATAATCGCTTTTCATTTCTTTCAGAATGGCCTGCAAAACCTCATTGTAGATTGCTTCATCCGAAACGGTCAGGAAAATATTGGCGATCTTATTCCTAAGACTTAATTCTCGCTCCGATTTCTTTAATTCCTCCCGGGTTTCAACTCTTTTTATGGCTGTTCCCAATTGTATGGCTGCACCTTCAAGAACCGCTATCAGGTCGTGCGGAACCATGTTCTCCCGAGTATCGGCTATATGAATTAAACCTAAAATATGTTTTCCATGGATAATTGGCACTAAAGCTATTGACTCATAGCCAAATTGGTTGCAAACATTGCGAGTTTCTCCTTTTTCTTCTTCCGAAACATTCGCAAGAAATCGCGTGGAGTTATTCATAATGAATGAGCCGCCATCAGTGTAATAATGAAGGTTTGGATCAGTCTGACCTTTAATGACATTAATACACATGCATTGGTCAGATTTAATAGAAAGAAAACTTTCTGAATCGTAAAATTCATCGCTGAAGCCTTCATAAGCTTGATAGGAAATATTGCCTTCATTGTCTAAAATGCGGATCCCAACAGCATCGGCTTTTGTATAGTTTTTCGTTTCTGCCACGAATTCTTGGAGAAGAGGCAACATCTCAGAGTGTTTGTTTATGAGTTTTAGATAGCGCTGAGAGATATGAATTATCTCTTCTGCCCGTCTTCGTTTTGTGATATCAATAAAGGAGACTAGTACCTTAGATAAAGTCACCCTGTAATTGGGCGGCACAGACAACCTGAAAGCCAAAACCTTGAATTCACCGCTAATCATCCGAATGGAGATTTCACTTTCAAACTTGCTTTCTCCATTAACTAGGGCAATCAGTGCATCACTGAATACAGGCCATGATTCTTCAATTAAAAAATAAGGCATATGAGCAAGTATCTCCTCTTTGCTGCCGACAGTAAAGAGCTCTAAGCTCTCTTGGCTGACGTCCAGGATTTTCACTCTGCGGGCCACATCCTTAATTTCTTCCGGGTGATTTTTGAAATAAGATCTGAAGTCCTGGACTCCTGAAGCCCGTAATCGATCAAAATGAGATTTCACCTCTGAAAAATCTTCTTCCCAAATGGGAATATGGGCATTTTCAAAAAGAGTGTGATAACGTTCTTCGCTCTCTCGTAGCGCCTCTCGAGCTTTCTTTTGTTCAGAGCTTTCTATGAGTTTCCACTTGCCTTCTTGCTTAATAAGTGCAAATTGGTGGTTGCTTACCACATCTGTGATTTCTGTTGCTGTACACTTAGCAAGGGAATAAGTACAAACTGCCAACATTCGATATTTTCCAATAATATTATTTATTACCGCTTCATAATCAGTGAAATCTTGCCAGTCTCGTTTTTCAAGCCAGAAAGTATTTCCGGAAAGGCGAAGACCGTCAAATCCTTTGTTGAGAGCTTGTTTCTCTTTTTCTATCCAGCCATTTAACACCCTATCCGAATCAAAATATCCGGGCTTTGTATACCACTGGCTGTGGTCAAGTATTTCAATCTGGCCGTTTTCAATATAATCATCTAGGTTTTTCAGTTTCTTCTTGAGTGCTTTTGTTGCCTCTTCAGCTTTTAATGGTTCTGAAGTAATCCACATGCAAAATTCATTATTTTCTAATCCAGCTTTGAAAAAGGGTACCAACATATCGGTCAAATCTTTTTTGGTTTTATAGAACAGGCAGAAATGCGTTCCCCAAGGAACATCACCCACTGTATTGATTGCAGTTTTTCTCATTTTTACTTCCATTCAGTTATATCCAGCTAGCGATTGTTTGAGTCGCAAAAAGTGCCGAAGTTTTTGAACTGCTGTCGATAAACGAGTTTGTTGCACATGATAAGAAGAAAATGTTAATTCATGGACCTATGATGTATCATCTGGGGGTATCTATATAGTGATACGTCGATAAAAGGTGTTCCAATATTTGCATTTCTATTTTTTTGCTGCCCCCACGTGATTCTTATAACATCGAAGAAAATCGATGTCAACACGAACTCACGCTCCATTTCCTTGAGCTCCATTTAGGGCTTGATTCATCAAGCCCACCTTGTCATTGCGGGGAGCACAGCGACGAAGCAATCCGCCGTTGCGAGTGAAACGAAGCAATCTACATTTTGAATGTTTGTCTTAAATATTCGAGTAAAGCATCCGTTTTTATGGTAAAATTTTCACCAAATGGTTATTGACCATAAGAAAATAATATTAGGGGAACTCTTATGAAAGTACTGACTTCGACTCAAATGAAAAACATTGATAGAACAGCTAGCGAAAATATAGGGATTGCTGGTCCCATTTTAATGGAAAATGCGGGTCTTCAGATTCTAAAGGAAATCAGAACAAGATTTCCAGATATTAATAAAGAAAAAGTAGTGATAATAGCTGGTAAAGGGAACAACGGCGGCGATGGTTTGGTTGTGGCTCGCCATCTCTTTAACCAGGGGTGTAATCCCTGTGTTCTATTGTTGGCCTCAAAGCGAGAACCGCGAGGAGATGCCGCTTTAAACTTGAGAATTGCAGAGAGAATAGGCATTAAGATTCATGAAACTCCTTCACTTAAGGAATGGAAGCTGCAGAAAAAGAATATTTCTCAATCTACCGTGCTTCTCGATGCAATTTTTGGAACCGGCCTCACTCAGCCCGCTCACGGAGTTTATGCTGCGGCCATTGATGCTATCAACAAATCAAAGGCTTATAAGATAGCTGTGGATATACCTTCGGGGCTTTCCTCTGATAGCTTTCAAATTATCGGTCCCTGTGTGAAGGCAGATTTAACTGTGACTTTAGCTGCTCCTAAAGTAGCCCATGTTTTTCCACCTTCTGAAGAGTATGTAGGTGAATTGGTTGTAGCTGATATAAGTATACCTCCACGCCTGTTCGATGATGATAAACTCAAATTTGAACTTGTCGAGAAGCAGACTTTCCTGCCCTATTTTAAGAAACGGAGAAAGGGAACCCATAAAGGGACTTATGGCCATCTTTTTATCCTCTCTGGTTCTCTCGGAAAGACAGGGGCTGCAGTAATGGCAGCTAAAGCTGCTTTAAAGATGGGTGCGGGTCTAGTAACAGTTGGAATCCCAAAGAGCTGTCTTTCAATCGTGGCTCGCTCGATGGTCGAGTTGATGACAGAGCCTCTGCCTGAGACACCGGAAAAAACTCCCTCTTTCGAGGCATTAGAAAAAGTCCTGATGCTTCTTAAAGGTAAAGATGCCCTGTTAGTTGGACCGGGTATTTCCACTCATCCATCTACATCAGAACTCGTTCTTTCTCTTGTGCCGAAGATCAGAGTTCCTGTGGTCTTTGATGCAGATGCCATCAATATATTTTCATTAAAGCGAAAAATCCTTAAATCTTTGCCCACCCAAGCAGTTCTCACTCCTCATCCTGGCGAATTTGCCAGGCTCCTCAACCTTTCGATTCAGGATGTCGTGGAGAGGAAGCTGGAACTTGTTCCTCAATTTGCCAAAAGATACGGTGTCTATCTCGTGCTCAAGGGCTACAGAACTCTTACTGCCACTCCTGAGGGCAAAGTGTTTATTAACTCTACTGGAAACCCAGGAATGGCTACTGCAGGGTCAGGAGATGTTCTAAGCGGAATGATTGTTTCAATGATCATGCAGGAGAGAGATGTGCTGGAGGCGATTCTGGCTGCTGTATATGTCCACGGACTGAGCGGAGATATTGGAGCAAAGAGACTGGGAGAGAAAGCTTTAGCTGCTGGCAATATCATAACTTACCTCCCTTCTGCCATAAAGAGTATGCAGTCTGATGTGGAAATTTTGAAAAAATGAAGAATAGAAAATGCCGAAAACAAACGAGGAAATACCTGACGCGTTCAGAGAGGGAAACCTTCCTTTTAGCCAAAAAGCTCGCTGAGGATTTCAAGGGCAATGAAGTTGTTCTTTTAGAAGGAGAATTGGGTGCTGGAAAAACAATCTTTGCCAAAGGAATAGCTTCTGGACTGGGTCTTAAAGATGTTCATCAGGTTTGTAGCCCCTCCTATACGATTGTAAATATCTATTATGCAAAATATCCAATATTCCATATAGATCTCTATCGCCTTGGCAAGAGCTCAGAAATAGAGGACCTAGGCTGGGAAGATTTTCTTGGTCAGGGAGTAATCATCGTTGAGTGGGCAGAGAAATTGAAATTCGATTCAGACGCAATTCATGTTACCTTTCATCTTGAGAGAAAAGAACAGAGAAAAATAGAAATCTGTTGATGGAAAGGGGGGCAAAAACCAAGACTTGACCTCCTTTTCCATTTGCCTTTACATGAAGCAAGAGTTTAGGTATAAATGCTATTGAGCGAGAAGGATTCTAGAGGAGAAATTTGAATGAACGTGATAAATAATGCTCTTCAATTTATTTTTGGTAACCTTTATCTGCGATTTCTTATGATTTTAGTCATTACCATCATTATTGCTTACATAGTAAAGGTAATCCTAAAGAAGATCTTAAAGCCTTTGGCCACGAAAACAAAGACGAAAATAGATGACATGATTATCAGGAGTCTTTCGTCAATCGTTTTTTACATTATTCTTGTGTTGGGCTTCAAAGTTGGTTTGCAATATTTCGAGTTTGAAACGACTATTTATAATAACTTAATTGAAACAATTCTGATTATTATCGTGGCCGTCTTTCTTCTTAAGATCATAAGCGAATTTGCACTACAGTGGCTGAAAGAATGGAAATTCAAAACAAAAACGAGTGCGGATGAAAGATTGATTCCTTTCCTTCAGAAAATTTTTAAGGCAGTAGTTATCATTTTAGCCGTGATTTTTGTTTTTAACGCCTGGAGCATAAACATAAGCCCGCTTATTGCTACGGCAGGGATTGCAGGGCTTGCCATAGGCTTGGCTGTAAAAGATTCCTTGAGTAACATCCTAGGAGGGCTTCAGCTTGTCCTGGATAGGACCTTCAAGGTAGGGGATAAGGTTCAGCTAGAATCGGGAGAGATGGGAGTCATTCTGGATATTGGTCTGAGAAGCACAAAATTGAAGACCTACGATAACGAAGTGATATTCATCCCTAATGGCTATCTCGCCAATGCCAAAATCAAGAATTTCACCCAGCCCGATTTTACAATCCGGGTTAATGTCAATTTCGGAGTTGAATACGGCTCAGACCCTGAAATAGTCAGACAAGTTGTGCTTGAAGCCCTAAAGAAAATAGAGACTGTTATCGAAGATCCAGAACCAGCTGTTCAGTTTTTAAAAATGTCCGATTTTTCTCTGGATTTTGTCGCCCGTGCCTGGGTCAAAAGCTATACGGATGCCTATAGAACTCAGCTTAAAATGACAGATGAAATCTATGATGCTTTGAACAAGGCCAACATCGGTATTCCGTTTCCTACCCGAACTGTATTCACCAAAAAAATTGATTAAAAGAAAATGGGGTCAGGCTTGAATAACTTGAATTATTATGTGAAGTTGAGTTTGGCCTCAGCGTCAAAAATAGAGATTTATCTACCCTTGATTATACGACTTTCCCCAGGATGAAGCCTAAACCCAAAAGTTATTCAAGTTATTCAAGCCTGACCCCACTGTAATGCGGACATTGACAACGTGATTTTTTTCTTTTTTAATTAAGACAATTTGAATTTATGAGGACAGAGAAATGATCACGCGTGCTAAAGAAAAAATATGTGAGGTTAAAGATTTTCCTAAACCTGGTATTGGCTTCAAAGATATCACTCCGTTGGTGGAGGATGCCACCTGTTACAACCATGTGATTGATAAGATAGCTTCCTGGGCAAAAGATAGAGAGCCACAGATTGTGGCAGGGATTGAGGCTCGAGGATTTCTTTTCGCAGCTCCTGTTGCTCATCGATTAGGTCTTGGTGTAGCCATTATTCGAAAGAAAGGAAAACTTCCCCGCGAGACTGTTTGTGTCAGAGCTCCGAATGAGTATGCTGTCGAGTATTTTGAAATGCATAGTGACAGTATCTCTCATTCACAAAGGGTTCTTATCGTCGACGACTTGATCGCTACGGGTTCCTCATCCATAAGTGCCATCGATTTGGTGAAGAAATTGGGAGGTGATGTTGTCGGTTTTGCTTCAGTTGTAGAACTTCTTTTCCTGAAAGGAATGGATTGCATCAAAAAGGCTCACCCTGATGTCGACGTTCTTAGCTTGATTCAATTTGAAGAATGAGAGGGGAAAATGAAAGAATTCTTAAACCGTACCTTCAAGCTTGAGGAAAATAAAACAACAGTCCGGATTGAGATGGTGGGAGGGGCAACCACCTTCATGACCATGTCTTATATCATTTTCGTACAGCCAGCCGTTATGGCCATTGCAGGAATGGATAAAGGAGCAGTTATGTTTGCCACCTGTATCTCCAGCGCGGTGGCGACTCTTCTGATGGGACTCCTGGCTAAATATCCAATAGCCCTTGCGCCAGCTATGGCCCACAACGTCTTTTTTGCTGTTACGGTCTGCGGAGTAATGGGATATTCGTGGCAGATCGCCCTAGGGGCTGTTTTTATATCGGGTACGATTTTTCTAATTCTCTCTGCCCTCAAGGTTTGGGGAAGCCTTGTCGCTGCTGTTCCTGATTGCCTCAAGCACTCCATCGCAGTGGGTATCGGTCTTTTTATCGCCCTTATCGGCCTTGAATACGGAGGGCTCATTGTAGACACGCCAGGCGTCTTCATAGGTCTTGGAGATCTGACCAGCCGACCAGTGGTGCTTGTCCTCTTCGGCCTTGTGCTGACTTCGGTCCTTATGGTTTTGAGAGTCAGAGGTGCAGTCCTCATAGGCATTCTGGCGACTGCTATTCTGGGCATTCCTTTGGGCATTGTTAAATATCAGGGAGTTCTTGCAGTCCCTCCAAGTGTGGCGCCGACTCTTTTCCAACTGGATATTTTGGGAGCAATAAAAACAGGTCTTATTACCGTTATCTTTGTCTTTTTCTTTCTGGACCTTTTCGACACCGTAGGTACTTTGATTGGAGTTAGCGAACCGGCTGGTTTCCTGAAAGGAGGAAGACTTCCCAGGGCCAACCAGGCTATGTTCTCTGATGCTATCGGGACAGTCGGAGGCGCTCTGCTCGGCACTTCTACAGTAACAAGTTATATTGAAAGTGCTACCGGGATTGCTCAGGGTGCAAGAACTGGATTGGCCAATGTCTTTACTTCCTTCCTCTTCTTAATTGCTCTTTTTTTCAGTCCTTTAGCTGAAATGATCGGCGGCGAGTACGTTTTCAATGGTCAAACGCTCAGACCTGTTATCGCTCCTCCTTTGATTATTGTTGGCTACCTGATGATGAAGTGTGTGACTCGGATAAACTGGGAGGATTTAACCGATGCTATCCCTGCCTTTCTGACAATTATCTTCATACCTCTAACCCTAAGTATTACAGAAGGAATTGCATTCGGGTTTATTTCTTACTCTCTTTTGAAGCTCGTGGCAGGGAGAGGGAAGGAAGTTCACTGGATTATTTACCTCTTTTCGGTGCTTTTTATCGTTCGCTATTTAGTAACTTAAATAGAAATGAGGACAGACAGTTTTTAGAAATAGGGACACAATACTTAATTGTGAGAAGTGAGCAAGAAATAAGGAGAGGCTACTTTTTATGCCAATAACTGTCATTGCGAGCGAAGCGTGGCAATCTCTCCTATTGCATAAAAAGTAGCCTGTCTCCATTTTTTTATTCTAAATTTCAAAAATATAGAGGGAGAAGACTCTAAAATGATGAAAGTTCTTAAAACCTCTTATCTTATTCTTTTATTTTTCCTCTTTATTTTGGCGGCGACCTGTGCTCGGGTTGTGGTTGAGCCGGGCTTGACTTTTGGTCCGTCAGAGGCCAAGTGGGTGGAAAAAACTCTAAGAAAGATGACATTAGAAGAAAAAATAGGCCAGATGGTTGCCTGCCGCTATTCTGGCCATTTTGTAAACCGCTACAGCGATTATCTTGAAGGACTCGAATCCTTAATTGTGAAGCGTAAGATTGGTGGTCTGATTCTTTTTGGCGGAGAGGTCTATGAGACAGCATATTTGACAAACACAGCTCAAAAAATGGCCAAAGTGCCTTTATTGATTGCCTCTGACTTTGAAAGAGGAGCAGGGAATCAGATTTCAGGCGCCACCTTATTTCCTCCTCTTATGGCTCTGGGAGCAACATGGTCAGAAGAGCAGGCTTACCTCATGGGTAAAATCACGGCCTTTGAAGGCAGGGCACTGGGAATTCATATGACTTATTCTCCTGTGGTTGATGTGAATATCAATCCAGAAAATCCGATCATCAATACACGCTCTTTTGGTGAAGACCCTGAGCAGGTCAGCCGAATGGCCATCGCTTTCATAAAAGGCTGTCAGGAAAATGGACTACTGGCCACGGCCAAACATTTCCCTGGTCATGGCGACACGAGCGAAGATTCTCACACTGTTCTTCCTACTGTTGAAGGGGATCGGAGCCGTCTGGACAGTGTTGAACTCTATCCTTTTAAAAAGGCCATCGAGGCTGGAGTCCAGACTATCATGACGGCTCATCTTTACCTCCCTGCTCTCGATCCAACACCAGATCTTCCGGCTACTCTATCTCCTCGTATCATCACTGATCTTCTGAGGAAAGAACTCGGCTTCAAAGGTCTTATTGTTACAGATGCAATGGGAATGGGTGGAGTGACAACTCTCTATTCGCCTGAGGAGGCAGCTCTGAAAGCTGTACAGGCAGGAGTGGATATACTGCTCCTTCCGCCTAAACCTGACGAGGTCATAGAATCCCTTATCCAGGTCGTGAGAGGCGGCATAATTTTAGAGTCCAGGATCGATAGTTCAGTGAGAAAGATACTTGAAGCAAAGGCAAGGCTCGGCCTTCACAAGAAGAAACTGGTAGATGTGGATTTTCTTGATCGTACAGTGGCCACAAGAGAAAACCTGCAACATGCCGATAGTGTGTTTGAAGATTCAATCACTCTTGTTAAAAATGAAGGCTCAGTTCTTCCTCTCTCAGGAGAAGACCAGAAAGTAGCTGTCTTTTCTATGAGCAGTGATCCAGGAGGCTATTTTGCTGGCAGAAATTTTATTCGAGAAGTTGAGGAGAGATGTCCTGAATTTTTTCATTTCTATGCAGATGCTTACACAGGAGATGAGTTTTTACAGGAGGGAATTGAGAAGGCCCGCGAGGCAGATGTTGTTGTGTTCGCTCTCTTCTCCAGTCTTCGTGCCTGGAAAGATAGCGTCGATCTTGATCTCAGACATATTGAACTTGTCCGTAATGCAGCGGCAACTGATACACCGGTTATCGTCATTTCTTTCGGAAGCCCTTATTTCTTAAAGCATTTTCCTGAAGTCGATTCCTATCTTTGCGCCTACAGGTGGAGTCCTCCAGCACAAATAGCGGCTGCAAAAGCCCTCTTTGGAGAAATAGGGATAAAAGGGAAATTGCCTGTCTCTCTTCCGGGCCTTTTTCCTTTGGGACATGGTCTAGTCCTGCCTAAAAAAGAAGATGTGCCTGATTCTTTTAATGTTCTTTTTTAGTTTTACTCATTATTCTGCATTATTTCATTAAGGAGTTTCATGATGAATCGAAGAGATTTTTTCAAGTTTGGCTTAGGAGGTACAGGGCTGGCTGTTGGAGGGAGCTTGGCTACAAGCTTTGATAAGATCCCTTCATCCAATTCTAATGGCCAAAATATTCACGGCCAACCCTGGTGGGTTAAGAAGATAGAAAAACCAAAATTAGCTATCGATGACGAGGTGTACTCAAGATTTAATTCTAGGAATAATGTATTCGGATCCTTCCGTAGATATTACGGAATAGATAATATGAAAGAGCTGATGAGAAGAAGTAGAGAGAAAACTAAAAAGTATTACAAAGAAAGTCGTCCGGGATACAGGCTGGAAGATAGGGCACTGGCTGATGCGGCTTGGGTTATCTCCCGGTTAGGTGGACTGAACAGAGGTACACGTTCCTGGATAAGCCAGAATGTAACAACACCTGAAAAACGAGGTGTGAGTAAATATAAGGGAAATCCTGATGAAGCCGCACGGATGATTAAAGCAGCAGCTCGCTATTTTGGCGCCGCTACAGTGGGAGTTACAATCCTCGACCGAAGGCATATTAATGCCAAGGAAAGAGGAAAAAATATCCTTTTTGAGCCAGTAGATGAGCCTTCTGAGAATGAAGAAAAACTTGTGATACCTGATAAATGCAAGTATGCCATCTCACTGAGTGTCCAGATGTCCCTTGAGAATATCCAGTGCTCACCGACTGCAATCGGCAGTGCTGGCTCTGCTATGGGGTATAGCCGGTGCGAATTTCTGGTAGCTGGACTGGCTCAGTTTATAAGGGGGTTAGGGTATGTGGCCATCCCCAGTGTGAATGATTTGGGCTCCAGTGTAGCCATTGCCGTTGACGCGGGGCTGGGGGAACTGGGCCGTACCAATCGGGTGATCACACCTGACTTTGGCCCGATGGTACGAGTATGTAAAGTATTGACTGATCTTCCTTTAGCTGTAGATAAGCCTATAGATTTTGGGCTCCTGGAATTCTGTAAAGTCTGCAAACGATGTGCGGAAGAATGTCCTTCCAATTGTCTTTCGTTTGATGATGAGCCCGGCTTCGAGGTTAAGGGAGAATGGAACAATCCCGGCCATGAGGCTTGGTTTGAAAATGCTCCCAAATGTCTGGCTTACTGGAGAGAATCTACTTCAGGCTGCAGCATCTGCCTTGCTGTGTGTCCCTGGTCGAAAAAAGACAAGACAATCATTCACGAAATTGTAAAGGCGACTAGCGCAAAAATTCCTGCTCTGGATGGTTTATTTACCTCTATGGATGAAGCTTTTGGTTATGGGCGGCAAAAGAGCGCAGGAAAGTGGTGGCATCTTGATTTGCCTGAATACGGGATTGACACCACTCGAGGGAAAGGATGAGCGATGATGGCGAAAGATACTTTCAGTAGTCTAAAGATAAGAAAAAAACCTTGGTATATATGGACCTGGAGAGTTGTGTGGTTAATCTGGCTTGTTTTCTGGGTAGAGGTGACTATAGGCTCGTGGAAAGAGATGGAATACAGAGCATTTGGGATTGCCCTGGCTGTATTTTTGGTGAGCTTACTTCTGGGGCTAATGTTTTGGTTTTGGGGGTATCAGAAGCTTAAAAAAGTTTTGGGAAAAACACCAGAAAAAGGATAAGTCCTATTACATAGATAATCAAAGTCCCATAGGATATCTTCCAGGATCGGTTTTCAAGGGGCATTTCTATTTTGATGGGACTTTTATGGGTCGGCTGAACAAATAAACCCCCCAAGAAAATCACAGCTGCAGCCAACAAAAATCCGATGGCATTCCACCAGAGCCACGATACTGAAGAAACAAAAATCCAGAGAAAAAGATTAAAAACAACACCTGTTACGAGTCCGACAATAGCTGTCAGGGGCTTCGCTTTTGAAAAGACAATTCCCATAAGAAATACTGCAAAAATAGGACCGTAGAAGACAGAGCCGATCTTGTTGATAGATTCGATTACAGTGGTGGAAATATCACCGACAAAAAAGGCAAATCCGATACAGAAAACTCCCCATGATAACGTAAAAATTTTGGATAATCTCATCTCCTGCCTTGGAGTGATTTTTACTTTTCTAAGCTTTTTATAGATATCTTCCATTGTGGCTGCACTGAGAGAGTTTATGGAAGAATCTAGAGAGGACATAGCTGCGGCCATGATGGCAATAAATATTAATCCGATGATTCCTGCGGGCATATTTGCCAGAATAAAAGTTGGAAGAAGATAATCAATGTCTCCCCGGGGAAGCCTAGAGAGGAATGCAGGGTTTTGTGCAACGTAGGCTCCCAAGATTAAGCCTACAGTGCAATAGCCAAGAACGATAGGGAAGCGAAAGAATCCATTAAAGAGAAGGCTTAATTTGCACTCCTTGAGGCTTCTGGCTGAGAGTTCCCTTTGAACTTGACTTTGGTCACAGCCATAGTAAGAAGCGTACAGGAAAAAACCTCCAAGGAACAAAGGCCAGAACCCATAATCCCTGCTATCTCCAAGTCCATGAGAAGAGAAATCCACAGCGAGAAATCGTGAAGAATCCAGTACTTCCGGAAGGGCACCCCAGCCTCCGACCAAACGGAGACCCACAATACCTGTAATGGCAATCCCCAGCAAGATAACTATCATCTGGATTGTGTCGGAGATAATGTCCACATGGATTCCTCCGAAAAGCTCATAGACTACAGCGACTGCGCCGATCAGGAGGATTGTCACTGTGAGCGGAATCTGAACAGTCACAGATAGGACAATGGCTGCAGCGTAGACTGTCACTCCTGTAGCAAGACCTCTGCTTACTTGAAAAATTAGGCTCATTACGACTCGAGTACTTGCATCATAGCGCCTTTCCAGAAATTCATAGACACTGATGATGCGAAGCGAATGAAATACCGGGAAAAGGAAAGCCATGAGGACAATCATGGCGAGAGGGAGGGCGAGTTCATACCCCAGCCATCTCACGCCGCCTCCTTCCTTGAGGGCAACAAAAGCCGGGGCAGAGATGAAGGAGATAGCGCCCAATTGGGTAGCCATAGTGGAGAATCCTATAGGAAGCCAGGGTAATTTTCTGCCTGCCAGGTAATAATCTTCAGAGGATTTCTGCTTGAGACCGAGACGCCATCCAAGAACAATAAGGCCACCCGCGTAGGAAATGATGATAATCCAGTCAAGGAGAGACATCGAGAAGTTTTATTTATGTTTTTTGCCGACTTTTATTCTCTTTTATCCCAGTTCTCGATTAAATAAGGTTTTTGTTTCTCAAACTCGAGGCAGAGATCTTCAATCACATCTTCTGCTTCCTGATTAGCCATATCCTTTGTCTGAGAGACGAAAGATGCAATGAAGCCAAAGTAGAGAGGGATCATGGATTCTAAAACCAGAGGGAGGCTCATTTCCATGAATGTGTGCTTGAACCTGTGATAAAAGAGAATATAACCAAAAATTATTTTTACCCAAAGTTCGGCAGGAAAACTGTAGCTTTTCTTCTCAAGTGATATAACCTTTTCCAGCTCCTGATGGATTTCTTGCTTCAATACCTCCTGCCAGATACAGTTGAATTTTTGGGCTCCTCTTTGGAATCTGTTATAAAGTTCATTGAAATCCTGTTGTGCTTCTTCAGGGATGACGCTAGCCTGAAAACCGAGAGTTGGTATATCTTCACTTCCTTTTACTGCCTTCCAAACCTCATGATTTTCTTCAATTAGAGAAAAGATTGTTCCCATGACCTGTGTAAACATTGGAGCGAGCGTGGCAACATTTTTAGGATTATGGATTTTAGCCCCAAGAAAGGACTGGCAGATTTTAAAGTCATTGGCCAGAGCTACGCTTGTCATCCAGATATCGATGCCGTAGTAAGCAACATCAGTATCCCAGATTTCTTTTTCCATATAATGATTGAGGAGATTAGCAGAGAAGCCGAATTCTCCCCCGATCGGTTGACGGATCTTTTTGCCGTAGATGGCTCTAGTTAATGGATAGATTATAGAATTTGTAATCGTTCCATCATATTTATGGCGGGTGTAGAGAGGTGTGACATAATCAAAATCCTTGAAGAGGATCGGGCCTCCCAGAAGCTGTATCCATTCTGGAGTTATAGAGCGCAGGTCTGAATCAACGACAACAACTGCTTTTACTTTTAGTTCGTGTGCTATCTCAAATATTCTCCTGAAAGCCTTGCCCTTTCCGGGAGTTCCTCTGAAGGTTGTTACCATTTCCGAGATAGGAGTGTGGAGGCTTCGCATGTAGGGATGCATTTCATGAGCAACCAATATGGAATCGAGCTCTTTATAATCATCCAGGTTATTCCGGACGAGCTTGCGCGTGTTGTCTGTTGATCCACAGTCCGAGTTGACGATGATGCTTTTGAGCTTTGGGAAGTGTTTTGTTAATCCATGACGGACTGCCTTTAAAACATGGCCAATGGTGTCTTCATTGTTATAGCTGGGGATGCCAACCAAGATATCTGCTTTTTTGACTTTCTCAACTTCTCCGACTGTTTTTGGTGTAAGAATAAGCTTTTTATTATTATTTTTGCGCATCGTTCTTATTAATTCCTACATATTTTTAAAAAAAATTATAAATAATTTTGATTATCTCCTTTGTAAAAGGGAAAAAATAATCCTCCCGTTTCTCCACAATAAGGAGGGATGAAGGAAATAGTGATTGAAACGGCTAGTTTCTCTTTCAGGGGATGTAGTTTTATTCCGGATTCGTCTAGCATTACACCTGAATAGCCCTGTCTTATCCTTAAGAACCTTCCTGTGCAAAGAAGTTAACATTATTGAATACAACGAATCGAAACAGAAATCAAGAGATTGACAAAAAAAAGTTTATTTTTTATGCTATTTACAACCAAAATCCAGTCCAGAAAGATAATTTTTGTGTTGAATTGCCTCTTTTAGGAGGGAGAGATGTCTGATTTTTTCCAAAACGGCGTCATCGCCACTTTTCATAAATTGGGCCCTTTGGACCTAAATAGACTAGAAAACAAGATGAAGGATTTTTCAAAGATGAGACCCGTTGCCTTGATTTTGCCTTCCCTATACCGGGAGTTTTCAAGCGGTGCTCTTCCAAAGATTATGGATAAGATAAAGAAGATTGGCTACCTCAGACAGATTATTCTGTCTCTTGATAAGGCTAGTCCCGAACAATTCAGGAAGGTAAAAAGTTCTTTCGCTAACATAAAAAAGCTGAGGATAATCTGGAATGACGGTCCTGGAATGCATAAGCTCTATCATCTCTTAGAGAAGAATGGTTTATCTCCAGGAGAAAGGGGAAAGGGAAGGGCTGTCTGGATTTCGTTTGGTTATGTTTTAGCGGCGAGGAAGAGCCAGATTATTGCTCTCCATGACTGTGATATTGTGAACTATGATCGCTTACTTCTTGCCAGCCTTTGTTTTCCTGTAGCCAACCCAAATTCCGAATACGAGTTTTGTAAAGGCTATTACAGCCGGGTTACGGATAGAATGCACGGCCGGGCCACCCGGTTATTTTTCACTCCGTTTATACATGCCTTAGAAAAGATATTGGGGCATCTACCTTTCCTGGTCTATATGGATAGTTTTCGCTATGCCTTAGCCGGGGAAATCGCTCTGAGAAGGGACCTAGCTATGGCCATACGTATTCCCAGTGACTGGGGATTGGAAGTGGGGACTTTGGCTGAAGTCTACAGGAATATGGCATTGAACAGAGTGTGTCAGATTGATATTGCCGATACCTATGAACATAAACATCAGCCCCTGGTACCAGATGATCCTGAAAAGGGAATATTAAAGATGTCAATCGACATCACTAAGTCCATTTTTAGAAATCTTGCCCTTGAGGGAGTGGAGTTTTCTGAAGGGTTTTTTAAGACTTTGAGTAATATCTATTTGAAGACTGCTCAAGAAGCCGTTATACGCTATGAGAATGACGCTGCATTTAACGGTCTAGTATTTGACCGTCACACAGAATCTTTATGTGTTGAGGCTTTTGCTGAGGGAATACAGAAAGCAGGGGGAGCATTTTGGCAGAATCCTTCCGAGACCAATCTCCTTCCCAACTGGTACAGAGTTACGGCTGCTCTTCCCCAATTTTTAAGGCTTTTAAAGGAAGCCGTAGAAAAAGACAACAAATAATAATAACTCTGGGGGTCAGGTCTTTCTTTTTGCCTTTTACAGGGGGGTGTTGTCTATTTGTGCCCTTCTCTTTTCGTAAAAAAAAGCAAAAAACAAGACCTGACCCCGTCTATTTATTTGATTTTTTCTGCCTCATCTAATAACATTAAAAGGTAGCACATGAGGAAGAAAGCAAGAGGAGCCTGAGTAAAATGATATTTCCCAAAAAAGTTCTTATTGTCTCATTCGTCGTTTTTGTTGCCGCGTTAATAGTTTTTTTCGTATTTATTAGGCCAAGGTCTGATGAGTCGGCAGGGGAGTCTGCACAGGAATCAACAGAAGAAAAACAAAAAGCTGAAGAGACCCCTCTTCCAGTAAAAGTTGTTTCTGCTCAGAAAGGAGATCTGGTCATAAAGTTAAAGTCTCCTGGTGAAGCTGTAACGGATAGGATTATAAACATGAAGGCCGAAGTTTCTGGAATCATTAAAAGGTTGAATGTGGAGGAAGGCAGACATGTTAAAAGGGGAGATATGTTAGTAGTTCTGGATGATGCATCATACAAATTAGACCTGGAGAGTGCAGAGGCTTCCCGCTTGCAGAAGTTATCTGAGTTGATGCTGGACAAACGATTTGCTGAATCTGAGGAGATGCCTTCAAGTTCGGATAAGACAGAGGTTCAAAGAATTATAAATGAATTTGAAAAGGCAAGCGAACTTTATCGCAAGGGGCTCATATCCAGAAAAGAATTTGAGAAGGCAGAGATAGCCTTGATTGAGTCAGGAGAAAAAAAAGATGAGATAATGGCTGCTGCCAAGGGGTTAACTCAGGCTGAAATCAATGTCAAAAAGGCTCAGATGAATCTAGACAAGACAATAATTCGGGCTCCCTTTTCAGGGATCGTCTGTGATATTTTGGTTTCGCCCGAGGAACATGTGACGGCTGGAAGAGAACTTTTTACACTTGTCAACATCAGTCAGATTCGGGTTCATGCAAAGGTTTTGGAAAGTGAAATTGGCAAAATGAAAATAGGCCGGAAGGTCGAATTAAGATTCAGTGCTTATTCTGGGAAAACTTTCAAGGGTAAAGTGAAGGCTATAAGTCCTATCGTTGATCCAGATGACAGGACCTGCAAGGTGATTATAGACGTTGCCAATCCTGAAGAGGAAGTTAAGCCTGGAATGCATGCAGAAGTCGAGATTGCGGCTGAGATTCATCAAAATAGATTACTAATACCTCAGGAGGCTGTTCTTGTTAGATCAGGAAGAAAATTGGTCTTTGTTGTTGAAAATGGACTTGCCAAGTGGAGATACGTTGAGGTCGGTCTTGAAAACGAGGATTTTGCAGAGGTCCTGGATGGTATCAAAGAAGGAGAGCCGGTCATCATCGAAGGACATTTCACTCTGGCCCATGATGCCAGGGTGAGAATTGTTGAGTAAAAAAGGGGACAGTCCCCTTTTTCAAAAAAGGAGGGAAAGGAAAAAGGGGACAGTCCCCTTATATTGCTGTAACTGCAGAATGTATCGGCATTTTCATGAATAATTCAGATTGATTTCATCTGCAGGTCAAAAGCTTTTCTTCATCTTAGACTAAATTTAACAGTAACTGTGAAAATAACGCCTCTTGGACGACCGTTGACGACCATGGGCTCGTAAATCCACTGGCGAACAGCATCGATGGCTGCCTGGTCAAGAAGGGGGATGGACCTGAGAACCTTCACATTCTGGACCCTTCCGTAGATATCGGTGGTCGCTTCAACGATCACGACTCCTTCAACTCTTGCCTGGCGTGCGATTTCAGGATAGATGGGAAGGACTTCTTTGATGAGTTTGGGTGGTTTGATTTCACCGACAGCTCTGATAGGGGCTTCGACTTCACCGACAACGCCGCCAAGCACTCCGCCGACGACACCGCCGAGCACACCACCGACGACACCGCCTTCGACTCCGCCCTCGACACCGCCTTCGATGCCGATATCGGAGAGTTCTTCTTCGGCGATTTCTTCGGGGATTTCGACGGGAGCGACGAGTTTACCGGGTTCTATGGTGGTTTGGGATTGGACGGGTTTGATGCGTGTTCTTCTTTTAGATGTTTTGCGTTTTTTAGCGGGAGGCGGAGGAGGAGGCGGAGGAGGTGGAGGAGGAGCAAGGAATGCGCTGTAAACTTGTATTTGAGGTATATCTCCCGGGTTTAGGAGGGGATAGGCCACTAAAATCAAGCCCAGTATCATATGGGCAATTAAGGATACTGGAAAAATCAAGGCTTTTGTCCTGATATTGCTATCTGCTTTAATAAAAGAATCTTGAAACATTTTAACCTCCCTATCTTGGGATTCTAAAATTCTTTGTTCTATTCCGGATTTGATCCGGGAAGGGAAAGACTCCCAATATTTTTCTTCTTGGGTGATAGATGGGACTTCTCTTGGAATCTCATCTAATTTCCTTAAAAAGCTAAGTTCTTGGAGACACTCTTCGCATGCCTTTAGATGAGATTCTACTTTTTCTCTATCCTTGGCGCTCAATTCACCATCTATATAAGCACCTAAGAGTTCTTTTAATTTATTATGACTCATCAACTTCTCCTTCAAAGATGATCAGACATCAGGGCTCTGAGTTTTTTTCTTGTTCTGTTTAGCCTGGACATCACTGTTCCATTGGGAAGATTCAATAATTGAGAGATTTCCTTATAGCTCAGGTCTTCGTAGAACCTCAGACAAAAAATAACTTTTTGGTCGGCGGGAAGAGCCTTAAGAGCTTTCTTGAATTTCTGTTCAAGGTGGTTTCTTTGGACTCGATCCTGAGGTAATTCCTGGCCAGTTAGAGAACTGTTTCCTGGAATTCTACTCTCTCTTTCGTCCAGCGGCTCTTCCCGCTTATGTGCTTTAAGATAATTTAGGCTGTTATTTAAAGCGATTTTCCGAATCCATGTGTAAAAATTCATTCCGTCCTTAAATCTTGGAAGAGAAAAATAGGCTTTGATAAACGTCTCCTGGGATAAGTCGTCAGCCGCCTGATGTGCACCGGTCATTCGATGACAGAGATAATAGATACTCTGTTGATATTTTCTTACTAGAGATTCAAAAGCTTCCATGTCGCCCTTCTTCGCCCTTGTAATGAGCTTATCTTCTGGATCTTTTTCATTTTGATTCATTCAGACTCCATCCTATATACAATTGGAATCAGGAATTATTCCCTGGTAGCATCTTTGTGCATCATCGTCATTTCCCTATTCTTCCCAATATTAATTTTGCAACTTTTGTGCCAGGGTTTGATGAGAATAGTTTACTTGTTTATTATCAAATAGATAGATATTTGTTTATCTGAGGTTTTGTCAAAATCGTTTCAGTGAAGTAAATTTATTTTACAAGGTTAAACGCGTCGCATCTCAACGTTTGATAAATGACTGAAATCCATAGGAAGAAAAGATTTATTACTAATATGGAAGAGTATAAAAAAAGGGGACAGTCCCCTTTTACATTTGGTGTAGGGGTTTGATTTATCAAACTCACATTTCAGATGTGAGGTATGTAATGGCTCAGACAATCTCAAAAGATAGAAATTGAATCAAATTTTAAGCTGGAAAGGATGAATTTTATTTTAGGTTTTTTTTAATATTCAAAATCAATTCTTCCGCTTTCTGTTTGAAAAGCGGGTGGGAGGAAGCTCTTTCTGCAAAAGCCAGCGCCCCTCTCTTTACCCCAACATTATAGAATCCTGCAGCGGCGTTATAGAAGCATGTTGCTTTTATCAAGATTGTTTTCCTTAACTGGATTTTTTTTCTTAGGATATGTCTCTCTTTTCTTTCTTCAGAAAAAGCAGAGCTTTTTATCTCTTCAATTTTATCGTTGAGTGCTTTTTCAATGCTTTCATAACAGATACCGGCTCTCCCAAAGTAATCCCCGGAGTTTTTCCACTCTTGTTTTTTAACGTAAACTTTGCCCAGATAGTATGAAGCTTCGCAGCTTGAATCGCCCAGTTTGATTGCATCTTTAAGGTTATCCTCTGCTACCCCCAGGTCTCCTTTATTGAAGGCAATGACTCCGGCCAATGTGTGAAGTTCACCTTGACCGATAATATAGGTCTTAGCTTTTTCTATATATTCCCACGCCAACTCTAAATTCTCCAGTTCGTTGTAGTTCCAGGCAAGCCAGTAGTGTGTTTCTCCCATAAAATATTTCCCTAATCTTAGAAGCCTGTAGAGTACTTCTATTGCTTCATCATTTCTTCCAAGATAACCCAAACAAAAGGCTTTTCCCAGGAGAGCATCCCTGTATGTCGGCATCAGCTTGAGGGCTTCTTGGTAGAATTCAATACTCTCTTTTAGTTCTTCGAAAGCCGAATAAATATTTGCTAGCGAAATAATCGTGAATGAGGACTCTGGAATCTGCTCATAGGCTTTTAAGAAATTTTTTTCTGCTGTGATGAACTTCTTTCTTCCGAGAGCTAAATCGCCTAAAAAATAGTAGGCTTCATGAAATAGAGGCTCCTTTTCAATGAGCTCTTCCAACTTTTTTTTGTATCCAGGATCCTTCTGAAGGAGTTCATCGGGGAGTGTTTGATTTTCTTTTTGATAGAGTGAGAGTTTGTATTGAATTAGGGGAGAATCAGAGTAAATTTTTAGGAGAGGAGTTAGGACCGGTTTTTCTTCGATATAATGAGAAAGGTCACTATTTAAAGATATATAAAGATAGGCAAAAAATTCATCGCTGCCTGATTTTTCTTTTAGGTGCATATTCCAAGTATGGACATGCTTTTTGATCTCATCGTAAGTCATATCTACTTGAGAACTGTCTCTTACGAAATCTCTGGTTACCCCTTTGGTTTTCTTTGGAATAGAATTGACGATATCTAGATATATAGGGAATTCGGGTAAAGTAGGGGATGTCTTAATCAAATTTGTAGCTTTTGCAAGATACTTGTATTCCAATATGCCCAGTTCTTTCTCTCTGAGAGTGAGAAGAAGAGCTGTTTTGATGAGTTTCTCTTTTGTCGATTCTCGATGATATGGTTCGGGTAAGAGATCGCTGTAGATCTGGAAAGCTTCTTTTAAACAGGAATAATTTCCTCTGCTAAACAGCGTATCTGCTTCTTCAATTCTCCCTTCGTATTCAAATTCGCTTATTTTCGGAACGGCATCGACTTCCTTCTTTGGAGCACAAAAAGCAAGAGGTACTAGTAAAAAGATAATCAGAAATTTTTTCATCCCTCCATTCCTTTATTAGCTTGTTGTAATTGAAATTTTGTTCTCTGCAGGATTAGAAAGAATAGGGAGTTACAAAAAGCTGAATGAGCAAGAACCACGCCAGTTATCACCGTTTATTTGGGTTTTCTTTGATTATACCTAAATATATTACGCTTTACACCCTGAATCCGTTTATGTTTTATTCCATAACCAAATTGAACTATGACCTGGCTTCTGACCAATGAGCTTGGTTATATGACCAAGCTCATTGGTCATAACCTTTGGGGCTAGGCTTATTAATTTTGGAAATAATTATGATATCATTTGTCAATGTTGTCGTTTTCCTTGGCAACCACATTACGAAGATTGATTTTTAACTGTAAGAAAATTTTACGCTTTTTATAAAATATAAATGATAATATACAAATCCTCCCATAAAACCCTCGCTCTCTTTGGCACATTATTTGCCTATACATAAGATGAGCCAGAGTAAGCACGACATTAGACTATATACTTCAAGCAAGAGAGGTTGGAGGAGCAATACACTATTAATATTTATGAAAAAAAATAGGTTGGAGGACGAATGAAGAAAATAATTTTTCTTTATTTAGCTCTTTTGATTATAGCTGCTCTTACAATTTCCTGTCAAAAAGCAAAAAATACCAAAAAATCAAATGAAGCTACAGAGCTGCAAGTTGTTGTAAATGGAGATAATCCACAAAATCCCGATCTTTCCCTGAAATTTGAGGAAGAACTGTCTCTGACGAAAGAAGGCTGGTGGCCTTCGAAAATCTTAGTTGATGATGAAGGAAATATTTATGTTTCACAAGTCAAAGAAAACGTGATTTATAAATTTGACTCTCAGGGAAATGAAATCCTCAAAAAAGAATTTCCCAAAGGACAAGGCCCAGGGGAGTTTGTATCAATGGCTCCTCGTCTTTTCTCAGATGGCAGATTATTTATTTATGATCGCAGACAGCTCAGAATGATAATTATGAACGGAAAGTATGAAATTCAGAATGTTTTAAAGTTTAAAGAATACAGATGGGTCTTCCAATTGGATTCTGAAGCAAACATGTATTTCTGGCTTGTGAAATTTTTGCCGCGGACAAAAGATGCCAATAGGCTTGTTCTTTCCAAATTTTCCCCCTCAGGAGAGCTTGTCCAAGAAATATTTGAGCATATCTGGTCTGCTGTTTATGCTGTCAAAGGCAAAAGTATTGAGCGCAAACATCCTCTCTACAAGCCTTATGGAATGTATAAATTGGACTCCAGGGATAATATTTTCTATGCCCTTTCAGACAAATATGAGATAAACGTTGTTTCTCCGGAAGGGAAAAAATTAAAGATAGTCGTAAAAAAATGCCGATCCCGAAAAATTACAGAAAAAGATGTTGAGAAAGCCATGTCCTTCTTCCCCTTTGCTTCAAAACCAAGCAGTATGATTATCATCCCTGAATTTCTGCCCTATATAGCTGATTTTTTTATCCTGGAAAATAATTATCTTATGGTTATAACTTTTGAGAATGAATATGATAAGAGGACTCTTGCTGGTGATTTATTCGATGAAAAAGGAATCTTTCAGGCTAGGGTTGAGGTTCCCAAATATTACAGATGGTTTGATTTAATGGGGCCAGGAGAGAGCAATGCAGTGGTTAAGAAGAAGCATTTTTACACCATCGAGGCTGACGAGGCAGAGGAAAATTTCTATGTTAAGCGATACATAATGACCTGGGAGTAAAGCAGTAAGAAATGGAAGTTATTAATCAGAAATATATGCAAGAAAAATATAAAAGAAGGTAGGGACAAATGCTTGAATTAAAAGAGATTACAAAAAAATTCACCGCCATCCCAGCAGTGAACAAAGTGAGTTTCACAGTTAAGCCTACTGAAATTCTAGGTTATTTGGGTCCTAATGGAGCTGGAAAGACAACCACTCTGAACATGATGACTGGTCTCCTAGAGGCGAGTGATGGAGAGATCTATTTTGATAGAAAAAACATAAAAGACAATATTTACGAATATAAAAAACGAATTGGTTATGTTCCCGAGCAGTCTGAGATCTATCCGCATTTGAGTGCTTACGACTACCTGCTCATGGTAGGGCGGCTCCGTCATATCCATGAAAAGGTCCTAAAAGAAAAGATTGAACAATTCATGGAACTTTTCAACTTATCGGTTGAAATGCATTCTTCGATTGGCTCCTATTCAAAGGGAATGATACAGAAAGTTCTCCTATCTGCCGCTCTTCTCCATAATCCAGATATCCTTCTATTGGATGAGCCTCTCTCAGGCTTAGATGTGACAACTGGTCTCATAATAAAAGACCTCGTTCAAAGGCTGGCCGAAGAAGGGAAAATCATTGTCTATTCATCCCATATTCTTGAGGTTGTAGAAAAGATTTGTTCAAGGGTCATCATCATTCACAAAGGATGTATCGTTGCCGATGACTCTGTCAAGAATTTGAGAGACTTGATGAAGTTGCCCTCTTTGGAGGAGATTTTTAATCAGCTTGTTGTTTATGAGGATACTGGGGAGATAACAAGAGGTGTCGTGGAAGCAATGAAATATAATTCAGGTTAATAGAATTTGTGATGATTGATTTTGAAAAAATTTATGACTTTCTAGACAGGGATATATCTCCCAATATTAATTTCAGTAAGGTTATTCGCATATTTAGGGGTGACGTAAAACAATTCTTTATTCTAGTCAAACACTTTTATTTCCGACTTTTTCTCAATGATATCGTATCTTTTGAGGAGCAGATGAAGGAAAAAGTCATAGGAATTCTGGCTCTCCTGGCTATTTTTAGTGCCCATTTATCCCACGTTATTCTCTGGAAGTATTGGCTTGTTGCTGACAAGGGAATCTCTTGGGTTGATAAATGTTATCTCATTTCTTTCTTCATGATTGTCATGGGCTTTATCACAGTTCTTGAGTGGGATGTAATTTTCCCGGATTCAAGAGATTTTTCCAATCTGATGCCTCTGCCTATAAAGTTAAGGACGCTTTTTTCTGCAAAATTTACTAGTCTCTGCCTATTTGTCGGGCTGTTTGCTTTGGGTATGAATTCGCTTTCAACATTAGTTTTTTGGTATTACTTACCCCAATGGCATTCTACAAGCTTAATCTATGGATTGCGTTTTATTTTTGCCCACTTAACTAGTGTTTTTGCTGCTAACTTTTTCATTTTCTTTGTCTCTGTCTTTTTGATAGGAAGCCTAATGACTCTTTTTGGATATAAGATATTCAGCCGAATTTCTATATATCTTCGGGCTGTTTTGATGATTGTTTTTGTTTTCCTTCTGTTTCTCTTTATTACAGCGCCTACATATGTATCACAATTCTTTTCCTCTTTTATAGCTCTCAAAGAAAGCAATTCCCTTTTTCTATATCTTTTTCCACCAATGTGGTTTGTAGGCTTATATGAAACTTTGTTAGGAAACAGAGATCCTTTGTTTTCAGCATTATCAAATTATTCTCTATTGGCGATTATTACTCCTGCAATAGCTTTTTTTATAGCTGCATTCTTCGGCTACAGAAGATACCTGAAAAAGATACACGAAGTAAGGGCAAAGTCCGTACGGCTATTCAAGATAAAAACTACCCTTATAGGCATTTTCGATTCCATTTTTTTGAGCAATCCTGTGCAACGAGCAGTTTTCTATTTTTTTGGAAGAACTATTAGAAGGAGCATCTTCCACAAGATGCGTTTGATCACTTATATGGCAATCTCTTCAGGAATGGTCCTTATCCTGCTGACGACCCTAATCGATGACTACAATAACTTTTTTTTGATTAATAGGACTCTCCTTTCTGTTCCTCTGATCTTAACCTTCTTTTTACTTGTTGGAATGCGGAGCATCGTCAACATCCCTGTATCTCTCGAAGCAAACTGGATTTTCAGATTGACACAGAGGCGGGATAAAAGGCATTATTTTTCAGGTCTCAAAAAGGGGGTTTTTTTCTATACCTTAAACCCATTGTTTGCAGTGCTTTTTGTGATTTATCTTTTTCTTTGGGGAGGAGAGACCGCTTTCCTTCATTGTCTTTATGGGCTCGTTGTTTCTGTTTTCTTGATGGAGGTTCTTTTCCAGAATTATCATAAGATTCCTTTTGCCTGCTCTTATCTTCCTGGTAAAGCAAAAATGCATATCTTCTGGATAGTCTATTTGTTTTCCTTTTTGACCTTTGTTTTATTTTTTAGCTCGACAGAAAGAAAGCTGTTACTCGCACCTTCTCGCTTTCTCATTTTCTATGGAATTATTTTTAGTCTTTTCCTATTGCTGAGAATCTATCAGAATTATTTTTTGTACAAGAGATATGAAATCATGTATGAAGAAAAACTGGAACCAGCGATGGTGACCATTGTTCCCTACGATTAAATGTTGGGGTCAGGCTTTCATAACTTTCATAACTTTGATAAGTTCAGGTCAAGCGTAATCAAGGGGTAGCTGGCCAGCTAAAGGCAGAAGGATTCTTTTTCCAATGACAGGGCCAGATTCCGAAGATATAAAATTCAAGTTATGAAAGCCTGACCCCATTGGACATTGGTTGAGGCTTATGTAAAAATAAATTAAGAACCAATGAAAATAACTGCAATCACGACCAAAAGACCAGTAACCACTTTCATGTTTTTTCTGGCCATCGTACTTCTTGGATTTGTTTCTTTAAGGGAATTGAGCGTTGATCTATTGCCTGATATCAGTTACCCCCGTATCTCTGTTGTCACACAATACTCTGGAGTTGCACCTGAGGAAATAGAAACCCTCGTGACTCAACCTCTAGAAGCGGCTGTCAGCAGGATTCCAGGATTACGCCGGGTAGAATCTGTTTCCAAAGAGGGATTTTCTTACATGACTCTTGAGTTTGCATGGGGAACAGATATGGATTTTGCCATACTGCACACAAGAGAAAAGCTCGACAGTGCCCGCTTCATGCTTCCTGAAGACACTGAGAGTCCAAATATTATTCCCTTAGACCCACAAAGCAAACCGATAATGGTTTTAGCCATTTCTGGAGAAGGAACGCTCTTGGAGTTTAAAGAGTTTTCTGAAGAAGTGATAAAGCCCCGCTTGGAACAGATCGAGGGGATTGGTTCTGCTGAGATAGCTGGAGGCGTAGAACGGGAAATTCAAGTGGAAGTAGACCCGAACCTGCTTTCTCTTTACGGATTAACCATAGACCAGATTTCCCAAAGAATAGAGTACTTTAACAGTAATTTGCAGGGCGGAACCATCATGAAGGGAAAGTTCAGATACGCGCTTCGCGTTGTGGGAGAGTTTGAGTTATTGAGTGAAATCGGAGAAATAAGCCTTAAAACAACAAATGAAGGAGGAGTAATACGGCTTAAAGATGTGGCTAGGATCAAAGACTCCATTAAAGAGCGGGAGGGAGTGACCAAACTCAACGAGAAGGAAAGCATTGGAATCCTTGTCAGAAAGGAATCAGGAGCTAACACAGTAAAAGTCACTAGAGTGGTTCATGAGATTATAGGGGAAATTGAAAATGAAAATCCAGGGATAGAGATTCTCGTCGTTTCTGAGCAGGCGAAATACATCGAGAATGCCATCTCATCAGTCCTTAAATCGATAATCTATGGAGGCATCCTTGCTTTCCTGGTTTTGTTCGTATTTCTCCAGGATCTGAACACTCCTATCATAATTGCCGTTGTGATCCCCATTTCCATCATCGCTACTTTTAACCTTCTTTACTTCATGGATATCACTCTGAATATCATGTCCCTGGGAGGACTGGCTCTTGGGGTTGGAATGCTTGTAGATAATTCTATAGTCGTCTCAGAGAGTATTTTTAGGCACAATACTCTCGGCAAAAGCCTTATGGATGCGGCTTATACAGGCACAAAAGAGGTGGGAATGGCTGTCACCGCCTCTACACTGACCACAATCTCTGTTTTTCTTCCCGTTCTTTATGTCCATGGAGTCGCTGGCCAGTTGTTTAAAGACCAGGCGCTCACAGTGACCTTTGCCCTTCTTTCCTCGCTCATCGTTTCATTGACTCTTCTTCCCATGCTTGCCTCACGAAAATTTGATATGGAGAAGAAACCAGAAGAGATGGAGGAAAAGAGGAGGGCAGAGGAGAGCCAGATAAGCCCTAAGAAAAAATCGAAATTTAAGTTCCTGCTCTATCCTTATCTAGGGATAAGATGGCTCGTTTATTTTATGCTCAGAATTGTTTTATGGGTTTTCAATTTCCTCACAAGCTATTTCCTTCAGCTTTTCATTCTTATTTTTCATTATCTGAGCCTTCCATTCAAACCCCTTGTCATCCTTATATTTAAAGGATTCAATTCAATTTATGAGAAATTTTCTCATCGATACCACCAATTCCTCATATGGTCCTTAGATAACAAAGCAAAAGTTCTGGCTGGGTCTCTAGTCTTCTTAGTGTTAACCCTCTTGCTGGCGACTCAAATCCCACGCGAGCTTATGCCAAAACCTGAAGCAGAATCCTTTGAGGTGAATCTAAAGACACCCATAGATTATTCTCTCGAGCAGACTGTGGATGTTGTCTCTTCCATAGAGAGATGGTTGGGGGAGAGAGAATCACTCACAGATTTTTTCTCTCAAATAGGAATAGTCAGCGGCATGGAAAGCCTAAATCCTGATATTTCTCTGAATTCAGCTCAGATCTATGTTGAAGTCCAGGGACTTTCCCAATTGGATGACATAATCGAGGCTTTAAGAAAACGGCTTGAAAAATTTCCAGGCCTCAGCTTCTCAATTGTTAAAGAACAGTCAACAATTGCTCAATTCTTGGCTTTTGCTAAAGCCGAGATAGGCCTTAAGATTAGAGGTGAGGATCTCATTAGGTTAAAGATAATCGCAGAGCAGCTTGTCGCGAGTTTAAGAAGCGTTAGGGGCATCGCTGATATCAACACAAATATCGGAGAGGGAAAACCTGAGTTCCTGATAAAAATAAGAAAAGAGGCTTTTGAGAAATATAACATCTCTCCTTCAGAAATAGGGAATTTTCTAATCAATGCTGTTAGGGGCAAGGTGGCATCTCAATTTAAAGAATTAGAGAAAAAATACGATATATTGGTGCGCCTTGATGAGGCTACAAGGGAAAACATTGAGTCACTCCTGGATGAACAAATTCTTTATAGAGGGACTCCTATTCCTTTGAGAGAGCTGGTCTATTACGAGATAGCCAAGGGACCAAGGGAGATCCGGAGAGAAAATCAGCAGAGGGAGGTAATAGTCACTGCGAATCTCCGTGGAAGGAAAATCAGCCAGGTTGTCCCCCTGATTCAAGAAAAGATTGATGGGCTGTCCCTTCCTTCAGGTTACAGGGTGGTCTTCAGCGGGGAACAGGAAGAGATGAGCCAGTCCTTCAGAAGCTTGATTTTTGCCTTTAGCCTTGCTGTTCTTCTTGTTTATATGATTATGGCTGCTCAATTTGAGTCGCTGCTTCACCCGTTTTTGATCCTGTTCACTCTTCCCATGGGCCTCACAGGAGCAATCTGGGCTTTGTTCTTAACAGGTCAGACGATTAATGTGATTTCTGTGATCGGCACGGTTGTTCTAGCCGGAATAGTAGTCAATGATGCCATAGTAAAAATAGATTACACCAACCAGCTCAGGAAAAAGGGGATGCCACTGAGGGAAGCTGTTATGGAGGCCAGCCGAGTCAGGCTGAGGCCCATATTAATGACAACGGTGACGACTGCCTTCGGTCTTTTTCCCATGTCTTTGGGATTGGGAAGAGGTTCAGAACTTCAGCAGCCTCTGGCCATCTCTGTCATCGGAGGTCTTATCCTGGCCACCTTCTTGACATTGATCCTCATTCCTGTTGCCTACGAGCTTGGCGAAAGAAGGAAAGAAAAAGGGTCAGGTCTACACTTTTAACTTTTTTGAGAACATATGATTTTTTAAAGCATCTATTAAGATAGAGGAACTAAATTAATGACAAGACCTTTACGTATTCAATTTCCAGGCGCTTTTTACCATGTTACATCGAGAGGGAATGAAAAGAAGGATATATTTATAGATGAAAAAGATCGTCTAAGGTTTCTTTTTAATTTAGAGACTGCTGTTGTGAGATATCAGGCTGTGATTCATGTATATTGCCTTATGAATAACCATTATCATTTGTTATTAGAAACGCCTGAAGGTAACCTGTCTTCAATACTTCACCATATAAACACTTCTTATACAACTTACTTTAACAAGAAGAGGAATAGAGTTGGGCATCTCTTTCAAGGGCGCTTTAGATCCATCCTGATTGATAGGGATTCTTATGCTCTGGAATTGTCTCGTTATATCCATCTAAATCCCGTAAGAGCAGGCTGGGTGAACAAACCTGAGGATTTTAAATGGAGTAGTTTTAAAGATTATCTTAGTGAGACAATAAATTCACATTGGCTTTATACTAAATTGATACTTAGTTATTTTAACCAAGTAGACTCAGCAAGCAGGAGTAGATATAAAGAATTTGTCTACGAAGGGCTGAGAGAAGAGTTAGAAAATCCTTTGAAAAACACACATGCTTCTGTAGTATTAGGGAAAGACCAATTTCTTGATGAAGTCAGAAGTGAGCATATCGACAATAAAGAAATAAATAGAGATTTGCCTGCAATTAATAGACTTAAGAAAAAATATTCCATAAATCAAATAATAGTACTAACAGAGGAGACACTGAGGATTAATTCTAAAGAGAAAAGAAGGATTGCACTGTTTCTATGTCATCAATATAGTGGTAAATCGTTAAAAGAAATTGGAAATGAATTTGGACAAATAAGTCAAGCTGCGGTTACTCAGAACTCTTTCAGAATTAGAAAAAGATTGAGAAACGATATTGATTTAACTAATAAAATAGAAAAGCTGAAAGAAATTATTTTTTCATAAAAAAGTTAAAAGTGTAGACCTGACCCTGATGAAAATTTTTATAGAGCGTCCGATTGCCACAGCCATGTTTTTTCTGGCTGTGCTGGTTTTAGGTATCTATTCCTTCCTCAATATTCCCTTTGAGTTGGCACCTAAGGAAGAATACCCGGAGATCACCATAAATACTTCTTGGCCAGACGTTCCTCCGGAGATTATCCAGACTCAAATCACATCCCCTCTGGAAGAAATTGCCTCTACGGTAAAAGGTGTGAGGAAGATGACATCTTCTTCTTATATCGGAAATTCACAGATTACCTTAGAATTTGATGATGATATAAACATGGAGTTTGCCAAACTTGCTCTAAGGGAAAAAATTGCCAGCATAGAAGATGAGTTGCCTTATGGAATAAGACGACCCCAATTTTCCTCTTATGTTCCTGAAGATTTCAGGACTGATCCCTTCCTTCAATACTCGATTTTCGGAGATTACACTCTTCAGAAGTTGAGAGAGATGTTAAAAGAAAAGATAGAATTCGGGATAGGTTCTGTGAAAGGTGTGGCTGATGTTAAAGTAGAAGGTGGTTCTGAGCCAGAAATAAGTATAGTCCTTGATAAAGAAAAACTGAAAGCCTTGAATATCCATCCTTTTATGGTGAGCAGTAGAGTCATACAAAGAACAGCGATATATCCAGCAGGAAAAGCAAAAAAAGGAAGCCAGGAATTCATTTTCAAAGTTTCAGATCCGGTCAAAACAATCACTGAGCTGGGAGAAACAATAGTCGCTTTCTCAGGAGAAAATCCGATTAAATTGAAGGATATCGCTCAGGTTGCCCCTTCCTATGCTGATGTGCGCAGGTTAATCAGAATAGATGGCCAGCCTGCAATCGGATTGACCGTCTTCAAAGAGTCAGGGACAAGCACATTAAAAGTGGCCAAGAAGGTTAAGAGGAAGTTAGAGGAAATAAAAGAGGAATTGCCTCAGGATCTAAATTTCAAGGTCTGGCATGATGAGAGTGAAGATATACAGAAGAACTTGAAGGATCTTTATCTGGTGGTGGGTATTATCCTAGCTATGATTTTTATAATGCTTTTTGTCATCCTGAGAAGTTTTAAGCCGTCCCTTCTCATCCTTTCTTCTATCGCTTTTTCAGTTTTGATCACATTTAATTTTATCTATCTTTTCAAGATATCCATGAATCTATTGACCCTCGGAGGATTGGCCTTAGGGTTTGGACTGTTTGTGGACAATTCCATAGTTGTTTTTGAGAATGTGCTCAGGCTAAGAGAAAAGGGGACACCTCCGATCCAAGCAGCTATTGCCGGCTCGAAGGAAGTCTTTCTCCCTGTAATAGCTGCGACTTTGACTACCATGAGTGTCTTTTTTTCCTTTGCCTATTTCCAAGGACGCTTGAAAATCTATTATCTTCCTTTGGCAATAGTTATCTCTTCTGCTCTGGCAGCATCTCTTATGGTTTCTTTCTCCCTTATTCCTGCCTTAAGCCCCAGATTACTGAAAAAGAAAAGAGAGTTGAAGAAAGAGAAAATTCGCGACGCCTATGAGAGATTTTTAAGAGTCCTCATCCGTCATCCTGTAGAGATCATCGTTATTCTGGCATTTATATTCGTTGGAAGCTATAAGTGGTTTAAGGATGAAGTTTCTTTAGGATATTTTTTCCCTTGGCAATACCAGCAGATGCTTAGAGCTTATATTAGAATGCCTCCTGGAACTCCGATAGAACGCGCAGACGAGGTAGCCCAAAAATTTGAGGAGAAGGTCTTAGAGGCAAAATATGAGAAAGAGATGGTCACACAGGTTACCGCTGAAACAGCTTTCATCTTCATAACCTTCCCTCCCGAGATAGAGTACTCCTATCGTCCTTATCTCATGAAAGAGGAATTGATTCAGCTGGCTACCAATTTTGCTGGAATAGGTGTTTCTATCTCTGGATTCGATCCCCAGGGTTACTATTCATCCTTTGCAACAGGAACCAGTTATGATTCACATATTAAATTTTATGGTTATAATCTGAAAAAATTGAGAGAGATTGCTGCCAAGCTTGAAAGAGAGCTGAAAAGGAATCCTCGTATCAAGGAAGTCAAAACTGTCCCCAGCAGGTTTCGCTGGTACAGGCTCGATTCTTTTGAGTATATCCTGAAGATCGATAAAGAAGCTATGAGAAAGTACGACATCGATCCTCAATATCTCTATTTTCACATCGGGTCACTCCTGAGAGGAACATTTGCGCGTCAAACGACAAAGGTGGGCGGCAAAGAGATGGAGCTTTCTATAAAATTTCCAGAATCGGATAGGATGGACCTAAAGACTCTTCAAGATTCCCTGATAACGACTCGAGGAGGTGAGTATTTAAGATTGGGAGAGATTTCATCTCTGGAAGAAAGACCCATTGCTGGCTCCATCGATAGAGAGAACCAGCGTTTCCAGCTTACAGTCATGTGGGAGTTCAGAGGACCCTATAAGGCTGCTGATAAGTACAAAAAGACCGTTTTTTCAAGATTGCAGTTGCCTGCGGGCTTTTCTGCAACCTTAGAAGAAACCTGGAGGTTCACCGAAGAGGAGAAAGGGCAGATATTATTTGCTATTGTATTTTCCCTCATCATCATTTTCATGATCCTTGCTTCTCTCTATGAGTCGATCATCCATCCTTTTTTCATCCTTCTGGCGGTTCCTCTGGCGTTGATTGGAGTATTCATCGCCTTTGTGATTGCGGACTTTCCCTTTGACTCCTCAGCCTATATAGGTGTCATTCTTCTCGGGGGAATAGTTGTCAACAATTCCATCCTTCTCGTCGACCACATTAATCTAAGAAGGAAGCAAGGACTTCCCCTCTTAGAGGCCGTTTTAAAGGGAGCAAGGGAAAGGGTTAGGCCCATTTTTCTTACAACCAGCACGACAGTCCTCGGAATGTTTCCTCTGATCTTGATTCAAGTGGAAGTGGGAAGAAGACAGATATGGTCAACCTTGGCGCTTTCGGCTGTAGGCGGTCTTATCAGCTCGACAATATTTATTTTAATTGCGATTCCTATTTTTTATTGCTACGGGGATGGGATTCGTTCCTGGGCACAAAAGAAAATGAGAGAGCTCAAGAAAGCTCGGGGAAATTTCAAATAAAAATAAAAAAAGGGGACAAAAAAAGGGAACAGTTTAAAAAAGGGAACAGTTGAAAAAAGGGAACAGTTGAAAAAAGGGGACAGACTACTTATTAATATAATTAATTGTCATTGCGAACGAAGTGTGGCAATCTCACCTTGTAGAATAAAAAGTAGCCTGCTCCCCTTTTTTTGCTCCTATTTTCTGCAGGTGCTTGATTCATCAAGCCCACATTGTTATTGCGAGAGAAGCGAAGCAACGTGGCAATCCTCGAGAAAAAAAAGATAAGATTGCTTCAATCCTTCGGATTTCGCAATGACAGATAGGATGTCATTGTGAGTAAAGAGAAGCAATCTCACCATTTTTTGATTTCATCTTATTTTTCTGTTATAAAATTTATTCTGTAGGAGAAAAGAATGGCTTCGCACACAATCCTTGAACTAAAAGAAAAAATTAACAGCTTTCCAAAGAAAGATTTGATTCCGTTGCCGACCCCTCTGCGCAAACTGAAGAATCTTTCTCAAGATCTTGAGGGCCCAGAAATTTTTATAAAGAGAGATGACCTGACCGGATTAGCTTTTGGTGGAAATAAGTCTCGCAAGTTGGAGTTTATCATCCAGGATGTCTTGGATAAGAAAGCGGATGTGGTCATCACTTGGGCGAGTGTACAATCAAACTGGTGTCTTCAAACATCTGCAGCGGCCAGGAAGTTTGGCATAGAACCAATCATGCTTTTGTTTAAAACCTATGAGCTTACCGAAGAGTATGATGGGAATCTTCTTCTGGATTATATCCTGGATGCCGATATCAGGATTAAGGAAATAGAGGACCGAAAGATTATGCGGGTAAAGGATATTCAGGAAATTATAGAAGAAGTAATCAATGAAGTAAAAGAGAAAGGTCACACGCCATATGTGGCTCCTATAGGGGGATCCATGGTGGACGGATCGATGGAAAAGCCCCTTGGAGCCATTAGTTATGTCAATGCTTTTGCAGAAATGTTGGAACAGATGGGAGAAGACTCAGAAGTCAATTATGTAATCCACGCATCGGGTTCTGGAGGAACCCAGGCTGGCTTAGCCGCGGGGGCAAAAGCTTCTAAAGATAACGCTAAAGTCTTAGGAATCAGTGTTTCAGATGAAAAAGAACCATACAGAGATGAAGTTTTTAATATTGCACAGGATACTGTAAAAGCGCTGGGGCTGGATTTTTCGATGGAGAGAGAAGATATCATTGTTTTTGATGAATACATTAAAGAGGGCTATGGGGTTGTTAACAGGGAAGTCTCGGATGCCATTCGATTGCTGGCGGTAAGAGAAGGAATTTTTCTTGACCCTGTTTATACTGGTAAGGCTATGACTGCTCTCATCGATCTTGTGAAAAAAGGATATTTTAAGAAAGAAGATAAAATTGTCTATTTTCATACGGGAGGAACAGCCGCTCTTTTTCCCAATAAATATCGATTGGTCGATTTCCTGAAACCATAGAATAAAAGGAGTTGAAGCAATGAAGCTTGAAAGACCTGCCTTTAAAGATGTTCTGGAAGTTAGGGGCCTGATAAAGGATTATGTTCCTCGGACGCCTCTTTATTCCTACCCACTCTTGAATCAGCTTTTAGATACAAAAGTTTATATTAAGCATGAAAATCATATGCCTATCGGGGTTTTTAAAATCAGAGGAGGAATCAACCTCATTTCCCGCCTGACTCGTGAGCAGAAAGAAAGGGGAGTAGTTACGGCCTCAACAGGAAATCATGCTCTTTCGATTATCTATGCATCCAACCTTTTTGGTGTCCCTGTGACCGTTGTAATGCCAGAGAAGGCAAATTCCGCGAAAGTAAAAACGATAAAGAGCCTCGGTGCTAACATCGTTTTCTTCGGGAAAATCTTTGATGAGGCCAGGGAATATGCAGAGAAGCTAGCAGGAGAAAGGGGTGTGCGTTTTATTCATCCTGCCAATGAACCTTACTTGATTGCAGGCGTTGGCACATATGCTTTAGAAATTTTTGAGGAATGCCCCACCATGGATGTCATAATTGTACCCATAGGAGGAGGAAGTGGCGCATCAGGATGTTGTATAGTCAAGGAAACGGTCAATCCAGATGTTCAGGTAATAGGGGTTCAGGCAGAGAAAGCTCCAGCCGCTTATCTCTCATGGAAGAATAAAAAGATCGTTAAGGATAAGATGGAAACAGCTGCTGAGGGATTGGCTACTCAAGTGGGATACGAGCTCACACAGGGAATCCTCCAGGATCATTTAAATGATTTTATTCTCGTCTCAGAAGAAGAAATGGTTCAGGCCATCCGCATCTACATGGATCTTACAAGGAATTTAGTGGAAGAAGCTGGTGCTTCTCCTCTTGCAGCCGCCTTAAAGATGAAGAAAAGCCTGAAAGGAAAGACAGTTGTACTTGTTCTTACTGGAGGGAATATCTCTATGGAGAGATTGAAAGAGATTATGGCCTGAGATAAAAAGGGGCAGGCTGCTTTTTTCTTTCAACTTTTGCGTAATCACCACTTTACGCTCGTAATAACATCCTGCAGGTGGGCATAATTTATCTGTAGGGGCTTGATTTATCAAGCCCGCTTGTCTTTTGCAAATTTTATTTCAGATAATTGAAATGTGGGTTTGATAAATCAAACCCCTACGTTAAGGTGAAAAGCAGCCTTTCCCCAGAGTATTTATCTTCGCCTTGAGCTTTTTAGGTACTTCAAAAATTCGCTTTCAGTTGTAAGGAGAAGCCAGGTCTCTTTATCCAGGCTTGCAACATATGTCTCCAGAGTTTTCATGAACTGGTAAAATTCTGGGTCTAGATTATAAGCATTAGCATAGATTTTTGTTGCTTCAGCATCAGCTTTACCTTTAATTTCCTGTGCTGTCCGGTAGGCCTCTGATTGGATCCTTTTCAACTCTCTTTCTTTCTGTCCAAGAATTTTAGCGCTTTCCCCATCTCCTTCGGAGCGGTATTTGGATGCGATTCTTTGCCTTTCAGCTATCATACGTCTGAACACTTCCTGTTGGACCGCTTCTACATAATTGACTCTCTTTATTCTGACATCTCTGAGCTCTACCCCGATTTCAGGTGTTTTCTGAGAAGAGTTTTCCAGGATGATATGAGCGATTTTTTCTCTACCGGTCTCTATTTTAAGAATAGCTGCAGGAACATCCAGAATGACCGTTTCTTCAGTCTGTTCGAATTCGCGGTTTGTAGAACGGACTATCTCGATCAAGTCATAATTAGCTACGGCATTTCTTGTTTCTCCATCAATAATATCATCTATCCTCGATTGAGCTCTTCTCTCATCCCTCACTCTCTGGAAGAAGACCAGAGGATCGCTGATTCTCCAGCGGGCATACATAACAACCCATATGTATTTTTTATCTTTAGTCGGAATTTCATTCGGATCTCCATCCCATTCCAGCCAGCGCTTCTCAAAATAGTTGGTTTTTTGGATGAAAGGAACCTTCACGTGCAACCCGGGCTTAGTGACAGCGTCTCCAATAGGCTCCCCGAATTGAGTGATAATCACTTGGTTAGTCTCAGAGACAACGTAGAGAGAACTGAGGAGAACAATGATAACAACAAAAGCTGCAATAGCGATGATTATATTTCTTGTTGTGCTGCTCATTGTTTTACCTCCTTTATTTCCTTTCCCAGATTCAGAAGGGGCAAGATGTTTTGCTGCTTCTCATCGAAGATGATCTTTTTGTTTATTTTGGGGAGAATTTCCATGATAGCTTCGAGGTAGAGGCGCTTTCGGGTCACTAATGGAGCTCGAGCATATTCCCTGTAGATAGCAATGAATCGATTGGCATCTCCTTTAGACCTGTTAACCCTTTCAGTAGCATATCCCTCGGCGGCCCTTATCATCTGTTCAGCTTCTCCAGACGCTTTGGGGATTATCTGATTGTATTCTGACCAGGCTTCGTTGATTTTCCTCTCTTTTTCCTGGAGAGATTCATTGACTTCGTTGAAGGATGGTTTGACAGGGTCTGGAGGATTGACATCCTGGAAGATGAGTTGATTGACCTCGATGCCAATTTCATACAGATCGCAGAGTTGTTGGAGTTGCTCCTTTGCTTCATTCGCAAGCCTATTCCTTCCGATAGTGATTACTTCATCTACTGAACTATCGCCAACAATTTTTCTTACCACAGCTTCATTCATGTAGTGAAAAGTACTTTCAGGGTCCCTAATTTTGAACAGGTAATTATAAGCATCTTTGATTTTGTACTGAACGATCCACTCCACCACAGCAACGTTTAAATCGCCTGTGAGCATCACTGCTTCCCTTCCTGCTTCAGGTGTCACCCTGTACTCTGTCCTTATACCTGGGCTTACAGTCCTGAATCCAAACTCCTTTTTCAACTGCCTTTGGACAGGCACTTTTGTCAAACTTTCTATAAAGGGAAGCTTAAGATGAAGCCCTGGATCTGTAGTCCTGACAAACTTGCCAAAGCGGAGAATCACTCCTATTTCTTCTGGTCTAATCTGGTAAAAAGAGCTAAAAAGTAGTATAAGGATCACGAGTCCTGCAACGGCAAGTTTGACAACACCTGCTTTAATCTTCGGCAGTTTAATTTCCATAGAAGGGAAATCACCTCTCATATGAACCTCCTTTAAATGACATGATTTGGGCTAATCATAACACAGTTATATGCAGAGATAAAGCTAGAAATTGTAAGGGCTTAATTTATCTAGTGGCTTAATATATGTAGTGGCTTGATTTATTAAGCCTACCTTAGATTTTTGTATGGCGCGGTAGGGAATTGATTTATCTATGTACGGATTTGATTCATCCAATCCACTTTTGATAAAAAAATATGACTCCCAGTTATAAAAAATGAGGAAAATCCCAATATTTATTACTTAGAGTAAAGTTTTTATGGCCTGATGAAAAAGCGAATTAGAAAAAAGAGATTATTTAAGGATTGAACCGATTGTATTTTCAAGGTCAGAAAGCGATGCCTGATGCACATTTATTCGAGAGGATTCTATGGATTTCAACGCTTTTAGGCCGCTTCCAGTAATAACCAGAACGATATTAACTCTGGTCTTAAATTTCACATTTTTTGAAAATTTCAGGAGACCGGCTAAAGTCGTGGCTGAAGCAGGCTGGCAGAAAATCCCCTCGAGTTCAGCCAGCATCTTCTGCGCCTCTATGATTTCTTCATCTGAAACGTCTAGTATCATTCCATTATTTTCTTTGATCATTCTAAGCGATATGTTTCCCCCTGCAGGGTCCGGATTAGAAATAGCGTGAGCAATTGTTTCTGCCTTTTTAATTCTCTCAAATTTCGACTTACCCGAAGCAAAAGCCTTTGCCAGGGGAGCACATCCCTGAGCCTGAACCCCTACAAATATCGGAACCTGTTGTATGAAACCTTCTTTTTTAAGGTCCAAAAATGCTCTCATCAGCCCCATTAAATGTCCCCCTGAACTTAAAGGAACAAAGATAAATTGAGGGGCACGGTGATTCAATTGGAAGAAAATCTCGAATCCTGTGGCTTTATAGCCTTCGACTCGGAACGGATCTACAGAATTCATAAAATAGATGTTATATTTTCTGCCGATAGAGAAACTCTTTGTGAAAAGCTCGCCATAGTCTCCTTTGACTCTTATAAGCTCAGGATTATGGATACCCACTGAGAGAGTTTTCTCCAAGGAAGTGTCCTCTTTAAGGAGAACAAAGGTTTTTAAACCTGCTTTTGCTCCGTAAGCTGCAGTAGAGGAAGCCATGTTTCCAGTGGAAACCGTGCCAATTCTCTCTAATCCCATAGCAACTGCCTTCTGGAAAGCGACAGCTGACCCTCTATCTTTGAAACTATATGTGGGATTGAATGTTTCATTTTTTGCAAAGACATTGGGGAGGCTGGTCCGTTCTATCAAGCGATTAAGTTTCACAAGCGGTGTGTTTCCTTCTCCTAAGTTAAGACTCGCGTCTAATTTCGATAGAGGTAGAAAATCTAAAAATCTTTCCAAAGGATAATTTTTTCCAGGGTAAAATCTTCTTTTTTTTGGCGGAGAAGGGTATAGCATTGGCTCTCGGCAGTCTGGACAAAAGGAATCGAAAAGGTCCAAGGGATATTTTTTTTGACAAAAGAGACATTCGAGAAATTCCATTTTTCGCTTTCTCCAGGAATTAAGTCTACATGATAATCGAAAGTGCTGCAAACAGGCCGTTGGGGACAGGCTTTCATTACTTAGGTAACTCCAAGGCAAACGTAATCAAGGGCTAGCTGAGCAGCTAAAGGAAGAAGGATTCTATTTCAAATGACAAGACTTGATTCCGAACATAAAAAATTCGAGTTATGAAACTTATGAAAGCCTGACCCCAATGTAACTTGTAAATTTGAGTGAACAGCGATAAAATCAAGCTCGAAGGATTGAGCTCAAAACGGATGAAAAACGATGAATATTTTATGCGGAAGGCTCTGGCTGAAGCGGAAAAATCAATCAGGAAAAATGAAATACCAGTAGGAGCAGTTCTTGTTGCGGAGGATAAGATTTTAAGCAGCGCCCACAATGAGACGGTTGTGCGGAATGATCCCACTGCCCATGCAGAAATAGTGACTATAAGAAAAGCCTGTAGAAAAAGGAATAATTATAGACTTCCTGATTGTGATTTATACATCACCCTGGAGCCTTGTGCTATGTGTTTAGGTGCTATGGTTCAAACAAGGATAAGAAGGCTGATTTATGGCGCCCTCGATCCAAAAGCTGGAGCTGTTGAATCCATCATGAGGTTTCCTTTTGATAAGACAAATCACAAGCCAGATATTAATGGTGGCGTTTTAGCCGAAGAATGCGGCAAAATTTTGAAGAATTTTTTTAAAGATAAGCGTAAACAAGCAAAAAGAGAATAATAATGGAGAGGTGGCCGAGTGGTTGAAGGCGGCGGTCTCGAAAACCGCTATTCTGAGTTATCAGGATCGTGGGTTCGAATCCCACCCTCTCCGCCAGCATAACCAATTCGAACTTTTGTGCCTTTCATCCAAGAGGGAAAGAGTGTGAATCTTTGTATGAACAATGTCGTATGTTTTGGATTCCATTTTTTAGCTAGAATTACTTTTTCTTTGAGGTCTTCTCTTTTTGGGTTTTTGACCGGGCTTGAAACGTTATTTATTGAGTTCCCACCAGTGGCTGGAGAATCCTTTACGCCTGACGTTTGTGGCACAGTGAACTTCTCCTGACCATTCATGGTATTGACGGGCGTCCAGAAAGTGGAGCTCTAAAGGCAGCCCTGAAAGAAGTTTCCGCATTTCCTCTATTAGCTGATCCTTACCATCTATTAAAGGCCCGCAGGGATCAACAATGAAGATATGTCCATTAAGGATGGTCGAATTCACCATATTGGGAATGATAGCCGCTCCGTATTTATCAAAAAACGAAGGAATCCTTATAAAATCTTCTTCCCTCAGGCCCAGCTCCTTTTTAAGAAGATCAATATTTGGCTCGATTCGATCTCTTTGTAAAAATTTATTATGTTTTATCAAATCCTTGTTATTATAGAGGTTTGATATGGTTGTTTTTTCCTTGTAAATATCGAGCATTCGTGTGCTACCGTATTCTTCTTTAACCCATTTTTGCAAAAGTGCAATCATTTTTTCTGTATCAACAACCAGAACTTTATAGGGGTTCTCGGGATTTCCGCTGGGCAGGAAGGATATCATCTCATCTACATGCTTAATCAGAAGCCAGCCAGTATCAAGGCGTAAAGCCGGCGCTTGTACCTTTTGAGCCTCTAGCATTGCCACTATTTCCGGGTTTAGCGAGGCCTCTTTTGGTCCGTTTGGATTATATCCGTAATATATTCGACCCATGGGATACTTGGGTAAAGGGGGTGTAACTTCTAAGTTTCCATACCAATCCAGCCAGCCATTGCCGCTCCTTCCTTTTCCATATTCTTCTCGGAATGTTCCCACTTGAATCCAGCCAAAGTCAGGACCCAGAAGTGTATCCCTGGCAAAATTATCCAGAGATTTACTCCTGTTTGCCTTAAGGACTACATTCATACTATGGCCAGGCATCTCGGAATATCCGATTTCCATAGTATCCTGGAGCCATATGTGGTAGGGAAGATAGGGGTCGCCTGCCGGAACAATGAACAGCTCGGCTCCAGATTTAGGTACTAGTTCTTTCAGGCTTTTAATAAATTCATCATTCCTTCCTGGAAAATCTCGAACGTATAGAGTTTTTCCCTTATTAAGGTTTGAGAGCAGGACAAAAGGAGCAACCTTAAGTTTCACGGTATCGGATATAGCTTTTCCAGTTATGTTTTTAATGGATAGAGTAACTTCTACTTCCCCATCCCAGTTTCTGTTCGCATAGGAATTTGCTTCAATCCTCAACTCGAGTTCTCTCTGAGCCAACAATGCAGGATTAATGTTTGCATCATTCATCAAATCTATGGATTTATAGCTCTTATTTGTTACCTTCAGAAAGATGCGAACTCGACTGATAGAGTCTTCATCCACAGAGATAGTGATTTGGGAATCTTGCGGTAAATCGGGAATCCTCTTAACCTTAAGGACAGATAGGTCCTTGAGGTCTTTAGTCCCGTTTATCACATCATCCGCATGGTCCGGAGTATGTGTATTTTGATCGCTGTCGTTATTATTGAAAAAGATGGCTCCCCGTGTCGAGGTCCACTGGTTTTTTCCTGAATGGTCGGTTATAAAATCCACCTTACCGTCGCGATTCACATCTGCAGCGATCTGTACCTTTATTGCGGAACGCAAATTCGGATTTGAAAAGGAATAGAATAATAATGGCAATAAAACAACAGCAAGAAATAGACTTTTTTTATTTTTTCTCATTTTCAGCCGGTCCTTATTTTTTTCAACGTATATCACAGTAAAAATACGCAGTCAATTCCCTTTTGTACTGGCAAAAACCTGCCAGTTTAGCTATCAATTGTAAAGTCAAAAAAATCTGCAAAATATTATCAGAAAAGCACCGTGGGAAGTGGACATAAAAAAAATATCCCTGCCGGTGAAGTTCTTTTGCCTTTTGGGAAAATTTCTGATACATATAAACTCGACGCAGAGAAAAAATTTCGATTTGAGGCTTTATTTCTGCAGCGCTTCGAGTTGGTTGCAACCGCTTCTGCCGATGATACCTATTAAATTTAGAGGTAAAAATGGAAATTAACTTCAAAAACAGAGATATAATCTCAATCACTGATTTTTGTAAAGAAGAAATTCTCTATTTATGTAAACAAGCAAAGGAGATGCATGATTTAGAGAAAAACAATGAAAGAGATGGCTTGTCAAATGAACTGAAGAACAAGGCTTTAGCATATATGTTCTATGAGCCCAGTACAAGGACCAAGACAAGTTTTATTACCGCGATGCGGCAATTGGGCGGCAGTTGGGACGGATTTTCGGGCATTGAGGGTACATCTGTGATGAAAAAGGAAACAATAAGAGATACTGTGATGATGATGGAAGCTAATCATTTTGATGTAATTGTCATGAGACATCCCCTGGGGGGCTCATTGCAATGGGCTGCTGATGTGGCTTTGATTCCTGTTATCAATGGGGGTGACGGGGAGAATGAACATCCAACTCAATCGCTGCTTGATATTTTTACATTATATCTCTTATCTGATGAAAACCTGGATGGGATAAGCATTGGCTTTGGAGGAGATTTATCTCACGGAAGAACAATAAGATCCTTAAGTCTTGCCTTGTCTTGTTTCAAAGATATTACGATAAGATGGGCTGCTGAAGATTTTCTTGGAATGCCTGAAGATTTGGTAGAGCTTATGAAATCAAGAGAAGTCGGTGTTATTAGAGAGAAGAGTGTCGAGGATGTAATTTCCAATGTTCAATTTTATTATATGACAAGACCACAATTAGAACGAATGGAAGGCATAACTCAGAAAGATGTGATGGAAATGATGAAAAAGTACAGGATTGACCTGAATAAAGTTAAAGAATCTAATGTGAAATTAATGCATCCTCTTCCTGTGAACAGTGAAATTGCAGAAATTGATTATGAAGTATATTTTGATGGGTCTCAGGCATTCTTCCAACAGGCTGAAAATGGTATTTTTCTCAGAAAAGCACTATTACATGAGATGTTGAAAGGTGTGGAAAGCGTTCAATTCAGCGGGAAATTAAACCATCTTCTTGAATACGGCAACAATAGACTGAAGAGAATAATAAAAGAAAACGTAAAAGAAAAAAGAAGATTTATTGATAATATTACAAATGGAACTGTCGTTGATCATTTATTGCCTGGAACAGAGCAAGAGATAGTTGCTGAACTGGATTTAATGGATAGAGGCAGTAGCGCTATTCCTGCGCATCTTCCCAAATCTGGAAAATCTTTTCTAAAAACCGATTTACGTGAACTTAACGAGAGAGAATTAAAAAAGATAACTTTAATATCTCCTGAGGCTACTATTAATTATATTAAAGATGGAAAAGTAGCGGATAAATTTGTTTATCTTTTATGCAAGAATATAAACTGTGTGACACGAGTTGTTAATGAGGATATTCCTCCTAAATTCTACGATGATACTGGAACAATAAGATGCAGATACTGCAGAAAGTCTTATTCAATAACAAGCGAGAAAGTCTCACAAAAAGAGAAAGAGGAGTTCATAAACTTACTTCCCGAGGGCATAGAACAGATAAAATTTCATGCTTAAGTCTCGACAATAAGAAAGCAATATTATATGTTCTTGAGTGACAATGACTAATAGAAGAACAGTCTTTGAAATTGGCAAAGCAATACACGGAAATGACTTCGCTCCCTTCAGATTTTTAACGCCATTCCCTCATCGTCCCTCTCGGCGCCTGCGTAACTCCGCAAGACAGCCTTCTTCCTCCGGCCCAGATGTCTGTGTCCCAAAACATTCCAGCCGATTGTCAAAGCGGTGCTCAAACATACTCAGCGGCCGATTTCATCGGCTTCCCTCGATGGACGATTCGGAAAGGCTAAATCTTCAAGGTCGCTTCCTCCATTTCCATGTATTTTGTCCATATAATTTGGATAGGAGCCATTTATACTAATGAAAGGGGGAAGGAGGTTATTTTTGATGAGAGCATTTAATCAGGAAGAGTATAATAAATTCCTTATCGAGAATGATGTAATTGGCTTTTTCGATGAGCCAATAACATTAAAATCAGGAAGAATTTCTAATTGGTATGCTAACTGCAGAAATTTACTGGATAGAGTTGGAGTGATAGATAAAGTGACCGATTTTGTTCTTGCTTTTGCAGATGAAAAAAGCATCTCAGCTGATTATTTTTACGGAGTTCCTGAAGGTGCCACAAAATTAGCAGTTATTTTGAATTATAAAAAAGGAAAGTTGGATGATAATGAAGATCAGGCATTGGTTATTGGAAGAGGAAAGCCCAAAGAGCACGGAAACCCTAAAGATAAATATTTTATTGGACCTGCAAGAGAAGGAGATAAGGTTGTTGTTCTTGAGGATGTCACTACAACAGGAGGATCTTTGATTGATACAGTAAAACACCTGCAGGAATCAAATATCGAGGTTGTTGGAGCAATCGGATTGGTCAACAGGATGGAAAAGAGGGATGATGGGAAGAGTGTTGAGAACATTATTAATGAGTTGGATGTACCTTATTTTGCTATGGGAAATTCAATAGACCTCCTTCCAATGGCAAGAGATGCTTCAAATCCTTCTGCTTCTGTTTTGGAAGAGGTTGAGAAATATTTTGATCGATATGGTATTGAGTCCTTGAAACTAAGGTGAATCAAATATAACCAAAAAATAGGATATACTTTTAATCCTCCTCGTACTATTGGCGGTCCAGCTCTTCAACATTTTTTCTTTCTGATGCTTCATCAATTGGAATATAATATTAAGTCATGAAAAAGGTAAACATCATTCTCGTGGGATTTGGAAGGGTAGGGAAGGCGTTTTTTCAGGTTGTCCATGAAAAGACAGCGTTTTGTCAGGAACGTTATGGGTTGGACCTAAGGTTATATTCCATATGTGAAATAGATGGCGCTCTTTTTTCGCCTGATCCTCTGGATGCAAGTCATATTTTAGAGAGGTTTCCCTCTCTATCTTTGATGAGGGAAAACCCTTACTGGAAGGAAGGACTTCATCTTCGAGATCTCCTGAGCTCAATCGAGCCTGGAGTGCTGGTGGAGTGCACTCCTTCTAACATCAGGAGCGGCGAACCCGGTCTCAACCATCTCCGACAGGCTCTGGATGGCGGATGGCATGTTGTCACGGCTAGCACGGGACCTTTGGTTGTCGATTTTCGAGGTTTAAGAGAAAAGGCGAAAGAGCATGGTGTTAAATTGAAATTCAGTGGGGCAACCGCTGCAGCCCTCCCGGCATTGGATATGGCTCTCTATTCTCTGGCCGGGGCTGAGGTTTATCGGATTGAGGGAATTCTCAATGGTACAACGAACTATATCTTGACAAGGATGAAAGAAGGCATGGACTATAAGCAGGCCTTGGAAGAGGCTCAGTCAAAAGGAATTGCGGAACCTGATCCATCCCTCGATGTAGAGGGCTGGGACACTGCTTCAAAAATTCTACTGATAACCAATGCGGCTCTGGACGCGGACTTTACTCTGGATGATATAAAGGTGGAAGGGATAACTGCTATTCCCACTTATCTTCTCGTGCAAGGGAAAGAGGAGGGCAAAGCCCTGAAATTATTGGGGAGATTCTCCAAAGAAGAAAAGACGCCTCTAGAAGTATCCTTAAAGGTCATAGAACGCTCGCATCCTCTTTATGGCGTGAATGGGGCGGACAAAGGTATCACTTTCACTACCGATACAATGCATTCTGTGACTGTGACAGGAGGTAAGTCAGATCCAAGAGGAGCAGGAGCAGCCTTATTGAAAGATATAATTAACATATACCGAAAGAATCTTTGACACAAAGTGTGGCATAGCGCGGTGGGGTCAGGCTTTAATAAGTTTCATAACTTGCTGAGCATTTGGAATCTGTCGATGTACTTCTTTACTTATGAAACTTATGAAAGCCTGACCCCAATTGACCGCAGACCTTTTTTTTGATAACTTAAAAAATCCGCCTTTGAATTTTCTGTCTTTGAAGCCGAAGCGGAGAGGTGTCCGAGTGGCTTAAGGAGCACGCTTGGAAAGCGTGTGTGCGGTTGATGCCGTACCGTGGGTTCGAATCCCACCCTCTCCGCCACGAAGATATTAAATTTCAAGAAGCAAGCAAGCGTTCAAGATACGAGGAGAAGCAATGGATACAAAAGATTTTGTGGTCTTGGAGGACTTATACGGAGCCCAAAATTATCATCCTTTGGATGTTGTTATTAGCAAGGCCAAGGGAATATGGGTATGGGATGTCGAAGGCAAGAAATACCTCGATTTCTTGAGTGCCTATTCAGCAGTCAATCAGGGACATTGTCATCCTCGAATCGTCAAGGCCCTAGAGAATCAAGTTAAAAAGCTGACTCTTACATCGCGGGCATTCCGCAACGATCAGTGGCCCTTATTGGCCAAAGAGCTTTGTGAATTCTGCGGTTATGAGATGGTACTTCCTATGAATTCAGGGGCTGAGGCTATAGAGACCGCGATTAAGGCAGCTCGAAAGTGGGCCTATCAGGAGAAGGGGATTCCCCAGGATAGAGCAGAAATAATTGCGTGCACCAACAACTTTCACGGTCGGACCGTGACCATTGTGAGCTTCTCCACCGAGCCCTTATACAGAAAAGATTTTGGACCCTTTACACCGGGATTCGTGATTGTTCCTTTCGGTGATATCAATGCCCTTGAGGCAGCAATCAATCCGAATACGGCTGCTTTCCTGGTTGAGCCAGTTCAAGCAGAGGCAGGTATTTTAATCCCTCCTGAAGGCTACCTGAGAGATACCAAAGAACTCTGTGAGAAACATAATGTTTTGTTTATCGCCGATGAAATCCAGACTGGTCTGGGCCGTACAGGAAAGCTCTTTGGTTGCGACCATGAAAATGTGAAGCCGGAGCTTGTTGTTATCGGCAAATCTCTGGGCGGAGGTGTTTATCCCATTTCTGCCGTGCTCTCTCCGAGGCAGGTCTTGGGTTTATTCAAGCCCGGAGAGCATGGGTCCACTTTTGGAGCTAACCCTTTGGCTTGTGCAGTGGCTCGTGAATCTCTTCATGTTATCCAGAATGAGAAATTGATCGAGAATTCAGCTGAACAGGGAAAATATTTCTTAGATAAGTTAAAAACAATTAAAAGTAGACATATTAAAGAAATCAGAGGAAAGGGATTATTGATAGGGATAGAGTTGAATCCAGAGGCAGGCGGTGCCCGTCGTTTTTGTGAAGAGTTAATGAATGAAGGACTTCTCTGCAAGGAAACTCATGAGAATGTCATCCGTTTTGCCCCTCCCTTGATTATCACGCAGAAAGATCTCAATTGGGCCTTCAAGCGAGTCAAAGAAGTCTTTAAAAGAGCCGAATAATAGAATCAGGGTCAGGTCTACACTTTTAACTTATTTCCTTTAAAGATGCTCAAATCTCCATTATTAGAAGAATCGTTTAGATAACAGGCTGATTGCTTAACTAGGACTGGAAATAAGTTAAAAGTGTAGACCTGACCCCAATTCTCTTTGGTTGAAAAAAAATGATAAGTCTTTTATTATTTAAATTGATCATGATAAAGATAAATATATCCAAACAAAGAGGTATGACGATGAGAAAATATGTATTCATCCTTTTTTTCTGTCTTGTTTTTACAGCAAGCTGTGTAGTCTATATCCCCTATTCTGAGGAAGGAGTTCCGCCCCCGGTCGAGGAAGAATACTATGAGGATTATGAAGGTCCCCTTGATGTATCCTACTTTTATAACCACCTTGATCCTTATGGGATTTGGGCTTATCACCCTCCCTACGGTTATGTCTGGATTCCAGAGGCCGTGAGTTACAGATGGCGTCCGTATACATATGGACAATGGGTGTGGTCGGATTATGGCTGGACATGGATGTCGAATTATAGATGGGGCTGGATTCCATTTCATTATGGCCGCTGGGGCTGGGATCGAGGACTGGGCTGGTTTTGGGTGCCTGATACGGTCTGGGGTCCTGCTTGGGTAACGTGGCGCAGGGGAGATATGCATATAGGATGGGCTCCTCTTCCACCTGAAGCGGTCTTTGTAGCAGGGATTGGAGTTGAGCATCCTCCTTTCACTTTTCCTTCCTCATATTGGATTTTTGTAGAGTGGCGTTATTTTATGGATCCCTATGTCCGCCGCTATGTCTTGCCGTATGAACGCAACGTGACAGTAATTAATTACACAGTCATTCGAACAAATATCTATGTCCGTGATGAAAGAGTCGTAAATGGAGGAATCGATATCGATTATGTAAGAAGATACAGCAGGAGAAGAATCTCAAAATACCAGCTAAAGGATGCTAAAAGGCCAGGAGCTTCAAAGATTAGAGTTGACCAACTGGAGGTCTATCGACCTTCCATAAAAAAGAGTCAAGTCGCAAAGCCCAAAACAGCTTTAAATAAAGCCGATGCTCGAAGTCGAATATCCAGAGCGAAAATAAAAAAGTTAGAAGAAGAGGCATCTCCGCCTCCTGGCAAGCGGCGCCTCAGGGATGTTCAGAGACAAGAAATAAAGGTTCTGGAGCAGAGTCAGGAAAAAGAAGAAAATGCACTCAAACGGAAAATGGTGAGACAAAAGGACGCTGTCAAGAGTACTTCTGAGAAAAAGAGGGTAGAGAAGGAATACACAGAAAAAATAGTCAAGCTTAAGAAGAGCCATGCCGAGGAAAAAGCCAAAATCGAGAAAAGGCACGAAGAGGAAAAAAAGAAAGTAGAGAAAAAGAAAGTCAAGAAAAAGAAATAAATAAAGTTAATAACTATCGGCTAATACTATTCTCAATCTCTTTTATGAGCTTTTTTATATCTTCCTGTTTATTGTTTAATTGAAGAGAAGCTCTCAGGACTTCTAGCGCCTTCGCTCGTTCACCAGTTTTATATTAGCTGTAGCCCGGGGAGTTCAAGAGGTTGACATCACTGTTGTATATCTTGTTTCCCTCAAGTAAATTTTCTATAGCTTGAGAGTACATTCCCCCATATAGGTTTGTCCTTTTATTAAATAATAGCTTGTGCGTTGTCAAATAGCCTATATGCTGTATTTTTTGATAACTTTTTCTGGGATGATTTCTGGCTTTCCCGTCGAAATGCCTATAAGAACATAAACGCCCCATCCTTCTGTAACGATCTCTTTAGTCCCTTTTTTCAAGATTTGATACGAGACCTTGACGCTTTTTTTCCTTACCTCTTCCACCCAGGTCCTGACAATAACAGTCTCACCCAGGCAAATCGGCTTAATGAATTCAAGGTGAATCGCTTTTGTTGTCCAGGAGTATCCCATCTTGAAAAATTCTTCCATCGACATTTTATAGCATCTTTTCATTTGGTCAAAGCGTGCAAACAGGATATAGTCAAGGTATACGGATTGGTGGACATGCCTGTTGATGTCGATTTCATTCGGTCTGACAGAGATTTCTGTCTCAAATTTTGTCATTATTTCCACCTCTTTCCAAAAAAGGGGACAGTCCCCTTTTTTTATCCTTTTTTATCAAGCCCACATTATAAGCTATTTTCCTCTTAAAGTTACTGCAAATGCCGTTCCAAGAATTATAATTCCCCCGAGGATTGTCCGCAATGAGGGAATTTCTTGGAGAAATAGAAACGCCATCACAATCCCGTAAACAGGTTCAAGAGAGCTGATTATGCTGGCTGTTTGGGCTTTTATGTATTTCATTCCCTTTATGAACAAGCTGTGGGCGCCCGCCGTACAAAAAACCCCCAGAATGCACAAGAGAAGGATATTTTTTGTGTTTAGCACAGGTCGGATGATAAAGAAAAATGGGATGAGAAGCAGAGTAGAGACGAAATCTTGAAAGAACGCGATGAGTGAGCCTGAGTATCTCTGGGCGAGGTGTCTGTTTAAAATAGTCAGAACAGAGAATGTGAAGCCAGCAAACAGTCCCCATAGGACTCCCTGATAGATGGAGTTGGACAAATCAAATTTAGGGATGATAAAGAAGACGCCGATCACACAGAAGAATGCATAGATAATGTTTCTCTTTGCTAATTTTTCCCTGAAAAAGAGGGGCTCGAGAAAGGTCGTGAACACTGGGAAGCTGGAATACGAGAGAAGACCTACGGCCACTGTTGAGACCTGTATGGATTTGAAGAAAGAAATCCAGTGAATGGAAAGAATAAAACCAAGAAGTAGGAAGTATAAGTAATCTTTTCTGGAGGAGATTTTGATTTTCTGTTTGGAGAGCCCCAGCAAGAGGCCTAAAATTATGCTGGCGAAGAAAACGCGCCCAAGAACAATGATGGTCGGAGACAATGTGAGCCATTTCCCGAAAAGCCCGGCTAGTCCGAATAACAAAACAGCCAGATGAATTTCAGAAAGACTTCTCTTCGAGGTATCGCGTCTCAACATTTGACATATTTTCTCAAAGTAGAGAAGCAAGGGTCAAGAAAAATAGAACCGTCCCCAAATATTATTTGAATTCATTAAGATTTATGATAATATATTGTTTAAGCAATATAGGAACACAGTTTCCTTACCAAATATTCAAACACCTTTTAAAAATGACATATCTTGTTTACGCCCGCAAATACAGGCCCAAGGCGTTCGAGGAGATGATCGGCCAAAAGCCTGTGGTTCAGACTCTCCAGAATGCTATCAAGAATGACAGGGTTGCTCATGCTTATATATTTTCTGGAATGAGAGGAGTAGGAAAAACAACTGCCGCCCGGATATTAGCCAAAGCCCTGAACTGTCAATATGGTCCCACACCCACTCCCTGCAATAAATGCGAATTTTGCACGGGCATTACCGATGATCGCTCTGTAGATGTTCTTGAGATAGATGGGGCGTCTAACCGAGGGATCGATGAAGTAAGGTCTCTTCGGGAAGGAGTAAAATACAAGCCGATTCACAGCCGTTATAAGGTCATAATCATTGATGAAGTCCATATGCTCACAAGGGACGCCTTCAATGCCCTTTTAAAGACTCTAGAAGAGCCTCCAGGTCATACAGTGTTCATTTTCGCCACTACAGAGTTTCATAAGGTTCCGGCGACTATTGCTTCCCGGTGTCAGCATTTTGAATTCAAGAAGATTTCTCAAAAAGAAGTCATTAATCATCTGCTGGATATCACTCAAAAAGAGAATATAGAAATTTCATCTTATGGGTTGAACCTTATTGCCGAGGCCGCAGATGGCAGCTTGAGAGATGCTCAAAGCTTGCTCGACAAGGCAGTGGCTTTTTCTGGGGAAGTCATCAACGATGAGGATTTAAAAGAGATACTGGGAACCATTAATAAAGAGATACTTTTTGAATCTTCAAGAGTAATCCTGGAGGAAAAGCAAGATCAGGTTTTTCCCTTGATAGAGAAAATCATCGATAGCGGATACGATCTCCGGTTCTTCTACAATGAACTGATCAAGCATTTTAGAAATTTACTGCTGGTAAAATCGGTCGAACGTCCCCAGGAATTGGTGGTCTTGAATGAAGAGGATATAAATCGATTGAAAGAGAGCGTGGAAGAAATTTCTTCTGAAGAAGTTCTGCGATATTTAATAGCCCTTCAGCAGGGTGAACAAGGATTGAAATTTTCATCCCATCCTAGAATTTATTTAGAAGCCCTATTGGTTAAATTATGCCAGTTCAAGAAAATTATTCCAGTGAAAGATATTATCCAGGAATTAGAAGATATCAAAAAAGAAATTAAAGTCCCTTCAAAGAATAAAGAGAACTTTGAAGTTTCAACTTCGAATCAGAACAGATCTGTAGAGAAGACTGTTTCGAGCCCTGAGGTTTTGCCACCCCCAGAAACGCGGAAAGCAGGGGCAAGAAATAAGAATGAGGTTTTTGCAGGCCTATTGGAAGCTCTTCAAAAAGAGAAAGGACATCTTGCAGCGATTTTGGATCAACGATCTTCCTTTAAGTTTAAAGATGCGGCTGAAGAATTAAAGACTTCCCGCAGAAAGGGAGATAAGGCTCCAGATTCAGCTACCTTAGAGGTATTTTTTTCCGGTGGAAATAAGTTTTACGTGGATACAGTGAAAAAAGAAAAAAAACTTTTAGAAAAAGTGGCTTCTGAAGTTATCGGCCATAAAGTCAGCATTAAAATTTCTGAAGAAATTGTAGAGGTGGGAGGAAAAAAAGAAAGAGAAGTAGAGACAGCTTTGAAGGATCCATCTGTTCAACATTTTATGGATACATTCAAAGCACAAATTCTTTCAGTCGAGCCCATAACAAGGACAAAAGATAAAGAATAAAAGCCTCAATTCCGATTTGAGGAGAAGAAATATGAAAAGTATGGCAAACCTACAAAAAATGCTAAAAAACGCAAAAGAAATGCAGGAAAAGCTACAGAAAGAGTTAGCTGAAATGAGAGTTGAAGGTTCTAGTGGAGGCGGCATGGTGACAGTCACTCTTGACGGGACAAAGAATCTGATTTCTATTCAGATTGATCCAGAGGTGGTGAATAAAGAAGATATTGAGATGCTTCAAGATTTGATCGTAGCTGCATTTAACGATGCAGGGACAAAGGTTGACGAGAGTGCTTCCCAGAAGCTAGGGACCCTAGGAGCGGGTTTTAAGATTCCCGGACTCTTCTGATGATCGAACAGGAACATCCTCTTCACCGGCTCATTGAAGAGTTGAAAAGAATCCCAAGCATCGGAGCCAAGACCGCCCAGAGGATCGCATTCTATCTCATAGGCCTTCCTCAAGAGGAGGCGGGTAGATTGGCAGATGCTATACGAGACGCTAAACAAAAGATATTTTATTGTTCCACCTGTAACAGCCTAACCCATGTTGATCCATGCCAGTATTGTTCTGATTCCGGCCGAAGCGATGATTCTCTATGTATTGTTGAAGAACCGTTCAATATTGCATCGATAGAAAAAACAGGGATTTATAACGGAAGATACCACGTCCTGTTAGGAAGCCTTTCTCCTTTAAAGGGTGTCGGTCCAGATGAGCTTAAAACTGAGATACTGATTAAAAGAATTGGAGAAGGCAATTTTAAAGAAATTGTTGTTGCTACGAATCCTACTGTTGAGGGCGAGGCTACAGCTCATTTTCTGGCGAAAATATTAAAAAAGTTTAATGTCAAGCTCACAAAGCTGGCCATGGGTTTGCCTGTTGGGTCTGACCTGGATTACGCTGACCAGGTCACTATCAAGAAAGCCTTGGAAGGAAGAACTGAGCTTAAAGAATAGAATTTGCTACATGGTTAAGATTGCCGCGCTTCGCTCGCAATGACTTCTTGTATGTCATTGCGAGGAATGAAATGACGAAGCAATCTCTTTTTATTTGTGAGGTTGCCACGCTTCGTTCCATCGCTCGCAATGACTTCTTACTCGCCGTTGTGAGGAAAAGATAGGATTACTCGTAATGATTGATGAATAGTTTTAATAAATATATGAATGGAGACTGAAACGCAAATTATCATAAAGATTAGGAGGCTTAATGAAAGAGACAATTGAGATACGTTGGCATGGCCGGGCAGGCCAAGGAGTGGTTACCGCAGCAACCACTTTAGCAGACGTGATTTCTCCTGAAAAAGACTTGTACGTACAGGCTTTTCCTGAATTTGGAGCTGAAAAGAGAGGAGCTCCCATTTTGGCTTTCAACCGCATAAGTCAAAAGCCTATCCGCTCTCACAGTCAAGTTTATTATCCCGACATAGTTGTGGTTACTGACCCGAGTCTGTTGGGCCTTGTGGATATCAGCAGCGGTGCAAAGGAAGAAGCGATTTTTCTGATGAATACAACCTTTGAAATCTCGCTCATCCGGGAAAAGCTCGGGCTGGGGAATAGAAAAATCCATGGTTTAGATGCTTATACAATTGCTGCAGATGAGTTGGGCAAAGCTATTCCCAATGTTCCTATGGTTGCTGCCTTGGTGAAAATCACCGATCTTATAAAACTGGATGCTTTTAAAGAACGGCTCAAGAAATCTTTAAGCAAAAAGTTGCGGCCTGAGGTTGTAGAGATGAATATGCGAACGGTCGATAGAGCCTTAAAGGAGGTAAGTGAAGGATGAAAAAAGAGAGTTGGAAAGAATTGACAATCGGTACTATTAACCTCGACGCCGGGAACTCAGTAAAAAACCTAACTGGGAACTGGCGTTCGGGAAAGAAGCCTCAATTCATTGAGGAAAATTGTATTCATTGTTTTTTTTGCTGGGTTTATTGCCCTCATTTTGCCATTCTTGTTGAGGGGGATAAGGTGAAAGGCATTAATTATAATTACTGCACTGGATGTGGGATGTGTTCAGTGGAATGTCCGACTAAGGAAAAATCTATCGTTATGGTTAAAGAGGAAACAGTGCTGGCTGAAGGGAGTGCAAAATGAGTACGCTTAAAACGTTAAACGGAAATCAGACGATTGCAGAGGCAGCGAGACAGGTTGATCCAGATGTGGTGGCCGCTTATCCGATTACGCCCTCTACGGCGATCGTTGAGATAATTGCACAGTTTAGGGCAGATGGACTGATGAGTGGGGAATTTGTCTGCCCGGAGAGCGAACACAGTGCGATGAGCGTCTGTATCGGAGCCGCTGCTGCGGGCGGAAGGGTTATGACTGCCACTGCCTCCCAAGGATTAGCATTGATGTGGGAGATGCTCTACATAGCTGCTGGTTTGAGGCTTCCCATCGTAGCTGGCATAGCAAATCGTTCTTTGAGCGCTCCCATCAATATTCATGGTGACCACAGCGATACCATGGGCGCCAGGGATTCAGGATGGATTCAAATTTATTCGGAAAACTGCCAGGAAGCTTATGACAATTTTATTCAGGCGTTCCGTATTGCCGAACATTTAGATGTTAGGACTCCCGTCTTGGTTGGTTTAGATGGATTTATCATCAGCCATTCCATGGAAGTCATCAAGGTCGAAGATGATGATAAAGTCAAGGAATTCATCGGGGAATACAAGCCTGTTTTTCCTCTCCTGAATACAGACCAAAAAATGACAGTTGGTCCCATAGATTTTACAGATTATTATTTTGAGCATAAAAGAAACCAGATCGAAGGAATCGAGAATGCCCCTCCAGTCATTGAAGAAGTAGGAAAGGAGTTCGGTCAGAAATTTGGAAGGGAATACGGTTTTTTCGAAGAATACAAAATGGAGGATGCAGAGACATGCATTGTGGTCATGAGCTCTGCAGCAGGGACATGCAAGGACGCTATAGATGAGTTGAGATCGAATGGGAAAAGAGTCGGACTTTTAAAACCGCGAGTCTTTCGTCCGTTTCCACACCAGGAGATTGCGGAAACACTGAAGAAGATGAAAACCGTTGCTATCCTCGACCGTTCGTCGAGTCCAGGGGCATTCGGAGCTCCTCTTTTCACCGAGATCCGCTCAGCTCTTTATGATTATGAAGAAAGGCCTAAGATTGTGAATTATGTCTACGGCTTAGGTGGAAGGGATATCATGGTGGAACATTTTAAAGATGTGGCTTTAAATCTGGAAAAAATTGCTGAAACAGGGAAGGTTGAAGAGCAGACTGGCTACATCAATCTGAGGGAGTAAGAAGAAAGGGAGATAAAAATGGCAAAATTAAAAGATTTAGCTTTGATGGAAGATAGATTGGTCGCGGGTCATGGAATGTGCCTAGGCTGTGGAATCCCGCTGATTTTTAAAGTTATCCTAAGAGCCACTGAAGACCCGATTATCATCGCCAATGCAACTGGTTGTTTGGAAGTTTGCACGACCATTTTTCCTCGGACGTCATGGAATACAACCTGGATTCATAGTGCTTTTGAGAATGCTGCCTCGACTATTGCTGGAGTGGAATCCATGTATAAAGCTTTAAAAAGAAGGGGGAAGATTCCTGAAGACAAGAAGATAAAATTTTTAGGTGTTGGAGGCGATGGCGGAACCTATGATATCGGTCTCCAGGCTCTCTCAGGAGCCATGGAGAGAGGACATGACATCGTTTATGTCTGCTATGATAACAATGCCTATGCCAATACTGGAGGGCAGAGGTCTTCGGCAACACCCATGGGTGCCTCAGCGACAACCTCTCCAGCCGGGAGTCAGATTCCTGGAAAAATGCAGCACCGGAAGGATTTAGCCAAAGTATTAGTTGCGCATAACATTCCCTATGTTGCACAGGCCAGTCCGAATCGGTGGCAGGACCTGTATAACAAAGCCAAGAAGGCATTTGAAGTCGATGGTCCTGCTTTTTTGAACGTGCTCTGTCTCTGCCCAACGGAATGGAAATGCGATGAATCTCAGGGCGTTCGTTTAGCCCAGACTGCTATTGATACCTGTGCATGGCCGCTTTTTGAGGTTGAAGAAGGAAAATACAAAATTAATTATAAGCCAAAAGAAAAGAAGCCGATCTTGGAGTGGCTCAAGCCTCAAGGGAGATTCCGCCACCTGTTTAAGGAAGAGAACACCTGGATTTTAGAGGAAATCCAGAACAAGGTCGATAAGGATTGGGAGGAGCTGAACAAGCTCGCCAACCTCTAATACCCAATGGGGTCAGGCTTTCATAAGTTTCATAAGTCGATTGTCCCAATTTGCCACCCCTTTAGTTAGAAAGAGAAAGTTCTCTCCTTAAACTGTCCTTCATGTTCCATGTTATTGCCTTATCTTAGAGAAACCCTGCCTCTAATGGGATTAGGATTTTATAACAATACATTTATGAAAATCATGAACGCCTGGCTTCAAAGTTATGAAACTTATGAAAGCCTGACCCCAAAGTTATTGACAGTCGCCCTACTTTTAGCCATCATTGTGTCATGATTCAAGAACTAACCCCAATATCTTAAGGGAGAACCTGATGAAAATTACGCAAATCAATGTTTATCAAGTTAGCTATAGACTTTTGGACCAGAAATATGCCTGGTCCAGAGGTCATGCAGTCACCGCTTTTGTGAGTACTATCGTCAGAATTTCCACTGATCAAGGTTTAAAGGGATATGCAGAAGTGTGCCCTCTTGGCTCTGCCTATATGGATGCTTATGCAAGGGGAGTACCCAGTGGGATTGAGGAGATAGGACCCCTCCTGCTCGGTCAAGATCCGTGCCAGCTGAATGTCATAAATAGCATTATGGACCAAGCTTTAACCGGGCATAACTACATTAAAGCACCCCTTGACATTGCCTGTTGGGATATCCTCGGCCAGGCAACAGAGGTTCCTGTCTGCACATTGCTCGGCGGACGTTATGTTGAGAATTTCCCTCTTTATCGAGCCATTTCTCAAGGTTCATCAGGAGAAATGGCTGATGATGTAGCACGCTTCAGGGAGGAAGGATACCGGCGGTTTCAGCTTAAGGTCGGAAGCGACCCAGATAAGGATATCAAGCGCATCAGAGCTGCCCTCAAGGTTATCCAGCCAGGAGATATACTTGTGGCTGATGCAAATACTGGTTGGCTCACACATAAAGCCATCCGCGTGGTCAATGCTCTGGAAAAAGAAGATTTCTACGTTGAACAACCGTGCTTGACTCTTGAAGAATGTCTCGTTGTTCGCGAGCATACCCGGCTTCCCATGGTTTTGGATGAGGTGATCAAAGGAATAGGTCCTCTCTTGAGTGCGCACAGTCAGAAAGCCATGGATGCTGTCAACCTTAAGATTTCCCGTCTTGGTGGTCTAACTAAGACCAAACAGATGAGAGATCTGTGTGAATCTCTCGGAATCGCGATGACTTTAGAAGATAGCTGGGGAGGCGATATCACGACTGCGGCAATTGCTCATCTTGTTGGAAGCACGCGATCAGAATATTATTTCACAACAACAGATTTTAACAGCTACAATGATGTCCATCTTGCTGAAGATGCGCCGCAGAGGAAGAACGGACAACTCAATGTGCCCTCTGGTCCTGGGCTTGGTATCCATGTTGACGAGAAACTGCTGGGTAAGCCAGTTTTAACATTAAAGTAGAAAAAGAGAAGAATAGTTTAGGACTGAACCTTTAAATATAAAGATCTAGGTCATTCATGAGTCAAGGTCGCCGCATGTATGAGGCACAGCGCAGGAACAAGTTAATTCGGAGGAATTCTTAATGAAAAAACATATTTTTCTCATTTTTATATTCATCACCTTTTTATTCCATATCAGTTTCTCTTCTTTTAAATCAAAGTCCACCGATCCTTCGACACGCATAAGTTCATGGAAATATCATCAGAAGCTCAAAGGCGAATCGATCTTTAAAAATCTGCAATGGCGTGCAGTGGGTCCCTCGTTCCAAGGCGGGAGAATCTCCTGCATAGATGTTCCTCCAGGGAATAATTTCACCCTTTATGTTGGCGCTGGAGCCGGGAATATTTGGAAGACGACGAATCTCGGAACGACCTGGGAGCCGATCTTTGACAATGAATCCACTTTTACTATCGGAGATATTGCCATTTGTCGTTCAAATCCCGACATCATTTACGCAGGCACCGGAGAAGGCCTCATGGCAAGAAGCTCTTATGCAGGCACTGGAGTCTTTAAATCAACAGATGGAGGAAAGACGTGGAAGAATGTGGGATTGCATGATACCCATCATATAGGTCGTGTGGTTGTAGATCCAAAAAATTCAGATGTCGTGTATGTTGCTGCTATCGGACATTCATACACCAACAACTCAGATAGAGGATTGTTCAAAACATCCGATGGCGGAGAGACATGGCAGAAAATCCTCTATATCAGCGATAAAGCAGGAGTTGTTGATGTGGTTATCGATCCCTCTGATAATAACACGTTGTATGCTGCTGCCTGGGAGACAAGCCGAAAGGCATGGAATTATGTGGAGTCCGGAGAGGGAAGCGGGATTTATAGAACCACAGATGCGGGACAGACCTGGAAGAAGCTGACAAATGGATTTCCTGCTGGCAAACACGTCGGTCGCATTGGTCTAGCTGTTGCGCAATCAAAGCCCGATGTTATCTATGCTCTGCTCGATAATCAGGCTCCCCGGCCAGAAGAAAAAAAGAAAAAGGAAGAGAAAAGCTCGGGCTTGACTATTCTTAAACTGAAAGAGATGACCAAGGAAGAATTTTTAACGATCAATCCACAAATCCTGACTCAATTCTTGAGAGAAAACGGAGTGCCGCGTGAATACACGGGTAAGATTGTTCTTGAAATGGTCAGAAAGGGAGAGCTGACTCCGGAATTCCTTGCTCAATACCTTCTCGACCTCTGGGCAGACAGGAAACTTCATGTGACCAATGTCATTGGAGGAGAAGTCTATCGGTCAGATGACAAAGGGGAAACGTGGAGAAAGGTGAATGAAGGATATCTGGACAGCTTCTTTGCTACATATGGCTATTCCTTCTGTGACATAAGAGTATCACCAGATGATGAGGACAACATTTATATATGTGGAATTCGCATTCTTGTTTCAAATGATGGCGGGAAGACCTTTGAGCATATCGGAGGAAAAGGTGTTCATGTGGATCACCATGAGCTTTGGATCGATCCAAATAATCCGGATAGACTGATCCTCGGGAATGACGGCGGATTGAATTTTTCCTACGATAGAGGAAAAACCTGGCAAGATGTTAAGAATATGCCGATAGGGGAGTTCTACACGATTTTCGTGGATATGGATCAACCCTATAAGATCTACGGCGGATTGCAGGATAATGGGACGGTTTATGGCCCGAGCAGCCATACTTTGGAATATGGGGTGGAAGACCCCTGGAAACATATCGGAGGGGGGGATGGATTCTATGTGCAGATAGATCCCACAGATCTCGATACTGTTTATTTTGAATACCAGTTTGGTAATCTGATGCGAAAAAACTTAAAAGACGGTTCTGTCAAGAGCATCATGCCCAAATCAAAGATAGGAGAGCCGCCTTTGAGATTTAACTGGATGACTCCCTTCCAGATCTCTCATCACAATCCTTATATCCTATATTGTGGTCCCAATAAGCTCTTCAGGTCATTAGACCGGGGGGACAGGTGGAGATGCATCAGCCCGGACTTAACCACGAATCCAGGGCCTGAGAAACGAGGAGATGTTCCGTACGGAACGATCACGACAATCTCAGAGTCGCCGCTCAAGCCTGGATTGATTTTTGTGGGGACCGATGATGGAAATGTTCAGGTTACCAGAGACGACGGAGTAACCTGGGCAAATATTTCAAAGAACCTTCCGGATAAATGGGTCAGCAGAATTATAGCTTCTCGCTATAGAGAAGGAACCGTATTCGTTTCGTTAACAGGGTATAGGGATGATGACTTCGAAAAATATCTTTATATGTCAACCGATTATGGGAAAAGCTGGAAGTCCATAGCTTCGAATCTTCCCGCTGAATCAGTCAATGTAATCAGAGAAGACCCGAAGAAGGACAGTATCCTCTATGTCGGGACTGATTTGGGTGTTTATGTGTCGATGGATATGGGAAATAACTGGTATTCACTCTGTAATAATTTACCGACAACTCCTGTGCATGACCTTGTTATCCATCCCAGGGATGATGATTTGGTCATAGGAACCCATGGGAGAAGTGTTTTTATTATGGATGTTGAATACGTCCAAAAGTTCGATGAAAATATTTTAAGCAAGAGTGCCCATCTTTTTGATGTAAAGCCAGCAAGGCTTCCTCGAAGCCGAGGCTATCGAGGAGAATGGGGGCAAGAGAAGATCGATAAGGCATTTATTTATTATTATTTGAAGGAATCCCGAGAGGTCAAAATTTCGATATTCGATGGCTCTGGAAAGGTTATAAAAGAGCTTGAAGGGACAAGTGACGCGGGGCTAAATATAGCCATATGGGACCTGACTTTTGAAGGTGGAGAAGAGATAGGCAAAGGATTTGCTACAGCTGGAAATTATGTTAACCCAGGCGAATACATAGTCCAGATTTTAGCAGGAGACCTTAAACTAGAGGTCAAAATTCAGGTTAAACCCCCAATGAGGTATTGAGGGATTAGATGACTAAGGGATTAATTTTTGATATCAAGCGATATGCCATCCATGATGGGCCTGGCATCCGGACCACAGTTTTTTTTAAAGGCTGCCCTCTTCGCTGTCCGTGGTGTCACAATCCAGAAGGACAAGAATCTGAGCCCGAGATTATGGTTAGACCTGAAAGATGTGCAGAAAGTTGCCAGGAATGTATTTCTCTTTGTCCCCAGGGTGCGATATCAAAAAATGGAGATTTCATAGTTGTCGATCCATTCAAATGCGATTTTTGTGCAAAATGTATGGAAGCCTGTGTTTATGAGGCTATTGATATTATCGGAAGAGAGGTAGAAGTTCGAGATGTGGTGGATGAGATGGAAAAGGACAGGATATTTTTTGATGAATCAGGTGGAGGAATCTCACTTTCAGGAGGAGAGCCACTGATGCAGCTTGAGTTTCTAGAGGCCCTCCTTAGTGAATTCAAAAAGAAGAAAATCCGCACAACCGTTGATACATGTGGTTATGCTCCTTTTGATGCTTTAGATAGAATCAGAGAAAATGTGGACCTTTTTTTGTATGATATAAAAATCATGGATGATAGGAAGCACAAAGAATATACAGGGATATCCAACCAGATCATAATTGATAATCTAGAGAAATTGTCAAAAAAAGGAGCCAATATCGCGATCCGAATTCCGATAATACCAGGAATCAATGATGATGAGGAGAACATTCGGAGTATTACGGAATTTCTTATTTCGCTTAACCATATAAAACGTATAAATCTTTTGCCGTTTCATAGAGGGGGGATTGAAAAATACAAAAGATTGGGGAAGGAAATCCAGGCGAACACGGTTCAGCCTCCTTCGAGTGAAAAAATAGAGAGAATAAAAAAGATGCTAGAGGATTCGGGCTTCTCGGTAAAAACAGGAGGATAGAGGATGAATGATAGGATAAAAAGATTGAGAGAGCAGAGCTTGGACGCTATTCCTTGTATAACTCCAGAAAGAGCCAAACTCATCACTGAATTTTATAAAAGCGCAATTTCTAACAGCGTATCCACTCCTGTGAGGCGGGCGCTGGCATTCAGATATATACTGGAACATAAAACCATATGTATAAACGAGGGAGAGCTTATTGTTGGAGAGCGAGGACCGGGTCCCAAAGCCACACCTACCTACCCAGAAATCACTGCGCACAGCATGGAAGACCTCACTGTTCTCGATACGAGGCCAAAAGTTTCGTTTAAGACAGATGAAGAAACAAAGAAACTGTATGAAGAAGAAATCATTCCGTTCTGGAAAGGAGTATCCATAAGAGACAGAATTTTTTCCAAAATGACCAACAAATGGAAGGATGCTTTTGAGGCTGGAGTATTCACTGAATTTATGGAACAGAGAGCCCCGGGCCATACTGTCCTGGGCGATAAAATTTATAAGAAGGGATTCCTTGATTTTAAAAAAGAAATAAAAAGAACTCTGAAAAACCTTGATTTTTTGGATGACAATGAAGCCTACAATAAGAGAGAAGAGATCAAAGCAATGGAGATCTGTGCCGATGCGATGATCATGTATGCAGAACGTCATGCTGAAAAAGTCCGAGAGCTGGCGAAGGAAGAAGAAGATCCCGCAAGAAAGGAAGAATTAGAGAGAATCGCTGAGACCTGTTCCAGTGTGCCTGCGAATGCCCCCCGGGATTTTTGGGAGGCTTTACAGTATTACTGGTTTGTGCATCTCGGAGTCATCATAGAATACAATACCTGGGATGCTTTTAATCCAGGGAGACTCGACCAGCATCTTTATCCCTTTTATAAAAAGGGATTGAAGGATGGATCGCTTACGAGGGAGAGAGCCAAAGAGCTTCTGCAGGCATTCTGGGTAAAATTCAACAATCAGCCATCACCTCCAAAAGTAGGCGTAACAGCAGAAGAGAGCAGTACCTATACGGATTTTGCATTGATCAATACAGGAGGAGTCAAAGCTGATGGCTCTGATGGGGTGAACGAGCTTTCCTATCTCATTCTTGATGTTATAGAAGAAATGCGAATTTTGCAGCCCAGTTCTATGGTCCAGATCAGTAAGAAGACTCCAGACAGTTTCTTGAAAAGAGCACTAAAGATAATAAAAACAGGATTTGGACAGCCATCTATTTTCAACACCGACGCTATCATCCAGGAACTGCTTAGACAGGGAAAGTCAATCGAGGATGCCCGAAACGGCGGAGCGAGCGGTTGTGTGGAGACAGGCGCTTTTGGAAAGGAGAATTACAATCTCACAGGCTATTTTAATCTGCCAAAGGTTTTTGAGATTACATTGAACAATGGGACCGATCCCATGACAGGGAAAGAGATTGGTCTGAAGTGTGGAGAACCAGCTTCATTCACATCATATGATGAATTGTTCGAAGCATTCAAAAAACAGCTCAATTACTTCGTCGATATCAAGGTGAAGGGAAATAATATTATTGAGAGGCTGTATGCTAATTATTTGCCCTCGCCATTTCTATCTCTTTTTATAGATGATTGTATTGCCAATGGAAAGGACTACCATAATGGGGGTGCGCGGTACAATACATCATACATAATGGGTGTTGGTATGGGAACAATAACAGATGTGCTGGCATCTATAAAATACAATGTTTTTGAGAATAACCATGTCAGCATACAAGAACTCCTTGAAGCGCTGAAAAATAATTTCCAAGGATTTGAGTCTATGCGACAGAGGTTCTTGAATAAAACCCCCAAGTACGGAAATGACTACGATTATGCTGACCGGATTATGAAATCCATTTTTGAATCCTATTATAGAGCTGTCAGCGGGAGATCTAATACTAAGGGAGGCTCTTACCAGATCAATCTTTTGCCGACTACGGTTCATATTTACTTTGGGAAGGTAGTAGGAGCTACTGCGGATGGGAGGAAAAAGTCAGAGCCGCTTTCTGAGGGAATCTCTCCTGTCCAAGGAGCAGATAGGAAGGGACCGACTGCAGTGATCAAGTCTGCAGCAAAAATGGACCATGTGAAAACAGGAGGAACCCTTCTCAACCAGAAATTCACTCCTCATCTTTTGGCAGACGAAGAGGGAATAGATAAACTGGCTCACCTTATAAGGTCCTATTTCAAGCTGGATGGTCACCATATTCAGATTAATGTTGTCAGTGCAGATTTGCTCAGGGATGCTCAAAAAAACCCTGAAAGACATCGCGATCTTATCGTGCGTGTGGCTGGGTACAGTGATTATTTTGTGGATATCAGCAAAGATCTTCAGGAAGAGATCATAAGGCGTACCGAACACCAATCCTTCTAGGGGACGCCCTCATAAATTTATTTGTAGGCTTAATTCATTAAGCCCACGTTATTTATCTTTATATTCTAGATTCTAGGAGACGTTCCCCAAAGTACCGTAACTTCTTGGGGAAGTTTATTTAAAGTCCAAAATAAGTGTCATTTGTTGTTACCCTGTAAAGTCAATCCATTAGCAGCTTTTTTCTGTTGGTTCCAATTGTGATGAAGGTAACTTTTAGTCGTGTTTGGATCGTTATCCCAAGGGATAATTTTGGCATGTTTATTGCATATTGAAATTAATAATAAATGATAAAATCCAAGATAAAGGACAATAATGAAAAACAAAACTAAGGTCATTTCAATTATTTTATCTTTTTCAGTCTTTTTTATGTTCGTTTCCTGTCAGCATAAAGAAGAAAAATGGGAGGAAAATACCGATGAACTGAATGAGCTGATTGAGAAGAATATTAATGCCAGAGGCGGGTATGAGAAATTAAGGGCTGTCAAATCACTGAAAATAACCGCGAAATATGTACAGCGGGGCAGGGAAATGCCGCTAATCTTAACAATAAAACGCCCAAATTTTATCCACGCAAAGATCCTTTTTCCGAGCGGCCCCTTGATTTGCGGATATGATGGCAAGACAGCCTGGTGGTTTGACCGAGCCCGACTTTCTGAGCCTCAAACACTCACCGCAGAAGAAGCCCTCATTTTTACAAGATATGCGGATTTCGGAGATTTGTTTGTGAATTATGAGCAGAAGGGGCAAAAAATTGAATTGATCGGTATTGAAGATATGGACGGCCAGAAGGCCCATAAGCTCAAAATCTCTTCGCAAAACGGCATCATTCGTTATGTATGTCTGGATGCCAAGAATTTTCATGACGTAAAAGAATCTTACAAAAGTAAAAATAAAAAAGAATTCGGCCTGGAGGTTATTTTTAAAGATTTTAGAGCAATCGACGGAGTCATGTTTCCTTTTTATCATAACATCACAGGAGAGCAAACGATTATTGAAAGAATTGAAATGAATATAGATATAGATGATTCAATCTTTAAGATACCCCAAAAGACAAGCCAAACGGATCAATTGAGTGCTTCCGAGTTTGTCCAGCAACTGGATGCTTATCTCGAAACAAATACTGAAAAAGATATATTTTCTGGGGTTGTGCTTGTAGCTCACAAAGGAAAGCCAATCTTTAAAAAGGCCTATGGGATGGCTGATAAAGAGCGTAATATTTCCAATCAGGTGAATACCAAATTTTGTATTGGTTCCATGAACAAGATGTTTACTGCCGTTACGATCGCTCAACTTGTTTAGCAGGGAAAGCTGTCCTATGATGACTTGATCGGAAAATATCTGGGAACAGAGTGGATTCTATCCGAGG
>CP070825.1:909455-918689 GCA_020344415.1 Candidatus Aminicenantota bacterium
TTCCTCTGCGCAGAGGCCGCAGCCTTTACAGTAATCGTAGTCAATCACAGGAAATTCATTCTCTATGTAGATGGATGCATCAGGGCAGAATTTCCAGCAGATACCGCATTGAATGCAATTTTCATTGTCGATAACTGGTCGGATGTTTCGCCATGCGCCGGTTTTATTCCAGAGCATGAGGCCAATTGACATGGGCATCAAGGGAACTTCTTTTTCAGATTTAAAAATGATTTTTTTCGCCTGTTTCTTTTTACTCATGGTTTGTCCTTATTTTATATGGTTTGTCCTATATTATGGTTTATCCTATATTATTGTTTGTCCTATATTATGGTTTATCCTTACCCTTACGTTTTTACATCGTTACACTTATATGTCATTGCGAGGCGCGAAGCGCCGAAGCAATCTATATCTTTTCTGCATGAATTTGATTCAGATGCAGGGGCTTGATTCATCAAGCCCACCATATTGTCATTGCGAGCGACTGAAGGGAGCGTGAGGAAAAAGGGGACTGTCCCCTTTTTTTGGTAATTCTGGGATAGAGTCGTGCGACAAATAATTGACCTAAAGAATATGATGAAATCGATATCACTTACTTTATATTATACTATATCTATAGGAAATATAAAATATTGTAGACTTTAAGCCTTCTCATATGCCTCTTTTGCCGCAGCAGCATTTTCTTCTCGCTTCATTGGGACTCCCTCTTGCACTGCCTCTAAAACAGATTCAATCTTAGCCAAATTTAATGTCTTAACCACAGCCCCTACGATGGCTGTATTGACAATAGGAGCAGCCATGGTCCCCAATTTATGTTTCACTGCAATCGCAGTGGCGTTTATCGTGGCAACTTTGAATTTTTTTGGAAAGCCTAACTCCTCGGGTTTTTTATCGGAATTAACAATGATCAGCCCTCCATCTTTCAAGCCTTCTGTGACATCGATCGCATCTACAAGTGTCGGGTCGACTACAATGACATGATCAGGGTTATAGATTCTGCTCTTGTCATAAATGGGCTTATCGTCTATTCGGATGAAAGCAAAAACAGGGGCACCGCGCCTTTCCACTCCGAATTCAGGATAAGCCTGGACATAATTTCCTTCCTTGGTAATGGCGTCAGCCAGGATTTTGGAAGCGACAACAGTTCCCTGGCCTCCTCTTCCATGAAACCAAATCTCAATCATTTCAGCTCCTCGCTTATCAAAGCTCGAAATTCATGACTCTGTGCGAGTGGCATTGGATGTTGACGGCTGCCGGCATAGACGCGATATGACAGGGATGAGACTCAATATGGACAGCAAGAGCAGTGACTCTTCCCCCCATTCCCTGAGGTCCAATTCCTAGATTATTTATCCGTTCAAGAAGCCGCTTTTCCATATCTGCATAAAAAGGGTCAGGATTGTGTGACCCAAGGGGCCTTCTCAAGAGGGCCTTCTTGGCCAGAAGGGCAGAATATTCGAAGTTTCCGCCAACGCCTACCCCTACAACAATTGGAGGGCAAGGATTGGAGCCTCCTTTGTCCGCTGTTTCAACAACAAAATCTTCAATTCCTTCCATTCCAGCAGCAGGCGCAAACATCCGGACAGCGCTCATGTTTTCAGCTCCTCCGCCTTTGGCGATGAATGTAACTTTAAATGCATCGCCCGGGACGAGTTCCCAGTGGATATAGGCAGGGGTATTATCGCCGGTGTTTTTTCTCCGGATGGGATCCTCGACAACTGATTTCCTCAAATATCCTTCTTCGTAACCAGCACGCGCTCCTTCAGTTATGGCCTCTTTCAGGCTTCCTAAACCGTCGTCTTTTTGCAGTTCTACGTCCTCCCCAAGCTCAACAAAAAACACGGCAAGGCCTGTATCCTGACAGAGCCCCAATTTTTCACCCTTTGCAATCGCTGCGTTTTCAAGGATTTGCTTAATGACTTCCTTTCCTGCCGGAGATTCTTCTTTCTCTTCCATTTCTTTGACAACCTTGAGGACATCATCCTGAAGCTCAAAGTTTGCTTTCTGAACAAGGTCTTTTATGGTATCCCTGACCTTGGCTAAGCTTATGACTTTCATATGATACCTCCGGGTAAGATGATTGAAACGGTATGAATGAAATCTTAGTTTAGGATTCTAGAGGGAGGGTGTCAAGAATAAAATATATTCTGCAGTAGAAACAATGTTTCTGAAGGGGCGAAGCAATCTCAAGCCTTCAAATTAACCGCCATCAATTTCATCTCGGTCATTTCTTCGATGGCATATTTTAAGCCTTCCCGTCCAAAGCCGGATTCCTTAATTCCGCCATAAGGCATGTGGTCGATTCGAAAAGTCGGAAAGTCATTGATGATGACTCCTCCTACATCCAGGACTTCGAATGCTCGGAAAGCTTTATTCAGATCATTGGTGAAGACTCCGGCCTGAAGCCCATAGATAGAATTATTGACACCCTTTAAAGCTTCATCAAAATCTTTATAGGGATAAACCACAACCACAGGCGCAAACGCTTCAAGCCAGGAGATGCGAAGCTCAGGCTTGACATTTTCCAGGATTGTCGGCTCATATATCGTACCATCTCTTTTTCCACCAGTGAGTGCTCGGGCGCCATTTTCCAATGCTTCGTTTACCCATTCTTCAGTCTGTTCAGCTGCGCCCAGGTTTATCATTGGACCGACATCTGTGTCCTCGTCCAGAGGATCACCCAATTTGAGTTTCTTTGTTGCCTCAATGAAATCAGCCATGAAACGGTCATAGATTTTCTCATGGAGAAAGATTCGCTGAATGGAGATGCAGATTTGCCCGGCATAAGAATATGCGCCAAGAACTGTCCGCGGAACGGCGAAATTCAGGTTTGCATCAGGCTCTATCACGATAGCTGCATTTCCGCCAAGCTCAAGCGTTACCTTCTTTTTGTAAGCTTTCTTTTTAAGCTCCCAGCCGATATCAGGGCTCCCAGTGAAGGTTACCTTTTTAATTTTCTCATCTGTGAGGAGTATCTCAGCCGCTTCATATCCAGACGGTACGATATTCATTCCACCAGAAGGATAGTCGGTTTCTTTGATGATGTCTCCAAGAAGGACAGATGTTATAGAGACCTGGGAAGAAGGTCTGAGAATGACCGTATTTCCCGACGCTAAAGCCGGAGCCACCTTGTGAGCAACAAGGTTTAAAGGAAAATTGAAGGGAGTAATGGCAGATATTGCGCCGATAGGGAAGCGCCTTATAAATCCCCAACGTTCTTTTGTCTGAGCGCTCAGGTCAAGCGGGATGATCTCGCCCTCTATCCTTTTGGCCTCTTCTGATGCGATCTGAAAAGTTGAGACAGCTCTTTCAGCCTCAAGTCTGGATGACTTTATCGGTTTCCCGGCACCAAGCGCTATAGATTTAGCCAGCGCTTCTTTTCTTCTGTCGATTTCTGCTGAGATTTTTTCAAGCACCTGGGAACGCTCGTAGCTTGAAAGCTTTTTTGTCTCTTCGAAGGCTTTGTGAGCGGAATTGACAGCCTCTTCTGTTTCGGCTTTTCCAGCGAAGTGGACCTTGCCTATAACAGTCTGGTCGTACGGAGATTTAATCTCTCGAACATCTTGTGATTCCCTCCATTCTCCGTTGATCAGTAATTTATGTTCTTCCATTTTCCCTCCTTGTCATTGCGAAGTATTTTTGTCATTGCGGTCTATTTTTGTCATTGCGAGCCCCGAAGGGGCGAAGCAATCTCATCCTGTATAACGTCATTGCGAGGAGCGTAGCGACGAAGCAATCTCTCAATGTTGTCATTGCGAACGGAGTGTGGCAATCTCACAATTCATTGTATAAATCTTTCCAATTTGGATTTATGCTTACAATTAAATCAATTTTTCTTTGCCTAGAGCCACCTTTTATTTGTTTCTCTCTTGTAATAGCGTTGTATATATCATCAAAGACTTCATAGTAGACTAATTTATCCACATTATACCTTTTTGTAAATCCTTCAATTAATTTTGATTTATGCTCATATGCTCTTTTTTTTAAATTATTCGTCACCCCAGTGTAAATCACTCTGTTCTTTTTATTAGTCATAATGTAGATAAAATATTGTTTTTGCATGGCAGGTCCACTAAAAGGATAAATTGATTTAATTAGGAGATTGCTTCGCTACGCTCACAACGGAGGATTGCTTCGTCGCTACGCTCCTCGCAATGACATTGACAGTAATACTTGCAATGACATTGACAATGATTCGTGTAATGACATTGACAATGATTCGTGTAATGACATTGTCAATAATGCTCGCAATTACATAAACCGTTATAAAGTCATTGCGAGCCCCGAAGGGGCGAAGCAATCTTATCCAGTAATGACGTCATTTTAAATGAGTCAGTCTCATTTTGGCAGCTATTTGTATTGATGTGGAGGCTGGGATTGCTTCGCTTCGCTCACAATTACATTATTGAGAGATTGCTTCGCTTCGCTCGCAACGGAGGATTGCTTCGTCGCTGCGCTCCTCGCAATGACATTGACAATAATGCTTACAATGACGTTGACAATGATTCGTGTAATGACATTGTCAAAAATGCTTGCAATGACAATCTAGCAAAGTCAGCTTTCATACAGTTTCTTGAGCATGGAGGCGTCTTGTTCTAAGTTAGGGCTCTCACAGATGACCATCCCTCCAACTCCATAATCCTTCAGGGCCTGAATCCATTCATCATAGCGAAAGTCGGAATCTTGCAGGTTAAGGTGTTTCAGTTCTCCTTTTGCGCTGTACTCGACGCCCGATATATGGATGTGTAAGTTTTTTAGAGCCGTCTCTCCCAACTTTTTCTCGATTTTCTTAAGGATCCTGTAGAACTCGGCGTATGAATTCGCTTTTCCTTCCCTTGCATGAATATGAGAGAAATCGATGCAGGGCTGTAAACCGTCCACCTCCCTGCATAAAAATAGAATTTCTTCAAGCGACCCGAACTGTGACTTTTTCCCCATAGTTTCGGGCCTCAATACAACAGGGTTTCTCTCTTTCTTCAAGATAGAAACGACTTCCTTCACCCCTTCTATTATTATATCAAAAGTTTTCTTTGCTCCGATATTTCCATAATATCCCGCATGGAACACAGCACTCGTTGCTCCACATATCTCAGCCATCCTGGCCGAGTTCAATATCCGTTCCTGACTTGCCAGCCTTTTACCTCGTTCAGCAGCGCTCAGGTTTACATAATAAGGCGCATGCACACTCAACCCGATATTATGAGCGTTGGCTTGCTTTTTTATTTTTCGAGCCGTGTCGCTTCCCATTTTCAGGCCTTTAACAAATTCAATCTCCAGGCAATCCAAGCCCAATTGAGAAACGCACTGAATGCCGGCTAAAGTTAGGGGAGCAGATGAAGAGTTGGGAACTCCTGCGGTTCCAAAAAGGAGCTTTCTAGAAGCACTGCTCATCGGCCTCTCCATCTCCAGAATTGAGAAATTGGCTGACAATCCGCATAGCGCAAAAATCACCGCACATGGAGCAGGCCTCAGATTTTGACTTGCGTTTTTTTCTTATATCTTCGAATTTATGGGGATCAAGGACGAGTTTCTGCTGCTCGTCCCAATCGAGTTTTTTCCGTGCTTCCGATAATTTTAGATCCTTGTCCAACGCTCCTTTTACGCCCTTCACGATATCAGCCGCATGAGCAGCAATCTTTGAGGCGATAAGTCCTTCTCTGACATCATCAACGGATGGAAGACCCAAGTGTTCGGATGGCGTGACATAACAAAGAAAATCAGCTCCGGCAGATGCTGCAATAGCGCCTCCTACAGCAGAGACAATATGGTCATAACCCGGTGCTATATCTGTGACGAGCGGTCCCAAAACATAGAACGGTGCTTCTTGACAGACACGCTTCTGGATCTTTATGTTCATCTCCACCTGGTCGAGCGGAATATGCCCTGGTCCTTCCACCATAACCTGGACATTCTTTTCCCAGGCTCTTTTAACCAGCTCTCCCAAAGTCAGAAGCTCTTCTATCTGGGGGCGGTCTGTGGCGTCCAAGATGGAACCGGGCCGCAGGCCATCACCCAAGCTCAGGGTAATGTCGTATTTGTAGGCGATTTCAAGGAGGCGGTCGAAATGCTCATAAAGAGGATTCTCCTTCTTTTTGTGGAGCATCCAGGCGAGATGGAAGGCTCCGCCCCGGGATACGATATCAGCCACGCGCCCCTGGTTCTTCAGCCTGTCTATTGCTTTTGACGTGAGGCCTGCATGGACTGTCATGAAATCCACTCCCTCTTTAGCCTGTTCTTCGATGACAGAAAAGAGGTCGTCTTCACTCATATCGACGATGGAGCCTTTTTCGTCGATGGCTTGTATGGCAGCCTGGTAAACAGGCACCGTACCCAAGGGAATGCGAGCCTTGTCAAGAATCATCGTTCGGATTTTTTTGATATCTCCTCCAGTGCTCAGGTCCATTAGTGTATCGGTGCCGTATTTTAAGGAAACTTCGACTTTCTTGAGTTCCTCCTCTTCCTCCAAAAAGTCCATAGAAGTACCGATATTGACATTGACCTTTGTTTTCAGCTTCTGGCCAATGCCAACTGGATGGATAGGGGAGTGGTTGGAATTTTCAGGGATAACGACCTTCCCCTGTGCAACCAAATCGAGCAGAGTTTCCGGAGAAAATCCTTCCTCTTCCGCGACCTTCTTGAGGGCGGGTGTGATATTACCTTTTCTTGCTTCTTCTATCTGAGTCATTGTGTATCTGCCTGGATTATTTTGATGAGAAGACTTATTATTGGTCCTTTTCTAATTAATAAGTATATGTGAGTACTCCCAACCTGTCAATATGATGAGATATCTTGATTTATGGATTCGTCTTAATTAATATAAAATCATGAATATCTTTTGTTGATAATAAATTTTACTTCCTTAGAGCGGGAAACAGCTCAAACAATGGCAATCACATACATAGAAGGGATAGTAAGAGGGACGAACGATAAGAAGGAGGCTGTCCGCTTTTTGGTAGATAGCGGAGCGACATACACACTTCTTCCTCATAAAATTTGGAAGGCAATAGGCTTGTCTCCGAAGCGTTCTGTGATCTTTACATTGGCAGATGGTACAACCATTGAGCGCAAAGTGTCAGAATGTCATATTACTCTTCCTGAGGGAGAGGGGCATACCCCTGTTATTCTAGGTGAGCCAGGCGATGAAGCACTTCTGGGAGTTGTCACATTAGAGATTCTGGGCCTAGTTCTTAATCCCTTCACTCGAACTTTACAACCAATGCGTATGTTACTTGTTTGAACTGTTACAGCCTTAGTACACAGATTTTGGATAGTTTCTTAGGAATCTTAGCGCGGGATACCCCTAATAAATAAGCAAACTTGTCAAATGTAGAGATGCGAGCCCTTCATTATAAGGGTAAATCGATAAAAGGATTTTCGATTGTAACGCCTCTGACTATTTTCCCCTTTGGCAAATCCTCTGATAATAGCAAGGTAACACCACTTTTTGCAGCAGCTTGAATGATCATAGAGTCCCAGAAAGAGAATTTATGTTCTAAATGGATCTCTATAGCCTCTAATATATCATCTCCGTCGTTGACCACAACATCCCATTTCAATAAATCTTTAATAATTTCTTTAGCCAATTTTGCATCTAGCGGCTTTGGAATTTTTCTTGTAACTGTAACGAAGAATTCTTGTAATACCTGAGTACTGAGAACTCCAAGCTCTGAATCCCACAAATCCAGCATGATTTCTTGAGCGATTTCATGTTTTTTCCCAGCAGAAATATCGTAAGCATAGACAATAATATTTGTATCTAGAAATACCTTATTTCCTTGCATGAAGTTCTTCTCTCGAAATTGTTATGTGCCCTTTTGTTCCAAGGTCTAACCCCTTTTTGAGAAGCCTTGATTGTCTTGCTTTTGCCTTACTATAGCCTGTATCTCTTCTGATTTTTTCTTCAAGGGATTCTCTGATGAGTTCACTCAGAGATTTGTCGTTAAGCACTGCTGCTAATTTTGCCTTTTTCAACAATGATTTAGATAAAGATATGGTTAAATTTCGCTTCATAAACGTTCTCCTTAATTCTCACATAAATATGTATATCACATTTTTATGCATTAATCAAATCCACGAATCGGAACCTAGGCTTTAGATTCTTTTCTTTCAAAAAAGTCGATAATTTGCTTTAAGAATAATACCGGAACACGGTTAGCTCCAGATCACTTACCATCGATAGGGCAGAGATCCGTTTTCTCAACGGGCTAAAAAAAATTAAAAGTAAGGAGTGAGATAATTCGGTCTGCGTCAGCGTTGCTTTTATAGCCGCTGTAACCGATGCAAAAAGTGCAATAGTGAGAAAAAAGAGATAACAATTAAATTTGGTTGACATATGGTTCCATATATGGTACCAATAAAAGATAGAATTTAGGCATGGTGAGTTGAATAAGAGGTGCTTCAGATTATATGAAAAAGCAAAAGCTAGTCCTAAAGGCCTCAGATTCTCTGAATTCATAACCTTGTGTGAATGCATCGCAATGACATGCGATAGGATTAGAGGTTCACATTTCATATATAGATTGGAAGATCCATTTTTTTTGATATCGATTCAGAAAACAAAAGAAGGGAATGCTAAACCTTATCAGGTCAGGCAATTGTTGTATTTTATAGAGGATAACAATTTAAATATCCTGGAGTAAAGCATGAACAAATATGCGATTTCAATCAAATGGAGTGATGAAGACAATGGTTTTATCGCGACCATTCCCGGATTACACGGCCTCAGTGCTTTTGGAACGACGCGAGAGAAGGCTCTTTCTGAATTGAATATCGCGGCTGAAGCCTATTTCGAATCCTTAAAGAGAGCTGGCAGGCGGTTTCCTGCTGAAGAAAAAGTCATTCCCTTTAGCGGACAAATCCGCCTTAGAATGCCCAAAACCCTTCATGCAGCTCTCTCCAGTGGGGCGGAGAATGAAGGTGTTTCCCTTAATACCTATATCGTTACTTTATTATCAGGAGGGCGTGTGGAAAGAGGACTATTAAAAAGAATTAGAGCTATAGAAAAAATGCTGGAAGTGACAAACTCCAATGTAGTATCTAATGCACATGATAAGTCCCAAACATTACATAAGATTGAAGAAGGTATCGGGAAGTATCAAGGCAAAAAGATAAAAAATAAATAGAGTTCATTGTCAACATTTAATCCCCATTAAGAATAGCCTGAACGCAAATCAAAGATGAAAGCACACTGGCCCTTAAGGCGATATAGATATCACCGTTTATGTTGATGATCATGTA
>CP070825.1:918789-922898 GCA_020344415.1 Candidatus Aminicenantota bacterium
CCGAAGAGTTAGGCGTGAAGTAGGATTGACACGATATCCGTCCTATATCAATCAAAGGTAGGTTTGATAAATCATACCCCCTACGCGCGCAATAGCAGTTATATAGTAAGATATTTCTGCGGCAATTTATGTTTCGCAATGAGCATGAGAAAACGCCTTACACAAGGCCAGATTGCAAAAGGGGATAAGCCGATTTGCTATTGAGTGAGTCGGGATTTCTCTTTTTTGATTAAAGTAGTCAAGAAGTTTCCCAAAATATCTTTGTCTTCAAGAGTTAGATCTCTGAATTTCAAGCCTGAATAAAAATGGGGATGATCTCGTCCTATCTTTTGAGAATAGGCAACATCTGCTTTAAGCTGGGTTGCCGTATTACCCAGAACGAGAACCAAGTCTAGAGTTTCAGAGGGAGAGATCTTCGACTCTGTGGGGATCCGTGCCCCTCCTAAACTCAAATTGATGGTATTAAAAATCTCAGGGCCATAATCTTTTTTATTGATAAGAAGAACAGAAGTGTAGAACCTCTCATACTTTCTCTTTTCTTTTGCTAGTTGTTCGTGGTAATCAGAGGGTACTTTGACTTTTTCTAACTCTTTGGCTGGTTTTTTTATATAAACGCGGACTTTATTTTTAGTTATATATTCTTCGCTTCTCTCATGAGGCTTTAGATCTGGAGGCATTGCCTTCTTAGCTTCTGCCAGAGCCATATCCGCTTCGTTGGCAATCTTGGTCAATGCGGTTTTAGTGATTTCCTTAAGCGAGTTGATTCTCTCTTGGGTGAAGTAAGCCACACCAAAGCTCATGGTCAAGTTCTTAAAGGGCTGGAATTCCTGAAATTCAAAAAAGTGTTTTTCAACGTTCTTCCGAATCCTCTCTGTAAGATTGCAGGCTTGTTTCGCATCATTTAAGCCTGTAAGGCAAAACAGGAACTCTTCTCCACCATAGCGACACAGCAGGTCTTCTTCTCTGATCGAGGCTTTCAGCACTTTGGCCAGCTCTCGGAGACACTGGTTTCCTGCTTCGTGTCCGTTTCTATCGTTGTAATTTTTAAACCAGTCCACATCGCCCATAACCATTGCGTATGCACCGACTTCCTCGCGCCTTTTGTGGTGGGATTTTAGCCTCAGGATGACTTTGTCGAAGAAAGGATCAGGCCGCAGCAAACCTGTTAGCGGATCGTACTGGATGAGGTTGAGCTTTGTTATGGCTATGGCTATATGCTCTGATAGGCGGCGTAATATTCTCTGGTCTTCTTTCGTAAAGCCTTCTATCTCCTTACCGTCAAAATCTACTTTGTTGTAAACTTCCAGCACTCCAATGATATCCTTGTCATGTTTAATAGGAACACCCAGTATGCTCTTTAGAGGAAATTTGAGCTGCTCGACATATCTTTTAGACATCCTTTTGTCAGTGCTAATGCCAGCTATGTTGATTTCTATACCCTCTTGAGCAACTGATGAAGCAAAATCTGAAGAGTCGAACAGAGCGATATGCTTCGAGAAATCTGGGTGTGTGAGAAAAGTATCATCCCAAACTAACGGCTTGAGATATTTCCCGACTGTTTCGTGCTCGTCCAGAATATAGATGGTAATGCCCTTGGCTTTGACGATTTCTTTGATATCGGTGACGATATCGAGGAGGCTGATGACATCGTTCGCTTTGTAGAGTTTTTTTAGAAGCTCTTCTATCTTCTGTTTCTCTCTCTGGAGCAAGATATATTTTGCTCCTATTGCGATGTGCTTTTGCGATTCTTTGATAATGCTGTTGCCGATAAGTTTATTGATTGATTTGATTTCTGAGTATGCTTCTTTTAACTTGGCTTCACTGCGGTCTATATGGCCTTTCAGGTTATCTATCTTCTTTTTAAGCCGTGAATGTTCAGCTGCAGAATTCAGCTTGCGCAGGAAACTGGCCTTAGCATGGTCTTTATGAGGAGTTAAGTGATAATCTATGAAGAAACTCATGGGCCATTCGAGCTTGATTTTTCTCATCCCCTCTCCCTCATCTCCGCTGATGATGATACTTGTTGTTTCCTTGAGCAATCCTTTGAGATTAGAGTAGCTGGCCAGAGAAGAGCTAACCACGAGAACATCAAAATCTATTGTTTTAAGAAGAGCGGTTGCATTCTTTATGTGGCTGGTATGATAAACTTTGCCGATAATGTTGCAGAATAAACTGAGAAATTCAATTTCTGCAGGATTTTCGTTTAGAATGAGTATATTAGACTGCGTCATTACAAATTCTTAAGGAAGAACCCGTCTTATTTTTCAAAAGCTCGAACCTTGGCTTCGCCTTGTGCGACCTTTTGCTTATATATCGATGAGCTTATGGCTCAAAAAAAAGCAATTCTTGTGCTGAAATTTTCCTCTCTCTCCTTATAATATTTTTTCTATCATCGAGTCAATATTTTTTCATTTAAAATATAAATTTTTTTAAAATTTTGGAATATTTTACGTTTGTGGTTGGTTGTGATATATTCAAATCGCATTAAATTTTCCGATGATCCGCGTTAGATTCGCTCCCAGTCCTACTGGCCCCCTCCATATTGGTGCGGCTCGAACATCCCTCTTTAACTGGCTTTTTGCCCGCCATTATCAGGCAAGTTTTATCCTCCGTATTGAAGATACGGATGTGACCCGCTCTTCTGAAGAGATGACCAAAGGCATACTCGACGGATTGAAGTGGTTGGGTCTGGATTGGGATGAGGGACCCATTTTCCAATCCAAAAGACTCGAGATATACAGGCAGAAGGCAGAGGAGCTTGTCCAGAATGGACATGCCTATTATTGCTACTGTCTTCCAGAGGAGATTCAGAAAAGGAAAGGAGATGCGCTATCCGAAGGTTTGAAATACTGGGAGTATGACCGTCTCTGCCAACGTCTTTCAAAAGAGGAAAAGGAACGCTTCGAAAATGAAGGCAGGCCCAAGGCGATTAGATTCCTTGTGCCGGAGGGAGAGATAAAATACAGAGACCTCATTCACGGCTCAATTTCTGTTGATAGCAAGAATATCGAGGATTTTGTCCTTTTAAGAAGAGATAGGCTGCCTACCTATCATTTATCGGTCGTAGTGGATGACCTGGAGGGGAGAATTACCCATGTCATTCGTGGGGATGACCATATTTCAAATACGCCCAAACAGATTTTGCTTTACAAGGCATTTGGATTTGAACCTCCTGAGTTCGCTCATCTGGCATTGATTATAGGGCCGGATAAGAAAAAACTGAGCAAAAGGCATGGGGTGACCTCTGTGCTTCAATTTAAAGAGGATGGCTATTTTCCGCTGGCAATGGTTAATTTTTTGGCACAGATGAGCTGGTCGCCAGGTGAGGAAGAGAGGATTTATTCCATCGAGGAAATGATAAAGGGATTTTCGCTGGATAAGCTCAGCAAAGGAAGTCCGATTTTTGACCTTACCAAGCTTGAGTGGCTCAACGGCCAGCTTATATCTCAGATGAGCTCAGGCGAGCTGGTTTCTTATGTTAAGGAAGAATTTGAAAGAGAAAATCTCTGGCAGGATGACCTGGAGAATGAGCGTAAGGAATGGTTCTTAAAGCTCCTCGATCTGCTTAAGGAAAGGAGTCGGACAATAAAAGATTTCCCCCTGAGGGCCAGGCCCTATCTGTACGATGATATTAGTTATGATCCTGAAGGTGTTGAAAAGTACTTGAAGGATGAAAAGCTGGAGGAACTTCTTCCGAAATTAGAGTCGGATTTTGAGGAGATGGAAGATTTCAGCGCTCCTCATATTGAGGAGGTTTTGAGAAAAAGAGCAGAGAGAGAAGGTGTGAAAGCCGCGCTTTTTATTCATGCTGTCCGGATGCTTGTTGTGGGAGAGCCTGTGAGCCCGGGAATTTTTAATGTCCTGGAGCTTGTCGGAAAAGAAAAAACACTCGAGAGAATAAACAAATTCAAAACCATTGGTTAGGCTTGAATAACATTGGGGTCAGGCTTTCATAACCTTAATTTGTCATTGCGGGCGAAGCGCGGAAATCTCATGTTTGAAGTGGCTTGATAAATCAAACTCACGGTGTCATTGCTAGGAACAGAATGTGTGCATCAGTGCGATGAGTGTAGGTTACCTGTCATTGCGAGGAACAGAGTGCGTGCATC
>CP070825.1:922998-938041 GCA_020344415.1 Candidatus Aminicenantota bacterium
CACCACCGAATACATAAAAGGGAGAATCAAACGTAAATCGGAATCTGCATAATGCAGGAATCCATAAGGCGCTTAGATCAAAAACCGCTTCCTGTTCAAGAGCACCTTCTTCAACTCTGCCACCCTTTTTTTGTATGTAAAACCCATCCACTTCAACGGAAAAAATTTCCTCATCTGTTAGGTTGATTTCAAATCCTCCCCCAAAGCAAAATCCGAGCTTATAGCTCCATTTGTAGTTCTCTTCTTTAGGCGATTGATAATACTTCAAGAAATTCACTCCGCCCATAATCTTAAAGGCATCGGCGTGAAGCACAGAGGCCAGCAAGAGTATCATAATGATCAAGAAAACCTTTTTCATTTTTCTCTTCTTATTAACTTATATTATTGACTTTTGTCAATCCAAAGAATTACGGCGACAGAATACTTATTTAATGACAGGGACACAATACTGAATCGCATCCATTCTCATGTAAGGGCTTGGTTCATCAACCCCACCTTGTCTTTGCGAGGAATGGAAGAGATTCTTCACTTCGTTCAGAACAGGCTGTGCAATCACAGCCAGTTTATCAGCTAATCTTCCTGTCTTTATTGCTTTTTGCTAGTATTAAAGGAGTGTAAGCGAAGAAAGGAGCTATGTTTCTTTTTTTGATAGCTCCTGGGGGGCAGGTCTTGCTTTTTGACCTTTTCTCTAATGATAATCCAAATGATGTTTATGTACCCGCATTGTAATATCTTCGGTTCCCAAGTCATCTCCAATCTGTATGATTATGGTAACTACAGGTTCTGGATTTACCCAGCTTGACATTTCACCCAAATCTACTTTATCTACATGGATATCAAACTTGGCCTCACTACCTTTCCAATGAATTTCCATGTGCTTGATACCATTTCCACCTTTATCACGCTTGTATTCCCATTTATTTCCTTTTCCTTTTGAATACATGCTGATTTCCTCTGTAAATAAACCGATGGTGACTATTACAATCTCAGAAATGTCAACTCCATTTCCATTTCCTAATTCAAATCTTCCCTTCACATGAATCTTTTCTTCACCGTTTTTCTTTTTGAAGTCTATCTTGGCCTTCTCGACGACAAAAGAGGCCATGGGCTGATAAGATGGAATATATTCATAGGCCCCAATATCTATTGTATCAATTCCATCACCATCTCCATCGTAAGGGCGGGGGTTCAATTCAAAATCTATATAAGGAACATCGGGTGCCGAATCATTACCAGCGTCGATACAAGGAGACCCACCTTGTAGATGGAAGTCTCCGCTGCTAGCATTCACAAAAAAGGGATTTTCATTAATGCAGGAGGAATAATCTGTAGCATCTTCTGAAACAGGAAGTCCACTGTTTTGCCATATAATATTGTTATAGATGTCGGGATCAGAACCGTTATGCGCTAAAATTCCTCCGGTTAAATTAGCAGGAGCACTGTTAAAACAGATAGTGTTATTTATGATGCTGGGAATGTATGGGTACCATGCACTCTGGATCGCTCCACCGTCAACTCCAGCATTATTATCAACGATGATGTTATTTATTATTTTTGGTGATGCTCCAGAGCAGGTTATTCCACCGCCTTTATTAGTTACGTTGTTACCTTAGATTTTATTACTTAGAATGGTTGTAGTGGAGCTGCCACACCAGATTCCACCACCGTTTGAAAGAACCGCGCTATCTTCAAAGTGATTTCCTGATATTGTATTATAGGAGATAATGGGGCTAGCAGTAGCTCCAAAAACGGAGATCCCTGCTCCCTGTATTGCTTTATTACCCGAGATGGTGTTGTTTGAAATTTGGGGTGAGGAGTATTCACAGTGAATTCCTCCCCCTCTGCTACCAGCACTATTATCTGAAATAGCGTTGTATTCAATAACTGGAGAGGAATTATCTTTACAGTAGATTCCTCCTCCATTTCCTGTAGAACCGCTACCAGTTGCTTTGTTTTTTTCAATAATGCAATTTAATATGGTTGGGGATGAATTATATCGAAAATAGATACCACCACCATTCAGCAACGCACCATTCCTAATTGTAAATCCATCTAAAACAGAAGCATTTGTTTCCCCACTCTGGAAGATAAATCCACGTCCACCATTTTCGCAGTCGATTATTGTGTCTTCAGCCCCATTTACTGATTCAACAGTAATATCTATTTTACCTTTAGTTGATATTAGTTGATTGAAGTCCAAATTCTTATTACGCGCTCCTTTATAAGGTTTATTAGGGACCCCATATACTAGTACCGTATCTCCATCCTCGGCCGCATCAATCGCATCTTGGATTGTAGGATAACAAGGAGAGTTTCCATTACAAGAAGAACCAGTATTATCAACATACAAAATATTACCATTAGTTCCAGTATCTTGAAATGCTCCTAGAAAAATAAAAGCGGAAAAAATTAGCCCTAATATTGTGGTTAGTTTCTTTGTTTTCATCCGGAATCTCCTTATGTGCTAAATCAATAGCACTGGCTCAGATCGGGTTTTTTTGCTGTTAAGGCAGTTGGAGCAGGTTATTAAGGCTTCAAAGGAGGATTATCTCCTTTTCCGGACCCAAACCGTATTAATATAAGCATCTAGCTTAGTTTTGTCAAGGACTTTTTCTTACTTTTTTTTGTAAAAATAACGATTATTGTCATTTTCAGCATTATTTCTGCCAAAAATTGTCAAAACCCGAATTTTCTTTCTTAATTCCAATTTTTAGCACTTAAATGGGTCTATTATTTGCTATTTCTTTGTTCAGAGAATGCAGTTGAAATAGCTTTGAGAATCTCAGTGCAAGAAGATATTCAAGCACGCTGACTTTGAATTTTTTTATGCTGTGGTATAATCATCCAGCGCTTAAAAATCGAGCATTGAAAGACATAACCTAAAGAGCACGCGAGATAGATAGAAGGATTAGAGAAAAATAGCGAATGATATCAGCAATCTGATCATACAAGAAAGAAGGCAAGCCATGAATATGATTCTCTTTGAAGACAAAATAAAGTATGACCTATGGGTTAAGATTTCCCTTGTTTTTTCTATAGTTTTGCTCCTCGCGCTAGCACTTTTATTTTATGTGGATGGTTATAAGCAGGATCTGATAAAAAGCGAGCCCGCAAAAGAATCTAAGGTTGCAGCAATCGTTCTCTTTGCCTCGATTGCTTTCGTGCTCCTAGTCTATTGGGCAGTTCTGCCAAGAGATCTTTATATTCTGCAAGATAAGATTAAGATAAAGCATGGCATATATTCATTGAATTTTCGCCTGGAAAACATCGAATCCGCAAGCGCTGCGAGTGGGCTACCATTGGGGAATTATATAAGCTCTATCACCTCTTTTAAGAATCAAATAGAAATCGTCAGGAAGAAAGGGCTGAAATTAAGAATATCGCCATGTCGGCGGGATCTATTTTTGGAAAATCTGAATAGAGCTCTGATGGAGTGGAGACGGACTAATCCTGGATAAAAAAAAGGGGAAGCTCAACTCATCCTGAGATTCGCCAGCTACCTAACATAATTTATTCTTCAATGATCCAAAATATGCTGTGTGGATTAATATAAGCCATCAAATACAATCTTTATTATCTCCGGGATGAACTTATCTATCATATATTTCGTAGATAATATTAAAAGCTATGATAGATGAGCCTTAGAAGCTTCTTAAGGAGTTTTGAAATGTTTAAAAATTATATTAAAACAGCGCTACGAAACCTATTCAAACATAAGGGATATTCGTTGATCAACATCTTAGGTCTTTCCATAGGTATGGCCGCTTGCTTGCTCATTCTCCTGTTTGTCTACGATGAACTGAGCTATGACAGCTACAACGAAAATGCAGACCGGATTTTTCGTGTAGCCGGTTCCTTCCGCTATGGTGGCAGGGACTTTGATATTGCCACTGTTCCGGCTCCTATGGCAGGCGTGCTGATCGATGAGTATCCTGAAATAGAAGATGCTGTGAGGTTTCGACAAAGTGGGAGCCTCATCGTCCAGTACGGAGATAATATTTTCAAAGAAACACGGGTCAGTTACGCTGACCCATCGCTCTTTGATGTCTTTACGATTCCGCTTTTGAAGGGAAATCAAGAAACTGTCCTGTCATCTCCAAATACGTTAATTCTGAGTCGAAACACGGCTGAAAAATATTTCAGAGATGAAGATCCGATCGGGAAAACCCTTAAAATAGATGACCGGGATGATTACAGAGTAACGGGTGTCTTTGAAGAGATCCCGGATAACTCCCATTTTCATCTTGATATCATCCTTTCCATGTCTTCTCTTCCGGATAGTAAAAATACGTTCTGGCTCAACATGAATTTCCTGACATATATCCTTCTCCAAAAAGGCACTGATCCGAAAGCACTGGAGCCCAAACTCGAGAATATAATTATAAAATATATGGGACCTCAGATCGAAAAATTTATGGGCAGATCCATGGAAAAGCTCGCTGCAGATGGCGATATGAGAGGAGAGTATTATCTTCAGTCTATAAAAGACATCCACCTCCATTCCGATCTATTGGGTGAGATGGAGCCAAATAGCGACATTAAATATGTATATATTTTTTCAGCAATCGCACTTTTTATCCTGATTATCGCCTCCATCAATTTCATGAATCTCTCCACAGCGCGTTCTGCGGGCCGGGCTAAAGAGGTTGGAATTCGCAAGGTCCTGGGTTCCTATCGCAAGCAGTTGGTCGGGCAATTTCTAACTGAGTCGATGATATTAAGTTTCATATCTATGGCGATTGCTGTGTTATTGGTTCGATTCGCAGTTCCTCTCTTTAACAATCTCTCCGGCAAATCCTTAGAGATTTCCGATTTAGCCAGCGGCTCTATGCCACTGGTTTTGATCCTTATCCCAATACTAACGGGTTTTCTGGCTGGATGCTATCCTTCGTTTTTTATCTCTGCTTTCCAACCAGCTAATGTTTTGAAAGGACAGATGAGAACCGGCGTAAAAACCGGTCCTCTGCGCAGTGGCCTTGTAATTTTTCAGTTCACAGCTTCCATTATCCTTATCATAGGCACCTTTGTTGTCTATAACCAACTCCACTTCATCCAGAACAAAAAGCTCGGTTTTAATAAGGAGCAGGTTCTCATTCTCAACAATACATATCTGCTTGGGAATCAGGTGGAGTCTTTCAAGAATGCGATGCTGTCATATCCCCGGATTATCGGGGCTACGGTTTCAGGCTACCTTCCAATCCCCTCCAACCGGAATGTTTCGTCCGTTTTTCCCGGAGGGAAGACTAGCAGTGAAAAATCCACATCTATACAAAACTGGATAGTGGATCATGATTATATCAAGACTTTAGATATGAAAATCTTGGAAGGGAGGGATTTCTCAAGAGATTTTTCTACAGATACATCTGCGGCGATCATAAATCAAGCGGCAGCACAACAGTTTGATTGGGAAGAACCATTAAACAAAAAATTAGGCAGGGTCACTACTACCCAAGGAGGCATTTCGATTCATACGGTAATCGGAGGAGTTGAAGATTTCCATTATGAGTCTCTCCGAAACACAATCGGTCCTCTAGTGATGTTTCTAGGTGATAGCAACAACATGATCTCTTTCCGAATAGAAACAGAGGATATCTCAGAGACAATTGGCTTATTCAGCAAAAAATGGAAAGAATTCCTGCCAAACCAGCCGTTCGAATATATGTTTATGGATGAACGATTCAATGACATGTACAGCACCGAACAGAGAATCGGGAAGATCTTCGGAGTTTTTGCAGCTCTAGCTGTGTTCGTTGGATGCCTCGGTCTCTTTGGATTGGCCGCTTTTACGGCTGAACAGAGGACAAAGGAAATCGGGATCCGGAAAATCCTGGGGGCATCTGCTCCAGGTATTATCAGGTTGCTCCTTAAGGAATTTATTATTTTGGTAAGCATTGCCAACATTATCGCCTGGCCGATAGCTTTCTTTGCAATGAGCAGGTGGCTGCGGGATTTTGCTTATAAGATTTCTCTCAGCGTATGGATTTTCTTCCTAGCTGGATTGGTCACACTATTTATCGCGTTGCTGACTGTAAGCTACCAGGCAATCAGGGCTGCCCTCTCTGATCCTGTTAAATCCCTCCGTTATGAATAATAATTGGGGTCAGGTCTTGTTTTTTGCTCTTTTGACATATCTTTAGAAAAAGGGGACAGTCCCCTTTTTCTCCTTTTTCTCTAGCCTAAAGATGTGGCCGAAGAAGTCAAAAAGTAGGCTTGATCAAAACGGCGCAAAGAAATTGAAAAAGCAAACTTTAAAAAATCTTGAGGTACATCTACTAATATGGCTTTCCTTGATCACTCTCGGGATAGGAATTTCTGCTCCCATATTAACGTTTAAGAAACTCATTTTCTATAAAAGAACGTTTTCTATACTCTCAGGGCTTGAGTCACTCTTCAAGGAAGGAGAATATTTCCTCTTTTTGATTATAGGTGCCTTTTCTGTCTTATTCCCTATCGCCAAGATTCTGCTGCTATCCATAATTTGGTACTTCAGATCATTGCCGAAGCAAAAAGCACAAAAATATCTCTATTATCTAGGCGGGATAAGTAAATGGTCCATGCTCGATGTCTTTATTGTAGCCATACTCGTTGTTATCGTAAGGCTTGATGTCCTCGGTAAGATTGAGGTGCACTGGGGCATATACATATTTGCGGCATCGGTGATCTTGAGCATATTTGCTTCCAGCCGGTTAAGCCGGAGAATTATCTCTCTTTAAAAAGGGGACTGTCCCCTTTAATTTGAAAATGGAAAGGACAAACTGGAAAACAACAGAAGACTGCATGCGATACCGACAGACAGTCCGCTGATGTTGAGGACGCTGTTTAATTTTTGTTTTTGAATACTTCTTAAAGCTATTTTTAAGTAGTTTTTAAACATAGTTTTACTCCAATAGAAGATACGGCAGTTCTCTAAGGAAGGTTTATATCTTAGGCAAAATATAATTTTTTCTTTAACTAATTTTTTTACTTGATACGGAAAATTTGTGCTTGACATCATTACAATCATGAAGGGATAATCTTTTTTCTGGCTAAGAAAGACATCGATCCTTCTATTCTCTGAAAGTTCTGCAGCTTTCAAGAGTATAACAGTAATGAATGAACATAGGGTAATTGTAACCGGATTAGGTGCTGTAACCCCTATTGGTGTGGGGATCGAAGAGTTCTGGGAAGGATTGAAAGCAGGGCGAAATGGAATATCAAGAATTACTCATTTCGACCCGACTGATTTTCGTTCTCACATGGCGGCTGAAGTAAAGAACTTTAATCCTGAAGAATGGATCGATGGAAAATCTGCAGGGCGAATGGAGAGATTTACCCATTTTGGTATGGCCTCAGCGGCCATGGCAATCCAAGATGCCGGTTTAAATACTTTCGCCTTTGACGGAAACAGGGCAGGAGTCATCATCGGTTCTGGCATCGGAGGAGCCCACACGATAGAGAATGGGCATAAAAAAGTACATGAGAAAGGACCTGCGTCTCTTGGACCCTTTTTTGTGTCTAAATTACTCATAAACATGGCCGCTTGCATGGTCTCTATTACGCATGGTCTGAGAGGACCTGTCTCTGCCCCTTCTGTTGCTTGTTCCACAGGAGCAAATGCCATTGGCGACGCTTTCCGAATTATTCAGAGGGGAGATGCCGACATCATGTTGGCCGGAGGTTCTGAGGCCAGTGTGACCCCTTTACCTTTTGCTGGTTTCTGTGCAACGCGATCGATGTCGACCAGGAATGATTGTGTGGAAAAGGCGAGCAGGCCTTTTGACAAGAACCGTGATGGTTTTGTAATGGGGGAAGGTGCTGGCATCGTTGTCTTAGAAAGACTCGAACACGCTCTCGATCGGAACGCTCGCATATACGCAGAGCTTATTGGCTATGGCAATACTGCTGACGCCTATCATTTCACAGCTCCAGAACCTGGAGGTGAGGGAATGATCAGGGTTATGACCGAAGCACTCAAAGACGCAGGCATCGGCCCACAGGAAGTGGGATATATCAACGCACATGGCACCTCAACCGTCCTGAATGATAAGATTGAGAGTGCAGCCGTTATGAAGGTCTTTGGCAACCACGCGAAGAACCTTAAAATCAGTTCCATCAAATCAATGATTGGTCACATTTTGGCTGCCGCCGGAGCAGCGGAATTCGTAGCCACTGTGATGAGCATCTATACAGGCAAACTTCCTCCGACAATCAACTATGAGGAGCCCGACCCAGAATGCCCTCTTGATTACGTGACCAAGGGAGTCGAATCGATTGACCTTGAGGTGGCTCTGAGTAACTCATTTGGCTTCGGGGGAGGCAATGCCTGCCTTATAGTCAGAAGATACGAAAATTAAAATGAAAATTCCCAAACTTCAAATTGGAACTATCACCGCAGACATACCGATTGTACAGGGAGCTATGGGCGTAAGGGTTTCTCTTTCCTCGCTCGCCTCTGCTGTGGCAGAGGAAGGCGGGATTGGTACCATCTCGAGCATAGGACTTGGGGATATAGAGGCTTCAAAACGTGAATATGAAAAGATGTCCCGGGAAGCATTGGAGAGAGAAATTCATAAGGCTAAAACTATGACAAATGGTCATATTGCAGTCAACTTCATGGGAGCGCTCAGCAATGCAGATGATCTGATTACGACCGCCGTTAGGGAAGGAATAAAGATAATCGTATATGGTGCCGGACTCCCAATTAAGCTTCCGGACTTGGTCAAAGACAGCTCTGTAAACCTCCTGCCCATTGTCAGCTCCGCACGGGTAGCTGAATTAATTCTTCGCGCCTGGGACAGACGTTACAAAAGGACTGCCGATGCCATAGTACTTGAAGGGCCGCTGGCGGGAGGACACCTTGGTTTCTCCGAGGAGCAGCTTAATCAGCCGGAAAAATATTCCCTTGATAATCTCTTGCCGGAGGTTTTGGAAACGGTAAAAGCATATGAGGATAGATATGGAAAGAAAATTCCTGTCATCACCGCTGGGGGGATCTTCAACGGAAAGGATATAGCTCGGATGCTGTCCCTGGGTGCATCAGGAGTCCAAATGGCTACACGTTTCGTCTGCACCGAGGAGTGCGATGCCTCACAAGAATTTAAACAGAGCTACCTTGATGTCAAAGAAGAGGATATTGTCATCATAAAAAGCCCTGTAGGCATGCCAGGCAGAGCTATTCAAAATAAATTTTTGCTGGACTTAGAAATAAAGGGAAAATTTAAGATCAAGTGCCCTTATAGGTGTCTTTCTGCCTGTAAAGTCGATGAGGCAAGGTACTGCATTGCTCTGGCTCTATTAAACTCTTACTACGGGAATGTTGATCAAGGCCTCATTTTCTGTGGGCAGAATGCTTATCGTATCGACAAGATAGTAACGGTAAAAGAAATAATCTCAGAACTTCTTGCCGAACTCGAAGCGGCCTGAGACGGAAAAGGGGGACGTTAGAGGAATCGTTAGAAAAGCTTCCAACCCATTTATTTTCAGCGAATTAACGCTGGTACGCCTGGCCGGACTCAAACCAGCGACACATCACTCCAATCCAAAACAAAGCATGTATATTGACAGCACAGCCTCGCGATTCTAAACTGGGGAAGGATTAATCAAATGCAGAGGAATGAGAAATGAAAACAAGGATTTTGTCTGTTACTACAATTACATTCTCACTCCTCATTCTCTTCAACGCTTGTGGAGAACAAAAAGGCCATAGGCGAAGTACAATTGAGGAACCGGATGGAGTAACAGTCGTAAATAATCCTTTAGAGCCGTTGAATCCTGAGCTGCGAATCATATTCGAGGAAGACCTCACGATAGGAGTCGAAGATGGAGACGAAAACTGCATGTTTGGAAGTCAGGTCTTTATGAATACGGATGATGACGGCAATTTTTATGTGACAGATTGGGATAGAAAAACAGTTAGAAAGTATGACTCTAACGGTAATTTTCTCCGGTCCATCGGTCGACCAGGGCAAGGTCCGGGAGAGTTTCAAAATATGAGCGAGGTAAAATTTGATATTGAAGGAAATATGTATTTAAATGATGTTAAGAATCGAAGAATTTCTTTTCTCAGCAAAGAAGGGAGTTACATAGAAGCGATAAGTGTTCCCATGCTTTTTGAAAGAGTGGTAATCAATTCGGTGGGATTTTTCATAGCTAGGTCTGCAGATAATGTAGAGTTAGGACAAGGTAAAAAATGGGATTATTTTTATGGTTTATTTGATGATAAATTCAATCTCATAGCAGAGTTCTTAAGGCTGCCCCAGGAGGCAAACGCTAGAGATAAAAATCCAGATTCTATTGCACAACTTTTAGCCGATTCGCTAAGTGACACCGCGTTTCAGCCACACGTAAATTATGTCCTGGATAAGAATGATTTGATATATTTTGGGTACCCTGAGAACTATGAGATCAAAGTGTATTCATCTGAAGGAAAGCTCTTGAAAATAATCCAACGAGATTTTGAGCCTATAAAAATAAGTGAAAGGCATAAAAAAGATTTCGAGCAAAACCAAGACGAGCAGTTTCTGGCTAAAATACCAGCTGGAGAAATGAAGAAAGTTTTTGAATTAATAGAATATCCCAAATATAAACCTGCATATGAGAGATTTATTTTAATGGAAAATGGCTGGATTTTCGTAGTCGTTGATTCTGTACGAGACGAGTCTAAATTAGTTGATATTTTTAATAAGGATGGAGAATACCTGGCTCAGTTTGAGACAGATATTTCAACTGATTGGCTATCCTTTAATAATGGAAAAGCCTATGCAGTCGCAACGATAGATGATTACAAGTTCATTAAGCGATACAATTTTGAAATCTTGGGATATAGAGACAACTAAATCATACATCATCTTCAGCCAATACCTTCCTTTCCTACCTCTTGTATCAGATACTCCCAATCTTTGTTGCTTTTGGCAAAGACTCCGCAATTTCCAAGTTTGACTTTTTTTAATCCAATCTTTTTAACACTCTTGAACACTCTGACCATTTCTTCGAGTGTAGGAGCTTTGGCATTTTTCATCTTGTATTCTGGAAAAAAGGCAAGAATTGTCATAGGGATCTTATCGCCTACCTCAGCGATGAGACGAGCCGTCTTTTCAATCTGATCGTTCTCCACCCAGCCAGGAATAAACAGAGTCAACACCTCCAGAACGTATCCCCTTTTGATTATCTCTGCAGGAGCTTTCAGAATCCACTCATTCGTTGTTCCGCAAAGCCTCTTATAAACATCTTCATCATAAGCCTTTATATCCAGCCAAAAGGAATCAACTCCTGAATCCCTCAATCGGTCCAAATTCTGGGGAGTGAGGCCATATCCGTTGGACTCTATGAGCACCCACATGTTCCTGCAATTTCTCTTAATCTCTTCGGACGCCTGGCAGTAAAAACCCACACAGCATGACAAATCCCCGCCTGTGAAGGCTATGATATTTCTGGCTGGGCCAAAGCCCTGGGGACTCAAGACAATCTTTTCAGGCTCGAGGATATCTGGGCACAACACCCCCTTGGCGTTGGAGATCAAACAGCTCCCACAGCTCCGGCATAAATCTGTGGCGTGCCACATGGTCGCCTTCTCTCGAGGCTCCCATACAGTGATGACTTTTTCATATTCCCTGGCGATCAATCCGACCTTTTCTGCCAAGAGCCATTCACCATTGGCTTTCTGAGTGAAGTCCCAGGAATGGCATTTTAGGCAGGTGTGGTTGCAGCCTGATTGGTAAATGGAATAATAGTGTTCTGGCCGGGAGAGATGCGATGATTTAATCAAACGAGACCACTGGCCATCTTCGCGTTTGAGGGTAACGTCGCAAGCTTTTTTCTGGTCATCTTTAATCTGCATCAGACAGCTTCCTGGTTTATATCCCTGCTCCACAAGAAAACACTTCATTGTACTTTAATCCTGGAGGTATTATACATGTAACTTCTTGCTTTTTTCCATCAAGCTTGATATTCTTCTCTCAAGCAAGGGAAAGGGGAAAAAGTGGCCCTTAAGTACTCGAAATGTCAATCAGAATTCAGATAGAGCGTTATGAGAAATTCCTCAGCCTCTGGAAGGACGCTGACCCTGGTATTCCTGAGGTAGAGGACACTAAGAAAAAGCTGGTGAAATAAGGAGCATAAGGTTGTTTGAAGTCCTATTTGAATTATTATTAGATTTTTTAGGGTTTATTGGCTTAAGGAAAAAAAAGAAAGAAAAAATAGAATTGCCTTCGCTCAAAACAAATGATTCAACTCCTAAAGAAGATACTTACCAAGAAGTCAAACGAGAAGGTGTTTCCGTTTGTGCTGGCTGCGCTCGTTTACTTGAAAAAGGTGCTATTTATGAATTTGGAAAGCCCTGGTGTACAGAATGCTACAAAACTCATGTCTTAAAAATAAAAGGCTAGATTCTCAATTATGCCATGCAATAAAGAAGGAGAGGTGCGCCTGGCCGAAGTAGATACCGTTGCTCGAAGATACGAGGTTATAGAAAAACTATGTAGAGAAGGATTAGCAAAGATTCAGATTTCTCGATACAAAAATAGACCAAAATGTAGCTTTAGACTCAGAGCCATCACCAGTATGGTTGTCAATATTCTCAGGTTGACATCTACAATCTCCTGAATTAATCTTCTTCCTCAAAGGAAGAAATGGGAAAAATCCATTAAAAAACGAGGTCAATCATGAAAAAAAGTTCATTGAATCATCTTTTAATGTTTTCATTCATTCTCGTCATGGTTTTTGTGAGTTTTTCCAGTTTGTTTTCAGAAAACAAGAGAGAGGATAAAGATACAGACTTGGAAAGCATATGGAAGGCCAAGGTTATCACACCTTCTCGAATCGGACAGGAAGCGGTCAATGCCCCAGCAAATGTCACTGTATTCACATATGACAACCTTAAGAAGATGGGATACAACAACTTTGTAGAGGTGCTCCGGGATCTCATGGGAATGGATGTCAATAATCCCGGACAAGGACAGATGGATTTTGGGTTAAGAGGAATAAACGCGAGGCTCTCCATGGGCAAGTACTTCCAGGTTCTGCTCGACGGGTACGATATGTCATGGAGACAATTTTACAGAAACCACATTTCTACAGCCTGGATTTCACTCGATGCCGTAGAAAGGATAGAGATTATCAGAGGCCCCTCATCAGCTCTGTGGGGAGCGAATGCTTATCTCGGTATAATTAACATCATTACAAAATCTCCTGAAGAAAAGGAGGCCATCTCTGTATCAATCACTGGAGGTTCATTCAACACTTACAGCACAAATGCAACGATCACAAAGAAACTCGGAAACAACGGCAGCCTATCCTTCTTTTCTTCCCATTATGCAGATAATATCCCCCGAAAGGTGTATGAATGGACAGAAGTGGCCGGGAGTGATGTCATCCTGAATTCCAATGAAAGGTCCAACGGCAATGCCTACATGAAGCTTAAGGTAGGAGATTTTTCCCTTGTGGGTGGCATAAGCACGGCCGACTCCCATCAGGCAATCTCCACATTCTCAGTAGGAGCAGATTACACGAGGTTCGTCATGGATAAGAAGCATCTTGTGTTAGGCTGGAAACACACATTCACAAAGGGTATCTCCGTTCGTTTATCTGGATATTATGATGATTATTCCTGGGGCAAGGGCGCTCAGTATGAGGATAATCCTTACAACGGTATAATTACCGATCCAGGCTCTCCGCCCACCGGAGGACATTTTATCAGGCAAATGAAAGGTGCGGACAACGTCTTCGGTGTCAAGAGCCAAGTGAACTATATTCCCTCAGAGAATTTCTTCCTCGTGGGCGGTTTTGAGTATGAATCGAGGGATATCACCAGATGGTACTACCCTGAAGTATTCGCCGCTGACGGCCTGGATGTTCCAAAATTCAACACAAACATATGGGCTGTCTTTCTCGAAGGGAATTACACTCCTGTTTCCTGGGCAAGATTAAATGCGTGCTTTCGCCACGATGTCCATTCCACCTATGAATCCGTGAACAGTCCACGGCTTTCAATGATTCTCAATCCTAATGAAAACAGTTTCATAAAAATACTGTACGGAACTGCGTTCAAAGCCCCATCACTCCATGAGTTATACTATTTCAGGAAAAATGCTTACTACGGAAATCCCTCACTGATGCCCGAGAAGAACGAAACCATAGAAGTCCAATTTGGATACAAACTAAAAGGAACCTGTATCATAACAGCGAGCTTGTTTGATGTCGAAATGAAAAATGTGATCGCCTACAAAAAGAGAGCTAAATCTCTTTCGCTAATTTCCGAATCTGATTTTCCTGCGGCACAGAGACCTGACGGTACCGCAGACTACAACCAGCAGGATAATGTCGGTCATTGGAATACCAAAGGGATTGAATTGGCATTAAGTGTTATACCCTCCCCTAACCTGACTGTATTTGTTAACGGAACCTACAGAAAGGCAAAAAATGTCGAAACCGGTGCCAGGCTTCACTACACCGCCGACACGAAGGGAACCTTTGGAATTCGGTACAGTGCCGGCGAAAAAGCATTCCTGACTCTACAAATTCGTTATACAGGAGACAGATCCCTGCCTTACAGAGAGTTCAATGAGCCTGGATGCCCATGGCAAGTCCTGGGTGATCCTACACTAGAAGCTCCTGAGTATTTCACCGTTGATTTTGCCGTATACTTCCCAAAACTGGTTAAAGGGATAGATCTTAGCATTAGATCTGTCAACCTCCTGGATAAAGACTCTTATGATCCAGGAAGAGAAGTACTCTACTCCTTGCCATCGCGCAGCCTTTTTGTCAGGCTTGGATACAGTTTTAATCTTTAATACTACCGGCCATGGAAATACGAAGACTAGCCCACTGTATATATAGGTGCATGCTACTGACCGCCAAGCTCCTTAAATATACTATATAATATTAAATAAAGAACAATAGAGAGCCATGACCCCCCATTGAGCCAAGAGGCTGAGATAATCCCGTCTCCAATATGCACAATAAAAATCAAAACATATGGATTCATCAATTTGACTCTTGCCTCATTCCTTGATATTCTTTTGCCGCACTAGCAATGGGAGATAATGGCATATGAAGTGCCCTAAATGTC
>CP070825.1:938141-941481 GCA_020344415.1 Candidatus Aminicenantota bacterium
TGTAGCCTAGTCTTTGTTTTACTAACGCTCCAGCCCAGTGTTTCAGAGATCTCTTTATAACTGAAGTTTTGAAGATCGCGGAGGACTAAGACCATTCTGTATTTGGGCGGTAAATGCTGTTGGAGACTGTGCAAAATACACCACTGCAGCTCGCTCTTAATGACTGTACGCTCGGGATTCCCATCTTCCTCCGGGATTATAATTTTTTCTAGGAAATGAGATTCATGTTGGCGTTCCTGCCGATGTTTCTGACGGAAAAGGTTGAGCGCAATCTTGCTTAACCAGGTGCGGAATCTCGCTTTATACAGAAAAGTATGGATTTTTCGATAGGCCATGATTAAAGCCTCCTGGGTTAAGTCTTCAGCCTCAGCTCTATTTCCTGTGAGCTGATACATAAAATTCAGTATAAAATTTTGCTCTTTGGCGAGAAGTTCACTGATTGCTTCTTGGCTGCCTTGCTTTGCCTTCTCTATCAGTTTTATTTCTGGAGTTTCCATGCTACAACTAATCATCTTAATATACTTAGATGAAACATAAAGAGCAAAAGTTTCAATTAATCTCTTCTTAATATTTTCTGTAACTTTTTCGTTCCTTCTCTCATCTAAGAAGTGAAAAAAGTAAATGCATGAAAAATAAAGCTCGGAAAAGAGACGGAAACTAAATCGAAGGATTTAAAGCAAAATGAATCGATTCTCTAGAAATCAGCGCACGTTAAAAAGTCTTAACTTGGAGCAAAGAATTAATGCCAAGGAGGAACAGGTGATTCAAAGATTATTATCCCGTATTGAAAAACAGGGATATAAAGCACGAATCCTCTCTGCCAGGCATACATCATCTCTCAGGCAAGAGATTGAAGCATGGCGCAGGAAGAAAGCCATTCCTGAAGAACTGGATGAGGATTATCTTCATGAATTTGACTTTAGCACTCAGCCCAAGACGTTTAAACCGAAATCGATAATCATCGTGGCTTCTCCTCAGCCGATTGTCCGGATTTCAATCAACGTAAATGGAAAGTCCATTCCGGTAACCATTCCCCCCACGTATAACCATTCCACTGATGAGAAGGTGAAAAAATTACTTTTAAAGGCTGTTGAGCCTGAGGGATTTCAAATTGCCAAGGTGATCCTTCCCTGGAAAAGCCTGGCTGTGCACAGTGGTTTGGCTGAATACGGCAAAAATAATATCGTCTACATAAAGGGAATGGGAAGTTTTTTCAGGCTGAATGCTTTCTATTCTGACCTTCCCTGTCGCACAGACACTTGGATTGAACATCGAGCCATGGAAAGATGCCAGAACTGTTCTGCTTGTGTTAAAACCTGTCCGACAAGGGCCATTTCCTCCAAACGTTTTCTTCTTCATGCTGAACGCTGCCTGACTTTCCACAATGAGAGTCTGCGCGGTTTTCCATCCTGGTTAGATCCTGCTTGGCATCACTGTCTTGTGGGCTGCCTGCGCTGTCAGGTCATATGCCCTGAAAACAAGGCTGTTAGAGATTGGACGGAGAATAGGGGGACATTCTCAAAAGCTGAAACCGCACTACTTCTGGACAGTTCGGAGAAAGAAAAACTGCCTGCCAGAACGCAAAAAAAATTAGAAGAGCTGTACATGATGGAATACTCGAAAATTCTATCCCGGAACATGAAAGCCCTCCTCAGGAATGTAGAAAACTCATGATAAAGAACCGGTCCCTCCCTCTTCGCTGTATTTTATGTATTCTTGAAATCTTCATCATCATACTGATTGGAAAAGAGATTGTCCGTTTGTTATTTTAAGAGCATGATCTCGCGCGCACAGCATGTTATGCGAAGCTCTAGTTTGTTAGCGAAGGATTAAAGATGAAGCAAAACAAAAAGAACGAAACGAGGGATTTGGAACTCGAGAAGCGACTGGAACGTGTGGATAGGTGGATACGGGAAGGCAAGATTCCATTCTCCTCAAAAGTGGTCCCTATATATGAGTCATTATCCACTCAGCAGTGGGTTCTTCCTACCGAACAGGTCATCGGGATCCTCCGGAATGCCCGTTCTTTTGCTCTTACGAAATGTGAGTGTCGGGAGCGCTATCAACGTTGCGGTAATCCTCTGGAGGTTTGTTTTCTAATAAATGATGAAGCGGATAAAAACGTGGCTGAAGGGAAGGCCCATCACATTCAAATCGGAAAAGCTGTAGAAGTGCTGCGTCAAGCCAATGAAAAAGGATTAGTGCATCTTACCATTTACAATCCTGAACAGCACGTTTTTGCAGTATGCAGTTGCTGCGCGTGCTGCTGCCATGACCTTCAATTTCTCAGAAAATACGGGAGAGCTGACTTGATTGCTCATTCCGATTACATTGTCCATACAGATAGGGATGCTTGTGTTCATTGCGGAGATTGTGTCGAGCGCTGTGTTTTTGGAGCTCGCGTTTGGGACGATGAGCAGATGAATTATAACGCTGATGATTGTTATGGGTGCGGTCTCTGTGTGACTGTTTGTTCTGCTAAGGCAGCGGTTTTGCATCGACGGAAAAAGACATAAAAGAATAGAACATTTCAAGAAAGGAACCAGGTGACAATCGCTTTATGTCATTTCGAGCGAAGTGCGGCAATCCCAAAAATTAAAAGTTATAAGCCAACTTTTCCTATGAGATTGTCACGCTGCGCTCGCAATGACACAAAAAGAGTCCGGCTCTCTTTTCCAGAAATTGGGGACAGTCCCTAATTCTTTATGATTCGAAGGGTTTATTAAAAATTTGTCCTTTTGTGTGGTTTCACCTTTAGAGTGAGTCCGTTTACACTTTGAATTTCTGCTTTGTCGCCTGGGGAAAGTGGCTCCTCACTCGTTGCCCACCAGAGTTCCCCATGGACAAAGATTCTTCCTTCAGTTCGGCTCCATTCTTTGACCTCTCCGACCTCTCCGATCAAACCTGAGTCTCCAGTCACAGGTTTTCTCTTCTTTTTTAGGATAATTGCGAACAGCGGAATAACAATGTGCTCGATGAATTCAAAGAGTAAATAGGCAAGGATAATGAAGACGAAAATTTTCAGTACCATGTGTTCCGTCCAGCTCCTATCTCAATATCAATGATCTAATCTTAATTCAAAACGATCCCAGTGACAAACAAGAAATGACGTCAGAGGGATCGCATCCTAATATTTAACTTTCCAGATATTTGCGGATGTTACTATCAGGAAGAATTGAGATAATAATCTCATTTTTTTATATGAGATTGCTACGCTCTGCTCGCAATGACACCTTTAATCCTTCCATTTATCATATGAGATTGCCACGCTGCGCTCGCAATGACACCCTAATACATCCATTTATCCTATGAGATTGCCACGCTCTGCTCGCAATGACAA
>CP070825.1:941581-946138 GCA_020344415.1 Candidatus Aminicenantota bacterium
ATCTGTATTGTAGGTTATGACGTTTTTACTAACGGGAGTTACATTTGTATCAGAAGGGGAAATCGAGGTCTCTGAAACTGAGGCATCTGAGCTTCCCGTTATTGCGCAAGAGGAGATATCTCCATCTGAAGAAAGTTTTAACATCCACACGTCAAACTCTGTCCGAAAAGCTCCAAAAGATTTAGTCGAACCTGTGACAATATACCCTCCATTACTGGTCTCCTGAATAGAACCGACACCATCCCACTCAGTTCCTCCATAGGTTCGCTGCCACTCAATATCCCCAGATGACGTAAGCTTTAAAATCCAACCATCCCAATGGCCAGCTCCAAAGGATTCAGTGGCACCGGCGACAATATACCCTCCATCACTGGTCTCCTGAATTCCGCCCCCATCATTAAGTCTTCCTCCGTAAGTCCGCTGCCATTCAATATCCCCGGATGATGTAAGCTTTAAAATCCATAAATCTCTATCTCCAGCACCGAAGGATTCAGTCCTAACGGAGACAATATACCCTCCGACACTCGTCTCCTGAATAGAACCGCCGCTCTCCCACTCACTTCCTCCATAAGTCCGCTGCCATTCAATATCCCCAGATGAAGTAAGCTTTAAAATCCATAAATCTCCATCTTCAGCACCAAAAGAATGAGTCCAGCCTGCGACAATATACCCTCCATCTTCTGTTTGCTGAATTGATGTAGCACCGTCGTCAGAAACTCCTCCATAAGTATTTTTCCACTCAATATACCCAGATGATGTAAGCTTTAAAACCCAAGCATCATTATTTTCAGCACTAATAGAATAAGTGCCACCTGCGACAATATATCCTCCATCACTGGTTATCTGAAAAGAGTAAGGATAATTATGCGAATCACTTCCTCCATAAGTCCGCTGCCATTCAATATCCCCAGATGATGTAAGCTTTAAGATCCAGGAATCATTGTTCCCAGTACCAAAAGAACCAGTGTAGCCGACGACAACATACCCTCCATCAACAGTCTCCTCAATACCACCATAAAGCAGGTCACATTCAGCAGCACCTCCATAAGTCCGCTGCCACACAATATCCCCGGACAGAGAAAGATCTAAAATCCAAATATCTCCATATGGATTATATGAAAAATTATCACCTGCAAGAATATATCCACTGCCATCCGATTTCTCAAATACTGAAGCTCCAGTATCATCATCTATCCCCCCATAAGTTTTTGCCCATTGGTCACCGTTGGAGTTGGATGTCGTGGGAGCACTATCATCTCTATTTTGACCTGAGATACTCTCTGGTTGGGCAGCGAATGACGAATGAGATTTCTCGCCAAAAGCATAAAAGAAAACAAAAGTGACGAACAAAAATCCTGCGTAAAGGATTCTTTTCATTTTTTCTTAGTTTTCTCCTCTGGCAGGAAGTTTTCCATTACCCAAATTTCTGTATCTATTTTGGTGGTGTAGAAAGCGATTTGTCGCCCATCAGGATGAACACTCAGACCGCTCAGCTGTTTCTCTGATTGCCAGAGCTTTTTTGCATCGCCTCCTTTGGGAGAGATTCGCCACAAGCCTGTGCTTTTTTTCTCTCTTTTCATAAAGAGCACATATTCTCCATCAGGTGTCCAGGCAATAGCTCTGATCCTTTTCGATTTCGGAAGTTTTAGCAGTTCCGGGGCATCTCCGCCGGAGCTGGGCATAATCCAGAGACTTTCTTCGTTTGTCTTAGGATCACGAATGCCGAAAACCAGTCTTTCCCCATCGGGAGAGAGAGCCAGAGGCCTGTAGTATCTTCGATTCATTAATAAATTTGGATTGCTATAGATTTCTTTCTCTTTTCCCGAATCCATTTCGTGTTTCAGGATGCTGTCCCGGGTTATGTAGAAAATAGCACTTCCATCCGGAGACCACTCACAATTGATTGTTCCCCACATTCCCACTCTCAAAGGAGGTCCAAAGGCATACTCGACCAGAGCTTTTGTTTCTCCAGTTTGAATATCGATCTGGTAAAGACCCCCCTGATAATTTTCAGGTCTGGTTCCCTTAATAGTGCCCGTAACAACAATAGAACGTCCGTCAGGAGACCAATGGGGATTCCTGATTCTCCTGAGTTCACAGGGAACTTCTCGGTCCTTTCCGGTTTGGAATGAGTGAATACGGAGAACGTGGTCAAACACACCGAGTCCTTCGGGCTTGGTTTCTTCTGTGACATAGGCTAAGTATTCGCCATCTGGTGACCATACAGGATTAAAACTGGAACCCACAATGGGTTGTTTCAAGGGCTCCAATTGTTTGCCCGTTTGAAAGTCTAATGTAGCAATATGAGTATTAAACCAACGTATACCTAGGCCGAAGTAATACGAACCATCTTGAGTAAAGCCTAAGGGCTCTGCTTGTCCTATCTCGCCTTTAATACGTCTCGGTGATCCTCGAGGTTTGCCGTCTTCGACCTGAATCAGGAAGGCATCCCATGTTCCCGAGCGGTCACTTATAAATAAGATCTGCTGCCGGCCAGGTGCCCAGCCAAGCAGCTTGTCATTGGCCGGGTGCTTGACCAATGGAGTTTCGCTGTTTCCATCGGTGGAAAGAAGGTAGATGTCATAGTTGCCAGAGTCTTCTTCGACGGGTCGGTCGTAGGCGATGAATCGGTCATCGGGCGAATGACACACACATTCTGCTGTTTTTCCATTTTCCATTGTTTTCAAAACATGGATAGATCTGTCATCTACGGAGATCCAAACAATCTGGTAATTGTTATCTTTTCTGCTGTATCTTTTAATCGCGATCTTTTTTCCATCAGAAGACCACTGGGCAGGATAGACTTCATAATCTTTATCGCCATAAAGAATACGACGGCCTGAGCCATCGATTCCGACAAGACGCAAATCATAGGTTGATTGCAGATTCCACCAGGAGTAGGCGACCAGCTTGCTGTTAGGAGACGTTATGGAATAGAGAGCAAACTCCGAGGGATCTTCCCATGTGGCATCGTCTGTGAGATGGCGGGTCTTACCAGTAGCTATGTCAAGCACTGCCAGATCTCCTGTCGTCCAATCCACATAAGAGAGATAGCGGCCGTCGAGGGATGGATGACCGTAGATATCAACATCAGGACTTGAGAACTTGCGGATTTTAAATTCTGTATCGCGTTTTTCAAGGACGGCTTTAGCTCTAATCAGAAGGGATAAATTTTCTCTCGCTTCCCTGACTTCTTCTTCCTGCTCAGGATAGTTATCAATCACTTCCTGGTAAGCTCTGGAAGCTTCTTTCAATCCTAATTTTTCATAACACTTCCCGATTTGAAGCTGAGCTTTTGCTCCTATTTTTCTATTCTCAGGATACTCGGCGACAAACTCTTGAAAGAGTCGTATAGCTCCTTCCAGATCTCCTTCGGCTTCCTTCTTAAAAAGCGCTGCTTCGTAGAGCTGCTCGGCTGACTCTTGGGAAAGGGCCTCTTGTGAAGCAGCAATGAAGAACATAATCAATATTAATAAGAAAAACCTAAGAAAAATTTTTTCTCTATTCATAATCACACCTTCCTTTGCTAATTATTTCCACAGCGAAATAATAACAAATTCATTACAAAGAAAGGTTAAGGTTGTGTTTAGTTTTAGATGAATTTCAGTTGAGATTTTCTTACTCCTTAAACTTGTATCCAACCCCTCTGACACTGATAATATATTCTGGATTAGAAGGATCATTCTCTATCTTTTTTCTCAGGTGGACGATGTGAGGGTCTATAGTCCGGGGAGAAACAATAGCATCGTCCCAGGCTTCATCGAGTATTGTATCTCTCGTCACTACTTCTCCTTTATGTTCGATGAAAAACTTGAGCAGCTTAAATTCTAAAGCTGTCAAGGATAATCTCTTTCCGCTTTTTAGAACCTCGTGGCTTTTAAAGTTTATGGAAATATCGCCGAATTCGTAAATTTCTCCAATCCTCTCCCTTTGTCTCGTCCTTCTTAAAATAGCCTTCACTCTCGCCACCATCTCCCTTGAGCCAATAGGCTTCGTGACATAGTCATCAGCGCCTATATCCAGTCCTAACACTTTATCCATCTCCTCAGTCCTTGCCGCGGTAAGCATCAGAATCGGTGTATTTTTACCCGCCTCCCTGAGCTTCTTGCAGACTTCAAACCCATTCAGTTCTGGAAGCAGTATATCAAGGATGATTAACTGGAACTCCTGTTCTAGTGCCTGCTTTAAACCTTTCTTGCCGTCCAAGGCAACAGCGACTTCGTATCCTTCGAACTCCAGGTCATCTGTTAGCCCCATGAGAATCGCCTTGTCATCCTCGACAATTAAAATCTTATCCATTTTTATCCTTCTTTCGTTTTAGGGGAAGCTTCATGGTGATTTTTGTTCCCTTGTCCACCTCGCTTTCCAACAGCGCTTCGCCTCCATGGGCTTTGACGATGTGAGCGACCAGGGTTAGACCTATGCCGCTTCCCTTGATACTGCTTTCGTCCACATTACCAGAGCGATAAAACTTCTCAAACACATTCTTCTGCTCTTCCCTGCTGATTCCTATCCCTTCATCCTGAACTTCCAAAAATACATGCTCCCCCTCAGACC
>CP070825.1:946238-950375 GCA_020344415.1 Candidatus Aminicenantota bacterium
CCATACACAACCCAGGAAATCATCCTTATATGCATAGGTTAGAGCTATGGATACGTTGCGCATGTGCTTGGCTACCAGTTTGCCGTCATCAAGTGAGATTGAGTAGAAGGTTTTGAGCTCTTCGCTCGTATACTCGCCGGTTAGTTCGGCCAATTGTTCAAGGCCCGGCGCAGGAACATCTTCCAGCTTGGGACAGGTCATTCCGCGGTAAAGGAAATGGGATACCCTTCCTTCCTTATCGCGTTCAAAAACAATGGGTGCATTATAATCCTTTACCCAGAATCGCTTATCTGATGTCGCTGTCATGGGATATATATCTTCTGCGGTTGCCTGTGTCATCAGGCGGTCGCCGGTCCTGGAGATAGTCACATACCAGGCTTCTCCTAACCTATAGGTGCCTACATAATCATCAAGAATTGTGATGGGCACTTTAACAGGTTTAGGTTCCTCTTTTTTCTTGGGAGTCTTGGACCGCGGTTTCAGTTTATCCGCGAGATAGATATCCACAACATCGTAAGCAGCCCGGTTTGAGTTTGACGGACTGTAGTTTAATAGCACCACCACGGAAAAACGCTCTTCGGGGAAATGCACCAGATAGGTGCGAAAAGAGGCCCAGGACCCGCCGTGGCTTAATGTCTTCAAACCGCGGTACTGGCCAACACTAAGGCCAAATGCATAGGCAATTTCTTTGCCGCTGTTCAGAACACCCTGCTTTACCATTCTCTCGAGTACAGCTTTGCCTCCAATTTTCTGATCATCAAGATTCATTACCCATTTCGCTAAGTCGTTGATGCTTGTATACAGAGAACTGGACCCAAGGGCAGTAAGACCGTTGGGCACGGCCCTGAACTTCCCGTCGCGACCGCGAGAGTATCCATAGGCTCTATCCGGTACCAGCTCTGTGTGGTCATCGTGGAAATGGGTATTTATCATCCCCAGAGGCTGGAAGATGTTCTCATCGGTCCATTGACGGAACGTCTTTCCGGTTACTCTCTTCACTAGCTCAGCCAGTAGGTTGTAACCTGTATTAGAATAAGAGTATTCATCGCCCGGCTTGAAGTTGAGGCCCTGCTGGTTGAAAGCCATGGTCAAGATCTGGTCAAAGGAGATCACATCATCCATACGCCAGCCTGCCAGAGCGAGAGTAGCCGGCCAGTCGCGGATGCCACTTGTATGATGCACCAGGTGATCATCGGTGATGGTATGACAGAAATCAGGAAGCTCCGGGATATATTTGCGGATGTCGTTCTGGAGCGCAATCTTTCCTTGCTCGATCAGCATGGAAACAGCCATGCCGCAAAACTGTTTTGATACTGAGGCGATGTCAAAGACCGTATCTGGGGTGATCGGTACCTTGTGCTCTAAGTTGGCCATACCGTAGCACCGACGCAACTGCACTTCACCATCGCGCACTACTAATACTGCGATGCCTGGAGATTCGGTTTTATTTAGTTCAGCAAACAGCTTATCCACGCTGTCCACTCGAGGATCCTGCTTTTGTTGAACCGCTGGTTCAGAGCTAGCCACAGACAGGAGTGCTGTAATTAATAAAAAACAAAATAAAAACTTCTTAAGAGTAGATAACCTCATTTTAAACTCCTCTTTTCCTCATAAAATTTATACATAGGAAACTCATTTTCCCTTTCATGGCATAACTTCACATTTTTCAGCCATTGATACGTTTGAGTAAGCCTATCACACTGAAAATGAGGGGGTCAATCAACGTGTAAAAGATGAAATTAATAATAAAAGGATAAGAAATATCGCGTAATAATTAATTTAGTGTCATTCTGTTCGACGGATCTTCAATCCAGCCAGCTTCTTCCTGGCGTTCTTTACCTCAGCAATACCAGGGACAGCATCCTTTCCAAGGGAGAGGAATTTCTCAAACTGTTCTATGGCTTTATCAGTTCAAGGAAAAACCATCTATCCTTTTCTTTCCGTGTAACCATTTTGAATCCTAATTTTTCAGCCAGTTGCATATAATAAGACAAATCATGCGCTTTTTTAGGCCAATGCACACCGTACCCTGTATTAATTTCTTTATTTGGTAGTTTGACAAGGAGCGGAACCACAGCAATATCCTTTTTTTCATCTACGCGTTTTAAAAAGATAACGTCCCAAATTAGAAATCGTCCTCCGGATACAAGTACCCTGAATATTTCTTCAAAAACTTTTTCGTGATCAGATTCATTGATATAGCAAAGCGTAAAAAATGATGCTGCTGTATTGAAAGTGTTATCTAGAAATTTCAGATCTCTAGCATCCATTATAACCTTTAAAGGACCCGAAGGTGTTCCTTCCAATTCGCGTTTACTGATATCGATGGCAATAACCTGTTGGCCTTTGAGCTGGCCAATCACTCCTTCCCCGCCTCCACCAATAGCCAGTATGTGACCCTGAGCATCGAAGTCATGGATAGTAACTTCTTGCTTCTCAAAGCGATAAATCCGCTCTGGTGAGGGCATTTTGTGTTGGTCCTTTGACTTTTCACTTTCTTGTTTGATATTCGCTAATGAGAGAATTACTAGAGAAAAGATTGCAAAGAAAATAATAATTTTTCTTTTTTTCATGTTTATTAGCCTCTTTAACTTATACGTTTGCGAGAATACAAAAGTTTAAACTTAACATAATTAATTATTTGTGCTCCGATCCAGAAATCCTTTTCCTGGAATTCCTAATCTCTGCTATTCCGAGCCCAGCATCTTTTAATGGAAAAGGAAGTTATTTACTCATCTTTCTTTACCTTGCCTGTAATACCGTTAATATAGCCCTGTAAATAACCAATGTTTCGATCAATTTCATCTTTCCTACATAAGTTTCCATGCCCTGGACAAATAATATCAATATCCATTACTTTTAATCTTTTCAGCTCATTTATCCAAGTCTTCCATTCTTCCGGTCCTCCAAAAAAAGTAGTCGGGTCCCCTCCCTGATAAATTACATCACTTGCGAAAAGTGTTTTAGTTCTGGGATAATAAACCGATAATTGATCTCTGGCATGGCCTGGTGATGTTAATATATATATATCTTCTCCGTTAATTTTTAGAATTCTATCTTTTGTAACAACAATATCAGGCGGAGAGAGTTTCACCTCCCCAAAAATGCTATCACCTTTTTCCTGACTCCAGTTAAGTTCCTTTATCAGAGAAGATTTATATTTTTCACCCGATTCCTTTAAAAAATCAATCATTAGCTCATGAGCTATTTCTTTTGCTCCTTTTTGTTTGAGAACATTCATTCCAAATATGTGATCGCTATGACTATGTGTAAGAATTAAATAGATTTTTTCTTTCCCCTTCATTTTTTGACTTGCAGTTTCCCACAAGAATTCTCCCGATGCCTCGGTCATACCACAATCAATAAAAATTACACTGTTAGCAGTAAAAATAATGCCTGCATTGACCCAACCATATCTAAAAGTGTGATAAAGATTTGTAATGGCATAAACACTTTCACTAATTTTATAAACTCGAGGATTTCCCAAGCCAAGGGATTGAGCTTGGATGAAACCGACCAGGCCTAAAAACAATACCAAAATAATAAAATATTTCATATTTACCCCTCGCATTTTTTGAAAAAGAATAACAATGAATGCGAAAAGAGTCAAATTAATAATATTCTATGACTTAGTGCTACAAATAGAGAGTGCTGAGGACAGTGTCGCATAACGTAATATTTATCGACATTTCTGAGGTTTATTATTTATTCGCTACAATATGTCTTGAAATAATTAATTCAAAGACATTTTGGCCTCAAATTTGCCAACGTTTTCTTTGGAAAAATGGTTCGTCAGGGTTTCATAAAGCTTATCCTTGAAAACACTCTCAATTTCGTCCAAACGTCGCAAGCCAAAGATGGAAGCAATGGCTATTGGATCTGCTCTATATGATGTGTGTCCTTCATAAAAACCATAACGCATAATGTAATACGGAACCATTTCTCCTGTATGAATAAAAGAGAGCTTCTTTATTAATTGAGCCATTTCTTCACCAGTAAGATTCGGATACTCTCTTTTTAGAAATGCTTTCTCCTTTTTATCCAGGTCTCTCCACATTTCAATTTGCCAGTATCCCAAAATCTTGTCATTAAATATGGAATCCTGCCACCCTTTAGCGCCCCAAAATTTTAGATATA
>CP070825.1:950475-954924 GCA_020344415.1 Candidatus Aminicenantota bacterium
CCTTAAAAAATTGACTTTTTGAACTGGATTCTCATCGGTCATTTTCCAGTCAATAGCAAGATTAAAAGCCCTCTTTAACACTGACAATTCTCTATTAACCGTTGCTGGTTCAACTCCTTTTTTCATCCTATCCGACTTGTACTTTTCAATTAAAAGAGGAGATACATCCTGCAAATAATAATCTCCAATAAACTCAACCAGATTTTTCATACATGTCATATCTCTTTTCCATGCCAGGTTATTAGTTTTCGCATAATTCTCTAAATACTGCTCAGCTAAATCTTTGAACATTACCTTTTGTTTCTCAGGATTTAAATCGTGCTTATTATTGAAGCCTTTTCTGATTTCTTCACATAATTCAAATATTGCTTCTTCTCGAGATTGTGCGTGTGCAGCCACGTGCGAATTATTCTGTTGTTACAGAATAAAGGGCAATGCATGGTCGGAGAGGGTTAAGTTACCTATAAAATGGGGTCGCTTTCCGCGTGTTTCACCCGATGGAAAGTATTTATTTTTTATGACTCGCGAAGGTATTTATTGGATCTCCGCGAAAATCATTGAAGCGTTGAGGCCGAAGGCGGCATCATTCTCCGATGGCATTCCTGCCCGGCTGTCATTGCAAGCCAAGAGTGCAATCCCTGACAAATAATGAATTATCTCTCAATTTCGCTATTTGACACCCTATATCCCCTATGCTATAAAACTTAGGGAAATAGAAAAGAATCTCCTGGAAGCAGGAAAGATATGAACTATAAGACTTCATATCTAGATTCTCTTACTCATAAAAGGAATTTCTACTCTTCACTGAAATTTGCTAAAGAACAAAAAGCTTCCTCTAATTCGATCCATTACGTGTGATAAATGATCTCACCCGGAGATAAGGTCAAACACTACGAGATTCTCGAGATCCTCGGTAAGGGAGGAATGGGTGAGGTCTTCCTTGCCCAGGATAAGGTTCTGGATAGGAAAGTGGCCATCAAGTTCCTTCCCGAGGAGATGCAGAAAGTGTCTACTGCCCGGATGCGTCTTCTTCGCGAAGCTAAGGCTGCAGCTTCTCTGGATCATCCCTTCATCTGCAAAATTTTCGAGGCAGGAGAGATCGAAGGCACAGTTTTTATCGTGATGGAGTTTATCGAAGGCCAAACTCTCAGAGAAAAACTGGATCAAGATGTTCTGTCCTTGAAAGATTCTCTGGAGATAGCGTTAGAGGTGGCAGAAGCATTGGAAGAGGCGCATGAAAAAGGAATCGTCCATAGAGACTTAAAACATGCCAACATCATGCTCACGCCCCGCGGCCACGTCAAAGTCATGGATTTTGGTCTGGCCAAACACTTCCTGCCCCAGGGCGAAGAGGAGATTACCAAAACGCTTACCAAGACACCCCCTACAGAGCAGGGTGCAATCGTCGGAACCTTAGCTTACATGTCCCCGGAGCAAGCGCGGGGCGAAGATGTGGATACGAGGAGTGATATTTTCTCCTTAGGAATCATTCTCTACGAGATGACCACCGGAAGACACCCTTTTTCGAAAAAAAGTCCGTTAGAGACATTGACTTCGATCCTCAGAGATTCTACGCCTGCGATTAATATTAAACCGAGAATGATTAACCCGATACTCAGCCCGATACTCCGGAAAGCTCTGGCAAAAGAGCCCGAGAACCGGTTCCAGAGTATAGCGGAACTCATCGCAGGTATTCGGAAACTGCATAGGGAGGTAGCTGGAGGCACTGGTTTTCTTTTCCGCAGGCTGCCTCTGCTTGCAGCCGGAGTTTTGATCACAGCCCTGATTTTGATGAGTGTCTGGTGGTTTGGTCTGAGAGGTCGGGTGAGTGCCTCCGCGGCTGCGCTCGAACCGATATCGGTGCTTGTCGCAGACTTCGAGAATAAAACAGGTGATCAAGTTTTTGATGAAACTCTCGAAAACGCAGTCATGATTGGATTAGAAAGTGCTCCTTTTGTGGATGTCTACAAACGCAGCACTGCACTCAACGAAGCCAAAAATATCACGGAAGAAAAAGAAGAAGAACTTGATACTGAAGCCGCAATACTTGTTTCGACAAGAATAGGCATTGATACCGTCATCAGCGGTTCAATAGAATCCCGTGGAAATGGATATGACTTGAGTCTGTGGGCCATAGATCCTGCCACTTCTGAAAAGGTCGTAAGGAAGCAAAAGAGAATCAAATCTAAGACTGAGATTCTGGATGATACGATTCAACTTACGGCTAAGATGGCGTCGGAATTAGGTGGGGTATCACCCACGATGCTGGGAGAGACGTTCACGACTTCTTCGCTTGATGCCATGAAAGCGTATTCGCATGCGCAAGAGTTGAACCGGCTCGGGAAGTATGACAAAGCGATTGAGTATTATCGTCTTGCCATTGCTGAGGATCAGAGCTTCGGACGCGCCTACTCGGGCTTGGCCTTGGTATTTCGCAATATGGGCCAACATGACGAAGCTGAAAAGTATTTTCAAGCTGCAATGGAACACCTGGATAGAATGTCTGAGAGGGAAAGATACAGGACTCTGGGAGGATATTTTCTGAGGATTCGAGATATTCCGAAGGCCATTGAACAGTACAGCGAACTTGTGAAAAGATATCCTGCGGATCATGTCGGGAGTTCAATGCTTGCCCTTGCTTATTTTTATGCGAGAGATATGGAAAAATCAGTAGAAACAGCATTGAATTCAGTGAAGATTTATCCCAATAATATCATCAGTCAGAATAATCTTGTTTGGTATGCTCTTGCGGCTAGCAATTTCGAGCTGGCCGAACTTCATGCTCAAAAAGTTCTCGAAATCAATCCTGAATATCAAAAGGTAAATGTCTGTCTGGCTATCATAGGAATGGCCAAGAGCCATCCAGAACAGGCGGCAGAAATATATCAGAGACTCAAAGAAATGAGCACTTGGGGCGCTTCCCAGGCTTCTATTGGTTTGGCGGATACTGCTCTTTATGAAGGTCGGCTTAAAGAGGCCAAAGAAATTCTGGAAAAGGGGATTAATGCAGATCTGACTCTGGAAAATAGAGATTCCTCTGCCAATAAATTGATAGCCCTGGGGGAGACGTTATTACTCATGGGCGATAAAGCAAATGCGGTTGAGGCGGCCGAGCGAGCACTGGATGCCAGTAGGCAGTCCCAGATCAAATTTTCAGCCGCCCAAATCTATATTCAAGCCGGACAGGAAGAGAAAGCTCGTGTTCTGGCCTCAGAGCTTCGAGATTTAACTCAGTCGGAGTATCAAGCCTACGCCCGATTGATCGAAGGTGAAATTAAAATGGCCCAGGAAGATATCCCCGGAGCCATCGCTTTATTCCAAGAAGCACAGAGCCAGCTGGATACATGGCTCGGACACTTTGCCCTCGGAAAGGCTTACCTTAAAAACGAATCTTTTCCAGGGGCTCATTCAGAATTTGATATATGCCAGAAACGGCGGGGTGAGGCAACTTCAATCTTTTTCGATGATATACCTTCTTGTCGCTATTTGCCTTTGATTTATTATTACCTTGGACGAGCTCAGGAAGGGCTGAACAGTCCTCAAGCCGGCGATTCCTACCGGACCTTTATCGATATGAAAAGGAATAGTGAGGAAGAGCCTCTGGTACGAGACGCCCGCCGCCGCCTGGATTCGCTTTAAATAAAAACTTGTCAGGCCCTCTCAGAACGGTTTAAATCCTTACCTCTTGGTTCTCATAAAAGCAGAATTTCCGGCGTAAGAATAGAGCATGATAACATTTGTCCCGCTATCACCTACCTCCGCGTATGTCTCCACTTGTTCAAATATCAAATTGTAATGGATACGTAAGTGCGAAAGAATAAATCATAAGAGCCAGGATGCCAGACGGGTCCAGTATCACCGGTACACTCAGCCGAAAAATCACTTCCACCGGAATAAAGCGGGTCTGTTGTGCTCCCTCGCCAAATCCCTTCTGGAGGCCATCCGGTAGAGGCTCCTACGTAGTTGACAACAATCGCATACTGAACACCGGCTTGCACTTGGACTCCGGGTTGAAAAGTGACCAGGTATTCGAGGGCTTCTTGCCAGGAATCCTTCTGGTTTTCGGGCATGACCAATGTCGATGCCAGTTCTACCCAGGTAGGAATTCCATTTTCCACAGAGTGTATAGCCACGCGCAGAGGATAGGGAGTATCTCCAGCTCTGCGTAAAGCGATGTTCACGCCTGTCAGGGTGCCTGTGACTCCAGCCGTGAAGGTTTGAGCGGTATACATACAGTTCAGTCCGACATTATAAACTAAATTGCTCGCATCTGATATGAACTCTTGATCGACCTGATTCGTATAAAGCGCCAATATCTCAGATGCAGAAAGAGCGCGCTTGTAAATGCGGACATCATCAATAATTCCATCAAGGTAATTCAGGTCCACGCCTCTATCATCCACACCGATCTCGACCGTCTGAGACGAATCCATCTGCTCCACTGTAGCG
>CP070825.1:955024-959944 GCA_020344415.1 Candidatus Aminicenantota bacterium
CCATGCGATGCCTACATAGCCGTTTGGGTCTCTGCCGTCCAGTTCATATTTATCATTGAGAAAAATTGCTGTTTTCAGAGCCTCTTCTGGCGTCTTTGTCCATTCCAGGATTTTTTTGGCCCAATACATTCTCAAATAGCCGTGCATTTTCCCGGTTTTCGTCATTTCCATCTGAGCAGCGTTCCATAAGTCGTCGTGAGTTTGGCAAGTTTCAAACTGCTCAAGGGTATAGAGATATTCTCTCTTGTCGCCTCTATGCTCATTCAGAGTCTTTTTTGCCCAATCCGGAAAGCCTTTAAATGCATCGTAATGTTCATTATAGAAACAAAAATTATCCGCGAGCTCCCGTCTCACGATAAGCTCTTCTAAAAACGCCTGCTGCTTGCTGTTGCTTGTGCTGCTTTTTTTGATTTCAAGTGCAACTCGCTGGGCAGAGATCTGACCAAAATGAAGATAAGAAGATAGGTTTGATTGGCCATCCTGGCTTGGGTCGTTCCTTTGTGAATCATAGTCAGAGAGCTTATTTCGAACAAAATGATTCAACATTTGCTTTGCTGCTTTCTCCCCGGGCTTAATCCACCCCACTTCTGAAACCTTTCTATCGACTCGTAAACTCTTTTTCACTTTGTTCCAGTCTGTTTGCCTGGGTTTTTCTTTCCAGGAAAAAGGATGTTTCTTGAGATTTGGAAAGTCATCCATAAACTCACTCAACTGACGTTTCACTTTGGGGCGGAAAGTATAAGCTGCAAATTCCTGTTTGGGCGAGGCTATCCAGCAGGGAATGATATTATGAGCGTCCACTTCATAAACAGGAAAGTCGATCCTGTCCAGCACACTTTCTTTCCATGCCCTTTTCAGACGCAGCGGGTCAAAGTCTGTGATGAGGGCACTGATCTTGTTTTGCTCCGCAAATATTGGTATCTCTTGTTCGGATGAGCCAGGAATCAGAAAGAAAGGAATATTTTTTTTGCTTAGATTTTTATCTGTTTCGGAGAGCCCCTGAAGCATAAAGCCGTATTGTCTGATAGTTGCTCCGAGAAATTGAGGGACCAAACAGAAAACCACCGCTAGAGGTGTTCTGTGTTTGAGGGCAAGTTCCTGGGCAAAGAAGAGTGCCCAGTTGTCATGAGCTCGCTGATCACGGCTCATCCAATAGACTATTGGTCCGGGTGCCTCTTTTGCTTTTTTTAATATCCTTAAACGTTCATTTTTCATTTTTTTTGTAAGTAATTATATACTAATTGATGTTTTGAAAGTATAATATGATTTTAATTATACTGTTCTTTTGGTCAGCGTCGTACTAAGATAAAAGATATTTTTTGGTCCTCCATTCCAGAGGGGTGCCTATATGAAGATAATCAAAAAAAATATTTATTTTGTTTTTTTCTTTTTATTTACATTTTCAAATGCTTATTCACAGTGGTTTATTGACGTCGAGACAGGATGGGTATTTAGCGGCTATAATAATGTCAGGATCCCTCGAGATACTGGTAGCCAATTCTCTCTTTCCAAAGATCTAAAAACAGACTCTTCTCTTTTTTTTAGGCTACGGCTAGGTTATGAAATAAGTCAAAAACATACCCTTTCAGTTTTTGTGGCTCCTTTGAGCCTGAATGCTTCAGGCAGTGTTAACAAATCAATCAGATTTTTTGAGGAATATTTTCCTGCAGAAATTCCGCTGAAGGCTGTTTACCGCTTCAATTCATACCGCCTGACATATCGGTATAACTTTTTAAGAAATGAAAACTGGAGGATTGGAATTGGATTAACGGCCAAGATAAGGGATGCAGCTGTGAGTGTTGAAGGAAATAATAAAAAATCAGAAAAAACAAACGTGGGATTTGTACCTCTTATTAACTTCCTTATTGAATGGGATTTTGCCAAAAATTTAAGCTTGCTGTTGACCGGGGATGCTTTAGCTGCGCCACAGGGGCGTGCCGAAGATGTCTTGCTGGCTTTGCAATTTCATTTGAGTGATAACCTTACACTGAAAGCTGGTTACAGGATCCTTGAAGGAGGTGCCAATGTTGAAGAAGTATACAATTTTGCTCTGATCCATTTTGTTTGTGCAGGGGCGACATTCCGATTTTGATTTCCGTTATATGGACTCTGAGAATAAGTATAGGATAAAATCAGCAAAACGGGTGAGTTGATACTATGAAAGTCCTGCTGACAGGAGCTACAGGCTATATAGGAAAAGGACTAAAGGAAAGGCTCCTTGAGGACGAAAATATCCAGCTTCGCTTATTTGTGAGAAACGAAAAAAAGGTCCGGGATAAGTACAGAGACCGATTAGAAATTTTTGAGGGCAGCACGTTTAATAAAGAGTCACTGCGAAAAGCTTTGGAAGGCGTAAATGTTGCCTACTACTTAATTCATTCTATGGGAGCAAAAGGAGATTTTGAAGAGCTTGATCGCTTAAGCGCCAGGAATTTTCTTGACGCTTGTATTGCTGCCAAAGTTCAAAGAATCATATATCTGGGAGGACTGGGCAGGAAGGAAACCGCAAGCAAACATCTCTTAAGCCGGATCGAAACTGGAGAAATCCTAAGTAGCTGGCCTGAATCTATCCAGACCATATGGTTTCGAGCTGGGATTATCATAGGATCAGGTAGCGCAAGCTTTGAGATCATACGCAATCTTGTTCAGAAACTACCTTTGATGATAACGCCCAGATGGGTTCGCACAAAAACCCAACCTATCAGTGTTGTCAATGTACTAGAATACCTGTTACAGGCAAAAGACCTCGATACCGAAAAAAATCTTGTCATAGATATTGGCTCTGAGGAGATGAGCTTTAAAGAGATGCTTCTCAGAGCTTCCAGAATTATGGGCCTGACAAGGATCTTGATTCCTGTTCCTTTGCTATCGCCAAAACTCTCTTCTTACTGGCTGCTACTCATGACCCCTGTTTCTTATCGGATAGCAAGTGCCCTCGTCGAGGGTCTAAAGTCAGAGACAGTCATTCAGAACGATAATGCAAAGAGGTATTTCCCACGCATTTCACTTTTTTCATACAGAGATGCCATTAAAGCTGCACTAGATTCTCTATAAGGAATAGCTGATATAGAACAATTTTTGTGGTTGATACGTATAGAAGAATAGGAGAAATTAAATAAATAAAGTCAATCTATTGTTAGAAATAAACTTGGAGGATAAATGTTTATAAAGTTTATACTCTGGCTCATTTTATTGATTTTATGCTGGCCCTTAGCGCTTTTGGCTCTGTTTTTATACCCTATTGTCTGGCTTCTTCTCCTGCCTTTTCGCTTAATTGGAATAACTGTAAGCGCAGTTTTTGACTTGTTTAAGGCAGTTATTACACTTCCAGCCAGGGTCCTAAAGGGTCCTACTCGATAGCTTTTTATATTTTTTTCAGAAAATCCTTGGCCTTTACGTCTCCACTTTTAACCGTGCCAATGGAGTACTTATCTTTGACTTCAATGATGGTAATTTTACCGACTTTCTCTTCTTCTGCACCCAAAGAGAGCCCTGTATCAGGGTCGATCAGTTCTTCACCCTTGCGATAGACTTCAAACTCATCTCCAACGCTCAATCCGGCATTCGCTCCTAAGTTAATCCACACTTTTGTCCCTTCCACTTTGATAACTCTTCCAGTAGGGGCAGCTGGTGTTAATCCTGCAGTTTTGTTTACAATTTTAGCAACCATCTTTTTTACTGCTGGATGCATCACTTCGTTTGCTAATCCATAGTCAAAGTTCTGCTGAAAATTTGCACCTTTATAACGAGCTCCAATCAGCCTCTTCTTGTTTTCTTCTTCTGTGGCAATAATGATCTCACCGGTCGTGGTGTTCACTAATCGTGCCTGTAACACGACCTTACCTGTAGTAACGCCGACCCCTATCCTTCTGATGGCTCCACCTGTCTTGCTTACGCTAAACTGGCTGACCGAGCCGGTCAGGATGAGGTCCACTCCCAGCATTTTACCGACTTTTGCAGCGGTCTGAGCTGTCACTGCACCTGAGGCCCCAAAGTCCTGTTCCTTTAAAATCTCATTAACCCTTTCTCTCTCGATCATACTGAATTTTCCTGTTTCTACAAGAGCAGTGACAAAAACATCTGCCGCAGCTTCTCCTAGGCGGTCGCCCCACCAATTCCAGGTGCTTTTGTTTTCAAATTTCACGACTGCTACTCTTAACTTGCCTTGAGCTGAAACCATGGTAGCAAAAGAAACAAGGGTTATGAGCAATGACGCCAAAACTAAAAGTTTCAATCTTTTTGCCATAATTTTTACCTCCTCTTTTTCATTATAGGTATTTATATATTTCAATACTTCTTTTAACCGCTTCCAGTCCTGGATAAACTTAACACACTCTAAATGGTGCAGTCAATACGTGACACTCCTGCCAGAGTTCTAAAAGGGCTAGCGAGATAGCCTGTCTGGATATGGCATCCTGATGACTGCTGGAATATTGATGGTTACGGAGTAGAACCTTTAAAATAGGCGTAACAAATCTGTTTTAGTTAAGTCGCCAATTCAGTCAACCAAATCAGAAAAAGTAAAATCAGTTAAGGGTAAAAAAGAAAACCTTGAAATTTGAATAGCAAATAGCCTATTGTGTTAGGGCAGGCGGATAATTTGAATCTTTCAAAAGGAGCGATGAGAATGAAAAGAAAAACATTAATTGTGATTGTTCTATTTGTGGCCTTCTCATTGGCATTTTCACCGGGTCCAAGAAAGGGCCTCAAGATTTTTATTTCCGTTGATATGGAAGGTATTGCTGGCGTCTCGTCAGGAAGGGAGTGCAGCTCTTCTGGAAAGGATTATAATTACTTTAGAGAAATCATGACACTCGAGACGAATGCCGCTATCGAAGGCGCTCTGAAAGCCGGAGCGACCGAGATCATTGTTCGAGACGGCCATGGTTCGAAAACGAATATTTTACCTGATCTTCTCCA
>CP070825.1:960044-962755 GCA_020344415.1 Candidatus Aminicenantota bacterium
CAATATAGAACACCTGATTGCCCGCAACTCCATCTGATGTCACGTGTGGCGGCATCGTTCCCTCCAGTTGATCGGATAAGAATGCAAACAACGCAGCCCTACGGTGTTCATTGGAAATGGCTGTGAAGACAATGTCGTCGATCCCATCAGAGAAAAGATCAAAAGGAAATGGCGCAACGCTTATAAGGATGTGGCTGAAAAATTGGACGAGGACTACGCTAAGCTTGTTTTCGATACCATCGAAAGCAAGAATCGCAGCTCGGTTCTCTATGCCATGCACCTCTTTGATCTTCTGGAGAGAGATAAGCTCACCCCTGAAATTAAAAGAGTGATTTCACAAAAAGCTGGTGAGGTGACAGCCACTTCTCTCGGAGATTTGCTTAGTGCTGAGGGAGCGACTTGGTTCCCTGAAATCGATGATGACATCACTCAAGAAAATTTTGTAAACGATATCCGGGAAGTCATATCTTCGGATGCTTATCAGCAAGTCATGCGACTGTATCTAGAAGAGATAATGGAAAAGAGTGAAAGATCTGAAATCGGGAAAATGGAGATGGCCAAGGTAATAGGATTTATGGACCGGGATGCTCCTCTAGTTAAGAAGCTTGAAGCCTTGATTTCTGATGATTCTCCAGAAGTTTCCTGCTGTGCCATCAAAAGTGCTGCCAGGCTAAAAAAATTCGAACATATCCCCGCAATCGTTCACAAGCTGGGTAATCCCGAAACCCATGAAGAAGCCGTAAGCGCGTTGAAAGCTTATGGCCATTCGGCTGTGCACACTCTGGAGGAATACCTTCGAGACAATAAAAAGGATATTAAATTACGAAAGGCAGTGGTAAAAGTCCTTGCGATCATCGGATCACAAAAGGAGATAAGAGTCCTGTTAGGAGAACTGGGCCGAAAGACAGAAGAGTTGGAGACAGAAATCATCGACGCGTTGGACCGCATACGTTCTGAAAAAGCGGATATCCGATTTCCAGCTGAAATGGCTAAAAAAGTGACTCTTTCGATAATTAAAAAGTACTGTCAGACATTTATCGATCTCCAGAATCTTGAATCCCACAAAAAAAATGAGGAAATCAGGCATCGAATGGAAACGAACTTGGAAACGCACTTTATGAACATTTTTAAGCTACTGGGGCTGTATTATCCCAAAGAGGATGTTGTCACGGCATTCCAAAACCTTAAAACAGGAAACAAGGATTCTATCGACTATGCGATTGAACACCTTGACATCACCTTAAAAAAAGATATGAAGGATATCATTCTTCCCCTGATCGAAGATCTGGCTCCATCAAATAGGCAACGAAAATTTCAGAAGATCCTCAGAAATTTGTCTCCTGTTTAGAGTGAATCAAGATTATTGAAAAAGAGGAACAACTTAATATTTATAAATTTCTGTGCAGGTGCTGATCTTGGTTTTGCTGAAGCGGAGCATACAAGGAAAAGGCTGGCTGGATTAAAACGAATATCGGGAAAGAGGATTCCTCCCATACCCTGAGATCTTAAAGTAATCTTATGAAAAAAATAATCTGGCTGAGTGACATTCACCTGAATTTGCTACCAAAAAATGGTATAGCCACCTTTGTGGAGATAATTAAGAAAAGACCTTCAGATACTATTTGGATAAGCGGCGATATAGCCGAAGCAGATTCTGTTGTCGATTTTCTTTCAACAATGGAGTCAGAATTTGAGCAACCCATCAATTTTGTCTTAGGCAATCATGACTACTATCTTGGTTTCTTTAATGAGGTGAGATTCAAGATCCGGAAATTATGCAGTGAATCTGGGAGGCTTTGTTGGCTTAACGATTCAGATGTTGTCGAAGTCACTAAAGAGGTAGGTCTCATTGGGCATGATTCCTGGGCAGATGGAAGATTCGGGGACTACAAGAATTCGGACCTTCTGCTAAATGATTACTTTATGATATGGGATTTTAATCCATTTGTCAAAAAGGATGTGAGTGGCAAACAGTCTTTTCCTGGCGGGATCAAGAATATCCTCAGTCATTTCACAAGCACGCAAGCCAAGCAATCTCGGCTATTAAAAATGCAGGCTTTGGCAGCGGAGGCGGTTCAGCATATTGAAATGCATCTCTGCGATTCACTCAAAAAGTATAAAAAGGTGTTTTTCCTAACACATGTTCCACCTTTCAGAGAAGCATGTTGGCATCAAGATAAGATTTCAGATGATAATGGACTCCCACATTTTTCATGTAAAATTGTAGGGGACACCCTCATCCGTATTATGAAGCAGTATCCCGATAGACATTTAACAGTGCTGTGTGGTCATACCCATTGTCGGGCTGAGGCTCAGATTTTAGATAATCTGAAAGTTTTCGCTGCACACGCTGAATATGGAATTCCAGAAATACAAAAAATTTTTAAACTTTAAAACTTGAGATAGCAGTAGGCAGGTCTACTCGAAAGAGTGCTTATTTAGGAAAAACTTATGATTGCTTCCTCTTCGTCATCAAAATTTTCGAATATATTGATTAGCCCCGTAATTTCAAATATGTCCTTGATTCTTGGAGGTAATTTTGTGAGTTTCAACTTGCCTCCCAAGTCGCGGGTGGATTGTAAGCTGGCGATTAGCTCCCCGACTCCATTGCTATCCATAAATTCAACCTTATCGAAATTGAGAAGGAAATTTATTTTTCCTTCCTTGAGATGGTTTTTCACGTGTTGATGAAGAGTGATTTTGTCATCCCA
>CP070825.1:962855-969179 GCA_020344415.1 Candidatus Aminicenantota bacterium
ATTGGCATTGGAAAATGCAGCGCATAAGTGAGCGAAAGTGTGGGGGAAAATTGGACAGCCTGCGGGTGGTTTAACCCCCATATCCCAAAAAAATATTTCATTTCCCCAGTATTTTCATAAATATAGATACTATTTATAGAGAATTCATTGGAATTCATGCTCTTTTCAAACTCTTTCAACCCTTTGAAATAGCGATGCTATAAGAATAAGATGGGTAGGTTGGTAACTTCCGACAATCCTTGGCAATATGTAAGCCCAAGCAATAAGCCGTGACAAGCATTTCAAAGCATTGAATCTGTAAGAGAAAAGCATAATCCATTGAATTTATAGCTCTTTCCAGTCATTGAACGCTAAAACCGCGTAAACAGTCCAAAAGCCAATGGCGACGCCTTGTCAAGCGAAACGTGCAAGGGTAGGCTGAAAATCCTGTTTGGAGACAGGTACTTAGGTGGTAGGTGCTAACAGCAGAAGATTGCAGAATAAAGCACCCTTGCGAATGAAATAGAAAGGCTATACAATACAAACAGTTGGCAGTGATCAATATAAGCGTTGACACTGGTTGAATTTTTTTTATCTAAAGATCTCAACCACTTCCCAACTCATTGAAGTTACCAAGCTTTGCTAATTCAAACTTTCTTGTTTGATAACCCAGCAAGGCTATTTGTGTTTTGAAAGTTTATTGTTTAGCATTCATAAATGAAATTGCTTTATGTTGCTAACACATTGGAACCATTGGCAAAAGAGGAGGGGGAGGGGGAGGATATGGTGAGATAGCCGGAATGTAAGTATGCAGAATCATTGGCTTTTTGGGGGCGCTGCCCAACCCACTTTCACCGCCTGGGTAATTTTTTCAAAGTTTTCCAACCCTGTTTTTTGCCTAGAATCCAAGCCTTTTGTCAAGCATTAGCCAAGCATTGGCAATTATTTGTATTGTTTTAGTAAATCCATTAGAATATAAATAAAAAAAGCTAGGCTAATCACGCGCAGCCAATAGTTGGCATATCCAATAGCCAAGCCAATCTTATATTTGGCATAATAGCGAAAGGATACTGGTAAGGAATACTTTAGATTGACATGTTTGAAGTCGGATTCATCTAGTTCAAACCATTCGCCATTTGGGCGAGTTCTTTTTGTGCTAAATTTTATATGCAAAAAACGTTCATAATCCCCTGGAAATACTTTATATAGGCGAAGAGGGTAAGGGTTCCCTGTCTGTAATTCTCTCAGCCTTTTTCTGATGGATCGTGATGTTTTGCCAATCTTATATTGATTGGTATTTCCAGCCCGAATAACGTAGGTGTTCATATCTGGTTTTTTGTATGACAATTTCATTTTCTAGCCTTTTATCTAAATAAGGCTATGCTGAAAAAAATTTCTGGAAAAAATTTTCCAAACTTTTCAAACCTTGGCAATCGTGCCATCTGAGGATGGTTTTGATTTTTTCTTGGGCTTGGCTCGTTTGCTTTTCTGCTCTAATTGTTTTGTAAGAATTTCATAACCCTTGGTTATTGCTATTATACAAATTTTTTGTCCAATTGTATTTTCAATCATTTCGTCCAAGTCATCTTTTGGACCAACTTTGAAATAAAATTTTTCTGAGATAACTTGTTGATCATCATCATAAATTGTTTCTAAAATACACTTGGATTTATTTTGTGATTTTTCATATGGAGTTGTTACTTTCAACTGAAAGTCAACGAATATCTTTGAACTGTTTTTGCTTTCTTTTATGATGGGTCTGAAATTTCTGGCAAAGTATACATACCTTATGTTTTCACCGTCTTCATAATCGTCATACTGAAAAAGAAATTGATATGGTTCTTCTTTTGCGTATGTGTTATTTGCTAACATAAATAAGCCAATAATGACCAACAATATTTTTTGCATTTTTGCCCCGCTGAAATCTTGTATTTGTATTATAGTCGAACACAACAAGAAAGTCAAACTATTTATAACATGAAAGAAATTATAACAGAATGGCGAAAGTATTTGGCGGAAGCTAACAGAAAAACTAATCTTAATGGTTATTTGAAAGCTAAGAATAATTTCTATCAATGGTTTAAAAAAAATGAAGAGCCATACAGGGGAATGATATATGAACTTCCCGAAGTTGTAGAGGCAGCTAAAATTTTAATTGATGATGATAATCAACAATATACAAGCTACCTTAAAACTCCTGATGCATCGGCGTTGGAAGTTTATAACAAAGCCGTTGCTGTTGTAGGTTTAAATGCATCTTCTAAGGCAGCTATTAGAACAGCCGCGCCAACAGCACAAACTTTGATGCAATTACAACAAGATACTTATGATGATTTTAAAATTAACCTTCCTTTTTTAGATCCATCAAAAAGTCGTGGGCTTCACCCTTATTGGACAAAATCTGGTAATGCTCAACTCGGTGCCATTTTGCAAACTGGTGCAGATGTATTTCTTGATGCTGATTCTGTTGCTTTACTCGCTTTAGTCGTTGCAACTGGTGGGCTGGGTGCTGTACCCGGACCAGTTGGAAGAACATTTAATAAACTTTATGAAATTATGCGATTGAAATCAACAAATCCAAATGCCTATAATGCTTTTCAAGAAGCAACAAATTTCTTAGCCAATTTTATCCAAAAGGTAAGAATGAAATTGAAAAAGGGACTATATATGCCTCGCGGCGGTAGAAGAATGTCCGGTAACAAAAATTGGTTAGAAATTTTAAGTGCCGGTGTCGATGAAAGCTTCAGTAAAATTGTCTCTGGTGACATGGTTAATGGTTTGGAAGCTATTTTTACAAACCACGGATTTTAGTTCATAACTATCGTCTTGCCCTTTGTTTATAAAAAATAAAACTATTTATAACATGATTAGAATTTTACTCAAAGAAGCTGCTCCCGCAAAATCTTCTGCCGCCAAAGAATCTTTTTCTTATGAAAAAGAATTGGCAGCAAATGACCTATCTGATCTGGGAGTTGCCTATCATTTATATAAACATGGTTTTCGAGGGCAAGATTTGATTGAAGGTGTTCACATTGTCCTCGGCGAAAGTGAAGGTAAAACAAAGATAACAAATAAAAATACAAATGGTTCAACCGATTATGGAATGTGGCAATTCAATAACTTTGCTCACTTCAAGGATAGTGCTGGATATAACAGAAGAATAGATGATATAAAAAAGAGATTTGCTGAAACAATAAAAGTTTATATGCAAAACAAAAGAATGACTCCCCAACAAAAAACTGAACGTATAAACAAAATAAAAGAAAACGAAAAGAAAGCCATTGAAAGCCTAAAAGTTTCTGGCGCAATACCTTTTATTAGTTCTACGATTGCTCTCGATCCTTCTTCCGCAACAAAACACGCTTTGGCTGTTTTGACCAATAATATTCAAAGACGTGGAAATGATGGAAAATGGAAAGGCTGGGTTGATAATGTATCTCAACTCGTTGGCAAATATGGTGCCGCTAAATTAGAAAGAGCCAAAGCCGCAGTTGCTCAACTAAACCAACTTCTACAACAGCAAAAATAAATTTTTATATGTAGGTTGAAATTTTTCTGCCGCCTGTGGGATATAACGACATTCTGGCATTTATAATTCCGTGGTTTACTCTGCCTTCCATAAATCGAACAATAAGCATTGGTTCGTAAGCCATATCAAAATCGCCTTCAAATGATTTTCTTCCCATCATATGATTTGCGGTTAGATTATAAACTCCATCTTCAATTTTCTCAATGTTGAATAAACCTTGAGCAACAATATCAACATTTTGTGGGCTACCATTTTCATCTTTATTATATTCTTCACCAAAGATAGCCATGAGTTTTAGGTTTACATCTTGAATTTTTCTGCCAACAGTTGGTCCTCTTCTATACGCTCTTAGTTCTCTGCCTTTTATATCAATAGGATATGTATGATCTGAATTTTTTAGATCTTCCGCAAACTTTTGTACTTCTGGGTGGTTATAAATTTTTGCGCCTGCTTTTTCGGTTACGCCGCCCCATTGCCCAAAGTCCTTGGCTGCTGAACCATCTTTGTGTGAAATATATACTGGTGGTTTTCCTTTAGAAATAAGAACAAAATCTGCCTTTGGATCAACTCCGCCAATTTTGGTTTGATCATCTACGCCTGTAACACCTTCAACTACTTGAAGAACATTTCCTTTTTTATCTAAAATTCTCAATGTAATTGAATCTGTGTCTGATTCAACTAATGCGCCATTGATGAGTTCTTCTAGTTGACCTCTGGCTGCGTATTCTTTTTCTAATCTAGCTCCAGCTTTTTCACCGCCAAATTCTGGCGTCTTTTTTAGATCAGTAAGTTTTATCAACTCTCCGGTTGTCGTTGGAAAATTGATCTTTGTGGTTCCGAATACTTTCTTTAGTGTCTCTTCAGAAAAATCATTTTCAGCTTTGAGTTGAACAAATTTTTCGGCAACGCCTTTATCTAGAGTTACTTCTTTTCCTGATGTGGTTTCAAATGGAGAACCTTCATTTATTTTTTTGATTATGAGATCAATTCTCCAAATTCTTTTTTTCAATTCAGGTATTGAAAGATTTGCTTCGTTCAATAAAACTGTATTATCTTTTTTTCTGACGACTAACTTCATTATGCTATAATCTCCTGATTTATTAGGACTCTATTTGTTTTTTCTTGTTTATCTAAGATTTCATACAAATTTTCTTTCTCATCAAACAAAAATATGATATTATTATTTCTTATGAGAATTGCAAACTTGTTTGTTGTAAATTCTATATTTGCTTTTATAAGTAATTGTTTTATAAGTTGTTTATCTGTCATTTGTCCTTTTTATATAAGTAGTTTTTCTTTTATCATATGCTAAAACTATTTATTTTGTTGTCTCCTAACAGAGAAGGAATGTTATAATGAAAAAAGATCGTTTAGTTCAAATCATCAGAGAAGAAATAGTTGCTGCCCTAGAAGAAGTAAAACGCCCAGGTGCAGGCAGAACAGTTGAAGAAGTAAAAGCTGATGTTAGAAAAATGGGCAAAGCTCATGGAAAGTCCGCTGAACAAATCAAAAAAGTTATTGATATGGTCGATGGTATCGAAGCCAGTGGTAAAAAATATGATCGTTCAAAAGAATATATCATGAGAACAATAAATGATAAATTACCAACATGGGCTATCGAAGAACCAACTCCAGAGCACGGTCCTGAAAAAACTGGTCCAATAGCTGAACCAAGAAAAAAATAAATTTTCAATGAGCAAATTATAAAAATATTATAACTTGTTTTGTTTTTGGTGTCAATAGGAGAAAGCATAATGTCCTTGAATATAAAAACTCTAATTCTTGAAGAAATTACAAAATTATTAGAAAAAGAAATTATTTGTGATGGTTCAATGTGTGAAGAAATGCATCAAGGACAATCTCATAAAGAATATTCTGAACTATACGAAGAAAAAGATCTCTGCTATCGTATTGCAAAGCGTAAATATAAAGCTTTCCCATCTGCTTATGCTTCTGGTGCTATTGTAAAATGCCGTCAAGGCAAGATATGGAAAGGACAAAAATAATGAAACAACTCCTTGAAAGCTGGAATATATTTCGAGAAGATTTGCTCAGTGAAATCAAAATGGAGCAAGTTATGCCTCGTTTTGAATCAAAAGCTTTTTTGAAAGCAGCCGAGCAAAGACAAGAAAGATTGCGTTCACAAGGAGAAATGAGTCCTGCCCTAATTGATGCACAAACTCCAGAAAGAGTAAAAGATATGATTTTAGGAATCATACCTGATGATATTCAAGAAAAATATAAAGCAGAAGCTCTAAATTGGGTTTTGACGATTTTTATAAAAACAGCATCATTGAAAAATGTCAAACTTGCTTTAGAAACATTTTATCAAATAAAAGAAGCTAAAGCCGACAAAATACTTGACAAAAAAGACATTTATTCAATTGGAGGATTTTTAGAACTTATTGAGATTGTTGATAATGCTAGAGCAGCCTGGGAAGAATTCAAACAATCGAGAGCAGACAAAGATGCCGAGGCAGGAACAAATAAAATTTATGAAGATGATAATTGGGAAGTTTTTATTCCTGAGAATAAAGGTGCCGCTTGTAAGTTAGGCAAAGGAACTGATTGGTGTACTGCTGCTCCAGGCTTAGGATATTATAGACAATATCATAAACCAGAAGACCCACTCATTATTTTTATTTCAAAGAAAAACCCAAGTGAAAAATATCAATTTCATTATGGAACTGAACAATTTATGGATAAAGATGATAGACAAATATTTGATAATACAGAACTAAATAAAATTCGCTATCAATTACACTCTATCGTTGCTAAATCCGATAAAGTTCCTAAAAACATTAGAGAAAAAGCAG
>CP070825.1:969279-972927 GCA_020344415.1 Candidatus Aminicenantota bacterium
AGACATACATAATCAAACTTTTAATTGAACCTGAAAATCCATGCCCTCTGGGCATGGTCAGAGTTCAAAGGCTTTGCCATTTGAACGACTCATTGATACTCCATAACACTGAGTTGTCCCCACAATCCCAGTGAAAGGAGAAAACAATGAGCCGCTTTAGAAAACTATCACATACCGTCTGGCACTGCCAATACCATATTGTATGGGTACCGAAGTACCGCCATAGGATATTGACCGGACCAGTAGGCACTGAAGTGAGCAGCTGCATTAGAGCGTTTTCGGATCAGAAGGACGTTGAGATTGTGGAAATGAGCGTTCAGCCGGATCATGTCCATGTGATTGCGATGATACCTCCGAAACTATCGGTTTCCGATTTCTGCGGCATAGTAAAGGGCAGAACCGCAATTCGTGTCTTTAACAAATTTAGAGACCCAATAAAGAACCCTATTGGGGTAATCATATTTTGGCTGAAGGCTACTCCTGTTGATACTGTTGCCTTGGACTCCGAAATGATCGGGAAATACGATCAGTACCAAGAAAGCCAAGAGCGCAGAGCTGAGCAGCAGCCAAGGCTGTTTTAAATGGAAAACTGGGACCAACTCATTTGTACCTTGTCCCCTGTGGGGGCTAGGTAAACTCAGCCCCTTCCAGGCGCTAAATCAATACCACCCCCTGTGGGGGTTCTTTATTCAGACAGAGGGGGATGCGTACGAAAAAGGGGATTCCTCTTGGCTTCTTTTCTGGCAGGAGGCGAGAGGATATAGTTTTCGGCATGCAGCTCAACACATTCACTTTCCCAGTTCTCGGTTGGCGTCGGTGGCCTTTTCTTGTCCGCTTCCAATTGGCGGGCAAGGATGAAGTCATTGCGCGAATAGAAATCGATTTGTATTAATGGCCCCATTTGGGGGCCCGCCTCATAGGAGCAGCTCTACTGGTGGTTCTGATTTTTGTTCAATAAAATAATTTTTTAAACCGTAATCAGAAGAAAATGTCAATGATATTTTGTCAGTGGTCATTGTTATTCTAATAACTTATTGATATTAAGAATAAAACACATATATTAATAGCATTTTAGAAAAGACTTGACATATCTCTCCTATTTAATCCAAGCGCGATTCGTACTCCCCTTGGACGCTATTGCGGATCTCTCAGGGGATATGATTACCATGACCTGGGAGTTCTTCCCATGAAAGATGTTCTGGCCCGTGTTAATGCCCGGTGAATGAGGTGGATGAAGTTTTTGGGTGTGGGCGATACCTCGGTATGCAAAGACGTCAATACTCCCGTAGCTGCGTGCCAGACCCTTATCAAGCAAGGTACGAATTCGGCCTAATGTGTCAAGGAGAAAACATGCCTGCAATGTTGCGGTATTCCCATCCATCGCTGGCATGGGGAAAGCTTATCTATTCTTGTCGCAGCCTGCTTAGCACATGACAGGGGTGATGGGGATGCCAGATAAATTCACTAGAACACGTTTCGATGAAGCCAGGTTCCCACCGGCCTGAGTGGTTTGGGTCCGGGCGTATAAGCCGGCATTCCAATAGATATAGCAGCGACTAATTCAAAACCCTTAGGGACCTTTAACAACCGGGCGACCTCTTTCTCGCCCCTGCCCCAAATGGTTGCTATGCGAGACCCCAGTCCTTCACTAGCCGCGGCTAGCAGCATATTCTGGATACATGCCCAGCCAGCTGCTTTGTTAAATCGATTACGGGGATAAAATACCAATACCAAGCTTGCATTCGGAAATGAGTCCTTTTGCATCTGCGCAATTTTTTCCTTTTCCGGCGGGACATCTTCCCACCTCGGCTTCATGTCCCGGTTGACCATGTATTTTATTTCACTGATCTTTTCTATGAGTTCCGGGTCATCTACAACAACAAATTCCCACTGCTGAGTGTTCATTTCTGAAGGTGCTTTGGTGCCGGCATTTAGTATGCGGTTTAGTTGTTCCTGACTTGCAGGACTAAGGAATTTTCTAACTGATCTTCTCTTCTCAATTGCTTCACAAAAATCCATGGTGTTGACCTCCTTCAAGAGATGAAATGTTTTCTTGAGTCACAAGAAATCTAACTCACGCCATCATGACTAGAGCGGGATGTTCCCGTGGCGTTTGGGAAATGGGGTTTTTTTCTTGGAAGAGAGGAATTCAAAGGCGTTTATCAATCGTTTTCTGGTTTCACGAGGCTCTATAACGTCATCAATTACTTGTGAGGAAGCAGCGGCATAGGGATTGGAATAGGCTTCCCTTAACTCGGATATTTTTCGTTCCTCAAAAATTGTGGGTTCTTTCGCATCCCTAATCGCTTTGGAGTAGATCACTTCTACCGCGGCTTCCGCACTCATCACGCCGATTTCCGCCGTCGGCCAGGCGAAGATCAAATCGATTCCCAGGCCCTTGACCACACCCATGCCAATATTTCCACCTCCATAAGATTTGCGCACAACCAGGGTCACTTTGGGGACAATAGATTCACTGATGGCATAGAGCATCTTGGCGCCGTGGCAGATGATGCCTCCGACTTCCTGCTCCAATCCGGGCATATATCCGGGGGTATCAGTAATAAAGAGAAGAGGGATATTGAAACAATCGCAAAATCTGATAAAACGGGCCGCTTTCCGTGAGGCATTGTTTGTGAGGCACCCCGCCAGAAACATGGGCTGATTAGCAACGATGCCGATTGGTCTTCCTCCGAGTCGGCCGAATCCCACTATCAATTCCTTAGCAAACTCCGATTTAACCTCCAGAAAATCCTTTTCGTCCACGACCTCTGCTATGATTTTATTCATATCATAGGTCTTCTTGCTATCGGGTGTGAGAATCTCTTCTAAAGCCGGCGTCTCTCGCCGAGGATCGTCATGACACGTTGAAATGGGCGGGCTTTCCATATGGTTGTTTGGAAGAAAACTCATAAGTTTTCGGATTTTTTCAAAACATTCCTGTTCGGTCGACAGTCTGAAATCCGCGATTCCGGAGACACGGCTGTGAACCTTGGAGCCTCCCAAATCCTCCATGGTCACCTCTTCCCCCAACATTTTCTTAGCAGTAGGCGGACCCGTGAGAAACATCTGGGCAATTCCGTCAACCATAAGAATGAAATCCGTAAGGGCTGGAGAATATACCGAAACCCCGGCACAGGGCCCCAGTATTGCCGATATCTGTGGAATCACTCCTGATGCGAGTGTATTTGGAAAAAAAACGGTATTCCTTCCTTTTCTGTCCCCGACATCCAACTTCCCTAAGGAGTCTGGATCCCGGTCGATACGGTATCCGGGCGAATCATTCAATCCAATCAGCGGAACGCCTAACTCAATCGCTCGCTCCACAGTATTGTGCATCTTGATCCCATGCTGAAAACCGATAGACCCACCCAGTACGGAAGGATCCTGTGAAAAGATCATAACTGTCCTTCCGTCGATCTTCCCATAACCAGAGACGATTCCATCCCCGTACCTTTGCTTGTCCATCTCAGCTAACAGATGGAGTTCTACGAACGTTCCCGGATCCAGGAGGAGATCGAGTCTTTCTCTGGCACCAAGTTTCCCTTTTCCATGCTGCTGCTTAAGCTTGTCGCCACCTCCACCTAAAAGAGCAGCCTCTTTTATTTCTCGATAACGCTCTATTTTTTCTTTCATAATCTCTTTCCT
>CP070825.1:973027-976197 GCA_020344415.1 Candidatus Aminicenantota bacterium
GAGAGTGGCTGTGATAAAGATGAGAATGATATCCAGGTAGGTAAAGGCTCCTTCAGTGATGTGCCTGGTGGGGATTCCAACTCCGCCAGCAAGTCCTCCAGTCAGAGCTGCAGCAAACATGGAGAGTTCTGTTGAAACTTTTAAAACCTTGGCGATGATATAAGTCACCACCATTACAGCCAGGATTATTTGGGTAGAAGTAAAAATGCTCACGTTAAGTTAGGCAACTCTGAGACTGGGCTCTATCTCGTAAAGAGTTTCTTGAATTCAGAGAGAAGATCTAAAATCTTTTCAGCCCCGATCATGGGAATGTTTTTTTCATTGGCGATTGTGGTAAAGCGGCCGTCTGCATTTCCTTCCTTTATTATAACCAGAAGGTCAGATTTAGGAGCGACAGCATCAATGCTCAGCTCATCTGTGTTGTCGCCTACAGCAGCACCCTGGGCTCTTCTTTTCATGCCCTCGATGTGGGCCCCAATAATGGTGATACCCTGACGCTGTGCTTCCTCAATCAACTTCGAAGTCCTGGACAATTCATCATCGATGGATATTCCAGCAGCCCCCATTCCTTTAAGACTTGCTCCCATGACGATGATGATGGATTTGTAAGGTGTGCCTGCTTCCTTCATCGCTTTGAGATCCTCGGCAGTAGCCAATTCAATAACCTCATAGGCTTTGGGCTTAGCCTCAAGTTTCAACTTCATAAATACTACTTTAAGCATAATGGGACCAGGACTCTGTCCGCAGGAAGTGATGAGCACAGGAAGCTTGGTCTCGGGTATTTCAGGCTGGCTTTCTAAAATAGAATATGAGGTGAAAATAAAAAGAGTGAAAGCCAGGAATAAAGTGAATAGCTTATGAATTCTTTTCATAACTTTCCCCTTAAAGAGAGTATTACTGATCTCATCGCTCTCTATTTTAGTCAAGTCCTCTGACGCCGTCAACCTCGCCATCTTTTGTTTGGGTTTGATATCCAATACCCACTTTCTTCTTATGTAGGGGTCTGATTCATCAAACCCACAATTCGTCATTTTGCTGTATTTTGAAGAAGCTTCCTTAATGCCCTGCAGTTCTCGACTGCATAAGCAAGATAGTCATTGTTGAAATAAACAAAACATTCCGTAACCTTTGTCTTTTTTATGGTTTCAGCCCATTTTTTTAATTCTTCCTCTGAATAGCTGTATTTGTATCCGCCTGTAAGACCATGAAAGCGGAAATAAGCGCTCTCTGCTGTTTCGATCACTGTCTTCGGCACTTTTGCCGAAGAGACAGTGCAGAATATTACATTATAAGATTTAAGGAGCTTGTAGACTTTATCTTGGTACCAGCTTTCATGACGAAACTCGATAACGTTTTTGTATGTCGGGGAAAGTGTGGAAAGGAAATCTTCGAGCAGAACTAAGTCCAGAGTGAGATAAGGGGGAAGTTGGAAAAGTATGCACCCTAGTTTGTAGCGGAGGGAATCTGCCAGAACATAAAAATACCTGACTTCGTTTTTGACTCCCTTTATTCTTTTCCGGTGTGTGATCTGGCGGTTAGCTTTAAGAGTAAATTTAAAATCTTCAGGGACCTTATCCAGCCAGCCTTTTAGAGTTTCTGGCTTTGGATAACGATAAAAGGTCATGTTTATCTCTACTGTACTGAAATGTTTGGCATAAAATGGAAGCCATTTTCTTTGAGAAATCTCTTCAGGATAGAACCTTCCTCTCCAATCACTATAACTCCAGCCAGATGTTCCTAGATGATAAATCATGTATCCCTTATCAGCTTAACAAAAATATGCTTTCGCCGAATCACCCTTATTTACTTTAAACTGCAGCTAAAACTTGTTACCCGATACAGGAATTCCATAAGGGCCATCAGGTAGGAAAGCGATTTGAGGCTCTCTTCCCAAGCGGTGGCGGAGCTTCTCTACTGCCCAGGCAACGGATATTTCCACAAGCTCCTTGAGGGTTTTCGCCTCCGAGGCTAATGTTCTGGCATCCGTTCCCGGAATCCAGGAAAAAGATTCTTCAGGGATTTCAAGAGAGCAGTAGATGAGATCTTCAGGGGGAATTTTTTTGAAAAGCCGGGCCCACATCTGGGCCTCCCATTGTTCGGGGACGAAAATCCAGGATGTTTCAAGGATCATTTCTATGAATTTTTCTTCACGCAATTCGCCAAGAAGCCTGATCATTTTTTTGTAGTTAGCTCCTCCTATTGGATCAGGATCTGTGTGTTTTGCAGCAAGAACACAGATCCCATTCTTCTTTATCAGAGGAATGCATGTCAGAGCTCCTTTGGCTGCCTGGTAGTGATTAACTCCTACAAAGCCCGTATGGCTAAGCACAAGATCATATTCTTTCATGACAGGGATTTCAGCCCAGGTTCGAAGTTTCTTAACGGCTGCTAAATGTGCGGATTCCATATGGCCCACAAAGATTCCTGTTAGTCTGTAGTTTGAGTCGAGAGTGGCGTTAACTATCATATCGCAACCAGCCATTCTTGCCACTCCGAGTGCTTCTTCATGAACAGGATTTCCTTCGAGGATTAAATCCGCTGCTTTTGGGGAGGCGAGAACAGGCCCACTGTGAAGGACGTAGGTCGAGGATTCTGAAATAAGGCCAGGGCAAATGGACTTTCTTCCTCCCGAAACTCCGGCCATGAAATGGCTTTCGACAAGACCGGTGAGAATTTTCAAATCGCTTTCTACATAGTATCGGTTTAGAAGAATTTCACCGCCGAGTTCTGTCTTCCCTACGGAAACCATATCACTGGATTTCCTGCTATCATGATTTATGATTTGTAGGCCAAGGGTGAAAATTCGGGAATCAAGCATCTCTCTGAGCTCTTTCTCATTCATCGGCCTGTGGGTTCCCGTTGCTACAAGAAGTAGAATCTGGGAAGGCTGAACTCCGGCTTTTATCATTTCGTCAATGAGAGGAAAAAGGATGCCTGATTCTCCCTTATACGGAACCGGCCGAGTGTTATCTGAAATAACCACAACCGCTTTTGCTTTAGGATTAGCTCGAAGTTTCTGACTCACCAATTTTTTGAGAGGGAGGCAGTTTAGAGGATTTGCTAGAGCATTGCGGATTTTTTCCTCTTGGTAAGAGAGAGGTAAAGCTTTTCCCATGGGGAAGACGTCAGTATGGTCAGGAACACTTACCGGGAAACTACTGTGACCCAAA
>CP070825.1:976297-983657 GCA_020344415.1 Candidatus Aminicenantota bacterium
AATATCTTCTCTTCGCATCTAATTTCATTCTCCATTATTAATATTAATGCAATAATTGGAGAAGTCAAGGATAAGTCGAGAATCGCTTTGAGGCCTGCTGAGAGAAGAGAAAAGAATGATATTAGTTATAATATGCGAGCAGAGGTCATCTTGAGGTAGACCTGTAGCTTGACATCTAATTTCGTTATTTATATATTACTAAGACATTGAAGGGGAAAGATATATAGAGGGATAATATTAGTTCGCAGGGTATGGCATTAGATAATCAAAGGAAAATATAGATAGGGAGGGTAAAATAATGTTTGCACGTCTGACTAGATTTCAAGGAAAAATTGACAAGGCAGATGAAGCCATAGAGCTTTTTAAGAATAGTATTATCCCTGCGGCTAAATCACAAAAAGGTTTTTGTGGGATATATTTTTTCATAGATCGCAAAACAGGAAGTGGGGTTTCCATTGCCTTTTGGGATAGTGAAGAAGATGCCATTGCTAATGAAAAGAGCGGTTACTACCAAGAACAATTGGTCAAGTTTATGGATTTCTTAGCTACGCCCTCCTATATTCGTGAAGGATATGACGTGGTTGTCCAGGCTGATTGAGTTTGTTTTATCTTGATTATTATTCTAGACCCGACTAATAAACAGCTATGAATCGAATCCATCTCGAATTCCTCTTATTGACTTTAAAATTTTCTTTTGATAAAAGCTAATGGTAAAGTGAGAAAGATTCTAAAAGAGGACGAGAAGAGATGCAAATAAAGTCAAGAGAGAAAAATGAGGTCATTATTTTTGATATTGAAGGAGAAATTAGGAGATCGGATGTAATCGACATTACTCTCCATCAAATGGTTAAAGATCAATTAGATGCGGGCAAGAGAAATATTCTCTTCAACTTTAAGGATGTTGAATTCATAGATAGTTTTGGGGTAGGGGAGATTTTAGCCAGTTATATTTCTACTCATAATCTAGGGGGCAAGCTGAAGATCGCAAAGATATCTAAGAAACTTTACCTTGTCTTTCAAGTTACCATGCTTACTAAAGTCCTTGAGATATTCGATGAGGAAGAAGTAGCGCTAGAGAGCTTTTTTAAAGATTAACACACTTCCCGGTTCATTTATTGCATTATAACTGAGTCACTCCATGACCAATATTCGACTCCATAGAATTCTGTCACGTTTTGCTAAGATAAAACAAGGCGAAGAAGTTATCGCCCTCCTTCTTTTTCTTTATTTCTTTCTAATCATGTTTCCCTACTACATTATTAAGCCATATAGAGATGCGAAATATCTGATCGAAGTGGGATCGAGAGAACTTCCAATTGCCTACCTATCAACAGCTATTATTATTGGCTTTTTTGTTGCTTTTTATTCGAGACTTCAAGTTAAAGTTAAAAGACACAGTTTAATAATTTCGAGCCTGATTTTTTTCATTGTCACTTGCTTGCTATCAAGAGAGTTTTTCATTCGAGACAAGGTTTGGATGCCCCTTGCTTTTTGGGTATGGGCAAACGTTTTTATTGTTGTCCTTGTAGCTCAATTCTGGATGCTAGTGAATGATGTTTTTAATCCGAGAGAAGCCAAAAGACTGATAGGCTTTTTTGGGAGTGGAGGAATTTTAGGAGGAATTTTAGGGGCATTACTTGTGGGCCTATTGGGAAGAGATATGCCTGATGATCTTCTCTTTATAGCTTCTGGGGTGCTTATCTTAGGTGGTTTTGTCGTAAACTCTATATTCATTTGGCAGAGAAGAAAAAAACCACCGGTTGATGAGCCTGATAATAAAGATAATAAAGGAGGAAAAGAACCTGCTAAAGTAGGTTTCATTGACAACTTCAATACAGTACGGAAAAATCATTATTTAACTCTCTTGGCCATGGTTGTGATTTTGACATTCGTTGTTGCCACATTTATTGATTTCCAGTCCAAAACTGTAATCGAAGTTAAAGTGGAGAGGATGGATGAAATGACCGAGTTTTTTGGGTATTTCCACGCAGGATTATTGGTCCTTCCGTTTTTTCTTCAACTTTTCATGACAAGCAACATCATCAGACGCTATGGCATTCGTTTTACTCTGTTGCTGTTCCCTTTTGTATTAATCCTTTGTTCCATGGGAATTTACTTTTGGCCGGCTATCCTTTTTGCTGTTGCCATTAAAAGTAGCGATAAAGGCCTCTCATTTTCTCTTAACCAATCTGCGCGCGAGCTTCTCTATATTCCTATTTCGCCAGAGATTAAGTACAAAGCGAAAGTGTTTATTGACATGTTCCTCAATAGGTTTGCCAAAGGAATCGGGGCGTTAATACTTTTAATTTTTATCTTTGTTCTCCCAGAAGCGGAATGGGTAAAACGAATTAAAATTGTGAGTATTGCTACTCTTGTTTTTATTTTGGCTTGGATTTTAATTAATCTGAAGATCAGTAAGGAATATACAAACACTGTTAAGCAGAAACTGGAGTTGAAATGGGACCGTGCAGATAGAGTAGTAGCTGAAAAAGTGGATGTGGATTATATGAAGTTAGTTTTTGACACTATAGAGAGCAAGGAACGAAGTTCAGTCCTGTATGCCATGCATCTCTTCGATTTGATAAAGCAGGATAAACTCACTCCTGAAATAAAAGAATTAATCTCCTACAAATCTGATGAAGTGAGAGTTTCCTCTTTAGGAGGGCTTTTTGAATCTGGAGAAACCACTTTGTTCCCAATGGCTGATGATTATATGAGTGAAGAGGTTTTGGAAAAAGAGATTGAGGAAATAATGTCTCTGGATGTCTATCAGGAAGTAATGAAAGACTATGTTGAAAAAGCGCTGAAGGATGAGAGCCTGGAGTCTGAGACAACAAAAATGGAAGTGGCCAAAGCTATCGGATTGATGGATCTTGATTCCCCACTTGCCCTGAAGCTTGAGGAATTACTCTGGGATGAATCGCCAGAGGTAAGCAAATATGCGCTTGAAAGTGCAGCACGGCTTAAGAGAAGAGAATATGTTCCGGCCATGATAAAGAAATTACAAAGCCTTTTAACTAGAGAAGATGCTAGTGTTGCACTTGAAAAATATGGGTCAAAGGTTGCAGGCACTCTGGAAGATTATTTGGGAGATCCTGCGGAAGATATTGAGTTGCGACGGGGAGCGGCTTCAGTTTTAGCTCGTATTGGGACTCAAGAAGCTGCGGATTTTTTATGCTGGGAGTTATCAGAAGGAAGAGGAGATATAACTTATGAGCTCATCGATGCGCTGGATAAAATCCGCTCAGAAAAGCAAGATGTCCAATTCTCACAAAACGTTGTAAGAGCTGAAATAATGAAAGAAGTAAAAAAATTATACAAAACCTTTATAAAATCTTGCGATTCGAGTTATGGTGGAAAAAAGATTCATGAGGACAAAGACCTGGCTGAGAGTCTTAATGTTTCCCTGAGGAATATTTTTAAATTATTAGGACTCATTTATCCTCATGAGGATATTTTTAAGGCTTATCAGAACATAAAAACAGGAACAAAGGAATCCATGGATTATGCTATTGAGCTTCTCGATAACATGTTAGATAAAGAGATCAGGGATATGGTTTTTTCTCTAGTTGAAGACCTCACGGTTGAAGAGAGAGTGAAGAGATGCAGAAGTCTTCTAAAGAGTATCTCTTAGCTTTAAGAAGCGAATATGAATAATAATAGAAAGACCTATAAAATTTTATCTCGCTTCGTGGATATCAGACCCGAAGAGGCTTCCAAATCTATCCTGATGTTTTTTTATTTTTTTCTGATTACTTCATCCGCTTACATCATTAAGCCCGTTAAAATATCTCTCTTTCTAGACCAGCTTTCATTCGAGAGACTTCCTTATGCTTATCTTTTGACAGCCCTTCTTATCGGCTTTATTGTCTCCTTGAATTCTAGGCTATTACAAATTGTGAGACGGGAGCTGTATATTTCCTTTAGTCTAGTTTTTTTTATTGCCTGCTTATTTATCTTCTGGATGCTCTTTAGATTCCAATGGAAGTGGCTTTCTTTGATTTACTGGTTCTGGGCAGAGATATTCACTATAACTTCAGTTACTCAATTCTGGATCTTAATCAATGATATCTATACTCCCCGTCAAGCCAAAAGACTGGTCGGCTTTTTAGTCAGCGGGGGACTATTAGGTGGAGTTGCAGGGGCCATTCTTGCTTCTTTCCTGGCCAAGCTCGTCAGGACTGAGAATCTCCTTTTGATCTGCCCTTTTTTGCTCGGCATCTGCCTCGTAATAGTCAATATGGTTCCTCAACTCCTAAAGAAAGAGAAGAAAGAAGGCGTTAGGACATCAACTAAACAGAGAAAGCAAAAAATAAAGTATGGCATGAGCTTCCGTCTGTTAAAGAAAAACCGTCATTTGATCCTCTTGAGTGGGATTATGGTCGTAGCCATTGTTGTCACAACTCTGATCGATTTTCAATTCAATTATTTTATTGAAAATCATTTTATAGAAGCTGGAAAAGATGCAATGACTTCTTTTCTCGGAACTTTCTTCATCATACTGCTTGTTGTCTCCTATTTGCTTCATGTTCTCTTAACCAGCCGCATATTGAAAAATTTTGGAGTCCGGATTGCTCTTCTTATCACGCCTTTCTTTTTATTGATCGGCTCTGTGGCAATATTCATCCCTGCGGTTTCGGTGTTTTATTGGGCAGTCTTCATGAAAGGCGCAGATAAAAGTCTTTCTCATTCGCTCAGTCAATCTGTCAGGGAACTGCTGTACATCCCAATTTCTCCCGAGATTAAGTATAAAGCCAAGGTATTCATTGATATGTTCGTTAATAAGTTTGCTAAAGGATTGGGGGCTTTTCTTCTTTTATTGTTTTTTTCAGTCTTACATTTTGAGATCAAGCAAATAAGCCTCATTGTAATCGTTTTCATCATTACGTGGATCACGCTCAATATTCTTATTACTAAAGAATATGTGAACATTGTAAAGAAGAATTTGAATATAAAATGGCAAGACGCGGATAAGTTCGTCACAGAAAAAATTGATGTAGACATGACAAAATTGGTCTTTGAGACCTTGGAAAGTAAGAAAAGGAGTTCGGTTTTATATGCAATGAATCTGTTTGACCTTATTAAAAAAGAGAAGTTGAGCCCTGAATTGAAAAAGATAATCTCATATAAATCTGACGAAATAAAGGCGAGTTCCATGGATTCCCTGCTTGATTTGGATGGAGAAGCTTTAATTCCAGAGATTGACGACTCCCTGGAAGAAGAAAGCCTTGATGCTCAGGTTAAGGAGATCATGTCCCTGGATGTTTACCAGGAGTTGATGAAGGAGCGCATAAATGAGATCGTGAGTGAGCAAGGCAAGGAGGTAGAGGTTTCCCGGATGGAGGCCGCTAAGGTTATGGGAATGATGGAGCCAACTCCTTCCAATATCCGCAACCTTAGTAGACTCATTAGAGATGAATCGCCTGAAGTGGCAAGCTATGCCATTGAAAGTGGTGGGAGGCTGAAAAGTAGGGAACTTGTGCCTTATATCATACCTCATTTACGTAAACCCTCCACTCAGCGGATTTCCAGCAAGGCTCTAGTGGAATATGGCCCTATGATTCTGGGGACATTAAAAGATTATTTGGGAGATTCGGATGAAGATATTCAATTACGAAAGGCTATTCCAGACATCCTAGCAATAATAGGTACTCAAAGAGCAGGAGATTTGCTCAGCTTGGAACTAAAAAAGAAAAGCAAGGATGTAGATTCGGAAATCATTGAAGCCATGTACAAAATGAAATCTAAAAACCCACAGATCCAATTTCAAGAAAAAATAATATTGCCTGGAGTAATCCTGAAAATAAAGGAAAGTTATTTGATCTTAATAGAGATAAATGAACTGATGACTGACAAGAAAAAAGCAGATCTCGCTTCAGATTTAGAGAATAACTTAGCTCGGTCCCTCAAACATATTTTTGAATTGCTCAGTCTTATCTATCCCCAGGAAGATATGATTAAGGCCTATCAAAATATTTGCTCGGGAACTAAAAAAGCCATTGATTATTCCATTGAACTTCTTGATAACATAGTAAAAAAGGAAATCAGGGATGCTCTTTTTCCTTTAATAGATGATATCTCCTTTGAAGAGAAGGTTCAGAAATGTAAGAAAATGCTTAAAACTCTAGAAAAAGTCGAACTCTCTTGAAATTTTTCTTTTCTTGGTATTATAATTAAGGCAGCTCATTCAAATGTCTAAACTATACGTTTATCCGAAGAGTGGGGAGGAATTTAATTTTCCGCTCAAAGGAGAGAAAGTATCTATAGGACGCTCTGCGGATAATGACATCCCTATCCTTGATCCATTCTGCTCAGGAATTCATGCCTACATATATCCTTCTGAAACGGGTTATGTAGTCAGGGATAATGCCAGTAAAAACGGAGTCTTTCTAAACGGAGAAAGGATTCAATCTGAGACAGAACTCAGAAGAGGGGATGAGGTTCTAGTCGGCTCAACCAGGATTATCTTTGATAAAGAGCTTTCAGCAAATGTCGAAGTTACTGAAAGAGTATCCGCTGCGGCTAATGTGAACACCATAATCCACCTTAAAGAGATTCTAAAGAGGAAGACCGATATCGATACAACTTTGAAAGCCACTGCCGCACCTGTGGAGCTTGAAAGGATAAGATCAGAACACAAGGCATATTCTGTGCTTAGCGAAGTCAGTAAAGCTCTTATTCTCCATATGCCTCTTAACGAACTCTTAGATCAGATCATGGACCTCATTTGCGAGAATCTTCCAATGGACAGAGGAATTCTGATGATCAACGAGGGAAACCCTGTTCAATTGATTCCCAAAGTGGTTCGCATCAATGACGATCGGCTAAAGAATCGAAAAATAGAGGTAAGCCAGAGTATAATCAATATGTCTGTTGATAAGCATTCATCTGTCCTTACCTCAGATGCCCAGGAGGACACTCGATTCAGAGGGAAAGAAAGTGTCATAAAATCTAACATTCATTCAGCAATGTGTGTTCCTTTATGGAATAACAAGGAAATAATCGGAATCATATATTCTGACCGGATATATCTTCTTGAGCAATTCACGGATGAGGATTTAAAGCTGTTGACTCTTTTGTCCAACCTAGCTGCAGTCAAGATCGAAAATGCCAAGCTTTTCGAAGATGCAATTGAGAAAGAAAAAATGGAGAAAGAGCTTACCTTGGCTTCCCAGATTCAACAGGATTTTCTACCCAAGGAAAGTCCTACAGTAGAGAATTTTGAGATTGCCGGCTCAAATATTCCCTGTTATCAGGTAGGTGGGGATTATTTTGATTTTGTGGCTGTAGACCCTTCTTGCTTAGGGGTTGTCGTCGCTGCTGTCTCTGGGAAAGGAATGGGTGCTTCCCTCTTAATGGC
>CP070825.1:983757-986449 GCA_020344415.1 Candidatus Aminicenantota bacterium
CCTGTTGAGGTGATATCTAAGCTCGGGAAATCTCCAAACTTTATATGGGGTTCACTGTAACCTATGCTCAAGCCGACATCCACATTGTCTGAAACAGTGAGGTTCCACTTTGAATAAAAGCTATCGTTATCAAAATATCTTGAGGACCTCAGGCCGTCGGACTCCTGGCGACCGGCAAATAGATAATACCCCGCGGGCCCGGCCAGTCCCGAGGCTTCGGCCCTATAGTCCTGCGTATTTCTTTCACCATAAGAGGCCCTTATGGAAACTGCAGGCCTTGCAGTATCTCCTACAGACTTTGTTATGATATTTACCACCCCACCAAGGGATGAGCCCCAGGCCGATGAAGCAGGCCCTTTGATAACCTCTATCCGCTCTATGATACCTACGGGAATCGAATTGGTCTCAGCAGCACCAGTTGATAGGAAATTCCAGGGAACTCCGTCCACCAGCACAAGGACATGCCACTCATCCGACCCCTGAATACGAGGCAGAGAAGTAGAACCAAAATCCTGACTAAAACTAACGAAGAAGCCGGTTAGCCTGTTCAGGACCTCTGCAACCGTATGGGCGTTCATGTCCTCTATCTCTTGTGCGGTGACAACCGTGACATTCTCTGCAACCTGAGAGATCGGTTTCAGATGCCTCGTAGCCGATACCACAAGGTCCTTTTCCTTATAATACATACGAAGAATCAGCATCTCCTCGTCAAGATGCGCGGCCTCGGCGTCACATAAGCAGACCAGTGTCAGGGTGACACAGAACAAAAAGGCGCCTATTTTTAAAAAATGATTATAGATGGCATGAAGATTGCGGGACCAAAATAACATTTTTTCTCGAATCTGGAGGAATTTCCTAAAAGGGGGATGCCTTAAAATTTTTTTAGACCTTTTACTCGTAAAAAATTTATGATAATTTTTATATATCAGTTCTAATTATCTTATTCAAGGGCATTTCGTGCCCATCCAGAAATAATATTTTCTGACAGGATTTTTATTGAACCTGTGACTTCTGTCAGAAGAAAATGGAAGTCTATATTTTTGAATTATCGTATTATGATAAAAAAAATTTTTATATTATCATTGTTCTTCATTCTTTGTCATGGGTTGGCCGAAGCCGGACAGGGGATCCTAGCCGTCCAAAGCATCAGGGTTGCTCCATATGAGGAAGCAATAAAGGGTTTTCAAAGTGCTTGTAATGTGAAGCTTCAAAGGCTGGTTATCTCCGACTTGGAAGGAAGAGATGTTGTAAAAAAGATTAGGGAGATCAGGCCTGATCTGGTTCTGGCAATAGGTATGGATGCCCTTTTAAGAGTGAAAAGGATTAAGAACATACCGATTGTTTATCTCATGGTCCTCAATTCTCAATCTACGCTCGCCGGTGAGAATATCACCGGTGTCAGTATGAATATACCTCAAGAGAAGCAGTTAACAGCACTCTTACAGATTCTACCTGACCTTAAAAATATCGGCCTGTTATATGACCCGGATAGGACAGGCCATCTTGCAAAAAGCGCACAAGATGCTGCCGGGAAAACCGGGATTAAACTGATTGCATGTGAGATTCATAGCTCCAAGGATGTTTCTTCCTTAATCATCAACATGCAAGAAAAAATAGATCTCTTCTGGATGATCCCCGATCTCACGGTAATTACACCTGAGACAGTTGAATTTCTGCTTCTCTTTTCCCTCGAAAACCAAATACCTCTCCTTGCATTCTCAGACAAATATGTAGAACTGGGGGCGTTACTATCGATCGGCATCGACCCCTTTGATATAGGAAGACAGGCAGGAGAGATGGCCAAAAAGATACTCTCAGGAAGAGATGTAAGGAATGTTCAACAGGTTGATGCAAGAAAGGCGATTATATCAGTTAATCTGAAGATAGCAAGGAAGCTTGGAATGAATATTGATGAAAAGACCATCAGGAAAGTGAAGATAGTTAACTGAGGAAAAAAGGATGCATTTAAATTGTCTAAAAACCTTTCGTCGAAAATTCGGCATCAAGGTTTTTGCTCTATTTACCATTTTTATATTTGTCATCTCATCCTCTTTCACCGCCTTTTTTATTCATCATCAGAGCAAATCACTGACAGATACCCTAATAAAGAATGGAAAATTAATTACGCGTATTCTTGCTCACAACTCAAGGATTGGTGTGTTTTCAGAGAACGAAAAACTGCTCAAGGACCCTGTTGATGGCGTCTTTCAACAAGAGGAAGTCTTAGAAGTTTCTGTATTTAATCTGGAAGGGACCCTATTGAAAAAGCAGGAAAGGCCTGAAAAAAGGAGGCCAGTAACATTGGTTAAAGGGCTCGGGGAGCGCAGAAACAAGATATTGGAAGATCTGAAGACGTCTCTATCTCCCTTTTGCCTTGAAGTCCACGACAGGTTAGAATTCTGGTCACCGGTGATCTCAGGTTCAGGTTATTCTATGGAGGAGTCTCTCTTTTTTGGAAAGGACTCACTTCAGAGAAAAGAGCGTCTCATTGGATTTGTACGGATCACCGTTGATAAAAGGATGCTTAATAAAAGGCTTCGCACCCTTTTATTTAAGAGTGTTCTGATAGGTATCATTTTTTTGATGATTGGTTCTGGCGTCATATATTTCATTGCCAAGGGAATAACAAAACCTCTGAATAGATTGACCGAAGGCGTTAAAGCCCTTGGCATGGGAGGCATTGTAAAAGAAG
>CP070825.1:986549-989314 GCA_020344415.1 Candidatus Aminicenantota bacterium
CCTGTAGTACAAAGAAGATCAAAAAACGACGGTTACGAATGTGGCCCTCTCCCTGACGCCTTAACAAATCCTAACTATGTAGATGTCGATGGAAATGGCAAGTTCGACTCTCCTCTGCCAAAAATCAAGTTTATTTTCTGAAGGTCTATGTTAAATCCATTAATAAAATGCTTGTTAAGGTAGAAGAAAATGTTATTTTTGATGGCAGGATTATTTTTGGGATTTTTCAAGGAGGGCATCTAATTTTTCTCTTTCAACAGGAGACATGAGATGGTAGTACTGTTTTTTATAGTTACTGAGTATATCAAATGCTTTAGCTTTTTCCCCAGTGTTTAGATAGGCCATGGCAAGAGCAAAAAGAGCCTTCCTGAAATTTGAGTCTACTTCAAGAGCTTTTTTCCAGCAGTAGATAGCTCCCTCCCGATTCCCTGCTTGGCTGTAGGCATGACCTAAGCCATAGTAAGGAGCTGCATATTCGGGATCGAGCTCGATTGCCTTTTTGAAGTATTCAAAGCTTCTAGAAAAGAAGGAGGAATTTTTTGATTGTAAACCAGAGGACAAGTAGGCATTGGCGAGGTTGTTGTTAAGCTTAGGTAACTTATCATCAAGGGAAAGACCCATCTTGTAAGCTTTGATCGCCTCCTCGAAATTGCCTTTCTTGAAATAGGCAACCCCGAGGTTGTTCCATATTGCAGGATCATACTCTGCTTCTCTAATCCATATTTTCTCGAAACTGCTGATGACTTTGTCATACTGTTGATCAGATGTGAGCAGCTGCATGTATTCGATAAATATTTCGTAGTTTGAGGGGAGAGCCTTGAGTCCTTGCTCCAGGATAACAATAGCCTCCTTTGTATTTCCTTTATCTCGATAGATGAAAGCAAGGATTTTATACGCCAAATCTATATTTTTTCTCTCCTGTATGATTTCCTTCAAAAGCTTGATTCCCGCCTCTGGCTTTCCCTCTTTATGCAGCTCCCAAGCTTCCTCTGTCTTATTTATGTAGGGAAGGAGAATCTTTACATCATCTTGAATGCCGAAATTCTTCTTTTGCGAAAATTGAACGCTCGAGATATAGCCCAAGCTGGCCAGCTTTTCGCGAGCTTCTCTGTCGACTTTTGGAGCAGCATCAATTTTCTCCGCTGGTGTCAGATCATCCATGATCTTTTTAAGCTGCGAACTGAGTTCGGTTATTTTTTCCTGTTCAGCAAGGTTGTTGAGCTCATCAAAATCATGGTCCAGGTCATACAACTCAGGAATGGGTGAGCTGATGAATTTCTTCTTATCCAGAATAAAACCCCTCAGCGGCGCCCATCCCCGACTGTAGCAGGGATACAAAGATTCGAAATAGATGGGCCTTTCAGGGAGCTTCATTCCCTGCAAAGCTGGATGGAGAGAGATTCCCTGAAGGAAAGATGGCTTCTCGATTCCCAGAACATCACATACTGTCGGAAATATGTCGATATGACTGACATAGTGCCCGACGCTACCCGAGACTGTTGCTGGTTGGGAAATGATGAGAGGGATCCAGGTGGAAGAGTTGTAGGCGAAAAAACCATGCGTCTTCTCACCATGCTCACCCAACGATTCGCCATGGTCTCCAGTGAAGATGATGAGAGTCGAATCGAACAGACTGTTCTCTTTCAGGAGATCAAGGAGCTTTCCCAAGGCCAAATCGACGTAGGCAACCTCTCCTTCATACAGATGCTCTTTGTATTGAGTCTTGAAAGGCTCAGGCGGCTCGTACGGAATATGCGGATCCCAACAATGGATCCAGAGAAACCAAGGAGATCTTCGACCTTCCAACCATTCCAGTGCGCCTTTGATCACAGCTTCAGCATTTCTCTCTAAATTGGAAAGAGTTACAGTATGAGTGCGACTGTAATCATCGTCGTAAATTTCGAAACCCTGGGATAGCCCGAACCTTGAGTCAAGAGGGTAAGCGCCCACGAAAGCCCCGGTTGCATAACCATAATTCTTGAGGTGCTCGGCTAAAGTTAATAATTCTGCACTCACGATGAAATTTAAATTTTCATGGACTCCATGATAGTTAGGCGTCGTGCCGAGGAGAATATTGGCATGAGATGGCAGTGTGGTGGAGGTATTGGCAAAGGCTCTTGAGAAGAGCACACCTCTCTCTGCAAGGTCATCGATATTCGGAGTTTCAGGATGCTGGCTGCCGTAACAGCTAAGCCTGTCAGCCCTGAGCGTATCTATCGTTATGAGAAGGACATTGAGTTTGTTTTTAGCTTTCGGGATGGGATCCCCTAGAAGCGCAGAAGAGGAAACGCCCAAGATCAAATAGCTTAAAATAAGAGGATAAAAACAAATCTTTCTCACGCGTAAACTCGATTCATATTTAAAGGATTATCGGTAGTTTGTCAATTCTCTTTTTCCACTTCGCACTTCATTGTGATTGCAGAGATCTAGTACAAAAGGGGAGGGAAAAATCCCCCACTTTCTCCATATATGTAGACATCATCTTCCTCTATATCATTGGGTAGCCGCATGTTAGAATTATAGGAATTCCTGGTTCTAAAGTTTTAGTAAATGCCGAAAATGACATCTATTTTAAGTCCATCAAAAGCTCCGAAAATTTTCACCATGTGAGTAGGGTCCATTCCGAGAGGATCATCCTCTGTTACGTTTACATGATAGTTGGGATTGGCAAACAAAGTGGAAGCACCGAGGTTTGAACTCCTGTTTTCTCCGAATTCTCCCCATCTATTATCATTTGGGCCGTAAAAACTCTTGACATGGATCAA
>CP070825.1:989414-995897 GCA_020344415.1 Candidatus Aminicenantota bacterium
AAATTTAGAAAAAAGAGAATACCGAGGGACAAATTCAAAGCAAATACATTTAATAGAGCCAATAAATAAAAAATGCTCAAAATCTTCGTTAATTTTTAAATGGAATTTTGTTAAAAACTCAGAATATTATGTTCTTGAATTATTTGATGACACATTGTATCCAGTTTGGAAAAGTCAAAAAATCTTCAAAGCTCAAGCTACCCTCCCACTTGAAATTTCCAATAGATTGAAAAAAGACAAAGCCTATTTCTGGATGGTAATAGCTTTTCTAAATCATGGAAAAAAAATTGAATCTCGGTTAGAGAAATTCACATTAACTGATTAGTAACATAATAAGTTTATTCAATATCTATTGAAGAATTAGAGTCTCCATTTATTACAAATGCTGCCCAATAGAACGGATGACGATATTTTGAATTTATCATCTTCAGCTTTGCTAAACGCAATGCCTGAGCTACATCATTTCCCCGCGAGAGAGAGCAGTAAAAGTGGTTCATAAATTCTGCTGTCGAAGTATCGTTTATCTTCCACAAAGATAAAACAACCGATTTGGCTCCAGCATAGAAAAAAACGCGGGGAAGCCCCAAGACCCCTTCCCCTTTTTCTAGTTTGCCCCTTCCAGTCTGACAAGCAGAGAGGACAATCAAATTAGCTTTTAATCTGTGATTGTATATTTCACGAACTTGAAGAAATCCATCTTCTTGCGGATCTTCGTCCAGGGATAAAACCAAAGCTGATCTAAAAGGGAACTCCTCTGACAAAAATCCATGACATGCAAAATGAATGATTTTATAGTCCTTGAGAGGAACTCTTTTAAATATTTCTTCTCTTGCCTCATCTTTAATATAAACATCCCTTTTTTCTTCATTAAAATAATTTGAAATTTCTGAAATCTCTTTCTTGCTGTAAGGAAGGGGAGAAAAATCAAATCCTTGATCTAAATACAACTCACTCAAAGTCTCAACATCGGCTTTCCGCCTTTTTTTGCTCGATGGAGACTTTATAGTATAGGAAGGATTTCCAAATGCTAGCAAATCCTTCGGGCTTTCATAATATGGTCTATTTTTCGACATATACAATAGAACCGAAGAAGAGGGAGCATAAGATATTTTATATTTTTTTATCAAAAAGTTTCTCTCTGATGAAGGATTTGGAGTATGTTGGATGAGTGTTTCGAAAGGAAGATAATAAAGAATCCCATCGGGTATAATAATTAGGTTTTCGATGTATCCAGAATTCTCTTCAATAGGAAAAAGAAGTTCCTCGTAAATTCTTTTCGCAGCAAGGATTCCTAAAAATTTTCTTTCAGGTGGAGTCGATAATATCTTCAGATAAGCTTTTAATGACTTTTCCAGCTCATGTCGAGAAGGCAACTTATACAAACTATATCCTCTCGCTGTAATAAAAAACATAAAAGACTGATTATCTCCAAGAAAATATTCTATTAAAGCTGTATTCTCAGCTAACAGTTTTTGTGCCTGTTCTACTCGAGAGGGTCGCGGAGAAACCAAGCTAGCAACTTCAGGAATTTCAGCTCTAATCCTAGATATTAATCTCAAGTATTCATCTTCCTCCTTTTGAAGTCCACATAACAACTCCCTTCTCTTCTCTTCATGGTGATCTAATCTGCAAAGATCGTAGATGATTGAAGTTATCCGTTTTGATATCTCTCTTTCTATTTTCTTTAATTTGGGAGATATTTTATTCTCTAAGTCAACCCTTGACTCTCCAATACTCTCTAATAAAGCTCTAGCTTTTGCTCTTTCTACTACGTAAAAAATCTCTTTAAAATAGTCATGTGAAGAATCATTGATACTCAACCGATGGAGAAGGTTTATCAGATGCTCATATACTTTAAATTTATTCCTTATAAAGACAGTTTTGTTCGCATCTAGAAAAATGTGGCTTCTCATATAGTCTATAATATTAACGGACTTTTTATAACATGTTATTGCCTGAGAAAATTCATTCCCTTTTTCATAACATTGTCCAAGCCCAAAAAAAGCTTCCCAAAGAATCTGGTTTCCTTTAATTTCAAGGGCTATGTTAATTGCTTGTTGGAAAAACATTTTAGAAATTTTAAAATTTCCTTGATTGAATTTCACGATTCCTATGTTATTCAGAAGCATTCCCTTCATATAAATATCTTGAAGCTCTTCAGCTCTTTCGTGGCCTTCATGGAAGTAGTCCAGCGCATCGTCATATCTTTTTAAATCTAAATGTACCATTCCTATATTATTCAAGACATAAATCTCCGTTTCTTTATCTCCAGCCTTTTTCGTTAGCTCAAGACTATCTTCAAGATAAATAAGAGCATTATAAAAAGCTTCTTTTTTCCCCGTAGAGATACCTTTCTTCCTGAATGTCTCTCCAATGTTATTCAATTCTATATGCACATCAATTCCTAATTGCTTATCAATTGCAAGAGCTTCCATTAATAAAGGTAAGGATTTATCATAATCACCTATATCCAAATAAATATTCCCAATATTATTCAGGCACGCTGATTGACTTTGTTTATTACCAAGAGATTTAGCAATTATCAAAGCTTCCTCATAACAATTGAGAGCTTTAGAATAATTTTCTAACTGCTGATAAAACAAACCGATATTATACAAACATTTCCCTTCTTCTTTTTTGTTATTCAAATATTGAGCGATCACCAGCGCTTTCTCATTCATGGAAAGATACATTTTAAAATCCTTCAGTTCCCAATATGTTACACTCAAGCTACGTAAACACCTCTCCTCATGTTCTTTGTTCCCAGTTTTCTTTGCTAAATCAATGGCTCTTTGAAAACTATTTATCGACTTTTGATACTTACCTTTAGAGCGATACTCTTTTCCTGCTGAATATAATCTATAGATATCAAGTATAATTTGACATTCTTTCAGCTCGTTTCTCATCTTATACAGTTGAGCAAGCCTTAAGGCTTGTTCATATTTCTTTTTGGATTCATTTAGCCTACTGATGTTCCAATATAATAGACCTAAATTTACAAGACAATCAGCTTCCTCTTTTTTATTGCCCATCTCTCTCGCAAATTCCCTAGCTTGCCTAAATGCATCAATTGCGCGATAAAAATCGCCTGCCTTTCTATATTTCTCGCAGGATTTTACGGCTGAATCATAGAGTCTGCACACTCTAGACTTTTCATCTGAGTAATAATCATATACTTTAGATATGGGTAAAGAAAACGAGATTACAAGGAAAACCAGTAATTTTACTAATAAGAACTTTTTATACGTACCCATCAATTAGCCTGACGAAATATATATGGGAATTTTAATATTGTCAATATCAATCTTTTCCCCTGCTAGATAGAAGTAAGAAGAAGATTTAACATTCTAGAGATGTTAAACAATCTCTTCTTTAACTCTTCTTATTGATTTTTTAAGACGAATTAAATAACATCTTATTCTCACTAAAACTAAGGGAAATGAAGAATGAAACTAACAATTCTTATATTCATAGTTTTTGTTGCTCTCAGCTTGGCTGTCCTTTCCTCTGAGGAAAGGCCTCGCATGAGAGAATTCGGCATCAAGACTGGGATACTGAATCCGGGCAAATGGAACGCTATCACAGATGTTGAGGGGGTAAAAATCGGTCAGGTTACTCTGATTAAAGGGAAAAATATAAGAACAGGTGTTACAGCCATCCTCCCCCATGGCGGGAATATCTATCAAGAGAAAGTCCCCGGTGCAGTCTATGTGGCGAATGCCTATGGGAAATTGACAGGCGCTCTCCAGGTAGGGGAACTGGGCACCATAGAAACACCTATACTCTTAACCAATACACTGAATGTTCCCTCTTGCGCAGATGCCCTTGTCGGTTACACACTATCTTATCCTGGAAATGAGAGGGTGGGCTCTGTCAATCCTGTGGTTGGTGAGACAAATGACGGCTATCTGAATGATATCCGGGGAAGGCATGTTAAGAAAGAGCATGTGATAGAAGCCATAGAGAAGGCTCAATCCGGACCTGTAGAGGAAGGCTCAGTGGGTGCTGGGACAGGGACCATCTGCTACGGATATAAAGGGGGGATCGGCACCTCATCCCGGAAACTTCCCGAATCCAGGGGAGGATATACGGTTGGTGTCCTGGTTCAGACTAACCATGGGGGCATCCTTCAGATAAACGGCTATCCTGTGGGAATAAAGCTCGGGAATTACTACATGAAGAGAGACGCTGAAAAGCGTGAGGAAGGCTCATGCATGATTGTGGTGGCAACCGATGCGCCGCTTGACAGCCATAACCTGAAGCGCCTGGCAAAAAGGGCTCTTTTGGGGATCCCCAGAACAGGAGGGTTTTACTCAACAGGAAGCGGTGATTTCTGTGTTGCATTCTCAACAGCAAAAGGATTGAGATTTCCCCACCGCTCCAAGTCGCCAACCATGCAGATTGAGGTGCTTCGGACTGACCGGACATCGGCTCTCTTCCTGGCTGCGGCTGAAGCGGCTGAGGAAGCCATCCTCAACAGTCTTTTTAAGGCAGGGGAAATGGTAGGTCAGAACGGCCTGAAGGTCCCGGGCTTTCCTTTGGATAAAGTCAGAAAGATCATGGAAGAGGCGCCAAAGAGATGAGAAAGACAATAGGCATTCTTGGGGGTATGGGGCCTGAGGCCACCGCATACTTTTATGGACTCATTATCAAGAACACAAAAGCGGTAAACGATCAGGAACATATTAAGGTCATCATCTATGCCAATCCTGAGGTTCCGCCAAGGACAGATGCCATCCTGGAGGGAGGAGAGAGCCCTCTTCCCTATCTCGTTGAAGGGGTCAGGATATTGAAAGGGAACGGTGCGGATTTTATTGTCATGCCCTGTGTCACGGCTCACTTCTGGCTTCCTGAAATCTTGGCCCAGGAGAGAGTCTCATTCCTCAGCCTTCTGGACGAGGCAGTTCTCTATGCCCAAAGGAAGATCCCGGGATTGAATAAGGCAGGGCTCATCTCGAGCACAGGCACTTTGAAATCAAGGCTCTTTCATGAGGCTTTTGAGAAGGAAGGAATCGAGGTCATCGGACCGGAAGATGAGCAACAGGAATTGGTTACGGAGGCAATCTTCGGGGAGAACGGTATAAAGGCGGGTTTTACTTCCGGGCGTCCCAAAGGGATTATTCATGATACAGCCAGGAAGCTTATGGAGAAAGGCGCAGAGGCTGTGATTGCCGGCTGCACAGAAGTTCCCCTGGTCCTAAAGGATAAAGATACTCCTGTTCCTTTGATCGAGCCTCTGCAGATTCTTGCAGAAGTCAGTATCAAGATGGCAGGGTATGAGCTGAGAGACAGGGAAGGTGGATAGGTCCATATTATCCCGTATTCACCATATTAAACCATATTCCCCATATTAAACACAAAAATCGCTTAACAAATTCACCCTAAGTTGTTATTATATAATAAGATAGAGGTTGATTATGGCATTGAAAATGAAGCACACAAAGGCTGAAAAAAATTTGTTCATGAAAAAAAATGTGTTAAGAATGGAGAGGAGAGCAATTCATTGCCCAATATCCTCTTTTATAAAGTTGATATGAGGAATATTGGATGAGTAAACAATAAAGAGTCTTGTGGCGGTTACTTCTATGTAAAGGAGACTATTTATGAAGAAAAGACATATCACACGATTGATTATAGTGGCAATCTTTTTCGCCTTCTTATCTGGGGCTGTAAGTATCGCAGAGAAAACAGAGGCCAGAATCATCAAAGCTACTAATGAGTTGTTCGATCCCGCCACATCAAAAGAAAAAATGGTCAGTTCGCTTATAGATTTCCTAGATATCGCCATCTCCCTTACTGCCTCATCAAAATATGCAGATCAGATCAAGCACCACATCGATGTCGCCAAGGATCTGTTCAAGAACAGTTCCATCTTCAATGAAAAAGCACGTCAATATATATCCTTGGCTTATCGGATGATCACCGGTGGAATCAAATATCAGAAACCAGCGGATCTGGACGAATTTGTCACTCCTGCTGAATTACAGGAAAAATCCTTGAAATACGCAAAAAAATTGGTGGATGATGCTTGCACAAGCGTAAGGCAGAGCCAAGATGGGAAAGCAGCCAAGCTTATTCTCGAGCTTGTTCTTATGATTGTAACCCCGGTCTCAGGATAGATCCATTGGAAATCAAAGGACATATTGCTTAAAATGAGTAATTCTGAATTGGTAAGAGCCATATTTCTTCCATAAAGGAGACCTAGATGTGGAATAAATCGAAATGCACTCTATTTACATCCCTAATAATACTCTCTCTATCGTTCATGCTCTCACTATCATGTGATATTAATAAACCCTTAAATTCCAGGAAAACCGAAGACACAATAACATTCTTGGAATACAAGAAAATTTATTCGAAGATTTTGAACGAAGAGAGAAAACTCATTGTCCATTTGCCCCCCGGATACGATAAAACAAACCTTGCTTATCCTGTGCTCTATTTATTGGATGCAGAATGGGAGTCTTTGTTTTTATCATCGGT
>CP070825.1:995997-999546 GCA_020344415.1 Candidatus Aminicenantota bacterium
AAGAGATACTCTCTAAAGGCTATCCCAGCATTAACATTAGTATCTCAACGACTGATCCAGAGGAAGGAAATTCAGTGACTGTGAGATTGATTCGCTCCGGAAATCTTTTAGAGACCTTCTCTGCAGAAACTCCGTTTCACATAAACTTTGAAGATGATTTTTTTGAGGCAGGCAAAAATATATATTATCGCCTGGATGCGAGAGATATAAGAGGGAGGAGATTAGTTTCTAATCCTATCTTTGTGAAATTTCAACCATAAAAGAAGATTTGATTCCCGGAATCAAATCTTACAGAATCAAGCAATAAAGAACTTACTACTATTTACCCTTAGCTATCATCCATTCTCTTGCTGCAATAGCTACGGCAAACAAAAGACATGCCTGGGCAAATTGAAGAAAGGCTTGAGCTTCTAATCCAATCTTTGTGAAATTTCAACAGTAAAAGAAGACTCCATTCCAGGAATCAAATCTTACAGAATCAAGCAATAAAGAACTTACTACTACTTACCTTTAGCTATCATCCATTCTCTTGCTGTTATAGCTACGGCAAATAAAAGACATGCCTGAGTAAATTGAAGAAAGGCTTGCGCTTCAATTCCCAATATAGGTTTTACCATGAGCCGTGATATTATGCCCACGATTAAGCTTATAGCAGCCACAACAATAAATGCTTCACAAATTTTTCTCATCTTATCCCTTCCTCCTTTGCGATGATAATATGGCTTCATTCTTTTAATGTCAAGCATTTTTTAGGCGGCGTTCGGCAAGATTATTTGCAGACATAATCCCTCTCTAAGTTGACTTTTTCTGATTTTTTCCTAATAATAGTGAAAAACTAGTGAAAAGGGAGCATCACCTAATGAGTATCCTTGATAAGGTTTATAAAAAAAGCGATTCAATTGTATCCAGGAAAATAGCCGATGAGTTTATTTTAGTGCCAATCAGGCAAAATGTCGGTGATCTGGAGAGCATCTCCACTCTGAACGAGGTAGCTGCCCACATCTGGGAGCTCATAGACGGAAAAATGAAAGTCAGACAAATAAAAGATAAGATAGTCGAGGAATTTGAAGTCACTCCTCAACAAGCAGAAAAAGACCTGATAGAGTATTTAAAGCAACTCGAGAAAATTGGAGCTATTGAAGGGTAAGCATATGAAACGCCCGCCCCTATCTGCAATCAGCTACGCTCAGTTTAGCGAGCGGTTGAACAAGCAGGTTATAGCCAAGAGAATCCCGATTAAAGGATCATTCGAGCTTACCTTTCGCTGTAACCTACGCTGCCTTCATTGCTATTGCAACTTGCCGCTGAATGATCAAGATGCAATCAAGAAGGAAATCACAAGCGAAGAGATATTCTCTATCTTTGACCAGATAGCTGAGGCAGGATGTCTATGGCTGTTGCTAACTGGAGGAGAACCTCTGCTGCGAAAAGACTTTCTGGAAATTTACGCATACGCCAAGAAGAAAGGCTTCCTTATCTCACTATTTACTAACGGGACACTCATAACGCCAAAGATTGCCGATTATTTGGCTGAATGGCTGCCGTTTATAGTGGAGATTACATTATATGGTACGACTAAAGAGACTTATGAAAAAGTAACCGGGATTCCTGGCTCATTCAGGCGCTGTCAAACGGGTATTGAATTACTTCTAAAGCGGAAAATTCCTTTAGGGCTGAAGACCATGGCCATGACCTTAAACCGGGATGAACTTTCTAACATAAAAGAATATGCTGAAGGATTAGGAGTTAAATTCCGTTTCGACCCGATACTCAACCCCAAGCTGGACGGCTCTAAAACACCCTGCAATTTCCGGTTATCACCTGAAGAGGTTGTCAAGCTAGATTTAGCGGATGAGAAAAGAGTGAAAGAATGGCGGGAGTTCTGTGAAAGATATATAGGTCCTTACCAAGATGATTATCTTTTCAACTGTGGCGCAGGCGTTTCCACATTTCATATCGATCCCTACGGTCAAATGAGTTCTTGCGAAATGACTCGGTTTCAGAATTATGACCTTCGTCACGGTTCCTTCGAGGAAGGCTGGTATCACTCTATTCCTGAATTCTTAACTCTGAAACCTAAAAGCGATTACCCGTGCGGTCAGTGTGAATTAATATCTTTATGCGGTCAATGCCCGGGCTGGGCATATCTGGAGAACGGTAACCCAGAAACTCCTGTGGAATACCTCTGCCAGGTAGCCCATCTTCGGGCAGAGGCATTTAAGACAAAGAAACTTTAAAAAGGAGGCAAAATTGGAGACAAAAGAAAAAAACCGGAAAAAATACAAAAAGCCACAAATAAATCAGGTCAATTTGGTAATCAAGGAAGCCGTGTTACAAGCTTGTAAGACAGGCCCGGGCGCATCTGGACAGGCCGGTAACACTTGTGATTTTGCAGCCTGCAAGAAATCAGTTTATGGTTCATAGTCAAAGTAGAATTTTCTATCCATTGAATCAATCATAATCTACCGTCTTTAATTTCGCTTTTGATGCTAAGAATCCTAGCAGGAATGATAATTTAAGGAATACTTCGGGGAGGCTTCTGCTTTGCTAAATGAGAAAGGACCAATGGAGTTTACCATAGGTATAGCTGGGATTGGTATATCTTTTCTCTTCGATCAAAACCTATCTGAACCCGGGGTTAGAGATGAAGATATAGATTATGAGTTCATCACAAATGTCAGACCTGAAACAAAGCTTCGAGTGCATAATAACATTTTTCCTGAAAGGAGAAGGGTAAAAAAGATATTTGATTCTGGCAGCACATGGGCCCTTTACCGTGATCAGGGAAAATATGTCTTGCAAGATTCTTCTTTTGATTCTGATCCACCTCCTAATCTACTCGTGGTTTTAGAATCAGATTTTGAATCTGGCGACATTTATTTTAAGGACGAGCTCTTTAAAAATTCATTACTCGATCCATTAGGATATCCTTTAAATCAGGTTTTAATGATACTCCTCCTATCCCGTCGTAAAGGGATAATGCTCCATGCTTGCGGGATTGATGATAGGGGCTATGGTTATCTTTTCTTGGGCAATTCAGGTCACGGTAAGTCAACAATCGCCAGATTATGGTCTGAAAATCTAGCGACAGTTCTTAATGATGATAGAATAATTCTAAGGGAAGAAAATGGAAAGCTCTTTATGTACGGGACACCATGGCACGGCGATTTCAAGGAAGTATCCTCAAAAGGAGTTCCGATTCGGAAATTATTCTTTTTGCGTCATGGAGAAAAAAACTCGGCAGTTCCAAAAAATAGTGCCGAAGCCGTTTTAATGCTTTTAACTCGCTGTTTTCCTCCAATCTGGGATAAAAAAGGAATGGAGTATACAATGGGCTTGTGCCATCGCATTGCACATAAAATCCCGTGCTACGAATTTAGTTTTGAACCAGACAGGAAAATAGTGGATTTTGTGAAGAATATATAAAACTGTGAGAAAGATCGCTCATTTAAGAGATTCCGATTTATTAGAATTAAGCAAAGACATCTTTAGAAAAGGAAAATCAATTCGTTTCCAGGCAAAAGGCTGGAGCATGCGTCCCTTTATTAG
>CP070825.1:999646-1002339 GCA_020344415.1 Candidatus Aminicenantota bacterium
GGAATGGTTTTTTTCCAGATCACGTTTTTGTCCGGTCCGAACTCTGAAGGTAATCCTGTCGTTTGACCCACACCTGATCCGTTCGGGCCCCTGAATTGCGGCCAATCATAACTCGAGGATTTTTGCTGTGCAAGGGATGGTATTGCCAAGAGGAAAACGCCGATCACAAGTCCTAAAACAGTTTTTTTCTTCATGTCTATTACCCCCAACGATAAACGATCCCTCTGTCCTTTCTCAAAAGATACTATCAAAGATATGGCATAGAGTCTATTCCTTTTCATCCTTGGGATTACACATATGAAAAAAAGGGGATGACCGTTGGTTATGAGAAGTTGATGCTATTCAAGATCTTGTTCACCTTCCTGAATAGGCCAATCTGCAGGGAGGCCAAAGAAATCTGCAACGTTTTCTCCAGGTTTTGGCTCGATCCGAGTTTTATCTGAATTTGGAACATGTTGTGGGAAAGGCCATAAATCTTGGTCATAAGGGAGAGTAGCCCAAGGATTATGCCATAGAACGGGATTGATTTTTGTAATATTTCCCCACAATAAATCGCTACAAATGATGACTCCGCTAACTCTGGTATTCTGAGGGCCTTGGGGCCCACGAAATGCGCCGTTAGGCGCTCTTGTTAGCTTATGATTAGATACTCCGCTAGGCAAAGGATAAAAAGTCGCTCCCTCATCTCCAAATAAAGCATTCATGACCATATGATCATAATGGCTAAAAATGCTTAATACATTAACAGCAATGATATAAGGCAATCCAAATCATCCGTCCTTTATCAATCCAGGGAAGCCAGGGCTTGGAGGAATTTGGATTCTGTTTGCTTACAGTTAATAATCATCTAACAATACGGATTTATATTCCTGCTCACATTCCATACCTGCGTTTGATTGCTTCCACTTCTGCGTTTATATCCCCATCCAATTTCTGCATTGCTGCTTAAACCTATGTTATCCTGTTTTCTTCAGCATGCAGCATTAGGGAGCTTGAAATATCTGCTGCTCTATATCACTTAATAAATAAAGAGCATCTGCTGGACCTAAAAAATTGAAGAAACATTCTTTTTCAAATAAGGGATTGTTATTTCCTTTCAAATTGTGATCTATAATTTTTCCTCTCCACTCAGTTATTCTTTTTGGCTCCTTGGATTTGAAGAAGAATTCATTTCTATGTGAGCTAGCGTTCCTGACGTGTCTAAAAAATTCAAAGATAGGTGTTTGGTTATTTTTCTCTTTAACTGATTCATAAGCAGTATTTATTAGCATAGTACAAAAGGATATAGATATTTTTCGATGAGAGATTTCTTTTTTCTGAAATCTCACAAATAAATCATATGGAAAGACCACAAATTGAGGAAACACCTTTCCATTTAAAACAAATCCAGATTTTGCTGGATACGGTTTATAATTCATAGGATTTCTTGAGTCTATAAAAGGTTCTACACCCGCAAAAGCAATGGTAAACGCAGTGATCATATAAAAAAATGGTCCATCTTTATGGAATTTTAGTATGAGATCAGGTTGATCTGACATGAATCCTCCCTTTTTATCATCTCACGGATTCCTCTATTCGCTTCTCTTTCATACATATTAAACAAATTTCTATTTCTTCTCTCTCTGCTCTGTTTCAGGAAGAGGAAAGTAGATGATATAGCGTATCCTTTTCAAAAAGCTCTCATCAAGATCATCCTTAAGGTTAGTTGCTAGAATAGCAAGACCTTTAAATTGTTCAATCCGTTCCAGAAAATAACTGATTTCAATATTGGCATGTCGGTCGTGAGCATCTTTAACGCCAGTACGTTTACCAAAGAGAGCATCAGCCTCATCAAAAAAGAGAATCATGTCAGAAACGTCTGCCGCATCAAATATTCGTCTCAAATTCTTTTCTGTCTCTCCTATGTATTTGCTGACAACCTGAGACAGATCAATCCGATACATCGGTAATTTAAGTTTGACAGCCAAAACCTCGGCAGCCATCGTTTTACCTGTGCTTGGAGGTCCAGAAAAAAGGCAAGGAAATTGTACACTCGTTCCTAGTCTTAACCTTTTTCCGCTATAATGAACTCCACTGAGTGACTTCATCAATTTAATAATTTTTTTTAACTGCGGATTTTGCATGTGAAGCAGAATAATTTCCTCATCTATAATGCGAGGAGCTACTTTTTGAGCATATGGTAAGGAATCTAGTTTATTGTTCATTTTCAATTCTTCCCAACCTTGAGCCTATTTATCAATCCAGGCAAGTCAGGACTGCAGCCGCTATGGCTATAAAAAAAATTGGAGATTCAAGGGTTATAGAACCTCTACTCCAAATTTAATGCTCTTGCTCTACTCTCTATCGAATGTGTCAGCTTTTCTGTCTATGCCCCTCTTTTCCATTAACCAACTTTTTCCCCACTTTGTAGCCAGAGGCAAGCCTTGCTCCCAAGCCGAAATAGGCGTACTCAACTCCCGAGGTAAACACCAGAGGACGAATTTTCTCCACATCAGGTTTTCCGTTGGTGAGGCAGTCATCGCTAACATGCACCTCTTCAATCTGCCCGATGCAAAGAACGTGAGTCTTAAAATCCACTTTCTGCACCAGGCGGCATTCCAGGTTGACCGGACATTGCTCTATGAGAGGGACAGTTTTTAATTTGGCGTAGAACACTGTGAAACCGCAGGCCGCCACTTTATCATATTTCATCC
>CP070825.1:1002439-1007465 GCA_020344415.1 Candidatus Aminicenantota bacterium
AAGTTACTTATGTTCCAGTGGATGAATATGGAACTGTAGACCTCGATTTCCTAAAGAAAGCGATCACTCCTCAAACAGCTCTCATCTCAATAATGCTTGCTAATAATGAGATGGGAACTATCCAGCCTGTCGAGAAAATAAGCAAAATAGAAAAAGAGAGAGGAGTTCGGGTTCATACCTATGCTGTTCAGGCTTTCGGCAAGATAGATGTTAATGTCAACAAGTTGGGTGTGGACCTGCTTTCTATCTCCGCTCATAAAATCTATGGGCCAAAAGGAGTTGGTGCTCTCTATATTAGGAAAGGGACGGATATCTGGCCGTTTATTTATGGAGGGTATCAAGAGCGAGAAATGAGAGCTGGTAAAGAGAATACAATCGGCATCGTTGGATTTGGAGAGGCTGTAAGGGTAATGACAGAGAAAAGAGATAAGGATAAAAAACGGATTGCAAAGATGGCAGAACAACTGAAAAAGGGAATTGAGGAAAAAATACCCAAAGTTAAATTCAACGGTCATGAAACAAATAGAATGAAAGGAACCTTGAATTTTTCCTTCTATGGTCTTGAAGCAGAAGCTATTCTTTTAGCGCTGGCTACAAAGGAAATCTATGTCTCAACAGGCTCTGCATGCAGCGAAGGAGCTGAGGAAGTCTCTCATGTTCTAGAGGCTATTGGATTAAGGCCTGAAGTTGCCCGGTCCTCCATCCGCATGTCTTTAGGCCGCTTTAATACTGAAGAAGATGTTAAGACCGTCCTGGAAGAACTTCCAGAAATTGTGAAAAGGTTGAGAGAAATCTCAGCCCTCGATATTGACGAAGATTAAGATGTATGGATTTAATTCACCAAACCTTAATTGAACTATATTATCGGGATCTGATTTATCATACCTTTAATTAATAAGATTGTAAGAGCTTGATTTATTTGTAAGAGCTTGATTGATTTGTAGGGGCTTGATTCATCAAGCCCACATTTTGATAGTTAAAATAAACTTAACTAAAATCAATGATCATCGTTGGGGAAAGGCTTAATTCCAGCAGGCGTTCTGTGTTGGAAGCCTTAAATTGCAAGGATAAAAAATACGTAATTGATCAGGCAAAAAAACAGGAGAACGCCGGAGCCAGTTACATAGACCTAAATACTGCTGCCCTCTTGGATAAAGAAATGCAAACGCTCAAATGGGCCATCCCTCTCCTTCAAAAAGAGCTGAGAATTCCTCTCTCCATTGATACTCCCAATCCTGAAGCTATGGAAGCAGGATTAAAAATTCATAAAGGACAAGCCCTGCTCAACTCTCTTAGCGGCGAGGTAAATAGAATAAAGACTTTTCTCCCCCTTATTAAGGAGTTCAACCCCCGTATTATCGTGCTCTGCCTTGATGATGAGGGTTTGCCAGAAACCTCTGATAAAGAGCTTTCCATAGCCCGTAAAATGGTAAATCTGCTGGAGAAAGAGGGAGTGGAACATAAAGACATATTCATCGATCCTTTGGTCCGCCCCATCGGCGTTGACCAAAGAGCTGGAGGGCTTTTTCTTGAAGCTCTCGAGAAAATAAAGAAAAATCTGCCCTCGGTCAATACTATAGCTGGAGTGAGCAATGTGTCTTTTGGCCTTCCTAGGCGTAAATCGTTAAACAGGGCTTTTCTTGTGCTTTCTCTCCAGAGGGGCTTAGATGCTGCAATTCTTGATCCCCTAGATAGCGATATTCTGGCGGCCTTGCGCTCAGCTGAAGCGCTCCTTGGGAAAGACCCATTCCTAAGAGATTATTTGACCTTCATAAGGAGTAGTAAACGTTAATAAAGAGGGCTTAGCTGGATTACAAATTCGCCAGTTGAGAGAGATAAATCCGTCTGACTTCCATAAAAAATTTATGATATTCTTCTGTCCTATAATCTGGGTAAGTCCAGTCAAGAGTTTTGAAGCTTTTTTTGCTGAATAATAATTCAAGGTGGGCATAAATTCCTTGCTGAAGAGGGACCCGGTGAGCAAAATCTTTGGCAGTAGCCATGATCAAAGCAGACTGAGTCAAATAACCTGGATCCAGGTTGACAACTCTTCGTCCTTCCTTTAATTCTTCTCTTATTTCTTCTTCGAGTTCGTTTGTCCGGAGCTTTATTTCGCCTAGTTTTTCGGGCGAAATAAGATCTGCAAAACTTAAAAACTTTCTTTTTAGATTCTTGCCCATCTGTTTTTCATAGTAATCTGTATAATTGAAGATGAATATAGGGCTTATTATGTCCACAGGACTAAAAAGCTGAACCAGGCGTTCTTCTGCCTTTATAAAAGAAGCATCTTTGGAGGCAATAATCCCGCAGATAAGTTTAACCAGGGAGAAAGGTACAGGCTCAGCCATAATTATATATTCGTAGGGACTTGATTTATCAAATCCAAAAATTTTTTTTATATTATTAAAATCATGTTTGATGAATCAAACCTTTATAAATTTCTTTTTTTCAAAAAGGTGGGCTTGATAAATCAAGCCCCTACAAATCAACCAAGCTTCTGCGAGCTAATCAAGCCCTTACAAAATAACCAGGGTGGGCTTGATAAATCAAGTCCCTACGAATAAATCAACAATCTGCAGATTTTATGATACAAGTTTCTTGATTTTACCGATATTTTCGTTAGCGATATTTTCTCCTGTTTCTACTATTCTTAAAGACTCAGAATAATCAAGTGCCTCGATTTCCAGATCAACTCTTATCACAAGATCTGCTTTTTTTATCTTCTCTTCCGTTTTATAGGCCACCATGGTTTCTACCATCCTGTGAAGAAGCTGGAAAGTATTTTTTATTTCTTCTTTTGGAATTTCCTTTATATCTCTATGTACATCCACAAGAATTACCTTATGCGCATCCAGATTTCTTGCTATTCCCACCGGGGCATTATTGAGAACTCCTCCGTCTAAAAGTAGCATATTATCAATATTTGTTGGTTCAAATATAATCGGTAGAGACATTGTGGCCCGAAGAGCCTTATAGAGCTTTCCTCTTTCGAAAATAATCTCTCTTCCTGATATTAAATCAACTGCATTACAAACAAATTTCACAGGAAGCTCTTCTATAGAAATTTCTCCTATTAAACTTCTTAAATAGGCCTCCATTTTATCTTCCCTATTGAGCCCCAATTTCTTCAGAAGCCTGCTCTTGTAGCTTTCGAGCATTAGGAAATCAAAAATGCTGATTTGTGCCTTTTTTGATAAAATTGGAATGTTAGGCCTTTCGATAAAATTATTTAAATCAAAGTCGTTCGCTATCTCTTTCAATTTTGTTGGAGAAATTCCAGAAGCAAAAAGCCCTCCGATTACAGCTCCCATAGATGTCCCTACGATAATATCCGGAGTCAATCCATTTTTTTGCAGAACACCAAGTATCCCTACGTGAGCTAAACCCCTTGAACCGCCCCCCATAAGGACTAAGGCCCACTTTTGTTTTTTTTTCTTAAAGAATTTGAGAATTCCCTTCATCATCATAGCCCTCTGTGGCAAATAAGAGGGCCGGCATTCTTACCTCTTCCGCCTTTTCGTTCTCCACGATAATCAGTTACACACACAACGTCCTTGAAGAACTTTTCTTCTTCGAATGTTTCCACACCGGTCCCCAGTATGAAGTTATCTTTTTTAAGCAATTTGATATCTTCCAGTGATGGCTGGAAAAGGGAGAAGAATCCGCGTAAATACCGCTTATAGAAAAGAAGGCCGCCGATACCCATTTTCTTAGTATCCAGGATGTATTGTCGAAGAGATTTAAACATCTGCAGGATTGTTTTGTGGTTGTAATATCGGATTAATGAATCCGTTCTTGTAAAAATGTAAGGGACTATCCTGCAGGTTCGGAAGCCATTTATATGTTTTAAGATTTCTGAAGAGAAAGAAATAATGCGGATATTTTCTAGTTTCAGGTGTGAGTCTTTTAATTGGTCTGTGATACTTCTGGCCAATTCCTGGCAGTAGACAGGGTCTCTCTTCATCCCTAAAGTGGTATCCTCTTTTGTCTCTATCCAGAATGTTTTGCCATTATCATTGATCGATTCTATCACCTGAGGATGATCGACCAGTTCTTTAAGAGCCTGTACTCCCTTAAGATCTTTGAAATCTGTCTCGAGAAGTCTCCGACCATTGTACTTAGCATCGTGGTAAATGACCAAAACTCTGTCTCTTGTCAGCCTTACATCAAATTCGCATCCATCATATGATCTCAGAGCCGCCAATATTGAGGGGACCGAGTTTTTTTCTGCATTATCACCATTTTTCATAGCTATCATTATTCATAGGAAGAGAAAAGTTTGCAAGAAGATTATAAAAATCATTTCAAATAATAGATTTAAAGCTGAGGCGAGGGGCTGAAATTTGAAATAATTTTTTTCCTAAAAATTTATCATTCATAAAAATGACTACAGTCCACTTCCCCTCAGCGATATTTTCGGGATTAAGTTGGAACATGTCATAAGCTGTGGCGGCCGCAAGATATCTATCGCCCTGGCTTAAGATTATATTTCCTGTGTCCCTAACCAGTTTTTTATCAGGAGAATACCATTTCCATCTGAGGTCAATTCTTGTGCCGATATCTTTTAATCTTATGAAACAAATAACACGGTCGTCTTTAAAAGTGAATTCGGACCTAATATCAAGAGGCTCAAGCAAATCACCGCTGTCATCTATTTTTTTACATATATGAACAGATTCAACCTGATTCTCTGATGGTAAAAGATAACCACCCTTGAAAGAGATACAATTCCAGAAAAAAATCAATGATATAACTAGAATAGAAATGACTAAATATCTTTTCATCTTGGAACCAGTTCGATCAGAAATTGTTTGGTAAGACTCCGCCAGATAAACCTTAGCTGAAATCTTCCAGCATCCCGGATTAAATATAAATCGACGTTGTTTATCTTCTCTAAAAGAAAGTCATAATGAATTAAAGAGTGAAGTTTCCAGTACCTGATAATTCCCACCGATAGATCAGCAAATGATTGACGCCACTGGTTATTTTTAGGGTTGTAAGAAAAAGATACCCAACCTCTATATCT
>CP070825.1:1007565-1010126 GCA_020344415.1 Candidatus Aminicenantota bacterium
GCATCTCCTTGGCTCAACCCTGCCCAGTTCTGATATTCAGTTCATACCTGGAAATTTCTCCGGCTCGTTGATAACTGCAGGCTTTGGCAAGTAATCAGGTTTTTAATCTGCCTATACCTGCGATTAAAGCGATGATGATTTTGGCTCTTTGTAAATCATTTTATAAACCTCCTCTGATGTCCACTTCATTTAAACTTGCTGTTTTGAAATGTCCTTTATGTTGAACATTCCAAATTTGCTTTAGTTGTCTAATTATCTGATTTTATATAGATAAATTGCTTGGTATGCTCTTTGCTTTTCACCAATCAAAAGACAAAAGTAGCTGTTTCGCAGAATTATGCCGGTTATTCCTGAAATCTTTGCGGAAAATATTAAGGGCACCAAGGTTACCTGCCTTAAGTGTGGTAGTTCCTTTAGGTCATGGGACAGACGAAAAAACAGGCTTTGCCTAAGATGTAATGAAGAGAATAAGTGGCTCTTGCGATTTTTTAGTCCTGAAGCGTTGGGGATCGAAACGAATTCAAAGGAATGAGTTATGCGTGACCGAATTATAACGGTTTTGCTAATCGCATGTATTTATGGGCCTCTGGCCTGGATAACGTTAACCTCCATAAGCCAATAAAATCAAATCCATTTCCTCCTCCATGCCGAACCTCCCTCTCAGGTTCGGCATTCTTTTGGATGGTTATTTTCTGGAAGCCTTGCCCTATAACCTATTTCAGACGATGACATATAGAGTATTCACAGTAGGTAGTTTTATCTATTCAAGAATTACTCATTATGGTTATCCAAGAATGACCATTATGGTTATTGAATCCTGATGAAAAAAGTTTAATCTTTTATCAACTTAACATATCTTAAGATCATTTCCCAAATCTCCTTACACGCCGAACCACCCCCCACGCAAGGTTCGGCGTTCTTTTCTGTTGACTTGTTTCTCATTTTGAGCTATGGGTTGGTTAACGGACCCCCTAAAGTCCGTAGTAATACCCCCTCCACACGCCGGACCACACCTCCCCTCATGGTCCGGCGTTCTAATTATTCCCATTAGTTAAAGCTATGGATTCAGCAGGTAATGCGAATGGGAACTTTTGTGTGTCTCTGCCCTGACTAGAAACTTTTCAAGCTGCTGAAATTTCCATCTATGCCACATAGCGACACATTAGATTCATCGTTCAAGGCGCCAGACTGTAAAAGTCAGGATAGTCACTCCCTGAGTCAACCCCACACCGATTACTGATTAATTAAACTTGGCAAGGTTGCTTCACTCTTGACGGGCTCTTATCTTTCCTCAAAAGCGGCAGAATCTCGAAAGGAGGAAAAGATGCAGAAGGCGAAGCTATGGGCCATGGTGCTGATGTTTGGCCTGGCGTTGATGTTCCCCTGGGCCTGCGCCAGCAGCGAGAAAGCCCCGCGCCAGGACAAAGAGACCCTGAAAAGCTGGCTCTCCGACCCGAAAGTCGCTGTTTTTGACGTCAGATCCCCCGGCGATTGGGAAAAAGCCACTATCAAAATTAAAGGCGCGGTGCGACAGGACCCCAAAGAGGTCAAGACCTGGGCTGCAACTCTGCCGAAGGACAAAAAAATCGTCCTCTACTGCGCCTGAAAGGGCGAAGGTACCAGCGCCCGGGTGGCGCAGCAATTGATCAACATGGGCTTCAAACAGGTCTGGGCTCTGAAAGGCGGCTGGGTGGAATGGGAGAAGGCCGGATATCCCACCGAGCCCAAGTGACATTTATTCTTGGTCAGTGGTTAGTAAGACGAAAGGGCGGATACTGATCACTGACCAAAACCCGTCCCCAATTTCTCATCCTGGTGCAACGATGATCTCCCCTGATTCGATAATTATCACAAGGCTGAAATAATTCCTTATCTAAAACATATCTTTATCCAATGAGTCCGAACCACCCTACTTCCCATTTCCCCCCACAAATCGGACAGGCGCCGCCATCATAGCAATAAACATGGCGGCAGAGGCCATGATCCTGGATTTCTTCATGAGTCCAGATTTCGAGTTGGCCGCAGTGAGGGCAGTTCACAATCTCTCCTTTTGCAGGAAGATCACTCACGGGCACAAATTTGTGGATGTTCCTCACGGGCAACATAGCAAAGCAAGTCTCTATAATTTCGATGAAAATTTTTTGTAAATGTTAAGAAGAGGTATGGTGGGTCATCGCTTATCAGAGGCTTCAACCAGGAGGCAATCTGTTGGTGCTCCCGGCTGACCTATGCCGAGAGAAAATATGCGGATCATATCTGCAATTTTTGAGTGTCTGGTGATAACTGTCTCATCTGGCAAGCTAGACTGCATAGACCTCCATCCTTTTGATAGCGGATAACTTATTTGAGATCCCAGCTAAGAGGGGAACCACGAAAAGGAGACTATCTTGGATTCTACCAGAAAATTGCACCGCCTCAGTTATCATGACTTTGCACATAGGAGGTATATGTGACTTTAGACTCCACTGCCCTTGATGGACAATGAGACTTATGCGTAGGCTGATAAACTAATGTCCTTTAAATCTGCCCTGGAAGTTAGCTGATATTATAGGTGGCAATCA
>CP070825.1:1010226-1013764 GCA_020344415.1 Candidatus Aminicenantota bacterium
GCCCAGGTATTTCCCCCCAGCCGGTCTGTTTTCGGTGTATAACCCTCAAAGGCGACGTATTTATTCAATACATCCAATTCATATACCGGTACATAGAGGTACTCTTTATTCAAGTACTCAATCTTGAGAAATTCACTGATTTGATTTTCAAAAGAGAGTCTTTTAAATCCGACAAACTTTCCAATACCGTGCTCCCGGTGGACCACCAGGTCATGGATTTGAATCTCACTGATCAGCCCTTCGGATTCTAGTTGGCTGGTTTTCTCGATTTTTTCAACATATTGAAAATTCCTGTCAGCAAGAAATATGGACTTTGTATCCCGGTTTTCGAAAGAAAAGGGTATTTTTAACTGGAGGTGAGTAAAGGTGGTAATACTTTCCGCCAGTCGTTCACTGAGCCCCTCATCTTTAGAAAAAACAAAACAGCGGTGCTCGTTATTTTTCACTTTCTCATTGATGCAGCGGAGGTCTTCCAGGTTAAGGTCGATGAGGCTTTTTTTGTGTCTCACCCATTCCAGTGGTGAAGAGATGGTGTCCCAGGTTTCGTTGATACTGAAAATATCTTCGTTCTCCAAAGAGAAAGCAAACAAGTGCGAGGGGGTGTTAATATCTTGCTTTTCATTTGAGGCTGCCTGGTAGATTTTTTCATAATTGAGCAGCAATTTATTAAATTCATCGTTTACTTTTTTTTGGTCGGATACCACTATCCTATAAGGGTAACCGGTTAAGAGCCCGGTTAAATAGCACATATTGGCTTTGTCGCGGTTAAAATAATCCCTGCTGGTTTCATGGTTCACGAAAAATCGTGAGAGAGGGAATCCAATGGCTTGAATTTTTTCCAGGGATTTTTGGGTGTCAGGGTGAAATAATCTCCGGGATACATTGGTATCCGCTTCGATTTCAATGCGCACCGGGTGTGGGACATCGATGGGGAAGATATCCAGGATACTGCCCCGCCAGGAAACATCACCTCTCTCTTCCACGATATCCCGGTTGCGATAACCCATTTCTGCAAACTTCTTTATCAAATCATTCCTGTTAGCGGTTTGCTTCATCTCTATTTTTAAAAAAAAATCCTGAAGCAAATCCCGGTTTTCTATCTGTATATTTAAGGCAGATAGGGTAGTAATGATGATCAATGGTTGATTTTTCATCTCCAGCAGGTGAGATATTAACCGGGCTTTATGACCGATGGCATGGACATTATCTTCATTATTAATATAGGGATCTTCAAAAGGAGTGGTATAAAAGTTAATAGGGGTTTTTCCCGGGCGGAAGAGTTTTAACCATAATTCCAGTTTTGCTTTTTTTTCGTAAAGATTTTCATTTTCCCCCACTATCCAAAGGATATGATTATTTTCTAAGGAGTAGATACCTGCGATCAATAATTCGGTTAAGTCTCTGTCGATATTGCTGATTTCCGTATAGGCAGCTTTAGCAGTGATTAAGCGTTTGAATTCCGGGCTAAAAATTTTATCCAACATACTTTAATTATACCTTAAATCTTGTTATAATTCACTTTTTTCCTGGTGGCTCCGGGTCAGTCACCTTTGATATAGAGCTCCACCGGTTTTTCTACCTGGGGGGGCCGGGGTAGTGGGATTCGTGGTTGGGGATGGTCTTCTATTTGAATCTTTTTTATTAACAGGGTAATTATAGAGATTATAGGAACGATTATCGTACTCTTGGGTATGGGTTTACTCTTTTTCGCTTCGGACTAATCTCATTTACAGGTTTGGATGTAACGCTTTTTGATTTATAGGCACCACCGATATTGGTTACACATTAAATATTATATTATAAACCTCCCACAACGACTGTTATCCTTAAAAACCCCGCGGGGAAGTCTGTGCCTTGACTTTTTGCATTAATAACGTTAATAACGATTTTGGGTCTATCATCCACAACTTTAAAAGAAACCGCACCACCTCCATCTGTAACTCCAGCTTCGTCCTGGCAAAACACCAAACAATGATTTTCATTCGCTTTTTCAGACACTGTTTTATAATTATCAGACCAATTTTTACCTATATAGATTACTTTGTAATTGGCAACGTCATCCGCGGAGGCAATTTTCTCTGCTATAAAATCCTTTCCTTTTACTTTTAATTTTCCTTTGATGGCAATCAACTCTTCCAGGAATTCATCAGAGCTGGTTCCAATTTTAATGGGGTCTCCAAATCGGCTGAAGTTCCTGTCCATACTTAAAATCTTCAACATCAGTTTGACTTGAAGGTTAATTGGTACATCTTGAGCCGATATAATAGTACCTAATACCAAGAGGGCCGTTACAACCAAAACCAACCTATTTCTCATTTTTCCTCCTACATCATTAAATAAAATCTTCCATCTATGCATCTCAGTCCTAGGAAATATTATATAACATATACATTATATACCCAATTATGGCCTTTATGTCAACTGTTTAAGCAAAAAAAAATGGAAAATAAAAAAATATGTAACTATTTTTCTGTCTGGTGCCGGCATTTTCGTAATTATGTACTACTCCAACCCACCAACAACCACGGTGCTTTTTAAGAAAATTGCAGGGAATTCCGTACCCTGGTTCCTTGAATTTTTCAGGTTCACCACAATTTTGGGTTTCTCCTCGGCAACTTTAAAAGAGATAGCACCACCCCCGCTCATCACCCCTGATTCGGTTTCACAAAACATCAAGCATTTGTTTTCTACCGCTTTTTCGGATGCTGCCGTATAACTTTTGGCCCACTCTTCACCTATATATATCACCTTATACTTGGCGATATCATCCAGGGAAGCCATTTTCTCCGGTACAAATTCTTTTCCTTTTACCTCTAGGGTGCCCCTGCAAGCCTCTAACTCATTCAAAAACTTATCAGAACTAATACCAATTTTGATGGGGTCTCCATACCGACTGAAGTTTCTATCCATACTTAAAACTTTTAACATCAGCTTGGCCTGGAGATTTAAAGGAACATCCTGGGCGATCATATATGCGCTTACCAGCACCAATACTATCACCGATAGGATGACTTTCGTTTTCATGTTTCCTCCTATACTTTTCTAATTTTTCCGATAATCACCTCAAACCTCAATAGAGTTTACCCAATTTGGGTTTTAATGTCAAGAGCTACTACTTCAAATCCACCAGTTTTTTAAGGATTTTTATGGATTTCACCGCATTTTTCACATTGTGGACACGGATAATTGAAGCACCGTTTAAAATCGCAATGATATTGGCAGAGATGGTTTCGGCTTCCCGTTCAGCGGGAATGGGTTCATCACTGATAATCCCCAGGAAAGATTTACGTGAAAGCCCCATTAATATAGGCAATTCGAATTCTTTAAATTCTTTCAGTCTTTTTATAATTTCTATATTATCTTCCGGCCGTTTACCAAATCCAATTCCAGGATCGATAATGATTTTTTTCTTTTTTATTCCTTTTGAGAGGGCATATTCGATCCTATTGTGGAAATTCTGTTTCAGCTCGGGGATGAGATTCTGGTAAGAGGGATTTTTTTGCATATTTTCCGGTGTACCTTTAATATGCATGAGCAC
>CP070825.1:1013864-1021506 GCA_020344415.1 Candidatus Aminicenantota bacterium
ACCCCTTTAAAAAATTAAATTTTTTCATCTCTTTAGTTCATCTCTTCATCTCTTTATTTTTGACTTCTAATTTATCCTGTGCTATAAGCTCTGTAGGATAAGCCATTTAAAAGGAAAGAGGATCTAAGCGATATAAAACGATGACCCTTTTTTATTGTGGAGGTTAGGGACTTTTCTACCTTACTGCCTATTGAACTTAGAACAATGAAGAAAAAACAGGTCTTGGTAGTTGAGGATGAGCAGATTGTTGCCAATGATATAAAAACGATTCTACACAAACTTGGGCACGCTGTTTCTGCCATAGTCTATTCAGGGGATGATGCCATAAAAAAGGCAAAGGAAAAACGGCCTGATTTGGCGATTGTGGATATTGTATTAAAAGGAAACATGGATGGCATTGAATTAGCTTCAATCCTCCGGTCTCGCTTTGATATTCCTGTTATCTATCTTACAGCTTATGGAGACGACAAAACACTTGAAAGAGCAAAAGTAACAGAGCCATTCGGTTATATTCTTAAGCCCTTTGAGGAAAGGAACCTGAATAAGACTATCGAGATTGCTCTTTATAAGCACCAGATGGAAAATGCGTTGAAGCAGAGTGAGGAGAGATACCGAGCCTTATATTCCACCATGAATGAGGGCGTCTGTCTTCATGAAATTATCTACAGCGAATCAGGTAAAGCGAAAGACTATATCATCATGGATGTCAACCCAGCTTTTGAATCGATTACCGGGCTGAAGAGAGAAATGGCAGTGGGGAGGAAAGCATCCGAGCTTTATAAGACAAAAAAGCCTCCTTTCCTGAGTGCCTTTGCAAATGTGGCTGCTTCAGGAAAACCAACATCATTTGAAACATATTTTCAAGAGACGAACAAGCACATCCGGCTCTCTGTCTTTTCTCCTGAAAGAGGAAAGTTCGCAATAGTGTATACAGATATCACAGATCGCAAAATAATGGAGGAAGCTCTGCGCGAGTCAGAGGAAAAATTTAAGGGTATAATAGAGAATGTCCGAGATGTGATTTTTCGTCTCTCTCCAAGTGGCGTTATTCAGTATGTGAGCCCAAATGTAAAAGATCTCTATGGTTATGCCCCGGAAGACCTTATCGGAAAACATTTGAAGAAAACAACTCCAGCAAGTGAAATCCCGAGAGCTTTAGAAGCACTGAAAGGAGTTGCTGCGCAGAGAAGAATCAGAAATCTTGAGATTAACCAGCGTGATAGCAGAGGAAAGATTATCCCTATGGAGATAAGCGTTGCGCCAATAAAGAAAGACAAGAAGTTGATAGCGATTCTGGGTGTAATGAGGGATATTACTAAGCGCAAGCATGCTGAAGATGAACTGCGTGAGAACAGAGAGAAATTAATGAGCTTCATGGAGTCAGCACCCGATAGCTTCTTACTTCTGGATAAAAATTTAAAAATACTTGAGATTAATAGAGTTGCATTGAAAGCGATACGTCTAAAAAAAGAGGAAGTATTAGGAAAGGCTCTATCAGAGATTGTGCCAGATTTAAAGGAATCAGGCAGATATGACAGGTATATGGATGTTATCAAGACAGGGAAGCCTCTTTTTATAGATGATTTTATTCCCCATCCCAAATTTGGCCAAGCGCGCACGTCCTTGAGGGCTTTCAAGGTCGGTGATGGTCTCGGAGTTATTACTTCAGATATCACAGAAAGAATAAAGATACAGGAGCAACTCAACAGAACCCTCAATGAACTGAAGCAAAAGAATGTGGAGTTGGATGACTATACATATACTGTGTCACATGACCTGAAGGCGCCATTGATAACCATTCAGGGATTCTCGGACATTTTACTGAAAAAATACAGGGGAAAACTGGAAAAAGATGCTGTCCAGTATCTGAAGAGAATCTCCCGTTCAAGCAAAAGGCTAGAAAGATTGGTGTCAGACCTGCTGAGACTCTCAAGGGCAGGCAGAAAAACAGGTGAGTTAAAAAAGGAAAATATTAAGGATATTGTAGAAATCTCACTCAAATACCTAGAAGCATCTATTGAGGAAAAGCATATTAGTGTTAAATATCCATCTGAGTTTCCATCTGTCCATTGCGATAAAACAAGGATTCTGCAAGTCTATGATAACTTGATAGTCAATGCAGTCAATTATATAGGGTCGCAGAAGAAGCCAAAGATAGAGATCGGCTGGCGCGAAGATGAAAAGAACTACATATTCTGGGTAGCGGACAATGGTCCTGGAATAAAAGAAGAGGACACAGAGAAGATTTTTAAGGTCTTTTATAAAGGTTCAGCCATTGGTTCAAGGGATGGTACTGGTATTGGGCTTTCAATCGCTAAAAAGGTGATTGAAAGTCATATGGGGAAAATATGGGTGGAATCTAAAGTTGGCAAGGGATCCACTTTTTATTTTACAATCCCAAAGTTGTGAGGCAGCAGGGGAGGTTACTTCTTTTTTTTCTTTTCTTCCTTGTGCTCTATCCAGCCAGGGGAGATCCACTCGAGAATCTCCTTTTTAAGCTTTTTATCCATCTCTCTTATTTTTAATCCTATTTCTAACTTCTTATCAGCAAACTTACTCCAGGTAATTTCTCCTGATAATGAGGTTGTTAATTTTTTTTCTGGGAGGTAAACCTTTAAATCCATACGAGATTTTGGATCAAGGTTAAAATTAATAGTTAGCTTTACACCAATATTAGAAAAATCTTTGACTGTTGCTCTTCCGATTAGATTTTTTTTGCCTTTCAGTTCTTTTATTTCTGCAGGTAGCACACAGTCAAACCGAACAAATTCTCTTTTTTCCTCGTCTTTACCTTTTCCGCTCATCTTTTTCAGGTTAGCATAGCACGCAGAAAAAATATTTTCAATAAAAACTTATAAGGCAAATGTAGAGAGCAATAGATGTACGAACCAATAGATGTAGGGACCAATAGATGTACGGACCAGTAAGCGCAGAGCCTTGATTCATCAATCCCACATTGTCATTGCGAGGAGCGAAGCGACGCGGCAATCTAACCTGATTTATGTAGGGGCTTGATTCATCAAGCCCACCTGCAGGATAGTGTTTACTTAACGTGCGCCGAAGTATTTTCTTGATGATTTCTTAGTTTCAGGACGTTTGGGCGGTTTCCAGCGTCCGGATTCCACTTCACCCCACCGTACAAAAAGCTTTTCAATGAATTCGCTCATAATCTTAGCGCCATTATCCTGGGTAGCCACTGTCTGCTGTAAGAGCTGAACATAGCCAGTCGTGGCAACGCTAATCAGGGCTTCTATCCCGTCATAAGCTTCTAGATAGTTATTCGCCTCAAACGTAACAGTATTGTCTTCATAATTTATCCCTGGAACGCCGTTCAACATGCGCAGGCTAGCGGGGTGAACAGCTCTCAATTGAGCTTTGATAGGCGTTGTGAGCTTCACTGCCTTGCTGTTTTGCAAATTTTTGACTGCTCGCTCGGCAGCTGCGCGCATTTCGCTATGGACTTCCTCAAAAGGTCTGAGCTCTGCATCGGTAGCGCCTTTAGCTTTTTTCACGGTCACATATTCGAGCCAGGCCATCCAAGCAAGTTGTTCTTGCAATTTATTGTCTCCAGAGGCAAAAATCAATGGAACATCAGCGCGTCCCCAGGAATAAGCGATAATCTCTGATTCATTTATTGTCATGTCGTTGACGATCCAGTCCATACCGATTGTATATGTGTGGGCTGCGAATCCTCCTCCACCAGTCTTGGAATGCATGCATACGACTACAACTGCGTCGTAGGCTCCTTTCTCCGTGAGGTCAGCATACGGACGAAACGGTTCATCCTTAAATATCATCTCAGCCCGTGAATCCATCTTGTCTAGGAGAATATCCGGTTTTGGATTACCGCTTCCATGAGCATCGACCACATGCACTACATCGGCTCCGCCAGCAAATAGGCCTTCGATAACAGCGTTTACGTCGTTTGTTAGCCATTCCCGAGCCGGTTTGTATTCTTCGTTACGAAAGCTGAGGCCCTTCATATCATTCAGACCGGAGATCCCTTCCATATCGTAATACACGAGAATCTTGGTCACACCATCCGTATCCGGTGCCGGGTCGGATAAAATCCTTCCGAGTTCTCCCTCGGTTGTCTGCTGTTGGCTGCAGGAAGTAGTGAAAAATACAAATAATAATAATGAAATGCAAAGCACCGAAAAATTCTTCCTAAGATTCATGATTTACTCCTTTCTTTTTTTGTAGCTTATATCACAGTGAAAAATCAGATGTCAATCAAGATCAAATCTCAGGGTTAAATTTCCTGTTTTTCAAAGATAACAGTTGATAAAAAGAGAAGGATCAAAGTCATACACAGGGATGATACGAAAGGAATTAGCCAGTCCGGAGAAGGATGCTGCAGAGCCATTTTTGAAGTGTAGGAATAAATTCCCTGAGGCGTGAACTTATTGATTACGGGAAGAGCCCCGGCAATCATAAAGAAAAAATACGCCCCAATTCCTGTTACCGCTACACCTGCTATGCTTTTTATAATGACGCTCAGGAACAGAGTAATTGCAATAAAGGGAACGAGATAGAAAAATAAAAGGAAATTCATGAAGAGGTAGTTTCCCAAATCGACCGACCCAAGGAGGATTGAAGTATAGAATAAACAGACTATACCTCCTACTCCCACACCAGCAAGTACGACGAGGAATAAACTGACAAACTTGGAAAAGAGGAAAGAAAAACGGGAGACTGGTTTAGCCAGGATCATTTCAGCGGTCCCTCTAATTTTCTCTTCAGCTACAAGGCCCATCGCCAATATGGTTATCAGTATAGGCAGCATCCCGAAATTCTTATTGTATTGGTAGATGGCATCGTTCGCCGTAGGTTGCCTGTTGAAGGTAAGTTCAACTCCCTGGGTATTGGTTTTAGTTGCCATCATCTCAAGCATTTTGGGCAGTAGTTTGGCTCCAACAGGGGAGATTATGCCAAGAATGAGAAATATACCGATGACTACAAGAATCCTGTGTCTTCTAATACTTTCCTTCCACTCTTTCTTAAAAGCTGCAAAAAACATTAAAACGAAGTTCCTCCTTTGTTCTCTTTATTGATGAGCTTCATAAAGACATCCTCAAGAGTGGGTGTCAGCATTTCATACTTTATCAATGTTAAGCCGTTTTCAACGATTCGTTGAGGAAGCAGCCTTTTTCCTTTCTCGAAATCATCGAATACAATTCTTAAGCAGACATTCTCTCTATCGTCAATGCTCATAAACTCTGCATGCCGGATGTAATCCTCCTGCATGAGCAAATCTTTAAAATTCTCAAGCGGATCTTTGCACTGAATAAGAACAACAGGGGAGATGTATTTTTCTTTTAGAACAGACAGTTTTTCGTGGATGATTAATTCGCCTTTGTCAATTATTGCGACTTCATCACAGACTCTTTCAATGTCATTTAGAATATGGCTTGATATAAAAATGGTCGCTTTTCCTTTTAATGATTTAATTATTTCAAGAATATTTACTCTGCCAACTGGATCCAGCGAAGAGACAGGTTCATCCAAGAAGAGAACCTTGGGCTCATTGATCAGAGATTGGGCAATCCCCAGACGTTGTTTCATTCCTGTGGAATATCCGCCCACTCGCCTATTTTGAGCGTCTTGGAGGCCTACTTCGTCGAGAAGAGAGCGGACTCTTTCTTTCAATGTGCTCTTTTTTATTCCAAAAAGGCTGCCGACATAATACAAGAACTCTTTTCCGGTCATCCAGCGGTAAAAGGCAGGTTCCTGGCTGAGATAACCCACCATATTTTTTACCTTCATTTGATTTTCATGGACTGGTATTCCATAGATGGATGCTCTTCCCGAGGTGGGCTTAATGAGGTTATTCAATAACTTTATGGTTGTGGTCTTTCCTGCACCGTTTACGCCCAGAAATCCGATTATGAGATTGCTGCTGATCTCTATATTTAAATTCTTGAGTGCCTTTACATCTTTAAAGTTCTTTGAAAGACCTTCACATGAAATAGCCGTATCCATCTTTATGCCTTGACTCTTATTCTTCCTTTTTGCCAATTAGAAAATACAAGATCCACCCTATGTACTGGAGAAAGATGATGAGAACTACCCAAATAATTTTATTTCCCCACAGCACGTTCTTCCTTTTAGAAAGGTCAACCAGAGCTATTATAACAAAAATCAAATTGATAATGACAAGAGGCAAGGCTATCAGAATCATCTGCATAGTATTCATGATTCCTCTCCTGGATAAAAAAATGTATCAATTCATATATATATACGAACTCAATCTGACTTTTATTCAATCTGAATTATTCATAAAAAATGCCGATACTTTTTATAATTAAAGCAATATCAGAAAGCTATCCTGATATTGCCTAAAATCCTGTTCCTCGCTGCTGCAGCAAGCTTGACTCGTAAATAATCCAGGTCAATCGATATCAATCATATAAAATATTATTAGCATTATCTATTGAAAAACAAGAGCTTTGAATTTATAATTACTGCCAACAGAAAGGTCAGATTTCAGAATACAGTGTTGATTCTCCTTAAAAAAGTTGTGAGGAATTTCGGAAAATATGAATAGAGGATAATCCGGTGCCAAAAGAGAAAAGGAAATTTTTACGGTTTGAATGTCTGCTCCCCGTAGAGTTAATAAAATTAGAGGGCAAAGAGACGTTAGAAGCCAAAGCAACAGCCCGCGATTTCTCCAGGGAAGGATTAAAAATCAGCGTTGATTTTGTTGACCTTAAGTCAGGCTCTTCTCTGGATTTAAAACTCTACTGTCCAGAAACGAAGGAATTTACCGCATTAAAGGGAGAGGTCGCTTGGAAAAAATGGGCAAAAGATAAACTAGAAGTAGGATTAAAGATAAAAGAAATGGACAAGGTTTCAAGGAGTGAGGTCCTCAACTGGATATTCTCTAAATGGCTAGAAAAAGAGAGAGAGGAGAAAATATAACAGTTCTCTATGCTGACTAGGCTACTCTTTTTCGATTAACTCCAGATTAAATCTCTTTTTCAGTTTCATTCCAGCAGCTCCAATAATAATTCTAATGGCCTGAGCATTTCTTCCCTGTTTTCCGATAATTTTGCCCAAATCTTCCGGAGCAACCTTTAATTCGATGATTGAGCTCTGTTCCCCGTCTAATTGGGAGACCTTTACCTTGTCCGGATTGTCCACTAATGCTTTGGCAATCAATTCAACGAGTTCTTTCACTGTAACCTCCTTTAATCCTTAAATTGTTTTTTTCTCTTTTTGTTTCTCTGACAATCATACAACAAACGCCCTTGATCTTGCTTTTTACTGTTGACTCGCTCTCATCGGCTTCGCTCTATTAGTCGTGGAATCGCCTCTTTCATTCTTTCGCCCCTGTTTATTCTTTCCTCCAGGGGAAGGTTTAGCCGGTTTTTTCAATCAAGCTCATGGATTGCAATCATTTTTTTCTTCTTCCCCGGCGGGAAGGGATCGTTTGTCTTAATACCAACTTAGTTTTTCCACGCTTTCTGGGTGGTCTCTTTTTCTGTTTGCTCCTTTTCATCCTGGCTTTTCTTAAAAGATTTTCAAGGTTTTCTTTTCCGCTGTGAAGAACACCCATTTTTTAACCTCCTTCTGCTCTTCTCAATGCTGTTACGAAATTATCAACTGCATTTCTCCCTACTTTTTTTGATTGTTTAACTTG
>CP070825.1:1021606-1024514 GCA_020344415.1 Candidatus Aminicenantota bacterium
TCCCCGAGACGCTAAAAGAAGCTATCATTGCCACTGAGGACGCCCGTTTCTACAATCACAGAGGTATTGATTTCTGGGGAATCTTACGCGCCATAAGAGAAGATATTAAACTCAGACTCGGGCGAAAGGCACAACGGCTTCATGGAGGAAGTACCATAACCCAGCAGCTGGCTCGGCTACTCTTTCTTCATCCGAGGCAAACAATACGCCGAAAATTAAAGGAAGCCTTGCTCTCCCTCCAAATCGAAAAAAAGTATTCCAAAAAAGAGATATTGACCATGTATTGCAATCAATTTTACCTTGGTCACGGAGTCTACGGAGTCGAAGCCGCCTCAAACAAGTTCTTTGGCAAGAGTGTCCCGGAATTAAACTTGGAGGAGTGTGCACTGATTACAGGGATTTTCAGAGGCCCTGCTGTGTATTCACCTTACAACAGAGAAGAATTAACTCTCCGTCGCAGGAATCATGTTCTCAATCGAATGATTGAGGAGGGATACGTTTCGAGCGAAGAGGGGGAGGAAGCCAAAAAGAGGCCCATGAAAGTCCTCCCTCTGCGAAGAGGCAAATCTGAATTTGCGGCCTTCTATTTAGAGGAAGTGAGAAAGTATATTGAAAAAAATTATGGCGCTAATGCTCTTTACCGGGAAGGACTCAAGGTTTATACCACCTTAGACCCTCGTTTCCAGGAGTATGCTGAGATAGCTCTTCGAAGAGGGCTTCGTGTAATGGACAAAAAGCAAGGTTGGAGGAAAGACAAGAGAAACCTGATAGAAGAAGAAATCGAAGAGCTTGAGGAGGTTTGGCTTGATAGCTGGATTGTTACAGCAGTGAAAGAAGAGGAAGTCGTGGACGCCATAGTTTTATCTGTGGAACGCTCTCGGGCTTCCGTTAGGGTCAAGGACTATACAGGAAAGATGGGAAATACGGATATAGGCTGGACAGAAACAAAAAACCTCAAATCTTTGATAAAAAAGGGAGATGTCATCCAGGTTAAGATAAATAAAATAGATGAAGAGAAAGGAGAACTCCTTGTCTCCCTAGACCAGGATCCACTTGTGGAGGGATCTTTCCTGGCCATCGAACCCCTGACTGGCCAGATAAAAGCCATGGTTGGAGGCTATTCTTTTCTGAGAAGTAAATGGAACCGGGCAACCCAAGCTTTAAGGCAGCCGGGTTCAGCTATAAAGCCCATCCTCTATACCGCAGCTATTGAGAATGGATTTACTCCGGCCGATATCATCGTCGACGAACCAACAGAATTTGTCGATAAATGGAGTGAAGAGCCGTGGGAGCCTCCGAATTATGATGATAAATACAAAGGAGCGGTGACTGTGCGCAAGGGTTTGGAAGAATCAAGGAATATTGTCACGGCCAAGCTTTTGGAGTACATCTCACCTCAAACTGGGGTGGATTATTGTCAGAAATTCGGGATCGTCTCTCCTGTCTATCCCTATCTTTCTTTATCCCTGGGAACCTTCGAGATGAGCTTATTAGAGCTTGTTTCGGCTTTTTCTGCTTTTCCCAATAAAGGAATACGAGTAATCCCTTATTTTATAAATCGAATTGAAGACAAAGAAGGAAACATCCTGGAGGAAAGCAAAATTGAAGCCGAGGAAGTTGTGGCACCTCAAATTGCCTATATGATGACTTATATGCTTCAAGGAGTTATCCAGCGTGGAACAGGGGTAGCAGCAAGTTTTCTAATCAAAGACAAAAACTTAGCTGGAAAGACAGGGACATCAGATGATTGGGCAGATGCCTGGTTTATAGGGTTTTCTCCCTCACTTTGTGCAGGTGCTTGGATAGGTCATGAGACGAAAATTTCTTTGGGAGAGAAACAGTCTGGAGCTGTGGTTGCTCTTCCCGTTTGGAGAGAGTTTTTTCAGAGAGTTATTGAGGATGAGAAAAAGAAGGCAGAGGAAGAGGGAAAAGAACTCGAGATCGAAGAATTTGAGATTCCTCCCAACATTTCTTTCCTGGAGATTGACCGCAAGACAGGCCTGCTGGCCACTCCTTTTTGCCTTTTCCCCTTCAAGGAAGCTTTTTTACCCGGGACTGAACCTAACAGGTTTTGCTCGCACGAAGATCACATGATGATACTGGATTATTATTCTGTGAAAAAGAGTGATGATGAGCATTAATCATAAATAGCAAGGGGAAAGGTCGATTCCAATAATACGAAGTCTGAGGTTGAGGTTTAAGTTCAAATCAGAAAATAAGACTTGTTAGACTAGCCTAATGGCGTTTATTTTTTTCTCTTTCCGCTTCCCGAACTTGAACTCTTGCTTCCTGATGAAGAGGAACGGCCTGAAGAACGACCAGAAGAACTTCGGCCTGAAGAAGAGCTTTTCGAGCTTGACCCTGAACTTTTTATTCTCTTCGAAGAAGTCCCTTTGGAGGTGCTTCGGGAAGAACCTCCTCTGACGTACTTGCTTGATGACGAGCCAGTAAAGAAATCATAGATTCCTCTAAAGAAGGAACTGCTCTTCTTGGTTTTGGAGCTTTTGGGGATGTTTTTTGTGCTGATTTTTGAAGAAGAAGGATAGACAGGAATTCCTCCCTTGATGTACCCTCTGCTTTCTTTTCGCACTTTCTTTTCTTCAGGCTTTTTCTTCTTTACTTCAGCGCTTCCTTTTGTTTTTCCACTAACCACTGCCTTAGATTGAGGCGATTTTTCGATTTGAGTTCTCTTTTCTTTAATCTTATTTGAATCGATCTGCACAGGTGTTTTGGTTAAACTCTTTGCGGTCTCCTTATCCAGAGCTTTAGATGATGGGTAACCTTTCTTTAAGAGGAGTTTATTCTCGCCAAGTTTTTCAACTGTGACTTTGCCCGTTGGAGGTCTTGATGGAGGCGCGGTATTGGAGAGGCTGATATTACCCAATTTTTTTATTGATTCTTGATTCAA
>CP070825.1:1024614-1027147 GCA_020344415.1 Candidatus Aminicenantota bacterium
ACCGGGGCGTAGCGCAGTCTGGTTAGCGCACAGCGTTCGGGACGCTGGGGTCAGGGGTTCGAATCCCCTCGCCCCGACTTCATATATCTGAATTTTATTCACCGTTAATCCCCAAAGCTAAAAAGCCAGACCTTATCCTTTGGCAAAAAAAGGATCTGATCTCTAGGCTTATTACTCATCATTAGCCCCCAAAGTCAGAGGTCGAAGACTGACACCACAGTTATAGTTCGATCAATTCATAATCTCTGCTTCCCAGGCCTATCTTAACTCCATGGCTTAGCTGCACAGACCAATCGATGTCATAGCCAACTCGGAGTATATCTTTTCCACTCCTCTTGTTCACTAAATCCACAGACGCCTGGTCCAAGGCTACAGGGTCGAGTGAACCAAGGATACCTATATCTTCGACTATAGGCTGTTGATCATGCGACATGCAGTCGCAATCTTTGGTCACTTTTATTAAAAAGTTTATGAAGCTGATTTTGCTACTTAAATGCTTCCATACACTGAATGCATACTCACACATTTTTTCTTGAACCCGAGCAGCATCCGAATCCCAGTTGAATTTCACTGCTCCTTGGTTACAGACCACAAGACACTCTCCGCAACCTATACATTTTTCCTTCACTATGAAAGCACTATCTCCCTTTTCAACCATGGCCTGTGAAGGACAATAATCAAAGCACAGTCCACAATTATCGCACAATTTAGGATTTACCCATGGATGAACGTCAGAATGTTGTTCCAGTTTTCCGGCCCTCGACGCACATCCCATGCCCAAGTTTTTAATGGCTGCCCCAAAACCTGTTAGCATGTGTCCTGTGAAATGCGTTAAACAGACAAGTATATCTGAATCAAGAATAGCACTCCCAATCTTTGCTGACTTTACCCGTGATAAATCTACCTGGACTTCGCCGTCGTCTCTGCCGATAAGACCATCAGCAATGATAACAGGGACGCCAAGAGCTTCCTCAGTAAAACCATGTTCCCTTGCCAGGGAAAGATGTTCTAGAGCATTGGACCTCTTGCTGACGTACAAGGTATTAGAATCTGTCAAAAACACTCGAGAGGTAACGCTCTTAATCTGATCGATGATCTTTGTAATCCATGGGGATTTTATAAATCCCTTATTTCCCTTTTCTCCGAAATGTATTTTCACTGCGACAAACGATTTCTTTTCTATTTGACTTCTCAGGCCAATCTTAAGGAAAATCTTTTCTGCTTTTTCAGCCAGAAACTCATTTCCATCTTCCCGTGTTGCTGGAATAAAAAAAACTTTACTCTTCATTTCTCTTTGATTCCTAGATTCTGCTATTCTCCCAGAATCGCTTTTGCAGCCTGAAGACCTGATCCTTCCTCAAACTTATATCCCAATGTAGAAAGAGTTCTCTCCAAGGCATCAAGAGCAAAATGGACCTGAGATACAGACAGATTTCCCATATGCCCCATTCGAAAAACCTTCCCTGCAGTCTCGCCTAGTCCACCTGCCACAACAATTCCATTCTCATAGTATGTGCTCCGGAAGGATTTATCTTCGACGCCTTCCGGATATTTGACAACGGAGAGAGTATTCGCCAAGAACTGCTCCTGAGTGAAAAAGGAAAATCCTAGCTCGGCTAAAGCCGCCCTTATGGCCTCTGCAACTCTCGCATGCCGTAAAAACCTTTTCTCTATTCCTTCCTCTAGGATTATCTTTGTACCTTCATAAAATGCCCTGATTTCGTTAACACACGGAGTTGAAAAATATTTTGACGGATCCTTCATGATGGGAAGCCAATTCAAAACATCCGAATAATAAGCAGGAATCTCTTCCATGCTCCTTCTTTTCTCCATAGCTTTCTCTGAAAGGACCAAAACCGACAACCCTGGAGGCGCGCCAAAACATTTCTGAGCTGCGGTTAGGACCACATCAACTCCCCAGTCATCCATCCTTTCTTCAATACCGCCAGTGGCACAGACACCATCAATTATATAAAGGGCATCATGGTTTTTCAGTACTTCAGCATAATCCTTGACAGGAGCACAGGCTCCGGTGCAGGTATCCACGTGAGTTGCAGTCACGACTTTGTACTCTTTCGCTGAAAGCCTTTTTTCCAATTCTTCAGGAAGCACTGCCTTTCCCCATTCACATTCGACAACATCGCAATCAATGCCAAAACTCTGAGCAATCTGACCCATCCTCTCCCCGAAAAATCCCTGGGAGAGGACGAGAAAACTTTCACTTTTTTCAACTGTATTCAAAATGGCCATTTCCATGGCTAAAGTCCCAGCCCCGGCTGCGATGAACGGCTCGCCTTTCTCGCAGAAAACGATCCTCTTCAGGTTGACAAGTGCTTCTTTTAATTCCTCTACTAGCACCGGGCTGACATGGGAAATAGTAGGCAGAGCCAGGCTGTTTATGATACGAGGATGAACGGGACTCGGACCGGGAATCATTAACAATTTTTCTTTTTGCATTCTATCTCCTTAAGCAAAAATCTCTCCTAATTTTATCGATATTCCCTAATAAATCAAGTTAAACTAAACAACTTTC
>CP070825.1:1027247-1050480 GCA_020344415.1 Candidatus Aminicenantota bacterium
ATGGCGATAATCCTCTCCTTCTTTACGGATACGGTTCTTATGGCGCCACAATGAGTGCAAGTTTCAGTTCTGTTCGGTTAAGTCTCCTGGACCGCGGCTTTGTTTTTGCCATGGCCCATATCCGTGGAGGCTCTGAGATGGGACGCTACTGGTATGAAGAGGGGAAACTCCTTAATAAGAAGAACACGTTCACGGATTTTATCGATTGCGGAGAATACCTGATTGCGGAGAAATTCACGAATCCAGATAAGCTTTTTGCCATGGGAGGAAGTGCGGGCGGATTATTGATGGGCGCTGTGTTGAATATGCGTCCTGACCTGTTTAAGGGAATAATAGCCGGGGTTCCCTGGGTAGATGTCATCACGACCATGCTGGACGAAAGCATCCCGCTGACAACGAGCGAGTTCGATGAATGGGGAAATCCCAAAAACGAGGAATACTACTGGTATATGCTCTCCTACTCGCCCTACGACAATGTTGAGGCCAAAGATTATCCGGCCATGCTGGTTACAACCGGCTTGCATGATTCTCAGGTGCAGTATTTTGAGCCAGCTAAATGGGTGGCTAAGCTTAGAGCACTAAAGACGGACGATAACATTCTTCTCCTTCATACTAATATGGGCGCTGGACACGGCGGAGTTTCCGGGCGTTTTAGAAGGTATAAAGAAACTGCCCTTGAATATGCGTTCATGCTGGATTTAGTCGGCATTAAAGAGTAAAGCTAAATTTACTTAAGGGGTTTGATTCATCACCCCCACCCTGTCATTGCGAGGAAAGGAGTGACGAAGCAATCTCATATGAAGGTTGAGATCTCCACGCTTTGCCCGCAATGACAGGAATGTAAGGGTTTGATACGTCAAACCCTTATTTTAATCACGTCCGCCAATAAAAGAAGTCGGTCCTTTAAATTTGAAAATAGAAATGAAGTCAGTCCTAAACTTCTATAAAAAGCATGATGCATTATTTAGCTTTCTGAAGCTGCTAATATTCCTCTATCTCTTTATTTTTAGCCTGGAATTAATGGGTGCATCCCTAAAGATGTTCGGGAAAGGACTGGCGAGCGATCTAATACAGACAACTACCAACCCGCTGGTGGGGTTGTTTATAGGGATTCTGGCAACCTCAATAATTCAATCTTCCTCATCCACCACCTCAATTGTTGTGGGTCTTGTGGGCGGAGGTGTTTTGAATGTGGCTAACGCTATACCTATAGTAATGGGAGCCAATGTAGGAACTTCTGTGACAAATACCCTGGCATCTCTAACACAGATCAATCGAAGCATTGAATTTCAGCGTTCCTTTGCAGCAGCAATTGTCCATGACTATTTCAATCTCTTAGCTGTCCTTGCGATATTTCCCTTGCAATATTTTACTAACTTCCTAGGCAGGATCGCAGCTGTTATGGGGCAGGAATTTCAGCATATTGGGGGACTGAAATTTTTAAGCCCTGTGAAAGCGTTGACTCGTCCTGTCGTAGATATTTTTAAAAGCTGGATAGGCGATCGCGCCTTAATTCTATTGATTTTAGCCCTTATTTGTTTGTTATTTGCCTTGTCTCAAATGGTTAGATCTTTAAAGGCATTGGTTGTGAAAAAAGCAGAAGCCTGGTTTGACCGTTACCTCTTCAAGACAGCTTTGCGCGCTTTTTTTGTCGGATTACTATTAACCTCGTTGGTTCAAAGCAGCTCTATTACAACTTCCCTTGCGGTTCCCATGGCAGGAGCGGGGCTATTGACCATCATGCAGATTTTTCCTTACACTATGGGGGCTAATATGGGAACGACTGTAACGGCGATACTTGCAGCGCTGGTAACGGGAAATTTAGCGGCAATCATCGTGGCTTTTTCGCATCTGTTGTTTAACATATCGGGAATAATCGTTTGGTGGCCGCTAAAGTTTGTGCCCATTTATCTTGCACAAAAATTTTCGTATTTCTCGATTCGAAATAGATTGATTCCGATCATGTATATTTTGATTGTTTTTTTTCTTATACCGATAGCGCTAATTTATATATTAAAATGATGGGAGTTGCCAATGTTTAAAAAATTGATATCAATTTTTAGAAAAGATTCATTGATGGATCATGCCTATCAGCGGTCCTATTTGATGCTAGAGCAGACGCTCGAGATGTTTATAAAAGCCAGAGAATCGCTGAGGCATAAAGAAGATAGCGAAATTGATGTGAATATTTATGATAAAGATGCTGAGATCAATAAGTTCGAGCGTGAGGTTCGTAGAGATGTGTTTAACCATCTTTCGGTAAGGGGAGCAGAAAGGCTGCCTTCGGGATTGGTTTTGGCAAGCATTATCATTGATATCGAAAGGATCGGCGATTACACAAAGAACATTGTTGAACTTGCACTGAATCATCCCGGTAAATTACAGGGAGGAAAGTATGAAAAGGATTTACAAAAGATAGAAGCAGCAATGGAAGATAATTTTGTGAAAACTCGAAGATGTTTTGAATCATGCGATGAGGCGTCTGCCTTACAGCTTCTGGATGAGTATAAATGGGTGAATCCCATCTGCGATAAGATCTTAATGGGCTTGATTAAAGAAGAGGATGAAGATATTCAACCCGGTGATGCAGTATCTCTGGGATTGTATTTTCGCTGGTTGAAACGGATTAATTCTCATTTGAGGAATATCACGACAAGTATTGTCAATCCTTTTGATAGGATTGGTTTTGAGCCAGAATAAAATAAGAGTTATGAAATGATATAAGGAATGATTATAGGGATACAATACTTATTTATGAATTCACGGTTCTATTAAGCAAAGATTTTTTAGCATCGATGGTGCTTTTAAGCGCAGCCGGTTATCCTCTCTTTTGACCTCTCTTTTCTTTCTGTCTCTTGATAACCATTTCACTCAACGGCATCCTTGCACTCTTGATTGTTCCTATTGCAGGCCAGCCAACAGCAATATGCAAAGCTGGTTCGATATGATCGGGCAGGCAGTATTTCTTTTTGAAAGATTGGGCTGTCTTTTCTGTTGAGGTCAGCCAGACTGCCCCTAATCCTAAAGCATGTGCCATTAGGCAGATATGGTCTGCGGCGGCCGCGCAATCGAACAGCTGGTTATGAGCGGCCAATCGGTCGTGCCCAGCTGTTTCATAGATCCTTTTATCGTAACAGACCACGATAAGAACACATTGATCCATAGGAGTTGGGATGTCACTCCAGACCATTTTCGCCTCTTCGGGGTCTCTGATTACTATAAAACGGACAATCTCAAGGTTGCATCCGGTCGGCGCTACTCTTCCTGCATCCAATATTTTTTCGATCATTTCATCCGGGATCTCTTTCCCAGGAATCCAATCGCGGATAGAACAACGCTCCCATATAAGTTTTCTTACTGTTTCCAGCTCATGTTCTTTGAACGCAACAGGCGTCGGCTCTTCAATTGTGATTTCTTCTCCATCTCGAAGTCTCTCGGCGAGCTCAAGATATCTCTTTCCCCATTCAAAATCAGTGTCATCATCTGGAAGTCCTCTATTTTTCCATGCATCAAGAATCAACTGCGGCTGCAACCCCAATTTTCCACGTATTTTCTTTTTTCCCAGAAGAACAGGATATATATCCACTTCTATTGTATGATGTATTCGTTCCCTGAATAGAGCACGAAGGCATACAGGGTCCATTTTCATCAGGTCTTCTCTGGTGTATTTTCCATAGACCCAGTCTACTATTTCCTCTGAATCCTGTTTAGAGAGATCCTTGCTTTTATCAGTTTTATCTTTTTCGACTTGTCTCACGGCGACTTCACAATACGGATCGCCATCGAGGACGTTTTTGGTGTGAACATATTCGTAGTCAGGGTTAAACGCCTGTATCTTGGCCTGATCCACAAAGCAATAGTGTCGAGCCATTTTAGGCTCACTCCAATCAAGCCATTCTTCTGCCAAAGGGCAAAGGTGTATTCTAACTCTTGCTTCGCCGTCAACCTTAACAGTCTCTGTCTTCCATGCCATATCCGGAAGGTCGCTGACGAAATTATCCGGCGTGAGTTCCAAACCCCTTTCCTTTGCCTTCTGTTTTGACTCTTGGCCGATATGGGCGCCGTAAGCGTCCACGGCCTTTCTGATTAATTCAGTTCCTCTTTTCTCGCCAAATTCATCCACAAGAGTCTTGGCGAAATAATGATAAATCAACGCAGCTCTTCGCAAGGCAAGCTTTATATGATGCAGGCTTTCTTCTTTCGAAATCGTCTCTTCTTTTTTAGCCATTCTTTAATCCTCCTTACTCTGGATTGTTGTATTTTTTCAATAAGTATTACCGCGAAGCGGCACTCGGCTTTGAAAGTATGACAATACATAGCAATGTAATACATCCTCCAATGAGCAATAACGGCAGACGTGAGCCGTCGCGGATGACTCCAATAGCGCCATAGATGGCCAGGGCGTTTCCGAAAAAGTTCAAGACAAGTCCCCATACCCTGAGGGGCAAGGGACCAAAACGTCGCTCAAGATTTATCATTTAAACCACCAACCTAATCGGTTAAACACATATATGATCGCAATACAATTGAGGAGGGTGATTTGAAGTATAATTCCAAGATTCCAGAGATAGGATTTGCTTCGATTTTCCCCGAGGACACGACGATCATTGAGTAAAAGATAGAAGGACCAGCCCACAATGTTGTTCGATAAGGATAGAAAAGCCCCGATGGCGATCACTAGCCAAATAGGCCTTGGGTACCAGACTGCGAGAAAACCGACCTGAGGAAGTAGGGCGCTTATCCGCCAGCGCCAGGATTTCGTGTCTGGTTTCCAGCCAAAAGCCTCATGGATAGCCATTGCACAAGCCAGGCTCATTCCTACTGTTGTGGTTATGGGCACAGCCAGAAAGCCGAGATAGAATAGGACTTGGGACCAGGTGGGTCCCAAGAGAGGCATGAGTGCCTGTGCCAGTTCTGGAGCTGTCTCTGGACGCAATCCTTGTTTATAAAGTGTGCCTGCAAATACTCCAATGATTAGATAATTAACAAGAACAAAAGGAAGGAAAAGACCTATGCCAAGGTCAAAGTAGGCTTGCGATTCATGTCTTCGGCCCCAACCGCGCGCCAATCCAGTATAGTGAAAGAAGACCCAGTCCATGACTCCGATGGCTGCCGCAGACGATGCGATGAAAATGTCTAGACCTTCTACGCCAGAGGGAAGCCAAGGGGTGAAAATGCCTCGAAAAAGTTCACCCCAATTTACGCCAACAAGAACCAGACAAGCACCAAAACTCAGAAGCATGAGTGCAATACTCAATTTCATGAAATTTTCGACTAATGAGATGCCTTGTCGGCCTCTTCTTCCATAACTGAGAATCAATGAACTGGTCAATGCCATGTAGACGGTCCAGTTGATTTGACGCGGAAACCTGAAACCGATCAAGGGAGTCAGCGATTCAATCAGATGAGTGCCCAGGCTGTACTGGCCGTAATTGAAAATAACAGCAACCGCAGCTGTGCCGATAATTGCTGTTAGAAGCGAGCCCACAATCCAGCCATGATAGCGGTTCTGGACAGCAATGATTCTAAAGCCGCCGCGGCATGTGAATCGTGCCATGGCAGCCATCATGAATAGGCCGAGGCCCATGGATATCCACAGCAACCACATAGTTTTGTACCCAAAGGTGGCTCCCGATAGCATGGCTGCTGTCAAGGTTCCAGCTCCTAGTGTCAATGCGGAATCCATGAAACCTGGTCCACTGATTTTTAGATGACCCCAGAAGCGGAAAAGCAAAGGCTTGCTTTGCATCAACTCTAGTTTATTAACCTCGGTTTGCAGTAGCTCTGGAGGGATTTCCTGGGTGATGGGATAGCGAACTCGCGTCTTTATTTCGTCATGGTCCGACATGACTTTATCATTGTGAGGAGCGGCAGAGATTCCTCTCTTCGCGCTGAACAGGCTGCGCAAGCTCATGTTTTCTATGAGCTGCTCAGGGAGTGTGATTCTCTGGTTTCTCCTTTACAGCCTTCATATCTGCATCTCTTTTTGCTTTGAATTCTGTGCCCTCCTTCCAATTCGGAAAAGTGGATTCAGTGCTCAGCCTGTAACCGATTTTGAAAAGCAGTCGCAGATCCTCGATTGCACCTGAGAGGTCCCAATTCGGGTCGTATTCATCAGATGGTTTGTGGTAATGATTTGCCAGGTATTCCTCCAGCTTAGCCTGAGTCCACTTTTCCCCGTGTTCGACATGGTCAATTCCAAAACTTGTATAAAGAGCAGGGATGCCTTGTTTAGCAAATGGAAAATGGTCCGATCGATAGAACGAGCCTCTTTCTGGCGTCGGGTCAGGACGAACCCTTCGCCCTTGCTCCGCAGCTGCTTCCTCGACATATTCATCCATCTCTGAATTCCCGTAGCCAATGACTGTGATATCTTTCATCTTGCCATAGATATTCAGAGCATCCATATTGATAGCAGCCGCTGTTTTAGCCGGGGGATATATGGGATGAGCTGCGTAATACCCGGAACCCAGTAATCCCTGCTCTTCGCCTGTTACAGCAAGAAAAACAATCGAGCGAGAAGGCGGCGATTCGAGTTTTATGAATGCTTCTGCCAGTTCAATCAGAGCTGCTGTCCCTGTTGCGTTATCGAGTGCTCCGTTGAAGATTTGGTCTCCTTCAAGAGTCGGATCAATACCAAAGTGATCCCAATGTGCCATATATATTATATATTCATCAGCACGCTCAGACCCCGGCAAGAGCGCTACGACATTTCTTGATTCTGTCCGTTTTATGGTGTTATTTAATGTCAATGATGACTTCAACCCCATAGGAATACCTTTAAAGCCCGGTTTAGCTGCAGAAAGTTTTAGTTCGTCATAATTTAGGCCTGCGATTTCAAAGAGCCAGCTTGCAGTCTCAAGCGTTATCCATCCTTCAACAGCGCAACGGGAGAGGTTGTCATCCTCACTTGTTAAGTTAAATTGAGGACCAGACCAACTGTTTTTAACAACAGCCCAAGGATACGCCGCAGGTTCTGTTTCATGGATGATCAAAGCTCCTTCCGCCCCCTGCCTGGCAGCTTCTTCGAACTTATAGGTCCAGCGTCCATAATAGGTCATAGCTCGTCCATTGAAGAGTTCTGGGTCTTTTGTAGCGAATCCAGGATCATTGACAAGAATAACGACAGTCTTTCCGTGTACATCAATGCCCTCATAATCATTCCAGTTGTATTCGGGTGCGATGATTCCATATCCGACAAAAACCATTTCTGAATTATCGAGTGAAGACTTCTCCACTACTCTCAATGTCGTTGCCATGAATTCATTGCCATAGGCAAATTGAGCCACTTTTCCCTTGCCTTTTATTTCCAGTTTTGCCTGCGGGTCTGCTGTTATGACCACCATGGGTACTTCCTGGAAGTAACTTTCGCCGTTTCCGGGTTTCAAGCCAACTTTTTCAAATTCTTGCTTTAAAAAAGCTATGGTTTTTTCCTCTCCTTTTGAAGCAGGGGCCCGCCCTTCAGATTCATCTGATGAGAGTATAGCCACATCTTTTGATAAGTCTTCTGCAGTAATACTTTCTAATGCAGATTCCAAATTTAGTTTTTCGCTAGTACAGCTGAAAATTACTAGCACCAATACCACAATTATTGCAGAGGGTAATAAATATTTCTTGATCATTGAATGTCCTCCGTGAAATATCATTTTCGAATGAATTTTGAATTAGTGCCTTTGAAAAGTCAATAAGTTGTTTTGTCAATTTGGAGGGGGCTTGCTTTTTACCTTTTTTATCGACCGCATTCTTTTATGCTCTTCTCTTTTTGTTTTAAGTCAGAGAGTAAGAATTAGTAAAGACTCTCTTAAGAAAGGCAAAAAGTAAGATCTGTCCCCAAGCACGTTCGGTACTTATTTTGACTTCATAATCTTACTGTGCTATAGCTTTTCTGCCACTGAAATAATATGACCTAAAAATAAAAAACAAAAAATAGCCAGGATAACGGAAATTATGGGCAAAAAACCTCAGGACGTAACTTTTCAATCTGCTGATCGTACTGATTTATATGGATGCTTTCGTTGCCCCCCTGGTGCTGGTCGTTTTCCGGCAGTCATATTTATTCATGGGGGATTTGGGAATAACAAGGAATATACTCGTGAATTGCTCGACTGGGGTATCGCCGAGTTGTTGCTGCGAGAAGGATTCGTTGTGTTTTCCACAGATTACAGAATGGAACCTGAAGAGAAAGCTATAGATGATGTTATAGCATGTTTCGAATATGTATCAGAGATGTCCTTTGTTGATGGAGACAAAATAGTCTATTTTGGAGATAGTCATGGGTCGTTTTTGGGAGTTATGGCAGCGATGAGAACCGATGCATTTGCGATCATCCACTGTTGGGGAGTAGCCCATTTTGCAGAATGGTATGAGTACATTAAAGACAGTCAGAGCCCCGGATTGCAACAGATTGCAAAAATGTTCAAGGAATCCTTTGGGGGAACACCTGATCAGGTGCCAGAAGCCTATAGGCAGGCTTCTGTTGTCGCACATGTCGATAAGCTAAGATGCCCCGTTCTCATCATTCATGGAGAAAAGGACGACGAGGTTCCTGTGACTCAGGCATATAAGCTGGCAGATTCCTTGAAGAGATTGAAGCACGAATATGAATTGAAAATCTTCGAGAATGAGGGACACGGTATTAGAGATTCCGAAGCAAAGAAAGAGATGGAGAGCGTGGTCCTTGAATTTCTGAAAAGGCATCTCAAATGATAAAATTAAAATTGTTATATAATGATGTGTTCGACATCACAAGATGAGTGGACCAATATAATAAAGAAAGGAGGCAAGAGAAATGAAAGCAGTAGTTAAATACGCTGAAGGGAAAGGAAATATTGAATTGCGAGATGTTGCCGAGCCAAATGTGGAAGCTAATGAAGTTAAGATTAAAGTTGAAGCGGCAGGTATCTGCGGTTCAGACCTCCATATATACAATTGGGATATTGGAATCCCCACAAGAGTGCCTTTTATCATCGGCCATGAATTTTCAGGGATAATCACCGAAGTCGGCAAGAACGTCACGCGTTTCAAGGGCGGAGAGCGGGTGACAGCTGAGAATTCCCGTTTGGTTTGTGGACACTGCCGCTACTGCATGACTGGGAATTACAACCTTTGTACTGAGAGAAAAGCCACTGGATATGCATTCGATGGAGCCTTTGCCAACTACTGTGTTATCCCTGAGGAAAGAGTCCATCTTCTTCCAAACAATGTGGATTTCATTACTGCTGCCTTATCTGACCCCTCAGCTTGCGTTTATCATGCAATTCAGGAACTGACTGGAATAGACACCGGAGACATTGTGCTAATCACAGGCGCAGGTGCGATGGGGCTTTTCTCGGTCCAATATGTTAAAGCCAATGGTGGAATTGCGATTATTACCGGACTGGAGAAAGATGTAAAAAGACTAGTGCTTGCAAAAGAGTTGGGAGCCGATGTCACTGTCAATATTTCCAAAGAGAATCTTTCAGAAATGGTTCAGGAAATGACCGAAGGAAAAGGTGTGGACGTCGCTTTGGAATGCTCGGGTTCTGAAGACGCTGCAAAAAGCTGCCTTGACCTTCTGAGAAGGCAGGGCAAATATACCCAGATAGGCATTTTTGGCCATCCAATCTCTTTTGACTTGGATAAGGTTTTGTACGGAGAAATTAAAGTTATTGGTTCCTTCAGCCAGAAATATACGGCCTGGGATGCAGCCATCAAGCTATTTTCTCAGGGAAAGATACTGGCAAAACCATTGGTTACCGATATCCTTCCGTTAGAGCAGTGGGAAGAAGGATTCAGTCGTTCATTCGAAGGTCAAGCTATTAAGGTCGTGTTCAAACCCTAACCTAGATTATTTATAAAGTGGATGATTTATAAAAATACAAATAATTGAGTGAACATGTATTATTCACGAGTCGAGGTTGCCGCAGACGTCATTTTTTATGAATAATCCAGGTTAATTAATTTGGATCATTCATTTTATTTGGGAGAACTAGAAAATGAAGGTTAAAAATATATTTAACACGATTGATACGCACACTGAGGGCGGTCCAACAAGGATAATAACAAGCGGGATTCCTGTGTTATCTGGGAAAACGATGAAAGAGAAGATGGATTATTTTCAATCCAATCTGGACCATTTGCGAAGGGTGCTAATGCTTGAACCTAGAGGTCGCACAGGAATGTTTGGAGCTGTCATCACAGAGTCAACCGAATCCCAAGCAGATGCAGGAGTATTCTTCTTGACCAGCTCAGGCTATCTCAGCATGTGTGTCCATAGCGCGATCGGGGTGGGGGCTGCCTTTCTCGAGACCGGGATTATTCAGCAGTCAGAGGAAAAAAAAGTCATTAAACTAGACACTCCAGCAGGCCTGATCGACCTCGAGCCAAAATATTCAGAGGAGAAGTTGGAATCCTTGGCCATTCAGACAAATCCTGCCTTTGTCCATACAGATAATGCCCTTCTAGACATAGGCTCTGATTCTCCTCTGAAGGTCAGCCTTGTTTTCAGTGCTGTATTTTTTGTTCTCCTCGATATGAAGCAGCTAGGGATGAAGGTGGCGCAAGATAACATCCCTGAGTTAGTGGATCTTGGAGTAAAGGTTTTGGAGGCAGCTAATAGAAGCTTCAAAGTCAGCCACCCCGAACATCCTGATATTAAAACAATTGAGTTAGCCCTGCTCTATGAAGAAATCGAAGATAAGCGTGCAGTAAATGCCGTGATTTCTCGCACAGGGAGTCTGGATCGGTCACCCTGTGGGGCTGGCACAGGAGCGAAGATGGCCTATCTATTACAATCTGACAAACTGAAGTTGAATGAACAATATATTAACGAAGGCGTCTATGGGACAAAATTCACTGGGCAGCTTATAAAGGCTGTCCACGTCGGGTCCTATAAAGGAGCTATCCCACGAATATCGGGCTCTGCTTTTATAACAGGCATCCACCAATTCATCCTGGATGAACATGATCCTTTTCAGAGTGGTTTTTAAATCAAACAAAGGGGGACGTTCCCCAAAGAGACACCCAGTCAAGAAAAAAAGACGTATATATACATATATGATTAAATGAGGTGAGATAACGAGGCAGAGTGTCCCTTGGGAGAACGTCCAATGTTAGGGAAATGTTCCCAGTTCTGTTAATTAATATGGAAGGAATAGACAATGAAAGTTTTGATCCGAATTGACAAGCTATCCAAGTATTATGGCAAGGGAGGAGAGATCAAGGCTGTAGATGAGCTCGATCTCGAGGTCTATGAAGGCGAAACCTTTGGTCTCCTAGGTCCTAACGGTGCGGGCAAGACAACGACTGTTCGCCTGCTGAACGGCATCGTTAAACCGACAAGCGGTACTGCTTCTGTAAATGGCCTTGACATCATCAAAGATGAAGCAGAGGTGAAGAGGATTACTGGTTTGCTTGCTGAATCGCCTGGATTATACGAGAAGCTCAGTGCCTTTGAGTTTTTAGAATTCATGGGAGCCCTGTACGATTTATCAGGTGATATTCTTCGTGAAAGGATTGATGATTTATTAGAGCTCTTTGGGCTTCATGACAGGCGGAACCATTTGTTGGAAGGCTATAGTCGGGGCATGAAACAGAAAGTCTTGATCGCAGCAGCCCTGGTTCACGACCCACCTATTCTGTTCTTTGATGAACCCACTACAATGCTGGACCCCCGTTCTGCCCTTATGGTAAAGGACCTAATAAAAGGATTAGCTGATGAAGCAGGGAAGACTATCTTCGTATGCAGCCACATCCTGCCTATCGTGGAAGAACTGTGTGATCGGATAGGCATCATCAATCAGGGCAGACTCATTGCACTAGGCACTGTAGATGAGATCATAGCTCAGACAAATACCAAAACATTGGAAGAGGCGTTCATCGACATAACCGGTGGAGTGAGTGAAAAGGAACTCTTGGCATGGAGGGAGCAAAGAGGAAGCGAATGAATAAATGGCTTGTAGTAGCAAAGAATGAATATCGCATGGGCTTAAGTGGTTTCCGGGCTATCAGGCGCTTTTTCCCCTATCTGATGTTAGCTTTCTTTGTAGTGTATATAGCCTACCTTGCTCCAGCCTTTGTCGGCTTATTCGTTGACGAGGTCATCGCTCGTATGCTGTCCCAGGCTGCTGTTGCGCTGCTGCAGGTCATGCTGTTCATGGCTTTTTTCTTTTTTTTGACATTCCCTATCAGCATGGCTTTAAAGGAGGTGAAACCTGAACAGCAAGAGATATTCCTTTCTGCGCCAGTCAAGCCGAGCGATGTTTTGCTGGGGAAATATTTAGGTCAAATACCTTTCTATGCTATCGGTATTGCGCTGATCATAGGGCTTTTCCTGGCTATTCTAAAACCGCTCGGGATAAACTTTTTGCAAATAGTCGTATCCCTCATTATTTGCATTGTTACACTGCTGTCCGCAATATGGATCGGCGTTGTGGCCACCGCAATTTTAAGGACAAAGCTTGGAAGAACCGCCCGCGGCAGGGATATCGGAAAGGCTCTCTCCTTTGTTGTCGTTTTACCGGTTGTTGCACTCATGTACGCAATGATGGGTGGAGGGTTATTAAAGGCTATTGCTGATCCAGAGAGGGCTGGGGTGATTAAGGCGATCCTTAATCTATTACCCAGTTCGTGGGGAACAAAAGTGATCGCAGGTTATGCATCTAATCCAGGTAATATCGTTGCAGGAGGATTCGAGACTCTAGCCAGATTCGCCGGGGTCATTCTTTTTTTTATAGCGGCCCTATGGCTGGGAACATATTTGGCAAAGCATGCCTATAGTCTGGAAACTGTTTCTTTCTCTGCTTCGAGTGCCAAACTAGATGGAGTTTTCTATAAAACTATTAGGAATATAGGAGGTGGTGGTTCTTTCGGCACCCTTTTAGCTTCAATCTTCAAGGATTACAGTCGAAGATTTCAGAATATTTCGAAGATCATCTATATCATATGCATACTTGTCTTGGTAAACATCTTTTTTACAGAGGCAAAAACCCCCAGGGATGCCCTTTTAATGGCTCAATTCATGCTTCCTATAGTGGCTGTATTTGTGGTTGGAGAAGTCACGCTTCGGGGAAAAGAAGCCCTCTTTATTTTCAGAAGGGCTCCCTTTGGAGAGAATAAAGTTGTCAAAGCAAGGTTGATTCACGGTTTAATGGTGGTCGTTCCCATCGCGATACTGATGGCAATCGGGTCTTTACACAGAGTTCCTGAAACCTCTTTTGCCACAGTATTGGCTTACACTGGATTGACAACGATTGTGGCTGCGGCTTATGTGGTTTTTGCGCTAGGGCTTTTTCTCTTAATGCCTGCCTATTCAGAAAAGTCAGCAGAGCTTGTATTAAACATAATGATACTCGCTCACGCTTCTATCATAATCTTCATTGGATCTACTATGATTTTAAAAGCGTTTAATATAAAGGGTTTTACCTATGCCCAATTTATGCACATAGTTCTCAGTTGGTTATTCGCGCTTTTATTCTTCTCTCTTGGAAAAAGCAAATTGAAAAGGCTCGAGTAGTAGAGATTTTTTATCTAGAAAATCATCCAAAACATGAAAGACTGAAAACGGAAAAACTGGAAATTGCAACATTTTTGCTGTTTGATTGGTTAGAATAAAAAAAGGAGGATTTATAATGAATAAATCCCTAAGATTGATTGGCACCTATTCAATTGCGGTCTTATTCGTATTAATGGTTTCATATGCGTACTCACAAAAAGTTGAGACCGTGGATGGCGTTCGGGTCGTTCACAATGAAAAAGCTGGGAAGTGGGGAAAGCAGCCCAAGGTCTCCCTGGAGTTTGTTAAAGCAGTAGGAGATATCGAATCGGAAGATGAAAACGTACTGTTTTACTTGCCTTCTGATATTGTTTTCGACACCCAGGGGAATATGTATATTCTGGACACTGGAAACCATCGGATTCAGAAATTCGCTCCTGACGGCAAATTCATAGCTTCTATAGGGAGAAAGGGCCAGGGACCCGCTGAATTTCAATATCCTCTGTCTCTAGATGTGGATTCTGAAGGATATTTGTATGTTGCGGATTCAGGAAATCAAAGGATCCAGGTATTAAACCCAGATGGAACTGACCATAAAACCATACAGATGACCAAGATTGGAATCGGTCCAATAAAAGTTACTAAATCGGGTGATATGATTATGGGAAGCGGAGGTTTCATGATGATTGGACCTGGAGGCATGAACGAGGATGAAGATCTTCCCAATCTCATAAAAGTGTTAAATCTGGAGGGCGATGTCAAGAAAGAGTTCGGAAAACAGAGAGATTATAAGGATTTTATGATGAACAGGATGGGAAACCAGTTTCACTATACAGTGGATAAGAACAACAATATATACATTTCTTTTGATTACCAGAATCGGATAGAGAAGTACTCTTCTGACGGAAAAATCCATTGGATATCTGATCGAAAACTCAACTATGATACAACATCACCAAAAAAGGGAAGAGATATAAGAAGCGGTGGGAATAGAATGATTCAGGCCCCTGATATGAAAAAATGTTCCAGCGGAATTGCTATTGATGGTAAGGGTAGAATTTGGGTTGTTACGCTTAAGAGACAGATAAAAGAGGATGAGCGTGTCGCGGCAAATGTCCAGGTAATGGTGGAACCGGGCGGAGTCAGGAATATGAAGATGTCTGTAGAGGGAAATACAGATGTGAGGGAAACGGATATGTATCAACTAGAGGTTTATGCGCCTGACGGAATTTTGTTGGGCAAGCTTCAACTCAATCAATTTGTGGACGATATTAGAATCCAGAAAGACAGGATTTATCTTTTAGACAAAATGCGAGGCATGCAGTATTACGAATACAAAATCATAGAAAAATAAAAAGGGGACAGTCCCCTTTTTCTATTCCTTTGTCATTGCGAGAGACCAAAGGGAGCGTGGCAATCCTCTGTTGCGAGCGAAGCAAAGCAATCTTATCTTATAAAAAAGCAGCCTCTCCCTCCTTTTTAGGACTTGATTGTCTATCATTAGATAAGTATTATTGACCAAAAAGATAAAAAGGGGACTGTCCCCTTTTTTTCCCTTTTTCTAAAAGAGAAAGCTAGGGCGTGAATCGGATCTCATCTCAACTCGCTTCCCGTATGGATAAGCTTTACGAGTTTGATCGAGAGCCAGTTATCCCTGATAAACTTCAGAATGGCAGCCGTTTTGCAGGCCTTTTTGCAGGAGAACATGTCGCTGCAACTGAGTTTGTTATAGGAGCGTTTTTTGTTCTTCACGGGGTTAAGGCGCTGGATTTAATAATTGGCCTTCTAGCAGGAAATCTTCTTGCTGTCCTGTCCTGGAGTTTCATTTGTGCACCGATTGCCACTCAAACACGATTGACTCTCTATTGGTATCTAAGGAAGATCGCAGGGCCTGGCCTTAACCTGATTTACAACTTTGCAAATGCAGTCCTCTATTGCATTCTTGCTGGAGCCATGATTGCTGTGTCCGCCACGGCATTAGGGTTAGCCTTGGGAATAGAGATTCCCTCTCTCACTGACCTATTTCCCAATAGCATAGAATGGGTATTGTTAACCTTGACTATTGGAATGATCTTTACTGTCTTGGCTGTTTTGGGCTTTGAAAAACTGAGCAGATTTGCGCAGGTTTGTTCCCCTTGGATATTTGTTTTGTTTTTGGCTGGAGCCATTGCCATGTTGCCCAGACTAGGCGTCCATTCGAATTTCGATAATTTCTGGTCAATCGCTAAGACAAAAATCTGGAATGGAGTAGCCGCCGAGGGCCAGGAGAAGTTCCATGTCTGGCATATTATGTTTTTTGCTTGGTTTTGCAATCTGGCCATGCATATTGGCCTGTCCGATATGGCATTGTTTCGATATGCCAGGAAGTGGGTGTATGGCTTCTATTCTGCATTTGGAATGTATCTCGGCCATTTTCTTGCCTGGATCTGTTCAGGTATCATGGTCGCAGCTGTTTCGCGTGAAATGCATCCTGGTTTGATGGCTTACGAGGCTGTTGGCCTGGCAGGGGCAGCAGGTGTTTTTATCGCCGGATGGACAACCGCTAATCCGACACTCTACCGTGCAGGTCTTGCGCTTCAAGTCATCACACCCAATTGGCCGAGATGGAAGATCACTCTTTTTGCTGGTTTAGCCACGACCGTTCTTTCCTGTTTTCCTGTTTTTTTTATGAGATTACTGAATTATGTGGCGATTTATGGGCTGGTGTTGATGCCGATTGGAGCTATCGTTTTGGCTGAACACTGGGTATTCCCATTGCTCAAGATTGAGCAGTTTCAAGCGGAGAAGCGGAACTGGCAGTTTAATTGGAAAGCTATGCTCGTTTGGATGGGAACTTTGGCGATATGTTATTTCATGCCATTCCATCTTTTCTTCCGCTGGCTGCCGGGTTATATCATCGCTCTTGTTTTCTATACTCTTCTTCAGATAGGAGAGCGCAAAAAGAAGTCACTGGATCGATTCGAGAGTGAGGAAAGGACATGAGGAATTCCTTTTTTGCTATACTTGCAATAACCAGTTTAATCCTTTGCCTGGTTTCACCGCTCCTGCACTTTTTAGGAAAATATAGTATAGAAACATATAAATGGATTTTCTTCTTTTCTTCGCTTAGCTGGTTTGTGTTTGCGACTCTATGGGCTTCAAAGAGAAAAAAACTTTGACCAAAACTAAAGAACATCCTCAATGTTCAGCAAATATTCAGCTAAAATGAGAGAAGGAATGGAAATGAAAGAGAGGGTGAATAGAGATGATTTGTAACAAGCACAAATTGTCTCAGGGAGGGAAAAATGAAGGTATGGACTATGACTGTCATCTTTCTAGTGCTTGCTTTTTCTTCAGCATGCACACCAGGGGAGGAAAGTGAATTGAAAGTCACAAAACTCAGATGTGAATATCTAGAAAATCCACTCGGAATAGATATTTCCAGCCCGCGCCTAAGCTGGTTGCTCGAATCTTCTGTGCGCGGACAGAAACAGACAGCCTACAGGATAATCGCTGCCTCCAGTGAGGAGAATCTCGAAAAAAATAAGGGTGACCTCTGGGATACTGGACAAATTGAGAGCGATCGCACCAACCAGATAGTCTATAAAGGAAAAAGACTTGATTCCCGCCAGAGATGTTACTGGAAGGTGTGTGTCTGGGATAAGGACGGTACCCAGAGCGATTTCAGTACCTCGGCACTATGGACCATGGGGCTTCCTGAGGACAAAGATTGGAAAGCCTCATGGATTGCCATGGAAAGAAAATCGCTTTCTTCAAAGCCTAAAGACTTGGCACCCGGTCCGCCCCCTCCTTGGTTTCGGAAGACATTCACTCTCGATAAGTCTGTTAAAAGGGCGGTTGTTTATGTAACTGCACGGGGCATTTTCAGGCTGCACATCAACGGCAAAGCCGTAGGAGAAGATGTGTTTGCTCCGGAATGGACAGATTACAATAAGCGAATTCAGTACCGGACATATGATGTCAAATCAGCCCTCAAGAAAGGCAAGAATGCTCTCGGTGCTGTTGTGGGGGACGGTTGGTACAGCGGATACTTGGGATGGCGAAAACAACGAGGAAACTACGGGCTTCAGAATAGCCTGCTTCTGCAGCTCGAGGTTGATTATGATGACGGCACGAATCAGGTTATTGTAACAGACGGGGACTGGAAGTGTTCAGATGGCCCTATTGTCAGTTCCGATCTGTTGATGGGCGAGCATTATGATGCACGAAAAGAAATGCCCGGATGGGACACTACCAAATTCGATGATAAAGCGTGGAATCCTGCAGTGGTGGTTGAAGAGCCCTCAGCGAGTCTGGTTGCTCAACCTTCAGAACCGGTCCGCGTTACTGAATATATCATCCCAGTAAATATTACTGAGCCGAAGAGGGGATTGTATGTTTTCGATTTGGGCCAGAATATCGCTGGATGGGTGAAGTTAAAGGTGCAAGGAGAAGCGGGTACTAAAATAACTCTGCGTTTTGCCGAAAGGCTCGACTCAAAGGGGAATATTTATACTGCCAATCTCCGTCAAGCAAAAGCGACAGACACATATGTGCTTAAGGGTGAGGGCGTAGAGATTTTCGAGCCGCGTTTCACTTTTCATGGATTCCAGTATGTTGAAGTCAAAGGATTCCCTGGGATCCCTACAAAAGATACTGTAACAGGATGCGTTGTTCATTCAGTAACTCCACCTGCAGGAAATTTTAAGTGTTCCGATCCAATGGTTAACAAGCTTTTTGAAAATATCAACTGGAGCCAGCGGGGAAATCATATCAGTATACCGACTGACTGCCCCCAGCGTGATGAACGCCTTGGTTGGATGGGTGATGCCCAGATATTCATTAGAACAGCTACTTTTAACATGGACGTTGCCGCTTTCTTCACCAAGTGGATGGTAGATGTGGAGGATGCCCAATCAGAAGAGGGGGCGTTTCCAGATTTTGCCCCACGCCTTAACGATAAAACCCTTATGAGATTTGAAGCGGCTCCTGGATGGGGAGATGCGGGAATCATCGTTCCTTGGACAATATACCGGGTATATGGAGATACTCGCGTCATAGAGAAGCACTGGGAAGCCATGACTAAATGGATGGATTTTATCTTGGAAGCGAACCCAGATTTGATCCGCAGGAAAAAGGTAGGAAACAATTACGGCGATTGGCTCTCTATAAAAGCTAATACACTCAAGACTCTAATAGGAACAGCCTATTGGGCCAATGATGCTAAACTCATGTCTTTCATGGCGAAGGCGATCGGCCTTGAAAAAGAAGCCCTGCAGTATGACAAACTATTTCAGAAGATCAAGACTTCTTATCAGAAGGCATTTGTTCAATCTGATGGCCGGATAAAAGGCGAGACACAGACTGGGTATCTTCTGTCTCTCGCTATGGATCTTATTCCTAAAGAACTTCGGCAAAAGTCCGCAGAGCACCTCGTGAAGAATATCAAAAAGCGCGATTGGCACCTCTCAACAGGGTTCCTAGGTGCAGGCCTTCTCAATCCTGTGCTGACCCAGATGGGATATTCTGATGTGTCCTACCGCCTTTTGCTCAATGATACCTTTCCCTCATGGGGTTATTCCATTAAGCAAGGAGCCACAACCATTTGGGAGCGATGGGACGGATGGACAGAAGCGAAGGAATTTCAGGATCCAGGAATGAACTCCTTTAATCACTATTCGTTTGGTTCAATAGGAGAGTGGCTTTATCGTTTTGTGGCGGGAATTGGCCTTGATCCAAAGACGCCAGGGTACAAACATTTTAGAATTCATCCTTTCCCTGGCGAAGGGCTTGAATTTGTTAAGGCTGAATATAATTCTATACATGGCAGGATTATAAGTGGCTGGGAAGTCAAGGATGGCAAGATAACCATGAATATCACTATTCCTCCAAACACGACAGCAACGGTTTTTGTGCCAACCGACGATGCTTCAAAAATTACGGAAGGAGGGAAGCCTGCAGCTGAATCGGAAGGAGTCAAATTTTTGCGGACAGAAAATGGCTTTGCCGTTTTCGAAGTCAGCGCAGGGATCTATGCGTTCAGTTCTCTCTTTAATGTTTAATGGGGACGTTCCATGCGGGGATACCCTTTCTATTCAGGTTTCTTTCTGAATATAGGAGAGAAAGAGTGTCCCTCTCGGGAACGTCCGCATAGATAAAGAAATTAGAGTTTTTTTGACAGCGAATATTTCCTATGTTATAAGCTTTTGTGCAGGAATGAAGCAATCGCTTCCAAAAAATATATATATCCTACTCATTTTTATATAAAGATTATTAAATCTATTTATAACAAGGAGGAGTCTTATGAGAAAAAACCTTGCCAAATCTTTGTTGGTGCTTTGCTTGATTACAGGGCTTTTTACCTTTCCCATGAAAGCCCAGGATCAGTCGAAGCTTTTTACTTTGAACGATTACTTTGACCTTGAAGATGCATCAGATGCCCAAATTTCACCAGATGGCACGAAAATCATCTATGTCCGCCGTTTCGCAGATATCATGACTGATAAAAGATATTCCAATCTATGGATCATAAATTTTGATGGAACAGGTCATCGTCCCCTAACAAGTGGACTTTACAGCGATAATTCTCCCAGATGGTCTCCTAATGGCGATATGATAATTTATGTTTCCGACAGAAGCGGCAAACCCCAGATCTGGAAGCGTTGGATGGATACTGACCAGACCGTTCAATTAACGAATTTGGTATTCCCTCCGAGCGGAATTTCCTGGTCTCCAGATGGAAAATATATTGCCTTTTCATCGATTATCCCTGCAATGCCGCCTACAATAGTCAAGCTGCCTCCTGCCCCTCCTGGTGCAAAGTGGGCAAAGCCTGCAACTGTTATTGATAAATCCTTCTACCGCTTTGATGGCATCGGATATAAAGTCGGTATGGGCTACATGCATCTGTTTGTCATGCCGGCAGAGGCAGGGACACCCAGACAGATTTCCAAGGGAAATTTTCACCATCCTTTTGCGATATTCGGTGGGGTTATTCAATGGACACCAGATAGCAAATATATCATCCTCTCGGCCAACCGCAGAGACGACTGGGAATATGAAATATTGGATTCAGAAATTTTTGAATTTGCAGTTGCAGACGGTACGATGAAAGCCCTTACAGACAGAAGGGGGCCGGATGGTTCGCCCGCTGTCTCCCCAGATGGAAAATATATTGCCTGCACAGGGTTCGATGACAGATATCAAGGCTACCAGATAACAAAGCTTTATCTTATGAACCGCGATGGGAGCGACTCTCGTGTTATCGTTAAAAACCTCGACAGAAGCATAAGAAGCGTTGCTTGGACCAGCGACAGTAAAGGCATCTATTTTACCTATGACGATAAAGGAAATACCAAATTGGCTTTCACTAATCTAAAGGGTAAAAGAAAGATTTTGACAGAGAGCCTTGCTGGAGGAGGATTTACAGTAGCAAAGAATGGTAATTTTGCCTATGCATATACTCGTCCAGATATCCCTTCAGATATTGCTGTTGGTATGACGACCAATCCTAAAGCTCGGGTGATAACTGCGGTCAATGAAGATATCCTCGCATATAAAGCTATCGGAGAAGTTGAAGAAATATGGTACGACTCATCTAAGGACGGTCGAAAAATACACGGATGGATTATAAAGCCGCCTAATTTTGATTCTTCTAAGAAATATCCTTTGATAATAAAAATTCATGGAGGTCCCTTTGCTAATTATGGCGACCGCTTCGAGCTCGAGATGCAGTTTATGGCGACAAGCGGCTATGTTGTCCTTTACACAAATCCAAGAGGAAGCACCAGCTACGGTGAAGAGTTCGGCAATTTGATTCACCACGCCTATCCCGGCGATGACTTTTACGACCTGAATTCAGGAGTGGATGCCGTCATTGCCAAAGGATATATTGATAAAGAAAAACTTTACGTGACAGGGGGAAGCGGCGGTGGTGTTTTGACCTGCTGGATGATAGGCCGGACAGATAGGTTTCGTGCAGCTGTCACGCAGTACCCTGTGATAAACTGGTACAGCTGGACTCTCACGGCAGATATAGCAAGCTTTGGGCATAAGTACTGGTTCCCTGGGTTCCCTTGGGATCACGTCGAACATTACGAAAAACGCTCTCTTTTATCAGTAGTAAAAAATGTGAAAACACCCACCATGATCATGTGCGGAGAAGTGGATTGGAGATGCCCGATTTCAGAATCAGAGCAGTATTACCAGGCTTTGAAGCAGCTTAAAGTAGAAGCTGTGCTCGTTAGGTTTCCGAATGAATCTCACGGTATTGGAGCGCGTCCTAGTCATCATATATCTAAGATACAACACGTGATTAGCTGGTTTGATCAACATAAAGAATAGCTTTTACATTTATCAGGAGTTGCCATCAATTTTTTATTGTTGGCGAGTCTATTAAAACGTTTGCTCTCGGTTTCATCGAGCAGATAGGATAAAACTTCACTAAAGTTGAAGAAACCCTGATAAAACAAGAAGGTATACCTGACCATTTTTTAAGGAGGAAAGCTTATGAGGTATGATAGAAGGACTTTTCTTAAAAGGGCACTGGCAGGCGCATCGATTACCAGTGCTTACTATGTTGGATTGTTGAGCACAGAGGTCTCAGGCCAACAGGCTCCATTGAAAAGCGCTGGCATCACTACTGAAGAAGAAAGGAAAAAACTTATCTATGAAGCCCATTTTGGCCGTAAAGCCCCTGCATCGAGTCGTAGAGGAATAGCTATCTGCTCTCATCCATTAGCCTCGAGGGAGGCGGTGAAAGTGTTGAAACGAGGAGGGAATGCCTGTGATGCAGCTCTGTGTGCCTCTATCACTCAGACTGTCGTTGAACCACATATGACAGGGATAACCGGCATCTTCACTCTGCTCTATTATGATTCAGCCAGTGGAAAAATCAGTTGTGTAGACGCAGGCTGGAAGGCACCGCAGACTCCTCTAGATAAAGGTTCTTCTGTGGATGTGAAGACAGGGCGCGCCGTTTCTGTGCCGGGTTTTTGGGCTGGGTTTGAAGAAGCCTATAAAAAGCATGGGGGTAAGCCCATCAAAGAGCTTATGGAACCGGCAATCCGCTATGCACGGGATGGCTTTGAGCTATTTCCGTTTCTCTGGGGAGAGGTTTTTGTCCAGAGTCACCTTGTTGGAAAGACTCAGCAGGGTCGGGAAATCTTCATGCCTCAGAATGTATTGCCCAGGCCCTGTGAAATGCTGTATCAGAAGAGAGCAGCCGACACTCTCGAGCGCCTCTCCGAAGAAGGAAGTGATTTCTTCTATCGCGGAGATTTCGCAGAAGAGCATTGCAAAGTGGTGCAGAGATTAGGAAGTACTTTGAACCGTGGGGACTTCGAATCCTACCAGGCATCCTGGCTGGAGCCTCAATGGGGAAGTTACAGGGGATACGAAGTTGTCAGTGGAGGACCCTTTCTCATAACCGCACTCAAAAGGATGGAACAACTGGATTTAGAGAAACTTGGACCGCCCACCGATTCAGCCGAGTCTCTTTACGAGATGATACGCATCAGCAATGGCTTTAGAAGAAGCAAGAAAAAAGAAAGTGAGAGTCAGGTCTATGCTGTCAGACCAGATCTTCCTCTCGACCAAGATGTTCCTGTTACTGGCAGCTGCCATATTAGCGTTATCGATGGCGCCGGTAACATTGCAAGCCTGCTCCATACCAGTAATGCATTTCCGTGGACAAACGGCCTCTTTGCTAACGGAGTCTCCATCTGCTCTGGCGGTGGCTATTTAGCGATATACAAACCTAAACCAGGGAAAAAACCTACAAGC
>CP070825.1:1050580-1053451 GCA_020344415.1 Candidatus Aminicenantota bacterium
ATGTACGTTAATTTAAAATCTGTTATTTTTGTAAAATAATTAGGAGATGGTTCTAATGAAGGAAGAACCTGATATAATAAAAGAATTAAGAGAAGCAGAAAAAATTGGATTACTGCAGAGTATGTTTCAAAATACTTTTGAAGAGTTAGAGGCCCCGGATGAATCAATAGAAAAAACTTCCGACCAGACAAGTCATATGATTCGAGATTTGGAAAAAAGAACAAATGAACACGAACTAGGTTGTGTTGAAGAAAAATATCGAACAATCTTTGAAAACTATGCTATCGCTATAACATTGGCAGATAATAAAGAGCGCATTGTTTCTTGGAATAAATATTCTGAAGAGCTTTTTAATATGACTCAAAACGAGTTGTATTTAAAATCAGTTAGTTCCCTGTATCCTCCCAAAGAATGGCAGAAAATTAGGGCAGAAAATATTCGGCAAAAAGGAATCAAATACCGTATGGAAACAAGGATGATTAAAAAAAATCAAGGATGCTTTGATGCCGAGTTATCTTTGTGTGTTTTAAGAGGAAAAGAGGGGAAAACAGTAGGTTCTGTTGGTATTATCAAAGATATTACCAAGCTGAAAGAAACAGAGAGAGAATTAAAAACATCTGAAGAAAGATACCGAACAATATTTGAAAACTCTGCAGTCGCCATAACTCTTACTGATGAAAACGAACAGATAATTTCTTGGAATAAATACGCTGAGAGACTGCTTGATATGAGCAAAGAAGATTTTCATATGAAACCTGTCGAGTCTCTTTATCCACCTGAGGAATGGCAGAAAATACGTGCAGAGAATATTCGGAAAAAAGGTTTGCAGCATCACCTAGAAACAAAGATGGTTAAAAAAAATAATGAGCTTATAAATGTAAATTTATCTTTAAGTGTTTTGAAAGATCATGAAGGAAACGTTATTGGTTCCATTGGTGTTATTGAAGATATTACTGAACGTAAGAAAGCAGAGAAAGAGCTTAGAAGATCAAGAGAGGAATATATTACTGTGACAAACCTCACCGGCGACATCATTATGAAAGTTGATAAAGAAGGCAGATGGACGTTTTTGAATGATGAGGCCTGCAAGTTTTGGGGCAAACCGAGAAATAAACTGTTAGGTGCTAAGTTTGTTGACTACTTGCATCCTAAGGATGCTGAAAAAACAACTGCTGCTATTCAAGAAATGATTAAAATAAAACAAATGGTGAAAGATCTTGTAAACAGACAGAAGACACCAAATGGATGGAGAATAGTAGAATGGAATGGGATTCCAATCTTTAACGAAGCGGGAAATTATACAGGCTTTCAAGCAACAGGAAGAGATATCACTGGGAAGAAGAGCGCAGAAAAAGAGTTGAAAGAGTCACAGAAACATTTTCAAACATTGTTTAACACCATGATTGACCCTGTGGTTATTGTTGATCCAAAGGGTACATTTCTGGAAATCACTGATAAAGTGGAAGAAATAACTGGGTTCAAAAGGGAGGAGTTACTTGGAAAGAATTTCCTTAGAACAAAGATTGCGACAGGGAAAAGCAAGAGGATTCTATTAAAAAGTTTGATTAAAAGAATGGCAGGAATAAAGCTAGCACCTTACGAGGTTGGAGTACTTACGAAAGATGGCCAAAAAATACCTTTCGAAGTAAATGCAGCAAAGATTGATTACTTCGGAAAACCAGCAGACATGGTGGTGTTCAGAGATATTACTAAGCGTAAGCTGGCGGAGGAGAAACTTCAAAAGAGCGAGAGCAAATTCAGAAACCTTGCCGAACAGTCGCCAAATATGATTTTTATTAAGAAGAGGGGTAGAGTAGTGTATGCCAATAAGAGATGCGAAGAGATCATGGGGTACAAAAGGGAGGAGTTTTACTCTCCTGATTTCGACTTCTTGACTTTGATAGCACCAGAATCTATAGAGCTAATAAAGACGTCTTTCAGAAAACATATGAATGGTGAGGAGATCGCTCCATATGAATATAAACTTATAACCAAAGATGGAAAAAAAATAGATGCAATAATTACAACAAAATTGATAAAACACGAGGAAGACTTCGCCATCCTTGGAATAATAACTGACATCTCCGAGCAAAAGAAGAATGAAGAAGAGCTGAGGAAAGCCCATAGGAAAGTTGCTAAATTAAATCAAGAACTTGAGCAAAGAGTCGAAGCGAGAACCGCTGAGGTACAAAAACTACTTAGACAGAAAAATGAGTTTATCCAGCAGCTGGGTCATGATCTTAAGATTCCGTTGAGTCCACTTTTAGGCTTATTGCCTCTTCTTGAAAAAACGGAAAAAGATCCTAAATCAAAGGAATTAATTGAAGTATTACATAGAAATATTGATCGCATGAGAAATATTGTGCTTAAGACCCTTGAGTTTGCAGAGCTTAATACATCTAGTGTTGTGTTTTATATAGAAGATATAAACTTATGGGAAGTAGTTGAGAATAGTATCAAAGATCAACAATTGATGTATGATGAAAAAGGCATCACGCTTGAAAATAAGATTGATGAAAATATTTTTGTTAAAGCCGATAAATTACGTCTAAATGAGGTGTTTAATAATTTTATTAATAATGCTATCAAGTATAGTCCACTTGATGGTAGCATTACTGTTGATGCACATGATGACGGAGATTTCGTTACTGTGTCAGTTATGGATTCTGGTATTGGTATGACTACTGATCAGATTGATCGTATTTTTGATGAGTTCTATAAGGCTGATGAATCCCGTCACGATTTTGGTTCAAGTGGTCTAGGGTTGCCTATTTGTAAGCGTATTGTTGAAAAACACGGTGGAAGGATTTGGGCTGAAAGTCCTGGTCTTAAAAAAGGAAGTACGTTTTATTTCACAATTCCAAGTGGTTC
>CP070825.1:1053551-1060516 GCA_020344415.1 Candidatus Aminicenantota bacterium
AATCTTTGGGTAGGATGAAAGTAAAGTCAGCAGGTGCCTGGTCACAGAAGTAATCGTTCACTGGATACCACTTTCGTAGGAAAAAATATGTGCCTTCGCGTGATTCTTTAATAAATTCGGGATTAGAACTCTTATTCAAAAGCGGGGGAAAGTAGCAATCATAATCCAGTTTAATTATGGAGCTTTCCTTCTCCTCGATCGGCTCAGCAAGACATATAACAACATAGTCAGAATCATCATACTGCTCGAATCGAAGAGGATTTCCATTTTCATCATTTGCTCTCAGGATTCTAACCCTGCGGTCAATCTCAAAAATAACAAGATCAGTCCTTTCCTCGATCACTTGAAATTCAACGACAGCATTTGCCTTGACAGTTATCGTATAAGGAAAAAATTCTGCGTGGAGGCTGTAATGGATTATGTCAATATCCGGAAACTTCTCCATCCCTGGAACATAGTCGTATTGAGAGAATGAAACCGGAGGCAAACCTAAGAAAAGCCAGGCAAAAATAACTAATAGCCAAAAAAGTTTCCGATTTCGCACGGTATTCCTGATTGGATCGAGATATATAAGCGAAGAGAACTTCATCTTTTATGTAAAAATTTTGGTATTTAAAAAATAATTATCAAAATTATTTATGCAAAGAATTAGAATACTAAGAGCTCCTCAGTTTCTATGGTAAACATTTTATGCTCCAAGACTTTAAAAGAAAAGAAATTGTTGAAAGGATTTTGGGAAATAGCCTGGCTCCCTTCAGATTTTTAACGCCATTCTCCATTCACTCTTCTCCGCAGGAAAATGGGGCCGGTCCCCGTTTTTCAAACCAACAAAGCAGAATTTCGTACATATTTATAGGAAGAGATGCTAATAACTAATTTATATTATAGATTCGCAACTAATATTAATTGATAGACGTATAAGGTAGTAGGAAAAATCAAGAAGAAGAGGATTTTAATATATTTATTTATGCCGATGGTTTTATAATTCATAGAATCCGATTGGGAACAATTGTTATGGCGTCCCAACCGGATTTACATAAATCCCTCTGGGAAATAAAAAAAACAGGAGAGGTGGATCATGAAAAAACAAGAAAATTACGGTTTTATTGAGAAATTGAAACTCTGCAAAAATAGGTTTAATCCTGCCCTTGTAGTCTTATTGACAATCTTTATTGTCATCGCGCTTAATCTCAATGGATTTACCCAAGAAAAGGAATTAAAAGTAAGCAAAGATGAGCAGGAACAGGTGATAGAAAAAGTAGGCAAAATTTTAGAAGCTAACTATGTTTATCCTGAAACTGCGAAAAAGATGAGCAGTCATATTTCAGGGAAGCTTAAAAAAGGAGACTATAAGAAGATAACATCCCCCAATGAGTTCGCAGATCAAGTAGGCAAAGACCTTAGAGAGATCAGCAAAGATTTACATATTCGAGTGGGCTACGATCCCGAAGAAGTAAAGCGAATGAGAAAGAGAGCAAAGAACAAGGACGACCCAGAGCTTCTTGAACTAAGGCTTAAAAGACTAAGGAGAACAAACTTCGGCTTCAACGAAGTTAAAATCTTAAGCGGGAATATAGGATATCTTGATTTAACGCAGTTTGCCGATCCTAAATATGCAGGAGAGACTGCCGTGGCTGCAATGAATTTCCTTGCCAACTGCGAGATCTTGATTATCGATCTCAGGAATAATGGTGGGGGAAGCGCAGGAATGATCCAATTGCTGACAAGCTACTTTTATGATGATGAGCCGGTGCACTTGAACACCTTTTATTGGCGGCCGAGTGATGAGACCCAGCAAACATGGACATTGCCTCATGTTCCCGGCAAAAAGGTTCCTGATATTGATATTTATGTGCTGACCGGTAACCGCACTTTTTCTGCGGCTGAAGAGTTTAGCTATAATTTGAAAAACCTGAAAAGAGCGACTCTAGTCGGAGATACTACAAGAGGTGGTGCGCACCCAGGGGGGCTAATGGTTATTAACGATAACTTTCTAATTTGGGTTCCCAAAGGACGCGCAATAAATCCGATTACGAAGACCAACTGGGAGGGAGTAGGAGTTAAGCCTCATATTGAGGTCCCTCAGAAAGATGCCTTAAAAACCGCCCACCTTAAGGCTCTGGAAAAGCTAGCTGCCGGCACAAAAGACAAAGATGATAAATTCAGGTATGAGTGGTATAAAGAATCATTAAAAGCAGAATTAAATCCTGTCAAAGTAAAACCAGAGACTTTAAAACTATATGAAGGAAAATACGGGCCAAGAACCATAACTTTTGAAAACGGAGAACTCTTCTATCAGAGAATAGGCCGCCCCAAATATAGGATGATTCCTCTTGCAGATGATTTGTTCATGTTTAAGGAAATTGACTATTTCCGCATAAAAATCATCAAAGAAGATGGAACAGTAAAGGGTGTTATGGGAATGTATGATAACATGGTTACAGATAAGAATCTAAAGGAAAAATAGTAATCGTGCTTGTTGTAACAGAGTTTTTTATAGCTGAAAAAATATCTAAGTTTTAACTAATTGCTGTTTACTCTAAATTCATATCAGGCAGCTGTCAGTTCCGCATTGCCCATTATTGCCCTTTTTTCGCTTTTCATAGTACTGTTGATGGTATCGCTCAGCCTTATTAAATTCGGAAGCAGGAACTATTTCTGTGGCAATGGATTTGCCAAAGCGACCTGAACTCTCAAGTTCTTTGATTATCTTTTCAGCAGCCATTTTTTGTTCATCGTTGAAGTAGAAGATGGCTGACCTGTATTGTCTGCCTATATCAGGGCCCTGACGGTTTATTTGGGTGGCGTCATGGATACTGAAAAATACTTTCAAAAGTCCTTCATAGCTAATCAGTGACGGGTCAAATGTTATTTTAACTGCTTCTGCATGACCTGTCTTGTCGGTGCAGACTTGCTCATAGGTCGGATTCTTAACGCGTCCTCCAGTGTATCCAACCTCTGTTGAGACAACACCTGGAATCTTCCTGAATTTGTCTTCAACTCCCCAGAAGCACCCTGCAGCAAAGATCGCTTCCTGCGTCTTTGCTACCTTTTTAGCGCTATCATCAGATTTTTCTGAGTGATTGGATCCGGATTTGGGTTTTAATTCTGCCTCTTTAAAATCCAGACTAACTGAGTTGATGCAGTAATGTTTATGCGTTGGACCTGGACCATCGTCAAAAACATGTCCGAGATGGGCGCCGCAAACAGCACATCTCACTTCGATTCTTCTCATGAACAAAGAATTATCCTTTCTGTATTCGATATAGTTTTCATCGAAAGGAGCCTTGAAGCTTGGCCAACCAGTGCCGTGGTCATACTTGGTTTCCGAGCTAAATAGGGGAGTATTACATCCTGCACAGTAATATATACCCTTTTCATAATGATTGTCATATTTACCTGAAAAAGGCTTTTCTGTACCGCTCTTTCTCATGACACGATATTTTTCTGGAGTAAGCACTTCTTTCCATTCTTTATTAGTTTTTTCTACCTTTTTTATCATGTTGTTCTCTCCGTTATTTAACTTTTCTGTATTTAGTGATTCCTGTTTTGATAAAGATTTAAGGCTTAAGTATCCTGTCAGAAAAACAATAATCACGATTATGTATATCGACTTTTTTTTCATTGCGTCTCCTTATTCCTATATTATCTATAGGATTATTATACTTTATTATGATGCTAAAATAAAGAGTTTTGTTTTTTCAATTTGACTATTCGTTGCTTAATTACTATCTTATAGCCAAAATAAAAAACAGACCTTTGAGTTAAATGTTCATTAAGAACAGAAAGATAAGGAGGAAATGATGAGCTGCTCCAGAAAAATTGAAAATAAATCCTGTCTCATCAATCGAAGGGAATTTTGCAGAACAGTTCCTTGGGCTGCATTCGGAGCTTTATCCATATCCAACATGTCCCTATCTAACCTGACAGGAATGCCTTTTAATAATGATACTGAAATTTCATCTTTAAAGGAAAGACAATCTAAGGAGGAAAAGATTATGGCCAAAAAAATTACAGCAGTAGAGGCAAAAGTTAAAAGCATGAAAGGAGCATGCGGCTTAGGTCATAAAGTTGGTGATGTTGTGAAATTTACTGAAACCGGAGTAGAAGGAAATATTTGTATTCATGCCCTCTACAGCATGATTCCTGCGGTGTTTGCTATGATGTTTGAGTCTCAGTTCCCTTGGCTTGAAAACCCTGATAAAAAAACTCATGCCTGTCCGGACGCATTTAATCCGGTCGTTTTTGAAATTACTAGAATTAGAGAAAAATAGAAGAAGCCAACTTAGAGCAAAAAACGCGGTTGACACAAAAAAAGGGGGATTTACTGCTTATTACACTTAATTATAAACGCCAAAAAACTTTATATCTCTTTATTACATGATATCCGGCTTCATTTTTTTCTACAGCGTAGATTTTGTTATTTTTCCATGTCCAGGGGCGGATTTTGAGCCGCATTTTCCAAGAGTACCTTCCTTCATCGTCGAAGATATCAAAAAAGAAACGTCCTTTGCTGCCATTCTCGGACCTTAATACAAACAACCTATCCTCAGCAAAGAAAAACTTCTCGAAAACAGGCTTATTCTCTGGAACCCTTAACTGCTGTTTTATGGTCGTTGACCAAAATATTCTCTCTTTTTTATCAAACAGGAATTGATCCTTCACATAATCTTCAATATCAGGCTTTGAGACTTTGCTTGGCTCATACTCTTTTTCAATCCTCCGAATCTTCTTCCCTGAGGGCGAAAATACTTGAATTTCATACGTTTGAGATTCCCCTATGTACACATTGCCTGAGGAATCCAGTGTCCAGCATAGTTCTTTTTGATAAGGGATAGTTAATGTGATCCCTTTTTCTCCTTTTCGGAAATGCTGCATGATAGGAACGCTAATACTGTATAGATTTCTCTTGAAATCAAATCTATCAGAATACATATTAATAAAATTAGCCCTTGTAATAAAATCCATGGTTGATTCAAGGGATGTCTTGTCTACCCTGAGAACAATACCTCCTAGTGGATTAATCCCGACCATCTTTCCAGCAGAGTAATCATGAAAATTAATATGTTTAACAAAATCTCCTTTATCGTTAAAAATGGATATCCGCTTGTTACCTGAATCACAAACATAAATCAGATTTTTATCGTCAATATAAATATCTACGGGATTGGATAACTGGCCAGGACCTTCACCCTTCCGACTAAAAACTCTTAAGAAACGGCCTTTTTGATCATAAACTTTTATGTTTGTATCTTCGCTATCTAAAACATAAATATTCCCGTTACTATCTGCATCCATATCCGTGAGAAGATAAAACATATTTTTTACTTTTCTCTCTTTTTCCCCAATAGCTAAATCTTCCTTAAGGCTAAAAACAGCATCATCATGAGTTGGCTTTTTAGGATTCTTAACGACTTCTACTCCATACTCCTCTTCAACTGTTCCTTTCCATGCAGTCTTTTTCTCTCTGAAGGAGATTGTCATAATAAAAACAATAAATAGCACGGCCAGAATAAACTTAAAAAAGGCTCTCATTTTCTCCTCCCGGGAATATCTATCTCATTTTGGGCTGCGATTGTTTTCACCTTCCGTCTTTTAGATTTTACCTGCCGACTCATATAGAATCTATATATCAGGAAAAAATGGATGTCAAATGTAAAAAGCCGGTGTTTAATAATTTTACAGGAATGAATAATCCGGGCAAAAAAATATCTGCTAATCTTGGAAAAAATAAGGGCAGTTCTCAATTTTCTTTGTGTTTGCTATTGTGGCATATTTATTGCAGTTGTATAATAAAAAATGTAGAGATCAGTATTTGAGTCACGCAGGGAAGATATGGTAAAGATGCCAGGGAAACCATCCTTAATCTAGAATCGTCCAAAAGGAGACCTGTTTGAAAAAAGCACTTATTTTACTTTTTATGGCGGTCATAACATTAATCTCGCTTCTCTATGGATTTCAAGAAAAACAACAATTGTTCCCGCCTGAAAAGCACGAAGTCGAAGTTCGTCTAATCATGGTTGACATTATTGTTACCAAAGACGGAGAGTTCGTCAAAGATTTAACCAAGGACGACTTTGAACTCTTTGAGGATGAAATAAAGGTCCCTATTAATTCCTTTGAACTTGTTAGCTTCGATAAGAAAGACTTGAGACTCCCACAAATGGCAGAGGGGAAATTGTCCGATCTTCCTCAAAATAGGATTGTTGTCATATTTGATGCCATCAATTCCTGGAGAAGAGAAATCATAAAAGGAAGCGAGAAAATAATCGATGAGCTAGTTTCCATCGCAAAGCTCGGGAATGAAGTCATGGTTCTCCAGCTCAGAAACAGGAAGGGGATAGAGATTATCCAACCCTTTACCCTGAATGAGGAACTTATTAAAAATTCTATTGAAAAAGCCACGGGAAGTATTTGGAGGTTAGACACAGTTATCGAACCTTCATATAAAGCTCAGGTTGGAAGCGAAAGCAGGGCCAGCAGTCAACAGGAAACCAGGAGGCAGCAAGAAACCGATAATCCGTTTGAGAATATATATGCCGAGGATATGCAGAGAATATATCACATGAATACGGAAATGAATAGATTTGAAAAGACAATCGGGGGGATTTTAGGTGCATGTAACATGATCAAAACCTTGCCTGGAAGAAAATACATGCTGCTCATTAGTGCAGGCATTCCAGATCTTTCTCCGCCCGATATGTTTCCCAACATTCTTAGCGGCATTCTTACAGGGAGATTGGAAGATGCGTACCGAAACAAATGTTTTGGAAAAGAGGAAAATGTAAGTATATTCGATCCTTTCAACATACTCGATAAAAAAGTATTTAAGGATGGAGCAGAAGTCATCACAGAATTAATTCGTTTTGCCAATGCTCATAACATCTCCATCTACTCTCTAGACTGCGGCACGTATATAAAACGGCTCCATTCAGGCACCTCAGCAGAATCTTATCAGAAAAATG
>CP070825.1:1060616-1063315 GCA_020344415.1 Candidatus Aminicenantota bacterium
ATCCATGATAAAAATAAACCGCTCCTAACATCACATATTTTTCCTATACCTGCTCAATTATGGATAAAGCTTGGAGGTATTGAGACTCCGGGACTCCTAGATGTCTAGAGGCATGGATTGCTTATAAGACAAGAAAAGAGTTGTATTAAAGAAACAATCCTTTTACGGAAAAACGGGCCGCTCTTTTGATTTCTGGTCCTGAGGTTTTAAGAGGGATTCAATAAGTAGGTAATTGATACGTCTCTAAGTCTTTTTTTTTCGCTTCAATTATCTTACCAAGCTTTTTCATTGTATGCTTTCGCTTTTTTTTTGGTATTAAGGCCATTCCGCTCTCATGCATGTTCTCAAAAAACGAAATTTCTTTTTCTTTAAGAAATATAAATAGATTCAATTCCTTAAGCAATTCATCCATAGTTTTTTTCTTTTCGCTCATTCAACCTTCCCTCTGTTCATTTTAAACGAGAATATCAATTGATATGAGAAGTGTCAATAGGCTTAAACAGGCAGAGTGGATAGGAATCCCGGGACTCCATGAGGTTAAGAGGCATGGATTGTTTGTGGGATAAGTCAATTGCTATTGAAGAAAGAGTCTACACAATTTTAACTCCCCTCACGTCACTGTCACGTCACAGAAATTCCTAGAATTGCCTAAAATCGCATGCCATTGCCTCATTGGATTTTCAACTTTTACAGGGAAAAAACAAAATGAGCATAATAAAAAAAATGAGTAATTTTGTTTCAAAGTTCTCAGTTTGCCCCCATATAAATATTTTGACTCGTCTGGATTCCATTTCAACCCAAGGAAAACGAGGCTTTAGGGGATTTGGAGTCCGTTTGACTCTATAATGCTTTACCACAATTGGGACAGAAAGAAGAATATCGATCTACAGATTCCCCGCAGTGAGGGCACCCCCTTTTCCATGATTCTTGTTTTTCACCCCGATCATCAAATTTTGCACAACAATTCTCACAGATTAAAAATGGAGTGCCCTTTTTTACTGGAAAGAGCGGGATAAAAAATACACTCAAATAGTGATCCACTCTCTTGAGATAAACACCAGGATGCCCACAGACAGAGCAGAGCTTCGCCTGCTTATCAACGCGGATTGTTTTCGGCTGAATCCCACCGATAAAGAAAAACATCCGTCTCTTCCAGATATAATTCTAACTCGAAAGAAAAAGAATTTCCCCTATTTTTAATCTTTAAAGAGAATAAGCCCCTATTCCTCTCTAATTTCTTCTTGTATCCTTAGCCTCAGGAATGCCAATTCAGCTTGCTCCACTAGAGATTGATCTATGGCAAACTTGACCTTAGGAAATCAACGAGTTAGTCCGAATTCATTTGACGACGCACACTTTGCTGGATTCATGGTATTCTCCAACAATGACTCTTTATCGGATATTACGAAGGTTTGCGGAAGAACTCGATCAACAAACGCACGGCACCAATAATACTCATGATCCAGCCCACAGGGTAAGGCAGAGCCGTGAGTAACCACCACATTGATCGCCCAGTATCACCTCCTACTCCTCCAAACAGACTCCACACAATGACCACGGCCACACCAAACACTGTCATCATGAAAGCCCAGTAGATGAATCTGCGGTGATGGCTCTTGCCCATAAAAGCGCTGAGCGCGATTAACCCGCTTCCAGGCATAATAATGAATCCCCCTTCCAGCGGATCCAAAGCTCCGATTATTATCGCCAAAAAACCTATGATGCACAGGAGGACTGGCCAAAGCTTGCGCGTATTCATTGAATCACCTCCCCTGATGAAAAACTTTTTTCCTTGCGCGGCAACCTAGACTATATTACCTTAAATGTCATAAAAGTCATCCAAATGCAATCCCACCGGATTCCACACTCAGAATTATTGAAATGACTTTTTGAGGATTTAATTCTCATTGCAATCCCTCTGGTTGCCTGGCGAAAGATTATCAATCAATGAGGGGAGTGTCAAATTTAATGATCAGGGATTTACTGACTCTTCAGTCCAGCCAGCCTCTTTCTTGCATCCCCAAGTTCAGGGATTCCACGATCAGCGTCTTTTTAGGGCAAGAGATAATAAGCTCCAATAGAAAATTAGTTCCCTATACTGACCAATTTACCCTTTATCAATTATCTCAAGGGTAAATCTCTTTTTCAGCTTCATTCCAGCAGCACCGAGAATAACTCTGATAGCCTGAGCGGTTCTTCCCTGTTTTCCGATAACCTTGCCTATATCTTCAGGAGCAACCTTTAATTCTAGGATCGAGGTCTGTTCCCCGTCTAATTGGGAAACCTGCACCTTGTCCGAATTGTCCACTAATGACTTGGCAATCAATTCAACGAGTTCTTTCACTGTAACCTCCCTTAAACCTTAAATTGCTTTTTTAAATCAAGCTCATGGACTGTCATCATTTTTTTCTTCTTGCCCGACGGGAAGGGATCGTTAGTTGTAATAAAAGCTTATTTTTCTCGCCCTTTCTTGGCGGTCTCTTTTTCTGTTCGCTCCTTTTCATCCTGGTTCTTCTTATAAGGTTTTCAAACTTTTCTTACCCGTTGTGAAGAACACCCATTATAAACTCCCCTTGCAGAATTAACCTTAAAACAGCCAGCATTTTTCTCTCTCACTGATAATATCCTTTTCCTCCCCCCCCCAATTGTCTTCCTAATTTAGTATTAAACCAGTTTTGCTGATTTTTTTCAATTTCGGG
>CP070825.1:1063415-1077316 GCA_020344415.1 Candidatus Aminicenantota bacterium
AATGTCTCCGCTCTAGTTCAGATTTTTCACGCCGTTCCCTCACCGGCTCCTTTTATTTCCACTTTATATCCCGTCACTTTGGCATAAAGCCAAAAAATTTCTTTAAATTGTTTGCAAATTCCAATTTATTTTTATAAAATTTATGCCTTTAATTACGGATACCCATGATTGAACTCTTCTTAGTTTTCCTAATTTTTGGCCTTCTCACAGGGGTATTGGTCTTTATGAACAAGCTCTTGGGACCCAAGAAACCCAACCCCACAAAAGAAACTCCTTTCGAGTGTGGAAGTCCTTATCTCCAAGAGGGAATAAGTGCTTTCCCTATTAAATACTATCTTGTTGCTTTTCTCTTTCTCCTTTTTGATATTGAGGTTGTTTTCTTCTTTCCTTGGGCCTTGGTCTTTAAAGAGATTGGAACGACTGCCTTGATTGTCATGTTTGCCTATATCTTCATATTTGTCATAGGTTTCATCTATGCCTGGAAAAAGGGAGCTTTTCAATGGGAGAAGTAAATAGGCAAAGAAAAGCAGAGGGGGCTGTGAGAGGCGGCTTCATTACAACAAAGTTGAACTCCATGATAGGCTGGGGCCGGAAGTATTCCCTTTTTCAGTATCCCTTCATCACGGCCTGCTGCGGGATGGAATATATGTCTGTTGCTTGTGCCCATTATGACCTCGACAGGTTCGGTATGGGATGGACAAGGTTTTCTCCTCGTCAGGCGGACATGCTGTTGGTTGTCGGTACAATTACTCAAAAAGAAGCTCCTGTATTGAAGACCGTATATGACCAAATGACAGAGCCGAAATGGGTCGTGGCTTTTGGGGCATGCGCTGTAAGCGGTGGAATTTATGATAACTATGCCGTAGTTCAGGGTATTGATAATATCATACCTGTCGATGTCTATATCCCTGGGTGCCCGCCTCGGCCAGAGACAATTTTGGATGCCCTGATTAAATTACAACAAAAAGTGCAAAAAGAAGGACATAAGTGGCGATGGGGCAAGAAAAAGTAATCGAAGACCTCAGGAATAAATTTCCCGAAAAGATCAAAGAAGTTTCTGTTCAATTCGGAGATGATATTGTTATCATAAAAAAAGAATCTCTTCTTGATATCGTTAAATTTTTGAAAGAGAAACCCTGTGATTTCGCAATGCTTCTCGACCTTACCTGTGTTGATTATTTAGGCCAGAAAGATCGATTCGAAATGGTTTACCACCTCTTTTCTCTTTCCAATAATCGACGCTTACGAATAAAAACCAGATTGCCCGATAAAGACCCCTCCATTGATTCCCTGACATCTGTATGGAAGAATGCAAACTGGTTGGAAAGAGAGGTCTATGATATGTTCGGCGTTCGTTTCGAAGGCCACCCGTATTTAAGGCGGCTTTTCATGTATGACGGGTTTGAGGGCCATCCTTTGCGCAAGGACTATCCTTTGCGCAAACGCCAGCCAAAGATTCGTATGAGAAAATAAAATGACATACAGGATTCAGAAAGAGGCTAGAAAAGAGAGCCTTCTAATAAACATGGGGCCATCGCATCCCGCCATGCATGGGACTACCAGAATTATGCTGGAGCTCGATGGAGAAAAGATCCTTAATTGTGAATTGGAGATGGGGTATTTGCACAGAGGCTTCGAAAAAATCTGCGAGCATAAGACATATTTCAACTTGCTCCCTTATACTGACAGGATGAATTATGTTTCCCCGCTGATTAACAACTGTGGCTATGTCATGACATTGGAGAAGATGTTGGGGATAGAAGTCCCTGAGCGAGCTCAGTTTATCAGGGTTATCATGTGTGAGTTATCAAGAATTTGCGATCATCTCACTGCTCTTGCTGCCATGGCCATGGAGTGCGGAGCGTTTACAGTATTCCTCTACAAGATGAAGGCGCGAGAGTATATTTGGGATGTTATGGAGCAAACAACTGGTGTGCGCATGACTACATCCTACATCCGGATAGGAGGAGTCAGAGCAGACCTTCATTCCAACTGGAGAGAGACAACAAAGACAGCAATAGATGAGACTCGAAAAGTGCTGAAAGATATCTCCGGACTGCTGGATAAGAACAAGATTTTCCTTAACCGTACAAGAGATATTGCTGTTGTATCTCCAGAACTGGCCATTGATTATGGATGGACAGGCCCCTGCCTTCGTTCTACTGGTATCTATTATGATGTTCGCAAAGCCCATCCCTATTTAGTGTATGACAAGTTGGATTTTGAAGTCCCACTGGGTGAAAGAGGGGACAACTTTGATAGATACATGGTCCGGATGAAAGAGATGGAACAGAGCCTCCGAATAGTGGAGCAGTGTATGGAGAAGATCCCTGAACCATCATCTCCTTCGCAGCTAATAGCAGAAGGCTTTGAGCCAGCAGAAGCTATAAAGGAATCAAGGTCAAAAAGAACCGAAAAGAAGATTAAGCTTTCGCCAAATTTGGAAGGCTCGGAGAAGGAAAAATACAAAGGTATCCTGGCTGAAAGCAGGCGAAATATAATTCCTCCGAAAGAGGAGACATATACAAACATAGAGGGTCTTATCAACCACTTCAAGTTTTTTATGAAGGACCATGGCATAAGACCTCCTAAGGGGGAAGTTTATTTTTCAGTCGAAGGCGGGAGCGGAGAGCTGGGTTATTACATCATATCAGATGGAACGGATAAACCTTACCGCCTCCATCTCAGAGCGCCCTGTTTTCATATTGTTTCCTCTCTGGAAGAAATCATTCTTGGCCATTTCGTTGCCGATGTGATCCCCACCTTTGGATCGATGAATATGATAGGCGGAGAGCTGGATAGATGAGCCCTGAATTTTCGGAAAACACAAAGAAAAAAGTGGATGAGATCCTCTCACGCTACACAAGGAAAGAAGCGGCTATCCTTCCGGTTTTGCATTTAACTCAGCAGGAATTTGGCTGCATTTCTTCTGATGAGGAAAAAATGGTCGCCAAGCTCCTTGGAGTAAAGCCCATTAAGGTCAGAGAAGTCGTTACTTTTTACACGATGCTCAATAGAGAACCTACGGGAAAGTATCATATTCAGGTGTGTTCAAACTTGAGCTGTACTCTCCTTGGATCTGAAAACCTGACTGATTATTTGAAGGAAAAGCTGGGAGTAGAACTGGGAGAGACAACAAAAGATAAAAAGTTCACACTATCCACTGTCGAGTGCCTGGGGGCTTGTGAACAGGCCCCCTGTATGATGGTAAATTTTGACTATTATGGCGATTTGAACGAGAAAAAAATTGATGAAATATTAGATAAATTGAAATAGGAAAGTGGAAGAAAAAGTCTTAACTCAACATTTTGAAAAGAAGAACTTTTATAAGGTTGATGTCTATCTCAAGGAAGGGGGATATAAGGCAGTCGAAAAAGCATTGAAGGAGATGAAGCCTGAAGAGATTCTCGAAGAGGCGAAAAAAGCCAATTTAAGAGGAAGAGGCGGAGCCGGTTTTCCGGCAGGAGTGAAATGGGGATTTGTTCCTCAAGATGTAGATAAGCCAAAATACTTATGTGTCAATGCAGATGAGGGAGAGCCGGGTACGTTTAAAGACCGTTACATCATGAGCCACAATCCACACATGCTGATCGAAGGAATCATCATAACCTCTTTCTGTGTGGGTATTCACACAGCTTTTATCTATATCAGAGGAGAATATGAAGCTGTTGCCTTGAGGCTGGAAGAGGCAATATCTGAAGCTTACAAGAAGGGATTTCTAGGAAAAGATATTTTAAATACAGGCTTTGACTTAGACGTATATGTCCATAGAGGCGCAGGAGCTTATATCTGCGGAGAAGAAACAGGCCTCCTCGAATCCCTTGAAGGGAAAAGGGGACATCCAAGGCTGAAGCCTCCTTTTCCCGCCTCGGTGGGGCTTTTTCAATGCCCCACAGTTATTAATAATGTCGAAACGATTGCAAACGTTCCTCAGATCATCTTGAAAGGAGCGGAATGGTTCTGCCAGAAAGGATTGCCTAAAGACGGAGGAACAAGAATTTTTGGAGTAAGTGGTATGGTTGAGAAACCGGGAATCTATGAGCTCCCAATGGGATCAAACCTGAAAGACATCATATTCAAGCAGGCAGGAGGTATGAAGAAGGGCAAAAAATTAAAGGCAGTCATTCCAGGCGGGCTGTCAGCGCCAGTATTAAAAGAAGATGAGATTGATATAAAAATGGATTTCGACTCTTTGGTTGAAGCAAATTCTATGCTGGGTTCAGCAGCTATTGTTGTTATCGATGAGGATACATCCATGCTGGATGTTTTAAAGGTCGTAGCAAAATTTTACTCTCACGAATCATGTGGTCAATGCACACCCTGTCGTATCGGGACTTCCTGGATTAATAAAATCGTAAAACGAATAGATGAAGGACTGGGAAAAAAAGAGGATATCGACAATATCATAAGATTGGCTTCTAACATTATGGGAAAAACTTTGTGTCCTTTGGGGGATGCTGCTGCGCTTCCGATCCTTTCCATTGCTCAGAAATTCAGGAGAGAGATTGAATCCCACTTGGCAAATTAAAAGAAGGCAAAAATTACTATAGATGACAGGCAAATAGAAGTTGCGGAAGGCACTACTATTTTAAAAGCCGCTGAACAGGAGGGGATTCATATCCCTCACCTCTGTTACCATCCTGCTTTTCTAGCGGAGGGAAACTGCCGCATGTGTCTCGTTGAGATCGAAGGTCTTCCCAAGCTTGAATTGGCTTGCTCGACTCAAGTGAGGGATGGGATGAAAGTATCGACAAAGAGCGAAGCAGTGGTTGAAGCCAGAAATGGAGTATTGGAATTTTTGCTCGCAGAGCATCCGCTTGATTGTCCGATATGCGATAAAGCAGGAGAATGCAAGCTTCAGGATTATTATGAACAATATGGTTTCTTCGAGAGCCAGTATAAAGAGACCAAAGAGAAAAGAGAGAAAAAAGCAGAAATAGGAAAGAACCTCATCCATGATAAAGAAAGGTGTGTTCTCTGTACTCGCTGCGTACGATTTTTAAGAGAAGTGACCAAGACTCAAGAACTGGGCGTTTTTAATAGAGGGCTTCATTCTGAGGTCGATATATACAACGGCGAACCTATTGACAACAATTACTCTGGCAACCTAGCAGAGATTTGTCCAGTAGGTGCGATCACCGACTCTGATTTCAGGTTTAAAACCCGCAGTTGGTTTTTAAAGAACGGGGAATCCGTCTGTCCTCTTTGCAGCCGTGGGTGTAATATCATCATCGAATACCACCCAGGTTTTGCCCGTTTTCCAGTTCCAAAAAGGGTATACCGGATAAAAGCTCGAGAAAACCAAGATGTTAATGGCTTCTGGATCTGCGATTTGGGACGGTATGGATATTCTTATCTTAATGAGGACAGAGCTGACGAGATCCTCACAAATAACCAACAAAAAACGGGCAGCCCTAGCTGGGAAGAGGCTCGTAGCCTCATTGTCCAGAAAATTAAGAGTCCGCCTTATAAGACGATAGGCTCTCGTATGGCATTGATTCTTCATTCCTGGCTTTCGAATGAAGAATTTTTTCTCATTCGCAAGATATTTCAAGATGATCTTGGGGTGGAAAAGATATTTTTTGCAGATCCGCCTGAAGGAGAAAAAGATGATCATCTCCTCACTTCAGAACGCTGTCCCAACAGAAGAGGGGCTCAAGAAGTTGGCTTTGATTTTAAGCCCTTCGATTTAAGTGCCTTGGATGAGGATGTGTGTTCTCTGGTGGTATTTGGGAATTTTCTATCAGACCAATTCAGCCAAGCAGAGAGTGGGGCTCGCTTAGAGAAAATAGGAACAAAGGTTCTTTTTACTTCATACAAAAACGAATGGAATTCTCTCTTCGATATTGTTATTCCTACAGCAATGATTGCTGAAAAAGAGGGTTCTTTAACCAATTTGGATGGAAAAGTCCAGGACTTTCAGGCTGTATTAGAACCGCTTGGAGCGAGCCTTCCTGAATGGAAAGCACTTGTAGATTTAGCAAAGGAACTGAAGATTAACTTCGACTATTACAGACGACTTTATTCGGTTGAGGCCATCTCAAATGGATTAAGAAAAGAAATTCCGTTCTTTGGGAAAAAAAGTGATTGAGATACTGATTATTTTTATCAAAATTGTTTTTGCTCTAGTATGGTTCCTGCTCCTAACGCTCTATCTGACATGGGCAGAAAGGAAAGAAAGCGCTGTTATCCAGGATAGGATCGGTGCTAACAGAGCAGACATTCTGGGCCTTCGTATTATCGGTCTTTTTCAACCGATTGCAGATGCCATAAAATTTGTTTTCAAGGAAGATTTCACCCCTCGTTTCTCCAAAAAGTTTCTCCACACGATGGCTCCTTTTATTTCATTCTTTTTTGTCGCCATAACCATTTCAGCCATACCTTTCGGAGATGTGCTCAGGATCGGGGGCCGGGAAATAAAACTGCAAGTACTGGATATAAATGTGGGCCTCCTATTTATTCTAGCCATGTTGAGTTTAGGAATATACGGAATCATCCTAGGCGGTTGGGCATCAAATAACCGATATACTCTTATTGGAGGGATGCGAGGCGCTGCCCAGCTTATCTCTTATGAGGTTGCCCTGGGATTGTCGCTAGTCGGAGTCATCATGATCTATCCTTCTCTGAGACTTTCCGATATTGTCCATACTCAGGGAGAATTGTTATTCGGATTTCTTCCTAAGTGGGGAATTTTCCTTCAGCCGTTGGCCTTGCTCATATTTTTCTTTGCTGCCCTTGCTGAGACAAAAAGAGTGCCCTTTGATCTTCCCGAAGGAGAAAATGAGATCATTGGATTTTTCACAGAATACAGCGGTCTCAAATGGGGCCTATTCATGATGACTGATTTTATGGAAATCATAATCGTATCGACATTGCTGACAACGCTCTTTTTCGGCGGTTGGCAAGTTCCATGGTTAGCCTCAGATGGGTTCCATTTTCCGTGGGGAGGACAGTGGCTGCTTCCTCATGGGATTGTTATCTCCTTTCAAGTTTTATCTTTTAATATAAAAGTTATCTTTTTCTGCTGGCTTCAGATTCTTATCCGCTGGACATATCCGAGGTTTCGGTATGATCAAGTAATGGATTTGGGCTGGAAATTACTCATTCCTTTGAGCCTGGTCAATATTGTAGGTACAGGCGTGATTATGAGTCTATGACATGATAAAAGCACTGGGATATTTCATCGAAATCATCAGGGGAAGCATTATTACCATTCGCCATTTCGTAGTGAATATGCACTTTCACATTATGAAAGTCCTGAGAATCAAAACCAAACGAAAAGGAGCCGTAACCATTCAATATCCTGAAGAAAGAAGAGAGATCGCATCACGTCACCGGAGTCTTCATCGGCTTATGACTAGAGAAGATGGCAAGCCTCGTTGTGTGGTCTGTATGTTGTGTGCCACTGCCTGTCCGTCAGAATGCATTTATGTTGAGGCAGAAGAAGATCCGGACCCAGAGATTCAGAAAACGCCGGCCAAATTTATCATCGATCTGAGTCGATGCTGCTTCTGCGGATTCGGTGTGGAAGCATGCCCAGAGGATGCCATCCGGATGGATACGGCTGAAATTGAGTTTGCTGAATACACTCGTGAAGATTTGATCTATGATTTGGATAAACTCATCGGATGACGATAGACAGAATTGCCTTAAAGCATTTTGAGATATACGGCCTGAGAGACGGATTTTTTTGCCTGGATGGGGGGGCGATGTTCGGCGTAGTACCCAAAGTTCTCTGGGAGAAGAAATACCCTCCAGATAGATTCAACAGGATCAAATTCGCGCTAAATTCGATCTTGATCAATACAAGGAATTCGCAAGTTCTTGTTGATACGGGGGTGGGAGTTGATTTAGACCAGAAATCTATTGATATTTTCTCCTTTGAAAGAGAACCCGGGCTCATCCCTTCCCTTCAGAAGCTGGGATATGAGGCCAAAGATATCGATCTTGTTGTAAATACTCATCTTCATTTCGACCACTGTGGGGGAAATACCTTCAGAAACGAAAAAGGAGAATACGAGCCAACTTTTCCCAAAGCAAAATACATCATTCAAAAAGGAGAATGGGAGTATGCCATTAATCCATGCTATAGAGATAAGCCGAGTTATCACACACAAAATTTTTTACCCCTGGAAAAATACGGCCTTGTCCAGTTCGTGGAAGGCGATAAGGAGATTATAGAAGGTGTTGAGGTTATCCTGGTTCCAGGACATACTTCCCACCATCAATGTGTTAAGGTTTGTTCGGAAGGAATGGTTCTTTTTTTTATGGCGGAGTTAATCCCTACTTCAGCTCATATGGGGCTATCTTATATCATGAGCTATGACCTTTTTCCTCTGGAAACGTTAGAGAATAAAAAGAAACTCTACGATCAAGCCATTAAGGAAGACTGGATAGTGGCCTTTGATCATGATCCTCAACATTATTTTGGAAAAATCAAGAAAATCGACGATAAATACAAATTCGAACCTCTCTCATAAAAGGGAATAGGCTACTTTATGATATAATAGAATCTCTAAGTCTTGACATAAAAGACTCAGATTTATTGACGATGCGGTGGAAAAGGGGACAGTCCCCTTTTTTTATGCATAATAAAAATGAAATTAAAGGATTACAAGGAAAAGAGAAATTTTAAAAAAACTCCAGAGCCAAGTGAATCGAAATCAAGAAAGATATCTCAGGAATTGATATATGTCATTCAACGGCATCAAGCGTCACATCTCCATTATGATTTGCGCCTGGAAGAGGGAGGAGTGTTAAAGAGCTGGGCGATCCCCAAGGAGCCTCCTCAGGAGGAAGGAATAAAAAGATTGGCAGTCCAGACAGAGGATCATCCTTTGGGCTATGAGGATTTTGAGGGAGTCATCCCCGAAGGACAGTACGGGGCTGGTGATGTCAAGACTTGGGATAGAGGAAATTATGTTCCCCTTGAAGTCAAAGAATCAAAATGGATCATTGAGATAAGGGGAGAGAGACTCAAGGGAAGGTATTGTTTGATAAAGCTGAAAGCCAAGGATAATAAAGGTAATAATTGGCTTTTTTTTAAACTTAAAAATCAATAATACTTCTTGAAAATATATATAAGGCTTATTTTTAATAATTATTATTGGAAAGGATAGAATGAAAGAAAACGAAAAGTTATCTTGTCATGTCTGTAAAAAGATCATCCCCAAAGCTGCGGCTCTCAATGCTGAAGGGGAAGAATATGTTCTGCATTTCTGCAATATAGAATGCATGGATTACTGGAAGAAAGAGAAGAAGGAAAAGAAAGAGACTGGTTCAGGGGAATAAAAGACCCGAAATCTTTTCTCATATGAAGCAAAGAGTTGTCAGTGACTTTTTTTATACTAGCGGCTCAGAGAAAGAACAAAAAGAGATAATATAAAAGAAAATTATAAAGGAGGTTATCATGTGTGAAGATGATCTTTTTTGTGGGATTAACAAAGCCAAATCAGAAAATGTAGATGAGATGGCTGATTTAGAAAAAAAACATACACCCGTAATCGAGGCGCCCTCCAAAGTCAAAAAAGGGGAGCCTTTCGAGGTCTATGTTGAAGTCGGAAAATACATGAAACATCCCAACGAGAATGCGCATTATATCGAGTGGATTGAACTCTTTTCAGGGGATACTTTTCTTGCTCGGGTTGACTTAGTTCCCAAGCTAACAGAGCCTAAAGTCAAGTTTGTTGCAGCTCTAGACCATTCTCATCCTCTAGTAGCAAAAGTAAGATGTAACATGCACGGATTATGGGAGAGTTTTCCTATTGAAGTCGAGCTTGAGGATTAATGGTCTGTTTTTCATTTTAGAATTCTATTACAGAGTCTAGTCTAACTCTTTTAAAATCTAGATAATCTCAAGAGCCCTTCTTATTGAGGAATGAGCACATCATTCCAGGGATGGGCATTTTTTTCCCAGGGGAACCATTCTGTAGTTTTATTCGTATAATTCTATGAGATACAGAAAAAAATACCCTATGTCTAAAAAGATATTTCTTCCAAAACTCAGAGGATCGCGAAATTAAAGAACAGAATAATAAAAAACAATGGATGATTTTTTCTTTGCTGCAAGTTATAAAATTTTAAAAAAATTTAAAAACTTATAACCGGGAGTTAGATTTTTTCGTATAGATATATATAAGGGGTCAGGCCTTTAAAGTCTGAGTTTCTTTGGATTATTCATGCATCCCCTCGAGAGGGCCTGACCCCTTAGGAATTTTATCTTTCCCTATTATTTTTATCCATAGAGCTATATCGTCAATTACAGCCTTTGCTACATGGCCGGCTATTTGATATTCAGCCGGCGTGATAATTCCTTTTCCCGCGATGAACAGATGGTTGAGTTTAGGATAGAATTTGAATTTAACATTCTTTCGAGAAGATAAGGACTTTTTCCATCCTTCAAAGTCTTCTACGGTCACCTGATAATCCCGTCCTCCCTGCAGAATCAGCATTGGCTGTTTAACAGTTTTAACCACTAAGGCAGGATTATATTCACGGAGATCCAGCCAATATTCAGCAGTGGCACCGAGAAGGTATTCTCGACTCGAGGAGAGGGCAGGTTTTTTCAGGCTTTTGATTTTTTCAATCACTGCTTTGGTCTCATCCAGGTTAGCTTTTTCGACTTCAGTGATCTTCCCGTCAAGTGAGTATATATAATTTACTTGATCCAGGATAACATCTTCCAAAGCTCGTGTCGTACCCGCCATAATGATAAAACCAGCTATTTTTGAGTCCAAAGCTCCGATTCTAGGAATTAGCATACCTCCAAGACTATGTCCCAAAACGAAGATATTTTTGGAATCTATTCTTTCGATATTACTGAGTAACTCTACGGCAGCAAGAGAATCATCGATCGTTTCTTCCTTCACAGTGAATTTACCTTTAATGCTGACAAGTTTTTTTCCGTGGGCTTTTGTCCGCTTCTCATAACGGAGAACTGCAATTCCTTGAGAGGCCAATCCCCAAGCAATATCGCGGAATGGTTTGTTAGGACCGATACTTTCGTCTCGATCCTGTGGTCCTGAGCCGTGAACAAGGACGAGCGCCGGGAATGGTCCGCTACCAGTTGGAATGGATAGTGTGCCAGGGAGTGACCATTTACCACTACCTACTTCAACTTCTTTTTCTTGGAATGAATCAGATCTTACATACCCTGGAGGACTGTATTCAACAGCAGTCTGTGTTGGAGCAAACCAGAGTCCTGTTATCATTTTCTTCTTATCAAAAACCACCTTGATGTCTATGCTGTCTTTTTCGAATTCACAGGTTACAAAGACAATATCAAATCTAGGATTCATCTCTTTTCTTATAGCTGCCTGTCTTTTAAATTGTCCAAGCTGTCTTATAAGGGATTCCCAAACCTCTTTCAGCTTTTCTTGAGGCATGGCTTTTGTCATAACGCTGTCAAAAGTTTGAACAGCGCTTTCAAAGTTTCCCTTTACCATCAGGTCCACGAATTCCTTGGCCGCACTCTCGAGTTCTTCAGGAGTAGAGGTTTCTTGTCGAGAAAAAGAAGAAAGCAATGAGCCTGATAAAAATATTATTAAAAGAATATAGACGATATTAAATAGAAAACGCGATATGTCTTTCATGATTCTTCCTTCAGCGAAAATTTAAATTCACGGTCTATACTAAACATGATTTATGTTAAACGTATAAAAAAAAGTCCTTTCGATCTTAAAGGGATATTTATAATTTATTACTATCTAGAGATATTTGTCAAAAAGCTTGGTCCCTCCAAGCCCGCTCCGCCTGATAACCTCGTGGATATACCACAGAAAAAGAGACGTTTCTCATGGGAATTTTGAGTTTGTAACTTAAAACAAATTTTCATATAATTGACCACATTAAAAAAGTGACTTGAAGTAGGCGACAAGAACGAAAGATAAGCTCATTGAGCAAACCTTGTATAATTACGTTTGAGAAATGGGAATAGTTCCTGATGGAACACATGGATGATTTGAAAAGAGCCTATAAAACCTCCTTAATAATCAATAGTGGAATCATTGCCGGCTTTGTCATTTATGCTGTTATTATTGAGTTCCTGAAATCTCGATATAATCCTTTCGAGGGATTTGTCGATTTAGCTCAAATTGCTTTCCTGCGGTATATTTTATATGGCCTTGCCATATTACTGATTTTTATCGTAAGAGTTTTAAGAGGCACCCTCCTGCGAACCTCACCATCCGATGATGCGAAGACTCTTATCACTAAACTAAGCAGGGCTTCGATTGCCACAGCCGCTCTGTGCGAGGTGCCAGTTGTCTTTGGACTCGTTCTTTTTCTAATTGGAGGGCATTCCAGGGATTTCTATTTATTGTTGGGCCTATCTTTCATTATAGTATTCTTGTACTTCCCAAGGTACAGAAACTGGGAAGAATGGCTAAGGATTAAGAAGGAGATTTAGTTTTTATAAGGAAAAATAGCCATTCGAATTAAAAAATGAAAAATCGTTAGGTTTCAAAAGGACTGATAACTTCTTTAGATTAGAATCTATCATCATGGAAAAAAAGAGGAGGATGAAAAATATGCTGATTCCAACGATCGTAATGGCAGCTTTTGCTATAACTCTTCTTATTATCGGATATGCCAAGGGGGAAGACCTACATACCAAAGGTTTAAAATCCGCCTTGGACATGCTGATAGACATTCTGCCTTTATTGATTTTTGCCTTTATCATGGCAGGCATGGTCCAGGTTCTTCTCCCGCATGAACTTCTATCAAAGTGGGTAGGGGAGGAATCTGGAATGCGCGGGCTGCTGATCGGTACTATTGCCGGGAGCTTGACGCCTGGCGGACCCTATGTCAGCTTGCCTCTTGCAGCAGGGCTTTTGCGTGCAGGAGCGAGTGTAGGCACCATGGTCGCTTTTATATCCGCCTGGTCATTGTGGGCGATTTCTCGACTCCCCTTGGAAATCGGGATTCTGGGTTGGAAATTTTGGTTTGCCCGTTTCGCATGCACCTTTTTCTTTCCTCCGATTGCCGGCGTTATTGCCCAGACATTTTTTTCAGGATTTAAATGAATGTTCCCCGGGGGAACTTTTTAGTTTGATTTTACATTGAATTCAATAAGGAATGTAAAAAGTCCAAAAGGGCATTTTCTGAACATTTGTGGAGGGAAAGAATGAAAAAATCAATCCTTAAGTTCCTGTTTTTTGTTTTTAGTTTATCATTAATCGGCTCTGTGACATTTCCTAGGGAAGAACATATAAGCGATATACATTACGAGATATGGGTCGAGCTTGATGATCAAACAAAAATGCTCCGTGGAAGAGAAAACATTACCTGGTTCAATAAAACCCAGGATGAGATCCAGGATATGTGGTTTCACCTCTATTACAATGCCTTCAAGAATGAAAATAGTACTGTGATCCAGGAATCCAAGGAAGAAACATTTGGACTATTGGGAATAAATGTTGAGGAAGGAGAATGGGGCTGGGTCGACGTAACAAGTATCAAACTAGCAGATGGGAGAGATTTGGAGCAAACTATTGAGTTTATAACCCTGGACAAGCCTGTTCATCCCGGTGACCAGACAGTCATGCGTGTCCGTTTTCCTGAACCTGTAAAACCTGGTGAGGAAATAAGCCTCCAACTCGAATTCCAATCGAAAATTCCCCAAGGCATCCTCCGCACAGGCTATTACCAGAATTCCTATTTCATTGCTCAATGGTTCCCCAAGCCTGGTGTCTATGAAGAAGGAAAGGGATGGAACTGTCATGAGTATCATTTAAGCTCTGAGTTCTATGCAGATTTTGCAGATTTCACAGTTCATATCACAGTTCCTGAAGATTTTGTGGTTGGAGCCTCAGGAAAGCAAATCAAAGAAGTTCCCGATAAAGAGAAGAAAACAGTAACCTATACCTATTCCCAAGAAAATATCCACGATTTTGCTTGGACAG
>CP070825.1:1077416-1088591 GCA_020344415.1 Candidatus Aminicenantota bacterium
CCAGAGGTTGATGTTACTGAATTAATGAGATCGGATAAACGAAAGAAGATTACAGGTGTTACTTTTATCGTTGATAAAAGACATTCCCATTTCTTTGATGAAGAGAGGGAGCAATTGCAGAAAAGCCTGGAAGAGCGCTTGCCGGGTTACGAGGTGGTTATTACCAATTCGAGTGAAGATGAAAGGAAAGTTCTAGTAAAAACTTTCAGCGACAGATCACTCGGGGCTTATTATTACTTCAATCTCGATACGAATGAATTCATGAAGCTTGCAGATGTCAGCCCCTGGCTTAATGAGGAAGAACTGGCTGAGATGAAACCCATTACGTACACCTCCAGGGACGGATTGACTATTCACGGTTATCTAACCCTGCCCAAAGGCTTGAAACCTAAAAACCTGCCTGTTGTTATCAATCCACATGGTGGACCGTGGGCAAGAGATGTCTGGGGCTTTAATCCAGCGGTTCAATTCCTTGCTAACCGTGGTTATGCAGTTATACAAGTAAATTTCAGGACATCGACAGGCTATGGACGTAAGTTCTGGGAAGCCGGTTTTAAGCAATGGGGACTTGCCATACAGGATGATATAACAGACGGAGTACACTGGCTAATCGAACAGGGAATTGCAGACTCAAAACGGGTAGGCATTTACGGCAGTTCTTTTGGAGGTTATGCCACTCTGGCAGGACTAACATTTACTCCCGATTTATACGCCTGTGGTGTGGATTATGTCGGTATCTCTAACCTTTTCACACATATAAAAACTATCCCGCCTTATTGGGAATCCGTGAGGGCGATGTACTACGAAGTGATGGGGGATCCAGAAAAAGATAAAGAATTGCTCGAAAAGACCTCTCCGCTTTTCCATGCGGATAAGATTAAGGCCCCGTTGTTCGTGGCTCAGGGAGCAAACGACCCAGTCGTGAACAAAGCGGAGTCAGACCAGATTGTAGAAGCATTGAAAAAGCGAGGAATAGAAGTCGAATACATGGTTAAGGATAATGAGGGACATGGCTTCCGCAACGAAGAAAACCGGTTCGATTTCTACAGAGCTATGGAGAGATTTCTCGGCAAACATTTGGGTGGAAGAGTAGAAGAGAAAATCCAAGAGTAGGTATAAAAAAAAAGGACGTTAAAGGGAGCAGCGAAAGGGGATAGGCATTTTTTTCCTTGCTGTAGGGTTTGATTCATCAAACCCACAATTTGTAATGTTTTTGCGAGAGTAGTGCGGCAATCTCATAATAGAAGAAAAAGATAGTTCTAGTTATCTCAATTTGACACTCCCCTCATAAATTTATATCCTATTGCCAAGTAAGGAAAAGAGCCGGTATTTGCAAGTTGGTTTTAGGAGATTAGGCGATAACTTATTTCTTATATCTTGTTATATGGATTCTTAAACAAGCAATGATAAAATTGTTTTAACTGTTGTAACAATAGGACCAGCCATACTCGCAACAGTTTTGGCTGCTTCAATTAAGCCTTTTGCACTAAGCTCGTACCATTCTTTGCGGGGTTTTTCGCTTGTTGCTTCATTTACTATACTTTGGAGGTCACGTGAGACCTCATTAGCCTTGTCATCTGGTAGTTGCTCACAAAGTTTCGCTACTAAAGATGAAAGCTCTTCTAATTTTTTCTTAAGATTTTCATCTACTTGAAACTGTTGGGCTTTGTTGAAGCTATCTTCAATATTCTTAGCCACAACAAAATCGCCATGAAAAACAGTGCCATCGCCTAAAGTTACTTTTATTTTTGTCATTGTTTGAGTCCCTATTTTATTTATTGTTCCAGTGACAAAGTTAACGTCACTAGTAGGATTTTTTACGATGATAATCTGTTGGGGGGGTTTCTCCTCATGAGCAGTATATTTTTCTATCTTTAGTAGTATATTCTTTCTTATTTCTTCTAACTGAGAAAGGAGAGTAACGCGCTCCCCTTCACTGACAATATCCTCATAATCTAATGCCGCTTCAAGTAACTCACTTTGAGGAAGACCGTATTTTCCCCTCCCTGAAATAATTTTTGTAGCAGAGTTAAGGTATTGTTGAAGGCGATCTGATGCATCAGTTCCACGTTTAATAAAAATTTTATGTTGACCGATAAGCCGCAATATTTCTCTGAGACATTCTTGTTCAGCATGCAGGCGTAATAAATTAAGTCTTAATCGCCTTATGATATCAAAATCACTATTACTTGAGAATTTAAGGAGCCAAACTCTGCTTGATTTTCCTTTTCTTCGATCAATCCAGCAATGTGAAAGGTGGATATTAAATTTTATCAGGCTCTTGACCGGGCATGCAACTTTGGGGATATTTTTCACCTCATAATCCTTATATTCAATCCACAGCAATGGTTTGCCATCCTTAATCCACCAATCTTGGAGATCTGGATCTTTTTGATAAGCAGTCTGGGTACTTGCGTACAAATAGAGATCAGCCAAATAACGACCTGCCATCTGTAGGTCGCATTGGGGATTTTTACTAATTGGGGATGAAATTACTGTTGGTAAAGCAAGGCAGCTTTCTATTACTGATAAAAAGGAATTTTCATCAAAACGATACCAGCCTCGTCTAGTTCGAAAAGCAACTTCTACTCTTGCAACAGCCTCGCCATTTGAAAAGAAGCGTCGAAAAGTACAATGTGGAGATAAATGAGCGTCTTTTCCGCCTAATCTTCTTGTTCTGAGACCAGGGAAGCGTATAGCCCGACTAGCTCGAGAATATAGTTCTTCGCCGCTCCAGTCCTTAATACCACCTTTTTTTCGGCGTTCGATAGGACCAGAATATCGGACAAATTCTTCATACGGACGTGCAAAAGGCCAAGATGGAATGCTTAACTTGTACGTTTCAGAATCAATAAAAGGACGTGCATCTGCAATGGGGAATTGTGCAACAATAAACATAATAAGGATTAATAGAAAGCCCCCTCCGGCGAGCGTTAGGGGGGTTGCCTTTCGCAAGGCTTATTACCCAATAGCCCGCGGCGCCCGCGGAACGCCGCGTGCCTAGGCACACGGACGAGAATGATCCTAAGTCCACTCGTCTGCGGATCGCGTTCGTATGTTCGCATTTAAATATGTGATAAAATTATTTAAATGTCAAGAATAAAATGTAGAAATAATCATTAAATACAAAATATTCATTCCTCAAAAATCTAACTCAACAGGTGGCACTTTGATGGGGGGCAGGTCACTTATCTTGCAGGTTTATATTTCGCTCTTGGAGACAATGATCTAGGATTTTTCTGGTTAGAAAAGGCTTATGAGGAACATGATAACTGGTTGTCTTATCTCAAAGTAGATCATGCATATGATGGTATAAGATTAGATTCCAGGTACATTACTCTACTGAAAAAAATGAATTTGGAATAACAGTCAAAAAATTCATCTTATCCTCTCTTGTCTTTTATCAAAATATCCAATCTTATTTGATATAAAGAACCTCATTTGGATCCACAATTTTCATTTATACCGAGGCAAATCCTTGGTTTCTTCGAAATAGGCTTCGACTCCTATTCTTTTCATTCGCTTATTCATCTGTAGCCATCTTCTCTTGAGATCAGGATCTAAGTTAGTTCTATCGCAGGGAAACTCATCACACTGAAAACAAAAACTCACTCCCTTCTGTTTATAACATTTGAAAACTCCACAATTAGGATATTTACAGGTCCCTTTCCGACATCCCTTACAATCTGCTCTCGCAAAGTATGAAAGCAACTCTTTAAAAGAAGGATATTGATAGAACACAGGAAGAAAATTCGAGAATCTCCTTGCATATCTATCAAATGAATTTAACAGATTCTGAAGACTTACACTAAATCGTCTAATGTCGCCATTGGAATTGAAACAACATTTTTGGCAGTTCAGCCCGCAGGGTGCAAGAATATTTAATATATCTTTGTAATCCATTTTTTCACCTCTTTCTTAAGTGCTACTATTCTCTTAGATGTAAGAAAAAGGAAAAAAGTTTCAAAAAAGCTATAGAGAAAAGATTTTTTGAAACTTTTGACCTAAAAACTGCATCTGTATATATTAAGAACAGAGTCTTAAAAAGGGATGAACGATCTAGAATTTAACTTGATAGAAAAGGCAAAAAAGGGCGATCATGAAGCTTTCAATAGCCTGTTACTCAAGGAGCAGAAGTTTATTTTAAATTTAATGTTTCAACTAACAGGGGAGCGAGCTGAAGCCGAAGACTTGACTCAGGATGCTCTTCTCTTGGCTTATCGCAAAATTCAGGGTTTCCGTCATGAAGCGGGTTTTCGTACATGGCTAAGCAAAATTGCAATTAACCTCTTTCGTCAAAAATATAGACGGAAGCCTAAACATATCTCTATTTGTCTGGAGAAGGTTAAAGTACCAGCCGATGATTCCAATCCTGAGCGATTGGTTATAAAAAGAGAATTACAGTGGTGTATCATTCATAACCTTCAACAGCATGTGCCCAAAAAATACAGGATGGTGTTAGTTCTCCGGGATCTTCATAATTTCAGCTATAAAGAGATTTCCGAAATACTAGGCTGGAGCCTTAGCAAAACAAAGACCATGCTTCACAGGGCTCGTCAAATCTTTCGAAATCACTTTATCAACGGAAAGTGCAAGGTTTTTGCCAAGGATTATCTTTGTATATGCGAAGGAATATTAGATCTATGAAATGCAAAGAAGTAATGACTCTTTTTTCGGAATATTATGATAATGAACTTATCCAAGAAATCTCTTCAGAGGTAAAGAAACATCTGTCCATTTGCGAAGGATGCAAGTCCGAGTATGAAACTTTTAAAAAAGGTGTGCAGCTAATTAAAAGACTAAAGCCTTTGGATGTCTCTCGGAGTTAATTAAGGAGGATAAATATAATTATAAATAGATAATATTTAAAAATAATTCTAATACTTCTCAGCTCTAAGGTGTTGCTAATTTATCTAAACAAGAAAAAGCAATTTTTGAAAATAAAATTTATTCGGATTAAAATGAAGGCAAGTCCGCGTTAACAGAACCTCTAACTTTGCATGATGGGGGCAAGTTACCAGATGAAAGAGAAAATGGGAAAACCGAAGTAATCCAATTATTATCTGATTAAATGCTCCTTTTTTGCAGCCGTTTGTAACCTCTTATCAAAAGTGAGCAGGGTCAATTCAGGGATTTGCTTTTGGATGGTTTTTCCCATTGCTAAATGCCAAAGGTCAGCTCCCCTCAAAGGCTGTTTCCGGGATAAGGCTTTGACTTCTGCCCATTCAGGACAAATATACAGACGCCTCCAAGGACCTCTCTCAAGCGCCTCAAACGCAGCATCTACAAGGACATCAGCTAAGACCCTTTCCTTTTTTAGCCGAGAGATCACAGCACAAACTTCAGCATAAGAAAGTGTTGAGATAAGGTGAACTGCTTCTTTTTGAGACCATTTCATCGCCTCTGCACTTCGTGAATCCTTGAAAAGAGCGGATAGAACGGCAGAGGCATCCCAGTAAACGACTGTTTGGACGTCAAGGTTCATGAATCTCTGTCTTCTTGAAGATATCTCTGGGAAATCTCATCTGGCAAGGGAAGCGGAGAGGGAAGACGGCTTTCCTCTTTTGCCTTTCGGGGCTCAATCCAGCCCTGTCTTTCCAACTTTTCTATACGTTCACCAAGAGAAAGGGAATCTTGAGGTACAGGAATGATTTTTCCGACCGGTTTGCCATGATTGGTTATGATAATTTCTTTTCCTTTTTGAACGTCCTCGAGTAATTTGCTGAGATAGATTTTTGCTTCACGAACGCCGATTCTTATAGGTTGCATAGTCTCTCCCTTGAATGTAACTATTTTAATCTCATTTAGATTATAACCACTATAACTATAAATTGTCAATATTTCGCATCGGTTAGAATTCCCCTAAAAATTAAATGATGTTCTCATATTTGTGTAGGGGCTTGATTCATCAAGCCCACATCTTGTTTATTTTATTCTTAATCCTGATCGTATCGATCAGTTCCTTCTTTGAATGACCTTATATCATGACGGAGGGCATAGTAAAGATTCTCAATCAATCCAATTTTACTCTGAAGATGCAGGCATATAGATTGATATATGAGTTGAATAACAATAAGAAAAAATAGCTTGGTATGACCCCGAAAGGAAAAAGATATTATCGTGTTACAGTTTGTTTCAGAATCCAGTCACCGATTATTTGTAAAGCGGTTGGTGACATGGTCTCTTCGATTTTAAAGTATTCAGAAATGTTTCCCGTCTCAGCGGTCTGTAATAGATGATTCAGGTCAGGCAGCTCTTTTACTGTGTAATTTTTATTTCCTCCGGCTTTGAGTGCCCTTATTATTGCCTGCAGGTTTTCTTTGGGCGTTACCTGTACGTCTTTTTCTCCGTTAACGGCAAGTACCGGGCAGGCAACCTTCTGTAATGCCGTTCCCGGGTCATAGGGCAGATAAAAACGAAACCACGGCGAGTTCAACCTCTGAAACTGATCATGAATGTAGACTTCCAGGTTTTCTTCAGATATCCCTTTTATCTTTCTTTCTTCTTCACTTAATCCTTTGAAAAATGGCGTTATGATCGAAGTGAATTCATCCTGCACAACTTTACTATCAACTTTTTGCTCTATCACTGCAAACAGGCTTTCCTGCACGGACCGGTTTCTTGCAATGAGGTCGTCGCTTGCACCTTTTGCTTTTAAACTTCTTGCCTCCTCTGAAAACTCCATCTTCTTAATGGCCATGCCAGGGCTTGCAATCAAGACGATGAATGCTATATCAGGCGATTGAACCGCCACGATTGATGCAATCATTCCCCCCTCGCTGTGTCCGACCAAACCGATTAATTCATGATTGATTTCCTTGCGGCTCTTAAGATAGGCCACACCAGCCATGGCATCTGCCGCATAATCCTTGGCTGTGGCTTTATCAAAGTTTCCGGTTGAACCACCCACCCCTCGGTCATCAACACGCAAGACAGCGATGCCTCTTCGTGTTAGATAGTCTGCCAACACAAAAAAGGGACGGTGACCGAAAACTGCCTCGTCGCGGTCCTGTGCACCGGAGCCGGAAAGGAGTAGCACTGCGGGGAATGCTCCCTCTGAAGGAGGTAGTGTGAGTGTCCCGGCAAGCGTTATATCGGCGTCGGTGTTCTTAAAAACAACCTCCTCAACCCTGTAAGGAAACGGTTCTTTAGGTTCCTGCGGGCGTTTGATTACAGGTTTTGTATGGGCGCGCTCAAGCACCAGAGGTAGCGTCATACCGCTCTGTGTCCAGTTCCCGTCAATCTTTGCACCATCCTCTGAAAGCGTTCCTTCAAAAACGCCATCGATAGGGATTATTTCAAAGCGCACATTTCCGTTGTTAAAAGTTGTTTCATCGACCGGTACATTAGACACATTCTGTTCCGGGACGTCATAGGTGGCAGTGAGTGTGTTGTCCGGACTTCTGGAAATAGTGAAAATAATTCGCAACTCGATCCCGGAGAACTTCAATGTTCCCTGCCAGGTACCCTCAATTTCTCCGTTAGGGAAGGTATACGCCTGTAAAGGATTGAAAATAGCCATTGCCGCCATTATAAACAATACAAAAGACGCTATGATAAAAGATGTGTTTTTTCTGATCATTCTTTTTTCTCCTATTTCTAACTCTCTCTCTTTTTTTGCCTCGTCATATCCATGGTTTTGCTGGGAAATTGTTAAGCAATCGGCACGATTTAATTACCCTGGATTATTCACGGGCTATTTTTTATGACTAATTCAGGTTGATTATGATGGGGTAGTAAAGAACATCAGCAAAGTAATCACTGGTATAATGGATAGCGCTGCTGCTATGATGATGGTGTAGATAAGTTTTAACCGCCTGGCTTTCCTGTAGGCAATCATTTTATCATCCTGGGAAAGCGGAACAGGAATGTCTCCCGGTTTTTCCATTGCGGCTAATTGCTTTGCAACATTAGCGAGTTCAGGATCGGTTTCCAAGTATTGGTCAACGAGGGCGCGCGTATCAGCGCTCACTTCATCAGCCGAATACAACGGCAGCAGATCGAGGATTACATTTCGTGTTATTTCCATAATCAATAAGCCTCCTTATCGATACAATTAGCTATCAACTTTTTACGGACACGGTGCACCTTAACTTTTGCAGCTGTGAGGGATAATTCCAGAACACGGGCAATCTCCTCATAGGGCAATTCATGCTGAACGCGCAGAACAAAAGCGGCACGGTCAATCTCAGGCAAGGTCTGAAGAACTCTCTGAACTCTCTGCAATTTGAGTTGAGATTCGGTCAGCTTGTCTGGTCCGGGAGCAGGGTCAGGGTGAACATCCTCAAGGACAACCTGGCGTTTTTTCTTCCTCTGATGTTCCAAATAAACATTTCTTGAGATCGTGAAGAGATAGGCTTTAAGCGTCTCCGTGCGAATTTTACTGTTGTGCACCCACGCGCGTATAAATGTCTCAGAAGTGATATCCTCTGCCTCTGAACTGTCACCGGCAAGCCAAAGAGAAAAGCGGTAGACTTCACTCGCATAGGACTCGTACAGGTCTTGGAAGTTAATCATCCGTATCCTTTGATAGCATCTGTTTATAATATGCATGAAGAAGAGAAATGTTACAATGAATTGCAGAAAAATTGACAAGCCAGAATTTCATTAGCTTAGAAGATATAATGAAAAGTCCTCTTCCCCTTCCTGGTGTTTATATAATCGATACTGTCGCCGAAAGATGTGCCCATAAAAAGCCATATATCGCCTGTGGGATTCATGTAGGCTGAGATGTTAAACTGCAAAAGTCCAAACTCAACCCCACCCTTATGTTGCCTTTTTGCCATTTAACTTTAAAGGCTAAAAAACCACTCCCTCCAGGCTATCCTCAGATATTAGAGACCTTGGGAGACCACCTGAGAAAGAGAAGACTGGATTTGAAACTTCTCCAAAAGGAAGTTGCAGAAATAATCGGAGTTGATGAGACTACTATTTATTATTGGGAAAATAATCGAGTTGAACCCTCTCTTCTATATATCCCTGACGTTATCAAATTCCTTGGCTACATCCCCTTTAAAACCACAACCGATAGCTTTAGAGAACAGATCATCCTATACAGACGACTTCACGGTCTAACTCAGAAGAAACTTGCTCAATTACTAGGAGTTGACTTTACTACTATCGGCCACTGGGAAAGAGGTGAACACTGGCCCCAGCAACATCTGCTTGATAAACTGATTTCATTATTCACTTACCAGATGTCGAGTCTCAGACAATCAGGTCCTCGGCTGGGTCGCGTTCGAAAAGAGAATCCATAGCAATATTCGAAAGGTGCATCATGGGGCCATCATCCAAAAGAATTACGGGCGTGCCATACGGATTCTGGACTATAGAAACGAACCACCCACGCACAAGGTCACATGCAATGTCTGTTTTAGGGAAATAGTATTCTGGTCCCCGCTTGAATTGCCAATGCTGGTCAGGATGGTGCTTGAAGTAAAACTTAGATGTTCGTGGTCGTTGGGAAAAGTCCTCGATACACGGTGCGTGTTTTCGACCAATTAGCTCAGGGGGTGGTGGGGAAGGCTCAGACAGCCACCACTCGCTAAGGATCATATCCGGGATAAGTAGACCTGCTGCCTGATTGAGAATCCGGGACGATTTTAGTGCTTTCTTGGGTAATTTAATCGTCTCGAACGGCCGGCTAGTTTTGATATACTGCACATTGAAGTCCAGGCCCCAACCAATCTGCTCTCTATAAGCTTTGATAGATTCGAAACTGTGCTTAAGGTCCTTGCACATTTTGAATAAAGAAATTATCTTGTAAGATGGCAAATAACCAGGGCAGGAATAGAAATCCATTCTCTTTATGGCATCCAGAGTAAAAGCTGTTTCAGTGACTTCGAAGCGATAGATGATTCCTGTGCCAGTTTTGACGGGACAATATGCACCATTTTGGTAGGCATGGATCGCAAAGAAAGCAGCGACTTCGATATCAGCAGTGACATCAAGCCCCTCTGAGCCCATCCCAGCCTGCTGAGCAAAGATGTTGCTCATTGGGTAGCCTAGGGCTTCCCGAATAACGGATAGTAGATTCAGTCGGCGACGATGGTATTCGAACTGCTCTGAGGGTAGTGTATGTAGCAGATTCACATCTTCCTCGACAAATACTTTGCCTAGCTTTCTTAGACGGGCTGGTTCTTCGCATGAAAACCCATTGCGATTTGAGGTAGTGTGACGAAAGAGAGAAGGGACAAGGGCAGAGGGCCATTCTTTCGGTTGTCCACGATATACATATCCCTCGCGGTGCTCCTTCTTGAGCTGATCGATAACTTCATTAATCAGATAGCTCATCGCTTTTCAAAATTAAATGCCGAACTATTAATATACAGCGTGCTGTATTTGATACAAATTCTCTAATAAGTACGCTGTCTATTAAGTGATTCCATCATTATACCCGCAAAATTGCGCTATTATCTTAATATTATCCATGTTATATTGCAAGCCGCATATTTGACGAAAGTATTATCCTGTCTGGGGGGGATGCTTGGACAATAATCAAAAAAGCTCTATTCTTCACTTCCCTCGCCTAATCCTCTTCAAAGCCTGAAGAATAACCTGCGCCACTGACACGCCCCCCATCAATGTATCACCTGTAAAGTGAAATTTATATCGCTAAATTTGCCCTTCGGCTGGCCGAAATTATCAGCGACCGTTTTTATTCTTTTCCAAGCTTGTTCTTTTCCTCGAGTTCGTCGGCAACATAATTTAATCCGAGGGATTCCAGCGTGCTTCGTTTGGGATATCCTGAGCTCGTGTCCCAGCCCTGGAGGCGATAGAATCGTGTTTTGAATTCGTCGAATTTGTTTCTGTCCAGCTTTCTCCGGGAATAGCCGTAGTAATCCCATTTCCCATTCTCTTTACCCGGCATATGTGCATTACGGACTTCAACGGGGAAAAGCGGCCACTTCTTATATACGTTATCAACGAAATGAACCATATCCCTGTGACGACCCTGAAGAGTCCAGATGGCATGGTCCAGATTCCAGATCTTGCGACCTAGCTCTATTCCGTCCCCAAAGGAAAAGTCCTTTCCCGTTACCGCTTTTACATATTTCGGTTCAGCAATACCGGTTGATCCCATCCTATCAGGTCTGTGAATATTCACGAAATCGGGCCAACGGGTGTCGCAGAAAAGCATGGATTGTTTCCAGAATCGGGTGTAATACCGCTGCC
>CP070825.1:1088691-1104273 GCA_020344415.1 Candidatus Aminicenantota bacterium
GATTCGGACATCTATTGTTTCGCGCCAGTGGCAAGGATGATTCCCTCCTGATGGGTCAGGGCAAGCATCCTCACCAAGGTAGTAATCGGTAATCCACTTTTCTGTAGAACCACCTTTTTTCAAGCGAACAGAATCTCGCGAATCATACCAAGCTATCATGAGCTTCCCAGCAGCAAAAGTTAGAGAAGGCATAAACTGGTGACCTTCCAAACCAGCACTATCCTCTACTTTTATTGGTAGTGATGACCAATCTAAACCTCCAATGCTCGATTCTATAACAATTCGAGCAGGCCCATCTTCATCTTCCCTTTGAGTCCAGGCGATGTAAACCTCATTGTTATTATCGACAGCTATTGTAGGGAAAGCATTAGTCCGGAACTGGATAGTTCCTGATTCGGTATCATATGTTGGCTGGTCAAATGGATGATCTATAATAGAAACATCAATGGCCTTGGTGAATGTTCTTCCGTGATCAGTGGATCTAGCGACCAAGATGGCATCGGGGTTATTATTTTTGGCGAATTGTCGCCACGCAACATAAACATAGCCGTTTTTTGGGTCTATGGCGACAGTGGTTCCCTGGTTGATTTGGTGGCTTTCACTCAGTTTGATCGGCCCTTCCCAGGTGTCACCGCCGTCGGGAGATCTTGCAAAGAGTATCTTGTTGTGGGTTGTCTGTGTTATATCCCCTAAAAATACGCTATAAACTAGATAAACGAGACCATCTGGGTGGCCATTGCGCGGTATATCAACTGCCATCCATGGTTTATCTGCAAACTGACCGCTTGTACCTTCGTCGATAATCTGTGTATCGATATACCGTATGGAGTCTCCACTTTCAGTGTCATTGTAATCTTTATATCGAGCAACAAAAATTACGCTAGCACCCTTTCTTATTCGGTCAAAAGCAATACCACTGTAATAGAAGAGGCCATCTATTCCTGCCCGCACGGTGGGATCGGATGCCGCATTGAATCCTTTAAGCGAATCACCAAACTCGGGTGCTGAATCAGTAATATATCCAGGAAGAAGCTTGCTTTTCCATGACTCGCCGCCATCATAGGATGTGAAGGCGCCCAGCCAGGCATCGCCTGCGGTTGCTTCCTCTGGAATACCAGGTAATTCTCCAACAGATTCCCATGTATCTACAGAACGATAATCATTAGCTCCTGCAAGGAGATGGAGTGGATTGAGCGTGGAGACAGCAATCGACGGTTCATTTTGCCGTTGAAGGTATACATCACCATCTGGATCTGGCCAAGCCTTACTTGAGGTCATGTTCACATTTCGGCCAGCTACAAGGCTTTGACCATTATTCAAGATTTTCGCTCGATTTTGTGAATTAATTGAAATTCCCGCCATCGCCAGAAGAGCTATAGCAAACAATATAAGGAAAATTACGCGTCGTTTTGACATTTTGATCCCCTTTTCCTATAGGCTTCATTTAGCCTGCATATTTGATAAGTTATGCCTCGAAAGTAAGACACTCCTGGGGAAAATAAGATGCGTTGGAAGATAGAAGAAATGCGCTTTAGATTGTTGAAAGAAAGAGATTTGTAGTTCTTATTATAGAAGGGTTTTTCATTCTTAGTTCGCATTTCCTCCTTTTCCCCAAATACAGATGTTTTACTCCTTTTCCAGCATGGATATTAAGTAGCATAAGACAAAACAATATGTCAAGTAAAATATATATTGTTATATACTAATATATGATTTATATGAGAGATCGTATTAAAAATAATTCTTAATTCGTCTTTCTAAACTTAATCAATGATAACCAAGGTTCCCTTGACTTGCTTTAATGTTTTAATAGAAGCAGGAACAATATACACTCGCGCTACTTTGCGGCTTTCTTTTTCTCTGCACTCAAATACAATCCTAAAAGATAGGGCTTTTGAGATGCGAAAGCTTTTGCCTGTTCAAGTATGGCATCTTCAACATATTTTACACTGTAGCGCCATGTCTGATAGTCAAAAGTCACTGAACGGGCAAAATAGAGGGGCTTTAACGCTTCCACGATATCTTTTCTGACCTTAATGGAGCCATTCCTATACCAGAAAAGAAGTTGATAGAGGAGTTGGGTCCACATGAATGAATCTATATTGTAAATGTCTTGTTCGAACATTTTTTCCAAGTTCATGATGGCGTAATCATTCAGATACTTTTTAAGAAGGTTTTCCTTGGGGAGGTATTCTTCCCTCAATTTTTCTTTTAGTTCACGAATATTTATCTTCAATTCCTGCGCAGGGACGAGTCGCTTGAGCCCAAACCGTTTCTTGGATTCGGGCTTTAAGACCCTAGTATTTATCCAGGAAGGTTCTTTAGAGAGCATGATTTCGAATAGAGTTGTTATAACCTGAGTGAACATAGGTCCAAGTTTCGGGGCGCTGGCCTTGTGTATCTTTGCGCCAAGGCCTGCCTCACAAATCCTGAAATTGCCAAAGATGGCGTGCAAAGTCATAAAAATATCAATGCCGTAATGTTTTGTCGTGGAATTCCATTTCTGATCCAGCCAATGATTTATAAGTGAAGGGGAAAAGGCCGTTTCCCCACCAATCGGTTGCCGAAAATTCTGTCCTAATAAGCCGTATACTAATGGATAGCAGATATGATTGGTTATCGTTCCATCGAACTGATGTCTGGAATATATAGGAAGCACATAATCATATCCTTTTAAGATTGGCTCTCCCAGATATTTTATCCATTCAGGAGTGATTGAACGGAGGTCAGAATCTACGACTATCACACCCTTTAGGGTTTTGGCATGTCTTTTCGCAAATCTGAAAAGGTTAAGAAAATTATTTCCTTTGCCTCTAATCCCTTTTGGAGTAGTAATGTATCGCTTGGGGGTTTTTGTTTTCGTGGAGAGGAAAGCTCCTTTTGTATCATCCTCACTGTTATTATCAGCATTTATAATAATTGATGTGAGATTACCGAAATATTTTTTCAGTCCCAGGTCAACCTGCCTGGTTACAAAAGAAATTGAGTCCATTTCCATGAATGAAGGAATTCCCACTATAAACTCAATTTCTGAGGATAAGTTTTTCATTTGACGTCCCTCTCTTCTTCAGCTCAACTAACTGAATTTCTTTTCCTTATTTTTTACTTATTTGAACATAATTAATCAACAAAAAATTTAAATCGACTGGATTCAAAAATAATTTTAATTGTCATTATCCCCTTTTTTTATAGTACAATTCAGTAATAATAGAGGTCGGCTCTTGTCTCCTAAAACAGGAAGAGTTAGGGTATAAATAGGGCCAAGATTCATGCGCTCCCCCTTTTTTCAACTGTCATTACGGACGGCTAGAAGGAGCGTGGCGATCTCTTTTTTTTTGGCGTTAAAGAGGAGGGTATAATGAAGGTCAAAGAGGTTTTTCAGCAAACTCAACAGATTCGGATTCCAGAGAAAGGACATCCTGTTGAGAGGAGCGTAGCTCATGAATTTCTGAAGTCGGTCGAGATTGATATACCCATTCAGCTAGTGAGCCCATCACACATGAAATCTAAGAAAGGAATTTTCAACATAGCTGTCATAGACGAAGGTTTGCCATCATTGTTGTCCGAGAAGGGAATAAGCCCGCTTCCTGAAAAGGATTGGATATTTTTTAGCATTGATGAGAACCAGTGTTGTTGGCTGCTCAGCTTAAAACCCAGTTTTCTTTATGCCGCTTTCACAAATATTATAGAGAATCTGATGGAACAAGATATTGTCCATGTTGAACATTGGTTTCGTGAAATGAGTTTTTCAATAGAGAAGTCGACTTTTGATATTTTTCTCACCCAATATGGCCGACTCATATGTAATTTTAATCGCGAACAATACATCAGGGAATATGCGCGCTTGGGCTTTTCTCACATCGAGGTGAATGCATTAGCTACTCCCTTCCCGTTCGAAGAAGGAATTCTTGGAGAATTTTATCCCGACTTTTATACGTATGCTCCAGCTCTCGATCAGTTTGTTTCAAGCCAGTTGAATCAAGGGATTTATCCTCTAGATTATCTGCAGGCTAACCTCAATCTCTTAAAAGAGAATGCACAGCTGGCTCTTCAATATGGGCTTGTGCCTGGGCTGCTCTGTTTTGAGCCACGGTCAGTTCCTGAATCTCTGTTCCAGCGATATCCCACTTTACGAGGAGCGCGAGTGGACCATCCTTTCCGGAGTCTCAAACCGCGTTTCAACCTCTCCATCGTCCATCCGATTGTTAAAAAACATTATGCCGAGCTAATTACCAATCTCCTTAAAGAGGTCCCTGGGCTAGGATTCCTCACTATCTGGACAAATGACAGCGGAGCTGGATTTGAACATACACAATCCTTATATGTGGGAAGAAATGGTGGAGCTTATCTGATTCGAGAATGGAAAGACGATGAGGAGATTGCAAAAACAGCTGCATCGAACATTATCGGTTTTTTCAAGCTTATGCGCGATACTGCATCCCAGATCAATCCAAGATTTCGGGTCATCACCCGTTTAGAGCCGTTTTATGGAGAACGCAAGTATCTTTGGCCAGAATTAGGGAACCGGATCGATGTAGAGGTAAATTCTCTTTTGACTTCAGGGTGGGAAAACAATTATCCGCATCCTCAATACTCTGATGTAAAGGTTTTGGGATCAGCTTATCACAATACCCTGAGGGAAGAAGAGAAGGAGCTGATGGAGGAGCTCCATTCGAGAAAGAGCTACAGCTTCTTCTATCATTCCATGAGTGCCCATACTAACCATGAGCCTTTGCTGGGGATTCCCTTCCCGTGGCTGACTTATGAAAAACTCCAATCTTCATTCAGGCAGGGGATTACAACTTTGGCTCATCTAGGGGGAATCCAGCCACCAGACAAAGTACCCTATGCTGTGAATCAAGAGGTTTTTCGTTTGTTTCAGTTCGATCCTAAAATGGATATCGACCAGGCTGTTTTAGCAATAGCTACAAAATACGCTGGAAAGGTCCATGCTGCAGATCTGGTCAAAGGATGGCAGCTGGTGGAGCAGGCGATCCGAAAATTCATTCCACTTCCTCTGTATTCACATTATGGTGTTGTCTGGCAGCGGCTGCTTGTTCGCCCCTTGGTTCCAAATATTGAAAGAATTCCTGAGGATGAGCGTGCTTACTATGAAAAATTCATGTGCAGCTCCATTCATAATCCAAATAAGATTGACCTTGCAAAAGACGTCCTTTTTGAACTCGTCTCTAAAGATTATGCTCATAAAGCGTTTTTAAGAATTGATGAAAATGTCTGGAAATCCCTTCAATGTGCAAGTAACCTATTTGAAGAAAAGATAGATGAAGCAAGGCGCACTGATGACGATCAAGCACTTAAGGTTTTTGAAGATCAATATATTAGGACCAAGGCTTTGTACTATTTCTATGAAACTTTGCGTAACACGGCAGTCTGGATCTATGCTGTTCATGCGTATTTGGACACAACAGATCAATCTCTTAGAGGAGATTGCCGAAAGCTTCTGGATGAGATGATCGATAGAGAAATACAAAACTCAAGAGGTCTTATCGAGCTTTTCGAGCAGGCTCCGGTTGAATGGATGATCCTCTCAGGCTTAGAGGAGACTCCTTTCATTCATGGTAAAAACTTTCCCAAACTGCTGGAAAAGAAGATATCTTTGATGGAAAAGTATAAGGGTTCCGAGCCTTTTATTGACCCTGGTTATATGTTCCGAGTTGTCCATAATCCTTACAACGATATCTGATAATTGAATTCATATTAAATATACGACTGATTTTAATAAAATTAACTTTTGACATCAGACCTTTTATGTGCTATAAATTTAAACTAAGATATTGAAAAATGGTTGCTCTTTTTTAGGATATTTGGTAATAATATTATAGAGACTTAGATTGAAGGCAAAGAAAGTAATTTTTCCATCCAAGTAACATTCAAGTGACAAATCCAACTCTTTTAATACCCATTATGCAATATGTTAACCAGCTTATGGTAAAAAGGCAGATTCATTGCCTTTTATTTAATGAATTGAATCTTTAATATAGAAGTGGCCCGGCTTTGATGCGGGTCGGTTTCGCTCTGAAGGATTATTCCTTTTGCTAGAGTGGCGACCTGAGGCTTGGGACCATAGGAGAAAGTTTTTTGAAAGGAGGCCAGTACTTTGGCAGAAGGAGTCGTTAAGTGGTTCAATGAGAAAAAGGGATACGGCTTTATTTCGATGGAAGATGGAAAAGATATATTTGTTCACTACTCTTCCATTCAAACACCCGGATTCAAGACACTTGCTGAAGGTGATAAAGTAAGCTTTGACATCGAAGATGGCAACCGGGGACCCGTAGCTAAGAACGTCAATAAGCTTTAATTCTCTGAAATACGCTCAAAAGAACATCACAATCTTCTGTAGGGTTTGATTCTCGAAACCCATCAGTCCTTATTCTGTATTGGTCCGTTCTATCCAACCCTTTAAAAAGGGGACAGTCTCCATTTAGGGCCTTGATCTATCTATCACAAGAAAAAAGGACAGCCCCATTTTATATGTTAGTTGTTATTACAAGATGTAGGGGTTTGGTTTATCAAACCCACCTTGTCATTGCGAGGAATGCAATGACGAAGCAATCTCTTCAATTGGGCGATAGCTCTGTATATAGTCCTTTAATTTGAAATAAAAAAAGAGTAAAATTTTGCATCTATGAAGAATCAATCAAACAAATTAATTTATTATTTTAATCCTTCATGAAAATAAAAGGAGGGAGGAACAAAAAATGAGAAAAAGGTTATCTGTGACAATTTTTTCACTTATTTTTCTCTTTATTATCCCTAAGACTTTTCCTCACTGCCAGATCCCATGCGGTATCTACAATGATGAACTCAGGTTTAAAGTGATTGAAGAGCATATAGTGACAAGTGAAAAATCTATGAAACAGATTGAAGAGCTCTCACAGAAGCCAAATAAGAATTATAATCAAATCGTGCGATGGGTTCTAAATAAAGAGAATCACGCAGATGAGATTGCTCAAATTGTAACCTATTATTTTATGACCCAACGACTGAAACCTGTCGCTAAAGAGAACAAAGAAGCTTATGGCGACTACCTTACAAAAATAACCTTCTGTCACGAGATGCTCGTTTACGCGATGAAAGCTAAACAGACTACTGACCTTGCCCACGTAGAGAAATTGCGTCAACTCCTCAAAGATTTCCACAATGCATACTTTCCTTAGGAAGCTGCAAAGCACACACACTAAGCACAAGATTCATTAAAAATAACAAAATAGCCTGTTCATCTCATTATAAAGAAATTATTGCGAAAGCCTGAACAAATATGGCTTTTTTAGCAAAACTAATAAATAGGGAGGAGGTATCATGAACAATATGTATAGCAAAAAATATCGTATCTTTTTATGTTCCATACTGATATCTATTCTCTTCCTTTTTCTAACGGCAGTGGATTTAGGTTCTGGGCAAGCGGAAGGGACTCTTTTTAAGCATCTAGTATGGCGTAATATCGGTCCTGCAAACATGGGAGGACGAATTTCAGATATTCAAGCACTGGATGATGATTTCAGGTATGTGATAACCGCATCGGCCTCAGGAGGCGTCTGGAAATCCGTGAACGCCGGGACGACTTGGGAACCGATTTTTGATACCTATGGTTCTGCTTCCATAGGAGCCGTTGCTATCTTCCAGAAAGATCCAAATATTATATGGGTCGGAACAGGAGAAGCGAACGTTCGCAACAGTGTTGGATGGGGGGATGGCATTTACAGGTCCAATGATGGAGGAAAGACGTTCACTAATCTTGGCCTTGAAGATTCACATCATATTGCCAGAATCGTAACGCATCCCACTGATCCTGACATCGTCTACGTTGCATCCCAGGGACACCTATGGGGACACACTGGTGAAAGAGGCTTGTTTAAGACGACTGATGGAGGAAAAACGTGGAAAAAATTGATGAACGGGACACCCGATGATGGCAAAACCGGCTGCACTGATATCAAAATGAATCCCAAGAATCCCGACATTCTCTATACAGCGTTTTGGGAAAGACTTCGCAGACCGTATCGGTTTGACAGCGGAGGTCCCAACAGCGGAATATTCAAATCCACTGATGGAGGGAATACTTGGAGGAAGCTGACAAAGGGACTTGCCGAAGGGGATATCGGACGTATCGGCCTCTCGATATATTACAGAAATCCAGAGATTGTTATGGCGATTGTCGAGCACGGCTTTCAGCCCAGACGAGGCACAAAGGATTATGATGATATGAAAAAGCTCGGAACAGGTGTTTATCGCTCTGAGGATGGCGGTGAGAATTGGAAATACATGAACAGGTATAACAACAGGCCATTCTATTACAGCCAGATCTATATCAATCCTCTCGATGATAAGCTTGTCTATGCCATGGGCACCAGAGCACAGGTCTCAGAGGATGGCGGGAAGACCTTCAGCTCAGGCATGCCAGGCATCGCTGGCGATTTCCATGCCATGTGGCTCGATCCTTACAATAAGGACCGATATTATGTCGGAAACGATAAGGGCATCTCCCTAACGCACGATCATGGAGAACGTTTTAACTTCTTTGATAATTTTGTTATCAGCCAGATATATGCTGTTTCTGTGGATTTGCGAGACCCTTATTACGTCTATATCGGGCTTCAGGATAATGGTGTCTGGGGAGGACCGAGCAACAGCCGCGATTACAACGGTATTTTTAATGATCATTGGTTTAAATTCCATAGTGGTGATGGGTTTTACACAGCGGTCGATCCCACAGATTGGACAACGGTCTACTCAGAAAGACAGAGAGGGAGGATCCGCAGAAATCATGCCCTCTTTCGGCAGATGGCGGCAGAGATTGCACCAAACAAAAACAACACAATCAATTGGGACGAAGTAGTTCCACAGCAAACAGACGAAGACAGGCCAGTCGTGCGCATGAACTGGAACACGCCGTTTGTTATCTCTCATCATAATCCCCGTACCCTTTACTATGGCGGCAACTTCCTTTTCAAGAGCGTTGATAGAGGCAACCACTGGAAGATTATCAGCCCCGATTTATCTACGAATGATCCAGTGAAGACTAACAGAGAAAGCGGTGGTTTGACCCGTGATGTCACCGGCGCAGAAACCCATTGTACTATAGTGACTATATCCGAATCCGCTTTGATGCCAGGATTGATCTGGGTTGGCACAGACGATGGAAATATCCAGCTCACCAAAGAAGAAGGAGAAAGCTGGGAAAATGTGAGCCCCAATGTCTTGGGTGTTCCAGAAGGTCTATGGGTAAGCCGGGTGGAAGCTTCGCACTTTGACAAAAAAACGTGTTATGTCACTTTTGACGGGCATAGAAGTGATGTATTCAAGCCATATGTCTTCAGGACCACCGATTATGGCCAGACATGGGAAAATATCACAAATAATCTGCCCGATGGTCATTGCACATATGTAATAAAAGAAGACCTGAAAAACAAGAACTTGTTGTTTGTGGGTACAGAATTTGGCGCATTCGTCTCGGTTAACGGCGGAAAAACATGGACCCGGCTGATGAATGGAATGCCAACAGTTGCGGTTCATGACCTCTTGATTCATCCTCGAGATAACGATCTAATTGCAGGAACACATGGTCGAGGAGTCTGGATCCTGGATGATATAACTCCTCTGCAGCAATTATCCCCGGAGATACTCGAAAGTGAAGCTTATTTATTTGAAAGTCCTATTGCAACAGAATGGGAGGGAATAAGCCGGGGTGCAACTCGCGGTCATCAATTGTTTATCGGTCGGAATCCTCTTTCTATGTCTCAGGTAGAACCGTCGAATTCGCCCTCTCAAATCCAGAATACAGCTACAATAAGTTACTACCTCAAAAAGAAGCCTGAAAATAAGCCTGAATTAGAAGTCAGTATCCTTGGAGGGAAAGGAAAGTTGGCTACGACAATAGATGATTCAGCTGGAATCAACAGATACCGCTGGAATATGCGTTTCAATCCCAGTGAACAGCAGAAAAAAAGTTTCCTTCAGCGAATGGAGGACATATTCAAGCAGCTGAAGGAACAAGTGAGCCGAGAACAGAAAAGGCGTCTTGAACAACTCTATAAAGAATTCAAGAAGGCAAAAACGCCTGATGATTTCAACCGCGTCAGAGAGCAATTGATAGAGGAATTTGGTCAGTTTGCCCGCGGTAGAGGATTCTTTTTCCGACCTTTACAGGGGCCTCTGGCAGGACCGGGGATTTATCAGGTAAAGCTAGTTGTGGACGGAGAAACATACACTCAGATCCTAAAGATCCGCAAAGATCCCATGCTTGATTAACATCATTCAAAAAAGGGGACAGTCCCCTTTTACTTTTGCTGTAGGGACTTGATTTATCTGACCTATATGAAAAGGGGACAATCCCCTAATGCTTTTTCTGTAGGGATTTGATTCATCAAACCCGCATGCTAGTGTAGTTTTTAAGGGTAGGACGTGGTGGTTTGGATAGCAGGGTGTAATTGTGAGGCGTAGGGGTTTGATTCATCAAGCCCACCTTATTGAAATTATCGAGAAATACCCAGAGTTACTGGGCATTGGGTTGAATGAAAATACTGCTATTGTTGTCCATGGCGACCAGTTTGAGGTGATCGGTCAAAGCTATGTCGCTATCTACGATAATTCGAGACAAATACCGCCAGAAGGCAAGTTTTATTTTCTTGCCCCAGGAGACCGGTATAATCTGAAGACACGCCAGGCCACCAGACCAGCCAGCACTATGAGAAACATTGACCATGTAGAAAAGATTAACAGGAATTTCCATGCTTGAGAAAAAGTATGATGGAAACAAAGAATTCACAGAATATGCAAGGAAGATCAATGCGTTCATTCCTTGGTTTCCAAAAAAATAGTAGATATAATAAAATGATATAAACAAAGAGAGGAGAGGAAAATGGGAAAGAAGGATTTACTTAAGCTAATAATTAGTCTCATAATCTGTCAATTGGCAGGAGTTATAGGATCCTTATTTACGTCGCCTGCGATCCCGACGTGGTATGCTTCTTTGAAAAAACCGTCTTTCAACCCACCGAACTGGGTGTTTTCTCCTGTCTGGATTACTCTTTTTGTATTGATGGGAATTTCTCTTTTTCTTTTATGGCGCAAAACTGCAGAAGATAAAAAAGTGAAGACAGCTGTCATGTTCTTTGCGATTCAATTGGTTTTAAATATGTGCTGGTCTGCAATATTCTTCGGTCTAAAAGCCCCATTTTTTGCATTCATAGAAATTATTTTTCTTTGGATAGCCATTTTGCTAACGATTCTTAAATCTTATAAGGTCTCAAAGGCAGCCGGAGCTTTGCTTATTCCATATATTCTTTGGGTGAGCTTTGCCGCTGTTCTTAATTTTTTCCTTTGGAATCTTAATGCATAAGAAAAAACATCATTGCAATATTCAAGAAATGCGAGGATTGCCGCGCTTCGCCCGCAATGACAGGGTGGGCTTTATGAATCAAGCCCTGCATAAATTGTGAATATTTCACTCGCAATGATTTTCAATTTGTCATTGCGGGGAATGGAATGACGAAGCAATCTCGCCTGTTTTCATATTAGATTGTAATGTTTTATTTGCAATAAAAAATGTGGGTTTGATGAATCAAACCACTACAAGCTTAATGATAAGGAGATTTAAAGAATGAAAAATATGATTGGTTTTTTTCTTCTGATCATTCTTCTGACTTTCCTCTCTCACAGTCTTCTTCCAGAGGAAGGAATGTGGCCTATCAGTGAAATCCACAAACTGGACCTTCAATCAAAAGGATTGGAGATCGATCTCAAAGAAATATACAACCCTGAAGGATTGAGTCTCATATATGCTGTAGTCAATGTCGGTGCAACCGGCTCGTTTGTATCCCCTGATGGCCTGATTCTAACCAATCACCATGTTGCCTATGGTTCTGTCCAGGCTGCCTCCACTAAAGAGAAGGATTACATCAAACATGGATTTTTAGCCAGGGATCGTTCAGAGGAGATTCCAGCCAAAGGAAGGACGGCTCGTATCACAGAGTCTTATCGAGACGTTTCAAAAGAAGTCTTAAGCGTTGTTAAGAAGCGAATGAGCTTTGTTGAGCGGACAAAAGCCATAGAAAAAAAGATGAAAGAAATCGTGAAGAAGACTGAACAGAAGAATCCAGGCAAAAGAGCAGAAGTTGCGGAAATGTTCCCAGGAAAGACCTATGTGCTTTTTATTTTCACCTTCCTCAGGGACCTCCGTTTGGTCTATGTCCCTCCGCGTTCTATCGGCGAATTTGGGGGAGATGTGGATAACTGGATGTGGCCCCGGCATACAGGTGACTTTTCTTTTATGCGCGCTTATGTGGCACCCGATGGTTCACCTGCTGAATACTCCCCGAAGAATGTTCCTTTTCATCCCAAAAAGTACCTCAAAATTGCGTCAGGAGGAGCCAATGAAGAAGATTTCGTTTTTATGCTGGGATATCCTGGCAGGACATACCGTCATCGAACTTCACATTATTTGGCTTTCGAGGAAGAAATTCGTATGCCCTTTGTGGTTGACTGGTATGGATGGCAGATTTCCGTGATGCAAAAAATGGGCGAAAAAGACCGAGGGGTTGCTCTTAAGCATCTGTCCCGCATAAAAGGTCTTTCGAATACAATGAAAAATTATCAGGGAAAGCTCACGGGATTAAAAAGGCTTCAATTAACAGCTAAAAGGCAAGAGGAGGAAAAAGCCCTGCGAGAGTTTATCGGGAAAGATAAAGAGAGAAAAGCAAAATATGGAGATATCCTGGAGAGGGTTGGCAAGATCTACGAGCAAATTCGTGAACAGGCAGAATACGAACTTGTTCTGGATTATATCCGGCGAAGCGTAAATATGATTTATTTTGGGTACACCGTTTATGAAGCAGCTGTGGAGCTTCAAAAAGATGACCTTGAGCGAGAATCTGCATACATGGAACGCAACTTTCCACAGACGAAGCGAAGGTTGGAATTGACTTTGAGAAACTATTACGAGCCCACAGACAAAATGATTATGAAAGAGATCCTTATGCGAGCAGCCAATCTTCCACAAAAGCATCGCATCCCTGCAGTAGATGACATAGTCAAGGGAGGCAAGCCAGAAGAGGCTATCGATGGATTCATTGAAAAAGCGTATGCAGAAACAGAACTCGATGAGCTGGGAGTTTTAATAGATTCTATGACAAAATCATCCCAAAAGCTCAAGGAGATGAATGATCCGTTTCTCAAATTAGCGAAAGCCCTTTACCCCACTTATCAAAAGCTCAAAGAGACTCAAGAAGCCCGAAAAGGTGCCCTGGATGAGTTGTATGCTCTGCTCATTGATGTGAAAAAGCAGTTTCTTAAGAAAGACTTTATCCCGGATGCGAATAGAACGCTGCGTTTGACTTTTGGCAGAATCCGTGGCTATGATCCGGCTGATGCTGTTTATTATAATCCCATAACAACCTTGGATGGTGTTATAGAAAAAACTACAGGGGTTGAGCCTTTTGATACACCTCAAAAAATCTTTGACCTGTATAAAGCAAAGGACTTCGGACGATTTATGCATCCCGAGCTGAAAAGTGTGCCCGTATGCATCCTCTATAATATGGATACGACAGGCGGAAACTCAGGAAGCCCTGTTCTTAATGGACGAGGCGAGCTCGTTGGCATCAATTTTGATCGTGCTTGGGAAGCAACCATCAATGACTACGCATGGAGTGAAAAGTACAGTCGCTCGATCGCAGTGGATATCCGCTATGTATTGTGGGTTACGCAGAAATATGGAGGGGTAGATTTCCTTTTAAAAGAAATGAATGTCTTCAAATAATTTTGAAAAAAGAGAATAAAGGGGACAGTCCCCTTTATTTATGTGAATCGTTGGAATTCAAGGAAAATAGGGTTACAATATTCTGCGAAGTCAACTGAAGAAATGAACATTTTTTTAACTGGAGGTTCAGGATTCATAGGAAGTACCTTGACACAAAGGATGACAAGCAGTGGGCATAAAGTAACACTCCTCACCCGATCCATAAAGAAAGGACGAACTTTACCTGAGGGAGCTTCATTCCTAGAAGCAAATCCCATGAATCCCGGACCCTGGCAAGAAAAAGTAGCAGAAAATGAGGTGATTATAAACCTGGCGGGTGCCTCCATTTTTACACGCTGGAACAAAAAGACAAAGAGGAACATTCTTGAAAGCCGAATCCTCACAACAAATCACATCGTTGAAGCACTGCAAGAAAGAAAGTCAAAAGAAACGCATCTCATTAATGCGTCTGCTGTTGGCTATTATGGATTTCATGGAGATGAGATCTTAGATGAAACAGGTGCTCAAGGAAATGATTTCCTTGCTAGCGTAGCAAAGGAGTGGGAGTCTGCCGCTTTGACAGCCCAAAAGTTCGGCGTCCGGGTAGTGCTTTGCCGCTTTGGAATTGTGCTGGGAAAGCATGGTGGAACATTGAGTAAGATGGTTCCTGCATTCAAACACAATTTAGGAAGTCCATTCGGCAGCGGAAAACAGTGGTTTTCCTGGATTCATGAACAAGACCTGGCAGACATAATATTGTTCTTTTTAGAACAAAAAGGTCTTGAAGGTCCTGCAAATTGTACAGCCCCAAATCCTGTGCGAAACAGAGAGCTGACCAAGATTTTAGGACAAGTTTTACAAAAACGCAGAATCTTTCCTTCTGTTCCCGGTTTCGTGCTCAAGTTGATGCTCGGTGAGTTTGGCAATATTATTCTTAAGGGGCAAAGAGTAATACCCCAAAAGCTTTTAGACAACGGTTTCAGTTTCAAGTTTCCCTTCCTGAAAGAGGCTTTGCAGGATCTTTTAATATAGTTGGCGGCAGGTTTTGCTTTTTGCTTTCTATATATTGGAACTCTTTTTGGATGGCATTCATTATTAGTTTAAAGCAGCCAATTAGCAAGAATCGATAGCTGTTTGTGTAGAAAAGGCGAAAAGCAAGACCTGATCCTTTTATTGTCTCTTAATTGTCGGCTTAATTTGATATCGGGTCGGCGACGAAGATCCCTCGACCATGGGTGGCCACGACAACACGCGCATCAGATTTGCGTGATGTCACATACTCGACAACAACATTGCCAATCTTGTTCGGGCTTTGCTGGATCCAGGTTGTGCTCGAGCCATTGAGTTCGGTTGTTGAATAGACGCCAGTGCTTGTGCCAATTATATAAAAAGTTCCTTGTGAAGTCGGCAGAATTGTAGCCGAGCGGAGCGAAGGCCCTGGATTGTTCGTATCTCCTTCTAGGTTTCCCTCAATGGCTGTGACATTCCTCATAACGCAGAGTCACTTTTAAGTTAGCTTCTTCCCTAAGAATCTGAGATGAAATGTAGCTGCTCTTTTCTATCAACCTCTTAGTAATCCTGACTTTTACTACAGTTCCTGCTGGCAATGGTGGCGTTGCAGATCCGTACCCGTGAACTGTCTTGATCCGGAGCGAGCATACATAGTGTTTTTTTTGTTCATTGCAGTCCTGTACTATTGCTGTTACATTAGCAGTTCCAGGCGCCAAGGATGATGGGGGAGAGGGAACAGGCGGCTCTTGAAGAGGAGTTTCGTCACTGACAGTATCCCTAACAGAAGAGCTACAGCTAACCAGAATCATAGCAAA
>CP070825.1:1104373-1106969 GCA_020344415.1 Candidatus Aminicenantota bacterium
AAAATACACAAAGCCAGTTCTCCAAAACTCGGCCCCATGTTCACCCAGGTCATCACAACTCTGTTTAACATTCTCCTCTCCAATGAATCATCATGGATAAAAAACCCCATAACGAAACCCCTACGAAAGGACCGGTTCGGTCTTAAAGAACTCGGCCAGCCCCAGGAGCTGAAGATCGACATGAGAGAACTCAAAGAAAAACTGAGGAATGAGTACTTCCCGAGAGAGAAACTTCTCAAGAGAATCTTGAGCGATTATGCCTATTCGAGCCTGATCAGTATGTTCGAGCATGATAACTACAGCATTGACATTCTCATGTGGACTCAAGTCGTCTACCAGCTTCTTTTCTCTTACAGGAACGGTTCTCCTAAGACAAGAAAAGATATCGTGGAGGCTTTAAAACCACTGTATTTTGCGCGATCGGTAACGTTCGATTACGAAACATGGCGATACAGCCCAAAGTATGTGGAAGAGGCCATACTTGCCCAGGCAAAGGCTTTTGCTTCTCAGAAATCTTATTATCTGGGCCTGCGTGCGAACGAAAAAAAATAAAAATCGCAGGATAATAAATCATTTTCATAAATAAATAATCCGCCCTTTTGTCCTTTCTGCCTATTCTCATAATGTCACAGAATGTGCCACAAGACCTCCGTATAACATCTTTTTTTTCAAGCAGTTAAAAGGCATGTCACAGAAAACTGTGACATTCTGCACAATTTTTTTCATTTCATCTTTAATTTTTAATCGTGTATTTTCTTATTTTTCAATGAGTTAATGATTTCCTGGCGTTTGGTACGAATCTTGGACTTATGCTTTTTTGTCTTCGAGAGTGACAGGCAATTCTTTGACTGCAGTGTCATTCATCATTTTAAAAGGAGGTAAAACGATGAATCGTTCCAAACACAAAATAATCTCCACGGGTGTCGCGGCGGCATTATCTTTTTTCATTCTCCTGAATCTTGCATTTCCCCAAGAACCGCCCGCAGATGCCTGCATAAGAGCCTTTAAAAAGTGCATGATCGATGCAGCCATTGCTGCATTTTTAGGCATGGTCGGAGGCTTTGCTGCCGGTAATACCCCAGGTGCGCTCCTTGGTACTGCTGCGACAGGCGGATCCTCGTTGGTATTCTGTCTTGTCGGCTATGATTTCTGTAAACATTACTACATATGAGTCCAGTCTCTTCTTTTAAAAGAAAGATTTGACTCAGAGAAAATTCAGCATAAAGAGAGGTTAAAATGATTTTTTTTATCCGCAAACACACCAGAAAAGTCTCACTTCTCCTAATCCTTTTAACTGTCTTTCTCGCCTTAACTGGATTCACCCAAGAGGCTGGAGAGTGCGAAAAAGCCCTGGCCAGGTGCATGTTTAACTCCATGGGGCACCTTCTCAATTTCCCCCGCTTCTTTAATGAAATTGCCTATTGTGCATTAGGTTATGCGTTCTGCTTAAAATATCTCGATAAATAAAACCTGACCAAACCAGAGCCTAACAAATAAAAGCCAAACCTAAAGATATCAAAGGTCAATCAGGAGGTCGCACATGTTATCCAGAAAAAAAGCATTTCTTTTTCTTTTGTTCCTCTTGGCATTTATTCCCTTTCTACTCTGTTCAAGAGGAAAGGAGGATCGCGAATCGCATCTTGAAGAAGTCCTTTCCATCGGGAGTCTCAAAGATGATCTGCTGTTCCAGTGGGTGGGAGTTTCTGTCGACCGTGATCAGACTATATTTGTATCCGATACAATGGATTATTCTTTGAAAAAATTCAGTCCGAAAGGAAAATTACTCAAAAAAACGGGACGGAAAGGACAGGGCCCTGGAGAATTTTTAGCTCCAAGATACCTGGACAGCACAGAGAAATTTATCTATGTCAGCGACCAGTTTAATCCAAATATCCAGGTGTTCGATAAAAACCTGAATTATGAATACAGCGTCCCGATCTCTGTGCCTGTCTCAGATTTCAGTGTACTCTCGACTGAGAACATTGCGGTCGCCACGCTCTCCGCAATAAAATCCGGAAGAATATTCATCTTTAACTCCAACGGAAAAGTCGTTCACGAAATCCAGTACTCCAATGAGAAGAGCCCTCTTCTCATGGATATGGTGAACTTCGAATTCGATAGACAAAACAATCTGTACATTGTCTATAACTATAAGGATAAAATCGAAAAAATCGACACAGATGGGAAAAAACTGTGGTCGAAAAAACTCCTGGGAATCAAAAAAGTCAAAAAAGAAAAAATCGGCTCATTCATCCTCCCGTCCAGACTCATTTACAAGGACATCGCTCTGGACAGCGCAGGAAACATCTTCGTTCTCGGTGGCAGTTATTCCAAAAATCCGGGTCGTGATATTTATGTCTTCAATTCCGAAGGCCAGCTCCTGACTACGCTTGTCCTGCCTGATACAAGCCACTGCATTTATATAGATCCCCTGGACAATCTTTATTCCAGATCCAATGAGGGAGTCACATTGAAAAAATTCAAGATAAAGTACTGACGTGGATTATTCACGGGTCGAGGTGACTGCAGACGTCGTTGCGAGGCGGGGTGGGATTCCTTCGCTTTGCTCGGAACAGGCTTGGCAATCTCGTGAAAT
>CP070825.1:1107069-1110547 GCA_020344415.1 Candidatus Aminicenantota bacterium
TCCTGGTGATTTCCATGCACGAGGCGGTGAGGGTGCAATTGAGATAGCGAAGGCTGTAATAGAGGCCTGCGATAAGCCCAGCGAGTTCAAGTTACTTTACCCAGACGATATGCCCATTGCAGAAAAGATAGAGACCATCGCAAAGGAAATTTATGGTGCTGATGGCGTGGAATACTCAGAAGAGGCGAAGAAAAAGATAAAGATGTACACAGAATTCGGATAAGACAAGCTGCCATTGAGTATGGCGAAGACACATCTATCCATCTCGCACGATCCTTCTTTGAAAGGCCGACCTATAGGATTCACACTGCCCATCAGGGACATAAGACCCTCCATTGGTGCAGGTTTCCTATATCCTCTCTGCGGTGCCATGAGAACCATGCCAGGGTTGCCATCAAAGCCTGCAGCAGAAGCGGTGGATATTGACGAGAACGGCAAGACTGTTGGATTGTTCTGAAACTTATAATAAATAGGTTGAAGGTTCCATTCCTTCACCTTAATATTTTTCTTTTTCTTAGAACCAGTTATAATGCCGATTTTATCCTGGAGAGGAGGAAGATACGGAAATGAGGGCATAGTTTTTACTCAGGGTTATCCAAAAAAATTCTCGCAGTCTTTAATCACATCTTGGCTTTGTTTCAGATCGGGAAGATAGCTCTTGAAATTATCCGCCCTTCTGTCCAAAATTACGGCAACACCTCTGTCCTTCTCATCTCTTATGAGTCTGCCTATTGTTTGTAAAAGTCTTCTTGTGGTGGGGGCTTTCACGGCATAATCCCAACCCTTCCCAAATTTTCTATCATAAAATATTTCCAAAGCCTTCTGTTTAGCTGTAGGTTTGGGATATGGTATTCCAACCATCACCAAGATTTCCATCTGCTCTGCAGGATAGTCCATGCCCTCGCTTAGTCTTCCACCCACAACTGATAATAGCACGGCGCCTTTTCCGGACCCGGATTTAAAACCCTCAACAATGCTCATTACCTCGGATTGTTTCATACCTTGCTCTTCCACAAAGCATCTTTTATCTAGGCAGAACTGTAAACCATTCTTAAGAAAAAGATTCATGAGCCTAAAACTCGGGAAGAAGAACGCAATGTTTCTTTGGAATGAACCGCTCAACTGCAGGAGATAATCCTCCATTTTTGGTAATATGCCCTTATCTATCGCCAATTCCTCGTATCTTGTGGTGACGTCATCCACATAAAAAACCACCCTGTTTTCCTTTGGAAAAGGGGAAGGGAAAGAAGACAAAGTTGTATGTTCAGGAAGGCCGATTGAATCCCTATACTCTTCTAAGGGCGTTAGAGTTCCTGACATGTGAATGGAAGCATGACAGTCCAGCAGAGGCTTAGTGGCAAGAGCTGGCTCGAGACAGTATATTTCGAGCTTCGTTTTTCCGTGATCGTGAATCAATTTCACAAAATCCTCGTCCTGCTGCTCCATCCAGAACGATAAAAAATGTCCAACAGAATGAATGTAGGAGCGGGGAAGAGCGCCATCTTTAAGCCTCACATCCCTGATGATCTCACCATGAATTATTAGGTCACTAGCAAGTGCTTTGAGCTTTCTGCTTGTAGTGCTATAAGCTTGCATTAGCTCGCTTAAAAATTCTCCTGGCGGAATGAAGGCATCATTATCCTCATCACCCAAATAATCTCTTTGTAAAGTTGCTATAATGTTTTTTATTTTGTCCATCAACTCTTTAATTGATAAGCCATCCGAGGTGCGCAAATTTCCAAATTCTCTTGCCTCTTTATTCGCCATCTTCAGCGTTTGAATGCCAAGTTCCATAGATTCTATCTCTCTTGCATAATCAGGCAGGTTGTGCGCTTCATCTACAATCAATATTATATCGTTGAGTTCACAGCCCATCCACTCAAGAATTCTTGTTCTTATGAATTTATTGAAGAAATAGATGTAAGGCGCTGTCACCAAAAGAGCGTCCCTTATTAGAGATTTGTTCACCTCATAAGGACAGAAACCATTCTCTTCGCATTTTACAGAGAACTCCTCCACTGAAGGAAGATTCTCCTTAGCCCAGCTTTTAACTGATGAAATATCCTCAGCGCAAACCTTCGTATAGTATTTGCATGCCTTTGGTGTTGTGCCTTCAGATATGGATTTTAGGACCTCCATCTTCCTCTTACTGCAGACCTTTGAAAGCTCATCAGGAGAGCCATTTGCAAGCATTGAGTCATGCTTTATCGAGGGGCACATCTGATGCCTGCCTTGAACACCTAGACCGAATATTTTCTCTTTAGCGTTGATCTTCCTCAGCTCGAATATGACCTGCCTCTGCTGGGAGTTTGTACGGGTTAGATAAAGCACCCTTTTATCGTGCTCCAAAGCGTATCTTAAGGTGGGCACCAGGGCGCATACAGTCTTTCCAGAGCCTGTTCCAGATTCAAGAACCAGATGTGAATTTCCTTTAATGGCATCGTTGATAAGATTTAAGATCTCCAACTGATTCTTTCTGAATTCGTAGGGAAATAGAGAATATTCCATATTAGGTGAATCAAAAGAATGGGATAAAAATGTTGGGGTTTATACTTCATAGCCAGTGGATTAAATAGTCTACAATAAAAAAGAATAAAATAGGATTGGGTAAAAATGGTTACTCTTCCTCTTCTCCATTCCTTTTCCAAATATCCTCAGGTATCTCCGAGTATACGAGGCTTTCCTCCTCAGCCTCCCTGCGTTCCTTTTCTTCCGCAGCCTCCACAAGCTCTCTGATCTTCTCCTTTCTGAAAAGCCAGTAGTGTATCCGCCATTCCCTTCCATCATATAGGGTGGTTTCTTCCCTTTCTGTGGTTAGAAGACCTGAGTCTTCAAGCATGTAAAATGCATCTCTATCTTCAGGCTCTAGAACATTGTCAATGATTCTATCGCTATAGCCAAAGAAGTTTAAAACGTGATTTGCCATGGCTCTCGCTGCTTCAGTCTCCATACCGCTCTTGTCGATACTGTTCTTGATGGCCTTTGTAAGGTCATCCACAGTCAACGTATCCACAGGTCCTTTTTTAAGTTTTGTTAAGTATGCCATCTTTACAACTCCTTACCCCACATGTCAGTTTGGTATCTCGAAGTCACGCTACAGATATTACAAACTAGGTCTATTTATAGTTTTCGTGAATTGTACATTCTTGTAGATTAATAATAAATGGCTTTTGATCGTTATTTTACCGTTTAAAAACGCGATATTGCTTCATTTTGCATTCTTTCAAGGATTTTGGATAGATTCTTGGTATTGTCAAAGGCATCTATGTCCTTCATCATTGCATTTTTACTGGTTTTTTCCCCCCCAACACTTTTTATATGATGGATGATCCTCGGCAATGCCCTAACCACATCATCGACTATCGTTACATCAGAGGCTTTAGAGGTTCTCGATAAGGGATTTAAATCGATGGCAATTATGGTTTTTCCCATAGTTTTTAGGGCCATAGCCCTGTCCCCATCCTCAAGTGGTATGAGA
>CP070825.1:1110647-1114364 GCA_020344415.1 Candidatus Aminicenantota bacterium
AGAAATAGAAGCTTCGGGACTAAAAGATCAATCTAAACCGCTGGAAAGGTTAACCGGGGAATTATACACATCCCAATTTATTGATTAGGTGAAAGAAATTTGTCGTCGATTGATAGGCTAAGATGATTAAACTTACGATTTTATGATTAATATCAATACTTGTGTTGCCCTATTTTTAAAATACCTAGCCTCGCATAACTGGCATTATGTAAATTCCCATTTCAAGTTTTTTGTTTCCATATCTAATTAGTATTTTATATTATATGGAATGGGAGACAATGAAAATGAAGCTCAAAATAATTTTAGAACCAAATGAGGAGGGTGGATATTCAGCAACAGTGCCATTTCTTCCGGGATGTATCTGTGAGGGAGATACAAGAGAAGAGTTGTTGAAAAACATCCGAGAGGCGATAGAGCTATACCTTGAACCAATATATATGTTAAAAAGTTAATGATTATATTTTGATTTAAATTAAATAAGAAAACCTCATGAATAAACAGATTTCGACTCAGAAAGATAAAATTGCAGACTTCTGTAAGAAACATCATATTCAACGGTTAGCTATTTTTGGGTCCTCACTCCGGAATGACTTTGGACCTGATAGTGATATCGATATATTAGTCGATTTTGAGCCTGGCAGAACGCCTGGTTTTTTCAAATTGTTTGAAATGGAGGATGAATTATCCAGTTTATTTGGTGGACGGAAAGTAGATTTACTAACTCCACAGGATTTGAGTCTGTATTTTCGCAATAAGGTTGTTGAGAGTGCGGAGGTTCAATATGTTCGAAGATGACGAAATACGCCTTAGGCATATTCTTGATGCGGCCCGTTAAGCTGTTAGTTTCACAGAAGGTCATCGCCGAAAATACCTGGATTTCGATTCCTAGTGATTTTGTATAATGCTCAATAACTAAAATTTTGTGTCAGTCTATATAAGTGGAATGACCTTCACTTAACTTGACAGACAGTGTCAACTGATATTTAATTTATGCATCACATTTCAAGGAGGGAACATGAAAAAACTAAGCATGATTTTACCTATGGCACTGATTCTATGCTTTATAGTCGGCTGCCAGGACAAAGAAGCAATGGCAGAGCTTGAAGAGTTCAGAGCACAAGCAGAACTTGAGGAGCAAAATAAGGGTCTTGTAAAACGCATGTATGAAGCATTTGAAAAAGGAGACTTTGAGGCTTATAAGGAGGTGGTAGCTCCTGAGTATGCTTGGTACTTGCCATCAAGAAGTACTAAACCAATATCCCGAGAAGAAACAATAGAATTTGGAAAGATGCTTCGTAATGCTTTTCCTGATTTTGCTTATAGTATTGAAGAGTTAATCGCCGAAGACGACATAGTTATATCCAGATTTATCTTCACGGGCACTCATGAGGGAGAATTTCAAGGTATCCCAGCGACAGGGAATAAAGTTGAAATGAGCGGATTTATGATGACCCGTATTGAAAATGGAAAAATTGTCGAGGATAAGGAAGAATATGACGGATTAGGATTCATGCAGCAACTAGGCATGGAGCTTAAGCCGAAAGAAGTCAAAAAGTAAACTCTTTATCATTAAGCTGAACTTTATTTGACACCCCGTGTCTATTCAAGTACTGGTCAGACCAGTTGGAATAAACAAAACTTAAGTAGACATATGTTGTCAAGTCAAGGGATGATGAAGCGGCCCATTTGATTATCTAAGATAAATCTTTTCAGTTTATGTCTTTAATATTTGATGCACCAGTTTTTCCATCCTAGAAACAAAATCCCTCGACTTTGTGATCGTATCCTTTGATTCGTCTACAGAAGTGAAGAAACTGAAACTATACTGATCGGAATGTCTGAGTTCTCTGAAATGATCGAGCATTTCCACCCACTCCGCTTCGAGCAATCCCTTCCCAACGTAATTTGTCTCTAGATACCTCGCTATACACGCATGGCTTTTCTCACGGTATCCATCGAGAAAGAGAATGGATCTTGCTGCGTGGAATACTGCAAGGTATGCACTCAAAAGGGAAGACTTCAGAGCACGGCTCTTCAAATTCTTCTCTGCTTCCTCAAGCCATTTTAAGGATGCTTCCAGGCTTTTCCTGGCTTTCGCTTTTGAAGGGACAGTCTTTCTTAATAAGCCTTTCTCTAAACATTCATGGAAGTCAAACAATATTCTCTCCATACAATTTTATTGAACCATGTATGATTGAACGGTAGAAGGGCGGATCTTCTTTTCTCAGGACCTTGAGCTTTTCCTGGGATAGATAAAGAGGGCTTATTCTCGCTGATAATTTCTTCATGGAACCAGTCACCTTTGCAAGTTCTCGCTCATCTTTTTTATCAATTTTTATCCATATGTCTATATCAGAGTCCTCATTATTTTCTCCCTTTGCACAGCTCCCGTAAATTCCTGCTCCTCTAACAAATGGGTATTTCCCGAATTTAAAATCAGAAAAGAGCCGAAGATTGAAAAGAATTCTCAACAGTCTGACTTTTAAATTATCAAGAACAAAGTACTTTTTCTTTGATTTTTTTAAAATCTTTTCCTTTGCTAAAAGGGAAAAGAATCTGGAGACAAAACCCTTGCTTACCTTGAGACTTTGGGACACCTTCGCAACGCTTATATAATCTTGCTTGAAAAGCACATCATTCAGAATAAGTTCTCTTTCCCTGGAAGATAGTAGCTTACTTAGATTCATATTAAAAACTCTTTGTTTCCAAATTGAAAACTATTCGTTTCCACTATGGAAACTTATATTATATCAATATTCATTCAATTTCAACTTTCTTTTTTAATAAAAAACGTTAAATACAAAAACTCGTTACCCAATCTGGTTTAATCAGATATGTTTGGCTCATTATATGTTACATGTCATTATTCAAGATAGAATTAGTACATTATTCCACCTAAGCAGAAAGAGAAATTTTTGCTTAAAAGCAAAAAATTTAACTGATAATTTTGCTTGTAAGCAAATTTATTTGATTTTTTCTATGGATTTTGTTATCAATCGGGGGATTTTGCTATCAGTGGACCATTTTCCCCTTTATCATATTAATTATGTTTGGAAACTTTTTATTTGATAATTGTTACCAAACATTATACTATTATAGCATATTTGGTTGGTAACAGAGGGTAAAATGAATGTGATAATTGGTGTCTTAGAAGAAGAGCTGCAGAACTCCATTCGAATGAAAAAACAGTATGAGAAAGTTTTGAATAGACTTCCAAAAGGGAGCCTAGTAGGGAAAAAAATAAAAGGACATAAATATTATTATCTAGCAGTCAGAGAAAGTAAAAAAGTAAGGTTTATTTATAAAGGAAAAATCTCAGAAGAGGAGAAAAAAAAGTATATAGAATACAAAAAGCTACGAGCTAAATATAGAAAGCTTCTATTCCAAATTAATAGACAAATAACTTTTTTGAAAAAGACGTTAGATAAAGAAGCGTTAAGGTCCTTGTCTTGAGGCTTTAAGAAAAATATAAAAAATAGGTTCGTTACAATAACGAAAAACATAAAATAAGAGCTGAAATTCGTTACAATAACGAAAAAATTTGGAAATAAGGGATTGAGCTTTCATCTCAAGAGCAAGATTTATAACGCCAGCTTACATTGCGATTATTTATCAACATCAATTCTGTTATTGTTCTGCTTTAAAATACCTAGCCTCGCATAACTGGCATTATGTAAACCCCTATGTCAAGTTTTTTGTTTCCATATCTAATTGGCA
>CP070825.1:1114464-1117905 GCA_020344415.1 Candidatus Aminicenantota bacterium
GGAGAGTGTCAGACTGAAGATCTGAAAGTCGCGTGTTCAAATCACGCCCGCGGCATCTCAAATATCCTCGGTAAACTCGAAAAAATGCTCACACTTAAATATAAGAATAGATATAACTGTCCAATGGCATGGGGGGTGTAGATGGTTATCGTTCAATTGAAGGGTCCTTTTAGAAAAAGGGACAAATTCGATACACCTGAGATATCTGAAGCTAAACATATCAGGGATGCTGCCGCTACAGAGCATAAAATCTCCAAATTGAGGGAAAAGGCTGCTACCAAGCGTAGCAAATCGGCTCATCAGAGGGAGAAGGCCGCGATGTTCAGGAAAAAGGCCGCAAAGGCCAGAGAGCTGAGCCTGATCTATAAGGAGGAGGCAGAGCGTTTAGAACAGCAAGCTTCTGAGTTAGAAAAGTCGTTAAAGCCTATATACCCAGAAGATAGAAGGAGAGGCAGAGAGACCAGAAGGGAGCCGGCCAGAGGATATAGTAGGAGAGAAGAGAGACCAAGGGGCTATGACAGGGAAGAGGAGTGGTAACAGATCCTATTGCCTATTCAACCTGATCCATTTTTATATTTTTTATCAGGGTTGAAGCCACAAAACCACCTATAACAGCCACATCTTCAGTGGGTAAAAGCTCCCTTATAGAGGCGTCAAAGAGCATGTTCGAAGAAGGAGGGATTTCATCATCACCCTCCCATAATATGACTGTAACAGGTATTCTCGGAAAAACTTTAATTTTTACGGAGATATCGCCATGATCGCTCTCCTCCGCATGAATACGCCCTCCTGCAGCTCTCAAAGCTTCACAATTCGAACCGAAGGCATTTGTTATGGGAAGGATAGCACGCCTCTGAAAAGCGTTATAATAGACATCCCCACCGCTAAGCTCACGAAAGGATATCAGCTTACCTTCCAGCCCAATTTCTTTGGCATAAACAAGATAATGGAGTAGTAGCACAGATATAAAAGGTCTCGCTTCTTGTCCTTTTGAGCCTATCACAGTTCTATTTGATGGTTTAATATGAAACTCATCATTCAAAAATATTAAGGTGAACTCCTTCTTTTCTGAGTCAAAAGACGCTCCGCTCTTTTTAGCCAGCTCCACAGGATTAAGAGAATCCAGGCTTTCCCAGGCCTTTTCAAGGGCTGACTCATAGCTATCAGGTTTTTTATCGAGGTTCATGTTGTTTCTCGCCTTTTTTCAAAGAAAGCATATAATAATGGGACATTTGTAATTTTCTACGCACAAATTTTAAGTTACTATACCCTGATTCTCGGCCCCCTAAGTGATAGAATGATAACGGTGCTTCGATTGGGCCATAGAAAAGGCAGAGACAAAAGGGTCACAACACATGTCGGTTTGGTAGCTAGAGCATTCGGTGCGGACGAGTTGTTGATCTCTTCCAAAGATGAGGGCATAGAGCGCACTTTAAGGGATGTTACGGCCAGGTTTGGAGGAAAATTCAGGGTGAAAAGCGGTGTTAAATGGAGAAAAATCGTGGAGAACTGGGAAGGCACAAAAGTCCATCTTACAATGTATGGAGAGCATATTGATGATGTGCTTCCAAAAATACCTAATAATAAGGATTTGCTCATCATCGTGGGTGCAGAAAAAGTTCCTGGTGAGGTGTTTAAGGCGGTGGATTTCAACGTCGCCTTAGGAAACCAGCCTCATTCGGAGGTGGCTGCCTTAGCTTTATTTCTTGATAGATTTTTGGAAGGGGAAGGATTGATAAAGGATTTTCAAGGTAGGATGAAGATAATACCAAGCAAAAATGGCAAAAAGGTTGTGGAGATTGATGATTGAAGCGCTGCCTAGTCGGGAAGAATGCATAGGTATTTTGAAAAAATCAGGATGTAATAAAAAAGTTGTGAGGCATTGTAAGAAAGTTGAAGATCTAGCGCTGAGAATAAATGAGTTGGCAAATGGCGATAAAAATTTGGTTAGCGTAGCGGCGATGCTTCACGATATCGGCAGAGCAAATACCCACGGAATAAGACACGCTGTTGAAGGGGCTGAGATGGCCAGAGAGTTGGGTTTGCCGGAGAGCGTAATTCTCATCATCGAGAGACATATTGGAGCTGGAATTACCAAAGACGAGGCCAAAAGATTGGGCTTAACTGTGAAAGACTATGTACCCATAACCTTAGAAGAGAAGATCGTTTCACATGCAGATAACCTGATTGAAGAAACAAAAAAAAGACCCGTAAGAGAGGTTATACGCCGATTTGAAGAGCTGGGTTATGAGAATGTAGGGGAAAAGATACTCAAGCTGCATAAAGAGCTGAGTGAAATCTGTGGAATAGATCTGGATCTAATTTAAGGTTGAAATCATTCATTAAAATCTATCTTCTCTTTTTTAATATCTCCAGATAGTTCATTGATCAATGGTTCTAAGATGGTTCCTCAAAGAAAAGAGGTAGTTAGACCAAAAAGAATATTAACAAATAATTATATGTTTCAGGAGATGACCACGAATGGAATAGACGAAGAACTTCTTATGGATATAGTAAAGATATTCGTTGCCATGTTGGCAGGAGGAATCATAGGTTTTGAGAGAGAACTAAAGGACAAACCCGCTGGTCTAAGGACAAATATACTCGTCTCAACAGGCTCTTGTCTTTTCGTGATCTTCGCTTTCAGGGTTTCAGAATTATATAGTGACGATCCTGGACGAATTATCGGACCGATAATCACGGGCATTGGTTTTCTTGGAGCAGGTACAATAATTAGGGCAAGAGGATCGGTAAGGGGGCTGACCTCAGCAGCCACTATTTGGGTTGTCGCAGGAGTGGGTATGAGTGCCGGTATGGGGCTTTTCTTATTGGCGCTGACCATCTCCCTGTTGGTGTTATTCATCCTCCTCATACTGCCTAAGGTAGAGGAGGCTATCTCGGTATACGGAGTAACGGATCTGGAATACATCGTTATTACCAAACCCACTAAATCCAGTGTCCTTAAAACAAGACATATCTTGAAAGAACTGTCACTCACTTACTTCAGGTTCCATGTGGCCAAAGATGACGAAACATATAAAATAAAATTCTATGCCCATGGAAGACATACAGAATTATCCAGATTGATTCCAAGATTGCTTGAGTTACCAGAGGTAATAGAGACCAGAATGGAGAATCCGCAGTATTCATATTGAATTTGACTTTGGATTTTTGAGAGGGGGATTTTTGAATAAGATATTGTTCGTCTGCGTAGGCAACTCCTGCAGAAGCCAGATGGCAGAGGGATTTGCTAGGCATTTTGGCAAAGAAGAATTTGAAATAAAGAGTGCAGGCACAAAACCCGCCCTTTCGGTATCAGGCAAAGCCACCTCGGTCATGGCCGAAGAAGGCATAGACATTTCCTCATATTTTCCAAAGGAAGTTTCAAATGAAGATTTGGAGTGGGCTGATAAAATCATATTAATGGGATGCGGGGTTGAA
>CP070825.1:1118005-1120627 GCA_020344415.1 Candidatus Aminicenantota bacterium
AGAAAAATTATTTTGGAATCAAAACAAGAATAGGTTTTGGGAAATAGCAACGCTTCCAATCAGTTATCAAGGATTTGAATGTAATTCCACGGGCAAGAGGAAAAAAGAACGCAAAAGAAGATGATTGTCATTGTTTGGTTGAGGGGATTGTGTTGAGGGCTTTATGTTTTACGTTATGTTTTTATTTTTTTTCTACGTCTTTGGGCATGATTTTATATTTTTTGTGGAAGCGGAGTGCTACACCCTGTTTTTTTGTTTTTTCATTGAGCTCTTCGAGGCGAACAGTTAGACCTCCAAGACAAAGCTTAAGTTTTTTGTCGCCGCCTAGCTCCTTGGGCATGTCTATTACCAGGTTGAGTTTTGAACCGATAATCACGCCAGAGTCTAGACTGAAGTAGACTCCCTTAGAACTTATATTTTCAATTTTGGTGCTCTCTTTGAACTTTTTTCCCTGAGGAAGCTTCCCCTCAATTTTCACTGGAAGCGGGAGATCAAAGCGCCATTCACGGCGACGGTTGATCTCAATATTTGTGATATCTTTATCTTTTCTTAAGGTTTTTTTAGGAGCTGCTTTTTTAGCTGCCGTTTTTTTGGGTGCCGTTTTTTTTGATGTTGATTTTTTTGTCATGTTTACCTCTTAATTATCTTCAATAGGTTAAAAAAGCGCAGAATTAATAGCGTACAATGCAAGTTGAAGTCTGCTATGAGTGTTAAGCTTGGCGTATATGCTTTTAATGTGTGATCGGACTGTATTCTTGCTTATAAATAGGGCTTCAGCAATCTCATCATTGCTTTTCCCTTTCCCGATGAGTCTTAAAACTTGAAATTCAGTTGGGGTGAGTTGGTCAAGCGTCTTTTCTTTAAGGTCTCTTCCAACCACAGAAATAATCCTGTCCATTATGCTGCTCATCTTATCCCGAGGAAGCCAGATTTCTCCTTTATTAATTATTCTAATGGCATTTTCTAGTTGGTCTGAAGGGTCATTCAAGTCAAAATACCCTCTCACTCCTGCATTCATGAGCCCCACTACTTCTTCATGGGAAGGGATGTTTCCTAAAAGTAGCAACTTGGATTTGGGTTTGGCATCTGAGATTTCTATGATGGCTTTGCAGATTTCTCGAATATTAGGCAAAGGCTCAGAATTTGCAAAAAGGATAACATGAGGTCTGAGATCTTTTATAGATTCTATAAAAGATTCAATTGTGCTTTTCTCGATATTGATGATTTCCATGTCGGGGGCGACATCTATAGCTTTTAAAATCCCTGAGAGGATCAAATCAGACGTACAATAGAGAAGAATATTGATTTATTTCTCGTATTAAATTTGAGGTGTATTTATCTCCTCAGGAGCGGGGGTAGCCTTTTTGACTGGTTGGGGGGCTTTTTTTGCTGGCTTCTTTGCCTTTTTTGCAGGCTTCTTTGTAGATTTAGGATTTTTCATTATTTTCTCGTTTTTTTAAGATATGTTATAAAAACAATGATATATTGTCAAGAATTGATTAGGCTATATAACAAAAAGAAAAATTGAGCAAAGCGACAGATCGCGAGCAGATTAAGGGAAAGAAAAATGTGTGAAAACTTAAATCTTTTTTGAATGAAGCGGGTTTATTTTATACTTTTTTTCTAAACGGAGAGATATGAGCTGCTTTTTTTCGCTACTTTGGTCGGCTTTGACGAACGTCACCCTTCCAGTGATTTCAAGTTTTAGATCGCTTTCCAGAAGAACGGTTTTGGGGACATCCAAAGATAGCTTTAATTTGGAGCCGATTGTCACGCCAGAATCAAGCCAAAACACAGCTTCCTGAGCGCTTATGGAAGCGAGTTCAGTGTATTCTTTAAATTCATTTCCTGTAGCGTCGATTCCAGAGACCAAAGTTGGAAGAGAGAGCTCGAAACTTCGTTCTGTCTTCGCAAACCTGGTCGCGCCTTGGATGGAAGACTTGTCGAATAATATTGATGTACTCATCGTGGATTATATTTATGCCATAGGGCTGAGAATGTATCAATCGCTTTTAAAGATGATTTGTCGGGTGATTTTTTCATATTTTTTCTCATCGGGAAAGGTTAGACCTGCGACTAAACAAGCTTAATCCTCGCTTTTCTGCTCTCTTTCCAAATGGAGGTAAGAAGCTTGAAAGATTGCTTCTTACCTCTGTTTTAAAGACACTACAGAAAGAGCATTTGCTTGACATGGTCGCTTCCTTTTCTTGCTAAGTTAAAATCGCATCTTTTGGTACAGAAGTCAATCACCTCTTTGGATGAAATAAAGGGTGAAATTTCTTTTCTGCTTTCTAAACGGCTCTTTTTCGCCTTTCTTGACGATAAAAATAGCTGTATAATAGAATGACCGAGAATTGAAATAGTAGAGAAAAAAATGAACAAAAATGAGCGATTTGTAAAGAAAATAACTCCTAAAAGTGTTGATTTTTCAAGATGGTACGTTGAGATGGTTCAAAAAGCAGAACTGGCCGATTATGTTCCGATTAAAGGGATGATGGTCATCAGGCCTTATGGCTATGCAGTTTGGGAAAATATACAAAGGCTGGTCGACGAGAGGATAAAAAAATCAGGCCACTCGAATGCTTATTTCCCTCTTTTCATCCCCGAAAGTTTTCTTCAGAA
>CP070825.1:1120727-1123736 GCA_020344415.1 Candidatus Aminicenantota bacterium
GCTTCCTCTTTGGGTAAACCTGCTGCGATGGCTTTCCGGATGTTCTCGAGGAATCGATCTGCCTTGGAGAGGCCATAAGAGGTCAAAGCAAATTTAACACCTGACTTATGGAGATTGGCTGCGTTGGCAGGATAAATCTCTTTTTCCGCTTTCAAAATCATTACTTCCCCTTGATTCAAGTAAAGACTGGTAGGAGGAGGTTTGAAGTTCAGTGAAATGAGCAGAGGCAATTTCTTCTGTTTGAGTTTTCCTGCCACTCTCCATGCTTCATTGGCTCCGCTGAGAAGACCATTCAGCTTGAATTCCTCTATCAGTCCCAGAGCACGCTTGATGTCTTCTTGGTTATCACAGGTAAAAATAATCTGCTTTTTTTCTAAAACAAAAGGCATGATTTCTTCCAGGAAAGGATTGGATTCAGGTCTCTTCATTCCTTTGGCGGACTTCGCATACAAAGATTTATAGGCACGATAATATTCAGCGTCCAGGAATGACTGCCGGAGAAAAGCCATGGTCCCCATAACAGTAGCCGGATAAAGACCTCGGGCTGTGCTGAAGTCAACATGGAGGGCAACAGGATTTTTAACAACCATTGTCTCTGGTTTTTCACCATTCAGGTTCAGCAGGACGCTCTGGCCCACAAATATTCCTTTTTTGGGGGCAACTAAGATGGTTGTGACTCCGATTTTACGGAAACTTTCGATAGTTGATTTTTTTGGTTTTAAGAGCTTGAAGGCTAGGACATCCGGGTATCGCCCACTCTCCTTTTCCCGAGACCCCAGGTCCCTTCCCCTTTGAGGAGGCTCCTCTTTAGGAAGCTCAATAAAGAGGTTGGTATGAGCATCGATTAAGCCAGGGTAGGCAATCAAGCCTTCAGCTTCGACGATCTCTGCATCTTCGGGAATGACGATTTCTTCTGGGGAGCCCAAGGATTCGATAAGGCCATCGCGAATAATGATCACTCCTTTCTCAATCGGAGAACTGGAAACTGGAATGATTTTACAATTCACTACGGCATAAACAGGGCCAGTGCGAGCTGGAGAGTTGTTTACAAAAAGAAAAATAACAAGCAAAAATAATATGATCGAAAGATGATTTTTGACTTTCATGTTCCTCCTTTCATATAAAAATTATCTATATAAAATCTATCTCCCTTCCCTTCAGAAGCGAGGAATTTTATCAAGAACAAATTGCGTCGTCAATACAAGAAAAGAACACAAATTGAAATCTTAAACAGTATGGTCACTTCTCTTTTTTCTCCTGCTGATTTTTGATAAGCTTTATAAATTCTGAAATGTTAACGAGACCTGGCGGCGAAATCTCATTAAAATCCGGGGACACAGTACTTATCTCTGTACTTTATTGAGTTTCTTAGTAAAATGTATTTCCTTCAGGAAACTCAAATTATGTACTGTATTCCCCGAAATTGAAAGGCTCAGTCTGATTGCTTTAATCAAAGGCTCAACGCCTGCTAGGCTATTTAAAAGATGAAAAAAGGCATCAAGAGAATATTCTCAGAAGTATCATTCAATTACGAGCTGGTGAATCACGTATTGACATTTGGCTTGGATATTTATTGGAGAAGAAAAGCCGCTCACGAAGCAGCCAAGGCAGGAGGCTCTCTCTGGTTGGATGTCTGCTCCGGCACTGGAGAAATGGCGCAAAATCTTTCCCGGCTGGCAGGGAAAAATGTCACAGTCGTTTCCGCTGATTTTTGTTTTCCCATGATGTCCAAAGCAATAGAAAAAATCTCTCTTCAACAAGTCCTTTTTAACCTTGCCGAAGCGAAATCACTGCCTTTTGCTGACCGGACTTTTGACTTAGTGACGATTTCCTTTGCCACCAGGAACATAAACCCGAGAAAAGACATACTCTTGGACAATCTGAGTGAATTTTGGCGGGTTCTCAAACCTGGAGGTCGATTTGTAAACCTGGAGACGAGCCAGCCTTCGGTTAAAATTTTCCGCAGGCTCCTTCATTTCTATGTCAGGCGTGCGGTAAAACCCGTTGGCTTCTTCTTCACTGGATCAAAAGCAGCCTACAGCTATCTTTCCTCCACCATCCCTCGTTTTTATCCACCCGAGGAATTCTCTCTTATACTGAGCCAGACAGGATTTAAGCGCGTGTATTTTCGCCCTCTTCTCTTTGGCGTCTCGGCTATTCATACAGCCATCAAATAACAAAAATCTCAAGAGTTAAATTTCAAAAATCGTAAAAGCTTTTAAGTCTCTTTACAGCATCACTGTTGTCGAGACAGTTTTTATTTTGTATGATACAAACCTGAGTCGAATCATGCATCAAAAAGCGATTAAAATTATCGAAACGAGAGTGGGCATTGAAACCAATAAGAAAAGCCTTCTTCCTCAGCTTCCTCTGAAAGTAGAAGTTAAATCTCTCCTCACCGATTTTAGCGGTGTCCAGGAAATCCCCTATTCTTCTGACCTTGACGGGTATATTTCTGTTAAAGAGGAGCAAATTCACCAGGCCTCTATCGAATTCTCAGCAGAGAACCTCAAGTTGAGGGGACCATTTCTTAATCTCACCAAAGAAGCTTCCGATCTGAGGTTTACACTTTGGGGAAATCAGGGATTACTCTTCAGATACCTACTTTTCTTATTAGAAACAAAACATCAGATCTTTAGCCTCCATGGATGCGCTCTTCTCGAGGAGCAGAACAACCGTCTGTATCTCATTATCGGAGGAGCTGGATGCGGAAAGACAGTCTATCTGCTCAGCGGTTTGGATAAAGGTTTGAAGCTTTTTTCTGCTGAACTCGTACATTTCAAGAAAAAAAAAGGAGCCATAGAATGGTTTCTGGGCGCTCTGGTTGACAACGTGAGAATAGGCACTCTGAGGCACCATTTTCCCCGATTCATGCCGGACATCCGCATATCTGAGACAAAAGATGAGTGGCAGGAGAAGATTGCTCTCGATTTATCAGCTCATAAGGGAAAAAAAGAGACTCTCGTCAACCCAGAGATAGTGATAATCTTTCCCAGGATTGAAGAGGGA
>CP070825.1:1123836-1127754 GCA_020344415.1 Candidatus Aminicenantota bacterium
GAAAGGCAAAAATCCTTGGATGAAATAGAAGCTGACATTTCAGGCAGAGAGGAGAAACTGGCGAAGAAACTGAAAGATCTGGAGGAAAGGGAGGCTGAATTAGAATCTGGGTGGACAACTCTTGAAGAGCGTTCAGATGAGCTTTCAGCAGATAAAGAAAAGTTTCGGCTTGAGGAGAATAAAATCGAGGATACCAGGAAGGCCTTAGAAAGCGAGAAAAACACCGTCTCAGAAATGATAAGGAACCTCGAGATTAAGAAAAAGGAACTAAAAGTGGCAAAGCAGGAGTTAAAAGCTGAGGATAAGAAGCAAAAGAGCTGGGAAAGTGAACTTATCGGAAGGGAGAAGGAGGTCGAAAAAGCTCAAAAGACCCTTGAAAAGGAGAAAAATAGGCTCTTACAAAAGGAAGAGAAATTAAAAGAATTGGATAAATCGCTCTCACAAGGGTTAAAAGATCTTGACAAACAGAGGGATGATTTATCTGCAGAAACAAAGAAAGTTCAAGGAAAAAGTCAAGAATTGAATCAATTGGAGGAAGAGCTGCTAGGGAGGGAAAAAGGAATTGAGGAGACTGAAACGGAACTGAAAAAGTCCCAGTCAGAAATTGCAGAAAGGGAGAGGGAACTTAAAAAGAGGGCAAAGGCTGTGGATCAAAAGGTAAAAGAGGTCTTTAAATTAAAGGAACTTACGGAAATCAAGGAGAAGGAAATTGAAGAGAGGGAAAAGGCTATAAGGAAGGAAAAAGAGGGTATTGCTGATATAAGTGCCCAGGTGGACAAAAAGTCCAGAAAGTTGGAGAGGATCGAGGAACGATTAAAAGAGATGGGTAAAGAGAACGCGGAAATCAGAAAGAATTTGAAGACAAGGGAAGCGGCCATTGAAGGCAAAGAAAAGGATATAATGAGCAGGATGGAAGCCCTAACAGATAGCGAGGAGAAACTCGGCAACGATATCAAAGCCCTTTCATTAAGAGAGGATGGACTAAGCGAGAGAGAAAAGAAGCTCCTTGGCCTGGATGAAGAGTTAAAGACATTGACAAAAACAATTGAAGAAAGAATGGAGGATGTCACACTTGAGAGGAAAAGACTGGAGAAGGAAAAGACAAAGCTCGGAAAAATGGAAGGAAATTTTGATTTAAAAGTTACAGCACTGGGCGAGCAGCAATCGGCCTTAGAAAATAGGGAGGCCAAGATATCTAGACTTGAGGATAGACTGAATAAGGAATACGAGGTCTTGGAAAGTGACAGGAAAACTTTGAAGCAAAAGGAAGAAGAAATAGAAACGGTAAAGGCCAGTGCTTTGGCTGTTATGAAGTACGCCAAGACTCTTCAGGAGAAAAAGAAGGAGGAGCTTTTAGAGCAATTGAGCAGGGAAAACGAAAAGCTGGCACAACAAAGAGCCGATATAAAAGAAAAATTGAAAGAAAAGGAGAAAGAATTGGACTCGAAAACAAAAAAGGTGGAGGAACTCCTCGCCTCTGCTATGGAGAGAGAGGCGCGGCTTAAATGGAAGGAGGAGGAGGTTGAAGAGGAGCTGAAAAAGGTCACAAAAGAAAAGGAAGATATGAGCACCGTCTGGAAGAAATTTGAAGAGGAAAGTAGGGCCTTGGATATGGCGGAGAAGAAACTAAATGCTACCATCGAGAAAAAGGTAAAGCAACTTACAGCTAAGGAGCGAACCAAGTTCAGTAAAAAGATGGAGCAAATTAAGGTGAAGGAAAAGGAAATAAAGTCCTGGGAAAGAGAGTTGGAGAGGAAGGAAGAGGCTTTAGGAGGTACAGATGCCCTCATCAATAGGGATAAAGAATTAAAGAAACGTGAGGAGGCTCTTAAAAAGAAAGAAAATGATCTTGATAAAAGAAAGAAACATCTTGATGAACTGAGAAAGATGCTCAGCGATTTGCTTTAATAGTTATAATTATTTTAAGGTCAAAAAGTTGAGGTGAGTGGGTATGCTATCTGCAGAAGAGAAGGATCACATTGTTATAAAATTGGATAATGGAGAGGACGTTTTCAAGGCACTTGGGATAGTGATAGAGAAGCACGGTATCGATTCAGCCTTGATCATCTCAGGCATAGGTATGCTAAAGGATTTTGAGATAGGCTATTACAACGGTAAGAACTATATCATTGAGAGATTTGTTGACCCAATGGAACTGCTATCCATGCATGGAAGCATTGCAAAAGGAAAGGAGAACAGAATCCATATCCACATTAGCCTGGCAAACAGTGAGCATAAGGTGTTTGGCGGGCATTTGATGAGCGCGAAGGTTTGCGTGTTGAACGAAATTGTAATTCTCCGAATGAATGAAATGGATCTTTCAAGAAAGCTGAACCCGAAAAGCGGTCTGATGGAGCTGGAAGTTTCGGAGGGAAAGACGGGTTAATTTATTTTTTTAAGGACTTTGCCACATATTGATAACTTTTCGTCACGTCTGGAAAAAAAGAGTTATATCACATTAGGGTTATGGCCATAGCATGGATAATGTAATAATTGATCCTGAGTGCTTTTTCAGCATGGTGTTTTCATCTATTGAGGTCTACAATAGGGAGACAACAGGTTTTTTAATGGGGAATATGAGGAGAAGAATGATACATGGAAAAATGGAAACCCTAGTTGCATGTGAAATGGCTTATCCACTCCAGACAGCCAGTAGGAAGCCAACATCTGTAACAAAGGGCAATATCAGGGCATTTGATAGGACTAGAGCCTTGATTCCCACCTTGGGACTTTTTCTTGTGGGTGAGTATCATAGTCATCCTAATATGGACGCAATTTTGACGAAAGATGATATTGAATATATCGAGGATAGAATGGAGCAGATATATGAAAGCGATGAGAACCTCATAGAAAATTACTGGCTTGAACTGGTTATTTCAATAAGACAGAGACGTTATAAAAGTGAGCAGAAAATAGGATGGAGCTGGTCAGACTACAAGAATAAGGCCAGATGTGTTGTAAAGATAGACCCTTATTTAGGTTATGACCTGACTATCGGCGGTTACTGGATATATTTTGAAGAAGATAGAATAAAGAAAAGCGAAACCGTGATCTACATACCCTGGGTTACAGGCTACTGGGCTTGAATTAATCTATTCTTATAATAACACTTAAGAAGGATAACGTATTTTCTATCCGCCAAATCCAATAAGTGGTTAAACAAAGGAGAGGGAAATGACGTCGGACCTTAAAGAAAAGCTCCTTCAAAGGTTTAAGAGCGAATTCGAGATTTACGTCTTGATGGTCATATTTGCTGTATGGTACCTTCTCAATATTGGAAGGGCTATGGAAGGCGACGAGACAATTTTTGCTTTGCAAGGATACTATTTTATCAAGGGAAATATGCCTGCAGAGCAGTTTAGGCCGATGTCACGGTACTTCTATGGATTGGGACAACTAATGTTTGGCAGAAACACATTTGGTGCAAAGTTCTTTATTTTCATTTTGGGAATATTCACAATATACATTACATACTTGGTTGGTAAAGCATTAAGCAATCGTTTTTATGGATTCATGGCAGCGTTAATAGTTGGGATAATTCCATTATACGGAGACCTATCCGTTTCTGGGTTAATGGATATAATACTGGCTTTCTTTGTTATGCTATTATTTTTCTTCACATTGAAATGCTATAGAACAAAGGATATCATCAAAAAACAAAGGTTGATCTTCTTGGTCGGTGTGCTATCGATATGCACGCTTGCAACAAAACTATACGGTGTTTTCTTCTCCTTGGTGGTTTTTCTTTTCCTTGTGCATGTGGAATGGAAAAAGATAAGTACCATAAAACTTTTCAAACGCAAGAACATGGCCAGAAGGTTCAAGAAGAACCTTTTTCTTGTCCCTGTGTTCGTTGTTCTGGGCTTGCTGTTTGGGCTGCTAGTAAGGGTGCAGCTGAGCGATTTATGGGAAGATGCA
>CP070825.1:1127854-1131485 GCA_020344415.1 Candidatus Aminicenantota bacterium
ATTAGCTTAATCCCCTTGCTAAGTCAAACCAGACATTTTGCTTTTTGCCAGTGACTGATGTTCTTATATAAATTCCCCGCAATGAGGACACCTCTTGGCTTTAAGAGGCAAGGGCTTTCGACAGTTCCAACATAAATCAGCTTTGCTTCTTTCCCGTGCTTTTATCCTGCCTAGAATGTCTTCGATCTCTGTCTTGGCGGGTCCCCTATCTTTGAAATCAGAAAGGCGTTTCACTACCTCTGAAGCTTTCTGATACCTGTCTTCAATCTTAGTGGCTAAACAGTTCATGATTATTTTATCGATCTCTTTCGGGATCTTGCTGTCTTTCATCCTGGGGGGAGTGATTTTTCCTTTTTTCGCCTTATCTAAAATTTTAAAAGGATCGGGATCAAAAATAGGAGGTCTCCCTAAAAGCATTTCATAAAAAATACACCCAATCGAGTAGATATCGGAAATGAAAGTCGCTTTTCCCAAGAATTGTTCAGGCGCCATATAGGGAGGAGAACCTATTCTGGTTGAAGCATAAGGAACATTACTCATCCAAACAGATGTCCCAAAATCTGTGATTTTAATGGTTCCATCCTCAGAAATAATGACGTTCGAAGGCCTGAGGTCCCTATGGACAATCTTATTCTTATGGGCGTGGTCGACACCACAAGCAATCTGTTTAACATAATCTACTGCTCGATCACAATCCAAAGTTCTTTCTTTTTCCAGAATTTTTTCTAAAGTCTTTCCTCTCACATATTCCATAACCATAAAAAAAACTCTATTCTCTTTTTCGGCTGAAATCATCCGGACAATGTTGGGATGATTCAAGGCTGCCTGCAGCCTCGGTTCTTTTAGAAGTTTAAAAAGATCTATTGAATGTTTATGGGGCACTTTAATGGCGATCTTCGTATTGAGCCAAGTATCTTTCGCCAAGAATACAGAGCCGAAGCCACCGCTCCCTAAGGCTCTTATGATTTCATACTTTCCGACTTTTTGTCCCTGGAGAAACATTTTACAGATTCCAAAAATGAGAGATTAAGGCTAAAGAGCAAATGGCAGCTGTTTCTGTCCTTAAGATGTTTCTTCCTAAGCTTACAGCTTCAAAACCGTTATCTAAAATATATTCCCTTTCTTCCCTCGTCCAGCCTCCTTCAGGGCCGATCAGAATCAGTATTGAACTGGGAGGGCTCTGTCTATGGGATTTTCCATTTCGAGTTAAAATTTCTCTTAAATATTTTCCTCTGTTCTCACTCAAGAACAGCTTCAATTCTGCCTGATTCTCTTTTATCAGCTTTTTCAAACCAATCGGAGGTGAAATATAAGGAATCCAAGGATTCCCCGATTGCTTAACAGCTTCACGAGCTATTCTTGCCCACCTCCCGAGCTTCTTCTCGATTTTCTCGTCGACTTTCACTACAGAACGCGAGGCCATCACGGGTATGAATCGGATTACACCCAGTTCTGCTGATTTTTGAATAATGAATTCCATATTTTTTGATTTTACAAGGGATTGAGCTAAAATGATCTCTGTATTCGCTTTTTCTCCGTTCTTTTGCTCGAGAATGAGGAGCTTTGTTTTTTCCTTCTCGACCTCTTCGACTCGGGCTAAATAGCTTCTTCCCGAACTATCGAAAAGCCAGATTTCCTGTTGAGGCCGAATCCTAGACACCCGGCTTAGATGATGATGTTCTTCTCCTTCGAGGGATACATATGAAGCTAGAGGATTGATTTGGCTTATGTAGAAACGATTCGAAGTCAAATTTTACTCTTATGAAAAAGTTTTTTTCGCATCACTGACAATGCTTTTATCCACTGAGTCTAGAATATCACCTCGGGACTGGCCAAATTTCCGGAGTAACGCTTTCTGTTCCTTAGTCAAATTCTTAGGAGTTTTAACCTTAACCTGAACGAATAGATCTCCCTTTCCGTTGCTGTGGAAACTTCTCACTCCTTTGCCTTTTATTCGGAAGACATCTCCTGACTGAGTGCCCGGCGAGATTTTCAGGGTTTCGTTCTTCTCAAGAGTTGGTATTTCCATCTTTCCACCTAGGGCAGCCTGAGGAAAGGAAATGGATATTTGACAGTAAAGATTATTCTCTTCCCTTGTAAAAAACTTATGCTTCTTTACGCGAACAAGAATATAGAGGTCTCCTTTTGTAGCTCCTGCATCTCCAGCATCTCCCTCTCCTGCAATTCTTAGCTTAGAACCATCATCAATCCCAGCAGGTATGCTAATCTTTAAGGCTCTCTTTAATTTTATCTTACCGGAACCACGACATTCCTTACAAGGTGAGGTGATAATTTCTCCGCTTCCCCGGCAATTTGTACAGGTTCGCGATACTGTAAAAAAGGCTTGGCTATAACGCACCTGTCCAGTTCCCTGACAATGATGACAATTTGTTTTTTTAGTTCCTGGGGACATACCAGAACCATGACAAGCAGTACAGGATTCGGCACGACTCAACTTGATTTCTTTTTCAGTTCCGAAAGCGGCTTCTTCTAGAGTTATCTCCAGTTCCAAACCAAGGTCTCTTCCTCTTTGAGGATAATATCTTCTTCTGTTGCTCCTTGTTCCAAAAAAATCTCCAAAACCAAAGAAATTTCCAAGGATATCTTCGAAATCTCTAAAAATGGATGAATCGAACCCCGTGAATCCAGTGAATCCTTCCCCCCGCAATCCTTCATGACCAAAACGGTTATAGATTGACCGCTTCTCAGAATCGATCAACACGCTGTAGGCCTCTGCCGCCTCTTTAAATTTTTCTTCGGCTTCCTTGTTTCCAGGATTCCTATCAGGATGGAATTTTAGGGCCAATTTTCGGTAGGCTTTTTTTATCTCTTCTGAGGAAGCTTCTGGAGAGATTCCTAAGATTTCATAGTAATCTCTCTTATTCATCGCCACCTTCTTCAGGCGCAGAAGTATCCGTGCTTTCCGAGACAGTTGAGATTAAATCGACTAACTTACTTATTTCTTTCCTAGAGATTTCCAGTTTTTCCAGGTCATCAGCCTCCAGGATTTCCCCCTTCTTAGCCAGTATCTTTTTGATATCTTCCTGGTGTAAAAACGAAATCTTCTCTTCTTCTCTAAAGAAAAAGGTTTCAAGAGTATTAATCAATTTCTTTATTTCTCCTCTTGATTGTTCGGCCTGAATTCTCTTTCTGTCAGCATGCTCATATTTTTCCGCTTCCTGGATGATTATTTCTATTTCTTCTTATGATAAACCTGAGGAAGGATTCACTTCGATTTTCTGTTCCTTTCCGGTCCCTGTATCTAGAGCCGAAACTTTAGTTATCCCATCAGCGTCTATCTCAAAAGTCACATCGATTTGTGGAAGCCCGGCTGGCGCGGGTTCAATTCCTACTAGATCAAACATGCCTAATGATCGATTCTCAGTGGCTACCTCCCTCTCTCCTTGGAGGACATGTATCCTGACCGTGCTCTGGTTGTGCTCTACTGTAGTGAAAGGTATCGACTTTTTGGTAGGAACAGTAGTGTTTCTCTCGATGATTTTGACAAAACTATCATGCTCAGCCTCGATCCCTAAAGAAAGAGGAGAGACATCCAGAAGCACCATATCCTTCACTTCTCCTACTATGATTCCAGATTGAATGGCTGCACCAGCAGCTACAACTTCATCCG
>CP070825.1:1131585-1135125 GCA_020344415.1 Candidatus Aminicenantota bacterium
CGAAGCTCGACATCTTTTTTTCTTTTAGACTCAGACATTTATCGAATCTACTTCTTTTCGCTTATGTATATTCCATCAAGAAAAACTCTTTGGTCTTTGTCCTTAATCTTAGTAGCCAATTCAATATTGGCTGCCGTTTGGCTTACTTCTTGGATATCGATCCCGTGGACTACTATTTCATCTCCAGTAACTTTTACATCTACATTTCCTACGATTTTTGAAATCCTGGGATTTTTCTCTCCAATAAAGTTCTCTATCGCAATCCTCTTTTGCTTCTCTTGTACTTTGATCGTAACAGGGAAATGTGCGTGAACAGTTTTCAATTTGTAAGTAAAGCCTTCTGTTACGCCCTTTATCATATTCTTCAATTGAGAAGCGCTTGTCCCCAAGATAGAAAATTCTTTTTTCTTAGGCCAAAGCACAGAGATTACAATTCGGCCATCTTTTTTTGAGATTTCAACTGGTTTATTTGAAAAATCTTTGAATAAACTGCCCTTAGGTCCAGATACCTTAACTTTCTTGTCGGAAAGATCTACTTCAACGTTTCCTGGGATTTCAACCACTTTTTCAACTGTGCTCATCTGAACACTCTCCGATATTCACTTCATTCATATTTTTTAAATCCCAGAGAATTGGCAACCTCTCTGAAACATTGCCTGCATAAGTATAATCCATACATCCTTATTATTGGACCTTCCTGACCACATCTTCGGCAAGGCCTACTACCTTTGCCAAATTTTCTTTCTTTTTTTGGAACCTGTTTCAACTACTTTTTTCCTCCGATTATATCAGTTCCAAAATTTTTCTGAATGAAAGTCATCGCCTCTTCTTTGGTTATTAAATGTCTCCTTCCTACATGAGACCTACGGATTTTTTGTCGCTTAACTCTATATCCCCGTCTTTCTAAAGTAACGTTTACATCCATCCCAACAATGCCGAGTTCGGGTACATATTTTGCTCCTGGAATGTCTATATGCTCCTTAATTCCAAAGGAAAAGTTACCAAAATTATCAAAACTTGAGGGTTCTAATTTATTCCCAATAGCTTCCAATGCTTTTTTTATAAAATTTTCAGCTAGATCTTTTCTTAAAGTTACTAAGCAAGCTATTGGTTCCCCCTTCCTAATTCCAAAATCCTTTACAGTTTGCTTTGCCTTTCTCGTGCATACTTTTTGTTCAGTAAGTTGCGCCAGAATCTTTTTAGCTCTTTCCAGCGGTTCTCCAGATTTTCCCACACTCATATTCACAATTATTTTTTCGATCCTTATCTCCCGCATAGGATTGCTGACAGGTTCTGATGAATCTTCCATCTTAAATCATCCAAAAATGATATGGAGTTTTCTAGGTTATTCCTTAACTTTCTCTCCCACACTTTCGCTCTTCTTTCTTTCTAATATACGCTTTCTGAATTTATCATCTAAGTTAAGATTAGTTATTATAACATTAGATGTATGAACTGGTACTCTGATTGATGCCCCAGAAACGTTTTCCCTTGCAGCCCCCTCGATCAATAAACAACTATTTTCTGTATCTACTTCAATGACTTTACCATCGATGCCAGAAAAATCTCCCCTAGATATTCTCACAGAATCACCTTGTCTTACTGTCAAAGTTCTAACTGCGTGCTTTTCTCGCAATCTATTCGAAAGACGTGCACCAAGCATCTTTCGTTTGATATTGCCAGTTCTTAAATAATGAGCTTTCCTCTGTTTTCTCGGTTTTGATGAAATAGGATTTCGCAACGGTGCATCCCCATTCAGATAACAATACTTGCCAGATTAGCCACTCTAGGCCATCTTTCAGCAGCTTCCTTCGCTACAGGTCCTCTTATTTCGGTTCCTTTAAGCTCGCCTTCCGGAGTCATAACCACCGCTGCATTATCTTCAAACTGTACCCTCAAACCATCAGGTCTCTTAATAGGTCTCGCTTGTCTTACGACTACTGCCGGAAAGACGTGCTTTTTTAAATCTGGAGGACCTTTAGTAACAGAAACTATAACCATATCTCCTACACAGGCCACAGGAATTCTTCTCAACCTTCCTCTATATCCCACCACGTTGATCATCCTAAGTTCCTTTGCGCCAGTGTTATCAGTACATATAATCTTACTCCCCGCCGGCAATCCTCTTGATAAATATGGTCTATACTCGATCATACCTTTAGCGCTTACAGCTCTAGATTTTGGTGCTGGCAATCTCAAATATCGCTCCAAATTTCTTATTTCTTTATTACTACAAAAGAGACCTCTTTACTTATTGGTCTACATTCAGCAATCATTACCTCATCTCCCCTTTTCGCCTCTATGCAGGGAGGATTACGAGCCATTATCTTACTTCTCCTTTTTTCGTATCTCATATACTTTCGCACATAATGAAAAAACTCATGTTCAACAACAATTGTTTTTGTCATTCTATCATTTACAACTGTGCCACTCAGAGTTTTTCCTCTTATTGAGAGGCGTCCATGGAAAGGACAGAATTTATCATCACAAGTTTTTGTCGGAGAGGGAACATTAAGTCCGATATTTTGTACTACCATTTTCTCACCCTATTCTTTAATCGATTCTCAGGCCTTCCAACTAACTTCACACCATCTATCTTCACAGCAGTTCCATCGGGAAGCTTAAATTGGAATACTGAAACATCCTTTGGTATCATTTTCCTATTTTTTTCATTGGTTATTATTAGCGTATTCCTAGTTTCGTCTATGACTTTTCCTTTCAAACCCACAATTCTATTATTACTACTATTCGTTATTTTTACTTCAAGTCCTATTAGCTCGTGCCTCAAAATATTTTCTGGAGAAATCGAAACCAATTATCGTGCGCCCTTCTGAGATTTCTTATCAATATTTTCAAAAGTTAATATTCTCGCTATAGTCTTTTTTATCTCCTTAATTCTAGCTGGATTTTCCACGGTCCCACCGGAGGCTGCCATAGTTCTTAGACGAACCAGTTCAGTTCTAAGCTCGCTTATTCTCTCTTTTCTCTCTTCTGGGAGAAGTTGTTTTATTTCATTCTTTCTCATTATCGGCAATTTCTGCTTCCTCCTCTTCTACTTCAAAGCTTTCGTCTTCCTTTGAAGCGACTTCTGCCAATTTCATTGATGGTTTATCCGGAAACTCCACATCCGGCGTCAATATCGTAACTTTCACACCTAATATTCCAGGTTTTAACTGTATAGATGCAACCGCAGTTCTTAGATATTCATGTACTGCTTCTCCTACCTTAGGAAGGTATCCTATTCTAAATTTTTCAGTTCTGGCCCTCTCAGTAGTTAACTTCCCGCTAATCGCCACTTCGATCCCTAAAGCCCCTGCGTCCATTATTCTATTTATAGCCCAATAAGCAGCTCTTCTAAAATGGATGCCTTTCTGAAGTGCCATCGCTATTTGGGATGCCATGATGTTTGGATCGAATTCAGGAATTTCTACAGCTGCAACCGAAATCTGCGGGTTTTCTACTCCGAATTTTTCTTCGAGAGTCTTAGTCAATTCTCTTATACTATCCCCTCTTCGACCGATAACCATGCCAGGTTTAGCA
>CP070825.1:1135225-1140891 GCA_020344415.1 Candidatus Aminicenantota bacterium
AAGTAAATAGTCAACAGCTTGACTTTTTCTTATTTATCCTATATGATATATAAAAATCAAACGTGAGAGATAATACTATATATTGTATAGATAAAATGAGAGGACATTATATATTGAATTTTTGCTTGACATTTTAATATACTTTCGTCTATAATTTTCCCAACGATAGGTCAGCGCATGAACTCCCCCCCCACTAAATATATAAAGTACTGTATTATAATCTCCCTTTCTTTATTCATTTTAGGTGGAGCGCCTATCGATCTGGGTACAGAGAAGACTTTCTTTCACGGATACCTTATCCAAAAACCCATAATAAGAATTGGCCTTGGCGTCAATCTAAGCGATATAGATATATCTTCGTCTTCTGGGATGAAAATTTATGAGGTCAACTCGGGCTATAGACGTATGGCTGATGATGTAGATGAAGTGCGCATTAAAGGTCGAAAAGAGAAATTGACAGAAAAATTTGTTATACAAATTACTCAGACGAGAGAAAAGGAGGAAGCTGAGATAATCGCACAGAAGCTAGAGACCAAGATTCAAAACAACGTGTATGTGAAAGAGAATGCTGAAAGCAATATTGGCGATGTTTTCCAAGTCAGAGTCGGGGATTTTATAACAAGAGGCGATGCATTAAATTTCATAAAGAAATTGAAACAGATAGGGATATCGGATGCATGGATTTTACGGGAAGAAATCACTGAAGATGAGTCAAAGCCTCTCTGGATTCTCATAAGAGATGAGCTTATGAGCTTGAGCGATGATGCGGTTCTTTATTTTATTCCCAACAGCCAGGAGAGTTTTCTCTCTTTTAACGGAAGAGACTATCGAGGAATATTTATACTCAAATCCACTCTCAAAGGAATAGTCCTTGTCAATATTTTAAATATTGAGGATTACTTAAAAAGCGTTGTCCCGAGCGAGCTTTCTCCTTACAACTTCAACGAACTTGAAGCCCATAAAGCACAAGCTGTTGCTGCCAGGACGTATGCTATCAGGAATTTAGGGATGAACAAGGAACTTGGCTTTGATCTCGATGATTCTCCGAAATCTCAGTTTTACCAGGGAATGAGTGTTGAACATCCTTTGAGCAGCAGGGCCGTTGAGCTTACTAAAGGGAAGGTTGCCCGATATAGAGGAAAACTGATCAATGCCCTGTATACAAGCACATGCGGCGGTATGACAGAGGATGCAGAGAATATCTTCGGCGGTCTTTCTGTCCCGTATTTAAAAAGCACAGAGTGCACTTATGAAAAGCAGAACGAGTGGCAACTAAAAAGTAATAATATTTTATCGCCCATCAGGGTAAGAGGAAGAAACATCAACTCAGAAATTGCCTATCTCATCAGCTTAAGAGTAATTCCCCCGGAAACAGAACCTTTTTTCTTTGAACAGGAAGCCTCTTTTGATGAGGCTCAGAATTGGATTAAAAACACACTTGCATTGCTGAAAAAGAAGGATGCCGCTTCCGAACCGAGTGCTTCCCTCTTGAATCATACGACATTGGCCAGTCTCATAGTGAATGCGTTCGATTGGAATGATAGGGTAGAGAATCTGATGCTCGAGAGCGAGAGAGACTTCATCATGAGAGATATGAATAAGGAAGATCTAGAAAGCAACAGAGAAAAGGACTTGGCCTATCTTATTCAGGCAGGAATCTTCCCTACCCCTGAGGATTTCGGAAATCCGAAAAATCCCCTGACGCGGGGAGAGCTGGCTTTCTATTTAATGAGGATAATCTACAGTTACCGTGAGTTGAGTCATCATGGAACATTCAAGAGGATCAGTAAAGAAACGATCGAATTGGAAGAAAAGAGAGAAAAGCGACAGCTTGTTCTCTCTCCTGAACTTTTTCTTTTGAGAAATAATGAGGATTTCTCATCATTTGCCTCTCAAGTGACTCTTCTGGGAGGCGAATATGTCAAATGGATTGAGAGTGAAGGGAAAGTTCATTTGTTAGAAATTATTTATCCTCCTCAAACAAATATCCTTGATAGAAGTTCCCCCTATCACCGCTGGCAGTTGAGGGTTTCCCGCGAAGCTCTAGAGAGAAGGGTAAATCAGTTTTATCCAATCGGCAAGCTCATAGATATTATTCCTCAGAGACGAGGAGAGTCCAAGAGATTATTGGAGATATTGCTCGTTGGGGAGGAGGATCAGGCGATTGTCAAAGGCTTCAGAATACGAAAAGTTTTAGGCCTCAGGGAAATACTTTTTGTCACAGATCGGGAATATGATAGAGAAGGGAGCGTTACTCACTTCACTTTTTGGGGAAGAGGATTTGGACATGGAGTCGGTCTCTGTCAAGTGGGAGCAGTTGGGATGGCCCAAACCGGTGCGGACTATGAAGAGATATTGAAAAAGTATTACCGTGGTATTAAATTAAGAAAAATTTATTAACCGATTTCCCCATCTTTCTGCAAGTCTTTCAATTATCCTTATAACAACCGATTTTCTCCCTTCTAATCAAAAAGACTTTGGGAAGGTTTAAAGCAACATTGAAGATTTAGCCTTCGGAGTTCAATCTTCGAGGGAATCCGATGAATTCGGACGGCGAGTATGTCTGAGCGATGCGAGTTACGCAGCCGCCGAGAAGATAGAACGAAGAATGGCGTTAAAAATCTGAATGGAAGCTAAAACCTTCCCAAAGTCTTTAACCATTCATTTGCTTTTTGCCCTCTTTTTGCATAAAATTTCATACCTTTGTCCGTGATGGTAAAGCCGTGAGTGATAAAAGAAAAGAAATCCCCCTGGGAATAGCTATTATTCCCGTTGCTTTCTTAATAATTGCTTTATTTTTTACGATCGGCATCTTAAAACTTCCTCCCCATATCCCCTTGATCTGTGCTGCGGCTGTGGCGGCATCCGTTGCCACTATATACAAACATCCCTGGAAGGAAATTCAGGCAGGAATGGTCCATGGAATTACCTTGGCCATGGGTGCAATCCTGATTCTCATGGTTGTCGGAACAATGATCGGGACCTGGATTCAAGGTGGAGTTGTTCCGTCTATGATTTATTATGGCTTAAAGATTCTTACTCCAGGGATTTTTCTTGTGGCTACTCTTTTAATCTGTTCGATAGTTTCTTTAGGGACAGGATCTTCTTGGTCGACGGCTGGAACAATCGGTGTTGCGCTCATTGGCGTGGGCAAAGGGTTGGGAGTTCCAGTTCCAATGGTTGCAGGCGCCATCATCTCAGGAGCTTATTTTGGTGATAAGATGTCTCCTCTTTCCGATACAACAAACCTTGCTCCTGCTGTGGCAGGGACAGATCTTTTTTCTCATATAAGACACATGGTTTACACTACCGGACCAGGATCTATTATATCTATCGTTCTTTATGGACTTCTTGGCACAAGATTTTCTGGGGGAGTTCTGGAGACCCAAAATATAGAGACGATCCTGTCTACACTCAAATCAAATTTTTTTATTCATCCCATTCTCTTGCTTCCTCCCTGTCTGGTCATAGTGATGGTGGTCAAGAAGATTCCTCCCTTGCCTGCATTATTGGGAGGGACGGCCACGGGTGGAATTTTTGCCGTGCTGACCCAATCAAGATCTTTGGCTGATGTTATTGAAGCTGCTCAAACTGGATTTGTTTCCACGACAGGAGTGGAGATGGTAGACGAGCTGCTGACGAGGGGCGGACTTATGAGCATGATGGAAACAGTGGCCTTGATTATCTGTGCTCTTTCATTTGGTGGGATAATGGAAAAAACAGGAATGCTGAAAGTTTTGGCTGGAGCTCTCCTTAAGAGAGTTAAGAGAACAGGCTCTTTGGTTGCCACGACGATTTTTAGCTGTATTGGATTGAATGCGATTGCCTCAGATCAGTATATGGCGATTGTGATTCCGGGGAGGATGTACAAGAACGCATTTGATTCGCGCGGACTCCACCCCAAAAATCTTTCTCGCTGTTTGGAAGATTCAGGGACTCTTACCTCTCCACTTATTTCCTGGAATAGTTGTGGGGCTTTTATGCATGCAACTTTGGGAGTAAATCCTCTTCTTTATCTTCCCTACGCCTTTCTCAATCTTACGAATCCTGTAGTTTCCATATTTTATGGATACACAGGGATCACCATGGAAAAATTAGAAGAGAAAAGCGAAGAAAGCTAAAAGACGATCCCCATCAGTCAAAAAACCTTAGGAAGATTGCTTTGGCTGCGGTTCGTGTAGCGATATTCCTTATTGAGTTTTTCCGGTTCTATTATATAACGTTGTGTTTCTTTCCGACTTTTGTAAAAGCTTCTATGGCTTTATCCAGATGGTCTCTTTCGTGAGCAGCAGAGAGCTGCACTCTTATTCTTGCCTGACCTCGAGGGACAACAGGATAATAGAATCCGATGACATAGATTCCTTCTTCAAGAAGATCGCGAGCCATATCTTGAGACAGCTTGGCATCATTTTCGAATTTTCCGAGCATAATGGGTACAATGGGATGGACTCCTGGCGTGATGTCAAAGCCTGCTTCTGTCATTTTCCCTCTGAAATATGTGGTATTCTCTTCCAGTTTATCCCTCAGTTCGGTGGTTTCCGAAAGGAGGTCGAAGACTGCAATGGATGCACCCACAACTGCCGGGGCTAGAGTATTGCTGAAGAGATAGGGTCTTGAGCGCTGTCTGTATAGCTCGATCAGTTCACTTCTTCCGGTAATAAAGCCACCCGAGGCTCCCCCGAGTGCTTTTCCAAGAGTGCCTGTGATGATATCTATTCTGCCCATCACTCCTCTATATTCTGGTGTGCCTCTGCCTTTTTTTCCGATAAATCCTGTAGAGTGGGCATCATCGATCATGACCATAGCGTTATATTTATCTGTCAAGTCGCAGATTTCATCCAGTTTTGCTATATCGCCATCCATTGAGAATACGCCATCAGTGGCAACCAGTCTGTAGCGGGCTCCCTGAGCTTCCTTTAACTTCTCTTCGAGATCTGCCATATCAGCATGTTTGTAAATATATCTTTGGGCTTTGCAGAGGCGGATACCGTCAATAATGGATGCATGGTTGAGTTGGTCTGTGATGATAGCGTCTTCAGCTCCGAGAAGAGGCTCAAAGACTCCTCCGTTGGCGTCGAAGCATGCAACATAGAGGATGGTATCTTCTGTTTGGAGAAACTGGGCAATTTTCTGTTCCAGGATCTTGTGAATGTCTTGAGTCCCGCAGATAAAACGAACAGAACTCATGCCGTATCCCCATTCATCCAGGGTTTTATGAGCTGCTTCGATGACTTTGGGGTGACTGGATAGACCCAGATAGTTATTGGCACAAAAGTTCAAAACCTCCTGTCCTCCTTTAACCTCAATCTCTGCTCCCTGGGGGGTCATGATGATTCTTTCGGCCTTGAAAAGGCCTGCGTCGCGAATGGATTGAATTTCTTTTGTTAAATCTTCCTTTATTTTGCCATACATTCATACCTCCTTTAGGTTTCTCGACTATAACAAAAATCCAAAGCAAGGTCTACATTTTTTCATCAAGGGTCAGGTCTACACTTTTAACTTATTTTTCATCTCTATTGTTCAAGTAGCGGAGATTCGAAACCGATCCTTCTCTTATAAAGAATTAGATATTTAGGCAGAATAAGTTAAAAGTGTAGACCTGACCCTGATTTCTCTTTTAACTTATTTTTCATCTCTATTGTTCAAGCAGCGGAGATTCGAAACCG
>CP070825.1:1140991-1143725 GCA_020344415.1 Candidatus Aminicenantota bacterium
ATGGCTAAAACAGGTTATCTAGAAGGAATCGATTTTATGTTCAGGAGTCATGGCACATCCCGTGAAACTCTGCACTTCCCGGGCGGTTTTTCGGCAAGGCATATTAGACAGATGAAGTACACTTTCCATGGAAAGCCTGCTCATGCTCAAAGGGCATGGCAGGGAAGGAGTGCTCTCGATGCTGTTTTTCTTCTCTTTCATGCGATGGACATGGTAAGAGAGCATTCTGAACCCCAGTTCCGGTTCCACGGTATAGTGAGCGACGGGGGAGCAGCCCCCAACATCGTCCCGCAGATAGCCTCGGCCACAATCTGGATCAGACACCTCATGGATGAAACTCCAGTTGGTTCACTAAGCCCTAAGAAGGCGAGAGAGATGATCGAAAATAAGGTTGCTGCGCTGGATAATATGGCGAAGGCGGCTGCTCTTGCTACTGGAACAAACGTGGACATCGACCATTATGGTCAATACAATCCGGGGATCGCCGTTGGAGTGCTCAATGACGTTGTGTTCCAGTACGCAGTTGATTATGGAGGAGTGAATATCGGCAAGAGGGCTGTGCCAAGACATTGGGAAGAAACCGGATTTGCCACTCTGGTTGTACCCGGTGCTCACGTTAGCATAGGAACCGAAGGTATCCCCAAGGTAGCAGGGCATTCTCAAGAAAATGCAGATATAACCGTGAGCCCTGAAGGGCATAAATCGTTAATCCTGACAGCTAAGGTTATGGGAGCCGCAGCTTTACGCTTGGTGATGGACAAGAAGCTTCGTGATAGAGCCAAAGCTGAACACGCGATGTGGTTAGAAAAATACAACAAGTAAATCTTATGAAGTATGGTCATGAACTATTCGCCAGCCTTCGGGCATCCGCAGGAATATAATCGTAAACAATCCTTCTTCAGAAGAATCTTCATACATAAGTTGCCATCGGCCTAAGACATAAGCAATATCGTTTGACAAAACTTTAATTTCTATGTCAGTAAAGTCCAATTTCCCCCATTTTTCCCCGGAATCTCTTACTTTATACCTAGAAAGTAGTGCATTCCAGCCATGAAGCCTTTTGCTTCCAGATTGGAACGTGAATTTTTCCGAATTCCAGTAATATTCCATGAATCCTTCTATGTTTTCTTCATTCCATGAAATTTTTTGCTTGTCGAGAATATCCTTAATCTCATTTTCTACTTTCTGGATATCAGGTGATAACTCGCAACAGTACGTCATAAGGATTACAAGCGACGTGATAACCAATAAAAGCACTAATTTTTTCAATTTTCCTCCTTCTATGAAAAAAGGTGGGTTTGATAAATCAAGCCTCTACATAGATCAAACCTCTGCGTGAATCAAGCCTCTACATGAATCAGGCATCCAAAAGAATCAAACCCTTATAAGAAAATATTTGAATGAAAACGAATGCAAAACATTTATGGTGCTGATTCAAGCAACTTAGATCGTAAAGATTAGCTGGCTCTCTTGTTTTTTATCTATTTTTGCATAGTGATCAAAAAAATTAAGCAATTCAGTGAGACTTTTGCCAGTCTCCATCTTCTCTATTACTTTTTTTTCTATTATTTGAATGTTTTGAGCTGTGTCTAAAATTTCAGCAGCCTCTTCTTCGCTCATAACAATTACTCCATCATCATCGCCAATAATGATATCCCCTGGTGAGACAGATACTCCGCCGCACTTGACTTTCTCTTGTGTAGGAAAAATGGTAGAGGATGTTCCTGCTATAGGTGTAATATACCTGGAGTAAACAGGAAAATTAATATTGCGTATTCCTTTTATATCGCGACAAGCGCCGTCTACGACTATACCAGCCAGCTTTTTCCTTTGAGCTTCAAGTGCAAACAATTCACCTACAAAAGCTATTTTATCTCCTTCTGCATCAATGACCAAAACCTCATCTTCACTCGCATCATGCAGAGCCTTTAACACCGAAAGAAAATCACCTTTACAATGAACAGTTCGGGCGATTCCTATCATTTTTAATCTCTGGTTGACAGGACGTATTTCAGGATCCATTACCTTCAATTTTTCATTTACATCATAAATGCATGCCGTATCCAAAATAGCTAGCCTTTCTTTTAATTTTTTAAAATCCATGGTCCCTCCTTAGGATTGGAATTTTTTGCGGCTTAAGAATACCTCGTTCTTGACATTAAATATCAGTTATTTTTATATATGTCATTGTGGCTATGAAAACAAGTAAATTTTCTATCTAAGTTCCAATTCTATAAAATAAGGCCAGAAACAGTCATGCCATCCCTGATCAAGGTATAGAAGCGAAAAAAACAAGAATAATATAATAAAAATAGAAAACCTTAAATCAAATAGCTTAAAAAGGAGGTTTTAAATGCCAGAATTGCACCATAAAATCGATAATTATCTGGTTCGATTATACGGAAATGATACCAAAGGTCGTTTAACCCGAATCGATGACAAAGAAATTCTTCTTTATGCAGGAGGAAAGCTCGTAGGACATGCATCTTTTGCCAAGGAAGGAAATAAGACTGGCGATTCTCATGTTTACCAAGACGTCGTATATTTCCGAGCTCCGAGTTCCCAATACCCCCAGGTTATAGATCTAGTGCGGAATGAGAATCCCGTCTATATCGGTTGGTTCCCCAAAGCTGATTCAACGGAGGAAGGTGATGGAGACGCATATTTCGCCACCTCTGGAGAGCCACCCGATGAAGAAGTGTGTTACCCGAAATAAAAGCCAAATAAAGAATAA
>CP070825.1:1143825-1148524 GCA_020344415.1 Candidatus Aminicenantota bacterium
ACCCAAAAAGAAAAGAACCGTCAAAAAAAAAGATGAAGAGAATCAAGAAGTTAATGAGGAGCAGTAATAACCAATAGTAACGACAAACTTACAAAGATATTCACAATGACTAATGACTAATGACTAATGACAATGTAACCATACATCCATACATCCATGCATCCATGCATCCATGCAATCATGCAATCATGCAGTCTTTTTGAGCGAAGCGAACAATAAAGGAGCCAAAAATGGATCAGATTTCAGAGCTTACCCTGCTTTTGATTTATTTAACCGGTTGGGAAGAAACCCCGAAAAAAAGAAATAAAGAGAAAAAAGTTTTCATGGCCTTTAGGGGTTATCGATATGAAGCGTTACAAGAACTGGAAAACCAGGGATTGATTCGTTTAACCCCCGGTGGGAAATCTTTAACCGTTATGGAAAAAGGCAAACAAGCAGCAGAAGAATTAAAAAACAAGCTGTTGGATAAAACCAATGATCGATTTTTAAAAGGGTTAGAGATCGAGCCCTGGACAAAGTAATTGCTTCCGTGCCATATAAAAAGGGATAATGAGGAATATCCCGAATACCTTGAGTTGATGGAATTGATGCGCATGCCTGAAATTGAGAAGATTATATTGGGAAAATTAGCGGATTTAAAGATTGCTGCCAGGTATGCAATCAAGCAGTTTTTTGAAGGTCTGAAATGAATTATATTAAGTTCAAAAATGTCAAAAGAATATGAAAAAAATGCAGCGTTGAAAAAAGAGATTGGCTGGCGTTTTAAGGAATTCAGAGAGGCTATTAAAAAAAGCCAGGATGAATTGGCAAATGAATTAAAGGTATGCCAGGGAACCATTGCCAATATTGAAAAAGGAAGATTCTATCCCAAATTTAAAATGCAGCATTATTTATATGGTCAATATCATTTAAATCTCAACTGGTTATTAACAGGAAAAGGTGAAATGATTATTTCTAGGGGAAAAGATTCAAAAGCTGCTGATTTTCCTGTACTTTTTAGTCACATTGACGAGGATGATCCCAGGTTTGAAGAATATATGGAATTAAAAAGTTTGATGAGTATTCCGGTTATTGATAAAGGGGACAGGCAAAAATAAAACGTCGGTGGCTTACTTTTTTAAATCTCTGTAACTTGAAGCTCCCATTCTTCTGACTCTTCATTCTCAACGATTTGATACAATTTCCCAGCATGGATGCTGTACGGATAAAGATATTCAACGTTCTTTTCCTTAACCGGAACCATTACTTTTTTTAACAAGTTGCCTGGCAAATCGAGTACGATGATTTCAGAGTTATCACCGCTTTTTTTATGTGTGATTACATAGATTTTTTTATCGGATACCGTAAAATGACGGATGGCAGGAAAATAGTCGGGAAATTTGGTGTGTTTGAGATTATATTCCAGCCCCATTTTAAATTTGAGGCGAAAATAGTTATGTACCCTTTTTATAAAACTTTCAGTAACTTTAATTTTTTCGTAATCCCTTTGTATAGAGTAACGTTTATTTCCATTTGAGTCAAAAACATCGATGAGAAATTTATCCGCTCCGCCTTCCGTTGTGAAAAGAGTATCGTCATATACCTTATAAAGAATAGAGTCCGTGGTTCTTCGGAAAAAATTAATATCTTCCCTGATTCTTGGCACCCAGAAGTCACAGCGGAACATCTCTTTTCCTTTTTTCAGGTTTTCATCGTATATGCTCAGCACTGCATTTAGTTTTTCATCCTTACCCCTATCCACCTGGAAGCCGACAAACCGGCTGCCCAGGGGGATAAGCTTCTGCGCACCCCCATACTGATTCTTAGATATCATTTTCAGGAATTCACCGGACCTGTTGAAAAAAGATAGTCTTCCTATGCTGCTGACAACAATCCGGTCTGAGTGAACCTCGGTTAAAAGCCCGATGGTTTTAAAGGAAAGGTCCTCCTGGTCGATATAAAATTCACCGGGTCCCATCCCTCTGCTTCCAAATTTCTTCAGGAGGCTGTAATCCTCCAATGAGTAAATATAAATGTAGGGATAATCAGTGATAATTACCTGGTTACCGTCTACAATTAAATTTTTGGGATTCCCAAGCTGGGGAAACCGGGCAACTGTACTTGTACTTGCAAAACTTAACAGTGGAAAAAGCCAAAAAAATAATAATAAAATATATAAAACGTTCCTTTTTATCATGATTGCTCCTTCTTAATTCTTAATTATTCGATTATTTTATTGATTCAGCCCGGCAGTCCTGGTGGTCAACAGCTGGATAACTTCTTTACGTACATACTTTTGGGCGTAATAAAGCGGAGTTTTTCCTTTCTCATCTACTGCATTCACATCAGCGCCATTTTCTAGCAAAATCCGGGCAATATCGGTATAACCCCTGGCAATTACCTCACTCAACATGATTTCAGTGAAGTCTCGAATATCTTCCATCTTGACTTTCTTTCCTCCGCGAATAAGCACGTGCGTATTTCTTTTTTTTAATTTTTCAGCCTTTTCCTTTATGGATTCCGCAGTTCTTCTTGTTCCCCTGGCATTTACATCGCCGCCGTTTTTCACCAGGAGACCTACCAGGTCTTTGTGTCCTCGTAAAGCAGCATTAAACAAAGGGATAATACCTTCATTATCCTTTGGATTCACATCCGCACCATTTTCCAGCAAAAGGCGTGCAACATCGATGTTTCCATCTCTACTTTCCGCAGCCAGGTGCAGTGGGGTTGCGCCCCGGCTGTCCCCGGCATTGATATCCAGTCCCTTTTTAATAAGTGCCCGCGCCGATTCTGTATCGCCGCACCTGGCAGCCATATGGAGCATGGTTCTCTTGCGGTATCCCGTTATACTCACATCCGCGCCTTTTTCGATCAATAATTGAGCCATACTGCCGAGACCCAGGTCAAGAGCACTAAAAAGCGGAGTCAAGCCATTATGGTTCCTGGTATTCATATCGGCCCCTTTTTCAATTAAAAACAAGGCGATATCTTTTTGCCCTTTTATCACGGCAATATGCAGCGGTGTAAAGCCTTTCTTATCGCTGTCGTTCAATAATCCCGGTTTTGCAGCCAACAGCATTTTGACTTTTTCCCTCTCATCTCTGGCGGCTGCTTCATGGATGCCGTCATCTTGTTCCGGCTGCGAAGATAAAGAAGAAATAGGGCTGTCTTCTTTATACCCCGGTCTATCTGTGCCGGGATGCGTGTCGGAAGCGAAGGTCCATTGGTACCCCGTCAAAAAGAAGGTTAAAATAATCGAACAAACAGCAATTAAAAAAATCACAGGTTTTTTAAGATTTGTATTCATTTTTCTCTCCTTTGAAAGTATATGGTTGCTCCTGTCTTCTAATGTAATGTAAGGCGTTGCCATTCCAATGGAAGCAGGTATTCTTGCAATTAAGTTGGTTTTTTTGGCCAGGTTCAGCAGGCATCTGGCATAGCCGTTGGAACTGTTTTCCCGGATGGCGTAATTATCGCTGACATATTCCCTGGCCCGGGAGAACTCTGCACTGACTGAGTATACCAGCGGATTCCACCAATTGAATGCAGCGACAATCCTCTGCAATATTCCCACCAAATGATCCCGGTGATGAATATGGGCCATTTCGTGGAAAAGAAGGCTTTTTAATTCTCCAGGATTTATTTTTTGATAAAGTTCATGAGGTATAATGATACAGGGAGTTATTACCCCTACCGACAGCGGACTGTCGACAGTCGGGGACGTATACAATTTCGGTATTTTTGTGGTTCCAAACGCCTTTTGAGCCGCCTGCAGAATTTTCCCGACTCTTTCACCCGGTATCTCCAGGACCCCACGTCTAAATCCCTTTAAATAGACTAACCCGAAGAAAAAGCGAAATAATGAGAAAAGGAAACCGATAAGCCAAAAAATAGCTAAACCGTTCACCACTAAGACGATGTTGGCACCAGTCCATAATGAACGCTTTTGAGCTGCATGTTGATCCGGGTGGCCATTTTTTTTTGTCGTGCCTGACTGAGTGCCTGGATAATGGGAAGCGGGTTCATCTGCTTTAACGCCCTTCGATTCTCCTGCGGTACGCTGCCCTGAGAATCCGGCTCCTATCACGGGCCTGACTGTATTTATTCTAGATATGGTTAACTTTTGCAGATGAAATATCTGCGACCAAACAGGCAATAATAATAAAACCATCATCGTGGCTAAACTGATACCGCTGCGCACCGGTGCTGACATCCGCTTGAACAATTTGACCAACCCCCAGCCCAGGGCTGCGATAAGCAGCGATTGAAACGAAAGGTTTAAAAACCACCCGGCAGTTTGAGTGTTTTCTAATAATGCCATTAAATCCACGGATTACTCCTGCTTTTTCCCCTCTAACAAATTGGCAATACGCTCCAATTCATCGTCTGATACCTTTGTATCCTCGAAGAGACAGCGAACCAGTTCCCTGGCAGACCCCCCGAATACCCGTGTCTTTAAATCTCTGACTATATCCCGGAGGGTATTCTTCTGATCCTGTAACGCCCGGTAATAAAAGATCCTTCTCTCTACCCGATGGGTCAGCCACCCATACTTCTCAAGCCGGTTCATCTGGACCTGGACAGACGCCCGTTTAAGCTTATGCTCTCTTTTGGAATTCAAGGCCGTCAACACATCGTTAATGGTTACTTCTCCTTTTTCCCATACGACTTTCATGACTTCAAAGTTGGCTGCCGAGAGTTCCCGACGATCTTTCTCGCT
>CP070825.1:1148624-1151420 GCA_020344415.1 Candidatus Aminicenantota bacterium
CTCGGCTAGAGCAAGAAGGAATAGAGCAAGAGGGCCGTAGGGAGTATCAGCCCAGTGAAGGACCCAGTCATATAGTTTTCTTAGTAAGGTCATTTGTGATAGATGAGAGAATATCTTTGAATTTTGGGTGCTTGATTGTACTGTGGTCCGTTAAGTCTGTATGGAGTGGAGTGATTGAGATGTAACCTTGTTTGACGACCATAACATCACTGTTTTTGTCACCTTCAGCTTTTGGGTTGCCAGGTCCTATCCAGTAATAGGAATCTTGCCTGGGGTCCTTTTTTTCGATGACTTCCGGGTTGTATCTTTTTTCACCTAGGTTTGTAAGTTTTATTCCTTTAACAGGAGGAGGGGGAAGATTTATATTGAGAGTCATTTTCTCAGGGAGCTTATTTTCCAGCAGCTTCATAGCCATTGAATGAACTATCCTGGCCGAGAAATCATAAGAATAATGATGATTCTCATCTGGCAAGAGAGAGACCGCTATAGATGGGATCTGAAGAAAGGTTCCTTGAATAGCAGCGGCAACAGTACCTGAATAGGAAATATCTTGCTGGCCAAGGTTGGGACCTTTGTTGATGCCTGAAATGAGCAAAGACGGCTTTTGAGGCAACAACTTTTTAAGAGCAATATAAACACAGTCAGCAGGAGTTCCGTCCACAGCATAGATATTGGTTTTAATCTTTTTTACCCTCAAAGGACGGCGAAGAGTAAGAGAGAGGGAAGTGGCGCTTCTCTCTCTGTCTGGGGCGACAATGTAGATTCGTCCCAAATCCTTGAGGTTCCGGGAGAGAGCTTCTATGCCTTCGGCAAAGAAACCGTCATCGTTGGTGAGAAAAATAAGAGGTTTCATAGCTTCTTTTTCCTGAGCGCAACCATGAAAAAAATCAATAGTTATTCAAGCATTAGTTCAATTAATTAAGAGCTTCAGTTTAATTTATCTTCTTAGATGAAGCATTTTAGCACTTGAACGAGGTTATTTGAACTTTTTTCTTTTTTGTTTCAGCTTCTCAAGTGCGGATCATTATCAGTAGCATTTTGAATTTTTTTAGCGCTTTTAGAGCATGAGGTTGATGGGCAGGCATGATCACCATATCGCCTGCTTTTAGCTGAATAGGGTTTCCTGATATGGTGACTTCCACACCACCGTCCAAGCAATAAACCAAGGCATCAAAAGGGGCGGTGTGTTCACTTAAGCCCTGTCCTTCATCAAAGGCAAATAAAGTGACTGTCCCAGTTTTTTCTGAAATAATTTCCCGGCTGACCACAGATCCTTCCTGATAGCTGATCAGATCAATCAATCTCGTTGGTTGCTCTAATGATATTTGAGGCGATATGACCTTTCTATTCCTCTTCACTGGTTTCTCCTTTTATTGAAGCGGTCCTTTCATAGTGTTTACATTAATTTTAGCATTTTCAAGTCATGTAAAAAAATCATACTATTCCTTCTATCAATTTTCTATAATTTTAGCGGGCTTTTTTCGGAATGGCTAAGTTTTTATAACGGAGAGTTATAAATAATATCATTTTCTTTATTTTTTATTATTTAGGGTGATAAACGCTGAATGTCGCTAAATATCTTGTGTTCCTCTTCGCTTCGAAATAAAATAGTAAAATCAGCAATTCTCTTTTTATATTAATTTTCCTTTTAAAAAGAGAGTTGAGAAAATCCCGAATTTTTCTTTCTTGACAAAATTTATTTAAAAAATAGTATTGGCTTTAGAAATTGGAATTTTTAAGAGAATTGAAACTATGAATTAAACTTTAAAATGGCGCGCTGGAAAAAAACCCCTGTTAGATTGATTGAGCTCCTCGATGAGAATATTTCTGAATTTGATTGTCAAAAAAAGATGATGTTTGGGTATCCTGTCTATTTTGTCAATAACAATATGTTCGCTGGAACTCATCAGGAAAACATATTCCTCCGGTTTTCAGATAAGGACAAAAAGAAAATTCTTTCATCAAATTCTGAGGTTTCTCCGTTTGAACCAATAAAAGGAAGGATAATGAAAGAATATGTTGTTTTGCCCGGTTCGATTTTGAAGAATAAGAAGGTGTTTAGAGAATGGTTAATTCGCTCTTATAGTTATGTTTCCACATTGCCACCAAAAGAAAAGAAAAAAGCAAAAAAGAAAAAGTGAAAATTTGTCATAGGTGATTGAATAAAAATATTGAGGAATTATCGAATGCAAAACACGAATCTTGCCACAGCAGATAAGATTTCCCACTCCCTTAATGCTTACCAAATAAAAATGGTCGGGACGAGCGGATTTGAACCGCCGACCCCACGCACCCCAAGCGTGTGCGCTACCAGGCTGCGCCACGTCCCGACCGAGTGAATAATTATAACAAATAGGGAAAGATTTTTATGTTTTTTTTGAGTCTTTTTCCAAGGAATTGGCAATTTCCTGCAGTTGTTCTCGAACCTGATAGAGGACTTTTTTCAGACGATCAGGATGCACTGGGGTCGGAGTTTTTATCCCGAATTCTTCCTCGATTTTTCTTTTTGCTCCAGCCAGAGTTAATCCCTTTTTTTCCAGCAATTCCTTAAGTCTGATGATAATGGCTAGGTCTTTTTTTCTGAATATCTTATGTCCAGAGCCTGTCTTTGCTGCATGAATGAAGTAAAACTCCTTTTCCCAGGCGTCGATCACTTCAGGATCAAGTTGGGCAATGCGGCTTATTTCTTCTAACCGGTAAACAAGTTTTTCGGGAATCCTTTCGCTTTTCATACTATGGTATATTTCTTATAAAATCAGGTCGGTTTGGGGGATTAACTGTAGTAAATTATTCGCC
>CP070825.1:1151520-1154236 GCA_020344415.1 Candidatus Aminicenantota bacterium
TAGCTTGATCTCATAAAGCTAATTTCATCTCCTCTATCCCACGGCTGATCTTAAATCAGCTCTTCATCAGTTTACTCTTTCACAGTTTTATCCAGCTTTTTACCCAGCTTCTCGTAAAGGCTTCGCCTGGCTTTCTTATCGCTGTCCAGTATGGCTCGCGCCTGCACGGCAACTGTTTCAGCAACCCGTCGCGGTACCACCACTACGCCATCTCCATCGGCAACCACCACGTCTCCAGGACAGACCAGCACGCCCCCGATTGATACAGGCCGGTTGACTGACTCCAGCATATTGCGGCCAGGCCGCATCCCTCGCCCTAGGCCACGAAAGTAGAGTGGAACCTGTTCAATGGCTATTTCATCCGTATCTCGTGCGCGAGCGTCGGTGACAACGCCCACAGCACCACATGAGTACCAGTCCAGGATGTTATAGGAGCCGATAGAGCCGATATCAGCCTCATCGACATCATCGATTACGATAGCCTGGCCAGGTTTGATGATAGATGTGAACGCTTCGGAAGAATAATTCTCATAGAAGTGTCCTTCCCAGGTATCAAAATCTTCCTTACCTTGGGGCCGGTCAGGCAGATTCGAAGGGACGTAGCGTACGGTCAGCGCGATCCCACGGAATTGATGCTTCAACGTTTTAAAATCCTTCCAGGCAGCTTGAATCTCTGGATTGACCAGTCCCATATCCTGAAGCCCGATTCTATCCATGGCGTCCACCACATCAGCCACCCTCAATCCCTCGTACAACTTCAAAATCCTGGTGTTTTCTTCTTGCGAATAAGCCAGCACCTGGATGAAGTTTACGCCCCTTTCGAGCTTGTCTGAATCGGCTTTTTGGCCGAAAACAAGCATTGGGCATATCATAAGGAAACATAAAATCCTATAAATCATATGCGTTCCTCCTTTTATATTCTTACTGCTTATATCATGGGAAAAAGTTAGGGGCAAGTCCAGAGCCCAGAACTTTAATCTTACATGAATTGTATTTGCCTTTGATAACACCTGTATATTTCGTATAATCATTATTCCATCTCAGATTATCTACTCTTGGAAGGATAAGGCCATAGAGACTAAATTATGTTTGATTTTTTTTATTCAAAATTTGGAGGAACCAATGAAAAACATCTGCTTAGGTTTTCTCTCGCTCTTTATTATTATCTTAGCATCCACAACACTAGCCGCTCATGATCTTTGGCTGGTGCCCCAAATATTCAGGATTAATCCAGGAGATTCAGTGGCTATATTTGCCAACACTGGAATGGATTTCCCGAAAAGTCTGAGTGCAGTTACTACTGATAGGGTCAGCCAATTTATCCTGGTAGGAAAATCAATAAAAGAAAATATCACTAATCTAAAAGTGCAGGACAATTCTCTAGTTGCCAAATATACATTCGAAAAACCAGGCACCTATGTTATCGGGGCGGCCTTAAAGCCCAAAGAGATCAAACTCACGGCAGAGGAATTCAACGAATATTTGCTCCATGACGGTCTTCCCGATATTTACGAACTCAGGAAAAAAGAGGGAATTCTTAACCAACCCGCAGTTGAGCACTATTCCAAATATCCAAAGACGATTGTGCAAGTTGGTAAAAAATTGGATGAAACTTCAGCAGAACCTTTAGGATTTCCGATTGAAATCGTACCTAAAGTCAATCCGTATGAGTTGAAGTTCGGAGATGATCTGGAAGTTACAGTCTTATTCCAAGGGAAGCCTCTTTCAGGTGCAGAAATTGCCTGGAGCTATCCAGGAAGAGGTGAAGAGTTTGCTGGCTCAAAAAGGACCGATGCGAATGGGTTGGCCGCTATCCCTCTGATCAAAACCGGGCCTTATGTCATCAGGTTAACATACATGGAGTGGGTCAAGAAGGAAACGCATGAATGGGAGAGCTACTGGACTTCCTTAACTTTTGAGGTTTTGCCAAACTGAGAAAAACTTTTTAAGAAAACAGACCTACGAATTGTATCTTCTCTATATCTGCCAATTCAACAGACTTAACTTTTAGGGGAATGGACATAAAGAGAGTGCCGAGGGCCGGACCTGAACCGGCACAGAAGCAAGCTCCGGAGAGATTTTAGGACTCTATGCTATTCCAATAACGTTCAGATAAAAAATAAGTTAGTAAATACACTTTTTTGCAGGACAGATGAAGAATTCTGTATTGGTATAATCTTATGTGCTCATTGACAAATAAGAATTACTCCTATATAGTAGAAATATGAAATTAGAACTTAAGAACGCTTCAATGGATTTTTTTAGGGAAAAATGTAAAGTAAATAATCTCAAGGTGACTCCTCAACGTCTAGTTATCTACAAGGAATTATTTGTATCCAAAGACCATCCTAATGCAGAAGTTCTTTACAATAGAGTTAAAGATATAATTCCAGATATTTCTTTTGATACTGTGAATCGGACGCTTCTGACTTTTTCCAAAATCGGAATCGTCAATATCGTTGAGGGGTATGGAGAACCGAGACGGTTCGATCCAGATATTGAAAATCATCACCACTTCAGATGTATAAAATGCGATTCAATAATAGATTTTGACTACCATCCGTATAAAGATATATCAGTTCCAGGGGATATAAAAAAAAGATTTATTGTTCTTAACAAAAAGGTTCTGTTAGAGGGTTATTGTAATAAGTGCCACCAAAATAAGTAAAATTTATTTTATTTTGAAATAGAAATTAAAAATAAAAGTTAATAAAAA
>CP070825.1:1154336-1156863 GCA_020344415.1 Candidatus Aminicenantota bacterium
CCTTAATCATTTTTTGGATTGGAATATGGCTCCCCACGCGTGTTGAATAAATTTTTCCCTCTGCAAGGTCCATTGTTTTATCTTTGAGCTTTTTGTCCCCGATCTTGAGAAGCAGGATTTTATCCTCTTCTTCCTGCCCGCTGAGAATCGTAAATGTTAAAAGAAGAATCGCAATTGCCATGATTTTTTTAATGGTCATTCTTTCTCTCACTTTACATTTTGTTATGTATCATATATCTGATTTTTTCCTGATGTCAATTCACTTATGCCTTTGTTTACATTCTAGCCTCTTGAATTTATACTAACGGAAGCAAAATCTTTTGATGAAAAACCAAATCATAGAGCCAAAAAAAACAATCCGAACGTTTGTCCTCGCTTCCTGCCTGAATGATCTTGGCTCTGACATGATCTATCCTGTCTGGCCTCTGTTTGTGACCACAATTTTAAAAGCAAACATGGCTATCCTGGGTTTTTTGGACGGGCTAGGAGAAGCTCTTGTCTCCATATCCCAAGCCGGTTCAGGGTATATATCAGACAGAATAAAAAAAAGAAAGGTCTTTATCTGGACAGGCTATCTACTTGGAGCCCTCTCGAGACTCGGTTATGCAATCTCAACAATCTGGCCGCATCTCGTTCCTTTCAGAGTATTGGACCGGGTGGGAAAAATCAGAAGCGCTCCACGCGACGCAATAGTCGCCGATGTTTCAACCGAAGGGAACAGGGGCAAAAACTTTGGTCTTTTGAGAGCCATGGATCACCTGGGTGCAGTTTTTGGTATTGTTATCTGTATTGCACTTTTTAGTATATTGGGATACAGAGTTTTATTTGCCCTGGCAGCCATCCCCTCGGTTGTCAGTGCCTTCCTTGTTTTCACCTTAATAAAAGAAAGAAAATCCGGGCCGATCAAAATCTACAAAGGAATCTCACTGAAAGACCTGGATAGAAACTTCAGGCTTTTCCTTGTTTTGAGTTCGCTCTATGCTCTAGGAGCCTTCAGCTATTCTTTCTTACTCATCTACGCCAAAAAATTTGGGTTTAAGCTGGCCTTTGTCCCAGTCCTTTATTTAATCTTCACGCTCTCTGCCTTTCTTTTCTCTTATCCTTTCGGAAGGCTCTCGGATAAAATAGGAAGAAAATACGCACTCTTGATCTCTTACGTTTTCTGGATCACAGTCTGTCTTGGCGTAGTCTCTGAGCCAAATCGAATGATGATAATATTCATCTTTATCCTTTATGGAGCTCATAAGGGAGCCTTAGAGCCTGTGCAAAGAACCTTTGTCTGTGAGCTTGCCCCAGCGGAATTTAGAGCAAGCTGCTTGGGCGGATTCCAGCTGGTGATCGGCCTATGCGCCCTGCCCGCTTCCTTTGTCGCGGGAGTGCTCTGGGATACACTCGGTTTTCTTGTCCCCTTCTATCTTTCGCTCATTCTTACGCTAATATCGGGAATTATGCTCCTATTTGTAAAGAAACATTAGTTCACGACTTGTCTCATGGTTTTTAAATTTCAGAATATTATTTTGCTTTTCTTGCTAAGCGAGGATTGTGGCGGGATAAACTTAAAGAAGAAAAGTGAACTGAGAAAAAAAGGATCCTATTCCTCTTTTCTGTTATGTCCACTTTTTATGTTAGCAAAGAAGGAGGGGAAAGAATTATTATTGATTATTAAATTAGCGATTTGGCTGAATAATAACTTTTAAGGAATCTTTTGGATTAGCTGCCAGTTGAAATCCTTTGGATATCTCGGTTAAAGGGAATTCATGGGTGATAAGATCATGAACATTGATTTTTTTGTTTTTAATAAGCTCTAATGATTCTTTTAGGTCATCAGGAGCTGCTCCATATGATGAGGTGACTGTGATTTCGTTCCTCCAGAAATCAACTACTGGAATTTCAATATTTTTATTTGGAATTGCAAAAAAGAGTATTATTCCTTTTCTGTCTATAAATTTAAACGCTTGCTGAGCGGCCTGCAGAGCACCAGTACAGACTATTATCCTCTCTGCCCTAAGGTTAAAATCTTCTGTTGCATCTATGACTTCATCTGCGCCAAACTCTTTTGCTTTTTTTAGCTTATAGTCATCAACATCAGTGGCCACAACTCTTGCTCCTCTTAATTTGGCTAATTGTATATTCGATAGTCCAGATACTCCGCTGCCTAATATCAGAACAGTCTGGTTCTCTTTGACGTTGATCACTTTCTGGCCTCTCACACAACAAGCCAGAGGTTCAATCATTGTGCCCTCTTCATAACTAATATTTTCAGGTAGAAGAAAAGTCCCGTGCTCGACATTTATTTTTGGCACTCTAATGAATTCGCTGAAGCCGCCAGGATCATAGTTTCCTTCATGCAATACTTCACAAGCAGTATGGTTCCCTTCTAAACAATGTTTACATTCATAACAGGGCACATGATGGGTCACAAAGACACGCTGGCCCGCTTTAAACTTTGTCACTCCCTCTCCAACCTCGACAATATCTCCCGTTGTCTCATGGCCAAGGACACGGGGAGCTTTCTTTATCCTGTACC
>CP070825.1:1156963-1159874 GCA_020344415.1 Candidatus Aminicenantota bacterium
GAAAAAGATAAAACAGGAGTCTGGCTGGTAGGGAACAATGGAACTTATTCAGGAAGTGATTCTCGTTGTTTTGGTTCTTATTTTTTTAAACCTGCTTCAGAATCTTAAGAGGCTTAAGGAACAGGAAAAAATAAAGCCTAAAAAGCCCTTGCCTCTTGTTTCTGTTCTTATTCCTGCCAGAAACGAGGAAAGAAATATCAAAAACTGTGTAACGTCGATACTGCAATCTGATTACCCTCTGCTTGAGATCATTGTTCTTGATGATAACTCGACCGACGGGACTTATGATATCCTGAGAGAGCTTTCTGAGCACCATGAACACTTGAGAGTTATCAAAGGCAAAAAGCTTCCTCCTGGCTGGAACGGGAAAAACTGGGCCTGCCACCAACTTTCTCAAGCAGCCCGAGGCGAATGGTTTCTTTTTACTTATGCGGATACGGTTCATAATACTAATTCTGTATCTACTGCCCTGGGCGTGGCTCAGAAAAGGAAGTCGGTTTTTGTATCATGTATCCCGAGATTTATCACGAAAACTTGGTCTGAAAAGCTGTATTTTCCTGTTATTCATTTTGTTTTTGTTGCTCTTTTTCCTTTTAAGCTAATCAACTACTCAAAAGATTCACGGCTTTCTTTTGCCATCGGACCTTTTCTGTTTATCAACAGAAATTTTTACTTTTCATGGGGTGGATATGAGGCGATAAAGCTTGAAGTTGTCGATGATATCGCTATGGCCAAAAAAGTTAAGGAAAACAGAGGGAAAATTTCTATGCTTGACGGCACAGGGATTTTAGATGTCAGGTTTTATACATGCTTTAAAGAGGTGTGGAACGGATTTTCAAAAAATTCCTATGAAGCCATAGGAGGGGCAGCCCATGTACTTGTTGTCTTGCTTTTTGCCTGCTATTTTCTTTTTATATACCCGTATATTTCTCTTTGGGGAGCTTATGAATCCCACCAGAGCTTAACAATCCCCCTTTTGCAGGTATTCGTAATAGCTCTTATAAAATTAATTTTATCCCTGAGGTTTAAGATCAGTATTTTCTACGGCCAGCTCCATCCTTTCACTGTAATTTTTGCCGTATTAATTCTTCTCAATTCCTTCCGCCTCGCTGTCTTTAAGAAAAAATTCGAGTGGAAGGAAAGGCTCTATCCTGTGGAATGATAAGCGGGGATTTTTATCTAACAAAAAAGAACACGCTTGGAAAAAGGATTTTTCCATTTTTTATGGTCTTTTTTTCATTCCTTCTGCCTCCTAGATTCCAACCTCAGAGTTTGGACGCCTATGAAAATTTAGATAACTCAAGAAGAATTAGGATTGTAACCAGCATTTTCCCTCTTTTGGAGTTTGCTGAAGCTGTTTCAGGCGAAAGGGGAGAGGTCAGCCTGCTTCTTCCTCCAGGCGCTGAGATTCATACCTGGCAGCCAAGACCGAGCGATATAATAAGACTTTCTTCTGCTGACCTTTTTATCTATATCGGTGCGGACCTGGAACCATGGCTGCACGATCTTCTGAAAAGCGTCAATAATCCCAGCCTTAGAGTGCTTGAAGCAAGCCAGGGAATCCTCTTAATTGATGAGGAAGGTATCGTCCACTACGGCGCTGAGCTTGAAGCGGTAGGTAACCTGAACAGCGGACATGAGCACGAGCGTGGAGCACGCGATCCCCATATCTGGCTGGACTTTAAGAACGACCAGATGATCGTCGATAAAATTGCAGCAGTCCTCTCAGAACTGGATCCCGAGAGCTCCTCGATTTTTGAAAAAAACGCTTCTTTTTATAAAGGCAGGCTCCAGGGATTAGACCAAAAATTCAAGGATGGACTCAAAGATTGTGACCATGAAACCATAATTCTTGGCGGTCATGCTGCTTTTGGTTATCTTGCCCGAAGCTACAATTTGCGTCAGATCTCAGTTTATGGGTTGAGTCCTGATTCCAGACCTACCCCGAAGAAGCTTATCGAGGTTATGGAATTGGCTAAAAAGTATGGAATAAAGGCCATCTTTTTTGAAGTTTATGTGAGTGGTGAATTGGCAAAGGTCCTGGCCGAGGAAATTGGGGCTAGAACCCTTGTTTTAAATCCAGGAGCAAACCTTACAAAAGAACAATTTAAGTCGGGGAAGACTTTTTTTGATATAATGGAAGAGAATCTGGAGAATCTAAAAGATGGGCTCATCTGCAAATGATTCAAAAACATTGATTGATGTCAAAAATATATCGTTCAGCTACGGTCCTGTAAAAGTCTTGAAGGATGTTACCTTCCCGATCCAGCGAGGCGATTTTTTGGCCATCATAGGCCCCAACGGCTCGGGCAAAACAACCCTGATTAAAATAATCCTGGGACTGCTGAAACCCTCGAAGGGCAAGGTTCGGATACTAGGAAAACCTGCGGAGAAGTTTGAAGATTGGCGCAAGATAGGCTATGTTCCCCAGCAAGCCACTCATATTGATCCCTTTTTTCCGGCATCTGCTAGAGAAGTGGTGTCCATGGAGTTTCACGCCAGTAGGAAATTTCCAAGGTTGGCAAAACGGGAAGAAGAACTTTGCATAGAAAAAGCATTGAAACAGGTTGGTATGGAACATTTTAAAAATTGGCGCATCGGGAGTCTTTCAGGAGGTCAACAGCAACGGGTTTTTATTGCCCGGGCAATTGTCAACGAGCCTCACATTCTTTTCCTGGATGAGCCAACAACTGGTGTCGATTCTGAAACTCAAGAACATTTCTATGATATGCTCGATACTTTGAATAAAAAGGAAGGGATTACGATTGTGCTGATAACGCATGATACCGGTATCGTTAACAAGCATGTCAGCCAAGTCGCCTGCCTCAACCAACAATTGGTCTACCACGGCACCCATGAAGAGTTCTGCCGCTCCGGCGCATTTAAAGAAATGCTAGCCGGACACCACTTA
>CP070825.1:1159974-1241460 GCA_020344415.1 Candidatus Aminicenantota bacterium
AAAAACAAAACATTACAATTATAGCATCAGGAAGTGATTTGATAGACGGAGATGTAAATGCTATATTAAACAGAAACTATATGGCAATAGGATTATATAATGATGGCGTATCAAATTGGTACGTTGAGTAATATTTATTAATAAAGAAAACAAATGGCATATATACCCGAATTATTAGCAATAGAAGAAACTTTAGCATCATCATATAATTTAAACAATGGTCCGGCTACATTTACTTCCTCAGACATCTCAGATTATAACAAATTTAATTTACAATTTAGTTATAGCAATGTAAGTGGAGAAAATGTATTTGTCATTGAACAAAGTACAGATAATACGAATTGGCTAGAAATAAGTAAAAGATATGATTTGGTTAATGGCTCTGGAACTTTTATAATAGACAAATCAGAATTTAAGCTGAATAAAGTATATGAGAACATTGAAGATTGGTTTAATGATGCGATGGAAAGTGTTACTTGCTGGTATAGGCAGAAAACACAATTGATAGTACTGCTTTTAGCTTTGATAACAAGTGTGGCTTTCAATGCTGACACCTTGATGATTACAAACAATCTCTACAAAGATGCTGCATTACGGGTTTCCATAGCAGCTATTGCAGAAGAGGCAATCAGGCAGCCTGTCTCCACTGAGAACGATGCTACCCTGGAAAAGGTAAAGCAATACCAGGAAGAGCTTCTTGAGACTCAATTGCCACTGGGTTGGTATGAAACTCCTGAAGGCTTTGGAGATTGGGTGATGAAGATACTGGGATTATTATTGACGACAATTGCTGTCTCTTTGGGAGCTCCCTTCTGGTTTGATCTCCTTAATAAATTTGTCAGTCTAAGGCCAAAAAATAAGAAGGATAATGCGTAGTCTTTAAATATGTCATAAATTAATCTCTTTTTTAAACTTTTCCTTCTCTCTGATGTTTATTTTCTGTATTTCGCAAATATGAGAAGGAATTTCTCCTAAACGAACTCCAGAAAAAGCTGCATTGATCGGGCATGCCCCACAATTTTCCAGCTTGTCACAAAGGAAACATTTCATTTTAGGAGTTGAAAAATTATCCATTGATAACTCGCCATAATTTCTCATGATTCGGGGATAGCTGGTCCTGTAATTTCTTTTAAAATTCTCCAAGCTGCCAAAACTGAATCTCTTATAATCGCGTGACCTCAACTCAGTTCTCCCTTTTTCTTCTCTCTTCGCTCTCACTCCCTTTGCATATTTTCTATCCTTATCTACTGTTCTTTCATAGTAATCAGAGAAAAGGTAACATCCCCAGATTTCTCCATCCGTCGCTAGGGCTAGTCTATCTTTCCCTGCTGTACAGTAGAAAACCCCCTTTTTATGAAGATCTCTAAAATTTACAACAGGGATATTTCCTTCTTTTCTGTAATGATCAATCACTATTTTCCTGAGTTTTGCCGTTTCCTTTTCCAGTCTCAAAAGAGTCACACGATTCCAGTGCTTTATTGTCGAGAAAGATACACGAATGTTTGGGACGCCAAGGTCCCTGATAATTTTAACAGATTCTGATAGATGCCCAACAGAATCAGGAGTGAAGACGCTGTTTACTTCCAGACCGATATTCTTGTGATTCAGCAACTCGCCAATTTTTTTGGCAATCTCTTTAAAACTATCTTTTTTTCTCAATATATCTTGGGACAAACCGTCAAAGCTCAATTCAACGGAGAATTTATATTCTGAGAGAAATTGAAGGATTTCCTCAGTTAAAAGGCTCCCATTGGTGGTAATAGTATAATTAACCTTTTTTTTGAGCTCTTTATTTTTATTTTTTAAGAAGGCTATGGTTTCTTTTATCAGGTTAAAGGAGAGAAGGGGTTCACCGCCGTAGAAATTAATGTGATAGTTTTTTGTCAGGTAAGGCAAAAAAAAACTAAAGCTTCCTGCGCAGTTTGAAGCTTCATATAATTTTTGCTCTTTCTCTTGTAGCAATATTTGCAGTTAAAATTACAGTCGTCTGTAACAATAAGAGTAAGGCTGGATATTTTCATGCTGAGCGAATCAGATTATCCCCGCTTTTTTTATTTAAGTAGAAATCTGCAATCGGTGAATGCGGAATTATTGATATTGTATGTTCGTATAAAACAAAATGTTATGAATAGATATTTTACTACATTATTATAGGGATTTCAGGAGGACAAAATATTCCCATTCTGGGCTGTGGTTTGCCTTCGAAAGTCTGGTCCAAGTATTTGATTGCTCCCTGTGCATTCTTTTTTAGATCGCTAGCTGGGAGAGATCTTACCGCTTTTTTTAGTATGTCTAAACTTGCCTTAACGTTTGGTGTTACTCTGATGGATTTGCTTCTTGCCATTCAATTGCTCCTTTTATTATTTTTTTGAATTTCTTTTCCTCTTTGAAGATATCAAAGTTCTTGTCGATATCAATATATTTAACAAAGATATAGGGTGCCTTTTTGGCGATATTTTCATTGAAAAAGGATTGCAAATATTTGTAGCCCATATCTTTTATACCCAGACCAAAATATATGGAAGCTAATTTTAGATGATCAAGCTTTAATTCGCTTCTTCTCGGAACCAAAAGTGAGATTTCTCCGAGAATTTTTAGCACATTTTCTTTTTCTCCTCCTTGAGAGGCAATCATGCCTAGATAGAATAATGCGCCAGTTTTAAAATCTAGAGGGCTTTCAAATTGTTGAAAAATAACCTTGCTGTTTTCTAAATCTCCCATGTAGTAATAAATTTCAGCTAATCTGAAATCTATATAATCTGGAGAGATCTGCCTGATATTATTGCAGATATGCATAGCTTTAGAATATTCTTTATCGAGCATCAATAATTCAGCATAGACTAAATTATGTATGGAATTGGGATCTAACCAAAAACTTTTTTCTTTGTGCTCTAAAGCTTTCTCAAAATCGCTTTTGTTCCCTTTTTCTCCGTATTTAGTAAAATAACAATACCCAAATATTGAGTTTAATTGAGGATGATTGGGATACTTGTCTATTCCTTCTTGAGCAATCTCGAAAGCAATATCTTTTGCATTTGCTTCAAAAATAAAATCTTTAAGTAGATAAATCTCGGTTAAGTTGCTGTAGTATTCTGGCAAGCCTGGAGATATTTCTTGTGCCTTTTGGACCAGGTTTTCAGCTTGTTCAAGGTTCCTTTCGTCCTTATCCCAATTAAAATTCACAAAATTAGTGTAACAACGGGATAATCCCAAATATGCCTCAGCAAAATTGCTGTCAATCTTAATAGCTTCATTGAAAATTCTTATGGCAAGCTCATTGTTTTCTCTTGCGCTTTTGCCCCAATAATATTTTCCTTGGTAATATAACGCCCATGGATCTTGATTCTCATTTTCTCCATTCAAGTTGTCAAGGATGTAGTTGCCTTTCATATAAGTATCCAAAACCTGGTAATTGAAAGGCCTTCTCGAATCAGTTTGAATGGAAAGATTCTCAGCAGAGCTTAGATTTAATATCTTTGATATATTTGAGATGATATTTCCTTGGATATAAAAGATATTATCCAATCCCTCTTCGTATTCTTTGCTCCAGATATTAGTGTTATCTCTGATACTAAAAAACTGAACAGCTAGTTTAATATCTCGATCTGCCTTTTCTACATTTCCTTCTAAAACATAGCTTACCCCCAGTTCTTCACCAATCTCTTTTGGACTTTTATCAGAATTTCTGTATTTAGAGGTCGAGCGTGATGAGACAACCTTAAGGTTGTTTAGTATAGCAAGGTGATCAATTATTGCGTTGGTTATTCCCGGGGAGAAATATCCCTCAAATTCTGAAGCATTAAGATTTTTGAACGGAAGGACAGCTATGGAGGGGATTTCAGTCGATGTGGCAAAAGGTATTATATGTGCAAAATACAAAAAAGCGAAAATTATTGATAATAAAATGAAAGATGATAACAATCCAACGATTATACGTTTATTTTCAAAGAAGGATTTCTTCTGAATCTCTTTGTCGTTTGCTTTTTCTTTAAGCCATTTATTAATTTCTGATTTATAGGCAAAGACTTTTGATCGGGAAGATGTGCTGTCAATACGATGGACAGGAAGTCCTAATTCTTTTTCCCACCTAAAACAGGTTCTGATATCTCTACCTAAGTATTTAGAGATTTCTTTCCAGGAGTCTAGTATTTCTTTGTTTTCCAACACAACCCTTTTAGTCATTTTAATTTTCATAGTTTCCGGACCTTTTGTCAAATAAAAGATTTTGCTGACTTTATATTAAGATTATAAGCAAATTTGATTATAGAACGAAAAAAGATAATAGGAAAGTGGAATAATCGGACAAGATAAGAAAAAAAAGGACATTTCTTTCAATTTGGTTGATTGTGAGGGCGAAAAAGAATTATTTTAGGGACGAAATTAGGGACGAGGTCAGAGTGCCTCGCGGATTGGCCAAAAAAATTTTTTGATTCATCTGTAAGGAGGCTCGATTTTGGCAAGCAGGGTAGGGCATCCAATATACAGCAAAAGATATTGCGGGAATATTGGCACAAAGGAAGTCCATGACCTAGATCGCGAAACATATCAGTGTCATATAGATGGGATAATTGCTGCTGGATACATAATTACTTTCATTCCTGATTCACTAGAACAGGCTCATGAGGAGTGTTATGAAAATTGTACATATTGCATCGGAAGGAAAATCAGATTAGGAGAATAGGAGATGCCGGCTGTTGTCAGCAAAAGGGGGGTTGATGATGGGAACCAAAAAGGTGTGAACTCTCTCCAGCCGGCACAAGAGAGTCATAACTATTATAACATATATTAATTCAAATTTGGTAATATTTTTTTAAAAATTTTTTAAATTTCTTACAAACCTTTCATTTGACATCAAATTTTACTTCTGATTTGCATAATTCTGAGGATACAATACTTAATAGCGGGGCTTATTTGTTTTATCAATTGAGTCCCTGGAATACAACCAACTGGAAACTATAGGAAAGCTAAAGATGCCAATTCTTGTTATCTCGGGAAAGCCTATATAATCTATTATTCATCCTTTCGTCACAGAGTTCCCTTGACATTGACCTGATTCAGAGTCTGTGATACTTTGGGAGCACAAATTTGCATGTAAAGATTTTCCACTTTTAAAAATTATGAAGATACGAGTGGAGGGGATATGAAATATAAATCGAAAGGACATCTGTCCAGAAACCATTATAGAACCCTATAAAAAGATTTGATGGAAAAAATGGAAGACCAGACAATCTCCCACTATAAAGTCCTTGAAAAGATCGGTAAAGGCGGAATGGGCGAAGTATATAAAGCCGAGGATACTAAGCTGAAGCGCACCGTTGCATTGAAATTTATTAAGCCACACGCCTTGGAGAACGCAGAATTAAAGATGCGTTTTGTACGAGAGGCACAGGCTGCTGCGGCTCTAGATCACCCTAATATTTGCACTATCTACGAGATAGATGAGGCCCATGGGCAAACTTTCATTGCAATGGCCTATGTTGAGGGTCAGAATTTGAAGCAGAAGATAAAGTCAGCGCCTCTAAAAGTGGAAGAAGCTCAGGATATTGCTATGCAGGTAGCAGATGGCTTGCAAGAAGCGCACGAGAAAGGGATTGCTCATCGGGACATCAAGAGTGCTAATATCATGATTTCGGAGAAGGGTCAGGCGAAAATAATGGATTTCGGCCTGGCCAAACTATCCGAGAGGACAGAGATTACCAAGACAGCCACAGTCATGGGGACGGTAGCTTATATGTCTCCCGAACAATCCATGGGTGAGGCTGTGGACCACCGGACCGATATCTGGTCTTTCGGCGTCATGCTATATGAGATGCTCACCGGAGAGTTGCCTTTCAAGGGAGACCTCGACCAAGTGGTTTTACATTCTGTCCTTTATGAAGAACCTGAACCCATTACTGGCATGCGGAGCGGTATTCCTTTGGAGCTTGAAGGTATTGTCAATAAGTGCTTGGAGAAAGAGGCTTCTGAGCGCTATCAGACTGTAGCTGACCTGAAGGCAGACTTAAGGCGTTTGAAGAGAGATATGACAGCAGGAAAGACTACTTTTCCAACGGCCAAAGCTGCTGCCCCTTTTGCCCTTCCTCGGTTTCTGGGAAAAATTATAATCCCGCTAGGCATAGTGATTGTTGCAGCAATATTGTTACTTTTGCCCTCAACCCGCCGAGTTATGGAGAGTTGGCTGGGATTTGAAATAATATCCACAGAAAAGAGTTTAGCCATCCTCCCCTTCACACTTGTGGGGGGTGATGAATCCGACCTGGCTTTTCGTGATGGTTTATTGGATACGCTGACCAACAAGCTCGCGCGTTTGGAACAATTCCAGAAGTCATTAAGGGTTGTTCCTGCTAGCGACGTCCGTGATTATAAAATCGCAACCCCCAGTAGGGCACGGCAAGTTTTCAGAGTTACTCTTGCTGTGAGCGGAAATTTAAGACGCTTTGAAGACATGGTTAGTATAGATTTGAAATTAGTGGATCCCAAGACTGGGGAGGTCCTTGAATCTGCGGATGTCACCGATCATATTGCTAACATCTCAGCTCTCCAGGAGGATGTCGTTATAAGAATAATTAAGATGCTTGGGTTGGAATTACAACCGCAAATCCGGAAAGTATTGACTGCTGGCGGGACAGCTGCTCCAAGTGCATACCAGTCCTATCTTGAAGGCTATGGATATATGCGAGATGATGAGGAGAGAGAAAACATTGATACTGCGATAGACTTATTCAAACAGGCAATCGGACAAGACAGCCATTATGCATTAGGCTTCGCAGGATTGGGAGAAGCCTATTTAAAGAAATACAGGTTCACGAGAGCTCCAGAGTTGGTTGATAAGATTCAGTCTTCTTGTAAGAGAGCAATCGAAATTAGTGATGCTCTTGCCGCACCTCATATCACGCTTGGAATTCTTTATAGTGAAACAGATCAGTTTGAAGAAGCTGTTAAGGAATTCGAGCGGGCATTACTCCGCGATCCTGTAAACTCAGATGCTTTGGGAGAATTGGCTTTGACCTATGAGAAATTCGGAAGGCAGGGTGAAGCAGAAAAAGCCTACAGAAAAGCTATTGATTTGAAGCCGGACTATTGGTTTGGATACAACCGTTTAGGTTCTTTTTATTACCGCCAGGGCCGCATCGCTGAGGCAGAAAAAATGTTCCTCCGTTCAACCGAGCTAGTGACGGAGAGCATTCGCGACTATAATAATCTGATGGTTATCTACTATATGCTGGATCAGGATGAATCAGCAGAAGCAATGTTCGAAAAATCTATCGCTATCAAGCCCAATACAGATGCTTACTCTAATATGGGTACCATATATTTTTATCAACAACGTTATGCCGATGCTCTGACTATGTATGAAGAGGCGATTGACTTAGCGATCAACTTGGGAGAGGATTTAGGAGAGAGTGAGGTCATTATTTGGGCGAATTTAGCTGATTCATATCGATATACACCTGGATATCAGCAAAAAGCGCCGGAAGCCTATCGCCGCGCTATTCAATTAGCTCAAAAGAAACTGGAGAGCGATCCGCAAGATGCTTCCCTTCATTCATTCATAGCCATTTTCTGCGCAAAATTAGGAGATTTTGAAAATGCTATGATTGAAATCTCTGAGGCTAGAAGACTGGCACCCGATGATATGCCTATCCTCTTCTTTAGCATCCTTGTTTATGAAATCGTTGATCAACGTGATAAGGCGCTCGAGGTTCTTCAGGAATACATTGAACGCGGCGGTTCGATGGAAGAAGTCTCTGCCGATCCTGAGCTTCGTGGCTTGCGTACAGATCCTCGATATCAACAGTTGACGAAAAAAAAAGATTCCACACTTTCGGACTCATCCTTGATAGATCATTAACAGTGCAAAAAATAGTCAATATTTTAAATAAAAAAACTTGCTTTTATCACAGAGTACATTATGATTAAGGCAAGGAAAGGAGGTCCTATGGCAGCTCAAGAAAATGGTAAAGTCCATTATGTTGACATCACCCGTGATAACGGAAACTTTAAGTACAGTAATGACAGCTTTGAAGTAGAACGAGGTGATTTTATAGAATGGAGTTGTGAAGAAACTAATGGTGAAGATTACACCGTCATTTTCCAAAAAACGCCTTTTTATTGGAAAGAAAAAGAAAAAAAATGTGGGCAGAAAATTAAAGACAAAATAAAGGAAGAAGCGGAAGATGGGGAATACAAATACAAAGTATCTGTTAACGATGGTCAAAATGTCTGGACAGACGATTCCATATTCATCGTAAAATAACCTTAAGGATTGGATGCAGTCGCTGTAAATTTTTTTCTTTTCCATTACCCAGAATTTGAATTACGCTATTTGATTAGTCTAGCAGAGGGATTTATTTAGCCATTTGTCTATCTCTTTCTCTTCATTATCTACTCTTCTACTCAATTTGAATTTAAGCAAAAATTATGCATTTATTATTCGCTATCCCTTAAACACTCCAAGCATCATGATCAATAGAATTGTCTAAAGTCATAATAAAAAGCAGTCATTGCGAGCGCAGCGTGACAATCTTCTTCACTCCCCGCAATGACATCTGCGGTTGCCTCGACTCGTAAATAATCAAAGTTAATCTTTTTTATTAATTATTCCGAGGGAAATATCCAAAAACACTGAAACCATTTTGTTATGGTTATCGTATTAATAAACGAGCATTTGAATAAAAAGCAGTGAGCTTTATCGGCCCAGCTAAATTTTTCAAATGCTTGCATGAGGGAAATAAATTTTGGGGAGAAAAGCGTAAAGGGTTTTCCCTGGATTGTGAAGAAGTTTAAGGATTTTTTACAGTTTTTTGTATTCAATCCAATATTTGGTATTGCTAACTAGTTTATTATCAGTAATTTTTATTTTGAGTAATTTGGCACAGAAAATGCATATAATCTTTAGCAAAAAAGCAGTGCTTATAAACCTTGAATGAGGTCTGAGGATAGAAAAGCAAACAAAATTATTTTTAGCGCTCCTCTGGGTTATAAATGCATGGGGATGTATCTGCAGGGGAAAATGAACAAGAAAAGGAGGCTTGAATGAAAGGAGAACCAATTCCCGTCAATCTATTGAGCAAATGGATAAATTCTTTGGTTGAAGGCGTGGATGAATCTGTTGGGGGTAACGAGAAGAAAAAGATTTTAGAAAAATGCGGGAATGCTTGTTCCCGTTATCATGGGCATGTTGAAAGGATTCAAACGATAAAGAAAAAGACAAAAAATTTGGATGAGATTTTAGAAATTGTCAATCGAGAAGAAATGTGGTGCGGGAAATGGAAAAGAGAAGGAAACATCATATACTCGAAATGTAATAAGATATGTGGATGCCCTCTTATCGTTTCCGGAATGATAAAACCCTCTCCCACTCATTGTTATTGCTCACATGGATATATGAAATCAGTTTTTGGGGAAATATTGGAAAAACCTTTCGAAGTCAAACTCGAAAAATCGATATGGAAAGGAGATGAGGTCTGTCACTATACTGTAAAATTTGAAAACTAATAAAGAAATCAGGCTCTTCTCCCAATGGAGTGGATCATTTTATGAATACAATTCACGGAAATGGCTTCGCTCCCTTATAGATGAAAAATATGATATGTTGATCATAAAAATAGATAAAAGTAAGCGGCCTTTCTGTGTAGGCAGGTAAACAAGGTAACTTAGAATGGATATTTTGGACGACAAAATAAAAAAATTAGGCATACGCAAGAGCTATCAAAAAGAGGAGATGTTGTTCAATGCTCAGGATGAAGCTAATGGGATGTATTATGTCCTATCAGGGGAGATACGCGTCTTCAAAATGGATGACCAGGGAAGGGAAGTTGAAGTCGTGCGTATAGCACCGGGTGATTTTTTAGGAGAAGCTGTAGTGTTTGTTTCTTCTGCGTTCCCTGTTTTTGCCCAGGCTGTAAAAGAATCAAAAGTTTTATTTTTTGAGAAAAATGCTATCAACAAAAAGATAGAAGAGAACCCATCAGTGGCCAAATTCTTCCTGAGTCTGTTGGCAAGAAAGTGTGTGGTCTTGAATACTAGAATAGAATCTCTCGGGCTTCAGACAGTCCGAAAAAGGCTGATTCAATACATCTTTTCGCATTGTTCAGGGGAAAAACAATGTCTTATTGAATTGAAACTCAAGAAAGTTGATTTGGCTAGAATGTTGGGCACTATCAGCGAAACCCTCTCCCGGAATCTCAAGCAAATGCAGGATGAAGGACTCATCGAAGTTAAAGGTAAAAATATTTATGTGAAAGACTGCCACAGGCTGCGGTCAGAATTGTCATTTTGAGTTTTTTTAATTCAAGCATTCAAATATTCCCAATTCTTTAGAATCATTCAAAATAATTTCCATTTATTGACTTAAGTCAAGGAATCTCCCTTTCCCATAAAATAAAATATTCCCAGATGAAAAAATAATTTAAAAAGGAGAAATTTAATGGCAAAAAGAAAAATCATAGAAATCGATCGAGATAAGTGTGATGGCTGTGGATTATGCACAGACGCCTGTGCTGAAGGAGCCTTAGAACTGGATGAGGAAAACAAGGCGGTCTTAGCAAAAGAGATTTATTGTGACGGAATGGGGGCCTGTCTTGATGTGTGTCCCACAGACGCTTTGAAAGTAGTAGAGAAAGAAAGTGAAACCTATGATCCCAAAGCAACCTATAAGCATGTTCTGAAGACTCGAGGTGAAGAAGCCGCAGCTAATGTGCATGGGATTGATAAGAAGAAGGATGATAGTATAAGCGATGAGAGGGACTCTGCAGTTCATTCTTTCCATATGAGCTGTCCAGGAAGTTTGGCAAGGGAAATCCAGAGGCAGTCTGCTCCAAAAGCAAGCAGCACTGTATCGGGTGCTTCAGAATTGAGCCAGTGGCCTATTCAACTGCACCTTGTTTCGCCCTATGCCCCTTATTTCAATGAGAGTGACCTTCTAATTGCTGCAGATTGCACGGCGTTCACTCTGGGAAGCTTCCATCAGGATCTTTTGAAGGGAAAAAAGCTGATCATTGCCTGCCCGAAGCTTGATGATACAACAGGATATGTGGAGAAACTGGCTGAGATTCTTAAAAACAATACTATATATTCTTTGACTGTGGCTACTATGGTTGTCCCTTGCTGCTCTGGTCTGAATCGTATAGTGGAAGAGGCAGTAGAATTGTCAGGAACAAAAATGAATATAAAGAACATCGTTATTGGATTGGAGGGAGACGTAATCTCTCAACCCCATACTTCAGAGCACAGCGTGAATGCAGGTAACACTTCCAGTTGATACATGTCTAACATTTGAATTTTGATTTATTTCTAGGGTTGAGATTCCGCAACATTTACGGCTTAAAAGTTTATAGATTTAGAGCCTCATAATATTCACTATTTATTCTTCCTTTTTCCAAAGAGCTATTTCTAACATATAATTAAGTTAAAGCCTCACTATTGCTCTGTCAGGTCGGCCAATTTGACTTCATGTTATTCCTGCGATATAAGTTTTCAAAGGAGGAAGGAGAGGGGTCTGCCAATCTATCTTCCTTATTCTTATTCCTTAATCGGAGGTATAAGATGAGAGTAATAAAAAGGGAATTTTTGTCTTTGTTTCAGGTTATATTTCTTATTTTTCCATTTGTTCTAACTCTCTTTTCATGCCGGCCGATAGCGCCTGTGCAGGTTGAAGCTGGAGAGTCTCCAAGGGAGAGAGTTAAATACATCAACGAAAGGGAATTAGAAAAAAGGATTAGAGAATTTCAGCAGGTGAAACTGGCTCACCTTCCCACTCCTTTAGAGAGGTTGAGGACCCTTTCCTCAAAGTTAAAAGGTCCGAAAATATACATCAAAAGGGATGATGAGACTGGATTAGCCTTCGGGGGAAACAAGGCTCGCAAGCTGGATTTTATCATTGCCGATGCACTTAAGAAAAAATCTGACGTGATTATCACGTGGGCAGGGGTGCAGTCAAACTGGTGTCGACAGACAGCAGCCGCTGCCCGGATGTATGGGATAAAGCCCATTTTAGTGCTTTTTAAAAGACCGGAACTGCCCTCAGCGTATGATGGCAATCTCCTCCTTGATTTTATCATGGAGGCTGATATCAGGATAGTTGAACCAAAAGTAGGGGAGACAACCAGAACAGAGGATATTATCAACAAAATTGTTGAGGAGCAAATAAAGAAAGGACATAATCCTTATGTTGTCCCAGTCGGAGGCTCACGAGTGGGCGGCTCCATGATGGAGCCTCTGGGAGCCATAAGTTATACAGCAGGTTTCCTTGAGATTTACAAGGAGATGAAGAAAGCAAAGGCGAAATTAGATGCAATCGTGATAGCAACAGGCTCCGGAGGCACTCAAGCAGGGCTGGTTGTTGGAGCAAAAGCCTTGGGTACAGATGTCAAGATCGTTGGAATCAGTATCTCGGGAAAGAAAGAATCGATCCAAGAGAATGTCTCTGCAATTGCCAATATTACTGCTGAAGCCCTTGGCTTGAAAATGACCGTTTCCCCTGAAGAAGTGATTGTTTTTGATGACTATATCGGAGAAGGTTATGGGCTTCTGAATCAGGAGACAGCCGATGCTATTCGGCTTATAGCTAAGACAGAGGGGATTCTTCTTGATCCTGTTTACACTGGAAAGGCAATGGTGGGGCTTATAGCCCTGATAAAAAAAGGATATTTTTCGAAGAGAGGGAACGTGGTTTTTCTCCACACAGGGGGAACCCCAGCCCTGTTCGTTTATAGAGATAGAATACTAGAGTTATTAAAGAAATAGCGATAGCTTGTGAAACTCAGATAGATAGAATGTTGGGGTATTAAGATCTATTCCTTAATACTTTTCCTGGCTTTTCGCCTGTGTGTGCTTTTTCTTTGTATACAATCTTACCGGTGATTATAACGAATTCAATACCCTCGGGTGGTTGAGCTGGATTCAAGAAATCCCCTGACATTTCAATCGTTTCTAGGTTGAAAACGACTATATCCGCATATGTTTCTGGGCTTAGAATGCCCCTGTCCTTCAATCCCAATCTCTGAGCCGGGAAATACGTGGCCTTCTTCACAGCTTCCTCCAAGCTGAGAGAGCCTTTTTCCCTTACATAAGTGCTGATATAGTGAGGGTACAAACCATAAGCGATCGGGGAAGGGAGCGCCCCATACGAAGCGTAAGGACTAGAATCATCACTGGCAATTTTAGCGGGAAAGATTCTCATGTCTGTGCAGGGCATGGCAAGGGGATGCTTGAGGATCACAGGAATGCCTTCAGGCATAAGTCTCTTGTCTAAAAACTGTATCCATATCGTGTCTGGATCTTCAATCAGCAGGTCAAAGATAGTCTCAAGCCCATCAACATCTCTCATGCGTGCTATTTCTCCAATCGTTTTTCCGACATACTCTTTGTTTTTGCATTTTTCGATTTTAAAACAATTCATCCAGTAGGGATCTTCCTTTGTATGGATCATACCCAATTTAAGCCTTGATGAATCGTATACTTTTCTCAATTTGCCCCTAAATTCCTTCGTCTTTAGTTTCTCTATGAATTCTTCTTTTTTTATTTTCCGCACCCAGTTTAATGCGACATTTTTCCCTGATAAAAAGTCCTGTATCATTGGGATCGGTCCCGAAATGCTGGATGAACAGGGTATTGTATCAAGGGTGATATCGATACCTTCTTCCTTCGCTTTATCTATAACTTCCTCAAGAGTGGCCTTTGCCGTGGCCTCATCCAGGAATTCAGGATGGGGTTGGGGGATTTTGTAGGCATTGGAGAAATGGGCAATATGGAGGGGAATGTCGGCTTTCCTACTTATTTCAATTGCTTCTAAGTATCCTTTGTACGTACCCACCCAGACATCTTCTATTGGCCCATGGAATATTCCGTAGCCATATTCTTCCAGGTCATCAGAAGGCATTTGGCTTTGGATATGCCTCGTATGGGGAACATAAAGACCGCCATATTTCTGGACAACCTTTGCCAAAGCGATGAATTCTTCCAGTGATGCATATTCGCCAGGGGCAGGATCGGCAAAACTTGACAGGCCAAAGGCTCCGCTCCTCATGGCTTCGTCTACGTACGTTTTCATATTTTCTATCTCTTCGGCTGTTGCCTCTCTTTTGAAGTCGTTTCCCATAACTGCCACTCTTACAGTGGCATGGCCGACGAGAGGCGCAAAATTGATCGCTATGCCTTTCTCCTCCAGTTGCGAGAGCCACTGGCCAAGAGTCCGTGTTCTTGTCGGAGCCGGTGATTGTCCACAGTTCCCTGTCAAAACAGTTGTTATTCCCTGCATGACGAGGTTTCCAGCTAAAGGATATCTCATGATAGTCATATCAGCGTGGGAGTGGGGGTCAATAAAACCAGGACAGGTCACCAGTCCAGATCCGTCTATCTCTGTGTCTGCATTTCCTTTGACCTTGCCTACAGCGGCTATCTTTTCGCCTTTAATAGCGATGCCTCCTTTAAAAGCTGCTTTTCCTGTGCCATCAACTATATTTGTATTTTTTATCAAGATGTCGTAATGCTCAGTTTCTGATGTCGACGAACAGGCAAATCCGATAAGGCAGATAATCAAGCCGCTAAAACAAATTTTTAGGCAAAGTGTTTTATTATTCATTTTCCCTCCTCATATTTTTATTTGTTGATTCAAAGCTTGTCATAAAAGGCAAAACTTTCATCAAAAAAGAAATTTATTCTATCATCTTATTCCTGATATTTACAAATAAAGCATATTGGAAAGCACTTTCTTTTTTGAGGAATGGCACCCTTGATTAGAAAAAAGGGGACAGTCCCTTTTTTGAGCTGTATTGTCATGCGAGGAGCGCAGAAGATTGCCACGCGGCGCTCGCAACAGGCTGCGCAATCTCATCATGTCTAATTGTGGATTTGATAAATCAAGGCCCTACACAAGTTGTTTGAGATTGCTGCGCTTCGCTCGCAATGACAATTAATCATGTAAAAAAGCAGCCTGTCCGCTTTTTAGATATCTTTAAATTGACTTATAATTTTTAAATTGATACAAAAGGCTTACTGTTTTTTGGAATTGCTTATAATATGATTTAAATCCAATTATTTTTAGGAGGGAAATAAAAACATGGCAGGAAAAGAATGGGAAGGCTTTAAATGGGCCGAAATGGTATCAAAACAGGGAATAAATCCAACAATGGATAAAAAGCTGATCATGACAGTTTGCCCAGTTGGAGCCACAATAACAAGAAGACAAAATCCTGACCAGCCTTATACTCCCAAAGAGATTGCGGACGGTGCCATTGGCGCATATGAAGAAGGGGCTGCCGTTGCCCATCTCCATACGAGGACAGAAACCGGAGGGTTTGGTGCACCCCGGGAAGTATTGAAGGAAGTTATCGATTTGATCCTCGATAAATGCCCAGATATGATTATCCAGCCGAGTTCATGCGAGAGCTATGTACCAGGTGCCGCTCATTACAGTTATGAGTCAGTAAAACCCTTGGTAGACCTCTTTTCTGGGAGCAACAGAAGGTACATGGAATCCACCATATTTACACCGGTCTCTTATGCAGCGGAAACAATGGATGGAGAAGTGGAGTTGAGCATTGCAACGGAGACAAATACCGTAAAAACAGTCCAGTATCTTCAGGACCATAATATTAAGCCGGAATTCATGAACCATAATTGGGAAGGCATTATGAATGTAAGGGAATGGCTCGTAAAACCGGGTATCCTTCAGAAACCTTATCTCATGTCGATGGGACCAGGTATGCACAACGCCGCAGAGACATATCCAGATCCATGGGGATACATGTATGTGCTGGGAATGATAAAGATGATGCCTGAGGATAGCGTGATCGGACTCAGTGCGGGTGGAAGAAACTGGCTGCCACTCTCGACATTCTCCATTTTAATGGGAGTAGATAGTGTACGCATAGGAATGGAAGACCATATTTGGATGTATCCTCATAAAGATGAAATGATAAAAAAGAGCGCTGATGCCGCAAAGAAGATTGCGACAATTTCAAGGGAATTGGGCCGCGATATTGCCTCGCCTCGCGATGCAAGAAAAATCATGGGAATACCATAGGCTTTTCATCACTGCATGCAATAGAAGAAAATTAGGATCGCTCAGATGAAGAAACTCAGGGTTGGCTTGATCGGCTTGGGGGGCGTCGCTGAAGTTCATCTTGAAGGGTATAAAGAGGTTGATGAAATAAAAGTTGTGGCAGGTGCCGAACTGCGCGAAGACAGACTGAATCAGATGGTTGAAAAATGGGGAATCAGTGGCTATACAAGCTATGAAGAAATGCTGGAGAAGGAGGAGCTGGATATTGCTAGTGTTTTGACACCAGCGCGTTCCCATAGAGAAGTCACTGAAAGGGCAGCGGAGTATGGGATCAATGTGCTTTGTGAGAAGCCCATAGCAGTGACTCTTGATGATGCAAGGGCAATGATAAAAAAGTGCAGCAAAGAGGGAGTTAAATTCTGCTATGGGTCCAGCTACCGATTCCTGTGTGCTTGTCGTAAAGCAAAAGAGATGATAGACGAAGGTATGCTGGGTGATATTTTGCTGCTTATGGAGACCTTTATAGGAGGGCAAGGTCCCCAGAAGTACAAGGATCTGGGTCCTCATCATTATCCCAAAGGAGGTCCAGGAGGAGGCGGAATGGGCTTGGTCGATCACGGCATTCATCTCGTTGATATATTCAGATGGCTTACAGGAAGCGAAGTAGGCGCGGTTGCAGGACGCGGAAATTATTCCAGCATGCCGCCTGAAACAGAATACCTGACTATGATTTTCAAGAATGGGGCAATCGGTCAGCTTATTTATAATGAGGCAACTTATCCTTCTGACATGCCCGTTGAAGGAATTTTCAGTTGGGGAGGAAGTTGGGATATCCACGGGAACCTACTTCCGGGTGGAGGATGGAATGCTTATCCCGGAAGTATTCGAGTCCATGGTGAAAAGGGAGCCTTGAGGATTTTCCACTATGCAAACAAGCTGTTTTTTTTCAGAGAAGAAAGACAGGAACAGATTCAGGTGCCTGATCGACCGATGCCTTCTAACTTTGCTCTGCAGATGGAATCGTTTGCCAAATGCGTTATGAAAGATGATGAACCCGAAGTCACTGGAATTGATGGGCTGAAGGCGCTGCAAGTTGTTCTTGCGGCCTATGAGAGCTTTGAAACCCAAAAAATCGTTCCTATCAAACCAGTCTTATGAGTGGAATCAAGGATATTCCCCTTATTCAGCGCGCAAAAAGAAATAAAGATAGAAGAGCGATCATTGCGTCGGAAGGCGTCTTTAACTATCAGGATGTACTCAATGCTTCGGCCAAAATTGCTTCATCTCTCGTTGAAGGTGTAGTCGATTTAAAGGAGACGTGCGTCGGCTTTTTAATCCCCCCTGGATTTCATTATGTCGCGGTACAGTGGGGCATTTGGCGAGCAGGCGGGATAGCGGTTCCGTTATCAATTTTCCATCCCAGGCCTGAATTGGAATATGTGATTCAAGACTCGGATGCTGCGATTTTAGTTGCCCAACCTGATTTCGAAGAAAAACTTCGCCCTATCGCCGAAAAGCAAGGAAGAAGACTGTTACTGACAACAGCCCTGCTTGATGCTGAACCGCGTTCGCTTCCAGAAATCGATGTGAATGGGCGTGCTATGATCCTTTACACAAGCGGCACATCGGGAAAATCAAAGGGTGTGGTCACTACCCATAGAAATATTGAGGTCCAGGTGAAGTCTTTGGTCTCAGCTTGGGAATGGACCCAGAATGACCATGTTCTGAATGTCCTTCCGCTCAATCATATTCACGGGATTATTAACGTGCTGACTTGTGCCCTGTGGGCCGGAGCAACATGTGAGATTTTACCCAAGTTTGATGCAGAAGTGGTCTGGTCTCGAATCTTAGAGGGTAATTTGACTCTATTCATGGCTGTTCCGACAATCTATGTCAAACTCATTGCAGCATGGAAACGAGCTTCTTCTGAGCGCCAAAAAGCGATGTCAGATGCCTGTTCGAAATTGCGTCTCATGGTATCAGGTTCAGCAGCCCTGCCTGTCAACGTGATAGAAGAATGGAAAACCATTAGCGGACATGTTCTTCTAGAGAGATATGGTATGACGGAAATTGGAATGGCCCTGTCCAACCCTCTTCATGAAAAACGAGTTCCAGGTTATGTCGGAAATCCACTCCCTGACATAGAAGTAAGACTTGTGGATGAACAAGGGAAAACAGCGATGCCAGGAACTCCCGGAGAGATTCAAGTTCGGGGGCCAGGGGTCTTTCTCGAATATTGGAGAAAGCCGGATGTAACTAAAAATGCCTTCTGCGAACACTGGTTTTCGACCGGAGATATAGCTGTTGTGGAGAATGGCATTTATCATATACTCGGCCGAAGCTCTGTTGATATCATCAAAACAGGTGGCTACAAAGTCTCTGCCTTAGAAATCGAGGAAGTGCTTCTTACCCATCCAGATATACAAGAGTGCGCAGTTGTCGGGGTTGAAGATCCTGAATGGGGAGAGCGTGTGAGCGCTGCACTAGTGCTTAAAGAGAGGAGAAACCTGAGCCTTGTGTCTCTTCGAGACTGGGTAAAGGAACGGCTTGCCACATATAAGATTCCGACTCAAATCTTGCTCCTTGAGGGTTTGCCTCGCAATGTTATGGGAAAAGTTTTCAAACCCGATATAGCTAAGCTCTTTAGGGAAAAGAAAGGAACCGAATATCCATGAGTCAATATTAGAGTCTAATCTTAATATTCGGAATTGTTTCAGAGTTACTTAATAAACGGTCATTGCGAGCCCGAAGGGGCGAAGCAATCTCATAGATAATAATGTCATTGCGCGTGGCAGAGCGATATGGCAATCTATCCTATTTTAATGAGATTGCTTCGCTACTCTCGCAATGACAAAGTCATTAAATGAGGTTGCCTTGTTGCTCTTGCGATGGGCAACATATAAGATAATGAAATTTCTAGGATAAGGAAAAAGAGATGCTCTTCTTCAAATCTTCGTTTTTTAAAAAATATTTGTTGCCCGGTTTTGTCTTTCAGTCAGTCATAATCGCTGGAGGGTATGGAACTGGTAGAGAATTGGTAGAGTATTTTCTCAATTTTGGTCCCATAGGTGGGATTCTGGGGATGCTTTTGGTAGCAACCCTCATGTGGTCAATAGTTTTGGCTGTGACATATGAATTTTCCCGAAAACTAAAGGCCTATGATTACCGCACGTTTTTCATGAACTTGCTGGGACCTTTCTGGTTTATCTTCGAAATCATTTATGTTCTTTACTTGCTCATCGTACTGGCCGTAATTGGCTCTGCAGCAGGCATACTCATCCGGGATAATTTTGGCATTCCTTATATCGCAGGCGTTGTGGTTATGTTAGCCGCAGTAGGCTTTTTGACCTTCAAAGGAAGCGGTTTGATAGAAAATTTCCTTTCGTTCTGGTCCATGATCCTTTATGTCATCTACGCGGTCTTTTTTGTGGTGGCTTTGGTTAAATTCGGGCCGGAAATTCAGAAAAACCTTGCAAGCGGTACTATTCTGCCTGGCTGGGCCTTGGGAGGATTCAAATACGCTTTCTATAATCTGGCCAACGTCGCGGCAGTATTATTCTGTCTCAATCATATAGAAACGAGAAAAGAGGCTATTTCTGCAGGTTTGCTCAGTGGCCTGATCGGTATTCTCCCAGGGTTTCTTTTCTTTATAGCTGTTGTAGGGCAATATCCTGCGATTCTTCCTGAAGAAATACCGGCAGTTTTTGTCCTTCAGAAACTTGGGATTCCTTTCTTACTCATTCTATTCCAAATTGTTCTTTTCGGGACATTGATAGAAACAGGCACAGGTATGATCCATTCTGTCAATGAGAGGATTCACTCAGCACTCCGTTCAAGGAAAAAGGAGCTGAAACAGTGGCAAAGACCGCTTGTTGCTGTTAGTTTTCTTCTGATAGCGCTGGGCATTTCAACCTTTGGACTTATCAATCTGATCGCAAAAGGATATGGGACAGCTAGCTGGGGATTTTTATTTGTCTACATTTTGCCTGTCATGACTTACGGAATTTATAAAATAATTAAATCCCGCAACTCTAAGAATTAAGGGATACAATACTTAATTATCTCTCATGAATGTTCGACAATTGAGTTTCTAAATAATATTATGATGGTAAACAAGTATGTCAAGAGGAGTAATTCTTAGAATGCTCGGATTTTTCGGTTATGAATCATGAATTCAAAAGCTAAATATTTTAACTCAATAATTAAGAATTGTGTCCCCATTTTCTCTAATGAAAACAATTTATCCCAGCAAAAAAAGGAGGTATAAAATGAAAAACAAAATCAGAAACCTTACGGTTGTCTGCGCCACTTTAATCATCTGTGTCTCTTTTTCGCAGGCGGAGAGCATAATCTCTAAGCCTGAATACAGAGTCCGGATGGAGTTAGGCGTAATGATCCCAATGAGGGACGGCGTAAAGCTTTCCTCTGATTTTTATTTTCCGGATGCAGAGGGGAAATTTCCAACGATACTCATAAGGACTCCTTACAACAATAGCTCGTCCCGCTATGACAGGTATGGCAAATTCTATGCAGGGCGAGGCTACGTTGTTGTCACTCAGGACTGTCGCGGCAGGTATGACTCAGAAGGGGAGTGGTATCCTTTTGTAGGAGATGAATATGACGGTTATGACACCATAGAATGGATAGCCAAACAGCCCTGGAGTAGTGGAAAGGTCGGTATGACAGGTGTCAGCTATGTGGGCTTTGTGCAGTGGATGGCAGCTACAGAAAGACCGCCTCATTTAACCTGTATTTTTACTTATGGCTCACCCAGCAGCATCTACGGTGACACCTGGTTTTCCTTTGGGACATTATATCTGATGGATGCCATAACTTGGGCTTTCCTTATGGATGGACGGACAAACCAAAACATGGGAGTTCATGATTGGATGAATCTCAAAGACCACCTTCCGCTTATGACCCTTGATGAGTTTCTCGGCAGAAAGATTGGTTATTGGAAAGATTGGCTCTCTCATCCTAATTACGATGAATACTGGGCTAAGCAGGGATTGATAGGAAGATATCAAAAGATAAATATTCCTTCTGTTACTGTCACAGGCTGGTATGATGACGGTCAGCACGGCTCATTGGAGAATTACTACGGACTGATGAGAGAGGGAACCGATTTTGCCAAGAAGAATGCCAAGCTCATCATAGGCTATTGGAGGCATGGTGGCCCTTATCCTCATACTAACAATTATTACACAGAGCTCGGCGCCTTTGATTTTGGAAGCGATGCCCTGCTTGACCTTGAAACATACGAACTTCGCTGGTTCGATCACTGGTTAAAAGGATACCAAAACAACATCATGAATGAACCAAAGGTCAAATTATTTATTCTCGGCCAAGACGAATGGAGAGATGAGGCAGAATGGCCGCTTCCTGATACTCAGTACACAAAATTTTATCTTCACAGCAACGGAAAAGCCAACACTCTCTTTGGGGATGGTTATCTAAATACGACTCCTCCAAAAAAGGAAGCCCCGGATGAATACGTCTATGATCCTGCTGATCCTGTCCCTTCCGTTAGGGGAGGCACTGGTGCAAGAGGCGGGATCTCATCTGATCCCATCGACCAGAGAATAAATGAAAAACGAATGGATGTTCTCTGTTATACATCTGAGATTTTAAAGGAAGATTTAGAAATCACAGGTCCCATAGAGATAATCTTGTATGCTTCTTCTTCTGCAAAGGATACCGATTTTTGCGGGAAACTGGTCAATGTTTATCCGAGCGGAGCTGCTTACAACGTTTGCTATTCCGCTTCTGGCTTGATATCAGCTAGGTTCAGGGAGTCTTTAGAGAGCCCATCTCTGATCGAGCCGGATAAAGTCTATAAATATGAAATAAAATTGCGGCCGACCGGTTTCGTCTTCAAGAAAGGGCATAGAATTAGAGTGGAAATCGCGAGCAGCGATTTTCCGGTATTCAACAGGAATCTCAACACAGGCAAGAATCCCTACACATCAACAGAAATGATCAAAGCCAAACAGACAATCTACCACAACTCAGAATATCCCTCTCATATTATTTTGCCAGTTATTGGCAGGAAGAAATAAAAAGAAAGTTTCTCAAGACATCTTTTTTTTGGAGGATCGCTCCGAAGGAATTTTCTCTAAAGGCTGTCAATTTTACGGCGATAGATGAGTTACTGTGAAATGCCTTTCTCGAGTTGCGGTCTTCCCTGAATTCGAGTCAGACACTTTTGCCCGCAACACATATTCTCCAGGTTTGAAGTTTTTCAGCTTGAAAGAAATCTGAATCCGGCAATCTTTTTCAGCCGTGGACTCTGCCTGAGGAGAAGGAACTTTCGCAAGTAATTTTCCATCCTGCAGAAAAGAATATTCCACCCTAAAGCTATTCGACCCTGTTTCTGGATTCAAGGTCAGATTATATGCTTCAAGATAAACGTTCAGTTCCTCATCCGGACGGAATGTATCTGTAATTCCTGCGAATGTTTTCTCTTCGGATAAAGTGACTTCTTTTTCTTCAGATTTTCTCCCAGAAGTGAAAATGATATCACTCAGACTCAATTCCTCGCTGCTGAATTTAGGAACCGAGATTTCTTGATGAGATGTTCCAACCTTTCCGCTGAAATTGTCCAGAACAAGAAGATGAATTTTATGGGCATCCACCTCGACTGACATGGCAGTCTGGGCCTGAATTGTCTGGTCCTTCACAAATTCTATCTCGTCGGAAGTATGGCTGAAATTTATATCTTTGCTCCTCTCATATATGATTTGACCCAGTTTATTGCTGACATTTACAACCAATGTAAGGGAAAAGTAATATTTACCTTCGATTTCTTTCTGGGTGAGGGCAGAATAGGGAATTTCAATGACTAAAGGAACATATGCTCTTGTCCCTTCTCCTTTTAAGCAGAATAGATCGTACTCGATGGGAATGCGGTCATATGAGACCTGGGTTCTGATTATCCCTTTGAGTTTATCCATATCTTCAAAAGGATTCCTTGTGGCTTCAGCCATAATTTCCATATAGTCAAAATGATAATGCATGGCATTTATATCAAAGTTCTCACTCATTCCCTCCATGAGATTTATGCTTCTTTCCAATACATAACTTCCTGTTCCAAATTTATCTACAAAAGTAAACTCCAGATTGTAAGGAAGCCTTGGATTTGAAAGTCCCCAGTAATTCCAGGTTTCTTTAGGACCGTGAAATGCTGTAAAGGATGTTTCAGATGTACTGAAATCTCGTTGAATTTCGCTGGGAGGCCCCAAGAGAATGTAGATTTTCCCTCTGTCTGTGCGCCAGCCATCGATTCCCGAGCCCCCGAAGAATTTATTCGCCAGAGCAACCCTTTTATAGTAATCTTGTTTGAACTCATTCTCAGGTGTTTCAGGAAGTGGGTCTCTTTTTTTCCAGAAATTTATAATAAATTTTCCCCTTTCCACTTCTGTGGGCAGATTAATGAATATCTCCTTCTCTGTTGAGGTGATAATATATGGGACAACTTCTTCCAGCCACTGTTTGGACCATTCGCTTAAAGGCTCTGCTTTCTTTTTTTTAGTTTGCGGGGATTCCTGACCCGATACAGTATTTAAAAAAGAGAAGGAAACGAGGAAAAAGAGAAGAAAAATGGCGCTCAAGCTATTCTTTCTTGTCATATATTCATATTACCTAAATAAATGATTTTATTCAACAACCAGCGGAACCGACGGGTTCAGTCTTTCATAACTTTGATAACCTTTGGGGAGAAGGTCTCATCCCAGAAGGGTGTGGATGACCAAAGGTTCCAACGGCTTTAGGTTTTTGAGAATTTTACAATTATAAAAGTTATAAAGGCCTGACCCAAAAAATAAAAGTAATGAAAGCCTGACCCCAAAAAAGAAAGGGGAAACTTCCCGAGAGGGAAGTTTCCCCTTATCTGCTTCAGCTTTCAGCTCAGTTTATCTCCAGTCGAAACGCACTCCCAGTTGAATCATGCGTGGATCACCGGCACTTCTGGGCTCTCCAAATGCATCTCTCCCATATGTGTTATAAACGTTGTAGAAGTTATTTCTATTCGTTAGATTGTAGAATTCACCGAAGAACTGGAGTCTGAAGTCGGAAATATTTATGAACTTGGAAAGCCTGACGTTGATATACATCCAATCAAAACCTTCGCGGGAGTTACGGCTATAATCATAGTAGTCAGCACCAATGCCATCTTTGTTCTCGTCACCGGCATACCGCGCATTCCAGGGGTAGGCTGACCGATAGTAGAAGATGCCGCTCAATTGAAAACCAAGAGGGATATCTACCGTTCCGGCAGCAGTTATTTTATGACGGGCATCCGTGTTTGTCCGGCCCCAATTTCTCTCCCATGCATCATCTTCATAACTCCAGGGGCGGTTTGTGTCGTCTTCAGTGTTTCCCATCGATTTGGAAAGGGTATAGGCAATATCTATTGCCCAGCCATGGGAATATCGTTTAGCAAAAGTGAGATAGAGAGCTTTGTACTCACTTTTTCCCTGGTTTACGACCTGCAATACATCACCTCTCGTCGGATCCTCGTGTATATAAGTTGTACCTGGAATGATGGGATTGAGGTTTTCCCAGTGAATCATATTATGTCCTTTGCTATAGACAAGATCAGCACTCACAGAAAAATCTGTGATGATTTCTCTCTGGACTCCTATAGTGGCCTGGAAGGTCCATGGGGCTACGATCGGTGTCTCTCGGTATTCAGCATAAGTAGCAGGTATTTCAGCGCTGGGAACAAAAGGATTGGGTATTGAGGGATCTGGATAGCCTGGATAATATTGTGTTGTTTGTTGGACATCGCTATAAAAAATGGCCGGGAATGCTGGATTTGAGTTATTATTGGCTGTGTACGTTCCAACACCCCCCCTGATTGAAGTTCTTCCGTCTCCCACAGGATCATAGCTGAAACCGAACCGGGGGTTCACTTGCCTGATATTGAAGTTGTCTTCATCCAAACCGATGCAATCATAATAGTTCCACCGAAGACCAAAATTCAGCGTGAGTCGTGGATGAATTCTCCACGAGTCCTGAACAAAAAGTGCAAAGAAGTGATAAGGGAGGTCAAAAGCAGGGTCCCCTTCATTATAAATGAACATAAAGGGATAGGTAGCAGGATTGTTCGGATCAAAGGGTTCATCTGTGAAGAAGTAATAATAGCCAGGGATTAGAAGATCGAAAACATCAACGCCAGAGGGGGCCCACATATACTCAGCGCCGAGCTTTAAGGTGTGGTTTCCTAGAAAGAGGCTGAAATTATCAGCGATTGCCGTTCTGTCGGCATAATTGTGCTGTGCCAGATTCGTGTGCTTACCGAAATTTCCTCCAGGCCGGCGTATCGAATATTGAGTGTTGTCTATGGGATCAGAGTCTCCCCAGCGTTTGTAATATTGTGCTCGAACCTCATTCATTGTGTTATCGGATGGGTACATGGTCCAGTGTCCGACGATTCCATAACTTCCCCCTTTGTAATCATATGCCCTCTCTCTTGTATTCATTCCACCAACACCAAAATTTTTGCCAGATTCGGGTTCGTAGGTAAAACGGAGAGAGAAAAGATTCTTCTCATTGAGCTGGTAGTTGAATTTTGCAAGCATCACTTGCTCTTTGAATGTCTGCTCTAGGGTTTCTGTCTCAACTAAAGGTGCGGTAATAGTGGCATACTCTGTTTCGAAGACGCCTCTGTAAAGAAGAAAAAAATGGGCTTTGTCCGTTTGAATCGGCCCGCCAATATTACCTTCAAAATTATGGATTTGATAGGGCGCTTTTTCCTGCTCATCTTTGGGTACTGGGTCACCTTTATATTTAGTATACCTAAGAAAATAGTTGGAAGTATCGAGGGCCTCATCCCGGTAGAAGTAAGCGAGCCTGCCTCTGAGATTATTTGTTCCTGATCGGGTTATAGCCGTCCTGATCAGTCCGGCGGCGTTTCCGAACTCTGCGGCAGCCTGGTTGGTCATAATCCTGAATTCCTGAATGGCATCAGCCGGAAGAGATGCTCCTGTTGTGTTCTGGATTATCCCTTCGTTAGAGATTCCATCTACGATGACTTCCCCCATCCCATTCGGCATAGCATTTGACCGGCCTCCTATAACACCTGCTTGCAAAACACTTAAGTCGCCAAAATCTCTATCCAATAAGGGAAGATCTTCAATCTTCTGACGGTCAATGACGCTACTGATTTCTGACTTGGTTACCTCCACCATGGGAGATTCTCCAATAACTGTAATTTCTTCCTCAACAGTAGCCACTTCAAGAACGAAATCAACCTTTAATTTTGCTCCAACTGCAAAGGTCATTCCTTTCCTTATCTGAGTTTTGAAGCCTGGGAGAATCACTTGGACTTCATACTTGCCTGGCTGGATCCCTGAGATGATGTATGTTCCGTCGACTCGAGTGATCGTGCTATGGACATAACCAGTCTCTGCATTCCTGGCTGTTACTTCGGTTCCGGGTAATGAAGTACCTTCCTCGTCAGTTATAACTCCCTGAAGAGTAACAACAGTAGCTTGAGCGAAAGCTCTTCCGTTTATCAGAAAGCAGGCTGTGAATAGGATGGTCAAGGAGATCAGTAATTTTTTGATCGAACTTACCTTACTCATTAATTACCTCCTTAAATAAATAATTATAATTCCATTTCCCTGGAAAGCTTTGCTTTCCCCTTTAGATTTTAGATTTTTCACCTTTTTTGTGAGTTCCACCTCCTTTAATCCCGTATTTATTGCTAATCTCTGCTTTTCTATAATACCCTACTTAGCTTATTTTCAAGAAGCATAGAATATTCTCTAGCTAATAGAATATATATAATTATGTATTTATATTGCCGATAACTACAAGACATGTAGCAAAAAATATACCAAATTTTAAAATGGAGCTATTTTATTGAAATAAAACAACTTATAGAGAATGACTAGATTACCATGTGCATATATGATTCAAATAAATGGAGCTAATCCAAAATTTTGAATCTTTTTGTGGGAAAAGTGAAAAGCCTCTTTGCCAAAAAAGAGGGAAAAAAAAGAAAAATTTTGCTTTTGCTCGCTTTTTTCATAGACATACTTCAGCAAATTATGGAAAATAGCAGTCAAAGATTATGAAGAAATATTGTCTCCTGAGTTTAATCATTATTTTGCTTCTGGTTTCATGCACTTCGAAAACACCCCCAACAGAGAAAGGAATTGCTGAACCCTCTGTTAGCGAAGATGTACAGGAGAGAACTCAAATTGTGCTCCTTGGAACAGGAACCCCCAATGCTGAGCCTGACCGCTCAGGGACTTCTATCGCTATCATAGCTAATGGAGTTCCCTATATCATCGATTGCGGTCCAGGGATTGTTCGACGGGCATCGGCAGCCTATCAAGCGGGCGTGAAGGGATTGGAGCTTAGTAATCTTAAGATCGCTTTCATAACGCATCTCCATACCGACCATACGGTCGGCTATCCTGACTTGATCTTTACGCCCTGGGTCCTAGGCAGAGATGAGCCTCTTGAAGTCTATGGTCCCCCTGGGACACGTTCAATGATAGAACATATTCTCAAAGCCTACGAAGAAGACATCAATGTGAGGCTTGAAGGCCTGCAGCCTGCAAATGCTGAAGGATATAAGGTCAACGTCCACGAGATTGGCAGCGGACTCATTTACGAAGATGAGAATGTCAAAGTGAAATCTTTCCCAGTGAAACATGGATCATGGAAGCATGCCTATGGTTTTCGATTTGAGACGCCTGATAGGATAATCGTTATTTCAGGAGACACATCGCCGACTGATTCAATCATAGAAAATGCTATGGGATGTGATGTTTTGATTCATGAAGTCTATGCGGAAGCTTGGTTTAAAAGGAAAAAACCCGAATGGAAAAAATATCATGCCAGTTTTCATACCTCTTCACGGGAGCTGGCAGAGATTGCTAAAACAGTAAAACCTAGCCTTCTTATTCTCTATCATCAATTACATAGCGGAACGACTGTAGAAGAGTTGTTAGATGAAATTCGGGAGATTTACAAGGGGAAGGTTGTCTATGGCCGCGATCTCGACTTCTTCTAAACTTTGCAGTCAGATAATTCTGAATCGGGATTATTAATCGTGAAGCGGGATCAGGCCTTGCTTTTTGGCTTATCTTAAGCCCGTGTTGCCTTCCTGACAAGGGGAGACTTGTCTTTTTTTAGACGATCAAGAGCCTTATTGGTTTCTCCTGTTTTCGGCAATTGCGCGAGAGCCCACGTTGCCGCTACCCTGACTGAGTCAGGCTTGGATTTTTGGAGAGTCCATGGCTTGGGTGATATGGCAACAGCGATGAGGTAGTCTGCAGCGTGTGGAGAGCCTAGCAATCCAAGAGTCCTGCATGCCTGTGCTTGTAGAGGAACTCTGTTTTCTTTTTCCCAGATTTTCTTTGGTTTTATTATCTCTAAAAGCACAGGAACTGCCTCAACCATTCCTCGCTTAGCAAAGAGATTGAGGATATCCAGCTTGAATTTTTCAACAGTTGAATCAAATAGTTCGAGAATAATCGGATTGACATCTGTCCCAGGGACTTGTTTCAGTATCTCTATTGCTGCAGGAACTGCTTCAGGTTGTCCTGTTAGAACTATATCTCTTATTATGCGAATAAGCTTTGGATTTTTAATAAATATATCAGCGACCTCAATCATTTTGAGAAGTGGAACAAGAGGGGTTTCTTTGTTGATTTTTTTCAGGAGGGCTTCCACAGCATCTTCTCCCGCTTTCTGGATGGTTCCTGCTGCAAGCCTCCTGGTTTTGAGAGGCTTATCAGAGGTAATCATCTTCATTCCAAACTCTGCGAGCTTTGAAGTTTCTTGTTTAGCCAGCCACGCCGCCGCCTTGGCGCGCGTAGTTGTGTCCTGAGAGTTGAGGTCTTCAAAAGCTAGAGAGATGTCTTCCTCTGCTTGTTTCACGATCTCTAAATCAGGTTGGACGTCAGCGTATCTATCCTTCTGAGGCGAAGCGGATATAGCACCTGGGGTGGCAGCTCTGTGAGCCTCCATCACAGTTCTATCTATCCTGGAAATATCGGTCTTTTTCAGAAGCTCAACAAGTTCTTGTAGTTCTTGTTTGTTGATGTCTCCTGACCTAAGAGAAGAGAGGAGTTCTTCCTTTTCCTTTCTGAATTGGTCAAGTATGTTATTCAATTGCTCCAATTGTTCGTCGGACATTGGCGTCGCACCTGTTGCACTTTGTGCAGGGGCAGTCGCGGCTCCTCTTCCGGGAGTCTGGGCAAAAACTTCTTGGTCGTCCAGTACTATTTTTCGTTCACCTACTGCCACAAACATTTTTCTATCTGGAAGGATGTGCGACAAATTAAGTTGGTCTACTAATCTATCCCACTGACTGGCCACTTCGTCAGAAGATTTTTGGAACGCTTCAAAGAATCGCACCGCCTCTTCTTGGTTTAGCCCTCGGATGAGAAGCACTCCTTGAAGTCCATAATTATTCAGAGTTTGATATAACTCTTCAGTCAATCGTCGGTCAAGCGACCTTGGCGGTGCAGGTTGTCCGTTGAAAAGCGTGGTCTCCGAGGTCATGGCGATCGAAAGTGCCTCTGTCTTGTAAGTAAGAAAGGGTTCCACAAGTTCCATGAATCTTCCTACCGATTCTTCAACATTCTTATGCTCTTTGGGATACAATCTCAAATTTTGTAAGGCGGCTCTGAATGCTCTCAATATCTCGATGGCTTTGAGGATGTCTTCTTCTTCAAGGGCAGACTCTTTTGCCATCGAGCTCGTTACTATCCTTCTTTGCAGAGTCTTTCTGAGTCCTTTTGAGATGGCTACCGCATTCATATTTTCTTTCAGAGTAGTGAACATCTCTGCTGCCTTATCTAAAATGCCTGCATTTTGGAAATGGTATGCTAGCTTCCCCACAACTCTTTCCAGGGAGCCAGCAGCATATTTCCTTTCTATCTCCGCTGCAATAATGTGATATTTGCGACGTTCTTCTTCACTCATGAGTGAATAAAATACAGACCGGTCCACTCTATGGCTGAAAATGAACTCATTTGGATTAGGAGTTTCTTCAATCAATAAGACTCTTCGTGCATTGTTGAGATGCTTCAGGATATGCTGCAATTTGAGTTCTGAAATCTCGGCAAGCTGTTTCGGGTTGATCTTCTCTCCTAAGATAGAGGCCAGCTTGAGAACATTTATCTGTTCCTTATCCATCCGCAGCAGCCTCACTTTGATCATATCGCTAAGGCTTTCGGGTATGTCTTCAGGCTTCACAGGGGAAAGATCCCACTTATCTCCAGCAGCTACAATCTTGCTTTCCAAAAGAAGATGAGATAAAGCTTCCACGATAAACCGTGGGTTGCCACCAGAATTGCGTAAAAGAGTTTCAGCCGATTCAGAGGGTAACTTTTCCTCATCAAAAAGCTTTACAGCGAGCTCTTGAATATGCTCAAGGCGTAAAGCTTCGAGCTGAAATTTTTGAGCCTTGGCGTGGGCTGCTACTTCTGACATCGATTCGAGGATAAGCAGCAGTTTTTCATCACCAGTGGTTCTGTCCGGACAGGTGATCGATGAGACGAAATAAAGGTTGTTGCTATCCTTTTGGCTGAACTGAGAATCGAAGAACTGTAATGAAGGAGAGTCGATTTGATCTGCTGCGTCAAGCAGGATAACCCCATCACCTTTTTCGCGAAGAATAACAAAAATCTGGGTGAGTGCCTCAAAAAGAGCCAGGCTGTCGGGTTCAGCTGCCTCTTCAGGCATAGCTAGCTCTTTTACGTCCCAGGGATACAGGTGTGGCTTGAGAATCTGCTTGTATTTGTCGTCAAGCTTGGAAAATACTTCGTCAGAGATGGATTGCTGTTCTTCAAAAAGTCCTCCTATCGCTGTGAATACTGCCCCGTAACTTTCTGTCTGCCAAAGTGGATAGCCTTTAGCGAACAGAGAAAAAGCGCTCTTCTTTTTTGCGACCTCTTGGGCATACTCTATGAGCCTGGTTTTTCCCGTTCCTTCTCCTCCCATAAATACTGGAAACTCTGAAGGGTTTCCTTGCTCAGAGATATGCTTGTCCAGAAATTGAATTATGTCATCTCTGCCGACAATATAAGGAGATGCAAGGATAGAATCGAGTTTAAACGGAGTGAGAAGCTTTCCTGAATCAGGAACTGTAATAACCCGACCTTTACCCTGTCTCTTTGCTGTATAAAGGGCTTCGTCGGCTTTTTTAAAGAGCATCTCCCATTCGTTACTATCTTTTGGGAACATAGAGATACCTATACTGCATGCAAGCGTAAGTTCGTTACCGTCGAACTTAAGAGGCGTCTCTGTTACATTCTTTATAATATTCGTGCCAATTTCCCTGGCTTTTTCTTGTTCTACGTTTGATAAGACAATAACAAACTCGTCTCCTGCATATCGGATCGCTATTCCTTGTCCTTTAACATTGTTCGATAGAATTTCTGAGAAGTGAATCAATGCTTTGTCGCCTATATCGTGTCCGTAAGTATCGTTGATATCTTTGAACTGATCCAGGTCGATCATATAGCAGGCGATGAGGAATCCCTCCTTTTTAGCTTGAGTGAGATACCCTGGAATCACTTCTTTTAGATAACGGCGGTTGAAGAGATTCGTTAACTCATCGTTATAGACGAGGCTGAGGAGTTTTTTTTCTTTTGATTTAGCGGCCATGAGGATTCTTATTCATAGTCAGAAATTTTTAAATATCAATGATCTTATGTTTTCCCTTCTCTTCCTCCCTTTTAACTAAATTGACTTATACAAACTTTTATCATGGAAAAAAGGCTGATGTCAATTAAAAGCATGCATTTTTCTCCGGACATAGATTATATGGATTTCGCCTATGTTACATTAGTAATTTCACTCCAGCTGGAGGAACAAGTAAATCACCTTTAGGGATGATATTCAGGGTGATTTTTGGCGATTTCAAGCTAACCGGTGAGATGTAGGTAGCTCTTAAAACTCACCTTTGCCCCTCTGGTGCAAAGCGTCATTTATGGCGTGGGGATATAATCAGGCTACGAATCAGAATACTATTATAGACCTCAGGGATTCACCCTTCCTCATTAGATCAAAAGCTTGCTCTATCTCATCCAGTTTGAACTTATGGGTGACTACTGGCTCGAGTTGAATTTTTCCTGTCTTGACCATCTCAATGATCTTAGGATAGTCAACGGGTCGACATCCCAGGGAGCCTTTGATTTCGATTTCTCGAAACATCAACCTTCCTGCATTAATGGGAACATTGTGGTGGGTGTAGCCTACTTGGCACTGGAGTCCCCCTGCTTTGACGCAGCTCGAGGAAAGTTCGATTGTCTTTGGGTTGCCGATGGCTTCGATGGCAATATCAGCTCCTCCCCCTGTTAACGCTCGTATTTCTTTGAGAAGCTCCTTATCTTCTTTATCCGCAGCATTAATTATGTGCTGGGCTCCCAGTTTTTTTGCCATTTCAAGTTTGCTATCCAAAATATCAACCGCGATGACAGAGCCCCCAGTAGCTGCTGCCACTTGGACAACATTTATCCCAACCCCTCCGCACCCAAAGACAACAACCGAGTCTCCAGGCCTTACCTGGGCTCTGTTTTTAACTGCATGATAAGGTGTAGAGATCGCGTCAGCAATGATGCTTGATTCTTGAATAGGCAGCTCTTCAGGAAGGTGTTGGCAATCTTTAGCCGGGGCTTTCGTGTATTCGGCAAAAGCACCGTCAATGTGATTTCCTAGCATGACCATATTGAAGCAAATATTTTCCCGGCCCAGGCGGCAGTTATCACAGTATCCACAAGAAAAAACAGGGGGGATGAGAACTCTGTCGCCCGGTTTGAAGTTTTTTACTTCAGCTCCAGCTTCTTCGACAATTCCCGAAGGCTCGTGGCCAAGGATCATCGGCGGCTTTTTAAAGGTGGGGACTCCGTGATCAATATAATGCAAGTCGGTGTTACAGACCCCGCACGCTGAAATCTTAACGAGGATTTCATGGGGTCCTATTTGCGGGTTTTCAACCTCTTCGATTTTCAAAGGATGTTTAGGCTCATGAAATACGGCTGCTTTCATTCTTCCTCCTTTAAATTATCTGTTTTTCCAGAGAGGCTTTCTTTTTTCCATGAAGGCTTTCAATCCTTCGTGAGCGTCCTCAGAGGCCATCAATTCCTCCAGATAAATCTTCTCGATTTTCTCTAGCCCCTCCATAAAATCTGTTTCAAGACCTAGATTGATTCCCTTCTTAGAAAACTTCAACCCGATAAGGCTTAGCTCTGTAAAAGGCTGGATGAAGCTGTCGAGCTCTGAGTTAAAAGAAGCAAGGGGTACTGTTTTGTTGAGCAGGCCAATTTGTTCCGCTTCGGCAGCGTCGATTATTTTTCCTGTGAAGAGAAGCTCTGAGGCCTTTTTCAATCCAACGAGGCGAGGAAGAACCAGGAGTGCAACTGGAGCAATGGCAGAGAGCTTTATTTCGGGCTGTCCGATTTTCAAATTATCAGCTGCTATGGCAAGATCACAAAAAATAGCTATTTCGCATCCTCCACCCAAAGTCAATCCTTTCAGTGCCGCTACAGTTACCTGATCTAATTTTGACATATTGCGGAAGATATCGTGGAAAACTTGAAGCATCTTCTCCGCCTTATCCTCTGTGTGGTCAGCTATGTCAACTCCAGCAGAAAATGCTTTTTCTCCGGTGCTGGATATAACCAGAACCTTGATATCTTTATTGTCCACTAAAGAAATCAAGGCGTCGTTCATTTCTTCCATGGTAGCAATATTCAGGATGTTAACAGGGGGGCGGTTGATGGTTAAGAAAGCCTTATTGTCTTTAGTCTCAAAAATAATATTTTCATAACTTTGTTGAGTCATGACTTCCCTCTTTTTAAGATCCTAGTTACCAAATTTTTCCTGATGGAAATTGAAGTGTAATACATATCACCTGTCTCTTTCTCTGTCAATAGGCAATGGGGTCAGGCTTTCATAACTTTCATTACTTAAATTTATTTGATGAGTTTAATGGGGGTCACATAAATAGGAGGACACACGGCTTAATGACTTGTTAACAGCACTGTACAATTACCTCGTTAGATAATTTCATGAGGACAATCGGGTGTGACTTAAGATTTTTTCAAACTATATTTGAACGTTCATGAAATCAAACAAATAAGCTTAGCAATTAAGTATTGAGTCCCCCTAATTTACAAGTTATGAAAGTTATGAAAGCCTGACCCCGTTGGATTTGACATCAAATATTCCCTATGCTATAAGTTCTTAGCTTGAGACCAGAAGAAAACGATTTGTTTACATTCCATGGGCGTACAACGACTGGTCATTTTCCGGTCTATTCGTTCTTTAGGCCTTAAGATGGCTGAGTGGATCTGGACCATTATTTTTTTAAAGTGGTATAACTTCTGCAAATTCTATGGGAGGGTTTTATGGGAAAAGTAGGAATTATTGGAGTCGGACAGAGCAAGTTTGTCCGGAGATATCCCGGCTCAATCAGAGAGCTGGCGTTTGAAGGATTTGGGGGGGCAATGCAAGATGCTCAAGTTTCTGTCATGGACATTGATGCATCTATTATTTGTTCTGCCCCAGAGTATGATAAACAGCGCTCTCCATCAGGCGTGTTTGCTGAATATCTTGGATTAATCCCTCAGCCCACATTCTATTTGGAGAATTTGTGTTCCTCGAGTAGCATGGGCGTGAGGATGGCTTATTCTTTAATCAAATCAGGGCTGCATGAAGTTGTAGCAGTGATTGGGTTTCAAAAAATGTCTGAGATCTCTTCGGCAGAATCTCAGGAACGGATGGGCCGCGGCGCTGATATACAGTGGGAGAGTCCCTTTGGTACTATGATGCCTGCTTATTATGCAATGTTTGCTAAAGCCCACATGGAACAATACGACACTACCCTTGACGATCTTGCCCTTGTCCGAGTAAAGGCTGCCACTTATGGTCAACTCAATGAAAAAGCTGTATTCCGCAAATCCGTGACATTTGAAATGTTAAATGATCCAGAAAGTCCTCTATCCGGACCAGTAGCCAGTCCTCTCCGCGTCGGAGACTGCTGTGCCAACGCAGATGGAAGCTCCTGTATTATTGTTGCAGGTGAGGAAAAAGCCAAAGCGCTCAGCAAGAAGCCAGTATGGATTCTTGGATTGGGTGCTGCATCGGCCAGTGTCAATATGGCGGGCAGAGATAATTTTACGGGATTAGCTGTAGCCAAGCAAGCTGCAGAGCAGGCTTACAAAATGGCTGGTGTGACCTCGAAGGAAATCAACGTAGCAGAGGTCCACGATTGTTTCACAATCTCAGAAATCTTGGCCTACGAGGACCTTGGTTTTACAAAAGCTGGAGAGGGAAAAGAATTGATAAAGAGCAAGGAGACTTACAAAGAAGGAAGCCTGCCAGTTAATGTAGATGGCGGCTTGCTATCCAAAGGTCACCCCATCGGTGCAACTGGAGGGTCCCAGATTAGAACCATAGTCCTTCAGCTTAGAGGTGAAGCTGGAGAGATGCAAGTGAAGGATCCGGAGATAGGCCTCATTCATAACATCGGCGGTGTGGGTCTCTATGGAAATATTACTATTCTCGGGAGGTAAAACATGGAAAAGAAAAAAGATATAGATGATCGCTTTAAAAAGTTTGGGACAGTGAGTTTTACCTCTCTCACAAAGGTCAACGACTTTATCGATTACTTGGAAGAGGGAAAAGTTAAGGGTACCAAGTGCAAATCTTGTGGCCTTATTTTCTTCCCGCCCAGAGCGGATTGCTTTAAATGTCTTTCCAGCGAAGTGGAGTGGTTTGAGACCTCGGGAATAGGAAGGCTTGTATCATACAGTAAACTTGAGTATGCTCCGTCAGGATTTGGGGACGACTTGCCTTACTCCATCGCTGTTCTGGACTACGGTGATTATAAAATCTTCGGCAGGCTTGCCAGCGATGTCCCCGAGGATGAGATTCAGTTGGGGATGGAAATGAAGACAGTCGTCAACGAGCTTCCAAACGGGCAATTAAACTACGTCTTCCAGAAAGCATAAAACATGGGGCTTGATTCATCAAACCCACATATTATTTGAACATTGAGTGAACATTGGGGTCAGGCTTTCATAACTTTCATAACTAAAGGTTTCTCATAAATTAGGGGGACACAATACCTAATTTTTTAACTTACTAGTTTATCATGTGTAGCTCTAAATCTCTGCTCCAATAGCGAAATGTAAGAAACAAGACCTGATTCTCTTTCCGGGTAATTCAGTATTGTGTCTTTAATTATCTGCTTACTTTAAAACAACTTATGAAAGCTATGAAAGCCTGATCCCATTGACCCCAATGATTTTTCTGAAAGCCCGGGCAGAATGAGTTTCTTGACTTGATAGGGCAATATTGATATTTTGATTATTCCTAAAAGGAGGAATAATGAGTGAAGAAAAAATCCGCAAGATTAAAAAGATTCAGGCTACTGGCCATATGCGAAAAATAATGGCTGATTATTTCTACGAAATGGACGGTGCTGCCAAGGAAGGATCGCCAAAGGTTGCCTATTGCACAAGTGTTGGACCGGCAGAGCTCCTTCTGAGTCTTGGGTTTGTGGTTCATTACCCTGAAAATCATGGAGCAGTTTTAGGGTCAACTCGAACAGCCATGGACTATATACCCGTCGCTAACTCCGTTGGCTATTCTCCGGATATCTGTTCTTACCTAACGAGCGATATCGGTGCCTTTATAAAGAAAGAAACACCTCTTTCTAAGGGTTATGAGGGTATCGATGGAGTTCCCAAGCCTGATGTTTTAGTTTATAACACCAATCAATGCCGGGATGTCCAGGATTGGTTTGGCTGGTATTCCAGGGAATTAGGCGTTCCTGCTCTTGGGATATCCACCTACCGAAATATCGGAGAGATAACCGAGGAACATCTGAATAGTATTGTTTATCAGATAAAAGGATTGATTCCTCCTTTAGAAAAAGTTTCTGGTAATAAGTTTGATATAGATAAATTTCGGGAGGTTCTCTCCCTCTCTAAAGATTGCACTTTACTCTGGAAGAAAGTTCTTGAGGCAAATACAGCTATCCCGGCTCCTATAAGTTTCTTTGATGCGACCATTCATATGGGCCCGGCTGTGGTTTTAAGGGGTTCTCCTCAAGCTGTGGAGTACTATCAAGTGCTGCTCAAGGAGCTGCAAGAGAAAATTGCTGGTAAAGATGGAGCTGTTGAGGGAGAAAGGTTCCGACTCTACTGGGAAGGTATGCCCATCTGGGGTAAACTGAGAGACCTTGCTGAGTTTTTTATCGATTTTAAGACTGCTGTTATCGCTTCCACCTACTGCAATAGCTGGATTTTTGATTCTTTCGATCCTGATGATCCCTTTATGAGCATGGCTCGCGCTTATACTGAGATATTTATTGTGAGAGACGAGAATTACAAAGAGAAATACATCGAAGACATGGTCAATGAATACAAGATGGATGGTATCTTATTCCATGATGCCAAAACCTGTCCGAACAACTCCAATAATCGCTATGGAATGCCAGAAAGACTCGAGAAAAGACTGAATGTTCCAACCCTTACCATAAATGGAGATTTGAATGACCTGCGCTGTTATTCTGAAGAGCAAGCAAAGACCAACATAGAAGCATTTATCGAGCAATTGGAAGCAAAATAAAGCGTATGGATTTGATTCATCAAATCCACATAATGATAGCGTAGGAGCTTGATTCATCAAGCCCACCATGTCATTGCCAGGAGCATAGTGACGAAGCAATCCGCAGTTGCAAGTAAAACGAAGCAATCCGTCGTTGCGAGTGAAACGAAGCAATCTCATATAAAGGTTGAGATCACCACGCGCCGCTCTTGACAGAAGATTGACGCGCTGCGCTTGCAATGACAAAAAGGTATAGGCTTGATTCATTAAACTCGGAATGAAGGAACAGAGACATCAAAATAGTGAGAGAAAATGAACAATTTTGCAGGAATTGATGTTGGAGCTTCCACTACCAAGGCTGTTATTATTGATGTCAACAAAGAAATTCTTGGCTATTCAATTGTCAATTCAACCGCCGATTTTATGGCTGCGGCTGAGCGAGCTTTTAAGAAAGCAAAAGAGAAAGCAAAAAGGAAGACGCCGAATAAGTATATTGTCTTTGCCACTGGATATGGAAGAAGGATTGTTCCCTTTGCCCACAAGACCAAGACTGAAATCAGCTGCCATGCCAGTGGAAGCTACTTCTATTTTCCTCGTGCGCACACTTTGATTGATATTGGCGGGCAGGATAGCAAAATCATAAAAGTCAATGAATCAGGGAAAAGAACAGGCTTCAAGATGAACCGTAAATGCGCCGCAGGCACAGGGGCTTTCTTAGAAGAGATTGCCAATCGCCTTCAGATCAATATCGAAAAACTCAATGAGCTTGCAAAAAGCTCAGAGAAAAGCATTCAAATCGGAAGCTATTGCACTGTATTTACCGCTACCGAAATCCTGACTAAAATAAGAGAAGGTGTAGAAGTGAAAGATCTTGTTAAAGGTATTTTTGGATCGGTTATAAAGAGGGCTCTTGAGATGGACTCTTTAGAAGGAAATATAGTCATGAGTGGAGGAGTGGTGGCTTATAATCCGTTTTTGGTTGAAATGTTCGAGAAAAAATTAAAAAGAAAAATATTTGTGCCCCCTCTTCCTCAATTGACAGGCGCCTTTGGCGCGGCTATCTATGCCTTAGAAGAAAAAGGAGGTTAAAATGCTTGATGCTTTATTTAAACCAAGATCCGTGGCTATCATAGGGGCTTCGAATAATCCCTTGAGCATCGGCCATATTGTTATTAAAAACCTTCTTGACCACAATTTTAAAGGGCCGATTTATCCCATTAATCCCAAATCAAAGTTCATAAAAAGCTTCAGAGCTTATCCTTCTGTTAAGGATATCCCCGACGAGGTAGATTTGGTGAACATCTCGATAAAAAACACTCTGGTTCCTTATGTCCTTGAAGAATGCGGCAAGAAGGGAGTAAAGTTTGCCATTGTCCATACGGCTGGCTTTAAAGAAGTTGGTGAAGAAGGGCTTGCGCTTGAAAAACAGATCGTTGAAGTTGCTCATAAATATGGAATGCGCATTTATGGGCCGAACTCTCAAGGCATTCAGAATTCTGATCCTGAAATCTCGGTGTATGCCAATTTCACTTTTGTTCCCATGTTTCCTGGCAATATCTCAATCGTTGCCCAAAGTGGAGGGGTTGGGGAGACACTGAAATTACACCTTTATCGTATTGGGAAAGGAATGAGGATGTATTCCAGTTTTGGAAATGAGGCAGATGTCAGCATGAATGAGATTATTGATTATTATGGCCAGGATGAGGGGACAAGAGCCATCATGGTCCACATTGAAACCATGAAAGATCCCGCTGGGTTTCTCGACGTGGCAAACCGTGTAACTCCCAAGAAACCTATCCTTGCTTTGAAGACAGGAAAAACATCTGAAGGGACAAAGGCTGTAGCTTCTCATACTGGCTCTATGGTTGAGCAGGAAACTATTGTTGATGCGATTTTTAAGAAGAGCGGTGTTCTCCGTTTTGACAATCAGGAGGATATGGTAAACGCTGCGATCGCCTTTTCAAATCAGCCAGTTCCCAAAGGAGACAGAGTCTGCATCGTCACTAACACTGGGGGACCGGCGATTATTGCTGTAGACGAATGCATCACAGCCGGTCTTAAACTTGCAGAGTTGAGTACTAAGACCAAAAACACCCTTAAAAAGCTTGTTTTCCAGGAGGCTATTGTTTCTAATCCTGTTGATGTTGTTGCTACTGCTGGTCCAGAACAGTATGGAGGAACAGTAGCGGCGCTACTCGAAGACCCAAACATCGATTCGTTACTCCTTGTTATTGTCACAGCTCCATTTGTTGATTGTGAAGGTATAGCCCGAAAGTTGGGTGATATCGGAAAGACCGCCAGCAAACCGATTGTCTGTCAAGTAATAACAATAGAAAAATGGGCTGAAGTTATCCGCCTCATCAGAGAAAGCGGTATTCCAGTTTATGACTTTGCCGAAACAGCGGCTAAAGCTCTATCTGCCATGTCTGGATACGGGAAGGTCATCCAGAGAAAAGCTGCCGCCTACAAAAAATATGAAGTCAATAAGAAGAAGGCAGAATCGATTATCAAGCGCCATAAGGGCAAAGAAAAGTTCCTGCCCCAGGATGATGTCTTTGGAATCCTCCAAAGTTATGGAATTCCAACCGTAGATACATTGAGAGTGAAGAAGGAAAGCGAACTTGAGAGAGCAGCTATGAAAATGGGCTATCCTCTGGTTCTAAAGGTTGATGCAGAATCGGTTGTTCACAAAACAGAAGTCGGAGGTGTCGCCCTCAATCTCAAGGATAAGGCTGCACTAATGACATCTTTCAAGAAGATGTCAAAGAAGTTCGCCAAAGAAAAACCGAGCTTTATCCTCCAGAAATATCTTGAAGGCGGCAAAGAAGTGATTGTAGGAGCTAAAGGGAATGAAGGTCTCGGGGCAACGATCATGTTTGGTTTAGGTGGAGTCTTTGTAGAAACCTTGAAAGATGTGCAATTCAGATTAGCACCTCTTTCCAAGGAAGATGCCCCACAGATGATTCATGGCATCAAGGGATATCCTATTCTGGAAGGTGCCAGAGGTGAGAAGCCTGTAGATATTAATAAATTAGCTGAGATTCTCCTCCGGCTCTCTCAATTGACTTCTGATTTTCCCGAGATTGATGAAATGGATTTAAACCCTGTAGTTGCTCTACAGAAAGGTAAAGGGGCAATGGTTGTCGATGACCGTCTGAAAATTATCCGGACATAATTGTCAGAGCTTGATTGTAGGGGCATGATTCATCAAGCCGACCATGTCATTGCGAGGAGCGTTGCGACGCGGCAATCTCAACTGATTGACGCAGGGGCTTGATTGTAGGGGCTTGATTTATCAAGCCCACCTATTGAATAAGAAAAATGAATTGTTGTAAATATACAGAATGAATTGGATCCCAATAAGTATTGTCTGTATTTATATTGTCCTCCTCTATGTGGTTACCTGGGTGACCCGCCGCCTTAGTCGAGGTGGTATGATTGCCTATCTCTTGGCCGGTCGGAGTCTTCCTTTCTGGGTCGTCGCCCCGCTGCTCACTGGTCTTGCTGTCGGAGGAGCTTCTACTATTGGAGTGGCAGAGATGGCTTATAAAGCCGGGATATCGGCAGGCTGGTATAACGCTGCCTGGGCTGCTGGTGCGATTTTAGTCGGTCTGATTGCTGCCCGTCGCTATCGCCGGATGGAAGTAACAACACTTCCCGAGCTATTTGAAAGACATTACAGCACTGCAGGCCGAGTCATAGGCGTTTTTGGACAGCTCGTTTTACAGATAGTCATCACTTCTCTTCAGTATGTGGCCGGAGGTGCAATTCTCTCTTCACTCCTGCCTGATGTGTTTAGCTTTAAAATGGGCATGTTAGTTACAGCAGTGGTTTTTGTAGGAATAACTCTTATCGGAGGTTTTTGGGCAGCTGGTTTGACCAATATCATCAACGTGATTCTCATCTATATTGGAGTTCTTTTGGGAGCAATTATAGCCGTAGGAAAAATAGGAGGATTTGGAGAGCTTGTGGCTAAACTTCCTCCTCAACATCCGGGTTTTGATTTGGGAGCTATAGGTCCGTGGCTCATTCTTGCCTGGTTTTTAGTGATGATCACAATGGCCTTTTCTGTACAATCTGTTGTTCAGATATCTTTTGCCGCTAAGGACTCTTCTTCTGCTAGCAAAGGCTTTCTTTTAGGAGGATTGATTATTTTACCAGTGGGTTTTATAAGCGCTATTATCGGTCTTTCAGCAACTATCCTTCATCCTGGAATTATCCCCACCGAAGCGCTACCTCGTACTGTCTTGAGCCTGAGCCCTATTATTGCAGGTCTTGTTCTGGCAGGACTCTGGGCCGCTGATGTCTCAACCGCATCCGCTCTACTTGTCGGGAGTGCTACTCTAGTGGTAGGAGATTTGATCAAGAGATTTGTTGCCCCTGACCTCAAGGAGAAAGAGGAAAGAGTGATATCCCGGATATCAGTTTTTGTCTTGAGCGTCTTCACCTTTATCCTTGCCATCTCTGTCTCTGGTATTTTAAAGACATTGCTTATCGGCCTCTCTTTAACAACTGCTTATACGCTCGTAACTTTGATGACACTTTTTTGGCCGAGTGTTTGCAGACGGGGTCATGCCACATGGACCCTAATCGTATCTATGGCCGCCCTTGCACTATGGCTTTATTTTCCTCGGTTCGCTGCCTTTTTTCAGAAAATAAGTCCTGCCCATCCCATCTTTTTCCTCTGGATTGTAAGTATAGCAACCTTTATTCTCGTAGCTATCTTCGACAAAAGAAAAATTAAAATATAATTTTCCCTAAACCGACTTCCTTCCCCAATTTCTCTAGACGTTCTATCTGTCTGGATGTATAGGGAATTCCTTCTCGTAGAGATCTTTTTCTTTGCTTGGCTTCTTTCTCTCCAGGGAGAAGCATGGTCCTTCCTTGTTTATCTCTTATGTCTGAAATGGTCCGTGAGATGTGCTCGAGAGCTTCTTCCTGAGGAAAGAGTGTATCAATACGCCAGGCTTCGAATGCCTGTTTGATCCGGCGTCTCTTGTCGTGAATGAGTGGGTTGATGTAACTGGAAAAGCCTCCTCCGATAACACTGTCGAGCTCTATCAGCAGGGACAGTCCGGTTCCTTTGTAACCTGCATCAGCTTCTCCTTTTCCAAGGCCGCCTAAGGGAATCATAGAGCCTTTTTCTAGAAAATCGTCAAGATTGTTGAACCTGGCAGAATTGGTCGTTTCCTTCCCATTTTTGTCATACACAGGAAAGGGGAACTTGGTTCCTTCAACCAGGGTCTTTAAGATGCCACTCGTGGCATGGATAGTGGTAGCCATATCTATAGTGATAATTCCTTTGTGGTAAGGGATAGACCAGGAAATCAAGTTAGTCCCCAGCCTGTTTCTTTTTCCTCCATAGGGTTTTACGATAGCAGGTGTTGTACATGTAACTCTTCCTGCCAAATCTTTTTCTGCACAGATTCTTTCAGAATAAATTGCTGCTGCCCCAAAATGATTGGTATTGAAGACATAAACCTTTCCAAATCCGTATTGCCTTGCTAATTCCTTTACCAAATCCACAATTTCTATTGCAGCAGGATGAGCTAGAGCACCTTGAGCATCAAAGTGTCGAATCGGGAATCTTTTATTTCTTGTCTTATCTTCGAGAGCTGCGTTGGGATCTGTTCCGCCATCTTTGATCGATCGAATGACCATCAGATCTAAGCTGTTAACTCCATGTGAGAATATTCCTCTCATATCTGCTTCAACAAGAACATTGCTTGTGATTTCTGCTTTCCGAGCAGGAACGCCGTTCCCCTTCAATATTTCGCTAACATAGTTTTTAATTACATCTGGTTTGTACTTTGTTTTTGGCATGGTAGAAAAGGAAACTATAGGATACATCAACAGATAGGGGGACACAATACTTAACTATTAATAAGAGACATTTTAGGCTCTCTTCCCCAAACTTGAAAAAAGGGGACAGGCTATTTTTTTTGGAATTTCTCCTGAATTAGGCATTTCCTGCTTATACAAAAAAGTAGCCTGTCCCCTTTTTTCTTGACAGAAGCATCTGCTTTGATTATCTTGCAATCGACGATTATTACTGAAGTGATGCTTTTAATTTTTTCTGAAGAAGTTCCGGCCATTCGGCGAGGTTGTTCATGGCAAAAATAGATATGCTCTGTCCATTTTCAAAGAAATTGTGTCGTGAATGTCCATTGTATAGAGGGAGGCATTATTATATTTGTTTTTCCACAAAGTACGGTGGATATTTGGGAAATAAAGAGAAGAGTGCCGATAAGAAAATAAAAGGCAGAGGGTTTAATCCAGAATTTGAAATGCCTTCCCAGCTTCCAGAGAGTCCAAAATGGCTCGTTCTCAATGAATTTATAGAAAGGAAAAAGAAATGATACACGATTTTAACTATATGAGAGCAAGTACGGTGGAAGAAACGCTAGGTTTGATCGACAGGCATAAGGATAATTATAAGATCATTTGTGGGGGACAATCGTTGCTCATCCTGATGCGGCAGGGATTGGTTGCTCCTGAGTATCTGATCGATATCAAGAATGTCCAAGAGCTCAATTATATTAATTTTGACAGGAAAGATGGGCTGAAGATCGGCGCTACAACCACCCATAGACAAATTGAGAAGTCGACTCTGATCAAGAAACATTACAATGTCCTAGTTGGTATGGAAGAAGGTCTGGCTTCTGTTCAAACTCGCAACTGGGGAACCATCGGTGGAAATCTTGCCCATGCAGATCCGGCTGGCGACCCAGGACCTGTGTTCATTGCTATGAGCGCCACTGTAAAAATGGCGAATAAGGAAAAAGAAAGAACTCTGCCGCTCGAGGAGTTTTTTATCGATTATTTCGAGACAGCGCTTGAAGATGATGAGCTGCTGCTTGAAGTTCAAATACCGCCCATCTCTCCGAAAACATCCATCGCATACGAGAAATTCAACATCGTAAAGAATGACCAGGGCCTTGTTTCAGTCGCTGTCTCAGTAACCTTGAGCGACGACGGCCTCAGCTGCAAAGATACGCGAATTGTTCTCGGCGCAGCTGCTCCTATTCCCATGAGAGCAAAGGAGGCAGAGCAAGCGTTGATAGGGAAAAAACTCAATGACAGAGTCCTAGATAAAGTGGGTGAAAAGGCCTCAGTGGAAGCGGATCCTGTTGATGACATCCATGCGACAGAGATGTATAGGAGACATCTGGTTAAATCCCTGACAAAAAGGATGGTGAAGAAGGCCTGGGAACAAGCCAAGGCGTTGAGCTGACAAGGGGGAAACGAGCTATGGAAAAGAAATTGCTTCGCTTAACTGTAAACGCTGAATACCATGAGCTTTATATTAAGCCAAAAAAACTCTTGGTCGAAGTACTGAGAGATGAACTTGGGCTTACCGGCACAAAAAGAGGGTGTAACACGGGAGCTTGTTGTGCCTGTAGCGTGTTACTGAATGGTATGACGGTCAAATCGTGTTCTGTATTGGCTATGCAGGTCGAAGGCTTTGAGGTGACTACTGTTGAGGGACTAGCGAATGTGGAGAAACTCAGTCCTCTGCAACTCTCATTTCTGGATCATGGTGCTTATCAGTGTGGCTTCTGCACATCTGGAATGTTGATATCAGCAACATCATTATTGAGTGAAAATCCGAAACCGACCGCAGAAGAGATAAAAGAGAGTATTCATGGCAATATATGTCGCTGTACCGGATATAACAGCATTATCAGAGCAATAAAAGCGGTAGCGGGAGGCAAGTACAAGGAGGACAAGCAATGAAGAAGTACGCAGTCATAAATACTCCAATTCACAACATAGATGGGATTGCAAAGGTCACAGGCAGGGCACAATATACATTTGATATATCATTGCCCGGTATGCTTCACGGAAAGATCCTGAGAAGCCCATACCCGCATGCAAAAGTTCTAAAGATTAAAACAAGAAAAGCGAAGGCTTTAAAGGGCGTAAAAGCAATCCTTACAGGTAAAGATACCCTGGGAGTGAAACAGGGAATTTGGAGGCGTTACAAAGAGCTCTGCGATGAAGAGATCCTAGCCAGAAGCAAGGTGCGCTATATTGGAGAGCCGGTGGCAGCTGTTGCTGCAGTCGATGAGGATACCGCTGAGGAGGCACTGGATTTGATTGAAGTCGAATACGAATCTTTGCCTGCCGCATTCGAACCTCTTGAGGCTATAAAAGAGGGAGCCCCACAGCTTCACGAGCATGCCGACCGGAACATAAATGTCACGAGGCATATTGAATGGGGAGACGTGGATGAAATGTTTAAAAAGGCTGATTATGTCCGCGAGGATTGGTTCAGATGCTCCTCCCAGGCCCATGTCTGTATGGAAACGCATTGTGCTGTAGCCAGCTATTCACCTGAAGGAAAGTTGACCGTCTGGACATCGACTCAGTCTCATTATTATATTCAGGTTTTGCTTTCCTGGATGCTTGGTCTGAGAGAAAGCGATGTGAGAGTGATTTCAAGGTACACAGGCGGTGGTTTTGGAAGCAAATTCGAACTCGATTCTGCTCAGTTCTGCAGCTCTCTCCTGTCTATGAAGTTATGTCAGCCAGTAAAAATCGTGCTCACGCGTGAGGAAGAATTCATGGCTACTAAGCGCCGCACCCCCATGTTTTATTATCTGAGAGCGGGTGTAAAAAAAGATGGACAGTTTCTGGCAAAAGAGGCACGGGTGTTCACCGAAGGCGGCGCATACACTGCCATGGGAGCAACAGCGCTTTATCTCACTGGATTTTTCCAGGCGTTCCCTTATGTCTGGCCGAGTTACCGATATGATGGATATCGCGTCTATACCAACACTGCGCCCACTTCAGCGATGCGAGGATTCGGCGCGCCGCAGGCCACATTCTCTGCAGAGACACAGATCGATCTCATAGCGGATGAACTGGGAATTGATCCGATAGAGATAAGGCGAAAGAATGCCATGTATCCTGGTTATGAGGTTCCTGGGCAGGCTTTTATTCAGAGTTGCGGCCTCAGCCAGTGTCTGGATAAGGTAGAAGAATGGATTCAATCAAGAGGGAAATTACCACCCAATCGAGGGATAGGAATAGCTGCCTATGGTTTTATGTCAGGGGGAATCTTCAACTGGTTTGATACGCCTTATGCCTTTTCTTCAGCCATAGTTAGGATAAACATTGATGGAAAAGTTGACCTTTATGTGGGGTCTCAGGATATGGGGCAAGGTTCAAATACTACTCTGGCCATGATCTGTGCAGAAGAGTTGGGAGTGCGCGTCGAAGATATCCGAATTCATATGGGCGATACAGAAAATTGTCCTGTAGACCTCGGTGCATGGGGAAGCCGAGAGACGCTCATGCAAGGTAATGCCGTTAAGATGGCTGCAGCCGAAGCCAAACGGCAAATCATTGAGTTTGCCGCAGCAAAGCTGTCACCGAATATCGTTTATGACCTGGACATAAAGGACAGGTGGGTGCATCTCATTGCACGTCGTGAGCGGGGTATTTCGTATTATGATGTTGTGAAGGAGGCCATCCGAGGAAAGGATGGACAGCCAATTATTGGGAGGGGACATTATACACCGCATCGCAAAGGGATGATATCACCAGCGTACAGCTTCGGGGTTCAGGCTGTGGAAACAGAGGTTGATCCAGATACCGGAAAAATTACGCTTAAAAATTGTGTGACTGCACATGACTGCGGGCAGGTGATCAATCCATTAGGAGTCCAGGGACAGCTTGAGGGAGCAATTGCCATGGCAGCAGGGTATGGTTTTACAGAGGATCTCCCTATGGATGAAGGAAAGATTTTGAATCCAAATTTAGTTGACTATAAGGTTCTGAGAGCTACAGAAATGCCGGAAACAGAAGTGGTAGAGGTAGAGACCTACGAGCCCGAAGGGCCATTTGGAGCTAAGGAGGCAGGCGAAGGTCTCACAAATCCAACTGCAGGTGCTTTAAGTAATGCGATATATCACGCCGCTGGAATCAGTATCAAGAACTTGCCAATAACACCGGAGAAGGTACTCGAAGCACTCAGAGAGAAGAACAAGAAAAAGAAAAAATAAGGAGGCCAACCGTGGCTTACAAATGTCCTGTATGTGGAAAGACCTGGCCCGATACTATGGATTTGGCTCGTCATGTGTTTGGAACCGGTGATCAGGCCCACAAGGATTGGGTGAATTCTAAAGGGCTCAACTTTGTCGAGCTCTTGCTCATCCAGACCATGGAACCAGGCAATAAAGGCTATAAGACTCTGGCAGAATTGCTGGAGAAAGAGGCAGAAAGGGTATAGGAGGAGAAGGTGATAATAGAGGGAAGTATCATGCTTAAAGCACCTATTGAGAAGCTATGGGATACACTTTTGGAACCCGAGACACTTCGTGAATGTATTCCGGGTGCTGAAAAGATAGAGCGCATCGACGAGAACACGTACGATTGTGTGGTCAAGCAAAAGGTTGGTCCGATTTCAGTAACGTTCAGGTTTAAGAATACCCTGACGAGGATAGAGCCCCCGATACATTTAGAGATGGAGGGCGAAGGAGTGGATATTGGTAAGGCTGGTCGCTTCGTTCAAAAAACGAGCATAGATTTAAAGGATAATGAAAGGGGAGAAGTGGAGGTTTCTTATAAATGCAATGCGAGTATAGTCGGTAAATTAGCTATGTTTGGAGATCGAATATTGAAGGCCAAGGCTAAAAAAGTGGAAAAAGAATTTACCACCGCTTTACAGAAAAAACTTGAAAGCGTCGTTTAAATATTTTTCTAAAGATTATCCTTGATGATATTTTGTATTGATGCAGGGGCTTGATTCATTTGTAGCGGCTTGATTTATCAAGCCACATTGTCATTGCGAGGAATGGAATGAGGAAGCAATCTCATATAAAGGATGAGATCGCCACGCTTTGCTCGCGACAGAGGATCGCCACGCTTTGCTCGCGACGACGGAAATGTAGGGGCTTGATTTATCAAGCCCACATGCTATCTATTCTTTAGCCTTTGCTTGGTGTACTCGACCAATCCCCCTGCCTTAAAGATGAGCATGGCTTGTTCTTCCCAAGGTGGGAATGAAAATTCCTGAGGAGCAAAGAAAATTTTACCGCTTGTGAGGTCTATTTTCATTTTAAGATTTAAATGCTTTGAGCCTTGCTCTTCTTGTTGTTCAAATACAGCATCAACCACTCCCGGGCATTCTATCGAAGCTAAAGCAGAATTTATAGAATTTCGATAGAAGAGGCGGGCAAAAGACTTGGCGACAACGGCATCTATCCCGGCATATTTTAAACATGTCACTGCCTGCTCTCTGGATGAGCCACAGCCAAAGTTTTTCCCGGTAACGATAACGTCATTCCTTCTGGCCTGCTTGGCGAATTCAGAGTCATAGTCTTCCATCGCATGGATAGCTTGTTCTTCGGGTCTAAGGGGCTCATATGTGTATTTTCCCGGGAAGATCAGATCAGTATTTATATCGTCATCCTTAAAGATCCACACTCTTCCTTGGATCATCATCTTATGCCTCCGCTGTGATGTATCCTGCCAATGCTGATGTAGCTACGGTGGCAGGACTGGCAAGATAAATTCCAGTATTTTCCTTACATCCCATTCTACCTTTGAAGTTACGATTTGCAGAGCTGATACAGTTTTCTCCTGGTGCGAGGACCCCACCATAGGCTCCAAGACAGGGACCGCAAGAGGGAACAGCGACTTCTGCTCCTGCATGTAGCAGTTTTTCGATATAGCCAAGCTTTAGAGCTTCACGGAGTACCTCTTGGGAGGCAGGGTAGACCAGTAATCGTACTCCAGGTGCAATTTTTTTTCTGCTGATAATTCTAGAAGCGATTTTCAAATCATCCAGCCTTCCGTTTGTGCACGTGCCTAAGAGAGCAACATCGATTTTTACTTTTTTTAAATTTTTTGCAGGTTTGACATTGTCTACTTTATGCGGGCATGCTACTTGAGGCTCTAAGTTATTTAGATCATACTCAAGAACTTTTTCATAAGATGCATCAGCATCCGCGAAAAGAGGTTCGTAGCGTTGCTTGATTCTGCCTTTTAGCCAATCCTGGGTTGTTTTATCGAACGGAACAATCCCTGCTTTTGCGCCCATTTCAGCGCACAAATTGCAGATGGTCATCCTTTCGCTGATAGACATCTTGTTCACAATGCTGCCATAAAACTCAACTGCTTTATAGTTAGCCCCATCTGCAGCTACCTGTCCGATAATGTGAAGTATGACATCCTTGGCATAAACACCTTTTTTGAGTCTGCCTTTAAGGACAATTTTGATTGTGCCAGGTACCTTTAACCAGGTTTCGCCGATGGCCCAGACACTGGCCGTTTCAGTTCGTCCTATAGGTATTCCCGCAGCACCAAAGGCACCATGAGTCGTTGTGTGCGAATCAGAACCGAGAATAATTTTACCGGGCAAGACATGTCCTTTTTCGGGCAAAACCTGATGACAGATTCCTGTTCCACAATCGTAAAAATGTTTGATTCCCTGTTCTTTGACGAAGTTTCTGATGATTTTATGATTCAAGGCTTTTCTCTCGTCAGGTGGCGGCACAGCATGATCTAGGGCTATGAAAACGCGGTTAGGATCCCACACTTTTTTTGCGCCTATTTGCTTAAAAATTTTTGATATGGCTGCCGAGTTATCATGAGAAAGGATGCGGTGGGGAGTTACGAATAAGATTTCTCCGGGTTTAACAGCGCTTTTTCTAGATGCCTTAGCTATAATTTTTTCAATTAAAGTCTGTCCCATAATTCCACCTTTTACTAAATGTCATTGCGGGCATGGCGTGGCGATCCTCTGTCGCGAGCGTAGCGTGGCGATCTCATCCTTTATATGGGATTGCTTCGTCATTTCATTCCTCGCAAAGACATTTTTTTACAGTTGAGCATGATGAATCAAGCCCCTACAATACCTTATAGACAACGTCTATCATGGTCCCATCCACCCATTGAATGGCAGCTACAACATGCTTTTTATCTGCTTTGGGAGGGGATGGTGCTCCACCGCATATTTGCTCCACATCTTTCTTGATATCTTCAATGGGCTTTGTCGGCAGGCTTGAGCCCTTCAGTGCCTTCAGCAAGTCTTTCCGCATGGGATTGATAGCAATGCCTTTCTCTGTGACGACTACATCTATAAGCTCACCAGGACCACAGATGGTTGTGACATTGTCAACGATGACAGGTATGCGGTCGCGGAAGGAGGGTACAGCCAGTATTGTGCATTTGGAGAAGAGACAATCCTGCCAACCTCCCATTCCATGGAGAAGCATGCCGTCAGAATGAGTGACGACATTGGCATTAAAATGAACGTCTATTTCTGTCGCCCCTAATACGGCTGCATCGACCATGCTGGCAAAGTTCCCCTTGCCGTGATAGTTGTAACTTGTGAATGGACTTGTGTTAACATGATGGGGATTTTCTCTCATGGATTCAATTCCATCTAAATCAAATGTCTGTCCATCAAGAATATAGTCAGTTAGCCCTTCATCCAACAATTCGACCAAATACTTTGTGCTGCCACCTCTGACAAATCTTGCCTTTATATTTGCCTCTTTCATGAACTCTTTCAAATACATGACAAATGCCAAGGCGATTCCTCCGGCACCGGCCTGAAAGGAAAAGCCATCCTTCATGATTCCTGATTCTTTTATGAACCGGGCTGTGTACTCTGCTATTAAAAGCCTGGCTGGGCTTCGGGTTATCCGCGTGGTTCCAGAGACAATTTTATTCGGGTCGCCAATATCCTCTATCGTTACTACGTAATCGACATAATTTCCATGAATTTGCCAGGGGATACAGGGAAACGGTATCAAGTTATCAGTGACAATGATGACTTTGTCTGCATATTGAGAATCAACAAGAGCGAAGCCTAGAAGTCCGCAGGCTGATTTTCCGGTCAATCCATTCGCATTCCCAAAAGGGTCAGCTGTTGGCGCAGCGATGACCGCGATGTCTATATGGACCTCTCCGTCCTGAGCAGCTCTGTATCTGCCTCCGTGAGAACGGAGTACTCCCTGGCCTTTCATTTTACCCAGTGAACAATATTCTCCAAGCGGGCCATTCAGGCTTGCCTCTATATGATGAACTACTCCTGATTCCAGATGTTTGATGATAGGAGCGTGGCAGGGGAATGAAGCACTTGGGTACCATCGGGTGTTCTTGATTCCCATCTTAGCAATAGTATCGAAGAGTCGATTTGCTAATTTATCTCCATCCCGGAAATGATGATGTGTAGAAATGGTCATTCCATTTCGGATACCTGCTCGTTTGAGCGCTTCCTGTAGACTGGGGAGAACTTTATCCCCATTTTTGGGGTAATTGGAGCAGGAGACGACAGGAGGAGAGGCTTTTCTGCCAGTGGGCTTATATTTCCCTACACCTTGGTATGGGATGACCGGTTTCCCGTTTATTTTTTCAGGTATCCATCTACCCGCTGCATTAATTTTTCCTTTCATCTTTGTGTCCCTCCTTCCAATTCGCTGGAATCTGTTTATTCTGAATTGCAAGTTTTAAGATTTTCTCAGCACGTTTCACTACTGGTGGATCTATCATTTTTGTCCCCAGGGATACAACTCCGCTCTTCTTCCTCTTGGCTTTGTCGAGAGCAAGGCTTATTTTTTTTGCTCGCTCGATTTCTCCCTCACTAGGGGCAAAGGATTCATTGACAATTCTTATCTGTCCGGGATGGATGCATCCTTTTCCCTCAAATCCGAGAGATTTTGCTTCAAGGACGCTTTGCCTTAATCCTTCTTCGTCCGCAACATCTGAAAACACACTGTCGATGGGTTGTATCCCCGCTGCCCTAGCTGCAAGTACTACCTGGAGTCTTGCCAGAAGACTCTCCCTGCCCTCAAGAGTACGTTCAGTACCGATATCAGCAGTAAAATCCTCGAGGCCGATGGTCAAAGCCACATTATTCTGAGAAGCCACGGCAATTTCATAAGAATTAACCACTCCGAGGGCGCTCTCGATTATTGGCATCAAGTAAATTTCATTTTTTATTTTGCGTTGTGAGCGAAGGCTTTGTATGTGGGCGTCGATTTCTTTGACAGCATCTGCGTCCTCGCATTTTGGGATGAGCACTGTATGGGCGCCATGAGGAACAATAAAATCTAAGTCCTTCATTCCTATCGGCAATTGGTTGATACGTACCATCCTTTCCGCGCCCATGAAATCTACCTCCCTGAGAGCATTTCTCACAATGAACCGTGCGGATTCCTTTTCTGCAAGAGCAACAGAATCCTCTAAATCGAGAATGATGCCATCAGGTTTGTAAAGGCCAGCATTGATGATTAATCTTGGCTGATCCCCTGGGAGGTAGAGCCGGCTTCGTCGAAATCTATCCCGTTTTGCCGTATAGAGATTTTGATGGATAATCGGTGAAAGAAATTCTTCTTCTTTCTTGGGTAGACATTTTTTCACGGCTGCCTCTATCCTGGCGGTCAATACAAAAGGAAGGCTCCCGCTATCTTCGATATAGAGATGAGCATTCGCAATTTCAAAAAATTTGAGCATCTTCTCCGCAGTCCTTCTTATTGCTTTTCCGTACAGGGACTCGACTTTACTTTTTAGCTCAATCTTGATGCCCCCACTCTTTTTTATCTCAAGATGCACCAAGCAATCTGAGGCTGTTTCTTTTTTTCCGATTTAGCTTTATTTGCCATGCTTGCACCTCCGATATAATTACACATCTGTCATTGCGAGCGCAACGATCCTCTGTCACGAGCGTAGCGTGGTGATCTCAACCTTTATATGAGATTGCGCAGCCTGTTCCGAGCAACGCGAGGAATCTCTTCCATTCCTCGTAATGACAATGTGGGCTTGATGAATCAAATCCCTATACCTCGCATAATGTGGGCTTGATGAGTCAAATCCCTACACCTCGTATAATAGGGGCTTGATGAATCAGCCACTACATTAACAGTCCGCCACGCTGATAAATATCGAGCTGGACTTCTGAAAATGGTATGGCCTCGATTGTTTCCCCAGTCGAGAGTTTTGTGATTTGACCGCTCAAAAAGTCCACCTCGATCTCATCGCCGTCCTTTAGGTTAAGGTTTTTTATATCCTGGGAAACCATTATTGGAAATCCAGAGTTTATGGCGTTTCTCTCGTATATAGCTCCAAAGGATTCGGCGATAACCATTCCTACTCCGAGTGCTCTGAAGCAGTCAACAGCCTGCTGTCGGCTTGATCCACAGCCAAATTTTTTCCCTGTAATTACGATATCACCCTCTTTTGTCTTTTGAGGAAAATCCTGCCAGCCGTCAAGGTTACAGAAGGTATATTGTCCCATCTCGTCTATGTTTGTGATTGTGAGATACCTATTGTGGTATATCATGTCTGTGTCCACATTATCCTCGTCTACTACCCAAACTCTGCCTTGAATCTTGGTTGGTTTTTCTTGTAGTTCCTGGCTAAATTCTTTTTTAGCTTCTCTTGCTTCCTCAGATTTTAAAAAAATGGATGGCTTTTCTGGAATGTTGTTTGCGGTAGTTATGTGTCCAGCAATTGCTGAAGCAATTACGGTTGCAGGGGATGCGAGGTAGACTTCCCCTTTTCCCTGTTTGCCAGGGAAATTGCGGTTACCTGTGCTGACTGTAACTTCTCCCGGTCCATTTTGCCCTATCTGTCCCTCAGCGCAGCCCGCACATCCTGCATTTCCTACAAGCGCGCCTGCTTCCTTGAATAGGCGGACCAGTCCTTCCTTTAAGGCCCTTTGCCAGATTTGATCGGTTGAAGGAACTATCTTCAATACCACTCCAGGAGCAATCTTTCTGTGATTCAATATATCAGCGGCAAGAAGAAGGTCTTCGATACGACCATTCGTGCAACTTCCGATAAACGCAGAATCGATTTTCTTGCCCTGTACCTCTGTTACTGGAACAACGTCTTCTGGATGACCTGGTCTGGAGATAAGCGGGGGTAAATCATCGATCCTGATTTCAAGTGTCCTAATATACTCTGCATCTTCATCTGCATAAACCGGACTGAAATCTCTCCGGCTTACTTTTTTCGAGTACTCGATTATTGCCGCATTCGGAGGGAAGAAGCTACAGATTCCTCCCATTTCAGTTGTCATCGAAGAAATGGTAATCCGTCCAGAAAGACCGAGTTTGTCGACATAGTCTCCGTAGAATTCAGAGGCAAATCCAAGGAGGCCATTTGCTCCGAGTTCTTTGAGCACCGCAAGTACCACATCCTTGGGGGTTGCCAATGAAGAGGGTTTACCTTTCAAGATAATTTTTACTGTCGCTGGGACCTTGAACCATACCTTTCCTTTAGCAAAGGAGTAGGCAATATCCTGGTCTCCCATCCCTTGGCCGAAAGCTCCGATCGCACCTACTAAGTTAGCGTGGGAGTCCGTGGAGACCAGTGTTTCGCCGGGACATACCAATCCCTCATCAATTGCGAGATGGGTACCTACGCCCGCATTGATATCATAGACTTTGATTCCGTTCGCCCTTGCGAATTGTCTGCATAGCTGCTGGTTGATGGCATACTTTTGTGAAGAGCCACCAGGATTGCAGTCGAAGGTGAAGAGTGTTTTGTTGGGGTCGTCTACCGGAAGTCCATTATCCTCCAGGTTTTTGACAACATTAGCACCCCCGAAATCGCGAGCAATTCGGGTATCAATGGACATATCAACAATGTCTCCGGCACTTACGGTCTGACCGGAATGGCTGGCGATGATTTTTTCAATTATTGTCTTCCCCATCTTATTTTATCCCATGATCTTATAACTAGATTAAACGATAAGCAGTCCTTTTTCCATCATGACCATCGGATCAAACGTAGAAAAGTCAGCCTGATGAATGAGTACGGTCTCAACTCTTTTGGGTCTTCCTTCTCCCTCTTTAGCATGGCATGCCACTATGTTGACAATTTCTTCCGGGACTCCCGCCTGAGCGACCAGAATTGCACCAGAAATAGGATGCCTCGTACATTTTCCCTGATAACTCTTTTGAAACTTTCCTTCTTCTGTCTTTTCGATTTCCATAAGTTTTCCCACATCGTGCAGCAGTCCGCCTGCGATGAGCCAGTCAAAGTTTATCTCAAAAGGCATCTCTCTGTAGTTTTCTTTGATTGCTGTGGCTAAGCCAAGGGCGCCTTCGGTTACGGCGATGGTATGTTCGATCAAGTTTATCCCTTTTGTCTCGGTCAATAATGTGAATGGAATTTTTTCTAATTCGTCAGGCTGCCAGCCTCCTTGATTTGCCGCATCTGTCCAGATCTCAATAACCTTTGCACGTAAATCGGGATCTTTAATTTTGCTGAGCTGTTGATTGAAGAGTCTTTCAATTTTTTCTTTCATTTATTCCCTCTTAATTCCTATTTCATATATCCTAAACCTTATACCATATTTTTATCTAATGTCTGCATAATCTGAATGTCATAACGCATGACGTAAAGGAGCATTAGAATCTCATAATCTTTCAATAATAGCATCTGTCATCTGTTGAGTGCTCGCTGCGCCCTGGGCTATAACATCTGGTCCACCTACAAGCCGCAACATATCGTATGTGCGCACCTTTCCCTCGGCAATGACCGCTCCTATGGCGTTTCGGATTCTGCTGGCATATTCTTCCTCACCCAGATGTTCAAGCATCAGGCATGCGCTTAATACCATTGCAATGGGATTCACGATCGGAGGATCTAGCTCCTCGTACTTCGGAGCGGAGCCGTGTGTCGGTTCAAAGATTGCACAGGTTTCCCCGATATTTGCGCTGTTTGCGAATCCCAAGCCTCCAACTAGGCCCGCAAACGCATCGCTTACGATGTCCCCGAACATATTTCCTGATACTATGATTCCATAATCTTCAGGATTCTTGTTGAGCCACATCATCTGGGCATCGATGTTTGTGTGCCAAAGTTGGATTTCTGGATAATCAGGTGCGATTTTTAGGGCTTCATTCCTCAGCATGCCTGATGTTTCTCGAATCACATTTGGCTTTTCGCAGATTGTCACACTCCTGTATCCATACTTATGGGCATACTTAAAGGCTTCGAGCACTATGCGATGGCATGCCTTTCGCGTGAATATTCGGGTGGAAATTGCTATATCTTCACTCGGTGTAGATTTGAATTTGGACATCTTTGGGTGAGTCTCGAGAGCAGAGCGGACTTCATCGGGTGGATTTGTCCATTCCACTCCAGCGTAGAGACCTTCGGTATTTTGCCGAAAGATAACCACATTGATGTCGGGCTCAATGATATCACCGTTTATCCTTCTCACATAGTTGAGGGGATTTCCTTTAAAGCTCCGGCAGGGGCGAATACAGAGGTCCAGGTTGAAATGTTGACGGAGACCGACGATAGGACTGTAGTAAACATATCCTTTGCCCTGGAGCTCTGGGGTGAGCTCCTCTGCGGCTTCGTCTTTAGGTTTGGAAGTGATGGCTCCGAAAAAGCCAATTCTGTGTTCCTCGAGGAGATCAACTGTACGTTGGGGCAGGGGATTTCCCTCCTTGCACCAAAACTCCCAGCCAATATCCGCGTAAATATAATTCGCCTTAAATCCGACGGCATCGAGAACTCTTACCGCCTCTTGGAGTACAATTTTGCCAATCCCATCCCCTGGCATCGTTACGATGTTTCTCTCTGTCATATTCGCTCCTTTGCGCTTGAAATATTCCCAGACATATTAACATAAAAAGTATGTTGACGTCAGGCCTTTGAAAATTTTTTATTACTTTGGAGCTAGGCTTTGTCGTGATAAGATGCTCTTGAACAAAATACAGATGTTAAACTAGATAATCGATTTATTTTCCGTACGTAGAGTTTCGTTATTATTCAGAATTTACTTTTTTTTATTCTCGAACGCCTATTTTTATGCGAAAAATTCTGGCGGAAAATCTCTTAACCGGATGATATCTAGGACTTTTTCTTTGATGTCAAAGCCCATCGGACATTTCACAACGCAAGAGGAACAATCTGCACAGGCGATAGGATTATCCTTTATGGATTCTATGTTTCTTACGGCAGCGGGAAGGTCTCGATAGCCATAAGCATACATGTAGCAGCGCATCAATGTCGGGATATCCGGTGCTGATGAACATTGTTTCAAACAGGTTCCGCACCCCTGGCAGAGTAGGCTCTTATTTTGGCTTAAGCGCGCAAGCTCAAGATATTTTTTCTCTTCAGGTGTCAGTGTTAGGTCTTCCATGACAGACAGATCCGTTTCCAACTGGTCGAACGTGGTGATCCCTGGGACAACGGTGTGGATGTTCTTGTTTTGCAGGACCCACTTAAGGGCAGCCTTGGGATTGCTGACCGCTTCTTGTTTCTCTCCGGTCAGCCAGGACACCCCTGAGATGGTCTTCATGGCGACAACACCCAATCCTTTTCCGGCCGCATAATCAACCGCTTCTGTTCTCTCTTCGATGTCTTTGAGGAGGAAGTTATAAGCCGGCATAACAACATCATAAAAACCGCTGTCGGCAACTGCCCGTACGGCTTCAGAGACAAAGCTGTGCGAAGCTGCGCCTAGAAATCTGGTTTTTCCTGCTTTTTTTATCTTTTCCATTGAGTTCATCAGGGGCTCGAACGTGGCTGATTCTTTTTTCCCAACATAGGGGAGGTAAAAAAAATCCACATAATCAACATCCAGGTTCTTAAGGCTTTTCTCAAAATCCCTTTCGAATTTTGCGGTATCGGTATCTTTCGAGAAAGTCCCTGTTCGCCAGTCAACAGGTTGAGGGGTAACTCCAGTCGCAAGCAAAATCTTGTCCCGGTCATAGTCTTTTATGATTCTTCCTATGAATTGCTGCACCTTGCCGCGCTGATAGTAATGGGAAGTAGCAATGTGGGCGACACCTGAATCCAATGCGGTTCTGACAAGGGCTTCTGAGGTGGCCTCCATTGAACCCATGCTGATAATAGGGAGTTTTACGCCTGTCTTACCGAGAGTGCGGTACATGAGCTTGGGCTTTTTCTCTTCTTCTGCCCCTTTGTCGGCAGTTCCCTTACAGCCCATATTTGTAAGAGCAAAAGTGCCGGCAATGCCTGCTAATCCCTTGGATAAGAAATTCCTTCGATTCATACATGTTTTGTTCTTGGTCATGATTCGCTCCTTTGAAGTTTCTTGATGATTTGGGTGCCTTAATCCGTGTTTACTTTATTATTAAAGGACATATCTTGACAATGTTTTTTTGAAAAAGTAGTATTCATCTTACTGTTTTTTGAGGAAAGCGAGTAGAATAAATACTCCTGTTAAATAATTGGGAAAACATCTATTTTTTTAGGCGAAAAAAAATATAAGGAGGAAAGTATGAGCTTAGATTGGCTGCCTAAAGACGATAAAATCAAAGACCATTCTCTTATGGGTAAAGAACATTGGGGCACTGAACCGCCCTGTACAATGTATGAAAAACGACCAATCGTAGACCCTACAGGCAAGGAGATCGAAGGACTCTATTCTGCCTGGATTATCCTCAACAACCCTGCTCAATACAATTCCTACACGACCAAGATGGTTAAAGGAGTCATCGCCGGTTTTCAGAATGCTTCTCTGGATAGGAGCGTTGTGGCTATTGTTTTTACAGCAGTCGGAGATAAGGCCTTCTGCACGGGCGGCAATACAAAAGAATATGCAGAATATTATTCCGGGAGACCCAATGAATACGGGGAGTACATGGATCTTTTCAACGGCATGGTTGATTCTATCCTGATGTGCAAAAAGCCGACTATCTGCCGGGTAAACGGAATGCGGATCGCTGGTGGTCAGGAGATTGGTATGGCCTGTGATATCGCCATTTCCGTAGATACAGCAATTTTTGGTCAGGCAGGTCCTCGGCATGGCTCAGCTCCAGATGGAGGATCTTCGGACTTTTTGCCCTGGTTTTTGAGCATTGAAGATGCCATCTGGAATTGCGTTTCCTGCGAGCTTTGGAGTGCCTATAAGATGAAGAGGCTGGGTCTGATAAGTCAAGTAGCGCCCGTGATAAAGCAAGATGGAGAGTTTATCCGTAATCCCTATGTGATTACAGATAAATACATCGAGGATGGGGAAGTTGCTTATGGGGAATTTCTTAGAGGAGAAGAAGGAAAGAAAGCGCGAGATTTCCTCAAGACAGCGTCGATTGATTTTGAGCTCTTGGACAAAGCTGTGAATGATGTCGTCTGGAAATTTACTAACCTCTTTCCAGGCTGTCTGATAAAGTCGTTAGATAGCGTAAGGGCTAAAAAGAAGTATTTCTGGGACGCAGCCAAAAACTACAACCGTCACTGGCTGGCAGCGAACATGATGACAGAGGCATTCCTGGGATTCAATGCCTTTAATGCGAAGAAGATAACAGGTCAGGATGTGATTGACTTTATCAAGTACAGACAGCTGATTGCGCAGGGAAAGTCTATCGATGAGGCTTTCATGGAGGCTGTATTACCCAAACCCAAAGAATGATCCAGGCGAACTAAGCATTTCATTTAAACTCCTTTCTTAGAAAGCCTGCGCACAGATGTCAGATGCGAGTCTGGCATAGCGGCTGAGTAAACTGGAATTTGAATGACGTTCGAAATCTTTAAATGATATTGAATAAAATAAACGAGCAATATAGGATATAAACAAGGTAACATATGAATTTAAAGGAGGCGTAAGATGGATTTAGAAGGAAAGGTTGCCCTCGTCACAGGTGGAAGCCTGGGCATTGGAACCGCAATTTCGTTGGATTTGGCTCAGAATGGAGCAGATGTAGCCTTGACGTACCGCAGGCACGAGGAAGAGGCAAAGGCGATAGCGGAACAGATAAAGGCTATGGGTCGCAGAGCAAAAGAATGCAAAATAGATGTCTCAGATTTCGGAGAAGTTCAGAATCTTGTCAATCAAGTTATTGAAGAGTTTGGACATTTGGATATTTTAGTCAACAACGCTGGCATGAACTGGGATGGAGTTATTTGGAAAATGACTGAAGAGCAATGGGATGCTGTTATCAGTGTTGACCTTAAGGGCACCTTTAATTTTATAAGGGCTGTAGCGCCGATTTTTAAAGAACAGAAATCAGGAAAGATCGTGAACGTTACTTCCATTAATGCTATGAGGGGAAGATTCGGACAGTCCAATTATGCGGCAGCCAAAGCCGGAACAATCGGTCTAACCAAAACTGTAGCCAAAGAACTGGGAAGATCCAGGGTGAATGTCAATGCCGTGGCTCCAGGTTTGATTGAAACCGATATGATTAAAAGCATGCCAGAGGAGAATAAACAGAAATCGAGGGCAGAAACTGTTTTTGATTGCCTTGGTCAACCTGAAGATATTGCCTATCTCGTGACTTTCCTTTGCAGCGAGAAGGCAAAACACATCACCGGAGAAGTGATAAAGGTCGACGGCGGCCAATACATCTAGTGTAGAGGTTTGATTTATCAACCCAACAAAATTGGGGGTGCAGGGGCTTGATTCATCAAGCCCACCTGCAGCATGTAGGGTGTTGATTCATCAAATCCACCTGCAGGATGTGGGGTGTTGATTCCTCAAATTCCCATTGTCATTGCGAGGAGTGAAGCGACGCGGCAGTCCGCCGTTGCGAGTGAAACGAACCAACCTCATATGAAGGTTGAGATCGTCACGCTGCGCTCGCGACAGAGGATTGCTACGCTGAGCCTGCGATGATAAAAATGAATCAATTTTGATTATTTCAATATCATAAGCGAAAAAGTATCAACTACGAGGATATATTCTCCGCTTATAACGACCTTTACAGCCTCTCCTGGAGTATCAAAAGACCCAGTAAGCTTAGGAGAAGCAGGTTTGTTGATATCTATTTTTAGTAAACCTGAGGTTTCATCTGCCACGTAAGCATACTTACTGTTTACAGCTACTCCATACGCAAAGCCTGGAGTGTCGATTGATCCTAGAAGTTTTGGAGCTTTTGGGTTGCTTATATCTAATATCTGCAGACCCTTTTCTCCATTCGCCACATAAGCATAATTTCCATTTATAGCAATATCATAAGGAAGACCAGCAGTTTTGTATGACCCTGTTAGCTCAGGGGATGCCGGATCGCTTATGTCGATTATCTCAATGGAACCTATGTCGCTCTTTGCAAAAAAGACGTAATTCTCACGGATAGCTATCCCATAGGCAAAACCGGACATCTCAAATGAACCGATAGTTCGGGGGGTTTTCTTTAAATCGCTTATGTCGATTATATGAAAACCAGAATTATCAGCCAGCACAAAAGCGAGATTTTCCCTTACTGTTAAAACCCTTGCTACTCCTGGGGTTCCACGCCTCCTTATGATTTTAGGAGCAGCCGGATTGCTTATATCAATTATCTGGAGCCCTCCATCCGCCACAAAGGCAAAATTTCCTCTTGCCTTCACAGTGTGCCCCCAACGGATACGGCTATACAGGCCTTCCTTCTTGGGAGCAGAAGGATTGGCGATATCTATAATCTGAAGGCCAGAGAGCTCGCCCACAGCATATGCATAATTTCCTTCCACAGCAACGCTGTTTACAGAGGCGGGCGTGTAATAGGAGCCGATTCCTACCGGCTTGAAAGGGTCGGTTATGTCTACGATATAAAGACCTGAAAAGTGATCGGCGATATATGCATGATTCCCGCTCACGGTTACTCCCCAAGCCTCATTATAAATGGGATACTTGTATGAGCCAGCAAGAACTGGATTTTTTGGATCGCTTATATCGATTATATGAAATCCTCCTTCAAAGTGATTGGCCACATATGCAAAGTTATCTCTAACAGCCACTCCATGGGCGTTTCCAGGTGTATTATACGATCCCACGATCTTGGGAGAAGAAGGATCGCTTACATCGATTATCTGCAAACCTGCCATTTCATCTGCAACATATGCATACTCGTCTTTCACAGCCACGCTTTCGGCTGAACCTGGAGTATCACATGAGCCGGCAAGGTCAGGGGAGACAGGATTATTGATGTTGATTACCTGTAAGCCCGAGATTTCATCTGCCACGTATGCATAATCCCCAGCTATGGTAACTCCTTTTGCTATACCAGGAGTATCGATCGAGCCCACCAGCTTTGGATTTGAAGCGTTGCTGATGTCGATTATCTGCAAGCCGGACTCTCCATCTGCCAAATAGGCACTGTCACCAACTACTGCTACTTCATAAGACTCGCCAGGGCTATCATAGGAACTCACAGTTGTAAGTGCTTTAGGATTAGAGATGTCCACTATATGCATTCCCATATCTCCTGAAGCTACAAATGCATGATCGTTTTTCAAATCAAGACCATTTCCTCCCCCCAGATATATTCGTGAAACAAGAACAGGATTCTTCTTATCCGAAATATCAAAAACTCCTAGGCCATTTCTAAAAGAGCCATATACATAATTACCCGCAATTTTCACGTCGTAGAGCTTTGTCCACAGAATGCTGCTAACATATTCGATCTTCGATTCTTTTGAGATTGGATTGCAGCTTGATAAGGCAAGTGATATAAAAATTGCAATGCAAAATAATTTTTTGGTAAAAGAGGTCATCTCATTTCTCCCCTCATTTTATGAATAAGGCTTTATTTCTCTTGTTTGGAATGATTTCAAATTAATATTTCCTCTTTCCAGCCCAGCCGGACTAAATCAATTTTATTCAAGTCACTCGTACCTAACTTATGCTTGACATCCGCAATCGCTACGTGCCTTGGAACCCCTGGCATTTCCCGACTTTTGCCAAACTGCTCACGGCGCTTTGCTTTCATTATCTCCAAACCGACAGCATCAACTGCCACAGGATCTGTCCCTACTATGAGACCTTTATAGTTCCAGACATACCTGCGGTTAAAATGATGGGGCCCCCGAGCATGAAACTGTGGAGTCAATACAGATAGGATGTTCAGCCGTGTCTTGCCTTTTACATGCGGCAATCGAAAAAGCAGTGCCAGGTCTGCACAGTTGTTGGGATGATAATCTGAGTATCTTTTTGCAAAAGTGATATAATTTTTCAGGCAGCCGCTAAATCCTGCCAGGTAGTGCATTCTCATTGGTCTGACGTTGATGAGAGCGGTTGATTTTTGAAATACTGAATTTCTTAGTACACCACGGTCATCAACACTGATATTTTCTTTTTTCACCCCGGCATCGATCAAACGGCGTTCGATTCCTTTTTCCAGCTCTTTTGGCGTGGGGATATAAGCCCAGACATTACTCTTGATTCCGACAATATCTTCAGGTTTTACAAGCTTTTTAAAAGTCTTCACAGGGTCGTCTTGTTCGAATAACGCTGAAACTGCCTCATCCAGCATCTGTTGAATTATTTTTTCATTGAATCTGGCATTTTCATCCACTGCATCTTGATGGCGAATTAAAACGACTCTAACTTTTTTCGTTTGTTTTTGGGGAAATCCCAGGGCAACTCCTAAGACAGCATAAGTGCTGCCCCGCATAAAATCGCGTCGAGTTATCACTTTTTTCATTAATATCACCTCTCAGCTAATTTGACGGTTGAGACCGCTCTCGAAGATCATGCTTATTCACCAGTAAGATAAATGCAATCAAGATAAGTGTCAACAAAAATCATCGACAAAAGCCTGACCCCAAAGTTGACATGTCTTTTCTCGGGTGTTATATCTTATAATCCGCAAGAAAAGGAAAACAAGGACTTCTTAGTTGAATCTCTCTAGAATAAAATTTCATTCTCCACAAACCTTGGCTGAGGCATTCAAACTCCTTGAAAAACTCAGAGAGGCCAGAATCTTAGCGGGCGGGACAGACCTCTTAGTAGATATAAAACAAGGCTTGGTTAAGGCTGAAGACATCTTATCTCTTCTAAAGATAAAAGAACTAAGAGGGATAGAGAGAGAAGAAAACAGAATAAAAATTGGAGCCATTGTAACTGCACAAGAAATTATATCCGATCCTTATGTTAATCAATTCATTCCAGCTCTTGCCGATGCTGCCAATTCCATGGCTTCCCCTCAGATTCGCTCAATGGCAACTATAGGTGGAAATATCTCAAGCGCTGTCCCTTCAGCAGACCTTCCTCCGACTCTAATAGCAGCAGAATCAAAGGTGGAACTTCAGTGTTCAGAGTCGTCGCGGCAGGTGTCTCTTTCTGATTTCTTTCAAGCTCCCAGAGAGACGATCTGCAACAAAGGGGAATTGTTAACCTCCATTTTCATCCCATTACCTCCACCCCGTACAGGGATCGCTTACGAGAAATTCTCTCTTCGGGAAGCTAATTCTTTGGCCGTTGCCGCTGTTTCCTCCAGGATAACCTTGGAGGATAGGAAAATAGAAAAAGCTCTTATTGTTCTTGGGGCAGTTGCTCCCACTCCTTTGATTGCTTTAAAAGCTTCGGAGTCTCTATTGGGACGAGAACCATCTGATGGCCTTTTTAAGAAGGCTTCTTTAGTTGCGAAAGAAGAAGGGGAACCCATCTCGGATGTCAGAGGCTCTGCCTGGCATAGAAAAGAATTGATCCAGATTTTAACCCAGAGAAGTCTAACAAAAGCATTGAAGCAAACTCAAGAAAAATCCAGGGAAGATACATAAATTCTATGGGAAAAAATAAAATACAATACCGTGTCATCGTTCTTAAAGTTAACGGAGAAGAACATACTGTTGCCATAAAAGATGGAGAAACTCTTCTGGAGGTTCTCCGAGATAGACTGAGGCTTACAGGGACCAAAAAAGGGTGTAATCTTGGAGTCTGCGGTGCGTGTACAGTCCTCATGGATGGGGAATTAAAAAACAGTTGCCTGCTTTTAGCAGCATCGTGTGATGGAACAGAGATAACAACCATCGAGGGAATAGCTCAAGATGGTGTGCTTCACCCCTTGCAGCGTGCATTCCTCAATCATGGAGCCATTCAGTGCGGTTTTTGTACGCCTGGAATGGTGATGAGTGCTATGGCCCTCATTAAACAAAACCCAGAACCTTCAGAGGAAGAAATTAAGGAAGCCCTCTCTGGAAATCTTTGCCGCTGCACAGGCTACTCACGAATCATCGAAGCAGTAAAAAACTGGAAGAAATATCGCGATACAAAAGAAGCGCCGTCTCATTCTGATGACCTTGATCAGTTTACCACTGTGGGTAAAAGCCTACCGCGTGTGGATGCTGCAGCTAAGGTGGCAGGACAAGCTAAATTTACAGCCGATTTTTACTTCGAGAACATGCTGTATGGAAAAATCCTTCACTCTCCAATTCCACATGGTCGGATAAAAAAAATTGACACGAGCAAAGCAGAGAAGCTTCCGGGTGTCAAACTGGTTCTCACAGGAAAAGATGTTCCAGATATCACTTACGGTATATCGCCAGCTCGCTACGATGAAGTTGTTTTGGCCAAGGACCGTGTACGGTATGTGGGAGATGAAGTGGCTGCTGTCATTGCTGTAGACGAGGAGACGGCTGAAAAGGCTCGAGAGCTTATCGAAGTTGAGTATGAAGAGCTGCCTGCTGTGTTTAATCCCATGGATGCCATCAAAGAGGACGCTCCCCAACTTCACGAACGGTATAATAATAATATAAACACCGTAGTTGACCATCATTTTGGTGATATCGAGAAAGGTTTTGCTGAGGCTGATTATGTGAGAGAGGAAGAGTTTATAGGGAATCATGTCTACCAGAGCCCTATTGAGCCGCACGCTTCCATTGCTTATTGGGAAGACGATGGTGCGACTCTTGTTCTTTATTCATCCACTCAGGTTCCTCATTACGTTCATTATATGGCAGCCCGGGTGCTTGATATTCCTCTGGGAAAAATCCGTGTCATCCGGCCCCCTGTTGGAGGCGGGTTTGGAGGGAAAGCTGGGACGACTCCGCTTGAGTTAATTGCTCCTATTGCTTCGAAAAAGACAGGAAGACCTGTAAAGATGGTCTACAGCCGCAAAGAGATGTTCATGTTCGGCCGGGGAAGGCATAAGCAGTATATGAAATTCAAAATAGGTGTCAGAAAAGATGGAAGAATAAATGCAGTTCAAAACCGGATCTACCTTGATGGAGGAGCCTATTCTTCTTTCGGGGTAATAACTGCCTATTATGCGGGGAGCATGATTCCAACCTTATATCATATCCCCAATTACAGATACGAAGGTTTAAGAGTCATGACAAATAAACCGGCTTGCGGTGCTATGCGCGGCCATGGAACACCTCAACCCCGTTTCGCTTTTGAAAGCCTCCTGAGCATGATTGCTGATGATCTGGGAATTGACCCAATCGAGATACGCCTTCGCAACGCCATGGATCCAAATACGCGAACCTGTAACGACTTGGATATTCATAGCTGCGAGATCAAGGCCACCCTGAGGGAAGTGGAAAAAAGATCTGGATGGAAAGAAAAATACGGCAAACTCCCCCCTGGAAAAGGGATTGGAATAGGCTGCGGAGGCTTTGTCTCTGGGGCAGGGTATGCAATCTATAGGGGACAGGTTCAGCGGAGTTCTGAGAAAGAAAGAGAGACATTTGTCAAAAAGTCTGTTTTTCCCCATGCAAACGCCATTGTTAAAATCAGCGAAGATGGAACAGCCGCAGTCCTCCTCATCCAGGCTGCGGAAATAGGTCAAGGGTCTTCAACCGTGCTTTCTCAGATGTGCGCCGAAGCTTTAGGAATAAGCCCCCACAGGATCCGTATCAGAACCGAAGACTCTGATATCAGCCCTCTCGATTTAGGAGCTTACTCCTCCAGAACAACCTTGATGGGAGGAAATGCCGTGGTTATGGCAAGCCGGGATGTTCTTGGTAAGATTTTTGCCACTGTGGCGAAACTGTGGGGCTGTGATTATCAGGAATTAGAAGCCAGGGATAATCAAATATTCCATAAAGAAGATAGATCAAAGACTATGGAATGGGCAGAGGCAGCGCGTAAGTATTTCAATGAAAATGGTCCTCTTGTAGGCACAGGTTGGTATAAGCCTCCAGAAGGTCTTGGCGGAGATTACAAGGGGGCTGCTGTGGGAACAAGCCCCGCCTATTCTTACGGAAGTTCTGTCTGTGAATGCAGCGTCGATCTGGAGACTGGAAAGGTGAAAATTGAAAAGTTTACAGATTTTCATGACTGTGGTACTCCCATCAAACCCCAATCTGTACATTGACAGGTTGAAGGAGCCATTGTCATGGGTTCAGGTGAGACGATCATGGAGGATGTTTTGTATGACCAGAAGGGCAATATCCTCAATCCTAATCTTCATGACTACCTGTTGATGACATCTAAAGATGCACCTGAGATCTTTAGCGGGATTGTTGAGTCCTATGAGCCAGAGGGTCCTTATGGTGCAAAAGAGGTGGGAGAGGGTGCGACGCTGCCAGTGCTGGCTGCAATCGCCCACGCTATTGCCAACGCGACCGGAATCTGGATAAAGGAGCTTCCGATAACGCCTGAAAAGATACTGAAAGCATTGAAAAATAGAAAAAATTCCTGAGCTATCAAGAATCCTTTATAAACCTCAATCCTATTGACTTCCCTGGGTTATTTAAGATAATAAAAGTAGTAAAGGTAAAGTGGTTCGTTACTATTTGTTTTTCTAATTCCCTTCATTGAATGGCTGTAAAAGAAAAAAATGTCAAAGGACCTTCTTAAAAGAAAAGGAGCTTGATTCCGAATGAGTGATGTATATATTGCTGGGGCATCATTGACTCCCTTTGGCAAAGATTTCAGACCTATTGGAGTCATGTTGGCTGATACCTGCTGGAAGACCCTTCAGAATTCTTCTTCCTATACCTATGATTTGGTTCCAGATTGTTTGGTTATTGGCAGCATGGACCCCATAGGATTTGCTAGGCAGACAGGCTTGGATTCTCTGGTGGGGATTGAATTGAAGTTGAGGAGAGATACGGAAATTTATCATGTGGAAATGGGATCTGCTACGGGGGCCGCGGCTGTTGAATTGGGAAAGCGCTTGGCCTCGTCAGGACTCAAAGTCTTAGTCTGCTTCGGTGAGAAGATGAAGGGTAAGCTGAGGAATGAAGAGATTCCCTCCCAGATTTCTACAGTCATTTCCGAAGAAGAAAGAGAACGAGGATTGGGTGAGATGCCAGCTGTAGCTGCCTTGGCTTCGTATGAATACATGGATGCTTATAAAGTCTCAGGAAAAGAATTCCGAAATGTTTGTTATGATATGAGTGTTAGAAGTTTGGGACATGGGTCCCAGAATAAATTTGCCTACTTTAAAGAGCCAGTTACACGGAAAGATTATGACAACCCTAAGGTCAATAGATTTATTGCCAAACCCCTGACGAAGTTTGATTGCAGCGGTTCTTACAATGGAGCCGGTGCAGTTTATCTCGTTCCGTCTTCTACGGATATAAAATTAACGAGTATAAAATCCGCCTTTGATAATATCAAGATTGCAGAACGGAAGACCCTGATCTCCATGGAAGCGGCTGTGCTGGCAGGAAGAAAATGCTTTCAAGAAGCTGATTTGAACCCTCACGAGATAGACCTTTGTGAGCTCCACGATGCTTTTAAACCAGTTCCCTGGGTGGCAGCCGAGGATTTGTCCCTGGCCGAAAGAGGGGAAGGATACAAATTTATCCTTGAAGAGAAAAACCGGAAAGGAAAGAATACTTTTATTAACCGTTCTGGGGGATTTTTGGCACGGACACATCCTTTAGGAGCTTCAGGAGGCGCTCAGCTTGTAGAATTGGTCTGGCAGCTGCGAGGGCATGATCAATACAAAGACATGTTTAAAGAGGAGCTGAAGAATTTGAATTACGGGCTCTGGTTCAATATGAGTGGATATGGGAACACTTGCGTCGTGGGTATTGTAGAGAGGGTAGAATCCACCCGGGTCCGTGAAGGTCTCAAGGAAGAAAACTTGCCTCAATCTATTCCTGAAGAGAAGCTGATCTACAAAAAATCGCCTCGAAAAGATAGAGTTATTGCTACTACCCAATACACATCTCCAGATGAAGAGCAGGTTAATGTTGCTATAGTGCAGACAAGAGACGGAGATTTCAGAATTGGTCTGGCCAGAGATTCCGAGGGGGTTAAAAAGGGAAAATACATAAAATGGATAAAACCTGAAGAAGGGCCGTATTTTATCAAGGAAGGCTATATCAAAGGGAAGCTATCCGATTTTTTTAGTCTTATCCGCAGATCAAAGAAAGAAGAATAGAAGAAATAGGTTTTTTGTTGACAGCTTGAAGAGGGGATAACTATAATAGTAGACCTTTAAACGGGTCCATCAAGAAACAATAATAAAAAAATGGGAGGTTATCTATGAGTAATATTGTCATCGCCAGCGCTGTTAGAACCGCTGGAGGCAGTTTTGGAGGCGCTTTTAAAAGAGTTTCTGCGGTAGAATTGGGAGCCGTTATTCTTAATGAGGCTGTTCAAAGAGGAGGAATTGAACCCAACCAAGTGAATGAAGTCGTCTTTGGTACTGGCTGGCAGGCTGGTCTCGGGCCAAATATAGGGCGTCTAGCAACTGTAAAGGGAGGCTTGCCACACGAAGTCCCTGCCTTTACGGTGAACAAGCGATGTGGTTCGTCCTTGCGTGCTGTCACTCTTGCTGCTCAGATGATTAAAGCGGGAGATGCAGAAGTGGTCTTAGCCGGCGGCGCTGAGAATACTTCCCAGGTTCCTTATATAGCTGATGGGGCGAGATGGGGGAATCGCATGGGAGACGGCAAATTGTTCGATATTATGCATAAAGATGGTTTTATGTGCCCTTTAGCCGGACATCTAATGGGGATGACAGCAGAAACTCTCGTTGAAAAATATAGCATCAGCCGGGAAGAGCAAGATACTTTTGCAGCAGAAAGTCAGAGCAAGGCTGTCAATGCTGTGAAAGAGGGGAAGTTCAAGGAGGAAATACTTCCGATTGAGGTGCCTTTAAAGAAAGGACAGACGGAAATATTCGATACTGAGGAAATCCCAAGAGAGGGCGTTACGGCAGAGAAATTGGCAAAGCTTCCTCCTGTTTTCAAGAAAGACGGATCAGTGACCGCTGGAAACAGCTGTGCGCTCTGCGATGCATCCGCTGCAGTCCTGGTTATGAAAGATGAGAAGGCTTCAGAATTGGGTGTTAAGGCGTTAGCTCGAATAGTATCTTATGCTCATGCAGGTGTTGATCCTGCGGTTATGGGAATCGGACCTGTTCCGGCCGTCTCCAAAGCTTTGGAACAGGCAGGACTCAAGCTTAGTGACATTGATATTATTGAGCTGAACGAGGCTTTCGCTGCTCAAATATTGGCTGTTGAGCGGGAGCTCAAGTGGGATCGCTCCAAGGTCAATGTCCATGGCGGTGCCATAGCTCTAGGGCATCCTGTTGGTGCTACAGGAGCAAAAATATTGACTACCTTGATTCATGCTCTGAAAGACAGGGATAAGAATCTGGGTTTGGTTAGCCTGTGCATCGGATGAGGACAAGGCGTCGCTATAGTGATAGAAAGATTGTCTTGAGAATTATAGGGCTTGATGTGTCAAGAGCTTCTGTAGGATGTCATTGCGAGCGAAGCGTGGCAATCTAAGCCTGTTTATGTAGGGGCTTGATTCATCAAGCCCACCTTTAATATATAAAAACGGAGGCATCAAAATGGATATTAAAAAGCCTTTTGTAGTAGGCGCTGGTATCATGGGCTCTGGTGTAGGGCAACTCTGTGCTCAGCAAGGTTTAGAAGTGACTGTGGCAGATATCTCAGATGAGCTAATCCAGAAAGCAGAAGGGAAAATCAAAGCGGGCCTGGCTAGAAGGATTGAGAAAGGAAAAATTTCTCAGGAGGATATGGATTCGGTTCTTTCTCGAATGAATTGGTCAACTAATTTGGATATTGCTGGGGAATGCGATTTCGTCCTGGAAGCGATCTATGAGGATCTAGGAGCTAAACAGGAACTATTCAGGAAGTTGGATTCTATTTGTACACCAGAGACAATTCTAGCTACGAACACAACCGCCCTTTCAGTAAGTGAGATCGCTTCAGCCACATCACGTCCCGATAAGGTTATCGGGATGCATTTCTTCAATCCCGCTGTCATCATGAAATTGGTTGAAATTATTCGCGGAGATAATACTTCTGAAGAAACCATTGAGACTACGAGGATGTTTGCTGAAAGTCTAGGCAAGATTCCCATCACGACTGCAAAGGAAGCGCCGGCAGGGATAGTCAGTCGGGTTTTGGCAGGACTTCTGAATGAGGCGGCTGCTGTATATGCTGATGGCGTGGCTTCTCCTGAAGATATTGATGAAGCCATGAAGCTGGGTGCAGGCCTTCCTATGGGTCCCTTAGCACTCATCGATATGATAGGTCTGGATATCCACCTTGCCAAGATGGAAACCCTGTATGAAAAATTGGAGGATGAGCGTTACAAACCGCCAGAGATAATAAAGAAAATGGTTGCAGAAGGCAAGTTGGGAAAAAAGGCTGGCGAAGGATTCTATAAGTACTAAATATAAGTATTGTTTAGTCTGAAAAAGGGATTTGGTTTATTTAGACTTTTCGAGATTAAGGCTCTCTTCCAAAGTTCTTTTTTTAAAAATGAATTCCAATAATTAGAAAGGAGCAAGCCATGGATTTTGATTTAAGTGAAGAACAAAAAATGATCCAGGAAACTATCAGTAAATTTGCCAAAGAAGAAATTGCACCTGTGGCTTCAGAAAATGATAAAAAGGCTCAATTCCCTCAAGACCTTTTTGAAAAACTGGCAGGATTGGGATTTATGGGAACACCCATTCCTGAGGAATACGGTGGAGCAGGATTTGATTATATAAGTCATGCCATAGTGGCAGAGGAGATTGGGAGGGTAGATTCATCTCTTCGAGGGACTTATTCGGTACAAGTCTCCTTAGTGGAGCTTCCCATTTTCAAATTCGGAAATGAAGAACAGAAGAAGAAATACCTCCCCAAGCTGACAAGCGGAGAATGGATTGGATGTTTTGGCCTGACCGAACCAAATGCAGGAAGTGATCCAGCGGGCATGATTTCAAGTGCTGAAGAGGATGGAGATCATTTTATCCTGAATGGCCAGAAAACATGGATTACAAACGCTGGAATCGCAGATCTGGCCATCGTATATGCCAAGACAGACAAAGAAGCAGGGCCCAAAGGCATCACGGCGTTTCTTGTGGAGAGAGGAATGGAGGGATTTTCAACAAAGGACCTCCATGATAAATTGGGGCTAAGAGCTTCTAACACAGGAGAGATCTACCTGGAGAACTGCCGCGTTCCCAAAGAAAACATTCTGGGTGAGATCAATAAAGGATTTAAGGTCGCTATGGGAACTCTTGATTTTGGGCGCTTCACGGTGGCTGCCGGTTGCGTGGGCTCAGCTCAGGGATGTATCGATATTTGTAAAGCATATACTAAGGAGAGAATTCAATTTGGGAAGCCAATAGCTAGTTTTCAGCTCGTCCAGCAGATGATTGCGGATATGGTTGTTGAGTGCGAAGCCGGACGTCTGCTCGTCTACCGTGCAGGACACCTGAAGAACAAAGGATTGCCCAACACACGGGAGACATCCATCGCTAAATACTACTGCAGCGAGATGGTTAACCGTGTGGCCTATAAAGCTATCCAGATTCATGGTGGCTATGGCTTCTCTGGCGAATATGATGTAGAGCGCTTCTACCGAGACGCACGAATCAACACTCTTTATGAAGGAACTTCACAGATTCAACAGCTCATTATCGGTGCCTATGAGCTTGGGATTAAAGCCTTTGTGTAGAGGTTTGATTCATTAGATCCACTGTCAGATGTCATTGCGAGGCGCGCAGTGCCGAAGCAATCTCATAGGGCTTGAAAAATTGGAACATAGCCATCTTAAATAAAAAAAGGAGTGGGAATATGTACAAAACACTCATTTATGAAAAGAAGGAAAATATTGGTCTTTTAACTATCAATCGTCCCGATAAGTTGAATGCCATATCAAACGAATTAACCTCTGAGTTGAAGCAGCTTCTTGGAGAGATCGAAAACGATGAAGAACTGAGAGTTTTGGTAATAACAGGAGCGGGGGATAAAGCTTTTGTAGCAGGGGCAGATATCAAGGAACTCGTTGACCGCGATGCGAAAATAGGCCGGCGAGTCTCTCGAGAAAGACAGGAGGTTTTTTCTCGCATAGAAAATCTACAAATCCCTGTCATTGGCGCTATCAACGGATATGCTCTGGGTGGAGGTCTCGAACTTGCATTAGCTTGTTCCATAAGAGTCTGTTCAGAAAAGGCTCAGTTCGGGGTCCCTGAAGTTAAGCTAGGAATCATTCCTGGAGATGGGGGGACGCAGCGGCTGCCTCGCCTGGTAGGACTGGGCCGAGCTATGGAAATGATTCTCACCGGAGATTTTATCGATGCTCAGGAAGAGTACAGAATCGGGCTTGTGAATAAAATCTTTCCTCCTGGGAAATTAATGGAAGGAGCGATGGAGCTTGCCCAGAGGATTGCCTCAAGGCCACCGCTAGCTGTGAGGTATGCCAAGGAGGCTGTGAACAGAAGTCAGGAGGGAGATGCGGTTTCCGGTTTTGCCCTCGAATCTTATCTCCATGCCTTAGCCTGTACAACAGAAGATAAAAAAGAAGGAGTTTCGGCTTTCTTGGAGAAGAGGAAAGGCGAGTTTAAAGGAAAATAGTTTTTCAGATTTTTCACGCCATTTCCTCAGACGTCGTTGATTGGAGATCATGATGATTAGAATGAGAGGATGTTATAAATCAGCATGCTTTTTATTTATATTTTGTCTCCTGATTTGCTGCGGCCCAAAAAAAGATGAAGTGGAAGCAAAGCTGTTTTCCCTCCGTTTAGAGGCATCGTTGCATTGGGTGACAAATGGCTGTTTATACAAACCTATGATGAGCCAAATGAGGGAAGCTCTATGTATGATATTTTTGACACAAACGGAGAATTCATAGGCAGAATTGAACTTGAGGGTTATCAAGTAAAATTCAAAGGGGATAGTGTCTATTGCCTCAAGCAAAAAGATAGCGGATATAAAGAACTAGTTGTATACAAGATGATATGGGATTAATAATCTTTAATACAGTATCATATATCAGAGAGGGGCTTATCTCGGATAAAGATTACATCTGACCTTAAAAAAGGACAATAAATATCAGAAAAAACTCATGTTACCCTGGACCAGATTGGCACGAATTTTGCTCTTGAATATGTTGATGGATATCACCTGTGCTTTTTTTAAAAAAGCATCTGTCGGAAATAATCTAGTTTTGTCTTGCCTGGATTACTCTCTATTTGCTGCTCTTATTATAGAATGCACCGACATTTTTTATGAATAATTCAGGCTGGGAAGGAAGGAGGAAGAACATGAATAAAATCAAATCTTTTGGAATTTTATGCCTGATCATCCTGCTATTTACATCCATAGGATCAGCTAAGGAACCCTTTCTGGCTAGCATCTTTTTCAACCTCGGTTTCCCACAGGGTGAATTCGGAGATTATGTCGATAAGGTAGGAATCAGCGGTATTGGACATTTTGCCTATAATTTTCCAGAATCTCCGTTCTCAGTGGGACTCTCGCTCGGTATTCTCATGTATGGAAGAGAAACGCGAGAAGAGCCGTTTAGCTCAACAATCCCTGATGTTATGGTAGATGTTACAGCCACGAATATGATCTACTTAGGCCATTTCTTTTTCCGTGTTCAGCCGAGAGAAGGAAAGTTGCGACCTTATCTCGATGCGTTGATCGGATTGAATGTTCTTTCTACTGATACAAGAGTCAAAAGCCAAAGTTGGCTCGGCGATAGTGTAGCCCGCTCCAATATCCATAACGACGCTACCTTGAGCTACGGGGCAGGGGCAGGCTTGATGATTCAAGTGTATTCGAAAGAAAGGAAAAGAAGAGAAGGTTTCTTTTCGATCTACATAGATCTCGGAGCTCGCTATCTTAGGGGTGCGAAAGCTGAGTATCTCACAGAGGGTTCCATCTTCATAGAAGATGGCCAGCTTATCTATGATCTTACTAGATCCTCAACCGATCTTGTTACTGCGCACATGGGCATTTCTTTTACTTTTTAATAAATGGGGACGTTCCCCAAAGTGTCAGCCCATTTCTACTTTCACTTTTAAAAAACCTATTAGCTAGTCCTCTGGGTCCTTTAATAAGAAAAACTATTGAATCATAGGATAGCACCTTGGAGGGTGTCCCCGATTTTCTTTCCCATTTTTCCCCCTCTTATTTTCTGTTGACAAGAAGCTTTTTTTTACATATATTCCAGAGCTACATAAAGATAACCATTATTTGTTCATATGAAAAAAAGACATCCCAAAAAATTAAAGGAAGAGAATTAAATGGGCTTAGTTGCAAAAAACCAAGAAAAAAAGGCAAGGTCGATATTCAGATTTGAAAGCAGAAAAGAAAAAAGGAGACATAAATCAGAACTCAAGCTAATCGAGGAAGAAATAAATCGATCAAAAAGGCATAATTTAAATGTTTCCGTTCTCGTAGTAGATCTGCCTCGCTCCACTCCCCAGGGGATAAGCAAGCTAGTTCCTGGTAAGGTCATTTCCTTTCATGCAGTAGAAAGTCATATTCGCAGTTACGACAGATTGATTATACCTTATATTAAGGGAAGGTATTATATCATTCTTCCCGATACGGACAAGAAAGAGGCCAATGCAGTCAAACAGAGAATTTATGAACTTAGCCAAAGATACAATTGGGGTGTTACCTCCATCAGAATAGCCACTTATCCAGAAGATGGAGAAACCTCTGAAGCTTTGCTTGCTAAGGCTATTTATGAGTGATCTTGATTCTGAGAGATGAGTCTGTTTGCACCTCCTTTTTGGATTGGAGTGGCTGTTTAGTTTATTTAATCAATACTGCGTTCCAGTTGTTCTTTTATCTGCCCCTTTACCCTAAAATAAGTTCCCCGGGCCGCGGCGATGACCTCGCCTTCCTGCTTAAAAGCTTTTCCCTCGGCCAGGATTAGCCTTCTTCTATCTTCTTTTATCCTTCCTTCCAAGAGTAGTTTCTCGCCAATCCGAGCAAAGTTTTTGAATCTTATGTCTATTCGTGACGTGAGAGAGAAGATTCCTTTGGCAATGATAGCTTTTATCATCACTTCGTCAAGAAGAGCAGAAATGATACCACCGTGCAATATTTCCTTGTACCCTTCGAACCGGGGGGTTGGATGGTACTCTGCTCTTGCTTTCTCTCCGTCATGAAAGAAATCGACCTTTAGGCACATGTCGTTTTTATCCCCGCACACAAAGCATTTGCTGTATCTTTGTATTAATTCCATCGTTCCAATCTCCTCTTTTTTATCTGGCTAAGATTAATTCCTCTATGACTGTGTCTCTTTGATGACTGACACTGCGTATGGAAATTATATTTCTAATTAATGACTGGAGAGCTTGATACCAGCTAAGATTTCGCTTTTCTTTTTTGTTTTTCTAAAGTGCGGATAACCTTGGTAAGGGATTCGAGATAAGGAGTGGGAGACCCGATTTCTTTCCCGTAATCGATGATAGCTTGGAAAACATATTCAATCGGATTTCCTGCCTCTAAATCGATAGAGGTGGAGGGTTTGTGGTCACCGGCTTTCGATAGATAACCGATGCAGTTTTCGAAAAAATCCTCCCCGTATTCATGCCCCACTTTTTTTGCCACCTGGATGCTCTCCTTGAGAATCTGCTCACAGAGAAAGCGGGTTTCTTCTGTATCCATAGCTTGCTTCATAGTCAGACCTGTAGCCGCACAGACGGGCATCAAGGAAGCGTTCAGGATAGTTTTTTTCCATTCGTACTTTTTAATATCAGGTGAAAAGGCTGTTTCCAATCCGGCTTCTGTAATGAAATCGGCAATTTCTCGAGCAAGTGGTTCATTTCCAGCAGAGAGAGCCCCGATATAATTGGGTGGGTTAAAAAAGGCGAACTTGATTATGCCCGGCTCGACGATCGAACCAGCATAATTGATAACAAACCTTAAAATATCCTCCGGGCTGAACTTCTCAGCAGCTTTATCTTCATTGTCTATTCCGTTTTGAATAAGAAGGATTTTTTGCCCTGACTTGAATATCGGTTTGATATCATCTAGTAGAAAATCGAGGAAATTGAATTTAGTTGCAATAAAAAATAGATCAATATCAAATTCATTCAAGTTGGCTATGGAATAACCGGTAGCTTTGACTCGTGTATTGAAATTGTCAGCTACACCTGTCACTGTGATTCCATTTTGTTCAATGGCTGATATTAGCTCCTTTTTTATGTCGATGAGGTAGATATTTTCTTGATTCCGGGCTAGATAGGCAGCCATGAGGCTTCCTATAGGTCCTGCGCCTATGACGGCAATATTATGATTTGGCATTCGATCTCCGAAGACTCTCCTATTGACTTCTATTTTGCGGTTATTATAGAAAATCTGTTCATTCGTTGTCAAAAAACAAAAGCTGATTCTGCTTACATCTCCATCTTCATGATAGTCCCAGAAGCAGTCAGGCGAGCTGATGAGGAAGGTCAGCCGGAGGGGAGCGGGCATGGTTCCTCGAAGAGGAGAGCGAGCCGAGGAATGCAAAGAAAAAGGGGACTGTCCCCTTTTTCTTAAGAGTCATTTTTTTGAAGGGTTCTGGCTATTCAATTGCTTATAATGTGCCCAGTAGAAGAAAAAAATATTTTGAATAAAGCCTGAAGTTTGAGAGTATATAAAAGAGAATGCATAAACATGAATTCAAAGACATAATTTCGGAGGAAAGATGACAAAAAAGATTATCATTATGATGTTCATTTTCTTTCTCGTTTTTACCTTCTTATTTCCTTGTGAGCTAGGAAAAAATGCTCAACCTGATAAAAAGAAAAAATTGTTCCTTTATTTTATGGAAGAGGAAGTAGGTTATGAAGAATATGAGTGGAGCGAGTTGCCAGATAAATATGTACTTTCTGTCACCGGAGAATTGCGGAATCCAATCAGTCTGGTCACAGAACTGATGACCATTGAGGTGGACAAAGAATTTAGGCCTCTGCGGTTTTACTTTAAGGGAACAGTGCAAGGAACTGTGCAAGAAATTGAAACAACGATTACTCAGGGAGAAGCGAAGAATAAGATTATGGCAGGAGAAAGGAAAATAGAAATGTCCTCAAAGATTTCTCCTGATGCTCTGATTTTGCCGAATTCAATTTTTTCCCCGTATTTTCTCGTTGCCCGAAGAATAAAAGGCATTAAAGAAAAAATCACGATTCCAGCCTATGTTGTACCTCAGACTGAAGTTAAACTGCAGGCAGAGCCTGATAAAGATAATGCTCAACTTTTCCATCTTTTGCTGGCGGGCATAAAGATTGAATTACTTACCGATGAGCGGGGATTTGTGAAATCTATTTCCAATCCTGCCCAGAAATTTGAGGCTCATGATGAGAGGCTCAAGATAGAAAAGCCCGCCAAAAAAGAAGAGGGAATAAAACATGAATTGGTTATTCAGGGAAGCAAACTAGGGAAAGGTTTTTACAACCTCCAGAAAACAGATGAAGAAATTTTAATAAAAGGGGAGACAAAGCAGGCTTTTGGGGGTTTAAGTCTCAGCTTTCAGTTCGAAGAGAGGCTATCTACAGATTGGAATTTAAAAGAGGGTTTCTTGAAGGGAGAAGTGAATGAAGAAGAAGTAGAACTGAGGGCTAAAGTAGCAGGAGATAAGATAAATGTTTCCTTTAGACAGGGCGAAAAAATCTCAGAAAAACAGCTGCCTTTCACACCAGATGTCTTTTTTTCTACTGAGAATCCCTTGGTAGATAATTTTGTTTTAATTAAAAAAATCTCTGACGAGAAAAAACGGAAGTTCTATGCTCTCTCGAAATCCTGGGGAAGCTACTATCTTGATGAGCCTCTCCTGGTTCCTACCGTCATTGAGAATGAGGGAGAAGAGATTTTAAATTGGCAGAGAGGAGATTTGAAGACGGAAAAATTCTTCATGGATTATGCTGGATTTAATGGAGGATATATCTGGACCAAGGAGGGCGAAGTATTAAAAATCTCTTATCCTTTCCAAGCAACAAATATTTACCATCAGGACTATCCCAATTTAGAGACAAAAAAGATAAGCTCCCCTAAAATAACATCTGATAAGTATATCTCAGAAGATGTTTTTTACCCTTCTGGAGAGATAAAATTAGCGGGCACTGTAACGATTCCCAAGGATGGTCAGTCCAAGCATTCTGCTGCTATATTGATCTCAGGCTCAGGACCTCAGGACCGGAATGAGGATACGGTCGGACCAGGCGGACTGAAATTCGGGATCTTTAAACAAATCGCCCATGTATTGAGTGAGAACGGCATTGCTGTTTTAAGGTATGATGACAGAGGAACTGGCAGAAGCCAAGGAAATTTCTTAGAAGCATCTCATAAAGAATTGATTCAGGATGTTCAGGCCGGAATCGCATATTTGAGATCGAGAGATGATGTTTTCGAAGACAGGATTGCTCTCATCGGACATTCCGATGGAGGAATAGTTGCTCCTCAAGTGGCTTCTGAAGATCCAAAGATAAGAGCCATTATTCTCCTGGCCGGTACAGGGGAAACAGGGGATAAGGTTCTGAGACAACAGTTTGATTTTTTGCTTGAGGGCATGGAGGTCCCTGAAGAAAATAGAGAGAAATTCCAAGCGAATTATGAAATCATGTTGAAAATCGTTAAAGGGGAACCAGTGGATAAGGAAATGAAAGAGAAGATTAGGCCCCAGCTAGAACCTCAGATTAAATGGCTGCAGTCTTTTGTTAACTACGATCCCTTATCGGCTCTGAGCAAGGTTGAAGCGTCGGTTTTAGTCGTCAACGGCGGAAAAGACAAACAGGTTTTTCCCCATCATGCCCGGATGCTTCATCATAAATTAATAGAGCTTGGGAAGCCCGCCACTTTGAAGATGTTTCCGGATCTGAATCACCTCCTCATCCCTTCAGATACAGGAGCGTATAGCGAGTATGCAAGACAAGCAATGGAGGAGAAGAGAATCAGCCAGAGATTATTGAATTATATGTTGGGCTGGCTCCATGGTGTAATGATGTCTGATTAATTGAGAGATCCCAGTTACTTTTAATTCTTGCTGTTGTTATCTTCTTTATTGGCATTATATTTCGATTGAGAGAAGAGGAACTGATTTGAATGAGTTACGTAATTACTGATTGGAGAGAATAAGTATGTTCTTTTGTCTGAGTTTTTTGTAAGATTAAATAGAAGCTAGTAAATATATAAATATAGTTTTGAACATGAAAAGAGTTTGCAAAATAGAGGTGAAACCGATGAGAAAGACAGGTTTTTCAATTTTCGTTTTCTTTTTTGTTTTTATTTTCATGACTTTCATTCCAGTTAATGCAGAAAAAATAAAAATAAAAACTATTGATGGAGTTCAGGTTGTTTTAAATCCGAAGAACCCAGCGCCGCCAAAAGGAACTCCGGCCAAGATGATTCTTAAGGAAGAGTTATCCATTGGAGAAGGTGAACAAGAAGAGGAGATGTTTTCCCAGATGACCGGTGTCGCAGTTGATAATAATGGGAATATATATATTGTTGACCGAGAGGAAAATATAATTAAGGTTTTTGACAGCAAGGGGAAGTTTGTAAGGAGTTTCGGGAAACAAGGTCAGGGGCCAGGAGAAATGAACGGGCCCATAGGTCTACGAATTACACCCAATAATGAATTAATGGTTGAAGATGTGATGGGTCAAAGATTAGTGTTTTTTTCTCTTAACGGAAAGTTTCTAAGAAATCTAAGCACAGCCAAGGCCCTTGGCTTAGCCCTTGTCAGGATCGATTCTAAGGGAAATATAATGGGACAACAGATTGTTCCTGCTGAGGGGAAACTCACCAGGGAAGTTAAAAAATATGATAACGAGCTAAATCCGCTTTTTACTATTGCTTCCCATGATTTCCCGAATATATTAGAAGGGAAAATCGACCTTTTCGATTTAGTGTTTTTCTTTGAGCTGGGTAAAGATGACACAATTTATTACGGAAACCTTAAAGAATATAACATCGAGATTTTCAATTAAGAAGTGGACCTCAGGTCGACCAAGCATTTTCCTGCGAGTTTCTGATAAATTATTGATTACACAAGCAACTCCAATGACGGTTGCTCCAAGCTTCTCAACCATCTTCATAAC
>CP070825.1:1241560-1244779 GCA_020344415.1 Candidatus Aminicenantota bacterium
CCAAAGGGTATTTTTTGGGTCTTGAAAAAAGAAGGCTTTTCTCTTCAAGGTATAAACGGTCTCCTATGGGGCAATATTCCTCTTGAGGCAGGACTTTCTTCTTCTGCAGCGCTCGAAGTCAGCATCATTAATGGCCTGGATAAACTTTTAAATCTTCATCTTGAACCAGAGAAAAAGGCTTTTCTCGCCCAGGAAGCAGAGAATGACTTTGTCGGCGTAAAATGCGGCCTCATGGATCAATTCATCTCTATCTTTGGCCAAAAGAATAAGGCTATGTATCTTGATTGCGAAAATCTCCGATTCGAGCTTATTCCTCTTAATCTGAAGAAGGAAAACTTAAGCCTTCTCGTTTACGATACCCGGATGCGTCGAAAATTGGCCTCTTCACAATACAACCAGAGACGCCGGGAATCAGCCGAAGCCCTCCCTGTTTTGGTAAAAAATGGGTACCGCAACTTTAAAGAAGTCGATTTAGAAGCACTGAAAAAGATGAGAAACAGAATGAAAGAAGTCCTCTTTAAAAGAGCCAAACATGTTGTGACTGAGAATTTGAGGGTGAAAAAAGCTGTTGAGGCTTTAAAAGAGGATGATTTTCTGCTTTTGAAAGAGCTTCTTTTTCTTTCTCATGAAAGTTTAAGGGATGATTATGAAGTTTCCTGTCCTGAGCTTGATCTGTTGTATGAAACGGGAAAGGAATTCCCGGGGTGTTTTGGAGCTCGCTTGACAGGAGCCGGCTTTGGAGGTTCAGGAATTGCGTTGGTTAAGAAAACCCGAATCGCCGCTTTTAAGAAAAAACTCTTCGAGAAGGCAGAAAGGAAAAGATTCCAAAAGCCTGAGATTTATGAAATCAATGCGGGAGATGGAGCGAGAGTCAAATCCCTAGCCAGGGAGAATAAAGGATGAAAAATATCTGTCTTTCCCTATGTGTTTTATTTATGCTCTCTGTATTCCTGGGAGCAGATGAGTCAGGATTGATTGAAAAATTTCCTTTAAAAAAGGGAGAACTGCACCTGAGCCGTTTTACACAACCTCAGAATTATTTCGACAGCGTCGGCCGGCAGAGTGCGATACTCGGCCGGGAGAACGGCAGTTCTGAAATTTGGATTTATCCTTATAAAGTCTTTCATGATTTTTGCTTATATTTTTTAATAGAGGATGAAAACAGACTCATTGACGGAAAAACACTGGCCAAAAGAATAGATGTTTATCCCCACCAAACAATTCTGCGCTATGTTCATTCTTCGTTTAAGGTTGAAGAAATTTTCTTTTCGCCCTTAAGAGAGTCAGGAGCAGTGATTCTCCTTTCTGTTGAAACAACAGAACCCCTTTCTATCATTGCTAGTTTTTCTCCTGACTTGAAGCCTATGTGGCCGGCCGGATTAGGAGGCCAGTACAGTTATTGGGATGAAGGGAAAAGATATTTTGTGCTTTCTGAAGGGACTAGAAAAAACGTCGCCCTGGTGGGAAGCCCTGCGGGCGAGAGGTTTTCTTCTGGCCCTGCTCACGCACTTCCAGAAGAGGATATGAGATTTAAGATCCGGATAAATCCTAAAAAAGTTAAAAATTATTTTTTCCCCATCTTCGTTTCAGCCAGTCATGAGGGAAGGAAGAGAGCAGATGAAATACACCTCAGCCTGAATAAAGATTTTAAACAGCTTTATCTTGAGAAGTTCCTTCATTATGAAAGATTGGGAAAGGAACTGCTTTCTGTCCAGACTCCTAACAAAGGGTTGAACCGGGCTTTCGAATGGGCCAAGGTCGCTGTGGATAAAGCTCTTGTCTGTAATCCTCAGCTGGGGTGTGGATTGGTGGCTGGCTATGGCCTTTCAGGTCAAAGCGAAAGACCTGGTTTTGCTTGGTTTTTCGGTGGAGATACATTTTTCAATTCCCTGGCTTTGAATAGCTGCGGTTCCTTTGATATCTCTCGTCAAGGCCTTACTCTGATTCGGGAAAACCAACGTCAAGATGGAAAAATCATGCATGAGTTGTCGCAAGGAGCTGCTTTTATTCCCTGGTTCGAAGAGTATCCCTATGGCTTCTATCACGCTGAAACAACTCCCTATTATATTGTTGCTCTCTATGATTATCTGAATTGGTCTGGCGATACGGAATTCATAAAAGAAAGCTGGCCTTCCTTGAAGAAAGCTTACAGATATATGCTCTCTGTTGATACAGATCACGATGGTCTCATGGAAAACACCGCAGCAGGATTGGCGGCTTTGGAATTGGGAGCTTTCCTGGAAAAAACCAAATCAGATATTTATTTATCAGCCTTATCAGTTGAGGCTTTCAGAACATTTTCAGAAATGGCTGCCTTGATGGGAGAAAAGAAGCTAGAGCAGGATTCAAGGAGATTATTCAAAAAAGCCTTAGATTCTCTCCGGAATAAGTTTTGGATCCAAGAAGAAAACAGATATGCTCATGCTCTCACTGTCGAAGATAAGCCTTTAACAGAAACCACTATCTGGCCTTTCATGCCTCTTTTTTTCCAACAGCTGCCCGCAGAAAGAGCTGATTTAACCTTGGATATTTTTTCCTCCTCTGAAATGAGCACCGACTGGGGAGTTCGTTCTCTTTCACCCAAAAGTACCTATTATGATCCCTTGAATTACAATTATGGGACGGTCTGGCCTTTTCTAACCGGGTATACCTGTCTTGCCGAGTACAACTACGGACGCACAAATGCCGCTTTTTCACACCTCATGCATTTGGCTCATAATACGTTCGTCGATGCCCTGGGATTCTGCTCGGAATTGTTCTCAGGAGAATTTTTCTCTCCGATCGAAGAGTCTGTACCCCATCAGATATTTTCTTCTTCTCCTATAATGACCTGCTTGGTTAGGGGGCTGTTGGGACTAAAAGGAAATGTATTGAAGAAGGAGATTGAATTCAAACCTGATTTTCCTGGTTCATGGGATAAGGTCGAGATAAAAAACTTCATTCTCGGAAAAGATGTCTTTCACCTAAAGGCAGAGAGGACTGAAGGAAAACACCTTTTTCAAATCAGAACTTCCTCAAGAACACCTTATCGCCTCTATCTCAGTCCATCCCTGGGATTCGGTTGTCACATTAAGCGAGTAAGAGTCAATGGAAGTGATAAGGATTTTAAAATTGAGACGAAAAGGGGAGAAGTCCGCTGTGTGCTTTCCCATGAGTTAAGAGACCAACTTGATATAGAAATTGAACATGAAAACAGTATTTCTCTTTATATCCCTCTCC
>CP070825.1:1244879-1247680 GCA_020344415.1 Candidatus Aminicenantota bacterium
ACATCGAACATTTGATGAATCAAGTGCTCATAAGCGATATTCCACACTTTGTCTAAATCGCCATAATCTCCGGTCACTTGCAGCTTGATGGCTTCTGACTCTTTGAGCCTGTGGAAGCTCTCATTGATTTCCACTGAAGTCAAAGTGGTTATCTCGATGATATTTCTCTCTAAATAGACCTCGTCCCAGTCCACAGAAAGCCTGGCATTGATCTTTTGTGTGATTCCTTCATATTCCATGATGAACACGACCACTATATCCGATTCAATAGGCTCCTTTAACCTCTTTGTCACGACAATTTCCTGGTTGGGGAACAGAGGAGCTTTACCCGTAGCCCAGAGCTCGGATTTTCCTTTTTTTCTACTGAACACAAAAAATTTCCCATTCCGGAAGGAAACGGGACCCTTGAGAGTGAGTTCTGGATTCTCTTCAGCAAGATTTTTTCTTATCCTATTAATTTTCTCCGAAGATAGACCGTGCGTGAGGAAAAAGCTCAGGACGCTTTCCTGGCCTTTTAATTGGTAATAGCTGATTTTTGGCTTGCCATCCAGTCCTGAAGCCACACGGATTTCAGTAGAGAGATAATACAAGCTGTTTGGATTACTGTGGTCTTTGAACAGGAAGATTTCACCTTTTTTTAAAGGAGGTTCGTCAAGAAGAATAGTGCCCGAGAGCGTCGATAGAAAAAGCACGCAGAACGAAAAGAATATCACAGAAACCTTCTTCATCTTTATCTTTGTGCACTTCATCTTTTTTGCAATGACAGGTCTTTTAAAAGAGATTTTTGTAAGATCCCATAGTGAAAACTATCTATTACCTCATATGTTCAGATTTTCATTTATATCGTCTTTAATGTGTTCCATTTGTTCTTTGTAGTTTCTCGCAATCGGAAGGATCTTATCAAAGGCTTCTGTAGCAAAGATGGCTTCACCTGCAGAAAATTCAAAATTAGAGTCATCGAGTATAGGGACTAAAGCCAGCTTATCATCTGCGTCATAAAATGCGACAAAATAGAGAGAGAGGCTCGGCATATAAATGACAAAATCTGATTCTTCTGCAAATTCAGTAAGCAATTTGACCAAACTTGCCCCACCAAAACGAGCAGCTTCCCATTCATTATTGACTTTTTCTACTACGATTGAAGAACGCACTTCGTTTTCGAAAGTCACAGGGTAGATAAACTGGTCACCTCCGCTGATTATTTCGTCCGGATCGGCTCCGGATTCATACTCTAATAAATCAACGAATCGCACGATAAAAACCTGTAATGGCTCAACCACATCGATTTTTTTCACTTCATCAAGGGATTCGAATCCCATTGATTTGTAATTTTCGGCAGTCACCAGTTCATTAAAGATTTCTAGGGCGTTTTTCGCCACTTGAACTAATTCATCCAATGACGTTTGTTCTTCCTGTGAATATATATATGGAATCATTACTAAAACTACTGCAATGAGAGTAATTAAATTACGCATCGTTTTCCTCCCTTATTTTGTCAATTTAAGATTGTAAATATCGACACCGTGTGTATAATGAGCTCCCGCGTCATATGCATCATACGTAATAAAGTAATGGCTGCCCCGCTTTGTAGGTCCAGGATCGAATACCTCAACATAATTCTTATTGCGTACTGTTTTATATCCCATGCCAACCATCATATGTGAAAAATTCTTTCCATCCCATGTCCATGCAAAAATAAACGGCCGATTATTCGTGATCTCGTCTTTAATTTCGTCCCAAGTTAGATGACCATTTAAAGGTGTAATTTTGTATGTGAATTTATATTGTTTTAGCCAATATAAGCAAAGTGGATCCTTGCAGAGTCCTAACAGACATTTTCTCGGGATATTTGAACCACAACATCCTGACCCTAACCGGTAATAAAGGTCCTGAACTTGGACACATTGTTTTATGGGATTTTTCAAATAGGTCGATACCATCTGGCCACAAGCCGCCCAGCACCAAAAACTCGTCTCCTGAGCATATAACTTTATCAGGAGAAGTGTATCTTGATCGCTGGCTGCTGTATTCGAAAATCCCACTAAAACAAAAGCAGAAAAGACCAGTATTCCTAAAAATGCGAGTGATCGTCTTAACATCTTTTCCTCCTTTTTCCTGTTTTATTCCTGGCACAAAGAAAGCTCTATTGTCACCGAATATTCTTCATTAAACCACGCCCCTCCAAATTATGCCTTTCTATAAAAAAATCAGAAGACCGCTGGCACAGAAACCAGTAACCTTTCATTCTCTATTGTTCAAACACTAAGGCATATGAAGAGCCCCTCAGGATAATGGGCAAGATTATGCTTCTAATTACAAACAGCTAAAATTATTGTTCTAGTGAGGCTTATCTTCCTTATACAGTGTATAGACAAAAGGATCGGTAGTGGTCTGCCATTCGGAGGTTACAGCTCTTCCATCACCCAAAAGCCAGGTGATCTGGTAGGAAAATTCAAGACTGTCTTCTTCGTGATTATACTCGTATTTTTCCCACATGGACTGTTGCGGCATGATTTTCACCTGTCGGACTCTATCCCTGCCAAACACATTATTCTTAAGTGTGACTGTGATCAATTTTATGTTGAATTGAGCCACGTTTTCTTCATCCGCGATGATATCGATGGTTCTGTATCTGTGAGGTGGGGAAAGACTTATAGCTGGTTCATCAGTCTTCACCCATTCTTTTTCGACTTTGATTCCTCCCATAAAGCTCCAGGTGGTCTTGTATTCATAGTTGAGCCATCCTGAACCTTCGCCGAGACGGGGATAGACAAAGGGAAGCATGTTTCCTTTCTCTGCGA
>CP070825.1:1247780-1255704 GCA_020344415.1 Candidatus Aminicenantota bacterium
CGCCAGGGTAAAGCCTCGCTATCGGGAAAGGAAATATTCCTCCCTTGACATATAATCTAAATAAATTTAATTTTATATTCGCACCTAGAAGCCTCAAAAATTGTATTTGTGTCAATGATTAACGTTAAAGAATATTTATGTGACGATGATCCTGCTAAGGGCCATCCTGATGTCCGAACCAACCTCAAAGATGTATCTTATTTTTTTCTCGGTAATGGGCACGTTCAGGCTGCTGTCCAAATCGCTCCTTCCGGGGAAGGAACACCCATAGGCCTATTGATCATGAATCCGGAGCATCTGGGGAAAAAGAGAGAAGCTTTAACCTGCGATCCAGATTCTGGCCTGGAAAACACGATGATCCGCCTCATCTCTGCGCAGACCGCTAAAACCACAGGAACCAGGGCTCTTGAAGCCGGTTGGCTTGAAGGATATGAAATCCCTGTTGCCCAGATCATATGGCGGGCCGGCAATTTCCAGATCGCTGAATACTTTTACTGTCCGAACTTGTCTCATCCCGTGATTATGCGCGAGGTTCGCCTAAAAAATACCATCAATCTAGCAATTCAGGCGCGCCTGAAAACAGGAGTTCTTGATAAAGTTATTGAGGAGGAATTCTATTTAGAACCCGAAGAAATAAAAAAAGTAATGCTTCGATATACTTTAAATAGTTCAGGGAAACAGGTTAATCTTGATTTAGTGCCGGAAGCGGGAGTAGGCAGTAAAGCCCTCCAGTATTGGAAAGAGAAAGCCCGCGCCTCGTTTGGTTCGCCCATCCTGGATCATTATTTTACCGCATCACAATTTCAATTGCCGGCAATTATTTCAAAATCTGGGAAAGTGGACGGTAGTATCTGGCAGCATAACCGCGAGCGGGCGAGGGATCAGGCGATGATGGCGGTGGGTTTGACCTTAGCAGGTCACCATGAGATTGCTTACAGGATACTCAACCGCATGCTTGAAGAATTTGTGACTAGAAAAGGGGACATCATATATTCCAGCAAGGCACGAGGTTTAGATGAGGTTGAATTAGACCAGAATGGAACTCTTCTCTTTGCCTTGAAAAATTATGTCCTCTGGACTGACTCCCAAGAAATAATTACCAAACACTGGAACAAAATTGCCGCTGCTGCGGAGTTTCTTTTATCTGATGTTTTTCTTCATAGCCGCTCTGGCTTGTTAGCCAACAGAAGGGAGTACTGGGGACGACACCAGACTCACGGGATCGTAAAAGGAATGGAGCTAGCCCATCAATTGTTTTCTGCCATAGGGCTTTCGGCAGCTTCCACCTTAGCCTCGCTAGTCTCCCGAAAATCAGAGGCCTTACGCTGGAACCAGAATGCAGAACGGATAAAGAACGCCACGTTTGATGAAGCTCAATACGGCCTGATTGATAGCCGTGGATTAATCAAGAGACGCGGCATCGATGGGGTAATTCAGGAGATTATCAAGCCTTTGTCCAAAGCTCAATTGCCAGAAGGAGTACCCTTATCTTTGAAGGGAGAGCATCGCCTCAACCCTGATGCTACATCTGTTTTACCCATCGCTATGGGCCTCATATCCCCAGATTCTCCTCTGGTATCATTGACAATGGATAGCGTCGAAAAACTTTGGAATCAAGCTTGGAAAGACGGAGGCTACGGGCGGTATGACGTAAGTTCAGAACCTGATTCTCCTGGCTCCTGGCCTATTGCTTCTTTATTTATTGCCCGTTCTTATGCTGAAACTGGAAATTTTGATAAAATGTGGAGAATCCTGGAGTGGTTTAATTCAGTTCCTGGCTCGTTGTCCGGTTCATGGTTTGAATTTTACGGGCAACATTTAGATCCGCACCTTTCTCAGGAAGGTATAGCACCATGGATTTGGGCAGAAATGCTAATTCTGCTGATTCACCATATCATCGGGATTCAGCCCGAGGTAGACCACTTACGGATACGGCCAAAATTGGTCCCAGGGATAGAGAAAATCGAAGCGACTGTCCCCCTGAGAGATGGAAAGATAAATATCGAAATTAAAAGTGGTCACAAAAAGAAGACTTATGGCTTTCGTTCGGACGGGGAAATCATACAATCATCAGAAAAAGAAGCCTATATTTCCTATTCAAAAAATGACATTTGGGTTGAAGCTTCTCTACCATAAACTGGGTCAGGCCTTGCCCTCAGGAGAAGATATTTTCTTGCTTTTTGTATTTGGACATTCTTTTGGATAAGGCATGATCTCGATATTTTTGACATCAAATTTTTCCTATGCTATAGGACTATTTGTAATTTATTCATAGCTCATGAAAAGGAGAAAGTGGAATGCATAAAAGAGTAGCTTTTATCATCGCTTTTATATGTGTTGTATGGGTGAATTACGCCTGCGTGGAACAAGAGGAAAATATTCGTTGGGTTACTTTAAAAGATATTACTAGAAGTCTGGAGAATCAACCGGCGATGAATGTTGGATTCGATATTGATGATACCGTGTTGTTTTCTAGCCCAGGTTATTACTATGGACGGCAGAAGTATTCCCCTGGAAACAAAGGTTTTACAATTATGAAAGAATTTTGGAATGAAATGAACAACGGTCTTGATCAATTCAGTATTCCTAAAGAATGTGCCCGAAAGTTGATTGAATTGCATAAAAAAAGGGGTGACTCAATTTTTTTTATAACGGCGAGAACAAAGACAGAAACAGAAACAGTCACAGACCTTCTTGTGAAAACCTTCGATTTGAAGGATCCCCAAAAAGTGATTTTTACTGGTGTTAAGCTAGGGGAAAATTTGAAAATCAAGCCGATTAAAGAAAATAAAATTCAAATCTTTTACGGAGATGCAGACTCCGATATTGAAGCTGCTTTAGAAGCGGGCGTCCGAGCGATCAGAATTATGCGCGCTGTAAATTCCACAAATAAGCCTTTGCCCCACAACGGAAGCTTCGGAGAAGAAGTTCTGGTGAATTCAGAATATTGAGAGGCCCTATTTTAATCCTAAAATGGCGGCAGCGTTTTCGTAGAGGATCTTTCTTATAGATTCTTCAGCCAGGGGAAGTACTTTTATAGCTTCAATGTTGCTATTGATCGTCTTGATTCCAGGCCAATCTGACCCGTAGACAAATTTATCGATGTCTTTCTCCATGTCGGGAAAATAATTCAGCAGATTTTTAGGGGGCAACCCTGAAATTTCAAGATAAAGATTCGGATGAAGCCGAGAGAGAAAAAATGCTTTTTCATACCATAAACCTCTTCCGCTGTGAGCCATGAGTAGGAGAAGATCAGGAAAATCGGAAGCCACGTCATCTAAATAGATAGGATCAGCATACTTTATTTTTGAACCTTTAAACACAGAGGAACCTGTATGGACGAGAACTGGCAATCTATGTTCTTGAGCCATTCCGTAAATTGTATAGAGACAGCTTTCGTTTGGGTAGAAGTGATTGTAAGAAGGATAAAGTTTTATTCCTTTTGCACCCATCTTAATATATTTTCTAAATTCCTGGGCTGGCTGATTGACCAGGAAAGGATTAACGGTGCAAAAAGGAAGGAAAATGTCATTGCCCTTGCAAAAATCCATGACATATTCATTAGAGACAACACCGGTAGTAAGAGGGCTTATTTCAGGTAAGATCACGGCCCTTTCTATTTGATGGCTTTTGAGGTAGGCAGCAAACTTCTTCGGTTCAATCATATCCTCATAACGTTCATAGTACTCTGAATGAGCTTCTTTTTGGTAATCGTGGATCCATTCATGCCAGTGCTCTTTGAGGCCGATGTGGACATGGAAATCGATGATTTTTATATCATCTAGTTTTTTCTTTTTCATTAGAGGGTTAGAAACATATACTCATCTATTTCTAGAACCTTCTGGAATATTGAATTTTTTTGAGAAAAGAAAAGGGGGATTAGCATTTTTTGCGGGATTAGAAAAGATATAAAGACAGGAGATGTTAGTAGATTTTGGCTTCTGAATTTCTTTTATTTTCGCTCGTGTATTTAACCGCTGTTTTCTTCTTTCTTAGCCTTTAATTTCTCTTCGAGTTCTTTTACTTTTAGGATGAGTGTTTCTTTTTCTTTTTTCTTCATCCTTCTTAGAATTCTAACGACCACTCCCGCAATACAAGCCATAATTAGAATGTTGATAATAGCAGCAACTGAGTATGGGGACTTCATTTGCATTGTGAAAAGGATATCCAATTGTGCTAAGAAGGATAGAATTACTAAAGCAAGCAGTATCAAAACCCACCAGAGCATTTGGCACTCTCCTTCAGGGTAATGAAAATTCCCTTCTCGAGTTTAAATACAAGAATTTCTCGTATAGCTTATAGCAAAGGAAAACCTGAAGTCAAGAGAGCATTTTATTCAGGGCCATGCTTTATTTTGAATTTTTTTAGGGTCACTCCATCATTTGCTCTTGAATAGAGAAAGTCGTTGCCGTCTATATAAATGCAGTGGCTCGAATCAGGCAATGTAAAAGTAGTCAAGCTCTTACCTTCCGGGCTTAGAACATAAACATCACAGCTTGGATTTTTAGAAAAACTGCCGCCTAGAATGAATAAATTTCCTGAACTATCCAGAGCTATATCTTTGTAGACAAATTTTGTGGGCAGCGTGAATTGTCCAATTTTTTCTCTTTTGACATTTTTTATGTTTAGCATTTTATTAGACCATATTTTCCTTCCTTCAGGATCAAATTTTTCAACCTTATCCTGGTAGTTGTAAACAAGATAAAGGTTGCCCTGGGAATCAAGATCAAAGTTCATCACATCTGTCAGGAGATGTGACTTTTTATCAGAGTACTGGAGCTCGCGCTTAATCTTTCCTTTTGAGTTAATGATGAAAATCCTTCCTGCTTTAGCCGTAGAGATAGCGGCTACTGCAATCTCATCATCATTGAGAACTTTTATATCGTAAACAGGCATTGAAATTGAAATGCTGCGGTTATAATTTAAATCTTTATCGAAAACCTGGATTTTGGGCTTAAACTGATCTGTGACATAAAGAAACTCGCTTGAGATTCCTAAATATCGGGGAGCTAAGAATTCTCCCGGGCCTTGGCCTTTTCGCCCGGTTTTCTTTATGAGATTTCCCTTGCCATCGAATTTTTTCAGTGAATAATCCATGTTATCGGTAACATAAATATATCCACTGGAATCAGAGATAACTCCCACCCACTGAAACAAAGCATCGTCCTCCACACTTCCTATAGAAAGAACCTCTTCAAGGAATATTTTCTGGATGCCATTTCCGCTTAAGCGAGGGAGATGAACCTGAAGAACAATCGCCAAAATAGAGACAAGAAATGATGATTTTTTCAACTTCATTGTCTCCTCCTTAGGAACTAGAGATTGAGTATGCTTTTAATTTTTTAAAGCTCTTCATCCTGTGGCGGATTAATTTTCAAGGTATTTTCTGCAAAAAATCCAGCCATTAACACAGTAAGCAATATCTTTATATACCCTTGCGAAAAATGGAATTGACATTATCGCGTCGAGCAAACAGTTCGAAAGAGCCTTTTCACACCTTCCAGCCTCCATTGGGGATACATTTACGCTCAATAAAATTGTAAAAATGATCAAGATTAGAGATGCTTTTTTCATGTGTTTTTGGATTTGTAAAGTCATGTTTTCCCTCCTTTAATCTTTGATTCTTTGTTAAGCTGCTCCTTATATTGCCGGTGAGCGATATGAATAAGCTTATCTATCTTCATAATAGCGTTTACAGAAGTGGTAGCCACCAAGGCACATTGTTGAGTAGGAACCGCCTGCTGCAACCGCTCCGAGCATCGAACCAAATATGTTGCCTGAAAAAAAGCCTGCGATAGCTCCCAGCACGGTGGCAATTCCTGCGTCAATCATGCAGTTCATTAAAGCTCTTGTGCATTGACCTGCATATAATTGGTCGGGAGCTGCAAACATCGTGAAAAGAGACAAGAATAGAACTCCTGCAATTAATTTTTTGGTTTTTTTTCCTTTAAAATTGTTCATCCTCATACCTCCTTTTGATTATTAATATGGCTGATTAAAATTATTTAAAATAATGATATTTAAAGAAAATTTCTTTTATATTTATTATCAATTGTCTTCTCTTTTCTTGACGGATATTTAACAAGAAAATCTCACTTTCAGACCTTCCAAACTTTCATATTTTGCACGACACTGAGGTAAGATCTGCAAAACTTGAATTATCAGATGATATTAAGATGTGTCAGAAAATCGGGACAGGCCCCATTTTCTCCTGATCTTAGGATAGAGGATTAGATCCCTAAATAAGAATTTGATTGGAACGGAGTTAGGCCTTCCAGACTTTTATCACCTGGATATCAAAATACAGTTAGACAGGAACGAGGATAGGAACGGATTCAGCATTTCTTTTGATTTGCCGCCTTCTTTTTTGCTTCGTTCACATGCAGTCCTGAATAATAGGGCTTTTGAGCTGCAAAGGCCTTGGCCTGTTCGAGTATTGCTTCTTCAACATACTTGGGGGTGTAACGCCACGTTACGTAATCAAAAGTCACCGAGCGTGTGAAATAAAGGGGCTTAAGTGCTTCTATAATGTCTTTTCTGGCTCGTGGAGAACCATTCCTGTAAGAAAAAAGCAGCTGATAAACCAGCTGGGTCCACATCAGAATGTCAATGTTGTATATGTCTTGATCAAACATTTTTGCCAGGCTCGAACTGGCATAATCACTTAAAATTCTTTTGAGAAGCTTTTCTCGTGGATCGTCTTCTTCCCTCAATTTATCTTTTAGCTCTCTCATGTCGATTTTCAATTCCTGCGGCAGACCAAGCTCTTTAAGGCCAAATCTTTTTTTAGGTTTGGGCTTTATCACTGGAATGCTTATCCAGGATGACTCTCTGGAGAGGAGGAGATCGAATAATGTTGTAATCACCTGAGTAAACATGGGTCCGAGTTTTGGCGCACTTGCTTTGTGAATTTTTGCCCCAAGACCTGTTTCGCAAATCTTGAAGTTACTGAAAATGGCGTGGAGCGTCATAAAGACATCAACGCCGTACTGTTTTGCCTGAACATCCCATTTTTGCTTCAACCAGTGACTCATAAGTGCCGGGGAAAAGCCAAGCTCGCCACCAATAGGCTGCCGCACATCCTCACCCAATAAACCATAGAACAGCGGATAGCAGATATGGTTGGTTATGGTTCCATCGAACTGATGCCGAGAATACAGGGGCAGAGTGTAATCATATCCATCAAGAATTGGCTCACCCAGGTACTTTACCCACTCAGGAGTAATCGAACGCAGATCAGCATCGACAGTTAAAGCCACCTTCAGAGTAGCAGCATGGCTTTTCGCAAACTTTAAAAAATTAAGGAGGTTATTTCCTTTGCCTTTCACTCCTTGTGGCGTTGTAATGTAGTGCTTAGGATTTTTGGTATCCGTAGAAAGAAATGCTCCCTTTGTATTATCTTCGCTATTGTTATCAACGTTAAGAATAATTGACTTGAGATTGCCAAAGTATTTTGTGAGCCCGAGGTCAACCTGTTTTGTAACATAAGGGATTGTATCTGCTTCCATGTAGGAAGGAATTGCTACTATAAATTCAATACCAGACCTTAAGCTTCTCATCCGAAAAATTCCTCCTCTTCCTCTTTTCTTTTATGTTTATAAATAATCTGAGAAATTATCAAGCAATATTATTTTCTCAACAATTTCGATATCTAATATCATATCTCTCGAGCGGCAAGGTGCACATTATAGGTAGATTTTAAATTTTTGTCTATTATTGAAAGCGTTCTTCTGTGTGCCTTCTCTTCCATGGGCCTAAATCAGCTACAAGTATATTTAATTAATAGCCTTTGTCAAAAAAGTACATGATAAAACGTCACGGAGCTATTAAAGAAGAACCTGGATTTACTGGGAACTGGCGTGCTTATCTTCCACTTCATTCAAGCTTAAGACGGAAGAAAATAGGTGAAAACGGCAGAAAATAG
>CP070825.1:1255804-1262764 GCA_020344415.1 Candidatus Aminicenantota bacterium
ATAAAAATTTTGGGATAGCAGTTACGGTTGCAGTTCTGGTGTGGTTTGCTTCTCCAGTCTTCGGACAAGAAATCCCAGGCTTCTTAAAGGGAAAAGTTCATCGTCTGGATCAAACTAATCTCTCTCTGGCTCAGAAATTCGCGTCGGCTGAGAAGGAATTTAAGAAAGCTGAAAAAGGAGATGCTTATTTTACAGGTTATGTCTTTCTCTGCAGACATGAAATTCACATGGACGAAAGATGGGCTCCATCTGAACCATACAGAGTGGGAGTCAAAGATAATAAGATCAAGGTAGTCAGAACGTCCAAATGGGGAAAAAAGCATGGCAGATCCATGAGTTCAAAAGAAGGAAGCGCTCCGGCAGGCCTTTTTATCCTGCACAGGATTTCCGGTAATAAAGCGGAGATTGTTGATGTTGAACTGGTTGATTTGGATCGCGAATACGAATTCCAGGATGAGCCGGTCTACTGGCTGGGTGAGGTTGAAAATGAAGAAAGCATGAAATTACTTGAGCAGACCTTCGATTCTGGCGGATATGATGTTCAGAAAACATTAGTTTTTATTATCAGTTCTCACGAACACCCAAAAACCTATGATTTTCTGCGCCGTGTAGCACTTGGAGACTACGCAACAAAGCTCAGAAAAAATGCCATCTTCTGGCTTGGGAATTTCAAGGACGAAAAAAGCCTCACTTATCTCAAAGAAATTTCAGAAAAGGTTGAAGGGACAGAACTCAGAAAACAGGTCGTGTTTGCCCTCTATCTCTGCAGCCAGGATGAGGAAAAGGCTCTGCGAGAGTTGATAAACATCGCTAAAAAGGACGATAACCGCAAAGTCAGAAAACAGGCTATTTTTTGGTTAGGACAATTGGCATCCAAAGAATGCGCCAAGGCTCTCAAAGATGTACTTGAAGAGTCAGGCGATGTTGATGTGAAAAAGTCTGCTGTGTTTGCCATAAGTCAGCTTCCCTCAGACAAGTCGGTTCCGATACTGATTGATATCGCCAAGACAAATAAAAGTCCCTCAATCAGAAAAAATGCAATTTTCTGGCTAGGGCAGAAAGACAGCAAGGAAGCCTTAAAGTTCTTCGAGGAAATATTACTCAAGAAGAAATAGAGCAACGGGGTCAGGCTTTCATAAGTTTTATAAATTAGTCATTGGGGACGTTCCCTCAGGTGCCAGCTTTAAGAGGACGTCCCCTTTGTTATTTTGGCCGTCTAAAATTAAATTAATATGGTATCCTCGCCAATGATGACGAAAGTTATGAAAGTTATGAAAGCCTGGCCCCATTGGATTTAAAGGGCGGGCCAAGAAAGAGGGAAGAAAATCTTTTCATAAAGGCTTAAAGCATAGCGGTCCGTCATGCCTGCTATGAAATCTCCAACTCTATTCTCTACTGAATCACCATCAGGATAAGACTTGATATAATCTGCAGGATTTTTTATGAGATGATTATATAAATCAGTTAAAATTTTCTCTGTCTTCTCCAGTTCACCCCTCGATTGAGAATTGAAATAAACCCGGTCATATAAAAAATCTCGAAGTTCCACCAGTGATTCGCTTATTTCTCGGCACATTGCTATTTTTTCTAAGCCTGAGTCCAGACTGGCCTTCACAACATCCTCTACCATTTTATCTATTCGGGAAGCATGCCATTTACCGAAAACTTGAATGAGATGGGAAGGAATATCACTCTCCTTTATTACCTCGGCCCTTACAGCATCCTCAATATCATGGCTTACATAGGCAATCACATCCGAGATTCTTACAACCTGTCCTTCAAGGGTTGAAGCCATGCTTTGTTTATCATTATTAAGGATTTCCCCCCGACCTTTGGAGTGCTTAAAAATGCCTTCCCTGACCTCATACGTGAGATTCAATCCCTTCCCGTTATACTCAAGTTTCTCCACAACCCGTAAGCTCTGTTCATAATGGGTGAAACCATCGGGCAGGAGTTTTGCCAGAGTCTCCTCTCCAGCATGACCGAAAGGAGTGTGGCCAAGGTCATGTCCCAAAGCAATAGCTTCGGTTAAATCTTCATTCAGGCGGAGGGCCTTAGCGATGGTTCGAGCAATCTGAGATACCTCTAATGTATGTGTTAGCCGGGTTCGGTAATGGTCTCCGTAGGGGGCAAGGAAAACCTGAGTCTTGTGTTTTAATCTCCGAAAAGATTTGGAATGGATAATCCTGTCGCGGTCCCGCTGGAAGACTGTTCTTAAAGGATGAAGTTCTTCGGGTTTTTCTCTGCCCTTTGACTGAAAACTCAGACATGCCTTCTCTGACAGAATCTCCTTCTCTATCGCCTCAAGTTTCTCTCTTATGGACATCGAGATTTGGCCTTTATAACTTTTCTAATTATTATTTAAATCTGCAACTTCTATTCTATTATTCTATCAACAGAAAAGCATAACGGTTCATCGCTTGTGTATATTCAGAGAGGACATGGATAGGATAACCAATCTGTCTGACTGTTGAATAGACATCTACACAAATCGCTTCTGGCGTAGGGCGTGATAATTTTGGTTCTTTACATCCCTCTTTTGTTCCCGGACACTCTTCGCATATATTGCAGCTGTCCATAAACAGGAGAAAGGCTTTCTGGTAGCCCGATGTAAATACCTCTCTCTCCAGCTTTAAAAGCTTTAGGTTTAGCTTTCTTGTCCAAGCAAAACGGTCTTCGGGCTCAGCCACTTTTTTCTGGAAATGAAAGATGACAGCTTCCTTGTAATCCTGAAAGAATCTCTCACATTCAGAAAAAGAAGGAGCATTCGGAGGGCATGTAGCTGTGTTTCCGTATTCATTGCATCCAAACATGCACTTCATCCGAACCCATTGGGCTGTGACAATTTTCCTGGGGTCAATCCATTTGAAATCTGTGAATTTGTGTTCGAGAAATTTTTCTTCAAGTTTTTTTCGATCACCCATGATTTGAATTATCCTATATTGGTTTTTTTGGGTAGCCCATTATAACACAGGCATTCGATACTCGCCAGAACAATGACGCAGGGGCTTGATTCATCTTGTGTAGGAGCTTGATTTATCAAACCCACTTTTCTGTCATTGCGAGCGAAGCGTGGCAATCTCTCCATTTGAGGAAAAAGCAGCCTGTCCCCTTTTCCCCTGAATTGAGGGTTGAATTTTTTTTCGGGTTTGATTAAGTTCTAATCAAAGGATTAAAATAATTTCGCCTACCACATTGGCCATGATTGAAGAAAACGTAAAAAGAATACTGGAGGAACTTCCCCCTGGAGTGCAACTGGTTGCTGCGGCAAAAACAAGAACACCCGAAGAAATCCTGCAGGCCGCTGAGGCTGGAATCCTAATCATCGGACAAAACTATGTCCAAGAGGCACTCGCCGCTTTTAATCTAATTGGACACAGGGTGAAGTGGCATTTCATCGGTCACCTCCAGAGAAACAAGGCAAAGAAAGCTATCGAGATATTTGACATGATCGAAACCTTAGATTCCGTTGAACTCGCAAGAGAAATCGACAAACGCTCGAATAATCGTGACAAAATCATATCTGTCCTTATTGAGGTAAACAGCGGAAGAGAGAAACAAAAATTCGGCATTTTTCCAGAAGAGGTAGAGAGCTTTCTTCAGGAAATATCCGGATTCAAAAATATAAAGATTCAAGGACTAATGACTATGGGGCCCATGTTCGGCGACCCTGAAAATGCTCGCCCCTACTTTGTCGAAACCAAAAAGGTGTTTGAAAGAATAAAATCCCTCGATTTACCTGATGTAGAGATGAAGTATCTCTCTATGGGTATGACGAATTCCTACCGTGTTGCCATAGAAGAAGGGGCTAATATCGTGCGAATAGGAACAAAAATCTTCGGCCCAAGAGAATACGACTAGATATCTTCTCCTCCTGCCCCTCCTTCTCCCTCTCCATTTTTTGCCCTTTCAGTCTCTTCCACAGCTTCCTCAACGGTCTGATCAAAGTCTTCTCCCAAATCTTCTCCCATTTCCTTACCCATTTTCTTCATCCAGCGAGCAACGCTGCTGGGATCATTTTCATCCAGGCCTGCCAGTTTTGAAGGGTCGGCCAGGCTTTCCAGCCGGCTTTCTTCTGAACGAAAAATGGCCACCCGGGACACAATTTTCTCCAGGCTGCTGCTTCCACATTTTTTGCATTTTGGTACTACTGAAGATTTAACGCTCAAAGTAACAACTGTGGATTTTTTGCTACAATCCTTACATCTATATTCATATATGGGCATCTTCGACCATTCCTAAAACCCAAAACATCTCACTCAATTATCAGAGGCGGATAAAAAGGGGACTGTCCCCTTTTCTCTCTTTTCTTAAATGAGGATTTCTTCCTTCCAACCGAGCTTTATAATTTCTATTCGGTTAGGATCGCTCACTCCAAGGTTATGCCTTGTGTCAGCAAGAGGAATATGTTTAGCCGATGGTTGTAAAGGTCTTTCTCTGCCAAAAAATTCCCGCCGCTTGGTCTCTATAATCCGTACACCTGTGGTATCTATAGCAACAGGGTCCTGGCCGACAAGAAGTCCGTTGTATGCCCAGACATACTTATCGCTGTAGTGATGGCGTCCTAGGTTGTAAAATTGAGGATTGAGCATCACAAGTATATTCAGCTTTGTCTTTTCCTTAAGATTAAAATCATTCCAGATTGAGGCTAAATCCGCACAGGAGTCACCATGATAGGAAGACCAATTGGGGGCAAACGTGATATAGTTCTTAATGAGGCTCCCTACTCCAGACCAAGCATGAGTCCGCATGGGTCTTGCATTTATGAGAACAGTTGCCTTTTGAAACACAGGGTGCCCTCTGACTCCCCTGTCATTAATACCAATATTTTCCTCAGGGACTCCAACGTCCATCACTCTCTGCTTTATAGCCTGCTCCACTTCTTTTGTCGTTGAAACAGGGCGCCAGACATTATTCTTGATGCCGACCACATCAGAAGGCTTTACTATCTTTTTCCAAGCCTTAGCAGGGTCTTTTTCGCCAAACAATGTCGAAACAGCATCATCGAGCATTTTCTGAATCACGTCAAAATTGGGATTGTGAAGAGATCTCAAAGCATTCTTGTCTCTGACCAGAACAACTTTGGCTTTTCTAGCCGCCTCTTCTTGCTGGGGCGATTTCAGACCGCAAGCAAAAGCTCCAGTAAAAGGAGTTATTGCAGCTACCTTAAGAAAATCACGACGTGTTATGGTTTTCTTCCTCATTTATTCCTCCCGTATTTCTAATGAAAATCGATTTTTTATTTTCCCAAAAGATACTTATCCTGCTTTATCTATCAGTCGATGTTTTTTTCTACGCTCTTTATCATTTCTTTAGCACTAGAATCCGTTTGAGCATTAAAGATTACAATCAAAAAATCATTCTTTATCCTGGCCGCAGTCCATTTCTGATCTTCGGTCTTAACCAGACCAGGCTCAGCCGCATCAGGCATATAAGCCTTAGTAAAACTTACATAAGCCTTTGAGACTTTATCCTTCTCAGGGTAGCTCACTACAAGAAGATAGGCCCTCTCGTCATTTTCCTTATAAACTCCGAGTGCAGCCTCTGATTCCTGATCCAGGAGAAGTATATTCTCATCAGAGACATAGAAATGATAGTTTAATATCAGATGATTATGGAAATAATGAGCACTCTTTTCCACTAGATTTTCTTGTGGTAATAGGGAAACGATATCAGGCATCTCCCCTTCTTCCTTGATGGCAGAAGCCACAATTTTCCCCAATGCAAAGAGCATATTCTTAGCTTCTTCTGTTTCCTCCTCAGAATATAGGGAAACAAAGATTTGGCCTTTCCAGAAAGAGAGAAGACCGCCTTTGTAGGTTGACCCTTGACCTATTCCAGCATCCTCTCCTTCAAGGTCATGAGTGAAGACACCAAAGGCGTCTTTAGCGGAGGCCATCTTGAATAGATCAGCAATTATATTGGGCTGACCTTCTTTGGCAAAGCGCCTTGCCAGAAGGAGTTCGAAATTATAGGCGCGGTAAACCTCTCCTGCACCATTAATGTAATCGAATATCGTTTGTTGATCATATACTTCGTCTTTTTCTCCTGCCTTCCAGCCGTGTATCTCGTGAGGCAGCAAATCACCAAGAGTGATCCCTTTATTTTTTGACAAATTGCCCATTAAGTTCAACCCTCCTATAAAGAGAAGTACAATCGTAATCCAGCAAATGTTCTTCATTGGGTGGATTTTACCAAAATTGAAAAAGAAACGTAAGAGGTAAATCTTAAAGCATAAAACAAGCTGATACGAAGATAATTGGCGTTTCTCTTAATTCCTGATATCCTTCACCGGTCTTAATTTCGTGGCATAGAGAAAAAGCATCGAATAAAGAATCCATCATGACATCCAGAAGAATTAAGTCTGGTTTCTCCTAGACAAGCTTCTCCTTGCCTTCCTGAGAATTTTTAGCGGTCACAACATCATAAAATTCTGACTTGAGCATCATAGACGCTACTTTCCGAAAATCTGGATCATCATCGATGATTAAAATCTTGGCCTTAAGATTATTTGCTTCCATCCCATCTTCCTCCTTTACTAAATTATGGTTCTCAGAATTTAGCTAATATATTGATAACAAAGAAAATAATCTGCAGACATAACATATATTTCCCTCAATTTCATATCTTAAGCCTAGGAGATTATATTGACTTCAATAATCTGCCAAACAAATCGCCCGTTCTGCAGTCAGGAAATCTTGAAGAAAATTTTTTTTGAACCTCTAGGAAGGAAGATAATTCCATCACATCCTGCAAACTTCCCCTCTTTGTAAATCCATAGTTTCTATTGGTACTATAGATATTATAGAAATACTATCATATAATGTCAACGGCAGAAAAAATCTATAAAGAAAAATGTTAATAAAACGAATTCAATTATGTAACGCGTTGAAAATCTAGATGTTACTTAAATACGCAAAAAAGATAGATTTTATAATTTCTATAAATTTATGTTGAAAT
>CP070825.1:1262864-1265509 GCA_020344415.1 Candidatus Aminicenantota bacterium
CCAAGAGCAGCGAAGATGAGCCACTGGTAGAAGCGTTTTTTTCCGAAGAAGAAAAGGATCAAGAAGAGAAAGGCTGGGAAGAAATACCACATGACGCCGGTAAACCTTCCCCAAAAAAAATAGAAAAGATTATAGATAAACACCCGAGGAGGAAGGAGATGCTTCCCCCCGTATCCCTCTGATGTCATCTCGTGGCCTAAGGAGTCAAAGGTCAAGTGTTCTTTGGCGAAAGGATACTCAAAATAGAAAGTTTTCCGTTCTCCTCCCTGATAATTCCATTCCCCGGTCACCAGGTAGTTCGTCCCCCAGAATAGACTCGATATCAGGAGAAAGATGAGGATCATGAGAAAGGCTTTCAAGAATCTTTTCTTGAATAAGACATACAAAACTAGAGGTCCCATGAGAACAATATTCGGGGGCTTGGAAAAGACGGCAATTCCCACCAAAAAGCAGGCAAGATAGTCAGTCCAGTCGGATTGGAGGAAGCCCTGGAGTTTACCCTTTATTTTGATCTGGTTTTCTTTTTCCGAGTATTTTATCTTATAAAGCCAGAGGAAGGCGACGGAAAAGACGAGGAAAAAATTGAAAAAATCTGGAGAGATCCAGATGAAATAGACCACTGCTATAGAGGCAAAGAGGAAGGTGAGAGTGAAGAGGAGCGAGAGGGAAGGGCGGTTCGATAAAGAGAAGTAGGCATATCCCATGAGCAGGATAAGGAGCAGAAGGAAGGAGTGAAAAACCAAGAAACCATTGCTGCCAAAGACTTTGACAAAGGGAGCAGCGAAAAGAGGGTAGGCAAAAGATTTGGCAAAGAATATTCTGTTGTCTTTACCCTTTTTCAAAAAAATTCCCAAGGGCCCTGAGGGAAAAGCCTTGTAATAGCGGAGCAAGTCTTTATTCGTGTATTCGAGATCACCGTCTTGAGCCAGACTCTGGGTCATAGCGTAATAGATGGCTTCATCGGCAAAAAGAAATTGCTTTTGCAGAGCGGGAAGGTTGATAAAAAGGGAAAGGCCCAGAAAGAAGAGGAATACGAGAATAAGGGCAGAAAGGGTGGTTCTTCTTTCCTCGATCATTTGATTATCCAATACCATAGTCAGGGGTAAAATTCAACACTCTTGGGGTCAGGTCTTGACTTTCAACGTTTTGCTATCTAGATCATATGTTTTCTTAAAAATGTTGAAAGTCAAGACCTGACCCCTCTCTTTTCGAAAGAGGGTCATTCCCTGCGACTAAAGATAAGAGAGCACGAGCCACAGCTATTAAAGTCCAGAAGAAGGAATGCTCTCCGCAGATCTAAAGGCTACTCCTTTGAGGTGAGGAGGCTTTGCCGAATGGTTGAGAGAGGAGGAAGAAAATATCACCCTGAAATTCATCCTGATAGGTAATTGACTAGGCATTAAGTAAAATCATATTAGTAATATGAAGAAATATCTTTAGAGAGTTGGCGAGAGAGAAAAAAAGAAATTTTTTAAACTACGAAAAAATCGCTTATACGCTTATAATAGTGGCAGAGAAACCAGAATAAAGAAGCTAAGGAGGAGATAAGATGATGCTCAAACGAAAAAACAAGGAAGAGGGATTTACACTCATCGAGGTTTTAGTCACCATCGTCGTTGTCGCTGTTGCTTTAATGGCTCTCCTCAGTGTTTTTGTGTATGGTTTTAATCTCCTCTCCAGAATGAAGCAGACGGCCATTGCCACTCAATGCGCTCAGGAAGAGCTGGAGAATATCCGCAATTTGACTTTTGACGAGATCCTGGCTTTAGGTCCATCATTCACCAATGACAGCCTCCCTCTCTTGGAAAATAGCACTGGCGTTCGAACCATCGAAAGTTCGGTAGGTGATGATATCAAGAAGTTAACCATCAGCGTTTTCTGGACCTACCGAGGACAATCTATGAGAAAGGATATCGTCACTTACATCACCAGAGAGGGGATAAATAAAAAATAGGATAGCGAGGGCGTCATGGAATATTTGAAATTAAGGAAAATAAAATTCAGGCCCAAAGGTTTGACCCTAATCGAACTTTTAGTCGTCCTTGCTCTTTCCGCTCTAATTATCCTAGCCCTGGTGACTCTTTATACGAGTGGACAGCGGTATTTCATAAACCAGGATGCTCAGGCTAAAGTCCTTCGGGAAGGACGCTATGTTCTTGATTGGATAGCCAGAGATATAAAAGAAGGGATCCAGGTAGTTCAGACCTGGAGCGGCTATACAACTTCCACCAACTGTCTCATTCTTCAAGTCCCCGCAGTGGATGCGACTGGCCTGATCATTGATGTCGCCAATGAATTTGATTACATCATCTATCGGCAAAAGCCAGAAGATCCTAAGAGACTCGAAAGAATCCTGGATGCCAAAGACGGAGTCAGTTCCAGAGCCGACAGCACCAGACTGCTGGCTGAAAGAGTCGATGCTTTTAGTTTAAGCTCTGAAGGAATGGAGCTTTCCTCAGTGGGAGATCTATCCACGGTTGTCAGCATCGATATTGCTTTGACGACCAGACAGAACCGGTATGGTCGTGATTTTCAGGAAACCCTGAATACAGTAGTAAAGCTCCGCAATAAACCTGTCTAAGGGACTCCCTCAATTTCATCTTTTCCAGCAAAAAAGGAAAAAATCCTGTTTCTTAAAAGAATAA
>CP070825.1:1265609-1268225 GCA_020344415.1 Candidatus Aminicenantota bacterium
ACTCGATCTCACTACCGATATTCTTGTCCCACAGCCTCTTCTGTCTTTCATAAATCGTCTCTTCCAGCTTTAATCCATTCTCCACTACAGCTATGCTGCTTTCCAGAACAGATCCGTCCAGCTCTGCCAGAAGCTTTCCCTTAGCAACTTTATTGCCGGCATTGACATATATATTTTTCACAATTCCAGAGGACTGGGGTGCGATCAGGACGTTGTTGTCCGACTCTACCGTCCCCTGCACCTGGATAAAATGTTGAAAGCGTCCCTTTTCCACTTGCGATATTCTTACATTCATTAGCTTTTCTTGTTTTACGCCAGGGTTGGCTTTTTGCGCGATCTCCTGTTTCAACATTTCAATCTCTTCAGTCAAGGCATCCCTCTGCCTTTCCAATCGTGCCAGTTGCGCCTCATCATTCCGGGGACCGCAAGCGACAAGAATTAATCCAATTCCTAATAGAACCAAGTATTTTCTGTATTTCATGATTATTCACCTTTTGTTTGAATAGCCTGATAATTATTATTAAGCCTGTCCAGTTTATTTTTCGCTGAAAGGAGCCCGGACATGGCTTGAATGAACTCGGACTGGGCCATCAGATATTGGTCATGCGCCTGGGTTAGATCCCTGCTGGATGCGACTCCTTCGTTGTATTTGATCAAAGTAACATCATATACCCTTTGGGCTAGTCCCATATTTTCTTTCGTATTCAAATAATTCTCATAGGCTGAATCCATAGCCGATTTGAGAGTGGCCGCTTCCACGGTCAAACCCTGAGATGCCTGAATTCTCGCTGTCCGGGCCTGTTTCAGGGCTATAGAAGCCTGAGCAACTTTAGCCCTCTGGAAACCGCTTGTGAATAACGGAATATTGATATTAACACCAAGAACCTGAGTACGGAACCAACGTTCTTCGAAGTTTAAAAAATTGAACGCGTCTCGGAAAGCATTCCACTGGAAAGAGTAAAAGGCCGATACGGTAGGAAAATATTTGGCTTTTTCGTTTTTCAAAGCCATTTCTGAAAACTTCTCCTGTGTTTCAAGCAGTTTGTACTCGATATTCTGTTCGAGATTAAATTCAGTTTTTGCTTCTTTCGAGATGTCTATCTGTTGAAGAACGTCCTCCAGTTTGTCTGTGAGGGCAATCTGTGCGCTCAAATCCAATCCCATCTGAAATTTTAAAAGCTTGTAGGCGACCTCTTTCTGTCTGACCACCGCGTGAAGGCTGTTCTTTAATTTTGTCACTGATATCTGGACAAGGTCGGCATCCGTTTCAGCGACAAAGCCCTCCTTGTATCTTTCTCTTATCTCATAGTGGGTTTTCTCCAGATTGGCGAGATTCGAACTCAGAATTCTTTCACTCTCTTCGGATACCAGGATTAAGTAATAGGTGTTGGTGACTGTCTCCAGTATATCCAATTGCGTCCTCGCATGATTCTGGTCTGCCAGTTGACGAAATACTTTTGATGTCTTGAGGCCAACGAGATAACTGCCGCTGAATACGAGCTGGTTCAAGGTAAAGCCAGCGGTGGCGTTGTGCCTTGTACCAAACTGGACAGGTATCTTTTCTTCAAATTTCCCCTCGAAGATATTCGGGATTAACACTGTCGCCAACTCAAGATTGTTCATGTAGTCAATCGTGGAACTAAGCTTGGGGAATCCTGAAGATACCGTCTCCCGCACCTTCTTCTTAGCAGCCAGGATATCCATCTGGGATCTCCTGATATCATAACTGTTTTCGACCGCAAACTCCTGGGCAGAGCGAAGGCTGAATCTTTGCACTTCAGCACTCTGAGCATAGATAAAGTTGGAAAAAACACCTGCCGCCATTACCCACATGACTGTGACCAACAGACGGCACAGCTTTTTTTGGTTAAACTTCTTTTGATTAAACTTCGATGTCATTAGTTTCGGCATGATTCTTTCCTTTTGTATATCTATTTGTATATCAAAATGATTGTTAGGAAACCGGCTCTGATAATGACATTTCTTGCTCTTATCGACCTTTTACTCGATTTCCAATAAACCCTTTGCTGTCAATATTAAGCTCAATAAACGGATGATGGTGGAAGAGGGAGGCTCAGCGGCCCAAATCCAATCATAATTTAGAAACTTTTCGTTTATAAATTACTGTATATGAGCGCTATTCTCTGCCTGCCCAACCATTGCTTCGGTATTGAACTTCCTCACAGCAATCGTAAGTTTGCACCAAGCCTAATCCCTGTAGGGGACTATTAAATATACCATTTATAACTGCAAAAGCAAAGTCCTTTATCATGTTTAACAGCAAGAACTTCGGCGAAAAAATGGGGCCAGGCCCCATTTTCTCTGGCCCCATTTTCTCATGTCCCCTTTTATTTTTCTGACAAAAAGATTGCGCCCGCTTGCGCTTATAGTAAGGTAGGACATCCGCCGCTATATTTTTATGGAATATGTATAAATAATTTACATTTTTTTCAATCTGTCATTCAAAGAGGACAGAGTGAAGTCCAATTATTAAGAAATCAATCCAACACTTTAATTGGCACATTTATTGCACTTAAATTAGGAAATTATATGAAAAAATATGTTATATTAATTAATCAACTTATTAATTGGAGGTATTGATAATGAAAAGAAAAC
>CP070825.1:1268325-1272233 GCA_020344415.1 Candidatus Aminicenantota bacterium
ACCCTTTCTAATGTGCTGTACTTTGGTTCGCGATGGGTGTCGTTAATCCATGGCCGACGGGCGACTGGTGTCTCAAAAAGAATATTTGTCTCTGGAGCACCGTTTTTGAAGGCTTGCTGAATCGGCCGGATATTCATTTTGTATATACCTCGGCCGTGTGTTCCTGCCACAAGATCCATTGCTTTCTCCTGGATGACTAAATCAGAAATACTTGTGGCTGCCAGCTCAGGGCCCAGCAAAGACCATCTTTTTCCTCGGTCCACAGAGATGTAAACTCCTCTGTACAGACCTGCGTACAGAATATTCTGATTCACTGGGTCCTCCAGGATAACATTGGCGACCTCTTCAGGAAGGTTAGATACAATCGATGTCCAAGTTTTCCCATAATTTTCCGAGACATACAGGTAATTTCTAAGGTCATCATAATTGATACCAGTGACAGAAACATAGACTCGGGACTTGTTGAAACTCGAAGGGCATATGCTCCGGATATACCCGTTCGAGAGCCCTTCAGAATGCTCTGTCCAATCTGTGCCGTCGTTATGGGTTACCCAGAAAGCTCCTCTGTCAGTTCCGGCAAACAGAACTCCCGGCTCTAGCGGAGACTCAGCAATGGCACCGACGGCCTCAGATTTCCTCTTCTTGTGGGTTGATACGGATAAGTCCGGACTGATCAATTTCCAAGAATCCCCTCTATTCAGGCTTTTAAAAACGTAGTTTCCAGCATGATACAAGGTTAAAGGATTATGGGGGGAAATGATATATGGGGCAACAAAATTGTAGGCCAGCGCACCAGAATGCCCCTTAGGCAACCGGGGCCTTATCCACAAGGAACGCTCTGCCCGCATATCTTTTCTTCTTATTCCTCCTCTCTGGCTTGAAAAATAGACAATATTCGGGTCTACCGAATCTGCCATCGTGTAACATCCATCTCCTCCTGCCCAGGCATCGAGCCAGACATACTTCCATCCATCTGAATACTTGGGATTCCATTCCTTCGCCGGTCCATACACAGATGAATCGTCCTGAACTCCTCCATACACGTAATAAGGATCTTGATTATCGACGGAAATATCATAAAACTCTCCAGCAGGGATGTTATTGTAATGCATCCAGGATTTCCCCTTATCATAACTTACATAGAAGCCTCCATCATTACCAAGAGCCAGATGGTTAGGATTTTCAGGATTGATCCACATCTCACAGTGATCAAGATGGAGGACTTCAGACGGGTTAGGAAAAATGTGGAACACATCCCCACCGATTAATTTGAAAGTCCTGCCGCCATCCTCACTGTGTGCAGCTCTAACACCAAGCGCAAAAATCTCCTCATCGTCCTGAGGATTCACATAGCAGTCGGCAAAATACCAGCCGATGCCGGGAAAGATGTAGAGATCATCTTTATGTGTCCGTTCCCAGGTCTTTCCTCCATCAAGGGTGAGGTAGACTTCGGCGGCAAGGTCACGTTTTTTGTTCAGGTTATCCACCAGCGCATAGACCTTATCAGGGTTGGACCAAGAAACAGCCAGGCCAATCCGTCCTGTTTGCGGCCCGTCTGGAAGACCTCCTCCCAGCCTTTCCCAAGTTTTCCCTCCATCTATACTCTTATAAATCCCGCTCTCTTTCCCGGATATGCCAGGATAGTCTTCCCACATAGAGACATAGACAACATCCGGATTGGAAGGAGAGACCACAACATCGTTAGCCCCTGTTCTCTCGTTGACATAAAGAACGTGTTCCCACGTCTTGCCTCCATCACCTGTTCTGTAGAGACCTCGGTTTCTGTTGGTGGACCAGAAATGGCCCTGTACAGCTACAAGGACAATGTCTGGATTTTTGGGATGAACGGCGATTTCCCCGATATGGTAGGAATCCGGGAGCCCCATGTTCTGCCATGTCTCCCCACCATTATCAGATCTAAACACCCCAGTGCCCGGCATGGTGAAATTCCTCGCCTTTTTGAGGCTCTCTCCTGAGCCAAGCCAGATGATATTTGGGTTTGACGGAGCTAGGGCAATGTCGCCGATACCAAGGGCTGACTGATTTTCAAAAATCGGCTTCCAGGTCAGAGCATGATTAGTTGTCTTCCAGAGATTTCCCGACCCAAAAGCTACATACATCGTTCCTGGATTTGCAGGATCACACTGAACAGCTTCAACCCTTGCTGAATTCATCACTGGCCCCAAAGAAATCCAATCAAGGTTGAACTTAGAGCTTTTTTTTAGCTCGAGGTACTGTTCCCACGAATCAAGAAGAGGACTTCTCTCCCCCTGGTCCAGTGCGATTAGATAGCTCCCTGAAATAATTAATATTAATAATGAGAGAATTGTGCTTTTTGTTCTCATTTACTAAAGCCTCCCTAAAACATAAAACAAGCATTCATTAATCTTGGCTTTCAGAGCTAAGGGGCAAAATAGCACACATCCTAGGAGCTGTCAAAAAACTTACCAAAGAAGTTTATGACAGTTAAAAAAGACCTTAAAAGCTAGAGGCACGAGGCGAGACCTGACTCCCTATTTCATTATGAAAAAGACGAGACAGGAACTACGATCAAAAGACAAAAAGCAAGATCTGGCCCTGTTTAGATAAAGGGAAGATCGCTTATTTTATCGATTCAAGAATCCGCTTAATTATTCCGTCCAAATCGCCGGTCCACCGGATAACAATGACTAGATCATGTTCGTTATCCACGACTATATAGTTTCCTCCGAATCCTGCCGCAAAATATACAGATTCAGGCGCACTGGGGATCCGCTGTTTTTTTGTGTTCAACCACCACATATAGCCATATACAGGAACAACCGGTGTCGGGACTTGAATCATTCTTACCCACTTTTGTGAAATAAGCTGTTTTCCGCTCCAGTTTCCCTTGCGGAGGAAAAGAAGCCCAAACCGGGCTTGATCCCGTGTACTGATGAACATACCTCCCCCCCAGTGTCCGCCGCCGCTGACTGACTCCACTTTCATCCCATCTATAAGAACCCATGAATTTTTGTAGCCGTGCCAGCGCCAAGTCGAGGAAGCGCCTATGCGGTCCATGATCTTCTCGCAGAGAATAACAGGAAGCGGCAGGCGCCAAACCTGGAGGAGCGAATAGGCCAGCAAATTGACCCTGACATCATTGTATTTAAAATTTGTGCCCGGCTCTTTCAGTTCGCGGTTTCTGATTTTATCCCATGTGGCATCTCTAGGGGGCCTGTCTGCCCAGTCCTGTCTGTCCCAGAGAGTTCCAGACCAGTCGGATGTCTGGTTCAGCAGGTGATGCCAGGTTATTTTGGCGTTGTGTTCAGAGTCGAATTTACCGTCTTTCACATATTTCTTTAGTGGATCTTGGACGTCACGAATTAAGCCAGCATCCAGAGCAAGTCCCGCTACTGTGGAAAGATAGCTTTTTGTAACACTGAAGGTCATGTCTACACGTTTGGTATCACCCCATTCCGCTACGATATAGCCATTCTTTATGACTACGCCGTTTGTCTCACCTCGCTCTTTCGTAGGCCCTATTATCGAGAAGAAAGGTTCTCGCGAAAAGCTGCGCTCAATGGCTTTCTTCAAATCTTTGGGACCCTTCCATTCGTTTTTCATCGCGAACTCAACCGCTTGCTGCAAAAGATTTGAGTCCATACCCAGGTCTTCTGGTTTTCGTTTTTCCCAGGCATCACCCTTTGAGGGAAAATAGAGGGACTGCTTGGATTTGCCTTCAACAGGCGAAAAAGAAAGAGAAAAAATTAATAAAAATAGAAGCAAGCTGGAGAGAGATTTAAAATGCCGGGGATTCTTTAAGCCAGATAGGACAAAGCAATTTCTTTTTAATGCCATAATTCAACCTCCTGCAAAATATCCAATTTCATTTTCTTTTTATCTCCACGTCATCCTTTCCATAGACTCTCTCACAGTATTGACATTTA
>CP070825.1:1272333-1274924 GCA_020344415.1 Candidatus Aminicenantota bacterium
AGGTGGATAAAGTAGCCAAAGCTATTCGAGTTTCTGGCGGTCTTGTTGAAAAAGGAGATAAGAAATTTTACGAAGATTCCCGTATATTTGCAGACCCTGAACTCTTTGATATTCTGACCATTCCATTCCTGAAGGGCGAGGCACAAACATCCTTTGACCGTCCAGGCACAATAGTGATCAGCGATCGAGTGGCCAAGAAATATTTTGGTAATGCAAACCCTATTGGACAGACACTTGTTATCAATTCACGTGATTATGAAGTCACGGGAGTTGTCGCCGATCCTCCACAAAATACCCATTTCAAATACGACACTTTTGTTTCTATGAAAACTCTTGAGGGCCAATATCCTTTTGACAGATGGTTTCTCGGAAATTTCCATGTTTACATAAAACTAAAACCACAAGTGAATGCTGAAGATCTGAAAGAGCCCCTGGCAGGGATGGCCCGCACATATGCTCCAAAGGACCTGATGCGATCCGATGAATCGATAACATATTTTCTCCAACCGGTTGCGGACATTCATTTATTTTCTCACCTGCGAAATGAAACTGAGCCATCTATGAATCCACTTTATCTCTATATCCTTTCTGCGATCGGTTTATTTGTACTTTTGATCGCCTGCATGAACTTCATCAACCTGAGTACGGCTCGATCAACAAAAAGAGCCAAGGAGGTTGGAATTCGCAAGGTGATTGGAGCGAATCGCAGTCAGTTGATAAGACAATTCCTGAGCGAATCTCTTGTTATTATAGTTCTGGCACTTTTTCTTGCAGTGTTACTTATGAATTTACTCTTTCCTCTTGTGAATAACATATCCGGTAAAACCTTTACCGAGGCTGATTTGCTGAGTCCATCTTTAATAATTTTTATGTCCATTCTGATTCTGTTTGTGAGCTTGGCGGCAAGTGCTTATCCGGCTTTTTTTCTTTCGGCTTTTCAACCGATCAAGGTTATGAAGGCCGGCGTTATTTCAGGCTTAAAGGGATCAACCTTGCGCAGAGCCTTGGTGGTTAGTCAATTTGCCATTTCTATTGCTCTTATAGCGGGTACCCTCGTCATGTACGGCCAGATAAATTTCATGAAAAACCAGTACCTTGGTTTTGAAAAAGAACAAAAATTGATAATCCCAGTCCGCGGCATCCTGTCTCTTGGGGACAATTATGAAACAGTCAAGGCTTCTTTTTCAGAACACTCGTCCATAACCGGAACGGCCGTATCCTCTCATATCATTGGCCAGAGACTGGGACGTTGGGACACCCAACTGGTGGGAGGGGGTGAAAGCGACAGCCGTGTATTAAACCATCTCTATGTCGGGCCTGATTTTCTTGAGGAATATGGAGTTCGACTTGCTGCCGGAAGATTATTCAGCCGGGAGTTCAGCACCGATAAAGAGGAGGCAATGATCATCAACCGGAGTGCGGCTAAAGAATATGGCTGGTCACCTGAAGAAGCTATTGGAAAAGAACTGGACAGTGTCTATTCAGGTAAAGTCATTGGAGTCATTGAGGATTTTCATTACCAGGGTTTGCAAACTGAAATAGAACCTCTCGCCCTCTTTTGGGAGCCCCCCGCGTTTGAATTTATCACCTTGAGCCTAAATACAATAAATTTGAATAGAACCCTGGCATTTGTTAAAACCAAATGGGAAGAAATTTTCCCGGGTTATCCTTTCGATTTTTATTTTCTAGATTCCTATTTCAACAGGGAATATCAATCAGAGGACAAGATTGGAAAGATGTTCAGTGTCTTTACACTCCTCGGGATAATTATAGCGGGTCTTGGACTTTTTGGATTGGCCTCATTTACCGCAGAAAAAAAGACCAAAGAAATAGGCGTTCGTAAAATTCTGGGGGCCTCCACATCAGAAATTATCGTTATGCTCTCCAAAGAAATCGTCAAATGGGTTTTTTTTGCAAATTTAATTGCCTGGCCGGTAGCTTACTTGGTTATGAATTTCTGGCTAAAGAATTTTGCTTATAGGATTAATATCACGATAGGAATTCTGGCAGCTTCTGCATTTTTTGCACTGGCCATTGCTCTAGCGACAACCAGCTACCAGTCCATTAAGGCTGCCTGTGCCAATCCTGTCGACGCTCTGAGGTATGAGTGACTTGAGTCCTCTTCATACCTTAACGACTCTAGCGGATTAGACAAAGCTGTCTTTATTGCCTGAAAAATGACAGTGAACAGAGGGGCAAGGATTAATACTAAATTCTATTTTCAATTATTGCATATCAATTAAAATAAAAGAGTAGACCCGTATTCCCTAAATTTGCAATTGCTGGCTGTGTCAGAAAAAGAGGGATTGATTAGTTTATTCCTATATAGAAAAAGAATTCAAGGTAGACGTAGCTGTGTCTCGGTTGGAATTCTATAAATAAAGACAGTCCCCATGTTCGTTCTACCTTCTGCAAATCTTTAACTTTCTGAAGCCGCACTAAACTCCAGCCGAAATAGTTCGACTAAAAACGGCGTGAAATATATACATTTAGCGCCATTTTCCTGAATTAACTCTCAAATCTAAATATTATGATAAATATTATGGTGTTTGACATTTCTCTCATTCATAAATATTCTGCTTCTAAAATGC
>CP070825.1:1275024-1283657 GCA_020344415.1 Candidatus Aminicenantota bacterium
TCCAGTCATTATTGATAGAACTGAAGGAGGTCAAGGCGCTATGGCAAAAGCCAAAACTAAGCGCCTAACTTTTGTTTTTAACGGTGAGGTAATTCCCGGAACCATCTACCAAAGAGAAACAAACAAAGGAAAACGCTGGTGCATCAATTTTCAGACTCAAGACAAAATAAGAGTGAGGATGTGCGTCGTCAAAGGATTTGGACAACAGCAATCGATTAGCTAAGCTATAGTTTCGCATTTCATCATACTCTTAATTTGTTCTCTCCATTAAGGCTATTGTTTGATTCATTCTCCTTCTGCGTTTCATAGTCTCTGTTTTTGTCTTTTTCTTCGTTTTCAGCGAATTAAATCTGGTACGCCTGGCCGGATTCGAACCGGCGACCTAGGGATTAGGAATCCCTCGCTCTATCCATGCTGAGCTACAGGCGTACGCGCTTATTCAAAATATATCGTAATGCCTCTTATTTTTCAAACCGCTTCAAGCGCCTGCCTAATAAGGTCTGGATTGCCACACTCCTTTTCAGTCGCTCGCAATGACAATTTCATTATATGGTTTTCATTTTTGCGAGCTTCTCTTCTAGGAGGCAATTTCTCTTGATGGGTTTGTCGTTCTTTATGGCGATGTAGAGAGCTTTGTATGAACCGACGATCACGCTCAGCTTCTTGGCTCGTGTGAGCGCTGTGTAGAATAGATTCCTCTGAAGCATGATGAAATGCTGAGTGAGGAGTGGCATGACGACTGCCTCGTATTCACTTCCTTGCGATTTATGAACAGAAATCGCGTAGGCATGGGTAATATCGTTTATCTCATCTCTATCATAAAAGACCACTCTTCCGTAAAATTCCACTCCTACTCTGTATTTATGCCTATCTACATGAACGACTAATCCGATATCTCCGTTGAAGACTTCCTTTTCATAGTTGTTTCGGACCTGCATGACTTTATCGCGGACTCTTATCTCCCGCGCACCGAATTTAAGACCATCTCTGTAAGAATTGAGCCTTTTCTGCATTTCTGTGTTGAGGTTATCAACTCCAACAAGGCCTTTATACATGGGGCTTATAACCTGAATATGTGGGGTAAGCTGGGGCACATGCAGTCTTTTGGGAATGCGCCAGCCGCAGAGACTCATTATAGTGCTGAAAGCTTTCTTCTCGTCATCTTGACGGATGAAATAAAAATCAGCCTCTTTCTCTCCTCTGGGAGGATAAACCAGCGATTTCCCTTGATTGATGCGATGAGCATTAATTACAATTAGGCTATCTTTTTCCTGGCGGAAAATCTCATCCAGCCTGACGACCTCTACCTCTTCCGATTCAATTATGTCATGCAGGAGGTTTCCAGGTCCAACAGAGGGAAGCTGATCTTTATCACCGACCAAGATTAGGCGCATATGGGATGGAACAGCCTTAATCAAATGATACATAAGAGGTAAGTCCACCATGGAAAACTCATCGATTATTAAAGCATCCCCGTCCAGAGGACGTTTCTCGTTGCGCCTGAAATTTCCAAGCTTAGGATTAAATTCTAATATTCGATGAATTGTCTTGGCTTCCTGTCCCGTTGCTTCAGACAGCCTCTTGGCAGCCCTTCCGGTTGGAGCGGCTAAAAGGACTTTCCTTTCCCATCTATGAAAAATATCGACCACCGCCTTGATGATGGTTGTTTTTCCTGTCCCGGGTCCACCAGTTATGACCAATATCTTCTTGTAAAAGCTCTCTTTTATGGCTAGTTTCTGGGCAGATGAGAATTGGATGGACAGCTCTTTCTCCACGTCCTTGATGGCTTCTTCCACATCGAATGTAGGAGTAAGAAAAGGAACAGAGGCTAAGCTATGGATGGAGCGTGCCAATTCCTCCTCTGCTGTATGGAAAAAGGGAAGGTAGATGGCTGTATCAGATTCGATGTCCTCAACAATAATTGATTTTTGCTTTTTAAGCTCTTTTATCGCTTCCTTTATTTTCTCTTCGCTGACTTCAAGATCTTTCTGGCAGTTCATTTCTAGATCATTCTGGAGGGAAAAAACATGTCCGTGCTCATTATCTTTCTCCAGGAGAAAGAGGATATAGGCTTTTATTCTTTCTGGAGAGGACGGGCTTATTCCCAGATTCAGAGCGATCTGGTCTGCTGTTTTAAAGCCGATGCCCCAGATATCATGGCAGATCTGATAGGGATTGGTCTTTAAGATTTGATAAGATTTCTCTCCATAGTGTCTATAAATCTTTGTCGCCAAATTAGTGGAGACATTGTGTTCCTGAAGAAATATGATTAGGTCTCTTATATCTTCATGTTCAGCCCAGGACTTCTTTATTTCATTTAATTTAACACGGCCCACTCCCTCAACTTGCTTTAATTTCTCTGGAGATTTGGAAAGGATATCGATGGTTTGAGATCCGAATTTTTTAACAATTCTCCGGGCAAGCACTGGACCTATCCCTTTTATTAATCCTGAAGAGAGAAATTTCTCCACTCCTTTAGCTGAAGAAGGCAGGACAGGAGTGAAATTTTCTACTTTGAATTGTTGTCCGAACTTGGGATTAATTTCCCATTTCCCTTTTATCTTGAGCATTTCTCCAGGGGAAAGAGGTGGAAATGTACCCACAATAGTCATGGTCGTCCCATCCTCTTGAACAAACTTGCAGACTGTGTAGCCGGTATCCGGGCTGCAGTAAATTATATGCTCGATAGTCCCTTCAAAATGATCCATTGTTTCAGTCTCTCTGAATTGTCTTCCCTTTCTTTTTAGCGCTTAGCGACCTTCAATGCTGCTCTTTGGCTATAGCTTGATGATTATTCGAGCTTCATCGCCTATCTTTGCCTTGAGCTTCTTTGCGGCGGAGGCTTCTCTTGCTGCAATCTCTACCATCCATAAGCTGTCAACAAGAAAAACAAGCTCCGCTCTTTTAGCATCAGAATAGCTTTGGACAAAAGATTTAATTTCTATTCCTTTTATGTTGAGGACCAGTCTCACTTTTTTCGATTTAGCTTGCAGCGAATCTAACATTGGGCCTGGGATGTTGGTTATCAGATTGCCAAATTTATCTATATAGACGATTTGTCCAATGATTTCTTTTCCTTTTAAAACAGGTTTTTGTATTTTTAGCTTTTTATATTGTTTGATCTCTGCGCCAAATTCCTCACAAGAGATGCCCTTTGAAAGCCAGGCTGCAACTGGTGCCATCTTGTCCCGCCCTTCGAAAGTGCCGCTGAGTCGAGGAAGGAAAAACTTCATGTTTTTTAACTCAATCAGCTTTTCGATTTTTTCATCTTCGATCACCAAACTCAGCACTCCGTTATCGGGCGCAATAAAAAAGAATTCTTTTGTCTTTGCCAATAGAATCCTGCGAAAGGAACCAACGCCAGGATCGACGACGACCAAGAAAATTGTCCTTTTAGGAAAATAATTATAAGAAGATAAGAGAACAAGGCTGGCAGCACCAACATCAAAGGAAGGAATGCGATGGGTGATATCAATTATCTGAGCTGAAGGATTGATCTTAGCAATCACGCCTTTAAGGGAACCAACAAAAAAATCGTCCTCCCCGAAATCTGTCATTAAAGCGATAACTGGGTTTTTTTTCACTTTTCATTATCTTATTCGATTCCCCTGTCATGGTCAACCAATCAAGCAATGGGGTCAGGCCTTTATTCTTAAAATGTCAAGGCCTGACACCTCTGGCACAGAGCCTGATCCCATTATTACTTTCGCGATGGCGAAATAGAAAAAAGATTGAAAAAGGGGACTGTCCCCTTTTCCTTACGTTGACGCTTGTATAAATAAATGATAATTTTTAATCAATGAAATTTCTGAAGGTTTTAATAAATTCACTAATAAGTGGGTTTTTCTTTTCGATTCTTCTCTCTCTCCTCATTTTGGAATTGAATATTAATCTCAGCTTCAGAATATTCTTCTTCGGCCAGCTCACACTTTTCCTGACCATCACCTATGGCCTACTGATAAGCCTGCTCTGTTTGGTTCTCTTTTTTATCTTTCAATTTATTTCTGGCAAAAATATTAAAATTGCCACTGTTTCGCCCTCTTTTCTCTCCATTAGCTTCTCTCTTCTTATTGTTCTCTTCCTGTTGTTATTCAAAACAAATCAAGACTATTATCTCTCTTTTTTCAGCCCTGAAATCAGAAATTTATTCAACTCTCAAACAATCATCCTGACCCTTCTTGCTATTTTTGGCCTGATAGCATTTTACGGTTTTCATCGTTACAAAAAGAACATCTATTTCTTCTGGGTATATTTTTCACTCCTTGGAGTACTCATTATTTTTTTCTTCTATCAAAGGTTGAACTATCCTGCTCTATCTGAGCCGGTGAAAGTTGCCAATCTCGATGCAAAAATAATCGATAAAAAATTGACCATAATCGGTCTTGAAGGCTTGAGTTTTGACTTCCTCATTCCTCTTATTAATGATGGAAAACTCCCCAATTTTTCCTGGTTCGTGGAAAATGGGACCTGGGGAAAGCTGGAAACCTTATCCCCCAGTGAACCCCTTGCCCTTAATAACTCCTTCAACACGGGCAAACTCCCTGCTAAACATCGTCAAATATCAATTTTCAAGTATCTCCTTTTGAATCCCAATGCAGAAATCGAAATCTTTCCCCATTATACTTTTTTCAGACAATTGGAAAGACTCGGCCTGCTTCGAATAACAGCCAATCAATCAGCACCCATCACAAAAGATATCTGGGAGATTTTTAAAGACAATGATATAAGCTACCTTAAGAGAGATTGGCCCTACCAGAGAGGCAAAGCCAGTCCCAGCGAAAAGACGGAAAAACTCTTCCATTCTTTCTTCCAGGAACTGCAGTATGAAACAAGCGATGTTTTTAACAAACTCCAAGAGGCTTTTTTTCGGGATTACGAATTTGAAGAGAAAGTCATGGAAGATAAAATTCAGACCCAGCCACAGCTCGTCTACTTCCTGTTGAACGGCCTAAACATTGTCGAAACCTATTTTTATAAATACAGCTTTCCTGATTTATTCGGGGATATAAATCAGGAAGAAATCAACAAATACAGTTCTGTAATTGAAAAATATTATCAGTTTTATGATCTAATCATCGGCAAATACTTAGCCTCTATGAAGGAGGACGAGTTATTAATTATCTACTCACCGCATGGAATAGAACCTCTTCCTCTCTGGAAAAGAGTCGTGGAGCGGTTCCTAGGAAATCCCGACGTCTCGGCCTATCATGAAAATGCGCCAGAAGGAGTAGTCTTTTTCTACGGAAAAAGCATAGCCAAGGGAAAAAATATTGAAGGAACTAGACTCATCGATATAGCCCCTACCCTACTCTATTACTTAGGGCTTCTGGTTGGCAAAGACATGGATGGAATAGTGCGGAGTTCTATATTCGTGGATGAGTTTACAGCAGAGAATCCGGTCCCTTATATTTTTTCCTACGATGAGGTTACGATAAAGAAAAAACCAAAATAACCCAGGGGTGAAGTGTTTTTATTTTACCATGGTGAGGATGCGCTTCCATCTTGCTTCTGGAATGAATCTTGCAATCTTTTTCAATCGCTCTCTAAGGCTTGTCTTCTCATGAGACCCTGGTTCTGCTCGATATGAAAAATAAACAAGCCAAGGCCTGCCCTTAATATTATTAAGAGGCAGAGTTCCCCACTCCCGGCTGTCGCTGCTGTTATCTCTGTTGTCTCCCATGACGAAACAATGACCAGGGGGGACCACGATAGGGCCGTAGCGACCTCTTATGACATTTTCATAATTATAATTTTCGCTTCCAGAATAATCCTGGTTGTGCAGATGGACTTTATATTCTTCAGGGATGGGCTGATCGTTCACATAGACCTGGTTGTTCTTGATTTCAACTTTCTCACCTTCTAAGGCGATCACCCTTTTGACATAATCCTTGTATAGGTCCCTTGGGAATTTAAAGACAACAATATCACCTCTCTCTATTTTTTTACGGGGAAGGATTTTCTCATCTAAGAATGAACTAGACTGCGTGTAAGCAAGCTTATTCACAAGAAGAAAATCACCGATAAGCAAGGTAGGCTCCATGGAACCTGTAGGAATTTGGAAGGCCTGGACCACAAAAGTCATGACAAAAAATACAAATACAGCGGTTTCGGCGATCAGCTCAAAGTACTCCCGGAAAACGCCCTGTTCTCGTTTTTTCTTTTCTTCTTTCATCTCAAATCACAAATGAAATGCTTAGTATAATCAAGAACGCCAAATTCATCAATATAGTTGCTTTAACAGCCGGGAGAAAGCCGCTCCAGTTTTCCAGATTCTTCATTCCTGTTTTGAAGGCCATGAAAGGCAGAGGAAGAGTAATGAGAACTAGGAACGACCACAACGGCCATCCTCCAAAAAGCACTCCAATCAATACCAAAACATAACAACTGAGAGCTAAACTCAAATAGACAAGGAAACTCTTCTTAAAGCCGAAAAGGATTACCCAGGTTTTTCTTCCCGTGGAGAGGTCGGCTTCTCTATCAGCGAACTCATTAATCAATAAGACTAGAGTGGTCAAAACGCCTGAGGGAATAGCTGCGATCAAAGGCCAAAACGAGGAAAACGACTCAGCTTGGACATAGTAAGCGCCTATGACCATCAAAGGCCCCCAAGCTAAGAATATGGCAAGCTCTCCGACACCTCTATTGACAAGGCGTATGGGAACACCGTTATAGCTAAAGACAAAAAATAGGGCACCCAACCCGATGAACAAAATGACATTACCATTTAAAACAGCATTGAGATACAGCCCGATTGCTGAGCCTAAACAGGCAAAGACGATCGAAACAGCCAAGGCCTCTCCAGGTTTAACAAACCCGTCTAAAACCATTCGGCTTCCACCGGAAAAAGGAACCAAGGCATTTAGGTTCGCAGCATCGTTTCCGCTCTTAAAATCAAAGTAGTCATTCGCTACGTTACAGGCGATATGAAGAAAACAGGCCCCTGCGAAAGCGAGAAGGAAGAAACCTAGACCGAAGCGGCCTGTTTGCCACCAAGCAAAAGCCGTGCCTAATAAAACAGCCCCTACTGTGACAGTCAAGAAGGGAAGCCGCAATAGGAGAAGAATCGCTTTTGACTTTTTCATATGACTACTCCAGAGAATACTATTATAGTTAACTTATACAATTAATCAAGTTATATTAATGGGGTCAGGCTTTCATAAGTTTTATAACTTTATCATAATTATGCCCAATCAAACTACAATTTATAAAACTTATGAAAGCCTGACCCCAATGGCATTTCTTATTTTGTTATATTATACTATAATCATGAATTTTACCCTCTTTGGCTATCCAAAAACAGGGAAAACAACTTTATTCAATCTCCTGACTGGAGCAAAGATAGAAGTCAAAGCTTATGAGAACGGGAAAAAAGAACCAAACCTCAGAACACATCCCGTTCCTGACCCGCGTTTAGAGAAAATATGGTCTCTCTATTCTGAGAAGGAAAAAAAGCCTGCCACGGTTGATTTCATTGATTTAGCTGGGATATCGTTCGGCGAGGTCAAAAGTACGACCTATCTGAATTACCTGCGGCAGGCTGATGGACTCACCCATGTCGCAAGAGGCTTCATCGATGCTCAAATCCCTCATCCTAAAGGTAAGATCAGCCCCGAAGAGGACATTCATTCCATGGAAGATGAATTGACGCTATCTGATCTCGTATCGATAGAATCGAGACTCGAAAAATTAGAAAAGGAGCTAAAAAGAGCCAAGAATCCGGAAGGAGAAAGAGAAAAGGAACTTCTCCTCCAACTCCGCTCTCTTCTTGAGAAAGGACAAGCACTTCGCGAAGCTGAACTTTCTCCAGAGGAAGGAAAACTCATCAGCAGCTTCGCTTTTCTGAGCCAGAAATCTCTCATCCATATGATTAATGTCGATGAGAAGGACATTCCGCTAATTGAAAATCCCGAAAAGATATATTCGTCTCAAAAAAAAGGAGTAACAACAGCGGCTTTTTGCGGCAAGATTGAGGCAGAAATCATGGAATTGGAAGATGAAGAAAGGGAGACTTTTCTCTCCGAATATAATCTCAAAGAGTTGAGTGCTCCAAAATTTTTAAAAGCGTCCTATGACCTTCTCCAGGCTATTACTTTCTTTACTATCGGGAAAGACGAGGTTAAAGCGTGGACCGTGAGGGGAAACACGACTGCACTCAAAGCTGCAGGAGTGATCCATTCAGATATAGAAAAGGGTTTTATCCGCGCTGAGGTTATTCCCTGGAAAGACCTCCTCGAATTCGGCTCTTTTAAAAATGCCAAAGAAAAAGCCGCAGTTCGCCTGGAAGGAAAAGAATACAATGTTCAGGACGGAGACGTCATCTATTTTCGCTTTTCCAATTAGCCGGAACTATTAACGGACCGAGGTTATCGTAGACGTCGCTGCGAAAGATAAAATGACAAAAAAGAAGGAAGGGTTTGATGAATCAAGCCCCTACAGAAAAGGGGACAGTCCCCTTTTTCCACTGATGAATCTAGCCTCTACAAAAAAAGCACGTCATTGCGAGGAATGGAAGAGATTCCTCGCGTTGCTCGGAACGGGCTGCGCAATCTCATGTAAATGTAGGGATCACCAAGCTACGCTCGTGATAGAGGATTGCCACGCTGCGCTCGCAACAGAGGATTGCCGCGGCGCGA
>CP070825.1:1283757-1286864 GCA_020344415.1 Candidatus Aminicenantota bacterium
CGTCTCCCAAGCGTTTGGCCAAATCTTCATTCGCCAAGAGCTGGATGAGTTTCTCAGATATCTCACTCAAATTCAGCGGATCCACGAGAAATTCAGTTTTTCCGTCAACAATCGCCTCAGGCGTTCCCCCAGCCTTCCCGCCAACCACGGCCTTCCCGCAGGCGTTTGCCTCGATGAAAACCATTCCAAATCCTTCTACATTCCCCTTTTCCTTAATTTCTCTCGTTAGGAGCAGGAAGACATCGCAAAGTTCATAGTACCGAGGTAGATCATCATCAGGTATAAAACCCACAAAGATAACCCTGTCTTGCAAATTCAATGATTTCGCGAGTGCCTTTAGTTCCATACCACAGGGGCCTTCGCCACCGATAACATAGACAACTCCGGGCATTCTCCTCAGTACCACTGGAAGAGCCTTGAGTGCAGTATCAAATCCTTTATTAGGAGCCAGCCGGGATACAGTAAAGATTACCTTTTTCCCCTGTAGCTGGTACCGATTGACAATCTCTTGGCAATCGAGACCTGGTTGAAATTTCTTTAGGTCTACCCCCGGGCTCGCCTTGATGAACCTTCTATTCCTTACCCCTTCTCTTATCACTACGTCCTTAGCAAATTCTGAGATCACAATGAGCCTTTTTGCCTTATTTAGAAGTATCTTTTGTAACCATTTCAGACCCTTATGTTTTGCAAACTCTGCCCCAAATATGTAAACAGAATAATCAATTCCTCTGAATATCTTGAGGAAATATCCGATTAATGCCGTTGAATTGAGATGCAGACAATGAATTCCTTTTATCTGTTCTTTTTTAATTACCCTCTTGGTTTCTAGAAACAGGTCGAAAACAGTCCGCATTTTACCTGTAAGAGAGTTCCCCCTCTGCTTTTTTGTCCTGTAAATTGTAAAGTTTTGTTTTATATCGAAGCTCCTGCCTCCCTTGTGAAAGGGAGCAAGGACGACGATTCTATCTGAAGGGAAATAGCGCCAGAAATTATATATGGATATAGAAATCCCCCCGCTTACAGGTGGGAAGTCAACCGCAATCAGCAGAATTTTCTTCGGTTTGTCTGAAATATTATCAAGAACCATGTATGATCCCTCTACCCTCTATTCGTGGGAGATTTCCAAATGTTAGTTAACCAGAAGAAAACGAAACCCGAGGCATAAAATATTTGATATATAAACCACATCCATCGCCCTGTCACTAGAGTGCTTATCAGACGCAGCGGATAGCGCGGGATCCTTAGCCATAACGTTCGCCGCAGAACAAATGTGCCGTGCTTGTTCGGTGTTTCGATCACCCATTGGGGATAGTTGCGGTTGACGTACGCTGCCTGCCGTCCGTTCCGGAAAGACTGTTTGAGTAGCTTGTTCAAGCTATCTGGAGGCAGATGGTGATAGCTAACTCCCGGTACGACCACAACCCGTTTTCCCAACTTACGAAATTCTTGACGCAAGTAAGGATCCAGGCCCCTAGGGATCAGTTCATTCTCTCCCCCCATTGCCTCGAATTCATTTTTTCGCATTATCATGCAGGGATGCTCGGCTAGGTCCGAGTCGGTGATTGTCTGGACTGCCAGCCAGGAACGTCGCGGAATCTGCTGCATAACCCGTCGCACGAAAGGGCTCGCATCTGATGGAATGATATTGTTACCTCCGCCTATCCCTATTTCCGGGTGCACCTCCATGACGGCTACCAGTTTGCTGAAGGTCTTGGTATCCGGCAGCGAGGTATCATCATCCAGGGTTAGTAGATATATGCCCTGAGCAAGAGATGCTCCGGTGTTGATGGCCCGCCCCTGTCTAGGATCACCTCGTACCACTATAAGCTCGAAATTTGAATAATCTTGACAGCCAATCTGAGAGAGCAATTTCAGAAAATAACCGCCTCGATACGCATCGGAAGTTGGGATGACCACGGATAAGTTTATTTGGTTGTTTTCAGATGAGTACCGCCAAGCATACCCAGGCGAAGCCTCTTTATTGGGATAGCGTACAAATGGTCGTTTAACACTAACAGCTGGCTGCCAGAATGCTGATTTAAAACTGACCTCAAGATCTTGCAAGTTTTTATTCCTTTCCTTCTGGACGTTGGCGTTTCACGGCTGTTAAAGCAAAGCCAGAGGCTGCATGCCATGCCATTGGATTCCGCTCCAGCAGGATATCCAGCCACGACAGGGGCACAGCCAACCATCCGAAAACCCTCAAACCTATTTTGTAAAGAGTCTTATCATTCAAGCTAAACAACATGGCCATAGTCTCTTGGAACTGCCAAGCAAGGGCTGAAGCAGGGCCAGCCACAACATGAAACTCGATTACGGCAAAAGTACGCATTAATTGCCGTATTCCATCTGGTGTCCAACGGTAAAAATCTGTTGGTGAGGCATGGACTGTTTGTATGAAGGGTATCTCCAAAAACACTCTTCCCCTAAATTTAAGTACTCTGTAGATTTCCTCCACAGCCTTATGGGGATCAGAAACATGCTCTAGCACTCCAGTGCACACCACGGTTTCCACAATCTCATCTTTGATCGGGAGGTGTAACAAATTTCCCTGAATGTCTACATCTTCTCCGACTAAAAGATCCAGATTCAGCGTTTCTGTGTCGAGGCGCCGGCTTCCTGAACCAATATTTAGCCTCAGCCCACGGGGCGACCTTACCTTCTCATCGTTTAAGAATTGGAATACCCGATTTCGGCTCTTCTTTGATTGCCAGGTTGGGTGGGGAGGTGCCGGCCACTTACGGACCTCAGAAAATTTGAAACGCCCCATTTTATGCCTATATTTTCTCTTGATACATACCAAATAATTTCAAAGGAAAATCTTGGCTCACTTGTTTATTTCTGATATGAAATACCTTAGTTTACCTGAAGGTACTCTTCCAATACTGGGGACCCTTCTAAAATGTATTTGAATATTTTTTCCCAATTGTTTTTTCATCAAATGCTCGAAGAGATGTTCTGCTCTTTCCATTGGTCCGCTTCCAGGAACCACCTCGATCTCAAACAGATCTTCTGTCTTTTGTGTCACTCTAAAATGTAAAATTGAATGAGGATAATTCTTCATCACAGCAAGGTTGATATAATCGAAAATCTCTGATGATAAGATC
>CP070825.1:1286964-1290282 GCA_020344415.1 Candidatus Aminicenantota bacterium
CGAAAAATATTGAGATAGGTCAACATGGACATCAGAATAAACCTTGATAGATTAAAAGAGGATATTGAATCTCTTTCCAAAATCGGCCGCGACCCGAATGGTGGAATAACTCGGCCCTCTTTCAGCAAGGCCGACCTTGAAGCGCAGGACTGGCTAAAAGAGAAGATAGAAAGCGCTGGTTTTGCTCTTCGTCAGGACGGAGCAGGCAACATATTTGGCCGACTGGAAGGAAAAGGAAAAACAATAATGGCCGGCTCGCATATCGATTCTGTAATTAACGGCGGAAAATTTGACGGTCCGGTCGGAGTTCTGTCGGCTCTTGAATGCTTAAGAAGAATAAAAGAGGAGGGTCTGAATCCTTCCAAACCTCTGGAGGTTGCTTCTTTTACGGATGAAGAGGGAAACCTTGTGGGTGATTTCATGGGGAGCCGCGCATTCACAGGACAGCTAAATCAAGAAATTTTAGAAAAGGATCTCACCCAATTCGGTACTACTCTTCCAGAAATTTTAAAGGGAACAGAATTCTCTATCGAGAGCATCATGGAGGCTCACAAGCAGAGGCCGGATATAGAAGCCTTTCTTGAAATACACATCGAACAGGGCATTGTGCTCGAGACAGAAAACAAACCCATAGGAATTGTGGAACACATCGCAGGGAAGCATCACAAGTCGTGTTCTTTTTTAGGAGAAGCAAGCCATTCGGGGACCACACCCCTTGAGCTTCGTCATGATGCTTTCCTAGGCTTAGCAGACTTTGCCCTCAAGAGTACCCAGCATGTGGCGACAAAACACTATGGAAGCATGGTGACAATAGGAAGAGTCAATGCGAGACCCGGAGCATTCAGTGTTGTCCCTGGCCAAGCTGACTTTTCGCTTGATATCAGGAGTGGATCAAAGAAAACGCTGGAGGAGCTTGAAAAATCGCTCTTGGCTCTTGCGGAGGATGTTGCCTCGACGCGAGGATTGAACTTCACCTCAAGGATTGTGGATAAGACAGATCCTGTAAGCATCCCTTCTCGAATAATAGATATTATGAAGGAAGAATGCGAGAAGCTGGGATACCCGTTAATGACACTTCCCAGTGGCGCAGGCCACGACGCTCAGATTTTAGCAAGTGTTGCTGAACCTGGAATGATATTCATCCCCTGTCTGGACGGAATCAGCCACTCGCCGCAGGAGATGATAAAATGGGAGGATTTAGAAAAAGGAGCAAACCTTCTCCTCCAAGTCATCTTGAGGTTGGCAGGTTAATCTTAAGCGGGCTCAAAATATTATTAGTGAGCTTCCACTCATTCCTTTTTACTGTCATTACTAAGAAATTATAAAACTATATTAATCGGGAAAAGTCTCCGACTTTTTTTTATCCCAGGTAGAGCTTCTCATCGATTAGCGTTTTCACCCGGGAGCCGATATTGATTCCGTTCGGGCAGGAAGCTGTGCATGATGAGCAGCCCCGGCAGACATTCAAACCTTTTTTTCGAGGAAGTTCAGCTACAGTCAGTCCTGCCTGTACATAGTTCCCGTACGCTTTGGCGTACATGAATGCTCTCATGAGGTTGGGTATCTCTGCATTGCTAGGACAAGTCGGGATGCACGAACGGCAGTTCTGGCAGTAGATTTTTCCTTTTAGGCTCGATGCGAACTGAATCTCATTTCTTTCTTTCCCTGATAACGCCAGATTATTCATGACCCTAAGATTCTGGTCAAGCTGTTCAAAGGTAGTCACTCCAGGGATAGTGGTGCAGACATTTTCATCTTGCAGGACCCATTTCAAGGCCGCCTCATGGTTGATTTCTATCTCGCCTCTCTCCTGCATGCTTCTGCCTCCCTGAGTTTTCATGGCGACGACTCCGACGCCTTTACTGGCTGCGTACTTAATGGCCTTTTTCACTTTATCTCTGTGATTTTGAGCAAAATTATAGGCTGCTAAGACCACATCATAAACTCCTGCATCAACAGAAGCTCGAATAACATCGGGCTCATTGCTATGGGTAGTGACACCTATAAACCGCGCCTTACCCTGCTTCTTCGCTTTAACGAGCGCGTTCATCAAAGGTTCGTATACAGCCATCTGAGGACTATAACAACTGTGAAGGTAGAGAATATCAATATAATCTGTTCGGAGACGCTGGAGACTCGTTTCAAGCTGCTTGAATAAGTTTTCTTCCGATGCTCCAGGCTCCCTTTCTGTACCTCTAAGCGTGAAGACGTTTTTATCTCGATCCCTTGCAAAACGCATCTTTGTCGCCACATAGATTTTGTCTCTATTTCCGCTCCTTTGAAGGACCTCACCAATTACCCTCTCGCTGTTCCCTCTTAGGTAAACATGAGCAGTATCCAGATGGTTGACTCCCATATCCAGAGCTCTTTTTATCAGGTCCGGGCTGTCTGAGTTCATCACTCCAAAGCTGACCACAGGAATACGCAGTTTTGTTCTTCCGAGAGTCCTGTAGATAATCTTTTGAGGTTTTTCAGAGGAAAAAGCGTTTGATTTTAATAATGGAATAGCAAGCCCTGTGGAACAAAGCCCAAGAGTGGCTTTTCCGATAAATTCCCTTCTTTTGATTCTGCTATTTCTCATAAAGCGGTCCTCCTTGTTTAAATGTTGAGATATGGTTTTTCCAACGAATATTTAATGCCAGAGATAACAACGTGTATTTTCATATTTACTTTATATTTTATATAGGTTTTCTCATAATTCAATTTTTTTCTTTTGAAAATTAAATATTTATTGATTGAGCAATATGACAGGCACGTTTTGTGCCAAACTCTTTTTTGTTCAATTTGTTGATTATAAGCAATTTAGGATTGAAGGGAGGTTCAAGAAATAAGAAAATTGACTCTAATATGATAAATTTTTTTACTTTTGCATTTTCAGAACAACTGCGGATTAGGCGAGCTGAGAATCCTTGCAGAAAAAAAAGAATGGTTATTTCCGCTCTTCCGTCCAGGGAGTGGTCGGAGGCCATCACGAGCGATCGCAGAGAGTGCAGTGATCTCATTGTGGATCGTATCGGACTGGATTAGATTGCTTCGTCACTGCGTTCCTCGCAACAAAGCTCGAGTGCAGCAATCAATTCCTTGGATTTGCTAAGACTTGATACCCTGACTATGGAGAGGAGTGAATATCTTTGAAGACATCCACGGGTGCTTTTTATCCCGTAGTATTTATTCATACTTAAGACGCGGCCTTCCAGATTAAAGATAACTTTTTACTAACTTGTATATTGATTTCTACTTTGTTAAAATACTGATGATGACAGATAAAAGTGTGATGGGCAATTCAGAGAAAAAGCAGAAAATTTTTCTTTTTTCAGA
>CP070825.1:1290382-1293272 GCA_020344415.1 Candidatus Aminicenantota bacterium
GATCAAACAAATGATATTGTGTTGGCTTTAGATTTTCCCTTTGCTGGGAAAAGGGGACAGGCTATTTTTTGCTCTATGATTCGATCATTAAAATTCTAGATGCCACATCTCGCCTCTTGTTTTGGGTGATTCAAACTTTATAAGAGGAAAATCATCCCTTGTTTTATTAACAAATTTTGCCATCAGTTCTTCCCTTCCGCCATAATGTTTAGGAAATACGATTTTTGGAGAAAATTTTTGAATAAAATAGGTTGGTATTTTTAACTGGACTAAGTCAGTATCCCTCTGGTAGTAGCAGGGGTAAAGAAAGGCAAAATCAATGGATTTTATTTTTGTGCACTTCATGTTCGATGCACTATTCATTCATATCTTATTGAATCGACAGGATTAGCGAGAGCGGCTTTTATGGATTGGAAACTGACGGTCGCTAGGGCAATACACAAAGCCATCAGCCCTGCCGAAGCGAACGTTAACCAGCCGAGGGAAATCCGGAAAGGAAAACGAGACAGCCAGTAGTTATTGAGGACAATATAAGTCAGCGGCCAGGCAATTATGTTCGCGAGCAAAACCCACTTGATGAAATTTCGTGAGAGCTGAAACATGACTGAACCTACCGAAGCACCCAAAACTTTTCGGATGCCTATTTCTTTGGTTTTCTGTTCGGCTGTGTAGGAAGCCAAGCCCAAAAGACCGAGGCACGCCACGAATATCGCTATACAAGCAAAAACCATGATGACGCGGCTCAACTGCTCTTCGGAGTGGTATAAGGCATCAAAGTTCTCATCAACGAAAAAGTATTCAAAGTTTCTCTCTTTCTCGAATGTATTCCAGATCTTCTCAATACGGGATAAGGTTTGAGAAATATCATCCGTATTCATCTTGATTGACAGGTAGGTGCCTCTCCCGGGCCTCAAAAATATGGCTAGAGGTCCGATGACTTGTTTGAGTGACTCGTAATGAAAATCCTTAACGATCCCCACGATCGGCCGCATGACTTCCCGGGAATATCCGATTTTTTTCCTGAGAACCTCCTCTCCCCAGCCCAACTTTGACCGAGCAGTTTCATTTATCAGAAAAGCGCCTTCTTCATCCGCGCCAAAATCCCGTGAGAAATCCCGTCCTTGGACGAGGTCGATCTCATATGTTTTCAGAAAGTCATAATCGGCAAAAATGAAATCGAAGGTGAATGACACATCGTCCGTCTGTCCTTCAAGGAATACGGTCAGGACAGTCTCTGCTTTTCCCGGGATACCGTTGGAATAAGAAACCTCTTGAATGCCTGCTTCCTTTTTCAACTCGTTCTTGAATGCTCCGGACTGTTGGGCGATGCCTTGACCTCTGGTATACATCGCAAGAACCTGCTCTTTTTTAAATCCCAGTTTTTGATTTTTCATGAAGTTCAATTGCTTCAAAATGACCAGGGTGCTGATAATGAGGACGATAGAAATGGCAAACTGCAGTATAACGAGTGCATTTCGAAGGCCTAAACTGCCGGATCTCCCGCGACAAACTCGTAGGAAAAGATCTGGAAGAAATCTTTATCCACATAAAAGATGTTTCGTTCGTCAAAAGTGTCCTCACCATGCTTGATGAGACCTGTTCGCTGCCATAGCCTTGTGTAGGTGCTTATTCCTGGAACTTCTGCGGCAAATGCCGGAGCTGCAGGAAAGGGAGAGAGGCCATAATGGTCGAATGCATCTCCGATTTCCTCTGCGTAAGTTATCCGATAGATGCGATCCGCATTCTTGTGATACCTGTCGAAGCTTAATTCATCCTGAACCCATAACAGGATGAGGATACAGCACGTCATGCCAACGGCTAAGCCGGCAAAATTAATAAAGGAATAACCTTTGTGCTTATTCATGTTCCTGAGTAAGATTTTTAAATAATTTTTAAGCATTGTCTTTCCCTCTCAAATGTTTTCCATGCGCGCTTCATACCACTGTGTATTTCATATTTTAATAAGCAATAAATATGCCAAAATTAATTCCTGGGATTTTAGAATGCTTATTCAACAGGATATTGTCCATTATCGAACAGCTTCTGTACGTATCTGAAAAGAAATAATTCCCCCTATCAACTTTATGACAGTGAACAGCCAGGATTCCGTTGCATTGTATTCCAGTCTTAACCTTCTGTTTTGCATGATAAAGCAGTCCCCCAGCAATTTTGGTGTCAGTACGTAGCTGTGCTCTTTGGTATTCGAGGAAATAAACCAAATGTGAGATAATATTAATCTACTTTATGCCCTGAGCAGGACGTTCTATTGAAGGGGTAACAAACTCCTGATTTTTCTTGCGACAGGAAGCATGGCATCACTGAAGTTCGATAATATGATCATTGTGTATCCTCTATCGAGAAACATGCGAAAATTCGCGCTCACCCCGGGAGCCCTACCCCCATGACCGACAACTCGCCCGGGTTTCCTACTATGACCAATGATGAATCCGTATCCATTTTTTAAACTAACCCTGGAAAAAATAAAAAGATCTAAAACTCGAACTCAACGCCGATATAGGGAATAATACCCCACATGTACTCGGAAACGTAGCGGTTGTCCCAAGTATCCCAGGTGCGCTGGAGTTCGTTATTGTGGTTGAGCGCATTTAGCGCTCCGAGGAAAATTACCAAGTTGGATTTTCTGAAAAAGAACCTCCGGTCCACCCTGACCGAAAGGCTCTGGTAGTCGGAGAGATAATCAGACATGATATCCTTGCTCTCTACATACGGCAGTCCAAGCTCCCTTGATCTTTCCTCATTAACCGGACTGAAAGCCCGGTTTCCGCTCCAGATCCATTGGGCATTGAATTCCCAATTTTTAGTGGGTTTGTATCCTCCGCTGAGGCAGATGATGAAGCGGTTATCGAATAAGCGATTTCGCCAAACTCCA
>CP070825.1:1293372-1296451 GCA_020344415.1 Candidatus Aminicenantota bacterium
AATAAATTTAATTTTAAGATATTGGAATATGAAAGTTGGATGTTGATGATAAACAATGGCATCCGAAGCAAATACCATTTTTTTATTATTTTTACTCAATAAATACGAAAATTCAACGTCTTCGTTGGAGGCTAAAGGAAACGTCGTATCGAAACCTCCAAACTTTTGGAAAATATCTTTTCTGTATGCGGCGGCATACGTACCAATGAAATCAATATATTTCCTCTGGGACATTAATTGGTAACGGGTTTCCATTTCCACTTGGTGAAATTCCGCGATAAACTCTCGTTGCTTTGTTTTATATCGTCCTTGAACGCCTGCGATTTCCTGACAGGTATCCATCGGGGCAATAATTTTCTCTAAAAAACTTTCACTAAGTTCACAATCGGAGTCTGTAAATACCAGTATCTTTCCTCTCGCCGCACCGGCTCCATGATTTCTTGCTGCCGCGGGTCCTTGATTGTTTTGCCGAATCAGGGTGACAGGATATTTTTTACGATCTGGGATGTATTATCTGAGGATCCGTCATCGACGACGATGATCTCATATTCCGTTTCAGGCAGGCTTTGGGTGATTGTGGATTCCAGGCAATTTCGGATCGTTTTTCCTGCGTTATACGCCGGTATAATCAAAGAACATCTCATAATGGTGGTTTATTTATCCTGTCAAAAAAAATCATGAATCACTGAACAATTACGAACTTATTAAGCAAAGGAACCTTTGAAAAGATATCGAACTAATTTTTTGAACCCCTTAAGGTTCCTCTTAATTTCTTCCGGATGGAAGAGAGATTGTCTGGCTTTATAAAAAAGATAAGAAGGATTGAAATAAAACTCCTTCCTTGCGTAATCGGAAAACTCTACCAATTCCTTGTGAGAAATATTGGAAAGATTGACAACACTGTTATGCAGGCCATCTTTCGTAAGCCATTGAGTGAAGTCCTCCGTTACCAAACACCCTTTTTCTTTAGCTTCCTCATAAGCATCGGTACCAGGATAAACCATTATTGGATAAAACTGGGCCGTATCAGGTTTAAGCTCTATCGCTAAATCAAGGGTTTTTTGAAGCGTTTCCCTCGTTTCGTTTAGATTCCCCATCATAAAGCATCCATGCACCATAATTCCCGCTTTTTTGCAGTTTTTCATAAAAGTCCTTGTTTTCTCCAAATCCAGATTTTTTCGCATATGTTTCAGCACCTCATTATCTCCGCTTTCAAAGCCGACGCAAAATAAACGGGCTCCCGCTCTTTTAAGTGTTTTAAAGAACTTCAGATCGACAACGACATCGGCCCGGCTGTTACAATTAAAAGGGATTTTATTACCCCGTTGAATAAGTTCATTTGCCAATTCCAGGGTCCGTTTGCGATGGATGATAAACGTATCGTCTTCCAGCATGATCTGCTTTACTTCGGAGAATTCACTGGCAACGAAATCAAACTCGTCGGCGACGTTTGACACGGAGCGATAACGCATTTTATGTCCGCTAAATGTTTGAGGATAAACACAAAACGTACATTTGTGGGGACATCCTCTGCTGGTATCGAATACCTCCATCGGATGTAAAGTATGACCATAGACGTATTCATTGATGTTCAGGAAACGTTTGTATACTTCCGTTACAAAGGGAAGTTCATCGAGATTTTTTATTTCGGGTCTGAGGTTATTATGGATAACTTCCCCCTTTGCGTTTTTCCACACAAGGCCTTCGACACTCGCCATGGAAGCACCTGACTTCAAAGCAGCTAACCAATCTCTGACCGTATATTCATATTCACGAATAGCTATGAAATCAAAGGATTGAGACATTTTAAAGGTTTCATCGGGGAGTGCCGATACGTGCCTTCCTACCAGAATGATGTGAAGTCTGGGGACCTTGGAATTGATTTCATCAATAACTTTAATATCATTTACAATACTTGGAGTCGATGTATCGCAAACGAGCGCTTCTATGCCTTTGTTTTTTATTTTGTCGATCACGTACTGAGTCGATACATTCGCAGCCGTAGCGTCATTGAGTTCCACTTCATGGCCTTCCTTGATAGCAGCCCCAGCGGCATATCCCAGCCATTTCGGATAATAGAGTGTACCGCTTTTGGTTACGCCGGGACTGCGGGATTCTCTTGAGAATCGTGGAAAATACGGAGGATTTAAAAAGATGACTTTCATGTTAGTATTTACAAAACCCTCCCGCTTTGCGGGATGGTGTAGTTCAGGTATGTTGTAAAAACAAAATAGCGTACATCCTTAATGGCAAGTCCTTCAAAGCCACCGGTTCTGCCGGTGGATTCTTTACTTTTAAAGTCTCAACAGGAGGAGTAGAAGCATGCGCCCTTACAAGAGCAATAAATGCTGTGGGAAATGCTTTTTCCAAAGCCTCAGCAATCTTTATATCATTAGATATGCTTGGTTTTGTTGTATCTATCACCACAATAGTTGGATTGAATTTTTCTGCAATTCTTTTCACTTAGCATTTGCTTTTTCCTTCTGCTGCTCCGTCCAGTAACTCTGCAGTATGATCATTCTTTTCAAGAAGCGCAGTAACATAAGCTAGCCATATTGGATAATACACACAACCCCCCTTTACTCGCTCCCGGACTCCTAGATGCTCTTGAGAACTTCGGAAAATAGGGAGGATTCAACATCAATATCCTCATATTAAAACAGAGAAACAGATGTGCTAATTTAAAATTATCCAGTCTCTTGTATACTCTTCTATAAACATCAAGTGTCTCTTCAGCGCATTTCTTCCATGAAAATATCTTCACCCATCTTAATCCTTTTTTCACAAGACCATTTCTATATTTCATATCTTTCAACAGCTTCTGGATAGCTATGGCAATATCATCAGGTTTTCTAGGATTCCCTAATACAAACGTATTAAGTAATTTTACATAAACGCTTTATCTTGTTTGGTGTCCAAGAACGGGTAGTTCGTTGAATCTTAAACCAGGTATCATCCAAACTCTCAAACCACTGGTTTGTCGTTGCCTCATAGCGAACCTGACGCCAGATTCGCTCCTGAACGTTCAATCCCGGTTGATAACAGGGCAAGTACTCCAAGTGCAGCCGCACGTGGGTCT
>CP070825.1:1296551-1305935 GCA_020344415.1 Candidatus Aminicenantota bacterium
AATTACGGAAACGCTGCGGAAATCCAAATAACCTCGAATAGCGATGCACAAGAGATTCTAAAAAACGCCATGCACTCAGCAACCATCCGGAAATTTGAAATCAAAGAACCCTCATTGAATGACATATTTATTGAATCGGTCAGGGCAACGAATACTGGAGGAGCTGAATAATGAGTAAAAAAGTACTTGCCATTATTGAAAGAGAATATGTTACCAGGGCGAAGACCAAGGGATTCATTATCGGGACGATCTTATTTCCTATCATATTAGTGCTTCTTTTTTCTGGTATTTTCATCGTTAGGACGCTTTTCAAGCCTTCTACCCGGACATATTATATCGTCGACCAAACAGGAATGATTTTTGATGAATTCGCCAGGATTCAGTCAGGCAAATTAAAGAACGGAGAGCCAAAGTATCGATTCACCTTGAAAAAAGTACCCTCGGATAGCATGGAAGCCTCTCTTGAAACTTTTCAATCCAAGGTAATGCAGAAAGAAATTTACGGATACTTGATAATTCCGGAAGACGTTGTCGAATCTCGAAAAGTAAGGTATTCTGCCAAGAACGTCAGCGATTTTGAAGAGCAGGAATCATTTTCCAGAACCTTATCATGGATTGTTACTAACTATCGGCTTAAAAACAAAGGACTCCCAGCAGATGAAATCCGCAAGGAAATGGACCAAGGAAAGGTGAGTCTGGTTAGCCACCAGGTTACTGAGAAAGGAGAAATCAAAAAAAGCGGTATTTCCAGCTATATCCTGACCTACATCCTCACATATGTCATGTTTCTCATGATGATGATATACGGACAGATCCTGATGCGAAGTGTTATTGAAGAAAAATCTCAACGGATTACAGAGAGTATTGTCTCTGCTATAAAGCCCCTTGAACTCATGTTCGGCAAAATCGTTGGTGTTTGCGGATTGGGTCTCACTCAGCTGGTGATATTCGGCGGGTTTATGCTGGCTGCCGTTACTTATGCTGAGCCCCTGTTTCGTCGTTTTGGTCTGTCATCTCCCGAATTTCTCAGAATCATCCGTCAGCTCCATTTTACTGCACCAGTATTTGGATTCATGATCCTTTTTTTCTTGCTTGGATTTGTCTTCTATTCCGGTTTATACGCTGCACTGGGAGCAATGGTGAACACAGAGGATGAAGGTCAACAATACCAGATGCCTCTGATATTTTTCTTTATTATGGGGTATTTCATTATGTTTACCGTAGCTCAGAATCCCGATACCGCCCGAGCATTCTGGGTCTCGCTATTCCCGCCATTTACGCCAATGGTCATGTTTGCCCGCATTGCGGTGAGCGATCCTATGATTCCTTCAGGTGCTTATCTTTCGATCTTAACAATGGTAATCTCGACAGCGATTTTGATTTATATTGTCTCTAAAATCTACCGCGTGGGTATTTTAATGTACGGGAAAAAGCCATCCATCAAAGAAGCGATAAAGTGGATACGGTATAAATAATCTCTGTTTGTTCGGAAAGCCTGCACTTACGCAGTTAGCCTGAAACCGTTCAATATCTAACCTAAACCTTTTCAGTCATCGAGCTAGATTAAGGTCGACCTACTCTGTGCGGGCAAGAGTGACACGTCAGAGGGCAAGGATTTCTATCAAGTTATATTATTAATCATCCCAGAGGATTGGAATAATACTGCTTGTGCTTTATATTCGGCAAACAGTGGAGACCTTCCCGAGAAGGACACTCTTTCTCTTCTATATTTAGAACAAAACCTGAACAGAAAGGGTTTCCCCACAGGGGACGTTCCCTCTCACTTGAGTTTTAGGGTAGAATAGAATATTATATAATTTACATAGAAATCATCAAAAAAAGGAAGAAATTCCATCCATTTTCGTCTAATAAATATAGTCGCTTGAGTGAGAGTCTATATATTAAAGGCGAGTGGCGAGAGAAATTATGCCGTTCGGAAAGTTGCCGGGAAGCGCAATCCGGAAACTGAGACTGTTCGGCAGAATATAAATTAACAGAAGTTAAATAAGGTGATTGACAATGCGAAAATATCTTGTCTTTATACTGGTAGTTTCCTTGGCCCTGGTTGTGAGTTGCGGAAAATCTGGAGACAGCGGTTCGGACAGGGATCCACAAAAATCGGCTAAACCACAAGCCGAAAAAGCCGAAGAGAAAAGTAAAAGGTCGACAGATCCCGGTCAAAAACACGGATCCAAACCGCAGAGCGGCAAAGACATAGACGTCGATAAGCTCGACATCCCTGACCGGCTGAAAAAGGCCATCAAATCCGGACGCATTCCAAAGGAAAAGATCCCTGAAATGCTTGCAATGGTTCGGGATCGAGACAGCGCAATTGGTGGCGGTGATGAAGTCCCAGTGAGCGTGGAATCGGTTAACCGGCAAAACCTAAGCTCTTACCTTGTTCTCAATGGCATTGTGGAGCCAGAAAGGAAAGTTGAGGTATTCTCCCGTCTTTCCGCTTATGTCAAGAAGATAGTGAAGGAAGAGGGGGCTTATGTCAAAGAAAACGATATTTTGGCCCTTCTCGACGACACAGAAATCAAGATCAGCTTTGAGCAGGCCAAGATCCAACTGGAACAGGCCAAGCTCAGCCTGGAAGAGGCGGAAAAGAACTACAACCGCAATCAAGAGTTAATCAAGCGCGATCTCATCTCTGAACAGGATTTCCAAACTCAAGAAGCAGTGTACAAACAACGCCAGCTCGATTACCAAAACCGCATGGAGAGCTTTAAAAACCTCCAGCTCCAGCTGAACTGGACCAAGATCCGGGCTCTTTCCGAAGGCTACATTACAGAGCGCTTAATCGAAATGGGCGATCGGGTCAACTCCAACCAACAGGTCTATACCATCGAGGATTTCAAGCCTCTGTTACTCCGTGTTTCTGTTCCCACTTCAGATGCCATTAAGCTCAAGATCGGAATGTCCGCAGAGGTAATGACTGAGATCTTGAAGGGAAATGTGTTCAAAGGCGATGTCAAATTGATCAATCCGCGGATCGATGTCCAGACTGGAACAGTCAAAGTCACTGTTGAGGTTTTCGATGAAACCCTAAGCCTAAAACCGGGAATGTTCGTAGAAGTCCGGATCGCTATCGGACAAAAAGAGAATGTCCTGGTTATCCCGAGGAAAGCTATCCTTTATAAACAAAATAAGACATTTGTCTTCGTCTTAAACCGAAATCAAGTGTCTCAGCGTGAGGTTCTCCTCGGCCTTCTCGAGGAAGATTATGTGGAAGTGACCAGCGGTCTAGAAGAAGGCGATGTCATCGTCTCGGTCGGAGTCGAAGGGCTCAAAGACGGCCAAAGAGTTGACGTGATTCAATGAAACTCGTTAATTTCTCCATCAATCGTCCGGTATCGGTCTTTATGTTCGCCGTTGCCGCTATCATTTTTGGTTTCATCTCCTACTCCAAACTGAACCTAAATCTGCTGCCAAAGATTTCCTACCCTACTCTCACCATCAAGACAGAATACCCCGGCACAGCTCCTTCGGAAATCGAGAACATCGTTTCCAAGCCTATTGAAGAAACCTGTGGGGTTGTAGACAATGTCGTGCGCATCTCTTCTGTCTCGCGCGCGGAGCTCTCTGAAGTCACGGTCGAGTTTGCCTGGCACACCAACATGGATTTTGCCACCCTGAAGCTCAGGGAAAAACTGGACCTCCTTCGCCTCCCTGTAGGAGCCACCAAACCGGTTATCCTCCGGTACGATCCGAACCAGGAACCCATCATGAAGCTGGGTTTAACCGGCGATTCTGACCTGGGTCGCATCCGCTACATAGCTGAGAGAGAAGTCAAACAAGCTCTGGAAAGCATAGAGGGCGTTGCAGCCTGCTCTGTTTCTGGCGGCTTGGAGGACGAAATCCATATCGACATCGATGAGCAGAAGCTCAGCCTGCTCAACATTCCAATCACCACTGTGGCTAACCGTCTAGCGCAAGAGAATGTCAATCTTTCTGCAGGGATTTTGAAACAAAAGGATAGCCAATTTCTAGTCAGAACGGTTAACCAGTTCAAAACTGTTGAGGAAATAAAAGACATTATCATCGAAAAGCGGGGCGATTTTTGGATCACCCTGGGCAGCATTGCCGACGTATTCCGGGGCTATAAAGAGCGCAAGGTCATCTCGCGCATCAACGGCCGGGAATGCATCGAAGCAGCTATATACAGGGCTGCGGACGCCAACACGGTCTCTGTATCCAATGCTGTCACCGAAAAGTTAAAGACCGTGCAATCAAATATCTTAAAGCCCCGTAATATGGATTACCTAGTCATCACAAACCAGGCTAAATTCATCAAAAACACGATCCAGGAAGTCAAGAAGACCGCCATCATCGGAGGAATACTGGCAATCCTGGTATTGCTTTACTTTTTGAAAAACATGCGAAGCACGCTGATCATCGGAGCTGCCATACCCATCTCTGTCATTATCACGTTTTTCCTCATGTATTCTTCCAATATCTCCCTAAACATCATTTCGCTTGGCGGATTGGCGTTAGGAATCGGCATGCTGGTGGACAACTCCATCGTTGTGCTGGAGTCTATCCAGCGTTACAGGGAGAAGGGGGTTGACCTTTACAAGGCCGCTTTAGAGGGAACATCAGAGGTGGCCGGAGCCGTGACCGCCTCAACGTTTACTACGGTGGCTGTATTTTTCCCAATCGTATTCGTGGAAGGAATCGCTGGCCAGCTTTTCAAGGATATGGCTTTGACAGTAACCTACTCTCTACTCGCCTCGCTTTTGGTCTCCCTGACACTCGTTCCCATGCTCAATTCAACCCTGCGTCGTGAAAACTCAAGAGAGTGGTTAACCAGCGGATTAAAAATTATATTTAAACCAATAGACAAACTATATAATCAATTCTATCTCACTTATAAAAAAACCCAGAACGTCTCCTTTAGACGGAGGAAAATTATTTTTGTCACCGTGCTTGCGCTCTTTATCACCTGCATTTTCATGGCCCGTTTCATGGGGCAGGAACTGATCCCAGTCATTTCCCAGGGAGAATTTATAATTAATGTAGAGTTTCAGCCTGGAACTTCGCTCAAAGAAAACACTGCTATCATTGCAGACATATCCGACTCTCTAAAAAAATACGAGGAGATCGATAGCATCTACGAGCTTATAGGCAAAGGCTCCCGCGGAGGCATATCCTTTCAGGAAGAGAGGGAAAACCTCTCTGAGTTCACTATGCGTTTGAAACCGGGCATCTTGGGAAAAAAGGAGGATCAAATCATGGATCGGGTCAGAGCCGATCTGGAAAAGTTTCCCACCACCAAAGTCAAAGTCTACAAGCCCCGTCTATTCTCTTTCAAAGCACCGCTAGAAGTTGTAATCTCGGGCAACGACCTGGATATGATCAAACAGATCTCTGATGAGCTCCTGGAGAAAGTCCGTGGTGTGGATGGGATCATCGACTTGAAGTCCAGCATGGAGGAAGGCTACCCAGAAATACAGATCATCTTTAACCGGGCAGTCCTTGCTTCCCAGGACATGACCATCAATTCGGTGGGAGCTCAGATAAGAAACAAAATCGAAGGTGAGATTGCCACGCGTTTTATCGAAAGCGACCGGGAGGTGGATATTCGTGTTCGTCTCTCCGAGGATTACCGCGATCGGGTAGAAAAGATTAGCAGAATCTACATTCGCAATGGCCTGGGCGTTATGGTGCCGCTCAAAGCACTGGCCGAAATACACATCCAAGAAGGCCCGGCAGAGATCCGCCGTATTCTCCAGCAAAAATCTGCAGTCATCACCGGAAACATCTCGGGAATTTCCCTGGATGCCGCCAAAGAAAAGGTCATGGCTGCAGCTACTACTATAGACTGCGGCCCTGAATGTTCGATATACCTGGCCGGGCAGGGCATGGAGCAGGATGTGGCATTTTCCTCCATGATCTTCGCCATCTTCCTGGCCATATTTTTGGTATACCTGGTCATGGCATCCCAGTTCGAATCTTTTAAAAAACCCTTTATAATCATGTTTACCATCCCGCTCGGTATAATTGGTGTGGTTATCGTCGGCCTCATATTCAGCATGTCCATCAATGTGATCGTACTCATTGGTCTGATCATTCTCTCCGGCATTATCGTGAACAACGCGATCGTTCTGGTGGACTACATCGGGCGGCTTCAAAAGCAGGGAATGCGAAAGGTGGAAGCCATTAAAACAGCTGCTCAGGTGCGGTGGCGACCGATCCTTATGACATCGGTTACAACAGTACTGGCACTTTTACCCATGGCGTTGGATTTCAACGAGGGATTCGAGATCCGTATACCTCTGGCCTTAACATTGATCGGGGGCCTGATCTTCGGAACTTTCCTTACCTTGGTCTTTATCCCTTTGGTCTACAATACGGTAGTAAGAGATACCACAGCGACTGCGGAGCAGGAAAACCGCTTGATGCGTTTCCTGAAAAGCACAAAAATGGCCCTCTCCCCCGAGAAAGCGAAAAGGACTAAACCATGAACCTACCCGAGTTTTCTATACGAAAACCCGTTTCCATCATTGTTGCGATGCTTATCTTCATCACCATAGGCGTAATCTCCATCCTCAAGCTCCCCCTAGAGATGATGCCCGACACCTCCTTCCCAGGACTCAATGTCCAGATCCCCTACCCCTCTTCTTCTCCTGAGGAGGTCGAAAGGACTATAACTCGACCTCTGGAAGATATCCTGGCCACCGTCAACAATCTGGAAAGTATGAGCTCCACCTCTTCCTCCTCTTCCTCCAACATCCACATGCAGTTCAAGGGAGGCACGAACATGGATCTGGCTACCATGGAGATCCGCGACAAGATTGACCAAATGCGGGATCAGCTCCCCGATGACATCGAAAATATTCGAATCCGTCGCTTTGGGATGAGCGACCGCCCTGTGATCCACTTCAGCCTGTCTATGCCTGGTGACCTGGAAAATCTGTATTACTGGTCGGAAAATTTTATCACGCAGCAGCTGGAGCGGATACAAGGAGTGGCCAATGTGGATATCCGGGGAATCCGCAACAAAGTTCTGACCATCTACCTTAAACCCGAAGTTTTTTATTCCTCATCTATCCGCATCACTGACCTGATCAGCACCATCCGTAATAACAACATCAACATATCAGCCGGCTACGTGGAAGAAGGCCCCACGCGCTATGTGACACGCATTCCTGGGGAACTGAAAATACTGGAAGATGTAAAAAGCCTCCCTGTCAGCAATAAAGGATTGACCATCGCCGATGTCGCCCGTGTGACCTATGACTATCCTCGTAAAGAGAATTTTAACCGCCTGGACGGGGATGAAACTGTGCGCTTCCAAATCTATCGGGCGTCCAATGCCAATATCGTTGACGTATGCAATAGTGTCAGAGCCACCATGTCTCGGATCAGAGAGACAGAACCTGTACTCCAGGATATGACTGTCATCTTCTACCGGGATCAGTCAAGGGATATCCTCAAAAGCCTTAATAGCCTAGCTATATCAGGCCTCATCGGCGGCATTCTCGCAGTAGTTGTTCTGCTCTCTTTCCTGCGAAAATTCCGGACTACTATTATCATCGCCATCGCCATCCCCATGGCTATGGTGTTTACATTCAGCTTTATGTTTCTTTACCGCGCAATCTTCCGCGCTGATGTTACCATCAATATCATCTCCCTCAGCGGCCTGATGATGGCAGTGGGCATGTTGGTAGATAACAGCGTAGTGGTCTTGGAGAATATTTTCCGCCTACGACAGGATAAGGGATATTCTCCTCTAAAGGCTTCTGTGACCGGGGCCAGCGAAGTGGCAATGGCTGTTATCGCCTCCACATTAACGACTCTTATTGTGTTTATTTCGCTGGGCTTCATGTCGCAGTCAGGATTTGGGCGTTTCTTAAGGGACTTTGCACTGACTATTTCCCTCGCTTTAATCGCTTCTTTGTTTGTTTCCCTTTCGTTCATCCCGCTAGCAGGAAGCCGTTTTCTTTCAGGAAAGTCCAGGGAAAAAGCCCGCTGGTTGATCAAGCTAACGGCGATCTACCAGTGTATCATTAGCTTCACTATCAAGAACTGGAAAACAAAGCTCTTTGTGGTCGGTCTGGCGGTGGGAATCTTTCTCATCTCATTCCAAATCCTCAGAAGCATCGAACAGGAGTACATGTTCAGCAGTGACGAGCGGGAGGTCGATATCTCAGTCTTTATGCCTCGCAGTTTTACACTGGATCAAATGAAGGTCCTTTTCAATCGTTTTGAAAAGATTCTTCTTTCGAGGAAAGAAGAGCTGGCGATCGAACATCTGACAACGGAATTCGGCATACGGCGCCAACGACAAGGACGCTTCCGCGGATCTGTAGAGCTGGCCCTGACGGAAGAGGGACCATCGGTGACCGAAATCAAGGAAAGACTCAAGGAGCTTCTGCCCAGGCGAGCCGGCATCACGTACGAATACGGGCAGCGCTTTGGCCGCGGCGGACATTTCAGGGGAATCTCTGTAGAACTTATTGGTCTCGACTACACCAAATTGACAGAGTTGGCCCCTATGGTCATCGAAAAGCTTCGCACAGTCGAGAACGTAGAGGATGTAACCAGTGACCTGGAGGGCGGAGATACTCAACTTACGGTTCAGGTTGACCGCAAGAAGGCCGAAAGCTCGGGGGTGAACACCCAAATGGTAGCGCGGACAATCTCCTCTTCTCTCTCTGAACGAGCAATCGGAAAATTTAAAACCGAAAACCGTGAGATCGACATCATCTTAAAAATCCAGGGTGACGATGGATTCACTGAAGAGGATCTTCGGAATATCAGCCTCCCCACCCAGTCTAAGCGGATTCCAATCTCTGCGATCTCGAATATCTCCTACCGGACTGGATCGACTTCCATTCGAAAGGAGAACAAAAAATCCAAATTGATCATCCGGATCAACACCAAATCCCAGGGAATGATGGGCATATCCACCGATATACGCAATGTTATGAGCACTATCCAACTCCCTGACGGCTATACATGGAGCCTGGGCTCCGGCTGGAGACATTTCCGGGAATCCCGAGGGGAATCCTATATGGCACTCATTCTCGCCCTTATCTTTATCTATATCGTCATGGCGTCGCTTTTCGAGTCATTCGTGCATCCTTTTACGATTCTCTTGACTGTTCCGCTGGCACTGTTCGGAGTAGCCATATTTTTCTCCCTCTCGCACATCACGCTGAATACAACCTCCTATCTAGGGCTCTTGGTTTTGTTCGGGATTGTGGTAAACAATGGGATTATACTCATCGATCACATCCGAACGCTGCGCAAGTCAGGGATGAGCAAGAATGAGGCCATCGTACAGGGTGGGAAAGACAGGATGCGGCCAATCATAATGACGGCAATTACGACTATTTTCGGAGTGCTGCCGCTAGCGCTCCCCTTCCTTCTTCCCCA
>CP070825.1:1306035-1324278 GCA_020344415.1 Candidatus Aminicenantota bacterium
GAGTTTTAAATCCAATATAGACATTGAAAAGAGAGGGAGCGTACTGCAGATTCTCAATTCTTTTCTTTATTTTTTGGCCTTCTTCCTGCGGTAAGAGCTCGTTAGCCACATTTGGAACAGCCGCATTGGCAATAATATATTTTGAGAATGCTTTTTTACTTTCCGTTTCCCTCTTTACATTTTGTTTATACTCGACACCTACAGCCTTCCCGTTTTCTGTGATAATTTTGGTCACTAAGTGACGCATCAATATCTCACCACCATTTGAAGTAATTTTCTCGGCTAAAAAATCGGACAGATTATGGGATCCCCCCTGGATGTAACTTGCCCCGGAAAGGTAGCTAGTCTGGGCAATTGAAAAAAAAAGCAGAGACATGGTAGAGGGATCGTCGTGGTAATAAAGGAGATTTCCTAAGAGTATCAATTTTAGGATTTCGTCTTTAATGATAGAATCCAGGAATTCACCAACAGATTTCTTCATATTGAATATGACTTTAGGGTATAAGAGAGGAAAAAGAGGAGAGATTAATTTTTTTTCATTTGATCCTCGGGCATTCGAAAGAGCTGATCGCGAATTTTAAAGAGGGACGTAAAATACTTTTGAATACCTTTTTCTTCATGAGGAAACTTATTGATTAAGATGTCTTTTGCTTGATCTGCATTATCTGGAACGATAATATCCGCACCATGCCCTATCCAACGATAAAATTCTGGAATTTTCAAAAAGGTAAGATTCTCGAAAGCATCGAAGTCTTGAAATATTCTGTATATGTGATCTTTTTTGTTGAGGCCGTTTAATTCATGCAAACTGACTTCAAAAGTATACTCCTTTCGTTTGAATTGCGTGGCGCATCCGCCAACTTGGAAATGCTGTTCCAGCATAAGTACTTTCTTTCCTTCTTTTGCCAATTTTGCACCCGCCGCTAAGCCACCTAATCCTGATCCAATTATTATGACAACATATTGCATAAAACTTTCCTCCTCTGGAGATGTTATTATATTCTGTCAAACAGTTGCAATATTACAAGCAAAATATCTAACAATTTAGATATCCTGGGAGTTTGATTAACAGGAGTCTCCATATATCGTGAAATGTAATATTTAGCGACATTTTTCAATTTACCCCTCTCTCCTCAATGAGGTCTTTGGCGCGGAGTGGTGGCGAGGGATTATTCACGAGTCAAGGCTGCCATAGATGAAAAGTTATGAAAGTTATGAAAGCCTGACCCCACAGCCTGTTGACTTTGCTTTTTTTAATGTGATACATTTATACGTAGATGTCAAAAGCGGGAATTCGCATAAATTTGAACTGAACTTACTAACCAGCCCAAAAAGGAAATTCTTATAATTTTAGGGGGGCAAAAGATGAAAAAAATCCTAATTCTGAATTTATTGATCTTTTGTATTTTTTTATCTTCCCGCATCAATGCCAGCGTAGAAAAACCTCCATTACCGATATTAGACGTTTTTCCCAAAATAGCTCCTGCAGGAGGTGAGGTTGAGATTAGATTTTATTTGTTTTTAAGCCCAAAAGAAGCAAAAGAAATTTATCAATCCGTTTTATTGAAATATAAGGATAAATTCTCTGTATTCTTTAATAACCTCCGTGCAGATATAGTTTTCAGTGAAATAATTTCCAGAGAAGAAGGGAAATTAATAGTTATAGTTCCTCCAGAGCTTTTAGGAAGAACCAGGCCTAAAATCGTTATTGAGTCGGGCCCATACCGGAGTGAACCATTTCAGAATTTTTCGGTGGCTTCTTTTGAAATTGTAAAAATAATACCAGAGCAAGCAGAACCAGGATCGAATGTAATAATTGAGGTCTCAAAGAGAGTCGATCATGTTGAGTATATGGAGGTTACGTTTGATGCTGTGCCTGCTGAAATTATAAATGTTAAATCAAATTTAATTCGGGTTAAATTACCAGGAGATATAAAAAGGAGAAGAGAACCAGACATTATAGTTGCTCTGGAGAATGAACATACAGAGCCCTTTGTAGGTTTTTATGTAGAGACACACCTGTTAGACATAATATGGCATCCTGTTCTGACTCCCGGCTTAGTTGTTCTTGTAATTATTGCAACTATTCTGATCATCAGATTAAGGCGAAGAATAATATTAAAGAAAATCTCTTCTATGGCTAAACTGGAAGACGAAGAAAAAAAGAGGTCCGATCTTGTTTCTAAACCAGAGGAAGATTCATTCTTTCCTCCGCCAAAACCGCCGGATGATTTGATTCGGGACTGTGTCGATGAAAAATGTGTCCTCTATATTGGGGCAGGATTAAGTGCTCAAGCCGGATTTCCTACATGGCAGCCATTTGTTCAAAGCTTGCTGAACTGGGCGATCAAAGAAAACATTGTTGAGAAGGAATTTGGCTATTCGCTTCAATCTGCTCTGGATAACAATGAGACAGATCTTGTTGCTGACAGTATTGTCAGTGACGTGCAGCAAGAGAAAAGAACCGAACAGATCAATGATTATCTGCGGAATATTTTTCTTCACGCTTCGGAGCAGCTGCCAAAATCTTACCGTCTTTTAAAGGATATTGATTGTTCAGCGATTTTAAGCACAAATTTCGATTCACTCATAGAAGAAACCTTCAAAGGTGAAGATTTCGCCGTTTATACGCCTATGGATACTCAGGCTTTACTGGACGCCCTCCCCAACCAGGAGCGGTTTATCCTGAAACTCTATGGAGATTTGAAAAATCCGGATTCTGTATTGGTTGCCCCGGCTCAATATGAGGCAGCGATTGCCGGGAATAAGCCTTTTTCGGAATTTATGCAGAATTTGTTTTACTCGAGAACAATCTTGTTTCTTGGATCCAGTCTTGAAGGTATAGAGGCCTACCTGGAGGGAATAAAGTTTCGCGAGCACAGTTCCACACCCCATTATGCCCTTGTTGCAGTCACCGGTCGGGCCTGGAAGGCAAAGGCAGACCTCCTGTTGAGAAGATACGGGATCGAAGTTTTGCCCTATACATTGAGTAATGATCATCCCGAAGTTCTTGAATTCTTAAAACTGCTTGTTCAGAAAATCAAGGAAAAAAAGAAGGCTAAAAAAGAAACGCAAAAACTTTCAGTTGATAAAAAAATTCTTAAACATAAGTTCTTGAAAAAAGTGCGTGTTGAAAATATCGGACCTTTCGATGAACTGGAACTTGAATTGGATGCCAATTGGAACATTTTAATCGGGGACAACGGAGTCGGAAAGTCAACAGTATTAAAAGCAATAGCTGTTGGGCTTTGTGGCGAAGCTTCGAGTCAATATGCCGAAAGGTTGATCAAAACGGGAAGGAGCCATGCAAACATTATTCTAAAAACAAATGACGACGAAGAATATGTAGCGGAAATTAACAAATTGAATGGAAAAGCAGAAGTCAAATGTTTCTCAGGGATTCCTCTCAGCACCGAACGTTGGCTAGCGCTCGGATTTCCTCCCATGCGAACTGTAACCTGGGAGCGAATTAAAGGGCCCAAACCTGAAGAAGGAAAAAGGAGATCTACTCCTGATGATTTACTTCCCTTGATCAGGGGAGAGTACGATCCGAGAATGGATGAGTTAAAGCAGTGGATAGTAAATATCGATTACAGAATTAAGGATGACTACAGCAAAGGGATAAAAAAAAGCAGGGCTGATGAACTCTTTATAGAATTTTTTAATATTGTGGATAGTTTGACCGAAGGGATTACCATCAAATTCAAAGAGATCGATTCTAAGACAAAAAGAGTTAATGTCATAACGGATGACGGAATAGTCCCTATCGAAGCAGTAAGCCAGGGCACAACTTCTATTATCGGCTGGATAGGGATTTTGCTGCAGCGCCTTTATGAGATTTATGAGAATGAAGACCATCCGGTTGAACATTTTGCCCTGGTTCTGATTGATGAAATCGATGCCCATATGCATCCTGCTTGGCAGCAGTCGTTAATTCCAAAGCTCGAGGAGATTTTTCCCAACGTGCAGTTTATCGCTACGACACATTCGCCCTTAATAGTGGGAGGAATGCCTTCTTCTCAGGTCTTCAGATTTGCCAGAGACGAATGGAGTAAGGTTATTAAACCGGAAATTGATCCTGATATGACCATGGGGCGGGCTGACCAGATTCTTACAGGGCAATTGTTTGGTCTTGCAAGTACGCTTGATAAAAAAGGGACTGAAGAAGAAATCAAAAAATATCAGCAACTTCTCGCCAAAAAGTCGCGCACGCCTGACGAAGAAAAGGAGTTTTTCAGACTTCATCAAAACCTGGAGTTCCGTATCCCTGTATCAAAGGAAACTCCGGTAGAGCGAAGAGCGCATGAACTGCTGGATGCTTTATTAAAAGATGCAGTGGGAGCCCAATTTCCAGAAATAAAAGAGAAGCTTTTAAAAAAGGCCGAACAGTTATTTTCTGAAGTCAAAAAAAAGCAGGAGAAGATAAAATGATTCATATAGATTTTGACCCGGGAAAGCTCACAGGCTCTTTAAAGGACGAATGGGATCAAATCCAAAAAGAGAGTGAAACGGCTATTTTAGAATCCATAAAAGCGTATGAAAATGCCAAGGCAAAAAAACCTGATGAAAAGCCAAAGATTGAATGGAAAAATGAGATTTGGACCAAATTCAAGAAATGGCTGTCAGAAAACATCTTTAATGGAAAATGTGCTTATTGTGAATCTTCCCTCGGAAGACAATTCCCTGATGCGGAGCACCATCGACCAAAAGGAGGCGTCAATTTTAGAAAAAACGGTGATAAACTTCAGGTTGCTGTGTGTGAAGATGAAAGAAAGAAAAAAATTCTTCATCCCGGATATTTCTGGCTTGCCTACAACTGGAAAAATTTAGTTCCTTCATGTAAAGTATGTAACAGCGGAGAGGGAAAAGGGAATCAATTTCCTGTTAAAGAGAAATATGTTTTATTGATTAAATTATCCGAAGATAAAATTTCCCGCTTAAAGGCAAAGCCTTATCCCAGTAAAAAATGGGCTGGTTATTATTATCTCCAACCTGAGGATCTCGATGATATAGAAAAACCCTTTCTTTTAAATCCCTACAGGGATAAACCTCATGACCATATTCGCTTTGGAACAAAAGGAATAGAAACCCATATAAGTGAAAAAGGGGAACATTCGATTAAAGTTTTAAAATTAAATGATGATGTGCTCAGGCAGTTGCGTGCAGCTGCCCAGGAAAAAGCTATGAGTAGTTTTCTTATTGCATATGCAAATGAAGTGAATATGGGCGAAAAACCCGAAGGATGTTTAAAAAAAGCATGGAAGACTTTAAACGATTTCGAGCAAGGGAAGTCGGTTTATTCTATGGCTGTTCTCGATTTTATATAGATGAATTGCAAAATGCTTGGGAAGTGATAATTTTTCTTTTATTGATTTGTTTCAGCTTACACCGTCACCAAGAGCTAAGAGGGTCAGGACTCCGTCACATCCCCATCCGATATGCCAGACTTTATCAATCGGCTTGTCAATGCCTGGAACGCCATCGAAGTTGATTGAGCCATCTTCATTTTGCCGCTGCAGAATGTCATCACCATTACGCCTGGCAAAATCAACGAGAACATCGTCCCTAATGTGCCTGGAAAGCATCAAAGCAGCCCATCCGAGTTTTGTAGCCAGGGGCATCCTTGCAGGATCGTGCTTGCTGGAAAGTACAAGCTTCATGAATCGATGACCCGTATCGAAATGTGCTGAATCTCCAGTAACCCGACCCAGCCAGACCAGGCTGGCTATTGTAGTACCGAACATTGCGGGAAAGGCATGTTGATCTTCGATGGAGAAATATGCCATCCGGTTTTCACTTACAGGAATGGCTTTCCCTTCATTGTTGAAGTAGGTGTAAAAAACACCTGGTTCAGGCTGATTGTCGAGTGCGTACTTCACGAACTTTGCTGCTTTAATTGCGTTTTCCAGAGCTCCGGACCAGACGCAGCCCATTGCTGCCCCTGAACTTCGCTGTGTATCTTGCACCTCACCGATCTCGGTTTCACTGACAAATCCACCGTAGTCAGTATGTTGAGTATCAAGCACAGTGAAAATTACCTTTTTGGACAAATCAAATCTACCTAAGACACCCGCACCCCAGGAAACCCAGCCTGCGAGATATGCCTGCCACTGCGCAGCAAAAGGATCCAGGCTCAAACGCTCTCCGTCCAGAAACCTTTGTACAAACTGTTGAAGTGCACGTGCGGCAAATCCTCGCCTGTTACCGTAAGCAAAAGTAGCAGGCAGCTTGTAGTAAAACTGTGCGTTATCAGGTGCAGACACTGAAACGCCGCTTCCATCATATTCTTCTGCCATGAAATCAAGGAGTCGATTTGCACCGAGACGGTATGCCTCTTCTGATGTCATTTTTACCTCTCAATTTTCAGGCTTTAACATACAGATACTTAAAGGCGCGAATTCTTTAGAATCCATCCTTTAAAATCTCTTCGTTCCGGTCACGAATATCTTTCGGGACCATTGCCTCATATGCAGCTAAGAAATTATCCTCATCATCAGCGCCTTCGTCCGGAACCTGAAGTACGGTAAACCATTTGTTTAAGAGGCAGAAATGACCAATGAGCCATGTTAATTCAACGATCTGGGAATCGACATGCCGGTCCATTTCTTCCTCTGAAAGCTTTTTCAACCGCTCATCACTCATGTTATGCTCTCGAAGAATGCGCCGCAGGTTTTGGAATTCCTCGTCCTTAACGAGATGAGCGTCTTTCACAACTTTCACCGTGTAGTCCAGGATAACTTGCTCCCGTTCCGTATATATTTCCGGATGCAGCTCATGCTCATGCAGGTGCAGGTATTTCATGTGGGCCTCTTCCTGGCGATCAGCATCTATATACAGTTTCATCCCGATGAATGCGTGGTGTGTCACCGAATACCTGGAGCGGTTTTCAAGCGACGTTCTCGATATGACCAATTCCTTTATGAAACGGTCGTTGAATCCGGCTTCCTGGACATCACCACGAAAGGTTTCGGCGTCAAAGATGAAAGTGTTGCAGTACTCAACCTCTGTTTGTAGCAGGCGCGGCGTGTAGGCCATCACCCTGCCCAGGTTGTTACGAAAGCGACCCCATGTCAACTCACCCATAACCATGCCCGATTCAGTATACGGATCAATCTCATCACGCTGCAGCGGGCGGATACGGGTCCATGGTCCTTGAGATATTTTAGTTTTGTTCATTTTGAAACCTCCCTTTTTTTGGACAGTTCCGTCTCTCACGATGCCGGAACCGAACCATATTTAAAGCTATTTATAAGGCATAATTTTGTCTTAAGGAATACAAATCATTCAATATCCCCGAAATAGCTTCTTTTGCATCTCTCTGGTATGCCCTTTTTGGAAAAATTTTTTTGTCCAGGAATCATCGGGAACAAGATGTGGAGAAGGATGAGCACCCTGCCTGTCTTTGGCTTTTGCTCCTATTTTCGAACCGCGAAATCGAAAGTGATCGAAAAGTCGCATGAACTCACCCAGATACATGTCCGCAACGCGTTTGTTGCCGCGGATGATGATCATATTCTCATCGTTATTTATGGTAGAGTTTTTGCTGAAATTAGCCGAGCCTGTGATTATCAGCGGATCATCGCTCAGGGGATCGATAAGCATGTATTTAGTATGGATATATTGTACATGACGGTAGAGTCCTGTTAGTCTCTCCGCTTTCCACTTCGTATCAAACCAATTGTCCAGGACATTATCGTTCAATACCCCACCGATGGAAATTATGTTGTCATGATGCCGCCTAATAAGGCTCAGTCCGTTCCCGGGTTTGTCCAGGAGCACGTAGCGCAGGTAAGGCTTGTTTTCTTCAAGAACGCTTTGAAACTCTTCGCTGATCCCGAATGCGGCTGTTAAGAATACACTCGATTTTGCCGACTCCATTTTTCCGCATACCAATTGAGAGCTTTAAGCGATCCACGCGAACTGAAGATGGGACGGATGTACACTTGGGGAGCACTTTTCTTGGGCAATGGGCTGCTTTGGTCATTGAAGGGACGCAGGTTTTTTGCCTCTGGGTCACCTGATAATTCCCGCCAATACGCATGATACGCAGCGGCTATTTTTTCGTTACGGATGATGTGTCCCACATTCGAGTGGCCAAAAATGCCCCCTTCTGTGATGTTAGTGGATCCGGTCCATACTTGCTTGGGTTTTCCGTTTTTCAGAAGAAGGATGAACTTGTTATGTGAGATATAGGAAGGATTGGCGTTTCGTTCAATGGTGAATTTCGGATCAATGCCAGCTTTCTTCATCGCCCTCCTGTTTTCTGCTCCTGGTCCGTTTTTTTTGTTATCGAAGATAATTCGAACGTCAACACCTCGATCTATTGCCTCTTTGATTTCCTTGAGGACTGCTATATAGTTGAACTCGTAAACCGATGCGTAAAGACCCCAATTTTTTCCTTTCGCCTGTCTGATAAATTCGACCATGGCCTCCACCAGTCCGCGTGAGAGCCATTTCCATGCTGGTAGGCCAACCTCGTCCGGAGGTAAATTTCTGAATTTGCGCGCATATGCCTGAGAACCTGCTACTGCACGGTTGAAAAAAACGGCGTGTTCACCTTGATCTTCGTCCTCGGTGGAAATCGAGATACGAATTGCTTTATCGTGGATCAGATTTTTCGGTGTACCTCGAACCGGAACTACAATATATGTATATTTATAGCCCGGCTTGACCGTATAATCTCCCCAGTTGAAATCCTGGATAGGATTACTCCAAGTGGTGACCAAACTGCCTGGATTATGGGAGTTAGCGTTAATCTCAAAAGTGCGAAATCCTTTTAACCAAAAGCTCTCGTCTTCTGTGTGGTCGATCCTTTTGATTGCAAATCCCAGCAGATCTTTCTCTTTGCCATTTCGGGCATCCATATTTAGTAACACCGTGTGGATACCGGAAATGGCATGCACAGAGATATCATATTTGTTATTCAGTCTTCGCATTTTTTTCCCTTGATCGGTTATTCCTGATCCTACAGATCGAAGACCAGCCAGTCCTCGTTCTCCACATAACTGCTTTGTTCGATATCGTACCGTTTCGGTATTTTGCTGTTCAGCTTTTCCAAGTACGGAAGGAGTGGACGTTTGGGAGGGGATTTATCTTCCCGTTCATCCAACTCGCCCGATTTCCAATTGAACCGTTTCATATAAGGCTTGAAACCGAAGCCGTCAAAAAAGTAATGCCCATCGATCAGGGCCATATACCACATGCTGGGGATAGCCTCAGGATTAGGACGCAGGGGGACTTCTATTTTCAGTTCGTTGAGCAGTTTCAAACCCGCCGTATCCTCCTTTTTTTCCATATGCTTCTTCAACTCATCCAGTGATGGAAAGGATATGGGAGGGCTGACAAAAAGAACAGGCTTATGCTGCAGGCGTGCCATGACGATTTCATGCACCGTACCGACACTGTAAATATTTGTCGGACAATAAGCGATCAAAAAATCGGAAGTATCCACCATACGCAAATCTATGTGTAACGTAGGCCAGAACTCGGCACAGAGATCCGCCCGACAGCGGTCTCCCTGGGGAGAGTCTTCATATGTCCAGTCATAGCGTTTGTCTGTCGAGAACTCGTCCTCTTTGCCGTAATGGGGCATACCGACGACGCTCGGCTTATTCCACGGATCGTATACTGTTGTGCCAAACACCTTGAGAAACTGTGTTATCCTGTTGCGCCAGCCCTTCTGTTTTTCCTCTGCACGTGAGGCAACAAAATCCATGGGGCCGGATAGATATACACGAGCTTCTGATAAGAGATTCTTTTTTTGCTCCAATAATTCGGAACGTTTGGAAAGAAACTTTTGCTTGATGTTAACATTGGATCTGATATTCTCAGAACTTTCTTTTGATCCATTCATATGTTTATCTCCTTTTTAGGTTTCCAATTCGGTCTTCTCATGTAGCGGACCAAACCTCGGCAACCTTATCTCGCACCTCTTTGAAGTGCTCCTTAATCTTGGCATGGTAATCGCAAAAGGCTGTTCGGTATGCTTCCCACTTGTTCCTGTAATCTTTCAACGCCTCAGGGAAATCCGCATCCGAACTCTGATCGACCTTTGCTTGCGCATCCAAGTATTCGTTCTGAAGGGATGCCAGTGACTCACGCTTATTCAGTAGAAAACCGCGTAGTTTTTCATCGCCCTTTCCTTTTGAATCCAGGTACTCCAGCCAACCATTTATCTTTGCATGGGACTCCATGGCACGGTTTGTTACTGACAAGTAGGGCATGATGGCCGCACGCCTCTGGGATTGCAGGTCTCCCCGCAGTGTCGAGCCATCCGCCTTGCGCAGAACTCGCTCGGTTTCCGCTGTCCAGATGGCAGAGGCCGGATTCTTCCGGTCATGAGCTGCATCGCTGATTGTTTCACTCATAATCCGAAAGATCTGGTCAGCTTCAATGGAACCTGCCTGACCCAACAGGATATTTGCCTTTCTTGCCAGTTTCTCGCATTTCATGAACTTCTTGTGCCCGATCAAAGGGATGGCTCCGATAGGTTCTCTTATGTGCGGCGGCATATCATTGTCAACAGAACCAAGCAGCACCCACCGGGATTTATGGCGTGTATCCGTTAGAAGAGATGGCATGCCAAGATTTTCGGCTTCTTCAATCATGAACTTAATCTTTTCGAAAGGATCAAGAATGGGACGTGGTGTTTTCTTTCGATTCCGGTTATCCACGAAGGCACTGTAGGGTTCGATAATACCGATGGGCATCAAGAACATCCGTTCAGGAATGTGAGGATTTTTTTGCAGCTCACGCCATACTCTCCTTGCAGCCAACGCATCCAGGCAGAGCCACATCCCCATCTTAAGGATGTCTACCGAGAGAGTAGTATACACCGATTGAATCCGCTGTGCCGCCGTGGATGCGGTATAGACGGGGTCCACGGGCCGCCCATCACAAACTATCACGCCTTGCTTATCCGAATAATCGGCCAGATAAGTCAGTTCAGATGAGGTGAAGTATTCATGAAGGTTAGGCATCCATTCATCTTCGTCCTGGTCACAAATAGCCACATATTTCAGCCCTAATTCCTTAGCTGCGTCGATGATTTGGCACGTTTTTTCTACACGCGGCGTCATTTTAAACTCGGTGGTTGTGGCGAGCGCGTCGTCTTCCGCAGGATTCAGCAGGAGGAACAAAGCGGTCACCATTTGTTCCGACTTGTCGAAGTCCTCAAGAACGGACCGGGCACAAGAAACCAGCTCTTTATTTTCAAGGCCGCTAACGTCGATGGCTGCGCCTACATCAGGCAGAAACTCCCGATTTTGCGGCGTAACACTTGCAATAAATTCTTTGTACCGTTTCAGTTGTTCTCTCATCTCATCCTTTGCATGCTTGACAAAATCTTCCACTGAATCCGGTTTCGGACGGAATAGATATCCCCGTAGTGGAGTAATATCCAATATTTCCGGGTGAGCAAAACTGCTGTAAGGGATAGATTGAATATCTTCGGAAATATTGCTGCTGGTTGGGATGGAAGCAGCAAACAATCTTGTAGACATTGCCAGAGTAGGCGGAATCGGGGCTACTGCCTGCCCGGGAACAATTAATTCACCATCCAGTCCGTAGCTGATGTCCATTTCGCCTAGAGCCTGTGCCTCGGGGGAGAGAGCAATACCCATCGTGTAAAAATACCCGGCGTCTTCATCACTGGCGGAAACGAAGTGCATCATTCCAGAAGGTTTTTCACGAAGCTTGTTCAAACGATTTGAACCTTTAGGCGGCAACGGAAAACGACCGTGCTTGGCCATGGCTTCCCAGCTCAATCGAAGCGTTATCTTTGCCTTATCCGAGAAAATGAAACGAATCTCGCATAATGGATCGACATTGAGCAGCGCTTTTTGAGTGCGGTCTAATATCTTGACTGCAACCAAGCTCATGTGTTCCAGATGATGGCTGATGTCAATATCGCCGAATTGTGATGACTCATCCGCTGGGTTGCAAGCTTCCAGGAGTTTTCTTTCCAGGTCATCCGGGCAAAGAACGCCATATTCAGATTTTGTTTCTTCCAGCACTGCAAGTACATCGACCTGTGAAAGAGCTCCTCCTTCAAGTCCCTTTAGGATTGTCTCCATCTCAGAATCCTCAAGTTCAATGCGGATCTTTACAACAGGCAGTTTCAAGCGACCCTGATCACCTGGAGGCTCAGGTCTGAACACCAAACCATCCTCAGATGACTCTGTGCTGCGCATCGCAAGTGATATTAGTATAGGATGGCGTCTTGCTTTACTCTTAATCGAATCTGTTGTTTTCATTTCAACCTCCCTTTTCTTGTGCCACGTCTGTGGCATATTCTAATTTTAATTTCTAACTAAGGTACTGTATCGCCTTTATCCAGATTCGAAGCTACGATCATTTGCTATCAATTAAGCTCCTGTCAGATGATCCCGCAATCGCATACTTAAAAAATCAAAGGCAAATTAGCTAAGATCAGTCAACCTCCCTTTTAAAATCTACTAACTGATATAGTTAATCTTAAAAATATGATGAATTTTTCAGGGACAAGAATTTCCTTTCGGGATTCGTAAGAAATACATCAGGATTTTTCATGCCCTCCACCAACTGACGAATTTAACTTATCATATCACGATAAATACTGCAAGGCCAATTGAAAAAAATTTAACTTCAACTACTTTAGAGCGAAAATCCCCTTGTTATACGACTCTAGAAATGATCTCAGTAGTGAATTGGGCTCCTCACCTAAAAGCTTGATCTGGATCGAATCAGGCATTCCTCCTAAGATCCTGTATGCGTGTGTGAGCGCCAGATCTTCAGAAATCCCCTTCTGGTATTGATGGGTTTTCAATGCTGTGTATGCTGAAGAACCTTCCGATTCCCAGGGAATCCCGGTGCTGTCAGCATTTGTATTCAAAAAATTTCTATTGTATTTTATTGCATTGTCGTCATAGATAAATTCAAGAGATGGATTCTGTGGTGTCTCATTGTCGATATGTGCGTGTACCGCAACAGACAGTGTATCGTGATATGCCAGGTTAGCTGAGGCGATGATTATCCAGGGTTTCAAATCGGCAACCGTCCCGATGTCTGGACCTGCATCCAGAAGTATCTTTTCGGCAAGGGTGATTGTCATCCGGTAGCGGTCTCTTATCTCATTGCAATAATTTACCTCCGTATATTTCTCGTGTAGCGAGCCTGCATCGAAGTGCATCAAATGACGGCTGTCTTCGCGAAGCCATCCTACAGCGTTTTTATGGCCATGAGTATAGCCGGCCAACACATGAGAGCTCAACCTGGGAAGGCCAATGATGTGGTCTACTTCTTTGATGATTCTTGCCAGATAAGGACGTACAGGCCACTTTGAATCAGTAAAAGGTATGGTCGCCTTGAAGTATCCATCATCGAAGCCATATTCTTCAAAAAAATGCGGTTTAGCACCGGAATCTTCGATCGCGTTTAGAAGTTCATTTTCTTTCATCAAATTGCGGGTTGAACCGGCCTTCTTTTCGCCTTTTGCTAGACGGACATATTCTACTCCTGCCTGATCTCCTGCAGACACGCTGCCAGCGCCTCTGTCCAGCAGTTCGAGGCATAAGCCGCGAACCGCATTTGCCGAGGTCACAGCAGGATGCCTTTTCCCAGAGTTGCATGCCAGCTTGATAAAAACCGAATCTCCAGACGACAGCCAGGTCCAATCCAGATACTGGCATACCTGACGAACCGCTTCTGATGGATTCGTCACAATTCCACCCGGCGAGTAAAGCCCGAGAATGACTTTCTGCTTGTCGGTATCGTTATTTTTTCCCACACATGTTCTCCCGATAGGAAAATCGTTTTTTGTTTCTTTCTTTTTTTTACGCCCCATAATGAAAAATCCCTATAAACATACTTTTTTCTATAAATTATAAAAATTTAATTTTGGATTTCCTACAAACTCATCAATCGGAACACTCTGTCCTTTCTTCTTTTTATTTCTCATAGATCCAAAGTGACATAGGGAGGATGATGGTCTGTTCCGTTCAAATTTGCGAATTTATTAGGGATTCCCGGTACTTTTGGTTTTTTATGATATATATGAGCAGTGTCCTTAATTACTGAAGATTTGAGTTCTGGCGATACAAGTATGTGGTCGATCCATGATCTGAGCTCAGAGGGTTGTCCATAGCGAGATTTTCCGAGAGGGTTGACTACTCGGTCCTGAAAATCAATTGTCCAACGCTGTTCTTTCTTAAGTGATTCATGGCAGTTGTACATTATTCGGGCCGGATCCCAGATATTTCCCATAACCGGTTCAAGAAAAGCTCCACCCAGCATCGCCGCGTAAATGTCAAATTCGGGCCCATCGTTCATATCTCCTAATACAATGACTCTCCCTTGTCCTTTGATATCGATGAGTTGATCCAGCCTTCTTCGGACCGAAGCGGCTTGAGCTTTCAGTTTCATCCGGTTCGCTCTAGAAAGACGTTCATAAACAAAAAGATCTCCAGGTATAAACGCACCTTTTGATTTTGAATGAATGAGAATGAATGTTGTATTAGCTTTGAGACTACCGCTTGAAAACTCTGCTTCCAGGGGCACTCGATTCCACCAGCTGTAGCTTTCTTTAATGCCGTCACCATCAGCATCAAAAACATCTAGTTTAAAATCTTTTAAGCTTTGTGCTTTAGACCGTACGGATATTTTTAAATTAAGATCTTCTTTAATAAGGAAAGCCAAACCCAAAATACCCCTTTTTTCACCTTGATAAACCTTATAATTTGTTTTTTTGAGATAGTCCTTTACGAATTTTTCTGTGTTTTTTTGATAAGGAGGGGCTTCCACCAGCCCTATAATATCGGGACTCACCTCTTCTATCATTGCCGCTAACTTACGGGCTCTCCAATAATGAGGGCTTTTATCATCGTGAGTCGAAAGATCCTTGGGAACGAGATCAATCATATCTTCCCCGTTTAAACTCATGATCCTTATTTCGCTCATTTCAAAACCTCCCTTTTTGATTGTTAATTGAAATCTGAGAAATTTTCCCATTTTTAATTTTGAATAGAAGCCTAAAAATGGATGTTGTTCTGTAGAAGTTTAAAGTTTCTAATTGATTCACTATTTCCCTGCTGAAAGGAGAACTGAAATCAACCCAGGAGGGGATTCTTGGAGTCGATTTCTTAAGCACGAATTTACCTTCCCAACCAAGAGTTTTTTTCAGCACAATTACTTACTCTTTTGCTATCTATAGGAATTTCCTTTTTGTGCTTGCGGTAAATCTCCCACAATTTTCCTCAATTTCCTTCCACTGACGTCCTGGAATGAGCTTATCACAGGAAAAAAGATGAGGTCAAGAAACTATTGACAGAAAGAAAATATCATAATATAATATCGGTATTACCGATAATATAACGGAGTAAAAGGATGAAAGATTTGTCCAACTTAGAAGAAGTGGTAATGGTAGCCATCTGGAGACTGAAAGACGATGCCTATGGAGTGAATATAAAAAACAAAGTGAAAGAGATTATAGGCAGAGAGTATTTCTATAACACTCTTTATACAACCTTTCATCAGATTATCCGAAAGGGATACATCACGAAACATTTCGGAGAATCTGCTCCTATAAGAGGTGGAAAAAGGAAGGTCTATTTCGAACTCACAAGAGAAGGAATGGTTGCCCTGGAAATTGCCTTTGATAGGCAGAGGAAGGTTTGGTATGGGATCACCAGAGAGTCGCTTAGGAAAGGGCGTGCTTGATGAGAGATAAAAAGCCTCGTCTACCCCGAATCCCCTACTGGCTGTTGAAACAGATGTACGCTTTTGACATTGAGGAGGGCTATGCTGGAGATATTGAAGAAGAGTTTAATGAGATTCTTCTTCGCAAGGGAAGAAAGAAAGCCGTCTCCTGGATTTGGATTCATGCAATTATGGCTATTCCAAAAACCATGCAGTTGTATCTTGTTTGGGGAAAAGACATGTTCAAAAACTATATAAAAATCGCTTTAAGAAACATTAAAAGACACAAAGGTTTTTCATTTATCAATATTTCAGGTCTGGTTGTAGGAATGGCCGTCTGCTTGCTTCTTTTTCAGTATGTAACATTTGAGCAAAGCTATGACGACTTTCATGAGAATGCAGAAAACATCTATCGTCTCAATTTAACGAACTTTGCTGGCTCCCACGGCGCAGCCGGACGGACGGTCAAGGAAGCTTTTCCTGAAGTGCTGGAATATGTGAAGCTAAACAAATCATTTTCGATGGGTATTTACGCCTACGAAGAAAGAAAATTCCAAGAAAAAAAAGTCTTTTTTGCGACCGAATCTTTTTTAAAAGTATTTTCTTTTAACGTTCTTAAAGGAGATCCTGAAACCTCTTTATCGGGAGTGAATACAGCGGTTTTAACCGAGTCCGCAGCGAAAAGGTTTTTCGGTACAGAAGATCCAATTGGAAAATCGATCCGTTATGAGGGAATAAACGACTATGAAATCAAAGGGGTAGTTGAGGATGTCCCTGCAAATTCGCATTTTCATTTTGATATCCTTGTTTCATACAAAACATTAATAAGACGCAGAGGTGAATGGATTGAATCCACCTGGATCAGTTGTCCCTATTACACCTATCTATATTTAAGACCTGGTACCGATATTGAAGCCTTTGAGACAAAATTAAAGGAATTCTTCAAGCAAAAGGAAAAAGAGATACCAAAAGATAAGCGGGAAGACCTTGATTATCATTTGCAGCCGATAAGAGACATTCATCTCTTTTCAAATTTAGATTTTGAAATCGAAAATAATGGCGATGGAAGGGCAGTCTATTTCCTAACAGTCATTGCCCTTTTTATATTGGTAATCGCATGGACCAACTATATAAATCTTTCCATCGCTAAATCTTTGGAAAGAGCTAAGGAAATAGGAATTAGAAAGGTAGTTGGCGCTTTTCGTATTCAATTGATTAAACAGTTTTTATCTGAGTCTTTGCTATTTAATATCGTTTCTGCTGTGCTCGCGATCTTTATCGTCCAAATATCCTCGCCTTACTTCAATCAGCTTGTAAACATACCGTTGGCTTTTACGCTTTGGAACAACATCAAATCCTGGCTTATCTTGATATTGATGTTTTCCGCTGGAGCCCTCCTCTCCGGCCTATATCCTGCATTTGTCCTTTCCTCATTCAAGCCCTCAGCTGTACTTAAAGGAAAATCCATCCGATCAGGAAGAGGCCGCGTATTGAGGAAATGCCTTGTCGTTTTCCAATTTAGCATTTCTTTTGCTTTGATAACGGGGACTCTTACTGTCTACAAACAGATCTCGTTCATGAAATCTCAGGATTTAGGAGTCAACATAGATCAAACGCTCGTTGTCCGGGGCCCTCAATATAGTCGATCTTATTACGGATTTCTCAACACCTTGGAGACCTTTAAAACCGAAGTAAAAAGAATCCCCGCTGTCAGCCAAGCGGCTGTTTCGACATTTGTTCCAGGAGAAGATGCCTGGGTTCGCCATGGCGGAAGAAGAAGAAATGTTCCAAAAGGGGATGAAAAAGAGTTTCGGATAATCGGTGTTGACAGTGATTTTGTCGATTTCTATCAACTTGAAATCTTAGCGGGAAGAAATTTTCATAAAAATCTCATTGCTGATCAAAACAGTTTGATAATCAACGAGGAAGCACTGAAACTGCTGGACTTCAAAAGCCCGGACGATGCTGCCGGCGAAGAGATATTGTATAGAGATAAGCCAAACAGGATCGTTGGAGTCATAAAAAACTATCACCAGGAATCATTGAAAGAGAATTACAAGCCCCTATTTCTGGGCCGGTCATTTTGGGGTTCTAACTTTTCTTTAAAAGTCGACACAAGAAATTTACCTAAAACCATTTCATCGATACAAGATACCTGGAACAAAGTATTGCCTGGTTATCCCTTTGATTATTTCTTCCTAGATGACCACTTTGACAGTCAGTATCGAGCAGACGTACAGTTTGGAAAGACGTCAGGCCTGTTTGCATTTCTGGCAATTTTTATTGGCTGCCTGGGACTATTTGGCTTGTCCTCCTATGAGACGATCCTGCGAACTAAGGAAATCGGAATTCGCAAAATCCTTGGAGCCTCAGTTCTGGGTACATTAACATTGCTCTTGAAAGATATTACTAAATTGATATTCTTGGCTATTGCTATAACCTTGCCGATTTCTTATTTCTATTTTCACAGTTGGCTGGGGAATTATGCCTTCAGAATAGGAATCGGATTGTGGTTTTTCTTAATTCCAACGATGTTGATTCTAATCATTGCATTATCTGCGGTGGGCTATA
>CP070825.1:1324378-1331972 GCA_020344415.1 Candidatus Aminicenantota bacterium
GAGGAGCAACCACCTCGCCTACTCCAGCTGTTATTTTTATACCATATTGTTCTAATTTTTTATAGAGATTACTGCGGGGAGTATCGATTTCTCTTGCAGTCTGAGAGATATTCCAATTGCTCTCCTCGAGCTTGGCAAGGATAAAGTCTTTCTCAGCTACCTCTCTAAATTCTTTTAATGTTTTAACCGTTTTAGTATCAGGAAGGTAGACATGCATCTCTCCTCTGATATACTCTGGCAAATCCTTGAGTTCTATAACATCAGTCTCAGTCATGATGATCAACCGTTCCACTATGTTCCTCAACTCTCGGATATTCCCTTTCCAAGGATACTTCACCATGGCGTCAATGGCTCCCTTTGAAAATTTTTTAACCTTGAAGTTATTTTCCTCAGCATAATTTTTGCAGAAATAATCAACCAGAAGAGGGATATCCTCTTTTTTTTCCCTTAGCGGAGGCGAGTGAAGAGGAACGACGTTAAGGCGAAAATAGAGGTCTTCCCGGAAATTCCCTTCTTTGATTTCCTTTTTTAAATCCTTATTAGTGGCAGCAATAATTCTAACATCCACCTTGTTGATCTTACTCGAACCAACTTTTTGAACTTCTCCCTCTTCAAGGACACGAAGAACCTTGGATTGAGTCTTTAAGCTCATATCACCAATCTCATCTAAGAAGATCGTTCCTCTATCGGCCAGCTCAAATTTGCCCTGTTTCTTTTCTGTTGCCCCTGTAAAGGCGCCCTTTTCATGACCAAAGAGCTCACTTTCTATGAGTTCCTCGGGGATTGCCGCGCAGTTTACCTGGATAAAATCTTCCTTTGCTCTCAGACTGTGGCTATGAATGGCTCTGGCAATAAGCTCTTTTCCGGTCCCACTTTCACCATAAACCAGAACTGTTGCATTGGCAGGAGCTGTCTTCTGGATTTCTTTCCAGAGTTTCTTCATGGAGGGATGATTTCCGATTAGCTCAAACCTTTTTTCGGCTTTTTTCCTCAAATCCTGGCATTCTCTCAGGAGTTTGTTCTGGTTTAAAGCATTCCGGATGCACAGCAGGACTCTCTCCCTATGAAGGGGTTTTTCCAGAAAATCAAAGGCTCCAAGCTTTGTCGCTTCCACTGCTGTTTGGACAGTGCCGTGCCCTGAGATCATGATAACCTCTGGCGAATAGGGTTTCTTTTTCAGCTCAGCCAAAACTTCCAGGCCGTCCTTGCCGGGGAGTTTGACATCCAGCAAGATTAAATCTAATCCTACTGTTTCTTCCGCTATATCCAGCGCATCTTCTCCATCCGCTGCTTCTAGAAATGTGTAATCTTCATATTCTAAAATCATTTTCAGGGATTTACGGATATTTTGTTCATCATCAACGACTAAAATTTTTTCTTTTCGACGAGCTTTCATGTTTTCATTCCTTTTTAATAGGTTAAAAAAATTTTAACACAAATCTTCTCCTTCAGTAAAATAACTTTATCTAAATCTCAAATGAGAAAAACGCTGTGGATATCGTGTGCAATGTCTAAGGTCGTTATAAAAAAAATTGTAAAAGTTATGAAAGTTATGAAAGTCTGACCCCATTGCTTCAGGTCAATCAATGGTGTAAGATTGAGTTAAAATGTGGAGACCGTTTCTACTCATCCTGCTGGTTATCCTGATTGGAATCATCGGTTTTCACATTATCGAAGGATTGTCCTTCCTCGATAGCCTCTATATGACAATTATCACAATCTTCACAGTGGGATTCAGAGAGGTCAAAGAGCTCTCTTCCGCAGGGCAAGTTTTCACAATTCTTATCATTTTGGGAGGCGTTGGAACAGTTCTATTTGCCTTTACCAAAATAGCCGAAAAAGTCTTTGAGGGCACAATCCATCAACTTTGGCGGAGAAAAAAAATGGAAAAAAAGATTCAAAACCTAAAAGATCATTATATTATCTGTGGATTTGGTCGGATGGGAAAGACAGTCAAAGAAAGACTGGAAGGAGAAAAACTGCCTTTTGTTATCATAGATAATAATGAAGAGAAGTTAGAGGAACTCAAAGGAGATGATGACACTCTTTTCATAGAAGACGATGCTACCCAGGAAGAAGTATTGGTAAGAGCGGGGATAAAAAAAGCCAAAGGCCTGGCTGCCCTCCTTCCTAATGATGCAGACAACCTCTATCTCGTCCTGACCGTAAGATTGATTAATCCTTCTATTTTCGTTCTCTCCAAGGCTTTGGATGAGGAGGGTGAGAAAAAAATTCTTCAGATAGGAGCAAACAAGGTTGTAAGCCCTTACAAGCTCGGTGGACTGAAAATCGCGCAAGGTCTGATTCGCCCAACATTAGTAGATTTCGTGGACCTCATTATCAGGCGAAAAGAATTAGCTTTGCATATGGAAGAGTTTATTGTCAAGAAGAGCTCCCAAATGGTCAACCGCAACCTTGCAGAATGTGATATACGAAGACAGGCTAACGTCATCGTCGTGGCGATGAAAAAACCCGGAGAAGATATTGCCTTCAATCCTTCCTCTGATGCCATGATTGAAACAGGAGACATACTACTCGTTTTAGGCGATAAAGAGGCAATCAATAAATTCCAAAACGTCTATCTCTAATAGGGACATCCCCCAGGGTGCCACCCTATTCATGTTATCATTAATTTAATCAAACCTATATTAGTGTCATCATTTATTTAGACCTCTGAGATAAACGCAATAAATATAAATAAATTGAAATTATAAGGTGTCCCTTTAGAGAACGTCCCCTTGATATAAAAGTTATTCAAGTTATTCAAGCCTGACCCCATTGCCTCTTGATTTGGCTTGAAAAAAAGAGGAGAACCTGTTTATCATAGAAAGATAGAGGATACGGATTGCGCTATGAATAAAAAATTCAAATTCGCGGCATTAACGCTTATCACATCTTTTTTCCTGCTTGTTCCCACCGCTGCACAGGAAGAAGCTCAAACCAAACAACTAGATCTTGAGAATGGACTAAAAGTCTTTCTCTATAACAGAGGAAGGCTTCCCCGTATTAATATGGCCATTGCCGTAAATCTTGGCTCCAAAGATGAAACCGATGAAACGAGTGGACTGGTTCATATTCTGGAACACTATATCCTATTCAGAGGCACTGAATCCCAAAGCGGGACCGAAATTACTCAAGATATTCGGCAGCACGGAGCTTATTTCAATGCTCATACCGAATATGACCTGGCAGTATTTGATTTATCTCTACCCTCTGAGCATGTTGATTTTGCCCTTAAGAATCAGAAGGAAATTCTATTTAACCTAAAAATAACAAAGGAAGAGCTTGAAAACGAGAAGCAAGTTATCCTGGAAGAATTAAACCAGCTTCAGGACGATCCCTTTAGATACGCCACTTCACTTGTCTATCAAAATCTCTTTCAAAACCATCCTTACCAGAGACCGATCCATGGAAAAAAAGAAATCATTGAGGCTGTCTCTGTTGAGCAGATGGAGAATTTTTATCGCAAGTATTTTGTCCCATCAAATTGCACGCTCGCAGTAGTGGGAGATTTCAATATAGAAGAGATGGAAGAAAAGATTAAAAACACCTTTGGAGATTTAAAAAGCGAGGGATTCACTCCTGCAAAATTCGAAAAGGTTCCCAGGCTTGAGAAGACAATAGAGTTGGAAAGGGAAATGGATGTTAACGTGGCCTACTTAGTTATTGGAATGATAGCACCTGATTACAATCATTCTGATCGGTATGCCATTGATATTTTGACAGAAATTATCGGGAGAGGAATAAATCCCATGCTGCTGCCTCGCTTGAGGGGAAGACGAGACCTGATCCACAGGGCTTCAATGAATTATAGTTCCCATAAATATGGGGGAGCCATCTTAATCTATCTCACCCTGGATAAAAAGCACTTAAAATCTGCAAGAAGAGAAACAATCAATTTCTTAAAGGACGCAAGACGTGAAAATTACTCAGCGAAAGACTTCAGAGGTGAATATCAGATGTACGCCCTGGATTACCTAGAAAGTGCTCGAAATCAAATAAAGTTTCAGATCCAAAAATCCCAAGAACAAAGCCTTAATATCGCCCGATCGCTTGCCAGATACATGCACCTAAACGAAGACTCAGAAAGAGGAAGCTTTCTTGAAAATATTGAGAAGGTGAGTTCCTCAGACCTGAGGAAAGCGGCAGGGAAATATCTGAGTGCCGGTCGGTATGTCATTGTCTCTATATCCCCAAAGAAGGAAAAATAGAAATACCATGAGTACAAAAAAAATCTTGTTAAAGTTGGCTATTTTTACAGGTCTGTGGTTACTCATCCTCTCCCCGATTTTTCCTGACCAGCCCGGCTCTATCTGGAAGAATCCGCCAGAGAAAAAAATCTTGGATAACGGCCTAACATTGCTTTATCATATGGATAAATCTTCTGCTATCACTGTCCTTCAAATCCTTATAAAAGGAGGTAAGGGGGCAGAGCCTGAAGGGAAAAAAGGATTAGCCTATCTGACAACTCGCCTTGCCCTTGAAATTCCAGACAGGGGAAAGGTTCAAGACATCATGACTCAGGCTTCGCGGATATATATGATGGGAAGAGCCGACTACTCTATCATCGGTGTGGAATCTTTGTCGGAGAATCTAGAGGACACCCTGAAAATCGCCAGTAAAATCATTCTGAAGCCTCTATTTTCAGGTATAAGGATCAACAATATCAAAGAAATGATGATCAATCGGGCAAAAGCAGAGGAAGATGATTCTATCAATGTCGGTCATAACGCCTACCTAGATAACCTGTTTGGAAAGACAGCATATGGAGGCTCAGTCTATGGAAGTGAAGAATCTCTTAAAAACATAAAATCGAAAGACATCAAAAACTTCCATAAGAATTACTTTACAACAGGAAACATGGTTCTTGCCGTTTCTTCGGATCTGGAAGAAGCGCCGCTCACTGAGATGCTCAATAAGTACTTTTCAAAGTTCTCACAAGGAGACTCTCCTCAAGCAAAACCTAAAACAGCAGCTATTCCGGAAGAAAAGGAATTCTTCATCGAAAAAGACTCAGAACAATCGTTCGTGTCTATCGGCTTCCCGATATCGGGAATCACGCCCAAGAATTTTGCTCTCGCTTATATGCTCGAACACCTTCTTGGAAAAGGGGTCGGCTCACGACTATGGCCCTTAAGGTCCATTGAAAAGCTTGCTTACAACATAAACTCACGAGTAACTCTGATGAAAGACGGGAGTGTTCTGGAAGCCTTCCTGGAAACAGATAAGGAGAAAAAAGAGGAAGCTCTGGCGGCTTTAAGAAAGGTTCTCATCGAGCTCTACGAGAATGGAATTGAGGAAGCTGAGTTTAAAATCACTAAAATCTACTCAAAAGCTGCTTTCTTGAGAAACAATGAGTCAAAAGGAATGAGAACCCAAAACCTTGCCTTCTTCGAGGCTATGGGGCTCGGGTATGATTATCTTAACAAGTTCTTTGAAGAGATAGATGGGATAAGCCTTGAAGATATGAATTCCTACATCAAAGACGCTCTAAACCCTGAAAATGGAATCGAAATATTGGTGGGTCCTAAAAACGAGTGATTCTATTTAAATTTATTATTTTGCTGTGATTTCTTCTACTTCTTCCACAGATTTGGGAATGGGTTTGCCCAGGACTCTGTAACCTGTTTCTGTGACCAGAATATTATCCTCTATCCGAATCCCTCCAAAATCTCTGTACTCCTCAAGCTGTTCATAATTTATAAAATCCGTAAATTTACCTTCATCTTTCCACTTGTCGATCAGGGCAGGAATAAAATAAATCCCAGGTTCTGCGGTCATAACAAATCCCGGATGAAGCTCTCTCGCCATCCTCAAATAAGCCAAACCGAACTGGTCGCTCCTTTTTGTCTTATCATCATAGCCCACATGATCTTCTCCAATATCCTCCATGTCATGGACATCCAGCCCTATCTGGTGACCCAATCCATGTGGGAAGAATAAAGCATGGGCTCCGGCTTTGACTGCCTCTTCCGCGTCGCCTTTCATTAATCCAATATCTTTCAGACCAGAAGCGATTATCTTGGCAGTCTGGAGGTGGACATCTCTGTATTTAATATTCGGCTTGATTGCTTGAATGGCTCTTTCCTGCGCATGGAGGACAATTTCATATATCTCTTTCTGTTTTTGAGTGAATTTCCCTCCGACTGGAACCGTCCTGGTGATATCAGATGCATAATGCAACTCAGATTCTGCGCCCGAGTCATTGACAAGAAGCCGACCTTCTTCGAGCATGTTCCCATGATAATGATTGTGCAGTATCTGGCCGTTAATTGTCAGTATAGTAGGAAATGAGATGTTACAGCCATAGGAAAGGACAATTCCCTCCATTTTCCCAACAATCTCTCGCTCATACACACCTGGTTTGGCCATCCTCATTGCAGTAGTATGCATCTCATAAGCTATGCTTTGTGCTCTTTCCATCTCCTCAATTTCTTCATCTATTTTTATTGACCTCTGTTCAACTACCGCCTTAATCAAGTCCTTTGAAATGTTATCTTTTACTGTATCAGGGTCGAGACCCAATAACTGGGCTATTTTTAATTTTACCTCAGACCTGTATGGAGGAAGAAAATGGACCTTTTTCCCCTGTTGGATTGCAACTTTCACAATCTCTTCAACCTTATTTGATGGCTCTGTCTCTTCAACACCCGCTTCCAGCGCTCTATCTTTCAAAGAGGGTTGAAAGCCCATCCAGATAATATCTTCAATATCTACATCATCTCCAAAAACAATATCTTTATCTTCCTCAACGTTTATGACACCGGCAAGCAAAGGCGAGTCAAGCCCGAAGAAATAGAGAAAAGAGCTGTCCTGTCTGAAGTGGTAAGGATTTTGAGGATAATTCATGGGGCTTTCCTCGTTTCCCAAGAAAAGAATCAAGCCTGATTGGATGCTTTCTTTTAAACGCTTCCTGCGCTGGATATAAATTTTTGAATCAAACATATCATTGCTCCTTATTTTAATTCCAAATCATGGAAGATACTTGATATATCAACTCTTCCTCAAAAAGTAAAGGGGGACGTTCCCCAAAGGGACACCCTGTAATTTCAATTTCTTTATTTTTATTTCGTTAATCTCAGAGACCTAAATCAATGAGGATGCCAATATTGGATTGATTACATTAATGATAACATGAATAGGGTGGCAGGACAGCATGATCTTTTTACAATTAGTGATATTAAAGGAGGCTTAGAGCAGTTGATCTGGAATCAAAAGGGTGGAGATAAAATCTCCCAGCGGGCACAGGATACATCTTTAATCTGTATCTGTTTTCATGTTTTTTTTCGCTTGTCATTCATAGAGGACAGAGAAAAGTTTACTGAATAAAAAATCCCGACATTTTAATTGGCAAGATTTTTTAAAGAAAATTTTTAAGTAATGAAATATAGAAATTAAATTAGCTGAAATCTTTTATAGATTCCAAATTTTTTCCGCAGTTTTTACATTCTTTCATATACCAGGTAAAATGTGTATTGCACTCAGGACATTTCCATTTTTTTTCCTGATCTTCAAGCCATGCTGACACACCATTTTTTTTAATAAAATTCTGGTTTTCGGGTATAAGTGTAACATGTGGAAGTTTCCTTTTCAT
>CP070825.1:1332072-1365174 GCA_020344415.1 Candidatus Aminicenantota bacterium
CCGATCTCGCCGGCCATTCCGTATACCTAACGCTACTAAGCCTGAAATTATCGCTAAAATCATCTATCTGCGACAGACATATCACTTTGGACCCTGGAAAATACAAATGTATCTTAAACGTTATCATGACATCCACGCCAGCAGCTCAGGAGTTTGGAGGATACTGAAGAGGTTAAACATGAACTGCTTGCCTTATAATCAACGCTATAAGAAACATAAGGAGCGGTGGAAAAGGTACGAAAAGCCTGAACCTGGCCATAGAATCCAAGTTGATGTGAAGTTCCTAGAGAAGATCCCCGGAACTAAGAAAAGATATCATCAGTACACTGCTATTGATGATTGTACGAGGCTAAGAGTTTTAAGAATATATGAGAGGTGTAATCAGAGAACATCGATTCAATTTATTGACTATGTTCTATCACGGTTGCCATTTAGAGCTGAGGTGATACAGGTTGATAACGTACTAAATCTGGAGTCAAGTTTTTTCTTTGGATATACTAATCCCATCAATAATAGCTCTGCCAATCAAGCGAATCCCAAGTGGCTTCCACCGTGCTCGGAAGACTCTTTTTACCATAGTGATACAAGGTCCGTTGTTATGGCCTTTACCGTACTTAAAACAAAATGAGTTCCAAGTGGAAGATCCGATCATTATCTACGAGGTCATAAATGCCTCAACGGCCCGCTGACGGGATTTTTCCACTTGGTACTGATGATTCATAATAACATCGGTAATCTTTCTCAGATTTAATCAATCCATAAGCCACGCGAGCCATCTTGGCTGCAACGGCTGTATAGGCCTTGCGTTTTAGGTCCGGATTGCCAGGATCTGCTTTGATATAATTTTCATATTTCTTCCGGAATGTATTCTCACACATTCGAATGGCAACCGTACCTGCCATCCAGAAGACACACCGAAGGCGTGCATTGCCATGCTTGGAAAGCTTGCTCATGCCTCGGAAATTACCAGACTGCTGAGTCGATAAGTTCAACCCACAGTACTTCAGAAACTTCTTGTAGTGGCTGAAGCGTCTAAGATCCCCGGCTTCGGCCAAGATTAACAAGGCGATCACAGGACCAATACCCGGGATAGTCCGAAGTCGATTGTAGTCTGGACTGTCTTTAAGATACAGATCGGCACGTTCCTCAATAGATCGGCGTAAACGGCAGAGGTGCTTGTGTTCCTGGAGAACAAGCCTGAACATCACCATTGCTTCGGAATCCTCAGCGACTGGTAGTCCTATACTTGAAGCTGCTGTCTCATAGAAATCAGTTAGCCAGGCGGTCTTATTCACTTTTCTCCCGGCTACCTCTCTGGCCGCTTGGATAAAGTCTTCTAGCCTATATTTCATCACAGAGGATGGACTGGGGAATCTGAGTAGGAGTGAGGAAAACCACTCTGCCCTCGATGAGTGAAAGTATTTCTGTACTTCTGGGAAATACAAAGGTATAAAATGTGTCATTATACTGTGCTGAACACGCGTCTTACGTAGGGATATTTGATAATAAGTTTTGGAGAGTTCCTGGATATCGTTTATTCGTCGGAGCAGTGGGTCATAATATGTCTGTGTTAGCCCGGTTTTAAGCATATGAAGGATGACCTGAGCATCCTTTGGATCATTCTTATCCCAGGAGTTATACATGGCTTCTCGTGTCCTTGCAGCAGCCACTGATGATACAAGCTTCAGATCAAAGCCCTCCTGCTGCAGATAATATGCGAGCGGTCGGTGGTAGTTGCCCGTTGCTTCAAGCCCGATCACACAAGGATATCCCAGGCTTTTAAGATAAGTTGAGAACTCCTGGTAATCACTCAGCTTGTTGGCGACTATAAACTTTTTCCGACATTCGTCCGGGAACTGAATCAATACAGTGTTACGTTTTTTTGCGATATCAATCGCTACCAAAATCTTTTCTCCCGTGTTACCATACGATTGGGTCATAATCGGTACCTCCCTTAGGTTGAGTTGTGATCTACCTATTTTATGGGATCAGGTATCCGATTGTGACTCCTTTTTGTTTTTTCCCTATATACTATGGAGCTGAATTCGGAGGGCAATTTCACTGGCATATTTTAGATAAAGGGATAAATCATGTGTATATAAAACCCAGGAGACCTAGGTTGAATGGAAAGGTCGAGCGAAGCCATAGAATCGATGAGGAGGAGTTTTACAGGATGCTGAAAGGAGTAATTATTGATGATACTAATCTTTTTAATGAGAAACTGAAAGAATGGGAAGATTTTTACAATTACAGTAGACCCCATGCTGGATTAAATGGTAAAACACCTTATGAAAAACTAAGAGATAAAGTTTCGCTTCGTGTGTAAACGATCATGTTCAGTCCCACACCCCATTGACATAAAAATAATCATATGTTAAATTTAGATTCCTTCATTTCGTTAATAAATCGATTTTAAGGTAGAAAAGATGTTTGCTGTCATTAAAACAGGTGGAAAACAGTATAGGGTTCAAGTGGGAGATATTCTCCAAATTGAAAAACTCATAGTAGAAGAAGGCCAGAAGGTAACGTTTGACCAGGTTCTTCTCATCGAGGATAACGGGAAGACTCTCATTGGAACCCCATTTGTTGAGGATGCCCAGGTAACAGGGGAGATCATTGAGAATTTTAAAGATAAGAAGGTTATTGTCTTCAAGAAGAAGAGAAGAAAGCAGTACAAAAGGAAAAGAGGGCACCGTCAGGAGCTTACTCGGATAAAGATTGATGAGATCACGCCTTCAGTGAAAGCAGCTCCTAAGAGAAAACCTGTTCGGGTTACAAAAGAGCCAGAGAAGAAGCCAGTTCCGAAAAAGGAGAAACCTAAGCCAGTCGTAAAGACAAAAGAGGTAAAAGAGAAAAAGCCCAAGAAAAAAGAGACAGCTCAGGTTGTAAAGAAAGAAGCGCCTAAAAAAGCCAAAGACAAAGCTGCTACAAAAAAGAAGACCGTAACCAAAGCAGCGGCAACATCTAAGAAATCAACCCTCAAAAAGGAGAAATAAAATGGCGCATAAGAAATCTGGAGGGAGCGCACGAAACGGAAGAGATAGCCATTCAAAGAGGTTGGGAGTTAAACGTTCAACTGGCCAATTTGTCACTGCTGGTTCGATTATTGTGCGTCAAAGAGGAACACCATTCAAGCCAGGATTAAACGTTGGAAGAGGAAAAGACGATACACTTTTCGCAAAAAACTCAGGAATAGTTCGTTTTGAACGCAGAGGCAAGAGGCAAAAATTCGTTTCCATCATCCCTTCCTAGGAGGTTCAAGCTCCGTTAAATATGTTTGTTGATCAGGTCAAGGTAACCCTCCGCTCTGGTAAGGGAGGTAACGGCTGTGTAAGCTTTCGGAGGGAGAAAGGAGTTCCTCGAGGAGGACCTGATGGTGGCCGGGGGGGAGATGGAGGAAGCATCTATTTAGTCTCTGATCAAAATATCAATTCTCTTGCCTATTTTCGATTTCATCCCATAAATAAAGCCAAAAGAGGTGCTCATGGCGAGGGGGGAAATCGCCAGGGGAAAAAGGCGAAGATCTATTCCTCAAGGTTCCTGTGGGCACGATTGTCAGGGAAGAAGATAAGGAGGAGATTCTATGCGATTTGCTGCAGCCAAATGAGAAGTTTTTGGCTGTTAAAGGGGGAAAGGGCGGCAGAGGCAATGCTTCTTTTGCGTCCTCAACTCATCAGGCTCCGCGAAGGTGCGAGGAAGGGGAGGATGAAAAGGAGAAAAATTTTATCCTGGAGTTAAAGCTTATCGCGGATGTGGGGATAATCGGGTTTCCAAATGTTGGAAAGTCTACTCTGATATCTAAGATTTCAGCAGCCAGGCCGGTAATTGCAGATTATCCTTTCACGACTCTTGTTCCCAATCTAGGTGTTGTAGATGTTGATGAATTCAAGAGTTTTGTTATCGCTGATATACCTGGTCTAATTGAGGGCGCTCACGTCGGTCACGGATTAGGGATAAAATTCCTGAAGCATGTGGAGAGGACAAAAATACTGGTCCACCTTGTCGATGTTTCTCTGTATTCAGAAAGAGAACCAGTCGAAGATTTTTATACTGTTATGAAAGAACTCGAGGCTTTCAGCTCTCAGATTGCAGCGAGATGTCAGATATTGACAGCAAATAAAATTGACCTTCTCGGGGAGAAACAAGAGAGACTGAATGAGGTGAAAAAGTTAGCTCAGAAGAAAGGGCTTCCCTTTTTTGCCATCTCTGCCTTAAAAGAGAAAGGGCTTCAAGAGCTCGTTTATGCGATTTCTGAGACATTATACCTTCTAGAGGAAAAGAAAGATTAGCTAGATGAAGAAAGAGAGAATAGGACTTTTTGGAGGCACTTTCAACCCTATACATAGGGGGCATTTGAGGGCAGCTGAGACGGTTCAAAAGAGATTGCTTTTGGATAAGATTCTTTTTATCCCTTCTTATATTCCTCCTCATAAAGAGTCGGTGGAGATTGCTTCCCCTTTCCATCGCCTTAAAATGGTTGAATTGACTCTTGAATCTTACCCCAAATTTCTTCCATCTTCTATTGAGATTGAGGCCAGAGGGAAGTCTTATTCGATTATAACCTTGAATAAAATAAAAAAGCTTTATCCTGAAGCATCGATTTTTTTTATCCTTGGGATCGATGCATTTTTGGAAATAGACACATGGAAAGACCACGAGGACGTGCTCACTCGGTGCTTTTTTGTTGTTATCAGTCGGCCAGGCTACGAATTAAAGAAGGCGAAGGAGTTCCTAAAGGGGAAATACAAAGAAAGAGTGGTTGAACTTCCGAAGACTGGAGCAGAGGGAAACGAGCTGCCTTTGACTGCTGGGATTTTCTTTTTAGCCATAGATGCAATAGATGTCGCCTCCACGGCAATTCGAGAAAAGATAAGAAAAGGCGATTCCATAAAAAACTTAGTTTCAGAGCCTGTGGAAGCATACATAAGAAAAAATAGGATTTATCAATAATAAAATGGTTGAAGAAAAGACAAAGAGATTTATCAAAAGGAGCCTTCCGAGAGGGGTGAAAATCTCCATAGAAGCCAGCCAGGCAAAAAAAGGAGAAGACCTTATCGTTCTTGATTTGAGAGGGATTTCTTCCTTTACTGATTTTTTTGTGATTATGCATGGAAATTCTCCCAGGCAGAACGCTGCTCTTTATGAGAGTATTGAAAAAGAGTTAAAAAATGAAAATATAAAACCCTTAAGTATAGAAGGAAAAAAGCATGCAGAGTGGGTACTGATGGATTATGGATATTTTATTATCCACATCTTTTCCAAAAAAGCCCGTGACTATTATTCATTGGAGAAGTTATGGGGTGATGCATCAAAACTATCTGTCTGATTGTTTCCTCCCCATTTAATCTGTTTAAAGCATGGAGTGGATTATAGAACGAATGTTGGGATTTGATTCATCAAGCGCACATTTATAGAAGTCATCTGAATAATAGTCTTCAAATTTATCCTGTCAACTAGTCTCCAAAACCAGCCAAATCCGCCCATTATAAATATTCCATTTGAGGAGAAGTCAGAATATGCAATTTTTTAATAAAATATTTTAAAAATCTATTGACATTTTCTGTTTGAATCTATATTTTTTATTGACAATTTCATGTGATAAACAGTGCTGTAAGAAAATTATGCAACTTTGAAGCTTTTAATGAGGTTAAGAATACTATGGCCTGGAAAGACCAGCAATAGAGATATTAGGGTTTTAGAGGAGTTTTATTTGGCGAGAATCAATCGATTAGAAACATGCGAGCTCATTCGTACAAAGGAGGCCAAAGGTATTCCTGAAAAGTTCGCAGATAGGATAAGAGAAATCGAAGCTGCTGGTCTGGAAGAGCATATCAAAAATGACTATCTTATCGGTCTAACTGATAAAGGAAAAGAAATGAGCTCCATCGAGTTTGCTCGCTTTTTAGAAAAAATCGCTGCTTCCTCCACGCGTATTGTCACTTTTGTTATTGGAGGATTCCTGGGATTGGAAGAGAGAATTTTGAGAAGGGCGGATTTCCTTCTCTCTCTCTCCAGGATGACCTTCTCTCATGAGTTGAGCCGGGTCATGCTTCTTGAGCAAATTTATCGTTCATTAACCATTATGAAAGGGAGAAAATATGCTAAATAAGGGGGGAAATTTTGCTTAAAAAAGAAAAAGAAAAATATAAAGAGAAACTCTTGAAAAGAAAAGAAGAAATTACTAATAAGCTGAGTGAGGTCTACAACCAGAGTAAAGAAGTCGAATCAGGAATAGCCCAGGATTTAGTTGACAAAGCTGAAAGTTCTTATACCAAGGAATTTCTTCTGAGCCTTTCGCATACAGAGAGAAAACAATTGTTTTTGATTGATGAAGCCCTCAAGAGGATTGAAAAGAGCGACTACAGCATTTGCCAGATGTGCAGTAAAGAAATAAATAAAAAGAGGCTTAATGCTGTTCCTTGGACCCCGTATTGTATAGACTGTCAACAAAAAGAAGAGGAAGAGTCTTTTGAATCCTCTTCTTCGTGAGAAACTTTACTCTTCTGCAAAATTTGCTGAGCTTATTTTTTTCCCTTCATCCTGCCAATTATGTTATGCGCTTCTCGATTTCCCAAGGGAGAGAGTGGTCTGTCGCTCTTGTTTGAAGCGCATAACTCCTCATAGATCATCTTATTGTCTGTGTTGTGGTCGATTTTTTGTAGGACACGGAGATCCCCATCTCTGTCAACATTGTTTAAAAGGCAGCCCTCCTTTTTCCTTTCATCGTTCTTGCGGACAGTATAGAGGAAAGCTGAAGGATATAATCCTTCTCTATAAATATCATAGTTTCAGAGTCTTGGGGCAGGATCTAGCCAATTTAATTCAGCGATCTTTGGGAAGAGAAGAGAGGCTATGGTGGGAAGTGGACGCAATAATACCTGTTCCCCTTCATCCAAAAAAGAAAAGGCAACGAGGCTTTAACCAGGCTCAAGTTATAGCTAAGTGTTTGTCACGGTTAAGGGGTGTTGAACTTGTAGAGAGGCGGTTGATTAAGATTAGAAATGTTCCTCCTCAAACATCTTTGGAGTTAAAAGACAGGCAAAAAAATGTATTGGGTACGTTTCGTGTCGTAAAGAGAGAAACAATAAAAGGGAAGGTTGTACTCTTAGTGGATGATGTCTACACAACCGGAGCAACGATCCGAGAGTGTAGCGCAGCGTTAAGAGAAGCAGGGGTAAAAGAGATCAGGGCAATTACTGTAGCTCAAGCTTGATTCCTTTGGTTTTGTCGGAAAAAAATAAGTGCCCGGATCACTCGACCTCGGGCACTTCTCCAAAGGAATGGATTAAGATTGTCTTTTTATTTCTTGTTCTTGCCTTTTGGCTTAAGGATTTTGACTTTTTGAGGCTTCAATTCCGCTTTCTTGGGCATCTTGATCTTGAGGACTCCACTTTCATGTTCAGCCTGAATCTTGTCCTGGTCCACGTTATGAGGAATCGTGAATGACCTGTAGAACGAGCCGTAAGCGCGCTCAATGCGGTGGTAGTTTTCTTCGGTTGTATCTTTTTCGATCTTTCTTTCACCCTTTATGCTGAGAGTATTGTCTTCAATCTTGATTTCAATGTTTTTATCTTCGATACCGGGTACCTCAGCTGTTAGAACAATTTCGTTTTCGGTCTCGTAAATATCGACCGAGGGAGTCCAAGTACTAGCCATAAGATCTTTTTCTTCTCCTCGTGCAGTAAAAGCATCCTCAAAAAGACGATTCATTTTTTCCCTCAGAGTTATAAGGTCCCTGAAGGGATCCCATCTAATTATAGCCATTTTAAAACCTCCTCAATATCTTAGTTCGTTATTAATATAATATCTTAGTATCTTATTGTCAAGTATTTTAAAGAATTTTTTTGGGCTTAAAAATGATAAAAAAGAGGTTTATTTCTACTCTGAGCCTTGTATGAGAACAGTTGCTTCACCCTTTGCTTTCTGTTCTTCCCATCTTTCAATCAGGTCATCTGCTGGTCCTCGGAGGAATTCCTCGTAGATTTTGGTCATTTCCCTGGCAATGACAACCTGCCTGTTGCCGAGCACTTCCCGGATGAGCTTCAGAAATGAGACGGTTTTTCGGGGAGGCAGATAAAAAACAAGAGTCGCCTTTTCATCTTGCAGGGAATGAAGCAATTTTTTTGTTGCTTCTTTTTTGGTGGGAGCGAATCCAAAGAAAAGAAATCTATGGGTAGGAAGCCCTGAAGCTGCAAGGGCTGCGGTTAATGCTGATGCGCCTGGGATAGGGATAATTTTTATTCCCTCCTTTATAGCTTCTCTGATCAAAGGGTATCCTGGATCTGAAAGACCTGGCGTACCTGCATCTGAAACCAGGGCCACATCCTTCCCCTCTTTGAGAAGATTGATGATTCGGGGGATTTTTTGTTTTTCCCTGGGATGATAGTAGCTGAGGAGCTTTTTTCTTAGATTGTAATTATTCAACAGTTTTATTGTCTGACGTGTGTCTTCGCAGGCTATCGCAGCAACTTCTCTGAGTATTCTAAGGGCCCTGAAAGTAATATCTTCTAGGTTTCCTATAGGAGTGGCTACAACGTACAGATTACCAGTCGTTTTATTCGCAGTGTTTTCCCCGGACATAACCTATTTTTCCCTGTCGTGAGGGAAGAGAAAGTCATGGCCAATCGTTCGCGATGACATCTTGGGAATAGGTGGCAGTTTTCTTTTAAATTCTGAATCTTTTATAAGGCAAATGATTTTTTCTACGCTTTTTTTCTTAAAGCCTTGGGAGACGATTTCTTTCTTTGATTTCCTCTGGTCAACCAATTGAAACAGGATTTTATCGATTTCATCGTAGGGGAAACCGATCTCTCCCTCGTCTGTTTGATCAGCCCATAGGCCAGCTGAAGGAGATTTATTTAGGATATTCTCTGATACGCCCAGATGTATGGCTAATTGTCTGATCTGAGTTTTGTATAAGTCTCCAAGAGGATTAATAGCGCAGGCCATGTCGCCATGGATTGTCCCATAACCTATTAAAAGCTCTGTTTTATTGCTTGTTCCCAAAACCAGAGCCTTCTTTCGTGCGGAAAAATCATACAGGATGGACATCCTCTCTCTGGCCATCTTGTTTCCGATGGCGATTCTGCTCTTTGTCGTATGCTTTGAAAAGTAGGCATCTACCATGGGAGAGATATCTATAATTTTTGATGGGATGCCCAAAAGCTCGGCGACTTCTTGAGCGTCTTTCACATCATCGCTGAAGGTTTTTCCATAAGGCAGAATAAGAGCAGTAACATTTTTTGGTTTTAATGCTTTTGCCGCGAGAAAAGCGCAGACAGAGGAGTCAAGGCCTCCTGAAAGTCCCAATATTCCTTTTGAATAGTGAAATCGTGCGGTTTCCTCCCTTATGAATGAGGTGAGAATCTTTTCTACAAAGGGTGCATTAATCTTCATACTTGCTTACGATCCTTTTGAGTGCTTCAAGGATGACTTCTGGTTTGTCATCTCTTTTATAAGTCCATTTTTTACGGGCTTCACGGATCTCTTTAAGATCGATATTTTGAATTAGGAAGTCTTTGTCAACATAGGAAGCTTTGGCAATTAGCTGTCCTGCTGGATTGAATATGAATGAGCCGCCTGCAAAGTGCTTTCCATCTTCAAATCCAACCCTGTTGCAGTATATAAGGAAAGTCGTGGAGAAACGAGATATGACTTCTCCCATTACCTCCCACATGTGGCTTGTTTCGTAATGTTCCTCACCAGAGACGCCTCGTCCGGGAGCTGCACTGATGATAATGATGATTTCTGTACCGCCGGCAAATAGAAGATAGCTCGCACCGTAGCTGTGAAAATCCCGGCAGATCATCATTCCAGCATTTCCGAAAGGAGTGGAAAAAGTGTTGAAATTTTTGCCTTGGGCAAAAAACTTTGCCTCTTCAAACATCCCAAAGGTGGGCAGAAAGACTTTTCGGTGGATACGGAGAATTTTTCCCTCAGATAGAAAAGCTGCTGAATTGTAGAAAATTCCCTTCTCTTTCTCTTCCACAAATCCTAAAACCAGGGATAAATGGCGGCTTAGAGTTTTGAGTTTTTCAAAAAGGGAGCTTTTTCCCGGAGTAATAGCTACCGCTTCGATAAGATCTTTAAGGGTATAGCCTGTCAAGCTGAGTTCTGGAAAAACCAGCAGGTCTACATTTTTCTTTTTTGCTTTTTCTATATACTGGAGATGAAGGTTAAAATTTTTTTTTACATCTCCTAAATGTGGAGAAAATTGAGCAAGTGCGACTTTCATGTTGGGAAAATTATCATAATTTCTTTCCCTTTGCAATTCTCAAAAAAAGGGGACAGTCAAAAAAAGGGGACAGTCCCCTTTTTCCAGTTTCTTTCCCTATGGTACAAAAAAAAGGGAAAAAGAGGAGACATTCAAGAAAAGGAAAAAAAGGACAGTCCCCAACAACAATCATAATGACAACGTGGGTTTGGTAAATCAAACCCTTACAGTATTGAAAAAGGTAGCCTGTCCCCAAAAAATGAAAATATATTTCCAATATGCTTACTTATTATATATAATGTGTTGGAAGTTACTATGGAACATATCGGCTTCTATCTTAGGGATATCTACTTCAATAAAAAAAGCGGACGCCTTAGCTTCAAGCATAAGAAACTTCAAAATAACCTGTTTTTTTTGGACGGCTTTTTAATTTTTGCTCAAACCAACGTTCCTCAAGAGAAGCTTGGAGAGATATTGTTTAAGCTGGGTAAGATTTCTGAGGAGACCTATTCCAGAATCCAGGATTATGTTGAACCCAAACAGAGAATCGGTGAAGTTCTAATCCAAAAGGGTCAAGTTACACAGAGAGACGTATATGAAGCTCTAATGTATCAATCGAGAGAAATTGCATTAAATATTTTTCCTTTTTTTGACGGAGAATTCAGTTTTCAGGAAAAAAAAGGTTTTGACGAGCAGGAATTTGAGACAAAAATAAGTATTCCCGTCCTGATTGAAGAAGGCATAAGACGCATGAAATACGATTCTTCTCTAGAAAAATTTACCGAGAAGAGGGTTCCTTATCCTAAAAAGCGAGATTTTATTTATCGGTTGACAAAAGAAGAAAAGGAAATGTTAACAAAGATCGATGGCAAAGCTACGACTGAAGAGCTTTTCCGTTCCTCAGTCTCTGGTCCTGAGCTTTTCTGGAAGAGTCTCTATCTCTTTTATTGTTTGAGTTTAGTTGATTTTAATGGAAAAGATGAGATTCCTGAAACACTTGAGAAAGCAGAAGAGGCGTCTCCTGAAAAAGTTGAGAAAGCAGAAGAGGGTCCTCCTGAAGTACAAGAGCCGCGGATAACAGAAGTATTGGAATTGAGCGAGAAACTGCAGGACTTGGATTATTATAAGATTTTAAATGTTACACGAACCACTCCTCAGGAAGAGATAAAAAAAATCTATTTTGAGCTGGCCCGCAAATATCATCCTGACAGCTTCGATCGGAATCTTTCCCAAGAAATAAAGAAGAAAGTCGAGGATGTGTTTGATTATATTACTAAAGCCTACCAAACTCTCAGCACCGAAGAGAAAAGACAGGAGTACGAGCCTCGCCCGACTCCAAATGCGGCAATGGATAAAAGGGATTGGGAAAAAAGGGCAGATGTCAAGTTTCGTCAGGGTAAGACGCTATTCAATCGGTCAAGATTTGAAGAAGCTCTGATACTTTTAGAAGAAGCGGTAAGATTGAATCCAAGAAAAGGGGCTTATTTTTTACTGCTGGCCATGGCCCAGTCGAAGCTCAGCACATTTCGTAGAAAAGCCGAAGAGAACTTCTTAAAGGCCCAAGAAATGGAGCCCTGGGATCCTGAGAGCTATGTGGGATTAGGATTACTTTACAAACAAGAGGGGCTTTTCATTAAAGCCAAAAGGATGTTTAAAAAAGCGCTGGAGATAGAGGAAACTCATAAAGTTGCACGCAAGGAATTGGCTATGAGTAAAAAAGGAGGGAAAAAAGGACTCAAAGAAATATTCTCTTTCAAGCATTCCAGCAAGAAGAAGATGCAGTGATATCAATCTTTCTTTACAAGCTTTAAAAACTCTTTTTCATTTAAAGTAGGAATACCCAGTTTTTGGGCCTTTTCTAGTTTTGATCCAGGCGATTCCCCGACAACAACATAATTCGTGCTTCTGCTGACTGATGATGTTACTTTTCCTCCCATCTCCTCGATCATTTCTTTGGCTTCCTCTCTAGAAAGGCTGGAGAGTGCTCCGGTAAGGACAAGATTTTGTCCATCCAGCGGTTTCTCACCTTCTCTTTCTACTGCTTTCAGGACGAAATTTAGTCCGGCGTCCTTCAACCTCGATACTAGCTCCTTGTTTTCTGGCTGCTTGAAAAAGAAAACAACGCTTTCTGCAACCTTGGGTCCGATATCTTCTATTTGAGTAAGCTCTTCTACTGAGGCATTGGCTAAGGCATCTAGATTTTCAAAGTGAATGGCCAGAGCCTGGGCCGTGCGTTCTCCGACATATCTTATTCCGATTGCATAAATTAGTCGAGTGACATCCCTTTTCTTTGTTTTTTCAATTTCATCCAAAAGATTCTCAGAGCTCTTTGGCCCCATTCTTTCGAGCTCAACCAGGTCTTCATATTTCAGGGAATAAAGGTCTGGGATTTTTTCAACCAAATTTTTTTCTAAAAGCTGATCAACTAAAGACCATCCCAAACCTTCGATATTCATGGCACGGCGGGATGCAAAATGGAGAAGAGAGCCCTTTAATTGTGCCGGACACGAGGGATTCGTGCAGCGATAAATTGCTTCTCCTTCTGGCCTAAAAGCTTGGGAATGGCAGATGGGGCATTCAGAAGGAAAGGAGAATTTAACTTCTATTCCGGTTCTTCTATCTTTCATAACAGAGACCACTTTAGGAATGACATCTCCACTTCGCTCAATCAGAACAGTGTCGTTCACTCTTATATCTTTTCTTTTGATTTCATCCTGGTTATGGAGGGTGGAACTGCTGATGGTGATTCCAGAGAGGCTCACGGGTTCTAGGACAGCCACAGGAGTCAAGGCGCCTGTTCTTCCTACTTGAATGATAATATCTTTTATCTTTGTGGTGGCCTGTCTTGCAGGGAATTTATAGGAAATGGACCATCGGGGAAACTTAGCTGTGCTCCCGAGAAGTTTTTGCTGTTCAGTTGAATTCACTTTTATCACAACTCCATCCACGTCATAATCCAGGGTTTCTCTTCGTTCATACCATTCTTTATAAAAAGAAATGGCTTCATCTAAGTTAGCACAAGAGAGAGAATTTGTGTTTATCTTGAAGCCCAGTTTTTTCAGTGTCTTTAGGTTTTCCCATTGACTTGGACGTTCTTCACCTTCGATGAAAATGGAATAGAGGACAACATCTAATTGGCGGGAGGCCACTGCTTTAGGATCGAGAAGACGGAGAGAGCCGCTTGCTGCATTCCTAGGATTGGCGAATACGGGTTCTCCCGTTTTCTCGCGCTCTTGGTTTATTTTTTTAAAAGATTTAAAGGGAAGATATATCTCTCCTCTGACTTCTATCTCATGTGGGTTATCTATTACTAAAGGAAGACTGCGGATTGTCTTGACATTCGGAGTGACATCATCTCCTCTGAAACCGTCTCCCCGGGTTACAGCTTGAGAGTACTTTCCATTCCGGTACATAATGGATATGCCCAGACCGTCCATTTTTAATTCGGATACATACTCAATTTTTTTTGCTGGAATGATTTTTTTGATTCTCTCTTCGAATTCCCTTAGTTCTTCCTCGCTGTAGCAGTTATCTAGGCTGAGCATCGGAGTGCGGTGCTCGATAGAGACGAATCCTTCGAGCGGCTGTTCTCCTACTCTCTGGGTTGGGGATTCAGGGGTGATGAGTTCAGGGAATTGACTTTCGATTCTTTCCAGTTCTTTGACCAGTATATCAAATTCGTAGTCAGAAATCTGAGGGTTATTATCCACGTAGTATTTTTTCTCGTGATATTCTATCTCCTGTATTAGCTTTTGGATTTTTTGTGCGGCTTGTTTGTGAGAGAGGGATTTAGCCAACGCCTTCCCCTAAGGCTAAAAAATTGATTGGATTATTAATTAACTGATACCTAATCTTCTTTTGGTTCTTTCAATGAGCGTCTTGAATTTTTCTAAAGCGGCCTTTGTTTCAGTATCAAGCTTCTCGATGGCCTTTTTCTCTGCATCGATATTTGCCAGGATGGTTTTCATTTCTTTCTTCTCATTGTCGGTCAAATCTTCTTCATCCTTCTCTCCAAATTTATCGTTGAATGCATTGGTGAGTTCTCCTAGCTTTTTGTTTCTATCCACGAGTTCTTTTACTTTTTCGTTGTATTTGAGGTCTTTGTTGGCGACAAAGAAGAGGTTTTCGGCCAATTCCAAGGCTTTTTTTGAGTGCGCTGGAGAGAGAAAGCTTGCTTCAAGAAGGAAGTCGATGGCTTCATTGGAAACAGAGGGGTCTCTTTTGGCTTTCCCTGCTAGAATGATCCCGATATTGTAGGCAATTTCTCCGCTCTTTTCTTTCATGTAAGCTATCTTAAAGTTCTTCAGAGCCTCTTCTTTTTTTCCATTCCTGTACAGGGATTTGGCATAGAGTGCATAGCTTCCAAAATCTTTAAGCACGGATGAAGAAATTTTTAATGCTTTTTCTGCTTCGTTATAGAACTTGAAATCATACAAGGATTTACCCATTTTTTTCAGACTGTTCACAATCTGCTTATTTTTCAAAATATTGTAAGAGCTAATATAAGGATCGACAGCTCCTCTAAAGTCTTTTGCTTTTTCCAGGGCTAGTCCCTGCGTATAATAACCAGCGCCTAGAAGCTGGTTCCATTGAGCTGGAGTTGCAGCTGACCCATCATTGTTATCTTTGCTGGCTTTAGCGATCTGAATAGCATTCAAGGCATAGCTTTTGGCTTTTTCCAGATTCTGACCGAGTTGGCTGTAGATTCCTGAAATCGTGAGATAAGCTCTACATTTGTAAAAGTTATCCAAGCCACCTAATGCTAAAGCTTTTTCACCGTATTCTATGGTTTCTCTGGGTGTCTTCCCTGGATAATTAATGAAACAGAGTTCCGCGTTAACGTAGTTTTCGTATTGAGTTCCCTTGCCAGCGTACTTTGTTAGATAAGCCTTGAAGAGTTTAGCTCTTTGAGCAACGTCAGAAGTAGTCATTGCCTTAATATAAGCTTCGTTGGCTTCATTGTTTTGGGCAGGCAAGGAGGAAAAGGCAGTAACGAGTATAATTAATGTCGTTAGGACTGTTTTTCGCATTTTAAAACCTCTCAATGAATTTTTTGCATAATAGCGTGCAAAAATCAAAATGTCAATAGAATTAAAAATTGAACTGTAATTATCAAATATAATAATACAGCATAACTATATTAGCAAAATACATGCCAAAATAAAAGATAAAGGGGGACAGGCTACTTTTTATGAAAATAAGTTGCCTGTCCCCCTTTTATTTAGATAGAATGACACCGTGGATCATAAAGTGTCAGATTTTCCCGAAATTTTTTTAGATAAAGTGGGGAAGCCTTTAGAACAATCTATATCCCTTCAAGATTATTCAAATTTTAAAATAGGCGGAAGAGCCGATTATTTTTTCGAAGCGACTTCAACATCAGAGCTCGCAAATTCGATGTCTATTGCGCGTGAACAGGCCATCCCGTACTATATTATTGGAGGCGGTTATAATCTTTTGTTTGATGATGATGGTTTTCGAGGACTCATAATAAAAAACAGAGTTGAGGGCATAAAGCAAAGACAGAAGAGAGTAGAAATAGAGGTTTTTTCAGGGACTCCTTTGAGCGATGTGCTTCAGTTTTCAATGGAAGAAGGATTGACCGGATTCGAATTTTTAGCGGGGATACCAGGTACAATAGGAGGTGCTGTTCATGGTAACGCTGGAGCCTTCGGTCATAGCATTGGTGAGTTTTTGAAGGAGGCAGAAATCCTTGATGAACGATGTCAGCGAATTAAGGTCAAAAGAGATTATTTCGGGTTCGAGTACCGCTACAGCCTTCTCAAAGAAAAACAGAGCGTTTTTTTAGCGGCTATGTTTGTGCTTCAAGAGGGGGAGAGAGAAAAAATGAAAGCACTTATTCGAGATAACTTGGAAAAAAGGAAAGAGAAGCACCCTCCATTGGATGTGCCTTGTGCTGGGAGTTTTTTTAAAAACCCCATTTTTCCTGATGGAAAAAGAGTTCCTGCTGCCTATCTTTTAGATAAAGTGGGAGTCAAGAAGCTGGCTGTGGGGGGAGCAGCTGTGTATAGTGGTCAGGCAAATTTTATTATTAACAAGGGAGATGCATCTGCGCGAGATGTTCTTCAACTTGCAGAAGAACTCAAGCAGCGAGTGAAGAAAGGATATGGTATTGACCTTGAAGAAGAGGTTATTTTCCTTCCAGCAAGTCCTCCATTGCCTTGATTTTTTGAGGGGAAAGTCTCTTCTGTTTTTTGGCCATTTCCAATGCTTGCTTGGCGAGTGTCAAGTATGCCTCATGATAGGATGGAAATTCTCGCAAAGCCGCAAGATGCAGACTCACAGATTCTCGGTCTCCCCTTACAACAGGGCCTGTCAAAGAGCGCTTTATGTTAAATTTTTTTACATTGTGTAAATTCCCTTTCACTAATGGAAGGATTGCTTGAAATGCCTGTTTCTCCTGAACGCCTATATGTTCAAGAAGAGAGAATGCCATATCTATAAGCACGATAAAGAAGTTAGAGGCTATGCTGCAAGCTGCATGGTAAATGGCTTTATCCTTCGCTTGGAGGATAAGGGGATGACCTCCAAGTTGCCTGGCGATTTTTTGAGATAAAACCAAAGCTTTACTACATCCTTCAAGACCAAAATAGATATTTTCAAAAAGCTCTTCCCCGGCTCTTTTCTGAGAGAAAGCTTGGATAGGATGGAATGAACCTATTAAAGCTTCTTTGTCTTTTAAAGGTTTGAGGATCTCAGAGGTAAGGAGTCCAGAGCAATGAAAGACGAATTTATTTGGCCATTCGATGCCTGAAACAGCAAGTTCCTTGGTGACTCTTACAATCTCTTCATCTGGCAAACATAAGAAAACGAGGTCTCCCTCTTTTGCCGCTCGAGCATTCTCAGTAAATGCATTTCCCTGTCCGATGATTTTCCTGCTTTCTTCAACTGAAGAGGTTGTTTTACAGGATAGGGCTTTTATCCTGTATCCTTTCCTTGAGAGAGCATATCCTAGGGAAGTTCCAAGTCTTCCCGCGCCGATTATGGAAACATTCATCATTTTTTATTGTTAAAAATCTCGAGCCATTGATTCATCTCGAGAGGAGAAGGAGAAGAGACCCTTTTTTCATTTTGAAGATGTCTTTTATATTCTCTCAGCTTGGTTTTCAGTTCCCGATCAAAGTCCTTCGAGCTCAAAGCGTGGGCCCTTTTTGCCTTAGCAAAATTCTTGATTTCACGATCTGAACTCACTACAAAGAACCTTCTTAAATCTGTTTGTTTTAAGATGATTTCTTTGATAATGCTATCGGCATTCTGCCCAGAAGGAGGGAAAACCACAGAAAAGTTTTTCCTCTGAAATCTTTCATCCAATAAATTCAAATCAGGCACTCCATCGAAAACCAGGATCACTCTTGTTCTCTTCAACTGTTGGAAAACAAGCAGTTTTGAGACAAGTTCGTATTTGCTTCGAGGATCTTTGCGGTTAAAAGATGATGTGAATCCGATGTAGTTGTTGCCGTCGATTAAATAGGTCACCTTACTAGGTTTGAACTGGACGCTCGTATTGAGCTGGGGCTACAGGGAGTAAGATTCTCCAGGCTTGAGGATGACAACTTCTGCCAAGTCTCCGACTCTTCTCTTGAAATCTTCAGGATCAGCGCTGACTATTGGGAAGGTATCATAGTGGACAGGAATGACTTTTTTGGTTTGGATAAATTCGACCGCCTTTGCGGCAGAGGGAACGCCCATCGTATATCTATCTCCGATAGGAATGAAGCTCAAATCAGGTTTGAAGAATTCACCGATGAGTTTCATGTCTAGAGTTAATCCTGTATCTCCTGCGTGGTAGATTTTCTTCCCATCCATTTCCACAACAACTCCTGCAGGGTCGCCTTTTTCTGCGGAATGTAGAGCTTGAACCATATGTATCTTCACCCCTTCTACATCGATTGTTCCACCGATATTCATTCCTTCAGTTGTTATGCCTTCTGCTTCGGCATCGACAGAAACTTCATGAATACCCACACAAGTTGCCCCTGTTTTCTTACATATGGAAAAAGCATCGCCCAGATGGTCACCGTGATAATGGGTGACGATGACTATGTCTGCTTCAGTTATTTCATCGGGAGAGGTGGCTGCAGCTGGATTTCCAGTTAAAAACGGATCGATATAGATTGTCTTTGACCCCTGGATTTTAACTCCAGCATGTCCTAACAAAGTGATTTCCATAGTCATTACCTCCTATTTTTAGATTATTCACCCAGAAGAGCTTCGCTTCTCTTTAACTTGATTATCCGGGTGGCCACGTCATCCGCCTTCCTCCTAACAGATGGAAGTGAATATGGAAGACTTCTTGCCCTGAGTCCTTTTCAGTGTTAAGCACAATTCTGTAGCCATTCTCTGCGATTCCTTCTTGTTGGGCAATCTGGCGTGCCTTTAGGAGGATGTGGCTCAAGATATCCTTTTTGCCTTCGGGAATATTGTTGAGAGAGGCGAAGTGTTCCTTGGGAATGAGCAGGATATGAATCGGAGCCTGAGGGTTAATATCATTGAAAGCAATAATTCTCTCGTCTTCAAAGACTATTTCAGATGGGATTTCTTTGTCTATGATTTTACAGAAAATGCAGTTCTCCATTTTCAACCTATTCTACTATTCATTTATCCTTTCGATATGAGCTCCGAGCGCCTTTAGTTTTTCCTCAATCTTTTCATAACCCCGGTCTAAGTGTTCAGCATCGTTGATTATTGTTTTTCCATTTGCAATCAATCCTGCCAAAACAAGAGAAGCTGAGGCCCTCAAATCTGTAGCTATGGTTTCTGCTCCAGAAAGGAGAGTTTTTCCTTTGACTATAGCCTTATCCCCATAAACATCGATATTTGCGCCAAGTCGCAAGAGTTCGTTTATGTGAGAGAATCTTCTATCGAAAATGGTCTCTGTGATGATGGATGTTCCGTAGGCCTGAGTCATTAACACGATAAACTGGGCTTGCATGTCAGTGGGAAAACCTGGATAGGGAGATGTAGTGATATCTTGAGGCCGAAGTTCTGGAGTTCCGGTAACCTTCAGTGAATGATTATTTAATTTTTCTATTTTTGCTCCCGAGAAGCGCAACTTTTCAATGATCGTATCGAGGTGGTTGGGAAGCGTGTGAGTTAACACGATTTCTCCATGCGTTAACGCACCGGCTAAAAGAAAGGTTCCTGCCTCAATTCGGTCAGGGATGATTTGATGAGTGGCTCCTCCAAGTTCTTTTACTCCCTGTATGCGGATTATTTCTCGGCCGACACCTTCAATCTTCGCTCCCATCTTAACAAGAAGTTCGCAGAGGTTCGGCACTTCTGGTTCTAAGGAACAGTTTTTTAAAACCGTCTCACCTTGGGCCAAGCAAGCTGCCATGATGAGATTTTCGGTTGCGCCTACAGATTTTTTCTCAAACGTAATTTCTGTTCCATGAAGCTTTTTTGCTTCTGCTTTGATGTAACCATGTTCGAGACTTATGGAAGCTCCCAATTTTTCCAGTCCATGGATATGCAGGTCTATAGGCCGGGAACCGATAGCACAACCGCCAGGCAGAGCAACTACAGCCTTTCCGTAGCGTGCTAATAGCGGGCCCAAAACCAGGATTGAAGCCCTCATGGCGCGGACCAGTTCATAGGAGGCTTCGTAAGAACGAATCTTTTTGACCTGAACGGATAAGGAGTTCTTTTTGAGGTTGTAATCGCCTCCGAGCTCCTTCATCAGGGTTAAAATTGTGAAAACATCTTTAACCAGCGGGATGTTCTTTAAGCGGATTTTTTCTTTTGTGAGGAGCGAGGCTGTAATTGCAGGTAAGACAGCATTTTTGGATCCGCTTATTTTGATTTTTCCTTTTAGCTGAAAGCTATGATTCCCGAGGATTTTGATTTTTTCCATTTGTATATGAAGGGCCCTGATTTATCAAGCTCACCTTGCGAATTAATTTTAAAACATAAGCTATCAAAATACAACTCATAAGGAAAAGGGGACAGTCCCCTTTTTTCCATACTGTAGGGGCTTGATTCATCAAGCCCACCTCCAGGGCGTCATTGCGAGCGAAGTTTGGCAATCTCAGAAAAGGGGACAGTCCCCTTTTTATCTTTTTATGGTTGAAAAAATTGTCTTGCAATTGCTCACTATTTTAAAGATAGTAAAAAATATGTATATCCAAATAGGATCCTTTTTGGCGCAGTAGATTAGGATAAGCGATAACGAATTTTAATAAGGAGGAGAACAAAATGAAAATGCTAATCGGCGAAAACTGGGTTGATAAGGATGATAAGATAGATGTCCGCAACCCATATAACGACGATCTTGTGGATACTGTCCCTTCTGGAGATGAAGATGATGTAGAGGCTGCCTTTCGGGCAGCAGAGGAGGGATTTAAGATCAACCGCAACCTGCCCGTTCATCAACGGATTTCCATCCTTTATAAAACTGCAGAAATAATCAGAAATAATCAGGAAGAGTTTGCTAGAACGATTGCCTCTGAAGGCAGCAAAACCATCAAGGAGGCACGTAAAGAGGCGAGTCGTTGCATAGACACAATCACAATCTCTGCAGAAGAAGCCCGAAGAATAGTGGGCGAGACGGTTCCTTTTGACAGTCGTGAAGGGTCTGAGAACAGAATTGGTTATTACTACCGTTTTCCCATCGGAATTATCCTTGCGATAACCCCTTTCAACGATCCCTTGAACCTAGTTGCCCATAAAGTAGGACCTGCAATTGCAGGTGGTAACTCTGTAGTTCTCAAGCCAGCTACAGTCACCCCACTTTCTGCTTTAAAGTTGGGAGAGGCCTTGATCGAGGCAGGTCTGCCTTGGAATGTTTTAAACATTGTGACAGGCCGTGCATCAAGGATAGCAGATGCGTTGGTGACAGATTCACGAGCGAGGATGATTTCTTTTACAGGAGGAACCGAAGCAGGTCTGGATATAGTCAAGAAAGGGGGACTAAAGAAAATCGGTATGGAATTGGGATCCAACTCTCCGGTTATCGTCATGGATGACGCTGATCTCGAGCAATCTGTAGAGCTTTCTGTGTCTGGAGCCTTCTGGGCCGTAGGCCAGAACTGCATCGGTGTCCAGCGGATATATATCCATGAGGCTGTCTATGAGGAATTTGAGAAGATGTTTGTGGAGTACACACAGAAAATGAAAGTCGGATATCAACTGGATGAGGATACAGATATGGGCCCTATGATCAATGAAGAAGAAGCGGCTCGAGTGGAGAAGTGGGTAGAGGAAGCCCTAAAAGAGGGAGCCGAGCTTCTCACCGGGGGCCAAAGGATGGGAACCCTCTTTGAGCCAACAGTTTTTAGGAATATGCCCGAGAGTGCCAAGATGAATTGTGAAGAAGTTTTTGGTCCTGTGGTGAATCTATATAAAGTTTCTTCCCTGGATGAGGCTATAGAGCTGTCCAATAGCGTCAGATATGGCCTTCATGGCGCCATCTTTACTAAAAGTCTTAACAATGCGTTCAAAGCCATCAGAGAGCTTGAGGTAGGAGGAGTCATGATCAATGATTCTACGGATTACCGAATAGATATGATGCCGTTTGGTGGAGTGAAGTGGAGTGGTCTGGGTAGAGAGGGGATAAAATTTGCGCTCCTGGAGATGACAGAGCCTAAAGTCGTCTGTTTCAATCTATAGAGAGTTGAGAGCTTGATCTAGGTCGGCAGTGATATCGTCTGGATTTTCACCCCCTACACAAAGTCTGATCAGTTGAGGGGGAACATCAGCCTTCTCCCGGGCATCCTCTCCTTGCTGGAGATGAGTGGATATGGCAGGAATGGTGGCCACGCTTTTGATACGACCCAAATCAGTAGCTCTGAATATAATCTTAAGATTGTCAAAGACTTTTCTTGCGTTTTCAGGGGGACCGTCAACTCGAAAACTGAGGAGGTGGCCGTAACGATTGACCTCATTGCCCTTTCCATCGTCTGAATCCACAAGCTTCATGTATTTTTTAGCCAGAATATGGAGAGGATAATTCTCTAATCCCAAATAGTCTACCTGGTATACCCGTGGATGTTGACTTAGAAATTCTGCTACCTTTTGGCTGTTTTGGCTAACGAGGTCGATCTTGGATCGCAGAGTGCGCAGGTCATTCAGGGCAAAAAGGGCATTTGGAGGAGAGGCTGCTGGCCCGGTATCCCTGTAAGGGAGAAATTTCACGTACTCGGCGAAACTTTCTTTGAAAAGGGGATCATCATTTTTGATATTAGTTACAATCGGCTTGCGGCTGACTAACGCTCCGCCTATTGCAAGCCCACCCGATGTTATGGATTTTGTTAAAGAGTGTATAACTATGTCTGCCCCATAAGCAATGGGGCGCATCAGGGCTGGAGTCGCACAGGTCGAATCAATGATAAAAGGGATTTCCCAGGAATGGGCCAAATCAGCAAGTGCCTTGATATCGCAAAAGGACTGTTGGGGATTACTCGGTGCCTCTGAGTAGAGGAAGCGGGTGTTCTCATCAATTTTTGTCTTCCATTCCTCTATGTCTTCCTGATGTTCAACCCAGCGGACTTCTATTCCTCTTTCCTGCATCTTTCTGATGGAAAAGTGTTGAAAAGTGCCTCCGTACAACTGGATAGAAGAGACAAAATTTATTTTCTCTTCCCCCTCTTTCTGTTTTACTAGAAAAGGGTCGACTGCTGACATGATAGCAGACATTCCAGAGGCAGTTACCAAGCAGGATGTATCGCTACCTGTCTGATAGCCTTCGAGAAGCGCAAGGACCCATTCTAAATAGTAAGTGGTGGGATTGGCTATCCGGGTGTAGCACCAGGTTGGGATTAAATAAGAGAGAGCCGCCTCTAATTCATCAGAGTCTCTATAAGCCTGTGAGCTAGAAAGATAAAGAGGCTCTATGACAGCTCCTTGATTTTGGTTCAGAGCTTCCTCTACGGTATAAAGCCCATGGACGGCAATAGTATCAAATTTGAGCTTTTTGACCCGAGCTAAATGCTCTTTTTTCTTATCTAAAAACTTTTTTGCTTCTTCGATATATTTTAAAACTCCTGGACTGTATTCTTGCTCATTATCCATGACTCCTCCTTTTTTTAAGAAGGTCTAGGCCTTATTCTTTGCCGAATATTTTTTTATTACTTCACTCAACCTCCGGATACCATCGACAATTTGCTCCCTTGTTGGATAAGAAAAATTTATTCTCATGGCATTGTACTTTCGGTATCCTTCAGGGTAGAAGACATCTCCGGGAACAAAAGCGACTTTCTCCTCGATAGCCATATAGAAAAGCTCCAGAGTATTTATTTTCTCAGGAACTGTTATCCAGAGGAAGAGTCCACCTTCAGGTTTTGTCCACATTATACCCTTGTCTTTCGGAAAAAATTCTTCCATTTTTTCGAGAAAAAAATTCAGCTTTTCCGCATAATGCTGGATGGAGTTCCTGAAGTGGGCATCCAGATCATATTCTCGCAGGAACGCGGTGCATATGTCTTGGTTGAGCTTAGGGGTATTGAGAATATTTGCGCCCTTTATGAAGGTGAATTTTTTTATGACTTCAGGAGGTCCGATATTGAATCCAACTCTTATTCCAGGGCAGAGGATCTTGGAGAATGTATAAGTGCCGATAACGTTACCTTCATTATTATCAAGGGAGTAAATAGATGGAAGGTGTTCTCCCCTATATCTCAATTCTCTGTAAGGACTGTCCTCTATTATAGGGATGCTGTGTTTCTTACTTAGAGAAAGGAGGGCATATCTTTTCTCAAGGCTTGTGGTTATGCCCGAAGGATTTTGAAAATCAGGAACCACATAGATAAACTTTGGCTTTTTCCCTTTGTTTAAAAGGTCTTCTATACCAGCCTCCATCCCTTTAACATCGGATCCATCTTCTTCCATATCTATAGCAATGTATTCAGGATCTTCCATATCGAAAGCTGCTATGGCTCCTCCAAATGTGGGCATGTCGATTATGATCGCATCCCTCGGATTCAAGAATAGCCTTCCAACCAGGTCGAGCCCATGCTGTCCAGAGGTGGTTATCATTATGTTTTCTGGTCCTATATGGATATTATCTTTCTTGAGATAATCAATGATCGCCAACATCAATTCTTTCTCTCCGATAATAGGAGAGTATTGAAGGACATGATCCCAGTCTTCTTTTAGTGATTTTTCAGCCGCCTTATGGATAATGTCCAAAGGAAAGACATCATTGCTTGGCAATCCGCCAGCAAAAGAGATTATCGAGGGATCGTTTATGTATTTCAGTGTTTTTCCGATGACATAGCCCTCGAATTTCTTCATATTATCAGCGAATAATGACTTCATGTTGTGTCCTCTCCAAATTTCCTGAATTATTCATAAAAAATGCCTCTTGAATAATCCAGGTTATTTGCTCATTAAATGCATCTCTTCAAAATTGGTTTATTCTTTTTTTGTTTTATAGCGCGCGGGATCATCGAAAAGGTCAATAACGCTTACCGTTGTCGGGAAAGTAGCTGAGTGGACAACTCCTTCAGGGATATAATACCAATCACCTTTCCTGTAAATATTGGACTCTTCCCCTATGGTCAATGACATTTCTCCCTCAACCACTAATCCCCATTGAGCGCAATGGGAATGGGGAGGCACCTGGCTTCCGGCTTTTATGTTAAAAAAAACCATTTGTTGGCCATCACTCTGGAGAAGCCAGCCTAGGACTCCTTCTAGAGGGACATCAATCTCTGGAAGTTTTCTTATCATGTCAGGGAAAGGGGTGTTCTTCCATTCTTTCATAGAATTTTTCATAAGTCCCGTCCTTTCAGAAAAAACCGTTCCATTTTTCCTTTTTTCTTTTTCTATCATTAAAATAAAGCCTTGATATAGCCTCCGTCTACTTGGAGAGCGACTCCGGTTATGTATCCAGCTCCTTCAGAAGCAAGGAATGCTACAGCATGAGCAACCTCTTCAGGAGTTCCCAATCTTCTCATAGGAATAGTATTTTCGATGTTCTTATAGAAATCCTCGGTTGATCCTTTCCCGCTATCGGCGAAAGTCCTAGCAAGCTCCTCCACTCTCTCTGTTTTTGTATATCCTGGGCAGATTGAGTTCACAGTGATTCCGAAGTGAGCCAGTTGATTAGAAAGGGACTTGGAGAAACCCAAGACACCTGCTCTTGCAGTATTGGAGAGGATGAGAGTATCGATGGGTTGTTTTGCTGAAATAGAAACCATGTTAATGATCCTTCCCCATTTCTGTTTCTTCATCAAGGGAAAGACTTTATAACATAGATTCACCGTGCTTAGAAGGTTGAGGTTTAATGCATCCTGATAGTCATCCGGAGTGAATTCGTCTGCAAGACCAGCAGGAGGGCCTCCTGCGTTACAGACCAGTATGTCGATCGTTCCAAATTGATCAACGACCTGTTTGACCATCCTGCTCATCTGCTCTCTGTCTCTCACGTCAGCCACAATGGCATTTACCAGGCCGCCTGTTTCCGAGGCTATTTCCTCCCTAGTTTTAAAGAGTCGTTCTTTCCCTCTGGCGTTGATCACAACCTTTGTGCCTTCTCTTGAGAGTAGAAGAGCTACAGCCTTTCCGAGCCCTTTGCTGGAAGCGGCCACCAAGGCTACTTTATCTTTTATCCCTAATTCCATTTCTCATCTCCATAAATTCATTCTCCTGAATTATTCAGGTTTTTTATTTTCAAAGTTTATTTTCTGTAAGAGATTCTTGCGAATCTGGCCTCATGACCTCTTCTCATTATCTCTTTGGCATCCTTATCGCACCTTATACATTTATGATATATCACATCGCCGATGAGTTCTGCTTTTTCGTTTCTCTCCTCATCTGAGAGGAAATAGGCTTGCATTGTATCAAAAGGACGGGATTCTCCGTCACTCTCATACTTGATCGTTAAATCCTTTTCATCATCGAAGACCTTGAAGGCATTCTCTGTCCAATTGAAGTTTGCCATGCCCAAGTCCGGGTTGATCCTGAGGTGTGCGGCAAGAAAAATTTGTGGCAGACCAGAAGCTTCAATCTCATCGAAGCACTGGATAAAAGTGTCAGCGGTTGCTGCATTTCCAATATTTATCTCATAAATCGGAGTCGTTCCGTCATCTCTAAGGTATTCTTTGAAAATATTTAAAAGCATTCGAAGCTGGATGGCATTTTGGGTTGAGAGGAGCATGGATATTTTGAAAGAGAGATTAGGGATTTCCCTGGCGTAATAACAGGCAGCCACAATAGTTGACCAGCTGGGATTGAGGAAAAAATTAGCTCCTGTGGTGATGGCAGCCCTTGTTACGCCGTCCAGATAGACAAGGTGGTTGTTGTTGCCCACTTCCACTCCTCCAAGATTACCGTATGCCGTACCCATATTCTTAAGGATAATCTGGCTTAAGCCATTACCCACATCAGTTCTCTCGAACTTCTCCCCCGTCACCTTTTCAATCCTAGCAAAACGTTCTTCTGGAAGAGGCGTTCCTAAGAGGTTTGTTGTGCAGAATTTGCTGGCGCCCAAGATGTTTTCAGCCATGGCAAGGGTAGCAAGAAGGTCCCCGCCATAGACGTAGTATTCTGTCAGCCCTACCACTGAGATCATCTCTGTTGGGAAGAGTACATTCTTATCCTCTGAGATCCTTCTAATGCAGTCAAAAGTGGGAAAGGCTGCCTGAAACCCGGAAACCTGAGTAGTGCAGATTCCCTTCTTGGTGAAAGTAATTCCGTTCGTTTCCATGAAGTCCTCGACTTTGGCAAAGTTTTTCACGTATTCTTCTGCTTTTTCCAGCATCTCGCTGAATCCTTTTTCTCCAGCGATTTTCTTTCTGATCTCATAATCTCTCACGGACTCGATTTTCTTAGAGATTTCTTTTGCTCCTCCATAAGAATCAATTAAGGCATCCATTGCTTTAAGGTCTTTGTTACTCAGGAGTTTATAGTGCATTCAATTCCTCCTCTCTAATTAAAGTTCTTTTTTGAAAAAAAACTTCTTATGTTATTTCTTTTTCCCTGGCTTTTCTTAATCATTTCAAGAATCTATTTCGAGAAAAGCCGGTGGATGGCCAGCATGTCTGCGAGAACAGAATAGCCTGTCTCAATTTTTCCAGCTCCAGGTCCCTGAATCGTTACTTTTCCCAGTAAATCAAGGTCAAAAGTCAAAGCATTATTAGCTCCCATGATACCAGACAAAGGATCAGCGAGAGAAAGTTTTTGGGGAGAGACGCTGGCCTTTATCTGTCCGCTTTCCTTTTTAGTCGAAGCGATGAGCTTATATCTATATCCTTCTTCTTTAGCTTTCAGAATATCCTCCTTGGATAGGGAAGCAATCCCTTCCCTTTCTGCATCAGAGGGTTTGATATTCCCTTCTAGAAGGACGTTTGAAAGGATGACAATTTTTGCCAGAGCGTCGTAGCCTTCTACATCTGCGGTGGGGTCAGCTTCAGCATATCCCAATTCTTGAGCGAGTAAAAGGGCATCCTCATAATCCATGTTCTCCTCTTCCATTTTGGAGAGAATAAAATTGGTCGTTCCATTAAGGATTCCTTTTATCTCCTTGATTTTGTTTCCGCTAAGGGCATTTTCAAACAGATTGAACACGGGTGTTCCGCTCATTACCGTCCCCTCGATTCTGAACGAGACATTATTCTCATGAGCTAGCCTCATTAGCTCAGCGCAGTGAAGAGCAGCCGGGCCTTTGTTAGAGGTTACCACGTGTTTGCCTGTCTGGAGGGCTTTTTTGATGTAGCTTGTTGCTGGTTCTGCTGTCTTGATATCCGTATATGTCAATTCAGCAATGATATGGGCATCGCATTTCTCGATCATCTCGAGAGCGTCCATTTGTTCAGCTTCGTTTGCCGTCCCCTCAAGATACTCACTGATTCTTTTCCCCTCATCCAAGATATGGAGAAGTTTCTCTAGGTTTATTCCTTCAGGGATGAGAAGAGAGCCTTTCAGTTTATCGCTAATCGCAACGACTTTCACCTCAAAATTGTGCTTATCTTTCAACTGGTCTTTTTTGTTTCTAAGGATTTCCAGGAGACCCTGTCCCACCGTACCGCAGCCGATCAGACCTAATTTGTATTCCATTGTTTATCCTCCTCTTTAGACAGAAAGGAACAGCTCAGTTTTATATATTATCCACATCTTTTATGGAAAGGAAAAAGTAAAGAAAGGAACCGTCCCTCTTTCTTGTTTTGATTTCTTATCCATATCAAACAGCAGGAATCTGCCACGAATTAATGCCGCCAAAGGAAATGAATACAATTTGGAAAAAGAATATATCATATTCATTTTAGAATGTGAATTAAAAAAGGAGACAGGCTGCTTTTTTCCTTTGTCATTGCGAGAGACCGAAGGGAACGTGGCAATCTCAAAGGAGAGGGAAAAAAGTAGCCTGCCCCCTTTTTCACATCTTGTGTAGGGAGTTAATTCATCAAGCCCACCTTCTTTATTGAGTTGACTTCGATTTTCCAATTATCTATGATTGTTTTGGCTTAAGTGTATTTTGTGCTTAATGCTCTCAAAGGGAATAAGATTAAGAAAATTCTTTGTCTTTGATATATCTATCTTTAATACATCTTGCACAATTAATCCATTCTAAAGGAGGAATCATGAGGAAAAAGATTTTCGCTTTGTGTTTTCTATTGCTGCTCTTGGGATTTTATGCCAAGGCAGGGAAGCCCCCAGAGGGCCTCAAAGTATTTATCTCAGTTGATATGGAAGGGGTGGCTGGTGTCATTCACTGGGAGGATGTCAGCCGTAGCGGAAAGGATTATCATCTGTTTAGGAAGCTGATGACTGAGGAGACGAACGCGGCGATTGAAGGTGCCCTGGCAGCGGGAGCTACTGAGATTCTTGTTCGTGACTCTCATGGTAGCGCACGCAATATCCTTCCCGACTTTCTCCATCCTGAGGCCTTGCTCCTTCGGGATTGGTCCGGAAGTCCTTTCGTTATGATGGAAGGAGTAGATGAGACCTTTGATGCTGTCGTTTTTATCGGCTATCATGCCCGAGCTGGTACACCCAATGCTGTTCTAAAGCATACAATGACAGGAACCATTTTTAACGCTGTCCTTAACGGAAAGAAAATGCCTGAGGCTGGGATAAATGGATTCATTGCTGGCCACTTCAACGTTCCTGTTGTCATGGTTGCGGGCGATTTAGCCATTACCAAGCAGGCCCAAGAACTTTTTGGAGATGTTGAGGTTGTTGCGGTTAAAGAGGGGATAGGAAAGGCAGCAAAGATGCTCCATCCAAAGAAAGCCCAGGAAATGATTAAAAAGAAAGTTGAGAAAGCCCTAAAAAGGCTAAAGGATTTTAAGCCTTACAAGCCCAATCCACCTTACACTATGGAAGTGACATATACAGATGAAAATATTGTCAATAGGGCTTCCTGGTATCCAGGCGCAAAGAGAACAGGCGATAGATCTGTAGCCTTTACGAGCAACGATTTTATGGACGTGTTGAAGTTTTTTATGTTTGCGCGGTAAATAGAAAAAGCAAAAGAGGAATAGAGGGGGTAAAAAATACCCCCTCTATTTCATTTCAAATCCTACTTATCTACTTCTAATCTTCGTCTTGGCTTATTCTTTTTTAATCTGTTCACTAACCCAGTCTGAAGTAACACTCTTGGGTCTTTCGATGGCCAGTCCAAGGGCCCTATCCCAAATCAGTGAGGAAAGAACGCCAATTGCTCTGGACGCTCCGAAGAATACCGTATAGAAGTCATACTCTGTGACTCCGTAGTGGAGGAGGAGACAGCCAGAGTGAGCATCAACATTGGGCCAAGGATTTTTGGCCTTGCCGTGTTCCTTTAAGATATCAGGCGCAACTTCGTAAATGGCGCTGACAACCTTGAAGATTTCATCATCGGGAAGGTGTTTGAGGGCGAACTCTCGTTGAGCCATGTATCTGGGGTCAGTTTGACGGAGAACAGCATGACCGTATCCAGGAATGACCTTGCCTGCGTTCAGCGTATCCCACAGATATTTGGTCAGTTGTTCTTTGTCTGGAACTCCTCCCAAGTCTTCCTTGACTTCCATTATCCAGCGGAGAACTTCCTGGTTGGCCAATCCGTGGAGAGGCCCGGCAAGTCCGTTCATGCCTCCAGACAGGGAGTAGTAGGCATCAGAGAGAGCAGATCCGACAAGGTGAGTCGTATGGGCAGAGACATTTCCGCCTTCGTGGTCGCTGTGAATAACGAGATAAAGGCGCATGAGTTCCTTGAATTTTTCATCTTCAATTCCGATCATATGGGCAAAATTTCCACCCCAATCTAGATTGGGATCAGCTGGAATATGCTCGTCGTTCTTGTACATTTTGCGGTAGATATATGAGGCAATCGGGGGAAGTTTAGCCAGAAGGTTCATCACATCTTCGAACATGGGATCCCAGTATTCCATTTTGCTCATTCCTTCTCTGTATTTTTGAGAAAAAATAGAATCTCTCTGCAGGGAAAGGATGCCTTGTGAAAATTGCGTCATGGGATGGGTATCTTTGGGGATAGCTTTGAGAATGTCGATAAGATAGTCAGGAAGAGCGCTGCGATTCCGCCATTCTTCTGTGATTTCTTTGACATCTTCGTCAGTAGGCAATTCGCCTGTAAGAAGAAGGTAGAAGATTCCTTCTGGCAGAGGTTCTTCGCCGCCTGGAGCCTTGGGTAGTTTTTCCCTGAGCTCGGGAATGTTGAAACCGCGGAAACGAATGCCTTCAAAGGGGTCAAGTGCCGATGTTTCAGTGACCATGCATTTTACGCCGCGCATTCCACCGTAAGCTTGTGCAATTGTGACGTCAGAGATCTTTTCATCGCCATGTTCTTTGATGAGCGTTTTTACCTTGTCGCGCATCGGATCAAGTTTGGATCTGAACTTTTCCTTTAATGAAGCCATTGAACAAACCTCCTTTAAGATTTTAAGAAGATAATTTCCTTTGCGTTAAAGAGAGAATAGCAGAATATACCATTGTCTTTTTGACCTGTCAATTTTTAATTTCATGATAATTTAGCTACAGAAAAAAATGGAAGAGCCAATTTTCATTATATAGAAAATCACCAGGTTTTGAGTCAACAAGTTGAAGAATCAGGGAATCATAACATTTGACATTTGAATATTAAAATTGTTTATTATTTTAGGATAAAATTTTTTCACTCTATTTAAGGAGATAACTATGGGATTCGCATTGGTTGTGGTCATTATTCTTGCCGTTTTTTTGATATTAGTTATCGGAATTTATAACAGCCTTGTGCTCTTTAGGAATAGGTGTAACAATGCTTGGGCTCAAGTGGATGTTCAGCTGAGAAGGAGGTACGACCTTATTCCTAATCTTGTTGAGACAGTAAAAGGCTATGCTAAGCATGAAAGAGAAGTTTTTGAAAAAGTCACTGAAGCCCGGTCTAAAGCCATAAATGCAGGAACTGTTAAAGAACAGGGAGAGGCTGAAAACATGCTAACAGGTGCTTTAAAATCGCTTTTTGCTGTTGTTGAAAATTATCCTGATCTTAAAGCCAATCAGAATTTTTTGATGCTCCAAGAAGAGTTGGCAGGAACAGAAGGAAAAATTGCCTATGCTCGGCAGTTTTATAACGATCTAGTGATGAAATTTAACACCAAACAACAAGTTTTTCCTTCAAATATTATAGCTGGAATGTTTAACTTCAAAGTGAGGGATTACTTTGAGATCGAGGAGGAAGAAGCAAGAGCCCCTGTTGAAGTAAAATTCTGAGAGAGGCTCTTTAAGAAAACCAGGCAAAACTCGTTATGTATGAGCAGATTGCTCGCAACAGATGGAAATCATTTTTTCTCATTCTTTTTTTTCTCTGTTTGATTTTTGCCTTGAGCTGGATTTTTGGAGAATTGACTGGATGGGGTCCTCATGGTTTGGTAATAGCTGTTGTTATTGCCGTGGGCATGACTTTTGGCAGCTATTATGCGAGCGATAAAATCGTCCTTGCCATAAGCAGGGCAAAGCCAGTCAAGAAGGAAGACTATCCCTACCTTTATAATGTAGTTGAAGGATTGGCCATTGCAGCAGGATTGCCCAAGCCACGCTGTTATATCATTGATGATACAGCTCCCAATGCTTTTGCATCCGGTCGAAACCCAAAAAACTCTGTTATCGTCGTTACTAAAGGATTACTTGAAAAATTAAACCGTACAGAACTTGAAGGTGTGATTGCCCACGAAATATCCCACATCAAGAATCATGATATTCTTGTTCAAACCTTAGCTGTGGTCATGGTAGGTGTTGTTGCATTGCTAAGCGATTGGATTCTCAGGACTCTTTTCTGGGGAAGAGGCAGAAGAAGGTCGAACAATAAAGGGCGAGGAAGCGGAGCTGAGATTTTTATTGTTGTGGGGCTTGTTTTGGCCGTGCTTTCTCCCCTGATCGCCCAGTTTCTCCGTTTGGCTATTTCCAGGAAAAGGGAATTCCTTGCTGATGCCAATGGGGCCTTTCTTACCCGTTTTCCTCCTGGACTGGCATCTGCTCTCAGGAAGTTGGCTGCAGATAGGGAGCCCTTAGAGGCAGCCAACAAGGCAACTGCTCACCTCTATATTGTGAATCCGTTGAAGGATTTCAAGGGAAAAGTAAACAAAATGTTCAGTACTCATCCTCCTGTCGAGGAAAGGATTGCTGCTTTGGAAAAGATGTAAAAAAAGAAAAGGGGACAGGAAAAAGGGGACTGGCTACTTTTTTGAAAAAAAGTTGCCTGTCCCCTTTTTCTTCATAGAAAAAGAAATGTTTTCAATGTGCGGAAAGATATTGAAAGTGCAGGATTTTAATATTATAATGGTATTCCATCGGCGGGGTCGTAGTTCAGTCTGGTTAGAACGCTGGCCTGTCACGCCAGAGGTCGCGAGTTCGAGTCTCGTCGGCCCCGCCAGATATACCAGAGGAAAACATTCCTTTTCTTGATTTAATCTTTTAAATTATAAGCCCGTAGTTTCAGCTATTTTAAACACAAT
>CP070825.1:1365274-1376580 GCA_020344415.1 Candidatus Aminicenantota bacterium
AATGTGCTTGGAGCTTATTTTACTGCCAATATCGGCGCCTTTACTTTTAAAGGTGCATACTGGACTGCCAGTCATGATGCTGTCCGCAATGCAGACTCGGTTGCTTTAATCTACAGCAACACCACCTTAAACTCGGCTCAGATTGAGAATTTCTATGGAAAGAACTACGCAGGTACCGGAAGTGCAGAAGATGTCATAAGAGAAGCGAAGTTCAATGTTTCCACTTATTATCTAAGAGTAGGATACACGATAGCAAAGGGCAAGATTCCATTTATCAATGCGGAAGTCACTCCTTATGCATTCTGGGATTTCTACTCAAATCCGGAAACAATTGCCAGCAAAGATTGGGGGGGTGATAATGAAGCCGGAATAGCCGACGACGGAAAATTTTATAAACCCACAATCGGAGTCGCCATTCGCCCCGGCGACAATGTTGCCCTAAAAATAGACGGCAGTGCCCATATCCAAAAGATCGATGGCCAGTGGGTGAATTACAAAGAGTTGCGTATCGATCTATCCTTTATATTCTAAGTTGAGAGGGATATAGCTATGAAAGAGAAAATAACCACTATATTCGCTTTATTAATAACCGCCCTTATGGTAAGCCCAATGACCGCACAGGAGCTTCCTTTCAAGGTCATTGTCAATGCATCCAATCCAATTTCCTCAATGACAAAATCTCAGGTCTCCAATTTATTTTTAAAGAAGGTTATAGAATGGGAGAATGGGCTAAAGGTGCTTCCTGTGGACCTGGTGGAACGCTTTACTGTACGGCAAAGATTTACGAACGAGATTCACGGTAGAAAAATCAGAGCCGTCAAGGCCTATTGGAACAAGCAGAAATTTTCTGGCCGGAATCTACCGCCGCCTGAGAAAGCTTCTTATGAAGAGGTTCTTAAATATGTTGAGGAAAATGTTGGAGCCATCGGGTATATACCGGTATCAATCCAGATAGAAGGATATAAGGTCAAGGTCTTAACAATCAAATAGCTGACCTGCTCCAGAGGCTTTCGAGGCTGTCTTTTTCAACATTCGTGAAGCCAGGGCTTTAGGGTCTTTGGCTTCCACTTAAATTCTTGCTCTAAGATGAGATAGTAATTATTTTTTTCTGACCCACTTATCGTCTTTATATTCTTGAACCTCATAATTGTATCTTTTTACATATCTATATTCGTCTTCAATGGCAACAATATAGGCTTTGTTATTTTTGAAGAATAAGAATGAGGAGAACACTCCCTCTGCGAGAACAGGTGTCTTAAAATTCGCAATGTACTTTCCTTCTTTGTCAAAAATGTCGAAAAGCGTATATTCATCCATAACGGACTCAACAATAACGACCAACCATCCGTTCTCCATTAGAGTGAGACTTTGATAGGCCGGTTTATATTTAGGGAATTTCATTTTCTGGAGGGCCTTTCTCTTGATATCCTCAGTATAAATCGGTGCGGAGAGGCCCTCCATATTCAGTTTTATAAAATCTTCTTTATCTTTCTCAGTCAAATTTGACTCTTGCTTTATTCCTTGCTATTCTTTTGCCACACTAGCAATGGGAGCTAATGGCATATGAAGTGCCCTAAATGTCAGTTTGATAACCCTGAGATTGTTACTTTTGTGAAGAGCGTGAGGATCGATCTATTGCTACTGAGGAAATCTCTATCTCTCAGACGAAAACTTTCGAGTCTACAATCGAAAAATAAACAACTGGCTCGGCTTTAGTGCACGAATCCATTGCGGTGTTGACGTTCCACAGGTGGGTAATCACATTATAAGCGTGTGGAAATTAGGGAAAATTGTGAGGGATTTTTATCCACCACAAAAAGGAATTTCCTATCTTTTCCTTTTTTCGGTGAGTTAGAAGGTAGTTCTGATTAATTAAGCAAGACACTAAAAGTATTTACTTGTTCAATATACTTTGTTTATTTTTTGATTAAACTTTCAGAGGAGAAGAACTATGAGACGGTTACACTTTATTCTCGGCATGTATATCTTTTTTACGGCGGGGATATGCAGTGGGCAAATCAATTATCCCTTTCTGGACACGGAAGCAAACAGAGACATCCAGGCTTACTGGTACAACGTACCGCAGGCTTCGGTTGATTCAGGGGTAGCAGGCACAATGGATATTCAATCCGCACTTCATGTTTATGGCATGATGCCAGCCGACCTTTTTCAAGTCGAAGTCGAGGTTTATTACAAAAAAGGGAAGCTAGTTTTCAAAAAAAAATTCGAGGTGAATAAGGCTGAAAAGTCAGACTTCGTTCAATTCAAAGATGGTTTCTTCAAGCTGATTCAGCCTGTGGAATGCCTCGAAGAGAATCCTGAAAAAGTTACCGTAATCATCACATCAGACGGAGAAAAACGGAAGAAGGAGATCCGATGTCGGTACCACAAGCTTTTCGGACGGCTGACCGATTTCGAGGGGGATCCGGTCGAAGGATTTGTCTTCGTTTGCCCGGATGCGTTTGCCCGATCGAAGCTTGGCGTTATTACGGACAAAAACGGTAATTACGAGGTCGTCTTGCCTGAACGGACATACAATTCCATCATCGCCAATACAGCGCAGTATGGTATTTCAAGATTAGAGGCGTGGGCCTGGCACATAATTATCGACGGCGAGCAGCAGCTTGATTTTAAAATCGGAAATGGAGAGGTCTACAACTTGAATGTCTGGGCGAATACCTATAAGAGGTCTTACCTTATTTCTTTCCGTCCAATGGAGCTGTTTTTAGGCATGAAAAACGAAAATACAACTGTTCATCTCAACGGCAGAGATTTTCAGATTGGCGTATGGATATCCGAACTAGAAATTAGCGATGTTCAAGTCACGATAAACGGGAAAGATGCAGAGATTCTTTCCTTTCAGAAATACTACGAGACCCAAAGTTCGAATGCCGGTTGCATTGCATATATTATCCAAGTCAAGAGGTCGGATGAACACGGTTTTACCGGAAAACAGACGGTCATGGTCTCGTACGAAAAAACGGTCGAGATGGGTGGGAAGAAACGCGTGGTGAACAGTGTCGGGTATTATCAACTCTACCTCAACTTTACAGGGCTGACGAAATATTATTAAGTCATTGATTTATGACAGAGAAAATACACAGAAAATCAGAAATAATAAAACGGAATCTTCCAAAATAAAATAAGCAAAAAAGTCTTAAACCTTCAGTCCGACAGGTCCTGAAACGAATCAGAATGTTAAAAAATTCTATCCCTTTATAACCTATTCTTTATGAACAAGATGAAGCCTTTTTTCGGCGAGTTAGTAAAGTAGTCCTGATTAATTAAACAAGACACTAAAAGTATTTACTTGCTCAACACGGTTTATTTATTATGATTCTATCCCAGATATAAAAAAGGAGCATTTAAGATGAAAAGAAGCAATGTAATCCTGCTTGTAACCGTTTTTCTTCTTTTGTTGAACCTTTCAGGGTTTGGGCAGTCCACCTTAGTAACTTTGGAAGGGTATGTCAAAGATGAGATTTCCTCATCTCCTCTGGCGGGGGCCACCATCGATTTGGTCAACGAGAAAAGTGGATATAGTTACCATGCTATGACGGATTCCGACGGATACTATCTGATATCCGGGATACAGCCTGGAAATTATTATATTGTGGTCTCTATTTCAGGTTTTGAAAAACAGAAACGGGAAGGCCTTCAATTTAACGTCGGCGCGAAGTTGAAATTGTCTTTTATTCTTAAGCTCTCAAAGCTGAAGGAAGAGGTCGTGGTTGAAGCTTCCGTGCCAATGGTTGAAATGATGAAATCGGAGATAGGTAGTGTTGTTCAACGTGATGCGATTGAAGATCTCCCCATGTTGGACAGGAATTTCGTCGATTTGACAGTAACAAAAGTGGGGACTCAAGGGGAAAGAGCCAACGCCCAGCCCAGAGGGACCGGAGAAATGCTTGTAGACGGAGCTTCCAACGAAAATGTGACATCGAATTCGACGAAGATGAATATTCCGGCGGATGCCATTCAGGAATTCCGCGTCATAACCAACCAGTTTGAAGCGGAATATGGAAACGTCAGCGGCCTGCTCAGGAGTGTCGTAACAAGATCCGGCTCTAATGAATTTCAGGGCAGGCTGTCATTCTTTTATCGGGATGAAACCTTGGATGATGCGAATTACTTTATTAAACATGCATCATATAAAGACTCCGAGATTCCCAAGGATCAATGGAATAAAACGGATTTTAGCCACTTGCGTTTCGGAGGCTTTTTAGGCGGTCCGATAATCAAAGACAAGATGCATTTTTTTCTTGCCTATGAAGGATTACGGCATTCCGAGTATTCCACTATTACTTCTCCTTTAGTAGCCAATGAGACCGTCACTCAGCATACGAACAATAATCAAGTATTTTTAAAGATCAATTATCAAATCGATCAGAAAAATGCTCTTTCGCTCCGCTACGGATTCGAGCGTCCCATATCCGATAATCTGGGGGTGGGGGGATTGAAAACCAAAGAAAGGGCTTACGATATGATCACTACTTCACATGATCTCCAGCTGAACTGGACGAATTATCCTTTTTCCAAGGCCATGAATGAACTTCGTTTTCTTTTTTCCTCCAGCCGCAGTGATATTACGGTCCCAGATCCCGATGCCTATACCATAGATCGTCCTTCCGGCCAGTTCGGTTCTCATGAAAGTTACCCCCAGAGCTTTAAAGAAAATCGATTTCAAATCCTGGACAACTTCAGCCTTTTTTTGAAAAACCACACCTTGAAATTCGGCATCGATTTGTCTTGGATCCCTGTGACCGGATATGCCAACATGTTCAAGCCCGGATATTTCGTTTTCGTCACGGATACTCCCTTCGATGCTAATGATTTCAATACATATCCTTTGATGTTTATCTACAATACGGGGATTACAGATATCGATGCTCCTTATTTTTCAGGAGCTCTGTTCGTGCAGGATTCATGGAAAGCCACTTCGAGACTGACTCTCAATTTAGGCTTGAGGTACAACAATTATACCTGCGAGGGATTGGATATTAATAATTTCGACATCCTGTCTTTCAATCCTCGTTTCGGATTCAGCTATGATCTGTTTGGTGACCAAACAACATCCATACGAGGCGGATTAGGAATGTTCAGCAACAATCCCATCCTCAACGCAGGCATGCTGGCTATTGTCATGCAGGCCATGGATGTTCGAACTATGATCTTTCCCAATTACCCCGATCCTTTCCAGCCAAATCCATTCTTTCCAGTGATCCCTGGTTCGATGTTGCTAGGTGAGTATTTATCGGAAGACGATATGATTCCTCCTTACACGGTCCAGGCGACCCTGGGATTCCAGAGAGAGTTGAGAGCCAATCTGTCGGTCAGCATTGATTTTGTTCTTGCCAAAGGGTATAACCAGTTGAGAATGGAGAGCGGGAATCCGGTCATTCCCGGCACAAGCTATATTCGTGAGGACATGACTCGCGGTGATGTCTGGATCATTTCGGATAACGGAAAGACCAATTACAAGGGAATGCATCTGACATTGAACAAGAGATATGCCGACGGATGGTATCTCGAGATTTCCTATACTCTATCCAGCTCAAAAGCGGATGTGGAAGCCGAATACACTCAGCCTGCCAGCTATGCCGCAAACGGTTGGGATATCATGTACGGACCGACTAATCTCGACGCGCTGCACAAAATTTCCATCTCTTCCATTGTCGATTTTCCGTGGGGATTTCAGGTCAGTGGTCTTTTCTTCTATCAATCCGCTCTTCCATGGAATGCTATTTATGCCAATGATGTGAATTTAGATAGTCTCGTTTCCGATTTTGTGGATGATCACAGAAACGCCCGGCGGGGTTATGATACAATGTATCTCAATCTGAGAATTTCCAATAGTTTTCACATTTCGAAAATCACGATCCATCCCTTTGTTGAATTATACAATATGACCAATCACACAAATTTCACAAAAGTCATGAACATTTACGGTCGTTCCGATTTTGCAAATCCCATCCAGGCCGGAGATCCACGGCTTCTCCAGATGGGAATTCGCTTTGATTTTTAATTGTATAACGGCCTTTTTGCGAGATCCTCATGATGAGTCCTCAGTGGTGTCGTCCTTGGAGCCGTCTCGATATTCCGCGGGGGTCATTCCCACAAATTTATTAAAGGCCTTGTAAAAACTGGATTTTGAATTGAAGCCGACATCATACCCGATCGCTTGGATTTTAAGATAACTTTTTTCTTTAATGATTTGTTTGGCCTCTTCAACCCTGTAAGAATTAATGAAATCGTAAAAGGTTTTGTTCAATTTGATGTTGATGATTTGAGATATATAGGCATTCTGAATGGAAGCCCGTTTGGCGAGTTTTGATATCGTTAGATGGGTGTCCCTGTACATTTTTTCCTTTTCGATCAAGGAGACTATCTTATCCAGGTATTCGTCGGCTTTGTTTTTTTCCAGCTTGGCGCTTTTATACCTTTTGAGCTTCAGGCGTTCCTTCCTTTTGGCTGCGATTTTGAGAATGAGCAGGATCAGGAAGGGTTGCATCAGGATTAACAGAATTAGGAATTCTTTTTTTTGGTAAAAATAGGGTTCTATTTGAATCTTCATACGGGTTGGGGCTGGAATCCACTGATATTGATTATTCAATAGCATCATCTCAAATTCGTATTGGCCTTTTTTAAGCCCCTCATATTGAGCGACCATATCCGTTTTTCCCGATAATTCGCTCCATTCTTCTTTATATCCGTTAAGTCTGTATCTGATTTTTGTATCTTGATAATGGGAGAAATCAATTATGTCGAGATAAAAGGTAATATTTCTCTTTCCCGGAGGAAAAACAAATTCTTTCGCTGAAAATAAGATATCATTTTTTGTTTTTATATATTTTATCAATACATTCTGGAATTGAGATGACTTCCGTTCACATCCAGGATTGATGACAGCCATTCCCTTTACAGTGGGAAAAAAGAATTGGCCGTCTTGCGCTTTGCATGACGATGGCTGAGTTCCCCCTCCTGCCTCTCTGGTTTTCAATCCGTCGTTTTCATTGAAAATCCGACATTGGATTTGATGGATCAATCCTTTTTCATAATCCAGGAGATCATTTTTGGATACAGAAATGATTCCTTTGTCGCAGGCCATCCAAAAATTTCCGGCGGGATCTTCGAGAATTGAATAGACAGCATTGGTGTAAAGTCCTTCTGCGGTGGTAAAAGATGTCAGCTTATCCGACTTAAGCATGATCAATCCGGAATCAAGAGTTGCGAAGTACATGCGTTTTTGTGCATCCTGATGAATATAATATATCGAGCTCGTGGAAAGAGCATCATGAGGAGAGGGAGAAAACATCCCCTTATCATGGCTGTACAATCCTTCTATTGTTCCTACCCAGAGTGTGTGATCATGATCTTCAAATATGCAGTGTATAGAACCTCCTCCCAGTCCGGAATTCTTTGTATAGTTCTGAAAACTGTCGTTTTCATATTTGTATAGTCCGTTGTCAGCCGTCCCGATCCAAAGAACACCGTGGGAATCCAGAAAAAGAGAAGTGAAAAAGTGATAGCCTAATTCGGAATTTTCCGACAGATTGATCCAGCGGTCCTGAAAGTAACGAAAAAGACCCTGGCTTGATGTAGCGGCCAAGATGCTACCATCGATATATTCAAGCAGAGCCATTATATTGCTGGACTTTAGAATCTGATGATTTACATGGAGCACACGGCCGTGCAGCATATAATTCAAACCTCGATTGGTTCCGATCCAGAGACGACCTTTGCTGTCCTCAAAGATTGATCGTATATAATTGTTGATCAATCCCTCTTTTACCGTGAAAGTGCTGAAACATCCGTCATACAGTTTATGCAGTCCGCTGCCCCGAGTTCCGATCCAAATATTTTCATTTTTATCTTCAAAAACGACCGTGATAACTTCGTTATTGAGAAATCTGTCTGAAAACTCGTCATATGAGTGATTCTGATTCAGGCGAATAAGTCCATTTCCGCTTGTTCCAGCCCAGAAGTGACCGGATTGACTTTGAATCATGGACAGGATTCGGAAATCGGATATCCCGCTTATTTTTCCATATCTTTGAGTGTTCCCTTCCTTGAAAAAGAACAACCCGCTTCCTGTCGGAACCAGGATATTGCCGTCTTTGTCTTCAAAAATATCTTCAACGTAGAAGGCTTCGATCGGTGCTTTCTGGAACATAACATCATGAATATCGTCGTAATCCGCTGTTTCCTTTTCTATCTTGAATACAGAGCCGTCTAAAGATCCGAACCATATGTTATCGTTCCGATCTTTATAAAGTTCGATAATGGTATTGTTGGACAATCCGTTTTCGGTCGTCAGATAGTCGAAGCGATCATTTTTATATCTAACCAGCCCGTCACCAGTGCCCATCCATATATTTCCCTGGTCATCTTCACGAATATCAAATATTGATTGAGAATGAAATCCCTTATCTTTCGATATTTGCGTGAATAATCCCTTTTTATATATATAAAGTCCCTCTCCAAATGTACCCAACCATAAGTTCCGATCGTGATCCTCATAGATAGCCATGATTTCGCTTACGGGCAAATGTATTAACGAAGTCTGATCAAACGTTGAAAAAGATTTGCCGTTGAATCTGACAAGGCCTGCTTCTGTCCCGATCCACAGATATCCATCTCGTGTCTGATAAATGGACTGGATCGTGTTATGGGGAAGCCCGTTTTGTGTAGTCCATTGGAGGTGAGCGAACTGGGAAATGGATTTTGGGGAATTCAGAAAATGCGCGAAATGGCTAGCGGGAAGGAATACTATAATGATGAAGGCGATTATGGCAAGTTTAAATAATCTCTTTTTATCCTGATTCGGGTCGGCAGAACCTTTCATCTGCTTTGGTTGATTTTGCAATCATAAACCACTCTCAAAAATATTATACAATTCCTATCCCCATGTCAAATATAGCAGGGCAAAACTGCAATTCAGACACTAAGGAAGAGTTTGCAGAAACTGCGTGATTGGTAACTGAGCCGCTTTATAATCCCAAAATCTACAATCTTGAGAAATTGCTCCACCAGCGCAAAGAGCATGGGAGACTCATGAGACTTGCCTAACCCTAAATGCATCGCTACAAAAAAGAAAAACTTTCCCGTGGCATCGGTGTGCATGAGTTCCGCTACGAATCACCAGAGGATAGTCGTGAAAGTTTTGCATTCCATGCAGCCTGAAACTCAAGTCGCTGACTATATATAACCAGAGAGACCTCTCTGGCTTTTTTCGCCTCAGAGGAGGTGTCTCCGTTTTAAGAAAAATATTGTTCGGATTAATTATCGAGCACAAGAAAAGTATGGCAATCAATACAGGGAGGGATTATCATAAAAATGATTTTTCAATGAACAGGAGAACTGAAATATGAAAATCAAGCTATCTCATTTAATATTGATTTCATTAATCTGCATATCAGGATGTGTGGAAAAGAATGTCGTGGGCATCACCGGTCACTGGCGGGCTTCTTTGGAAACGACCGGAGGAGAAGTCCCCTGTGATATGATTATTAGTGAAGATGAGCCCGGTAGTTTTCAAGTCGAGTTTCATAATGCCGAGGAAATAGTTAAGTTCAGCCGAGTTGTTCGTGAAGGCAGTAAAATTAAGATGATTTATGACCGCTTCGAATGCTTGATCGAGGCAGAACTGTCAGAAGACGGCCGGACAATGTCAGGAAAATGGACGAAGACAACCGGAGAGCAAAACCATGCCGAATTTACCGCAGTCAGGGGGAAGATCAAACGATTTCCGGAGAGTGACTATCCGGCGCTAAAAAAGAAAGTCCCATACGAAGATATCAGCGGATCATGGCGATTTGTATTCGAAGATCCTGAGTTTGAGTATGACTGTATTGCCTATTTCAAGCAAACTGGCCATCAATTAACCGGTACGATAAGGTCTCAATTCGGAGATATACGGTATCTGGAGGGAGTCTATAGAAACGGGCTCTTTTGTCTTTCGTATTTTAATGGAACCTGGGTATTCATCTTCAACGGAGAGATGAATAAGGCTGGGATCATAAAAGGAATATGGGCTCGTGGTCATCAGCCTCCGACAAAATGGACCATTGAAAAAGCCGAATCCAATTTTTGTGATCCCTGGAAACTGACAAAGCTGACAAGCAAAGATGAAAAGTTCCGATTTTGCTATCCCAAGACAGAAAATCCTGAGGTCAACATCTCGAACGACAGTCCTGAATTGAAAGGAAAACCTTATCTCATCGTACTATCAATATTCAGTTGTCCGAACTCACAAGATCACGTCTCGATGCTTTCCCAACTATACAAAGAATATTGTGAGAGAGGGCTTGAAATCATATTTGTTATTATGAAGATGCCCGATGATATCCAATTGATTCAAAAACGCTGTGATCGCCTGGCTGAAGAACATGACTTTCCAGCAATATATGCATATTCTTTGGCCATGAACAAAGAGAGGATTTCTGAGAATCTTCCCGATATTGAGAAGTTTTATTCGTGGCCCACAACCGTTTTTGTTGGAAGAGATGGAAGAGTCAATGCCATTCATTCGGGAATGGACGGACCGGGAACCGGAATATATCACCATCGGCTAGTAATTAAATACCGGGTAATCATCGAACAGATGATAAACCCACATCAATAACTCGGATTTAAAAAACGTCCAAATCAAGATTGCCAAAGGTGAATACCTTGGTATTTATGATGAAAAAAAGATTCTTTTCAGCAGGTACACGGCCAATATCTGGCCTATTCCAAGACTAACAAGTCTTGGTCAACTTACAATCCCCAAGACCGGATCAGTATTAATCGTCTTAAACCCTATTTCAAAGATAGGTATATTTATGAAATTTTCCCTCAAATGATTGAGAAATATAAAGCAAAAAGGTTGGAAAAAGTAAAACCAGCCACAGTTAATAGAGAATTAGCCACTCTGAAAAATATGTTTACTATGGCAATTAAATGGGGGTATATCAAAACAAATCCTGCCAAAGAAGTAAAAGCTGCTAAAGGAACCTCTCGGTCGTTCGAGGTATTTAAAATCCAAAGAAGCTAAAGCTGTTCTTTCTTCTTGTACCGATAATATTCGACCCATTATCGTTACGGCTCTCAATTCTGGGATAAGAAAAGGTTAACTTCAGAAATTGAAATGGGCACCCCCTCTCACCCAATACAGAACCCATGCTCTAAAACCATAAAAAAATCTCTTAAAAAGCCCGCGCATTTTTTACAGTATATCCTAATGATTTTCACAGCAACTTCTATATGTCAAAGACTCTAGAGTATCTTAGATGATAGCTATATTACAAATTGAGAGGCGTTTAGGG
>CP070825.1:1376680-1393977 GCA_020344415.1 Candidatus Aminicenantota bacterium
AAAGAATAAATGAAAGGGTCATGAGGATAAACATTGCGCCATTTTTCCTCTATGAAATCCAAGGTACGGCCTGCGTTGTCCGCGCTAATCTTGAGCGCCAGATAATGCAAAGCATCAGGATTCGGCGCAATATGAATAAACAAGGGTTCGATTCTTTGATGGAGCGATTTAACGTGAAAATCCTTCATCACTCCAACGACCCGCCCATTCTTGAAACCTTGCAGGATTATCCGTCTGTCGAGAGGATTCTCTTCCCAGCCGAGGTGCTTTATCGCTGACTCATTGAGAATAAATGCTTGCATAATATCTGTTGAGTATGAGATCGAAAAATCTCTGCCTGCATTCAGCTCAATTCCTAAGGCTTTGATGAAGTCATGGTCAACCATGATATGTTCTATGGTAATCTCCTGCCCAGCAGGAACACCTTCAGGCCGGATAAAGGCGATTCCAATCAAACTTCCAGGAACATTGCTTGTGCCCGATACGGCTAAAACGTCAGGACTCTGAAGAACCTGGTTTTTAAATGTTCTATAAATCTGACGAGCTCGAGGGTCTCCCAACGGGATGACAACCACATGTTCTTTGTCAAAGCCCAATCTCACGTTCTGGACATAGTGGAGCTGCCTGTATACGATGCCAGTGCCAATGATGAATATGATGGAAATAGCAAACTGAAACACAACCAAGGCTTTTCTCAAAAGTGCATTCAAATAACTGGATTTTAATACTCCTCTGAGCACACTTGCTGGTGGAAATGCAGACAGGAAAAAAGCTGGGTAACTGCCAGAAATGATGCCAACAAGAAATGCAATCCCGATCAGAGCAAGAATCGCCAAGCTATTATTGAAGTCTAAAGATAATCCTTTGCCAGAAAGCACATTAAAAGCCGGAAGAAATATTTTAACCAGTATTATTGCTGTTACCAGTGCGATGAAAGACAGGAAAATGGATTCGCCTAGAAATTGCCTGATAAGCTGACCGCGGTTTGCTCCTACAACTTTTCTCATGCCCACCTCTTCTGCCCGGCTAGCTGAGCGTGCTGTTGCCAGATTCATGAAGTTTATACAAGCAACGAGCAGGATAAAAAGAGAAACCGCAGAGAATATATAAATATAGTTGATGCTGCTATTCGCCATAAGCTCAGCATCCAGGTTTGAATGGAGATGAATGCTGGTCAGAGGCTGCAGGAAGGGATGTATCTCAATATTAAGCTGGGAGATTATCCGTCCCAAATACTTATTAAGAAACTCTGGAAATTTCTTCTCGAACTCAGATGAAGGATAATCTTTTTTTAAACGCAAATACGTGTAGATATCGGGATTCAGCCCATTCCTTTCAAATGTGCTATACTCGGTTCCGCCGTATATAGGAAGGCCATTTAGCGATTCAACTGAAGCAAGCATGCCAAAGGTGAGGTGCGCATTTTTAGGGACATCCTGCATGATGCCCGTTACCCTGAAATCGTAAGTATTGTCAGCACGGATAATCTTGTCTATCGGGTTCTCATCGCCAAAATAATTTTCTGCCATTGATTCTGTAAGCACTACAGTTCGCGGCTCTTTCAGCGCGGGTATTGGATCTCCGCGGATCAATCTAAGGCTGAAGAAATCAAAAACAGTGGGATCAGCAAAATAGAAGCCTTTTTCATGAAATCTCTTCTCTTTGGCTTCATAGCTTATCATCCAAGAAACGAGGGGTGTTTTGAAGCGCACATAGCTTTCCACTTCTGGATAATCATTGGCTAGAGCTGGCGCCCAAGGAGGAGGCGTACGCGCTGAATTGATCATACCTCTGTCTGGTGTCTGTACTTCTAAGGCAAGACGAAAAATCTGGTCATCCTTCTCAGGATAATGGTCATAACTGAATTCATCTTGAATATACAAAAGGATCAGGATACAGCATGTCATGCCGATGGCTAAACCGAATATATTGATAAAGGTGTAAACTTTGTGTCTTAGGAGGTTCCTTACAGCGATCTTGAGGTAATTCTTAAACATATATTTATTTCCTATCTGAGGTTATTATTATAAACGAAATATTCATGATGTCGAATCATCTATTCTCCTGCGTCATTGTTTTGATGCGTTTTCTTATACATTAAAGTTGCATAAAAATTAAGGCCTCAACTCAACGTATAACTTTTAAGATGAAATTGAAATGGGGTCAGGTTTTGCTCTTTGGGCAAAAAACAAGACCTGACATCAAATCTATAAATCTATTTGGTTTTAGAACTGAAATCCATAGGAGAATTTGATCAAGAATACATTATGGGGATGAATATTGAATAAATTCCACATGTCATCAAAAGAGAAATTTCCATTAGGGGAAACGCCGGTTCGCCCCTGTGACCAAACCAGATATAAAGCTGAACCAGGCCTGTATTCCCATCTTAAAATAACATTTGATCGAAACTGAAGGAAATTGAAATTCGGATTTCTGAAGTGATAATCCATTGTTCCATCGCGATTTTCATCAACGTTTAATTGTGCGTTGTCTGGATCTTGGCTGATTTCATCATCTGCAAAGCAATAGAAGCGATCTTTATACTCCTTTGCTCAAGGTTCTTTTCTCTTCACTTAAAAAGTCACTTTATTTAATCCTTGAAATAAACTATAATAAGCCTATAAGAATTATATGGATTATAGAGTCGCGAAATGATGAAGTACAAACTCGCATATATCATCTCGATTCTTGTTTTGCTGACAGGATACTGCAGCCTTAAAAATCCATCAGGGCAGGAATCACAAACCAAGCAACCCAATAATGGAGAAAAGAGAATGATTAAGAAAGTTGAAAAAACGGATGAAGAATGGAAGAAGATTTTGACTCCAACACAATACAGAATTATGAGAAAAAGTGATACTGAGAGACGTTTTTCTGGCGAATATAACGATCATTACGAAAGCGGGCTGTATCTTTGTGCAGGATGCGCCACTCCCCTATTCAGCTCAGAAACGAAGTATGAGCATGGCATAGGTTGGCCAAGTTTTACGGCACCTATCAACGAGCACAATATTGAGTTTCTGGAAGATAACTCTCTATTCATTAAAAGAATAGAGGTGAGATGTGCTGTTTGCGGTGCTCATCTCGGGCATGTTTTTGATGACGGGCCAGCACCAACTTATAAGCATTACTGTATCAATTCCGTTAGCCTGAATTTTAAAAAGGACGAAAGTGATAAATCGACTGAACGGGCTGAAACAGCCATCTTTGCCGCAGGCTGTTTCTGGGGTATAGAGCAGAACTTTCGCCAGATAAAAGTTGTTCTTTCTACAGAAGTCGGATACACCGGAGGGCATATCAAAAACCCTTCCTATAATCAGGTATGCTCAGACAAAACTGGACATGCGGAAGCTGTGAAAATAACATTTAACCCTGCCAAAATTAGCTATAAAGAGTTATTGAAAGTCTTTTTCCGTATTCACGACCCTACTCAATTAAACCGCCAGGGACCGGATGTTGGAACACAATATAGATCTGCGATATTTTACTTGAACAAAGCTCAGAAAGAAGAAGCAGTAAAATCACTTCAAAATTTGGAAAAATCAGGCCAGTTTTCCAAAAATATCGTAACAGAAATAGTTCCTGCCTCAGAATTTTACAGAGCTGAAGAATATCATCAGGAATATTATGAAAAAATGAAAAAGGGCAATAAAAGTAGCTGCGGAACAGATAGCTGCAACCTATAGCTTTAAAACCATCCATTCTTTAGCATAAGGCACACTGCCCATAAATCCCCTCCCTTTTTTTTTATTGCCAGAGGGTCGTTTCTAAAAGGGCGCGACAATTTGGAAAACCTTTGACAACCTTTCTTTCTCCTCATGCGTAATACTTTATAGAAGTGCACATAATATCTAGTTTCAGGGATTCCTATGCTAACAGTCTTTATGGAGTAAAGGATGATAAAAAATTACTTAAAGATTGCTTTGCGCAACATAAAAAGACACAAGGGATATTCCTTTATCAACATCGTTGGTCTTGCGATCGGAATGGCCTGCTGTATCCTGATTCTTCTATGGGTTCAGGACGAGTTAAGCTTTGATCGTTTCCATGAGAATGCAGCGGATATTTATCGAGTTATACAGGATATCAACTTTACCGACCACAGCACTACCTGGGCTATAACCCAGGGACCGCTTGCTCCATCGCTCAAAAAAGATTTTCCCGAAATCATAAATGCAACACGAATAACCTGGCGAGGATCTCGGTTGACATATGGTGAAAAAAGCTTTGATGAAAGAGTAGGGATGGCAGATGGCTCCATCTTTGAAATGTTTACATTTCCACTTGTCAAAGGAGACGCAACCACTGCTCTTTCCGATCCACGCTCTATCGTCTTAACAGAAGAGACAGCTGAGAAATATTTTGGCACAGAAGATCCCCTTGGGAAGACGATTAAGGCAGATGGTCGATATGATTTTTTAGTCACAGGCGTTATGAAAAACGTTCCTCGCAACTCACACCTGCAATTCGATTTTCTCATCCCTTTCATATTTGGAAGAGAGTTGAATTACACAGTTGACAATTGGCGCAACAGCGGATTCCGTACCTACGTGCAGCTCCAGCAAGGGATTCCCTATCAAGAGGTCGTAGATAAGATTTCCGGATATTTATTTAAGAAGCCCACTATCGAAAAAGATGCCAGACTGAATCTTCAGCCTCTAACCCGTATTCACCTGCATTCCAATTATGAGTTCGACTCATCCCATGGTGACATAACGTTTGTCGCTATTTTTTCTGTGATTGCTTTTTTTATATTGCTAATTGCCTGCATCAATTTTATGAACCTGACAACCGCTCGTTCAGGTAATCGGGCGAAAGAGGTGGGGATGAGGAAAGTGGTCGGTGCATACAAAACCGACCTGGTTAGACAGTTTTTTGGTGAAACCATTCTTTTGGCATTTATCGCTCTGTTGTTAGCTTTAATTCTTGTCTGGCTTCTGCTTCCTGTTTTCAATAACCTGTCTGCAAAAGAGCTCTCTTTGGATATTCAGGGAAATCCTTTAATTTTGCTAGGATTGGTTAGCATTGCTATGCTTACCGGGATTATCTCAGGCACTTATCCGGCTCTTTTCCTATCGGCTTTTCGGCCAGTGAAGGTATTGAAAGGGGCTTTACAATCTGGCTCAAAAGGTTCGGTATTCCGGAGAATCCTTGTTGTTTTCCAGTTTTCCCTCACAATTCTTTTAATCATATCTACCACTGTTGTTTATACACAGCTCAATTATATGCGAAATAGAAAACTCGGCTATGATAAAGAATATATGATTTATATGGGAATGCGGGGAGATATGAGGTTTAAATTTGAGGCAGTGAAAAATGAATTATTACAGAATCCAAGCATTTTAGCAGTTACTGCCAGCTCAAACGTACCCACATATGGATACTCTTTTTCAAATAGCCTGTGGCGTTGGGATGGCCAGAATCCTGATGAAGAGACCTTGATGAGGGCAGTTTTTGTAGATTATGACTATTTCAAGACATTTGCTATCGAGATAGTCGAAGGCAGAAGTTACTCAAAAGAGTTCCCTACCGATGCTAAAGAAGCGATTATAGTCAATGAAGCTGCGGTTAAAGCCATGGGAATGGAATCTCCAATAGGAAAAAGGTTATCTCTTAATCGTAGGAATTTTAAGATCGTAGGCGTTGTAAAGAATTATCATTTTCGCTCTCTTCGTCAGGAAATAGATCCTTTGATACTCATGTTTCATCCCCCAGCCTGCAGATCTCTTTTCGCAAGGCTAAAATCGGATAATATCCCGCAGACCATTGGATACATAGAAGGCATATGGAAAACATTTGCTCCTGGTTATCCATTCAGATATCGCTTCCTCGATGAAGCATTGGATAATTTGTACAGGGCCGAAAAGCGGGTCGGCACTATCTTCAGATATTTCTCATTCCTGGCGATAGTTATATCCTGTCTTGGTTTGTTCGGATTGGCCTCTTTTATGGCCGAACGGCGAACCAAAGAGATCGGAATTCGGAAAGTTCTGGGAGCTTCAGTATCCGGTATCGTTGTCTTGCTCTCAAAAGAGTTCACAAAATGGGTACTGGTAGCTAACCTTATTGCCTGGCCCGTTGCTTATTATGCAATGAATAAATGGCTTCAGGGATATGCTTATAGAACGAACATGCAATTGTGGATCTTTATCATGGCGGCAATGCTGGCTCTGCTCATCGCTGTTTTCACAGTCAGTTATCAAGCCATAAAGGCTTCTCTGGCCAATCCTGTAGAAGCACTCCGATATGAATAGCTGGGGTCAGGACTTGCTTTTTGCCTTTGACCTTAGTTTAGCTAAAAAATAGTATCTCTCTCACCATCATTTTCTCTCCCTGCCCAATATAAATTTTTTATTTTTTTTGCAACCAAATAGGTTAAAATATAGTTTACAATATTGATAGGATATATAGGAGGCTAAAATTGTCAGTGGAAGATAGTTATAATAAAGATGAGAGTTCCCTTTTCCTTAAAAAGCACTACCGCGAGCAGGAGGATTCTGCTCCGCATAGAAAAAGGGGCGAACCAGTGTATTTAGACGGATTGGCTCAAACAACAGACCTTGTGAGACTCTACTTGAAGGAAATGGGCAATATTCTGCTCCTTTCTCGAGAAGAGGAAGCTTCATTGGCAAGGAAAATGGAAAAGGGAGAGAAAAAGATAATCAATGCCATATCCAAGACTTCATTTATTCTCAACGAGCTTTTGTCCATTGAAGATAAGATAAAAACATTTCCAGAAACAATTAGAGGAGTATTTGAAATCAGCGAAATTGAGACTGCTGGAGAAAAGCTAGAAGAGAAAAAGACAGAAATCCTTCAAAAAATAGAAGAAATCAAAAAAATTAGCGAACAGCTCAAGGAAATTCCCAAGAGGAAGAAAAATATTTTCACCCGAGGGCGGACTATTATTAGAATGAGACGAATGATCAAAGAACTTGATTTTCGTCCTGCACAAAGAGACAAAATTATAGATAGTATCCAAAAAAAGTTGAATGAAGTGCTGGAATCATCCAAAAGTAAGCTCAAATCACAAGAGTTCAACCAAATCCTTCAAGTGATACTTTCTGGAAAGAAGACAAGAGATCAAGCCAAAAAGGAGCTGGTCGCAGCCAACCTGAGGCTTGTCATATCCATAGCAAAGAAATACCAGAACCGCGGACTGCATTTTCTTGATTTGATCCAGGAGGGAAATATTGGTTTGTTGAGGGCTGCAGATAAATTTGACTACAGAAGAGGACACAAGTTTTCAACCTATGCAACCTGGTGGATAAAGCAGGCTATAACGCGGGCCATTGCAGACCAGGCACGCACAGTAAGAATCCCGGTTCATGTAACAGAGAGCTTGCATAAACTGGCAAAAGCGTCACGGGAAATCGTGCAGAAAAAAGGGCGAGAACCAACCTGCGAAGAATTAGCCAAAAAAATGAAAATGCCAACTAGTAAAGTAACAGAGATTATAAAAACCACTCAGGAGCCCATCTCGATAAATTCGCCGGTATGCAAAGAAGGAGATGGTAATATCGGTGAATTCATTGAGGACACGACTATTCCATCCCCCCCAGATACGGTGATACATATCAACCTTAGGGAACACCTTGAAGAGGCACTCAAGGACCTTACAGATCGAGAATCAAAAGTCTTAAAAATGAGATTTGGATTATACGGAGAGAAAGAACATACTCTAGAAGAAGTGGGGAATTTTTTTAAAGTTACACGAGAAAGAATCAGACAGATAGAATCAAAGGCATTAAAAAAACTGAAAGAACCTCATTTGAGCAAGAAATTAAGATCTTTTGCAAGCAGTTGTTAAATATTCTAATGGAGTCCTGCCCTCTTATTTGACTCTCTGGTAACTATAAAAAAAGAAATAAAGTATGTCCTAAGGTTCTGGATCTTCTCTCTATCTTTGATATAGATAAATGTAGTGCTCCTCCCCTCCTTCATCCATGATAGTTACAAATTCTATTTCTTTCTCTTCCCACCCTGGTATGGGGTAGTTGTGAGAGACAACATAAGCCCCGGATCTGAGCTGCCTCTCCAGTTCAGGGCGTAACACCCTGTTTGATTCTGTGAGGAGGTAAAGAGTAACAACCGTTGCTTCTGAAAAATTCGACTTTGTTACATCCTCCATTCGGAATTCGACAAGATTCTCAACACCAGCGTTCGCAGCTCCTATCTTAGATTCTGAAATACGCTGTGGATCAAGGTCAATGCCGACTCCGCGCGCACCATACCTTTCCGCAGCCATAATCACGATCCTGCCATCTCCGCAGCCAAGATCGTAGACAATATCGCCCTTGTCTACTTCGCTCATTTCGAGCATCTTTTCTACAATTACCATTGGTGTTGGAACAAATGGAGCCAGGTCTACTTGGTCGATTCTTCCGCTGGATCCATCGTAAAGTTCTAATTCATCGTTTTCATCATACCGGAATGAATAAGGCATTCCAGGATCGAGATTATATGAGATTGTCTCTCCGGCGCTTCGGAAGAAGATTTTCATGATCGAATCGCCTGGAATGCGATGGATAGCGCCCACCTCGAGGGATTTCATTTCTGGCTCGTTATCAGAACCTAAAGGTTTTATAGTATAATGAACGGTCTCATCGGTTACATTTCGAATAGTCAGCTCATTTTTATGTGCTGCTTCTTCTGTGGAAACTACCGTAAGCTTTGGCTCTGTAATGGGATTATCTTGTGGACTCTCTATCCTGATTCCAAAATACCAGACTGCACTCGCCAGAACAACAAGGCCTATTAATGTAGCAAATATGATTTTCTGTTTCATGTCTATTCTCCCGTATAAATCCTGCATGCGATGTAGATGTGTCTTTTATTAATCATCCGACAATCTTCCTGATTTAATCATTATAATTTAATTCAAAGGCATTATTATACGCCAAAGTGGTCAGAATTTGCTTAAATTTATTTTCGTGGCTTTTCTCTTTAGATTTCCATGTTTCAACTCTAATCCTGTGACTCTCCCTTCTTTATCCTTCAAAAATGTGATGAAGTCATATGATCTTGTCATAAAAAAGATGGTTTCAGTATCAGGGAAGATTTCACACTTCGCCTTTCCTGCTGGAAGCACAAAAACAGGGTCAGCAAATAGGCGGCTATTCTCTTTTGTAATCTCAATTTTATTTGTTGGAGTGAATTGATACGTGCCCACATATGATTCATAAATTTCAGGGGATATCTCAGCTACTGTTTTTTTTCTGGGCAAAAAATCATTCCATCCATATTCAGCTGCTACGCTGCGCAGGATCTCCACAAACAGATTTTTTCCGCGATCTCCGTTTGTCATGACGGCTGCACCCCATCCCTTTTCTGGAAACGCGCCTAAAAAACATTTGAACCCTTCATTGCCTCCGCCATGACTGAAGCGGAAATCATCCCCTTCGTAATTTAAAAAAAGGCCCAATCCTAAGCTTCCAATCTGGACACTCAGCATCTGTTGAATCATATCCTGGGACAGGATTTTGTTGGATCTTCCGGTCTTGGATAGCATTATTTCGATGGCAAAGCGGCAAAGATCTGTTGGGGTAGTCCAGAGCCCTGCGGCTGCCATCTCAGGATAAGAATGCCATTTCCCTTTAATTGGTTTTCCATTCATACGGTGAGCTGTTGCAGCTTGAGCTGATAATGATTCTGGCAGTGGTTGCTCGTATGTACTGTTGTTCATCGCTAATTTTTCAAGTACAGTTCCCTGCATAATTTCAGGAAATGGCTTATTCAAGATGTCAATCAAGAGTTGCTGCATTACCGTGAATCCGCCTCCTGAGTAGCGGAATTTCTTTCCTATTTCAATATCAACCCGGATAGGAGCAGAATTAGCTGGTTTTTCCCCATCAAGAACTTGCCTCAAGGTTGGTACATTTTTATCATATGAATAACCTAAGAAACCGTGTACTGTTAGGCCTGCGCTGTGGCTTAAAATGCCACGCAGGGAGACCTTTTTCTCTTCGGTAAACTCATTTTCCGGCACTTTCCATGAAACAAGCTTCTCATTAACATCTTCATCGAGATCAAGAACTCCTTGCTCAACAAAATGGAGTGCTGCCAAGCCTGCCACTGGTTTGCTGATCGAAGCCGCTTGAAACAAAGTTTTTGTAGTTACAGGATCATTGCCCCCTGCCTCTTTAAAGCCATAACCTTTGGCCCATTCGATCTTGAAATCGTTGATAACAGCGATGCTGACTCCAGGTACTTTATAGGCTATCATTCGCTCGGCTAAGCTCGCTTTTTGAGCTGGCTGCCCCTTTATCACAATCCCAGGCTGGGGTATTAAACCAGCTTCTATCCTTTGAATCCGTGCCTCGAGCTCAGCATTTGTTGTCTTACAGCTTATTGCTGTGGTGAGAGAATATGCAGAGGCTAAAATAATCAAAAATGAGAAAATCGTCTGCTTCCGATGTTGAATGCGGGATATCTTCTCTTTAAACATACGCACTCCTTTTTTTGGTCAAATTTCTCATAGCCTACAATAGAGGAAAATCAAATGTCAATGAGCGTATCAATCGATTGTCCTAACACGCCCACATGCTTCATTATTTCCATCTTTCCATCATTTCCCATCTTTTCACAGCTTCAAGGAATGTATTAGCTATGGAATCTGCTTTTTTTCTTGTATATTCTTTGGCTTTTTCAATATCAAAATTGAGATATCCCAGTCCTTTTTCTGGATATCTTGTAGTGGCCCAGATGGGCATCAAAGCAACACCTTCATCAGCCCCGGCTGCACCTACATTTTCCTTGCCGAGTTTCTCATACATTTCTTTGTCCACAAATTCAGGATTAGAACTCATGACAAGAGCAGCCTCTTCGAGATCTCCATGCCCTGGCTGCTGCGCTTTTGCTCCATAAACCTCATTCACAACATTGAATGCGATCTTCCACCATTCAACAGTCATAAAATGTGCACCCGTTTCAACATGAAGCCTGGTCATAGCCCTTTTTGTCGGCTCTGTATTTCCCCCATGGCCAACAATTATCAGGATATTTCGGAAGCCAGTCCTGACGAGATCCTTCAGAACATCATAAATATATTCTTCGAAAATTTCCTCTCTTACAGTGATTGAGCCTGGAAATTGAGATATGCTCTGACCTGTAAATCCATGGTTTATCGACGGCGCAATCAATGCATTGCATTTCTCCCACACCATCTCAGCCAGATTATTCGGAATAATATTATCTGCACCTATCGCAACTGCTCCGTGCGCCTCAACCGTCCCTATTGGCAAAATGACTCTGTCCGTAATCTCGGGTACAATCTTCGCAAGTCTCATCCAACAATACTCCTGCATATGGTGAAATTTTAGGTCTTTCACTCTTTTCTGCGAAAAGGAAGGCACAACCAGAACCAAAATCATGATGAAAACCATTGATGTTTTGATCTTACTCATTTCATCACCTCCTAATTTTTGATTACAGTATAATACTTTGTTTTCCAAAAAAAAGAAATTTTTGGATCTACGCAATTAATAAGCACGTGGGTCTTAAAAGCAAAACAGATCAATTGTGTGAAATAAATATAGATTTAATCAAAAAGAAGGCGTTGTTAGAACCATCCAGTATGAACAGTCCAATTAAACAATATCATTTTTTTGCAGGCAAGAATTTTTTGGGGAACTTTGCTACAACTGTGTACTTCGGATCGACTACATTGCCGATGCGCGATATACCTATTTGAGAAACAATCTGCAGGGCGTCCCATTGATCGAATCCATAATCTGATACCATCCAATTGATCAATTCAACATGGGCGGACCGGAAGGCATCGATAACAGGTCTGGTGCTGGCTGCAACCATTATGTAATCATCATCTTCAAACCTGGGCCAGAGGATAGTCTTGCTTTTTATAACATCGACTTTCACAGTGACTTCTAAAGGACATTCCAAACCCGTACCGCAGATCTCTCCATCGCCTTGTGCGGCATGCCCGTCTCCCAACATAAATAGTCCCCCTTTTACATTGACAGGAAAATAGAGAGTCGTCCCTTCCTTAGTCTCCACGCAATCCATATTGCCACCGTGTTCTGCTGGAGTCAGTGAAAGGACAGCCTCCCCATAGTTGGGGGCAACTCCAACCGTCCCTAAGAATGGATGAAGCGGGATTTCGACCTTTTTAACCTTGCTATCAGGCAAATCGAGTGTGCCCACGTTCCTTTCCAGGTCAAGCTTCCAGATATAAGTTTTCTCTGGGAGAGGATCATTTAACATGGATGTATAGGTTTCGCCTGTCAGCACCCCAAAGTGCGGAATATGTGTTGAAACAGCATAATCTCTGTTAGGCCTGACTTTCAATAGATGAAGCACTAGGGTGTCACCTGGCTCAGCGCCTTTAACATAGAACGGTCCTGTCTGGTCATTAACTTTCGGAAGATGGATAATCTCGCTCGCGAGCTGGTCAGCGCTTGAAATTTTGTTCCCGAAAGCATCCAGTGTAGTAGTAACAAGAGTATCGCCTGGGTTGAGCTTTAATACAGGCTTATGTTTTGCATCATAAGTATAGAAATACTTCTTTGGCTTAAAATGGTGGGTCTTCTGCGCTGTGAAAATTAATGAACAACCTAAAAAACAAATAATTAAAATAAAAATCATGAATTGTTTGAATACTTGCGAGGATGATTTCATAGTTCCCTCCCTAAAAGTATGATTTTTGAGACTTGATTTTTAACACAGGAATAAATTGATGTCAAAAAGAGAGAGGAACAGGAAAAAGGATGATTGCCGTTTTTTTAATTAGAGAGAGATAATGACTTTTTCTGATTTCTTGCCTGTTATGTGCTCTATGTCAATCCTTCCGATATTGACGTCTGTGATCGATTTTTTTGTGAGCTGTTTCTTGATCAGACTAGCAGGATTATCATCGAGAGCTTTAATCATGATTTCAAAAGCATGTCTTTTCTCTTCAAAGCTTTCGCTAAAGTTCACCCTGCCCATAAAATGAACGGTAGCATATAAGTGATCACATGCGCCCTGAACATATCCTTTATCGATAAGCGCCTGTCCCCAGACGTTGTTGTTTACGCTTAAGATGTCTATCTTCTTTCCTTCTTTTGCACAATGAAAATAGATACAATTTTGCTCTCTGTCATACCCGTGGCTCAAAGTCACAAGATAGGGTTCGTTATCTCTGCTCATCGCGATGGTAATGTATTGGACTTGCTCGAGAATGCTTAGGACTTCGTTCTTATCTCTAATTTCTTTCTCTTTTCGTCTTATCGTCCTCATATTTCTCAGTGAGCTTGATTTTTGTCTTTAATCTTCTTCCCTTCAATCTCCATTCCCATAACAGTAACAACGCATTTTGTTATTTTCCCCTCTTCATCTCGTGAAAACTGCAATTCATATAATTGCCCGTTTTGATCTATTATCTCAAAATACAGCTCTTTCCCCTCAACTGGCTCCAATACAACAATTTCATCATCTCCATCTGCTTGAGCCTTGAGCTTTCCATCTTCAACCCAAAAGGTGATATATTCAATCCCTTCTGGTGTTTCAAATTCATAATAGCCAGCAATTTCTTTATAAAGCTTCTGGGTATCGACCTTTTTTTCCTGGGCAAAGCTTGTGGCTGCAAAAATCAGTGATGCCGCCACGAAGGAAACAAGAATGCCAAAAGCCGATTTTTCTAAAATTTTTGCCATGCGATCCTCCTTTTATTAATTAGTATTGATTTTTATCAAACTGTTAATATTATAGGTTGAACAGTATCTATGATAAATAATATTCTAGCTGCAAATTTCGCACAGGAATCAAGCTAGCTCGACTCGTAAACCGTCAAGGTCAGCTACAGATAAAAATGTTTTAAAGGATATCAGTCTATCTTGTAGGCTACTTTTTTTTGGGGGTATAGGAAAGTTCTCTTAAAATAGTGCCAGTCTTCATTTCAAATTTTCTGGTGCCATCCATAGTCCGTTTCATAAGAGCCATGTGCTTATCACCAAACTTTTGCATATTTTTCTCATTCTGAATATGGTAATCTGCCTCACTCTTCGCACCCCCTGCTACACATAATACAGGTAAATCTGACCACATAGCGCCTATATATATTTCCCATCCGTCGGAAATTCCGTGGCTTTTATATAATTCTTGGTAGTCATGAGAAATATTTTCCGCCTCGCTCTCCATCCCAGGTATAATATAGAAGAAGCTCCACCAGACGAAATTCACATCCTCAATTGTAATCCTTGGATTCTCTGGACGATAGGATAGGTCATGCCTTAAGTAAAACGTTCCAAAGGTCTCAGATTCATATGTGCCAGCAAAACTCTTCATTACAGCCTCATATTCTTTTCCCGCTTTCTCCATAACCGTGCTAAAATAATCAAAAAGCTTATCAAGTGCTGCATAATTCTCTATCGGCATGACTAGATAATAGTGAAAATCAACGGTCCTGTAAGTCGTCCACGGGTGTGGATATTCAAGTTTTGCGTAAATGGCTACAAATTCCTTCATGGCCGCCTCAAACTCCATGAATTTTGATGGATGTACTACAATATCCCAAATGGCCATGAGCTGGGGCTTCTGTTCTTGGGCTTGTGCCAAGTTAGGTAGAGCACAGAAACCCACTAAAAGACAAAGCACTAATACGATCGATACTTTACATCTCATAAATCCCTCCTTTTTTGATTTGTAGACTTGAGGAGAAGAGTTTGAATTATCCATTAAAATCTTGCTTGCAGGCTTGCTATACACCCTCTCCCCTAACCTATGCCGATTTAATCTATCATAGAGGTAAATATTGTGTCAATATAATATTAGGTTATCCTAAAAAAGTAATTTGCCAATCCTGATGGATTAACGACATACTTTGTGAAGACGAGCAAAGCCATACGCTGATTCCACAGTAATATTTGGATCGATGCCAGATTGACAACCTGAAGCCCCTCTGTTATCATCTTCGCCTCTAAAACATTTCTATCTTCAAAGGAGAATTACGGTGGCCAAGCGACTCTTCAGCGGCATCCAGCCAAGTGGAGATATCCACATAGGTAACTATCTTGGTGCTATAAGGAACTGGGTCTCTCTCATCCCGGAATATGAGTGCATCTACTGCGTAGTCGACTATCATGCCATCACAATGTTCTATGAGCCTGCTGAGATGCAGGAGCTTATTCTTAATGCTGCCGCTGTCAACATAGCCTGCGGCATTGACCCTGAAAAATGCACCCTTTTTGTCCAAAGCCATGTCCCTGAGCACACAGAGCTTGCTTGGATTCTCAATACGGTTACCCCTTTAGGCGACCTCCAGCGAATGACGCAATTCAAGGAAAAAGCGAAACAACAGGAAGCCAGTGTGAACGCCGGCTTATTGAACTATCCGGTGCTCATGGCTGCTGATATTTTGCTTTACAAAGGAGAGGCTGTTCCTGTGGGTGAGGATCAGGTACAGCATCTTGAAATCACGCGGGAGATTGCCCGTCGCTTCAACACACGCTATGGAAAAATCTTTCCAGAGCCTCAGGAGCGCCTAACCAAAGCGGCCCGCATTATGGGACTTGACGATCCTTCTAAGAAGATGAGCAAGTCGGTTGGCAATACGATTGGTCTCCTCGAAGATCCTGAGAGTATCTGGGAAAAGGTGCGCACAGGTGTTACAGACCCTGCTCGCAAAAGACGTTCTGATCCTGGAAATCCCAAGAAATGCAACATTTTCCACCTCCATCAGTACTTTTCGAATCAAGATGATATCAAGCATGTAGACAAAGGCTGCCGCAGCGCTTCCATTGGATGCCTTGACTGCAAAAAGATCTTGTTCGAACGCATGATGGCCACCCTCAATCCCATCCGCGAACACTCTCTAGAGCTCATGAGCAAACCCGGGCAGGTATGGAATATCCTTCGGAGAGGCGCTGAGCATTGCAGCAAAATCGCTGCTGCGAATATGAAGGAAGTCAAGAAGGCGATGGGCCTGCTGTAACCAGCCTGGTTTTCCTCTGTGAATAGAAAATCTCAATCAATACTTGCGGATTATAGAAATATCAGCTGATTTAATATAAAGGTACGTATGGAAGAAGCTGATTTCCTCCTTGGTCCTCCAGAGGACGGAGTGATTCATGGGCTAGCTTTGCCTGAGGAAGTGGTGAAAGCAATCCTTCAGGATAATTTTTACAACATCTTCGCCCAATCACCTAAAAAACTTAATATTGAGCTCGCCATCGAAGAGTGCCAGCGAATTGCCGCCGTTGAAGTTGTGTTGAAATCATGCTCATTAAATGAAACAGAAGGTATGCAAGCTGCAACATTACTTGAGCAAACCTGAATTATTCATAAACCGAACAGTTATAAATCTATTAAAAACAATCGACTTCTATTACTGGTAATTATAAAATCTAGTAAGATAATAACTCAAGTAGAACCTTTTGCTCTCTCATACGTCTATTGTAATGAAATTTTGACCTGACGTATGAACTAGAGGACGACTGATAACCGAAAGCATTGATGAAGTCCAGAGGAAAGCTTGAATGAACCCAGAGCAGTTCGATGATTTGTACAATGAATATAAAAATTCTGTCTATGGCCTAGCATGCTATTTGACAGGAAATAGAAGCGAGGCAGAAGATCTTTTCCAGGAGACATGGTTGCGCGTCACAGAAAATATTAACAAAATTTCCAATGCAAAGGATATCAAAGCCTGGATTTTTACGATCGCCGCAAACCTTTATCGAGATGAATTGAGGAAGAAAAAGGTAAGAAGAATGTTTTTTTTTCAAAAAGCCAAAACCCTCAGTAAGCAGGAGATTGTATCCAATGACGCCCAATGGGGCGCAGAATCAAAAAAGATGAATGAATCAAACCGTAAAGACATGAACAGAGCTACATCCCAAGCTGTGGCCAAACTGCCTAACCGGCAGCGTCTCGTATTTGTGCTTAAAGAGGTTAAAGGCTACAAGCATAGGGAGATTGGAGAAATCCTAAAGATGCCGGTAGGTACGGTCAAGACGCTTTTATACCGGGCCACTAAACGGCTTCAAAGGGAGCTCAGGGTCAGTATCCCTTAATAATAACTATGGAGAGAGTAAAATGAAATGCAAAGACATTGAGCGTTTAATTGTCGATTCGTCTGAGGATGTTTTGAGCCCTAAAGATCTGTCCGAAATAGAACAGCATGTGTCGAAATGCGCTAAATGTACACGTTTCCAGGAGGATGTGAGGAAGATTCGGCTTTGTCTCGATGAAACGACCACACCTGAACCCTCCGTTGAGTTAGTAAAACAAACTCAGCTCCTTTGTCATGCCAAATTGAAAACTCGAGATGCTAGTGACTGGAAAAGTGTTGATCAAAC
>CP070825.1:1394077-1455007 GCA_020344415.1 Candidatus Aminicenantota bacterium
ATGTCCTCTGATTTCAGCCTCATCCCTAACGCCGCCCAGAGACAGACGAACGAATTTCCTTCCTGTTGCTCGAGCTATAGAGTAGCCTAGAGAGCTCTTCCCTACTCCTGGAGGACCTATGAAGCCGAGAATAACACCCTTCGGATTTTTAACGAGCTGCCGGATTGAAAGATACTCTAAGATTCTTTCCTTGACCTTTTCTAATCCATAGTGATCATCATTCAGAATTTTTTCAGCCTCTTTTAGGTTTCTTTTCTCACGTGATTTTTTTGTCCAAGGAATAGAAACGAGCCAATCTAGATAATTACGGCAGACAGTGGCTTCAGCTGACATGGGAGGCATGGATTCCAGCCTTTCTATTTCTTTATATGCCTTTTCTTCTGCGTCCTGGGGCATTTTAGACTTAGCTACCTTTTGTTTAAGTTCTTCAATTTCGTTAACCTGGTCTTCCTTTTTAAAATTCATGCCTGTAGGAAAGACTTTTTGACCTGAGTCCTTAAAAGGAATCTTAAGGCGGCCAGGCTTTTTACCTTCTTTTTTCAGTTTTGAATGTATCTTGAATATTTCAGTTTCCAAAAGAAAACTAAGACGCTGTAACCTTTCCAAGCTATTGATAGCTTCTAACAGATTTTGTTTCTCGGGAAGAGGCAGATATAGATGAGAGGCGACAATATCTGAAATTCTGCCAGCGGTGTTATCCTTTAAGGAAGGAATAATAGATTCGAAATTTGCGTTTTGACTGAGCTTTAAGTAGTCTTCAAAGAGAGAAAGGACTCGCTTTAAGGTTTGTTGAACTTCTGTGCTGTCACCCTCAAGCAGTTTTACCTCTTTAGTCAGTACTTGAAAGAAAGGATAAGTTATTAAAAATTCAACAATTCTTGCTCTTTTCTTTCCTTCGACGATGACTTTGATGTTTTTGTCATCCATCTTGATAGCGCGGATGATCTTTGCTATCACTCCCATTGAGTAGATATCCCTGGATGTAGGGTTATCCACAGAGGCATCCATCTGTGAAGACAGGAAGATCAATTTATCCTTTTCAACAGCCTTTTCAAGGGCCTGGATAGAAGATGAACGACCGATGATAAAAGGAACTAATGTAGAAGGGAAAACCACTAAATCCCTCAGGGGAATCATAGGGATATTTTTGACTGTTTCGATGATGTCGTTAGGCTTATCCATATTTATTCTCCAACAGCCTTTTTCAGGCTTCTAAAACTCAGTTCATTCTTTTCAACCATTTTCTTTGTTATTTTAAGTGTTTTTGCTTTTCTCGCGGAAGGAAGATGATACATGATATCTAACATTAAATCTTCGATTATGGATCTCAGGCCTCGCGCTCCCAATTTCTTCTCCATCGATTTTTTGGCTATGGCGGTGAGGGCTTCTTTTGTGAATTCGAGCTTGACTCCTTCAAGCTCAAAGAGCTTTTTGAATTGTTTTATTATGGCATTCTTGGGTTCTGTCAGAATATCTATTAAATCTTCGATGCTCAAATCAGAAAAAGTAGCAATAACCGGTATTCTCCCAACAAATTCCGGAATTAACCCGTACTTGATTAGATCATGAGGAATTAATTGGTCGAAAATTATATCCATTGATTCAATTTTTTTTCTCTGTACGTTAGATTTAAACCCAACAGTTGATTTACCAATCCTTTGAGCGATGATTTTATCAAGGCCTATGAAAGAGCCTCCGCAGATAAATAAAATATCTGTAGTGTCAATAGGGATGTATTCTTGATAAGGATGTTTACGTCCTCCCTGGGGTGGGATGTTGGCAGTTGTTCCTTCAATGATTTTTAAAAGGGCCTGTTGAACGCCCTCCCCTGAGACATCTCTTGTAATGGAAGGGCTGTCACTTTTCCGGCTGATTTTGTCAATCTCATCAATATAGATAATCCCTTTTTGTGCTTTCTCAATATTTCCTTTAGCTGCCTGAAAAAGCTTAAGGATAATATTCTCTACGTCTTCTCCGACATAGCCTGCTTCGGTGAGGGACGTTGCATCCGCTATAGCAAAGGGAACAGATAATATCTTGGCGAGTGTCTGAGCCATTAATGTTTTTCCAGTGCCTGTAGGACCGATGAGCAGGATGTTACTCTTTGTCAACTCTACATCTGTAATATTGTTTTTAAGGCTTATTCGTTTGTAATGATTATAGACCGCTACAGAGATTTTTTTCTTAGCTTTCTCTTGCCCTATTATATATTCATCGAGAGCTTTTTTTATCTGGGAAGGCGTCGGGGATTCTGCTTTTTGTTTTTTCCTTTCTTCTTCTCTTGCATCAGAGACAATAATGGAATGAGCGATTTCTATGCAGTTATCACAAATATATACACCTCCAGGACCAGCAATGAGTTTCTTTACTTGAGATTGATTGCGATTACAAAAATTGCATCTCACTTCAGAGCTAACTTTTTGTTGGTAATTGTCGTCCATGGCTATTTCTTTATTTTGTTAACATAGCTTTAGGGAATGAAATTAAAAGAGCTTATTATTTTTGTTTGCTTCTGTTAACAATTATGTCGTCGATTATCCCATATTCTCTTGCTTGGTCTGGGGTCATTATAAAATCTCTATCAAGGTCTTCTTGAATTCTCTCTTTTGCTTGATTGGTATGCTTGATTAAAATACTGTTTATGCTCTCTCTGACTCTTAAAATCTCTTTTGCATGAATGGCGACATCAGAGGCCTGCCCCTGGAATCCTCCGAAGGGCTGATGAAGAATGATACGAGAATTAGGAAGAGAATGCCGCTTTCCAGGAGTTCCGGAGGCAAGGATGACTGCAGCCATACTTGCAGCCTGTCCTACACAGATAGTTGAAATAGGTGAAGTTACTAGTTGCATTGTATCGTATATGGCCAATCCAGAGGTTATGCTTCCTCCTGGCGAGTTGATGTAAAGCGAAATTTCTCTTTCTGAATTTTCAGCTTCAAGGTAAAGAAGCTGCGCAATAACTGAATTTGCCACATCGTCATTTATTTCTGAACCAATAAATATTATATTATCTTTAAGGAGACGAGAATATATATCATATGCTCGTTCGCTTTTTCCATCTTGTTCAACAATAAAGGGGATTAAAGCCATAGGAGAATTGATTACTCTATTATAGCGTTTTCAACTAAAAAGTCAACTGTCTTTTGGAGGAGAAGGTTGTTTCTCAATTCTTCTCTTTTTCCCTCTTTATTTACGCTGTCTACAACTTGTGCAAAAGTTACCTTGTTAGCTTTGGCAATGGCCTTTAATTCTTCCTCAATTTCGCCATCAGATATTTGCATATTTTCGTTTTCTGCAATTTTCTGCAGTATCAAATGATTTTTGATGTTTTGTTCAGCTTTTATTTTTGCTTCATTTTTTAATTTTTCAAAGTCCTCCTTACTAGGCTGCTGCTGTTGAGGCAGGGAGGCTATGTGGCGTTTCAATATAGCCACATATTCCTGTTCGATGAGAGTTTCTGGCAAGCAGATGTTTAGATTGTCATATATTTTTTTGATAATATCTTCAGCCATATCCATTTTTGCTGCCTTTTCTTTTGAGGCAGTAATTTCATTCCTTATTTCTTTTTTTAAGTCTTTCAAACTCTCGAATTCGCCATGATCTTTGGCAAAATCATCGTTGATTTTTGGGAGCTTTTTTTCTTTTATAGATGTGACCTTTAAATTATATTCGATTTTTTCTCCTGCTAATTTTGGATTTTGATGGTCTTTATCATATGTCAGGATAAAATTACTCTCCTCCCCGGATTTTAATCCTATCAAATTCTGGTTTAAGGTTTTTTCATTTTCAGGATGACCTGCAAGAACAACTGCTTTTTCTGTTGGAAGAAGCTTATTTGTCTTTGTGTATTTCCCTTTTAGTTCAACCACCACAAAATCTCCATCAACCACTCCCCTGCTTTCTACAGGGATGTATTCTGCAGACCGGGACTGCAGTTGTTCTAGAGATTGGCTTATCTCCTGTTCTGAGACTGAAACTTTTTTCTTTTTAACTTTGATTTTTTTATATTCTGGGAGTTTAACATCTGGGAGAACTTCAAACTGGGCTTTTAGACGCAGAGGTTGTCCCTCTTGAAAGAAAAGATCATTGACGACTGGCATTCCAATAGGATTGAGATTCTGAGCTTTTAGTTCGCTATTTAATGCTTTTGGCACGAGAGAGTTGATCAGAGACTCTTTTATTTCAGGATAATATCTCTGCTTAATTAAATTTTTTGGGGCTTTTCCAGGTCGAAAACCTGGAATTTTAGCTCTATTCGAAAATTGAGCCACAATCTTCTCCAGCTCCTTTATGACTTCTTCGGGTTCAATCTCTAGTTCGATTTCTCTTTTGCAATCACTCAGTTTTTTGATTTCGCTTTTCATCTTCTCATTTGGTTATCTAGATTTAAGCAATTAAAAAAAATGAACACAATGGGCAGAGCGGGACTCGAACCCGCACTCCTTTATCAGGAACTAGGTCCTAAGCCTAGCGCGTATGCGAATTTCGCCACCTGCCCGTGATTTTTCCTGGAGTTTAAATATTTCTATTTGATAAGACGATTTTAATCCACAAGAAGGGAATCTGACGTCGGAACTTATTTTTATCATAACTTGCGGCCATTTGTCAATTCTGCCTCGGGTCTGCCTCAGGTCTGGACTTAAATTTGGGAGCAGTCTAATTATCAGATTATTATAAGATCTATTATTTTCTTTAGCTCTATTTTTAGAGTTAAGGACCACTGTTTATATTGTACTGCTATAATCTAGTTTTTCTAGATGGCAACTTTAATAGGCGGCTTTTTTGTGAATCTTTGTATTTCCCCTTTTAAATCCCGGAGAAAACATAAAATATTTGTATGTGACGGTCTCTACCTGATATGCTTTTTTAATTTGCCAGCAAGGTTAGAATCAATGGTAGCCAGCTTCTTATGGATATCTTTTGCGCTGTAGTTATCATGCAGATTTAAGTATGTTATTGCCAGGTTGTATAGAGCGTAAGCGTGGTCAGGCCTTAATTCCACTGTTCTTTTAAGGGGCTCGAGGGCGTTATTCCAGCTTTTGAGCTGCATATAGTTGACGCCGATCCAATACCAGGCTTCGGGGCTATCGGGCGCTAATTCTGCAAATTTTTTATACGCCTCTATAGATTTAGTATAGTTCTTCATCTGGTAATAAGAGTTTCCAATATTGGCATAGGCGTATTCGAAATTCGGGCGTATTTCTAAGGCTTTTCTAAAGCTATCGATAGCTTCATTATATTTGTTTTGCTTTGAATACATATAGCCCAGGTTATAAGCCGCATCAGCATCTTGTGGATTCAGCTCAAGGATCTTTTTTGCTGCCTCTATAGCTTTATCGGTTATGCCTGCCTTGTCATACATCATAAGTATGGTTCTATAATAAGTGCTTGCCTCTTCAGGGCTTAATTCTGCGAGCATTTGATATAGTTTATCTGCATTTTCATACTGGCCTGCCCTTTCGTACGCTTGGGCTAGTTTATAATTGATCTTCAAATCTTGTGGATTTTCTTTCGCAGCTTCCTCGAAAGCCTTAATAGCGTCTTCATGCCGCTCAAGTTCCATTAGGCATAAACCCAATTGAAAATGTGCTTGCAGGGTATCTTCTGGATTTAATTCGAGGAATTTCTCATACGCGTCGGCAGCCTTGGCAAAATCCCTCAGTTCTTCATAGCTGTTTCCTATGTAAAAATAGGCTTCTATGTTGTCAAGGTTGAGTTGAATCGATTTTTCTAGGGGAGAGATAGCTTCTTTGAATCGCCTCATTTTGAAGTAAACAGCCCCCACTCCAAAATGAGCATCGTCTCTATTCGGATCTAGTTCGATGATCTTTTTGTAGGCGGATATTGCTGATTGGTAGTTTCTCTGTTTGTTATAAATGGAGGCTAAAAGAGATTGAACTTCGATATTATCAGGGCTTTTTTTTGCAACATCTTTCAGGTATATTTCAGCTTTTCCAGTCTCATCAAGCAGAGCGCATATTCTTCCAGCAAAGTAAGCACCTTCTAGAGTTGAAAAGTAATCTTCTTGTTTCCAATTCTTGAATTTGGTTAAAACCCCTTTTCTTTGGATGGATTTCAAAGTGTTGATCGGAAGTACAGATTTCGTTCTTCTATCGAAAAAAATGATTATGCCTAATACTTTTCCGCTTGAATCCAGGATAGGGGCTCCATTATAACTCTGCGCGATTGAGAGTTCAACATCGACCACTCTTTGGGTAGTTGTTAAATTAAGAAAGTTTCTAACTGTTCCCTCTGATGCTGTTATTTCACTAGCTTCATTGCTTCCTAGGGCAAAAACTTTTTTTCCCATTTCCAATTCGTCTGAGTCGCCCAAAGGAAGAGCTGGATTTTTCTTGTTAATCTTACAGAAAGCGATATCGATATTTTTGTCAAACGCCAAGATTCCCTCAACTTTTACTTTATCTCCTTTATAATTCCTTCCTTCTGCTTTAAAGGCTTTGCTGACCAAGTGGTAACTCGTAGCAATAACCTGTTTATCGATTATGAATCCTGTCCCTTGAGCTATTTCTTCTTCATTCTCCCCGTAAATAGTAATAGATATAATACCGCCTTTATTGCTTTCTAAGATTTGTGCGATCTCTTCTGATTGTGAAAAGAGAAGCGAAAACGGAAGAAGAAACAATAGAAATAGAGAAATCAAGTTTTTTTCTTTTGTGATTCTCATTGTCCTCTCCTCATCGAAATTTACTAGTTTTTCATGAATCTTAGTCTATAATATTTATATATATATAAAAATGCTCTGTCAAATTTTTCTCTTTAGTAAGCTCCTCTTTTCCCTTGAAAAAAGACAAAATTATGCTGCAAAAAGACAGGAATGCCTCTATTATTCAAGGATAATGCCAGGGAGAACGTTGCATGAAGTTCTCATTTGACAAAAGGTTATACCTTGAGTAGCCTTAGAGACCATCAATCTATTGAGCTCAATATTCGAAATGTGATGCATGCATAGCCAATAATGAGTGCTATACATCGAATCCACACACCGCTTAACATGGAGTTTTCTCGCGTCGAGGTTACCACAGACGCAGATGCGAGGAGTGAAACGACATGAAAAAAAAGAACAAGATCCTTCTTATTTATCTTCTGACTGCGAGTGGAATTGTCGCTTGGTTGTGCATAATTTTTTTGGCGCCCTATCTCAAAAGCCGATCATTTGGATTGAATACTTACATTTATTCTCTTTGCTCGCCTTTCTGTCATCAAATCCCATCACGATCCTTTGTAATTTTTCATCATCCTTTGGCCGTGTGTGCCCGTTGCTTGGGTATTTATTTCGGATTCTTGGCAGGCGTAGTTTTCTATCCCTTTGTTAGAGGTTTTTCAGAAATATCTCTGCCCAAGCTGAAAACTTTTTTCTTTATATCATTGCCGATTGTCATTGATACGCTGGGCAATTTATTTCTATGGGCGACTCCCGGCTGGATTCGACTTCTTCTGGGCGTTATCTGGGGCTTTATACTTCCATTTTATTTCATCGCAGGATTAGCGGACTATTTTGTAAACATAAAAAAATTACGGAGTAAAAATAAATCTTGAAATTAAAATATAAAACAAAATAGAATAATAGAAACCTACCGAGAAGGAGGAAGGATGAGCAATGGCAATCAAAAGCCAGGAATGTTTGTACCCGCTCTGATAGGCGGGGCAGTTGCTGGGGCTCTTTCAGGTCTTCCTTTTATTAATTGTCTCTGTTGCATCTGGATCATAGGGGGAGCGATGCTTGCTTCCTACTTGCTTTCGAAAGATTCTCCTGTTGATTTAAGTGCTGGAGATGGTGCAATTATTGGCGTTTTAACGGGAATAATAGCCACTGTAGTGCGCTTATTTGTCAATCTATTACCGTTCCACGCATATTACCGAGAATTTCTGCAGAAGCTGACAGAAAGGTTAGCCGAATATACGGAAGAAATGCCTCCTGGATGGGAAGCTTGGCTTGAAAAGGAAGGTGGCGGGTCTATATTTATGTTTATGAGCGGCTTGATGATAACTGCTATGTTTTTTGCTGCTTTAGGAGCCCTGGGCGGGATCATTGGGGTTTCACTTTTCGGCAAAAAGAAATCGCAGGCTACTCAAGGAGTATCAAATGCTTCTGAAAACTCAGGTGATCGTCAATCCTGAATCTAATAAGGGAAAAACAAGAAAGAGATGGAAATATATCCAGGAAGCATTGAAGAACTTTCTGAGAGAATTTAAATGCGAATTTACTGAAAAACCTTTCCAGGCGACTGAAATATCAAGAACAGCAATCAAGGAAGGCACAGAACTTGTTGTTGGGGTTGGCGGTGATGGGACGATGAATGAAATTGCTAACGGCTTCTATGAAAACAGAGAAATCATTAATCCGGAAACCGCCCTGGGGATTGTGCCTTCTGGTACGGGCTGTGATTTTACAAGGAGCCTGAATATTCCATCAGGTCTCAAGGATTCCTTGAAGGTCATCACTCAAGCTCCTTCGTCTTTGATAGATATCGGGAGCGTAAGATTTAAGGGTAACTCAGGCAAAGAGCAAGAAAGATACTTTCTGAATGTTGCAGATTTTGGGATAGGGGGTGAGGTAGTAAAAAAGGTCAACGAGAATAGGATGAAGCGAAAAGCCTCTTCCTACCTGAAATGCCTTCTTTCTACTTTCATCAATTATAAGAATAAGAGATTAAGGATAAAAATCGATGATAAGGAGCTTCCGATTGATGAATACATGGTTGGGACAATTTCAAACGGCCGGATTTTTGGCAAAGGGATGAAAATCGCCCCAGAAGCAGAACTGGATGATGGACTCTTTGATGTTGTGTTAATAAAAAGAATGAAGCTGTTTGAGTTTCTCAGGAATGTCTGGAAAATATATACAGGTTCTCATCTATCGCATCCCAAGATATCGCTGATTCGTGGAAGAAAAACAGAGGTCTTTCCTGCAGAGGATGAAGGGGAGGTTTTAATAGAACTTGATGGGGAACAATTGGGAACATTGCCAGCCACTTTTGAGATTGTACCAGGGAGTATTTTGGTTAAGGGCTATCCTTAATAAAATCTCGTTTTCTAGCTTATCAGTCGTACCTCTATTGAGCCTCCTGAATTAAAAGTATCGCATAGTATCCAAGGTTCGCCAAAATAAATACTAGTTGGCTGAATACAATAAGTCATGATCCTCCTGATGGTGGAAGATGTTTCTTATGAAGTAGATGTAAAAAGAAGCAGGGGGAAGACTTAATCAGATTTTCTTTTTTTATATATTGAGTAAAGGTGTGAATCGTTTGTCAGGACCACCTTTCCAGATTCGTCATAGAATTTATAAATTTTGGACCTTTTCTTGATTGCCTTGTTTCTATTATAGGAGGCTGTTACTTTCCTAACATAATTCTTTGTCTCTGGATAGGGCGGAATGGTTCGACCATACTTCTTTACGGCTTCGGGGCCGGCATTATAGGCAGCTAAGGAGAGGTTTAGATTTCCGTTATAATAATTTATTAGGTCTCTTAAATATCTAACTCCTCCCTTGATATTCTCTTCAGGGTTGTACAAATTCTTTACACCATAATCCCTGGCTGTTTCAGGCATCAGCTGCATGAGGCCCACAGCTCCTTTAGAAGAGATAGCAAATTCATTATAATTTGACTCAGTGAGAATTATCGAATGAATCAGTTGAGCATCGATATTATAGTTATTGGCTACTCTTTGGATGATATTATCGTATTTTTTCCTTAATTCTGAGATGGCTCTGGCCTCGGCATTTGAAGAATAAAGAACAAAAAGCAGAAGAAATCCCAGGACAGTAAAAATCTTCAATTTGAAAGGCTTTGAATCTTTTAATTCGCTCATATTCATCGAATATTTTCTCTATGATGGCAGAATTTAAAAAGGAATTCAATCCTCTTTAGGGGTGATTTTCAGAAGGATTTTTTAACCCCCCCATAGATTAAGCTTTCTCGCCCCTATTTAAAGTATAATAAAGCGGAGTGTCCCCTATTCTATAATCCTTTCTATTATAGAGTAACTCTTTTTTAATGCTTGATCTAGCTGTTCTGTTTTTGTTCCGCCAGCTTGGGCAAAATCGGGGCGTCCGCCTCCCCCTCCTCCTACTATCGGAGCGAGTTCTTTGATCAATTCATTGGCCTTTATCCGCGCCAAGATATCTTTTGTTACAGCGATAACCAGGAATGCTTTTTCTCCAGAAACTGTTCCTAGGACGACGACCCCTGAACCAATCTTCTGTTTGAGAGAGTCGGCAAGCTCTCTCAACTCGGTATTATTTAGCTCCCCTACTCTCTGAACGAGAACAGAGACGTCTTTGACTTTCTTGACCTGTTCTTCTTTCCTGTCGTATTTGAGATTTGCCAGTTTTTGCCTCAATGCTTTGGATTCTCTCTCTTTTTCTTTCAAGGAGTCCTGTAGTCTATTGATTTGTGTGAGGATTTCTTTTCTTGTAGAGGTTAAAGATTGTTGAATCTCCCCTATGAGCTCTTCATTTTCCTGGATATAATTCAGAGCTCCTTCCCCGGTCAGAGCCTCGATTCTTCTCATTCCAGCAGCAATACTGGATTCTGAAATAATTTTAAACAGACCTATCTGTCCTGTGGAGTGTACATGAACTCCCCCACAGAGCTCTTTGCTGAAATCATCAATTATGACCATTCGCACTTTTTCGCCATATTTTTCTTCGAAAATGGCTACTGCTCCTTCTTTAAGTCCATGCTCCAGAGTTGTGATTTTGGTTTCTACTGAAGTATTTTCTCTAATTTTTTCGTTAACGAGTGATTCGATTTGTTTCAATTCAGAACCGCTTAAAGGAGCAAAATGGGTAAAATCGAACCTGAACCGATTTTGAGAAACAAGGGATCCCGCCTGTTTAACATGATCTCCGAGAATCTGTCTCAGAGAGGCATGGAGAAGATGAGTAGCAGTGTGGCTGTTGCTTATGGCCTTGCGCCGTGAATCATCAACGATTGCTTCCACTCGGTCATTTACTTTTATTCTTCCAGAGATCACTTTTACTTCATGGGCGATGAGTTCGGGAATAGGATAATAAACATTCTCAACCATTGCAGAGAAGTGCGGGTTCTTCAAGATTCCTGAATCGCCTGTCTGGCCGCCGGCTTCTGCATAGAAAGGAGTCTCATTGAGGAATATTTCTCCAGAATCTCCTTCTATGAGCTCCTTAACTTTGTTCTCTTTTTTCACTAGAGCAAGAATCTCAGCGTCTGGAATCATCTCTTTTTCATAACCAACGTAGCGAACATGAAGATCCTTAAGTTTCTCATAGAACATTTTTCCCTTTTGTTTGGACGCTCCCTCCCATGCGAGGCGCGCTTTCTGTCGCTGCTTATTTAGTTCGATATAAAAGCCCTCCTCATCTACGGTCGTGTCACCCCTCTCATCTGCTAATTCCTTAGAAAGATCCAGAGGAAAACCAAATGTATCGTATAATTTAAAAGCTTTTTCTCCTGGGAGTACCTTCTTTCCTGCCTTCTTTGTCTCTTTTATTTCTTCTATATATTGGTTGAAGGTTCGGAGTCCAGAGGAGAGAGTCATAGAGAAACGTCTTTCCTCAGATTGGCAGAGCTTTGCGATGTAATTTACAGACGGGAGAAGCTCCGGATAGGCGTCCTTCATAATATCACTCACGACTCCCACCAGCTTATAGAGAAACGGTTCTTGGATTCCTAACAAGTTCCCATGGCGGAAAGAGCGGCGGATTAATCTGCGCAACACGTATCCACGCCCCTCATTAGAGGGCATGATCCCATCTGCGATTAGGAAGGATAAGGCCCTAACATGGTCGGTAATGATCCTTACGGATATGTCCCCTTCATCATGAGAAGGATATTCTCTTTGAGCGAGATTGCATGCGGCGTCTATTAAAGGAAGAAAGAGGTCTGTGTCAAAATTACTTTTTTTCCCCTGAAGAGAAGCCGCTACCCTTTCGAGCCCCATGCCTGTGTCAATCGATGGGGAAGGCAAGGGGTGGAGCTTGCCTTTTTCGTCTTGGTGGTACTGCATGAAAACCAGATTCCACAGCTCCAGGAACCGGTCGCTCCCCTCAGCTATTAACCTGGAAGGCTCTCCCTCTTCCATTTCCGAATCTATGTCGTAATGAATCTCTGAACAAGGGCCGCACGGCCCCGTATCTCCCATTGCCCAGTAGTTATCTTCTTTCCCAAAGCGGAATATCCTATCTGAAGAGAGCCCAATACCATCGTTCCAGATCTTGAAGGCCTCGTCATCTTCTTCATAAACAGAGCCATAGAGTTTGTCTTTTTCTAATTTAAAGACCTCTGTTACAAGCTCCCATGCGAATTCAATGGCTTCTTTTTTGAAGTAATCACCGAAGGAGAAATTTCCCAACATCTCGAAGAACGTGTGGTGTTTATTTGTTTTCCCTACTTGCTCTAGATCATTATGTTTGCCACTTACCCGAAGGCACTTCTGAACAGAGGCGGCCCTTTTATAGCTTCTTTTTTCAAGACCCAGGAATATGTTTTTAAACTGGTTCATCCCAGCATTGGCAAACAGAATTGTGGGATCGTCCTTGGGAAGGAGAGAAGAACTCTTTACTATTTTATGGTTCTTTTTAGAGAAAAAATCTAGGAAAGCTTCTCTAATCTCCTGGGCTTTCATTTAAAATGGATCTTCTTCTTTCTTTTCCTCTTCTTCGCTCTTTACAGGTTCGGACTTAATCATTTCCTCCTCTATTTCTTCAAGCGCCATGTCTGATGTGGATTGAACACCCGATACCCTTAATTTAAAATTATCCGGACTGGAAGAGTATCTCATTCCTTGTTCGAAGGAAATAAAGCCATCTTTGTAGAGCTGGAATATCGATTGGTCAAAGGTTTGCATGCCATAGTGAGAAACACCCTGCGCGATGGCATCTCGAATAAGGCCTGTCTTTTCCTTGAAACTGATGCACTCTTGAATGTAAGGAGTATTAATCATGACCTCTACGGCAGGCACTCTTCCCTTCCCATCCATTCGGGGAATAAGCCTCATTGAGATTGCAGCTTTCAATATGGTTGAAAGTTGCCACCTGACTTGCTTCTGACCATGAGGCGGGAAGGCAGAGATAATTCGGTTTATTGTCTCAATCGCATCTAGGGTGTGAAGAGTACTAAAGACAAGATGCCCTGTTTCAGCAGCAGTAAGAGCCGTTTCTATTGTATCTAAGTCTCTCATCTCTCCGACAAGAATAACGTCAGGGTCTTCCCTCAAGGCAGCTCTGATCCCTCTAGAAAAACTTGTACAATCTACTCCAACCTCCCTCTGGCTAATAGTGCTCTTTACGTCTCTGTGGAGGTATTCTATCGGGTCTTCGATGGTAATTATATTTTCTACCCTGTAGGCGTTTATGTGATTAACCATTGCTGCCAAGGTTGTGGTTTTTCCGCTTCCTGTAGTTCCAGTCACAACAACCAACCCCCGTTGTTCTAACGCGATTTTCTCTAGAGCTTCGGGTAACAGTAGATCTTTGATACTTCTGGGTTCTAATGGAATAATTCTTAATACGATATCTTTAGATCCTCGCTGGTGGTAGATGCTTCCTCTGAATCTTCCGAAACCTCTAAAGCTATAAGCCAGATCTAAATCAAGGTCCTGCTTTAGTCTCTCCTTCTGAGTATCATCGTCGACGATCTGATCACAGAGTTCCTCTGTGTCTTTTGCCGTTAACCTGGGGAAACTGGTTACAGGCTTTAGCTCACCATTGATGCGCAAAACAGGATTATTCCCGGCTTTAATGTGAAGGTCAGAAGCATCGCTTTCGATCGCAATTTTTAAAAGTTCTTCTATGTCCATATTTTTTCCTCCTAAATATCTTTAAATATGTAAACCATGAAAGAATTGTCCATTTATCCAGACCTTTTCCTTTTCATCGAAAAACTCATACATCATCCCTCTTGGATAGATTATGATTCTTTTTTTATGAATTTTATTAATGACAGATAATATAGTCTGGAACAAGTAAATCATGTTATCTTAATTATTTTTTTAAGTCAATCACACACTTCATGACGATTCTCCACAGTGCGGACAATTTTTTGTCTTATAAGGCAGCGGTCGCCGGCAATTCCAGCACAGAGGAGATGCACGCCTTTCTCTGGCCTTTATTCTTTTCCATATATCTTCGATTTCTGATTTTTTTTGATCTTTGCCCTTGAAACGTGAAATATCCCGTATGATTTCTGAAGCCTTTTGATATCTCTCTTCAACTTTTGTAGCAAGGCACTTCATGATAATATTGTCAATGTCTTTAGGAATTGTGTTGTTTTTAAGCCGTGGAGGTGTGATTTTTCCTTCTTGAGCTTTTTCCAGGATTTTGAAAGGATCGGGGTCCAAAATTGGAGGCCTTCCGATAATCATTTCATAAAAAATGCATCCCGTTGAATAAATGTCAGAAGTGAAAGAGGCTTTTCCCAGGAATTGTTCTGGCGCCATGTAGGGCGGAGATCCGATTCGGGTTGAGGCATAAGGGACATTTTCAAGCCATGCAGATGTTCCAAAATCTGTTATTTTTAAAGTCCCCTCTTCTGAAATCATTATGTTTGATGGCCTTATATCGCGATGAATGATTTTGTTTTTATGGGCATGGTCCACTCCATAAGCAATCTGTGTGAGATAATTTATGGCTGATTCACAGCTTAATACTTTTTCTTTTTCTAAAATTTTCTCAAGAGTTTTGCCTTTGACGTACTCCATCACCATAAAGAAGAATCGATTTTTCTTCTCGGCTGAGATAATCCTGACAATATTGGGATGATTCAAGGCAGCCTGTAATCTCGGTTCTTTGAGAAGTTTAAAAAGTTCTAACGATTGTTTGTGAGGTACTTTTATGGCTACCTTTATATTGAGCCATGTGTCTCTTGCCAGGAAAACAGCTCCAAACCCACCGCTTCCTAGAGAGCGTAAAATTTCGTATTTTCCTACTTTCTGGCCTTTAAGAAACATCTCACGAATTCCAAAAATGAGAAATCATTGCTAGGCTCGAAATTGCTGCCGTCTCTGATTTCAATATATATTTACCGAGGCTAACTGCTTCATAGTTATGCTCTAGAATAAGACTTTCTTCCTCTGCTGTCCAGCCACCTTCAGGACCTGTCAGTACTATCACTGAATGTGGTTGTTTGTCTTTTTGTGGCAAACCAGAATCTTGGAGCAAAATATGTTTTAAATAGTTGCCTCTCTTTTCGCTGAGAAAAAGCTTCCTTTCTTCATTCCTCTCCTCTACTAGCTTTCCAAGATGTTGAGGAGGTAATATGCTAGGGATTATTGACCGCCCGCATTGTTTAGTCGCTTCCTGGCAGATTTTTTGCCACCTTTCTAGTTTTGGTTCAATCTTTTTCTCAATTTTCACGATAGAACGGGCAGTTATTACTGGGATGAAGGTCGTTATGCCAAGCTCAGTGGCTTTTTGTAGAATAAAGTCCATTTTCTTTGACTTTATGAGAGCTTGAGCCAAAGTAATCGTGGTCTTAGCTTCTTCTTTTCCTTTTTCCTCGAGGAAGGATAACCGAGTCCTATCTTTCTCAATTTCTTCCACCCTGGCTAAATAGTTAGTGCCGTGATCATCAAAAAGCCAGACTTTCTCCTTTGGCTTTATTCTGGCTACCTTGCTCAGATGATGATGTTCATCTCCATAAAGAAGGACAGTGGCTGAGAGGGGCTTTGTTTGTTTGATGTAAAAGCGATTCGAAGTCAAACTTTACTCTAATCTAATGAAAAAATTTTTTTGCTTTCTTAATAACCTTCCTGTCTGTTTTTTCCAAATCTTCCCCGCGGGATTCTGAGAATTTTTTTAGAAGTTCTTTCTGTTCTTTGTTTAGATTAACAGGGGTTTGGACAGTGACTTCGACGAATATGTCTCCTCTTCCACGGTGTTCCAGGTCTTTTATGCCTTTTCCTTTTATTTTGAAAAATTCTCCTGTTTGAGTGCCTGCAGGAATTTTCAGGGTTTCATCCTCTTCAAGAGTAGGTATATTAAGCGTTGTGCCTAAAGCGGCCTGGGTGAAGGATAACAGAACTTGACAGAAAAGGTTATTTTCTTTTCTTTCAAAGAAATCATGCTTCTTAACTCGTGTAATCACATAAAGGTCACCTCTTGGTGCTCCTTTATCTCCAGCTTCACCTTCTCCTTGTATCCTGAGCCTCATACTATCATCAACGCCCGCAGGGATTTTTATCTTTAATTCTTTCTTTCTCCTTACCCCTCCAGAACCACGGCAGTCTTCACATGGGGACGTAATAATCTCACCAGTTCCATGGCAGTATGTACATCCACGAGAGACAGTAAAGAAACCCTGTTGGTAGCGGGTTTGGCCTCTTCCTTGGCATTTGGGACAGGAAGATTTTTGAGTGCCTGGGCGCATCTTTGAGCCGCCGCATACAGGGCAGAGCTCTGTTCGGTTGAGGTTTATTTCTTTTTCCAGACCGAAAGCAGCTTCCTCTAGAGTTATTTCAAGCTCTAAAGCAAGGTCTCTCCCTCTTTGGGGATAATGCGCTCTCTTTCTTGTTTGTGTTCCGAAAATATCACCAAAGCTAAAGCTAAAAAAGTTCCCGAGTATATCTTCAAAATCCTCAAAAACGGATGAATTAAAGCCCGAAAACCCGGAAAACCCTTCTCCTCTTAGTCCATCATGACCAAATCGGTCGTAGATAGACCTCTTCTCAGGGTCTATTAAGACGCTGTATGCTTCTGCTGCTTTTTTAAATTTTTCTTCGGCTTCTTTGTTGTTAGGATTCCTGTCAGGGTGGTACTTGAGAGCCATTCTGCGGTAAGCTTTTTTTATTTCTTCTGAAGCGGCATTGCGCTGGACCTCAAGAATTTCATAGTAATCATTCTTCTCCATTTTTCTCATTCCCAGATTCTTCTTTGTGTTCCTTCTTTTCGATGATTTCGCCTATCTGTTCCTCTGAGAGACCCGAGGATGAATTCACGACAACCTTCCTCTCTCTCTCTGATTCCATATCTTTGGCTGAAACTTTCACCAGTCCATCGGCATCAATTTCAAAGGTCACATCTATTTGCGGGAGACCAGCCGGAGCCGATTCGATTCCTACCAAGTCAAATATGGCCAATGATGTATTCAACGAAGCAATCTTATTCTCTCCTTGAAGCACGTGAACGCGGACGTACCTCTGGTTATGTTCGACCGTTGTAAAGGCCCTCGTTTTTTGGGTAGGGATAGTAGTATTTTTATCGATGATCTTGATAAACGTATCATTCTCTATCTCGATGCCCAATGATAACGGAGTTACATCAAGCAGAAGAATGTCTTTTTGTGCATCGCCTCCCAGAATTCCTGATTGAATGGCAGCTCCCATGGCAACAGCTTCATCAGGATTGACATGTTCTTCTGGTTTTTTTCCAAAAAAATCAGCAATCATTTCCTTTATCAAGGGCATGCGAGTTTGTCCCCCGACTAAAATAACGTCGTTGACGTCTTTTGGCTTCAATTTAGCATCTTGAAATGTTTGTTCTATAAAAGGAAATGTCTTGGCCACCAAGTCTTCTGTTAACTGCTCTAGTTTTTTTCTTGTGAGTTTTTGCTTGATATGTTTTGATCCGGATTCAGCGGAATGGATGAAAGGAAGATGAATCTCGGTTTCAAGCGTAAAAGATAGCTCTCGTTTTGCTTTTTCAGCAGCCTCTTTTATCCTCTGAAGGGCCAATTTATCATGAGATAGATCGATTTTATTCTCTTTTTTGAATTCTTCTGTCAGCCATTCGACAATACGATTGTCCAGATCCTCCCCTCCAAGATAAGAAATTCCGCTTGTTGCCAGAACATGGAAAATTCCGTCGTTTATTTCTAGGAGAGTTATGTCGAAAGTCCCACCTCCCATATCATAAACAGCTATGGTCCCGTTTTTTTGGGTGTTGAGACCGTATGCCAGGCTGGCTGAAGTGGGTTCATTTATGATTCTTAATACGTTCAAACCGGCAATTTTTGCAGCAACTTTAGTTGCCTGTCTCTGATGATCATTAAAGTGAGCAGGAACAGTAACGATGGCTTCCGTGACTTCTTCTCCGAAGTATGCTTCCGCGCTTTCTTTTAAATGGCTCAGAATCATAGAGGATATTTCTTGAGGGCTAATTATTTTAGACTCGAGGGCGATCATGACATCCCCATTGGAAGCTTCCGTTAATTTATAGGGTATTTTCTTCTCCGCTTCTTCCACTTCCTCAGTGTTGTATTTTTTCCCCATTAACCTTTTGACAGCAAATATAGTATTTTCTGGATTTGTTACAGCCTGTTTTAGTGCCAGGTTCCCGATCAGGAGTTCGCCAGTGCTGGTAAAGCTCACGACAGATGGGGTAGTTAAAAGCCCTTCCTTGTTAGGAATGACTTTTGGTTCTTCGCCTTCTAAGTAGGCGATGCAAGAGTATGTCGTTCCTAGATCAATGCCAATAACGTGACCCATAGTTATTTCTTATCCTTTTTTTGGAACCCTCACTTTTACTAAAGTTGGCCGGAGGAGTCTGTTGTGAAGCATGTAGCCTTTTTGAATTTCCTCACTGATTTCAGGCTCTTTGACATCCTCAGATTCTTCAGTCATAAGGGCTTGGTGGTGATGAGGGTCAAATTTTTTTCCATTGAGTTCAATGGATGTCAGCCCTTGTTTCATTAAAAGATTTTGATATTGCTTATATATCATCTCTATACCCTCTCGGAAACTCTTGCCATCTCCTTTGTTCTCACTTTCTAGGGCTCTTTCGAAATTGTCCAGAACAGCAAGAAGTTCTCCTAAAAAGTTACTGAGGGCATACTGGTAAAATTCACTTTTTTCTCTTTCTAGCCGTTTTCTTAGATTTTCCATTTCTGCGATTTTTCTTATGTATTCCTCTTTTAGTTTTTTATTTTCCTTCTTCAGATTCTTGATTTCTGAAAGGCGCTTTTTTATATTTGCTTTTAATTCTTTCACCTCGGAAGGCAATTCTTTTTTCTTTTTTTCTGTATCGATGATATATTCTACTTCTTCTACCTGGCCTTTTTCATCTTCTCCTGAAGTCTTTATTTTGATCTTCTTTGACATCTTTCCTCCTTAATGGCTGAAGCTGATAGTCTGGCTCAGTCTTTTAGCAACACTATCCACTAAAGGAATAATTTTTTCGTATGGTATTCTTTTTGGGCCTATAATGCCCAGAGATCCCAGGACCTGGCTGTGGTATCCATAGTGAGAAAGCACAAGGGAACACTCTGAAATATTAGGAATGCTGAGTTCGGGGCCTATTAATACTTTTACTTTAGCGAGACTAATAAAATCGGAGAGGAGCCTGGTAAGTTTTGCTTTTTCTTCGATATTTTGAAAAAGAACCTGCAATCTTTTCATGTCGAAAAGGTCGGGTTTACCCAGGAGCTTCGATGTGCCCTGTAAGAATATGTGGCTCTCTTGGTCCTCCTGAGTAATGTAAGACCTCAGAAGACGGGTTAATTTGTTGAGTATATTTTCATACTTTATTTTGTATTTGGGAAGTTCTTGGAGAAGATAATCTCGGATATAAATGAGGTTTTTCCCTCTAAAATTCTGATTGATATACTGAGAAGCTTTATCGAGTTCAACCTGAGCAGCGAAGCTGCCTGTTTCTACAATTTCTGTCAGAACAAGGTTGTAAGAAGTGATTAGAACAATCATGACCTTTTCTTCGGATATTTTGATAAAGCGAAGGTGGTGAAAGTTTACATTCGAAATCTTTGGAGAAATAACGAAGCCAAGGTTATCCGAATACTCGGCCAAAATTTTGGAGACCTGATTAAGGAGTGAGTTAAAATCACCTTTTTTTAGGGAGAAGTCTTCTGATGGTAGATCGATCTGTTTCTTGGGGAGGATAGCTTCATCAAGAAGGTTACTCACGTGGAGCTTGAGACCCTTATCCGTTGGGATGCGCCCTGCAGACGTGTGGGGCTGAAAAAGAAAGCCATGTTCTTCCAGCTTGGCCATTATGTTTCTTACAGTGGCTGAAGAGACAGGAAAGCGGCTTTTTTGGACGATGAATCCAGAGCTTATAGGCTTCCCGGCCTTAAGATAGCTCTCGACGATTAGGTTGAGAATGTATATGTCTTTTTCTCTTAAACGAGGAAGATTCATGGTATTTCCTTCCTGAGATTTATAGCATTAATCCTTAAATATTGTCAATCACCTTTAGGGATTAAACAAGGTACCCGGTTTTTGGTTATTTATTTAATATCTGTTAGTTTGGGGCCATTTCCTACGGAGACGCCCTTTCTATTCAGGTTTCTTTCTAAATATTGGAGAGAATGAGTGTCCCGCTCGAGAACGTCCCCACTTTTTGAGGCAGGATCTCATTAAATAACATGAAGTGCTTTATGCAGAGTTACAGAATCAAGAGATATTCGTCTTTTAATTTATCCGGATACCAGCATAGCCAACAACTTCGGAGTAATTTCCAGTTGTATCTCCTGAAGTTTGATATTTTATAAGGGTTGCATTTTGTGCCCCTAACTCCTTAGAAGCAACGATGGCTGATGTGGTAGGTTGAAAACCACACATGCTGATCTGCTCACGCTGCACTGTTTCATATAGCCCCTTTGCGTCAAGCTGGAGCACTCTTTCAATCGCTAAAAAGTCCTTCTGTTGAGCAACTTCTTGGGTAACATAGTGACTCATATCTGTACTGGCAACAATCAGGACTTCCTCTTTGAACTCTTTTATCGCCTGTGAGATAGCCTTTCCTAATTCTTCCAGCTCCAGCAGTGAAGCCTCATAAGAAATACATATAGGAACAATTGAAAAATCTTTTTTGAAAAATTGAATAAAAGGCAGCTGAACCTCAAGGGAATGTTCACTCATATGAGCCATGTCATCCTCAATAATGATTTGCGAGCTATTGAGGATCAATTCTGCTAATCGTGATTCGATCGACACATGACCCAGCGGCATTTCCCAGGTCCCTTCCTTCATTATGGCGATTTGGGATTGGAATCCTCTATGGCTTGGGCCCAGGATGATATACTTTTCAGGAAGCTGAGCCGAAGAAAAAACAGCTCCAGCTACAGGCCCTGAGTACTCAAATCCAGCATGGGGAGAAACCAGGCAGACGGCTTTTTCTTTTTTGCTCTCCGGATCCACCATCCTTTCGATCATTTTTCTGAGTTCCTTTTCTTTGCCTGGATAGAAATATCCACTCACAGCAGGCTTTCGTCTCAATTTTTTGCTCCTATAACATAAAGATAATTTTCTTCCTTGTTTTTGTCAAATCCTAAAAGCCTTATATGCGCATCTCAATTTCCGTAATAAAAGCATGATTTTGGAAATCGCTCTGCCCCTTCAGAATTTTAGCGCTATTCCTTCACCGTCGTTCGCACTAGATAAGCGAAGAGAAACAGCCTCTCCCTTATTTATTGGGTGCTGCTGAGCTAGCTAGTCTGATGGCTAATCTTAAATTTCCTGCCTATGTTCCTTGAAGGATATCTCCATCTCTTTTAGCTCTTGAAGTATGGGCTTATAAATCTCAGAAATAACAGGAATGTGGACCCCAGATCGTGTTATTTTCTCTTCAAGAATAAGCCTTGTGCTGATTGCTGCAGGCAGGCCAACTGTACGAGCCATGGAGCTATCACCCTGAGGAATGCCAAAGTCGATCAGAGTGGATGTGATTTTTTCTTTTTTATCTCCAGGAAAAGAAGCAATAAATTCATGTTGGAGGATGATCATATCCCTCTCCCCTTCTTCATATTGAAGCTTTTCTAGCATCTTTGCAGCTACAATATCTAAAGCTGAGCCTTTTTCAAGAGGAAGTGGATCGTCGCTCAAGAGGCCTAGCCATTCAAGTCTTTTGATGATATCGGAGTCTTCATCTATATTTAGGTTTTCACTCAGGGCTTTCTTGAGGTCTTCTTCTACGGGTTCATTCATCAATTTTCTAAGAAAATCTTTGTAGGCCAGGCCAATCCAGTCCTTTTCTTCTTCATCGAGAAGACCTAATTCAACTATCTTCTTTATGGTCGAGCACCAACCAATATTTCTCAAGGTTCCTCGAAGCATAGTCTGGGTAGATTGGATTCCGTAGAGTTCTATATAGGGAAGCGAGTTACGGTTTGGATAGGCCTCAAAATCACCTAATCCTTCTATGTTGATTATGGAAAAATTCTCAAAGAGGTCTTCTGGAGGAATGAATATTTCGTTGCCGTCCTTGAGATATCGGGCAGAATTCTTCCCGGCCAGGAGGACTCCTATCGGGCTCCAGGAAAACTTATACCCAAAAGGGTTGGTGTTTGCTTCCGGTGCAGGTAATCCGCCGCAGAAAGAGGTAAAACTCGAAATTTCTCCCCCGTTTCCTTCAACCTCATGAATAATTCTCATTGCTTCCATATGGTCTATCCCAGGATCTAACCCTACTTCGTTGAGGATTATAATTCCTGCTTTTTTTGCCTCAGCGTCCAAGTTCTTCATAACTTCGCTCACATAAGAAGTCGTAACCATATGCTTTTTAAATTCAATGCAGTATTGAGCAACTTTTGGATGGAAAGAATATGGGACCATACTGATAACGAGATCCGATCTTAAAATTTCTTCTTTTAGACCCTCTTCGTCCTTGAGGTTTAACTCTTTAGCCGTTCCCTGAGGGTGGTTGTCGATGAGTTTTATAGCTTTACTCACTGTGCGGCTGGCTACTTCAACTTCAATATTTGGCTGATCGAGGAGATACCTGACTAAGGGCTTCGCCACCAGGCCTGCTCCGAGAATCAATACTTTTTTCATGACATAACTCCTTAAATAAATTATTTGATGAAATTTTTCATGTATTCATAATCTGGGGTGAATTTCCCCTGATAAAGAATCACAGCTTTTCTGACAGCTTCAGGAAGATGGCAGTCAGAAAAATCCCCAGTAAAATCTGCTTTGATAATCTCTGGCACAAGAGGTTTGAGTGCGCAGCTAAAAAAAACAGAAGATTCTAGAGCAATCTCAGCGGGCAAATTATCCACAGCCATCACGACCGGTCCCCTCCCCTCAACTCCATCTCTAGCGGTCTCTTCTATTGGATCGTAGACAAAGACGGGATTTTCTGGCGTTGTTGCCTGAACTGTACATTCTACCGAGCCTTCAATGTCGCATGAGATGTCTCCGATGACTCTTAAACGAGGTTTTTCTCCTGTACCAAAGAGCTTTTTTAAATATTTTTTTTTCACAAATCTTGGGTATTTTGGGGACCAATAAATGCAATTGACCAAGATAGCGAGATATGGAAGATATGATTCGAAGATTGACTCGTATTTTTGAGGATTATCATAATAATCCTGAAGCTCAAATTTTTGATCGGAAGAGAGAGGCTTGACCATGTGTTTTTCCATGAAGACAACTTTATAAACTCTGTTAGCCGAATAATTTTTCTCTTTAAAAAAAGTATCAATTTCCTCTGGGGCAATCTCCTCGAAAGGCAAGAGGTGGAATACATCTTGGGCTCCTCGTGAGACATGGCCATAGCCTGCAAATCCACAAACCAAGGGAACTAGAGATGAATCAAGGCCATTATTTTTTATCTGCCATCCCGCTGTTTCGATTGACTCTTTTGCCTCTATCAAGCTTCCATAATGATATGCTTTTTTGATCGCAGAGAAAGGATTCTCCATTCCTTCGTTATTCAGCCTTTGACCCAGGGCCCATAGAGTATCAATCATTCCAGCTTGACCTGCCTGGTAACCAAAAAACAACAGCCGCTCTCCTTTCTCGTTTACTATTTTTTCGTAATCAATGAGGGTGCACTTCAGATCGATCATCTTCTTAAGCATGGGCATATTGTATAGCTGACCTTTTGTAGTGTGAGAGAAGAAGAAGTACACTTTGTCTTTTTCAAAGAAATCGAGAGGGATTTCCTTTACAGCAAATATGACAGAACATGATGAGAGGATCTCTTCAACTACTGCGCCTTCTTTAGCATAGATTTCGTCTGGAAAAATGCGTATGGAGGAAGGCTGAATATGCACCTCAAGGAGCTGTTCCTTGAGTAGTTCTCTAATATGAGTGGGAATTAGAGGAACTCTTCTTTCCCAAGGATTCTTGTCTTCACGTCGGATACCGATCTGAATTTTCATATTTGAATTTTCTCTTTTTCCGTCGAAACAAGAATTATTGCATAAAGATTTGGGACGGTCAATTTTTTAGGGGAAAGAGCAGGCATCTTCATTTCCGTGACAGTTTCAAAAGCAGTCAGGCAACCTGATGAGGAAGTTATCCGGAGGCAGGCGGGCATTGCTCCTCGAAGAGGGGAGGGAGCCGAGGACAGCAAAGAAAAAGGGGACTGTCCCCTTTTTCTTGTGGGCTGATGAATTAGTTTGCCTGACTGTAACTACATCACGGTTTTGGAGATGGTTCCGGGGAAAGGTAACATTTTTCTGTGATTTCAGGATCTTACTTTAAGTTAGTCAAATTGAGATTTTAGGAAAAGAGAACCGTCTCTTCTTTAACTTATTCAAATAGAATTTTGGAATCAGGTTTTCATAAGTTTCATGAATAAACTGGGGAAATGGAATGAAATTCCTAATAATCAGAAATTATAAAACTTATGAAAGCCTGACCCCGTTGACATAAAGTGTTGACTCTGAAGATTATAATTTTAATAATATGTTCCTATGATCAAATTCTTCAACACTCTTAGTGGCAAAATAGAGCCATTTAAGCCAATCGTATCTGGAGAAGTCAAGCTCTATACCTGTGGTCCAACTGTTTATGACTACCCTCACATAGGCAATTTCCGGGCATATATTTTTGAGGATCTGCTCAAGAGGTTTCTAGTTTTCATGGGCTATAAAGTGACTCAAGTCATGAACATTACAGATGTGGATGATAAAACTATTAGGGGAGCCAATGCGGACGAGGTTGAACTCAATGAATTCACAAAGAAATTCATTGGTGTTTTTTTCGAGAACATAGAAGCCTTGAATATTTCAAAGGCAGACCACTATCCCCGGGCAACAGAACATATTCCTGAAATGGCTGAGATGATTAAAGGTCTCCTTGAAAAGGGATATGCCTACAAAAAGGATGGTTCCATTTATTTTAGCATTGAGAAATTTCTTGGCTATGGACAGCTTTCAAATATCAACCTAGAAGAGCTTCGACCTGGGCAGAGGATAGAATCGGATGAATACGAGAAAGAGAGCGCTCATGATTTTGCTCTCTGGAAATCAAAAAAAGAAAATGAACCGTTCTGGGAAACAGAATTTGGTCCAGGAAGACCAGGGTGGCATATAGAATGCTCGGTGATGAGTTCCAAATATTTAGGCCAAACCTTTGATATCCATTGCGGAGGTGTGGATAATATTTTTCCTCATCATGAGAATGAGATCGCTCAATCGGAAGCTTATTCAGGGAAAAAATTCGTCAATTACTGGCTGCACTGTCACCACCTTGTCGTAGGTGGGGAGAAGATGGCAAAATCCAAAGGTAACTTTTACACGATGAAAGACATCATCGATCGAAATTATGATCCCTTGGCACTCCGCTTGTTACTCCTTTCCACTCATTACCGCAAAATGCTCAACTTTACTTTTGAAGCTCTCGGACAATCCGATGCTTCCCTCCAGAGGATAAAAGACTTTCTTTATGAGCTGAGAAATCATCCATTTGAAGAAGGAGAAAGTAAGGACGTTTCTCAGCTTATAGATGAACAGATGAATAATTTTAAAAAAGGACTCAGTAATGACTTAAACATCTCTGTCGCCCTCACAGCGATCTTCGATATGATCCGGAAAGTAAACATTTTGATTTCTCAAGGAAAAGTTTACAGCAAAGATGCAGAGAAACTTATATCTTCTATCCGCTCTTTTGATAGAGTGCTGGCTGTTCTTCCTGAGGAGGAAGAGGAGCCGCTCCCTCCAGAGATCATGAAGAAAATCGAAGAGAGAGAAAAAGCTCGCAGGGAAAATAATTATACACTGGCAGATGAAATCCGCAATCAGTTGCTCCAGCAGGGAATAGTTTTAGAAGACACCAAAGACGGAGTGAGATGGAAGCGAAAGTAGGACTTGCTTCATCGGCTTTCTCCCAAAGTGATGTGATGATAGTGTAAAAGTGCTCTAAGGTGCAGGAGGATGTCTCCCCATAAATACAAACCTTATGCGCTAGGCAGATCTGGCGAAGAAGTCGCTCTTCAGTACCTTGAAAAGAACAAATACAGGATTATCGCTAGAAGCTTCCGCATGTTCAGGGGCGAAATTGATATCATTGCCTACGACCGAAAGACACTGGTTTTTGTTGAGGTCAAGACAAGAAAAAGCAGAGCGTTTGGTTCTCCAGAGGAGTCTGTGAATCTGAGCAAACAACGGCAAATTCAAAAGATTGCCCTGGGTTTTTTGGCAAAGAACAACCTTCAAAATATCGAGTGTCGATTTGATGTCATTTCTTTGCTCTTTGCTGAAAACGAGGGATATTCAATTCAACACATAAAAAATGCATTTTAAATAGGGAGGTTTTCATGAGCACATTCACAAAATTCCGGTCAATCGCTTCGGTTTTCATCGTTTTAGCATTTGCTTCTTTATGTTTTAGCCAGAGTGTCCCGAAGCCAGAAGAAGTTCTTGGATTCAAAGTGGGAGCAGATTACCATCTGGCCACATATGCCCAGGCGATCGAATATTTCAAGAAGCTCGAGGAAAATTCAAAAAGAGTTAAGCTTTTTGATATGGGAAAAACCTCGATGGGCCAGACGATGACCTATGCTGTTATCTCATCTGAAGAAAATTTGGCAAACCTTGAGAAATACAAAAAGATAGTCCAAAGGCTGTCTCTGGCCAAAGGTCTTTCTAAGGAAGAAGCCGGAAAGCTTTCCAAAGAAGGAAAAGCAGTCGTTTACATTGATGGAGGGCTGCATGCATCTGAATGTGCCCCTGCTCAGCACAATATTCAGCTTGCCTATGACCTGGTAACTGCCAGTGACGCGAGGACGCTCAGAATTCTAAAGGATGTCATTATTGTTCTGGTTTTTGCCAATCCGGATGGGATGAATCTACTGGCGGAGTGGTACCATCCAAATGTGGGGACTCCTTATGAGATTTCCTCTATGCCCTGGCTATACCATATATATGCGGGTCATGACAATAACCGCGATTCCTATATTGCCAATCTTATAGAAACACAAAATATGACAAGGCTTATCAACAAGGAATGGTACCCGGTTATCCTTTATAACCATCACCAGACTGCTCCTTTTCCTGCCAGAATCTGGATTCCTCCCAACTCTGAGCCTACAAATCCCAACGTTCACCCTCTTATTGTTCGCTGGCAGAATTTAGTAGGCTCGGCCATGGGCGCTGCCTTTGATGAAGAAGGAAAAGAAGGGGCTATCTCCAGGCTTATCTTTGACACCTGGTATCCCGGGTATGTGACGCAGGTTGTAGATTCCCATAATATCATATCCATTCTGACTGAAACTGCTCTTTACCGCTATGCAACCCCTCATTTCTACACCATTCGAGATTTTCCTAAGCAATACCAGGATTTAACGATGTCTGCTTTCTATCCGAGTCCCTGGAAAGGTGGCTGGTGGCGTCTCAAAGATGCGGTGGATTACTGTTTAACTGCCTCAATGGCTGTTCTGGATGTCGCATCTAAATACAAAAAAGCACTCCTTTTTAACAAGTACAAGATGGGAATGGATGTTATTGCGAGATTCCAAAAAGAACCTCCTTTTGCCTGGATCATACCAGAAAAACAGAGAGATCAAGGAACTGCCTCCCTGCTTCTGAACAGGATGATTCTCCTTGGAATTAATGTTCACAAAAGTGAAGAAGCCTTTTCCTGTGATGGGATTAAATATCCTGCTGGAACCTATATCATCCCAATGGATCAGCCTTTTGCGCTTTTCATCAAGAATGTCTTTGAAGAACAAACGTATCCAGACCTCAGGAAATATTACCAGCTCTGGCAGGGTCTCATCCGGCCCAAGAAATTTGAAGGAGCCCCCTTTGAATCCTACGACATGATGGGTTGGACTCTCCCCTACCAGTTCGGTATCAAGGTCTATTCGGCCAATTCTCAAGTGAAGTGCAAAATGACCTTGCTTAGAGAGGTTAAGCCACATCCAGGAGAGATTGCGGGGACCCCCAAATACGCTTATCTAATCAGCCATGAAACAAATGCGAGCTTTGCGGCTACAAACAGAATATTGAAACAAGGAGGCAGAGTCCTGTGGGCTAAAGGATCTTTTAAAGCAGGGAAAAGCGATTTTCCTGAAGGTACGATTATTGTTCCTTCCCGCAGCCTGAAGAGAACATTTATGGATAAGTTGGCCAAGGAGCTAAACCTGAAGATAACAGGAATATCCGCGCGTCCCAAAACTGAAACTTATAGCCTGAAAAAAGTAAGAACAGGGATGTATAAATCCTGGATGGCCAGCGCGAATGAAGGTTGGACAAGGTGGGTATTGGAGAAATATGAATTTCCCTATAAGAGCATATTTGATGCCGATATCCGAGCTGGAAATCTGCGAAGCAACTATGATGTGATTATTATTCCTGATGCTCGCCGGCCTTCGGCAATCATCAACGGCTATCCCAAAGGAACAATGCCTCCTAAATATGTTGGAGGGATCACACTGAACGGGCTCCGAAACTTGAAATCATTCGTTGAAGAAGGGGGCACCCTGGTATTCATCAATTCAGCTTGCAATTTGGCTGTAGAAAGTTTTGGCATCCCTGTCAGGAATGTCATAAGAACAGTGAAAAGAGATGAGTTTGTCTGTGATGGATCGATTCTTCGCATGAATTTCGACACGAACCATCCTCTGGCTTATGGAATGGCTAAAGATGCCCCAACAGTATTTGAAAACAGTTGTGCCTTTGACCTTATGCCCACATTCGGTAAGAAAAAAGAGCCAAAGAGTGTTGCTAAGTATCCAGGAGAGAACCCGCTGATGAGCGGCTATATTTATGGAGCCCGGATAATCCAGCAGAAGTCCGCAATTTTAGATGTGCCTTACGGAAAAGGAAAATTAGTGCTTTTGGGCTTCCCTGTGCAGTTCCGTGCTCAGCCTTATGGTACTTTCAAGCTTCTCTTTAATGCCATCTATTATGGAGGACTCGAATAACCTAGATTATTCATAAAAAATGCCGATACTTGAGTAACCTAAGTTAACCTGGATTATTCATAAAAGTTGCAGCGATCGTATTTACTGATTGATCTTCTCAAGCATCTTCATTAAGTAGCCAAAGCTTGGTCGATCAAAGGTATTCTGGCCGATATACTTAAATTGGAGGGTCCCTTCTTTATCCACGATAAAAACGCTGGAGATACACTGGTCGATTTTACTGCCGCTCCATTCAGTGGCGAAGATTCCAAGTCCTTTTGAGACTTGTCTCTCTGCATCTATAAGAATAGGGAAAGGTGTTGGAACATCTCCTTTCTTGAAGGAAAAGCTCTTAGGGAAGGCACTTTTGGCAAATTCCATCCTTCTTTTGTTTCTTTCGTCCAGCTTTTCAGGGTCAGAGGGATTTTTCCACTCTTCAATGTGCTCCAGCTGCTCTGGATTACTCTCCACCCACTCGTTGACAACCTCCTGACTGTAGGGCAGGACATACAAGATTTCAAGATTGTATTTTTTCCTTAGGTTTTTCTTTTTTTCAAGGTCCATAAGTTCAGCATAACGGTAGTTATCGATATGACACCAATGGGCTTCTCCTGCAAGTCCCCTCGGGAAAATCAAAAGAACATTCTTTCCCTTGAGGCTGGAGAGGATTATTTCTCCGCCCTGAAAAGTAGGTAGTGAGAAATCAGGCATGTACTGCCCCACGGTCACAGGCCTTATTCTTTCCTGAGAGAATAGCAATCCAGTTAACAGAGCCAAAGAAATGAAGGAGATTAGGATAGTCTGGCTGCTTATTAGTTTCTTCATGATAGCCTCCTTTGTTCGAAAATAGTCATTTTTTGATTAGCTAACTCTCCTAGTATAAAGCGATAGAGGAATAAGTCAATATTTTCTATAAAATTAGTAGATTTAATCACTATCGGGATCAAGCTTTGTCCTCATGATGAAAACTGGGCTAAGCTATACCCTTGGCCATCAATTCATGATAAAGTCTGATCCCGAATTAAAAATCTGAAGGGAGCGAAGCCATCTCCGTGTATTGAATTCATAAAATAACCCACCCAATTGAGAGAAGAGCCAAAATTATGAATTATCCGAAAATTTTAATATGGAAAATAGATTCCAAGAGCCAATTGATGCCTACAAATAGGATAGCGGCGGGAATGACAATTCTTATCCACCAATAGAGAAATAAAGGAAAGGGCTCTTCTCTTCCCTCCGAGAGTTCTTTTAAGGCATTCGATCTCTTGATACACCAGGCCGCTGTTATGACTGCAAAAAGAGAGCCGAGAGCTTGCATGCCTGAACCGAAAATCAGGTCCCAGGGGACAAATATTTTGAAATTAATCATTGGGGGAATCGCCAAAAGATAGACAATACTGCATATAGTCAGAACCGCTTTCTTCCTATCCACGCGAGTGTTGTCCACAATGCCCCCGACGAGAACCTCAAAAGCAGCCACATCAGATAGGTAGGCCGCACCGAACAGCCCCAGGAAAAATATCAGACCAAACATCCAACCTAAGGGCATCAGTTCAAAAGTCTTTGGGAGTGTGGAAAAAATGAGGCCTGGACCTGAACTCGGTTCGAGACCGAAAGAGAAAACAGCAGGAAAAATCGCAAAGCCTGCCATCAGACCTGCTGTCGAGGCGGCGATTCCCGTAAACACGGCATTTTTTGGGATATTAGCCTGTTTATCAAGATAAGATCCATAGATAACCATGAATGTCCCGCCGAGAGACATCGAGAAGAATGCCATACCAAGAGCAGCAGCCATCACCGAGGGAGTGAGTGCGCTGAAATTGAAACTACCAATATACCAATCTATTCCCTGCCCTGCCCCTTTCAGGGTGACCGATCTGAAGATGAGGACGATTAAAATCATAAAAAGCGTGGGAACAATCCATTTGCTGGTCTTTTCAATCCCCTTTCTCAATCCCTTTATAAGTACGATTCCACATGTAAAGATGACAAATGCAGTCATGACGAGCTGCAGTAGGAACGAAGTGAGGTTAAAACCCTCTTCAGGAGGGAGTATGGCTGAGGTGTTTAAATTACCGCCGAAAGCATTGATGATCTCTCCCAGAGCGTGAAAACCGACCCATCCAACAGCGTTGGAGTAGTACCCGGTCGCCCAGAATACGATGAAGAATAGAAATGCTCCGATGTACTTGCCGCAAGGCAATCTTCCGATCTCATAAGAACCAAGGGTTCCTCGCCTTGTGTGCCGGCCCAAAGTCCATTCTGCCATCAAGGCGGGCATGCCTATAAAGAAAACAATAGCTAGATAGAAAAGGACAAATGCGGCGCCGCCGAATTTCCCCACCATATAAGGAAAGCGCCAGACAGCACCCAGCCCCACTGCCACTCCAATCATAGTCATCAGAAGACCGAAATTGGAGGTAAAGGTTTCTCGCTCTAGTCTTCCCATTTATGGATCTTGTAATACTCGTCCACCATTCTTTTTATGTCGACTGTGGAGCCTTTAGTCGGACCCTCCTTTAGGGGTTCTTTTTGAAATCTTTCGGGCAGCGTGAATTCTTCTCTTTTTACGCCGAATCTTTTATTGAGCTTATACTCGGTGTCGATCGAATCTCCCAATATTTTTTCCACATATCCTGGGGAATAGTCTATTCCGGTGCCTGCTTTTAAGAGAGTGGATGCTTTTTCAAAATTGAGGACATCCATACAAAGACCGATGTTCTTGCACATAGTCAAGGAATCTGTAAGGAGTGCGATCTTTTCTGAATAGGTCACTAGTGCTGCTTTCCCCTCTTCAGCGAGCCTGTCCGCGGCTTTTTCAGTCCCGAAACGCTTTTTTGCTTCCTTTTTTCTATTGGTTAATTCAAAGTAGGGCTCGGCACGAAGATGATCAGCCCCCCTGGAGGCTACAGCATATGTAAGACCATAGGCTTTGATCCCCCTCGGATCGCCGCAGATGATATCCAGTCCCTTCACCTGCATTACCAGTTTTTTTGCTTCTTCGCTAAAGTCTTCTGATAGTTTTTTTGTTCCGTTTGCCAACCTATCCCCTATCCCGCGGCGAAACGCTATCATGTTTACTACTTCTCTTATTTTATCTATCTCTCCCCACTTGATGCTTAGACCATCCAGATCCTCAGGATGGAATAAGCCTTTCTCTTGACATTCTATTATCCAGCCGATGACCTCAGAGGTTGAGATGGAATCCATTCCCATTTGATTGAGGAAAGTATTCATTTCTAAGGCAAAGGGGAGATTGCGATTACCAATTCGGGAAGTGAAACCACATAGTGTTTCAAACTCAGGCCCTTCTGCTTCGTGACCATCAACAACATAATACCGGGAACAATGCTGGTTGCAGGTGAAGCAGGATTTGTTCTTCACCTTAAAAGTTCTGGCTAGCTTATCACCAGAGATTCTATCAATATATTTGTAAACTCCTTCTTGGAAATGCTTTGTCGGCAGGATACCGATGCTGTTGAGGTCCTCCATCAGTCTTGTTGTGCCCAATTTGTAGCGTCTGTGGTATTCGTTGTGATCCAATATATCTTTCTCGATTTTTTTGACTTCGGATAGAAAATCCAGAGGCTCAGCCACCTCTAGCGAAATGGAACCTCTCACAGCCAGTGCCTTTATGTTCTTTGATCCCATTACAGCTCCCATACCAGTGCGACCGTTTACCCTATTCCCGCTGGAGACTATTGTGGCAAAATGGACAAGATTCTCGCCAGCAGGCCCGATGGCAGCCACTTGGACGGAATAATCCTTCCTTTCTCTTCGGATGGCTTTTGTTGTCTCTATAATAGTTTTTCCAGCTAACCGTGGACAATCTATAAACTCAACCCCAAATTCAGACACCATAAGATAAAGGAGATTGTCGGCTTTTCCAGTAATGATGATCTGATCAAAGCCTGTGAGCTTTATCTCCGCTGCAAATTGCCCGCCGGCAGCTGAATCTCCGAGTATCCCGGTCAGGGGAGACTTCGCCGAGACGGTGTAATAGGCTGATGCTGGCAGGAGGGAACCCGTGAGAGGTCCGACACCAAAGATGAGAGTGTTTTGAGGTCCAAGCGGATCGCAGTCCGGGTCCAGCTCTTCAAATAGCCTCTTGGAATTTGCTGCTCGTCCTCCGATTACAGGTTTGATCCAAGAAGATTCGAGCTCTTCTATCCAGTATCTCCGCTCCGAAAGGTCTATCCTTAGGACTCTTCCTCCGTAGCCATACTTAAGCATGCCCTTTCCTCCATTTCTTCCTCAGTTCAAGGCCTTGCTTTTTAATGTAGGTATAACGCTTTTGGCTAGGATTTTTTTTATTTTTTTCATTCTTGAATTTCGCTAAAGATGGATGCTTGTTCCCTTTAGTGTCATATGTTATAGCGCCCTCTGTACAAGCCTCTATGCATTTGGGCCTTCCCCCGCAGAGATCGCAGACGTAGACAATTTCATTGAATGTTTCAATTGCTCCTATAGGGCAGGCCTTCTCGCATATTCCGCAAATTGTACAAAGAGTTGGAGAGACAATCACTTGTCCCAGTGAACCTATAGATAGGGCATCCTCAGGACAGCGGGTGCAATATCGTTCCTTGCACTGGGTACAAACAACCGGGCCATCAATCCCCATTTCATACAGATTCATAACTTTTATCCGAGATATATGATTATTGATTTTTCCGCTACGGAAAAAAGCGCATGCAGACTCACATCTTCTGCATCCTGTACATTTACTTATATCCAACCGGATCATTGTTCTATTCAATCAATTCTAGTCGAAAGTGTACCAGTCCATCCGGGTCTGGACAGACGAAGTTTTTAACTTTCTTTACCCAATGCCCTTTTTCCAGTCTATCCCTGACAGACAAAATCGGAAAGATGGGCATCATGCTTTGTAATGCCCAGATGCATATGTGTTTCCCCTCAGGGATTGAGAGCTTGGAGTCTTCCACATAGAAGTAATCGCCGACTTGAACAGGAAGGTTGCAGTAACCATCAATCTTTTCGACACTGACCTTTATTTTAGCCATTTTTATATCTCCAAAAATAATTTTTAAAAAGCACGAATCAAAGAGAGAAAAAACAAGAACCTTTCTAGCAAGATGATCACAGCCATTTTATAACTCTGAGTTATAAAAAATAAACAAAATTCATAAAATTATAACAGGGAGTTATAACCATGTTCCTGAATACACGCTTTTATTATTTAAAGGCTTTTTATGGCCTGTCAAAAAGAATATCTCATGCCAAATACAAAATTTCTTCCCTGTTCCTCTACCGAATCGGGATCAGGTCTTGCCAAATAAGATTCATTGAAAAAGTTTGAGAGAGCGAGATAGAGCCGCCATGAGGAATCGATGAGATAATTGGCTTTAATATTAACAATTTTATAGGCAGGTATTTCAATTTCAGCTGGTCCAGGATTCTTTTTTTTCCATTGAAACGTGGAGGCAATTTCTGCAGAGAACCGACCAAGCCAGAGCCGTGTTCCTAGAAAAAGACGCGGCGGCGGGATATCGTTCAAGGGATTTCGTGTTCTTTTGCTTTTTCCATTAAAGGAGAAAAAATTCCCGAATATCTTCCATCCAGAGACAGGATAAAACTCGAGCTCCAGCTCATATCCGCTAATTCGTCCTTTATCTACATTCCCATAAGTATAAATTTTATCCGATATGAGGTATCGCTCTATCAAGTCCTCTATTTCATAATAAAAAGAGTAGAGACCTACAAAAAAACGCTTGTTTATAAACTTTATACCTGCATCAAGGTTCAAGCTAGTCTCTGGTTTGAGGTTAGGTTGAGCGATGATAGAGCCCCGGCCCGTTATGCCTGTATAAAATAGCTCACTTAGACTTGGAATCCTATAAGCCTTGGACATGTTGGCGAAAACAACGATCTCGTTCGTAAGCTTGGCCGAACCCGCCATAAAACCTGTCCAGGTACTTTTCGTAGTTTTTTGAGAAGGGGGGACATTTCCTGGAATAGCCTCCAGTTGAAGAAAGTCCCAACGCACTCCGCCTACGAGGTCGAGCTTTTTGATTCCAAAGTAATCGGCTGATAGGAAGATTCCTAAATCCTTCCTTTTTCCATTAGCGAACGGCCATTCTTCGATATTTTCTTCAACTTCTCCAGAGGTGCCGTAATAAGTGTTTATGTTTTTTGCTTTGACTCGAAATCTGCCATAAAAATCGGTTCCTCCGTTGAGGCGGAGGTGTTTCCCGATTATTTTTCCATAGGAAAGATGGAATCCAAAATTCAAACTCTCTGTCTTGCTGTAAGATTCTTTGCTTTTATAATCCTTTATGGTTTCTTTCTTTGTTTCCAAAAAGCTGGGATTTAGATAGGCTTGAATGGATAGTTCTCCCTGAGCGATTCCTTTTTCGAACCATTGAACATGAAGGAGATTTTGACTCTCTAAAGGATACCAGGTCGGCTTAGTCTGGCTATCTTGATTCGGCTTCCCGATATTGTATCCTCTAGTCCCAAGAAAGCTCAGATGAATCTCTCTTTTCTCGCTCATGTGAGAGATTTTTCCAAACAAGCTGCCCTGAGCATATTTTGACATGGGAATTTCGCCATGAGGAGAAGAATAATTCTCTGCATCATTTCCATGGAAAGAAAGGTAGAAACCTGTCTTATCTTTACTCCCCTCCAGCGAAAAACCCAGGCTTTTTTCCTGGTTTACTGATCCATATTTCACATTAATTTTTCCTTTCAACGTTTCCTGCATAGAAGGCTTTTTCGTAAATATATTGATGACTCCGCCGATAGCGTCCGAACCGTAGAAGACCGAAGATGGGCTCCTCAGAATTTCAATTTTTTCAATTTCTCCAGGATCGACAAAAGAGGCGTTGGGGCCTGTACGCCTGTCACTTGTCACGCGTGCATTATCAATCATAATGAGGACTCTTCTTCGAGCTAACCCTCGAATATTGGGAACCAGACTAAAACCTCCTGACCCAATGGTGGATATTCCCGGCAGATTGGAAATCCCTTCTGTGATATTTGGAACCATGGTTTCTTCTAGGGTTTCTTTGGGGATGACAGTCTCTGCAGCAGGAACACTCGAAGAAGATTCGGGATATCTCATAGCAGTAACCACAATTTCTTCTCTCTGGCGAATATAAGGAGTCAGGTGAATTGTTATCTTTTTTGGCAAATTCTGAGCGGTTAGGACGATTTCCTCGTCCATGTAATCAGGGTGAATGATTTCAAGCCTGATTTTCTCCGCATCGGGAACAGCGAGAGCAAAAAAACCGCTTTCATCTGTCAAGGTCTTATTCCCGCTTAAACGATGAAGGACAACTGTTTCGGCGATAGGTTTTCCTTCAAGAGTTAAGACTTCTCCTTTTATCTCAAGGCTCAAACATGGAATGGCAGAGATGAGACATGTGAATAACAGAAATGTTAATCTTCGCATCGATAATGAAAGATAGATTATTATAATAAAATTATTTTAGGTGTAAAGATTATTTTTTGATTTTCTTTACGATCGAGCGGTCTTTTGATTTTATCCATAAATCTTTGATCTTTGTCCTGAGGATAGGATGGGTGGTATCTGGCGATATCTCCTTAAAAGGAGTGAGGACGAAATTTCGCCTTTCCATTCTGGGATGGGGAATTTCTAGTTTTTCTGTTTGCACCACGGTTTTCTCGGCTAGAAGAATATCTATATCGATAATACGCGGCTCCCTTGGTGTTGTTAGCTTGCGCCCCATTCGTCGCTCTATTTGTTTTATTACAGTCAATAAATCTATGGGGTTGATCCCAGCGGAAACTTTGATCACTTGATTATAGAACCAGGGCTGAGGAAGCGAATCAACGGGTTCGGTTTCATAGATAGAAGATTTTTTGAGGATTTTGATGCCTTTTTCTTTAATCAGAGTACGCGCCTTTTCTAGGTTTTTGCCCCTGTCTTCAATATTGCTGCCAAGACACAAGAAAAATCTCATTTTCTAATAATCCTCTAATAGTTCATATTCTTAATATTAATATGCCTAACTGAAAGATGAATAATTATTATAACACTAATTTTCATGCTCTTCTTCAAATTCAATTTTTATTCCATATTTTGCTAGATTTTTCGAGGGATTTTTGTCATCATTTAGTGGCAATGCAGAGAATAGAAAAATGGAGAGTAGAAGAACTGACAATCGTCCTTAATGAGCTGTCTAACTTGTTGAGAAAAGGAGATGATTACGAATGGGCTAATGTTTTTTCCCATTTCTATCAAGAATCTCAAAATATAGCCTCAGGTAAGGAATTTAATTTAGACTCCCTCTTAAAACTGGTGGCAAACGTTAGTAATTGTTTTTCCAGAGCCAGTTCATTGAGCAATATCGTTCTCTGGCAAGAAAATTCAGAGGAAAGAACTCACGCAAATCAAGAGCTGTTCCAGACCAGAGCCCGCCTTCTCAAGATCTTAAAAGATATAGAAGATCTATCAGTAGATTATATTAGTTAGCCTGAATTATTAAAGTTAATTATAGATGGTGATACATTTAAAGATTAGAGTTCCAGTAATCCCAATTTTTTTATGACTCTCAAAACTGCGAAGGTTACCCAGAGGTTGTCTTCTAAGGAGGTCTTCTTTATTCCTGCTTCCCAATAGCCATGGCTATTTTGTTTGCTCAACAGCCAATCCAAGGCCTCTTTCATCTTTTCTTGTTTTATGTCATAGCCTAGCTGAGAAAGAGAATCAAGGCTGGATAAAATATCTGTTGCCCAAAAGGGATAAATGATCTCTTCCCAATAAAGGGCGTGGTGCCTATCATCATATTTGTCTGCTTTGAAAAATCGACTCATTAATAAATCGCCTGCTTTCCTGGCTTCTTTGCTCTTCCTCCAGGACGGGGAAGCGGCAAGGGCTCGAAGCACCATGCCAGTAACGAGGTGGGAAAAAGGCTGTGATTTATCAGGTTTCACGGGTTTTAGCTTTAATTGGGCCTCAAAATTATAACGGCTCTTGAGTTCTACTTTATCTATTGTTCTGTAGGGAATAACCCAACCTCCATCGTTCTGCCTGTTGTTCATGAGCCATCTAAATCCCTTTTGTGTCCTTTTATCTTTGTCCATGCCGTAAAGACACAGGATTTCAAGAGTTAAGGCGTGATATGTGGGAGCATACTCGTTTAGATAGGCCCCTCGAAAATCTCCTTCTTTTGCTTGAGTGGAATAGAGGAATTTAATTGCCCTTTGTACTTTCTCCACCTCATACGTACAGCCATAGTTATACAGCCTGAAGATGTTTCTCAGTGTGTCGACAATATAATAGGTTTTTTCCCAGCGAGCATGACCTTCATGCTTCCTTTTGCTCCACCCACCATTTGGTTTCTGGCTTTCCAGGATCCTGATGCGAGCTGCAAATTTTTGTAGGTTCTTGTATTCCCGGTCTATGGGTACTTCTAAAATATCTTTTTTCAGCCAGTAGAGAATGGGTAAGTTTCCCCGCGCAAGAAGAAATTCAATGGCTTTATTTGCGTTTATTTTCATCATGAAATCTTTTGTGCTGATTGATTTTCCATTAGCTTCTTTCAGGATTAAGAATAATACATAAGAATTCAAAAGGTTCTGCAAAAGGATTCTTGAACTGGTGTTTTTCGTTTTCGCATATAAGAAGACTCTCGCCCTCAGAGGTGACGATTTCTTCTCCCGCCTCATTAACTACGATCCCCTTTCCTCTCTCTATTTTGACCACATGCTCCCAGTTGTGCGTATGGAAAGGAGTGTTTCCTCCAGGAAGAACTTTGAAATGCCTCATGATTATATTAAAAGATCCATCATCTGGTCCGATAAGAACTCTTCTTAGAACATCCTTGATTCCTTCCTCTTCAGGGACATCCTCCGGAACATCGATATTTTTTTTTATAATCATTCTTTTCCTCCCTATTTCTTTCCGTATCCATAGAGTATTTTTCCTGAGAGCCCTCCTGTATGCTTCCCATTTTCTACTACCAATTCTCCATTAACAACGACATACTTAAGCCCTACACTGTATTGATGAGGGTTGGAAAATGTGGCTTTATCTTCGAAAGTTTGCGGATCAAAAATGGTTAAATCTGCATACATCCCTTCTTTGGCTACTCCCCTTCCCTTTAGCCTGATCGTCTGAGCTGGTAGAGACGTCATTTTTTTTATTGCCTCTTCCAGTGTAAGGATTCTTTTTTCTCTTACATAATAACCGATGACCCTAGGAAAAGTACCGTAGTTTCTTGGATGAGGAACTCCTTTGTCTAGCACTTGAACACCACCGTCTGAACCATGCATATTGTAAGGGAGTTGCATCAAATCCTCCACATCTTTCTCGTCCATTTGAAAAAATACTCCTGAAGCGCCCTCATTCTTCTCGATTTCGATGATGAAATCCACGGCATTATCGATAGTTGGATCATTGCCTCGTAAGAGTAAAATTTCATGCAGATTTTTCCCCTCATACTCAGGGAATTTTTGGAAGCGCGCAATATAGATAGTCTCCAATTTGTTGATTCCCTTTGTAGAAGTAAGTCTTCTCTTAATGATGAATGCTTTTATCTTTTCATAGTTATCCTTGTCTTTTAGCCGTTCCAGAAATTTTTCTCTTCCGCCTTCGAAGGCCCAAGAGGGAAGGCTGCTAGTAAAGCCAGAACTTGTTGCTGTGTAAGGATACTGATCGAGTGTAACCTCTACCCCGCGACTACGGGCTTCTTCCACGGGTTTTGTGATTCTTTCCAGTTGGTTCCAGACAGCATCTTGGGATAATTTAATATGAGATATTTGAACAGGGATTCTGTTTTTCTCTCCGATTTCGATGGCTTCTTCGATAGCTTCAGTGATATGAAAAGCCTGGTCTCTGAGATGGGTGGCATAGATTCCCTGATAAGGGACGACAACAGACGCCAACTCAACAAGCTCTTTTGTTTTGGAATAGATTCCCGGAAGGTAAGAAAGGCCTGTAGAAAAGCCTATGGCTCCTGCTTTCATTTCTTCTTCGATGAGAGCTTTCATTTTCCGAAGTTCTTCTTCTGTAGGAGGGTCCATTTTGTAACCCATGACTTCTCGCCTGATTGTGTTGTGTCCCACTAGACAGGCGAAATTGATGGAAGTTCCGTTTTCTTCGATTTTTTTAAAATGCTCCCTCAAGGGGAAGGGATGACCACCGCAGTTTCCTCCGATAACAGTCGTCACTCCTTGATAAATATAATTATCGACTGTGGGAGTTTTTACGATTCCTCGGTCACAGTGGGTATGGATATCGATAAACCCAGGGCTTACTATTAAATTTTGAGCATCGACAGTTTTTTTTGCCTTATTTACATCAACTGAGCCAATTTTAACGATCTTTTCGCCTTTTATGGCAACATCGCCTTTAAACCAAGGATTCCCGGTGCCATCTATGATCAAGCCATTTATGATTACAAGGTCATAAGGTTTCGCTTTAGGACCACAGTGAAATAAAGTACACAGAATAAATGTGACAAAAAAGAAAAATAAGACTTTGCAGGGTTTTCTCATTTTTACCACCTATTCCTTGTCGAAGATGACAAATTTTATTCCAAGTTGAAAACTCCTGTCAATTTTTTGTGAAAAATTATTTGATTTTAGCCAGGCAATTAATATAAATTTTAATATCGTTTTCATGCCAATTTCTTTAAAAAGAAGTTCTCAAAGAACGCGGAGGTCCTGAATGGATAAACTCATCTTCCTAGATAACGGAGCAACATCTTTTCCTAAGCCTGAAGAAGTCTACACATTCATGGATCAGTTTTATAGGAATTTCGGAGTAAACCCGGGTCGTTCGGGGTATGATCTCTGTTTGGAAACTGCAGAATTGATCGAGGAAACTCGAAAAATGCTGACAGACTTTTTCAATGGGAATGATCCGAACAGGCTTTGCTTTTCATATAATTCTACAGATGCTTTGAACCTGATTATTTTTGGCATGCTGAAAGAGGGGGATCATGCCATAACCACAACCCTTGAGCACAATTCAGTGTTGAGACCGCTTTATCACTTACATAAATTTAATGGAGTCGAAGTAGATTATATCTCTTTTGATGATAAGGGATTTGTTGACCCGGATGACTTCCAGAAAAAATTTAAAAAAAACACAAAACTCGTCATCATCAACCAAGCTTCAAATGTAGTTGGTACCATACAGCCGGTTAAGGAAATCGGTAAATATTGTAAGGAAAGAGGAATCCCTTTTGCCATTGATGCTTCGCAATCAGCTGGGAAAATTCCCGTTGATATTGAAGAGGCAAACGTGGATGTCGTAGCTTTTACCGGACATAAATCTCTTCTTGGCCCTACTGGAATAGGGGGTCTCTATGTTCGGGATGGGATTGAGATTAGGCATACACGGGCAGGAGGAACAGGCGTTCGCTCAGCTGTCCGGACTCACCTTGAGGAATATCCCTATAGGCTTGAATATGGCACCCTTAATGTCATGGGCGTTGCGGGCCTTCACGCCGGGCTGAAGTGGATAGAGAAAAAGGGATTGGATAACATCCATGAGCATGAGATGAAGCTTACCTCTATGCTCCGGGATGGTCTGAAAGGCATTGAAGGAGTGTCAGTGTACTGTCAGGATGATTTGACAGATCATATCAGCGTTTTTCTCTTCAATGTAGATGGATTAGAAGCTCTGAATACAGCCACTATTCTTGATGTGGACTATAATATTGCCTCTCGGTCGGGACTGCACTGCGCTCCTCTTGTCCATGAACAATTGGGTACAGATAAAATAAAAGGAGCAGTGCGATTCGGTATAGGGCCTTTCAACACAGAAGAACATATAAAAACTGCCATAGAAGCAATAAAGGAGATTGCTGAGACACGCAAAAAATAAATAACCTAGATTATTCAGTGGGCATTTTTTATGAATAATTCAGGCTAATTGACGATTCGCTAGCTTTTATTATGGTTTGCTTTCTCAGAATCCTAACATTTTTTGGTTTCATTTATTATTAAAGCGTCTGCCACAATTTCAGAAACAGTTTTTATCTCTATTCCAAGTTTGTACTCCTTGTTGAGTTCCATGAGCTGGTCAATACAATTATGGCAGGGAGCGACTACGATCTTTGCTCCTGTTTTTTGAATTTGCTCCGCTTTTGTTCTGCCTGCCTTAAGTCGTCTATCAGAAAAACGTGACATAGCTAATTGTCCTCCGCCACCTCCGCAGCAGAAGTTTTTCTCGCGGTTCGGAGTCATTTCAACAAAGTTGGTAGCTGCATGCTTCAGGATGTATCTTTGTTCTTCTACTATTCCACCTAAACGAACAAGGTTACAAGGATCATGAAGAGTAATCACTTTCTTGTTCTTGGACGGGTCGAGTTGAATCCTGCCTTCTCGAATATAGTCAGCAACAATTTGAAGAATACTCTTTACTTCAAACCCATATTTTTTGCTCAACCACTCTGGTGCTTCCCACCTGTTCGAGTTAAAGCCATGGCCGCATTCTGCAAGAATCATTGTCTCACACTCCAATTTTTTCATGGATTGAACAAGACGATCTGACATTGTTCCGGCAGCTTCATCGTCTCCGCTGTAAAGACCATAATTGGTCACATCATAATTGTCACTGGAGAATGTCCAGCTCTCTCTTGCTGCATAAAATATTTTTCCAACAGCCAGGATAGAAAGCGGGAAAAACATGGCTTCTCGGGGATTGATAGTATAGAAAAGCTTAGCTCCTTTTTCATCTAAAGGAAGTCTTGCCTCAGAATCATTGACTTCCTGCTTAAGCTCATCCTCCAGCCATTCCACTGTCTCATGCCAGTCTTCTTTGGGTATTCCCATGTTGTTACCCTTATCTATGGCAGTATCCACCGTGGACTGCAGACCAGGAGGAACAATGCCTATAGAGGCTAGTGCTCCCCTGGCTTTACGGATGAGATAAGGAATATTTATGCCCATGGTACAGTTCAGTGAACAGCGACCGCACAAAGTACATCTGCCGAAGAGAGAATCGATCCACTCGCGAATCACATTCGCGTCAAGTTTTTCTGCTCCTATCCAACGAGGAGCTTTCTTTCCTGTTGCGCTGAAATATTTTTTGAATATCTTTGATACAAGATTCAATTTATAAGCAGGGAGAGATTCGATGTCCTGATTGCTTAAATAATAATGACAGGATTCTGCACAGAGTCCGCAATGGACACAGGAATTAAGATAGGCCGCATATTCATGGTTTATTTTATTCTGGAATGCTTTCAGAGCTTTATCCAAATCTTCTTGTTTCAGTTGCTCTATTTTTGCTTCTAGCGGGTCTTTTTTATCAGGTTTTTCACTCATCATTTTTTAAATCATACGTGTTGGCGGTAAGATTCCCCTCCTGCCATAAAAAAGACCATAAAGGATTTTTGTGTAGAAAAAGAAAACGCAGTGGCGGATTTTTCCCACGGGGATATAGAGAAACATGATAATTGATACCAGAAAGAAAGCTGGAGCTATACTTGTGGTGTATGTATGCCACAAGGACAATAGCAGAAATAAATCGACGATAGCATTAGCAAAGAAGTCATCAGGACAGCTTATTTTTTTCATTGTGGGAAGGAGTATCCTTTTTCCGATAAGAGCTAAGCCGCAAAGGAGCGCAAGTGAAAAGGAGATCCGAAGCAATAGGATGATCGTATTATCCAATTCAAGAGAAAAAACAAGAAAAAAAAGATAGAAAAGAGCTAAAAATAAGCCGATATGATACAAAAGTCCTGCGATGTAAGTGGGCAGATGCTTAGCTGCACTCTCCTTTTCCCAGGGCATCATTCCCCTGCTAAACGCGTAAATAACTCCTCTCATTCTTCTGTGTCGGGATTGAGCATAGGTAGGTTTTCTTCCGAATGAAAAGGTTTTTCGAACAAGAATGGAGAGAGAGAAGAAAGAAACAAAACAGGAGAGAATAACGCCAATTTTAAGGATGGAGAACATTATGATACTCTTGTCTTGTTATTTCAAACGCAGCCATCCGGCTTGGGAAGCCCTGCGATTTTGCAGGCTCCCTTGGCAGGTCCGGAAGGAAAAAGCTCGTAGATGTGTTTCAACTGGAATCCCGTGTTCTGACAGACTTTTCGAACCATGGGAGCCAGGTTTTTCTCTAAAAAATAGTTCCTGATATAATTGATGACAGCCCAATGTTCTTCAGTTAGATTCTCTATTCCTTCTTCTGCTTTGGCCAGAAGTTCGGCTGCTTCCTTATCCCATTCTTCAGGGTTAGTTAAAAAACCTTCTTCATTGACTTCTATTCTTTTCTCCTTGCTCTCGATAACTTTCATTTTTAACTCCTTTGATTATTCTTTTCAATGAACGAGCTATTATAGCATATCGGATATGCCTGTATTAATATAATTCAGTTTTATGCGCCAAAAAAGGCAGAGCAATCAGGGGAATATCTCGAAGAGCGAAGACCCCGGAAACGACCCCATTGACAAAATAGGCTTGAATCTATTTATTATGGGAGAAGAAAAGCTCGAATTTGAAGAAGGCATCGCCATTTTTTATGAATAATTCAGATTAAAGGAGGTTAATTCAATCATGCGAAAATTTTTCAGTTGGACAATGTCCATTAGTATGCTTCTCATCTGTGCATCTGCAATAACTTACACGGTTCACTTTCTCATCTTTCGCGATACCCATCACATTTTTATTTACATGGTGGGAGACATAGGTTTTCTTTTCCTCGATGTGCTGCTTGTAATCTTACTCATTGAACGATTGCTCGCACGAAGAGAGAAACGGGCCATAATGGAAAAATTGAATATGGTGATCGGGGTATTCTTTAGTGAAATTGGCTTCGAGCTCCTCAGGAAGTTTTCCAATTTTGTCATGAATGCCAAAGTTCTTGAGAAACAGCTAGAAATTAAGCCTGAGTGGAAGAAAAAGGATTTCCAAAAAGCAATGGCCGCTGCTCAGGATTTCTCCTATGAAATCAAGTTCGATAAAGATTCTCTCTCCGAACTTCGTGAATTTCTCGTGAGTAAACGTTCTTTTTTGCTTCGTCTTTTGGAAAATCCTAATCTGCTCGAACACGAACGCTTTACCGATCTTCTCAGGGCTGTTTTCCACCTCGCAGAGGAACTGGCTTTCAGAGGGGATAAACTGGATGATTTACCTGAAAGTGATTATAACCATCTAATTGGTGATTTGAAGCGAGCCTATTCTCAAATAACGGTTGAGTGGATAGCCTATACTACCCATCTCAAAGAAAGCTATCCTTTCCTTTATTCTCTAGCAGCGAGAGTTAATCCGATGAATCCCCATGCTTCACCTGTAGTGATCTGAAGCGGAATGAACGATTGACACCCTGTCATCTCTAATATGTAGTTTTTGTCAATTTAGGCATTTTTCTTGCAGAAAAAGTTGACTTACTTTAGAATGATTCGGATAAAAATTATCAAAGGAGGACAAAATGACGAAGAATCGCTGGGTTATTTACCTATCGTGCATCGTGTTTCTCCTCGGTTCTATTTTCATGTCCTGCTCTAAGGCCAATAAAATTGTAGAAGAGAACATAATGGCCGCAGGAGGGAAAGAGAATCTATCGAGAGTAAAAAACTTTTCTTTCAAGTATGGCTCAACAACTTATTACATCTCTGATGGCGGACTCATGAAGTTGACCCAAGGCAGAGAGCCTATCATTACAGAAGCCATCCTGGTTAACCAGGACGATGTGAGAAGAAACTGTTTCAATAAGATTACCGAGCTGACAGGACGTCAAAAATTTGCTTACCAATGCTTGGCGAAACTCCGCAGTGGCTTGTTCACCCTTGCTCAGTTTAAAGGTCAACTCGCGTTCAAAGGACTGAGAAAATTTGGGCCGAAAGAGCATTATTTGCTGGCGACTAAAGTAGGTGACCTTGATGTAGAATTTTACCTTGATCCTGAGGAATACACAATCAAAAGGTTGGTTTTAAAAGGGTTTGATACCGCCGAGGGGCAATATGAAGTCAATCATGACTTTGGTCCCTATCAAGAGATAAACGGAATGAAAATTCCGGCATCCTGGTTTGACTCTCAAGTCGGAGCACGCGGAAGGCTTTTTGAAATAAAGGATGTAAAATTGAATCAAAATCTGGAAGAAGACTTTTTTTCCAAATACGAAGTCAACGTGGGGAATGTTGAGATAGGGAAGGCAGCATTGGGCGGGAATGTCATCCAATCAAGTTTTCGTCGTAATGTGCTTACGATAAGCACGAATTGGACAGATGACTGTATCCAAAAAGCGGGATTCAAAGCAAAGGATAGGTTGATTCTTGAGATTGACGGCAAGGATATAGCTGTGGATTTTTATGAATCACAGCCTCCGCGGGATGCAATCAGTCCAGGAGCAAATTTTATGGTTCCGAATCCGAGAAGCGAAAATTATATCATTTACCTAATATCCCCCAAGGACAAAGACCTTGTTGAGAAGATTGAGCCCTTGTTACCGATTCGAGTGAAAAAGAGTATATGAGAAAGGAGGAAAGAATGGCCAATCTAAGTCGTCGTAATTTTTTAACAGCATTTACTTCAAGTGTGTTGGGTTTCGGTCTGGCAAGAAAAGTAAAGGCCGGTTCAAAGAATACGGGAATAGCGCAGGAAGGGACTTCTCCGATAAGAATTCAAAAATATAATGATTTGGGAAAAACGGGAATAAAAGTCCCTGATGTGAGCTGTGGTGCAATTTCGTTCTTTGAGCCCAACGTTTTAAGGTATGCCTATGATTTGGGTGTGACCTATTTTGATACAGCCGAAGGCTATATGCGCACAAAGAGTGAAACCTTTATTGGTGAAGCTCTCAAAGATGTGAGAGATAAAGTTACTATCACAACCAAACACGGTTATTTTTCCATTAAGAAAATCAAAAAAGAAGGGATCATTAAAAGAATCGAAGCCAGTTTAATGCGCTTGCAGTCAGACCATATTGATATCGCAATGGTTCATGGTGTGAGCGATATGGCTTTCCTGGAAAACGAGGAACTTCAGGCAGCTTATGCCCAGCTGAAAAAACAAGGGAAGATTCGTTTCACAGGCTTTTCCACTCATAATGCAGTACTTACTTTAAAACAGGCGCTCGATAACGATTTTGCTCAGGTCATCCTTTTCATTTACAGCCATATGGAAGGGGAAGAAATCGAGCCCCTTATTGAGCAGGCTCGTAAAAAAGGAATAGGCATGGTAGCCATGAAGATATTTGCTGGCGGTAAACATGCAAACCTGAAAACTCTGGTCAGTCAGGAAGTCAGCTATCCTCAAGCCGCTATTCGCTGGGTTATTAGCAATTCGAATGTCGATTGCTGCATTCCTACTATGAGCAGCTACTCCCATGTTGAGGAATACGTGGAAGCATCAGGAAAGCCATTAGACAGAGCGAGTTTAGAAATGATTGCTGAATATCAGCGTCAAACGAAAAATCAATACTGCAGAGTAAGCTGCAGCCAGTGTCTTTCTTCCTGTCCGAATGATGTCGCTATAAATGATGTCCTTCGTTATAGCATGTATTTTGAAGATTACGGGATGGAAAAAGATGCCATGGGCTACTATGCAGACATAGCAGCGAATAAAAAGCCTCTCAATTGTGCTCACTGTGCTGGATACTGCGAAAAAGCCTGTCCATATGGTCTTAAGGTTCAAGACAAGCTTATTCATGCGAATGAGATTTTAACTGCATAAAAAGAATGAGTTTGTAACAGCGCTTTGAGCCTTATAATAGCAGTATTATAAAGAGGAGGGAATTCATGTATAAATCCTTGATTTTTATATTAGTTTTTATGATTGGGCCTTTTCTGGCTGTGGCCGCGTTCGAGGATTTAGAAGAAGATACTATCAAGACATCTAAGGGCGATCTGAAGATTACATTCATCGGCCATGGAACATTGATGTTTACTTTTAGCGGCAAAACCATTCATGTCGATCCTGTCAGCAGAGAAGCAGATTATGCGAGCCTCCCAAAGGCAGACCTGATTCTGGTCACTCATGAGCATGGCGACCATTTGGATTCAAGAGTAATTAAAATTCTCAGAACCGAAAAGACTGATATAGTCTTAACTAAGAAATGCGCGGAGAAAGTTGAAGGCGGCACTATTATGAAAAATGGGGATGTTAAAACTATTCAGGGACTTAAGATTGAAGCTGTTCCTGCTTATAACATCGTTCATATGAGAGGGGGAAATGTCCCTTTCCATCCCAAAGGAGAGGGCAATGGCTATGTCGTCACATTTGGAGACAAGAGAGTTTATATCGCAGGGGATACTGAAAATACTCCGGAGATGAAAGCGTTAAAGGATATTGATATCGCCTTCTTGCCGATGAATCTCCCCTACACTATGACGCCAGAAATGGTTGCCGATGCTGCACGAGCATTTAAACCAAAAGTGCTTTATCCCTATCATTTTGGCAGGACAGATACTTCTAAATTGGTCGATCTGCTCAAGGATGAAAAAGGAATCGAGGTCCGCATTCGGAAACTGGATTAATTTATTTATTAATTTTTATGCATTAATAGGGCCTGATCACCTCTTGTTTAATAGAGAAGATAGGTCTTCCTGGCCTTCGAAAAATTTAAAAGTTCCCCATCATAGTTTTTTATTATATCTTTGATATCCAAACCCATCCCAATGGCTTCTCGGACTTTAGTGGTTCCCATGATTTTATCAAAGTATTCCTCAAAGAACTCAAAGCTCTTAGGATACATATCCATTATTGTTTTTATGATATACAGTGTCGTTTCAAAAGGTTTGAATCGGTTTCTGTCAACGACATGTATTTGTCCGCCGCCACATTGTTCTCCATTGTACTTGGAAAAGGAAGGGATAAACGAGGCTTCTTTGAATTTCATTCCTTCTAGATTGAGTTCGTTGAGCCTCTTTGTTAATTCAGAAGCATCGACCCAGGGAGCCCCGAATAGTTCAAATGGCTTTGGCGTTCCTCTCCCCTCAGATATGTTTGTGCCTTCCAAAAATACCTGCCCAGGATAAACAGTGGCTGTGTGGAGGGTAAGCATGTTTGGGGAGGGTGCGATCCAGGGAAGAAGTGTGTCATCATACCACATATGTCTCTCCCATCCCTCCATGGGGATAACTGTCAAATTTGCTTTTTTATCAAAGAATTTATCATTGAAAAATGCTGCAAGCTCTCCTGCGGTCATACCATGTCTCACTGGTATTGGATAAAGGCCAACGAATGAGCTGAATTCTGGATACTGTAAAATAGGCCCTTCTATGTCAAGGCCGTTTATGGGATTCGGTCTATCTAACACTATGAAATCAAAATCATTCTCAGCACATGTCTGCATGCAATAGGCCATAGTCGCAATGTAAGTATAGATTCTTGTCCCGATGTCTTGTATGTCGAATATCATCACATCTAAATCTTCTATCATGGAGTCTTCTGGAATTTTGCCGATTCTTGATATATCAAAAGAACGCATTTGTTCATCAATATTTTGAATCGTATCCGCTTCCTGTTTTATTGATTGGCCATAAAGGCTGAACACAGGCAAGTCATATTCTTCATCCATATAAAAAGGGACATATTCACCAGCCTGGGCTTTTCCACTGACTCCATGCTCCGGTCCGTATAGAGCCACAAGGTCGATTTCCGTGTTTCTGTGAAAAAGGTCGATGGTGCTCTCTTGATTACTATTAACACCGGTTGGATTCGTTATCAACCCTACTCTCTTCCCTTTTACCAAATCTAAATGATTCTCAAGGAATGCTTCGGCTCCAATTTTTACTGATTTCTGCATTCTATTTTCTTTTTTTTCTTTTGCTGAAATATCTTGGCGAATTGTGGTTATGAATGAAGATAATGAGGAAGCCCCTATTTCAGTTGTTTTTTGATTTCTTCTACAAGGAATTCCACATTTCTTTCTAGATAAACATGACCTTTTTGAGCCGTAGCCTTTCCAGGGTCACCCAAAATCCCCTTTTCTGTTAAAGCGGGCATCCCCTTCTCAAGAATGATTTTAATTTCCTTTTCTCCCAAAGGTCCAAGGTATCCAGGAGTAAATCGCTCTTTAGCTACCAAATGTTCTTCGAGAGCCAGGACAAATGAGGTCTCGATTTCCCCTGCATGCGCCCCTCCTTCCTCGGGAGTTATTCCAAATTCTTTGGCAATATTGATCTGGGCATCTATAAAGCCTTTCAGGTTAGTATAGCCTATTATTCTTAATTGAGGGTGTCTTTCCTTTAGCTCATCGATCGCTTCTTGAACCGAAGTGAAATTTCCACCGTGACAAGGTAGCAATACAACAGTCCTGAAGCCATGTTTTTCAAGGCTTTCGATATAATCGCTTATTATAGATTTCAGAGTTTCTGATCTTAGGGAAATAGTTCCTGGAAAGGCTAGATGATGCTCAGAACATCCTAATCTGATCGTGGGTGCTTGGAGTACGTTTTCAAGTTTTTCAGCAACCCTATAGGATATGGCATCTGCGATCAATGAATCGGTTTTTTCTGGCAGATGAGGCCCGTGTTGTTCATTGGAGCCGATTCCTATAACGACCGTAGTGAATCCTTTCGCTATGGCCTCCTTAATATCAGGCCAATTCATGTCTTCCATTCGAATGGTTTTCATTTTTATGCCTCCTTGATTATAGACTATTCTATAGAGATAAAGTCGGTTTTTTAATATCGCCCATTTATGTTTTCTATTTAAAGACTACCGTTCCTTCATGCCTGGTGTATCCATCTTTTGTCATCACAGATATTCTTGCCGGTCTTTTTCCGCGCATCTGGGTACATCCATATTCTCCTTGCTTGTTGATGGCCACAAATTGTTCACCCGGAAAGAAATTTGGATTGACTTTTCGGTATTTATCGGCGATCATCTTCATGGCATCTTCACACGCGTCCAGCGGCTTTCTCCCCTCCTTCATTCGTAGGACAATGTAGAACGAGGCACAGGATTTGATCACGTCTTCACCCCTTCCTGTAGCTCCTGCTGCGCCCACTTCATTGTCGACATAGAGTCCAGCGCCAATGATGGGTGAATCGCCAACTCGGCCAGGAATCTTGAAACTTAGTCCGCTGGTAGTCGTCACGCCTGCGATGTCACCATTTTTATCGATTGCCAATACATTGGTTGTGCCGGAATAATGTTCTATTTCATCGGATTCCTTTGAGCCAGGGCTCTTCTTTTTGAGGTTTTTCAGGTGCTCTGACGGACCCCAATCATCTCTATCACTCAGCCTCTCTTTCCATCGGAGCCAGCGTTCGCGGGCTTTCTCAGTCAGCAGGTCTTCCTTTTTGAATCCCCATTTTCTGGCAAATTCCAGCGCATCTCTTCCAACCAGCATAATATGGTCTGTTTTTTCCATTACTACCCGGGCCACAGAACAGGGTGTTTTGATGTTTTCAAGACAAGCGACTGAGCCGGCATTGTAGGTCTTTCCATCCATGATAGAGGCATCGAGCTGAACGACTCCATTTTCGTTAGGTAATCCGCCGAAGCCAACCCCCATGCCTTCTGCGTCCAATTCAATGATATTAGCCGCTTTTTCGACCGCATCCACCGCAGAGCCTCCCTTTGCTAATATTTCCCAACCTGTTTCCATGGCTTTTTCCCCTGTTTCGTTCGTATGGCTTGTAATGATCAATGGGATCTTGGACGCAGCGCTGCTTTGGAAGATAGGGAAATCTTTAAACAGCAAAGCACCAGCGCTTAATCCAAAACTCCGGCTAAAAAAATGTCGTCTTGATATCTTTTTTGACATTCTAAACCTCCAAAAATGTAAGCTGTAAGATGCTTATGAAACTCTGATTATAGTGAAAATATATATAGAATGGAAATTCTTTTTAGAGGCTGTTATTCTGGAGAAAACTTCTTGTTTTTGGGTGTCCTATTTAGCCAAACCAATTCAGCCTCTTCTAATTTGAAAAGAATCTTGGCTCATATCCATTCAAGCAGAAATGATTACGCGGAGAGCCAAGAAACATGGCCACACAAATCTGGAGCGTGAGGGCGAGAGGAGAAGATCGCAAATTCCTCTTTCTCCTTCTTCAGAACTGTTGAGTCTCCATGTCCAGGATAAGCTAGGACATCATCAGGTAATACAAAAATCTTCTCCGATATAGATTTGACGATTTGTTTAAAGTCTTCAGGAGTATTGGTCTTCCCTGGACCGCCAGGGAAAATTGTGTCTCCCGAAATCAAATGTCTTGCTGTTAAGAAACAGAGACTTCCAGGGGTATGACCGGGCGTATGGAGTACTCTTAGTTCCACATTTCCGAATGAAACAGCTTTGCCATCCGTTAACATCATATCAGGAGAGCAAGGAAGATAATTTGCATCCGATGGATGTATGGCTATTGGCACATTTATGCTGGATTTGAGTTGTTTAAGGGCGCCTGTATGGTCCATATGGTTGTGCGTGATCAAAATATATTTGGGGTCTGTTCCTTCCAGTTTCTCTTGGATCCTGCCTGCATCTCCGGGGGCATCTATCAGTACGCTTTCCATTGTCGCTTTGCATATTGTTATATACGCATTGGTTCCAAACGGTGAGGTTTCAATTCTCTCCAATTGAATATTATCATCCTCTATCACAGTTGCCATTAGTATCCTCCTGTAAGATGTTCCAACCTGCATTTCTTGTTTTTTGATTGCAGTGTAAACAGAATAGTGATTATATTCTTGAAAAAGCGAGGTTGTCAAAAGTATTAAGGTATAGAAAAAATCGATAAAGGCTGGGAAAGCAAAATGAGATCCTTGTCGGTTACAATGTGGCATAGGAATTGCACTCTTTACTTACAGAAAACATGGGAAACGCTTGTATAACAGATGAAAAAGAGGATTGAGGGTATTAAATTGTTAAGTTTATTTACATTGAGCGCTTTTAATATTTCAATCTTCACTTCTTCTGCTTTTTGCATTTTTCCTAATAAAAATGGCTATAGTTATATCGTATAGAGCTCAAAAAACAGTTTCATTGGAGGAGTGCTATGAAGAGAACATATTTTAAACCATATCTTTTATTCGTTATTTTGATGCTCATGGCTTTAGATGTCATGGTCGCACAAAAAAGCGAAGTTCCTGAAGAATCCTGGGAAAAGCGGTTTAACAAGATTCAGCCACCTGAAAAAATAATGGACGCTATCGGACTGAAAGAAGGCATGACCATCGGAGATATCGGTGCAGGGAGAGGACGCTTTGCTGTGTGGTTTTCAGCACGGGTTGGAGAGTCAGGGAAAGTCTATGCGAATGATATAAACAAGGGAGTATTAGATCATATCGAGCGTCGGTGTGAGAGAAACAATATCAGAAACATAATCACTGTCCTTGGTGAGGTTGAAGATCCTCTGCTTCCTGAAGGAGAGCTGGATATTGCATTCATGATTAATGTGTATCATCATCTCGATAAACCTGTGAAATTAGTCAGAAATACAATTCCCAGCTTGAAGCCTAATGGTATACTCGCTATCGTGGAAAGAGATCAAGAAAAAGCTGGTGGTGTGAGCTGGGAATCAACGCCAAAGAAGAGGCTGATAGAACAGGTGGAGAGCGCAGGTTACAAGCTGGTCAAGGTGGATGATTCTCTCGAAGAGGATTATCTTTACATCTTCCGAGTGAAATAGTGTGCGGACGCAGACTTTTGTGACAGAAGAGAATGTTGAAATCATCAATTTAAACAGGTATTAATTATTCTCAACATCGTTTACAGCTTTTAATACATAATCAAAGAAAGCTCTGAGAGGCATTGACGGTTTTTCATAGATGTTCCATCCGTTAAAAACTGCTATGAGATTATATTTTGTGGCTACAAGCAAACGCTGTCCTCCATAACCCGAGCAAGCATAGATGTATTCTTTGGACTTTTCATTATAAGGTATCAACCACCACTGGTAGCCATAGGCCACATTTACGTTGTCATTATCAGGTGCTACATCTGCGACATGCGGTGTTACGGTTGATTGAACCCATCCTTCGGGCAAGATGCGACTTCCATCCCACATCCCATCATTCAGATAAAGATATCCAATCTTTGCTAAATCATGAGGTTCTAAATACAGACCGCCCTCTGTGTCGGGAAGCTCTGTTGGTGTCCTTTTCCAATAGTAACTTGATATTCCAAGAGGCTTGAAGAGGTGTTTTTCAGCAAATTTATCTATATACATGCCTGTCAATTCTTTAATGATTGCAGATAATAATACGCTCGCTCCGCTGTTATATTCAAACACTGTTCCCGGTTCATCCGACATCTGTCTATTAATAACAAATTTGAACCAATCATCGCTTTTTTCTAATTGGATACAGGTATTCCTTGGGTCGGTATAGGGTATTGATTCATTCCAATCGATTCCCGATCTCATTGTGAGAACATCTTCAAGAGTTAATCTTTTTTTCCGGTCGTCAAGATTTGATATTTCCTCATCCTTAAAAATATCGACAATCTTTTGATTTACGCTCTGAATCTCCTTTTTTCCAATAGCAACTCCAATTAAAGCGGAAGTTATGCTCTTGGTGACTGACTGCAAACTGTGCAATTTGGTTCCTTTATAAAATGGATGCCAGTTCGGATTGTAATAGTTGTATTGATCCGGCCATTTATCTTTTCCCTCATTTATTCTCACATAATCTTGCTCATAAGCTTTCTCAAATATCAAATAACCATTTCTAATGACCAGCATGCTGTCAACATATCCATAATCACCGTTTTTAATTCTGGCATCTAATTGAGATAAAAGTGCACTGTCAACGTTCTGTTCTTCGGGTGATGATTTATTCCAGCCTTGAGTAGGCCACAAAATCTGCTTCTTAGTGCACACGCTGCCTGACCACAAAAGAATCAGGATTAAAATAAAAATTAATTTCCTTCTCATGATTTATTCCTCCCCAAAAAAGAAATTATCAATATTATATATATGGAAATTTGTTTCTTATCCTATTTCCTCCTTTTGACATCCGATTCTATATATCATAGAAAAATCCCAGGGTCAAAAAGATGAATCGGTAAAGAGATTGGTTCCTCAAGCGGGGCTCAAACCTGATAAGAAAAAAAGGCTTTTTTTATATAATAGTATTGCCGTTAATGAAATACCCTATTCATACCGCAGGCTTTTTATGGGATCGGACGAAGCGGCTTTAATCGATTTAATTCCTGCTTCTTCTTCGAAAAGTCTCCCGTGGTTAACAAAATATATATGTTTCATTTTAAAGCAGATAAGATATAATTATTGATCACAAAATCATATGTCTGAAATGGGCTGCTTTTGTCCCAGTTGCCACCTGTAAGCACGACTACCATTTTTTATTTCCGGTAATATAAATATAAATTGACCTCCAAAGCCTGCGGCTGAATATGCTTTAATATTTTTTGAGCTAAAAGTGCCAAGCCACCATTGATAACCATAGCTCTCTGCAAAATATTGTAATGAATGAGATGAAGGAAGAAGAATTGATTTTTCAACAGATTCTCGAACCCATTTTGCTGAAACAATACGTTTGTTTTTCCAGATGCCCTCTTACTTAATATTAATTAATATCTGACTTTAGTATTTATAAAAACTAATCTGAAAACCTCTGTCAACATATTGACAAACAGATGCAATGACCAAAACAAAATTGGACAAATGGTACTAAATTGACCACACCAACTACTTTTAGTAATATGTGGGTAATAAAAAGCAAATTCCTATACCAATACATTTGGAGTAGTGGTAAAAATAGGTTATATTTCGCTAGGAAGAAATCTAAGTTCCTATCATTTAACACTTTTATTTTTAGAGAGGTAATAGATGAGAGTAGTCACGAGCAAAATAGCTTTAGTTACGGGGGGGAATGGCTTCTTAGGGACTTACATTGCAAGGTGTTTTATTGAAAACGGATACAGAGTTGTCATCATAGATATGGTTCCGCCAGGGGAATCGAAATCATGCCGATCATTTACATATCATCGGTTGCGCCTGCCGAACAATAAAATAGGGCATTTACTCAGGAAATATTCGCCGGAAATATGCATCCACTGCGTCGGACCAGTTTCTATAAAGCAATCCGTTGCAAAACCAGAGGCCGATTTTCACAACAGCACCGTTATCACTTTTAATATACTAAATGCCTTGCGACTCAATGCTCCGGAATCTCGCTTCGTTTTTCTTTCCAGTGCCGCAATATATGGAAATCCTGCGTCACTGCCTGTTACCGAGGAACATAATCCCGCCCCCATTTCCCCCTATGGTTTCCACAAGTTACAGTGCGAAAGATTATGTAAGGAGTTCAGCGATGTTTACGGCGTGAAATCCGCTATTGCAAGGATATTCTCCGCCTATGGAGAGGGATTGCGCCGTCAAGTGGTATGGGATATCGTTCGCAAGATGTTGACAAAAAGGAATGTTATTTTGCAAGGCACAGGCAAAGAAAGTCGCGATTTTATACATGCCCACGATGTCGCACAAGGAATTTTTCTTATTTCTAAAACCAGTATGTTAACGTGCGAAACATATAACTTGGCCAGCGGAGATGAGACCTCGATCTCATCTCTTGCTAAGATGATCTTGGATGGACTAAGGCGTAAAGATATGTATATTTTTGATAATCATCTGCCTAATGGTGTTCCCAAAAATTGGCGTGCGGATATCTCGAAGCTAAACAAGCTGAAATTTACTCTGTCTATTTCGCTGCGAAAGGGAGTACAAAATTTTATTGAATGGGCTAAATATGATCTTGCCCTGCCTCATAGGCGGTAGGGATAAATGATAATCTCAGATGCTTCGCGTAAAAAATGAGTTAAGGATAATGCGGAACGGTGCTTTCGGGTGGGCGGAATAAATGATCCCTAATGTAATACACTTTTGTTTTGGGTTAAGAGAGGATTACGGCAAAATGCCTTTTTCCTTTATGCACTATTTATCTGTCAGGACAGCCTATGAGTGCAACAAACCTGATGAGATGATGCTTTATTATAAATACGAGCCGAAAGGAGAATGGTGGGAAAAGAGCAGAAGATATTTGACCCTTGAAAAGATAGAGCCTCCGACGCGTATCTTTGGCAATCCCCTTTGTCACTTTGCACATCAATTAGACGTTTTCCGGATAGATTTATTGCTAAAATACGGAGGCATTTTCCTAGATATGGATGTTATATGCTTGAAATCCTTCAGGCCCCTATTAAAATATGAGTATGTTATGGGGTGGGAAGGAGATTCGGGGCTTTGTACCGCAGTGCTGCTTTCTTCGCCCAATTCCGAATTTCTCAAGATATTGCGTGAAAAATACAAGAATTTCAGGTCCAAAGGGCAGGATGAATTCTGGAATGAGAACGCCGTGATATGGCCGAAAGTAGTTGCTGATCAGCGGCCAGATCTTATTCATACGGTAAACAAGTATGCTTTTTTTTGGCCTTTATCTTGCTCTCCACATAAAATATGGGGCCGTCATCCCAAGAATACCTTAGATCGTGTGCTCAATCATTTCAAAGATCAATTTGATTATATGATCTTAAAGCGATCATTCTGCATCCATTTATGGGAGTCCCTATGGTGGGATAAATATTTGAAATCATTGTCTCCCAACTACCTGCAGAGTAAAAATAATAATTTTACCAGGTTATTCAGGAAATATATATCTTAAAAGAGTGAAGTGTGTTGGCAAGAACGAAAGAAACTACAAAATGCGACCCTTACCATAGTAAGAGAAAGGGTATTTTTTACGGACATTAAGCAGGTTTTGAATAAATTCTTAATGTGGACCTATAGACTAAATGAACAAAATGACGTCAAAAATTGTTGAGAATACTTTTTTTAATTTTGTTGCTAAAACTGTTGAATTAATTTTAACTTTACTCTTGTCCATAATTATTGCAAGACATCTTGGCCCAAATAGATTTGGGAGCTATGCCTTGGTTATGTTTACTTTTACACTAGCTGGACTATTAACAAATCTTGGGCTGTCAAATGTAGGAGTAAAATATATATCCGAATTTACTGGAGATGAAAATAGTGAGATAAGAACTAAAATTATTTTTTATGTATTAAAAATTAAAATAATATCTACTCTTATTGTTTCCGGGATACTTATAATCTTGTCTAAATATTTTGCTATTTTCTATTCAGATCCACAGCTTAAGATGTACATAATATTATTTGCAGTAGCTTTGTTGCCATCTGGGATATCAGCTGTGTGCAGTGGTGTTATTATGGGGATGCAAAAATATAAATATTTAGCTTATAAAATAATATTGATTTTACCAGTCCACGTTATCTTTTCATTTGTTGTGCTTATGATGGGATATGGAATTATTGGATTAGTCATAATCAATGTCATAATTAGCTTTATTGAAGTTTTGTATTATCTGATTTTGTTTAAAACGAAAATGCGTTTTAAACTTAGTTTTCCGTTATCATTATCTCAATCTATCAAAAAGAAAATATTTAGATATAACTGGCAAGTAGCTCTGATAATTTTCATTGACGCTATTCTCTGGCAGCGTTCCGAGATATTCTTTTTAAGTCGCTTTCATGTAAATTCTGAGGTGGCTTATTATAGCCTGGGATATGGAATTGTTGAGAAAGTAATGATTTTTTTGCCTAGTATATTTGCTGGTGTATTACTGCCTGTTATATCCGAATTGTACGGAAAAAAGGCTCATTCTTCTCTACAAAAATTGTATGTTAATTCTACAAGATATTTAATTCTGTTTTCTGCGCCAATATGTATTGGGATGATGGCAATATCAAAATCATTAATTTTTTTGTTGTATGGAGGGGATTATCTACCTGTAGCTTCAGTATTGAATATTCTTTTAATATCAGGGTGTGCTGGAATTATTGCCAGTGCTGGTGCAAGTATTCAATATGGTACAGAAAAGCAAAATTCCATCTTAAAATGGGGAAGTGTTATAGCGCTTGGAAATATAACTTTAGATTTTATACTGATTCCAAGATTTGGTGCAATTGGGGCTGCAATTGCTAATGCGACAGCTCAAATAGGGGCAGTGGTGATAGGTACCAAGATAGTTTGTAGATTGCTTTCAGTACGGTTTCCTTTTAAAGATTTAAGTAAAATTCTAATCGCAGCTTTAACTATAGTCCCTATAATTTGTGTAATTATGAAATTAACTTCTGGTCTTATTGGTATTGTATTATCTGTTATAGTTACGTGCTTTGTTTATTTTGTAATGATACTTTTTCTGAAGATATTAAACACTGCAGATAAAGAAATTCTCAATAGTATTACAAACAATCTACCTAAATCGACTCATAACTTATATCGGAAAATACTTAATTTTATAGAAAGATGGATAAAATAGATGAATTAAAAAATAGATAAGATCATGATTAGTGTTATAATTTGCACATATAATCGGGATCTGCCACCCGGATCATGGTCCAAAACGGATGTTAGTATTTTGTTCTGTCTTGTTCGTTTTGCATCCTTTATAAAAGATTACATTTAAAAAGCCAAACAGAATCCCTGTTATCATGACAATATTATCCAAAAAAGTTATCGGTAAAGCTTTCATAAATCCGAACATAAATCCTTTTTCTTTTTTAAGAAAAAGAAAAAATTTAAAATTAAGAAGAAACCATATTAAAAATAATATTAATAGTAAATATGAATTAATAGTCACTAATAAATTTAAGAACACAAAGACCATTATTAAAAGTGACAATATTATGCTTATAAGTTGCCCTTTAGGTGCGTGGGCATAATTTCCTTTGTTTTTTATCATCTGTGCCAAACCTCTGTATTTTATAAAAATCTTTACCCAATCATACGGAATCTTAAAATCATTTTTTAATAATTTTATAAAATTATATTTTTTAAGATGTATAACACAGAGATCTTTTAAAAAAATTATCTTTTTGCTCTTGGCATTTAATATCTGGCCTCGCTCTGTATCATCTGTCGTTACATCTAGATCGGAAATTTCGATATCCTTACGTCTAACTGCATAAATATCTCCTTGTAAAAAATAAACGGCTTCGGGAAGCATTTCAAATTTATAGCACATATAAAGGTTCTTATATTGGCTAAAAAAATCTTGATTGGGATGTTCTTTTGAAACGCTCCCAGTGACAGCTGCAACATCAGAATGTTTTAAAAAGTATTCTGCTATAATTTTCAGGCTGTCTTTTTTTATAATATTATCAGAATCAGTAAATACAAGAATTTGTCCTTTTGATTTTATGATCCCGATATTCCGAGCATGGCCTCTGCCGTTATCTCGGTCTAGTATAATAACGTTCTCCGTATGATTTTTAGCTATAGAAATCGTCCCATCAATACTACCTCCGTCTACAACTATTACTTCATAATCATCATAAGTGGATTTTTTAATAGCTTCTAAACACTTACAGATTACGCTTGCGCTATTTAAAGTAGGTATAATAATAGATAAATTCATTTATTTTTATTTATGACGTTTTTCACATAGTCTAGTTGTAATATCTTATCACTTACAGTTAAAACTGAATTTGCATGATGTAAAACAATATTTTTAGGAACATGCAATGTTGTCCCGGTTTTCCAAAGAAAACCTTTTGTCAACCCAAGACTAGCCGATAATCCACAAAGTAATGCTTTTGACATTTTTAAGTTGGATAAAGGACTATAGAATTTAACAGGCAAGCAACTCCATTTAATTCCGTACTTATTTTTAGATTCTGTTTGATTATTTTTTCTAAAAATATTTTTTGTAACATATTTCAGATATAACAATTTTAAATTTAAGTAATCTTGATCATGTTTGTCTCTATTAAGATCCAAATCTTTTCTTATGTCTTGCCAAATACACAAATTCTTATTATTTCCGCGCGCGGCAAAAAAGCCTGCGCATAACGAACCATATGATGTATTCCTCTGTATCACCATATCTTTATTTTTAATAAATTCTATTATTGTTTTTTTGGTCTTCTTGAAAAATTGAATATCAACATCACTATAGACAAACACTTTATCCCAATTTTCTTTGATGGCTTTTATGATGATATCGACCTTTTTTTTCATCATTTCCATCCATT
>CP070825.1:1455107-1458202 GCA_020344415.1 Candidatus Aminicenantota bacterium
GAAGATCGTTAAGGGTCTCCTTGAGTTCTCCCGACAGACAAAACTTGCTCCGGAACCAACGGACGTAAACAACCTTATCCGTTCGACAATCTCGCTGATGGAAAACCAGGCACTGGTTAAAGGCATAAGTATAAAATTCAACCCAGGGGAAAACCTACCCAAGGTTACCTTGGACCGCAGCCAGTTTCAGAGCGTTTTGCTAAACATGATCATAAATTCTCTTGATGCCACTAAAGCAGGAGACAGTATCACTGTATATGCAGCTGCCGGCTTATCTACGAGCGATTCCGGCCAAAAGGGCGTTGAAATTACCTTTGCTGACACCGGCTCTGGTATACCACCGGTGAATCTTGACAAATTGTTCGATCCCTTTTTTAGTACAAAAGAGGTAGGCAAAGGTACTGGGCTTGGTCTTTCAGTTTCCCTTGGTATCGTGCAGAGGCATGGCGGAACCATTAGGGTTCAAAGTGAGGTTGGCAAAGGTACCAGATTCTTCATCTGGTTACCGGTGGAGGCAGTGCTTTCTGAGCAGGAGAATTCAGGGGGTGTATGAAGAAGGTGTTATGAGAAAATGATCGGCAACTCTATAGGCCATGTACAGGGAGGGACGCTATGAGAAAAAGGAAAGCACTGGTAATTGATGATGAACATATTGTGTTAGCCATTAACTTGCTTGATATAAGATTCGTGCTTTCATCCCAACCGATTCTCTTCCGGCTGCCATTTTCCTTTTTCATAGGATAGCGTAACCGCTCTGGATCATAGACCACCTGTAGTGCTGCATTACCCTTAGGGCAAAGTGCACCTTGGCAAACGGGATGATCCTCCATGTACTCGATGTTCTTAGCTATGCCCTCCTCAACAATAACATACACTCCGCAGCCACGGCCACAGTAAGGACACACCGAAGGTACAGACTGCTTTTGTTTCACATGGAAGCCCTCATAGTTATGTGATCCTTGAATTTCCCCTGGAATATTTGGACTAATCTAGTATGATTGATTTTGTCAGAAATCTGGTATCTTACCTCTTGCCACCTTTTAAGTTTCTTTCCCCTTACTGCCTATAAATGGATCATGAAAGATGGATATTTCCGATGGGCCAACTTACTCAAAAACAAAAATACCACGCTCATGTATCAATGAGCGTGGTCTGATTTTGGGATCGTTCCCAACCTCAATAGGGAGAAATACTCAATTAGGCCTTTTTTTGTTATCCCGTCTTTTTTCTTCCGCTCGACATGCCTCTTCAGCCCAAGCAGGTGTTGGATTGGCAAAATCCGTTTCTATCCCCAAGATGGATTAAAGGGTATCCCTTATGCCTTAGGGAAGGTGAGGATGAACTCAGCACCGTTTCCCTTTTCACTTTTCACGCTTATGGTACCCCCAAGTGATTCCACTACCTTTTTAACAAAGTCCAAGCCAATACCCCTTCCATAGGGGTCAATCTTTTTAGCTTCCTGGGTTCGGAAGAATTCATCAAATATCTTGGGGATATCCTTATCAGATATTCCTATCCCTGTATCTTTAACCCTAAATATCACTTGGCTTTCTGAGGAAGAAAGCCCTAAGAAGATACTTCCGCCACTAGGCGTATATTTGATAGCATTGGTGATTAGATTATTGAGGATCTTGTCCATCTCCTCCTCGGTCCCCATCAAGATCAGATCCTCATCTGGCAAAGCAACATTTAGGCTTAGTCCCTTTTCCTGAGCACTTGCTTTAAACAGGTCAAGTGCCCTTTCTATTTGCCCCTTCATTGACAGAGGGACCCGTTTAACATCCGGTCTCCCTGATTGCCACTGGTAGATGTCCAGCAGTCCTGTCGATACCTCCATAACCGATTCTATGCGCCTGTACATCCGTTTAATCAACTCTTGCTGCTTTTCAGTTAGAGCACCCACATACCCTTTCAGCATGACCTCCAGAAAACTCTGAATAGCCATGAATGGCCCTTTCAACTCATGAGTCATCAACTTGATGAACTCGTCTTTTGCCCTATCTTGTCTCTCCAGGGTATCATAGATCTTTGCATTTTCTATAGAAATAGCCCCCTGACTGGATAAAGCCGAAAGAAAGTTGAATTCATATTGGCTGAAGTATCTTCTCCTATCAGTATACAGGCGGAGAGTGCCAATCACCTTTTCCCTTCCTTTCAAGGGAAGGGCCACCATGCTTACAATACCTTCTTTACGGGCCTCTTCAGGATATTGAACCGCTGGATCATTGGAGGCATCCAAAACAAAGTGCGGCTCTCCTTCTAATGCCTTTGCGAGGCTTTTGTCAGCGTCCACGGGCCCCTTATTGATATAGGCTTCGCTCAATCCACAAGCAGAAGCCAGCTCCAACCGGTTCGCCTTCTCGTCTAACAGTCTGATGGCAACCCCTTTCACCCCCATGAACTCAACAATGCTCTTGCAAATAAAGTCGAGTCTTGGATAAAGTCCAAGAGTAGAGCTGATACCCCTGGAAAGCTGATTTAGCATTCTAAGCTCCTGATTGTCGTGCTCTAGCCTATGTTGAATTCCCGTAACCCTTGCCAGCCTCTGCCTTAGACGCGTAAGCAACAGTGGCACCAGAGAGCTGGAGATATAAAGTACCAGGGTGAAGAAGAAGAGAAGCATCAGAACAAAGAAAGGGTTATCTTGCATATCTTGGGATATGAACGATGAACTATAGATATGGGGAATATAGCCTCCCAACTCCAAGAGGCTTATCAAGTTGATCGTGCCGGCGACTAAGGTAGCATAAAGCAAGCAGGCCCGCCTTTCCAGCAGAACGCCGCTTAGAATCACATGAAAAAGAAAGTAAAACAGAAGAGGGCTGGCAATCCCCCCGGTGTAATGGAAGAGAAGGGTGATGAAGACCCAATCAATCGCAAACTGGAAATAGGTGAACCTGTCAATAAGCGTTGAAGCAGGGAAAGGAGTTCTCTTCTTGATGACGAAAAAATAGGAATGGGAAAAGGCGTTCAGCAGGACAACGATGGTACAAAGCAAAAGGACTGTAAGGGTTGGGATATTGAGGTGAATGAGCCGGTTCCCTATGAGGGTAGTCAGAATGACCACTCCCACAAGGGCCCACCTTAAAAGCATC
>CP070825.1:1458302-1461702 GCA_020344415.1 Candidatus Aminicenantota bacterium
ATCAGTGCCGCTCTTAAACCATCAACGCCGTAGGAAAGCGGGACAATCATTGAAATATATCTTAACCAGACAGGAAAATTTTCAAGAGGATACAGGGCTCCGGATAAAAAGAAAACAGGGAATATCACAAAAATCATCACCAAAGAAAATATCACCATAAAGATTAAATTTGAAAAAATTGAAAACGAGGATACACCGATCAGTGCAGCTCTTAAACCATCAACGCCGTAGGTGAGCGGATCTAGCTTTGAAATATATCTTAACCAGACAGGAAAATTTTCAAGAGGATAAAGAGCTCCGGATAAAAAGAAAAGAGGGAATATCACAAAATTCATCACAATGCTAAATCCCTGCATGTCTCTCATCTTCGAAGCGAATATCAACCCCAAGCCCAGGAACGTGATTGCAATCAGGATCATGAAAATAACCGCCAGGAAGATCGATGAGAAGTTGATAATCTTAAATCCCATGATATAGGAGATGCCAAGAATAAGAATAGCTTGAATCAACGCAGTCGTTGCCCCTCCTGCAATCCTGCCTAAGACGATAGAAACTCGACTCACAGGAGCCACCATTATTTCTTTAAGAAATCCAAACTCTCTGTCCCATAAAACAGATAGCCCCCCAAAGGTCGATGAGAAAAGAATACTCATCCCGATTATCCCCGGGACTAAAAACCGGATATAACCTACTTCTCCGTCCACTCCTGGAATAGACATTCTTCTAAACCCCAACCCTAGAAACGCCAGAAAAAATAGCGGCATGGCTAAGGCTCCGACAATTCGAGACTTCGCTCTCCAAAACCGCTTCATTTCCCTTACCCACAATACATAAACAGCGGTTTTATTTATCATCTTCTCCTTCCAAATCTTCTTCTTAGTATCTCTCTGTTTCGCTCGGCCTGGCTGGCTTCTTCTTCTCTAATGGTCCTTCCAGTAAAGTGGAGAAAAACATCTTCAAGGCTTGGCTTGCGCAAATGGACACAGGTGACATTTACTCCGTTTTCTCTTGCAACATTGATCAATTCTGGAATTCTTCTTTCTCCTTTCTCCATCGTCAAGCTCAGATTTTCATCGTGCCTCGTCATATTCTTTATCCAATCCAGGCTGTTTATTCGGTTAACAAGAGCATCGGCATTCCCCTCAATTTCCAGGAAAACAACATCTCCACCGAGTATATCCTTCAATCGACCCGGGGAATCCATGGCAACAAACTTCCCTCTGTCCATGATGGCAATCCTATCACAAAGAAAGTCCGCTTCTTCCATGTAATGAGTAGTCAGGATAATCGTAACTCCACCCTCCTTATTCAATCGTTTAATATAATCCCATATGTGACGTCTCGTCTGTGCGTCAAGGCCTAGGGTAGGTTCGTCAAGAAACAGAACATTAGGCTCGTGGATAAGCCCCCTTGCAATCTCCAATCTTCTTTTCATACCTCCAGAGTATTTTTCAACCAACACTTTTTCTTTCTCTGTCAGCTCAACTAGCTCGAGGACTTCCTTAATCCTTTTTTTTCTCTCTTCTTTCTCTATTCCGTACATCATCGCGTGAAATTCCAGATTTTCCTTTCCTGTGAGCTTTATATCAAGGGCAGGCTCCTGAAAAACAACCCCGATGGACCGCCTAATATTGTCTTTATTCCGGGAGATATCATATCCAGAAACATCACCGTATCCTGAAGTCGCCTTGAGCAGGGTGGAAAGCATATTTATGGTCGTAGTCTTGCCAGCACCGTTTGGTCCAAGAAGACCAAAAAGCTCTCCTGTTTTTACTGTGAACGAGATTTGGTCAACAGCAGTAAACCCGTTAAATACTTTGGTTAAATTCTTGACCTCAATTGCGTAATTACTCATTTCACTATGGATGGATTATTTTTCTTAAGCAAAATATATTATATCAATTCTTCATGAAAATCTTCTTTTTTTTAAGCCCCCATGTGCCTAAGGAACGAAAGGAGAATCATCCGAAAATCTATGGAATTATTAATAGACTCCATAAAGCCATCTAAGTGTTTGAAGTGCCGTTTGAAGAAGTATTCTATCTTGATAAAGACAAAACCAAAGGTTAAAATTTTAAATATAAAACCTGTATTCAGAATTTGTTTGCCTAAATGTTAATCAATTAGGAGGGAATTTAATGCACTCGATAATTAAAATCGCAGCATCCATTGTGTTGATTGCTGTCCTGCCGATTATTGTGCAGGCGGAATCAGATTTGCCCTTGCATCAAAAGAAGCCAAGCGAAAAGGTTCTTATAGTCTGGACCGGTGACCACATGCAGACTGTTTCTGTAGTAGCCATTGCCACAAAAAAAGGGATAGTTGTGATCGATACGAGTTTAAGTCGATCAAACGACGCCAGGATCAAGCGGGTGATCGAAAAAGAATTGGGAAGAAGCGACTTCAAATATCTTATAAACACACATTACCACAGTGATCACACGAGCGGCAATCAGATCTACTCCGATGCAACGATTATTGGTCACAAAAACCTCCTGGAAGGAATGAACCAGGCATTTGCCGGCAACGGATTATCCAACCTTGTTGATAAGTATGAGGCTCGTGTTAAAAGCTTTGAAGAAGCACTGACACACGTGGAACCCCAATCCGACCAATATAAGTATGGATGCGAGAGAATAGCCTATCTCAAGATGGCGGTCGAGGACTACAAGAGCGGATTTATTCCCGCATATCCATCGGTGCTTTTTGAAAAAAACCTGACCATCGACATGGGAGATATGACATTGCAGCTATATTCCTTCGGGGGCATGCACACTGATAGCGACATTGTGATTTTCGTACCGGAAGAGGGCCTGGTGGCAGTGGGAGATATGGCGCCGGATAGAATGCTACCTTCCATTAGAAAAGAGCTTACTTCTGAGTTTTCGGTTACGCTGGAGCACTGGGGCCGAATTGTTGAAAGCAAATGGGATATTAAACATACGCATATGGCTCACTCTGAAATGCATCATTCTGTTGAAACGTTTAAAGAGCAGTACAGATATCTTCACACTCTGTGGCATGGTTTGTCGGAGATGCATCAGCAAGGACTGAAAATTGTAGACGCAAAGAAGAAATACACAATAGAGGATGATTTTCCCTATTTCAACGATAAAATGATCGAAACGAGTAGTGGCAATATTCATGAAAATAATATAGAAGCGATATGGGAGAGGATTGCCAACAATAAGAAATGAACCTGATTCAAAAAGCCTACCTCACGTAAAGAGTTGACATAATAGTTCTTAAGCGACGCAAAAAATTATATAAAATTTCTGATCCCTTATCCTGGACGGGAAGTCAGGACTTCAGGTCTCTGGCTTCCACTCGGCTCCAATGCCTATGGGGGTATCATTTATAGTCACGAATACGAGCTTTCTTGCGTAATTTTTTTAAAATA
>CP070825.1:1461802-1467310 GCA_020344415.1 Candidatus Aminicenantota bacterium
ATTGTTCTTCCGGCTAAGTCTTTCTCATTGCCCAACTCTAGAATTTTGCGGCAAGTTTTATACTCGATTGGACACGGACATATTATCCCTACTTTGATCATTCTACTCTCCAACGGATTTCATTTGGAGATTATAGCATGAGATCTTGGCCAGGTCTTGTTTTTTAGGCAAAAAGCAAGACCTGAGCCCACAGATGTGCAAAGATTACTCAAATGAGAAACTCTTATTTTTGACCTGAAAATTTTCGTATGGTAAATATCGATATTGTTCCGCTTTATATTGGAGGCCCTAAATGAAAATAAACTCAAAACCGATAACATCTCTATTTTTTTTGGCTTTTGTTTTTTTCTTGCTAACTGACTGCCGCACGGGCTCTGAGGAAAAAGCCAAAGAAACATCTCTCGGATTTACAGTCGAGGAGGCCACAATTGGTGACCTCCATAATGCTATCAAGTCAGGTGAGACCACCTGTCGGCAGCTGGTCGAATGCTATCTCAAGCGTATCGAAGCTTATGACCAGCCTTTGGAACTCAATTCTATTGTGGTTATAAATCCGAATGCTCTCCAAAGAGCAGATGAGCTGGACAGGGAATTCGAAACGACTCAAAAACTCCGACCCCTCCACGGCATCCCTGTCATCGTAAAAGACAACTATGACACCGAGGATTTACAGACAGCAGCAGGCTCGCTTGCGCTCAAAGGTTCCAAACCTCCTGACGATGCTTTTCAAGTGAGAAAGATTCGAGAAGCTGGAGCAATCATATTGGCAAAATCGAATATGGCAGAATGGGCATTCAGCCCCTATCAAACAGAGAGCTCCCTCGCAGGCACAACCCGGAATCCCTATGATCTGGAACGCGTACCCGCAGGTTCAAGCGGTGGAACCGCCCCAATTTTGATGAACTGACTGAAAGATTGTGGTGCAACACCTTCAGATATGACGTCAATAATTACCTTTCCTCACTCGGCGACAAAGCTCCCTTCAAGACCCTTGCTGACATCGTAAATTCAGGGCTTTACGCTCCTTATATTGAAGGACGATTAAAAAGGGCCCTAAAGTCTCCAAAAGGAAAAGAACCGGCATGTAAAGATTTATACAGCGAGCCTAAAAACATCGCTCTTCGCGAGGCTGTTTTAAAATCAATGAACGATTATCGATTGGATGCATTTGTCTATCCGACCTGGAGCAATCCACCCAGGAAAATCGGCGACCTCAAAAGTCCGGCCGGGGATAACAGTCAATTGATACCTCCTCACACAGGGATGCCTGGGATCACTGTTCCGATGGGATTCACCTATGAAAACCTGCCCGCGGGGCTGCAAATCGTGGGCAGATTATTCGGAGAGCCGGATATAATCAAGATTGCCTATTCTTATGAGCAGGCAACAAGACACAGGTGTCCGCCCGAAAAGTTCCCTGCTCTTAAAAAAGATTAATAAAGAGCCAGGATTATTCACGAGTATGGGTTATTGGCATTTTTTATGAATAATTCAGAATGATTATTTCTCTTATTTAGCTCTTCTGAACCTGACTTTATTCTCTTTATCCATCTTCTCGGTGGCATATTGAATAATTATCCTGCCGCATGTATCTTTCCATTTTAAGAGGAAATCCTCTGTTTTTTGTGGATACACTTTCCACGCCTCTCTCAAAAACCATCCCAGGCCTTTTTGTACAAATTCATCAGCGTCGAGCATTATTGGCTCAATAGCTTTGAATAATCTTTCAAGTGGAGTATCTGTCTTTATAGCATCTATCAATGTAACCGGCACAGAACGTCTTTTCCATTTCGAAGCAGACTCGGTCCAATCTTTAAAAGCATCGATTTCAACGATTTTGTTCGTGATAAAATATGACAAAGCTTTACCCGAAAGAACATCCGTATGCGCCCAGTTAACGATTCCTTTTTCTAACCAATTGCCTAATCTTTCAAATGTTTCAGCGGTAAGATCTTCCAGTTGGGAATATATAAAACTAACTGCAAAGCTGGCTTCCTCATATTTTCCCGTCGAGATCAATTTATCGCCAAGAGCTATGTAATCGTTTATGGTGAATTCGCCTTTCCAGAGCTTTAGCCATTTATCTCGTTGAGATTCAAAGATTTTCCGATCGAGGCCATAGGAATCATAACCTTCTGTAAAATATCGGGAGTATTTTTTTTCAATCTCTGGGTTTGCGTTTTTTTCGCAAAATTTCTTGATTTCAAGAAACTTTTCTTCGATTTTTTTCATTTCAACCCCTTTCACATGAATAAGTTATCCAAACTTTCCTTTTGAGGCAACCCCCCCCTCTATCCTTTCTGTTTTCTGATATATTCATCCAGATCTTCTTTGATAAATAAGTATTTCTTCCCGAGCCTATAATACGGGATTTTTTTCTCTCTTCTTCTTCTGGAAGAATCGCTTATAGATTCCATATGCAAAATAAAGAGGTGCAAACTGTAATGCTGCCCATGCAGAAGCACCAATGTTGCTTCCTTGCAGCAGTTGCATCCAAAATCCGAATTGACTGTCGCTGATAAGGTAAGTCCAGGTGGAAGACGGTCCTCTAAGGTCTTCGCTATCCAAATCTATGCGCTCTTTTGCAGACCGGATCGCTGTGAACTTTTCTATAATCTCCTCATTGATTCTTTTTTCAAGCTCGAGAAAGGCACTGGTAACAACCTTATGAAATTCATTAAGCGGGGATTTCCCTCCAACACTTGTCAGATGGATACTTTCGCGGATGTCGGCAATAGCGGCAAGATGTTCAGCCCAACAGCGATCTATCTTGAATATCGTTATTCGTTTTTCCAGTTTCTTCATGAAATCCTCTCCCATCAGCGCGTTTAGTTTTGCATAATATTCAGGAACTTCCATTTTCAGGAGATCCGGGGTCTTTTTTTCAAGAAGAATCTCTTGACGTCGATGTTGGACTATATTCCGCTGTTTTTCAACAATATAGGAATAATTCCAGAGTGTCTTTCGAATCTCGAAATTCTGCCCCTCTACGATTCGCTGTCCTCTGGCTATTTCACTCCTCACCAGCGGATTTTCTATAGGAGAGTCTTGTCTCATATCTCGAATATTCTTTGGAAGGAGATTCCGGATCCCATATCGTTCAATTAAGTTATCCTCCAAACTGACAAAAAACCGGGAAGAACCAGGGTCTCCCTGCCGGCCTGCTCGCCCACGCAACTGGCGGTCGATACGCAGGCTTTCATGCCGATTCGTGCCGATTACATACAATCCTCCAAGCTTTACTACTTTTTCCCGCTCTCTTTCATCTGCGCCTCCAAGCTTTATATCTGTGCCACGTCCAGCCATATTGGTGGATATAGTCACAGCACCCGGAAAGCCAGCTTGAGCTATGATATTTGCCTCCAGCTCATCATTCTTTGCATTGAGCACTTGACAGGCAATACCAGAGTCTTTCAACGCTGAAGACAATTCTTCTGATTCCTCAACACTTGCTGTCCCGACAAGAACGGGCCTACTTTCTTCATGGCAGTGCCTGATCTCTGCAATCAGAGCGTTTTTCTTAGCTTCCTTATGGGTGAAGACAACATCCGGATAATCCCGTCTGATGCAAGGCTTGTTTGGAGGAATAACGACGACATTCAATTTGTAAAACTCATGTAATTCATCGGCAGCCGATAACGAGGTAGCTGTCATTCCACAGATTCTTGGATACAATTGCAAAAAATGCTGCAAAGTTATCGATCCCAGAATAGAGCCCCCTGATCCTAGGCGAAGTTTCTCCTTCGCTTCCACTGCTGCCTGAAGACCGTCCGGCCAATGCCGATCCAAGACTACCCTGCCGGTGAACTCATCTACAATCTCAATCTTCCCTTTCCTCACAATATAATCGATGTCCCGACTCAGCAAAAACTCGGCATGAAGCGCTTGATTAAGATTGGTCAATAAATCAAAATTCTCAGGGCTGTGAAGGTTTCCACACCCCAGCATTTTTTCTACACGCTTCAGCCCTAAGTCTGATAAATAGATGTTTCGTTTCCCCTCATCGGTGTTGAAACCCACACCGGGTTTAAGGCTTTTAGCCACCTCTGCCAGGGAGCCTGGATCAGCCTTAGTCTTCCCTACGGTTCCGGCAATGACAAGAGGCACACGGGCTTCATCAATGAGAATCGAGTCTGCCTCATCAACGATCGCAAAGTGAAAAGGACGATGAGCCAGGTCTCCCCTATCGTAACAGAGATGATCACGCAGGAAATCGAATCCCGCTTCTTTTGCTGTCATATATGTGATATCAGCGTCATAAGCTTTCTGCCTCTCACTTATAGGCATTCCTTCCTGGATACAAGCCACATTCAACCCAAGAAATTCATAAATAGGTCCCATCCAGGCAGCATCTCTGCGGGCTAGATAATCATTGAAAGTGTGAATATGAACCCCTTTGCCAAGGAGTCCATTCAGGTAAGCCGGAAAGACAGCAACAAGGGTCTTCCCTTCCCCTGTCTGCATCTCAGCGAGTTTGCCTTCATGCATGACAATTCCCGCTACGACTTGGACATCGAAGGGACGCAATCCTATTGTCCGCCGTGATGCCTCACGCACCAATGAAAATGCCTCAACCAACAAATCATCCAGTGAGACTCCTTCTCTTGCTTGTTTTTTAAGCTGGTCAGACATTTGTTTGAGTTTGGCATCGGTTTCATTTTCCAGATTATGTTCGTTGATTCCAGCGAGTATCTTTTGGTATTTTTCTAAGTCAAGCTCGACGGGCACTCCTCGGAGCTTGTTCCATCGAGTCTGAATTTTTAGTCTATTTAAACTAAGCATTATTTCCCTCTTTATAGTAATGTCTCATAATATACATCCTTCAGATATTAATCAAAAAATTTCACAGAAGGGAAAGTCTAGTAAGGAGGGCTTCGTGGTCCGGAATGATTGTAAGCGTATTTAGATTTTGATTGGATTATATGTGAAAACCCAATAAAGAAAGAAACTAACCAGAAATAAAGAAAAACAGGTAAACGCAAGATTAAAAGAGGCAGAATGACCGCCAGGAGTAAGCCTGGGATTAGAGTAAGCAAGATGGAGCTTTTTGCCCTGTCGCTTGATACAAAAGAGGAATTATTCCCAAGATTATTCATTTGCTTCTTTTTCGGTCTCTCCTCATCTGAATCTATTTTAAATGAGCCTCCTCCATCTGTCAATAAACACAACTTTATGATTTTGGAAATTCCTCAGCTCCCTTCAGATTTTTAACGCCATTCCCTCACCGTCCTTCTCAGCGCCTGCGGAACTGTGCATGTTAGTCCCTCCGACCCTAAATGATATCCTTTGTCCAAACCAGAACTCTCCTCCTTTATAAAGGCAGTGTTCAAACATCCTCGCCGCCCGACTATGCCGGGTTCCCTCGAATGACATCTCGGGAAGGCTAAATCTTCAAGGTCGCTTCCGAAATACCCAAAACCATTTCAGATATCACAGCTTTAGAGATGTCGACTTATTTTATTGTTAAATGGATATAGCCAAACCTCTATGTTATGATATTTATTCTAG
>CP070825.1:1467410-1470720 GCA_020344415.1 Candidatus Aminicenantota bacterium
CCTCCTTCAATTTTTGAAAGGCAGATAAGCTTTATTCAAAAGAGTGGGATTGTTACAGCTATGGTTGGATTGTTGAATGCTCCTCGCGGGACAAGGCTATATCACCGCCTGAAAAAAGAAGATAGATTGTTGAATGACCCATCCGGTGATAACACAGATTTTTCGCTCAACTTCGTCCCCAAAATGAATAGGGAAATACTCATTAATGGTTATAAGAAAATTCTCAATACGATTTATTCACCCAAACACTATTATAAACGAGTAATGACATTCCTAAAGGAATATAAGCCTAAAGATTTAAAGAAAAAAATCTACTTTAAATTCAGTTACTTCAAGGCATTCCTTAAATCTATCTGGTTTTTGGGAATAAAAGGAAAAGAAAGATTGCATTACTGGAAACTCATTTCTTGGACCTTAGTAAGACGTCCCCGCTTTTTCGGCTTAGCAATATCATTTGCTATCTATGGATTCCATTTTCGAAAAATTGTGGAAATTTGATCATTCCTGTGCCCGGCTATAGCAGCTATGCCTGTTAGATGAATAAAGATGGAGCTTGCCCCTAAAAGAGAAGCGATATACATTGAAATTAAGGCCTTGGACAGATCAAGAATTCCCGTTACCACTGCTGGTTTAAGACCTAAAACATAATAGACGTTCATTCCACCTGCATTTCCATCACCATGTTCTCTGATATCGATGCCTTTTAAAAGCTTTCCCAATATATAAGCTGGGGATAGAGAGCCGATTAAATAGCCAAGAAGAATAACCATAAAGGAGATATTCATTCTCTTTTATCTTATGTCAATGCAAAGATATTAAAAACTTAGCACTCTCTGCCATAAAATATAAGTAACATAACAAAGAAAATCAAAAAGGGAAGCATTTCCAAATCCGTGATACCGATACTTATCATCAAATAAAGGTCTTTGAGAATGAAATGCTTATATCAAACAGTTTGAATTTTTCCCCTGAAGTACTAGAATAAAACTGCAAAGGTGATTTGCCGTGTCCAAGATTCTAGGCATAGATATTGGCTCTCTTACTCTAAAAGCTGCGACCTATGAGCCGTTAAGCCGGCAGGCGGAAGAGCTTGAGATTGTTGGCCATGAAAGACAGCCTGTACAAAGGGCACTTAACCTAATAGAGAAGCTTTTAGCAGATCGAAGGATATCCTGTCTTGCATTCACAGGGGATTTTGGCGCAGGTTTGGCCAAAACTCTCAATGCTTTTTATGTTAATCCTCATCTCGCCTCAGCAGAAGCAAATATGAGGCTATTTCCTCATCTGAGAACAATCCTCAATATAGGTGCCTCTTCATCTCATCTCATCCTGATAAAAGAAGATAATGAAGGGAATCCCAGGCTCGATGACATTGTAATCCCGCCTCATTGTTCTGCAGGAACAGGCTCATTTCTCACTCAATCTTCTTCAAGATTTGGCTATTCAATAGAAGAATTCAGTCAGCTCGCTTTGAAGTCAAAAAATCCCGAAAACATATCTGGCACCTGTTCAGTATTCGCCGGCTCTGACATGATTGACAAGCAGCAGAAGGGAGCAGGCAAAGAAGACATTGCTGCCGGGCTTCATTATGCACTTGCAAGATACTTGCTTGGAACCCTTGGCAGAGGGAAAAAACTTGAAGAATCCTTTTCTTTTCAAGGAGGAGTAGCTGAAAACGTGGGAATGCAAAGAGCCCTTGAGGAGATACTGAGTTTATCTGGAAACCATGAAAAATTGTTCATACCGCAAAACCACAGATTCATTTCCGCAATAGGGGCCGCGATACTGGCCAGTGAACAGATTTCCGAAGATGGCAGTTTTATTCAAAGGGTCCCCATACGAGAATTTGTAGAAAAAGCCAGATCAGGGATACATGAACTTTCCGTATTCAAAGACATTGAATTACCTCCACTGGATTTGAATGATGAAATTATCATAAGAAAAGGGGATATCGATGAGCTTCCCTTGTCTGAGGAAAAAATACCTGTATATGTCGGCCTGGATATTGGTTCAGTGAGTACTGGTGTGGCTGTCCTTTATTTCCGAAGGAACGCCGATGACAAAGACTGGAAACTCTTAGCGAAAAAATACCTTCCAACACGAAGCAATCCTCTTGGGATGGTAACCCAGGCTCTGAAAGATGTACAAGTTGAGCTCGGAGACAGAATTAAAGTTGTGGAGGTAGCGGTTACAGGCTCTGGTAGAAAATTGATCGCCAACTATCTCGGCGGTGTTCTGGATGTCAATGAAATAACGGCTCACAGGACAGGCTCCCGAACGATTGCCGAAAGAATGGGAATTTCATTTGATGAAATAATCGAGATAGGAGGCCAGGATTCAAAGTATATCAAAAGTATGGAGCGATTTGATATGAACAAGTCGTGCGCCGCAGGGACTTGTTCATTTGTTGAATAGCAAACAAAACAACTGGGGATAAAGATACAAGATTTTGCCTCGCTTGCACTGCAATCAAAATCACCTGTTTCTTTTGGAAACAAGAAATGCACTGTTTTTATTGAAGAAGAACTCGCAGCCCGACAGGGTTATAAGCCTTTGGAAGATCTGCTGGCCAGTGTGGCCTATGCTGCGGCTGAAAATTATCTCAATCACTTCAGAATAGGAGATAGAACCGGAAAAACAATCTTCTTCCAGGGAGGAGTTGCCCTTAATGAGGCAGTTGTTGCTGCTCTTCAATATTTCACCAAGGCAAATATTGTCGTTCCTGAGCACAACGAGGTTATGGGAGCCATAGGGGCTGCGATCTGTGCCAGAAAGCAATCTATCGGAAAAACAAACTTCATAGGCTTTGAAAAAATCGAAAAAAGAAATTTTACTCATGATTCTTTTCAATGCGAGGGATGCGCTAATCTTTGCAATGTCTCTAAAATAACCACCAATGACCGCCTAACTCTTTTCGGCGGAGACAGATGCGAAAAACATTCTCTATCAACCAAACCTAAAATAAAGACAAAGATAACCATCCCCGATCTTTTCCAAGAAATAGAGCAACTTCTCCGGGCAGATTACCGGAAATCAGAAAAGAATTTATATCCATCTAGAATTAAGATAGGTATCCCGCGTCTCTTTTCTCAGTATTATGACTTCTTTCCGCTGTGGAAAGCATTTTTCGAAGAACTTGGTTTTAGCATTACAACATCAGGAATAACCAATAAAAAAATTGTTGGTCAAGGTCTGGCTAATGTTGTTGCCGAAACGTGCTTACCTGCTGAAATCACCTACGGACATTTAAAAGACCTGCTTGAAAAGGGTGTCGATTATATATTCTTTCCCTGTTTGATCGATGGCCCTC
>CP070825.1:1470820-1473397 GCA_020344415.1 Candidatus Aminicenantota bacterium
CAAAGGATAATAAATCTCTACGCTTCCTGGCAAAAACAACTTAAATTACTTCTCTACGAACTTGACCTCAAAGACATAAAGGAACTGAGAGGCCGAACAGATTTTTTAAGGCGTATCGATGAAAAATAAAGACGTAATTCGCTTAATCGAGTCAAGACGCAAGCTTTCTGCTCCAGGTAACCTTAAAAAATTGGAGATGGAAGGAGGCTGTGGAGTTGTTGGCTTAGCCTGTGATGAAAAAATCTCAGGAAAGCACATGATGCAGGCTCTGATTCAGATGCATAACAGGGGAAACAGCAAGGGCGGAGGCATTGCTGCTTTCGGATTAAACTCTTCCCAGTGCGGTGTCAGCCAAAAAATACTAGAAGAAGATTACTTGGTTCAGGTAGCTTATCTTGACTCCAGTGTAAGGCATCGGGTGGAAAAGGAGTTCATAACCTCAAACCTGGATGTTCATATATCCTATCCTTTGTCCGCATTAAAAGACAATAAAGCAGTCAACGGCTTGGATATAAAACCACCTGAAGTTTGGAGATGTTTCTGTCGGGTTAAAGACAAAGCCCTTAGCCAGTTTATTCTAAAGAATAATTTATATGCTCTTGATAGACAAAAGGCTGAAGATGAATTCATCTATCAAAATACCTACCAACTAAACAATAAGTTTTATACATCTCTTGGCGAAAAAAGGGCGTTTGTCCTCTCCCATGGCCGGAATATGATCATCCTTAAAATCGTTGGTTATGCCGAGCAGCTCATTGAGTATTATCAGCTTGAAGACTTGGAGGCTCATATTTGGGTCGGACATCAAAGATATCCCACCAAAGGAAAGGTCTGGCATCCTGCAGGAGCTCATCCGTTTATGGGGATGAATGAAGCGCTGATCCATAACGGAGATTTTGCCAACTATTATTCCATAGCCGAATATCTCAGTCAGCGAAACATCTACCCTCTTTTTCTGACTGATACAGAAGTAGCCGTGCTTCTTTTTGATCTGCTCAACAGAGTATACGAGTATCCTCTCGAGTACATAATCGAAGCCATTGCTCCCACTACCGAAAGGGACTTTTATTTATTGCCCGAGGAGAAAAGAAAGATATACCGCGCTATTCAAACATCTCATATCCACAGCTCTCCTGATGGACCCTGGTTTTTTATTATCGGACAAACAAATACTAAACAAAATAGCTTTCAACTCCTGGGAATAACGGACACGTCGATGCTCAGGCCTCAGGTCTTTGCCTTCCAGGAGAATGGCGTGAATATTGGACTCGTGGCCAGCGAAAAGCAGGCTATAGATGCAACACTGAGAAGCTTGCACCAGGAAGATAAAAGATTTCTACCCCATGCTGATATTTACTGGAACGCAAGAGGTGGAAGTTATACAGATGGAGGAGCATTTATCTTTACTGTAAAAGGAAATGAGCTGGTAATGACAGATAAATTCGGGAAACGAATCTCAGTGAATAAAGAACATGATTATCCGTCTGTAAATATATCAGCTGGAAATCCTGAGGATGAAAACCCTGCAAAAAAAATAACAGAATTCACCAAAACAATCGACCAGAGATGGAGAATCCCGATCAAGGATAGAGCAGGCGCATTATCAAAGACTGAGGAATATCTCAATGAAATATTCCTCTCAATGCCTTCCCGAAAACAGGCTGAAAGTCTATATCATTATACAAACTGGGAGAAAAAAGATTCACTAGCCCCACCTAAAGGCAAAAAAGAAGTTCTGGTGATCAACTGTGAAAAATTCTCTTCAGAAGGGAGTCAATCAATTTCAAGGTTTATGGTGGAAGCTTACGAGCTAGGCTGGAGAAATTTCATAACTTTCTACTGGAGAGGTCAGAGGTTTTGCGGATGCGGATTAGGTTCGGAATCTAACGATGTCCGGATAGAAGTATTCGGGAGCTCAGGCGATTATCTTGCTTCAGGTCTTGATGGAGCAGAAATTGTTGTCCACGAGAACGCTCAGGATCAAGTGGCCCAGATAATGAAGAGCGGAAAACTAGTAGTCCACGGGGATGTCGGACAGACCTTTATGTATGGAGCAAAAGGCGGCGAAGTATTTGTTCTTGGAAATGCAGCCGGAAGACCTCTTATTAATGCTGTTGGAGCACCAAGAGTCGTCATAAACGGAACATGCCTTGATTATCTGGCAGAATCCTTTATGGCAGGCGACCCGTTGAATGGGGGAGGATTTATCATTCTTCATGGATTGAAATTTGATGAAAAAGGCGAAGTAGTCGAGCTGGAAGCTCCGTATCCTGGAGGGAATCTTTTTTCACTTGCCTCTGGTGGGGCCATTTACATCAGAGATCCATTTTTAAAAGTTGAAGATGGCCAGCTAAACGGGGGAAGGTTTGTTGAATTAACCGAAAAGGACTGGGAGCTTATTTTTCCCTACTTAAAAGAGAATGAAAGACTCTTCAATATTCCTGTAGAACGTTTATTGAGTCCGAATGGTGAATCCCGCTCATTCAATAAGGTCTACCGAAAAGTTGAGGCAGTGGAACTGAAAGTCCTAGCAAAAGGCCACCGTTAAAAAAATGAGGAAAAAATGAATGAATTACA
>CP070825.1:1473497-1477634 GCA_020344415.1 Candidatus Aminicenantota bacterium
ATGATTCAATGCGCTTCATACATGGATAAATATTATCAGGGCAGCCAAAAAATACATTTTTACCACGGTCAAAAACTCCAGGATAAATTTATTTCTATCCTAAATTTCACAACTGAGGAAATTGAATTTAAGATTAAAAGAGGGTCCAGCCAGAAATATCTTTACCACATAATTATAGATGAGGAAGAGGCGCGTATATCAGAAGGATGGTTTCCCACTTTTAAAATTAAAACCGAGCATTATACGGTCAGGATGAAGGCCAAAAAAGGATTGAGCTTCCAACCTGGAAAAAAGTATCGTTTATGTGTTGGTTTTCAGAATCCAGATCTTGTTTACTATCGTACGAACAAATATAAATGTTTTGTCGATTATGAGTTTGTCCTTCCCGAAGAATAAAACACAACTTTCCCTAAAGATCAGTTGAATTTTAAACGTATATTGTCAATCCACCTCGACTTTCATTATTTTTCTGATTTTCTGATAATTATGGAAAATGGGGCCTGTCCCCATTTTCGGACCTATTTCCTCAGAATAATTGCAGAAGGACCAGGACCGGACTAGAACCGGCATGTGGGCGAACCTACGAGGGATTTTAAGCCCAAGGCACCTGTAAACTCCAGAGAATATCAAATATCCATCCTTAAATAAATCAACCTTTTTTGCTATATAATCGTCTAAATAGTATGAATATCTACAAGTTTCTTGTATTTATACGAAAAAGGATTTTAAATGAAAGAACTGACCAAAGCTGAAGAAACACTACTTTTAGCCATCCTGCAGCTTAAAGACAATGCCTACGGAGTAGCAATAAAACGACACATCCAAAAAAACACAGGCAAAGCCTTACCTTACGGCACACTCTATTTTATCCTGGAACAACTGACTAAGAAGGGATATGTCAAACGTTTCACAGGGGAAAACAAACCTGAACGCGGCGGTCGGAGTCGAATCTATTATGCTCTCACATCTGAGGGAAACCTGGCGCTAAAACACGCCTTTGAGATGCAACAAAAAATATGGAATGGATATGCAGGGCTGACCTGGGAAGAGAAGACCAACGGATGAAAAGAACAAAACCTCCAAAATTCGCTGAAAGAATTCTCAGCATCCTTTCCTCCTCAAGAAAAATCGGCGTCCTAGGAGACACGGAAGAAGAATACCGTATGATCCTTTCGGAAAAAAGTCGATTCAGGGCGGATATGTGGTATGCCCGGCAAATTTTCCAGCCCCTTCCGTTTTTTATTCAATCAACTATTTATTGGAGTTTTGAAATGTTTAAAAACTATCTAAGAATCGCATTGAGAATCATAAAAAGGTATAAGGTATATTCATTAATCAACATCACCGGACTTGCTGTGGGTTTGGCCTGCTGCATCCTGATCATGTTGTGGATCCGCAATGAATTGAGTTACGACCGGTTTCATGAAAAGGGCGAGCGGATCTTCAAAGTTACCATCGAATCACATCGGTCGGACGGCAGAATCGAACCGTTTTCACACACTCAATTTCCTTTAGCGCCCGCCTTAAAAGAAAGATACCCGGAAATTGTAAATGCAACCAGAATTTTTGAGGCTAAAGTGCTAGTCACGTATGGATCCCAAACCTTCAATGAAGATCGATTTTACTTTACAGATCCTTCATTTTTAGAGATGTTTACATTTCCTCTCGTAAGCGGCAATCCTGAAACTGCATTATCAGGGGCCAATTCTATTGTCATCACCGAAGATATGGCACAAAAATATTTTGGCAATAAGGATCCCATCGGAAAAACTATGTCCGTAAATGTTAAAAGAGATTTCATTGTCACTGGCGTGATGAAAAACTTGCCATCCAATTCCCATATTCAGTTTGATTTCCTGGTGCCAAGCGGAATTTTAGAGAATTTAGACAGAAAAAGACTTCGACAAGAGTGGGATGCCAGTAGCCTCAATTCTTGGGGGGCAACATATGTACACACCTATGTGCTTCTCCAGGAATCATCGTCCTATCTGGATGTTGAACAAAAGATCTTCGGTTTTTTAAAGGAGGTTAAGTCAGGTACCAGCTGGATGTTAAGGATGCAGCCTCTTTACAAGATTTATCTGTTTCCAATTAATGGCAGCAATACAGTTGTAAAATATTTGACCATTTTTTCGATCATTGCTTTTGTCGTCTTGATGATTGCCTGCATCAATTTCATGAACCTGACCACGGCTTACTCAAGTAGGAGGTCAAAAGAGATTGGGATGAGAAAAGTCGTCGGAGCCCAGAAAGGAGATCTTGTCAAACAGTTTTTTGGTGAATCTCTTATGTTATCATTTGTTTCGTCTGGAGTGGCTGTTCTCCTTGTTTTTCTATTTCTTCCTGCCTTTAATACCCTTTCAGGAAAACAATTATCTTTTACAGATTCCTTTGATCTATCCCTTTTATTGGGACTGCTGGGGATAACCGCCTTAACCGGATGTTTATCAGCCATTTATCCAGCCTTGTTCCTCTCTTCGTTCAAGACTATTGGGATTATAAAAGGATCGTTAAGCTCAGGTTCGAAAAGACCGCTCTTTCGAAGAGCGCTGGTCGTTGCCCAATTTTCGCTTTCCATAATCTTCATCATCGGGACGGTTGTCATATATTCCCAACTCGAATACATACGCAAAAGCGACTTAGGATATAGCAAAGAAAATATCATCTATCTCCGGCTCCAGGGTGAGACTCAAAATAAATACCAGCTTTTAAAGAATGAAATGGTGCAAAGTCCTAATGTCTTGAATGTCACAGCCAGCAATGCATTACCGTCTTTTTTGGACACTGGTGCGGGAGGATTGGATTGGGATGGAAAAGATCCAAAACTTGATGCTGTATACAATTATGCGTCTGTTGATTTTGACTTTATTGAAACCTTCCGGATGGAAATTGCTCAGGGTAGAAATTTCTCAAGAGAAATCATTTCTGATTCTTCGAATTTCATCCTGAACGAGACAGCAATAAAGGAAATGGGTTTAAATGATCCCGTCGGGAAAAGATTTAGTATGTGGGGAATAGAAGGAAAGATTATAGGAGTCGTCAAGGATTTCAATTTCAGGCCTCTTCATACGGGAATAAAACCTCTTATTCTAACTCCGAAAGCAATGCCCTATACTTATATCATCACACGAATCCCATCTGAGAATTACGCATCAGCCATAACATATTTAGAGGGTGTATGGAACAGGATTAATCCTGAATACCCATTCGATTATCATTTTCTGGATGAGGATTTTGATAGACTCTACTGGGATGAACAACGTCTAGGAAAGATTTTCGGTTATTTCACATGCCTTGCCATCTTTATCGCCTGTCTCGGCCTGTATGGCCTGGCTGCTTTCGTCGCTGAGCAGAAGACCAAAGAAATCGGTATCCGGAAAGTGTTAGGAGCCTCAATTTTAGGCATTACAGCCATGCTGTCTAAGGAATTCACAAAATGGGTATTGCTGGCAAATGTGATTGCATGGCCGGTTGCGTATTTTGTGATGCATATGTGGCTCCAGAACTTTGCTTATCGGACCAGCATCAGGCTGTGGACTTTTATCCTTTCAACAGCGGTGGCTTTGATTATTGCCATGCTTACAGTTAGTTACCAATCCATAAAAGCCGCAACAGCAAATCCTGTGGACTCTTTGCGAAATGAATGAAAATAGAATAAGACTCCTTAGCTTGATTTCAAATTTCATTATTTTTCTGATTTCTTGATAATCAGTAAATTAGAACTTTCGATTTAACATAATAGTAAGTGTGCGACGCAGATTTAATCCCTGTGGATAGGGGAAGCTGGGAGGCTTGATCATTGAGATATGAGGCTAGGCTTCATTGGTCAAACATAAAATTCAGGAGCTGTCTTTATTATCCAGGGAAGTCAGTGCTCCAGGGAATTTGGCTTTCACTCGCCTGTATGTTTCTTCTTTAATCCAAACAAGAGATAAAGCGCCATCCCTAAAAAAGCAAGACCTATAATAAAAGAAATAATTGTGAGAGTGCCTTTTACCGCGAAATTAAATGAAATCAAGGACATCAATATCAAAGCAATAGCGATTATTATTCTTTGAGATTTCAGCTTCTCTTCAAAGTTCATTTTTACCCTCTACTTGTAAAGAAAAAATGGTACAGGCTACTTTTATAAAAAAA
>CP070825.1:1477734-1483113 GCA_020344415.1 Candidatus Aminicenantota bacterium
AACGGATTTCTGGTCCCAGTTGGAAAGCGCTGGAAGATGCCTAAACTAGCAGAAACCCTGAGAAAAGTCGCTTCTGAAGGCGCCGATTACATCTATAAGGGAGCATGGGGGCAGAAATTTGTAAAGATGGCTAACAAACAAGGGTATCGGGTGAGCATGCAAGACATGGAAGAATACGAACCGAAGTGGGATAAGCCGGTGAGATTTACTTATCGAGGACATGAAATTATCGGCTCTCCACCTCCTGATACTGGTGGTTTGGTTGTTGGCTATAACCTGAACATTTTAGAGAATTTTGACCTAAAGAGTCTGGGCCACTATGCCAAATCGCCTGAGACGCTGGAGATTATGGCCCGAGCTTTTGGCCGGGTCCGCGATGAAACAAGATGGGCTATTAAAGATCCGCTGAATTTCTATATTCCTTCAGAGCTCTGGCTTTTAAAAGATTACGGTAAGATGTGTGCGCAGTTTGTACAGAACACTATGGTAATCTCAAACGTAAATCTTGCGCCATCCAAGAAAGACAAAGCTTTACCTCAAAAAACCTTGAATCCGCAATTTCCATTATTGGATGAAGAAAATGATGCCTATCTTGGGAGCAACCATAATGTCATCGTGGATGCTCAGGGCAATTGGATTTCCCTGCTGCATACACTTCACGGAGGGGCACCTGGGATTTTTATCGATGGGGTAAGAGCATTGGGGAGCGGAGCACGCGCCTATACTTTAGGACCGGGACGTCGTCTTGTTTTGCCTATTACGTCAATAATGATTGTGAAGGATGGGAAGCCTTGGCTTGCTATGGGGACTCCTGGATCCCCACCTCAGCCAGTGACTGAAGTGCTGGTAAATATCCTTGACTTCAAAATGTCTCCAAAGGAAGCGGCAGAAGCCCCGCGCTTTTGGACATTCCGTGGCGATGAGCGCTCGGTCGATATTGAGTCCCGAATAACCAAAGAACTTCGAGAAGCAATGGCATCGCGAGGAATCAAGCTTAAAGATCTTGGTGCTTACAACTGGCATACTGGCTCTATGCAGATTATTTGGCGAGATGAAAAAACAGGCAAGCTTCATGGAGTAACAGATCCGCGGCGCCTAGGATATGCAGCCGGTTATTAAAAAAGGGGACAGTCCCCTTTATTTTTTTAAAGGTTTTCCTGCAAGGGTTCCAGTAAATTCTCCGTCTTTGATGGCTATTTTCCCATTGACTAATACATAATCGATGCCCACGCTGTATTGATGGGGGTTGGCAAATGTTGCCTTATCCTGGATTTTTTTTGGGTCAAAGACCACAATGTCGGCGACAGAGCTTTCTTTGACCAGACCTCTGTCATTGAATCCTAACATTTCTGCGGGCAATCCGGTGGCTGATCTAATAATCTGCTCGATACTCAATATGTTTTTATCCAGAGCATAGTATCGGATTTTCCGGGGAAAGGCGCCGTAATTGCGCGGGTGCGGCTTGCCCCTGCCAAAGAGTACTACTGAACCGTCAGAACCGGTCATCACATAAGGTTTTCCCATGAAATATTCCACATCTGCATCAGACATATTAAAAGAGATTACACCTGGTCCTCCCAATAACACTAGCTCAATGGCTGTATCCACTTCCGATTTATCCATGATGATAGTAATTTCTTTGAGGCTTTTCCCTTCCCATTCGGGCTTTTTAGGAAAAGAAGAGATAAGCAGCGTTTCTGCGCCTCCGCGCCGCTCTATATTTTCCTCGATTTCTTTTTTGATTTTGGGAAGCAATTCTGGATCGCTTAATCGATCACGGATTTTGCCGTCTGCTTGAACCCACCGAGGAACGACAGCTGCCGAGAGAGCTGTGCTAGAAGCATTATAAGGATATTGGTCTGCATAAACAGTTAGGCCTCTTTTCTGTGCTTCTTCAATGATCTGACAAACTTCTTCCGCCTGACCCCATACGGATTTACCCAATGCCTTTATATGTGAAATTTGTACGGGCAAGCCAGATTTTTCAGCGATTTCTAAGGCTTCTGAAATTGCCTCTTTAAGCCCAATAGTATAGTCACTTTCATCGCGGATATGGGATGCATAAAATCCATTGTATTTTCTGACCACTTTGCCCAACTCGATGATTTCTTAGGTTTTTTCATAGCTTCCCGGTGCATAAAACAGCCCGGTAGAAAGGCCGGCTGCGCCTTCCTGCATTGCTTGTTCCACAAGCGATTTCATATGCTGCATTTCTTCTTTAGTCGGCTCTCTGGCAGCGTTTTTCATAACAAAAGACCGGACAGTGCCATGACCGACCAAATGGATAATGTTAGTCCCGATACCCTGTTTTTCAATTCTGTTGAAGAATTCTGCGACCTTATGTGATCCGCTGCCACAATTGCCGGTTACCATTGTGGTTACACCCTGTTTGAGATAATTCAGAGCTTCTTTTCGCCTTGTATCACTGATATTATCACTATGGGTGTGGATATCGATGAATCCTGGAACAACATATTTTCCCTCAGCATCGATTATATTCTGACTTTCTGAAGCTTCAATCTCACCAATCTTTATGATTGTTTCGTTTTGGATGCCTAAATCAGCTTGATATCCCTTGGAACCTGTTCCATCAATGATTGTTCCGCCAACGATTACGACATCATAAGCCTTAGAACAACTTATAAATAAGAGACAACTTAATAGGCAAAAAACAAGGAATGAAATAATATTCTTACGCATGGGCTCCTCTCACAAAAATAAGCTTAATTATTCATGAAAAATCTTGTGTATAACCCAGGACCCAGGAAAACCATTTTTTTTCTATTAATAAAGCCGTTTATTTATCCTTCAATATATTATACGAAATAATGTGGAAATGGATTTGAAATATGAAATTTGATTTTTTGCCGCTATTTTTTCTTGATATCTACCTCCTCGCGCCAATAGCGCAGTTTCCCGACTCCTGCTTTATCCGGGCTTGCATCGAAAGCTAAACCGAAAATCGATGGCTTAGCTTCAAAGAGGATTTTATCCTGGAAGATGGCTTTTGTTAGGTTGACGATTGTGTAGTTCAGTTTTGACCCACTTATTGATGCAAAAAGCAGATCTCCGTTGGTTTCAAAATCACCGTATTGGATTTTTCCTGATTCATAGGTATACCGGGGACGGCGCCAGTCACGGCTCATATCCATGCGTAAATCATTTTTAACAGCCAAAACGAGTTTCTTATCTTCAATCTGTATTTGAACTCCAAGTCCTGCTCTTAAAGGTTTGATAGGAAGAAGTTCAACGCATTCTGCCCATTCCTGCGGGGATTCATCAGTCGAGTGGGGGATAAGCACAGTTATAAATCCAACCGTTTCCCCTAATTCAAAATGTTGTGCTGTGGTCTGGTGGATGAGAAGTTCATCTTGATAGTGGCGCTTTTCAGGCTCAATCCCTTCAAGCCTGTAATGGGTTAAAGGAAAAACAATAAGGAGAAGCTTTTCAGTTGATAATCCAAAATTTTGGATTTTTTCATAGACCGTATCATACCAGTGTTTTCCGTGTACAATTATTTTGCTCGTATGCCAGAGATTCGAGAGTGTAAAGTATTCCTCCTTTCTGGATTTAAAAATATCGAAAACAACAAAGATCTCAGGCTTATGGATATACATTATCACGCGGTCCCACTCGTAACCCATCTTGTCATCGATGAGCCGGGTCCGGCTGTAGTCGAAATCTTGAAGCGCCAGGAAATCCACTTTCTGGGTACGGACTATACGGTATGAGCCCGCATTACGAAGAAAATCCAGGATGCGTTGTCCCTCGACTGCATCACGGATGGTGTAGCGGTATTCGCCCTTTTTCTGGCCCATCCATATTTTCTCGGGCCGCACACATAAGCGGTTATGGAAGTAATCCTGCCTGTAAGCACCGAAGGGACCGCTGGGCATATAATCGCGGTAGCCACCGTCGTGAAGGAGGACGGAACTGCCTGACATCAGCAGGACGATGCTGTTTTCGTCCGCATGACCGTGTGTCATTTTTTCTTCTTCGACTGGAATTGTATCCCTTAAGTAATCACGGAAATTCAAACCTCCATCTCCTTCATCCCTGTAATTTAGAAGCATATAGGTGGATCGGTCATTCCAGCCATTCCGAAAGACGATTTTTTTGCCCTGAACATCTTCCATGACTTCTTCAGAAGAGTTTTTTGGTGCACGGGCAGGAATTCCATCTTTTCCCCAGCGATAGCAGTCCAAAAGGATATATCCTAGCCCAACGCTTGTGGCCGGTTCATCAAAGTTAATGAATTTTCTAGCAATTGTTGCAGCTGCCCATTTTAGATATGGGTCTTTGTACTGTTTGGCTGCAGCTTCGAAGAAGACAAGAAACCGATTCCAGTTTGAGAGCCAGTTAGCGTCTCCGAAGTCCGGGACCATACCCGCAGGGCTCATTAAATGAAGGAAGTATTGAGCATAATAATACATCTCAGGAGTCTTAAATAGCTCGTCCATCTTTCCTATGGTATCGGCATATCCACAGAGAGCATAGAGCCAGACGCCATGGTATATTGTTGCATCTTCAATCTGCCAGTTTCCCCAGTTATCATCCCCGAGAGCTTTTCGCTGCATTTCCCATTTTGCAGAATCCGGATGATGAGGGAAGGCACGCACAGCCCATGCTAAAGATTCTGCACGAAGGGCGGTACGGTTCATCGGTCCCCATTCCTGGGTTCTTAAAAGATATTCCATGCTTTCAGCTATAGCTGTTTCCATAATTTGCTTTTCGCTCTGACTGAATATTTTCAAGCGATTAAGGGTATCATAGGCGCGGATATAGCGCATCACAGTGAAAAAGTCAGGAAGGACAGGGACACCATCAGCGTAATCCGGACGCTTTTTTCTGGCCCATTCTGGATACATCGAACGGAAATCTCTGTAGGCGAGCAGGATTTTTTTGGTGCGGTCTGCGTATTCGGGCTTTTTCTCTTTTGAAAAGAGATAGGAATATATGACAGCCATTTCCAGAAGGCCGCCAGGAGGACGATAACCGAAAACATTCTCTGGGTCGAAACGTCTTCTCCATTCATCTATTAATTCATCATAGTTATTCCAGGTCCAGTCAGCAGCTGAACGGGCATATTTCAAGTATTTAGCACGGGGAACTGGGTCAAGCGCGAAAGCTTGGTTTGATAGACAGAATAAAAAGATGCCCAAAAAAACAATACAGATAGATGTTTTTAGCTTTCTTTTTCCTGTCACGAGTTTCCCTCCGTATTTTCTGTTTAAGGAGCAGGGTAATGTCTCCGCTCTAGTTCAGATTTTTCACGCCATTCCCTCACCGTCCTTCTCGGCACCTGCGTAACTCCGCATGCTGATTTTGAGCAAAGACAGAAAAATCACATCCTTCTTTTACTTCCCCAAAAGAGCATTG
>CP070825.1:1483213-1486330 GCA_020344415.1 Candidatus Aminicenantota bacterium
CAAAGAGACAGCCCCTTTTTTCTTTCAACCTTGTACAACAAAAATAAGGGTCAGGTCTACACTTTTAACTTTTTCCTCCATTAGGTGTTTTATTTTTTTTAAGCGGTGAATCGAGTCAAAATTCAGGATGCTTGTCCAATTTAGATAAGGAAAAAAGTTAAAAGTGTAGACCTGACCCTGAGCTTTTAGTTGGTCCTCAAAATCAGCCTAATAGGAGTTCCCCAAAAATCAAACTTCTCCCGCAAAAGGTTGACTAAAAATTTCTCATAAGCCGCGGAGAACGAGGCTCGAGAATGAGCAAAAAGGATGAAAGTAGGAGGGAGTATTTTTATTTGAGTTATATATTTTATCTTGAATCTTCGCTTTTTCTTTGAAAGAGGAGGATGTTTTTCATTAATTAAGTTCAAAAAATCATTCAAACGAGGTGTTTCTATTCTTTTTGAACCATTGGCGTAAACTTCCTCTGCCATATCCAGAATTTTTACGAGTCTTTTTCCTGTTAAAGCAGAAACGAAAAGCAGGGGAGCGTAGTCAACAAAATCCAATTTCTCATAGAATCTCTTTTTAAACTCTTCTGTGGATAGAGTATTTTTCTGGATTAAATCCCACTTATTCAAGGCTACGATTAATGGCTTACCTGAATCTTGGGCCAAGTGAGCGATCGCCGTATCTTGGCGAGTAGGAAATTCCTGAGAGTCTACAATTAAACATATAACGTCTGCCTGATTTATGTCTTTCTTTGCTTTTACGATACTTGCTTTTTCTCTTTTATCCTTGGTGCGGCTTAGCTTCCGAATTCCTGCTGTGTCAATCAAACTATAACCCTTCCTGTTCCTGAATATTAGGGTATCAGTACTATCTCTGGTTGTACCTGGTATTTCGCTTACAATCAATTTTTCCTTACCACACACGCGATTCACTATTGATGATTTTCCCACGTTAATACGCCCAACTATTGCTATCCTAAGTGGCTTTATTTCCTCTTTCTCAGGAATACTAGAGGGAAGTGATTCAAGGATACTCGACTCTAACGCCGCCATATTTCTTTTGTGTTCCGCCGAAACAGGAAAAAACACTTTTTCTCCTAACCTATAGAAATCTCCAAGCTTTTCCTCCTCATTCGGTGAGTCAATCTTATTGACGACCACAAAAATGGGTTTATTCAATTTCTTCAAAGAAAAATAAAGTTCTTCCTCAGCAGGCAATAATTGCCTCTTTCCATCAAGCACAAAAAGGAGAATGTCAGCATCCTGAGATGCTTCCCAAGCTTTCTCTTTGATTTGAGATGAAAGCGGATCCTTCTGGGTGTCAAAAAACCCACCCGTATCAACCAGCTCAAACCTCTTTTTCTGCAAAAGACATACCGCAGACACCCGGTCCCTCGTCATTCCTGGTAAAGAATGAACCAGAGATTTTTTCTGTTTTAAGAGGCGATTGAATAAGGTGGATTTGCCTACATTAGGAAAGCCGACAATAACCACCTTTGTCACTTTTCCCATGAGAGAACTCGCTCAATTTTTTGGACTCAAAATTAGAAAAACTATTTGGCGATTATATCATACTGAGGGCGAAAGGCCCGACTGAGGTTTATATGACCTCCCAGAGTTTCCTTTTCTCCCCCTTCAATCAGAATGAAAACCCTATTAATAGATTTAAAATTATATGTGAGGGAATTCACAATTGAGAAGATTGTTGAAATTTCAGCCGAAGATCCCGCAGGATGCTTCTCCAAAATTTCTCTCGAGAAATCCACGTAAGCAATACCCTGTTCAGTGACAAAAAGCTCTCTTACCTTTGTTTCAGGTGGGAAAGGTGAGACATAGCCGCTCTGAGAGCCATTTATGAGCTCCTCGATGGTTTGTTTAGCTTGGTGCACAATGGAGGAGCCTGCAAATATTTCCCTTTCTTCAGGATGCAGCAAGGTATCGTTTTCTGAAAGAAAAAAAAGGAGGACTTTTTTCGTTTCTGGGAGCTCTGTTGGGACTGATCCAGGCTCTGGAGGAGGAGTCGCAGGAGGTTTTTCTATCCTCTCCTCACCGCCGCTCCTAAAAAAAATAATTACAAGTGCGATTAACAACACAAGCAGAATACCAAGCAGGACCAACCTTTTTTTGTCCACTCTTTCACTTCACTCTTGATCGATCTTGATATAATTGGTAAGACCTCTATAGATTGCCTGAGCAACATTACTCTGAAACTCTTCAGTGAGTAGCTTTCTCTCTTCCTCAGAATTAGAGATAAAGGCAACCTCTACCAAAACAGCTGGGCAGGCTACGCCTGTGAGGACTCTGAATGGAGCCTGCTTAATTCCTCTATTATATGTTCTAAGGAGTAAATTGAGTTCATTCTGTATACTTTCAGCTAATTGACTGCTCTGCTTAAGGTAGACTTTCTGAGCCATATCCCACAGAATCATCTTTATCTCATCCTCGTTATCGGCGGCAATACTCTCTTCGAATTCAGCGGAATTATTTTCCAGGTAAGCCAGCCTTCTTGCTTCTTCATCTGTAGCATTCAAGCTGAGGAAAAAAGTCTCTGAACCCCGAGCTTTTTTCCTATAAGAACTGTTGGTGTGGATGCTGATAAATAGATCAGCCTTATTATTGTTAGCCAAGGCTGCCCTGTTTTCAAGAGAAACATCAATGTCTTTTTCTCTCGTGAGGACGACCCGAAGGGCCAAATTCCGCTCAATAATCGCTCTTAATTTAAGACTGATACCCAAGGTAATGTCTTTCTCGAGAGTCCCGAACTTTCCTTTTGCTCCATTTTCCAAGCCGCCATGACCAGGATCGATTACGATAGTCTTTGCTTCCTGGAAAGAGGAGGAGCTGACGATCACACGGCTGAAATCGGGAAAATCCTTGACCGATAACTTTATGAAGTTTGCATTCTGTGAATAGGAAAGGATAGCAAAAAAAAGGGAGAGGGCCACCCAAGATACTGTTATGTTTCTCTTCTTATGGCTAAACAATTTTTTCAAACTTTACTTTAGATGAATAATAATTTTGGAGGCGGCGGGAATCGAACCCGCGTCCGAAGACATTCAGCAGAGAGCCTCTACATGTTTATCCTCTTCTACAGTCTCGTTCTGCGGCGTTCGAAGAGGATGAACACCAC
>CP070825.1:1486430-1490391 GCA_020344415.1 Candidatus Aminicenantota bacterium
CAAGTAATAGAAAATGAAATATTTAATCGTGCCTTTCTTGACACCAAATATATACATATGATAATATGCCTATAAAGTATGCCTATAAGGAGCACAAAGTGAGGACAACATTATCTATAAAAGAAGATCTCTTGGAGGAAGCAAAAAAAGTTTCAGGTGCAAAGACAAAGAAAGAAACGATAGAAATAGCACTTGAAGAATTTGTTAGAAGGAAAAAAATGAAGAAACTTATTGAACTTGAGGGCAAAATAGCTCTCTCTTTTACACTCTCTGAGTTTCTTAAAAGAAGGAGAAAAGATGTTCCTTATTGATAGTTCAGTATGGATTGAGTATTTAAGACCTAAAGGATCTGCAAAAATAAAAAATAAAATAAGAGAGCTCCTCGAAGTAGGAGAAATTGTCATCTGTGGGATTGTGCTGATTGAGATACTAAGAGGGGCTAAAAATAAGAGAGATTTCGACAAATTATACGACTCTTTTTTTTCTCTTCCCCAAATTCCTATAGATGAGGAGATAATTAAGAAAGCATCAAAGTGGGCTTATGAGATGGACAGGAAAGGAAAAATTGTCTCAACCACTGATTTGATAATAGCATCTGCGGCGTACAAAAAAGCAAGACTCTTGCATATCGATAGAGATTTTAAGATGATTGGCGAACTTTTTGATTTAGAAGAAGAGATGCTGACACCGTAATCATTTTTCTCTTTTAATCTTCTCCCACTCTTCCTCTAGCCCTTCCTCCCTAAGCATTCGCTGGATTTCTGTTTGAGAGGCGGAATTATTGAGGTATTCGATAAATTTTTGGGCATCTTCTCTCTTATGTAGGCGATGGAAGCAGATGGAGATATAGATCATGGATTTCAGTATTAATTCCCTATTGACGTCGCTTTTGTCGCTCGCAGCAAGGATTCGGTTAAAGTGACTCTGGGCCTCTAGAAAATGGTTTTGGGCGAATTCATCCTTTGCCAGGAGAAAAAGGCCTTTCATATCGTCTGGATTGTTCCTGACCAATTTCTGGATGGTGTTTCTTGAAGCTTCTGCATTTTTCTCCTCTTGATAGAGGTCGTAAAGCTCATGATAGAGCGCAGAATTTCGAGGCTGCTCTTCGATAGCTCTCTCCAGGAATTGAATTCTCCTCTTTTTCTTGCCTATTTCGGATTGCTCCTGGTGTCTCTTGATGATTCCTCCGAGCATCTCTTTTTCCCGCGTATCTAGGGCAAGAGAGCTAATTCTTTCTGGGGAAAGGACGCTCATGGATTCAATGATTATCCTTTGAGCCTTTTCCCTATCACCGCGCAGATAAAAGCTGAGGATTAAATAGGCCTTTGTCTCATCTAATACGCTCTCTTCAACCTGCACTCTCAGGGACAAAGTGGTAATTCTTTCAAGGTTTTTCTCAGCCTCTTTGAATTTCCGTTCCTTGAAATTTATCTTCCCCAGCAGAAATAAGCCATTGATCTCATCTGGATTGTTCCTGACCAGATTTTCTAGTGTTTTTTTGGCATCCTTTGGATTGTTGTTTCTCAGTTGAAGCTCATAAAGCTCATAATAAGAGGCAGCATTGCGGGGATTATCTTTTATGCTTTTTTCTAGGGCTTTAACCGGATCTCTCTCAACTTCTGTGACCTCTGGCTTTTTTTTTATCTCTGGCTTGGGTTTTTCTTTTTGTGCGGATTTTTTAGCTTTAGGTTCGGTTTTTTTTGGTTTTACTTGCGTCCTGGGCTCTTCTTTTTTCTCCTCTGGGGGAAGAGGCATAAGTTTGAAGCGATCGGCGAGTTTTCTAAAATCGTCTCTTAAAGATTCGTCAATTTCTTTCTCAAGGTTAGCAATTTGTTCCGTGCCAACGAGGTCAAAGGCTTGCCTCATGTATTTCTCGCAGTTCTCCATATCTCTTAAGTAGTAATGACAGAGGCCCAGATATACAAGAGCTTTTGCCCTGAGGTTTTTTTCCTTGTGGAGTCCAAAAGCAGCAATCTCTAATTCTTTTGCTGCTTCTCTATAATTTTTTGCTAAGAGCGATTTTTCACCCTGAGTGAGAAGCTTCAGATAGAAAGGATCAGCCTCCTGGCTGAAAAGAGAAGGTCTTAGCAGAAAGGACGTAATTATGATGAGAAAAGAACTGCATGTGATAAGGATTCCTATCGACTTCCCTTTTTCCATCAAGCAACTCCTTTATTTGTCATTGCGAGGAATGAAATGACGAAGCCATCTCTCATTATATCTTAAAATGATACGCCAGCGACAGTCCGTACTCGTTTCCACCCAAATTTTTCTCCACACCGCCTTCTTTTGCTCGAGCCTCATAGTATTTGAAATACACCTTCAGAGATAAAGAAGAAGCGAGTCTTAGGTAGGTCCCCACCTGGACATGAGTTCCCCAAGGGTAACTGGATATGGTCGGAATATCAGCGGCATCGGGAAAAGTTTCCTTATAGTCATAGTAATCTAATCCTACGCCAATGTAAGGAGAGAAGGTTTTAAACTGCCTCAGATAAAACGCGGATATAGATACAGGTATTATTGTAAGCTCGACTCTTTCGCTATGATGGTTGACGCCGCTTTTAGAAATGTATTTTGCACCTAATGAGGCTCCGATGTAATTATTCTTGCTCGGAGAGACCAAGACAGTTGTTTCTCCGCCAAAAAAAACGATGCTTTCTCCATAGATGTTCTGAAAGTCTGTGGAATGAAAAAAGTATAGTCCACTGTTTACACCGATACTAATGGTCATTTCTTCAAATAGACCGGAAGGCTTCTTTTCAACTGCTCTTTCTTCTATTTGTCTCTCTGGTTCTTTCTTCACCGCAGGTTTTTCTTTTTCTTCTTCAAGCCAGAAAATGACATTCAGCGCTCTTTCATTTTCTCTGAATGTGTAAGAAGGCCGTTTATCAGCTAAATTGAAAACAACCCTGGTCACATCAGGCTTGAATTTAGCAACCCTGATCGTTAAAACCCCGAAATCATTCACTTCTGTCAAGGGGTCACAAGAAAATTTTACAACCTGAGGAAAATCAATGACTAAACGGTTGGGATTAAGCAGAGGGAAACTTTCGTATTTAAGGGCCTTATCAAGTTCGATTTGAATTCCCATGGCACTTTCAGACTTGGCAATGGTGATTTTTGTTAGCTCCCCCGAGCTTTGGGTTTGTCCCAATGACAGGCTTGACACCAGAAAAAGGAAAACCATAAAAGCGATAGATATTTTTATTTTTTTCAACGGAGTCTCCTTATATCATGGGGGAAACTCTCCTTTTCCCCTAAAAAAAGCTTATAACACAGGGAAAGTCTCGAGTCAACAGAGATTGAAAGAGATTGAAAGTAATGAAATTTTAGTAACCAGGGCTTGACAAATCCTCCAGATATAAATAAAGTGATAACAACTTTTTTTTAGAGGAAGGTTAGGGAATATGAAGAGAGCTCCTAGAATTGAGGGCGAAGCCTTAACCTATTATGTTAGTGCGTATGGAAGAAAGGGAGCTAAAATATTTCAAGATGATAAAGATAGGCTTTATTTCATAGACCTCCTCCGGCAACAAAAAATCAAGACCAATAACATCTTTTATGGCTATGTTCTTCTTTCAAAGCAATATTCTTGCCTCATGGAAACCTCAACAAATAATCTCAGCAAAACAATGCATCAAATCAACAGCAATTATGCAAACTATTTCAACCGCCGTCATAGACGCAGGAGTCGATTATTCAAAGATCGCTATCGGTGCTACATTATAGATAAAAAGTGTTATTTAAAAGACGTAAGCTGTAATTTTCATTTGCTTCCCCAAAAAGTTGGAGTAACAGAATCGCCTTTCCAGTATAAATGGAGCAGCCTTCCGGGATATTTAAATAAAAAGAAGCGAGAAGACTGGATTGACTATGATTACATCCTGAAAAAATTCAAGGGAAAAGGCAAAAGTGCTTCTTTCAATTATCGGAAACGCATCAACGAGAGACAAAAAAAACG
>CP070825.1:1490491-1493228 GCA_020344415.1 Candidatus Aminicenantota bacterium
ATCACAAAAAACACAAGAAGAATCATGGCAAACAAAGCTACTGTAAGCCACATCTTTCAAGAGCTAAAAAACACCCTGATTTCCAGGTGACATCTTGTCACCAAAATGTCTCCACAAATGTTGATTTTGCCTATATCGTGTCCGAATAATAGTCGATTTTTTGCGAAAATACAGATTTTTTTGATAATTTTTTATGTGTTATCGGATTAAGTATCCGGCGCAAAAGAAATCTATCGCTCATATAATTCTTTTGGTAATAGAGATGAAAAAGCGAGAGGTCCTTAGCTCTGGTGATGTGCTCTAATAGATAATATATCAGAATTACACGACTGGGGACTATCATAAGGGCTTGAGATTTCAAGGAACATGGCTATGATATGGTAGTATCGTTAGGTGTTTGGTACGATTATTTGAATTGGATGAGGTTTAAGAGTTCTGAGAACAGATCGTATGGGGAAATTCCAGCTCTTGGGAAAAAGGGGATACACTTGAAAGGGATGTAGATAATGAAATTCGGTCGAGGCATTAGCGACTTTGGATTGTTTTTGTGTAAGATAGTGCTGATTATTTTACTGGTAACAAGTACAGGGGTGTCAAGGGCCCAGAGAAAGGAAGGTACAGCAAATATACTGATCTGGGACACACTGTCACCTTTTGTGAATACTGTAGATTTACGAGACAGAAGTAAATGGAAACCTGTCCCTACGGATCTTCTGACCCTCGAACTCGACCCATCGGCTGCCTTTTCGGATCCGGGTTACTATGGGAGAGAATACACTTTCAGAGGGGATGTGATAGTAGAGAATGAGCACTTAATTGCGGTGTTCTGGTTAGGAAAAGCCAGAGTAGCCATCTACACGAAAGCAGATTCAAATGAGAAAAGAATTGAATTCGTTCCTCTTCAACTAAAAGGAGCACCGGCGAGAATTACTTCCTGCAGCATATTGCAAAATACTGGTGACGAAGCAGCTTTAGAAATCTCTTTTTCTGCCAGAAAAACAAGAGAGAACTTGTCTGCCATTGTTTCATTCAGCAAGTCTGAGATTGTCGAGATTAAACCCGCTGAGAGCATGAAGGGAATAAGTCTCCTCGGTCCGGTCGAGTACGGTATAGTGCCAAGTTTCATTGGCGATGATCTTATATTTAATCCCAGAGAGTATCCCTCGATGAATAGGCTTTGTATTCCTTCAGAAAATCTTTTCCTGGGATTACTTAAGGGAGGGAACAATGTGCTGGTCGTCACTTGGCCGGAGGGAAAGCAACAGATGAAGCTGGTGCTGGATAATGAGCAAGCAGAGCCTCGCCTCATCGAATCTGTTGACTTCAGCAATGACGGCAAGAGTATTTATCTGGCCATATTGAGCGCACCGGGTATCTGGCATAAAGAGCAGTTGTTGCCTTCTTATTTGGAACGGGATGTGGCTATCAACTGGAAAAGACCCTTTCCTGCAAAATGGATAACCCAATTATATGAAGCGGGGGTGAAAACTACCTTTACGTTTAGAGAATCCAGAGACAACATCTGGCGGGGTGTAATAGGCCGGTATACCTACCCCGTCTGGTTTGGCGGGGAGAAGGTTTTCTATCGTCTCAGTAAGAAAATACCACCGAAGGGGGAATCTCTTATCTACTTTCTGGAGAGGAGAGATACTCCCGTCTCGGTTTCTACTCCTGTTGATATTATGAAGGAAACGTTGGGCAGGCAAACATGTGAGGCTATACTTGACCTTGAAGGCCGCAAGCTGCGCAGCCATCATAGAAGGGGAGGGGCAGGTGTTCGTCGTGCTGCTACCTGTGGATGCACAGAAGCAATACAGGTTGTTTTTGAGGCAGGCCAAGAAGTAGAAAAGAAAGAGTATGTCGAGGGAGCTGTAGATGATATGGTCTTCTTTGTCACCCGGCATGTCGAGAGAATCAATGAATATCAGGATTTTGCTCGTGAGATGATGAATTTTCTAAATCTCAACAGGCAATCCAATCCTGACATGAAATCATTCATCGATAATATGGAGGCGATAACACAAGAGATACTCCAGGAATACAACAGGCAAAGAGAAAATATGAAAACCCTTGAATATGCTGATGAATTGGCTCACAAAACTAAAGCTCTTACGCAAAAGAAAGACCCGGGAAATTTGTCAGCCTATATGGATTTAAGCGGGAAATGGAGAGGAATGGGTGGCGCTCAAGATGAGCTTATTGCAAAGTCTCATAGTCTACCCCGGAAATTATTTCAGGAGGCTGGCTATAGTTGCGTAAATCGACCCCAGGCAGTTGAGATAGCCCAGGAGATCAGACGACGTTGCAGGAGATGCCTGAGAAATCCTGACGGCTATGAAATATGGCCGGATTATTGAATATGTGATGTCACGCCGAAGATTACAAAACTGAAACTGAAAATCATGAAACTCTCTCTAATTAGACGAAAACAGCTAAATCAGTGACAAACGGGAAATAACGGATTCGTTGTGAATTAGTTGACATGTAATCTTTTTTTACCTTTAATCACAGCTTCAATACCTTACCATACCATACAGTTATTGCCAGCGCTTTGAAAGACACAGATATGATTTGCATAAAGAAATGGATTGTTTCTTGGGTGGGGGATATGCTCAGCCCGTTGTGGACGGTGATTTCATGCAGCCCGCCAACCTCTTCCGCCAGCTCCGGTGAAGCAAGTGTACTGTGGCGATGACCGCCAGGAAGTTTTCCGCAGGCTGCGCCGGAAACTCAAAAA
>CP070825.1:1493328-1497574 GCA_020344415.1 Candidatus Aminicenantota bacterium
TTGATTTTCTGCAATTCGATTTCCGATTCACCCAGCCCTCTCACGAGGAAATAATCTTTAATTACAGCAGGTTCCATTCTCGGAGCCTCGAGCAATTCACAAACTTCGATGACCTGTTTTAATGCCATGGCCTTACTCCTTATCAGGAAATATTTTCATGACCGCATAATAGAGGATGATTGAAGATAGTATTCCGTTGAAGGCAAAGATGGAAAAAGGAAAGACCTTGATTGTGAATGGATGTCCGGAAGTCGTCCAGCCGATTAAAAAAGCCACAAGATAGACACCCAAAGCTTTATAATTGATTTTTGAAAAGGCTTTTCCCTTAAAGTCATACTTTCGCATCCTTCTCAGGAAATAATAATCGCAGATAAAAATTCCCCCGATCGGCCCAATGCTCACGGTTAAAATTGTCAGAAAGGTCCCGAGCATTTCCAGGATCCCGAACGCGGCGAACAGGGAGGCCACAACTCCGGCTATGATGGTGATTATCCAGCGCTTCGTCCGGAAGATATTATTCAAGGCGAGTACAGAAGAGTAGATGTTGCTGTCATTGGTTGTCCATTGAGCCAGAAGGAGGACAAGGAAACCGATAAATCCCAATCCCAGGTATTGGTTGTCGATTATGAGCTCCGGGAGCCTCTCATGGTAAACGCCGGTGTTCATGGCCAGGACAGAACCGACCAGGTGAAGGAAAGCACTGACAACCATGGCTATACTCGCTGCCAGGAAGATATCTTTGAATCGAGGACGAGCATAACGGAAGATATCTGCGCTGGTCGTTGCTCCGACGATGAATCCGCCGGCCACTATCGAGGCAGCTGTTCCGAGTGTGATAGGGTAGGGATCAGGCTGGTGGTTGATTGCGAGTGAGATCAGGGTTTCAGAAGGAAGAAACTGGAAACCCATTTTTATAATTCCCCAGATGAATATGACAATCATGAATGGTGAAGCCACCCAGCTCAGAACACTCAGCCCTCGAATTCCAAAAATAGCTGGGATCATCATCAGAATTCCGCAGAGGAAAGAAAAAACGGGCAGGGAGAAATTTGTCCCGAAATAGAATTGGATGGTGCGGGCAAAAAAGGCGGCCTGCACACCAAACCACCCTATCAGGGAAAACGCGATGCAGAGGGAGACGAGGATGGCACCTATTCGTCCGAATGAAAAATTGGCGATTAGAGGTGTAGAAAACCCGGTTTGTGCACCGATATAGCCTGCAAAACCCATCATACCTATGAGGATGATTTCTCCGAGGATGTAGGATATGATCACACTCGATATTTTTCCCAAGCCCAGACCGATCATCATTCCGCGGAAAATGGCAGACATAACAACAGCAATCCCGATCCAGATAACCGCCAGGTTTATCCATTTTTTTCTTTGATTCAGGGGAACGGATTGCAGAGAGAAATCTTCAAATATCTGGGAGGATTCCCTCGGCTTTTGCATCAATAAAGTAATATACAAAAAAACATGTCGCGTCAATTGATGGAAATAAAAAGTATTACTTTTAATCCATACAAATATTCTAAAGATAGTATTGGTTTATCTCATATTTACTTCATATTTACTGTTTGACATCAAATTTCCCCTGTGCTATAAGTTTTTGCGGGGAAGAGAAGAAAAATGCTGAAGAAGCGGGGAGAGCTGGAAATAAGAAAAAAAAGGTTACATTTATGGCTATGAGAGAATGCTCTATTTTTTCTTTATGGGATTTCCATCCGTCTCAGCTTAATTTCCCTCACTTAAAACTCATCCGCCTTCCATAAAACAAATGATTTCATCTGGCGATAAAGTAAAGCACTACGAAATTCTTGACCAGATCGGTAAGGGAGGGATGGGGGAGGTCTATCTTGCCCAGGATACGTCACTCGATCGGAAGGTGGCCATTAAATTCCTGCCCGAAGAAATGCAGAAAGATGCTAGTGCCAGAGCGCGCCTCGTGCGCGAAGCCAAAGCCGCGGCCTCTTTGGATCATCCAGTCATCTGCAAAGTTTTCGAGACCGGTGAGTTCGAGGGTAAATCGTACATCGTGATGGAGTATATAGAGGGCCAGGACCTGAAAGAAAAATTGGAGGAGGGGACACTCTCCATAAGAGAAGCTCTTCAAATGGCGTTAGAGATTGCAGAAGCCCTGGAAGAAGCTCATGAAAAAGGCATCGTCCATCGGGACCTCAAGCCTGCGAACATCATGATCACTCCTCGTGGCCATGTCAAAGTCATGGATTTTGGCCTGGCCAAACATTTCCTGACAGAAGGTGAGGGGGATATTACTCAAACGATAACGCAGCAATCTTTGACTGAGCATGGGGCCATTGTGGGAACATTGGCCTACATGTCTCCTGAACAGGCGCGAGGAGAACCCGTCGATGTGAGGAGTGATATTTTTTCTTTGGGGATAATCCTCTATGAAATGACGACTGGAAGACATCCTTTTTCAAAAGCCAATCCATTGGAGACTCTGACCTCGATTCTCAGGGATGCCACACCTCCTGTCAACATAAAGCCAAAGATGATGAATCCCATTCTCAGCCCCGTCTTGCGTAAAGCCCTGGCCAAAGAGCCTGAGAATAGATATCAAAACATCAAAGAATTGATCGATGCTATCCATAAATTTCAGAAGGATTTCGGGGGAGGCCGATTGCGCGTGCGCTGGTGGCAGATAGCTGCTGGAGCAGCTTTAATAATTGCCATGATAGTCACGGGAGCTTTATTTTTATCTCGAAGAGGCCCGGTGAGCTCCACAGAAGCAGAATCAGAGACGATTAGTGTGCTCGTTTCCAATTTTCAGAATCTAACAGGTGATCCAATCTTTGAAGGAGTTCTTGAAAAAGCCCTGGATATCAGTTTGGCAGATGCTCCCTTTATCCAGATTTATGACCGTCAGGATGCAGTTCAGCTCGCTAATGAACTCGATCCTAATGTCGGGGAGACTCTCAACGAAGAAAGCGCTCGATTAGTGAGTCGAAGCGCTGGGATTAATGTGGCAGTGGGGGGATCGATTGATGAGGATGACAAAGGCTACACGATTAAAGTTTGGGCATTGGATACTGTTAAATCTGAAAGAATATATGAGGAGTCAGTCACAATCGGAACAAAGAGCGAGGTGTTAAAAACAGCTGATAGATTTTCGGCAAGATTGAAGGCGAATCTGGGTGACATCTCTGCCGATTCTGTGGAAGCTCTGGAAAAGGAGACTTTCACGACAACATCTCTTGAAGCAATGGAAGCCTGGACAAGAGGTCAAGAACTCGATGATCTGGGTAAGACGGAGGAAGCCCTGATAGAATACCGTAGAGCTATTGATCATGATCCGAATTTTGCGCGCGCATATGGAGGCATAGCGAACATTTACTATAACAGCGGTCGCATCGAGGAAGCTGAAGAGTATTATAAAGAGACTCTGAAGCGAATTGATCAGATGACGGATCGGGAAAGATACAGAACTCTTGGCCACTTCGCTTTAATGAGAAGAGATTTTAAAAAAGCAGCAGATGAGTACAGTGCTTTATTGGAGCAATATCCAGGGGATTACACGATCCATGCCATGCTTGCTGTGGCTTATTTTTATGCTCGAAATATGCCCAAAGCGGTTGAAGAAGGACGGCTCGACGTGAAATACAATCCTCAAGGTGTCCACGCCCATAACAACCTGAGCTGGTACACTCTTGCAACTGGAGATCTGGAGACAGCTGAAGAGGAATCACGTATGGCGATGAAAATTGAACCGACATTCCATAAAGCCTATATCACTCTCGCCCTGACACAAATGGCAAAAGGCGAACTCGCGGATGCTGCCGAGACATATGGACAGCTTAAGGATTTGGACTCCTATGGAAAAACGTTGGCTGCCACAGGCCTGGCAGACCTTGCTTTCTACGAAGGCCGGCTAGAAGATGCTGTGAAGATACTTGAGGAAGGGATCACATTTGATCTGGAAAACAGCCAGTCTTATGATGCTGCTGAAAAATGTATCATGCTTGCACAGATCTATCTCCTTCAAGAAAAAAAAGAACTCGCTCTGAAGGCGGCTGATAGAGCTGTAAATACTCTTAAAGCAGAAGATATTCTTTTTTCTGCTGCACTTATTTATTTAAACGCTGGGCAGGAAGAAAAAGCGCGTGCTTTCCAAGCAGAACTGGATAATAAGCCTCAGCCCGAGCCCCGTGTGTTTGCTAAACTCATTGGGGGGGAGTTGAGCAGAATGAGAGGTGATATCGGCAATGCAGTGAGTCTCTTCCAA
>CP070825.1:1497674-1500581 GCA_020344415.1 Candidatus Aminicenantota bacterium
AGAGTGACATGAAATTTCTTTTTCTTGCGAATTAAGGCATGACAAAGAATCCCAGCAGCACAGATTCCATCTGCATCGTAATGGGATACTATCTTGATGGTACCTTTTTCTTTGAGCACCTTTTTTTTTGCCACCTCAAGCTTATTTTTCAGAGCTCCAGACACACTTTTAAATTTCTCCAACTACCTTTTCCCCCAATTATATGAATAGTCTTAATTTTAGGAATATTGCAATATGTATAAGAACTGAAGGTGTGAATTACTCAACAAGAAGCTTCGCCGTCTTAAGGTCATAGATCCAATCTTCGGGCAAGGTTCCCCTTCCCTTATAGTAGCGCATGAGTCTTCGAATCTTAACTTCTGTTAGTTCAAGGGCTCTGCGGTTATGAAGATCCTTGGGATTCTCCGCAAGATGCTCACCTAGGTTAACTGCCTTCTTCATGAGGTTCCTTAAATCCTCGGGCAGTTTCGGGGTTCTTTTATTCTCCGCAAGTATCTTCATGATGCTCTTTCCTGTACTTTGCTTAACACTGGGCACGCCGTATTGATCACGAAGTTTCATACCAATTAGGCTGGTGGAATATCCCTCATCCGCTAGCCTGAGCACCGTTCTTTCGATCTCTTTGGGCTTCATGGCTACCCATTCAGGAGGTTCTGGTCTGTAAGGTTTGGTTGATGAGGATTTTCCTTTTTTTCTTGCATGAATTCTCGCCATTCATAGCCTCCAAGGCATTATAAGGGAGAGAAAGGCATATTCTTTTTACTACTTAATAATTGTTGTGAAAAAAATGGAATTATTAAAGGAACTGGGATGTTATTAAAAGGTTTTTTTAAGTGTGATCATGGCAAGTAAGACTCAGATTAGGTTGTAACTCTCTTCACCCTCTTCCTTTTCGTTCTTTTACCTCCCATGCCTGGACCTTTGAGCCTGCGGAGCCCTTTCTTACAGTCTATGTTCATCAAGAAGTCATCTCGTGGAATGGTATCCATGATCTCCTCCCAGCATTTACCTTGGCGGTCACATATCATACAAGATCTTACCAGCAAAGTCCTGAGATTCAATTTCGTTCTTGGATCAACCCTTACTATGGTATCACCGTACACACCACCTGGCACCTTTTTAGGATATTCGATAAGTCTTGGTTTTTTTGTCTTCAAAGCTTTAGGAGGCTCAACCTCCTCCTCGAGAGGCTCCACTTCCACGACCTCAGCTTCAACAACAAGGGGCTCAGCCTCGACGACCATGGGTTCGTTCACGGCCTGAAGGGGTTGCCCTGAAGTAACGATCACTCCTCCAGAAGCAGGGATGGTGGTTTGTGGGAGAGGCGTTATCTGCGCTGAAGCAAAGGTAGGCTCAGGGACTTGTGCTCTTGCGGGGTAGGCGGCCACTAGAAGTACGGCAATAAAGATTATCATAATAATGGAGGCGATGTAAACCCAAATATTCTTATCCAAATTCATACCAAAATCATCGTAAAAGGACTTATTCGTGAATAATAGCATGAGCCATATCATGAATATCAACGCAAGTACCAAGATGATAATTGGAGAAACCGGCCTCTTCTGTTTCTGTTCGACCTGACCTGCCTCTGCCATGAGCTCACCATTTTTAAGAAATCGCGCTATATTATCCATTTAAACTGGCATTTTTGCCTGTCAGGTTGTAAATATATCTGTCTGTATTTAATGTTTTTGATTTTTTGAATATTGGATATTCACCCCATATTATGGAACCCTCGTTGATTAAGCCCGTTTTATTCTTTCGGTAAACTTCACTTCCTCAGCTCTCTTCCCACCTTTTCCTCGACACTTTTTATCTTACTATCCAGCGCATTTGTTATTCCCTTTCTGTCGTCGATTTTTACGGACGTTGATACCCTTTCTGTATCCTCGAGTATCGCCATATGACATTTTTTGATAAGCTCCATGATATCATCCCATGATCCCTCAACAACGGTGCCCATCGGATTGATTCTGTAGGGTAAGCCGCTTTCGTCGATGAGTTTCAGGCTTCTTGCCACATACTTACTTAAACTGACATCCTTGCCTATCGGAAAGATTGTAAACTCAGCCAACATTTTATTCGACCTCGGTTCTTTATGTCTATTCAAGGATAAAAAATTTGGTATTTGCTGTAATGAATAATTTAAGAATATTATTAGGTCTAATTATTGCAATAATATCTTAGTGTGTTATCTTGTTTTTCCGTTCTGAGCAATTGCGATTCAATCATTAGATTTACATGGTAGCTCACAACTTGTTGGCTTATGCTCAACGCCTTAGAAATTTCTTTTTGAGTTGTACCGGGATTTCTTTTAATTGTTTCAATAATCTCCTTTTGGACTGGAGACAATCGCATTTTGGGTTTTTCTGGGATTTTAATGCCTATTGGGTAAAAACGCTTATAAATCCCGTCACGCGTCGATTTTATGTAATTCTCCCTCTCTAAGGTCCTAAGATGATATGCAAGAGCGCCATTATTCAGCTCAAGCTCCTGTTTAATGCTGTTGTAATGATCTCCTGGGTTCTTCCTGATATGCTCGTAGATTCTGCCACGTGTGAATTGGTTAAGAACATCTTCTTTGTTCAATCTCGTGTAAAGGGGAAGGAAAAAAAGAAGGAATTTGTATTTGCCAAGTTCTGTACTCGCAATAACAATAACTGCAAGGATGGCAGTGATTGTTGCGCCGCATATTGCCTCTTCAGGCTCAATAATTGCCTTTTCCCATTTAGTAGTATCGTGCGGGTATGCATCACTGTTATCCCCATGTCCGTCCCCATCACTATCTAGCCATTCCGTTGGGTCGTTTGGGAAGGCATCGGTATTGTCACCATAGCCATCTTCATCACTGTCTAGCCACTCTGTAGGGTCAGATGGGAATATATCATCTTCATCCCAATAGCCGTC
>CP070825.1:1500681-1505007 GCA_020344415.1 Candidatus Aminicenantota bacterium
GACCTGACCCTGATTTCTCTTTTAACTTATTTTTCATCTCTATTGTTCAAGCAGCGGAGATTCGAAACCGATCCTTCTCTTATAAAGAATTAGATATTTAGGCAGAATAAGTTAAAAGTGTAGACCTGACCCTGATTTCTTTGTTACAATCTCTGCCATAGTGACAGAAGATATTTATTACCTTGAGCCTTATACTAAGTCTTTTGCCAGGCGGTTCAGGATTGACAAGCTTTATTATGAGGGGAAGACAGAATACCAATACGTCCAATGCTTTTACAACGAGTTTTTTGGCAAGATTCTTTTTCTGGATGCGAAGATACAATCAGCTCAAATAGACGAGTATGTGTATCATGAATCCTTGGTTCATCCTGGGCTTATCACTCATTCCTGCCCTCGAAAAGTGTTAGTTCTTGGAGGAGGCGAAGGGGCAACGATAAGGGAGGTGCTCAGACATAATATAGTTGAAACAGTGACCATGGTAGATATTGACAGGCAATTGATAGATCTGTGTCAGAAATATTTGCCGGAATGGTCAGATGGAGCTTTTTCTGATCCAAAAACTCATCTGATCTTTGGGGATGCCCGCAAATATGTTGAAGATACGGAGGAGAAATTTGATGCGATCATATCAGATTTGACTGAACCGGTTGAAAAAGGCCCTTCCATTTATCTTTTCACAAAAGAGTTTTTTGAAAAGATCTTCGAGATTTTAGCAGAGGATGGGATATTCGTCCTTCAGGCAGGGAGCGCTGATCCCTACTATCATCAATTTTATGTTTCTTTAGCATCAACCCTGGAAAAAGTCTTCCCTTTAGTTCGACCATACTGGTCTTTTGTTTTTTCTTTCGGCATGCCATGGGGTTTTATTCTGGCATCAAAGAAGGCGGATCCGCTTGAAATGGATGAGAAAGAAATCGCAAAGAGGGTCCGTAATCGCAGAATCAGAAAAATTAAATTTTATCATTCTACCCTTCACAAGGGGCTTTTTGTTCTTCCCCTATATCTGATAAAAGGTCTGAAGAGAACAGAGATTCTAACAGACGAAAAACCATTCATCTGGAAATTATGACTAGGAATAAAAGCATTAGAAAAGAAGATCTGTCAGAAAAAAGAGAATACCATACTCAATCGACTGGCATTTTTTTTAAGGTAAAGAATCTTCTTTATAAGCAAAATTCTCCCTATCAAAAGATAGAAGTATTCGAGAACGAGTATTTTGGGAATGTTTTACTCCTGGATGATTTGGTTCAGACGACAGAAAGAGACGAGTTTTTCTATCATGAGATGCTCGTTCATCCTTCTCTGATTACTCATCCTGATCCTCTGGATCTTCTCATTATCGGAGGGGGAGATGGGGGTGTGCTCAAAGAAACTTTAAAATACCATATAAAAAATGTCTGTCTTGTGGAGATTGATCCCCATGTTATCGAGGTTTCCAAAAAATATTTTCCCTGGCTTTCGCCTTGCCTCAAAGATCAAAGAACAGAGCTTGTCATAGCGGACGGAAAAAAATTCATTGAAAAGATAGATCGAAAGTTTGATATTATCTTGATTGATTCCTCTGACCCTGTGGGACCTTCAGCTTCTCTTCACCAGAAGAGATTTTATGAAAAGCTAAAAAACTGTCTTAACAATGAGGGAATTGTAGTTGCCCAGGTGGGATCTCCTCTTTACAACTCGGAACTGATCAGGGAGAAAAGCGCCTCTCTTAAAGAGCTTTATAAGATTGTTAGTTTCTATGTGATTCCTGTTCCTACCTATCCAGGTGGGAGCTGGTGCTTTGTTTATCTTTCAGATAATGCTCATCCCCTTAGTATAAAGAGAGACCCTCCTTTAGGTCTCAATTATTTTAATCTGGAAACCCACCGCTCTGCTTTTTCTTTGCCGAATTTTTTGAAAGAGAAGTCAGAGTGACTTGGTTCGCTCGTAATCTAGCTTTCCTTCTTGGTGGCGCTTGGAGAGCACCTCGAGCATATCTTTTGTCATGGCTGCCAGATCATAGCTCGGTTCCCATCCCCACTCTTCACGGGCAGCAGAGTCGTCAAGGGAGTTGGGCCACGAGTCAGCGATTTCCTGCCTAAAGTCAGGCTCGTACTCACAGACAAATTCAGGGATGTGTTTTCTGATTTCCGCGGCTAACTCTCCTGCAGAAAAGCTCATGGCTGTGACATTAAAATCTGAATAGTGCTTCAGGCGAGAGGAATCAGCTTCCATTAAGTCCAGGGCAGCTTTGAGGCAATCGGGCATGTACATCATAGGGAGCCGTGTGTCCTCTCGAACAAAACAAGTATAATTTTTGTATTTTACCGCTTCGAAATAGATGGCCACAGCATAGTCTGTAGTTCCTCCACCTGGCAAGGTTTCGTAACTGATAATACCCGGGTAGCGGCACCCTCTGACGTCAAGACCGAAACGCTTGACGTAATAATCACAGAGGAGTTCTCCAGCAACCTTGGTGACTCCGTACATTGTTTTTGGTCTTAGGATTGTTTCCTGAGGAGTATTATCGAGGGGAGTCTCAGGTCCGAAGGCCGCAATCGAACTGGGGATAAAAATTCTGGTCATGTCGTTATCAATGGCTGCTTCTAGAATATTATAAGTTCCATTCATGTTGACATCCCAGCACAGCTTCGGATTTTTCTCTCCTACTCCGGAAAGGATTGCAGACAGATGATAGATGGTGTCGATGTTGTATTTCTTCACGACTTCTTCGATGGTTTCTCTTTTAGAGACATTGATGAATTCGAATGGTCCCGAATCTCGAAGTTCTGGGCTGGGTTGTGTTCTATGACCTGTGGCGAGGACATTGTCATTACCGTATTTCTCTCTCAAGGCCATTGTCAATTCAGAGCCAATTTGACCGACAGAACCAGTGATCATAATTTTTTTCATTTCTTTTGCCATTTTCTTACCTCCAGGCTCTATAAGTTATTTTCAGTATGAATTGAAGAGTTTTTACTTATAAGCAGAAACCCGTTCCTTCGGGGCATTGAATAGAACTCCAAAAGCAGGTTTCCACGTGATAATTACTTTTTCCTTCTCTTCCTCGTGGCTGTTTTTCAATGCCATAATTAACCATTTTTCAATTTCGCTGTCAAGGCGAAATTTACTTATAGCATCTGAAAACATTTTTGCTAATTTTGAGATATTTATGAGTTAAGTTTATTTTCAATTTTTGATTTCCTCAATTTAGGCAGCTTGATTTTCGATAATTTTAGGAACCATATAACTAAAAAAAGTGATACACTCCCTGTGATAGCAGCTTGAAATGGTTTATTCACGGATGCACTAATGCCTGCTGCAATTAAAACCAAACCCAGAAGAAAGGGTCTCTTGAAGGATTTTTTTTAAAGACATTAATCCTTTTTTCTTTTCTCATATATACAAGGAATTCATGGTAACTTAAAGCAGCCAAAGTTATAGATGCTCCCAAAATCCAGATAAAATTAGAAAAGACCTTTAACCAAGGAATTTCAACAAATTCATTCATGAATTTATTTCAGATTCAATCTCAAATTCAAGCTGATTTCTTTTTGAAAATAAGATAACTCAGGAAACCAATTCCCCAGCATATATGCATAATAACCCAGGCTTAGCCAATTAGAATTCTCTGCTTCAGAGGAATGTTTTGTTTTGGCCCGCTGAGAAGTGCAACTAAAAACAGTGTAAAGATATAGAAAAGAAGCAGTAAGAGAAAATAAAGAGACAGATAACGCTTGAAAAGCAGAAATTATCACAATTTATTCCATGCGAGAATTATCTGGAGCTGCCAATTTGGACATGATAATTATATATCGCCGTGATCAACGCAAGGGAAATCCAGAATATTATCCCAGGTTTTGCACCAAGAGGGATGGAATCCCCTAAACCAAAGAAGAAATGAGCGAGTTGGCCTCCGCCTAAGCCTAAAATGGCTGTGCGCATCCACTCAATATCAGAATTCCAATAAACCTTTAAACACATATATCCCGTACCAATCATAATGGCCAAATAGGCAATAAGGGCTTGAATTCCAAGCTCTGCGGCTATATGAATAAGATGATTATGAGCATGGGCCGAATAATATTCTACGCCTGAAGAGTATCTAAAACGATTTATTCCCACTCCAGTAAAGGGCTTTTCTCTAATGATTTCGATTCCCTTCAATAGTAAAGGGGAACGTTTTTGCCATTTTCTCTCAAAATCATTTTTTAGTGACGGACTCGGGTTAAGAATGAGAATGGACAAAGCTATTATTATGGAAACCACCAATACATATTTTATGGTCTTTTTCCTATTTTGAATTAAGATGATGATTATCAAACTTATTATTAATCCAAATAATGC
>CP070825.1:1505107-1508047 GCA_020344415.1 Candidatus Aminicenantota bacterium
TGTCTCTTCTGGTTTAAAGGTATTGCTGGCCAACCCTCCGTGGCAGAAAGATAACAGATGGGGAGTAAGAGCTGGTTCTCGCTGGCCACACATAAAAGACTTAAACCAGGGTAAATACATGCCCTTTCCCTTTTTTCTTGCATATGCCACTTCACTTCTGAGAAAAAATGACATCGAAGCTAGCCTTTTTGATGCTATAGCTGAGCAGGTTCCTAGAGACAGGTTTATAGCAGAATTATCCCGCAGGGATTTTAATATTTTTGTTACAGAAACTTCTGTACCTTCTTTTTATTATGATATGGAGTTGTTGAAAAAGATTTCTTCCTTAGATTTTCCAATTGTTTTATGTGGTCCCAATCAGGAAATTTATAAACCTGAATTTTTAGAGAAAAATAATTTTATTGAATTTGTTTTGTTTGGCGAATATGAATTTACCCTTCTTGATTTGATAAAAGCGATTTCTAAAGGCAAGAAGAATTTTTCGCATATAAAAGGGCTTATTTGGAGAGATGAGAAGAATAATGTGATAAAAAATTTAAAACGTCCTCCATTTGATATTAATCTTTTACCTTGGCCTTATACAGACAGTCTTCCTATGGAAAAATATTGCGATCTGCCAGGCAATATACCTCATCCTTCAGTTCAAATGGTTACCTCGCGGGGGTGCCCTTTTTCTTGTGTTTTTTGTTTATGGCCTCAAGTTATTTATAACAGCAGGACATATAGAACAAGAAATGTGATTGATGTGGCAGATGAAATGGAATATTTTGTAAGGGAGAAAGGATTTAAATCTGTATATTTTGATGACGATACATTTAACATTGACTCGAATAGAATAATAAGGTTATGCAAAGAGTTCGTGAAAAGGAATCTACATAATATTCCATGGGCAATTATGGCGAGGCCGGATTTGATGAACGAGGAACTCCTGGAAATATTGAAATACGCTGGCTTGCACGCTGTAAAATATGGGGTAGAGAGTGCATCCCAGGAATTAGTGAACAAATGCGGAAGCGGGAAGAATTTGGATTTAAAGAAAGCAGAAAGAAATATTAAATATACGAAGTCTTTGGGAATAAAGGTACATTTAACTTTTTGTTTTGGCCTCCCTGGAGAAACAAAGGAAACAATTAAAAAAACTATTGATTATGCTCTAAAGTTAGATCCCTATTCTGTACAGTTCTCATTACTAACTCCTTTTCCTGGAACCACTCTATTCGAAGAGTTAGATAAGCAAGGAAGGATTATTACTAAAGACTGGTCTTTATATGATGGAAATTTCAGTTGTGTATTCCAGCCTGATAATCTTTCTCCCTCAGACTTGGAGGAGGCAAAACACTTTGCCTATAAATTATGGGGAGATTATAGGTCTAATAAAAAGCAGTAGCAAAAAAATGAGAGAATCACCTACAAAATTAAAGTATAAGTTCGCATTTAAGAATTTAAAAGATAAATATCTGGATATTTTAGGGATTTATGATGGAGAATACGGGTACAAAGGCCCATTTCATGTTCAGATCGATTTAACTAACAACTGTAATAATTCCTGTATCGCTTGTTGGTGCAATTCGCCTCTCTTACAGGAAAAGAGATTATCTGAAGCGGAGAAACAAAAACATTTGCCTCTTGAATTAGTAAAAGAATTTTTGGACGAAACAGAAAGAATGGGAACAAAAGAAGTCTACTATTCCGGAAGCGGCGAACCTTTTATGCACCCTCATATCATGGAAGTAATAGAATATACAAAAAAGAAAAGATTAACATGTCATGTTAATACAAATTTTACTCTTTTAGATAAAACTAAGATAGGCGATTTAATTGATTTAGGTGTCGATTTTTTAACTGTAAGTGTCTGGGCCGGAACCCCGGAAACTTTCTGTCATGTTCATCCCGGCAGCAATGAAGATGTATTTTTTAAACTTAAAAATAATCTAATTTATCTAAATCGAAAGAAAAAAGAAAAAATGAACAACCCGTTAATTAAAATATATGATGTTATTTTCAACATGAATTATTTTGAATTAGAGGAGATGGTAAGCTTTGCTGAAAGTACTTCTTCTGAATTTATAGAATTTACTCTGGCTGATACAATACCAAACGGAACAGACATTTTAAGATTAAATGAGAAACAAACACAGGAACTAATTGAAATTTCGAAAAAAATACGTCGGGGAGCGAATAAAGACAATAAAATGCCTTCAGGGCTTGAATTATTTCAATTTCATCAGTTTTTGAGAAGAATTTCTGTTGCCAAGGACGTTGAGGAGGCAAAGTATGATAGGAATATAATTAATAGCATGCCTTGTAATGCTGGATGGCTTTTTGCAAGGATTATGCCAGATGGGGAAGTCCATTCGTGTCTTAAAGCACATAGGATTCCTACTGGGTCTCTTTATTTAAACAGATTCTCTGAAATTTGGAATTCAGAAAAACAGTCATATTTTCGCAAAAAAACATTGGCATATGAAAAAAATGATCCTTTTTTTAGACTCATCGGGAATGACCCTTCCACCAAAGAGGCCGGGTGTTATAAGACTTGCGATGATATCGGACGAAATACTTGGATGTTCAATAGAATTGGAAAGCTAAGTTTGCTTGAAAGGCTAGTGCTTAAATTTATAGCCACTGCTTTGAAAAGTACGAGAAAGTTGAAACCTAAAGAAGAGAGATTATCCAGGTTGAAAGCATCTATTAACTCTCAAAAAGAACTTCCAAAAAAAAGAAATTTGTTTAGATGGCTAATCCTTATTTTATTATCCTTTTATACTTTTTTTTACATTGTTTATTTCTGGTTTTTTATGGTTTTTAGAAATAGATTAATACTGGGTGGAAGAAAAGAGTAAAGATATTTTATGCATTTAACTTTTTGAAATAATCTTTATTTCTCATAGAAAGATTAAGTTTCAGCTTTGAATCATAATATTCAATTATTTCATTGAA
>CP070825.1:1508147-1513621 GCA_020344415.1 Candidatus Aminicenantota bacterium
AGATTAGTTCCGGGATCAGACCTTGATAATTTGAAAAGCGGGGAGCGAGGCTACTTTTGGTAGCATTTCTAAATCCGTGATAAGAGATTGATGAGGCATAGGTTTTGGGAAATAGCCACAGACTCAGTTTGACATTGTCTTCAGCAAGGTGCTATATTTTATCCCAGCATCGGGGATAGGCGAAATATGAAAAAAATCCCGTTTTTGCTTTCACTTGTCGCCGGATTTTTTATCATCCTCATAAGCATCTATGGATTTTCTTTGCTTCGTAAGCGTCGCGGTCTTCCTCTTGAAATAAAAGATCTCATCCAGAAAAAAGATGCAAAGCTCGTTCAGATAGATGACACGCGAATTGAGCGAAAAATGGACTTCGAATTTATCCTGAGCCAGAAGACAGTGGGAAAGCAGTCAACTTTCATTATTGAAGCTGACGACAAAAAGGAGAAAAAAGAGGCTAAATTTGTTTATTACTATTCTCAGAGATTTTTTCCTTTGATTTATCTCCTTATAGGCATTTTCAGCTTCATTATCGCCATAGTGGTTTTCCTGCTCCGAGCAGAAGATGCCAGAGCGCGCATCTATTATTGGGCTTCTTTTGCTTTCGCTCCAGCCGTAATCATAAGCGGGGGATTTTACTGCCTGAGAAAGGATTGGCTCTCGTACATCCCCGGGATTTTATATTATTTTTGTTATGCTCTGGCTCCTGCTCTTCTCCTTCATTTTTCTCTTTTATTCTCGAAGACGAAGCTCAAGATAAGTAAGCTCATTATTTACGCTCCAGCTCTAATTTTTATAGGGATATTGGAGGCTACATTTCTCCAATCTAGTTTGAATTCTTCAATAGAGGCCCACCGGAACTATGAAACTGCTTTTTATGTCTTTCGAGGATATCTTGTTTTGTTTGTCCTTTCAGCAATATTTAATCTGATTATCAGCTACAGGAAAGCCGCCTTTGAAGAAGAAAAAGCTCAGATAAAGTGGATTTTTTATGGTCTTTTTGTCGGCCTTGCACCGTTTATTCTTTTGTACCAGCTCCCCTTGGCTATAGGAATAAATCCCCTGCTGTCAGAGGAATTGTCCAATGCATTTTTTATCTTTATCCCCGTAGCTTTTGCCTTTTCCATTGTTAGGTTTAAATTGATGAACATAGAACTTGTTATCAATCGAAGCATTGTTTATTCCATGCTCACGGTTTTCACGGTCAGTATATATCTCTTTTCTGTTTACCTGCTCGGTAATATTTTCTCTAAATTCTTTGCTGCCCGCGAAACAACCGTTTCTTTAATCGGAGCTCTTGTTGCTGCTGTTGCCTTTAATCCCGCGCGGAAAAAAATTCAGGCATTTGTTGATAAAGCATTTTTCCGCATGAGTTATGATTATCGGAAGAGCATTCTCAGTTTCAACGAAAAGGCTCACAAGATGGCGAGCAGCGACCATCTAACTGATTTTTTCCTTTTGAAGATAAAGAAAACTTTACCTCTTGAGCATATAGGAGTGTTAATTTATTTATTAGCTTCCGGAAAAAAGAAGCTACTGATTGCCAAGAATGGAAAAGAGGCGCTTGCCTCTTTGACTTTTCTTAGTCTCGATTCGGAAAAGATATTAGCCAAGAAAAAGGCAGTCCGAACGGAAGAAGATATGGATTTTTCGAAAGGGCCCCTCCTTGAAGAGAAGAATTTAGAGTTAATTATCCCTCTTTCTTTCAGGACGGCAGCACTGACTGGTTATGTTTCCTTGGGAAAGAAAAAGTCTGGCGAAAGGTTCACTCGGGATGATCTAGAGCTTTTGTTAACAATGGCCCGAGAACTGGCTTTAAACCTGGAGAGGATCAGGCTTCAGGAAGAAGTGTTTGAAGAAAGAGCAGAGAGAGAAAAATTGGATGAACTCAACCGTCTTAAAACGGAATTTGTGTCCTCTGTATCTCACGAGCTTAGGACACCGATGAGTTCTATTAGAGGATTGGCCGAAGTGCTCCAAACAGGAAAGATAAAAGACAAAGCAAAACAGGATGAGCTGATAAGCTTAGTAGCCGATGAAAGCAGCCGTCTTTCCCGGTTTCTTCATAACATCCTTGATTTTGGAAAAATTGAACAGCAGGCAAAAACCTACAATTTTCAGAATGCGGAGATACAGTCAGTCGTCAGAGAAGCAGCAAAGCTTTTCCTGTACAGATTGGAATCAGATGGATTTGTTCTCCAGACAAATTTGCCGGAAGAGCCTCTGTTCTTAGAAATTGATAAGGATGCTGTTAAACAGGCGTTGACCAATCTCATAGATAATGCTATTAAATACTCGTCAGATAAAAAGGATATAATGATTCAAGTCCTCGATAAGGAAAAACAGGTAGAAATTCAGGTTAAAGATAAAGGACTTGGAATTCCATCTAAGGAGAGAGAAAAGATTTTTGAGGGTTTTTATAGGCATGCTGAAGCGAGCCGACACAGTCCAAAAGGAGTAGGACTGGGACTGAAGATAGTCAAACATATCATGGAAGCTCATAAAGGAGAGATTAAAGTCGAGAGTCGACCGAGCAAGGGCAGCACTTTTAGTTTGATTTTCCCAAAGCCATGAAAAAAATATTAATCGTCGAAGATGACAAAGCTTTGCTTGAAACCTTTAGATCTTTCCTGGAAACAGAAAATTTTAAGGTCGTCTCTTCCGGCGATGGAGAAGAAGGATTCCGGCTAGCCTGCCAGGAAAAAATTGACCTGATTCTTCTCGATTTTACACTCCCTTCTTTAAGTGGATTGGAAATATGTAAAAGGCTGCGAACAAAAGGGATAATGACGCCCATTATCATGCTTACAGGGGAAAAAAAGGAGGAGATTGATAAGGTTTTAGGCCTGGAGCTTGGAGCGGACGATTATCTCATTAAACCTCTTGGGACAAAAGAGCTTCTGGCCAGGATAAATGCTGTGCTTCGCCGCACTAAACCCGAAGCCACAGAAGTTGAAGAATACTCTTTTGGTGATGTTTACATAAATTTTAAAAAGCAGATTGCATCTAAAGGAAAGAAAGAGCTCTACCTTACTGCCAAAGAATTTGGCCTTTTGAAGCTTCTTGTCTCCTATGAAGGAGAAGTTGTTAGCCGGGACACTATTCTCAATGAGGTATGGGGATATGACAAATTTCCGACAACAAGAACAATCGATACTTTTGTCCACCACCTGAGACAAAAAATCGAAGATAATCCGGCCAAGCCTGTTCATCTAATAACAGTCCCTTGGTCTGGCTACAAATTTCAAAAATAAAAATATTTTCCTTCCTCTAACTTCTCTGTCTTCGTGTAGGGATTTAATTTATCAAGCCCGACAAAATGGGGACATATGAAATGGGGCCAGGCCCCGTTTTTTATATTTTTTTCCTCATTTTTCCCAGTTTTTATATATTCATGCTTTTTTAACAAACTTTTAACAAAATCTTAACAACCTTTTGCCAACTTTAGATTCAGGGATACTTAAATTAAGAGCAGAAGATGAAAAAGGTGAGTTAGAAAACATGAAAACAGAAATAAAAAAGTTTTTTGAGTGTATGGTATTAACTTTTCGATTCAAACATTTATAAGGAGGTTCAAAATGACAACAGCGAGAGAAATTTTAGCCGACAAAAAAAATGCTAACTCTCCGAAAACTCATAATAAGGAGACATTTTTGGACAAATGTTCTAAGTTTCACAGCTTTCATAAGTCCTACATGTCAATGATGAAAATTGAGAATCCGTATATGCGAGTTGTTGACCCCCCTGCGTCGCCTGTGGTCGTGAAAAATGGAAGGACATTAATCATGCTTGGCTCAAATAATTATTTAGGCTTTTCAACAAATCCAGCAGTTAAAAAAGAAGTTAAACGGACTATCGATATTTATGGCACCGGAAGCTGCAGTTCTCGTCCTCTTGCCGGAACAACGAGTCTTCACGTAAAGCTTGAGAGAGAACTATCTAGTTTTAAAAGGACTGAGGAGACGCTTTTATTCAGCACAGGTTATATGACTATGATGGGAACAATCTCGGCTCTCGCTGGAGAGAATGACTTCGTTCTCAGCGATCAATTAAATCATGCCAGCATTATTGATGGAATCCGCCTTGCCAAAGCTCAAGTTAAAATCTACAAGCACAATGATATGGAAAGTTTAGAACAAAGCTTGGCTTCTATCGTTCCTGAAGCGAATAAACTGATCGTCACTGATGGTGTCTTCAGTATAAAGGGGGACATAGCCAATCTACCTAAGATTAAAAAATTAGCTGATAAATACAATGCCCTGGTTATGGTAGATGATGCCCATGGTACAGGTGTCTTAGGAGAGAATGGGCACGGAATCGTAGAACATTACCATATGGAGGGTCAGATAGATATAGTTGGCTCCACTTTCAGTAAAGTTTTTAGCACTGTTGGAGGAGCGGTGGGCGCCAAGAAGGAAATTATTGATTTTCTCCGCTTCAATTCCAGGCCTTTTGTCTTTACTGCCAGCCTTCCTCCTTCTGTTATAGCCACGGTCTTGGCTTCTCTTCGTATACTAAAAAGCTCAACTCATTTGATCAAAAAACTGCGAAAAAATGTAAAATTCTTTAGAGAAGGTCTTTTAGATTTAAACTTCAGAATCGGAATCAACCCAACGCCAATAATCCCGCTCTTCATAGGAGATGATGTAAAGACCCTAAAAATGGCAGCGGATTTAGAAGAGGAAGGGATATTTATTAATCCAGTCGTTCCCCCTGGAGTTTCGGTTGAATCTTCTCTCTTAAGGATAAGTGTTATGGCTTCTCTCTCTCAGGAAGAATTAGAGTTTGCTTTGGATAAATTTAAGCTTGTCGGCAAGAAATTAGGATTGATTTAGCATATTTCTTACGAAAGGGAGGAGGACTCTTAGATGGAAAAACAATATGCTGGCTTGCTAAGTCTCAAATTCTGGATAGCGTATGGCGTTACCATGCGGCCCTACCTCCTTTTTGTATCTGGAGTAGCAGGGATGGCTGGTTTTGCTGACGGGCCTCAAACTGGAATCAGCATAACTTTAGGCATTTTTTTTGTTTTTTTTCTTTCCTATGGATTTGGTCAAGCCTTAACAGATTGCTTCCAATTGGACACAGACTCTATCTCATCACCTTATCGTCCCCTGGTCCAGGGTATTATTGGCCGAAGACAGGTTTTACTGGTAAGCCTATCTGGACTTTTAGCCGGTTGCATGATCCTTTTTCTTCTCAATCCCTGGACACTAGTTCTCGGGCTTTTATGTGTTGTAGGCCTAGCAACTTACACATTTTTTAAACGGCGGTGGTGGGGAGGTCCCTTCTATGATGCCTGGATTGTGGCGCTGCTTCCCATTATGGGCAAGATGGCAGCAGTTGGACCCAGCAAACCTATCTCGATTATTTTCGAGAATAGTATTCTTGTGCCGATCACAATCAGCGTCTTTTTCAGCTATGCCAACTTTGTGCTGATGGGTTATTTCAAAGATATTTCAGCAGATCGTGCCAGC
>CP070825.1:1513721-1534490 GCA_020344415.1 Candidatus Aminicenantota bacterium
ATCAGCAGAGTTCGAGGAAAAACAAAAGATTCATCCAGATAAATTCGGCTGCCATTCCAGATGAATTAATTGAAAACGAGCTCTTTGGGCATGCCAAGGGAAGTGCTACTCGAACCGATAAAGAAAAAAAAGGGAAGTTATTACTCGCAGATGGAGGAACGCTTTTCCTCGATGAAATTGGCGACATGAGTTTGAAAACTCAAGCTAAGCTCGTGAGGGCCATAGAAGAACATAAGTTTGAACCATTGGGTTCCAGTGAATCTACATATTTTGACACCAGGATTATTGCCGCAACGAATAAAAATCTAAGAGATCTCATCGCACTGGGACAATTCAGAGAGGATTTATTTTTCAAGCTCAATATTATTCCAATGGTTATTCCCCCTTTGAGAGAGAGGAAAAAAGACATACCACTCCTGATAGACCATTTTCTTGAATTCTTCTACAAAGAATACGGTAAAAAGAAAAAAACGATGACTAAAGGAGCCATAAAGGCTTTTCTTAATTACTCATGGCCAGGAAACGTGAGCGAACTCGTTAATGTTATTGAAAGATTCGTTATTATGGTTCATGATGAGGCCATTAAATCTTCGCACCTCTCTCTCCTTGTTGAACCTAGAGAACTTCAATATATTCCCGGTGTTAACAAGGATCAATCTCTGGAAAAAGCGAGTTCACAATTCGAAAAAGAATTTATTCATAAATCTTTAATAAAGAATAAATGGGACCTTTCTAAAACAGCCTCAAACTTAAGAATTGAAGTCAACGAGCTCAACGAAAAAATCAAAAACCTAGGCATAACTTTCCTCGGCTAAAATTGTAAAAAGGGGACAGTCCCCTTTTTTCAAGCATTTTTTCTTACTGCTTCACGGATTAATTTATCTGTAAGGGCTTGTATTGGAAAAAAAGGGGACAGTCCCCTTTATTGCTTCTTTTTGTTATAATAAGAAAAATTTTTTTAGGATTTAGGCAGAATGGAAGATCAAATACTTAAAATATTAACTGATGTAAGAGATTTCATTTGGGGACTTCCTCTTATTATCATTCTAGTGGGTACAGGAATCTTCCTCACCATTTTGTTAAGGGGCCTTCAAGTACGCGGCCTGTTCTACTCTCTCAAATTGGCCCTCTTTAAAAGAAAAGAGGACGATGAGCAAGAAGGCGACATCTCCCATTTCCAAGCGTTGATGACAGCTCTGGCAGCTACGGTTGGAACAGGAAATATCGTCGGAGTGTCTCTCGCAATCTCTTTAGGAGGTCCGGGAGCCCTATTCTGGATGTGGATCACAGGTATTTTTGGAATGGCCACTAAATACGCTGAAGCTGTTCTGGCTATAAAATACAGGGAGGTCGATGAATTTGGGACAATGAGCGGTGGACCGATGTACTATATTTCCAAAGGATTGGGCTGGAAATGGCTGGGAACGCTGTTTGCCATCTTTGCTTTTATCGCTGCTTTCGGCATAGGGAATATGGTCCAATCCAATTCAGTCGCAGACGGTGTTAATGCTTCTCTGGGTATTCCTAACTGGATAACAGGAATTATCCTGGCAATCTTTACTGCCTTAGTAGTCCTTGGGGGAATCAAAAGTATCGCCAGAGTCACACAGGTACTTGTTCCCATTATGATTATCATTTATATCACGGGAGCACTGGTCATTCTGTTCATAAAGATTTCTGTAATCCCTCAAATCTTCACACTCATTTTTAAACACGCGTTTACATCGACGGCTGCCACAGGAGGCTTTCTCGGAGCAACAGTAATGCATACAATGCGAATGGGAGTTTCCAAGGGAGTCTTTTCGAATGAGTCGGGATTGGGGTCTGCCCCCATAGCCGCCGCCGCGGCTAAGACTCCCAACCCGGTTAAACAGGCTTTGGTCTCCATGACACAGACTTTCATAGATACTCTCGTGGTCTGCACCATGACTGGTTTAGTGCTGATTTCCAGTGGGCTCTGGAATTCCGGTTTCAAAGGAGCTGAATTAACTGCGCTAGCCTTCGATAAGGTCTTTCCTTTGGGGATTGGAGAATTCATTGTCACTATAACCCTGATATTCTTTGCTTATTCCACGATACTGGGCTGGTGTTACTATGGAGAAAAATCCATCGAATACTTATTTAAAGAAAGGGCAGTAAAGGCTTATCGGGTCATCTTTGTGATCTTTGTCGCTATTGGAACCTTTCTAAAGCTGGAAATCGTATGGAGACTCTCAGATATAATGAATGGCCTCATGGCTTTCCCCAATTTGATAGGTCTCATTGGCCTCAGCTCGATTATCGCTTTAGAAACAAACAAATACTTCTACAAAAAACATAGTTAGCACAGTTATCATTTACTCAACTCTATATTTGTGCTATCGTGAGGGACAAGAAATTTAGAGAAAAACAATGAAAGTACAGTCGTTACGGATAGTTATCAGCTCAGCCCGGAAATTTATCAACATGGGCGCCCTTACCCGTCTATGGAACCTCGTGAAAAATTTCTATCCTGCCGATATCTCCTCTCTCATGGACCATCTCACTTTCAGAGAAAAACTGATCCTCTTCAATTTAATTTTTGAAAAGGATAAAGAAAAAGCCAGCGATGTTTTAAGTGAGATCGATCCTGAAGATGCCGCTCAAATATTAAGAGAACTCCCGATAGAACAGATTTCTGAGATCCTCCAGATGACTCCGTCCGACGATGTGGCTTCAATCGTCGACCTTCTTCCCGAGGATATGAAAGAAGCCATTTTGGCCGCAATGGAAGAAAAACCATCCGAAGATGTTAAAGAACTTCTTCATTACGAAGAAGAGACAGCCGGCCGAATCATGTCACCAAATTTCTACGCTCTGAATCAGAATACAAATGTCTCTGATGCCATAACTGCCATGCAACTCGAAGGAGACGTGGAATCCGCTTTCTATCTCTATGTAGTAGATGACCAGAATCATCTAGTGGGAGTTGTGTCATTGAGGCAAGTTTTGTTTGCTCGTCCCAATACAAGGTTGGAAGAGATCATGACCAGAGACATCATAAGCGTGCATCCTGAAACCGATCAAGAAGAAGTGGCCCGCAAGGTTGCCGATTACAATTTTGTGGCCATTCCCGTCGTTGATTCCGAAAGTTTGCTGTTGGGCGTTGTGACAGTTGATGATGTTATCGATGTCATCGACAAGGAAGCAACCGAAGATATTTACAAAATGGTCTCCCTGGATACAACGGATAGGATTCAGGACAGCCCTTTCAAATCCATAAAAAAGAGGCTCCCTTTCCTTATGTTCAGCCTTATTACTGCTTCTGTTGCTCCCTTGGTCGTACATTATTTTGAAGATACTATCAAAGCCTTCGTCACTCTTGCTGTTTTTATGCCTCTCGTTATGGCACTGGGAGGAATCGCAGGAAACCAGACCATCGCTCTTATCGTAAGGGAAATTGCTATCGGTCAAACTGATTGGATCAGCGCCAGAAAGGCTTTGATGAAAGAAATGATGGTTGGAATCGGAAATGGAGTTATCCTCGGGATAATTCTAGCAGCTATTTCTTATTTATTATTGAAAAATCCATATTTGGGTCTAATCCTTGGTCTTGCTATTATTGGTAATCTTTTTATTGCTGCTCTCCTTGGAACTCTCATTCCATTGTTCTTGAAGCTACTCCGATTAGACCCGGCGTTGGGATCAGTCAACCTTCTCACGATGTGCACCGATACGGCAGGTATTCTTGCCTTTCTCGGGCTTGGGACCCTTTTCCTGAGTAAACTCGCATAAACTCCCCATGCCTCTTGAACAAACCGAAGCTATAGTCTTGCGAACCTTTAATGTCGGAGAACTGGATAAAATCGTTGTCGTCTTCTCTCGGGATAAGGGAATCATAAAGGGAATCGCAAAAGGGGCCCGGAAATTCGGCAGCCGTTTTGGAAGCAGTTTAGAACCCATGTCTCAGGTGAAAATTTTCTACTACGAAAAAGAGCGAAAAGATTTGGTTACTGTGAGTAACTGTGATTTAATCGAATCATTCTTTGAAATTCAAAACGATGTTAATACATCCTTTACCCTCAGCTATTTTTCCGAAATCATTGAAGAATTCTTTCCCTCAAGATCGAAGGATGACTTACTTTACCGCCTGATGCTGACAACCCTGCAGGCGCTTAAGGCCGGCGGAAATTTAGACTTTGTAGCCCGCTATTTTGAAGCCTGGTTCCTAAAAATAAACGGAGTCCTGCCTAACCTCACTAAATGCAAAAAATGCCGTAAGGTACTCACAAAATCCGGATGGCTTTCTCCAAAAAAAGATGGAGCCTTCTGTGATTCCTGTGCATCGCAGAAAAAAGAAAAAATCAAGCCTGAATTGGCCCTGTTTCTCCAGTGGATCAAGAAAAATCCCCCGCCAGAAAAAGGAGACCTCCCTTTTCCACCCAAGCAACTCGAATCAGCCAGAAAGATACTTCAGGAAATCATCATATTTCACCTCGAAAAAGAGCCGAAGACCCTTCATTATTTAGGATAGATTTGAGCATCGGGGTCAGGCTTTCATAACTTTCATAACTTTGTTATTTAAAAAGGATTAGGCCTCAAGGATTTGTTTAGTTAGCGCTGGGATCATGCTTTGTCCTGATGAAGGGGAAAGGACTGCATTATATTCAGAGGTATCTTTTCACAATAAAGCCTGACACCAATTGATTTGAAAATAAAAGTCTCCAAAGCTTATTCCCTTTTGCCAAAACCTTATCTGTCAAGGCTTGACACCTCAGCTCCAAAAAAATCAATAGGGTCAGGCTGATGCAAAGGGGATATTGATTTTTTGCACGAATAGTATAAACTATAAATCTTTCGGGTCGTTATAAACGAAAGGAGAGAATATGACTCAATGCAAAATATGCGCCAAAGATATTGATCCCAAAAACCCCCATTTCATACTTACCTTTAATAAAGAAGCCATAGAAAACGGTGATAAAAAGATACTTCAAACCGAAGAGGGAGCCACTATCTGCGAGGAATGTGGTGAGGAAGGACTCCCCTCTGTTCTATGGAACTTAAAGCTCATTCATGATGCCGATACAGAGCTCAACGAAAAAATGCGATTAGTGGAAAAATCCCTCGATATGAAAGATCTGATGAAGGAATACGGAATCTCTGGAGAAAAAATTGGAGTCAATGACCAGTTTCTAACAAAGTGCCCCTTCCATGGCCAGGATGCATCTTTCCTAATAGATGCCGATAGAAAAGAATACTTCTGTTTCTGCGAAGGACTTAGAGGGGATATTCTCAGCTTCGTCATAAATTACGATAGGGATGTCAAGCACATTCATACGACATTAAAGCAAGCTGTTGATTATTTGATGGAAAAATTCCAGATTGCAGCAGATTAAGATTAATATGAACCTGGATTATCCACGAGCCGAGGTTAATCGGCATTTTTTATGAATAATTCAGGTTAATATTGTTTAAACAATTCCCCCCATTGAGTCTTTAAAATCTTCCTGGTTCTCCGTTTCCCGATAAAGGGATGCCAAATCCAGTCGTGAAAAATAACCGATGCCACATAAGACCAAGGAGTAAGGACTGTTCTCAATAGAAACCTTTCCAAGCGTTTGAGAGGTCCCCAATAGATAAGTTTCTGTCCATAACTCGCAAAGGTATTTTTTTCTTTCTGAAAATGCCAGTTGACCTCTGAAATGTCTTCTCCAACAACCTCTATATCCGGAATGTCTCCACAGCCAAGACCTGCCTCATGAGCAAGCCGGATAAACTTTAAATCCATCGGTTCAAATCCCATCATTTTAGAAGCAACCGCATCGATAGCCACTTGATCATCGCTAGCTAAGATATAATCCTTCACATAAGGGACCATGCATCTTGGACCCGGCCCATCTCCCGCAATAGTCCCGTCCGTAACCGCAAAAATTCCGGAGTGGATCTCCTTCTGAATCGTGAGCAAATCAACCAGTGTTTCATGAATAACCGAATGAGTCCAATGTCTTCTCTCATGAAGCAACCCGCCAAAAGCATTTTTCATTGCTCCGGTCATTGTTGTAAAAACATGAGTTTTCATAGTGGGAAGATGGATAATGTTTTCTCCGATCATCCTTTTTGGAATTTCTATTCCTTTAGGAAATATCTCGTGCAGAACCCTGATTTTGCCTTTTGGCTCGTACCGGATCCATTCCTCGTTTTCATAGAGGTGAATATTCCGGAGGCCATATTTCTGAACCACAGGCAGGTGCTTATTGGTTTTTTCTCCTTTTTTGGCCGAAACAACAACGGTCCGGTTGTGACAGGCATGAATGAGCTCTTTTTTATAGCCATCATCGAGAAGTGTTTTAATGACTCCTTCCAACTGCCAAGGAGTGGTAGAACAAGCAGGATAGTAATAATGCCAAGAAATATTAATCTTCAAAGCGGTATCTTTATCTTTCGAAACGTATTTCTGGTATTCAGCCAGATGCATTAATTTCTTAAAGTCTTCAAGGACATTCTGCGGGGATGTTTTTAACACAGCTACTTTTGATCTGGCCATGACTAGCTTTTTGCCAAATAGAGGATAAGAACGACCGAACCTATCCAGAGCAAAATATCAATTAAAAGGGGTTTGTCTTTAATGATCAGCTCTTCAGGGCTACCCCCTTTTCCTTTTTGATGGATGAGATAGAGATAACGGAAGATTCCGTAAAGAACAAAAGGAGAAGTAAGAACCAGATGCGTTGTCCCAAACTTTGCTATTGTTTCTTCGGATATCGTGTAGAGACAGTAGGCAATCAGGGTTGAAGCTGTAACGACAGCAATCATCTGGTCTAGAAGATAGGGACTATATTCCATGAGAATAGGACGATGCTCTGAAGCATTATCTTCCAAGAGAAGAAGCTCATGCCTTCTTTTGCTCATCGCTAAGAAAAGGGCCAGCATCATAGTGCATACCAACAACCAAGAAGAAAGAGGTATCTCAATCACCAGCCCACCTGCTATCACCCGGATGACAAACCCGGCTGCGACGATAAAGACATCAAGGATAACCACATGCTTGAATTTCAGCGAATAGGCCAGCTGAAGGATAAAATAGATGAACGCCGCAATAAAAAAGTATTTATTAAGCAAGAAAGCCAGAAACAGACTGATAAGGCTCAATATGAAAAAAAGAAACAGAGCCTGCCTTTTACCGATTTCACCAGAAGCAATGGGTCTTTCAGATTTTTTTGGATGGAGTTTGTCCTCTTCAATATCATTGAGGTCATTGAGTATATAAAGAGCACCGGAAAGAATACAGAAAACTATAAACGCGGCAGATGTCTTTAATAAAAGCGGAGTATCGAAGAATCTTTGAGCAAAGATGACAGCAGCAAAGATAAATAAATTTTTCATCCATTGGGCTGGCCGCATAGATTTGACAACAGCTTGAATCTTCATCTCTCAACCTCGATCCATCATTCTTTTCATTTCAGCCATTTTAAATAAAATCAATCACAAAGGCAATAGTCTGACATTCCCTAAGTTGCCATCCTTTTAACACTTAAAAATTGATAAGCCTGACGGAAATAGCTATCTAAATTTATTAATCAGCTGCATTAAAGGGTGGCACTTCGGGGAGCGTCCCTCTTGAGACTTGAATTTAAAAGGTGTATACAATATAGAAGGTGAAATCGATAAAAAAAGGTTTTGGGCTCAGGCTTGCAAAAGTTGAATTTTTTATTCATCATATTCAAACGTGGATTTGGAGTCAGGCTTGAATAACTTGAATAATTTGATTATCCCATTCAAATTCTTCTCGGTAAGGAGGCTTGATAATTATAAGCGAGAAAATTCTTCTTATTGATAACAAGGATTGATCTACAGCTATAATTATTCAAGTTATTCAAGCCTGACCCCAACAGCCTTAATTAAGGAGAGAAGACCGATGAAATTTCGAAGAAACCTAATGGCCTTTGTTTTAATCCTCGGCATGGCCTTTTTTGTCTTTGCCGATGAAGGGATGTGGCTTCCTCATCAAATGAAAGATCTCAACCTGAGGAAGCTGGGACTCCAAATGAATCCAGAAGACCTTTACAAAAAGGACGGTACTGGCCTCATGAGTGCAGTGGTTTATCTCGGAGGGGGAACAGGAGAGTTTGTCAGTCCAGATGGCCTCATCTTGACAAATCATCACGTGGCCTTCGGAGCTCTACAGAGGGCTGCAACTAAAGAGAAAGACTATATTAAGGATGGCTTTATTGCCTGGACCAAGAAAGAAGAAATCCCTGCCAAAGGATATATCGCAGATGTCCTCCTAGGATATGAAGATGTGACAGATGAAATTCTGTCTACGATTAAACCTGACATGACTTATAGGGAGAGATACGAAGCAATAGATAAAGCAAGAAAAAAATTGATTTCTGAAGCGGAAAATGCGGGCAAAGATCTCCGTGCCACTGTAACAAACATGTACAGCGGGAATAATTACTACCTTTTCCGGTTTAAAAGAATAAAGGACATCAGAATCTCTTACGCTCCTCCCCGAGATCTTGGAAATTTTGGCGGTGACATCGACAACTGGATGTGGCCTCGTCACACATGTGATTTTACATTTTTAAGGGCTTACGTATCAAAAGATAATGTAGGAGTCGACCATAGCCTGGAAAATGTTCCTTACAAGCCCAAATCCATAATAAAGATCTCGACCGAAGGATTCAAAGAAGGAGATTTCTCATTTGTCATGGGCTATCCGGGAAGAACCTACAGGAATTACACCCTCTCTGAGCTTCAATTTGATATAGAAAATCTGAAAAAAAGAATGGAAGAATTCAAAGACATCATCGCTTTCTTTGAAACAGCGGGGAAGGACAAGAGAGACATTCAAATCAAATACGCAAGTATTCTCAATGGGCTCAACAACGGTCTAAAAAATTATCAGGGAAAAATTGAAGGCATGAGAAAAATCTCCCTTGTGGAGAAGAAAAAAGTCATGGAAAAAGATTTCCTGGGTTGGGTTGATCAAGACTCAGAAAGAAAAAAGAAATACGGTGATATTCTTAAAAAAATAGAAACGTTTATGAAAAGATATGCCAGATATTCCCTGAAAAACAGCTCGCTTTCTCAGATTGTGAGCTCTTATATGGGTTCGACATTACTTTCCCAGGGATATCTTGTTTATAGAACGGCCGAAGAGAGACAAAAGCCCGATATGGAAAGAGAGCCTTCCTACCAAGAGAGGAATTTTCCTCTTATCAAGATGCGAATCCAGCTTGCCGAAAGAGGGTATGACCTCAAAACTGACAGGGCCTTTCTAAAGCACCAGATGAAGAAGCTCTTCGATCTGCCTGAAGACCAACTTCCTTCAGCAATCAAAGATCTCATCAGCAAACGTTCGGAAAAAGCAGTAGATGATTTTGTTGACTCCCTCTATGATCAGACTTCGCTGGCCGAGCCCAAAAAAAGACTGAAGTTAATCGGGATGGAGCCAGATGAGCTTTTGAAACTCGGAGATCCCATTCTCAATCTCGCTTCTGAACTTGAAAAAGAAATGAAAGCGTTACGAGATGAAAGCAAAGTCCTTGGACAAGAGCGCCTTGAACTGAAAAAAGTTTATGAGAATGCCTTGATAAAGCAGAAGAAGGGAAGAATTGCTCCTGATGCCAACTCTACTATCCGTTTTACCTATGGATTTATCAAAGGCTACTATCCCAGAGACGCAGTTTATTACCGGCCTCAGACAACCTTGGGAGGAGTCATCGAGAAAGACACAGGAAAATTTCCCTTCAATGTTCCAGGAAAGCTCAAAAATCTATACAAAATAAAAGATTTTGGCCCCTATATTGATAAGAAGCTCAATGATATACCAGCCTGTTTTCTTAACACTACAAGTGTCACAGGAGGAAACTCCGGCTCTCCAACTCTCAATGCAAAGGGAGAGCAAATCGGCATTATTTTTGATATGACCTACGAGAGCGTCACTGCTGATTACTACATCGTTCCAGAGCTTCAAAGAACAATCAGCGTTGATATCCGCTACGTTCTTTTTATTACCGAAAAATTTTCAGGAGCCAAACATATAATCAAAGAGCTTGGGTTTTAAAGCAAGAGTCAAATCTCAAATGTCAAATTTTGAGACGCAAGCCCATAGGAGGATAACATGAAACAAATACGTTTGTGTATTCGCATAATTCTATTATCGATTATTCTATTTATCATCTCATTCTTCCTAGCACTCCCCAGACTCTCTGCGGCTACTCACTCCCTTACATATGATGACCTCATTAAAATCAAACGAATAAGCGACCCTCAGCTCTCGCCTGATGGAAAAACGATTGCTTTTGTCATCACAGAAATGAACAAGGAAGAAAACTCAAGCAACAGTGACATATGGCTTTTATCCATTGACGGAAATTCCCTTCGCCGGCTGACTACCTCTCCTCAAGCTGATTTTAGACCCCGCTGGTCTCCGAGCGGAAAAAAGATTGCTTTCATTTCCACTCGCAGCGGTTCCTCTCAAATCTGGATGATAAATTTAACAGGGGGGGAGGCCTACCCGATCACAGATGCTCCTACTGGAGCCGGGGGTGTAATCTGGTCTCCTGATGGAAAACACTTGGCTTACATTTCAGATGTTTACCCAGATTGTCCTGATGAAGATTGCAACAAAAAGAGAGAGCAAGAAAAAAAGAAAAGCAAGATCAAGGCAAAAATCTTCGATGGCCTGCTTTTCCGTCACTGGAATCATTGGCGGGATGAGAAAAGAAGTCACTTGTTTATCGTGCCTGCTGAGGGAGGAAAATCAAAGGATCTAACGCCAGGCATATATGACTGCCCTCCTATATCTCTGGGAAGCGCTCATGACTACACATTCTCTCCAGATAGTCAGGAAATCTGCCTGGTGATGAACAAGGATCCTGTAGTAGCAACCAGCACTAATAACGACTTATTTATCGTATCGCTCAAAGACAAAGAGATTAAGCTAATAACCCAGAACAAGGCCAACGATAATTCGCCCCACTATTCACCTGACGGCCGATTCATAGCCTATCGTGCGATGGCCCGACCCGGCTTTGAGGCAGACAAATATTCGCTGATACTCTATGACCGAAAATATGGACGGTCCGTTAACCTAACAAGAGACTTTGACCGTTCGATAGGAAACATAACCTGGACACCTGATGGCAAACACATCTACTTTTCCTGCCCTGAGATGGGATTCCGCCCGATTTACAGAATCTCTCTGGCGAATCGCGGAATTGAAAAAGTCGTAGATAAGATGACAACAGGGAGCTTTGCCGTGAGTCCAGATGGAGAAAATATTATCTTCACAAAGGAAGCTATTAACCAGCCCACAGAAATATTTGGCTACAACATAAAAAATGAAGATCTCAAACAAATAACTGAGGTTAATAAAAAAATCCTGGCTGAAGTGGAAATGAATCCTCTCGAGGAATTCTGGTTTAAGGGAGCTGGCGCTGATAAGGTTCACGGCTTGATTTTGAAACCTCCTTCGTTCGATCCTGAAAAAAAATACGCTCTGGTTATGCTCATTCATGGCGGACCCCAAGGCGCCTGGGAAGATGAATTCCATTATCGCTGGAACGCTCAAATGTTCGCGTCTCCTGGTTATGTAGTAGTCATGATTAATTTTCACGGAAGTACCGGTTATGGACAACGGTTTACAGACAGCATATCTGGCGATTGGGGTGGAAAGCCATATATCGATCTGATGTTGGGATTGAACTTTGTTCTATCCAAATATGATTTCATCAACCCAAATCTTAAAGGTGCGGCAGGGGCTTCATATGGCGGTTATATGATCAATTGGATTGCCGGGCACACAGACACATACAGATGCCTCATTTCTCACGCTGGAGTCTTTGACTTGAGAAGCATGTATGCATCTACAGAGGAGCTTTGGTTCCCTGAATGGGAATTCAAGGGCACTCCCTGGACTAGCCCTAGACAATATGAAAAATTCTCTCCAAGTTCTTTTGTCCAGAATTTCAAAACACCTTGTCTAGTCATTCACGGTCAATATGATTTCCGAGTTCCTGTAACTCAAGGTTTTCAGATGTACACTTCACTCCAAAGGATGGGTGTTCCTTCCAAACTCGTTTATTTCCCAGATGAGACCCATTTTATAAGCAAGCCTCAAAATGCTGAGCTCTGGTGGAAAATTGTTCACGAATGGCTGGCCAAATATTTAAAAGCGGAATAAAAGTTTTTTCACAAGAAAAGTTAGTACTATCTTCCTTTTTTCATTCTGCCTTTAAAGCACGGAATATTATTTGCTGAAGATTCTGTACAAACTCAATCTTTTCAGGCCTCGAAGGCTTGCCATTCTTAAAGGTTAAATGTGGTAAAAACTCAACGGTCAGACAGGGCTTCTTGTAGCTTTTTATGCGTAACATGTTCATAAGCCGTCTCACAGCTCTGTAAATAAAAATTCTATCAGCAGCATAAAACCAATAAGTCTTTTGATTGATTAAAGGTCTCTCCTTGACAACACTGGGCACTATCTTTACCACTTTCCCTTTCTTATAAAGCATGCTGGCCAGCGTAGGGACGATTGTATTATAGATTGGAGTTTCAACTCCATCGTGTGTTTTGCCACCGCTCGGTGCAATGGCGAGGGGAATATTATTCTCCAAGCTCTTTATGCATTCAACCAATGCTTTTCTATTGGTCCTTTGTCTCTTGTTCTTTTCTTCCTCTGTCACAGGATCAAACAAATCCACTCCTATTAATCTTATTCTATTTGTCTGTGCAAGAACATAGCCTGCAAGAAATTCAATCAGTTTAGTATACCAGAACGTTGCTGATCGATTTTTTTTTATAATCCTTTGATACTTCTGAGAAAAAATGGAGCTTTCAACATCCCTTTTTAATATCTTAAAAAATTCCGGATCTGTAAGTGTAGTCCCAGCAAAGAATCTTATGTTTGGTTCTGCTGGGGCCGCCATCCCAACATATACGGGTTCGCCTCGGAGAGTCACATGATTGTAGACATAGATTACCGGGCCTTTTCTGGGTATGTTTTCTAAACCGATAGCTTTCGGTTTCGGAATAATAGGAATTGTCAATATAAGGCTTCTTAGGGTATTATACGAAAAGCTCAGCATCTATCAGGCAAAAAATCCTTTTCATAAAATATATGAATCAATCTTCCATGGCCGGAAAGGTTTAAGTTATAAAAATAGCTCCCTCTTAATAACTATCGATGACAAACTTATAGCATATGGAAAATCTGAAGTCAAAATAGCATTGTCCTCCTCTTTTGCACCAAATCACCTTTGGATTCATCCTGCCTGTTGAGAAAATTGCTTGGCGCTCCTGATTTAAATATGCTTATATATACTTTAATTGTCTTTTATATACTTAAATATTACTACTCCCAGGGTAAAAATACTTTTTTATGCTCTGAAGAATAAGCGCATAGTCATATAAACGTGTCCCATATGGTCTAAATCCGTTCAAGACCTTATCTCGTCCAGAACCCTCACTTTGGCCTCAATCATGTCCTTATGTTCCAGCCTGAGTAATTTCGCTAATTTGTGGACCAAATGATCTTCATACTTATCCAGCTTTCGATCAGCATATATGACTCGCCAGGCAGCCTCGACAAGCCTGATCTTTCTCTCCCTGGGATAATTCTCATTGATAAGGTTGGTAAATTCCCACAGATCAATGCTCTCTTCCCTCCTTCCTTTAGCAATCTTCATCAATTCCTCGGCAGCCTCATCCGACATCTGAAACTTCTTTTTCAAGACTGCAGAGATTGTCGTCTTCTCTATACTGCTGAACTCATCGTCAGACTTTGCCACCTCGAGGAGGAGAACACATGTAGCTATCTGAATTCGTTGAGTTTCATCCTGCTCCTGAATCTCAGAACCTGGTATATCTTTTTTGAATAGCACCTCTTTCAATTTGAACATAGTAAAATTTTCTCCTTTCGTCCCATAAAAACTTCCAACACCGCTTGGAAGAGTTCAGCCAACCACCATAATAATGAGGCACAGCTCTCCCGTCAAGGCTGTTTGAGTTAATCTTTACTGATATACAGATAGAAAGAGAATGCAGCGATCATGCAGCCGAATTAATTATAAGACTTATTTCTGGTGATACGGATAAAAATCGAGAAGTCTTATATCTTCAGGTCTTCCCTCTGGAAAAATATGGTCACAGGCAATCAAATAATTAAGTTCTACAACCACGGACAACTGTCGATGTGAAATCCACCCCACCAAGAACCAAGGCTATTATATTTTTTTCCCTTTAATGTGAACGAATAAGAGATTTGCGCACGGGCCGCGTGAGTAACCTTTTTTTCAAGTGTTACGCCAGCAGGGATGTATTTCTCTTGAATGACTCCCGTTTCTAAAAGATCGCTTACTGTAATACCCTTCAATTTGTCCGCATATACATAATCTGCAGTAAATGTGACACTTTCTACGTTCCTTTCGGACAGCAACTTAAAGTATTTGGTAATCTTATCACTTCCCTTAATCATCTGTAAGTCATCCCTCGTGAGTACACCAGTCTCTTTGTAAAAGTCGCCTATTTTTTTAAACTTTCCTTTTTTATAAAGTTCTCCCAGGCCTTCAATTCGAGAAATTAGACCTTTTTGCATCTTTTCATTCAACTCGGCCCCGAAAAAAACTCTCCTATTTTGTGGATCCTCCTGCATCTCTCCCTGCATTGGGATGTAAGAGAAAACTAAAAAGCAGACGATAAAGACAAAAATAAATGATTGAATTTTAAATCTCATAACCTCCTCCTTTCCCTTTTACGGGTAAAATTCTTGTTTTATTTTTTGGCGCTCATTTCCTTTTTGGAAGAACCAGGAAATGCAACACAACTTTCTTGTTTATCTACTTCCTCTTTTGAAGACAGCTAGATTATAAAAAAACTTCAAAATTAAATCCATCAAAAATTAAGACGATCAAGCACTATTAAAAGTTAAAGCTTCAAATGATTCACAAATCTCCATACTTGCTCATTCTTTCTTGATACTTATATCTTTCTTTCTCTAAAATTTCCAGAAATCGGGAATCGTCTTTTAAGCTATCATAATAGGGATTACTATTCAGAAAAGAATATGAATAATATTCAGAGAACTGTTCTCTCAGCGCCTCTCTAATGCCCCTCTCTATACATTCAATGGCCTTATCATCCAATCCCAAAAGTGAATATATGGTAGTTACTTCAATTCTATATGAATCATGAAAATCTTTCATAAGCTCAAGCGCTAATTCTCTTTCGCCTTTTGCCGCAAATAACAAGGCCCGATTTAATTGGATACGAGAGCTCAAAAGAGTAGTTTCTTTGACTTTCGCCATTTCCAATTCGGCTTCGGCAAAGTTCTTCTTCATAATGAGATGTCTGGAATTCTGAAGATACAGCGAACCGCTCGGTTCAATGCTCAGAGCTGTTTTAATCCGCTCAACAGCTTTATCAAAATCTCCGATAAAGCTATAGCACTGGGCGAGCAGTTCGTAACATCTAATATGCAGTGGATTAGTCTCCAAAGATTTGGAATAATATGCAATAGCAGGCCTATTCAGACCCATGCTCTTTAAAAAAGACCCTATCTGATAATTAACAGATGAATTATCTGGATCCTTTTGACGGGCTAACTTAAAATAATAGTAAGCATCGTCATAACTGAATTTATAAAAGTAAATCCACCCCAATCCAAGATAGGCCTCTGCTAGCCCGGGATCTATTTCAATAGCTCTTCTGAAATTCTTCTCCATCAAATCAAGGTCTTCTTCCTTGTTTCCTTTCCTAATAAAATGGGATTCATAAACATTGCCCAATCCCCAATAAGCTAAGGCATAATTAGGATCGATCTTAATTGCCTCTTGATACTTTTTCACGCTCTCTTCGAAAAATCTTTCTTCGCTAGTATCTCTGAATATTGCTTCAAAATCCCTCGCAGTTCCATAATATTCCAAAGCCCTCCTCTCTGCAGTCACAATTTTTCTTAGTTCTGGAATTTGTTCATTTTGGTAAGGAAGCTTCAGCTGATTTGCGATATTGAGGGCTATTTTTTGTTGTACTTCAGCATAATTACTAAAATCAAAATCGCAATAATATGGTGGATATGCCTCGATGACAAATCCACTTTTCGCGTCTATCAGTTTGGCAGTTACACGAATCTTCCCACCTTCAATCATGAGGCTTACTGAAAGAATATAATCTGCGTTCAATTCTTTTCCAATCTCTCTAACATCTTTATCTGTATCTGCATACTTTTTAACTGACCAGTCATCAATAACTTTCAAATCTGGAATGACTCGGTTGATAATCCTAATGATATCTTCGTGTATACCCTCGCAATAAATTTCCTGGTCCTTTTGTGGGCTAAGATCCTTGATGGGCAGCACAGCCAGGGAATTTTCCCCCTGTTCGATACCAAGAAAGAGAGATAAATTAATTAAAGCTGCTATCAGTATCACCGATGGAATCAAAAAGAATTCAATCTTTATCCTTCTGCGCCTTTTTTCAATTCCGTGGAACCACAACCAGATCAAGGTGCAGATTAATCCACAAACAATCGTTACTGTGGTAATGTCCAGTGTTTTCCTCGGAAGATTATAGTTTTTAATAATAATGTAGTTAAGAAATGCCAAGATGGCTAATCCGCCACCGATAAAAACTGCCAGGATTGGAATAATTTTTCTTTCTTTCAACTGAAGCCAGGTTAACCCCAACAACAATTCTCTTTTGGGATAAGCTCTTTCTCCCGTAGGAATTTCCTGCTCTACTGCATTCAGATCAGAAAGTAAATCCTCTGCCTTCTGAAACCGCATACCTTTATCTTTTTCCATGCATTTCAGAATCAGCCGGCTGAGCGCATCTGGTATATGAGGATTTATTTCCCTCGGCTCTCGCGGAGTTTCAGACTTGTGCTTCATAGCGATACTGAAAGCGGTATTACCCTTAAAAGGCACTCTGCCGGTCACTGCTTCATAAAGAATAACTCCTATAGAATAGATATCCGAGCGTGGATCTGCCTCCGTCCCATCTACCTGTTCAGGAGACATGTATTCAGGAGTGCCGATCATAGCACCTTCTGCTGTAATGCCTTCTGCATCAAGAGAGCGTGCGATCCCAAAATCCATAATGCGGGCATTCCCTTCATCATCCACCATGATGTTCTGAGGCTTCAAATCACGATGCACAACACCCAATCTATGGGCTTCAGCCAGCCCTTCGCATACGTCTTTGGCTATAGAAACAGCTGTTTCTACATCTAATCGTTTGGCTCTTCTAATGAAACTCTTTAAATTTCCCCCAGATACATATTCCATAGTGATATAATAGGCACCTTCCTCTTTGTTCAGGTCATACATCTGGCATACGTTTTTATGCCTGATCTTTCTGGCAAATTTCAATTCGCTTCTGAAACGCTCGATCACCTTTTTATCTGAAGCAATCTCAGGTTTTATGAGCTTGAGTGCAACCTTTTCATTTACCTCAGTATCCAGAGCCTTGTAGACCTTGCCCATTCCTCCCTTGCCCAGTTCTTCGATAATCCGGTATCTCCCTGCAAATGTGGAGCCTGTTGTTAATTCTTCTTTGGGAATATCGAAAGTCTTGGTCCGAGTAATAGAGACATCCTCTGAGGGAGGAAGCTGGATCCCGCAGTTACCGCAGAATTTTGTATCTGCAGGATTGCCAAAATTACAATTAGGGCACTCTATAGACACAATTGACCCTTTTCCTCTAAACTTATCAAAAGAATAGCAATTAATGGGATAGTAGTCAAATTGACCCGCTTATTCTGTATTTATTTCTGAACAGCCACCTCATATCCTTCTCGAATGGGTGGTTTTGTGTAGTAGGTTAAAGATTTAGCCACTTGCTCTTGGTAGTAGCGGCTCTTTTCATTCGCAATGGCATCCTCTTCACTGTTCCATAAGGTAATGGAAACGCGTTGGCCGGTTTTGCTATCTACTAAAAGATAAGCCCCGCAATAGCCCTTCTGGGATTTTGCCGCAGGCACAATGCTCTCTTCAAAGAGCTTAATAAATTGATCTATCCTGCCTGTCTTAATCTGAGCTAGAGTGAGACGTGCAAACATAGCGCATCCCTCCTTCTTTCTGGCTTATATAATTGGGGGTGAGAACATGTTTATTATTAATATTTTTCCTTTAACTCCACTTAAATGTCAATTGCCAAAAAATGCAGGCACTGCCACAATAAAGGTGAAATCATCTACAAGAATGTTGACTCTGCCCTATTACTCAACAGAAAAACGAATGACATAAAAATTCAGAGGCGTTTCCATTCTTCTCTTATCCGGTTTTGGGTTTTCCTCTGATTTCCACGAGGCTAGTTTCATATATAGCTCTGCAACATCATTCAAGTCCAGCTTGCGCATGATTTCGAACGATTCGAAAACATAAGGGATACCCTCAGCAGCCAGGACCATATTCTGATCTACCACGTGAAAGTGAAGGTGCGGCCCACCGGAATTTCCCGTGTTTCCGAGTTCAGCCAGAACTTGACCTTTCTTTACCATTTCGCCAACCTCAACCTGGATACTATTTTGTTTTACGTGAGCATAGACAGCATAAATCCCGTCTCCAATATCGAGGATAACGATATTCCCTCCAACGTTTTCCCGGGTTAAGGTTCCCCGTTTGGGTGTAACATAAGGGACATTTTCCGGCTCTCCGTCATGCACGTAAGAGACGACTCCGTCTGCAACGGCAATGAGTTTTGCACCGAATCCGTACCAGTTTTCATTCTTGGTTTTATCACCTGAAACAAGCTTGCCGTCCGGGCCAAACTTCATCAGGTCCATGCCATAGCGCTGGGCTGCCCTGGCTTTTCCGTCAAGAGCTATAACAGCCCGCCGACCGATGATATTATGGGGAACCGTGATCCACTCTCCACTTTCCAAAGGAGGACCGAGAACCGGCGGAGTAAATTGACGAACTTCGATTAAACCTGCATCCAGGGTTTCCTCAACCTCCTCTTTCTTCCAATTCGAATACTGAACCCACAAGTGATGGGCCAAGTGAGAGGGGACGGTCTTATCGCCCTCTATGGTAAGCCACAGAGTAACGATGGCTCTTTTTCCTCCACTGATTACCTGTTTATCCTTGGCCATTGGAGTACCTGGAAGATATATTAAATCTTTGAGTGATTTGTCTTTGTAAATCCCAAGAGACCGATCGGTTTTGCCTTTCCCTATCACCTCAAGACCTAGTAATCTCATATCAGTTGAACTGAAATTCGTGATGTGGAGTTCGTATAAAAAATGAACCTCCCTTTCACACTTAACAGGACTGGGGGGAAAAGGGACGTCAACATCAATAGGAACAAACGTTTTTTCCTGTGGTTGAAGGACAACTGAAATACAAAACAAAAGAATTGCCGTCGTAATGAAGAGCCAAATATTTTTTCTCATTAAAACCTCCTCAAGAATATTCTTTTTTTTACTGAAATTCTTTGGAAATGTTTATTAAAAAATGTGCTTCTTAGCTTACCATAAACCCCTTATATCTTTCATCAATTTCTGCTCACAGAAAAACATCGGCGGGAACTTTCTGCCTGTTGGATTCGTAGTTAGTATAGAATAGATTTTTTACTTATCTCAAAGGTGATCAATATGCATCGAAAAACCGTTTTTCTCATCACTCTTTCAATCGTCCTGCTTCTTGGAACCGTTTCGGATATCCTCCCCTGTCAGACTTTCACACTTAAAAAGGGGAGCATTCTGATAGTCGGTCATAATCTTGGCGCAAGAAATCATGTTCCCGGCCTTGTCGTTATCAATAAGCGGGGTGTCCGGAAAACAGCCGTATCCTGGAAGGAGCTCCTATCAGGCAAACCAGCGTCCAACCCTCCCTTCGAATGGATCTCCAAGTACGGTTCGGTCACATTCAACCCTTTCTGCCGCGATTTTCCCGACGGAGGGATGAATGAGGCAGGTCTCTTCATCGAGGAAATGACTCTGGATGGCACCCGCTTCCCTGTGGACGAATCCAAACCCCTGCTCTTCATGATGCTCTGGATGCAGTATATCCTGGACAGTTTCGAGACAGTTGAACAGGTAGTCCAAAGCGTTCATGACCTCACGATCGATGGCTGGACCTGGCATTTCTTCACGGCAGACAGGAAGGGGAACAGCGCTGTCATCGAGTTTCTGGATGGAGAAATTAACATTTTCAAAGGGAAAGATCTCCCTTTTCCTGTCCTCTGCAACACAAAATATGTTGCAGAAGTCAAAAACATCAAGAGATACAAGGATTTCGGAGGAGACAAGGCCATAGACCTCAAAAGCCACAGACAGCAGCGCTTCATTCATGGCGCCCAGATGATCCGGGATTTCGATCCTGAAAAAGACGATGCTGTGGATTACGGATTCAAGATTCTCAACCAGTTCGACCGCGGTGGAACCCAGTGGTCATTTGTCTGCGACCTGAAAAACCTCAAGGCCTATTTCAGGAGCAAGGCCTCGAAGAAAATTAAAGAGCTGGATCTTAAAAGCTTTGGTCTTTCTTGTAGAACCTCGGTCAAGGTGCTCGACTACCATTCCGACCTAGAGGGAAATGTCGAAAAGAATTTCACCGGCTACAGCTTGAAGAAAAACCGTGATTTCTTGAAAACAGCCATTTCCGCATTAGGCAAGGGATTCGAAAGTTTTCTCACAGCCGAGGGCAGCACCATTGAAGAGGTCATCTCCCGCTTGGCCGGCTATTCAGAAAAGACATCCTGCACAAAATAAAAAAAGGAACAGACTACTTTTTTGGATAAGAAGCTAGGCAAAAACGAAGCGCATTGAAAATATTTGTTAACTTACTGATTTTTAATGTAAATAGC
>CP070825.1:1534590-1604432 GCA_020344415.1 Candidatus Aminicenantota bacterium
AAACCCGGATTATTCATAAAAATAACTATGGAGAGGTCATAATGCTGGAATCATATTTTAAGCATGAAGCTGAAAGGCAAACACAGGGGATCCCTCCCTTGCCATTAAATCCAGAAGATGTCGGGGAGATTTGTGGACTACTGGAAAATCCACCCAAGGATAAAGAAGATCTACTCGTGAAACTCTTGAAAGAGCGAGTGGCTCCAGGCGTTGATCCGGCGGCAAAGGTAAAAGCAGCTTGGTTGGAAAAGGCAGCCAAGGGCAAAATCTCTTCTCCTGTGCTGACTAAGTCAGAGGCTGTCTTTCTCCTGGGTACAATGCTCGGAGGATATAACATAGAACCTTTGATAGAGCTTTTAGAGGATAGAGAACTAGCGTCTGAAGCTGTAAAGGCATTGAAACAGACGATTCTGATTTACAGTGCTTTTGTTAGGATCGTTGAAATGTCAAAAAGCAATCCTTATGCCAAAGAGGTGCTATCTTCGTGGGCCACTGGGGATTGGTTCCTCTCTAAGCCACAATTTCCTGAGAAGCATTCCCTCAAGATATTCAGAGTGGATGGAGAGGTGAATACTGACGATCTGTCTCCTGCAAAGCATGCCTGGAGCAGGCCTGATATCCCTCTTCATGCCCTCTCTATGGGTGAGACGAGATTTCCCGGCGGAATTGAGACAATAAAAAAATTCCGAGATGAAGGGCATCAGGTGGCTTTTGTGGCGGATGTAGTAGGTGCTGGCTCCTCAAGAAAGTCTGCTACAAATTCCATGCTCTGGCATATCGGAGTGGATATTCCTTATGTGCCCAATAAACGGCGAGGAGGAATTGTTATCGGTGGATTGATTGCTCCGATCTTCTTTAACACTGTAGAGGACTCAGGTGGGCTTCCAATAATATGTAATGTAGAAAAGCTGAAAACAGGCGATATTATTATCGTGGATACAAAAGAGGAAACCATCATGAACGAATCAGGGGAGACGATGGCCTCTTTTAAGTTTCATCCTCCAACTCTCAAGGATGAATTCAGAACTGGAGGACGCTTGAATTTAATCATCGGCCGCTCACTGACAGCCAAAGCACGAAAAGCCCTTGATATACCAGAAGCAGATTTCTTCACCACCATAGAGAAGCCTTCCCCGAGGGAAGGGCAGGGGTATTCCCTGGCTCAAAAAATAGTCGGGAAAGCCTGTAGTATGGAAGGAGCGCTTCCGGGAACAGCATGCGAGCCGAAGATGACAACCGTTGGCTCACAAGATACTACGGGTCCGATGACTGCAGACGAGTTGAAAGAGCTTGCCTGTATAGAATTTCAATCAGAGTTATTCATGCAGTCTTTCTGTCATACAGCCGCTTACCCCAAGCTCTCAGATGTCAAAATGCATAGATCTCTGGCTGAATTCATTACCGAACGAAAAGGTGTGGCACTCAAACCAGGAGATGGGATTATTCATTCTTGGATAAATCGTTTCCTTGTTCCAGATGCCATGGGAACTGGTGGCGATTCTCATACGCGTTTCCCGCTCGGGCTCAGCTTTCCGGCAGGCTCAGGGCTTGTCGCTTTTGCAGGTGCCTTGGGCTTCATGCCTTTAGATATGCCAGAATCTGTCCTGGTTAAGTTTAAAGGAAAGCTAAATCCCGGGATCACTCTCAGAGATGTTGTGAATTCTATTCCCTATTTTGCCATCCAGGAAGGATTGTTAACAGTCTCAAAAGAGGGAAAAAGAAATATATTCAATGGCCGATTAATCGAGATGGAAGGGTTGCCGGACCTCACAGTTGAACAAGCGTTCGAGTTATCAAATGCAACAGCCGAACGTTCTGCTGCAGGAGGGACGATTGCGCTCAGCGAGGAGAGCGTAGCCGCCTATCTAACGAGCAATATCGCTTTAATGGAGAAAATGATAGAGGATGGGTATAAGGATGCTGACACATTAAGAAGAAGGATCGATGCGTGCAGAGAATGGTTGGACACTCCAGTTCTTCTTAGGAGAGATGGGAATGCCGAGTATGCTTCCGTTCTCGAGATAAGCCTTCCGGATATCAAAGAACCGATTGTTGCCTGCCCGAATGATCCTGATGATGTAAATCTCCTCTCTGATGTTGCGGCTGATAAGATCGATGAGATATTCATCGGATCCTGTATGACAAACATTGGGCATTTCCGTGCAGCCGGAAAAGTTTTCGAAGGCGCTGGTTACTTAAAAACCCGGGTTTGGTTAACTCCACCAACCAAGATGGATAGGGCCCAGTTGATGAGGGAGGGTTACTTCACAATTTACGCCAGCGTTGGAGCGAGGACTGAGATTCCTGGATGTTCTCTATGCATGGGAAATCAGGCGAGGGTGCGGCCTGAGACTACGATTATTTCAACCTCTACACGAAATTTTGATAACCGAATTGGAGATGATACACGCGTTTATCTAGGTTCGGCTGAGCTTGCAGCAATAGCAGCTTTAGAAGGTAAACTTCCTACTCCAGAAGAATACTTCTCTGTGTTTAAAGAAAAGATCATTCCGAATGAGCAGGAGATTTACCGATACTTCCAGTTTGATGAAATGGAGGCCCTATCTCTGGAGTACTGAGAGAGATTGAGATCAGCAGACTCTATTCAATCGCTTGCAGTGACATTTTAAAGGGTAATCTATAATTATCCTGAATTATTCATAAGAAAAGAATCATGAATAATCCAGGCTATATAATGATAACATTGAGGAGGAGGAATGATTAGCTTAGAGGGAAGGAAGGCTTTAATAACCGGTGGTTCAAGAGGGATAGGCAAGGCGACATCCCTCTTGTTTGCCAGAGCCGGTAGCGATGTTGCGATAAATTATCTTAGCCAAAGGCAGGCGGCAGAAGAGGTAAAAGAAGGGATTTCCAACCTTGATCAAGAATGTATGGTTTTTAAAGCAGATATCTCCCAAAAAAGCGATGTCATACTTATGGTCGAAAAAATCTTAGAAAGATGGGATGGCATAGATATTCTAGTTAACAATGCTGGGATATGGACATATGGTGAGATGGGCGATATGTCTGAGGAGATCTGGGCTGAGACAATGAGGATAAACCTAGATGGAGTCTTCCATGCTTGCAGTGCAGTCGTTCCTAGCATGAAAGAGAAAAAGAAAGGATGGATTATCAATGTGTCTTCCACAGCGGCAGTGAGAGGAGAAGCATTCCATTCTCATTATGCAGCCAGCAAAGGGGCTCTCGTTTCTTTGACAAAATCTCTTGCAGTCGAGTTGGCTCCTTTCGGTATCCGAGTCAACTGCGTTGCTCCTGGTTGGGTGGATACAGATATGTGTGCTGAAGTATTTAAAAATGCGGATTTTCGGAGAGGAGTTCAAGAGTCCATCCCTCTAGGACGAATTCCTCCACCAGAAGATGTTGCAGGGCCAATTCTTTTTCTGGCATCCGACCTTGCTCGGCATATAACTGGTGAAGTCTTAAATGTGAATGGAGGCTCAGTGCTCTGCAGTTGATCCCACAAACAGCTTGCCAATTTCTTGTAATTTTGATAATTTTTTAACGAGTATCCTGATAGGAGGCCTTGATGGAGGAAGAAATCGGAAGGATTACCCACTTTTTTTCGAAAATAAGCGTGGGTGTTTTGGAGTTAACCAAGGGAGAGCTTCATGTTGGCGATACGATTCACTTCAAAGGTCACACCACAGATTTTTATCAGAAAGTTGAGTCAATGCAGGTAGAGCATAATGCTGTGGAATCTGCCAAACCGGGAGAGCCGGTGGGGCTTAAGGTTGAAAGCCCGGTAAGAGAAAACGACATCGTTTTTAAAGTTACAGAGGATCAATAGAATCGCAGAAGAGTCAAAGACTTTCTACTCCCAACAATCAAATCGTATTAAGAATAGAGGGAGGATCATTTGAAAAAGAAGTCATCATCCCAGCAGGAATTGAAAGAATTGTATAACCGCTGGAAGAAAGAAGAATACGACAAAGTATGCTCAAATGAGAGCGAAAATGAGCATACCACGGTTTCGGGGAAAAAAATAAAAGAGCTTTATACTCCTCTCGATATTCCTGATTTTGATTACAAAAAAAACCTATCTTTTCCTGGAGAATATCCTTATACAAGAGGAATTCATCCGACCATGTATCGTGGACGTTTGTGGACAATGCGGCAGTTTTCTGGATTCGGCACAGCTGAAGACACGAACAATAGATATAAATATCTTCTTTCCCATGGCCAAACTGGCTTGAGCGTTGCTTTTCATCTTCCTACTTTGATGGGAATTGACTCTGACCATCCATTGGCACAAGGGGAAATAGGAAAATGCGGCGTGGCGATTGATTCTCTGGCCGACATGGAGGTTCTTTTTGATGGAATTCCTTTGGATAAAATTTCAACTTCTATGACAATAAATCCTCCTGCTGCAATTCTATGGGCGATGTATATCGCTGTGGCCGAAAAACAGGGAGTTTCCCCCAAAATTATATCCGGAACAATCCAAAACGATATTCTTAAAGAATACATAGCTCAGAAGACTTTTATTTTTCCTCCTAAACCATCCATGAAGTTGATTGTTGATACTTTTGAATATGGAACCAAAGAAGTCCCGAGGTGGAACACCATTTCTATATCTGGCTACCATATAAGAGAAGCCGGGTCGACAGCTGTCCAGGAGCTCGCTTTTACCTTGAGGGATGGGATTGAATATGTTGAGTGGGCATTGGAGAGAGGTCTTGAAGTTGATGATTTTGCTCCCCGCCTTTCTTTCTTTTTTAATGCGCATAATGATTTTTTTGAGGAGGTTGCTAAGTTCAGAGCTGCGAGAAAGATTTGGGCAGAAGTTATGACAGATAGGTTTGAAGCAAAGAACCCAAGATCCTGGTGGCTTAGGTTTCACACTCAGACCTCAGGAGTCTCGCTCATGGCTCAACAGCCGCAGAACAATGTCATTAGAGTTGCCATCCAAGCTTTGGCAGCGATCATGGGTGGGAGTCAATCTCTTCATACGAATTCTCTAGATGAAACATATGCCTTGCCCTCTGAGGAAGCTGTCACTATTGCATTGCGAACGCAGCAAATAATTGCTCATGAAAGCGGAGTAGCCAACTGCATCGATCCTCTTGGCGGTTCCTATTTTGTGGAAAAACTAACAGATGAAATGGAGAAAGAGACCAGGGGCTACATTAAGAAAATAGATGAAATGGGAGGTATGGTCAGGGCTATAGAATTAGGGTTTCCACAAAAGGAAATCTCTGATAGTGCCTATTGGTATCAGAAGGCTGTGGAAAAAAAGGAGAAGATCATTGTAGGAGTCAACGCCTTTGAGATGGAGCATGAGCCTATTTCTATCCTGGAAATCGATGAGGCTGTTGCTAGACAACACTTGGCCCGCTTGAAAAAGGTCAGGAAAAACAGGAATAGCAGTCAGGTCAAAGAAAGGTTACTCGATCTTAAAAAGGCAGCCGAAGATGATCAAAATTTGATGCCTTTTATTCTGGATTGTGTCAAGAGCTATGCAACCCTGGGAGAGATTATCGATTCTCTAAAGGAGGTTTATGGGGAATACCGGGAACCCTCTACCTATTAGAAATGAAGCGAGAAGGTGTGGAAGCCGGAAGACTTAGGATAGAAGGAAAAAATGTCTAATGCTTATCGCATTTTTTTTTCATTGCTAGCATCGATTCGTGGAGGATAGCATGGCAGAAAAGAAAATTAGAGTCTTGGTGGCAAAGCCTGGTCTTGATGGGCATGACAGAGGAGCTAAAGTGGTGTGTCGATCTTTAAGAGACGCTGGCTTTGAGGTGATATACACCGGATTAAGACGGACTCCTGAGGAAATAGTGAGTGCAGCCATTCAGGAGGATGTGGATGTCGTAGGTTTGAGTATACTTTCAGGTGCCCATAATGTTCTTTTCCCCAAAATCATCGATCTCCTCAAAGAAAAGGAAGCAGGTGATATTGCTGTAATAGCAGGAGGAATCATTCCAGAGAAGGATATTCCCGGATTGGAAAAGATTGGAATATCAATGATTTTTTTGCAGTGTAGTTCTACCCAGGATATTGTCAAATGGATTGAAGAAAATGTGGGAAAAGGATTACCAGAGAGCAAATAAATAACTTGACATATAATTTTTATTATTTATCATAATCAGAGAAAAGGTCAATGGCAAAGAAGTACTTATCTTTAATCGTCTGCCCTCATTATAGAGGGAAACATAGAACTCTCACTCTGTCAAAAAAGGCATTAAGAACAGTAGTAAGTCTCACAGTTTTTGTGTTCTTCCTCCTGGGGGTTTTCTTGGTTGATTATTTCACTGTAAACGTTACCCGCCAAAAGTACAGAGAACTTCTTGAAGAGAATATAAGGTACAAGGATAAAATTGCCCAACAGAAGGAGTCCATAAAAGAATTCAAAGACACTATCGAATACTTTGAAAACTACGCCAAGAAGCTCAATGTGATGGCTGGTCTCAAATCGCCGGAAGTTCTGAAAGAAGTCGGTTTGGGAGGAGGAAGCCAGAATAACAGTCAACAGATGAATCCGATAGAATCCTCTCAATCCTTCACTTTAAAAGATATAAAGAGAATCAGTGAAAAGGCAGAAGGGATCGAAAGAAATCTGAGCCAACTGGTGGTCTTTTTTGAGAATGAGAAAGCCATTCTTGCCTCTACTCCTACCATCTGGCCAACAAAGGGATATCTAGCTTCTCATTTTGGCTGGAGAGACGATCCTTTTACAGGGAAGAGGGCCTTCCACAGAGGATACGATATCGTTACTCATTTTGGAAATCCTGTTGTGGCAACTGCAGATGGAGTCATTATCCGATGCAGGGAAGATAAGATTGGAGGAAAGTCAGTAGTCATTAGTCATAGGGGAGGATACACGACGCGCTATCTTCACCTGAGTAAGTGGTTAGTTAAGCCTGGTCAGAAAGTTAAAAGAGGGGATACAATCGGACTAGTCGGGAGCACAGGAAAATCTAGAGGGCCTCATGTACACTATGAGGTTCATGTTAATGGGAGACCCGTTAATCCCTATAGATATATTCTAGAAGAATAGAGCCTTTCTAAATCTACTTTCTTTGCTTATCCAAATTTATCCCCTGGTTTGATTTTTGCCCCAAGAGAGAAGACGTAGGCATCCATTTTCTTTCTGTTCTCAGGCTGAAGACTCTCTATAAGAAACACACTTCCCTCTCCACAACAGACCTCAATACCCTCTTTTTTTATGCCTAAGATTTCGCCATGAGAGGAGGATTCAATTTTGCTTTCTGTCTTTCTGCCGTTGTGAATTTTAACCCGTTTTTCTCCAAGGAAAGCATATGCTGAGGGCCAGGGAGTGAATGATCTCACTTGCCTTTCTATATAGAGGGCATCCTTTGTCCAGGCAATTCTTCCATCTTCCTTTTTTATTAGAGGAGCATAAGTGGCAATGGAATGATCCTGTTTGCGCGGGGCAATTTCGTCGATCTTGGCTATTGTATCAATCAACAGCTCTGCTCCTTTTTGTGCTAGGCGAGTTTCAAGTTCTGCGGCGTCCTCGTGAGGAAGAATCTCGAATTCTTCTTGTGTGAGAATATCTCCTTCATCCATCTTTTCGTTGAGTTCAAAAATAGTTATCCCTGTTTTTGTTTCTCCGTTGAGGATAGCCCACTGGACCGGGGAAGCTCCTCTGTACTTCGGAAGGAAAGAGAAATGCACATTTACAGAATTATATTTAGGAACATAGATGATCGAGGATGGAATAATCTGGCCATAGGCTACAACAACATTGAGATCAGGTTGAATCTTCTCAATTTTTTCCAGAGCCCCAGTATCTTTTCTGATTTTTTCGGATTGGTAGATCGGAATATTCATGTCTAGAGCGAGTTTCTTAATAGGAGGGGGGGAAACTTTTTTCCCTCTTCCGACTGGCTTATCAGGTTGAGTTATGACGAGCTCGATACTATGACCAGCTTCTCGGAGTTTTTTCAGAGAAGGAAGGGCCGATGTAGGGCTGCCGAAAAAAACGATTCTCATGAAATCTTGCCCGCTTGGATGCGCTTTTTCAATTTTTTTCGGATGAGACCTTTCTTGAGTGGAGAGAGTCGATCGATGAATAGTGTGCCATTTACATGATCAATCTCATGGCAAAAAGCTCTTGCTAAGAGGCCTTCGGCCTCTATAATTTTTTCGTCTCCCTTTGGATCTATCCCTTTGATAACAATGCGAGCAGGTCTCAGTACTTTTTCCTGAATATCAGGTATAGACAGACAGCCTTCCTCTAATAAGACTTCTCCTTCCTTGTTGATTATTTCAGGATTGGCCAGTATAATCGAATTTTTGTTGTTCTCCCCCCTGGAAAGGTCAACCGTTATGAGTTGGATACTTCGGCCTACTTGAGGAGCTGCGAGGCCTAGGCCAGGTGCAGCGTACATTGTCTGGAGCATGCGTTGGGCGAATTCTTCAATTTCTTCTGTTATTTTTTTTATCTTTTCTGCTTTTTTGATAAGGATTGGATCTCCGTATTTTACAATTTCAAGGATGGACATTTTTCAGCTCTTCTGTTTTTAACTATTTATTTTAATGGAATTCTCCCTTTTTTGTAAAGCTGATATGAGAAATAGTGAGCCTCTCTATTTGCGTGACAGTTTCAAAAGCAGTCAAGCAAGCTGATGAGGAAGTCATCCAGAGGCGAGCGGGCATGGTTACCAGAAGAGGAGAGGGAGCCGAGGACCCAAGAAAAAGGGGCAGACGTCATGAGCCTGAGTTTAGCTCTCGACTCGGATTACCCTGAAATTTTAGAAGCTTCAAAATACTGCTGGAAGCGGAATATTTCCATTATCTCTGCGGTTGCCGGAACCGCAGCTCTTGTTCTTTCCGCTTTTGAGCGAGCAAAAATGCAGACGCTCAAAGAGAAGCCTGGCTCTCTGGTTAAAGCTGTGCGCTCTATTCTAAGAAGAGCGTCCTCCAATAAAAAATTGGGATATGAGGCACCCGATCCCGCTTCTGGATTTGGACTCCTTGATACATTCCGGGCTTTCAGACTTGCAAAAGGCCTAAAGACTGAAGAATAATCTCATTTATATTTGATGAGCCGGTTTCTCTCCAGATTCTGCAGAAAGAGAGCCAGCCGATCGTAAAGAGGTTCTATTTTTTCTCCAAATCTATCTTTCATGCGTTCTGCCAGTTTTTCCACTGTAAGGGTCCCATCACAGAGCTCCCATAAGGCGCTTCCTACATCATCCAGCTTGATCTTATAGTAAGGTTTTTTTAATCGGGGGAGGACATGCTTAACCAACAAAGGATTTTTAAATTTCGGCTTAAGCAGGACAATTAGACCATCTTCTTCTTTTTTCCAATCTATGTTTCGAACTGGAATGAGGTCGAGAAGATTGATTTGTCTTCTCTTATTCTTCTCGTTTTTCACCACTCAAAGCTGATGACTTTATGGCCTAGGTTTTAGCTCTCTTGCCCTTCGGTCTCCTCTCCATACTCACCAGCTTCGACCATCTTCTTGTAGGGCAGGTAGATCAAGATGAACCCAAGGGCGAAGAATATCACAAGACCCAGCCATGCGCTATTCCAGACTTCTGGCATGGAAAAGTCTAAGCGTTTGCTAAGGCCTTCTATCGCTGCAGTGATAATTCCCGTAAGCGCCTGGCCGGCAATCAATCCTGAAGCAAGAAGTAGACCGATGTTTTCAACGATTTCTCTCCCTTTTGCAGTAGTCTTTTTCTTTTTAATCGGCTGTCCAGAATATATTTTATGACTCCCCCGAAGAAAATACAGGCAGTGGCGCGGAAGGGAAGGTACATCCCTACAGCTATGAGCATTGGGGAGGGGGAGCCAATAAGGATAAGGACAACAGCCAGGAGCATTCCTGAGATTACTAAAGGCCAGGCCATCTCCCCTCCGACTATTCCTTTGGACATGGTTGCCATTAGACCTGCTTGAGGTGCAGGGAGCGTTTCGGAGCCGATTCCTATGGTGTTATGCAGCAGCTGGAGAGTGAATGTTAATGTTAAGGCTGCAGCTACGACACCGATTATTCCTCCTACCTGCATCCGCCAGGGAGTCCCTCCAAGAATATGCCCGACTTTCCAGTCCTGGATCATATCTCCAGCCACACCAGCTACACAACAGACAACCGCAGCTACTCCCAGTACAGCTGCAATTCCTTCGTTTCCTTTTTGTCCCATAAGTACCATCATCAAAGCTGCGATAAGCAGCGTAGTTAGGGTTAGACCAGAAATCGGGTTGGAAGATGAACCGATGATACCCACAAGATAGCCGGCCACTGCCGCGAAAAGAAGCCCCATGATAATCATTACAACGGCAGAAACAAGAGAAGAACCTATGTTATGAGTAAATATATTGTAAAGAATGATCATAGGGATAATCAAAGCGATAATGGCGATTACGATTGAAGGAAACGGGAGGTCTTTATCAGTCCTCAGTGTTTCTGTTTCCACTCCAGTCCGGGACTTTTTAACATCAGCTATGGAACGGCCAATTCCTGTGACGAGGCTTTTCCGCATTTTAAAAAGAGTGTAAAAAGCACCAACAAGCATGGCTCCTACAGCAATGGGTTTGATCTGAGAGTTATAAGCTGAGATAGCCATATCAGTCCAGTTGCCATCGAAACTCGTAACAATGGTGCCCAACTCTCCGCTTATTAAGAGAAGTATAGGCATTAGGAAAAGCCATCCGAGCACTCCGCCAGAAAAAGTGAGTGCGGCTAATTTTGGTCCGATGATATATCCGACTCCAGCCATTGCCGCATTAGCTGCAGGTGTCTCTATGAACATTCTCCCTTTGAGTCCAGCGCTTTTCGTAACTTCAACGTTATCGCCGTCGAGGTAGGTGAAGCGCGATAGGCCAGGAATCTTAAAGACGGTCCTTGCGTAGGGTGTAATAACCCTGATGCCATTATTGCTGGTGAAGAACTCAATAAATCCACCCAAGCCCATTGCCCAGAACATATAAGCTGCGTGTGAGCCTGCTTTCTGACCAGTCTTAACCATCTCTGCGCAAGCCACGCTTTCTGGGAAGGGGAGTTCAGCATCCTCAACAAGAGTCCGTCTGACGAGAATGATGAGAAAAACGCCGAGAACTCCTCCTACGAGCATGAGAAGAGAAGATTTAACAAAGTCGAATTTTGTCCAAACTCCAGTCATTAAAAAAGCAGGGATGGTGAATATTGCTCCAGCTGCCAGCGCTTCTCCTACGGCGCCTGTAGTTCTTGCCAGATTCTCCTCCAGAATTGTACCTTTGAATGGACGAAGCACGGCCATGGCAATGACTGCTGCTGGAAAAGTAGCAGCCACAGTCATTCCTACCATTAGACCTAAATAAGCATTTGCAGCCCCGAGGATAACGGCCATGATTATTCCTAAGAAAATTGCTTTAAAAGATATCTCTTTCATGGGTTGATCCACGGGCACATAAGGCTTGTAAAGTTCATTGCTCATAACTACCTCCTCAAGTCGGGATGCTCGATTTTTTTGAATATATATTCCTCTATGACAAAAAGTCAAGAATAATTTAGCATTTTTATTTGCTTGAAAAGAAAAAATATGCTAAATAGGTCCTAAAGGTAAAGAAGAATATAGATGAGCTTACTAAGATGGCTTAAGGAAAGGCTGTTTTGTGATTTAGCCATTGACCTCGGCACTGCCAATACTCTCGTTTTTCTAAAAGGAAAAGGAATAATTGTGCAGGAGCCGTCGATTGTGGTTATTAACAGACAGACCGGGAAAGTTGAGGCTGTGGGGAAACGCGCGAAAGATATGCTGGGAAAAACTCCGGCCAGTGTGGTTGCTATCAGGCCTATGAGGGATGGTGTCATCGCTGATTTTGAGATTGCAGAGAAAATGCTTGATTATTTCATCAAGAAATCCACGAACAACCGAGGTTTTTTAATCAGACCGAGAATAGTTATCGGAATTCCCACAGGGATTACCCAGGTTGAAAGACGAGCAGTCAAGGACGTTGCTTTGAGAGCCAAGGCTTCTGAAGTCTTCTTGATAGAGCAGCCCATGTCAGCATCTGTCGGAGCAGACCTTCCTATCTCAGAACCCATGGGAAATATGATTGTGGATATAGGGGGCGGAACAACGGATATAGCCGTCATTTCTCTTAACGGTATCGTCTTTAACCATTCTATACGGATTGCTGGTAATGAAATGGATGAGGCCATAATCCAATATCTTAAGAAGAAATACAATTTGCTTATCGGTGAAAAGACTGCCGAGCTAGTTAAGATGGAGATAGGCTCAGCTTACCCCTTAGATGAGCCTATTACGATGGAGATTAAAGGAAGAGATTTAAGAGAAGGAATCCCTAAGACAATTGTGGTTGATGATCAAGAGATAAGAGAGGCGCTAGAACATGTTGTCTCTGCCATTATTAATGCCGTTAAGATTGCCCTCGAAAAAACACCCCCTGAACTTTCAGCAGATATAATCGACCGCGGAATCATCCTTACAGGAGGAGGTTCTCTTCTGAAGAATGTGGATAAGCGCATCCGGGAGGAAACGAAATTGCCGGTTTTTATTACTGAGGATCCTTTGACTGCGGTTGTCCTTGGTGCGGGAAAGATGCTTGACGATTTAGACCTTTTGAAAAAAATATCTCTGATGTAATCGATTCAAATTTTATGCCCCTTTTCTTGAAAGAGAAAAAGAGTTTAATAGTCCTTATAACACTAATCTTTATTCAGCTAGTCTTGGTTTCTCTTCAAGCCCCTTTAGGACAGAGACAGAACTATTTTGAAAAAGCAATTTTTGCAATTTTTTCCCCTCTACAGCACGTAACTGTCTCATTCACCCGAAAAATTGCAAATCTCTGGAAGAATTATTTTCACCTTCAGAATGTTCAAGGTCAAAATCAAAAATTGAGAGAAGAGATTTTTATTCTACAACAAGAAAACAACATCCTCCTGAATACACTGCGAAGATTTAGAGGAGAGAAAGAAATCCAGGACAACTTATTAGTGATTCGCGAAAATATTCTTGTTGCTCATGTCATAGGCCTGGATGCCAGCAATTTTTATAAATCTTTGGTCATTGATAAAGGCTCTTTGGATGGCCTTAAGAAAAACATGGTTGTTCTTGATGGGAAAGGCCATTTAGTAGGACGGACTATAGAACCTATCTCATTGAAGGAAGCTACAGTTCAATTAATAACTGATACCGAGAGTGGAATCAGTGTTTTTACGCAGAAAAGAGTCATGGGCGTTCTGAAGGGTGATGCTAGAGGGAGATGTTCTTTAGATTATATTCTCGCTACGACGAGAGATATTTCTATGGGAGAAGAGGTCGTTACTTCTGGTTTTGATGGGATCTATCCTTCTGGGATTAAAGTCGGCAAAATAATTTCTATAACTGAGAGCGATCCTCTCTTTAAAGGAGTGAAGGTCCAACCCTATTTTGATTTTCGCCAATTATATCAAGTAGCGGTTGTTAAAATTGATCCCAAAGACCTTTTTGACCTGAATTATTAATAAAAAATGCCGATGTTAATATTTTTTGTGAATAATCTAGGTTAATACGTTACTCAAATGAAAACTTTTATTAAAATAAGTGCCGGCATTATCGCTGCATTTATTTTTAATATCATATTAGGCAAACTTTTTTTCTCTCCTGCTCCGCTTTTTAATTTTTTCAGTTTGGTTATCATCTACTTTGCATTGGCCAGGGGCGAGATTCTCGGCGCCTGTTTGGGGACATTTTGCGGGCTTATTCATGATGCTTTTTCTCTTGGGGTTTTTGGGTTTTCAGGTCTGTCGAAAACAATCACTGGATTCCTGGCAGGCTACATATCAATATTGATTGATGTCAGTTCTCCTTTAAGAATTTTTATCTTCATCTTTATCCTGATATTCATTGAATTAATTTTATGGTTTTTCCTTTATTCCTTCGTTTTCTCAGAAAGGCCTCACATTGGGGGCGGCTGGATATTTTTTCAGCCCTTAGCAACGGCTTTCTTAGGAGTCTTTTTATTTCGATTTTTTCGGAAGTTCAAAATTGCTAATCCCTAATTTTAAAAGATGGAAAATAACAAGATTTATGAGGATCTTTCTCCTATAGTCGGGAGAACTCAGAAAACATTCATCCTTGTGGAGATATTGTTTGTATTTCTGGTTTTTTATTTCTGGAAGACTCAGATTCTTGATTATAAAAAATTTTTAAGGCAATCTGAGGCTAACCGAATCAGAGAGGTTGTCCTTCAATCCCCAAGGGGCTTAATTCTGGATCGAGAAGGTGTCATATTGGCTGATAATGAAGCCTCCTTTACGGTTTCCATAATCAGAGAAAATTGCAAAGACCTAGATAAATCATGCAAAGAAATTGCGCAGATTTTGGATCTTGAAGAAGATGTCGTCATAGAAAGAATAAAAAAGTATGAAAACTGGCCTCTTTTCCGACCTATTGTTGTCAAAGATAATCTATCTTTTGAAGAGGTTGCTTTGATTGAGGCAAGGAAATTAGAATTGCCAGAATTAATAATCGAAGCAGAACCCAAAAGGTTTTATCCCTTCAAGAATTTTGCAGCCCATGTGCTAGGATATTTGCAGGAATTGTCGCCAGAAGAGATAGAGAGCGGTAACTACGTAGGGAGACGAATGGGAGAACTTGTGGGGAAGACAGGAATTGAGAAGGTTTGCGAAAACAGATTGGTTGGAACAGATGGAGAAAAGATAGAAATTGTGGACAGCTTAGGGAGGAGCAAAGGTGAAGTTACAAGACATGAACCCAAAAAAGGTCAGAATATTCGGCTAAGTTTGGATTTTGAACTTCAACAGAAAGCTGAAGAGCTTTTAGAGGGAAGAGAAGGAGCAGTAGTTGTTTTGGATGCCCGGAATGGCGGAATACTTGCACTGGCCAGTTATCCTGATTTTGATCCCAATAGATTTATCAATCGTTTTACACCCGGAGAGTGGCTTGATTTAGTTAACAGCCCTGAGTTTCCTTTGGAGAATCGAGCTATTCGAGGCTTGTATTCTCCAGGGTCGATATTCAAGCTTACGATGGCGTTAGGAGCTCTTCACCTAGGTGTGATCACAGACCAAACTACTTATTTCTGCCCTGGAAAGATTCAAATCTATGGTCATCCTCGCTCATGCTGGTTTGAACAAGGCCATGGGTCGATGAATCTCTATAATGGGATAAGGCATTCCTGTAATATATATTTTTATCAGTTAGGAAAAGAGATGGGCATTGATAATATCGCCCGCATCGCAAGGAAACTCGGCATGGGGAGAAAAACAGGTATTGACTTACTTGGGGAAAAAGCAGGATTGGTTCCCGATCCTCAATGGAAGAAAAAAGCCAGGGGAGAATCCTGGTATCCAGGAGAGACAATTTCTGTTGCTATCGGTCAAGGGCCCATATTGGTGACCCCACTTCAGATTGCAGTGCATACTGCCATTATTGCGAATCGAGGATACAAGGTCACTCCATATCTTTTAATATCTGATTCTAATTCTCCATCAAAGGTAGATAAGCGAGAACACCTGGTCCAGAGCAGGGCGATTGATATTGAAGAATCTGTTTTTGAAAAGGTAATAGAAGGCATGTGGAAGGTGGTCAACGAACAGGGGACTGGAAGGGCAGCAAGAATTTCTGGGTTCGATATTTGCGGCAAGACCGGTTCCACCCAGCTAATAAGCTCCGCAGAGGAAGAAAGACTGGAAGAATTAGAGGAAGAAGTAAAGACTCATTCCTGGTTTACTGGATTTGCTCCGAGGGATAATCCAGAGGTTGTCATAACCGTCCTTGTTGAATATGGAGGGATGGGAGGTGCAACCGCAGCTCCGGTTGCAAGATTACTTTTCGACTTGTACAGGAAAAAATATGATTGACAGAAGTCTGCTCCAAAATATTGATTGGATACTGATAGCACTTTTGTTGTTGAATTCCATTATTGGTGTGGCATTTATTTACAGTTCCTCCCATTATTTACCGGGGAACTATTATGTGAAACAAATTATTTGGATAGTCATTAGCTTTATCGTCCTCTTTTTATTTCTTTCTATAGACTATAAAACAATAGTAATCTATTCTCCCTATTTCTATATAGCATCGATTGTTATGTTGGGCGGGCTGTTACTTCTTGGCAGATTCGAGGGAGGCGTAAGGAGCTGGATTAAATTCCCCTTCATTCAGATTCAGCCTTCTGAAATCACAAAGATAATGGTGATTCTTATTCTTGCCTATGTATTCTCAGAATTCAAGATGGAACACCTTTCCAGAGGAAAAGGTGTTTTGGGCGGTATCATTATTGCCGTTCCCGTAATGCTTGTGGCCTTGCAGCCAGATTTGGGAACAGCTTTAAGCTACGTTCCCATTTTTTTAGCATCGCTCATCCTTGCTGGGCTAAAGAAAAAAACCTTAGTTTTCTTATTAGTTTTCATCTTGCTTCTTGGCTTTGTTGGATGGAATTTTGGCCTTAAAGATTACCAAAAGGAGAGATTGAAAACCTTGGTTTTTCCTGGTCAGGATCCTCTGGGTTCAGGTTATCATATTCTTCAATCAAAAATTGCCATTGGTTCAGGGGGACTTTTAGGAAAGGGATATAGAGAGGGCACTCAAAGCCAGCTAAGATTCCTCCCTGCCAGACACACAGATTTTATATTCTCAGTGATCGGTGAAGAACTCGGCTTTATAGGCGTTGTGATTGTTATTTCTTTTTACTTTTTTTTCCTTTTGAGGTTGTTTCGATCCATAGGGAAATCAAGAGATAGGGCTGGGGTATATGTCATATATATGGTAGCGGTTATGATTGCTGCCCAGTTTTTTATAAACGTTATGATGGTCGTTGGTCTATTCCCGATAACAGGAATTCCGTTGCCTTTGCTGAGCTATGGTGGCTCCTCCCTTCTTACAAATTATTTAGGAGTTTCCCTTGTTTTAAACGTCAAAATGAGAAGATTCGTTAATATCTGATGCCTTTGAAAATTATGGGGACACAAAAAATTATGGGGACACAATACTTAATTATTTATCACTGGCGGTTCCCATACGCCTCAGCAGATAATTTCATGAAAACAATCAGGTAAGATTAAAGGTTTTTAAACTATATCTAAATCTTCATAGAAAAACATATAACCTCCTCAATTAAGATTGTGTCCCCCTAATTTAGATAATTGATATTTACTAATCGATGGGTGATAATTGCAGATTGATGAGTGATTAATGCTTGTTGATAGGGATACCAGCATAAAAAGAGAAATCTTGAGATAAAGATGAGAAAAAAGGTTGATTTAGAAGAGCTTTTGAAAAATGTAGAAAAACCGGGCCGATATCTGGGGGGTGAATGGAATGAAATAAGAAAGAGCCCCGAGAATTCTAAAGCTAAAATCGCTCTAATCTTCCCAGACGTTTATGAGGTTGGGATGTCCTATCTTGGCCAAAAAATTCTTTATTCTGTGCTGAATGACCATCCTGACTTCTTGGCTGAACGAGTATTTGTTCCTTGGATTGATTTTGAAGAGCGCCTTCGGAGTTCAAACATTCCTCTCTACTCACTCGAGAATAGGATTCCTCTTTCCAAGTTTGACATCTTAGGTTTCTCTCTGCTCTATGAGCTTAATTATTCAAATATTATGACTATCCTTGAGTTGGGGAATATTCCGTTTTTCTCTTTTGATAGGGACCTCAAGTATCCTTTGATCATGGCAGGTGGTCCGGCTGTTTTTAATCCAGAACCTGTCGTTGATATTTTCGATTTATTTGTGGTTGGAGATGGAGAGGAGGCTTTTATAGAGATTGTGGAAAAATTCGTGAGGCTCAGGGAGGATTTAAAAGAAAAAAAGGAAATATTAAGAGAACTGAGCGATATTACAGGAGTCTATGTGCCTTCTTTGTATACGCCCTATAGGCCTCCTAAATCCTTTCTTCTAGCTGAAAAACCAATTAAGGGAATTCCAGCAAAAGTCGAAAAGAGAATTCTTTTTCCTTTTCATCAAGCCCCTTTCCCTGAAAAGATTATTGTGCCCAACGTTAAGGTCGTTTTTGATAGAGTGGCTGTGGAAGTTGCAAGAGGATGTCCACATCAATGTCGATTCTGCCAAGCTTCCAGCATTTATTTTCCTTCGAGAGTAAAAAGTCCCTCCTTTGTTATGAAGAAAATCCTAAACAGTCTAAAGTTAACCGGATACGAAGATACTTCTTTGTCTTCTCTTTCAGTCAGTGATTATCCTTATTTCGATGGAATTGTTGAGGCCTTGATGTCCAGGCTAGTAGATCAGAAGATATCTCTTTCTGTTCCTTCACTGCGACCTGAGGGACTCTCTTCAGAGTTGGCCAAGAACATCAGCAAGGTCAGAAAGACAGGATTTACTTTGGTTCCAGAAGCAGGGACCGAGCGATTACGTTGTGTCATCAATAAAAAATTAGGGGATGAGGAGATTTATGAAGCTTGCTCCAATGCCTTCTCTCTAGGATGGAGATTGCTAAAACTCTATTTTATGGTAGGGCTACCCACTGAGAGGGATGAAGATTTAGAGGGAATTACAAAGCTTATCGAAGCGATTATTCGGATTGGATACAAAAATTTGAAGTCTGCGCCAAAGATTAATCTTAGTATTTCCTCCTTCATCCCCAAGCCACATACACCTTTTCAATGGCTAAAGATGGAAGATGAGAAGATTTTAAAAGAAAAGCACAAGTTTCTTAAATCGCGTCTAAAGAGATATCCTTTTGTAAAAATAAAAAAACATCCTATTAAAAATTCTATTCTAGAAGCTGTCTTTTCCAGGGGCGATAGACGATTAAATCAAGTTTTGCTCCAAGCTTGGAAAAGAGGCGTTCGATTTGATAGCTGGGCTGATTGTTTCAACTTTCGAATCTGGGAAGACGCATTTGAATTTGAGAAAATCGATTACAAGGTTTACCTTCAAGCGCAGGATAGAGATGCAATACTTCCATGGGAACACATAGAAACGGGAATCAAAAAATCCCACCTTCTTCAGGAGCTGGATAAAGCCCTAAAAGAAAATCGATCCTTATCCTGCTTTGAGGATGAATGTAGTCAATGTCAGGGATGTAGTTTTCCGTCTTTGCTGGAGAGAAAGTTTCCAGAGAAGATAGAGACTTTACCTGATTTTAATTCCATTTTCGGGAAGAAAACTTGGGAGGTTATTCGTTATCGAGCATTCTATTCAAAGCTTAAAGCTGTGCGGTTCATATCTCATACTGATTTAAACAATATCATCCAGAGGGGCTTCAGAAGAGCTGGCGTTTCAGTTGTCCATTCAGAAGGTTTTCATCCAAAAATGAAGGTCTCCTACCTTCCCGCACTCCCATTGGGTATGGAGGGAAAGGCCGAGGTTATTGAATTTAGATCTCAGTACTTGTTTTCAGAAAGAGAATTTGTTTCCCATGTGAACAATTATCTGCCTGAGGGAGTTAAATTCTTGGCCTTGAAGAGACTGATGTCACTAAAACCTTCTTTGACTGAAGATCTGAGAACTCTGGTCTATTCAGTTGATTTAAGGAGTCGGGAGATAAAGGAAGCCTTGAAAACGATTTGCAGAAAAGAGGGAGTTTCTTTGGATGATGATTTTGAAAAAATAGAAGGATTGGTTAATGATTATCTAACTAAAAATCAGAATGAATCAGTTGAAAGGATATCAGTTGATAGAGAGGATGAGAAGCTTTTTCTCCATTTAAAGCATTCACCACAAAGAGCCCTTCGTCCTCAGGAAATTGTAGAGGCAATTTTGAAGGTCAAAAATCCTGTTTTTGTGATGGCGAGAGAGAAAGTTTTATTTAAATAGAAACTGGAAACATCTTTTTTTGTGACGGCTTAATAAGGGTATTTGGAGATGTCCTAGCTCCCGCTCAGATTTTTAACGCCATTCTCCTTTCGGCCTTCTTAATCTTCTAAGAGGAAAGGCGAGGGGCAGTTGGTGAAAAAAAACCGTTTGATAAGATGGATTTGTCTTTTATAAAGGAAAAAAAGATGCTTCCTTGTCTACTATTTAAATTGACATAGGCGTAGGATTTAAGTATAAAACTTGGTGCGAATTTTAGAATGCTAAATTATCTATACAAAGTAAGAATAAGGAGGAAAGAGTGATTGATTTCAGCTTAACAGAGGAGCAGAAGGCTCTTCAAGAGACGGCTCGAGAATTTGCCGAAAAGGAAATGAAACCGAATGCTGCAAAATATGATAAAGGAGAGGAATTTGCCGAAGATGTCATGAAAAAAGCCTTTGAAGTGGGATTTCTTACCTGCACAATTCCCAAAGAATATGGAGGGGGTGGATTAGGCAAGCTTGACACTGTTATCATAAGCGAGGAATTGGCTGCACGTTGTGCGGGAATGTATACAACAATGATGGTTAATGCATTGGCTTACACACCTATCATTCTTTTTGGAACTCATGAACAGAAAAAGAAATTCCTTACTTCGCAGACTGAAAAAATGTCTTTTGCCTCTTTTTGCCTCACCGAAAGAGAAGCAGGATCAGACGCAGGCGCTCTGAAGACCAAGGCAGAAAAAGTCGGTTCAGAATACATCATAAATGGCTCTAAATGTTTTATTTCCAACGCCGGAATAGCCAATCTGTTTGTTGTCTTTGCCAATTCGAATCCTGAAAGGGGAATGAGAGGATTGAGTGCTTTTATTATCCCTGGGGGTACGCCGGGATTAACCGTGGGAAAAATTGAGGACAAAATGGGTCACAGAGCTTCTAATACTGCGGAGCTCTTTTTTGAGGATGTAAAAATTCCAGAGGAAAATCTTTTAGGAAAAGAGGGGATAGGTTTTATCATTGCTATGAAAACCTTAGATGAAACGAGAGCGCCTGTAGGGGCAGCCGGAGTAGGCGTGGCTAGAGCAGCTATGGAATATGCGATTGAGTATGCAAAAACGAGAGTTCAGTTTGGGAAGCCCATTGCTCTTTTTCAAAACACATCTTTTAAGATAGCTCAGATGGCGATGGAGATAAACGCTGCCCGGCATCTTGTCTGGCATGCCGCGTGGCTTCTGGACCAGGAAAAGCCATGCGGTAAAGAATCAGCTATGGCTAAAGCATTTGGCTCTGACGTTGCCATGAAAGTGACCACTGAGTGCGTCCAAATTTTGGGCGGCTATGGATATATGAAAGATTATCCAGTAGAAAAGCTCATGAGAGATGCCAAACTTCTTCAGATCTACGAAGGGACAAATGAGATCCAACGCTTGATTATTTCGAGAGAAGTAATTGGTCCAATGAAATAATAAACAGACTGTTCCAAAGATATAAGACCAAAAAGATTTTTTTTTGTTGAATGAGTTGAGGGAGGGGTGAAGTCGGAATCTTGAAAGGATTAATTTTCTTCTTCAGTAAAATATTCTGGGATTATCCCCAATACTTCAACTCCTGCTCCTTTTGCTAAATCGATGAGCTCAATAATACTGCTGTAGGGAAGTTTTGCGTCAGCTCTGATGAATATAGTTTTATCTTGTCGAGTGGAGTAAATGATTTTTAGCTGGTCTTGAATAAGGCCGAGATCATATTCTTGCTGGTTGATATCTACTTTCCCACCTTTATGTAAAGTCATGACTATAACATTTGAAGGTGCTGAAGATGCATCTGCTGTGGTTTCGGGGAGCTTGATATCGATTCCTTTCTGGACCATCGGTGTTATGACCATGAAGATAATGAGTAGAACCAGTAATACATCGCATAAAGGAACAACGTTAGGCTCAGCTCTTGCAGGCATTCTGTCCTCCTTGTTTTCTCCTGTAGTTTCAAATTCATTCTACGATAGTTCTTTTTGTTTTGTCAACGTGTTTATTGATTTTTTTCTCCGTAGTATATATATTCTATGGTAAGAAAGGAGGTCGTATGAGAGAGCTAAAGGTAGAAGTAACAGAAATAAAAGAAAGGTGTGGAGCGAGGCATAAAGTTGGGGATGTCTTTTATATCAAAGGAGAAGGGACAATAGAAATACCGGATAAGAAGAGAGTCTGTTTATATGCTTTAAATAGCCTATTCCCATTCTTAACTGCTAAACAGAGGGAGGATGAACTGCCTCATGATGATTGGATCTCTGAGACAGAAACCCTATGTTGCCCTGATCCCAAAGGAGTGGTTTTTAGGGTGATCACCGTTTCTTAACCCTTAATAAAAGGGAAACACAGTATTTAATTATTGAATACCTTTTTAAACAGGATGGCTCGTGCATCGTAGACAATGATAATAGCAAGAATAATCAAGATAAGACTGACAATCCCCAGAAGGAAGCTTCCGCCCTGGAAAAAGTGATATCCTTGGTAAATAAGAGCTGCGAGTGTAGTAAGCAGCATGAAATAGGCCGGATAGACTGTGTATTTTTTCGGTCTTCTCACTCCCACGAGGTAGGAAGAAACAACAATTAAAGCCAGCGCTGCCACAAGCTGGTTTGAGGCGCCAAAGACAGGCCAGATGGCCTTATAGCCTTCAGTCCCCCCAAGAAATGCAGCAAAAACTATAATTATCGAAGAAGCAAACCATCTGTTTTTGAATAAAGGAACCTTTTTTCCCAGAAGCTCTGCAAAAATAAACCTTCCCAGCCTTGTTGCTGTATCAAGAGTTGTGAGGACAAATGCATTAAGCATTACCATACCGAAAAAGATACCTATGGCCAGAGTAAGTCCGGGAAGAGAAGAGATAAATCTTCCGTAACCTGTAGCGAAAGCTTTAATCGGATCGCCCTGTGATGTCATTAAATACTGAAAACCGAATTGATTTTCACTTGCTGAAGGATCCCAGATCAATGCGCCTGCTGCGATGAGGATAACTAGACCAGCTAAGGCCGCTTCTGTGACCATCCCCCCATAGCCGATAATCTTTCCGCTGGATTCGTTGGGCAGCTGTTTAGCCGTCGTTCCTCCCGCAACTACCGAATGAAAACCGGATATCGCACCGCACGCTATAATAACAAAAAGCATAGGCCATAGAGGTCCTCCCTGGCTTGAAAAAGAGACAAAAGCAGGGGCATCGAGTGTAGGGTGGGATACCACTAGACCAAGATAGCCTAAACCAAGGCCTAAAAAGAGAATCCAAGTGCTGATATAATCTCTCGGCTGAAGGAGAAACCAGACAGGAAGAGAGGAAGCAAAGAGAGTGTAGATAATCAAGATGTAAAACCAAAAACTTTGGCTGGAAATACCGAGTACCTGGGCTGGAAGTTTCACAGGGAGGAATTCCCCAAGATAAATCAGAGCAAAGAGGGTCAACAAAGCAAGCACAGTGGCTGTAACAACATTCATACCTTTTCTGTAGATAAGCCAGCCAAAAATCATGGCAATGAAGATCAGCCCAAATGTGGGGATGACAATCTCTGGCTGGGATACAAGCGTCTGAGAGGCGACTACCGCAAAGACAGCAATGACCAAAGCAAGGGCGAGCCAGAGGAAAATAGAAAATATGATTTTTGTTCGGAACCCTAAGGTTTTTTCAGAGATGTCCGCCAAAGATGTGCCTTTATTTTGAACAGAGACCATAAGGGAAGAATAATCATGGACAGCTCCCAGGAAGATGCTGCCAATGGCAACCCAAAGGAGTGCACCGAGCCAGCCGAAATAAAGCACTCCCAACAAGGGACCAAGAATAGGTCCTGCACCGGCAATTGAGGAGAAATGATGGCCGAATAGAAGTGGCTTTTTTGCTGGTAAATAATCTATCCCGTCTTTCAATTCATTGGCTGGAGTTAGACGGCTGTCATCAGCCTTAATGACTTTTCTTTCCAGAAAGCTTCCATAGATCTTATAACCTAAAACCAACCAGAGGATAAGAATAAAAGCGACAATCAAGGAACTCATGCTCACTCCCTTTCTTTCATTTTATAAGCTTTGTATTTTACATGATTTCGCATGCAATTAGCTCATGCAATGGGATCAGGCTTTCATAAGTTTTATAATTTTTTGATATTCTATGTTCAATTGTCTTCTTTAAATATTGTTATAAAACTTATGAAAACCTGACCCCGGCGCAACCTAATTATTTTATTGTTTTATAAATAAGATAGCCTGCTAGAACAAGGAAAGCGGCTAGGGAAACGAGCTCACCGACATTGGCCGGCCAGACAAGACCTATTCCTGCTGGCTTTTTTGATGTTATGTAAGCATACAGGGCAACCCCCACCATAGTGATTCCTTCGCCTGCAATGAATCCAGAGCCAAGGAGGATGCCTTTCTCTTTTCTCTTTGTTTTAAGCTCTTCGTTTTTGCCTGCCGCTTTCTCGACGATTTGTCTGATGAATCCCCCGATGAAAATCGGCGTCATAGTGGAGAGAGGAAGATAGATACCAACATCAAAAGGAAGAGAAGGTACTCTGAGAAGTTCTGCCACGATGGCAAAGCTGCCTCCTATCATAACAAGTCCCCACGGAAGATTTCCTCCGAGGACTCCCTCTATAACTGTTTTCATCAAAGTGGCTTGAGGTGCAGACAAATCTTCGGAGCCAAAGGTAAAAGATTTGCCGAGAAGCCATACTGTCCATGCTATAGCAAAGGCCGATGCCAATACCCCTATCAATTCCGAGGTTTGCTGTCTTTTTGGGGTGGCTCCTATGATATAGCCAGCTTTAAGGTCCTGAGAGATGTCACCGGCTATAGAAGAGCCAATGCAGACTACAGTTCCTACAGTAAGGGCTGCTGCCATGCCTAGCGTATCAGTCCATCCGAGCGCCAAAAACACAAGGCTCGTTCCGAGAAGAGTGACTATGGTCATGCCAGATGTGGGATTAGAAGTAACCCCCACCAATCCGACTATCCTGGATGATACTGTCACGAAACAAAAAGCAAAAAAGATGATACATAAGGCACCTATGAGCCGAATAATTAAAGAAGTCTGGATACCTAGTATTTGGGGAGACAGGACTATTATAACCGCTACTATGAGAATTCCGAGGCCAAGAACGGTAATGGGTAAGTCAGTATCGGTCCTTTTCTTTTTTATTTGTTCGCCTTTCCTGCTAAGAGTAAAATCTTTAATCCCCACCTTCAGTGCATTGAACATTGTTGGCAAGGACTTGATGACAGTGATGATTCCTCCAACAGCCACTGCTCCAGCACCTATAACTCTTATATATTTATGCCAAATTTCCTGTGGAGTCATCTGGGCTATGGGAAGTCCTGTTTCAGGAAACAAAGGGATATTGAGGTTTTCCCCAAAATAGGCGATTAAAGGAATGATACCAATCCAGGACAGAAGTCCTCCTGCTACCATGATTCCTGCAATTCGGGGCCCCAGGATAAAACCCACTCCCAATAGGGCAGGAGTTGGGTCCATACCAAGCCTGGCTTTTTTTAAGACAGGAATAGATAGAAATATTTTTTCCGGCCAGAGTTTTAGGATTGCAATAAGGCTTTTGAAAACGGCTCCCACTCCCAAACCCAGGAATACATTTTTGGCCTTAGCCCCACCTTCTTCTGCTGATATGAGTACTTGAGCCGCTGCTGTTCCCTCTGGGTAAGGGAGGACTCCGTGTTCTTTGACAATCAGCGCTTTCCTGAGAGGAATCATGAAGAGCACTCCCAGTATCCCCCCTAAAAGTGCTAAAGTACCGATTTTAAAAATGCTTGGATTGAATCCCCAGAGGAAAAGAGCAGGAATAGTGAAGATGATTCCTGATGCGAGGGATGAGCTGGCCGATCCTGTAGTCTGAGCAATGTTACAGTCTAAGATCGTGCTTTTTCCAAGGACAGGTGTTAAAGCTCTAAACACAGCTACGGAAATGACTGCTAATGGAATAGCCGTAGAGATTGTGAGCCCAGCTCTTAAGCCAATATAGGCATTGCCTGCACCGAAAATAACGCCGAAGATTGCTCCGATAATGACAGATCTAAGAGTAAAATCTTTAAAACTTGTGTCATGAGGCACATAAGGTTTGTGTTCTTGCATATTAAATGTCCTTTTCTTGATTTAAAAATATACCACTGTCAGATTTCAACATTTGAATTACATAGGAGGTATACAAAATAGAGATATTTATTGTCAATACTAATGCTGTCAGAAGTGGAAAGCATGCTAGATCCTGAGATCTGCTTCCAATTTTTTTGTCAATCATTTTTTCTGCTAAAGCTTAAAGCTAAACCGTTATTAATTTCTTGATTGTATCTTCCCAAGTCAGACGAGAAATAAATTCATAAGCTTTTTTCCCCATTCTCTCTGCAAGGTCTTTTTCCTCAGCCAATTGGTCTATTTTTTCAGCGATTTTCTTCGGATCTGGATCGAGTATGAAGCCCGTCTTGCCGTCGTTCACAAGTTCAGCAGGTCCTCCGGAGTCCGATGTTGTGATCACAGTTTTCTGAGAGGCGAACGCTTCCCCTGTAATCAGGCCATAGTCTTCTCTGAGAGGGCTGAAAAAGACGGCAAGGCAGCGAGCGTAGTGGCTGAGAATTACCTCTTCATCTTTTGAACCTTGCAGAGAAACTCTGGCCTCAAGATTGTTTTCTTTGATTTTTTGAGATAGATTCTGTAGTTCAGGACCCTCGCCGATAATAACCGCCTTTAATTCTTTGTTTTGGACATGCTTGAATGCATCGACAAGCAGGTCTAGTCTTTTGAGCTTTTGGAGCCTGGAGATGGAGAAGACATAATTTTGATATGAGTCAGTTTTGTAGTTTCTTTGAGGAGGAGGAGGATAGAGAACTTCTGATTGGATGTTTCCCCATTTTCTCAATCTTTCCTGGATTGTTTTCGATTGAGCAAATAATTTTGTTACATTGTGTTTGAGTAGATGAGTATCGAAGATGTGGATCATCCTTTTCCTTAGAATTTCTTTAATTTTCGTCTTTAAACCGAGTTGAGCATAGAATGCGTCCCATAAGTCATAATATTCCCTCATGCGGTGGTTGAGCCAACAGGTATGGGAAGGATGCTTAACGGCAAAGCTGGGAAACCGGAAGGATATGACTTGATGGATTTTCCTGCCTAAGCCATCTTCCTTAACATCAGTAAGCCGTGTGGCAAGATAAGCCGGAAACTGCCGCCCGAATCTATTCTGAGGTGTCAGTATTAAATCGGCTTCACAGCCAAATTCCTTGAGTGCCTGGACAGTGCTGCGAGCTATTATAAGATGTCCACCTTCAACAAAGGGAACATCTGAAGTAACAACAACAACCCTTCTGTGGTTTTCCATTCTTGCTCTTATTTTATTTTTTATTCAAAAATATGCAAACTCTAATCAAAAAAACTTTATAATTCGGCCTTTTCTGAGTTTCTTTCGATGATAAAAGGTCGAAAATCGGAAGGATTTCGAGAGATGACAAAAGCTTCGCTGAGCTCCCTGTCTATCCAGGAGCGGTCCTTAATATTGTCAAAATATGCCTCACTCAGCACATCATCTTTTTCTACCCAATCGCCGATTTTTTTATGGATTAAAAAGCCAGATCCATGATCAACCGGACAGGCTGACTTTTTACTAAAGATTCCCAATTCTTTTCCCACAGAATGGATTTGGTCGATTTTAATATTTTGAACGTATCCCTTCTTTTGAGAGGCTATTTCTATTCTTTCGTTTGCTATAGGAAGTATAGAATAATCATCGATGATTCGGGCGTTTCCTTTCTGCGCTTCGATGATTTCTTTGAACTTTTCGAGAGCTTCTCCGTTGACTATTTTGCTTTTTAGATATTTTTTCGCTTCTGTTCTGTTGGAAACATTTTCAGTTAAGAGGAGCATTTCTGTTCCAAATTCTAATACGATTTTTAAGACGTCTAACGGGCCATTTCCCTTGAGTATTTCAAGAACCTCTATGAGTTCGAGAGAATTTCCGATAGCTTGACCAAGAGGCTGATCCATATTGCTGAGAATATAGGAAAAATGAATGTTCATTTGAAGGCAAATTTTCTTCAGAGATTTAGCCATATTTCTTGCATTCTGAACATTTTTTATGAAAGCTCCATCGCAAATCTTAATATCGAATACGGCTCCTTTCAACTCGCTTATCAGGATGATGGCAGTAATCGCGCATAATAATTTTTTTGAGTCTTTCAAAGGGACGATATCTTCGGAAGGATAGATTTTTTTGAAAAAAGAACGGATTGGTTCGGGCACAGATAGGACAGCAGCGCCTGTCTTGGAGAGCTGGCTTTTGATTTCTTCTGGATTGAATAGCGTCTGAAGACCTGGGATGGATTTGAGTTTTGCCAGGGCGCTATTATTTGCAATGATTTCATGCTCTGAGAATTTGGGTGCAGTAATTCCTGTGGAAGCTATAAGAGGGACAAGGATTAGAGAGACCTTATCAGCGGAGCCTTCTGTTGAAAAACCAGTTATTTTAGGAGCGTCTATTTCGTGAAGAGCAATTCTCTTTTTCAATGCAAACAGGCTTTCGATGAAGGACCTTTTCCCATCGACATCTGCTCTTTTAGGGAGCAATTCCTCCAAAAAAGCTCGTGCTTCCTCGCTCATTTAGACTCGTGAGATATGCAACAGGATAAGGAAGGGATATAGATTAGATTAACCCAAAGTTTCTACTGCTTTTTTGTTATTATCCGTTTTAAACACTAATAGGGCTTTGCCAATGCCTGCAGAAGTCCCGTAACAATAATCAATGTCAATATAAGCATTGCCGAGTAGAGCGCCTATTTCAGCTCCAGCACCGATGCGATCGTCAATTTCGACAGCCACTACTTCATTGGTTTTAACTTTATACCCTAACGTTTTAAGGGCCTTTTCAGCTTTTTTATTGTCTGAGGTGATAAGAAGAAAAGTCCCTTTATCTTTTTCAGAATATGCACAAAGTGCTTTTAGATTCACCCCCTTATTGGCTAGTGTCCCCAACACCCGGCCTAAAATGCCAGGCTCATTTGGCGTAATAACGTGAAGTTCAGTTTCCAGTCTTACGTTGTGCACTTTCTTTCCTCCTTTATTGAACCTGCATTATACCAAAAGCAAGGTTTTAAACACAAAGGAAAGATGAAAAAAAAGATGCTTCCATGAGGAATAAGAAAAAAGTTGTATTTTATAGGGGAATTCTTATAATTTTATGATTAAGAAGTTGACAGATTCTGTGAATTAGAGGAGCTGAGATGAATGAGAATAAAGTTAAAGTGGCTATCATAGATAATTCTATTGATTCATCAGTATATAATCCTATAGAACATTGGAAGGATTATCTGAAAGTCGAATGGGATTCCTTTAAAGCTACACAGAGCCTTTTCCCAGATATTAAAAATGGCTATACTCATTTACTGTTGACAGGCTCTGAGGCTTCTATCTTAGAAAGGGAAAATTGGGTATATGAAGAGGTCGAGGTTATTCAGGAAGCTGTGGAAAAGGGGCTGCCTATCTTAGGCAGTTGCTATGGGCATCAGCTTCTAGCTTTCGCGCTGGCCGGCCCTTCTCATCTGCGTAGATGTATTCCTCCAGAAGTGGGTTGGATTCCCATTCAGATCAAAGAGGAAAGCCAACTTTTAGGAAAGAAGAGATGCGCATTCTCCTTTTCTCTTCATTTTGATGAAGTGGTGAATCTGGATGATTCTTTCCTTGTTATTGCGTCCTCGGAGCACTGTGAGATTCAGGCCTTTCAGTTCAAAAAGAAACCGTTCTGGGGAATTCAGATTCATCCTGAGATAGACGTTTCTTCAGCAACCGAGCTTTTGAGAAAGCTCGCATCTCTAGGTTTGGAGACCTCATCTTTTTATGAAGAAGCTATGGAGTCTAGGCCACAGGATTCCGGGCTTATCCATGATATCGTTCGTAATTTCATTAAATCAGAAAGGAGGTAAGCTCTTTTTTCTGGAAAACCTCTCTTTTTCCGCGCAAAAGGCTGTCCACAAGCCCGCCTGATAGCCTCATGGACATATCAAAGAAATAGATGGTTTCAGTTTTCCCTTGACAAATATAGGTCTTTTTATTTTATTCTATTAATATAAAAGGATAAATTCCCGCTAAAAATTTGTGAAAAATTTTCAGCCGGAAGGAGGAAGGCATGAAAGGTAAAAAAATCGTATTCATTCTAATTGGAGCTTTGATTCTCTTTTCTTTAAGTTCCTTTGCTGAGACAAAGAAACTGAAACGAATAGGACTCTACACTCTAGTCCGAATAAAAGGTGAAGTTCCCACTGCAGAGGTTATGAAAATCCTTCTTGATAAATACACAGGAGACATCAAGTATGGATTTGACTTAGCTGGATATGGAGAATTATTTCTTCCTTTTTTAGAGCAGATAAAAACAGCATCCTTTAAGGAAAAGCTTTTACCCCCTGGGGATAAATTAATGTGGATGCTCTTTCGCTCTAGGGGAAGAGTAAAAGTGGTGGAAGATCTTGAATGGGCAGGCAAAGCACCTCTTCCGGTTTTCTCTTTTATAGTAAAGAAAGACTATAAACATTATGAGCTCGTCATGCCGAGACCTTGTGGTAACATATCCCTTCGCAAGGTTGAAGAAGTCATACCAGATGCAATCTGTGCCATTAAAGTCTCACCGGCCAAAGCAAATATAAATGATCCCATATCTGTAGATATGAGCGGCTCACAACATGCTAAGACCATGGAAGTGGAAATCTTTGATTCAAGCAGTACAAAAATTTCTACAAAGAAACTCACTTCTGATTCCCCTAAATGGCAAACAAGTCTAAGCAAACCCGGCGATTATACGTTCAAAGCGAAGGCCTTTAATGTTAAAGGAAAATCCTCTGAAAATCCTTGTGACGCAAAAACGCACATAAATTTTCCTCCTTTATGCAAATTGGAATGCGTTTCATGTGAGGAATATATCGGAAGTCCCATTACCTTTGATGCTTCAGGTTCTACTGACCCAGATGGAGAGGTCAGAAAAACAGAGTTTGAGATTGCAGATGAAGCTGGGAACATTATTGATAAATTCACTGATACCGAAATGCCTTTCGCATGGGAAAAAGTTTTTGAAAAATCCGGTGTTTATGCTGTGACAGCTATTGTGACCGATGATTTTGGGGCCATATCAGATCCAGCCAGAATTGAAGCGGTCGTGAAAGAGAAATCAGTTTATTTCTTAATTGAAGCAGGCCCATTACTTGCCCGAGGTAGCCATGGCTTGTACGGAGCTGGGAGGATAGGCTTGGTACTCAAGATTGTTTCCAACAAATTTGATTTTGTCCTCTCTGGAGGAGGTGCGGTTGCTTTTAACGGCGAACCATGGAAATCATTCTTCATGGCCAACGCGCTTTTCAACCTCCATGCTGGTCCAGTTTTCATAGGCGCTGGAGCAGGGCTCACAACGAAAGTCAAGGAGAACAGGAATGCGGATGGCGAGCTCGTCGGCAATGTTGGATTCGACTTCCTCAATAACTATAAATCAATAGGCTCAATATTCTTTGAGGCAAGAGCTCCGATCGGGAAAGGGCGCAACTTCTCAAAACACCACAAGTTAATGTTTGGATTTAGGTATATATTCTAGTTGCGAGTAGGCATCGGTTTGACGAGGAAGAGGCCAGGGAACGATTCCCTGGCCTTTTTTATTAACCTGGATTATTCAAAATCATTTTTTATGAATAATTCAGGTTGATTTCAGTAAAGAATAAAAAAAGGTAATTTTTCCATAAAAAAATGTAAAATGAAAATAGCAATTATTGGAGCTGATGGTCAACTGGGGTCTGATCTGGTTAAAACTCTTAGAACAGACAGGGTCTTTCCGCTCTACTATCCAAATTTTGATATCACTAAACCTGAAATAACAAAAAAAGAACTTTCGAAACTTGCCCCTGAAATTGTTATCAACACCGCAGCCTACAATAAGGTCGATAAAAGTGAAGATAACCCTTATGAAACTCTCTTACTCAATTCCATAGCTGTCAAGGACCTCGCCTCAATCTGTCGTGATCTTGGTTATGTTTTGGTTCATTTCAGTTCCGACTATGTCTTTGATGGGCGTAAAGGGGATCCTTATGTGGAGGAAGATTGCCCAAATCCTTTAAGCGTTTATGCTGTCTCTAAATTGGCAGGTGAATATTTTGTAGGCAATATCATGGAGAATTATTTCCTTATCAGGACATGCGGTCTATTTGGGGAAGCTGGCTGTTGGGGAAAGGGCTATAATTTTGTCGATGTCATGATAAATCTGGAAAAACAGGGCAAGCCCATAAAAGTTATTAATGACCAGTGGGTAACTCCTACATCTACAGCAGAACTAGCGATAAGAATCAGTGAGCTTATCAGAACAAAGCATTATGGTCTTTATCATCTAACGAATGAAGGTCAATGCACGTGGCATGAGTTTGCGAGTGCAATCTTTTCAATGACTGGGAAAAAACCAGATGTTACACCTGTAGATTCAGAGACTTATGGAGCTAAGGCCCGGCGTCCTTCCTACTCAGTGTTAGAGAACAAAAAAGCCAAAGAGATTGGCCTAACCGAATTCTCACATTGGAAAGAGGCGCTTAAAGATTATTTGATTAGAAAAGGATACACTAAATAAGCTACTCTGGATTATTCATAAAAAATGCCGATACAGTTACCTATTATTAATGATATAAACTTATTAGCCGCACTTGATATTTCAGAGTGCCGGACCCTTTATTCGATTTCTATAAGATGATCTTTATCAAGATTTGACGGTGCGTTACTCGAGGAGCTTTCCGAGTTTTGAGATTTCTTCATTGTAATATTTTCTGTATAGAATTTCCCACTCTCGACTTCCTTCTTCTATAGATTTTCTTTGAGTTTGGATTTTTTGAATTGCTTTTTTATCTATTAAATCATACAACTTCAATTCTTCCTCAATGCTTTTTACTATGGAGAGTCTTATTTCATTGGGCTCATCAAGGAATTCGACTTGGTCATTTTCAAATAGATTATCGAGAATCTTGCGAGCCAAGAAATTTACTTTTTCTCTGGATAATCTAGTGCTCATAATACAATGTTCCTTTCTTTTGCCAGCTTTGTCTTGATCATCCTGAACATTGTCTGGTATTCGATATTTTCTTTTCGGATCTTTTCCATATGTTGACTGAGGATTTCTCTTACTTCCTGGTCCAACTTATCCTCTTTTTGAAACTCGTCAGTGATAAGGTCTATGATCTCCTCGATCAGTTTGTTCTTATTGTCGGCGATTATTTTTTCCTCTTTGATCAGATTTCGCACTGCTAGGAATGCCATATGCTCTATTTGATTCTTACTAAATCTCATTTCTGAATTAAGATACAATACCTTGCATGAAAATTCAAGGATATTATGCGGGGGCAGGTCTTGTTTTTTGCCTTTTTCATGTCGTAATGTTCTTTGACACCTATCCTTATTCGAAAAAGAAGCCAAAGAACAAGAAATGATGGCTTTTTGCTTAAAAAGAGGCAAAAAACAAGACCTGCCCCCATTTAATTAGAGGGCTATTTTGGACTTGTTAGGAGATCTTTTACTTTTGTTTATGCTTTAAGATGAGCGTATAAATGAAACCGCCCAAGCAAAGAGCAAAGATAAAAACCATGAAAAGGATAGCCTCAAGAGTCATTGTTATTTGTCAATATTTTTTTTGTGATGATCTTATTTAAAAATATAAATAGGCAGATTGCAACGGCCCATTGAATAAGGACAGTTCCGACACTGTAAGGAGAAAATACTCTGAGCCAGTTTTGAGGGTCATTATCGTAACACTTCCAAAGCCACCATCCCAGCATGGCCAAAAACTGAAGAGGAAGAAGTATAGTGACAATTACATCAAACCATTTTCCCAGTTTTATCTTGCTGCCTGGCGTGGAGATGATTTCCTTCCGGAAATTTTTTGGCCCAAATTTGAGGACTGCAACCGTAAAGAAGAAGCCGCTCACTATTAATCCTACGCTCCAAACCCAATCCTGGTTGTTAAAAACTCCCATGCTGATCGCTGAGGGAAGCCCGAGAAGGAATGCGCATACGGCTATCAGCATGACAGCTTTCTTTCTAGAAAATCCTGCATCCATTAAAATCCGAGTATCAAGTTCTATCATGGATATTAGAGAAGAAAAGGCAGCAAAGGACAGCGCAAGAAAGAAGAGAGCCAGGAAGAAAGAGCCAGCAGGGATTCCTGAAAACAACTTAGGGATCCAGATAAAAGTCAGACCCTGATTATCTGCTTTCATCACTTCTTGGACCTTTTGTAGAGAAAACTCTTGCGTTGAAAAGAAGGAAAAAACAGTGGGGATAACAGCTACGGCTGCTAGGAGCGAGGCAAGATTATTTCCGAAACCAAGGGTTGTTGATGTCAGGACAGGGCTTTCTTTCTTATGAGTATAGACAGCGTAGGTGAGTATCAGTCCCCATCCTGCCCCAGTTGACCAGGCAGATTGAGTCAAGGCATTCAGCCAGACTTCATAATCCTTCAATCTGGCGAGATTTGGGGAAAAAAGAAAATTTAGTCCCTCAAATGCAGAAGGAAGAGTTAATGAACGTACGCAAGCCACAATCAACAGAAAGAAGAGAGAAGGAATAAGGATTTTATTGGCTCTCTCTATTCCCTTAACAACGCCTGAATAAATGATAAAGGCGCCAATCCCTATGGCCGCGAGGTGAAAAAAAGCTGGTTCCCAAGAAGATGTAAAAGAAAGCCAGAATCCTTGGGAATCCTTCTTGATTAAGCCTTGAAAAGATGTTGCCAGGAAGTATTTTAGACACCAGCCTGTGACAACCGAATAATAGAACATGATCGCAGTGGTAACAAAAGCAACAAAAGTTCCCATCCAGGCAAAATTTTTGCCCATCATCTTCCCAAAAGACCCAATAACACCCAATCGTGTCTTCTTGCCGATGGATATTTCGATAATGAGGAGAGGAATAGACCATAAGAAGAGGAAAAGAAGCCAGGGAATCAAGAAGGATCCTCCTCCTTGCTGAGAGACAATACGGGGAAAACGCCATATATTTCCCGTTCCCACAGCCATTCCTAAGCCTGCGAAAATTATAGCCCATCGAGATGAGAATAGTTCGTTTCTGTTCATGGCTTCAAATTTATTAGTTCATACCCTATGGATTAAACACTAAAAAAGGATGAAGTCCATTTTTTTCAGGAACTTTTCTTGCCAGCGCCATAAGTTTTCCTTCTAAGCTAAATACCCTGAAAATTTTTTCTTCTTCATTAAATAGATCTGACGCCAGAGGTTCTTGCTCAAGGATTTTTATGACGTTATCAGGGAAGATCATATTGCCATTTCTCGCCAAAACAGTGCCTGTTTCATCCAGTATGACTTTGGGGAATTCAGGAAGGAGTAATTCCATGGGGATGAGAAAGCTTTCTATTTTTCCTTCCTCGGTCAGTTTTTTTATTTTTTGTGTGCTGAAGCTCTCTTTGATATTGAAATTCCCCACTTCTGTTCTTTTCAGCGCAGAAAGGTGAGCTCCGCATCCCAGGCTTTGACCTAGATCATGAGCAAGGGATCGGATATATGTTCCTGAAGAGCATTTAACCCCAAAATCGAGGGAAGGGGGATTATATTTCTTCATTAGAAAATATTGGATGAAGACCTTACTCGATTTATATTTTAGATCCTTTTTTTCCCTGGCTAAAACATAAAGAGGTTTTCCCTTGTATTTCTTTGCCGAGAAAGGAGGAGCAATCTGATCAATTTCTCCTTCGAACTTTTTCATTGCTTCCAGAAGAGTATCTTTATCTGGAAATTCTTTTTTTTCTGACGAGACAGGCTCTCCTAAAGAGTCATATGTATCAGTGGAAATCCCTAATCTTATCTTTCCTTCATAGGTCTTATTCAATTTTGAAAAGAATGGAAAAAGTCTCGTGGCCTTTCCCAGGGCAACCACCATCAAGCCTGTGGCCAAGGGGTCCAGGGTTCCGAAATGCCCGATTTTTTTGTAGCTTAAAATATCCCGTATTTTGACAACAATATCATGGGAAGTGAATTTTTGAGGTTTATGGACAAGGATAAGACCATCCATGACTCAATCAAAATTGATAAACACGTTTTATTTAGATTTCTGTCTGTTTTTTTAATAAAGTGTCAACTTTTTCTGGAATTTCTTTCAGCAGTTTTTCGTATTTACCAGAGACTGTAAAGCCCGCCGCATGGAGATGGCCACCCCCTCCAAATTTTTCAGCGATTAAGGCGGCATTGGCTGTATCTTTTGACCTTATGCTTATCCTGAACGTATCCTTACCCATCTCTTTGAAAAAAAGAACCATTTCTACGCCTTTGATAGAACGGGCTAAGGTTGTGATATCTTCAGTATCTATCTCTCTTAGGTTAAGAGATTGCAGGTTTTCTTTGAACATTGTAATAATGGCGATGTTGCCTTTTTTATTCATCTGTAAGGTTGAGAGCACCTGGCCTAAAAGCTTAATCTTTTCTGGAAGATTATTGTTAAATAAACGATCGGAGACTTTGATCGGGTCAGCGCCCTGGTTGACCAATTTATAGCAAACTCCAAGTGATTTCGCTGTTGTGTTGGAAAACTGGAATGATCCTGTATCTGAGACTATGGCGCTATATAGATGGTTGGCTATCTGAGGGGTAAATTGTATGCCTAATTTTTCTCCCAGTTCATAGACCATTTCTCCAACCGCAGATGCATTAGGATCGACCCAATTAATGTCTGCATAGTAATCGTTGGAATGATGATGGTCTATATTAACTTTAAAATAATTATCCAAACTCTTTTGCCCAGAACGAGAGACGTTGGCACATTCAAGGAGGATGATCATATCAAAAGGTTGGGAAGGGACCTCTCCGATCTGAATTTTTTCGATATCAGGGAAATGGTTAAAAGGGAAAGGAATATTGTCTCTGTTAATAATTGTCACTTCTTTGCTCAAGAGTTCTCCCATGAATGATAGAGCAAGGCTGGTACATATTGAATCGCCGTCCGGTCTCAAATGGGAAGTGATGACTATTCGATTGCTTTCGATGATTTTTTTGCTGATTAGGCTAGCGGGATCATTTCTCATTTTTTTTGATTTTCTTTATCGCACTATCTATTCTTTCTTCGTATTCTATCAATGGATCCGGAGAAAAAATAAGCATTGGATTATACTTTAATTTTACTTTAGAGGCAATAGATTTTCTTAGATGGCCTTTTCTAGCCTCTAGGCGCTCGAGAATTGTCTCTTTTTTTTCACTTCCAAAGACGCTGAAGTAGATATAGGCATTTTTGAGGTCACTACTCATTTCAACCCTAGTAACAGTGATCAAACATGAAGAGAAATCTTGAATTTCTTCTACAAGGAGACGGCCTATCTCCTCTTTTATTAAACTCCCTACTCTTTTTTGTCTTCGAGTTACGTTCATTTTATCATCATTTATAAGATCAAACTGTCATTGTGAGCGAAGCTTGATGATTCTACCCCCTACAATTACATGTGGGTTTGATGAATCAAACTTCTACAATATGGCTTGTCTAGAGGTAATGGATTTGGCAATCCAAGATTTCTCCTGCTATATTATCCTCTGCTTCTCCAATGATTTTGTTCAATACACTTTCAACGAGTCTTTTTTGGCTGTTGAGAGTAACTATTCCGATTTTTGTCCTTTGCCATTTGTTCTGGAAATCGAGCTCGGCAAATGCCACGTTGTATTTTCTCTTTACTCTGTCTTTAAAACTATTCAATATCTTTCTCTTTTCCTTTAGAGAATGAGAATAAGGGAAGTGAATTTCAAGAGATAGAAATCCAATGATCATCGCAGATTTGGGAGTTATTCAGGCTTTACCTTTTCAGTAGTGAATACCTCTATAACGTCGCCTTCTTGAATATCTTTAAATTTTTCAAGCCCAATACCACATTCATAATCTTTAGTCACTTCAGTGACATTTTCCTTTATATGCTTAAGTGATGAAATCCGGCCCTTATGGATAACTTCACCGTCTCTAATTATCCTTGCTTCTGCGTTTCGGGTTATTTTGCCATCGGTAACAAAGCAGCCTGCAATAACCCCTACCCTAGGAATCTGAAAAATCCTTCGGATCTCAGCCTTACCAAGGTAAGTTTCCTTGAGGATAGGTTCTAGCAATCCGCTCAGGGCTTTCTTAATATCTTCGGTTAATTGATAAATAACGTTGTAGATTCTGATTTCAACATTCTCATCTCTCGCCATATCCAGGATCTTTTGGCTTGGCTTTGTATTATAGCCGATGATGATGGCATTTGAAGCCGATGCCAGGAGGATATCGGATTCTGTGATTTGCCCTGAAGCGAAATGGATGATTTTTATTTTGACTTCCTCGATACTTAGATTAGGCAAAATATCGGTGAGAGTATCTACGGATCCTTGAACATCGGTCTTTATGACAAGAGGGAGCTCCTTGACCTCTCCTTCTTCGATTTTTTTGAAAAGATCATCCAACGTGAGATGTTCAGGTCGTGGCGCTTCTTCTTTTTTTATTTGAGAACGTCTGTAAGATGAGATTTGTTTGGCTGTATCAATATTGGCAACAACCTGAAAAAGATTTCCAGCTTCAGGTACGTCTGAAAAGCCAAGGATCTCAACAGGTACGGAAGGCTCTGCTTTCTTTAACGCCTTTCCGCTTTCATCAAAAAGTGCCTTGGTTTTTCCGTAGCGTGTTCCGGAAATAAAGGCTTCTCCTTGTTTGAGAATGCCGTGCTGAATAATAACTGCAGCCATAGGACCTTTTTGAGCGTCCAGGCGTGCTTCTAAAATTGCACCCTGAGCTTTTACCTTGGGATTACATTTGATCTCTATGACATCGCTCAGAAGGAGGATCATCTCCAGAAGCTCATTAAGGTTTGTTTTTTCCTTTGCTGACACCTCTACACTGATGATTTCTCCACCCCAATCTTCCACCAGAAGTCCTTCCTTTGATAACTGCTGTTTGGTTTTATCAATGTCAGCTTCGGGTTTGTCGATTTTGTTAATAGCCACGAGAATGGGTATGCCTGCAGCTTTAGCATGGTTGATGGCTTCTTTTGTTTGAGGCATAACACCGTCATCTGCTGCAACAACCAGAACGACTATATCAGTTAATTTTGCCCCTCGAGCTCTTAACTGAGTGAAGGCTTCGTGGCCAGGCGTATCGACAAATGTGATTGGACGTGCGTTGTGAAAAACTCTATAAGCACCGATATGTTGAGTAATTCCTCCAGATTCCCTCTCTACCAGGTTTGATTCTCTGATGGCATCCAAGAGTGTTGTTTTGCCGTGGTCGACATGGCCCATTATCGTGACGACCGGAGGTTTTGGGACCAATTCTTCTTTGGCGCTTTCTGCCTGTTGTAGAATTTCTTTCTCTATGGTAATCAATTCAATCACAAGGCCAAGCTCTTCAGAAATAAGCTTGGCAAGAGGCTCATTGATCACATCATTTACACTTATGCTGTATCCCTGTTCTTTTAGCTTCTCGATAATGTCTTTAGCCTTAATTCCTATTTTTTCTGAGAATTCTTTTGGAGTGGAGCCCTCTCTGAGCGTGATTTTTTTTGGCGAAGCTTTAGTGGCTTTGCCTTTTGGTTTGGCCTTTTTTTCTTTTTCCTTTTTTACCATGATTTGCGAGTTAATGTATCTCAAAAATTAAATTATTAAAACCTATTCTTGTTTGATTTCAATCTTCCAGTCAACGAGTCTCGACGCAAGCCTGACATTGGTTCCCTTTTTCCCGATCGCAAGAGAGAGTTGGTCTTTTGAGACAATCGCTTGAAGAATTTTTTCATTTTTATTAAGAATGAAGATTTTATCCACTTTCGCTGGATTTAAAGCTGTTTTAGCAAACGTTAGCGGATTTTCTGACCATTCGATGATATCTATTTTCTCTCCCTTCAATTCACTGCTTATGGCCATAACTCTATTTCCTTTGACTCCTATGCATGCTCCGATTGGATCTATGTCTTTCTCCTTTGTCACAACTGCAACCTTTGCTCTCTCTCCAGGCTGACGGACGATATTCTTTATTTCAATGTTTTCGTTCGCTATCTCTGGGATTTCTAATTCTAGGAGTTTAGCTGAAAATTTTGGGTTTGTCCTGGAAACGGTGATTTGGGGTCCTTTGTTTTCTTTCCGAACTTGAATAATCACGGCCCTTATTCTATCTCCTCTTTTGAATTCTTCATTTTTCAATTTTTCTCGATAGGGAAGAAGCATATCGGTTTTATCCATCTCAAGGATCATGTTGTTATTTAATTCAAATCTTCTCAAAACACCTGTGATAATTTCCCCTAATAGTGGAGCGAAATGATCGTATGCTTTTTCTTGTTCTGCATCCCGAACTTTTTGAAAAATGATTTGTTTGGCAGCTTGTGCAGCAATGCGGCCTAACATATCTGAGGGGAGATCGATTTCAATCGATTCTCCGACCGAAGCAGAAGGGGAAATTTTTTTTGCATCTTCAAGGGAGATTTCAGTCGCTAGATCATTTGGTTTTTCATTCACTCTCATGACAGTATATACTCTTAGTTCGCCCTTTTCAGGAAGAAAAGAGATGTTTATCTTTTCATTGTGGGTAAAGTATTTGGAAGAGGCGGCTTTAAGGGATTCTACGATGGCATTGATGATGACGGCTGCATCTACTCCTCTTTCTCTGCTGAGCTGCTGAATAGTATTCCACACGTTGATCTTCATCTTTTTGCCTCAATTTAAACGCCAACAAGCTAAAGAGCGAGAATTATAACTAAAATAAAGAAGAATATCAAATAGTAAAAGGGGATGTTCCCATTACATGATTAGAGGAGCAAAAACAAGGCTGACTACAGCCATAAGCTTGATAAGGATATTCATAGAAGGCCCAGACGTATCTTTTAGCGGGTCGCCGACTGTATCTCCTATCACAGCAGCGGCATGAATTTCTGTCCCTTTTCCGCCTAAATTTCCTTCTTCGATCCATTTTTTAGCGTTGTCCCAGGCTGCTCCTGCATTGGCCATGAATATTCCCAAGAGAACTCCAGTAGAAGTCGCGCCGGCCAAAAAGCCTCCCAGAGATTCAGGCCCGATCAAGAATCCAATAAGGAGTGGGGTTATCACAGCCAGTAGGCCGGGCAGAATCATTTCGGCCAAAGCACCTCGAGTCACGATATCTATGCATCGATTAGAATCAGGTTTGGCCTTTCCTTCCATTAGTCCTTTTATTTCTTTGAATTGCCTTCTTATCTCAACGACCATTTTATCACCCGTTTTTCCCACTGCTTTGATCGTAAGAGAGGCAATAACAAAAGGCATGAGCGCGCCAATGAGCAGACCTATGACTGTATCAACATTGGTTAGGCTAATCTTGAGTATATCTTTGCCTGCTTTTTCTAGATAGGAATTTACTGTGTTTTGGTAGGCAGAGAAAAGAGCAAGAGCTGTTAGAGCGGCTGAGCCTATCGCAAATCCCTTGCCAATGGCTGCTGTTGTATTGCCCAACGCGTCAAGTTTATCAGTGATTTTCCTGATATTCGGTCCGGCTTTGGACATTTCAGCGATTCCTCCAGCATTATCCGCAATAGGTCCGTAGGAGTCTGTGGACATGACAATCCCGATAGTTGCCAGCATTCCTACTGCTGAAAGAGCTATACCATAAAGCCCTGCTAATTTATAAGAGACGAAAATAGCAGCCGCAATAGTAAGTAGAGGAAGGATTGTACTCTGAAAGCCTACGGCTAAGCCTGTGATTATAGTGGGAGCGCTTCCCGTCTGAGCCCTTCTTGCAATTGTTTTAACCGGGGGGCCAGAAGTAAAATATTCGCTTTCTAAGCCTATCAAGACTCCGGCGATCATTCCACTCAGAACTGCCCAGAATACACCCAGGTCATCTAGAATGAGCTTTATGGAGAAGAAGGCTCCGGCCAAGAATAAAATTCCACTGATATAATAGGCATTCCTCAGGGCAGATTGAGGATTGATGTTCTTCAAAATATTGATGGAGAATACTCCGATAACAGAACTAATAAGACCAATCACAATCAGAAAAAGAGGAAGGGACATATGATTCAGGGCGGGGCTCATGGTCGAGCCGATGGCCATTGATGCGATGACAGAGCCAACATAAGATTCAAACAAGTCCGCTCCCATCCCTGCTGTGTCCCCCACATTGTCGCCGACATTGTCAGCAATGACTCCAGGATTTCGAGGATCATCCTCAGGTATACCAGCCTCAACTTTTCCAACAAGGTCTGCACCTATATCTGCACTTTTTGTGTAAATTCCGCCTCCGACTCTGGCAAAAAGAGCCACTGAGCTTGCACCCATAGCAAAGCCATTAATGATCAATGGGTCTTTTGTGAAAATATAGAAAATTCCAATCCCCGCAACTCCCAAGGCTGCCACTGAGATTCCCATTACAGCTCCTCCCTGGAAAGCAATGGTGAGGGCCAAAGGTGTTCCACCAGTTATGGCTCCCTGGGTAGCCCGGACTGCAGAACGGGTAGAGCCTTTCATGCCGATATAACCTGCAAACATGGAACAAGATGCTCCTGTCAAAAAAGCAAGACTGGTATAGATTGAGAAGAGCTTCCAGAGAACAATAAAAATGACGACAACGAAAATTGATATATAGATATACTCTCTTTTCAAAAAGACCATGGCTCCAGAATGAACGGCTTCTGCAATTTCGTTCATGATTTCGTTTCCCTTGGGATATCTCTTGATAAAAAAGTATAAGAGCAGAGCAAAAAAGAGCCCAAGAAAGCCGAAGATAGATGAATAAGGAACCAAATCTAGTATTTCCATGGGTTACTTCCTCTAAAAAAATTTAAATCGATGTATAACACAAAACAGTCCATTTTGCAATTTTTCAAGAGAAAAGGATCACTACACTCTCTTCAATCGCTCGTGATGACGTAGTTCCCCACCGCTATTTGATAATTTAAAGAACGATTTCCCCGATAAGGCTATAGGGTCCGCAGGAAGTGATACAAACATCCACAAATTTTCCTATGAAGTCCTTCTTTGATTTGAAATTCACAACCTGGTATCCTTCGTTCCTTCCGGAAAAGATGCGAGGGGCTTTTTTGCTTTCTCCGAGACAGAGGACCTTCATGATGCTCCCGATGAGGGATTGGTTATGCTCGAGTTGAATTTTTTTCTGGAGAGATTGAACTTCAATGAGCCTTCTTCTTTTTTCCTCGAGAGGAACGGTGTCCTGTTTCTTTGAAGCGGCAGTCTTAGGGCGAACTGAGTAACGGAATGAGAAGATATTAGTGAAGCGGACTTTTTCCAAAAGGATGAAGGTCTCTTTGTACTCTTCATCCGTCTCCCCAGGAAAACCGACTATGATATCTGTGCTGAGGTTGATGTCAGGCATGAGGTCTCGGAGCAGCTCAATTTTTTCTAGATAGTCCTCTCTTGTGTAGCCTCTATTCATCCTTTTAAGAACTGAAGAGGATCCAGACTGAACAGGGAGGTGGAGTTGGCGGCAGACTTTTTCCGATTCCTTAATGGCAAATCCAATCTCTGGAGAGAAATTTTTCGGATGAGAAGTAATGAATCTGATCCATTCTATGCCATCAACTCGGTTGAGTTCCCTCAGAAGCGCTGAGAAATCTTTTCCTGTCTGAGGATCCCTGTAAGAATTAACATTTTGACCCAAAAGCTGGATTTCCAGATATCCTGTATCTGCAAGGTCTTTGACTTCATGGATAATATTTTGTATAGGCCTACATTTTTCTCTTCCTCTAGTAAAAGGGACAATACAATAGGAACAAAAATTGTTGCATCCTTCCATGATGGTGACATAGGCACTGACCTGGCTTTCTCGAAAGATTAACTCGCTAGGAGTTTCTTGCCATTCCGGACTCCAGCTTGTTGAAAGGATCTTTTCTCCAATATTGTCGGAAATTATTTGAGGAAGTTTTTGGTAATTGTCGGGTCCAATGACAAAGTCGACAAAGGGCTTTTGCTCTGAAAGCTCTGACCCATAGAGCTGGGCCACACAGCCGGCTACTCCGATAGTGATATTCTTTGTTTTTTTGAGAGAAGCCAAACGTCCTAAAAAGGAGTAAAGTTTTTCTTCTGATTTTTCGCGTACTGCGCAGGTATTAAGGATGATAAGATTGCTCTCTTCGAGCAAAGCTGATATCTTCGCTCCTTCCTTTGTTAAGATACCAGCTATACGTTCTGAGTCATTTTCATTCATCTGACAGCCGAACGTGTGGATATAGAATTTGTAATTTTCTAAATCACGAGTTTTTTTCATTTAAGTTTGAAGATTTGAGGATAACTTATTTTATAATATTTGCTCAAGAATCTCTGCTGCGTTCTGAACGAACTTAGGGCAAGCATTTTCGAAAAGCTCTTTTTTCTCAGCAAGCTTCATTCCTTCTGGAGTGCCCAGGTCGAATCCTAATAGCTCTGTGCAGTTGACAGAACCGTGGAGAGATTTAAACCTCTTCACAAATTCTTGGACTAGCTCATATGTTTTCTCTTTAGCCTCAATATCTTCGGCTTCGATCCTGCCATACTTAAGTCCAATGACCAAAAATGCTCCGGTGACAGCTCCGCACATTTCACCCATGTGAGCTATGCCTCCTCCGAAAGACTGTGAAATCTTTAGAGCCAACTCACGGTTCAGTCCGAACAATTCTGAATAGGCTGAAAATACTGCTTGAGAGCAGCTAAATCCTTCTTTAAAACATGATACTGCGGTCTCGACTCTATTCATAGCTCATTTTCCTCCTATTTGATCTTGAAATAACCTCAGTTTATTAATTTTTCTATTCAGAATGGAGAAAGAACTCTTCGTAACAGCCGTCTATTACTTATTCAGCTTTAGATTGTGGATAAGCATTTCTCGTGCGTTCTGAAGAGTGGCCTTTGTAATATGAGTTCCAGCCAGAAGGTGGGAGATTTCAGAGACCCTCTCTTCAAAACTGAGCTTTTTGACGGTTGTAAAAGTCCGTTCCTTTCTTACTGTTTTTCCAATGTTATAATGATGAGTTGCGAAGGAAGCGATCTGAGGCAGGTGGGTTATGCAGATTACCTGGTGGTGCTTTGATAATTCCTTGAGTTTTTGAGCAACGAATTCTGCGGTCTTTCCCCCTATGCCTGAGTCAATCTCATCGAAAATCAGGGTTTTGAGCTCCTCCCTCTCTTTTCCCAGTGTTTTCAGGGCAAGCATGACCCGAGAAAGCTCGCCTCCAGATGCAATTTTGCGCAGAGGCCTCAGCTCCTCTCCTGGATTTGGACTGATAAGGAATTCAACTTCGTCTATACCGCTATCCTTGGCCTTTTCCATGGTGTCTGCACTGAGAGGAATTGAGTTGATTTTTATTTTGAATCGCGCTTTCTTCATTCCAAGAAGGCTGATTTCCTTTTCTATATTTTTTTCAAGTTCGCGGCCGAATTTTGTCCTTGATTCAGAAAGCTTTCCTGCATTCATCTTGTATTGGCTATATTTATCTTTGATTTCAACGCCTAAATCCGTCAATTTTTCTTGGCTGGTACTGAGGATTTTGTATTCCTCTTTGGCATTTTTTAAATGGGAGAGGATATCATTGATGCTGTTTCCGTATTTTCTTTTCAGCTTTTCTATCTGGCTCAGACGTTCCTCGAGCTTTTCCAGTTTTTCTGGAGCAGCAGCTTGCCTGTCTTTGAACTTTATGAGGAAGTCGGAAAATTCTCTAATTGTGATAGCGAATTCATTTAAGGTTTCTTCTGTCTCTTTAAAGGCTTTATCATAGGACCGAAGCTCGCTGACAATGCTTTGCAGCTTGGATAAGAGCGGGGAGATGGAATTTTCTTGATTGTATGAGATGTTCAATGCTTCATCCACAAGAGAGCTTATTTTTTCCGCATTTTTGAAAATGTTCCTTTCATGAAGAAGCCCTTCGTCCTCACCCTGTTTGAGTTGAGTTTTTTCGATTTCTTTTATTTGAAAGGCAAGGAAATCGAGACGTTGTTCTCTTTCCCTTTCTTTGTTCTCGAGTTCTCTTTTTTCTCTGATGAGTTTTCTGAGTTCTTGGCCATTGCGAGAGATCTCGCGCCTTAAAGAAATAGCACCTGCATAATGATCAAGATAATTCAATTGATATTCAGGATTCCTGAGGAATACATGATCACTCTGTCCGTAAATATCAACGAGACCGATACTCATTTCCTTCATTTTTTTGATAGGAACAAGGATTCCGTTTATGTATCCTTTCCCTGCTCCCTCCTCGGCGATCGACCTCTGGACAAACATTTCATTTTCTAAATCAGTAAGAAGATCACTCGAGCGGATCATGTCTTTTGGAGGTTGGAAAATCGCCTCTACTGACACCTCTTTTTTCCCAGTGCGAATCATGTCTGAGGACCCTTTTTCCCCTAAGACCAATCTTAGGCCGTCAATGATAATGGATTTTCCCGCTCCGGTTTCTCCAGTGAGTATGGAGAATCCCTCTTTGAAGCCTAGTTCTATTTCATCAATGGTGGCTAAATTTCTGATGCGAAGGGATTTAATCATGCCTAAACTCTATTTTATATTTACCTGGATTATTCACGAGTCGGGGTTGCTGTAGTTGCAGAGTGTGTTAGCATTATTTATGAATAATCCGGGTTTATTTAGAGGTCTTGATTTTAATCGGAACAAGCGCTTTTTCCATGTTTATGCGGCCGTATCCAATAAAATCATCCGTTCCAGGATATTCTGACTCATTGATATCGTCGGCTGAGTATCGGATGATATTCATAATTTCTGAGGCTGTGAGCCAGGGCTTTATACTCTTTAACAAAGCAGAAAGCCCAGCAACATGAGGAGTCGAGAGTGAAGTTCCAAAGCCATAAGCATATGGGATTGAGTCTGGTCCCCAAAACCACGTTGGAACAGGACCTATAATTCTTTCACCTGGGGCTGCAACATCAATTTCCGGGCCAAAATTGGACCAATCAGGGATTAAGTCATTATAATCTGATGCTGCAACAGCCAAACAGTAATCATCATAAGCGGCGGGATAAAGAACGGATGACCCATCGTTCCCTGAAGCAGCTGCGACGATAACACCATTATTAAAGGCATATTGCACAGCACCTTGTAGGCTTTGCTCATGGACATCTCCTCCTGCGCTGATATTAATTACATCAGCTCCATTATCTACTGCCCAGATTATTCCCTCAATTATCCAGCTATAGTATCCTTCGCCATCTGCTTCTATGACTTTTATAGGCAGAATTTTGCAGTTCCATGCTACGCCTGCAATGCCTTCATTGTTGTTAGTTTCAGCAGCGGCAATTCCAGCCACGTGTGTTCCATGACCGTTATCATCCGTAGCATCAAAATCCTCATTTACAAAGTCTCGTCCGCTGGAGTAAATTTTGTTTTTCAGGTCTGGATGCTCCAGATCTACGCCGGTATCAAGTACTGCAATGAGGACTTCCTCATCGCCCTTTGTTTCTCCCCAGGCTGATGTGGCTTTTATATCAGCTCTTTCTTTTCCTTGAGGACTTCCTGGTACTCCGATAGTCTGACTAGAATTGTAGAGGGCGTATTGCCAATCAAAAAAAGTGTCATTGGGTGTTACGGCTATGTATGCGATATAGTTAGGTGTGGCATATTCTATATCAGGATTTCGGCTCATTACATATAAAACATCTTCTACATTTTCACCCTTTGGGATTTGAAGCTGATAGATGTTAATGCGAGGGATTCTTTTTATCTTTTTTGTCTGATAAGCAGCAATAGTGGCTTTGATGTTTTGTTCTGATATAGAGGCCTTGAACTTGACCAGTATCTGATCGGGAGCATAACGCATTCCTTTAGAACGATAGGGCTGGCCTTTGTTGAGAATTCTGATTTCTTTGTGACGCAGATGTCGCTTTGGATTTTTGTTTGTATCAAAGCGGGAATGCTGGAAGCTTACTGAGGTAAAAAAGATATAGATTATGAAAACGATAAATGACAGTTGGTTTCTCTTCATTATGTCCTCCGCATAAGGTTAGAATTAGAAAACATACATTGTTTTGAACAGAACTCCCAGATCGACTCCACCTTTATAAGGCATAAAGCTTGCTTCTCCTTTAATGCTGAAAGAGTCTGTGAGCGCATAGATTGCCCCTAAAGATATGCTGATGACGCTTTTTGCAGATATTTTTTTATCTTCACTTCCTTTTAAATCTTCAACGATCTGATCCATCTTATATTTTCCCCAGAGTTTGTTGAAATTTACGTAAAAATAAGGGAAAAAGTAGTCATAGGCTCTATACGTGAACACTGGACCGATCGAAGCTCTCATCCAAGAAGGAGTCCCTTCCACCGTGCCTTCCACGACCAATCCGGGTATTTCCCATTCTTGTTCGGTTCCCATATAATAGATAAACTGTCCTATAAGCTCTGTCTCAAAGTTTCTGATATAAAAAAGACTTTTTCTTATTTCTCCTCCGAATAGAAGCCCCCCGATTTGACCGGTTTCTAATTCCACAGAAAAGGGCAATTTTCTGAATACAATGGAGTCGAGCTCGGAAAATGCATATCCAAGGATGGCAGCTGCAAAGAGTCCTTCCTGGATTTCAAACTCTGCTGTTAATGTGAAAAAATAGGATTTGAGATTGAAACTATCTTCATCTTTGTCCCAGGTATTGTTATCTGAGTTGAGCGTAAACGTATCTATTGACCGATTAAAAAACTCAAAGCCAAGACCTGTTTTTACAGATACTTTTTTAAAGAGACTTTCCTCTGGTGTCTGAGCAAAAGTAAAGCGGCAAATAAATAAGGAAAGCAGAATAATCGCAAAAAGATGAAAGCTTCTTTTCATTTAGACCTCCACTCTTAGAAAATTCAGCAAGTTTTTTGCCAAGGTTTTTATTTTTTATTAGTGTTATTTTTTTTTCTATTTCTTCCAATATTTTTTTGGCTTTCTTAGCAAATTTACTCTGAGGAAAATCGGAGACCAACTTAGTAAAATAAGGAACACTTTGTTCTGTCTGTTTCCATTTATAAAAAGAGTCGCCTAGGTAGAAATAGACTTTATCCATTTTTGAAAAATTAGGGTAGCTAGTAAGAATCTCTGTTAATCTGCCTACTGCTGCCTTAAAGGCCTTCATTTTATAGTAGACTTCTCCTATGCCAAGAGTATGTGCTGCCAGTCTCTCTTCACAATCAAGGATTCTTTCTCGAGCTAAACTGGCTTGTTCGCTCGTAGGATAATTGGTGATAACTTTTTTGAATTCTGCAAGAGCAAGAGTCGTCTTTGTCTGATCCCTTCCGGGTTTCAAAACTTTCTTGTAAAAGGTCATTGCAATTTGAAATTGAGCATAAGGAGCAGAAGGGCTATAGGGGAAAAGAGAGATGAACTCTCTGTATTCTGATGCAGCAAGTATCATGCTTCCTTCATCGCCCTTATTGAAATAAGAATCAGCAATAGCCAATTTTGCCTGTTGTGCATAAAAACTTTTTGGAAATGAATCTATGACCTGCCTTAGATATAGACGTGCTTTTTCTGGGTCTTTTTTCAAAAATTGCTCTCCAAGCCTGAATAATTCTTCATCTGAAGAGGCTATATCGGGTGAGATCTCGGCCTTTTTTCCTCCGCAGCCGTAGCCAATCATAATAATTAGGAAAAGAGTTGTGAGGATAAGTTTTTGCTTTTTCATGGTCTTCATCCTTTTCTAATTAGCATGAATAACCCATGCTCATATCTACGTTTTTATTAAGAATAAAGTTTTTGAATCCATCGCCATTCTTCTTTCAGTCCCTCCTCAAGCTTGGTTAGTGGAGAATAATTCAAATCCTTCCGGGCCTTCTCAATGTTGGAGTATGTATGAGGAACATCTCCTTTTTGCCTTTCTTCCTTTTTAATTTCTATTTTTCTCTGACAAATGTCTTCCATAGTCGGAAAAATGTCCTCTAGCTTTTTGCGCACTCCACCTCCAACATTGTATGCCTCGCCCACTTTTCCTTTCTTGAGAGAAGCGATGTGGGCTTCGATAACGTCATCGATAAATGTAAAATCTCTGGTCTGTTTACCCTCTCCATAAACAGTGATTTTTTTGTTTTCGATTATCGCCTTGAAGAACTTGTGGAAAGCCATATCAGGACGTTGTCCTGGGCCGTAGACAGTGAAAAGTCTCAACGAGAGTGATGGAACCCCGTAATTTTTATGGTACAGGAAGCAGAGCTGTTCAGCTGAAAGTTTAGTGACCCCGTAAGGCGAATATGGATGGAGTGGACTCGTCTCGGACATAGGAAGATCAGGACAGAAGCCATACACTGAGGAGGAAGAGGCATAAATAAGTTTTTTGAGCTGATTCTCTTTCGAAGCTTCTAAGATTTTTTGGGTGGCTTCAATGTTGTTATTTATATATGCAGAAAAATCTTGTCCCCAGCTTGTCCTCACCCCTGCCTGTGCAGCAAGATGTAAGACATATTCTGCATTTTTTAATAGTTCTTTTAAATCAAGCTCATTTATATCCTTGGCAATAAATTTAAAGTCTTTTTTCTTCATTAAAGGCAGAATGTTTTTCTCTTTTATCCACTTGGGATAGAAATCAGTAAAAGAGTCGATTCCCACCACTGGTATTTTTTCTTTGAGGAGTCTTCTGCAGAGGTGAGAACCGATGAACCCTGCAGCTCCAGTAACCAAACAGCTCATTGTTTTTTGTATTTTTTTGTGATTTCTTTCATTTTGAAAGCTTCTTCGATCTTTGCAAAATCAGCAGAAAGAATTGGGGTACGATCTGAGTCATTATTTGCTTACCTCTAAAGTGATTAGGTTTCTTTTTTGGATACGGTAGCCATGGGGAGGAGTCTGCTTGATGACAATTCCAGACCCAAGGCGGGGATAATAAGCGTAGCGTACGTCTCCCACATTGAAATTCATTTCCTTCAACTTGGCGATAACGAAGTCTGCCCTTTTTCCGATCAGATCAGGCATGAGATATTTTTTTTCATTTTCTCCTTGACTGACTAGGAGACTCACATTGGTGTTTCTCCCTACTTCTTCGGATGCCAGAGGGTATTGAGCGATTATTTTCCCAGCAGCAAACCTGGATGTATGGACTTGGGATGTTTTCCCTTTTCTTAATCCCGCTTCTCTAAGGATTTCCCCTATAGATTGAAGGTTCTGTCCTATAAGTCGAGGAGCTTCGACCTTTTCAGAGCCTGCGCTCAGGATTACTTTTACAACTTTGTTGATCTTAATTTTTGAGTTTGGAGAAGGATCCTGATAAATGACCTTTCCTTTCTCCCAACGGTTGTTAAACTGGACTCCTCTTTGAGCTATAGATAGCTTTTTTCTTGCCAGCTCGTTTTTGGCTTCCTCCAGGCTTTTTCCAATTAAACCTGGAAGTGTTACCATTTCACCCTTCAAGGTTACTTGATAGGAGAGGATGGAACTCAAAAAGATAATATTGAGAAAAATAAGGATATATATAAGGGAATTAAAAATCTTTTTTATCTGCATAAGCCGAATTCAAAATTAGTCGAGTCAAAATTTATTAATACCATAGATTCATAACCAAGTAAACAGAGAAAAGGTTTCAAGGAGCGTTTCTGAAAGCATCTCCAAAACCGTGATGCAGTAGCAATCAGGCAAGCTGATGAGGAAGTCATCCGGAGGCGAGCGGGAATGGTTCCTCGAAGAGGAGAGCGAGCCGAGGACTGCAAAGAAAAAGGGGCCAGTCCCCTTTTTTTCAACAAAGGGGACTGTCCCCTTTTTCTTTGCGGGCTTACGAATTAGCTTGCCTAGCTGCTTTTGAAACTGTCAGGGAAGATGCTTACGGCGTTTCTTATGGATTTGCCGAGAGAGTGTTTTTCTTCTATAATGATGGCTCGATTTAGGAGGAGAGGGAATTATGACACAATACTCAGATTTCAGGAGCGATACGGTTACCCGACCCACTGAAAATATGAGAAAGGCCATGGCTGCGGCAGAGGTAGGAGATGATGTGCTTGGTGACGATCCCACTGTCCAGAAACTCGAGTCTATAGCCGCAGATATGATAGGTAAGGAAGCTGCCGTATACGTTCCCTCTGGCACAATGGCAAATTCTATCGCTATAAAATGCTGGACAAATGAGCTTGACGAAGTCATCGTGGAAGAACGGGCTCATCTCTACAACATGGAATCCACCCATATGACATTTATTGCAAGAGTTACACCTCGTCCTCTCTCTTCAAACCGCGGAGCCATGAATCCTGAAGAAGTGGAGAGAAATATCAGAAAACCTTCTGTCCACATACCTCGAACCTCTCTTATTTGCATTGAGAATACTCATAATAACTGGAGTGGGGCTGTTGTTCCCATGGAGAATTTAAAAGCAATAAGGGAAATTGCTGATAGGCATGATGTCAAGGTTCACTTTGACGGTGCTCGTGTGTTCAATGCCTGCCATGCTACTGGTATCCCTGTAAAGGAATATGGCAAGATTGGTGACTCATTAATGTTTTGCCTATCCAAGGGACTTTCTGCTCCGGTGGGTTCTGTATTGACCGGCCCGAAGGATTTTGTTGATTATGCGCGCCGGATAAGAAAAGCTCTAGGCGGAGGGATGAGACAGGTTGGGGTTCTTGCTGCACCTGGAATAGTCGCGCTTACGGAAATGGTGGATAGATTAAAAGAAGATCACATCAGGGCAAAGAAGTTAGCCTTGACCATTCAAGATTTACCTGGAATTGATCTCAATCCAGATCACATTGATACAAATATCGTTATCTTCGGGTTCAAGCACCCTGAAATTTCTATCCCAGACTTTTTGGAAAAGCTGAAGGAACGTGGAATCTTAGCCTTGGCTACCACAGGCGAAAGGATCCGTTTTATCACTCACAAAGATATCGATGATAAAAATCTTGAGAAAGCCATCTCTGGTTTTCAAGAGATATTATCTCGATAGTAGATAACGATTATAGAGTAAGGGGCAAGTTTAAACATTGGAAGATTTAATATGGAGATTTTTGCAGGGGAGAAATGTTATTTAGCGGATTCGACAGAAGGAGCTGGCTTTTTCTCTGCTCCGAAGATAGCCATTTCTACAAGCTCCACAATATCCCAGATCTTTAGCTTTTCCTCCAAGCTTTTGTCCTTTATTGCGTCATCGAACATGGTAACGCAGAAAGGGCATGCAGTAGCGATCCACTCCGGGTCTGCGGTAAGTGTGTCTTCCAGACGATGAATGTTAATCCTTTTACCGATTTTTTCATCCATCCACATCCAGCCCCCTCCGGCCCCGCAACAGAGGGCGTCGATTCTGGAGTGTTTCATTTCTCTAATATCTAGAGAAGGTATGGACTTGAGCACTTTCCTTGGTGGTTCGTAAATTCCGCTGTACCGTCCGAGGTAACAGGGATCATGGTAAGCGATCCTTTTAGGAATGGAATGCTCTAGCGTTAGGCGTCCATTCCGGATATTTTCCTGCAGGAATACTGCGCTGTGGATAACCGTGCAGTTGAAGCCGAGCTGCGGATATTCGTTTTTGAAGGTGTTATAACAATGGGGACAGGTGGTAAGAATTCTTTTTATTTTAAAACGGTTAAAAGTCTCGATATTAGTCTGGGCAAGGATCTGGTACAGATATTCGTTGCCCACGCGTCTAGCTGGGTCGCCGCAGCAACCTTCTTCCATTCCCAGGATAGCAAATTTAGTCCCGAGATGTTTGAGGATTCTTGCCATAGCGATGGCGACTTTCTTGTTTCGGTCATCGTATGAGCGGATACAACCTACAAAAAACAGGTAATCAATTTCTTTATCCTCGATCTCTGACAAAATAGGGACGTCTAGCTCACTTATCCAGTCTGCTCGGGTATTGAATCCTAAACCCCAGGGATTAGAGTTTGTTTCCAGACCTTTGAACGCCTGGGTGAGTTCTTCCGGAAATTTGCTTTCCATCAGAACTTGATAGCGTCTCATATCTATAATCTTATCGACATGTTCGATGAAGACAGGACAGTGCTCCATACAAGAACGACATGTTGTGCAGGTCCAGAGAGCATCTTCTTCTATGGTACTGCCAACGAGAGATGGGACTTCCTCAACTTCTTTTTTCTTGGCTTTAGCTTCGAGTATTTGAGCTCCCCTTGTATGCAAATGTTCTTTCAGGTCAGTGATGACTTTCTTTGGGGATAAAGGCTTTTCGGTCAAGTGGGCAGGACAATGATCCTGGCACCTTCCGCATCGGGTACAGGCATCCAAGTCCATGAGTTGTTTCCAGGTAAACTCTTCGATTTTAGCTACTCCAAAGCTCTCTGCCTCTTCATCCTCCAGGTCCATATGGGAGAGAACCCCCTTAGGTTCCAGTGAGCGATGTATCATATTCATGGAAGAGCTGATTATGTGGAAGAGTTTAGAGTAGGGGATATAGGCAATAGTAGCGAGAACGAGAAAGAGATGAATGCGGAATACAACCATCGCAAGAACGCTCTTTGTATGACCAGCTAATCCTGTTAGATTGAAAAAGGCGGCTAACGCTTGTCCTGCAGGTGCCCATGCGTGGCTATCCTTGCCGATTACAGATAGTCTCAAGCCTTCAAGCGTAAATCCGGTCAAAAGGATAAGGATGAAAAGAGCAAGGGAGATAAAGTCATCTGCCTTGTTGTCCAGCCTGGAAGGGCGGGATATATACCGGCGGTACATCGCCAATAATATAAAGGCTACAGCAGCTAATCCGATGGTATCGAGGCCGACGGAAACGAGCCGTGCTAACAAAACCGACAAAGTAAAAGTGAGCTGGGTTAGAATAATAATTATAAGTGGGACCAGGAAGCCTAAGAAAATAAACAGATGTATAGTGCCAGGATAGGGGTCCTTGAGAATCCTCCTGTGAATTATTCCCTCCACCAGGAAGGATTTTATCCTCGCCCACATATTGCTTGATCGGTTTTCCTCTTTTCCTATGCTCCATAGTCGAGCGCGTCTGTATATTCCCCAGGAGAAGATTGCGAACGCGAGCAGGATGAAGAATATGTCGAATGCTTTAATCATGTCATACAAATCCCATTCAAATCATGCATTGATCATTTATATTACCAGGTTTTCCCTGGTGCCAGCATAACATCGTGACAATTGAGACATTTTTGGTTTTTCGGAGGCCCTACGAATTCTCTGCGGTGACATTCGACACATTCTGAGACCGACGGACGATTTGTCCCATTCGTCATATACTCATGTCCTGAAGACCGATGACATCCCACACAATCCAGATCCTCTTGATGGTGAAACCGGTGATTGAATTTTATGACCTTTTTTTTGACGTCATATCCCAAATTGAGCACATCTTTATGACAATCCAGGCATCTCTGAGAAGTCAGTTTATCATCTGCAAGATATTCAGGAGGCACGAGCTGGTCACGTGCGTGTCTTATGAAATTCCACTCTTTAGGGAGGATCCTGTTCCCAGGGGAATGGCATTGAAAACAGGTGGTTTGTCCAGCCGGATGCCCCTTTGAGTTTTTCCACATCTCTACTATCTCAGGATGGCATTGTCCACAGATGCGCTCATTCGTTACGGAATAGCGTATGAGATAGGCGCCAGTGCTTCCGCCTCCGATCAAGACAACAAGTATGAGAGTGCCGAGAAGCATCCAAGCCTTTTTTTTGTATTTAGGAGAAGACATTTTTCTTTATTTCATATCAATTCTAAGCATGTATATTTCAGGCGTTTGCTTGCCTTGCGGAGGGCCAACGAGCAGGATTCTATTTCCGTCATGGCTCATAATCTTTGGTGCCCAGAAGGCTGGAATACGAGGAAAATCCATCGGGATTAAGCCTTTGAGATAACCTGGAGTTTTCTCATCAAAGGCCACTGCTTCTTGGCCCGTATGAAGGTCAAGTATCATTCCTGTATATATATGTTTAAACAGTATAAACTGGCCATTCCCTGAGAGATCGAAAAGCTCTACCCTGGCTGCTACTCTGGATTCTTGAAATTCTAATCCTGTTCCATCGCTATTTATGGAATATGTTCCTATTCCTTGTTTCTTGCTTCCGTTATAGAAGAAAACAATCTTTTTTCCATCATAGCTGATATCAGCCAGAGAGAACCAGCGATCATGAAAATCGGTTATTTTTTTTATTTCTAGGTCTTCCCAATCGGTAACATAAAGGTCGTAATCAATCTTTTCTGAAGATGACTGTGCGCCAAAGACAATCTTTTGACCATTTCCGCTCATGCAAAATGCCCAGCCTCCCCCAGTGAGAGGGCGGCGTGGGAATGAGGACCATTCCCATTCTTTTCCATTGAATTCTGGAGCGAGAGTAGTTCTCTTTTGTCTGCTTTTGGCATCTATAAGGACGATGCCACTTGGGTTGCCATATCTGCGTGGTCCCAAATGTCCCTTCAATGCACATGCAATGCGGCTGCCATCGCCACTCACTGCATAATTGGATAGCCTTTCCCAATCTTTGCCAGTAAACTCGAATGATCTCAGATCTCTTTCTGCTAATGCATCGATTGGAAAATTGATGAGCCAGAAATCAGACCCATCGTTTTTGATGACGGCCAAGTAATGATCAAGAATATGAAAGGGCTCGCCCACGCTCAATGAAAACACAGCCACTTGACCATTCCCGCTTAGAACAGGCGGCTTTGAGCCGATATAGAGAAATGCATTCTCATATGGAGCCAAGGCTTTCCTCTTTCCATCACGGAAGAGCTCTGTCTCTTTCCCGTTTTCAAGATTCATTATCCTTATTGCCTTTGGCGGTTCTTCTCCATCCTTGATCTCTATTGTATAGAGCATCCAGCGGCCGTTGCTGCTCAGGCATGGATAATGCGCGATATTATTTCCAGAAAAGGTTAGCCTTTTAATCTCTCCGCGGAGCTGCTTGAGTTCATTCATATTAATCTGAGCATTAGCAGTAATGAATGATGAGAGCATCCAGAAAAGACTCACAGCGGCAGTGATTTGTATGTATTTCTTGATCGTTATCATTTTTCTCAAGCCTCCATAATCTCAGAGTTATGTTTTCTCTATACGAACTACTGTATCTTTTAATCCTAGGCCCATGCTGATGGGATCTGTTCGTGGTTCAATAATTTCATTGGGATTCACGCCGTTCCCTTTCTTTTCCCACCAGAGGAGATTTGTATCTTTGTCCTTGCTCTTGAAACGCTTAGCTTTGGCAATATTTCCCACTGCTTTATGACCAAGACCCTCTGCTAAAGCAACAGAATCTGGGTGAATCCGGTGGGTTGTGAGCACCCGGGTGATTAGGCTCCCCACTGGTGATATCACACGGACTCTTTCCCCATTCTTGATTCCAAGCCTGACAGCTGACTCTTTATTTATCCATAAGTGGTTTTCATGCAGTATCTCTCGTGCCCATTTACTGTTGGCAGTCCCTCTGGTTATGAGATTGGATTTGAATGGTGTGAGAATGAATTCATTCTCATTTTTCTTTTTGTGTAAGGCTACAGGTTGATACACAGGCAAGGGGAGATGGCCATCCCGCTTCAAGGTATTAGAATATATTTCGATTTTTTCATTTGCACGGGAAAGCCTTTTGTTGGAACTATATATGTAGAAACCATTTTTCTTTAGAGCTTTAAGGCCTCCCTGCTTTAGAAGTAAAGGAGACGAAGAAGCTGCTTTCGCCGCATAATCTTCAGTGTCTTTAAAAGGGAGGCTAGCTAGGATTTTCCCGCCAAGTCTATGAGCTATTTCGAGACAAAAGTTCCCAATCTCTTTAGCTTCACCTCTGGGTTTGAAAGAAGAATCAAGGAGCTTGTTTACATCAAAGAGGGTCGATCTGAGGACTTCAGCATCACTTAAAAGAGAGATAACAGGCTGTCTGAGACTGAGTATCGATTCCATATCCAAGGATGGAACCTTCTTTATTCCCCACCCTTCCAGAAAAGTAGCAGCTGGAAGAATCACATCAGCCATCATAGCGGTTTCAGTAAAGTGAGTATCCATTACCGCTAGAAAAGGGACAATTTTTTCATCTTTTAACAAACGCAAGGTTGTTTGACAGTCTGGATCTTCGTAGATCGGATTAGAGAGATAGGCGAAATAGGTATCAACACGAGAATTTGTTTTTGTAAGATCAAAGATTCCTTTAATTACTTTACTTGATTTTTTTAGAGTAGGTTGAGAGGGAGCCGTTTCTTCTGGAAAACGGGGATAGAAAATTCCGCCTTCCTTCTCGAGATTTCCGACGAGACAATTCAATAGGGCGATGCATCTTGCATTTTGGCTTCCATTCTCATGTTCGCTTGCCCCTCCTCCAATCATGGCCAAAGAGGGTTTCTGTGTTGCAAACTCCACTGCCAGGCGTTCAATTTCTGCGGCATTTATACCGCTCTCCTTTTCTGCAGCTTCTGGAGTGTACTTCGAGAGATGTGGTGTTAACATGGTGAGAGGATAGTTGGTCGTCCTGTCCCAGAAATCTTTATCTGCAAGCCCATTTTTTATGATCACGTTGGCTATGGCTAAGGCAACGATACCATCAGTCCCAGATTTGATCGGATACCAGGCCTCGCTCTTTGCCGCAGTTTCAGACATCCGAACATCAAAGGTGAAGAGCCTCGCTCCTTTCTCCACTTGAGCCATAACAAGGCGGCGGGCTATTCCAATGAAATGATCGTGATTTGCATAAGGATTGGAGCCGAAATTTAAGATAGTCCGACTTCTTCCAACGTCTTCAATGAAAGACTCCGACCTCATCATGGAAGTGAGGGCTTTCGCTCGGTTGAGATTCTTTATAGCAGCTCTGTCGATGATATTTGTTGACCCAACTGCAGAAATAAATTTATTAAATAAAGGTTCATCTTTCCCCTTATCAAAAACAAGCTCGTTTGTTCTTCCGCTCTTCATTATCTCTTTGAAGCGTTTGCTCAATATCAGATACGCTTCATCCCAAGTAATCTTGGTCCATTGGCCACTACCTCTTGAACCGATCCTCTTCATGGGCTGCAGCAGTCTTTCTGGATCATTGACAAGATTTATTGCGGCAATGCCTTTCGCACATATCCCTCCCTGGTTGTTAGGATGGAGTGGATTTCCAAGAAGCTGGACAAGGCGTTCGCCATTCAAGTAGGCAATGATGCCGCAGCCTGCTGGGCACTGCTCACATGTGGTGGGGATAGCGCGAAGGCGCTTGAGAGATGTTCGAGACACGCCAGCAATTTCCTGCGCAGCTTTTTTTTGAAATGCGTCGAAGCCTGCTGCTGTACCTGCAACCAAGAAGAATCCACTCTTCATGAATTTTCGTCTGGAAATCATTTTTTTTATCATATCTAAAAGCCCTCTATAACAGTGGGACGAATTCTCCAGCTACCACAACGACGTATCGCATATAAAAAATACCAACGACCACAAGGATTGAAGCAATTATGATTGTGGGCAATTTCCTGAATCGAGGCACAACCAAGAGAATAAAGGGCACTATCTTTCCCAGCAGGTTTTCAATAATGAGAAACATGAAACTGAATTTTCCACCCAGGATCAGGTGTGCCGCTGCTTGAGCATCCGAATGGGATATGGAAAGAACTATAAGATCACTGCCTACGAGAAAAAGGTCAAATACGATCATCCATGCCAGCAGTTTACCAAGACTCGAGATTAGCTCTCTATTAACTTTTTTTTCCTTGGAAAAGAAACGGTCCTTAATTGTGCATACAAGGATCATCAGAGCTATACCTGAAACAATGGCTGAGGCGAGGAAGAGAATAGGCATTATGGCCGTATTCCAGAGTGCCCTTGCTTTGCCAAAAGCCAGGATGAATCCAGTATACCCATGAACCGATATAGCAAGGGGGATCCCGATAAGTCCAAAGATTCGAGTGCGCCTCATATTCTCCTTAAACATGTAATATCCATAGATGATGCAGTTTATCGGGTAAAGAACAAGCAAGAATGAACCCCATGTGATGGGAGAAGACATATTGAGATAGACAAAAAGATGCCAGGCACGATAGGGCATTCCGATATGAATAAGGAGGAATAGGGGAGCTATGATGAGAACTGCGGTTGCCAGCACAATTCCTGTTTTGCCGAGGGGTTTGTACTGAGCCATCCCGAAACCATAGGCTAATGTAGACAGGATAAAAGACCCTGCGCTCAAGCCCGTAAGATAAAAGTATATGGCGATATTAAGGCCAAAAGCCTCTTGTTGAAAGATGTTGTAGAGAATCTGGCTATCCACAATACCCCTTTACAGTTCGGCCTTTTCCCTGGAACCAATAATTTTTAACCCTAGTGTCAAAATATTCATTTTAATCTCTGCAATCCAATTCATTCATTCTCCTCTTGTTTTGCCTCAACTGCCAAAATCTCAAGACCGATATAATAAGCTTGGGGGCTTGTACCGATTTCGGGCTTAATAACCTGCACTGCATTTTTAGCCATGGCTTTTGAAATATCACTTTCAGGATCATTCAGATCGCCGAATTTGATGGCTCCAGTGGGGCAGGCGATCACGCAAGCAGGCTTGAGATTGGCGTCTATCCGGTGGTGACACCAATAGCATTTCTCAGCGATTTTTTTTGTGGGATTGATGTATCTTACACCGTAGGGACATGAGGCCATGCAGTAGCGACAACCTATGCACCTGTGGGGATCGATGTAGACAATTCCATCTGGCCGCTTGATACCCGCGTTAACCGGACAAACCGTAACACAGATGGGCTTTTCACAGTTGTTGCACACTACGGGCAAATAATATTCCTTTGCATTCGGATAATTTCCTTTCTCAATCTTTTTAACCCAGCTTCTCCAGACCCCCAGCGGCACATTGTTTTCACTCTTACAGGCCACAGCACAAGTATTGCAACCTATGCACTTCCTTAAGTCGAACAGCATGGCCAATCGCTTTTTATCTTTTCTCATCGTTTTTGGTTTTATTTTTTACTTTCCTCGCCTTCCTCTTCTTGTCCTGTCTTTGGAGGCTCCTTTTCCTTTATTTTCATGCTATCCCACCAAGTCTTTAGCCCCTCCACTATTCCCTTTCTAGATTTATACCCTACAAAAACGACTGCCCCAATAAGGAAGAGGACAACCAAGCCTCCACCTGTGTAATTGAGCCACAGCCATCTCTGTGAATCGAGGTGTGTTGGTCCCATTACGGTGTTACCTTTTGAACGAACATCATGGCATCGAGAACAGAATTCTTTGTAGGCACGTTTGGCCCCATGAGCAGAATCGCCATAGTGACAATTGATGCATACTTTCATATCAAATCTTTCTCCGAGATCCCCTTTGCGGTGTCCGGATATTTTTCCTAGAGAAGTACCTTTCAAGATTCCTCTTACCATGACTTCGGGATGGCATACACCTACACCACAGGTGTTTCCCACATTTTCCTCGTGCACAGAAGACAATGGATTGTCGTGGGGAAGGATGTGGTGTTTGGTATGGCAGTGGTAGCATAAGGGGAGTTCTTTGTTTTTACTGGGAACGGGGAAGGTTAAATGGATATTTTTCTGGTATTCCTCTGCTTCTTCAGGATGACAGCGGGCGCAATCTGCGTCTATGTAACCCTCGCTGAAATGAATATAGGGATTGGCGTTTGTGTGGCAATCTACACAGGTTATTTTACTATTTCGGTGGATATCTTGAGACCATTCCTCTGGATTCACGAAGATGGAGCGTGCTATGCCTTCCTTTGTAACCTGGGAGATGCCTGGTTTTCCATGGCAAGAAAGGCAGTCTTGGTCGGTGAACCTAGATTGTTGAGCAAATGAGTAATTAAAGAGGAAGATGAGGAGGACGAATATACATCTTTTTGAATACATGCCTAAAAAATAGCCTGTTTAAGCACTGTTTTGTTGGCCGCGAAACTGTTTATAGATATGCCTGCCTTCGCTCTTGAATTTTTTGCCTGTAGTAACAATCTGTTGGACAGCACTTGGTAACACAATGCAGCCGCGATGTCAAGATAAGGCTAAATCTTCAATGGTCGCAAGTGCTATTCCCCAAAATCTTTTTGTGTAATTGGGAATATTTCAGGCTTAAAAAGGTATGGCGATGCCCCAGATGAATTTATAGAATTCTTTCTGGTTGCCCATTCGACTGCGCGTAGTATCCTTCCAGAGGGTTCCCCCAAGAGAAAGTTCGATCCATTCTAAAAGCCTTATCCGTAAGATAAGGTCTCCCCAGAAAGCCTGCCCAAGGGAAAAGAGCTCTTCAGTCTGAAAGAACATTTGAAGATTCAAACTCAGGGGGTCTATCGGACGCAAACCGACTCTTATTCCATACTCTTGTTTCAGTTTGTTTCCTGATTGATCGAGATGTCCTCTCTGGTTTGTGTGATGGAAAAACCATGTGAAAGGTTCTATATAAAAATTGTTTCCTTCAAAGGGAATTCCAATGCCGACATAGTTCCTGTTGGTGAAAAAAGGCTTTTTCTTCTCTGGATCCAGGCTCTGATAGTCAGAATCATGGTTACTATCGTGCCCCACAATTAATACAAAGTTTTTTAATAATAGACATCGAAAAGAGAAATGCCAGTCAAATTTTGTCCTTTTGTGGCCGTCATCATGTGTGATGAGTTGGGCGAGGATCGAGGTGTTTTCAGTAAGAAAGACAAGATTTTGGAATCCAAAATTAAATCTATCTTCTGGTCCGCTGAGGTCGTTATAACTGGGAAATGTGGAAGGGAGTTGGAGCTGAGCGAAAAGCTCTCCGTGAAGATAGAGCTTTTTCTCCCTGAAGAGCGGTTTTTTTTCTATGCCAGGACGATAGATGAAGATCTCGTAAGCATAAGATAGCTGTGGGATAAAAAAGCAGAAAATCAATAAAGATAGAGAAGCTTTAAGAAAGAACTTCTTAAAATTCATAGGATAATCCCAGGCGAAAAACTCTCGGAGATTGAATCTCTGTGGCGAAACGAAGAGGATATTCAGGCCCTGTCCATTCGTTCTCTTCTGTGGCAAGGCCCCTGTTCAGGATGTTGAAACCATCCAGGATGATCCTCAATTTTGCCTTTCCGAGGTCTACGCTTCTTTCCAATCTTATGTCCACTGTTCTGTTATATTCATATCTCGAGACGCCGCGAGCATGCGCCTGGATAAAGAATGGCCCTTGGTTCATCCCTCTAACAATGATTTTTCTGGAAAAAGGTTGTCCATCATAGTATTTGATAACACATCCGACTCTAATATTAAAAGGTGCCAAATAGTTGAAGCCAGCTCTTCCAGTATACGCTCTATCAAAACGCGTTCTGCCCTTGGCGTTGATGAGGGTATTCGGATTATCATAAAGGCTCCCAATCACTCCGTCGTCGTTTTCCCATTCTGTGTTGCCAGGGCTTGTTTTTCCCACAGCAGAGGTAGCTGTGAAAGAAAAGAAAAACGAGAATCCAGAACTGTATTTCTTGATGACAGTAATATCGAAACCGTGATATCTGGATCTTCTTTTTCCTGGCTCATGGTTGGTGAGAATAAAAAAGTCCTGCCCCAGTGTTTCTTCCTTCTGATTATAGGCAATGAAGCTAAGGTCGTCGTTGGTATTGGCAACTCTGTCATCTCCGATGTCGAAAATTTCTAATGGATTGTAAGCAGAAAGGGGGACTCCCGTGTTGAAAGTTTCAACCAGGTTTCTGTACTCTCTATAAAATCCTCCCACAGATAAGTACCAGTTAGAGCCAAAATAGTGAACCAAAGAGATCGTATATTCATCCGAGTATGGTCTTTTCAAGTCGGCATCTATTGTGGAAAAAAAGGGACCTTCTCGCCTGAGAAGCCTTCCTGCCTCCCCCTCTTGGTACTGCCCGTCTTCATTTTCATCGTTCCAAGAATACGCCAGCCCTCCGAGAGCGTTGGGATTCCCATACGTGAGGTAGACAAGAGGAAGAGTGAAGTAGTAGCGAGCCGCAGATACCTTCAGAGCCAATGATTTTGATCTGGTTAAGGGCAGAACGAACCCGATGCGAGGGGAAATGTTTAGCCAATTAATCTTTCCTTTTTCTCTTGAGAAACCGAAATCTTCTTCTTTGAAAGAGGAGCTGGGCTTCTGAGGGGTCCACCCCAGACTGGCGGCAAGGTTGAATCCAAGGTAAAAAGAGATAAAGTTGGAAAAAGTTAAGCTATCCTGGGCGAAAAGATTCACATGGAGAGCCCGTTCACCGTGATCGACAGGAGTATTGTATTTAATGATTTCTAGAGGATTACTTTCAAAATAGCGGAGATGCAGATTGTCTAAGATTTCCTTATGAGAAGAAGAAAAGCAGTGTTGAATTTTAAGGCCGTATTGAAACCTGTGCCATGCTTTAAAGAAGCTTCTAGCTAGAGAATCTCCCCTTATGAGAAGGGTGAGAGAGTTCCGTTTATCTCTATATGCAAGGGGAGCCGCGCCAGAAGGAATGTTCTGAAGAATCTCACTGCCATGCTGTTCGTTAAAGCCATCTTGGAAATCAGAACGTAAATCACCTTGAGCGAAGCATAATCCGATCTTGAGTGAATGATTTTCTTGAATTCTTGAATCCCAGATGGCCTGGAAGACGTTATAGGTGTCTTTGCGGTCTGAGGTTGATGAAAATGGTACATGCCTTCCTGCCCCAAAGGAAGAATGAGTGATAATCTGGCCAGTCCAAATAAACCGAAAGATGCTTTCTGCATAATGGTATTTTAAGCTCAAAAAACCAGAATAGATGGACGACTTATCATCTTTTTCATAATCTGCTAGGTTTCTGGAAATGTGAGAGGTTGAGAGAGAGGAAAAATAGAAAAGTTTTTTAGGGATAATAGGTCCCGAAAGATGAAAATTGCCTTCTGCAAGATGATTGAAAGAGTGGCTTTCAAAGATTCCTTCTTTTTCCAAGGAAGGAGATACATTGGAACTTTGGAAATTTTTATGAGTGAAGAAAAATGAATCACCACCATGTTGTTGAGCACCTCCTTCCCGAGTAAGCAGATTGAAATAACTGCCAGGCGAAAGGGATTGAGGAGGAAGCCCTGCGTTGATGAGTTGAGTAAACCGCAGAGAATAAAAGTCTGGATAAAAGAGGGGCATCCCAGTCCAGTAAGGGTCAGTTACGTCCAGGGCATTGAGCAGATAAATATTTTGTGTCCAGGAGCAGCCTCCTCTTGAACTGAAGAGGGCAGGGATACTTCCCCATAAACCACCAACATCAATACGATTGGTCGTCGCTGACAGATCTTGATTTTCCACAAGAGACCAAACGTTATGGGCGGAAGGAGATTCGTGTATTTGAGATTCATCCAGGATAGTTTGAGAAAAGCAGTTTGTATAGTCAAGAAGCAGTTGCTCGCTTCTGGGCATTTCTTTATCTTCTTTAACAGTTAAGACGACTCTTAGATTGAGTGTCTGGGAAGGTTCGAAAGAGATGTTTTCCTGGGTAAAGGTTTGATACCCTTCCAGTTCGAAGTGAATAGTGTAATGACCCAGGGGGAGGCCACAGAGCAGAAATGAGCCCGAAGAGTCACTGGTCAGTATTTTCTCGAGATTTCTCTCTTTTTCTATGATAAAGACTTTGACATCTTGGAGCGGGTTTCGGTCTTTATCTACTATCAAACCTCGAAGATTCCCATAATCCTCAGCAGTGATATTTGGTTTTAGAACAAATAGAGAAATGATGAGAAATAGAATGCACTTTTTTTGGTCGATTTTTTTCAGTTAACTTATCCTCCTCTCATTTTAAGTCTCACTATTTTTTACTTATTTGTTTGTTGCTGTCAAGTAAAATGGCCAAAATGGGGTCAGGTCTTGCTTTTTGCCTTTTATGTTATTTTTTCTCATGTTGATAATTTGCTATTTTATTCTTCGAGTAATAAAAGGCAAAAAGCAAGACCTGACCCCAAGGTTTACAAGGTTTAAATGAAAGGAGAGAAAAGGTATAATATTTTCCTTTTAAAATTTCTGCTAAGAATGTTCTCTGAATCTCAGTTTTTTCCCGAAGGGGAGCATGAAAATAGCATTGTTTAAAGGAGAGGGAAAATGAGTGAAAGATGGGATTTGATAATTTTAGGAGGAGGTCCCGGCGGATATGTGGCCGCACTAAGAGCAGCCCAATTAAAGAAAAAGGCCGTCCTGGTTGAAAATGATAGATTAGGGGGAACCTGTACGAATTATGGATGTATCCCCACAAAATATTTTCTATATCAGACTAAAGCTTACAAAGAATTTAGGGAAAACAAGAATTTCGAAGGCCCTGCAGAAGAGATGAAATGCAACTGGAAACGCATGCAAGACGAGAAGAGTAGAACCGTAGATCGGTTGGTTAAGGGAATTGAGTTTCTTTTAAAAGGGAATGGAGTGGAGATTATGGAGGGGACAGGTTTTTTAAAAAGCGAGAAACAGGTGCTTGTGGAGACTGAAAGCGGAGAAAAAGTTCTTGAGTCAGATAAGATTATCCTTGCCACAGGAAGCAGCCCTGCAGGACTTCCTTTTCTTATGCCCAACGGAAAGGAGGTCATCACAAGCCGTGAGGCGCTAGAGCTTGGCAGCATCCCGCGCGATATGTTGATAATCGGAGCAGGAGCCATCGGGCTTGAAATAGCAATGATTTACCAGAGGCTTGGCACAGATGTGACTATCCTAGAAATTATGCCAACTATCTTACCCGGAAGTGACAGAGAGATCGTTACCCGTTTAGAAGGAGTTCTAAAACGCCAAGGTCTTAAAATCAACACGCAGATGAAAATTGAAGAGAGCGAGATTAAGGAGAGTAAGGTTCGACTTAAAGGTACCTGTCTGGAGGATGAGTCTTCCTTTGAGTTTGAGGCTGAAAAGGTTCTTTTAGCCGTAGGAAGGAAGCCTAATTCAGAGGATTTTAATGGAGCACTTTCTCTGGATAGACAGGATTTTGTCAGAGTCAATACTCAACTTGAGACAGAGATCTCCGGCATATATGCCATCGGAGATTTGATTGGAGGGAAACTCCTCGCCCACAAAGCATCCCATGAAGGAATAGTGGCAGCAGAAAATGCCTCGGGGCTCGAAGAAATAATGAACTATGAAGCCCTTCCCATGGCTGTATATACATCCCCTGAGTTTTCATCTGTGGGTGTTACAGAACAGGAAGCTATGGAGAGGGGAATAAAATATCAGATTGGTGTGTTTTCTCTCCAGGCCAACGGCAGGGCTTTGACGATGGGAAAGCCAGAAGGGATTGTAAAGGTGATTGTTGGAGATAAGGATAAAATTATAGGAAGCCACATCTTGGCTCCCAATGCGAGCGAGATCATAAGTGAAGTTACTTTGGCAATGAGTAAGGGATTGAAGGTTCAAGATGTGTTTGCTTCCATCCATATCCATCCCACATTGTCCGAAGCCATAATGGAAGCGTCGATGAAAGCTAAAGAAAGAGCTCTTCATGTTCTTAATACGTAATACATAATTAGCATCGGGATCACAACATCAAATTTTCCAATTAGGGGTCAGGTCTTGTTTTTTGCTATATATGGGCAGATGTTCAATTATGAGTATGAAAAAGTGGGATAGGGCAAAAAGCAAGACCTGACCCCATCAGACACATAAGAAGATCTTCTTTAAAATTGACAATTATAGGAGGGCACGACTACAATATATTTTAATAAAAATGGGAAAATTTCCGGTTGTTTACGAAGATGGCTGGCATCCTGAGGAAAGGGATGACTTTACTTCTTTCCGTTGGATGAAGAAGGAGGCGATCTGTTTTTTAAAAGAATCCGGTTTAACAGGAAGAAAATACCTTCGGATCAGTGCAGGACATTCATTCCCAAGAAAGGATGCCCCAATTCTGGAGGTTTTCTCTAATGGTCAAAAAATAGGGGAGAGGAAGATCGAGCCGGCCTTCTCTTATTATGTTTTTGCGTTTGAAACGGTTGGGGATATAAGATTTGATTTTAAGCTTAATCGTACTTTTAATGCTCCTGGTGATGCCAGAGAACTTGGGATTATGGTAAGACAGATAGAAGTCTCTACTTCCCCTGATATTGATACATTTTTAGATGGTTGGTATCCAGAAGAGCCCTCTTCTTCAGCCGCCGCTGAACATAAGCGGTGGATGAAAAAAGAAGCAAAATGCTTTTTATCCGATCTTCCTGCAGAAAAAGCGAAATATCTTAAGATAGAGGGAGGGCATCCATATTATGGCGAGGACAACCCTATATTAACTGTTTACGCTGAAGGAGAGAAAAAGGGGGAGAAAGAAATCTGCTCAGGCAAGATGGGATATCTTTTTCCTTTGGATATCTCTTCAGATTCCTGCTTGATCGAATTAGAACTCGATAAGGTTTTCAGCCCTTCTCAGACTGGTGATCCCAGAAGATTGGGTATGATGCTTAGCTCCATTGAAATTCTTACCTTAGATGAGAAGAGTCTGATTTATGCAGAAGGATGGCACGAGTGGGAACATGATGAATTGTTTCCTTTTCGGTGGATTTCTCAGAGAGCACTGGCATTTCTTCCTTCAGAGAAACTCAAAGCTAATAAATACCTGTCTTTCTATATTTATTCTGAATATGCGAATTTAACTCAACGAGTGAATCTTTCCTTAGGAGGAAAGACTCTCTGCGAGATTCCATTACTCCATAAATGGAATTACTACAGCTTCTCCATCCCTTCTTTTCCAGGTGCCATGAAGGACGAAAAAGGGAGAGAGGAAGAGGCTATGAGAAACGAGCTCACGCTTACTCTGAATAAAGTGTTTCCTAAGAAATATCATGTGGAAGACAAGAGAGAGCTGGGCGTCAGGATCAGCCAAATTGAATTTCATGACAAAGATCAAACTCATGAGAATTTTCACGTTTTCCATAAGAATGCACTCCTGAATTACAAAGAAATGCAAGAAGGAAAGTCTAAACTTGATTCCTATCCTTCAAACTTTGGAGTGGATTTATATGGAAAATGCAATATAAAGCCGCCCTGTGTCTACTGCTTATGGGATAGAATGAAAAAACTGGAGGGTGATTACATTAATGTTACTATTGATGAGAAAACTTTAGCAAGTTATGGGCCCTTTTTTAAGTCGGCTCGTACTCTTGTCAATTGCTCGTTCGGCGAACCTCTCCTTCACCCACGGCTTAAGGAGATACTGGACTTCTGCCAGGAAAATAAAAAAATCTTAGAACTTTCTACTAACGGTCAGGCTTTTACAAAAAGGACAATAGATGCCCTTCTGGGAAAGCCAATTTTTCTATACATCTCTCTCGATGCAGCCAGCAAGGAAACTTATGCCAAAATACGCAATGATAGGTGGGACTCTATCCTTCCTAATCTGATATACTTGGACCAGGAAAGGAAAAAGAGAGGGAACCTTCCAAAAATCTTTATGGTATTCATGCCCATGAAGGTTAACAAACGCGAGCTCGAAGATTATTTTCGTCTGAGCCAGAGAATAGAAGCTGATTCTTTGGTGCTTCGCCCTTTGCTTTACCTCTGGGATCCAAAGATCGAAGCCGAAAGAGGAGGATATCATTTTGATTATAAGGATGAACTCTTGAGTCGGGAGGAGGCGGAGGAAATATTTGAAAAGTGCGAAGAGTATTCAAAAAAGTATGGAGTTCCTGTGGCTAACCAGTTTAACTTTGGGACTATTCAGGAGCCAGACTCGAAAAAAGACAGAGGAACTTATACAGAGGCACCTCGTTTCTAGTTCTTTAATTTAATATGAAAATTTACAGAGAGAAAACCAAAAACGAAAATAGAACAAAAGTAAGAAATGAGGGAGGAGAACTGGGCCTTTCGGATGATGACCTTGGGTTCTCAAAGAGTGTTCTCTGCAGAGAACCCTGGGAAAGCTATTATATTCTCCGTCGAGGCATCCTTCCATGCTGCTATGGCAGCACAGCTATCGCCCCTATGTCAGAATGGGAGGAGGCCTGGAATTCTGCTGAGCTCCAAGAAATAAGGCGATATCTCAGCCAAGGGAATCTCAGTCCCTACTGTTTGGAAAGTCTTGGATGTCCCATAGTGCAAAGATATTTGGCAGAAAAAAAGGAGCACTCTCTCCAAGTTCTCGCCCTGCAAAAAAAGCCTGCTTTCCTTCGCTTTATAAACAGATTATTCTTTCGAATTCCGGGGAAATTATATAGAGCCTTTAGGAAATAAAGAGCCCAGGTATTAGAAGAAGGGGGGCGTTCGCGCTCTCTTCATGATGAAGTCACGATCGTTGTGGTTTTCAATTCTTAGAGAGATAGAGAAAAATTTTTTATAAAAATCATATTTTTCTAAATATATGAAAATAAAGATATTGCGATTAATTTCAGCACGAATTCACCCAATTTTAAGCAAAAGGATTTTTTTTGAAG
>CP070825.1:1604532-1624426 GCA_020344415.1 Candidatus Aminicenantota bacterium
ATCTCTTAAGAAAAGAAAATTTATCTCTTCTATTTATTCTGCTCACAACCTTTCTCCTCGGTTCAAGCCTCTTTGCTTACCAAAATAAACGATTCGAACAAAACTCCCTGCATAACATGAAGCATACAGATTATGCCGATTATTATGGAACAATATACAAATCCCCCTCCCGTGGACATGATAGAGATTATCTTTTTCTAAAAGTTGAAAAAGTCGCCTATCAGAATAAGGAGGAAAAGATTAGAGGGAACCTGAGGGTCACAATCCCCCACTCTTCAGAATTTCCCTCCAAATTGAATGTTTTTATTCACGATAAAGTCAAGGTCTCCGCCCATTTACTTTCCTACAAAGGATTCAGAAACTTTAAAGATTCTTCCTTGGACATGTATCTCAAAACTCAGCACATTCACAACAGAGCCTCCACCAAAAGTCCTCTTCTAGCAGAAAAAATAGAAGATGGAAAAAAATATTTGCCCCTCCGTCTAATATCAAACATCAGGCAAAAATTGCAGCAAAGAATTGAAGAGCATTTCTCCTCCCCCAAGGATGATTCTCTTTCTCCTCAGGGAGCGGTTCTTGAGGCTCTCCTCTTAGGAGAAAGAGGTAGAATCCCCCTTTCAATCACGCGCTCTCTTCAAAAGGCAGGACTTTACCATCTCTTTGCCATCTCGGGAGCCCATATTGCTATTATTTCCTTCCTCTTTTTTTCTGTCTTTAGGCTATTTAGAATTCCTGCTCGAACATCATTTCTTGTTCTCATTTTCTTTCTCGGTTTTTATGTCTTTTTGGTAGAAGGAAGACCTTCTGTTATGAGAGCCACAATCATGACGCTGGCATTTCTAATCGGAAAGCTCATCTGGAGAGATGTCAACCTCATTAACACTATATCTATGAGTGCTTTTTTTCTGCTGTTTATCAATCCCTTCAGTCTTTTTAGTCTGGGATTTCAGCTAACCTTCGCTGCCACCATCTCCATCATTCTCTTTTTCAGTAGAATCATCAAATACCTCCCTAGGCTTCCCTTTAGAATCAGTGAAATCTTTGCGATCTCTTTGACGGCTCAACTTGGAGTTTTGCCTTTTGTAGTGAGTTCTTTCAACCGGGTAACATTTTCGTCTCTTGTCCTCAACTTCGCGGCTCTTCCGCTGTTAGGATTAATCATGGCCTCAGGCTACATTTTCCTCCCGCTCTCCTTCGTGAACTCTCATCTTGCCCAGCTTCTTGCTAAAGGAATAGAATTTCTCATAAACATGCTCACAAGCGTATCAGGCCTTTTTGACCCGCTCTCTTTCATCTCTTACCGAATTCCAACACCTCATCTAATCACTATAATAGGCTATTTTCTTTTTCTTTATCTCCTGCTCCTGCCCCCGAGAATAAAAAGACAAAAATTAATCGTTCTCCTCTGTTTTCTCCTTTTCGTCTCTGTCATAATATCTTACCCTTTCCCGTCTACTTCAAGAAATCTTAAGCTTACCTTCATCGATGTGGGGCAGGGAGACTCTATACTGGCAGAATTTCCAGGCGAGAAAAAAATGCTCATAGACGGAGGAGGCATCCCTGAAGAAACCTTCGATATCGGTGAAAGCGTAGTTTCACCATTCCTGTGGGACAAAGGAATAAAAAAGATCGATTATTTAATTCTGACCCATGCTCATCCCGATCATATCAACGGATTAAAAGCCATCGCAAGGAACTTTAAAATCGGTGAATACTGGGAGTCATTAATTCCATTAAATAGTAGGTCTTATGCAGAATTTAAGAAACTAATTCCACCATCTATTCCTCAGAAAAGATTTTTTCGACACCACACGCAGCGTGAAGGAGACGTGAAGATTGAAGTTCTCCATCCCAAGAAGGATAATCCTTATGTACAAACTGTCCACAATGATCAATCCCTTGTTTTGAGGATTTCATATGGCCAGACTTCATTTCTTCTCGCCGGCGATATCGGGATCGATGCGGAAAGAGAGATATTGGAGAATGTCAATGAAATTAAAAGCCAGGTGCTCAAATCTCCTCATCATGGAAGCAATTCCTCTAGTTCAACAACTATTCTCCGCAGCGTCGCACCCCGTATAGTTGTTATAACTGTTGGCGAAGGAAACAGATACGGATTGCCAGACCAGGAGGTCCTCGAAAAATATGGCAAAATTGGAGCAAGAATCTACAGGACCGACCTTCATGGAGCCGTGGAAGTCTCATCAGACGGACAAAGAATCTCTGTGAGGACATCTTCATGTAAGTCATCTTCTGAAAATCAGCAGTAAAATCTGACTAGCCTTGATTACTCATAAAAATCACCCTAGGAATCACCTGTAAAGGCGAGTTACTTATTTTCATAACTTTAGTTGAATTATAAAGGGGCTTTGCCCTAATTGACACAGAAATTATAGTTGTTTATCATATATTCAAGAGCAAAAATGACGTTCAAGAAATTCATTTCCTTCACGTTCCTCCCGCTATTACTCACCTCCTTTCTATTTTCTCAAAGCGTGGCAGAGCTGGCTAAAAAGGAAAAAGAAAGAAGAGAAAAATTAAAAGGAAAAAAAGGGGCGGTTATTACCAACGCTAAATTGAAGAAGACTGCAAAGAAGTCAGCAGTTACCACATCCCGGCCTGCAGCCAAATCCACAAGTGCCAAAAGCCCATCAAGCCCTCAGCCAAAATCTCCTTCTGGGACAACCCAGCCCAGCGCTACATCAGAATTAGACAAAACAGGAGCTGTGGACACAAAGGCAGATCTTGAACTGAAATGGCAAAGGGCGCAAGAATACGTAGGTTTATTAACCACGAAGATGAACGCGCTTTGGCAAGAGTACTACAGCATGGATGATATGACTGACAGAAGCAGCATCCAGAGACAGATTGCCGAGACTTTTCAAAAACTCCAGAAAGCCAAAGAAGATGCGGATAAAGCCAAGAAAGAATTAGACCAGTCAATCACTCGAGTCACGAAGAAAAAACGCAATTAGATAAGCTGAAGCAAGAGGGACGACTATCGAAAATAAATAGAAGAAATCTGAATTCCTAACTCTCTCTCATCGGTGGAACCTGGTATGAGTTTAGAAGGAATAAATGTCTTATCCGTTAAGAAAGTGAGAATAAACTCATCTCCTTCTCCAAGCATTTCTTTCTTTATATTGAAAGATTTCTCAAAATAGCTCTGTTTCGGGATGAACTCATCTAATACCAAATCGTTTATCTTGAAAATAACTTTCTGATCATCAAGGGCATCAATGTTAAGTCCTCCCTTTATAACCAGAAGAGCATCCCGGTGTGGATTATCGACTATACATCTGGCCTCTTTGGCCGTCCATCTCCATTCTTTAAGAAAGGATTCAGGGTTTATTTCGTGGTTATACCAACCATCTTCGTAAATGACCTCGGGAGTATCTGGAGGAGGTGGCAACACTTTTACTTTCTTAACCAAAACATCTCTCTTAGATTCTCCGGTCCTGTCATAAGGAGAGAAGAAGCCAGCAGAGATCTTTAAAGTCTCCTCTCCTTCGAACTCAGGATCAAATTCATCGATAAATCGCGGAATAAATATTCTCCGCATATACGAGTATTCCTTTAAAGATTCCCATTGAGATGTCGGAAACTCAGGGGTATGGTCATCTCGAAGTATCAGGTTGTTTTTATGCCAGAAATGAACAAAGACATTGTAATCTTGACTCACTTTTATAAATTCACTGCTTGTTTTCCATGTATACTTTATATCTGTAATTAAATAATCAGACAGGGGAGATTCAGAAAATTTTATTTCAAGCTCTACTCCTTTAACTGCTGCCTTCTTCCGGCAATGAAAAGAAACAAGCGCCAATAACATCATTATGACCACGATCGATATTTTTCTCGCCATTTCTTGCCTCCTCTTTTCTTAGAAATATTGGTGTATTATAAAAAATCAGAAGTTTTATGTAAAGATAGGCACTATAAAAATCTTAACAGCGATGAATCGGTCGCTTCGGTCTCTTTCCGCTATTGCCGTCTGGCTCAGCTTCCGAAGCTTAAAAATTCAGCTCTGTTTTTCAGCTTTACAAATTTCTTGCTTAGTCTTTTTTTATCTTCTTAGGTGGAAAAATGCGGGGAATATTGTTCTCGTTCATCAGTTTATTCAGTTTTGGAATATCCGCTTCTATTATCCTGTTTGCTCTCTCAATGAGTGTTTCTAATTCCTCAGAATTTTTGCTTATCTGTTGAATCTGGCGTTCAGAAGGAGCACCTGTAAATCCTCCAATGGACCTTCCGAGCGTGGACAACTGCCCTCTGATTGAAAAGCGCATTCCTCGCCTGCCCAATTGCGGATCGCCTAACAACTTGATCCGGATGTCATCAATTTCCTTGGATATAGCCTTAATATGCTCTATAACAGCCTCTGGCACGCCTGATACCTTTTTTAGAGCTGTATTCTGTTTCTGCATTTCATTTTTAATATTATTTGTGGTCCTGCTCAAAGCTAAAAGAGACGGATTCAACTTATAAATCTTCAAAAGCGCATCATGCTGTGCTTTCCTCTCTTCAAAGGAAATTTCGATCCTCTTGTCTCCTTCTACCTCAACTGTTTTTGTCATTTCTTGGCCCGCAGCTTTCAGGGTGACCTGGTATTTTCCGGGGAGAACAAATGGACCTCGGGAGCTGAAGCGTCGATCCGCCTCCCTAGTCACGGGAGGAGGACCATACCTAAGGTTCCAAGCAATCCGATTGATTCCTTTGTTTTTTGAACCTTTGACTTCCCTTATCATCTGACCAGCGCTATCCTGAACGATTATCTCGACACTATCCTTTGCCTGTTCTTTCAGATAGTAGCTTATCATGGCACCAAAAGGCGGGTTAGGAGCTACAAAAAATTTGTGACCAAGATTTCCCTTGCGGTTGTAAGGATTAAACATTATCGCTTTACGGATGTCGAAAAGATAGGCGGGAGAAGCAAGGTTTTCTTTGGTAAGCTGTTCCAAAGGAGTAATATCGTCTAAAATCCAGATGCTCCGGCCATGGGTACCGAAAATCAAGTCGTTCTCTCGAGGATGGATAGCAATGTCATCAACAGGAACGAGAGGAAAATTTCCTTTAAACTTTATCCAACTTATTCCCCTATCAGTCGAGAAGTAGGCGCCTCTTTCAGTACCAATAAAGAGGAGATTGGGATTTCGATGATGCTCGCGGATAACGTTCACAATACTGCCTTTAGGCAGGTCCCTTGAGATGTCCTTCCAGCTCTCTCCGTAATTGGTTGTCGTGAAGACATAGGCTTTATAATCATCGTTTCTGTGTCCATCCAAAGTCGCATAAGCTGTCCCTTCCCCAAAGCGTGAAGCAACGACTCTGGTAACATAGGTGTTTTTGGGCACCCCAGGAATCTTGCTTATGACATTTTTCCAAGTTTTGCCGCCATCTCGAGAAACCTGAAGGTTGCCGTCATCCGTGCCTGCGTACAGAAGGCCTTCCTTGATTGGGGATTCAGAAATTGTAGTGATATCCCCAAAGTAAGAGATTCCGTCGTGACGGGAGAGGGTCCTCCTATCTGGAAGGACCCCCATGAGGGGGAGCTTTTCTCTATCCTGCTGAGTAGTAAGGTCTATCGAAGCTTCCCATGTCTCCCCTCTGTCTTTGGATTTAAAAAGTTTGTTTCCACCGTAATAAATAGTGTTGTGATCATGAGGGGAAATCAAAATCGGAGAATTCCAGTTGAATCTGTAGCTCTCTTTCTCATCCTCTGGCTGAGGCCTGATAGATTTGCTCTCTCCTGTCCTCAAGTCAAGCCTGAAGAGATTCCCATTCTGAGACTCTGCATAGATTGTATTATAGTCTGTGGGATCAACCTGGGTATAAAAGCCATCTCCACCGCCGATTCTGAACCAATCTTCGTTTGTAACCCCCAATCGATTCCATGTCGAAGTCGGACTTCCCCAGCTCCCGTTATCCTGCAGGCCTCCATAAATATAGTATGGGGTGCGCATGTCAAAGCCTATCTCATAAAACTGTCCAAGGGGAAGAGTGTTAATAAAATCCCAAGTTTTGCCGCGATCGTAAGAAAAATAAATTCCTCCATCCGAGCCAAGAACAATGTTATTGGAGTTTTCAGGATTTATCCACATGGCATGATGGTCGCCATGAACCCCTCTCACATAACTTGTATTAAAAGTTTTTCCTCCGTCTTCTGAGACATACATCCGGGCTCCCAGGACCCATATCCTCTGGTCGTTGTTCGGGTCTATTCGTATCTTGCTGTAATACATAGGGCGAGGATTCGTACTCGACATCTTTTTCCAGGATAAACCCTTGTCCTCAGACCGGAAGACGCCTCCCCGTCTGTTCTCGATAACTGCATAGACTATACTGGGGTTGCTTCTGAATATATCGATCCCGATGCGACCTGTATCCCCTGCAGGCAACCCGCTGGTCAGGCGAATCCAGGTCTCCCCTCCATCGGTTGTCTTAAAGAGGCCGCTTCCAGGCCCTCCTCCGTTAAAGCCCCAGCCTCGCCTTCTCCTTTGATAAGCTGCCGCATACAGAGTATTTGGATTCTCATGATCCATGGCAACATCCACAAAGCCCGTGTTTTCGTCGATGAACTTCGTATTGACCCACGTCTTGCCGCCATCTGCTGTTTTAAAAAGGCCTCTTTCCTTGTTCGGACCCCAGAGATGGCCCAAGGCTGCCACATAGACTATGTCCGGGTTTGCGGGATGAATGACTAGGCGACCGATATGATGCGTATCTTTTAGTCCCATATTCTTCCACGTCTTCCCTCCATCTGTCGATTTATAGACACCGTTCCCCCATGAAGAACTCTGGCGATTGTTGGGCTCTCCAGTGCCAACCCATACTATATCAGGATCTGAGGGCGAGACAGTCACATCTCCTATAGTGCTTGTCGGTTGATCATCAAAAATCGGTTCCCAGGTCACACCGTTGTTGGTCGTCTTCCACACTCCTCCTGAAGCAGTTCCTGCATAGATAATATGTGGCGAACTCTCCACAACAGCAAAGTCATCGATCCGTCCTCCCATGTTTGCAGGACCAATACACCGCCATTTAAGACCATCGAGTACAGCTTCTGTAAGAAGTGGCACAGGTTTCTTCTCTGCCTTTTTGGCACCGAGGAAGATGCAGAGAACGAAACCAATGCACAAAACAAGTAAAACACGATGCGAAAAGTCTCTTTTTCTCACAGTTTTCCCTCCTTAACTAATTAGGTGGCTGAGTATCTTGATGAAATACTCATTATTTGATTCTTGAAATTGTAGTGAAAAAAGGTAGCTGTATAATTATCACACGGAGCACGTTAAAGTCAATTTCTTTATTGGGGTCAGGCTTTCATAACTTTGATAAGTTCTGTGGTCAGTCAATATCCAAGGAAAAGCTGGATAACTGGTGAGAGAAAAATTTCTCTACGCCGATGAGGCCTGACTTTGAACACCTAAAACTAAACTTATGAAACTTATGAAAGCCTGACCCCAAGCGGGTTGAAAGAGAAAATCGAATGGTGTATAGTCCCAGAGGATGAAATTTCTTCTCTTTTCCCTTTCTCTTTTTTATCGCATTGGGTGCCAGGCAAAAAATTTATTTTACAGGAGGAAAATCCTCAGGTCAAAGAGAGCCCCATTGACTGTAATCAGTATTGGAAACATCTCCTTTGGGGGAACAGAGAAAACCCCCTTAGTCATGAACCTGATGTCTTTCCTTACGACGCAAGGTTTTAAACCAGCCTTAATCTCTCGAGGGTATAAAGGGAAATGGGAAAAAAAAGGAGGTGTTCTCTCTGACGGGATTAGCCTATTCGGAACTTGGGTTGATTCAGGTGATGAGCCCTTCATGGTTGCTCAAAATATTCCTCAGGCCGGTGTTTTTATCGGAAAAAACCGCTTAAAATCATGCATTCATGCCAAGGATCTATCATTCGCGCCTGCTGTCTTGGATGACGGTTTTCAGCATCGCCGCCTTCACAGAGACCTGGATATTGTGCTCTTTGATCCCTCTAAAAAGCCGGCTCTCAGAGAGCCAGTTTCTTCCCTTAAAAGAGCCCACATCCTGTTGATAAAAAAAGGAGCCTCCACTCAGAAAAAGAAGGAAATTAAAAATATTATTTCCCAAACAGCCGCGTTCGAATATGATGTTATCCATGGGGCTTTCTTTAATTTGGAAGGGAAAGAGAGAATTCCAGAAGAAGAACTCAAAGAAAAAAAAGTTCTTGCATTCTGCGGTATAGCCCGCCCAGAAAAATTCTCCGCTATGCTTCAAGAGAAAGGCCTAAAGATTGTTTCTTTCCTTAAATTTCCTGACCACCATTCTTACCGCCCCTCTTCTCTAGAAAAAATTGTGGAAAAATACCAAAAAACAAAAGCTGAGGCATTGATCACAACAGAAAAGGACGCAGTGAAGATTTCAGATTTCGAAGGTTTCAAAAAAATTCCAGCGTATTACTTAAAGATCGACATCAGGCTCGAAGAAGAATTTTATAATAAAATTCTCTCTTTCTTATGAGGTAAGAATTTTCTTAGATAAATGCCTAATATCAAAGAACGATTAGAGTTTCTTATTTTCCAAATAGTGAAGTTCTTCTTCACCCATCCCCCGAGAAGGCTTTGTTTACTCGCAGGTAGAGTTGTCGGCCTAATCTTCTATTGCTTGGATAAGAAGCATCGCCAGATAGCTTTAAAAAACCTGACCTTGGCATTTGGCACTGAACGCACTCCTGCAGAGCTTAAAAAGATCGCGCGCGAATCGTTCAAGCATTTCGGCGGCTTCCTTGCCGAAATCATCAAGTTCCCTCGCCTCAAAGAGGAAAAAAAGAGCAGCCTTTTCCACGTTGAAGGAGAAGAACACTTGTTAGAGGCCTTACAAAAACAAAAAGGCGCCATCCTTTTCTCTGCTCATTATGGAAACTGGGAGATTGCTCCGTATATCCTGATAAAAAAAGGAAAAATGAGTGTTGTGGCCCGACCGTTGGACAACAGACTTATGGAAGCTCAGCTCCTCAAGCTCAGAGAGAGCCTTGGAACAAAGGTCATCTACAAACATCGAGCTACAAAACAAATCCTCCAATCTCTCCGAGAAAAAGAAATGATCGCTCTATTAATCGACCAGAATGTCCTCCGGAGCCAAGCTATCTTTGTCGACTTTTTTGGCAAAAAGGCAGCCACAACCCCAAGCGTAGCAGCTTTCTTTCTCAGGACAAAGTCGCCACTTCTCCCTGTCTTCTGCTATCCAACCTCCTCCCATACGTATCAACTCAAAATATTCTCCCCCCTGAAAATCTCCTCAGAAGAAGATCACAACCAAGAGATATTGAAAATTACCCAGATATGCACTAAGATTATAGAAGATCAAATTCGAAAAAATCCCAGTCATTGGCTTTGGTTCCATAACAGATGGAAGACACGGCCAGAGGGAGAAAAATAAAATTATGAGAGCTAAAAACCGAGCCCACGATGAATTAAGACCCGTAAAAATTAAACCAGATTACATCGAGTTCGCTGATGGCTCTTCCTATATAGAAATCGGCAAGACAAAAGTCATAGCTACTGCTACCGCCGAGGAGAAAGTCCCTCCTTTTTTGAAAAATTCAGGAACTGGCTGGATAACTGCCGAATATTCCATGCTTCCTCGATCTACAGAAAAAAGAAATGTTAGAGAAAGGATAACAGGAAGACTGTCGGGACGAAGTCAAGAGATCCAGCGCCTGGTAGGACGATCTCTCCGAGCTGTGACAGATCTTAGCCTCTTAGGACAGAGGAGCATCATTCTCGACTGTGATGTCATCCAGGCCGATGGGGGAACAAGGGCAGCCTCAATCGCAGCAGGATGTGTCGCCTTGGCTCTTGCATTGAAGAAGATGCTGGATGAAAAGACCATAGAAATCATGCCTCTTAAAAACTTGGTCAGCAGCGTCAGCGTGGGCATAGTCAATGGAGAATTGCTTCTTGACCTTGATTATAGTGAGGACTCAATAGCAGAAATCGATATGAACGTTGTCGAAACTGACAAAGGACAACTTGTAGAAGTCCAGGCATCCGCTGAGAAGAATCCTTTTTCAAAAAAAGAACTGAGCTCTCTCCTGAGCCTAGCTGATAAAGGAATAAAACAACTCATCCAGATTCAAAGGGATATCCTCAAAAAAAAGAGCATTCTCTTCATGGCTTACGGACAATAAAAGGAGAAAAACTATGGACCGTTTCCTGGTAACAGGAGGAGCTGGATTCCTCGGAAGCCATCTCTGTGATTCTCTTCTGGCAAAAGGAGCCGATGTTGTCTGTATCGATAACTTTTTTTCAGGAAATAAGGATAACATCCGCCATCTTTTCTCTCGCAATTTCTTTGAACTGATCCGACACGATATTATCCATCCTCTCTTTGTGGAGGTAGACAAAATCTATCATCTTGCTTGCCCCGCCTCTCCGATACACTACCAACTCAATCCAATTAAAACAGTCAAGACGAATGTCATGGGAACTATAAACATGCTTGGATTAGCTAAGAGGATAAAAGCTCGTATTCTCCTTGCTTCTTCCTCAGAAGTCTATGGCGATTCTCAAGTCCACCCGCAGCCGGAGAGTTATTGGGGGAATGTCAATCCCATAGGGCTCCGCAGCTGTTATGATGAAGGGAAAAGAGTGGCAGAAACCCTGATGATGGATTATCATCGCCAGAATAATGTCGACATCAAAATCGCTCGCATTTTCAATACCTACGGTCCTAGAATGGCCATCGACGACGGCAGAGTAGTCAGCAACTTTATCGTCCAGGCTTTAAAAAAGGAATCCCTTACGGTCTATGGGGATGGGAGCCAAACCCGCTCCTTTTGTTATGTCTCAGACCTTGTTCATGCTCTCATGACAATGATGGATGCCGATGAATTTTCAGGCCCTGTAAATCTTGGAAATCCAGCTGAGTTCACAATAATTGAGTTGGCAGAAAAAATCGTCAAGCTTACAAAAAGCTCTTCCAAGATTGTCCATAAACCTCTGCCTTCAGATGATCCTGTGCGAAGATGTCCTGACATTTCTTTAGCCAACGACAAATTGCACTGGACGCCAAAAATAGACCTGGAAGAAGGTCTGGTCAAGACCATTGATTATTTTAAAGAAAAATTGGGTCTATAAGAAAAAAATATCCTAGATTATTCACGAGTCGAGGTTGCCGCAGAGTTCGTTGCGAAGAGCGAAGAGATGTCGCAATCCTCTGTTGCGAGTGAAGCGAAGCAATCTCATGCTTATAGCGAGATATCATGAGGTCACCACGCTTCGCTCGTGACAGAGGATCGCCACGCTCACTTCGTTCGCTCGTGATGACGTAGCCGTCCACCGCGAATGAGCCGCAACGAAGCAGATGCGGTGAGATCGGCTCGCCGTAAGGGAAAAATGTCGATAAATATAAATAGCTTCTTTTCTAAAAAATATTTATCATAATTTGCAGCAATATCAGAATATACTCCTGATATTGCTGTAATTGAAGAACGTATCGGCATTTTTTATGAATAACTTAGGAGAGCCTGCTGAAATGAAACTTTCAATAATCATTCCTGTTTACAACGAAAAAAATACCATAGAAGAAATCATCAGTCGCGTTCAGGCTGCTGAAGTTGGATTAGAAAAAGAAATAATCGTTGTGGATGACGGTTCTGAGGATGGAACTCGCCAGATTTTGGACAATCTAAATCAGCCGAATATAAAAACCTATATTCAACCCAAAAATCAGGGAAAGGGGGCTGCACTCAGAACTGGTTTCTCCATGGCGGAAGGCGATATCATCCTTATCCAGGATGCTGATTTGGAATATGATCCAAAAGACTACCCTAAACTTCTTGAGCCTCTCCTCGATGGTCGCGCTGATGTCGTCTACGGTTCCCGTTTTCTTGGAGGACCTCACCGCGTTCTATATTTCTGGCATTATGTAGGAAATAGAATCATAACGACTCTCGCCAACATGTTTGTCAACCTGAACCTGAATGACATGGAAACGTGCTACAAGGTTTTCAAAAGAGAGCTCCTCAACAAAATCACTCTCAAGTCAAAGCGATTCGGAATCGAACCTGAGATCACAATTAAATTTGCAAAACTCAAATGTAAAATCTACGAGGTTCCCATCTCTTATTCAGGAAGAGACTACACCGAAGGAAAGAAGATTGGGTGGAAGGATGGAGTGGCCGCTATCTTCCATATCATAAGGTTTAAGTTTTTCAACTAAAAGTGAAATTAAAAAAATCCCTTTAAAAAAGATATATAAAAACTTATAATAAATCTCACTCAAACAAATTATAATTATTTCATAGTATAGAAGCATGATTCTAAGGAGGTTGCGATGTCCCTTGTCTCCCAATTAATTTTAATAGGAATCATACTTGCTGTATTAGCCATAGTTTCTTTTATAATCGCTAAGCAGTACAGAAAAGTGGGCCCGCATGAAGCCCTCATTATTTCCGGCGGAAGGAAAAAAACAGTCATCGAGCCCGATGGAACAAGAAAGAAAATAGGCTATCGATACCGGCTGGGCGGGGGGACTTTTGTAATCCCATTTCTGGAAACCGTTGATGTTTTACCCATGGAAGTCATAACGTTGAATGTAAAAACCCCCGAAGTTCTCACTCATGGTGGTGTTCCTATCTTGGCCGAAGCTACCGCTCAGGTCAAGATAGACTCCAATGATCACGCCATTCGCTTGGCGGCCGAACAATTTCTAGGCCTTGGAAAGGAAGGCATCCGGGATGTCTCCATGACCATCCTAGAAGGAAAAATGAGAGAGGTCATGGGAGCCATGTCTGTTGAAGAAATTTTCCAAGGAAGACATGAATTTTCTACAAAAGTTGCCCAAGCTACGCAGAAAGATTTTTCCCTGATGGGCCTGACCATGATGTCCTTTGCCCTTAAAGATATAAGCGATACCCAAGGATATCTAGATGCCCTCGGAAAACCTCAAATCTCAGCAGCTAAGCGCGACGCTGCAATCGCTGAAGCAGAGACAGAAAAAGAGGCAGTGATTAAATCTTCTGAAGCTAGAAAAGAAGGGGAAGTTGCCCGACTCGCTTCTGAAGCTCTTATCGCCAAGGCCCAATGGGAAAACGAAGGCAAAAAAGCAGAGTCCCAAGTTGAGGTCAACCAGAAAAAAGCCCAAGCGGATTTCTCCTATGAGCTTGAGCGTTTCCGCCTCAGCCAGGAAATAAAAAAAGAGGAATCCAAGGTGAAGCTCATCGAAAAAGAACAGTCTATTAAAATCGAAGAATTGGAAACGGCCCGCAGAGAGAAGGAACTCGACTCTACCGTTATTAAACCTGCTGAAGCCCGCAAATACCAGATGAAAGCAGAAGCCGAAGCTGAAGAATACCGCCTCCAATCCGAAGCTAAAGGAAAGTCTGAAGGAATAAAACTTGAAGGGATTGCAGAGGCGGAAAAAGCCAAGCAAAAAGGAATAGCTGAAGCCGAAGCCATGCTGAAAAAAGCACAAGCTTGGGAAAAGTACAACCAGGCTGCTCTCTTTGAAATGTATCTCAATATCCTTCCTGAACTGGCTAAGGCAGTCTCAGAACCTCTCTCCAAAGTAGACAAAATAGTAGTTATCGGCGGAGATAAAAGTTTGGGAACTTCAAAGATCACGTCTCAAGTTGCGGAAACCCTAGCACAGATGCCTGAAGTCGTTAAATCCCTTACAGGTGTCGACCTGAAAAAATATCTGAAAGAAAAACTCTCCCCTGAAGAAAAAGAAGAAGAGTAACTTCTCTCTCAAAAGACAGGTAAACCATGGTTTCAGAAAAAGTCAACCAAATCGGCGAATCACCCACCCTTAAGGTAACGGCCAAAGCCAAGGCTATGAAGGCTGAGGGAATAGATATCGTTGACCTCAGCGTTGGAGAGCCAGATTTTCCAACTCCGGATAACATTAAATCAGCAGGCATAAAAGCCATCCAGGAAAACTTCACCAAGTACACACAAAATGATGGAATCCCTACCCTTAAAGAGGCAGTCATCCACAGGCTGAAGGAAGATATAGGGCTTGCTTATGAAAAGGAAGAAATCATCCTTTCCACTGGCGCCAAGAGCTCCCTCTATCATCTCATCCAGGCTCTGATCAATGAGAGCGAGGAGGTCATCATCCCCTCTCCCTATTGGGTGACCTACCCTCATGCTGTATCATTGGCAAAAGGAAAATCTGTCATCATCCCAACAAAGGAGGAGAATGGATTTATCTTAAGCGGTGACCAGCTAAAGTCTGCCATCTCTCCATCCACCAGAGCCTTAATCCTGAACAATCCCTCTAATCCTACGGGAGCAGCTTACCAGAAGCATGAGCAGGAAGCCTTGGCAGACGTCGTCCTTGAAGAGAATATCTACGTCATTGCTGACGAAATATATGAAAAACTTGTCTATGATGACTTCAAGTTTGTGAGCTTTGCATCACTTGGAGAGGAAATAAAAAAGAAAACCATCATCATTAACGGCGTCTCAAAAGCCTATTCAATGACTGGGTGGCGAATAGGCTTCGCCGCTGGTCCTGCAGACATCATCAATGGCATGGCCAAAATCCAGAGCCACACCACATCCAATCCCTGCTCAATCTCACAAATAGCAAGCCGGGAAGCTTTAGGGGGACCCCAGCATGAAATCTCCAGAATGGCATCTGAATTTCAGAGGCGCAGGAATTATGTCCTGATGCGGCTTCAGACCATCCCTAATGTTTCCTGTTTCAAACCGCAGGGAGCTTTCTATCTCTTTCCCAATTTTTCTCATTACTATGATAAAGAATTCAACAATGTCCAGATTAGAAACTCTTACGGCCTGGCATATTATCTTCTGAAAGAAGCAAACGTGGCAATTGTTCCCGGAGATGCCTTTGGGGCTGACGATCATATCCGTATATCCTATGCCACTTCTATGGAAAACCTAGAAAAAGGCATAGATAGAATCGCGGAGGCTCTCACCCGCCTTAAAACGCCCAAAAAGGTCGTCCGCCTCGCTTTAAATAACACTATAACCCGAGAAAAAAAGCGAGTTCCTGTTGATTCCACGATCGACGTTAAGATGAGGGATGCTCTTGTAGCTGAGATGGAAAACCATCTCAGCTATGAAAATTACTTCGAATGGAATGCGAACATCAACGGCGTCATTGTTCAGCTGCGGACGAATGTCTCCCACCTCAACGATTTTTGGATCGAGAATTGGTATCCGGCTCAACTGGAAGCGGCACTGGAACCCCACGGCATCATATATGCTGTTGATGGCATAGCAGGTCGAGAATCCCGTGCTTTCTACAACCCAGAAACAAAAACAGGAATTCTCGTCAACACAGACAATTATACTCCTTTGCGCAGCCTTGCTCTCGGTCTTGTCATGAACGTCTCAGAAAGATTATTTAACGTTCACGCAATCCGTGGGATGTCAGCAGACATTGATTGGAATGGACTGATCCTCGTCGGACCTAAAGGGACAAAGAAAACCGAGCTGTTCTTCGGCTTGTTCTCAGATGATAGATTCCGTCTCCACTCCAATGATCTCGTTTTTGTCCGTTTTTCAGGAGGTATAGCCCTGGCTGATTCCTCGGAGAGGAAGCTTTTCATGCCAACGAATACAGTAGAATCTTATCCTCGCTTAGCCTCCCTCTTTGATAACAGCAAGTGTGAAAACGTTATTACGCGCAAAGATGACTGCCAGGACGCAGAGTGCCTCCGCCTGGATGACTGCCGCCTCGACCGGGGGTCACCTTACTGCTATAAAGCTTCAAAAGACGCCCATGCCATTCTCGACCCATACTGGATTGAGGGAACAGCAATGCATATCAAACGCACTGCACTTCGTTGGATGTTTATTCTCCGTTACGACAACGTCTCGCCGCCAGTAGTGGACGTCGAGGTGGAAGATGCCCTGCGCATGCTTGAATCCGGAGAAAGCCTGGGCGTTGCAAGAGACCTTACTCCTTCTCAAAGAGAACCCTATTACAACCCCCACCTTCTCACAACAACCCCAGAGCAGATGGAACTTCAGAGGAGTTTTTTCGAGCGCTTCCTTGAGAACATTTCCTGTTATCTGTTCAACAGCGGAGTCGCCTCTTCTGAGGAAATCAAACGAATTGTGACAGGGGAGAGCAAAACCGAAGAATGATAATGCTATGTAATGTTAATATTCATGGATTATTCACGAGTCGAGGTTGCTGCATTATCTACAGAAAGTACCGGCATTTTTTATGAATAATTCAGGCATATAAGTACAATGAATGAAAAAAGCATCTATAAAGTAGAAGCCTATAAAAAATTTGCGGGGGAACTTCCACGAGTCCTCAAGGGGCCAAATATCCGAACCGTGGACCTCAAATGGCTTGAGCCAAGAGCGAAAGCTACGGGGACCAAAACTAAATACGGCTCCTATGGCTGGCGAGCAGCTATTTCTAGCCGGATTGCACCCAAGACTGTCTACTTAGGGAGCGAAGATATCCGACTCCCCAAGCCTACGGTTGAACAACAATCCTTGATCGCCAGGGCTCCAGAAGAGCTGGAAAAGGTGCTCCACCTCCTCCGAACTCTCCCCTTATACCACATCCGCCGTCAGATGGGAGAGAATGATTCGTACAATCCACTCTGTAACCTTTATTTTTCCGAAGCGGACCTCATCAACTACCGCCTGGGATATATGTGGGGAAACACATTATTCAAGCCCAGCAAGCGACCGGGTCCTGAGTTCACCATGATTCACATCCCCGAAGAGCACCCCTTAAGGCAGCAGGTTCTTGCTCTTCCTGAAGACAACATCAATATTGCCCTGGGAACGGATTACATGGGAGAAGATAAAAAGGGCTTCCTCCGTCAGTCCATGTGGACTGCGGATAAACTGGGTATGTTAGGGCTTCACTCCGGCACAAAACTCGTCACAGTCAGGGATGCTGATAACAAGCTCAAAACCTACGGAGTCTTCCTTTTTGGTCTCACTGCAACTGGCAAATCTACCTGGTCCTGTCATCAGCTCGGTCTTGACCATAAAAATGGCGAAAAAACAGAAGTGACTCAAGATGACATCGTTTTCCTCAAGACCGATGGATCTGCTCTAGGCACAGAAGGTGGCTTTTTTGTTAAAACAGATGTCGAGAGAGAAAACCAAGAAGCAATGTACAATGCCTTGATCGACAAATCTGCCCTTTATGAAAATGTCATGATCAGATCCAACGGAGACGTTGACTTCCTGGATGAAACCCTTACCGCAAATGGAAGAGCTGTTATACAGCGCGATAAACTCAAAGTGAGAATAAACGGAAAAATGGTCGGGATTGCATCAAAATCCATCAACCTTCCCCCTCTTGAAGAATTGGATGGATTGGTCTTTGCCTTTATAACCCGCAGAAACACCATCATGAGTTTTGCCCAGGAGCTCACTCCTGAGCAGGCAATCCTAGCCTATCTCTGGGGAGAAAGCACCCACAGTTATGCCAGCCAGCCCCTTAAGGCCGGTGAGTCTGTGCGTATCGTGGGAACCGATCCATTCATTGTCGGATCAAGAGCCAAAAAAGTAAACCGCTTCTATGAAATTATCATGACCCTAGTCAGCAACTTTCCTGGGAAACTTAAGTTCATGCAGTACAATACAGGCGGACTGGGTGAGATTATCGAAACTCAAGAAGAAAACGGTCAACAGAAAAAAAGAATGGTGCGCAAGATCACCCGGGTTCCCATAAACTTGATGGCTCAAATCCAGAGGGGTGATCTTCGCGGAACAAATCATTACGAAAAGGGAAGGCTCGGGACAAAAGAAGTAAAGAGCTGCGAAGGGCGAAACCTTGATGAATACGATATCCGCAAATTCTACTCAGAGGAGCAGATCCAGCATTATATTAAAGATCTCGTAGAAGGAAGGCGCAACTTTACTGAGGAGATTGCCTCAGAAGGACTCCGACAGGAAATCCTGTATGCTGCAGAGCGCTCCTTCCGCATCGATAAAAGCGGCGAAAAAGAAAAGCCAGAAGTCCCAGAAAGTCCTGCTGAAGAAGAGAGGCCGTTTTATTACTGGGAATCTAAATCGAGACCCCGCCGAGGAGGATTCTGGAGATCAAAATAAGGGAATTTACACAATCTTTTTTTCTATCTCTAGAGCCAAAAGGTGGAGGAGAAGAAGATGAACCTCCTGAATTCGAGGTGTACTTTCTGATGGCACATCCAGGAGAAAATCGGTAAGAGAGGCAAGTTTTCCCCCTCCTTTTCCTGTAAAAGCAACTGTGATAATTTTCATCTCTTTGGCTACCTTTACAGCTTCAATCACATTTGATGAATTCCCGCTTGTCGAAAGAGCAAGTGCCACATCCCCCTCCTCGCCAAGCGCTTCTATTTGGCGGCTAAAGACATAATCGAAAGAAGTATCATTGGCGATCGAGGTCAGGCTTGATGTGTCGGTCGTTAAGGATATCGCTCTAATAGCAGGTCTTATATCTAAAAACTTATTGACAAGCTCTGCAGCGAAATGCTGCGCCTGAGCAGCACTTCCACCGTTTCCAAATGTCAGAATTTTACGGCCAGCTCTTAAGCTTTCAATGATCACGCTTAAGGTTTTTTCGAAAAGGCTACTTTTTGTGATAAAAAATTCCTCTGCAGTCTCTTTCAACTCAGCTATGATATTCTGATAATCCATCTCTCCTCCTCATAATGATATATCATCTTTCCGAAATCCATTAAACCATAAAATCAATTCGTAAACATCTTTTTTTCCTATCAATCTTCCAGCCCCGATTGAATAATTTTTTTCACTTTGTCTATTAATTGCGGAAGGCTGCTGCGGTCGAATCCCTCAACAGGAACAGCACGGTGAAAATTGGCTCTGACTATTCCTTTCTTAACAAAAAAACTTCCCCTGGGCATAAGTTCGTAGCTTCCCTTTAGGCTCACTGGAACAATAGGGGCCAGGCTAGCAAGCGCTAGGAAAAAGCCGCCCCTCTTGAACGGCTGAAGCTTACCATCTCGACTCCTGGTTCCTTCAGGGAAAATGAGAAAAGAAAAGCCTTTCTCTTTTATATGTCGAGAGGCCCGATCTATACTCTCTTTTCCGCCTTTTAGGCGTTTCCGATCCACAGGAATGAAACCTATCTGCCTCATCGCTTGAGCAACAATGGGAATCCTGAAAATTTCTTTTTTCAGGATGACCCTTACAGATTGCGGGATAATCATAAAAAGTATTGGGCCATCGATAATACTCAGATGGTTAGCCATGAAAACATAGGACGCTTTTTTATCTATATTCTCCACTCCGGAAATCTCCAGCCGAATCCCCACTATTTTTTGCCCGAGCCGGATAACCCATTTCCCGATCAAAATGAGCGGTTGGGAGTATCTCACAAGGTAACAGAAAAGAAGAACTGGAATGAGAAGAATTGCTAAAAGGCCATAGATAAACAAAAGAATAAGAGTTCGCATTCTCGGTTTTTCAAGATTATACCACAATCCGAGATAAAAAAGGCGAGAAGGAAAGCATCTCTCTTTTTGTGAAAAATATTGTCTATCAGGCAGGCTGAATCGTCAACACACAAGAAAAAGAGACGCTTCGGGCAAGAGGTTAATCGTTTAACAATGCAACATATTTTTTCGAAAAAATGGTATCCCTTAGAGAATTGATTGGTGAATTTGTTGGGAAGGTTCTTAAATTAGGAAATGAATGGAGGATTTAAGAAAAGCAAGGGAGGAATTACTCTTTTTATGCATTCCCCGTACATTCCTCCTCTTTCTCCCTTTACTTCTCTTAAGAAGATAGGTAACACTTAGATAAAATTAGCTGTATCAGCTTCCTGTTTGCTGAGCGATTCTAGGAGCACGGATCCAGCTGCCATTCCACATGATCAGGTCATTCTCGAAATCAATCATCGCTCCCACAACAAATAAACCAGCATTGGGATCTGCGGAATTGTAAGAAAAACCTTCCTGAGCATTCTT
>CP070825.1:1624526-1635691 GCA_020344415.1 Candidatus Aminicenantota bacterium
CAGGCTAAGATTGCTAACGCTGGAGGTTATGATGCCTTTGCCGCAAAACTGAACAGCAGTGGCGTACAGCAGTGGCACACCTTCATGGGATCATCAACAGAAGCTGATCGGGCCCAAGGTATAGCAATTGATGCCAGTAACTATGTCTATGTGGCGGGTTGGAGCGGAAGTGCCTGGGGAACGCCTGTCAATGACCACGCTGGAGGCTATGAAGTTTTTGCCGCAAAACTGGGAGAATCCGAGATCAACGTTAAGTATGATGACACAGATATTCCTGACGGAAGCAGCTATGATTTTGACCTTCACAATGTAGGTACTGACACGGATATTACCTTTACTATTGAAAATACGGGAAACGTTGATTTGACTCTGACTACTCCCATAGCTATTGGAGGCGCCGATGCCGGCGACTTCAGCGTTCAGCAGCAGCCTACTTCTCCGGTAGCAGCAGGAGGGAGCACCACTTTCGTAATCCGCTATTCACCGACATCGGGAGGCGCAAAGACCGCAAACCTCTCTATTGCCAATAACGATAATGATGAGAATCCCTATGATATGACCCTAAACGGAGACGCTCAAGTTGTATACAGTTTAACCGTAGCAGCAGGCACAGGCGGCACGACTACTCCTTTTCCAGGGATTTCCTCATATAATGAGGGTACCCAGGTTAATGTAACGGCTACTGCGGATAATGGATACAGGTTTAGCGGCTGGACAGGGGATGTTTCTTCAGGGCATGAAAACGATAACCCTCTTTCGATCACTATGGATTCGGACAAGTCCATAACCGCGAATTTCATCAAGCAGTATACATTGACTATAGCTGCAACTGCAGGAGGTACAACTAGCCCTGTGCCCGGAACCCACACGTATGATACAGGGACTCAGGTGAGCATAACAGCTACTGCAAATGCGGGTTACAGGTTCAGCGGCTGGACAGGAAATGTGCCTGCCGGGCATGAAAACGATAATCCTCTTTCAATAACTATGGATTCAGATAAATCGGTAACCGCTAACTTCATCAAGCAATATACATTGACCATAGCTTCAACGGCAGGAGGCACAACAAATCCATCATCTGGGACTTATACATATGATTCAGGGACACAGGTGAGCATAACGGCCACTGCAAATGCAGGTTACAGGTTCACAGGCTGGAGTGGCGATGCTAGCGGGACAGATAATCCGATTACTATCACCATGGATTCGGATAAATCAGTAACCGCTAATTTTATTCGACAATACACACTAACAATCGCTGCTGGTGTGGGAGGCATAACAAATCCGGTGCCTGGGAGTTACATATATGATGAAGGTACACAAGTTACCATAAGCTGTACAGCTGAAACTAATTTCAGATTCAGTCATTGGAGTGGGGATGCCTCAGGGACGACTGAACCTCTGACTATCACGATGAATTCGGATAAATCCATAACTGCTAATTTCATCCGGATCATTTATCCGCCTTCGAACTTCACAGGGAGGAAAGTGGTGAACCGTTCCTTATTTCTATCTGAGTATCTCAATTCTCTCACCTGGCAGGCGAATCCAGCCAATGAGAATATCGTGGGATACAGGATTTATCTTGTAGAAGGAGCTTCCCAAAGTCTATTGGCAGATGTGAATGCCGGTACGTTTGAATACTGGCACAGGAAAGTAGAGGGCGGCAAGCAATACATCTATGTAATTGTTGCGGTGAATAATGAAGGAAGAGAGGGCGATCCAGCCTCTATAACTGTCCAATAAAAAAGGAGTAATGAAAATGAAAAAAATAACGGCAATAATAGCTTCGATAGTTTTTTTATCAGTGTCAGCCATTGCGGCTGATTTTATGGTTGAATTAAAAACAAGCTATTTCGCACCATCAGAGCAGATCTTTAAAGATGTTTACGGAAGCGGAATGACAATTGGAGGAGAGATTGGGATAACGCTGTGGAAAGGTTTAGGCATCTGGGCAGGGGCGGATTATTTTTCCAGGAAAGGGGAACTAACATTTACAGAAGAAAGCACAAAGATACAGATCATACCTTTGTACGCGGGGATTAGATATCAATTCCAACAGGAAAAAATTGCTCCTTACATAGGATTAGGCATTGGGTATTTTCGATTCAAGGAAACCAATCCGATTGGGAAAGTTGAGGAGGGAGACATAGGCTATATAGGTCAAGTTGGATGTTTATTCAAAGTAGTTGGATCCCTATTTTTTGATATCAAAGGGAGCTACAGCTACTGCAAAGCAAAGCCGATGGATATTAAGGCAGACATGGGAGGATTAAAGGCTGGAATCGGGATAGGTTTTGAATTTTAAGAATTTAAATCCTTTGAACTAGATTTTCTGCTTGGGCTTTTTCCCTATTCAGAGAAATCTTTCATCTCATATCTTTTTTTGAAAAATAGATACACAGGAATTCCAACAATCACGGTTAAAATCGCAATCGAAGATTCCACAGGACGTTCAAAAAAAGCAAGGGTCAGGATTGTGACGCCTGTCAAGATATAGATGATGGGGGCAATCGGAAAACCAGGGAGCTTATACTTGCTCATATTCGAGCGTCTCAATTTAAAAACTCCAAACACGGCAAGGATAGGAAAAATTCCTAGGGAAAATCCCATATATGTCAACAACTGGTCAAAGGTCCCAAATAACACCATGACGCAGGCAATCGCTCCTTGCAGGATTATTGATTTTGAAGGGACGTGATACATTTTGTGAACCTCAGAGGCGAACTTGAAAAAATGCCGATCCTTTGCCATCGAGTAATAGACGCGCGGTCCAAGGATGATGAACGCACTGAGAGAGGAAAATAAGGCGAAAGATATCATGACAGAAAGAATACTCTCAAATGATTTCCCGAATAGATTACCTACTGCAAGCCCTCCGATAGAAATGACTCCTCCCATGTCTTCTGGCGGAATCGCATAAATATAAAAGAGATTCAAGCAAAAATAGAGAAACAGAACCAATCCTGTCCCTACTATCAAAGACCTTGGCAAATTCCTGGATGGATTTTTTATCTCAGAGCCTATATAAGCAGAGGCATTCCATCCGCTGTAGGCAAACATTATCCACATAAGAGAGAGACCTATTGTCTTCCATCCTCCAAAGTCAAAGCTGAAGTCGCTGCCCTGAGAGAAATGCTCAAAGCTCCCCTTTCCGAGTGAAAAACCAATAAATACAAGCCCCACGATTAAAGCAACTTTTAATATTGTCAGAAAATTCTGGACTCTCGCGCCGAATACGATCCCCCTGACATGAATCGAAGTGAAAATCACAATAATGAGAATTGAATAAAACTTTTTCAAAAACGCTGCTTCGAACGAGCCTTCGAAAACTCCCAAGCTTAAAAGATCCGGGAATGCTCGGGTTAAATACTCAGTGAATCCTATGGCAGATGCAGCTATAGGAGCAGAGAATCCGACAAAAAAGGATACCCACCCACTCAAGAAGCCGAGTACAGGATGGAATAACCTTGAAAGGAAAGCATATTCTCCACCGGCACGTGGAATGGCTGCACCAAGCTCGCCATAGCTCAGAGCACCACAGAGAGCGATTATTCCTCCAGCAATCCACAGTAGAATCATTAATAGAGGATTTCGCAGGTCTCCCATCAAAAGTCCGGATGTCGTGAAGATTCCGGCTCCAATCATATTTGCTACGACAATGTTTGTTAAAGGAAAAAGCCCGAGCTTTCGTTCCAATCCGTTATCAGTATTAATCTGTGCACTTTCCATGAAGATTTACCCTCCTAAAATGTGTATACGGGGGTTCAACATTTCGTTTTTAACGAGAAAACCTTCTATTTTCAATCTAATTTTCATAAAAGCATATAGCATATACTAAATCCTCATTTTAAGGAACTAAGGTTTTCAAGAAATTGTTCCATTTAATGTTTCTTGGAATTGATTTTTCGAATTGTCAGACATATTCTTAAGATTCAATAATTTGTAATTAACCTAAAAAAAACAAAAAGGAAAAAAAAAAAGGGGACAGTCCCCTTTTTCATAAAATTGCTTTTTTAATTTTTTATGGATATTCTTATGAATAAAATATTTTGAGAAAAAAGCACAAAAGAATAAACGATTCGATTGTTAGCCAAAATTATTCTCAATGGAGGGAGATCGGAAATGAAAAAAAATACAATCATTATTTTTATCGCTGTTGTTTGCTTAGTATTTATATCATTTGCGAGCAGACCCATCGATCAGCACAAGAAGATTTCACCTGAACGCATTCACCGTTTTGAACGCCAAGAAGTAATCGTCGAGGACTTCGATGCTGAAGGATATATTCTGGATATTGGCGGAGGCGGTGAAGGTGTAATTGGTCAACTTAAGGGAGAACAGGTTATTGCTATTGATATCAGCAAGCAAGAGTTAGAAGAAGCCCCGCCTGGTCCCCTGAAAATAGTTATGGATGCAAGGGATATGAAATTCATCGATAATAGCTTTAATACAGTGACTGTATTCTTTACATTCATGTATATTAAAAACTATGACCACCAAAAGGTATTGGAAGAAGTATTCAGAGTGCTCGTTCCGGGCGGTCGACTCCTCATCTGGGATGGTATCTTCCCGGAACGTATAGATGAAAAGAAGGATGTAGCTTTATTTTTGCTTAAAGTTAAATTGCCAAAAAAAGAGATTGACGCGGGGTATGGAGTACAATGGCCTGAGAAAGAGCAGGGAGTGTTGCATTATGTAGAATTGGCCAAAAAAGTAGGATTTGAGGTTGTTGTCCAAAAAGAAAAGGACCAATGGTTTTTTCTAGAACTGAAGAAAATCTAGATAATTAAGACATTAAGCTAAATTATTCGCAATTAAATTATGAAAATTTTCTCAGGAGAGAGCGAGATGGATAAGATAAATCTCAATAAGAAATTTTCACTCTTTAATGAATACTGGACACCTAAGATTATCGGAGAGCTCAACGAGCAGTATGTGAAGCTTGCTAAAGCCAAGGGCGAGTTTATCTGGCATAAGCATGATGATGAAGATGAGCTCTTTTTGGTTATAAAAGGTTCTCTGACTATTCAATTGCGGAATCGCGATATTCAGCTCAAAAAAGGTGAGATCTTCATAGTGCCTAAAGGACTCGAGCATAAGCCTGTTGCTCTAGAAGAAGTACATGTCTTGCTATTTGAGCCTAAAGCGACTAAGCATACAGGCGATGTGAAGAGTGAAATAACAGTTGAAGATCAGGAGTGGGTTTAAAAGACTGGGGACGTTCTGCAAAGTGCCACCCTATACGATGTCGTCAAGTCAGAAAAGGATGTCGATGGGGGGCTATGTAGATCGAAAAAAAATTAAGGTTTAGCCACCAGCCCCGTTGATAGGTCTTCCAGTAGGGCAAGCTTTTCATCGAGATTTTCTGGCAATTTCTTGAAATGGAAGGCTTCTCCGTCTTTTATTGTTGCTGCTTCTGAAGTCAGGTCCGTGAATGGCTCAAGGAAGTGGGAAACCACTACGACAACTGCACCAGATTCGACTTGGCGGGAGATCCATTCCAGAATTTCTTTCTTTATGTTGCGGTCCATTCCTTCAAGAGGTTCATCGAGAAGAATGTTTTTAGGGCTTCCAACGAATGCAGCGGCAAAAACGGCTCTCCTTCTCTGTCCCATGGAAAGCTCGCGAACTGTACGATTAGTGACTTGACGGAGACCGAAGAATCTCAAGGCTTCCGTCCCCTTCTCAAGAGGCTCGTCTCTCAGTCGGCAAACCAGGTCGAGTATTTCGTTTAAAGTGGCATAGGGAGTAAGATCAGGCTGCTCGGGCAAATAGGCAATGCTTTTTCGCGCCTTCACTTCATCCTTCCAGAGATTATGGCCATCAACAGTGATAAAACCAGAATCCAACCTTTCAACTCCTGCCGCTAGTTTTAATAGAGTGCTCTTTCCACAACCGTTTGGACCAAGAAGCAGAGTGAGGCCAGGAGAGAATTCGATCTCTATTCCTTTAAGTATTGGCTCACCTTTCTCATATGAAAAGAAAACGTTTTGAAAGTGGATCATCATTTACTCCAAGAAAGAGGGTCTCCTTCAGCAAGATGATAGAGTTCCAGCCAGCGGCTGACTTTTTGACTTTGTTCTCCCTCCACAGCAAATTTTAAGGCGAAAGGAGCTAATGCTAAAAGGAAAAGTGAAATGGCTGGGATTAGGCTGATGGGCAATGCTGCAAATATTCCAGCAAGCAGGATTTTACCAGATGCTGCCATGCGGTATTCCGGGGCATGTCGAGTAACGCTAACCGTAAATAGCGCGAATAATGGGAGGCTTGCAACAATGGGCAGCACTGCACGCATATTCATCAATGCAATGAGAATCAGAAGGGGAGTCGCATGAGATCCTAAAAAGAGTGCGTCTATGAGAATTCTTAGTTGGGTTGACCAAGGAAGCGAACGCACCCAGGGCCACGGGGGACGTCTCACTACAATCATATTTGAAACAAGAGCGAGAAAAACAATTACGCTCAATGTGCCACCAAAGCAAACCGCTTTCATAGCGAGTAAAGGACCAGGGTTGTTGTTAGAAAGGAAAAGAGCGGTTGCGCCAAGAATCAAAAGAGAAAAAAGGTAGGGAACGACTATCCTGAACCTGATGGCTCGCCATGTTATGGTCAAGTGCAGAAGCGAACCTTTGAAGGCAAGGTGAAAGGCTGAGCGGCTTCTAACCGGAGATAGAGGGCCAGATATCGAATCTGTGATCAAGAGCAGGATGAATCCGCCAAAGGCGAAGGGCCAATGTCCAGAAGCCAGAAGAATGCACGAGATTACAGCCAAGGGGCTGGTAATCATTTTTCGTTTGACAGGAATTACACACTGGGCAGAGGCTAATCCCAACAAAGGCAAAGCCGTCAGATATGCTGTTGCTGGCGCTTTAAATTTTATAGATGAATACAATGCAAGAGCAGCAAGCACAAGGAGAATAGGCAGTTGAGCCATAAATATGGAAACGATTGCAAGGCGACGATGCGTTGGACTGCCTGCGGGAAGATGACGGATCCATCCATCAAGTCCATGGCAGACTCGGAGAGAAGCCATTCCAGCAATGCTCAAGCTGATAATCGTAGAGATAAGTCCAGTCATCAAGAATCCAGCCTGGACAAATCCAGCAGACAGCTCATGAAAGAATTCTGGCCTTAAAATAAAGTATGCAGCGAAAATAAGCGCAAGGACAGGAGCAAGTTTCCTTATAGCAAGACGAGTGCCTACTCTCAGGTGGAATATGAAAAATGCCTGGACTTGGCGAGGGGCCTTAAAGATGCCCATACGGGGCTTATAACAGAGCAAAAATAGTAAGTCAATAATGAGTGAATTTGAGTGAATTTGAATGAGCTGATTATTGAATATTTTTTTCCGAAAAAGTTTGATGTATAATGAATTAAATTTTCTATCTAAAAATCATTATTAAGTGGTGAATGAAGAGCAAATTAATAAATTACACTCAGAATTGAAAATTGGAGGTTTTGTATGGCAACCTACGTCATTCTCAGTCGGATTTCTCCAGAAGCATTCAGCGATCCCTTTGAATTTAAAAAGATCGCTGAGACTGTAGCTTCAAAGATTAAGAGTGAGTGCCCAGATGTAGTTTGGAGAGAGAGTTATTCGACTACAGGGCGCTTTGATGTTGTCGATATTGTCGAGTCAGACGATCCAAAACAGATAATGAAAGCCTCTATGATCATCCGCTCTTATGGGCATTCGACGACAGAGACTTTATCAGCAATTCCCTGGGATGAATTTCTTGAAATGCTTTAGAAGATTAGTATTCCCGGATCAGATGTCAGTTTTTTTATATTGAATTTTATCTTATAATCATTTATATCAGAATAGAAAAGAAAAAAAGCAATATATGCATAGACCCTTTGACCTCTGAAAAAGCTTAGATGCTGGGAATTCAAAGGTTGAAGATATAGCATGGTGGTTAATATCATCAAAGAAAAGCAATAAGGAGGGAAAACTTATGTTTGCCCGTCTACTCAGAATTCAGACCAAGGTTGACGAAATAGATGAAGTTGCAAAGCTTTTTAAGGAAAAAGTTATTCCTTTATGCAAGAATCAGAAGGGATATAAAGAAGCCTATTTTCTAGCGGAACGCGATATTGGTCATGGCGTCCTTATAACCTTGTGGGAGACCGAAGAGGATATGATGGCTACTGAACACAGCAGGTTTTTCCAAGAACAACTAGTCAAATTTATGAAATTTTTCACAGCGCCTCCTATTCGTGAATCATATGAGGTAGTCATTAAAGAATAAGTGAGAGTTTTTCGATTTTCGTCCCCACCTCCAATATTCACTCAATGACGTTTAACTTGAATTATTCAAAAAAAATGCCGATACTTTATCTGCGTTATTGCAGCTCATTCGCGGTGGAGGTCCACGTCATCACGAGCGATCGAAGAGAGCGTGGTGATCCTCTGTCGCGAGCGAAGCGTGGTGATCTCATGATACCTTGCTATAAGCATGAGATTGCTTCGTTTCACTCGCAACAGGGGTTGCCGCATCGCTTCGCTCCTCGCAACGACATCTGCGATAACCTCGACTTGTGAATAATCAAGTTATATTAAGATTATTTCTTTATTTGCCGTAGTGATAACTTATATGAGGAGAGAAAAAATGAAAGAAAGAATCACAAAGCTTCTATGTTTAACACTGGTTTTCCTTTTCGTTCCATGTTTTGCGCAGGCCTTTCAAGAAATAACGATAACAGAGGAAGTTAAAGAAAGCATCAAGGAGCGAATAGAAAAAGGAGAAAGTGTAGGCATAGTTGTCGGAATTATCGACTCCCAAGGGAGAAGAGAGTTTTTTAGCTTTGGAAAAACGAGAATAAAAGGTAAAAGGTCTGTTGACGAATACTCCATTTACGAGATTGGCTCAATCTCAAAGGTGTTCACATGCATTGCCTTTGCAGATATGCTTGTGAATCGTGAGCTCAATCTGGACGACCCGATCGAAAAATTCCTGCCAGGAGGTGTAAAGATTCCCTCAAGGAACGGGATGAAAATCACTCTAAAACATCTTGCAACACATACGTCAGCATTACCGCGGATGCCTTTTAATTTGCGCCCCACGGATCCCAGCAATCCTTATGCTGATTTTACGGTTAAAGAAATGTACGACTGTTTGTCTGGCATTAAGCTGAAAAGAGACATTGGCGAGAAATACGAATATTCCAATCTTGGCATGGGATTTATGGGACATATTATCAGCCGAGTTGCAGGAATGAGTTATGAGCAATTGATTATCAAGCGTATCTGCAATGTTTTGGGCATGAATAGCACAACGATAACTCTCACACCTGAACTGAAGAAAAGACTGGCTAAAGGTCATAATACTAAGGGGGAAGTATCCAATTGGGATCTTCCAACCCTCGCTGGTGCAGGAGCTCTGCGCTCATCGGCGGATGACATGATTACTTTCATTGCTGCCAATATGGGTTTACGAAAATCAAAATTGACCCCTGCAATGGATATGTCTCATGAGGCACGCGTTGATGCATCAAAAAATATGAAAGTGGCTCTTGGGTGGCACATCAGCAATAATGGCAAAACCCAGATCACCTGGCATAATGGCGGGACAGGAGGGTATAGAACGTTCTGTGGCTTTATAAAGGACAAAAAGATTGGAGCTGTTGTACTATCCAACATGAATATCGGTGCGGATGATATCGGATATCACTTGTTGGATAATTCTTATAAATTGAAAAAAATCAAAGAAGAAATCGCGCTCGAACCAGAAGTCCTTGAAAAGTATGTGGGAGAATATCGGTTGAGCGAGCCTGCAATGAAATTAACAGTAACCAGAGATGGTAACAAACTCAGTATGGATTTCGAAGGTCAGGGAAAAGTACAAATTCTGCCAGAATCTGAAACGCAATTTTTCATGAAGGAAGCGGATATTCAAATAACCTTTAAAATGGATGAATCTGGAAAAGTCAGCGGTCTCATCGTGCGCCAAGGTGGGAAGGATACAGAAGCCAAGAAAATCAAGTGATATGAATAATCCAAGTAACCTGAATTATTCATAAAAAATGCCATACTTCCAGCAACTACAGCAATAACTCATGAATAATTCACGGCAGATAATGATTTCATAGAGGAGAAATTGCACAAGAGAAGAAAGACACCGTGAAGAGAGTTCACCTTCTACTCATAGTTTTAGTCGTTATACTGGGGATTTTTCTATGGCAAGCATTAGAGAATAAAAGTACTGAATCTGAGCTTCAAACTCCCGCCGAGATCAGAGCTCTCATTGAAAGATATGGCCCGAAACTATATTCACAAAACTTTGAGGAACTCATCATCAGAGATTTCTTTAAGGACCGAAAAAACTGTTTTTTTGTTGACGTAGGAGCAGGACATTACAAAATCAACAGCACAACCTATTACCTTGAAAAACACCTGGGATGGAAAGGAATCGCTATAGATGCCATAGCTCGTTATGAAAAAGGATATTTGCTAAATCGAAAAAACACTCAATTTTTTAGCTTCTATGTGGCGGATAAATCGGATGAAGAGATCGATTTCTATATAATAGAAAGAAATAAAAGGCTTTCAACAAGTAACGTTGATGCAGCACGTAAACAAGGCAAGTTTGAAAAGGTCAAAGTGCCAACCATTACTCTTAATGATTTGCTTGAAAGCGAAGGTGCTTCTCATGTCGACTTCCTTTCAATGGATATCGAGCTAGCTGAGCCCCCGGCTCTGGCTGGATTTGATATCAAGAAATATCGCCCCTTGCTCGTATGCATTGAGGCTCACGAGCCAATTCTCGACCAAATCTTAGAATATTTTTCAATGAACAATTACGAAGTTATTGAAAAATATAAAGGGCTCGACCCGCTAAATCTATATTTCACTCCAAAAAAATAAAAGCTTTTAATATAATTGTTCATAGCTAAATTCAGTTAAGTGAAAGGGTGCATAATTTCTGAGATGGAGGGTTAGATGAAGAGAGTATCTTTTCTTTTGATTTTTTCTGTAATTGTGTTTATCAGCATAAGTTTTTTTGTGCGTGGAACCTCATTGAGCGACACCGAAGAATGCGTTTCCTGTCATGGAGTTGGGTTTGCTAAAGGGCATTATTTTCAATTTGATGGACTTGTTAACCTATATAATGAGAAATTTGCAAGACCTGCCCTTGAGATTATCACAATGATCAGAAGCAAAA
>CP070825.1:1635791-1638862 GCA_020344415.1 Candidatus Aminicenantota bacterium
AAAAAAGAATGAATGGAACCTGAGCTAAATCAGCTCAAACTTACAGTTCCAATATGCTCTGGGCCACAAATTTCTTTATTTCTTCATCATCAGGTATTGTGAGGGATTTTTTAAATCTCTCGCTACCATCAGGTAAAAAATACCCCCTGGACACGGATATAAATTCATTTTCTCCGTCCTCGGTTATCGCCTTTTTTCTGGCGACTTCCAAGAAATTGTTCCTTCCAAATTCCTTTTTTTGCGATTTTAGCGTTTCGAAGTTCACCATTTTTTTCACCTTTTTTTGTTTAGAGTGCGCCTTAAAACCCTTCTTCTATATTTAAACATTTCGTAGCCGTTCTCTACGAAATTCGGCTTTTTCGCCACATTTCCGCCGAAAAATCCTATTTCCCAATCAGAATCATTATTCCGTTAACTCCAAGAGTTTCCATCTTCCTGCCGTGAGCTGAAAAGGCCTTTTCAATCTCGACAAAATTCCTTAATATTAGGATTTTTTCACCGCTTTTAAGCGTGATTTCGTATCCCTCACTTTCCAATTGCTTTGAAACTTCAAGGGCGTTCGCACCCTTCAATTTCTCGATTATTTCGCCCGTTTTTTCCTTGAATTCTGGGCCCAATTTTGAATATATCGGCTTTATTGCCACTGGCACTTCCTCCAAATCCACTTGCTCCACAATATGCAGTTCCTTTGCTCGGATGGTCTTGGCCATGTCATCTTGAATATCAGTAAAAATGTCTTTCCTGTCTCCAGCAACTATTTCCACAATAGAGATATCAGAATTTAGGGGAATCCCATTTTCGGATTTCCAATTTCTCACGGCTGCGACGATATCCTTGGCTGATTCGCCCTTTTCAATAGAACTTCCTTCGTACAATACTTTCTCAGGCCATTCTGAGAGATGAAGGCTTTTTTGGCGGTCAATATCCTTGAAATAAGCTTGGTATATCTCCTCTGTAATATGTGGTAAAAAGGTGGCGAGAACTTTTACTAGACCAATGCCGATGGTGTAAAGTGTGTACAATGCTCCTTCGTCCTTCTCTTCATATACCCTGTGCTTTACCATCTCTATATAGTGATCCGCAAACTCATGCCACAAGAAATTTTCAATTCCCTTCATGGCCTTGTCGAATTGATAATCATCCATACATTCCGTGATTTCTTCAAGGATTTTGCTGTATTTTGATAAAATCCATTTGTCAATTGTACTGATTTTCGATTTATCGAATTCTTTCTTGTCTTCTAAGGCTTTGCTTATGAATGTTTCAACATTCCATAGCTTTGTGCATAGCCTTACGCCCCGTTTTATATCCCTCATTCTGAACGGGTTGTCCATACCAAGAGCGCAGGTTGCAGCATAGTATCGCATTGCATCCGAGCCGTATTCCTCAAGAATCTCAATTGGATCGATTGCGTTGCCCTTTGAGGCATGCATTGGTGTGCCGTCCTCAGCCAAAATGTAAGCACCTATCATAATATCGTCCCAAGGCTTTTGATTCACGAGCAAATGCTCTCTGATGATGGTGTAAAAGGCCCATGTTCTGATAATATCTTGAGCCTGAGGTCGTAAAGACATGGGATAGAGTTTATTGAACATATTCTCGTCTCTCTTCCAAAATGTGTTAAAAAGGGGAGAAATGCTGGAATCCATCCAAGTGTCAAATACATCCTCGCAGCCTTTCAACTCTCCACCACACTTTAGGCATTTATCTATTGGTGGAGGTTCAACTGTTGGGTCCACATAGCACTGCTCCTCCTTTGCTACCACCACACCATCACATTTTACGCATTCCCATAGAGGAATGGGAGTTGCAAAGTATCTCTGTCTTGAGATAACCCAATCCCATGTTAGGGAGTTCACCCAGTCCTCTAAGCGAATTTTCATAAAATCAGGGAACCAGTGGATTTCGTCCGAGATTCTCAAAACATCTTTCTTAAAATCCAAGAGCTTTAAAAACCATTGCGGCACCTGTAAAAACTCGATTGGTGTCTTACATCTCCAACATGATCCAACGCTCTGATCTAGCTCCTCCTGCTTGATTAAAAGGCCCTGCTCCTTCATATCGTTTATAATGGCTTCCTTGGCCTCTTTGATTTTCATTCCTGCATATTTGCCCGCAGCTTCAGTCATCTGACCATATTCGTCGATGCCCTTCTCAATATTCAAGCCATAGCGGAATATCCACTCCAAATCGTCCTTGTCTCCAATTGAGCAGATCATCACTATGCCTGTGCCGAATTCTGAAAGAACCTATTCGTCTTCTACAACCTCAACAGGTCTTTCGTAGATCGGTGTAAGAAGTAATTTGCCTGCCAGCTCTCCTGCCCGAGAATCATGCGGATTGATGGCAACCAATTGACAGGTGCATAATAGCTCGGGCCTTGTGGTGGCTATTATGACATCTTCATCTCTATCGCTGATTTTGAACTTGATGTAGTTCAGCTTCGTCTTCCTATCTTGGTATTCAACCTCAGCATCTGCCAAGGCTGTCATACATCTAGGACACCAATTTACAGGGTGCTCACCCTTGTAAATCAGTCCCTTGTTAAAGAGTTCGATAAAGGAAATCTGGGTCAGCCTTCTATAATACTCGGCATCTGTTTGGTAATAGATACTAGGGTCCATGCTCTCTCCAAGTATCTTGAACTGTCTCGTCATATCCGCTATGTTGGCGTTCGCAAATTCCCTGCAGAGCTTGATGAATTTTTGTCTGTCTATATCCTTTCTCGTGATGCCCAATTTTCTTTCCACCCTCTCCTCTATCGGTATTCCATTTGTATCAAAACATAAGGGAAAGAATACATTATGCCCTCTCAACCTCTTATACCTGGCTGCAAAATCGATATGTGTATAATGCACGGCATGGCCAACGTGTAAACCTCCAGAAGCGTATCTCGGAGGATTGTCTATACTGTACACTGGCTTTTCTGACTTGGGATCGAACCTGTATATTTCGTTTTCTTCCCACCAGTCCTGCCATTTGGCTTCTACCTGTTTTTGATCGAGATTTGGCATGTGCACTGAGAAACACTTGGTTAAATAAAAGGTTTTTGCGGATTGTAAGGGATTTTT
>CP070825.1:1638962-1641768 GCA_020344415.1 Candidatus Aminicenantota bacterium
TCTTCAAACCTCTTAAAGGAATTACAGGATTTATGCTCGGTTAAAGTAAGAATAATGGCCTGCCAAATAAAAACAATACCAGAAGCAATGCAATCTGGATTATCTGTACCGGTTAAAAAAGCCGTTCGTCTAATGGCTAAAAAGATTGCGGAAGAGTACTTCTAAACTGTATTCCTATATGGGATTAGGCCTTGCTGGTAAAAAACAAGACCTGACCCCACTTTTATCCACTTTTATGTTAAAATAGCCGATATCATGTGCGCGCTTAAAAGAAAAACCTAGGAACACTAAAATGACTTTAAAAGAAATCAAGGAACTCCTTCAGGCAGAGGTCATCATCGGGATTGACAATCTTGATTTAGAAATCGAATTTGCAGGAGGATCTGATCTTATGAGTGATGTCTTAGCCTTTGGCAAACCAGGAATCCTACTTCTGACAGGTTTGTCAAATGCTCAATCGGTCAGAACAGCAAATATAATCGATGCCAAAGCCATTGTGTATGTCCGGGGTAAGAAACCAGATAAAGTGGGAATCAAGGAAGCCAAGGAAAAGGGAATGCCTCTTCTATCTACGAAATACATGATGTACACAGCCTGTGGCCTCCTCTTTAGTCACGGCCTTCCGAGCGTAAGCGGCCTCTCATCCAAAAAGTAATGATAAGCGAAGAGAGTGGATTATCTCATCACTTCGAAATCACTGGGGGCGATTTCAGCAGTGCAGGAAGGATATCTACAAGTATCAAAGAAATACTCCAGGAGATTGGCATCGATTCCTCGATCATCGTCCGTGCAGCCATCGCCTCCTATGAGGCAGAGATGAATGTTGTTATGTATGCCCAAAGAGCAGTTCTCATTCTAAATATCACTCCTGAGAAACTTCATCTTAAGCTCGAGGACGAAGGTCCTGGGATAGAGAATATAGATATGGCCATGAAGGAAGGTTTTTCAACCGCCACTGATGAAATGCGAGAGATGGGATTTGGCGCAGGGATGGGACTTCCCAATATTAAAAAAAATGCTGATAAATTTGAGATATCTTCAACTCCTGGCAAAGGAACGTCATTAAAGATAACAATTTGTTTGGATAGCACAGGAAAAAAATGAAAGAATATTTTCATTCCATCCGCATTGATGCGGAAAAGTGCGATGGCCGGATGAAATGTTTGCGGGTGTGTCCCACTCAAGCCATCAGGGTTAGAAATGCAAAGGCCATGATCATCGCAGAGAAATGCATCGATTGTGGAGAATGTATCACAGTTTGTCCCCACGATGCCATCATCCCTTTAACAGATCCCTTTGGAGAGCTCACTAAGTTCCGCCATACAGTTGCCGTACCTTCTCCTGCCCTCTATGCTCAATTTGGTAGAGAAATTTTGCCAGAGAAAATCCTCTCCGGGATAAAAAATCTGGGATTCGATGACGCCTTTGACTTGGCGTTTACCTGTGGAGAAGTCAGCTTCGCCATCCAGGAATATCTCCGAGAGTACAGTGGGCCCAAACCGCTTATTTCCAACGTCTGTCCTACTATTGTGCGTTTGATCCAGGTCAAATATCCTGAACTCATTGACCAAATAATTCCTATTGAACTTCCAAGAGAACTGGCCGCCCGAGAAATCAAGAAGAAAAAATCAAAGCAACTAAAACTTAAAGAGAAAGAAATAGGCACTTTTTACCTCACACCATGCCCTGTAAAAATGATCTCTATAAAACAACCTGCAGAAAAAGGTAAATCTTTTTTAGATGGAGCCATTTCCATCTCAGATATTTACGGACCTCTCCTCTCCGCTATGGGAGGTATCGAAAAAGGCAGCTACAGGAAGGCCCTGGAGAGCATCTGTATTCTTGGGGTAGGATGGGCAATGGTTGGCGGTATCTGCCGAACTCTACGGCTGAAAAACTCCCTGGCTGTCTCGGGTTTAGGTGAAGTCTTAAAAGTCTTTGATGATATTGAAAGAGGAAAACTGAGAAACATTGACTTTGTCGAAGCCTATTCTTGCACTCAGGGGTGTGTAGGAGGCTCTTTGACAGTCGAAAATATTTATAATTCTTACAACAAAATTCTTAAATTAATCGAAACCTTAGAGTTCGAACAAATAAAAGCCTGTCCGGATATCAGGGAGGTCAGGAAGCTCTACGGCCAGAAATACTTTTTTATTAAAGGAAAATTTGAGCCCCGCCCCCTCGAGCCTCTCGATAAAGATCTAGCCAAAGCCATAAAAAAAAGAAAAGAGAAAGAGGAAATCTACGAATCACTTCCCAAAATTGACTGCGGGGCGTGCGGTGCACCCACTTGCTTAACATTTGCTGAAGACGTAGTCAAAGGAGAAGCAGAACTCATTGATTGTATTTTCAATCTCCCCCGGAAGTTTACAGATCTGTCGCAGGAGCTGTCAGATTTGCTTAAAAAACCTGCATGCTTGAGTCAAACCAAGTCTAGCCCCAAAAAAACAAGAAAAAAAGGAAAGCGAACAAAATGAAATTAAAGGAAATCATTGAAAAATTACAACTAAAAGGCTTAGCGGGCCAAGAAAATGTGGACGTGGAGGTTACAGGAGGATACACAAGCGACCTGCTCAGCGATGTGATTGCCAATAGTAAAGAAGGTTACCTTTGGATCACGCTACAGACCCATCAGAATATTATCGCTGTGGCCAAATTGAAAGACCTGTCTGGGATAATCATAGTCAATAACCGCGAGCCAGATGAAGACACGCTTCAAAAAGCAAAGGAAGAAAATGTGCCCCTCCTCGTCAGTGAAGAAATGGCCTATGAAGTTTCAGGCAAATTGTATGAATTGATAAGTTCA
>CP070825.1:1641868-1646438 GCA_020344415.1 Candidatus Aminicenantota bacterium
GGGACAATAGAGGAAGTGGATGGAGTTACTGTCATTAAGAATCCGAAGGAGCCAATATATGGTGAAGATGTATTCAGTTTGGAAGAAGAGTTATCTATTAAAGAAGTAGAAGGTCGAGAGGAATACATATTTTCTTTAATTCGTTCGATCGCTGTAGATGATAGGGAGAGAATCTTCGTGTTGGATATAAAAGAAGCCAACATGAAAGTCTTTGATCGTGATGGAAATTATATCCGAACAATAGGGAAGAAAGGACAGGGCCCTGGAGAAATGATTCGTCCATGGTCTTTATTTATCACCAGTCAAAATGAAATCATCATTCATGATCGAACTAAAAGGAGGTTGATTTATTTTTCAAGCGATGGAAATCAAATCAAATCGGTATCTTTATCGAAAGTGTTTATCAGAACTATTAGTTTAGATTCCAAAGGAAATTTTATCGCTGATATACACATCAGAAAACCTGAAGAGCCACTTATTGAACTATGTAAGTTTGATTCTAATTTCAACAATCTCAGGAGTTATGTATCTTATCCTGATCCTTGGAGCGGGCAGACTACGATTAATCCATTTGTCCCTTATTTATGCTGGGCAGTAGACAAGAATGATAATATTATTTATGGCTACACTGATAAATACGAATTCTATGTTCTGAATCCGGAAGGAAATTTAATAAGGAAAGCCATCAGAAAATATACCCCATTGAGAATCAGCCGCGATGAAAAGAAAATGCTAACAGAACAAGCTAAAAATATTCCTTTTAAATCAGATATTCCCAAATACTATCCGCCCTATGCCCAGTTTATGCTAGATGACGAGGGCAGGATTTTCGTACAGACATATGAGCAGCCAGAAGATGGAAAGGGATTCTACTACGATGTTTTTGATCCAGAGGGAAGGTACATTACGAATATTTTCTTGAAATCCTATCCAAGAGCTTGGAAAAAAGGCAAACTATTCACTATAGAAAGAGATGAAGAAGGATATCATATAATAAAAAGATACAAGGTCACCTGGAAATATTAATAATTTAAAAGCATGCGGAAGCTAAAGATACTAAGCTTTGGCTTCCTTGTATAAAAAGGGATACCGCACTTCCTTTGCTTTCTAAGAAAAATAAGAAACGATTAGTATTCGTCTAAGGCTAAAGGAAAAGCATCGATCTATAGCCAATATAATAAAAAAGGGGACTGTCCCTATTTTTTCAACGGGGAAAGCTGCGAAAGGCAATATTAACTTGAAGTATTTAAGCTCAAAACCTGACCCGTTACCTGATTTCAACGATTCTTTCTTCGATTTTGTAATTAAGAACTTTGTGCTTATCCAACCATTCCATCAGAATATTGTCTAAAGGAATGCCAGTATCCTTCGGGGCCGTCACAGGAAAACCTAAGTATTTTTCTTTTGCATGCCCAACCAGGTAATTATTACTGACAATTGTATATACTTTTCCCGGCCAGATAACTTTGCCTTTTTTTACCAAAACCTCCCCTTTGATTTCTATATAATCTATTCTTTCCCCATAAGGTCTGAGTTTTTTTGAGTGATATTTGTACTTTATGCCTGAAACCTGCATTCTATCCCAGCCTCTCTCCACATCTGCTTCCAGAGCATCCTTAAGCTGCTGACCCGTAAGCTTGAATACGACCAATGTGTTATGAAAAGGGGCGACATCAAATATATTAGATTTAGTTACTGGCCCAGCTTTAATATCTGCTCTGATAGCTCCAGTGTTATGAAATCCGATTTGAGCTCCTGTCTTCCAGCGCATTACATCAGTTATCCAATTTCCTAGCGTGCTTTCCACAAACATATTTTCTCCTGGATAGTAATGTACAGTCTGGTCCGCCTTGGCTTCTCCAATAACTTTTGCATATTCTTCCCCGACTAACTCATCTACCTTGCTGACTAAAGCAGCAACTTGAGGCGATGGCTTCAAGTCGATATCTGCCCAGAGCCAGATCAACCTTTCTTCATAGCCGATAACCTTATCATCATCAACTTCCACTCTTAAATAGCCCAAGGTTTCTTGATGTCCCTTTGTAGACTTGACCAATACTCCATCTACATCCTTAAATCTTCCGTCTTCAGCAGCGACCAAAACTATATCAATACCTGCTACATCTTTAGCAACCTTTACTCCTGCATCAAACCAGCCATGACAAATTACCACAATCAAATCTGTCTTTTTGTCCAGCTCCGGGACATAAGAATTGAGGGTGGGGATAATCGGCAACACATCTAGACCTTCCACTGTTTCTTTTTGGACTTCCGTCAAGAAATTCTCCTCCATAACTGCAATTACTCCTACTTTAATTCCCCCTACTTCAAAGATGTGGTAAGGCTCTGCTGGAAAAAGTTTACCGCTTTTTTTATAGATAATATTCGCCATAATCGTAGGAAACTTAGCTAACTTTGCCAGCCCCAAGGCATTGCTCTGACCTCTATCAAAATCATGATTGCCGTAGCTCCAAACATCGTAGTCCAATCTGTTTAGGAACTCCATCATTGCTCCGCCAATCACGCCTTCATATTCAATTTCTGCAGCAAGTGTGCCGGTTAAAATATCGCCAGTTTCAATTAAAAATACGTTTTTCTCCCTGGCTCTGATCTCGTTTATATAATGACTGGTTGCCTCCATGCCGCCGATTAATCTTTCTCCTCCTTTGACCTTGGTCATGTAGGATTTAAAGTTGCCGTGAGTGTCGTTCGTGTGAATAAAGGTAATCTTTTCCGGAAACAGCGGACAAACAACAGCAAGTACCAAGCCTGAAACCAGAACCAACAGGAAAGCCCTTTTCACCAGAAAATCCTCCTTTTTTTGGCTTGCATTTTCTTACAATTAAACATGGATTATTGTATCAAAAAGGAAAGCCTCAATAATTTTATGTTAAAAAAAGCTTATAGCATAACAACATTTTGATGTCAAAATATTAAGCACAAAAAGTCAAGATTCTCGCAAATTAAGGAATAATGGCAAAAACCCGAGCTGGAGCACCCGTTCCCTGTTTAATTGGTATAGGGATGACATAGAGCGTTGCTCCAGAGGGTGGTAGCTTATCAAGATTGGCTATATTTTCTAGGGCGAGTTTATCAGCTCCGCAGAGAACTTGATGAGCGTTAAATTCTTTTGACTTTCCGTAGTCAATACTCGGAGTATCAATGGCAATTCCTGTTATATTTCTTTCTTTTATTAAAAACTTGACTGATTCAGGCGAGAAACCAGGGAAACTCAGTTCAGGAATAGCTTCTTCGCCTGTTTTATCAGTTCCCAGGACCCTTTTCTTATCAGGGTAATATTTGGTATCTATTCCTGTGTACATGATTACCCAGGCTCCATCAGGAATTTTTCCATATTTTTTCTCCCAGTTGTCAATATCGCCAACACTAAGAAGATAATCTCGATTCTTCTCGCATTGCTTTGTGACATCTAACTTGACTGCAGGCCCTATCCATTCCTTGAGAGGAATTTGTTCGATAGTGCGTCCTTTTTCTGCAAAATGAATAGGCGCATCGACGTGAGTTCCTCCATGCTCTGAGGCACTGAATTCATTAGAAGCATACCACCAGCCTCCTTCAGCAATTCCCCAGGAAACCTTTTCTAGTTTAAAAGGCTTTGCAGTTGGCCAATAGATTGTGCTTTCATCATAGGGATAGGTCATATCCAACAATTTTTCCTCTGAACTACAAGCAGAAAAAGCTATAGCAACGAAAAGGCAAATGAAAGCCAGCATAATCCATTTTTTTAATAAGCTACTTTCTGACCTCATCTTACTGCCCTCCTTTTTATCATATAATTTAAAAAGCTTATCTTTCCTCTTTATTTAGAAAAATAGATATGAAGACAATAAACACAGAATAGATTAAATGCTAATGCTAGAAAGAACTTTCTTAAGAACGGGGAAGCACCCCATAAAAAATCCAATCAAGCCTAAGCCGGATAAGACCTGCCTTTAGGACTGGGCAGGCTGCCCGAAAAAACAAGCTTAGAGACCTAAATCCCGAATAAATTACTAAAGATAAGAAATTATCTTCTAAATTGTTTGAATCCCCCGCGCTTTTCAAACCGGGGCTCTCTTCTTCGCGCTTTATTTACCTTGAGCTTTCTGGATTTTAATTCATGACCATCCAACGATTCTATCGCTTTTTGGACTAGCTCATCATTCTCGAATTCTGCAAATCCAAATCCCTTTGATCTGCCAGAAAATTTGTCTCTTATAATGTTTACGTCTTTTACCTCGAAGCCCTTCTCCTTGAATATTTCTCTTAGCTCTTCTTCGGTTACACCATAGTCTATATTTCCAATATAAATCTTGTTTTCTTCTTCCATTTTTACTCCCTTAAAAAATATTATCCATTAAATTAACCTTTCCTTCTTTCTTGCCTTCTTACATTCGTTCTCCTTTTAATAGATTTTGCATCCAGCATTGCACTAACAAAAATTAATTTGGAATTTTTCCCCTTTTCACAAAACCTTAGATGTATTTAATGCCTTTTATGTTTCTTTCAATTCTCATCTGTATTCTTGTATCTGTATGTAAGGTTAAATTATACAGAATTTCCCTAATAA
>CP070825.1:1646538-1650024 GCA_020344415.1 Candidatus Aminicenantota bacterium
ATTTTCTTCAAAGCATCTGCAAGGCCTCTTCCAGTTTCAACATAAAAATTTTCGCTTTTTAAAAAGGCAGCCATGACTGTTCTATCTGTAATATCTGGATCGATGATGAGGATGTTTTTTTCTGTATCTGTCATTTTCAACTTCCTTCTGCTATTGATACTGCAATTAGTGTGCCAATTATTATATGTTAGAGATGATGCAGGCGATGCTGCATTTTATTGATATTAAATAACTTATAGAGCTGAAATAAGCGGGAATAATTTTCAAAAAGGAAAGAAAAGAAATGTGGGGAATAATTCCCCATCGGTGTTCAAGTAGTCCCTATAAAAAATCGTCCAGCCCGTGATTTTTTTAACCTCTGAGGAAAAGGAAGGAAACAGTGATTACTTTCTGATAATTACTTTTTCACGCCAGGCTGGACGATTTTATTAAAAAATGAGCTGGTTCTCTTTAATTACTAATAAATAACCAAGGCATTTTTTTAATCACTTTATTATTTGCTCACGTACTTGAGTCAGCGCCTTGCGCACAGGATCCGAAATTTTTTGAGCTTTCTTAATCGACTTGGGCTGAATTCCGAGAACAAAAGAATTTTTTAGCTGCACGTGATTTATCTTGTCTGCGATGAAGGGCAAAAGCCTATGGCTCAAAGCAGAATTAGAAAAGACATGATGAAGCGGGAGAAGAGTCACTTTCCCTGGCTTTTCTTGAAAGTTCACGGCATCAAGAAAAATAATAGGGCGGTGGAGTGAGTTATACCAATGAGCTTCTCTCTCTATTATTTCTGATTCAAGCCAGACATCGCTCACTCCGCGCTTCCTTAGCTCCAGAGCCAGCTCTATGCCTGCTCCATCATCAGAACGATCGTACTTTCCAACTCCACCAAAGATCGGGGTGCTTTTCTTCTTGATCTTATTTAACTTCGTTTTCCAGTCTTCTTTCGGAGCTTTTTTTACCTCTGCCATATGCGCTGAACAACTGAGGCAGGGATCATAAGATCGGATGACTAGTTCCATTCTATCTCTGATTTTGTCCTCCTCACCCCTATGAAGGAATTTCTGGGCGGCGATGTAGCAATACCTTTCAATATCTTCAGCATTTTGAGCTGTAGGAGTAACAATATCCGTGTGAGAGACAAGTCCGTCTGATAATTCATAAGAATGGATAAGAAGGCCGCGTGGAGCCTCGACAAGGCCAGTCCCTTTGCCTTCTTTTACTCTATATTTTACTAGTGGAGGATTAGCGAGCTTGAGCATTTTATCTATAATTTCAGGTATTCTCTCAAAAGCGTATAGAATTTCTAAAGCTTGAGCAGCATTGTTAAAAAGAGGGTTTTTCTTCCAGCGGCGGCTAAAGTATTTCTGGTACATCTTTCTTGTTTCACCTCTCAGCCTGTCTCCGAGGATATTGACTCTGGCCAGAGCTCCAACAGAGTAAGGCTTTCCCTTGTAGCGACTTCGTTTTGCATTTGAATAAGAGACAACAAACTCGTTGGTCAAGTCTTTGTAATCTTCCTTTTTTATTGTTTCTCCTGTAGAAAGAATAATTTCATCTCCTACAAAGCCGTATTTTCCCCGATCTGGATTGCAACTGGCATAGATAGTATCATCTTCAGGACAGTCGGGATAATCAAGCTCACAAAAGATTTCAACTGTTTTTAGAACAAAAGGCATGAAATGGATTGCTCTGTTTTTTATCCAGATCAGCTCTTCCTTTGATGGACATTTGCCGAATCCTCCGATAACTGGATTTTCGCCATGGATATAACGTCCGCTAGCTATTTTCATGATGTGGTTGCCGAATGCCTTCATCTCGAGAGCAATTTTGACTTCAAGTTCATATTTTGAAGCCATGGCAATGACAATCGGAAATCCGGCATAATCTGGCAAAGCAAGGTAATATAAATGGAGAGAATGACTTTCTATCATTTCCCCGAGATGCATGAGTTCTCTAAAGAGAGCAACCTTTGAAGGAACTTTTACATCCAAGGCATTTTCCATGGCGCGCAGAGCAGCGTATTTGTGGGAGATGGAACAGATCGCGCAGATACGGGGTACAATATTAATATTCTCCTCAGGAGTTTTGCCTAGAGTTAACCTCTCGATAAGCCTAGGTCCTTCGTATATTGAAAATTTCACTTCTGTCACAGCTTTTCCGTCAATGACAGCAGAAATTCCACCGTTTCCCTCCAACCGCGCTAGATGGTCAATAGAGATTTTTTTCATTTCTTCTCTACTTTGAGTTTGCCCAAAAAATCAGCCATTCCTGTGCCGCTAAAATTTGCCATTTTTTTCTTGATAAAATCATAATCAAATCCCTTTTCTCTCAGGAGTTGAAATTCAGAAGCAAGGTTGGCTTCCTCCACTGGGCCCCAACAGCCAACGCAGGGAAGGTTATGGTTGATACAGATTGAACCACATCCTGCCCGGGTTACAGGACCCAAGCAAGGAATATCTTTATTGATAAGGCAGTCATTCTCATTCCATTTGCATTCTACACAAACAGGAAAACGGTAGAGCTCGGGAGGATTTCCTCTCAGGATTCTGTTAAACGTTGATAGAAATTGTTCTCTGTCTATCGGGCAACCAGGAAGATAGTAGTCGACCTTGATATAGGCATCAATTGGCTTGGATTGGATAGGTCTAGTATGCTTTATCTTGACATCGCCATACACTTTTTTTAAATTCTCCTCCCAATCCTTTTTGTTGAGGAAAGCAGCCTGAATTCCACCAAAACAGGCGCAGATGCCGATGGCAACGACAGCTTTTGCTCTTTTTCTTATGTTCAGAATTTCTTTCTCTTCCTTTTCTGTAGATACAGAACCTTCCACAAAGGCAACATCCAGTTCTGCATCGATGTTATCACTTTTTGCCATCAGGAATGATTGGATGTCGGAAGCTTTGAATATATCTATAAGCTCTTTTTCACAATCGAGGATAAGGAGGGAATCTCCAGCGCACCCTGTAAGCTCATAGATGCCAATTTTCAATTTATCTTTTTTGCTTTCTTCCATTTTTTCCCCCTTAAATGAGCTCCCTCATGTGAATGACATCCCAGTAAGTAAAGACAGGCCCATCCAAGCAAGTATAGATGTAATCTATAGCGCAGTGACCGCATTTTCCAACGCCACACTTCATTCTTCTTTCCAGTGTCATAAGAATTTGATCTTTTGGAATGTTCAATTTGACAAACTCTTTGATAACGAATTTATACATGACAGGAGGACCGCACACGAGGGCGTAAGTATTTGAAGGATCGAGCTCTTTTAATAACGGGAAAAGAGTTGTCACAACTCCTATGTTAGCTGTCCATGTTCCTGTATCATCTTCATCAACGGCTAGATAGCACTCGAGGTCATCCCTCTCCTTTAAAGAAAAAAACTCTTCGCGGAAGATCATTTCATCAGGTTTTTTAGCTCCATGAAGCAAAGAAACTCTCCTGAACTGATCACGGTTATGGAGACAATACAACAAAACAGAGCGAAGA
>CP070825.1:1650124-1658314 GCA_020344415.1 Candidatus Aminicenantota bacterium
CATCTCCCAATGCGAAACTAGTTAAAAGAATTAATAAGAAAAAAAGGCATAGTAACATTCTCATCAGATTCTCCTATTGATCCCATTAATAAACAATTCCCAATATCTACAAAAATTGTAAAAACATGAAAAATCAAACGATTATTAATTAAGGGGACAATCTGCTTTTTCCTGCAGGATGTCGTTGCGAGCGTAGCGTGGTGATCCTCCGTCACGAGCGTAGCGTGGTGATCCTCCGTCACGAGCGTAGCGTGGTGATCTCAACTTTTATATAGGATTGCTTCGTCATTTCATTCCTCGCAATGACAATAAAAAGTAGTCTATCTACTTTTCCATTCCCTTTCCCTTCAGTTCATTCCCTTTTCCTTTAGTTCATTCTTTTTTCTTCATTTATTGATTGAGATGAGGCCATATTTGTATAATAAGTATGTATGAAGAAAACTAAATTCTTCTTGGTTCTCTTTCTTACTTTTCTCCTCAACTCACTTTTCGCGCAAGAAATCACCCGTCATAAAACCGGATTAAAACATGATTTTCGAGTCCTCCTTCTCGAAGCCCAAGAACATAACTTTGATGTTCTTCATTATCAATTCGAATGGAAATTAGATTTTAATTCTCAATACATTGAAGGAAAAGCGACTATCACCTCGCGTAGTCTAAGTGCTATAAATAAAATATCGCTTCATTTAGCCGACAACATGTATGTGACTCAAATTACTCAGAGTCAGATTCCTCTTATTTTTACTCATCTAAATGACCTAATTGATATTTACCTGGTTCGAACCTTCCTTCCCGGCGAGGAATTTACAATAGAGATTTCTTATCATGGCTTCCCCCAATCAGGGCTCAATTTTTCTTACCATCAAAACGAGCCAATAATCTGGAGCCTCGACGAACCCACACGTGCTCGAAATTGGTTCCCCTCTTACGACATTCCTTCAGACAAAGCAACAGTTGAAATGCAAATCACAGTACCTGACAGCATGATCGTTGCTTCAAACGGCACTTTAATTAACGTTGTATCCAATTCAGATAACACCAAAACTTATGTCTGGCTGGAAAGCTATCCAACCTCGACGTATCTTATCTCCGTTGCTGCCACTAATTATGAAACATTCTCTGATTATTACACATCAGGTTCAGATACCATGGAGGTCCCATTCTATGCCTATCCTGAACATTTTACTCAGGCTCAAGAAGATTTTTCTGTAACCGTGCCCATGATCGAGTTCTATTCTAAGATTTTCGGGGAATATCCTTTCTTAGAAGAGAAGTATGGGACGGCGGAAATTCCAGGGACTACGTCCATGGAGCATCAAACCTGCACTTCCTACTCCTCCAGGCTCGTCACTGGAACTCACCAATACGACTGGGTTCTTGCACATGAACTGGCTCATCAATGGTGGGGAGATCTGGTTACGCTAGCTGATTGGGCAGACATCTGGCTAAATGAAGGCTTTGCCACTTATTCGGAGGCACTCTGGGCAGAGAATCTTTATGGTTTTGATGGCCTCAAGGCAGCGATGGCCGAAATTAAAAACATATATCTTACTCGGCATACAGGTCCGGAACACCCGATCTACAATCCTCCCCCGGGTCATCTCTTTTGTGCTATTGAGTATGAAAAGGGAGCTTGCATTCTTCATATGTTGAGGTTTGTGGTGGGTGAAAACAATTTCTGGGAAATTTTAAACGAATATGCTCAGCTTTATGCCTATTCCAATGCTTCTACTGAAGATTTTCAAGCAGTGTGCGAACAAATATATGGAGCAGAATTGGGATGGTTCTTTAGTCAATGGATTTACGAAGCTGGCTATCCTGCCTATCAATTCAGATGGGCTGCTTCAAAACAGAACAGGGTAAGAGTTTTCATTAACCAAGCTCAAGAGGAATTCCCGCTCTTTGTGATGCCCATTGAACTGAAGTTTATCCTCCCCTCAGGGACAGTAAAGAAAGTTGTTTGGGTGGATAAGAAAAAAAATGCCTTTGAGTTCAATTTCCAGGAAGAGCCCTCAGATGTTCTCTTCGACCCGGATTCCTGGATCTTGTGTAATCTGGAAGACTCTCAAAAAAAGGGAAAAAGGAAGAGATAAAAAGTAACCTGTCCCCTTTTTCAGATTAATAAAATTTCTTTCTATTGTTTTGCCGTTTCTTCTACTCTCCCACCCAAATGTTTGCCGAGAAATTTCTCCATTGCCCGGTAGAAATCGAACCGGTTTTCCTCATTCCTGAAGCCATGTCCTTCATTATCTTTGACCATATATTCTACGTCTATCCCTCTCTTTTTCAATGCTTCTACAATTTGGTCTGACTCTCCTTTATTCACTCTGGGATCGTTAGCTCCCTGAGCAACAAGCATAGGAACCTTAATCTTATCGGCGTGGAAAATTGGAGAAATTTTCTCCCAAAGCTCTTTATCCTTTTCCGGATGCCCCATCATTTCGTAGAACATTTCCCTCATGGGTTCCCAATAGGGTGGGACAGATTTCATCAATGTAAAAAGGTTAGAGACACCCACATAATCCACACCACAGGCGTATAAATCGGGAGTAAATGTTACTCCTGCCAGAGTGGCATAACCTCCAAATGAACCGCCGTAAATACCCACACGTTTCGAGTCAGCAGTTCCCTGTTCTATAAGCCAGTGTACTCCGTCTGTTATATCATCCTGTATGGCCAATCCCCACTGTTTAAAACCGGCTTCCCAGAACTTGCGTCCATAACCAGTAGAAGTTCTGAAATTCATCTGTATAACTGCATAACCGCGATTTGCAAGGAATTGAACCTCAGGATTAAACCCCCAGGCATCTCTTGCCCATGGTCCGCCATGCGGATTGACAACAACAGGCAGGTTTTTAGATTTCAAACCCTTAGGCAGGGTTAAATAGCCATGAATAGTCAGTCCATCCCTGGATGTATATGTAATCGGTTTCATCTCAGCCAACTCATCCTCGTTCAGCCAGGGGCTGATATCGGCAAGTTTCAGGAATTCATCCGTATCGAGATTATAGTAATAATAAGACCCGAGTGATCTATCGCTGTAGGTTCTTACAAGAATTTTCCTTTCATCTTCACTCGAACCGGAGATAACCACTTCATACCCCGGCAGACGGGCTTCGAGGTTTTTCTGCAACTGCTCCCTCTCTTCATCAAAGAAATGGTACTGTCTTTTATCAACAAGAAAGACGACTCCTGTAATCTTCTTTCGTTTATCCGATCTCATTAAGCCGGAAACATCGACCTCAGGATGTTCAAACAGTAATCTGGTCGTTTCTTTTTTTTCAATGTCATATTCATAAATGGCAGTCTTATACCTGCCAATGTTGGAAGCGACATACATATTTTTATTATCAAATGTAAAGAATAACGGCTGAAGGGTTTCCTTGAAATTGGTTGTGATCAAAACCTTAAAGTCATCCTTTTCCGAATCTCGATACAGCACACTGGTGTTCACACCATCTGTGGCACCGGCAATTCTCAGATTACCATCATGGTCGGTTTGCCAGCTCGTAATATTTCCCGGATTTTGAGCGATCATCTCCATATCACCTGTGTTGATGTTGATGCGGTAAGCATCAAAAACACGAGGATTACGTTTGTTCATCGCAATCAACATGTGTTCATCATCATCCTCCAGTCTGTCAATCAGCCGAACCTGCACTTTTTCAAACGGTGTGAGTTCTTTAAAGTCAGCCCCATCGATATTAACTGCATAGAGTCTATAGTTTTCATCTCCTGCTGTATCCTGCACATAGGCAATACGACTGTTATTCGCCCAGAAGTAACCGGCAATATCTCTTTCTGTTGCACTGGTGATACGCACGGCTTCTTCTTGACCAATTTTTTGGACATGGACATTCAGCCGGTTTTCCCAAGGTTTCATAAGCGCTAAATGTTCGCCATCTGGAGAAAGGGAGAATGCTACATTTTCAGGATTCTTGAAAAAATCTTCCATAGGGATGAGGCGAGGCATCTCTTCTTTGGGAGCACACCCAAAGACAAAAATGGATAATGCCACTAAAAACGAAATTGCTCTTAAACGGTAACGCATGATTCCCTCCTTAAAGAAATTATAATAGAAAAAACTCTCATCAATAACTTATACGTTCAAATGTAGAATAAGGTCCATATTAAAATGTCCCTTGCGGAAAAAAACTTGACATCTTTTTTATTTTCCTATTTTCTCTCCCACTTAGCAATCAATTTTTTTCCTCACAAAGGTATTTTTTCTGACATCTAATTTTCGCTTTGCTTAATTAACTGGATAATTTTATTATATTCCGTGTCAACAAGATCTTTTTACATATAGACAATGCGAACTATCTGTAATCATTTCATTTTCAAGCAAAACAAATCCCTTTTTAATCAAATCAAGGAGAGACCTATGCTTAGTAAAAAACTCACCATTTCTCTTTTCTTGCTTTTCACCCTTGTGGTTATTCCCATTTTGGCTCAGGAGAATATCACAAGCCCCAAAGAGCATTTTGGATTTAATATCGGAGATGACTATCACCTGGCCAACTATACCAAGCTAACTTTATACTGGAAAAAATTAGCCATGGAGTCTGACCGGATGACACTTGTCGATATCGGTACAACTGCTGAAGGGCGGTCGATGCTGATGGCCATTATCACATCTCCAGAGAACCAAAAAAAACTCGACCACTACAAAGAAATTTCTCGCCGTCTTGCGCTAGCTGAGGGTCTTGAAAAGGAAGAAGCTCGAGCATTAGCTGCAGAAGGAAAGGCAGTAGTCTGGATCGATGGCGGATTACACGGGAGTGAAGTACTGGGAGCTCAGCAGTTAATAGAACTTACTTACCAGATGACAAGTAAAAATGACCGGGAAACGCTTCGGATTCTTGACGATGTTATCTTACTTGTCGTGCCATCAAATCCTGACGGAATGGAACTTGTGGCCAATTGGTATATGCGCGAACCAGAACCAACGAAAAGATCTTCGAGGAGGCTTCCCCGCCTATATCACAAATATATCGGACACGACAATAACCGTGATTTTTACATGGTCACCCAGCCTGAAACCGAAGCAGTTAACCGGGTTTTGTACCGGGAATGGTTTCCACAGATTGTGTACAACCATCATCAGACCGGACCCTCTGGATGTGTTCTGTTCGCCCCTCCTTTCCGCGACCCGTTTAACTATTGTTACGACCCTCTTGTTCCGTTAGGAATCGAACTCGTTGGAGCTGCCATGCATAACCGATTTGTCGCAGAGAACAAACCAGGAGCCACGATGAGGTCAGGAGCAGGGTATTCCACATGGTGGAACGGAGGATTGCGTACAACTGTTTACTTTCATAACATGATAGGGATTCTAACAGAGACCATAGGAAACCCAACTCCGGTTGAGATCCCTTTTATCCCACAAAGGCAACTGCCAAAAAACGACCTGCCTTATCCTGTGGCGCCTCAGAAGTGGCACTTCCGTCAATCTATCGAGTACTCGATCACAGCCGACAGAGCTATTCTTGATATAGCCTCGAAGCATCGCGAGGACTTTTTGTTTAACATCTATCTTATGGGAAAAAATTCCATTGAACGAGGAAGCCGCGATCACTGGACCATCCATCCAAAGCGGATCGCTGCTGTCGAGGAGAAAATAAAAAAAGATAAAGCCAAGATGGCTGGCTCTGGCCGGTCACGTGGTTACCCAATGAAATATTATGAGATGCTCCATGAGCCTGCTAAACGCGACCCGAGAGGCTATATACTTCCGTCCAACCAACCCGACTTTTTAACAGCCACAAAGTTTGTAAATAGCCTCATCAAGAATGGAGCCACAGTGCTCCGTGCGGCTCAAGAATTCGAGGTTGGCGGAAAATCCTATCCTGCAGGTTCCTATGTAATAAAGAGCGCTCAAGCCTTCCGCCCCCACATCCTTTCAATGTTCGAACCTCAAGATCACCCTGACGACATTCCGTATCCAGGAGGCACACCCATCCCTCCTTACGATAATGCTGGATGGACATTGGCGTATCAAATGGGAGTGGAGTTTGACAGGATTCTCGATGGCTTTGACGGCCCCTTCGAAAAAATCAAAGATCTAGCTGCTCCTCCCGAAGGAAAAATAACGGGAAGCAGGAAGGCAAGAGGATTTCTCTCGGATCACAGGGTCAACGACTCATTTATTGCCATCAATCGGCTACTTCAAAGCAAAGAGGAAGTATACTGGCTAAAACAGACTCTTCAAATCGGCGAAAAGATCTATCCTGCTGGCACAATTTTCATTCCGGCCAAAAGCTCAACGTTAGCCAAGCTCAAGATGTTGGCGAAGGAGATTGGATTGAGCTTTGAAGGGATAAGAGTCAAACCCAGGGGGAATGCGTTCCGTTTAAAACCGTTGCGCATAGGACTATGGGATTGCTACGGAGGATCAATGCCTTCCGGATGGCTAAGATGGATTCTCGAGCAATTCGATTTCCCCTTTGAAGTAGTCTATCCAAAAACTTTGGATAATGGTAATTTGGCAAGTCAATACGATGTGCTTATATTTGTCAGCGGCGCCATCCCCCGAACTCGCGGAGGAGGTGGTGGTGATCGTTTCCGCTCTTCTCCTCAACTTAAGCCTGAAGCCGTTCCTCCTGAGTACCGCGAGCGCCTTGGCTCTATGACTATCAATAAGACAATTCCACAGCTTCTCCAATTCCTTAAAGAAGGTGGTACATTATTGGCCATCAGCGGTTCTACAGATATTGGATACCATGCAGGACTGCCCATAGCTAATGCTCTTGTTGAAAGACGCGAAGACGGCACCGAAAGGTCTTTACCTCGGAATAAGTACTTTGTGCCAGCTTCTGTTCTTCAAGCTCGGGTCGATAATACCAATCCACTGGCATATGGACTTCCCGAGAGAGTAGACATCTCTTTTAGCAGAAGCCCTGTTTTTAAGCTCCTGCCTGAAGCCTCTTTGAAAGGTGTGCGACCTGTAGCCTGGTTTGACAGCAAGACTCCCCTTCGAAGCGGATGGGCCTGGGGGCAGCATTACCTGGATGGAGGCATTGCAATTATTGAAGCGAATGTGGGCAAAGGTAAGCTTTTCCTATATGGGCCTGAGGTTGCCAGACGCAGTCAACCTCACGGAACATTTAAGTTCATTTTCAACGGAATTTATTACGGAAAATCGCCTGTTGTGAATCTTAAATAAGGTGAGATTGCTTCGTTTCACTCGCAACGGCGGATTGCTTCGTCATTCCATTCCTCGCAATGACATTCAATTTGTCATTGCGAAGCCTGTTCTGAGCCAAGAGAAGGAACCTTTTCCATTCCTCGCAATGACATTCAATTTGTCATTGCTAGCCCGAAGGGCGCAGCAATCTCAGTCTGTTCCCATCAAACAAAGAACTAGCGTGGATTAATCATGAGATTTTTTATGACCGATTCTTGTTATTCGTCTTTTTTAGTTGAAAACCTTAGTATGCCGATTCCATCCTGATATTCAACTATTGTACCGAAAGGCTCTGAAAGGCGCTGCAAGTCATCAATAATCTTCTTGCTTAGTTCTTCATCGGCAAACAAGGGACGGCCACGGGCTGTCCGAGGTTTCCCAAATCCCAATGTGACAGGATAGAGCTTAATTTCAACGATATCCTTTCCCTTCCAAGCTGGCACAGCAATGATTGATTCCCAATATTCTGCTTTAGAAGGAAAACCCCTGCGATCCAGGTTATATCGTTTATCATTGAAATCAGCTACATGGGAATTTGAATCCAACCTGTAGCGCTCATAATTTTCATAGGGCAATCGATCCAATGTTTCATTCTGGAATATAAAATTGCTAAGGCTGTATAGGATCGGCCTTCCTTTGTATATCTCAATGCCTCGTAAAACATGGGGACCATGACCAACAAAAACATCTGCCCCTGCGTCTATCATAGCTCGAGCAAAAGTAACTAAGAATTTCGCCGGCACAGATCGTTCCCGATCACTTTCATGAGCATGGATTGTGACTATCGTATAATCAGCCAACCCACTGGCATTCCGGACAACGGCAGCAATCTCTTCCATGTCTTCCTTGTTTACATCGGTTCGAATTGCGGTGTTTTTTGCCTTTATAAAGCGACGATCAAATGCCCTCAATGCATCATCTTTTTTCGGAACGCGCATTCCAAATTCCTCAATAACCTGGCGAAGAGCTTTCATTTGATCTCCAGTTACTTCATAGGTAGTAGA
>CP070825.1:1658414-1674853 GCA_020344415.1 Candidatus Aminicenantota bacterium
AGCGATTACCTTGACAGCGTCGAACAGAAATACCACGGAACCTTTGGCGCCGGTTTCCTCACTTACATCGTCTATCCTTTTTCAAACTTCTCACTCTCTTCGGGGGTGCGGCTGGATTATGTACCTTTATCGGAGCGGACGCATATTTCACCGCGATTTTCTTTCTCCTGGGCCCTGACCAAACGGCTGTCGGTAAATGGGGCGTACGGGATGTTTTACCAGCAAATGCCGCTTTTTCTGATCAAGCAGCATCCCGACAACGTCAAGCTGAAAGATCCGCAGACTCGTCATCTGGTGCTGGGTTTTAAATACCTTCTGCGTCCGGATACCCAGTTGAAATTGGAAGCGTATGATAAACAGTATCATCATTTTCCCATCTCGCCGATCAATCCCTATGTATTCATTATCGATGACGTCAATGGTGATTATGATAAATTTATGAATTGGGGAAATTTTGTAGATACCGGTAAGGCCTATGCCCGGGGAGTGGAACTGACTCTGCGGAAAAAACTTTCGAAAAAATTCTATGGAATCCTCAATCTGACCTATTATCGTGCCCGTTATCAAGATTTGACGGGAGTCTGGCGAAACCGGATATTCGATAACCGCTTCATCGTCTGCCTTAGCGGAGGATACAAACCCACTAAAAATTGGGAATTCAATGCCCAATGGATCTGGAGCGGAAACCAGGCTTTCAGCCCGGTTAATGAAGAAAAATCAAAGGAGCTTGGATTGCCGTATGTAGAGAGCAAGGATATCCTGTCCGCATATCTCTCCGACTACCAGAACCTTTCGATCAGGGTGGACCGGAGATTCTTTTTCAGCAAATCCAACCTGGTCATTTTTATCGGAGCGCTGAATGTTCTGAACCACAAAAACGAGATCATGCGTAACTGGGATACTTGGGACAACCGCTACGTTTCCGAGTACATGTGGGGCATCATCCCCTATATCGGACTCGAGTTCGAGTTTTAGAATTTTGTATCCATGAAAGCAGAATCAAAAGGAACTATGGATTTTTGCCGGCGCCGTAATTTTCGATACAGAGAACATCGAGGGAGTAGGGAAAAACGACAGCATTGCAGTGCCCAATCTGTTTTACAAAATAGTAATTATGGATAGTAGGCAAAACCAGCCGCCACATGTATTAGCGTTCTTATTCCCTCATTTTAGAAACAAAGAAGACGTAAAAGAGAAATCTATCTTCCAGTATTTAGTAAAAATTGACTATTTGGAAGCAATCACAGGGCTGGATTTTTTTAATGAGTACAACAACGATGTCCAAGCAAAAATAGAGAGTAACATAGATGTAGAAGCCTGGAAAGCATATTTAAATTGAGGCGAGTGGAAGCCAGGATGTAGCTGGCCTCACGATTTCTGAAAAAAGCCCGCTTGAATGGATGCTGGCGCCTCACAGATTGCCGTTGAATGAAAGCTTAGAATATTCATCAAAATTGGAAGCATTATGTGGTACTATGTCACTTGACTAATTAAGTAGCTTCACTATAAGTAGAATTAATAGGAGCTTCCAATGCAACATCAATATTCAAATAATATTTGGAGAATTTTGGCTTGTCCATATTGCGGACACCCAGTAGAAAAAATAGATTTAGGTGCGATTTGCCATTATTGTCATGAAAAGTATGTATATACAGATTCCGGTGCATTAGATTTACGTCTAAAAAAGCCTAAAACGTATCATCTTGAATTCGAACTGGGGACATCTCTACTTTCTAAATCTGAATTTGATTTTAATAAGCTGTCAAAAAACATCACACCCGAAGTAAACTTTTCTGGCACTCGTGTTCCCTTCCATCTTACAAAAGAGCTATTAAGCTATTTTCCAAGGGCAAAAGGAAAAAATAGTCTAATGTTAGACCTTGGGTGTGGAGATACAGTTCACAGAGAGGTTTGCGAACTTGCTGGATTTGAATATGTAGGACTGGATTACAACTCACCACGAGCACCTATGCTCGGCGATGCTCACTCGCTTCCCTTCAAGGACAGCAGCTTTGAGTTTATTTTGACAATTGCTGTGCTGGAGCACATTCGCTTTCCTTTCGTGATGATGCGCGAAGCATATAGAGTCTTGAAAGCAGATGGAAGGTTCATCGGTACCGTTGCTTTCCTTGAGCCATTTCATAGTGATAGTTACTATCATCATACTCATTTGGGAACTTTTAATTCGCTAAAATACGGTGGATTCCAGGTTGAACGAATAGCACCAAACAAATCATGGTCAGTGTTTATGGCACAATCAAGAATGGATATCTTTCCAAGGATGCCTAGGTTCCTTTGCAAGTCTCTTGTTTTGCCCCTGTCGTTACTTCAGAAGCTATGGTGGCAGGCGGGCGGCTTGATCCCGCGCAGCGAAACAAAGAGTGACCGTATACGTAATACCACAGGCGCTTTTACGTTTATTGCAACCAAGGAATAATTTTTGTCGTAATTTATTTGATAAAATCACAGCATTTATTGAGCTATTAATTTGACTATTTATCTGTGCGTCACTATTCTAGGGTCAAATAATTATAGGGCACTAAACGGACTATATAAAAGTGTTTTTCCAAATACTATTGTAATAGGTATTGTGGAAAGGCAAACAAAAAGAAACGAACAAAGCGAAAAAATATTTAATTTTTTATATTAATTTACCAAAATGGGATACCTTAAACGGAAGGCAATTTTTTTGCAATACCAGAATATCTCTGAGGATACAGACAATTTCCTGGATACATGGATATACTATAAGAGCTTTGAAGAGCATTTAGATTACCTTTCGAAAAATAATGTCCCCATCATTCCCCTGGATGATGCTGTGGCCTATCTAAAGAGAGAGTTTAAATTACATAAACAGTCCTTTTCTTTGACATTTGATACAGGGTTCGTTGAACTTTATACTTTATGCTTTCCGTTGTTAAAAAGATACGGATTTCCGGCCACCTTCTTCATCCGTCCTGATACGGTGGGAAAAACAGAAGTTATATCTGAAAGGCAGGTAAAGTATATGGATTGGGATCAGATTAGAGATCTTGCAGACAGCGGGATGATAATCGGTCTATATGGCTGTAAAGGAAGGAAGCTCTCCTCGGGTTCTCTAAAAGATGTAGAAGAGGAGATTGAAGAATCCAAATTGATTTTCGAGAGAGAGCTTAAGAGGAAAATAATATACTATGGTGTCAGAGAAGGTGTCCCTACAAAGCCAATGGTAAAGTTATTCAAAAGGGAAGGTATTAGAGCTGTCTTTTGCGAAGCGCCGACAAAACAGAGGACCCACCATTATGCTGTGGGACGGATTCAGATAGACGATAATGACTTCAATATCATCCTGGTTAAGCTATCCGGGATTTATGTATTCTTTAAAGATTCCAGGTACTGGAACTATATCCGTAAATATAAAATAGACAAGATTGCTCACTGGATCTCTCATACAATTAACAGGATAAGGGGGAAGGAGGTATACTAACGAACCATGTGCCGCTTTCTCACCACATGGCAAAAGTAGGAAATTCTAAAAGTTCGTTTTCACCTATACATCACCGATTTGGTGATAGGAATGGAGGATAAATTATGAAACGTGGTTTTATATACTTAATATGTTCTCTTCTCTATTGCGGGTGTTTCCAACAGAAAGATAGTTATGTTCAAAAGCACTATGAAAATGTCGATAATTATATGAAAGCTAGACAGCGGTTAGTCCAAGCCGAACTGGAATTGCGATTCGATGCAGGAATCAAGCTTTCGCCTGCAGAAGAAGAAGCAAATAACAAGCTTTTGGAATTGAAACAGGCAGAAATTGAACGGACGAAAAATTATTTCCCCCCCGCAAACAGCTACCTGAAATCGGAAACGCGTCAACAAATCGAACAGTCCCCTATCCTAGATATCATGAAACGTTTGCCCAAGGGAGGAATTCTACATGTTCACGGTGTGGCTATGGGCGATTTCCTTTGGCTGATCCAACATGTCACCTATTTGCCGAACTGTTATATTTACAAAGGAGCTGAGGAACCTCCTCGTAAGGGTTCCATGAGGATCTTTTCCGAGCCGCCCGGGGATGAATGGTTTTTAGTCAGTAATCTCCGAAAAGAAGCGGACGATGTGGAGAAATTCGATCAAGAACTTTATCAGTCCATCACATTAGGTGAAGAAGATCTCGGTCAGTCCGATATCTGGGCGGAGTTCAGTAAATGTTTTGCCCGGTTCTTTGGTTTGCTCAATGATGACACTATCTGGGAAGAATATTCCCGGAAAATGCTTAAAGATTTAATCAGCGAAAATATCCAATATATCGAATCGCGAGGAACTGCAGGAGATCAGGATGTTATCGAGGAGATCCGACAGGATTTCCCGGAATTCGGTGTTGGATACATAGCTGCCAACGGCCGCTCGGAAAGCCGAGAGAGTGTGGCCAAAACACTTGATAGGATTCTGGACTGGAGAGTAAAAGATCCAACTCGCATCATCGGATATGATTTGGTGGAGGAAGAGGATAAAATGCACACCAATCTCTTCTACATTAAGGAACTCCTCCAAGCGCGTCATAAGGCAGAACAAAGAAATACAACTCTTCCCCTTTACCTTCATTCGGGTGAAAGCAATTGGATTGAAAATGAGAATGTCTTGGATGCCATTCTACTCGGGACCAAACGGATCGGACACGGTATTGCACTCTTCAAACATCCTCTGCTTATGCAAATAGTGAAAGAACGAGATATCGCAATCGAGGTGTGTCCTATCAGTAACCAGGTTCTTGGTTATGTCGCTGACCTTCGAAATCATCCTGCAGTGCACTATATCAATAGTGGCTTGCCAGTCATAATTTGTCCCGATGATCCAGCAATCTGGAAGAGTACGTTTTCTCATGATTTCTATGCGGCTTTCATGGCCTGGGGATTGGACTTGAGATGTCTTAAACAGTTAGCGATGAACTCACTCATCTACTCGGCTATGGATTCCGAAAAGAAAGAGAAAGCTTTAGAATATTGGCGAGGAGAATGGGCAAAGTTTATTACTTGGTTGAATAATTATTAGATTTAACGAACCTATTTTTCACTCTCTCTGCCCATTTTTCCGCTGATTTAAACACCTGCCATTTTCTTGCCATCAGGCTAAAAGTAGGCAATCTTAAGCATTTATTATTACCTATATGCCGATAGGGGGGAGGCTACTAAGATAACACTTAACAGAACATCTTTTTATAAGGTGTCGACCTGGAATGACTTTTTAGCGTATTACATATATGATGAAGCATGAAGTGGATATGAGCGTGAATAACCGTTGGATCATAATGTTGGCTAAAGAGGGAAACGAAAGTGCTTTCCGAGAATTATACGAAAATAATTACGAAATGATCTATCAACTTGCTTACCGTTATTCAAAATCTCAGCAGGATGCCGAAGACATATTGCAAGAAACTTTCATAAAAGCTTTTAAAGGAATCAAGAAATTCGATTTTAATGTCAGCACCAATTTTCCATCATGGATATATCAGATCGGTATTAACTGTTCTCTTGACCATCTAAGAAAAAGAAAGAAGAGAAAAGCAGATCAGGTTGGGTCTCTTACAGATATACATAATGAACCGAAAGCACAGGACCCTTCGCCTGAAAAATCTACCATTGTGAATCAAACAGTTTCTCAGGTTAAAGATGCTCTCAAGATATTATCTCCAAGACAACGCATTATTTTCGATTTAAGGCATCTTCAGCATAGAGCATTAAAAGAGATTTCAGACCAATTGCAGTGCAGCCAAAGCACTGTCAAAAAACAGCTTCAAAGAGCGGTTTCAAAATTGAGGAATCAACTGGAACCGCTTTGGAGGGAAGAATGAACTGTGAAGAAAGCAAAAACCTAATCACTATAAGTGTCTACGGAAAATTGACTCCGTCAGAAAAGGAACAACTAGAAAAACATCTCCGGGAATGTTCCAGCTGTGCCAGGATATTTGAAAAGTCGGAAAAGCTGAGCAATCTTTTTGATGAGGAAGAGGACATCCATCTTCCAGATAAAGAGAAATCTTGGCAAATCGTTTCTGCTAAAGCTGTAAAGAGAAAAGGTGGGTGGCTCGAACGCCTTGTACCGATAAAACCTGTCTTTCAGTATTCCGCTGCCATATTACTCCTGGTTGTGGGTTTTGCAGCCGGGTATTTTATCCATTCCGGCTGGCAGAGGGGCGGCGAGATTGCCCAGCTCCGCCAGGAAGTACTCCAGATTCGCCAGATTGCAGCAGCCTCGCTGCTTCGACAGGAATCTTTGAACCGAAGGCTGGGAGATATAGGTATGAATTCTCTGTCAGTGCAGCCTGAGGAGGGCCCCTGGGGTTCTATCGTTAGAATATTAAGAGGCGAGACCGAGGTCAATTTATATCCGGTCTCAATAGATGATCCTTCCCTCTTTCCTGGGTCTCCTGCTGTCCGGCAAGATTTTATCCAATCCCTTTCAGAGCAAACCTCCCCTTTGGTAGAAGTTGCCTTAGCCCTTGTTCGCCATATAGAGCAGTTAAAACTGCGCTAACTTAGAATGAAAAAACTTGTGAAGGTATTTAATTGGATGAAATGAAATGAAAAATTCGAAAAGGAGGAAATAATGAAAAAAATAATCTTGATTGGAATTATAGTTCTAGTTCTCTCCTTATTTTTGAGCGCTGATGTTTATATAAAGAATGTGGAACGAACTAAAGCCTTTGAAATGATGGGAAGAAAACAAGGTGAGAAAGTAGAAATCAAGGAGATGTGGCTTGCAGAGAGAAAGTTTGCTCAAACTGGGAAAGATTTCAACCTTATTTTCGATTATGATAAGGGTAAACTGTATTTTATCATACACAAGCAAAAGGCTTATTATGAGCTTCCTGCAGAAGTCGATAGGGAAAAGCTTCTAGAGCTCATCCAAGGCTTCTCTCCCAGGACTGTTGAAATTATAAAATCAATAAAAATAACAGATGCTAAGGTCAACTTCAGTGGCGAGACGAAAAAGATCGCAAATTGGGATTGTTCTCTCACTGAATTTGAGATGGTTTTAATGATCCCGGCGCTGAATATGATGCCAAAATATAAAATGAAAAGATGGACAACAAAAGATCTCCCGTTTGACTATAAAAGATACACGAAGGCAATGAGTAAGTTTTTCGTGAGATATATTTTGGGAATGTTAGATATAGATGAAAATTCAAAAAAAGAACTGGAAAAATTTGATGCAACCGAAGGGTTTCAAATCGCAGCGGAAATTACAATTAATATATTTGGCTCTGAAATAAATGTTGAGTCACAAAGCCTTGAAATTACAGAGAAACCTGCACCGCCAGGTACTTATTCAGCCCCCAAGGATTATAAGAAAAAAACGATTGACTTGCCTTCTTTTCCGGAGGGAAAAGAACTGCATTAAAAGAAGAAAAATATCAGTATCAGGCCTGCATACACGTTAGTATTAAACGTCCAGTTATTGTCTGTGGATTAAATCGAGTATTTTACGGATTACCTTAACCACCAGCATTGATTGACCAAGTCCTGCGCGGTCATAGGATACGACCTTAGCAAAAGTAGCCACTTCTTTCTGGACTTTTGAGAAATTTTCATTCTGAAATTCTATGTTATAAGGATTTCAAACGGATGTCACCTATATGCTGAGTATTGAATAGGGAATGTTTATTGCGGGTTTTTATCTTAAATGGCTGGTACAATTATGCTAGATGTATTATAAAAGGGAGGAGTTTTCGGATGATTTTTTGCGATGGGATGCTAGAATGAAATTTTCATAATAAAAAATAAAAAAAGAGAGAAAAATGAAGGATTACAATCGCATGTTTCGGAAAACCGCTGTATTGGGTGCTGGCGTCATGGGTGCTCAAATAGCAGCCCAACTCGCAAATACAGGTGTGCAGGTTGTGCTGTTTGATTTACCTTCCAAGGAAGGGAATAAGAACGATATCGTAAACAGAGCTCTGAAAGGATTGACAAAATTGAGGCCGAGTCCCCTGGCTGCGAAATCCACTCTTGATGGCATCCGTCCTGCAAACTACGAGCAACACCTTGAACTACTCAAAGATTGTGACCTTGTGATCGAATCCATATCTGAGAAAATTGAGTGGAAGCATGATCTGTATAAAAAGATCATTTCATTTTTAAAAAAGGATGCCATCCTAACTTCCAACACCTCTGGCATCAGTATCAGTAAATTGGCTGAAGTTCTAACCGAGGAGGTGAAGCCGCGTTTCTGCGGGACCCACTTCTTCAATCCTCCGAGATACTTGTACATGGTTGAGCTCATTCCACATACAGGCACTGATCCAATGATCTTAGATGTATTAGAGAGTTTCTTGACTACGACAATGGGCAAGGGTGTCATACGCGCAAAGGATACTCCCGGCTTTATTTCTAACCGAGTGGGCTCTTTTTCTCTGAACGCTGTTTTTTATCATACAGAGCGTCTTGGCCTTCCGTTCGATCTTGTGGACAAACTCACAGGTCTGGGCATCGGACGCGCAAAGAGCGCTACATATAGGACGGCTGATATCGTGGGATTGGATACCATAGCATTGGTTACTGAGAAGAGCCTGGCGGCAAACCTCGAGGATGATCCTTGGCACAAATTTATCCTCGTACCTGCCTGGATGCAGGCGCTCATCGATAAAGGTGTACTCGGTCAGAAGACCGGTGCCGGTATATATAAAAAAGTAGGAAAAGATATACTCGTAATTGACCTGGAAACTCAGGATTATCGTCCGGTCCGTGATGACGTAGATAACGAGGTGAATAAGATTCTCAGGATCAGAGACTGGAGAGAAAAATTTGATGCGATTAAAGAATGTAAAAGCACTCAGGGTGATTTTCTGCTTTCAATATTCCGTGACCTGTTCCACTACGGTGCGGTTCATCTATCAGAGATAGCTCATTGCGCCAGGGATGTAGATTTGGCACTGCGCTGGGGATTTGGATGGACACTCGGTCCCTTTGAAATATGGCAGGCTGCTGGCTGGAGGGAAACAACGGATATGCTCGTTGATGATATTCAGGCAGGACGTACGATGAGCGATCCTCCTCTGCCTGACTGGGTGCTGGAAGAAGGTCGAACAGGCGTGCATCAGCCTGAGGGGTCGTGGTCGCCGTCAGAGAAGACACTGATACCGCGCTCTGACCATCCTGTCTACAAACGTCAGCTATTCCCAGATTTTGTTTTGGGAGAAAAGCCTAGGCGAACCGAGTCTGTGTTTGAAACCGATGACGTACGCATGTGGCATACTAATGATGAACTTGCTGTATTGAGTTTCAAAACCAAGATGAACACTGTCAATGAGGGTGTGATGGACGGAATATTCCAGGCGATAGAAAAAACAGAAAAGGATTTTAAAGCCCTGGTTTTATGGCAGCCGGCCGGTCCATTCTCCGCTGGAGCCAATCTCGATGCAATCATGAAGGAAGTGCAAGAAGGAAATTATGATCTGATGGACGAGATGACCTCGAGGTTTCAGAAAGTCAATATGGCACTCAGATACTCCTGTATTCCCACAGTCGCAGCAGTCCAGGGAATGGTCCTTGGCGGAGGATGTGAGATGATGATTCATTGTGATCGTATTGTCGCAGCTTTGGAAACATACGCAGGGTTCGTTGAAGTCAGTATCGGCCTCATTCCTGCCGGTGGAGGGACCAAGGAGATGGTGCTCAGAGCCGCAGAAGATGCAAAAGGCGGTGAAATATTTCCTCATTTGGCGCGGTATTACGAGCAAGTAGCAACGGGAAAGTATTCAGGCAGCGCACTGGAAGCCCGGGAAATGGGGTATCTTCGTCAGGGCGACCTCATCATCCCCAATAAACACGAAATTCTCCACGTTGCCAAGCGCGAGGCAGAGGCCTTGTATGAGGCAGGTTATCGTCCTCCTAATCCAGCAAAGGATATTCCAGTTGTGGGAAGGACGGGCAGGGCAACTCTTCAGGCCATGCTTGTTAATTTTTATAAAGGTAATTTTATTTCTGAACATGATTATCTGATTGGAAGTCGCCTGGCGACTTTATTCAGCGGTGGAGAAATAGATGCGGGTCATAGAGTCAATGACCAATGGCTGCTCAGCCTTGAACGTGATGTTTTTATGGAGTTGCTCAGGAAAGAAAAAACTCATGAGCGTATCCAGCACATGCTCGAGAAGGGAAAGCCGCTTCGCAATTGATCATGGAACAGATGTCTAAAGCATCGAAAGTAAGTTTCAATGAAAGAGTTTATTATCAAGAATCTAGGTTGAGTGAAAGGAAGCACCATGAATAAACAACTCAACGACGCCTATATTGTGTCTGCGGTGAGGACTCCTGTAGGGAGAGCCCCGCGGGGGATGTTCAAGCATGTCCGTCCCGATGACTTGCTGGCTCATTCCTTTAAGGGGCTTTTGGAAAAAACCTCTAACCTGGATCCTCATGATATCGATGATGTCATTGCAGGATGTGCTGTGCCTGAAGGAGAACAGGGAGCGGATGTTGCTCGAGTAGCTGTCCTCCTTGCAGGAATCCCGGTATCGGTTCCGGGTGTTACAGTCAATCGATTCTGCTCATCCGGTCTCCAAGCTGTAGCCATGGCGGCTGACCGCATCAGGGTGGGAGAGGCCGACATCATGATCGCCGGAGGCGTTGAAAGTATGTCCATGGTGCCGATGTACGGCAATAAACCATCTTTCAATCCGGAGGTGTTCAACCATGAGAATACCTTGGGCATGACTTACAGCATGGGTATAGGAGCAGAACTAATTGCCAAAGAGAGAAATATCGATCGTGAAGCCCAGGATGAGTTTGCCCTGCAGAGCCACCAGCGCGCTCTCGCCGCAATAGAGAAAGGCAAGTTCAAGGATGAAATCCTGCCGTTCGAGATTACCCATTCATTGCCGGATAGAGAAACGGGCAAAGTGCGTGAGACTAAACACACTGTTGATTCAGATGAGGGTCCGAGACCTGATACTTCTTTGGAAGCACTGGGGAAACTACGCCCTGCCTTCGCTGCTGGTGGCACGGTTACCGCTGGAAACAGCTCTCAGATGAGTGATGGTGCTGCTGCGGTTCTCCTGTGTAGCGAGCATGGGCTGAAGAAACTGAATCTTGAACCCATGGCTCGTTTTCTCGGTTTTGGTGCCGCTGGAGTGAAGCCGGAATTGTTCAGCATCGGACCGGTTAAGGCAATCCCGAAAGTTTTAAAACGCACAGGCTTGAAGCTTGGCGATATCGGCTGGATTGAGTTGAACGAGGCCTTTGCAGCACAAAGTCTCGCTGTTATCAAGGAAATGGAGATGGACATGGAAAAAGTCAATCCTCTCGGCGGGGCCATAGGGCTCGGTCATCCGCTCGGAGCGACAGGTACAAAGCTCACGGCAACACTCCTGCATGCTATGAAACGCCATGATATTAAGTACGGTATGGTAACCATGTGTGTCGCCTTAGGTATGGGGGCGGCTGCTATTTTTGAACTTGCTTGATTATGTTATATATTTTAGACCTTAGGTGATTAACCTGGATTATTCAAAAAAATGCCGATTAATATAAATATATTTTTCCCAAAAAAGTTTTTAACAGGGTTTACAGCAATATCAGGGTAGCTTCCTGATATTGCTGTGATTGCAGAAGGTAGCGGCATTTTTTTTGAATAATCCAGGCTAGTAATTGAATGCTTGGTAAATTAAGAATTTTAAACCCGGGTTTTAATCATAAGGAGGAATAATGAAGAAAGAATTAAAGATTTCGAAGATCGAGGTTTTTAAAGCCGATATCGAACTCATTGAACCGTTCCGGATTTCTTTGATGGAATTCACTGATGCCGAAAATATGTTTGTGAAAATATACACAGATGAAGGAACTTACGGTGTGGGAGAGGCAAGCCCGACTTCATGTATTACAGGCGATACTCAAGCCACGATGCTTGGAGGAGCCAGCGATTTAGCCAAATTGATATTGAACAAAAATCCCTTGGACATCGAAAACCGTATGCGCGAAATCAATAAATACTTGGTTCACAACAGTGCCCTTCGAAGTGCCTTTGATATGGCTCTATATGACATCCTCGGGAAAGTCGCTGGTCTTCCTTTGTTTGCGGTTCTTGGGGGTCATAAACGGTTGTTCTGGACAGACAACACAATCGGGATCGATGATTCAGAGAGAATGGCACAAAAGGCCATGGAGTACAAAAAGAGAGGCTTTGAAGCCATTAAGGTGAAGCTCGGGACGACCGAGGAGGAGGACGTGGCGAGAATCGAAGCGATCAGGAATGCTGTAGGTGATGCAATTCCCCTTCGTACCGACGCCAATCAAGGTTGGGATTACACAACAGCTGTGGCGACATTAAAAGCCTTAGAGAAATTCAGAATCGAATACTGTGAACAGCCGGTTGCCCACTGGGATTACGAGAATATGAGGAGGGTTCGACAGAGTACATCGATTCCGATCATGGCAGATGAGTCTGTCTTTGATGAGCACGATGCTTTCAAGCTTACCTCCATGGGATGCTGTGATTATTTGAACATCAAATTGGCGAAATCGGGTGGAATCCATTCTGCTATAAAGATTAATGCCATTGCTGAGGGTGCAGGGATGGCATGCATGCTGGGTTGCATGATGGAGACGCGCCTCGGCTTAACAGCAGGAGCGCATTTCGTTTCTGCACGGCCGAACATCAGATATGCAGATTTAGATGGACATTTCATGCTCAAAGAAGACCCGATTATTGGAGGAGCCCAGTGGAAGGTAGGTGAAATCCACCTGCCAGATACACCCGGACATGGGGCTGATGTGGATCTTGATTTCTTGAAGAAATGTGAAGTGATAACAATCGAGTGATTCTCTGTCTATTCATATTTCAGTGAATCGACAGGGTTAGCTACAGCAACTCTAATCGACTGGTAGCTCACCGTTAGGAGAGCGATCCCCAGAGCCAATACACCCGACAGGGCAAGGGTTTCCAATTGGATGCTCGTTCGGGAAACAAAATTTTGGAGCCACATGTTCATGATGAAGTAAGCTAACGGCCAAGCGAGAAAGCTGGCAACCAGCACCAGTTTAGTAAACTCTTTGGTCAATAATAATAAGATATTAGGAATGGAGGCTCCCAAGACTTTTCTAATTCCGATCTCTTTGGTCCGCTGTTCCGCAGTAAAGGAAGATAAGCCAAAAAGACCGAGGCAGGCGATAAATATTGAAAGAGAAGTAAAATAATTAAAAAGTGTTCCTACCCTCTGTTCGGCTCTATAGAGCCTGCTGAGCCTGTCGTCCAGAAAATCATATTTAAAGGGGAAACCAGCAGCGAATTTATTCCAGAGTCCTTCTGTAAATCCGATCGTTCCAGAAATATCGTCGGCTTTCACTCGGGCACAAGCATAGCGAATCCTTTGAGGATTCTGCAGTAAAATCAAGGGTTCAATTTCGTTATGAAGAGATTTGTAATGAAAATTTCTGACGACCCCAATGATTTGACCGCGTCTCCTCCCCCACGAAAAGCGCTTTCCAATCGGAGAATCCATCCTCATCGCTTTTATGGCTGCTTCGTTTAGAATAAAGGCATGTTCATCTGTTGAGAATTCCTTTGAAAAAAAACGTCCTTCTGCCATTTTCATTCGAAATGTTTCCAAATAGTCTTTGTCTACCCACGTTATCTGCATCTGAATCCTCTCTGCGGGATCTTTGCCTTCCCAACCTGCTCCTGATGTCCCGCTTCCGATGGATGTTGGCAAGGCGGAGGTGGCTGTAACATTGGTTATATTAGGATTCTGCAATAATTCAGCTTTGAGAGTGTCAAATTTTTTTATTGCATCACCTCTTAAACGAAAACAGACTAACTGATCTTTGTCATAACCTAAATCCTTCTTCCTGATATGATCGAGCTGGTTATGTATTACCGTTACACCGACAAGGAGGACAACAGTGAGAACGAATTGTGTTACCACTAGAGTTTTTCTAAGCATGGCGCCTTTTGTGCCTGAATCTGAAAAACCTCGGATAACTTTTACAGGATGAAAAGAAGAAAGGAATAAGGATGGATAACTCCCTGATACAAGACCAGTAAACAGCGTTATTCCGATTAACACAAAAATAAAGAACAAGCTTCCGGAATAATCCAGGGCCAACTGTTTTCCTGAGAGATTGTTGAATACTGGAACCAACAATTCAATCAAAAAGATTGAGAAAACAAGGGCAATCAGCGATAACAGAGTCGATTCAAGAAAGAACTGTTTTATTATGTCTGTTCTGAGGGCTCCGACTACTTTTCTGACCCCAACCTCTTTGGAACGGGTGCCTGATCTTGCAGTGGCGAGGTTCATGAAATTTATGCAGGCGATGAATAAGATGAAAACAGCCGCAGCGGCAAAAATATAGACATACATAATGTTTCCATGTCCTGGGATATCAAAATTGAACTTGGAATGCAGATGAATTCGGGTCAGCGGCTGGAGATAGTACATATTGTGAGCCGGATCATCTTTTTCTATAAGTTTTTTCAATTTGTTGTTCACTTCTTGAAGAGAGCTATTTTTCCTGAGCTGAACATAGGTAAAAAAGGAAACATTTCCCCAGGAATCTAGATTAACCCCGAGTTCTTTCAAAAGAATGAAGGGACGCACATAACTAAACTGTAAATGCGAATTATGGGGAATATTCTCCAACACGCCTGTGACTTTATAGTCTCTCCTTTTGTTTAACGTGATTGTTTTGCCAATCGGATTTTCACTGCCGAAATATTTATTAGCGAGTTCTTCGGTTATGACTAAAGAGTGTAATGCTGAAAGAGCTGTTGCCTGGTCGCCCTTTATGAAAGGAAAAGTGAACATCTCGAAAAAGGACGGATCAGCATATAGACCTCGCTCTTCGTAGAAGGCTTTTTCGCTATGACTGAAAAGGAGAGGCCCTGAAAAAGACAGCCTGGTTGTATTTATAACCTCAGGGAATTCATCTTTCATTTTTGCTGCAAGTACAGGCGGTGATACCGCCTCATGCGTAGGGGAAGCTCCCATGGGATCGAGCAAAACCCTTGATAGTTCATTTGAATTTTCATGAAACCTGTCATAGCTCAACTCGTCCTGGACCCACATCAGCATAAGCATACAACAGGATATGCCTATGGCAAGGCCGACAATGTTGATGAATGAATAACCTTTATGTCTTTTGATGTTTCTGAGAGCAATTTTCAAGTAATTCTTAAACATAGTATTTTTCGTCAATCAAGTGGAACTGCAATTAATATGCCATTTATATCCGCAGGGAATATTGCGTGTGAGGTGCATGATTCTATAGGAAAAATGTCCGATAGTGCAACACATTGTGTACAAGAACGAACAATCAATCATAATAACCTGTTTTACACTTTGGGCGAGCCAATCTTACCACATCGGCTTCGTTGTAGCCCATTCGCGGTAGCTCCCTCGTCATCACGATTGATTTTCCATCAATCTTTAAGGGGATAGGGTTAGCCGGTGGGGTATATTATCTAACCGCAGAAGGCGAGGAAAAAAACTGAAAATTCACCTTTAAATCCATCGTAATTGGTGATTGACGGCTAAGCCTATCTTTGTAATCAGAGTTTCCTGGCTGGAATTTAGTTTTTATTTGATGAAAAATTTGATAATAATTAATATAATTGTCCTGCATAAATAATTAAAGGTAGATATGCGAGGCTAAAAGAGATTGATTTTAGAAGATAAAGAAGGTTCTAAGAGACTAAAAACACAAGAGCTTTCCAAGATCCGTCTGGCTAAAATTGAGGAAGATGAGATAGAAAGAGTCTATGATGGACTTCTGGATGTGATGAAAGAGCTTTCCGGCATTTCGAACATTGGGTCCTTAAAAAGAAATATTGAAATTGTTATAGATTTTATAATTAAGAGATTGGATTTAGATGCCGAATCGCTTTTGCTATATACAAGTAAAATTTTTGATAAAGATTATATCTTCGCCCACTCCATAGATGTTTGTATTATTGCTTTAAGGATTGGACAGCGACGAGGATTTGACAAAGAAGGTCTTAAGGTCCTGGGTTTTCTAGCCCTTACTCATGCTCGGGAGGATATTGGGTTTCCAGAAGAACTCACAAGAGGAATGGAAAAGGACCATGAGATTGATGAGATAATCAGATTGGCGGATATATACGATGCTTTGTCACATCCTCCTTCATACAGACATGGAATGGAGCCGAAAGCGACATTAGAGTCAATTATTCACAATGAGGAGTCTTTTGATCGTCAGTTAGTGAAGATTCTTCTGGAAGAACTCAGTTTATATCCTAAAGGAGCTTGGGTTCAGCTTTCCACAAAAGAAGTCGGGAGGGTCGTTAAGATTAACAAAGGCTTACTCCTTCGTCCAGTGGTCAGAGTATATATAGATTGGGAAGGAAGGTATATAGAAGAGAAAAAAGTCATAGATCTATCAAAGAATAACCTTATTCATATTTCTAGGCCACGAACCGCTAAAGAAGTTAAGAAAATAAGA
>CP070825.1:1674953-1679734 GCA_020344415.1 Candidatus Aminicenantota bacterium
CTGGGATGATACTGCGACTGCTGGTCCAGGTAGTTCTACCACTGGGCTATTGAATAATACACTTTATACCTTTGTATGGAACTCAAGCATAGACCTCCCAGATAAATACAACACCACAGTATACATAAGGATTATACCACACGATAATATTGGAAGTGGAACTCCCAGTCAAATAGGGCCTTTCACCGTGGACAACAAGGCGCCTGTTTTTTTAACACCACCTACGATCGAGGTAACAGACACCACAGCGTGGATCAATTGGACAGTAAATGAATCGGCCGAGGCGAGTGTTTGGTATGGTTTCACTCAAATTACCCCAATCTTAACAACCGAAACGATTGGCAGCTCAGGCTCGACATTCCAATCTGTTCAACTTACTTCTCTACAACCAGGTCGGGATTACACATTCATTATCAATTCAACTGACCCGCAAGGAAACAAGAATTCCTCCGATCCTACTACCTATACATTTAAAACGGAGATTCGTATCTACCTGTATAAAGGTTGGAATATGATTTCTTTCCCACCCTATTTTCTGATTGGTGGAACTATTCCAAACACATTAATCTCTATCGCAGGCCAATACGATGCTGTACAAGCATATTATCCCAATGACCCTGGTGATCCTTGGAAACATTATCGAGAAGGCAAGCCTTATGGAAACGATTTATTAGATTTGGACGAAGTGCATGGCTTTTGGATACATATGAGAAATGACTCTGTTTTAATACCTGACCATGAAGATCCCACTACGGATATATTCTTTCCTGGTTATACAACTGTGCTTTTGCAGAGGGGTTGGAATTTTGTTGGGTATCCTTCTGTGACAAATCGTAATGTCGTTGATGCCTTGTTGGGTGTTCCATACGATATGGTGCAAACATATGATGCAGCTTCAGGCCAATGGCTGAGTTACGATCCTGGCGGCTATTCACTTGATAACCTCTCACAAATGGAGATGGGCAAAGGATACTGGATCCATCTTACTTCGAATTTTCATATGTGGGATGTTGACTACATATGATCAATTCATAAAATCCGATGCCCGTCAACCAAGTTTTCGAGGTGTTCGCTTTTGGCGATAGTGCAACAGAGTATTATGAAGTGTTTGTAGGCGAAAATCTTGATGAACTGATCTTGGTGGGCTCAGACGACGATCAAGGCAATCATGATTTTTATACTCCGGACTGGGGAAGCTCATGGCGCTATATCATTCTTGTGGGGACAGTAGGAATAAATTATTATATTTACAGTGAGCAGCGCTGGTGCTGGCACTCCAAGAGAATGCCTGCAGGGGCTTATGATCCAACACTGGTGATGACAGAGGGTTATCAAATATCTACTTTAAATGCCACGAAATTCACTTTTATTGGGGTGTAGAATCAGTTTCTGCTTAAAATTTCTGGTGCACTGCTTAATATCGATTGAAATCGGGAAAACATTTAAAACCCGCTGCTCGATTGGGAAGAGCGATGAATGATTTAGACCCAGAACTTCTCTCAAAATGTATAATTGAACAGGATGATGGCATTTTGATCAATATCGAGGTCAAACCTGGAGCTAGTACCACAGGGATTGAAGGTATTGACGAGTGGAGGGATTGTATAAATGTGAAGCTTAAAGCAAAGGCCGAAAAAGGAAAAGCGAACAAAGAATTGATCCAATTGTTTTCGTCTATGCTGGCTTTGCCTACCTCGACTATCGTAATTGTGGGAGGTAAAAAGTCTCGCCGAAAAAACATCAAGATTTTTGGATTAAAAGCGGAAGAGGTGGCCAGGAGACTCAAAGGGTAATTTGAAGAGAGGTGTGTATTTGCAGGAAAAAGAACTGTTAGAAAAGATCGAGGAGGTGCTAAAAAAATTGAAGGAAATCAATATTGAAATGCCTATCATAGTAGAAGGAGAGTCAGATGTTAGGGCATTGCGAGAATTGGGCCTCGAAGGCGAGATAATCCCGATCAACAGGGGTCAGTCTTTATTCAATTTTTGTGAGGATATAGCAAGAAAATACGGGAAGGTTGTGATACTCACAGATTGGGATCGTAAGGGCGGACATCTTTGTAAGTTGCTAAAGGAGAATTTGAAAGCCAACGATGTTCAATTCAATACTGAAATGAGGGCCAAACTCGCAGGTTATTGTAAGAAAGAGACAAAGGATGTGGAAGGCTTAACTGGGTGCGTTTACAGGTTGAAAAACGGAATAAAAAATGCGAATTAAGGCTGAAAAATATTTAAACTATAAAGTTCATCTCGATATTAGACCGCAAATCAAGGATGGAGGAAGTATTATTGAGGGTCCAATAAACTCAGAATGGGTAAGGTAAGAGGGTGGTAAATTGGATAATGAGAAAGAAATAACAAAAGGCCTCGGTGAATCCGAGCCTGGAATTTTGGAGCACGAGGCATCGATCTGGGAAGTTTTGAGAAAAAGCGAGGAAAAGATAAGAAAAGAAAAGAAAAGACTAGCGGAGGAAAAGGCTGAAGTCGAAAAGATGAGGGAGGAACTGTTCAAAGAGAAGGATAACGTGGCAAAAATTAAGGATGAGGCCATCTCTAAAAAAGAAGAGGCTTTGAAGGAAAGGGAGAAGATCGATGTAATAAGGAATCAACTGGCCGCCCAGAAAGAAAAGGCTGTTGAGGTTATAGGAAGACTCGATGAACAGCGCTCCTATTTGAAGATAAGGATAGAGGAAGTGAACCGTAAAGTTGAAGAAGTGGAGGAGAGGAGCAAAAGCCTGAGCGAAAGAGAAAGCACGATATTAAAGACACAACAGGAAATCACCTCAAGGAAGGCGGAACTGCTCAAAAGGGAGAATGAAATCGTTGAAAAAGAGAAAGAAGTTGCAAATAAAATTTTACCCTACTTGGAGAAGGAGGCCGAGCTTCAAAACAAGGAGAAAGACCTGAATTGGAAGGAGATGGCCCTTGCTCAGACAAAGGAGAAAAGACTGACAAAGGAAAAGGAGCTCACAGATAGGGAGTCAGCATTACTGACTAGGGAGAAGGCTTTACAGGAGGAATACGAGAAATTAACTGCCATGAGAGCGAAACTCATCGAAAGGGAAACCAAATTATTGGACGATGAAAAAATTGAGGGGCAAGCGGAAGGATTTGAGCCATTGAATCCGATTTCTGAAGAGATCGAGGGCGAGGACATGGGTAAAGTAGCCGAAGATTTAGGACTCGGTGAACCATCTCCAGAAGAGCTCGAAGAAATGACCGAAGAAATGACCACCGATATGACACGAGAGCTTGAGAGCCTTGAGAGTGAAGCCAAGAAAGTAGAAGAGCCCGTAGAATCTATAGAGTCTACTGAGGCAATTGAAGCCGAACCTGAAACTGGAGAAGAGGCGGTGAAGAAGGAAGAAATTACCGAGGAGAAATCATGCCCAAAATGTGGTACCATGATAAAAAAGGATGCAACCACCTGCTTTGCCTGTGGTGCAGAACTCATCTCAGAAGGTAACGAAGATAAAAATACAGAGATATCAGAAGAACCTACTGAAAGTTCTCCAGTTGAATCCGCATTTCTGGAATACGCGGAAAAGGAGGAAGCAGGTGAGCCAAAATTGGAAGAAGGCATTTCAGAGAAGCCAACTATGGTTCCCCCTCCCAAGGCTGCTGAGGCTAAGCCCGAAAAGAAGGAGGAAGTGGGTGAGCCGAAATTACCTACAAAGGAAGAGCTTTACACCATGAGTGACGAAAAATTGATTGCTCTATGTGATACTTTTGGATTGGATTCCAGTGGTAGAACAAAGCATCTTAGAGAAAGGCTCATAGATTACTTAGAGGGTAAAACTGGTGCGGCCGAAGGAAAATCCACTGAAGAACGTGAAGTAATGCACCCTTGCCCTGATTGCGGTGAAAAGTTATCCTATATAGAGCAGTACGATCGTTGGTATTGCTACAGCTGTGAAAAGTACACCCCTTTATCTAAAGATTGAAAATATTATTGAATTAAAAGGTTTGATTTATTTTAACCAATCAATCCAATTCTCAGGGCGCGACGTCTATAGCTTGAAAGACTATCTCCACCTCAAAGTCCTTCTCTATTTCATCTTCGAATTCTGTATTAAGAGCCTGTTGAATATGAGAAGCTATACTTAGATTGCTACACTCAGCAGGATTATTGGAATATATAATTATCTTAACATAAACAGGCTCTTCAGATTCAAAACCGAAAGCATTTATTCCAAGTCGGACTTCATCTATCACAGGAGACCCAATAATGGAAGTATAATTACCTTCATCTTTACCTACTGATATTACCCTCTCGACTTCCTCCCTTATCCTCGTTTCAAGCTGATAGTTATGATATGATATGTAAGTTGTCCAACCAAGAATAGCTCCCAGGATCAATAGAATTATCAATGTTACCGCCAGTCTTTTCTTTATATCCTTCTTAGAGAACATCATTTGAAGAAATCCGCCTGGTTTGATACCGAGTTTCCAAAAAACTAAGGTAGCGGCTATGTTAATGCAAAAGACATTCACAGCTAAAATGAGACCTGAGTTGATAATAAAATCCGCATCTAAAAGCGCTATTCCTATACCCACAATAGCTGCAGGGGGAACGAGGGCAACAGCGATCATTACACCAACCAATATTTCACCCTTTTTTTCTGCAAATGAATAAGCACCTGCAGCACCAGAGGCTAAAGCCAAACCCACGATTAAAATATTCAATGTTGTTCTCTCCTTCATTTCCGAAGGTAGGTTCTCGAGACTGATATCCAATAGGGGAAGTAATTGCAAACTACTTACAAAGAAAGCCGTAGCAGC
>CP070825.1:1679834-1683207 GCA_020344415.1 Candidatus Aminicenantota bacterium
AAGTTGGTAAACGTAAATGGTAATTTCAAGAAAGGTTCAAGAATTACTCTGAAGATAAAACGCATAGCCGGTGAGATATGGGCTGATCCCGTACGAAGAGGAGAGATAAAGATATATTGGGGATATCGTGTTATTTTTCCAAAACTCACTCTTGGAGAGATAATAAAAAGAGCGGACTTTGATTTGATCATAGCAACCTCTAGATATGGAAAGAAGGCGAAAGATATTTTAAATGAAATTGGTAATGAATGGAAAAATTCACGAAAAGTCCTAGTAATATTTTGCTCCCCCGCTCATGGCCTAGATGAGCTACTTGCTCAGGAGGGTATTGAGACAGAAAACATCGCAGACTTCAAGATCAATATGATACCAAATCAAGGCGTAGAATCAGTTAGAACTGAAGAGGCCGCATATTGCTGTCTTTCTATTTTAAATTTGCTTGATTAAAAACACAAATTGTAGGTTTCCAAATTGACATCATCGACGATTAGAATATACAATCTCGAGGGGAAGGTCGAGGGCAAGATAGAACTCCCAAATATATTCTATACTACATTTCGACCAGATGTAATAAAGCGAGCGGTTGTAGCTATAGAAACTCATAAACTCCAACCTAAAGGAAGAAACCATATGGCGGGAAAAAGGACCTCTGCCAAATCTTTTGGTGTCGGCAGAGGATTATCAAGAGTTCCAAGGGTTAAGGGTGAGCGTCATCCTAAAGCCGGCTCAGCTGCTTTTGCTCCTGGAACTGTTGGTGGAAGATTTGCCCATCCACCAAAGGCTGAAAAAGTAGTTAGAAAAAGGATAAATGAGAAAGAGAAAAAATTAGCTCTTGCGTCAGCAATAGCTGCCACAGCCCTAAAAAATATCATCTCTAACAGAGGGCATAAAACAGATAAAATCCCTTCATTACCATTAATTGTAAAGGACGGGTTACAAGAGCTTACGAAGACTAGTGAGGTAAAGAATGTTCTATCAAAGCTTGGCGCCTGGGCAGACGTCGAAAGAGTGCTGAGTGGAGTTAAAGTAAGATCCAGAGGCGCTAGGGCGCGCGGAAGGACAAAGAGGCATGGAGTAGGCCCTCTAATAGTAGTGGCCGAGGATAAAGGGATAACCAAAGCTGTAAAAAATTTATTTGGCGTAGATGCTGTTGAAGTTGACAATTTGAATGCAAGTTTATTGGCCCCAGGTACCCACCCGGGCAGACTTACAATTTGGACTGAGTCATCAATCAAAAAGTTAGAGAATTTAGCTCTGCAATGAAGTTGATGTAAATGACGATGTTAACAGCACAAGAAATCATAAAGTATCCATTAATATCCGAAGATGCTGTTTCATTGATAGAGTCCGAGAATAAAATAGTCTTTATCGTAGATTTAAAAGCAAATAAAAAAGATGTGACCCAAGCTATAGAATCTTTATATGAGGTGGAAGTTGAAGAAGTAAACACAGTTATTAGTCCCGGAGGAATTAAGAAAGCTTATGTAAAGCTAGCCCCAGCTTTTAAAGCTGCTGACTTGGCAGTCAAACTAGGCATATTCTGAGGGGAGGAATGAATGGGCAAAAGAATAATGGTTAGACGCAGAGGTAGAGGAGCTGGAGTCTTTAAAGCTCCTACCCATCGAAGAGTGGCTCCAGTTTCATATCCACTTCAAGCCGAGTCAGAATCGATTGTCAAGGGAATGGTTAAAGATATCGTTCACGATCCCGGAAGAGGTATGCCTTTAGCTTTATTAAAGTTTGAAAGTGGTAAAGAGTGTTATCTGGCTGCCCCTGAGGGATTAAGTGTTAATAAAAACATAAGCATAGGCAAGGCTTCCCCTATCGAAATCGGCAACATTCTACCTATAGGAAAGATTCCACCAGGGAACCTAATTTTTAACATCGAAAGTAGGCCTGGTGATGGGGGAAAAATTGCAAGAAGTTCAGGATCCTATGCCATAATTGTGGCCCATACACCAAGAGGTACTGAAATAAAGTTGCCTTCGAAAAAATCCGTTTATCTCGATGAAAGATGCCGCGCAACCATAGGTGTAGCCGCTGGTGCTGGAAGAGTTGAAAAACCCTTTCTAAAGGCTGGAAGAAAGGCAAAACTCATGAAGGCAAGAGGCAGGAAATGGCCTGTGGTAAAAGGGACATCAATGATAGCCGCATCACACCCCTACGGAGGAGGTAGACATAAACACGCTGGTAAACCAACCACGATATCCAAAGATGCCCCACCAGGAAGAAAAGTTGGATTAATTGCGGCTAGACAATCAGTCAGATCAAAAAGAAGAAAGACTTAGTAAATTTTTCCTTTCTTTAAGGCGCGCATGACGAGCCTTTTTTATTTCTTTTCGAATTTAAGTGAAGGCCCTTTTTCCATTTAAATATTGGACCTTTTCTTTGTATTTCTTTGAATCTATCACTAAGTGCATGTGCAACTAAAGGTAACGCTATCGTGGCATCAACGTAACACGTAGCTTTATGCGCCTTTTTATCAATTTTGCCCCAGCTTTGTCCTTCTTCTAGCGTGGAACCACTTAACCCTCCCCACATCGGCATGTCAGTCGTCATTTGAACTGCATAATCATGCCCCTTATCGTGTCCAGTTTGATATTTTGCAATAACAGCCGTTTGTTGAATAAAGTTTTTGGGAATGCCCCCTCCCACATAGACTACACCACTTTTCTTCGCTTTCTCCGTTACAAGTGAACTCTCATCGATATCCTTTAGACTGTTTAAGATTATATTCCTTTTTTTCCTTCTATTTGCAAACATAATGCTAAATCCAATGGCACTATCACATATTGCTGGAGAGAATATTGGTACCTTATGGTAATAGGCAGCCGATAATACGGATTCTGAATGCTTTGTTTCCTCATAAAGGATTTGGCCTAAAATCTGAAGAATCTCACGAGATGAGTATTGATAGTCGTCTTTCAATTGTGAGCAAAAATTCTCTTCTATCCACATATCCAATTTGTAGAATTTATTTTCATCAGCGAAAACATCATACATCCTATCTATCCTAAGCTTTTTTAGGTCAATATCATTTGAAAAATGAGACCCAATATAATGTTTCCCGCCCATTGCTTCAAATAAGTCATGATACATATTGGCCCCAGTAGTAACAATCACATCAAGCATTCTTTTTCTTATCAGATACCCAAGTATTTTTCTCATACCAGCGGGAATCATTGCTCCAGCTAATCCTAGCCAAATTACTATTTCTTTTTCTTGGAGCATCCTGCCCCAAACTTCAACAACCTCAGCTAGCTTTCTACCTTGAAATGCGGTTAAAGACATTTCTTCGATAAGTTTGTCTATATTCTTCTCCGGCTTGACTTCAATAGGAATTGTCGGTTGCTTCAGAATTTTTTTCTTCAAC
>CP070825.1:1683307-1687539 GCA_020344415.1 Candidatus Aminicenantota bacterium
TATATCTTGACATATTACAATAATCGTGATATATTCACCAGAAAAGAGGTTAATATGAATAAAATATATGAGAAGTACAGGAAGGAAATTACTGACCGGGAACGATTTGTCAGGATGGCAGAGAGAAGAATTAATCGGATAATGGATGCCTTAGAGAAGCTTGGCGATTGTTCCGACAAGAGAAATTACGATTACTCCAATGCCGATATAAAAAAGATATTCGAAAAAATAGAAAAGAAACTAAAAGAAACAAGATTAAAGTTTCATTGAACCTCAAGGAATAAAAAGGAGGCAATATGAGCAAAGCGCCTGATAGATCCGCCCGAAGAAAAAAAGCAAACCGTGAGAGATTCGTAAGGATAGCAGAAAATAGAGTAAACCGCACACTGGACGCCTTGGATAGCCTTGGAAATTGTTCTAATAGGAGAAATTATGATTATTCAGACGCGGACGTAAAAAAGATATTCAATGAAATAGAAAAGAAGGTGAAAGAAACAAGATCAATGTTTCAAGCAACTGCAGAAGAGAAGAAGAAATTTACTCTAAGGTGACTTATCTATTAACCGCGAAAAACTCTTAAATTAAATCTAAACCTTACTTCCGTTTTCCGACTAACTACCTTTTTTAACTTTTATTAAAAAATCCTTCCCTTCCTCTGATAAAACCGCATAAACAAGATGGAAAATACGAGCATAAGTATAAGCACAACAGCAGTTGTTGTAGGACCGAAATGCACCATCAAGGAGCTGAAAGCTATCACCGGCAGAAGGTTGATCCGGACAGCAACTCTCAATAATTCATGCTTAGCTATGAAGCCGGCAATTCCTGGGGAATATCTATAGTATAATTCAACAAACTTCCGACCAAATCCATTAGTTATTAAATACTCATCCCTGAAATCACGAAGAGTATCCAAATGAGGATGAATCGGAGAGCCATAGGCTGCTGTGGCGATAAAGCAACCGCCTCCGCCTCCTCCATCTCCGTCGCCCGTGGATATAGCCGAGAAAGCAGCTGTTAATGTTTTATCCGCATCCATGGTGATTGTTACGGGACTAGTTGTCCCTGTTGCAGCTCCAGACCAGCCGGCAAATTGATACCCGCTATCAGGTGATGCTGTTACCTGGACCTGTGTTCCGTAGTTATGCGGGTAGGATCCTGGTGCAGGACTTGTTGTCCCCCCAGTCCCTGCAGCTATTGTCAGGGTACATTGAATTATCGAAGCAGTATAATCATGATTCTGCTGATCAGAAGTCACGCTTGAATAATCTCTGCTGGGAGGAGTGAAAGAGTACCCTGCTAAGGTCGGAGTCACCGTCGCTGTAAATGCATAATCAACTGTAGCATTGTAATTTCCGGAGGCATCTGTTGTTGGATCACCAGGTAGCCCGTCCATCAGGACTCCGCTCAGCCCTGCAGCAGACTGCTTTCCCATTGAAGCAACAGCTGTGCTTACGTTACCGGAGATAGTGTAAGTGAATACAGTACCTGTGTAGTCTTCGCTTGATTGGTCTGAAGTAACATTATTGTAATTTCTGCTTGTGGGAGAAAACGTGTATCCTGCCTTGGAAGGAGTCGCCGTCCCTGACCATCCAAAAGTAACGCTCTGAGAGTAGTCTCCGTCGGAATCTGTGGTCGCTGTCCCTGCTCCTCCAGAGAAAGTAATCGTCACTCCTTGAATTCCCGCGCCGCCTGAGGTTGCTACTGTTCCTGAGATAAAAGGATTTGGACTTGATAATTGCGCATTTATATCTGATGTTACGCTCCATTCTGTAACTGAGATTGAATCCGCTGTGCCCATCGAAGCTTGGTCGTTATACCACTCGGAGTAGTAATTTCCTATGGCGTATGTAGTATTGAAATTAAGCTTGTAGCTACCAGCTTTTAGGCCGAGAATTGAATAGCCTCCGTTACTGTTAGTAAAATCAGAATCAGCCAAGTTTCCCGAGGAGGCATAAGCTTCAACCAGGACAAGTTCTATCCCAGCATCAAGAACGTTTGTCACTCTTCCCTCAATGTTTCCTCCTTTTGCGAGCACAGCATCAACGCCTGACGTTGTGCTCCCGGCAGTAACCGAGACTGAATCCGCTGCACTAAATGAATCCTTGTCGTTATACCATTCTTGGGCATACATTCCTGAAGAAATTCCAGTCCAAAACCATAACCAATAGTTTCCTGTACTCAAACCTCCAATTAAATAATCACCATTGCTATCTGTACTGGAAGAAGTGATATAGCTCGCTGAAGCGGAATAAACTGCAACAATAACATCTTTGATTCCGGAGCTAAGATCGTTTGTCACCCTTCCTTTGATAAAAGATGTTGAACCAGAATAGTCTTGGTCTACCTTACTACTCGTAACATTTGAATAGCTTCGATTCGCTGGATAAAATATATTGCCAGTTTTAGTAGGAGTCACAGTGCCTGACCATCCAGAAGATACAGAATGGACATAGTTTCCATCAGTGTCCGTTGTTGTTGATCCTGCTCCGCCAGAAAAACTCAATGTCACTCCCGCTACTCCATCGCCATCAGTGTTCTCTACAGAACCAGATATTTCAGGAGACATCGGAGGAACGATTGCCGAAAAGCTCATTGTCGTCCCTGAGCTACTTATATCGGTAATGTAAATTCCTGAAGAAATGGCGCTAGTGTGCGACTGTGTATTTCTATAGATTACATTTTCAGTGTCATCTCCAGAAGTCAGGGTCAAATAAGCTCCAGGAGGCATGTCATCAGGAACAGCAGGTTCTAACCTAGTGAATCCGGCTCCATGGTCAGAGCCAAAAACCATCTCATCATAAAGTGCAGCATAATCGGCCAGGTTGGTACTTAACGGATTTAGACCGGGGACGACCGCTTCTACTCCGTAAAAAGTGTGATCTGGCAAGCATTCATTAGGAGGATAATTTTCATCTATATGAGTGATTAGCAGTCCGTTTCTTCTTCCAGCAACATTTTCATAATTTGGATCTGCACCGTTATGCCTATCTTCTAATAAAAGATATTCTTCGGGTGAATCAATACTTATTCTATAAAGCCTCGGGTTTGAAGCTGAAGAAAGGCCTAAAGCATCTATGCTATAGGTTCCGTTTGTAAATATATCTTTAGGAGTTACCCATTCGTAAACTCTCCATTTTAAAACTCCGCAGAAGTTGCTATTACGACCTCCTCGTCCCATAACGCAATAATACCCGATAGGTGTAAGCTGGAACGAACTGTAATCATAAAGATCTGGACATCCAGTCATATGACCATACTCATGACAAAAAGTACTGATGCTTGTATCTTCCGATCCGTCAGTTTCTCTTTCGTTTACAGCATTGTAATTTTGTACCCTTACTCCGTATCGTATGACCGTAGCCAAACTCATGTGAGGCCAATAAAAATCTCCCCAGCTCTCATAGGTACCTGCCCAGACAATGATCATATCCATATCACCGCCAGTGGCGTGTTGAGTAAAATCATAAGAAGGATCAATGTTTCTTATCTCATCCATGGCATCAATAATGATCTGTCTCCAAGAACCATTGGTTTTATACCATGAAGCAGTCTGGGGAAGAGTAATCCAGTCAGAATAGGTGTCTCCATCAGGCCAAAAAGTGTTGTATGAATTTGATTTATAATAATTGGTCATACTGATATCAGAAGGATTGGTGCTGAATAGCCGCGTATCAAATCCACTCGGAGGATAAAATCCGGAAGACCACTGCGTCGGCGGAGTCGTTTCTGGTTGAAATTGAACACAGACCATAAATACCTTTTTTGTTCCTGTTAGGGGCTGCTTTTTTACCTCTTTTTCCTCTGGTTTGTCTGGCCATTTATTGTGAAACCTTTCCGGGCTTTTCTCCCGGATTTCAGCAATTCTGTATTTTCGATCAGTTAGACGCTTGGGGAGATTAATCCTCCCTAAGTAAGCAGTGCTGGCCACTCCTACAATCATACCTGAAGGAACTATCTTATTATTCTCGAGTACTGCATATTCTATTGTTCCTGTTTCTTCGTTCAAAACTATGGTGTAACCCTCTTCCGTCTCAATCCTGCGGTGATATTCATCTCCGTATATATACCCGACTATTTTGGTTCCGTTTGGTTGAGTTAGTATAGTTTTTTCACCCCAAACAGGATGCCCAAAAAGAGGCGAAAACATAAGAGGTGCTGATAAAAAGACGCACAGGACCGAAAAAATGATGATTCTTTTCATCGCTTTAAAAATAATTGATTTATACATA
>CP070825.1:1687639-1691078 GCA_020344415.1 Candidatus Aminicenantota bacterium
ACCTCAACTTAATAGAATGAAGAACAGATTCATCAAAGATATGATGAAAAAAATTATAACAATACTCGTATTCACCTTCTTTATCTCCTTTACTTTATTCAATCTTCATGCAGAAGATATCCAGTGCATATGGACAGACGTTGAAAAAATTATCGCAATAGGAGATTTGCACGGCGATTATGAGAGTTTTTTAAACATATTGCAACAAACAAGAATAATCGATAAAGAGCATCATTGGATAGCAGGAAAAGTCCATCTTGTTCAAATTGGAGACATCTTCGATAGAGGATCCCAGCCGAAAGAAATTTTAAACCTCTTGATGAAATTAGAGAAAGAAGCCGAAGAAGCCGGAGGAAAAGTCCATGTACTAATCGGCAACCATGAAATGATAAACATTGCTGGCAGAGCCTTTGATTTCACAGGCTACGTTTCTCTGGGACAATTTGTCTCCTTTCTCCCAGGCAAATACAAAGAAGAAATAGAAACGAAATTTAGAAAAAGCCTAGGAGAAAATTCTCCAACGGAAACGAGCTCCAACTCCTCTTTTGATCCTAATCTAGAAGTAGAGTGGCGAAAATTCTTAAAAGATGCAACAAGCAGCAGAAATCATCCAGCACGAAGAAAATATTTCCAAAACCTCATTGAAAAATATGGAGAATGGATCATTAATAAAAACGCTGTAATAAAAATCAACGATATCATATTTGTCCATGGGGGATTAAACGAGAAATACTCCAAAAGGAAACTGAAGGATTTAAATAAGGCCATACAAAAAGAAATGAAGTCCCTTGCTGCCGCGACTAAAAGTTCATTCTCGCGAAATGTTCAATCCAGAATTGTATACGATTCCAATGGTCCTCTCTGGTATCGAGAGTTAGCCCACGGTGAAGAAAAATACTTTTTAGATGAAGTTGATAGAATCTTAAAAAACCTCAAAGCTCGTTATATGGTAATAGCTCATACTCCGAAATTAATCGATAATAAGGATGACATGAAAAGGTTCAACGGGAAAATCTGGATCATCGATACAGGGATTTCAACGGTTTATAGGAACGGGCGCCAAAGCGCCTTGATCGTAGAAAACGGGGAATTCAAGCCATGGTTAGGAGTTCCAAGGAAAAGAAAGCCCACTTCGTCGGAGGACACCATACAATTTCAGGAAGGAATCTGTATCAACAATATTGCTCTATATAGCTTTCTAAATGCGCTGCCTAGGCAATGATAACAAAATATTCACCAAAGGAATGATGGAAAAAATATAAGATTAGGGGATTGGGGATGAAAACTAAAACCATTATAATCACTTTATTTTTTATTGGCTTCTTCTTTAGTTTATGGAGTTACAGTAAACCCTTAACAGTTGACCCCGAAAACCTAACTCAAAACGAAATGGAGAAATTCTTGAAAACCGCAAGAGTTATCCCAGATAAGAAGGGAGTGGGTGGAAGAACAGAATCTTGGAGTGTAACCCTTTATGACGGAAAAATAACTATGCGAGGATTCGCAAAATTTACCGACCTTCCACGACCCAGCACAATTCCTGATAGCTACAGATACGGAATCGCTGCTTATGAGCTGAACAAACTCCTCGACCTCGATCTAGTTCCTCCTACTGTAGAAAGAGAAATAAGGGGAAGAAAAGCCTCGCTCATGCCTGTAATTGAAGGCGCTATAAAAGAACGTGATCGAAGAAGAAGAAATATTGAGCCACCAGATCCTGAGAGTTTCGAAAACACGATGGCAGAATTGAAGGTTTTCGAAAATCTAGTATACTCTTCTGCCTTATGCGAGGAAGGAGGAGATGATCTAGGTGACCTTTTAGTAGCATATAGAAGGGATTGGAAAGTTTGGAGGGTTGACCTCTCACAAGCCTTTTCTCCAATCTCAGAATTAATTCAGTATTGTGAATTCACGCGCTGCTCAAAGAAACTCTTTAAAAACCTGCAGAGGCTGGATGACGAAACAGTCAAGGCTTACTTAAACAAATATCTCAATGAAAATGAAATGAGCGCGTTGCTCGAACGAAAAAAACTCATCATAGAAAAAATCATACAGTTAATAAAAGAAAAGGGAGAGGATTCAGTCCTCTTCTCTTAACCTGAATTATTCATCAATACTGCCTCCAAGATATGTGACCAAATATTGTGCAGTATACCATAATCATAATTAAATCAATCCATTAAAAAAGATAACCTCATATTTTTCAACATACTTATTAACAGGAACAGTGGAAAAGCCGGGGGGTCAGGTCTTTCTTTTTGCCTTTTCTATTAACTATCGGCAATATCCTCTTGCACAATTCCCTTTTCGTTTAAAAGTCCGGGAATAACACTCAAGGTTTATTTGTTTAAAAAAAGGCAAAGAGAAAGACCTGACCCTATAGAGAGGAGTTGACAATCAATTTTAATTTCAATATATTGCACATAAATTTTACAGCTTCTTAGTAAGAATGTGGCTAATTCTCGTTAACGTGTTATTTTCGATAAGAATTAACTGGAATTCAGAAAAAAGAATAGATTTCAACGTAAAGTCTAACGGGAAGTTTGATTTTTAGAAGGAATAGATTTATATTACAGATGAAATTTGAGGGGAAGTTTCGAGTTTGGAGATAAGAGAATGAAACGAAAAATAATTTTCATTATATTTCTTTTTCTGCTTCTAGCTCAAATACATACATCCTCTGCCCAGCTAACTCCAAAAGAGATAACAGAAAGACCCAAATGGGAAGAATTTCTCAAAACCGCAGAGATTGTAAGACATAAAGATATCGGGGAGGGGATCACTAGGCCGATACGGCTCTTCTTGAAAGCGGGAGATTTTGAGGGAAGTGGCTGTTGGAAAAATCCCAGTGGCATTCAACAGGGCTATCTTGAAGGATGGAAGTATGAAATCGCTGCTTACGAGATGGATAAACTCTTAGAACTGAACATGATCCCCGTTACAGTAGAAAAAAGATTTAATGGAAAGAAAGGGTCTCTTCAATTATGGGTGGAAGATGTTATAAGTCTTCTCGACATTTTAGAGAAAAAAATTCAATTTCCAAAAGAGAAAATCGACCATTATAACAAAACAAAATATATTGCCAGGGCCTTTGACAGCTTAATAGCTAATGAAGACAGAACACAGCAGAATATGTTCTACACAAAAGATTGGCGGTTGATTCTTATCGACCATTCTCGCTCGTTTCGCTCTGCCAGGAAATTCACTAAGAAGCTCATGTTTGGCAAAAACGGCATAAGGGGCGTCAAGCTTATCAGACAGCTTCCAAAGGCATTTGTAGAAAATATCAAAGCATTGAATTTTGATAACATCCAAAAAGCTGTAGGTCCTTATTTGAAGAAAAAGGAGATAGAAGCCATCCTCAAGCGCAAAAAACTTCTCTTAAAGGAAATCGAAGAAATGATAAAAGAAAAGGGAGAAGAAAACGTTTTGTATTAAG
>CP070825.1:1691178-1704995 GCA_020344415.1 Candidatus Aminicenantota bacterium
AAAATCCGTACAACCGGCGGAGGGTGCCTGGTTCAGCAAGCGAAGGGTCAGTGGCGCCCATGACCTCTCGCCAGTGTTCGATAGCGTTCTCCCTCTCCAGGATCATGACCACTATCCTGCCTGATGACATAAAATCTGTCAGGCTTTCGTAAAAGGGTTTGTTCTCATGAACCACATAAAATCCTTTGGCTTCCTCTTTGGAAAGATAAAGCATCTTGAGACCAGAGATTTTAAATTCTTCTTCTTCGATTCTCTGGATGATTTTGCCCGCGAGTTTCTTTTTTACGGCATCGGGTTTAATGATGGCTAAAGTTTTCTCTTCCATGATTGCTCCTAGTTATGTATAAATCCATTCAATTGTATAACGAAATCTTCTCCCCGAGTCAACTTTCAGCGGGGTCAGGCTTGAATAGGTTGAATAAATTTGTTTTTGCGGAGTTCTGAAGAATCAGGCTTTCATAAGTTTTATAACTAGAGTTGTTTGCTGGAATTGAGGGGTCAGTCTTTTAGTGTTAAATCCTTGAACACATATTTTCTTGGTACTGGATTGTGATCAAGCCCAGCAGCACCTTTCTGGTACGAATTCTCCTGCGCGACATCAAACGAAGAGCAGAAGATTAAGCAAGATGTTATAGAGGGGCCAGTTCTTCTTTACTACGGCTTGAACACTTTTAATCTCAGATCCTTGATAGGGCTGAAATGTTTGGAATTACTGGAAACCAAAGGCATATTATTTTCTACGGCTGTCGCAGCCACCACTGCATCTCCTGCTCTTAAATCAGAAGATAAGGAGTATTCTTCGATGTAGATGGATGCGCGGTGACCGATGTTCTCGGTAAAGGGAAGGACCATAAAATTAAGGCCTGAAAGGAAACCCTTTATAACTTTGTGCTGCGTCTTGTTCTTTGCGCACTGCAGCAGTTCCATATATGTGAAAACGGACAGGAATCTATGGTCTGAGGCATCCATTATCTTGGCGGCTTTATTGTTCCCCCTTTGAACCCAGATGAAGATATCTGTATCAAATATCATCGTGCCTTAATCCTCTTAAATCATCCATTTCTTGAGATACAGGCTTTTTGTGGGCTTTATACATTCCGAAAAAGGGATGGTCCCTTACTTTTTTGTTCGCATCGTTCATCTGGGGAAAAATGGTCCCTTTTACCTTGCCGTGATACAGTATCTCGACTTTTTCTTTACGGTTCAAAGCTTTGAGCACCTCTTTCATTTTGTATCTTAGATCAACAATTGATGCTTTCACAGCCGCCTCTAATTATGTATACTTATACTATACATATTTAGGTGCGCTGTCAAGGTGAAATCAATCTAGAGACGATAGAGAAAAAAAGGTTTTCTCAGTTTTACCTAATTGACTCTTTAGGTATTTCTTGTTAATCTTTTGTCGATTTAAATCGAGGGGATAATATTGACCAGCAAATGCCCGAAATGTCAATCTGATAATCCTGATGCCTCCCGTTTCTGTGCTGAGTGCGGGACTCAACTAGGTCCCTATGAGGAAATCTCTGTCTCCCATACCAAGACTCTGGAAACACCCAAAGAGGAACTAACCGCAGGCTCAACCTTTGCCAGAAGGTACCAGATTATTGAAGAATTAGGCAAAGGCGGCATGGGCAGAGTTTACAAGGTGAGAGATCAAAAGCTGGATGAAAATATGGCATTAAAACTCCTCAAGCCTGAAATCGCTGCAGATGAGAAAACGATTGAGCGGTTTAAGAATGAGCTGAAATATGCACGGAAAATTAGCCACCGGAATGTTTGCCGCATGTATGACCTTCATGAAGAAGAAACAACCCCCTTCATTACAATGGAATATGTGCCAGGCACAAATTTGAAAAGCTTCATTCAAAAGACCGAGAAATTGTCAGAGGAAAAAGCGATTAACATAGCCAAACAAATATGTGCAGGGCTGGGTGAAGCACATAGGCTGGGAGTCGTACACCGTGATTTGAAACCTCAAAATATCATGATCGATAAAGAAAATAATGTAAAGATCATGGACTTTGGGATATCACGCTCTCTTGAAGCCAAGGGATTCACTCAAACAGGAATGATCATCGGAACTCCTGATTATATGTCACCAGAGCAGGCGGAAGGCGAGGAGACAGACCATTGTTCTGATATCTATTCCTTAGGCATCACCCTGTATGAAATGGTGACGGGTAAGGTGCCTTTTGAGGGCGATAGTGTGTTGAGCGTCGCTTTGAAACATAAGAGTGACCTGCCTCTTGCTCCCAAGGAACTTAATGATCAGATATCCGAAGAGTTAAGTGCAATAATCCTCAAATGTATGGCGAAGAAAAGGGAGGATAGATATCAATCAGCCCAGGAAATGCTTTCGGATTTAACCAACCTAGAGGAGGGTACTGATATTACAGCTTCTGCCTGGAGAGCTCAAGTTCCTGCTTTCCTTGTAGAGAAAAAAGAAGCACCCGTTGAGAAAGAAGGCCCTGTTTTTGTGGCTCGAAAGGCAGAGCTTGAGAGACTGAATAAATTTCTTGATAAAGCTCTTTCTGGCCATGGCCAGGTGGCTTTTGTAACGGGTGAAATCGGCAGCGGCAAGACTACTCTTATCCAAGAGTTCTCTCGGCGTGCCCAGGAGACTTTTACAACTTTGATTGTTGCCAGCGGAAAATGCAATGCCCTCACGGGAATGGGAGATCCTTATCTGCCATTCATCGAGCTGATGAGTCTTTTAACCGGAGATGTGGAATCCAAGTGGGAGGCAGGTATTCTTACCAGGGAACATGCCCTTCGCTTGTGGAATCTTTTTTCTCAATCAGCGAAGGCTTTAGTTGATAATGGGCCGGACATGATTGATATCTTTGTGCCGGGCAAAACATTAGTTTCAAGGGCAAAGGCCTTCTCGACTGGATTGACAGAGTGGTTGTCTGGGCTGGAGAGACTTGTGGAACACAAATCGGCTCTCCCTGCGGATGCCACTCTTCAGCAGAGCAACCTTTTCGAGCAATACACGCGGGTTCTACAAAGCCTGGCACGCAATCAGCCTTTGCTTCTCGTACTTGACGATCTGCAATGGGTAGACGCCGGTTCTGCCAGCTTATTATTCCATCTGGGTCGCAGGATCTCGGGTAGTCATATTCTTATTGTGGGTTCATTTCGACCAGATGAAGTAGCGCTGGGGCGTGAGGGTGAGCGTCATCCTCTAGAACACATAGTCCATGAGTTTAAACGCGATTTTGGGGATATAGAGTTGGAACTCGGCAAGGCTGAAGCCCGGAAATTCCTAGATACATTTCTTGATACTCAGCCTAACCAGTTAGGGGGTGCCTTTCGCGATATACTCTTTCAGCAAACCAAGGGACACGCACTTTTCACTATTGAATTGCTGCGGGAAATGCAAGATCAAGGCTTTTTGGTTAAAAACAAAGAAGGCCAATGGACCGAAGGGCCAGAGCTGAACTGGGATAAACTTCCTGCACGCGTGGATGCAGTTATCGAGGAGCGGATCAGCCGGTTGACCGAAAAACTTCGGGAGGTCTTGACCCTGGCCAGCGTGGAAGGGGAGGAATTTACTGCTGAGGTAATCGCCCAGCTAAAAGAAACCGAGGTTCGAGGCATAATCAAACTTTTGAGCAGCGAACTCGATAAACGTCATCATTTGGTATCTGCCAAAGGTATCTTTCAGTTGGCCAAAAAACGCCTGTCTCTATATCTATTCCAACACATCCTGTTTCAGAGGTATCTTTATAACCAGCTGGACGAGGTGGAACGGTCGCATCTGCACGAGGAAGTAGGGAATATACTGGAAGCGCTTTACGGAGAGCAAGCAGAAGAAATTTCTGTCCAGCTTGCAAGGCACTTCCAAGAGGCCGGCATAGTGGAGAAGGCGATAGAGTATCTCCATAAGGCGGGAAACAAGGCTGTTCGGCTGTCCGCCAATCAGGAGGCTATTGCCCACTTTAACAAGGCGCTGGAGCACCTAAAGATGCTTCCGGAAACGCCTGAACGCATCCAGCAGGAACTCACCATTCAACTTGGCCTGACAGTTCCACTTCAAGCCACAAAAGGCTTTACGGCCCCAGAGCTGGGTCGAGCAATTGTCCGGGCGCAAGAATTGTGTCAGAAAATAGGAGATACCCCACAGCTTTTCACGGCGCTCATACAACTGTCAACTTTTTACGCAACACGCCCGGAATACAAGAGAGCCCTCGAATTGCAAGAACAGATTAACAAAATAGCAGAGCAGTCTGGAGATCCCATGCAAATGGCCATTTCCTGTTATATGCCTACGTGGGCTTTACTTAATTTAGGAGAGCTTTCCAAGACTATCGAGTGTGCGAAACGCATGAATATCTTATATGATCCCGAAAAGCATAGCCACCTGGCGTATGTCTTCGGTTATGATTTGGGCGTGCTCAACCGGGCCTTTGGCTCCTGGGCCCTGTGGTTTCTTGGCTATCCAGATCAAGCCCTAGAAGAGCTTAATATTGCCATCGAGCAGGCCCGCAAACTGAATCATCCCCATACACTGGCATTTGCCCTAGTCGGTGGGTGTGAATTACACTGGTTTCTAAAAGATAGGCAGAAAGTCAATGAATACACGGAGGAATTAGTCCCTCTTTCGAACGAGAAAGGATTCATTTATTGGCAAGGGCACGGCATTTTTTACCGTGGAGAAAGGCAAACTCTGGAGGGGCAAGTCAAAGAAGGGATAACGCAGATGCGGCAAGGACTAATGACCATGCGGTCTACAGGCACAGACACATGTCTTACACGTTTGTTAGCCCGAATGACGGATGCATGCAGAGAGATGGGAGAAATCAAGGAAGGAATCTCGGCAGTAGACGAAGCCATCGAGATTAGGTGCAAATATGAGGAAAATTATATGGAGGCTGAGCTTTATCGGCTCAAGGGTGAGTTATTGTTAATGAAAGGGGAATCCCAGAGCAAAGTTGAAGGGTTATTTCGCCAGGCAATTGAAGTTTCCCGCCAGCAGCAGGCGAAGTCGCTGGAGCTGCGAGCGGTGAGGAGCTTAAGCAGATTGTTACAGACGCAAGACAAAAAGGCGGAAGCCCGAAAGATGCTCATAGAAATTTATAACTGGTTTAATGAAGGGTTTGATAAGCCAGACCTGAAAGACGCAAAGGCGCTTCTCGAAGAGTTGAAATAATCAGGGGATATTGGATTATGAAATGCCCGAAATGTCAATCCGACAATCCTGACACCTCCCTTTTTTGTGCAGAATGTGGAACCAAACTAATTACTACCGAAGATATCTCCATATCCCTTACAAAGGCTCTTAAAATACCTCAGGTCTCCAAAGGAAAAACCATCGCTGATAAATATAAAATCCTTGAAGAGTTAGGTAGAGGCGGAATGGAAACGTATATAGAGTGTTGACAAAAGGCACACAATATACTATATTTGTGACATGAGGTTTTTCGACTGGAGTATTAAGAAAAATGAAGAACTCAAGTCGGATAGAAATGTTAGTTTTGAAGATGTTGTATTCAGCATAGTCCATGATGGATTGTTAGATATCGTAGAACATCCGAATAAACAGAAATATCCTGATCAGCGGGTATTCATTGTCAAAATAGAGGAGTATGCATATCTGGTTCCTTTTGTGGAAGAGGAAAGCGTGATTTTTCTGAAGACAATTATACCAAGTCGAAAAATGACAAAAAAGTATTTAGGAGAAGAAACAAGTGAAAATAAGAAAGGATGAAAAAGAACTGCTTGACTCTGTGGAACGGGGAGAATGGGTAACGATACCCGATGTTCGGGAGGAAGCTAGGCGTTACAAAAAATATGCACAAGCCACGTTCCGCAAGGATAAGAGGCTGAACATACGAATCTCGGAAAAAGATCTAACCAAACTTCAGAAGCGAGCTCTTCAGGAAGGGCTCCCATATCAAACCTTTATATCCAGTATTCTTCATAAATTCATCACTGGACAGCTTAAGGAAAAATCCCCCTGAGAACAAATCAATGATCGGAAGAACCGTCTCTCACTTCGAAAGCCTGGAAAATATCCGTGGGGAGGAGAGGTTCAAGAACCTCTTGAAAAGAGTCAAACACGATATTCTCTATAAGCGAACGTGGTTTGTTTTCCTTCTTATCGCTATCTTCACATCTGGCTTTTCTCTCGAGAAAGATCCTGTTAAAACAATCTGGTCCATATCTTATTTTGGCGATGATGATTTTTTCCATGAAGTTTCAGATATAGAGGTCGATCTAAAGCGATCCATGATCTATATTGCTGACTCCGGGAACCATAGGGTTCTTGTTTTTGACTTTCAGGGTAAATTGTTGAAAATTATCGGAAAAAGGGGACAAGGTCCTGCAGAATTTTCAAAACCCACAGGCATAGACATTTTAGAGGATTCAGGAGTAGCTGTAGCCGATTTTGACAACCGCCGGATCCAGATTTTTGATAAATCCTGGAATTTTGTGAAAACAATTATCACTAAAGGGATATCAGTGGCGGACCTGATGTTCATAGGTGATAAGATTTTTGGAATTTCCTCTTCGGGCCTAAGCGGCTATAGATTTACTTTGCGTTCTGAAAAAAAGACACAGCCATTGGTCCACATACTGGATAAAACAGGGGATATAATACAGAGCATTTCTACCGATGATTTTCCCGATGCCCATCCGTTTTTAAGGGCAATAAAGAATCGCGTATGCCTGACTCTTTCTCATGATGACAAGCTCTACCTTCCCTATTTTGCCATGAACCTGATCCAGGTCTTTGATTTAAACGGAGAAAAAATCGAGGAATTCGAAAGGCCTTTGCCTTTCAAGCCGATCGCTCCGAAACTGCTGCAACAAAGCAAAAACGAAGGTATTGTCAGAATGTCTGTGAGCTCAGATGCCGTCACAACGGATGCCCAAATCGGTCCTGATGGCAATCTCTATCTCTTGACATGTGCCGAGAGTTATTCCAAACGAATAAGGGAGGGAGAGAGGTATGAGGACCTTCCGCCTCAGCCAATGCGCATTGAAGTGATTGAGCCGAAGAGCCATAAGGTTCTCCGTTATATCTCCTGTGATGATAATACACGAGTTTTTGCAGTGATGGATGGCAATCGTCTTGTCTATATTTACGAAGACAGCGAAGGAGAGGTAATTTTAAAGTGCATTCAATTTTAAATTTATATAATTAAAGGGAAACGGATGACGGTAACGTGCCCGAAATGTGAGACTGACAATCCTGATACTCAACGTTTCTGCGGTAAGGAATACAAGTTAAAGAGCATCACTTATATAATAGATAACAGCTAATCCTTAACTTTTTATAATTTTAATTAACTTTTTCTTGCTAAAGTTTATATAAAATGTTAAATTTTCTATAGAAGAAAATGTCAAAAACAACCCTAGCCGTAAAAGTAAACTATAAGGTCATATCCCGGGTAAAAAAATTTTGCAAAGAAAGAGGCATAAAATACGGTTTCTTTGTCGAGAAAGCTTTGGAAGAGCGCTTAGAACGTGAAGAACTCAAAGAAGATTTGCTGGATTTAAAGACATTGCGGGGCAAGGAAAAAGAGGCCATTTTATTCGATGAGTATCTGAAAAAACGGCGTGTATAAGATATTTCTACTCCCCCAGACGCAGAAAGACCTGGATAATTTCAGGGGAAAAGCATTTCAACAAATCAAAAATAGGATTTATTCATTAAAAGAAGATCCTCGCCCTCCAGGATGTCTCAAATTAACAGCAGAAGAAGGCTATCGGCTTAGATCTGGGAATTATCGAATAATATATCGCATCAACGATAAAGAGAGAAAAGTATACATATACAGGATAAAACACAGGAAAGAAGCTTATTAGATCAACTGGAAGACGATCGACAAGAAGAGAAGGTTGTCACTTAGACAGAGTTTTGTATTAAACTTAGTTTATGAGCTTTAAGAAGATGCTTACAGGAGCGTTAGTTTTATTTTCCTTGTTAGCCTTTTTTTTCCTCTATCTGAAATATTTTGAGAGAAAAGGAATATACTTTCCCACAAAAGAAATAGAGCTAACGCCAGAAGAAGCAGGTCTTGAATTCGAGGATATCTATTTCTATAGCTCTGATGGAGTGAAACTCAATGGATGGTATATTCCAGCCCAAGAGTCCAGGGCGACAGTCCTTTTCTGCCACGGAAACGCCGGGAATATCAGCCACAGAATTGAGGTCATAGATGTATTCTTAAGGCTTGGATTGGATGTTTTTATTTATGATTACCGCGGATACGGAAGAAGCCAAGGGAATCCAAGCGAAGAGGGGCTCTATTTAGATGCTCAAGCTGCCTACAATTATCTCATCGATAAACGAGGCCTGAATGAGAGATCCGTTGTTATCTATGGAAAATCTATAGGTGCTAATATCGCTGTTGAGCTGTGCTCTAAAGTAAAGCCAGCAGCGCTTATCTCTGACAGCGCCTTTACTTCGGCTTTGGATATGGGCAAGAAGCTATTTCCCTTTCTTCCTATAAAATGGCTCCTCTCAGTTAAATATGATGCTTTATCCAGGATAAAAGAGATAACCATTCCTAAATTGATCATTCACAGCGAGGACGATGAGATTATCCCTTTCCAACATGGAAAGAGATTGTATGAGGCTGCACCAGAGCCTAAAGAATTCTATCCGATGAGGGGAGGACATAACGAGGCGCTATATATGGCAATGGAGGATTTCACAAAAAGGATAGATTCTTTCCTCCGTGGGATCAGGCTTGAATAGCTTGCTCAACCATACGAGACCTTTAATTTCAAGGCAGCTCTCTTTAAGTTTTCATCTTTCGTCCATAACGGTATGGTCGAGAGTAAAGCTGAGGCTAAAAGATGAGCATCCACATAGCCGAGGCCAATACCCATTAATCGATGTTTTTCGATAAAATACAGAATCTCTTTATGATCTGCGGTCTTCGCTGTAGGAAGAGCTTTCAGCAGAGAGAGGATTTCCTGCCTATTCTTTAGGTTGCCGCATGCAAGTTCCCCGATGATAAACGGGTGGCAAATAACTTCCCCCTCCAGTAATAATTCCTCAAGGCGAGGATTTCCGTAACGGAAGTGAGAGACCCATATTGATGTATCAGCCAGAATCATCGCATTTTTTCGTGTAATTTTCGCCTTGGAATAGGACGAAGAGATTTCTCGGTTCCTCCCAATCTGGCGAGTCTCTTGCTGCTCTCGAGAGAAATCAAGGTCTCTAATCCTCGCCTGACTAGGGATGTTTTTTCCCTGATACCTGTCAATTCAGAAGCTTTCTTCAAAATGTCATCGTCGATATTTATTGTGGTTCTCATATGCATATATATGCATATATCATGCATACTTGTCAAGAGGTTACAGACTAACGGTCAACCTTGTCAGCGGGGTATATCCAGGTTTTGTTGTTTGATATGTCAATATAGAGGTAGACGTAATTATAGACGTGTTTCTCTCAGATTGTCCGAATGCGAAAAAAATCGTTGCAAATCCATAGGAAATTCTTATAGATTGAAAGAAAAAAAGTTATGGGAAATTGAATATATCATTCATTTGGCAAGTATTATAGAATGAATGGAGTAAAATGAGATAGGGAATTTGATTTAAAATCAGGGGAAGTAAAATGAACATATCTTATTTTGAACCTTTAAGCCTGGCATGGAACCGGATGAAGATCGCCCTTTTCAAACCCTTCGATCTGCACAAGTGGTTTGTCGTAGGGTTTAATGCCTTCCTGGCAGGAATAACAGAATGGCCTCGGGGAAGGGGTTCTCAAAGAGTAGGTGATGATGGGAGCTTTCGCGAATTCATTGAGTTTCCACGCACAGCCTGGGATTGGCTAATAAGTCATCCGTTCTGGTTCATGACTATTATGTTTGGCGTGGCATTACTAATAGTGATTGTGATTGTTTTAACTTGGCTGAGTTCTAGGGGTTCTTTTATGTTTCTGGATAATGTTGTTCATAACCGGGCTGAAGTCGCTAATCCATGGAGAAATTATAAGAAAGAGGGAAACTCGCTGTTTTTATGGCGTCTTGTTTTCGGTCTTATCTGCTTCGGGCTGTTTGTCATTTTCTTTGTAATTTTCTTCACAGCCGGCGGGCATCTCTATAGAGATAGTTATTATGATAAGGTTCCTGTTCTCTTTGTAATACAGATGGCTTTACTTTTCTTTTTAATTGCTATCGTTACAGGGTATATCTCTTTATTCCTGAGCAACTTCGTGGTTCCCATAATGTATAAGAACAACATCCCGGCAACCAAGGCGTGGGGTCGTTTCCTCTCGCTTTTCGGAAAGCATCCATTTCACTTTCTCCTCTTCGGAATACTCATGTTTATAATGACGGTTTTGGTCATAATTCTAACGGTTATTGCAGGATTAATGACGTGTTGTATAGGACTCATATTGTTGATTATCCCTTATGTAGGAACAGTCGTCACCTTGCCTATATGGTACACTTTCAGAGCGTTCAGCCTGGAGTATCTGGCTCAATTCGGTCCTGAATATGATGTGTTCCCGCCAGCCGAAGAATCCCTTGAGGGCGCCACAGCTTAAAGCTGCAGGAAAAAGAGAGCCTACAAATAGCACTCATTCATATCTCAACGAATCGACAGGATTAGCTGTCGCTGCTTTAATGGATTGATAGCTGACTGTGATTAATGCAATAGCAAACGCAAGCGCTGCAGAAAGAACGAGGATATGGAATCCAATCTTGGTCCGGTAGGCAAAATTATTAAGCCAAGAGTTCATAGCTAAATAACCAACAGGCCAGGCAATTATTGCGGCAAAAAGAACACATTTGGAAAAATCTTTTGTGAGTAACAGAACAATCCCTGAGACTGAAGAACCCAGTACTTTCCTTATGCCGATTTCCTTGGTGCGCTCCTCGGCAGCGAAAGAGGCCAAACCAAAAAGGCCAAGACAAGAAATTATGACTGCCAGCGCTGCAAAGCCGTTTAGAAGATGACCCGCTCTTTCCGTATTCCTGAAACTCCCACCGAAGTTGTCATCTAAAAAACTGTATTCAAAAGGATACGCGGATATTATCTTTTCCCAGGTTTGCTCTATGAATTTGAGTGAGGAGGGAATGTTTTCAGACGGAATTCTTATTAAGATATTATCAACGCCTTTCGGGAGCAACTCAAGAATAAGAGGTCCGATCTGACGGCGGAACGATTGAAAATGGAAATCTTCCACAACACCCACGATTTTTCCGGGCTCATCCATATGCCACAGCGTCTCTCCGGCAACCGATTCTTTTCCCATGAGCTTTGCCATTTCCTGATTGACGAGATAACCTGATTCAACATCAGAGGGGAACTCTCTGGAAAAGCTTCTGCCTTCTACTACATTAATTTTTAAAGTTTTCACGAAATCGTAATCGACCGCGTTGTAGTTTACGGATATTTTTTCATTTGGATCCTTGCCCTCCCAATGGAATCCGCTTTGCTGCCAATTAATAAAGGGCAGAGAAGATGCTGTTCCGGTGACGCCCAAGATTCTCGCATCACGCAGCAATTCATTTTTGAAGGGATGATAGGATTGTTCACTGCCCCCTCCCATTACGATGCTTACAATGTGTTCTTTATCATAACCGGTGCCTGTATTTCTGATGTAATCAATCTGCTCGTATACCACAAACATTCCGATAATCAATAAAATGGAGAGGGTGAACTGAACAACGACCAGAGTTTTTCTCAATACAGAGCTTTTCGACCCGGATTTCAATTTTCCTTTGAGTATTTTAATCGGTTGAAAGGCAGACAAAAAAAGTGCAGGATAAATCCCTGCAGCCAGACCTGTAAACAGTGTTAATCCAATTGCAATAGGAAGGATAAAACCGTGATTGAAGGGAATATCCCTACTGGTAACCGTTTTAAATAATGGAAGCAAAAGTTTGGCTAATATGAGTGCTAAAGTGACAGCCGCCAATGAGAAAAGAAGAGATTCTCCCAAAAATTGTTTGATAATATGTTTTCGGTGGGCTCCGATAATCTTTCTCATACCGATTTCTTTTGCCCTTTTTGCTGACCGGGCAGTTGAAAGATTCATGAAATTGAAACAGGCGATCGCCAGAATAAAGGCTCCGATCGTAAGAAAAACATAGATAGAAGCTTTGTTAGAAAAAAAGGAAAAATACCTTTCTGCAAAAGGCAAGACTGTAAGCTCTGTATCTTTTCTCCCCCCGCGTTCTGCAACAACATCTGCAATCTTGGCATTAAATTCAGCGACACCGCAGTTGTCCTGGAGTTTTAAAAAATTATAAGTAAAGAAATTACCCCAATCCGTATACCAACTTCCTTCTGTTAATATTCTAAATTCTATCGGCACAATCATACTGAATGAAAGAGTAGAATTTCGGGGCACATTTTCGACGACACCAGTAACGGTTAATTCATGCTGCTGGTTCATGGTGAAGACTTTGCCAATCGGGTCTTCACTTCCAAAATACTTTTTCGCTGCCGCTTCTGAAACCACGATGGAATAAGGTTCCTTTAGAGCTGTATCCGGGTTACCTTTTAGAAAAGGAAAAGTAAACATTTTAAAAAACGAAGGATCAGCAAGCCGAAGGCCTCTTTCATAAAATGTTTTATCTTCATAAGTGAGTAATGCGGTTTGAAACATCCAGTGATACCTCGTGGCATCAGTCACCTCAGGGAATTCTTCTTTAAGCGTGGGTGCGAGCAAAGTTGGTGTTGTTGTATTGTTTCTGACATCGGTATGGGCTAGAACTTGATAGATGTTGTCAATATCCTTATGAAATCTGTCAAAACTCAGCTCTTCCCTTATCCATAGCGTTATTAGTAGACAGCATGCAATTCCCACAGCAAGGCCGGCAATGTTGATGAAGGAATAGGCTTTCTGTCTTTTGATGTTTCTCCATGCGATTTTTAAATAATTTGCAATCATGACTCCTCTCCAATATATGGAATCGGATATAAATCCCGGAAGGGACTTGAAAAGAAGAAACCAAAACCACAGGTTTGCTTTAGCTTTACCTTTGGTTTGAACTTTATAACGATAAGTCTCCTCAAAATCACCTGCAGCTTGATAATAATCCCCATCATTCAAAAACAACCACAGTATGGCTTTTCCCAAATGGGGAAGACTATCTTTGTAGGTGCTCATGGATTTCTCTTAATCAAAAGAAAGCTTGCATTCCTCTGTCCAAACAGCTTTATAGATTTTTCGTATCTCTTTCAGAGCTTTTTCTCCTGCCAAGGTCAGAGAGTACAAGTATTTACTTCGTCCGCCTCTTTCTGCATATGGCTCGCTGCTTGCCTTCTCAACATAGGCTTTGTGAACCAGTTTTTTAAGCGGTTTGTAGATTGCTCCGAATGACCACTCATGACCGGTGTCTTTTGAGACCTGTTCGCGGATAGTTACGCCATAGGCATTGTCTTTTAGCTTCCAGATAGCCAGAAGAACAATTTCCTCCGACCTTGTTAATAGGATCATGTCACCTGCTCCTTCTTCATTTGTATGAAAAATGGATACATATATATATACGGACACGAATTGAAAAAGGTTGCTAAGATTTTGAGATTTTTTTAAAGATAAAAAAAGAGATAAAAAAGTAAAAAAGGGGACAGGCACCTTTTTCCATGGAAAAACGTAAAAAAGTAAAAAAGGGGACAGGCACCTTTTTCCATGGAAAAACGAGCCAGTCCCCTTTTTGTTATCAATAATTGTCATTGCGAGCGAAGCGCGGCAATCTTGTATGTAGGGGCTTTATTTATCTGTAGCGGCTTGATTCATCAAGCCCACCTGTGAAGAGATAGCGAGTCCACCAGATTGGCTATTACCGTGAGTTCGCCTTTTATTCCAACTTAAAACCTTTCTCAACAAAAATCCCCCT
>CP070825.1:1705095-1713815 GCA_020344415.1 Candidatus Aminicenantota bacterium
ACTATATAATCAGAACAGATACTACCAACCCAGTCTGTCTCTCTTTTATATTTACCGTCCTCTTCGGCCCAAACTTTGACAGCTGATGCTTTAATCGGCTCGCGTCTCAGGATTTCCAAATCGCTAACAATCTGTTTGTCAGTATATCGTCGGTTGCATAACTCTTTTCTAACCTCGGTAGTTTCAAAGGACACATCGGTGAAATTAACTGGAAGTATATTTAAATTCGAAAGCACATTATTAAAATCTTGATAAGTCATTATTTCTTTACTTCTCATTTTTTCCATCTCATTATTAAGTCTGCTAAAAACAAAGTCTACAAGAGCATCTTGGCTAGCTGTTAGCCGCGGTATCTCAATTGAGCCCTCTCCCTTTTTAGTTTTTAGTAATATGTAATTAAAACTTTTGGGTGAAAGCATATACTTGCCTGTTTTTATTTTTTTGATAAGTTTATCGTCTGGGATTTTTCTTTTTTCTAATTCATTCATCTTTATTCTCCTGAAAAAAAAGGAGGTTCTCAATCGAACCTCCTCATCTTCTTCGCAAGCCTTAAAAGACCCGCGCCCTCTCAAAAGGTTCTTACTGGATGCCTAGAAGGACACCCGTTGCCTCAGCAGAGTTTTTTTCTCCAATTTTTCTCCACCAAGGGCTTAAAGTCGCCTAGATAAGCGGTGATAGGCTTAAGGTTTTTAAGGGGTAAACAGAATTCCCAGGGTAGACGGGTATAATTAATTATTTCACGACATTTCCAATAAGAGTATAAAGATTGACTTGCTCCCCTACAATCGAGCCAGACGCAGTTTCAAATCCGATAAAACGGGAATTCAACGGATAATCTTCTTCTCTCCTGATTTTAAGAACAGGAATATATCTTTGTAATTGGATTTTACCCTGTCAATTTGGCTCGGGGCATCAGCCATCAATTTCTTAGGCGGGTGAATAAGCCCCACATGGTTAGGTTTTAGAATATCCAGGATAATTCTTTAGCCCACCGGATGTAAGGGAAACCAGAAGTGAACAAGAGCCAATTCGATATTGTTTATACGCTGCAATCAATGAAGCTGTTTATTAAAAGGGCTCTTAGCAAGTTTGGATCAGCTAAAAAAGTCTGTATCTTAAGGGTAATTTTTTTCTTGACAACAAAGTAGAATATTTGTATACTTCATAGTTATTGAAGTTTACAAATCATAGGAGGCGATAAAAAAATGAAAAGCATCTATCAAAATTTCCCATCAAATAAAACCAAACGGAAAAATTCTGCTGTAGGGATATCGATTGTTTTTTTAGTCATCCTTCTCGCAGGTGATATTTATGCTCAAAAAACCGTCGAAATACCGATGCGGGATGGAATAAAACTGGCTACAGACCTGTATTTTCCCAAAAGTGAGGACGGATCTTTTCCGGTGATACTGATGAGGACTCCGTACAATAAAGTAATCCTCAAAGCTTACGGTGTCCATTTTTCGAGACAAGGCTTTGTTTTCGCGATACAGGATGTCCGAGGACGATTTGAATCGCAGGGGGATTGGGAACCGTTTATCAATGAAAGAGAGGACGGATACGATTCTATTGAATGGCTGGCTGCACAGGACTGGTCAACGGGTAAGATCGGCATGTATGGCGGATCTTATTCGGCATTTGTGCAGTTTGCCGCCGCGATACTGAAACCGCCTCACCTCGTAACCCTTATTCCCAATATTTCTTCAGCAACGCCGTTCGATAATATGCCCTATGAAGGCGGTGTGTTGGTAATGGGAGGGAATATAAGATGGGTTGATATTGTTGAAAATTCAAAAACTTTAGCGGACATGCAGAAAAAAGCAAAAGAAATATTCACAAAAGACTGGAACAGTCTGTTGAATTTTCTTCCAGTCATCGATCTCGATAAGAAGATCTTAGGGAAAGAGAACTCTTACTGGAGAAGATGGGTTAAACACAACACAGATGATTCGTACTGGAAAAAGGTGAAATATCTAAAAAAGCTTCAAGAACTTGATATCCCTGTATTTCTTCAGTCGGGATGGTTCGATCCTGGTAACAGAGGAACAAAACTCGCCTATGCCAATCTAAGACAGTCCAAAAACAAATACATCAAAATGATTATGGGCCCCTGGACACATACTGACCAATCCTCAAGATACCTCTACGGACAAGATTTGGGAGAAGCCGCAGACATCGGTCTTGTAGGTATGTATATAAAGTGGTTTGATTACTGGCTGAAAGGCAAGGACAACGGAATTATTAACGAGCCGCTGGTCCAGGTCTTTAATTTTGGTCCAAACGACTGGTTGAAAGCGGATACCTACCCATTACCGGATACGCCTTTTGTCAAGTATTACATATCCTCTGAGAAAGGGGCGAATACATCACGGGGCGATGGCAGATTGCAGACACAAAAATCCTCTTCAACCAGACAGTATGATACATATACATATGATCCGGGCGATCCTTCTCCCTGTTTTATCGATCATTTGAAAAAGAGAAAATTGGAAAGTTATAAAAATTTAGTCAATTCCAGGGAAGATATTCTGGTTTACGAGACGGCTCCCTTCGAACAGCCTTTGACAATCGCCGGTCCTATCTCAGCCGTATTGTATGCTTCATCGTCTGCAAAGGACACCGACTGGTGTGTAACATTATATGTAGTTACTGAAGACGGAGGAATAAGTCCGATGGGTATGACATGGGGTGTGCTTAGAGCGCGTTATAGGAACTCGATGTCCACTCCTGAATTTATGGAAAAAGATAAAGTATATGAATTTACGATCGATTTGAGTCATACTGGGAACACATTTTCAAAAGGCGAGCGTATCCGTATGGAAATCTCATCTGCTTCTTTTCCCGAGTATTCCCGAAATCTGAACACAGGAGGCCATAATGAGATGGAAACAGAGTATGTTTCGGCAGTTCAAAGAATATATCACACTAAGGAATACCCATCCCATCTTCTTTTGCCGGTCATAAAAGGAGAAACTCCTGATCCAAAGGCCAGTGCCAGCAGATCAGCTACGTTTCCTTTGACATTGAAGGAAATATCTCCGTCCACATATCCGAACATGATTACAAACGGTTTAGAGAAGAGCTGACCTTTGACCACCTGTGCGCTTCTCTGGGAGATGTCTTCATGCGCTTCTTGGAATACTATAAAAAAGGATTGGAAAGCCGGATAATTATCGAGTTAAAGTCAGGTGGGAAATAAATAATGGATTTCAATTCAGCCGCTAAGCTGGGAGCCTTTATCTCGAAAGATTATGCAGAAGAGATTTTCAGGCTACTCGTGAACTATAAGGATATTTCTGCTTCAGAAGCAGCATCGAGGCTGAGCCTTCATGTTCAAACCGCCCAGGATTTCCTGGAAGCCATGGCCTCTTTGGGCATTCTGGTAAAAAAAGAGGTCTACGAAAAAAAACGCCCTTACTTCCGGTATTCTCTGAAAAAGAAAAAGATTGCCATGGATATCGACCTGGCCTCTTTGTTGGAGCAAAAACAACCTGAAGGGAAATTATCCAAGAATATACGCGAGAGTAAGAATGCTGGAGCCAGATTCACGACAGCTCGATACGACCCCTATTTCAGCAGCGTCGTCATCTGGATCGGAGAGGGACGGGATAGGAAGGAAAGGAAAATCAACCTGACAATCCCCCAGGGGAAATTCCTCTTCCAGCTGCCTTTCCCCACAGCAGAATTCCTGACTATAGCCGAGATCATGCAAAAAACAGGGGTGGACAAGGTCCATTCACCGGAAATTCTTGATATTGTAGAACTTCTCGAAAAGTACGGCGTTATAGAATTAAAATGACAAAGATGCTCCTTTAGCGACATAATTTCATTTCTTCTATTGACTAGGTTTCCATCTGCATGGTATATCAATTAATCCGGGTATCAAGTGCACAAGGAGAATAAAATAAAAGGTTGTCCCTTTAACAATAAATTCGAATAACTTTCAAAATTAGGAGGTTTTTATGAAGAAATATTCTTTTTTGGTGTTTTTCTCACTGATCGCGTTAGTCTTACTTCCTTCTCATTCAATGGGAATCGATACAAAGGACACAACACTTCTTGCCCAACCTGCCGTTAGCAGCAAACACATCGCCTTTGTCTATGCGAATGACCTCTGGATAGGAAACCTTGATGGTAAAGATATCCGGCGCTTGACCTCTGACATCGGGGTCGAATCCAACCCTGCCTTCTCACCAGACGGGAGACATATTGCTTTCAGTGCTCAGTATGATGGAAATACCGATGTCTATATCATCTCTGTCGAAGGCGGCGTCCCGAAGCGCCTGACCTGGCATCCTTCACCTGATATTGTCCGCGGATTTACTCCAGATGGAAAAGGCGTTCTGTTCATTTCCCCGCGATATATCTTTCAAACAAGCTGGCCGTTTTTCCAAATTTTTACGGTTTCTGTTGAGGGAGGGTTTCCGGAATCCCTCAATCTTCCCTATGGATACAAGGCCACCTATTCGCCTGATGGAACTAAGCTTGCCTACATCCCCCTCGCGCAGGAAATGGCCTTTCCGCAATGGAAGCACTATCGTGGGGGAGCGGCTTCGAGGATTTTGATCTACAAGTTCAGTGACCACTCTGTGGAACAGATTCCCCAGCCCGAAGGACGTTGCAACGACTCCGACCCGATGTGGATAGGGGATAAAATCTATTTCCTCTCTGATCGCAATGGAGAATTCAACCTGTTTTCCTTCAACCTGGGAACAAAAGAGATCAATCAACTGACTCAGTTCGATGACTTTCCCATCTTGCATGCTTCTGCCGGTGGAGGAAAGATCATCTACGAACGAGAAGGCTATCTTCACACTTATAATCTGGAGACCCAACAGGCCGCAAAGCTGACTATTGGCGTAGCTGCAGACCTTCAAGAAGTTCGCCCTCGGTATGTAAAAGGATTTAGGTATATCCGCAATGCCTCTATCTCTTCTTCGGGTAAACGCGCGGTCTTTGAGTTTAGGGGAGAGATTATAACAGTTCCTGCCGAAAAAGGTGACCCCCGCAACCTCACCAACACCCCTGGAGCGCATGAGCGTTCGCCCATATGGTCCCCGGACGGAAAGAAGATTGCCTATTTTTCTGATGAGTCGGGTGAGTACGAGCTTCACGTAAAGCCTCAGGATGGAAAGGGGAAAGCTAAAAAATTCAAACTTACAGGATCAGGCTTTTATATGAACCCTCTCTGGTCACCTGACTCTAAAAAAATAACCTTTGCTGACCATTCCTTTGCCTATTACTGGATCGACCTGAGTACCAGAGCGATAAAAAAGTATGCCTCAGAGCCTTATTTGGGATTAAGTGCCATGCAAGTGCTCCAGTCTGTCTGGTCTCCTGATTCGAGATGGATCGCTTACACTAAAAATACAAAGGCTTCTATCCAGAGAGTCTTTCTCTACTCTATCGAACAAGATAAATCCTACCCGGTCTCGGATGGCTTGAGTGAAGTCGCAAATCCTGTCTTTGACGCCAGCGGAAAATACCTCTACTTCTTCGGCTCCACAGATGCAGGACCAGTCAAGAACTGGTTTGCTCAATCGAACATGGAAGAGACCATGACCAGTTCGATTTATATGGCTGTCCTCCAGAAAGGGGTTCCTTCACCTCTAGCAAAAGAAAGTGACGAAGAAAAGATCGAGGAGAAAAAAGAGCCGAAAAAGGAAGAACCGAAAAAGAAAAAGCCTGCTAAGAAAGAACCTGAAAAAGAAAAGCCCTACACCATCGACTTTGACGGACTCGAATTTCGCATCCTTTCCCTGCCTGTTACCCCTGGCACTTATTTCAACCTTCAGGCTGGCTCCGAAGGACAGATATTCTATATGGAGATACCGCCCCAACCTCTTATTATGTTCGCCATGGGAATGGGAGGAGGAATAAAACTTCACAAATTCGACCTCAAAACACGCAAAGCCGAGGTTCTTACACAAGGTATCAATTCCTATGCCCTCTCGGCTGACAAAAAGAAAATTCTCTATCTGATGCGACAAATGGCTGGAATCGCGCCTGCAGGCAAGATCAAGCCTGGCCAGGGAAAGCTTAACGTGGGAGCTATTGAGGTTCGAATAGAGCCCCGCACCGAGTGGAGACAGATCTATCACGAGGCCTGGCGTCTGAACCGCGACTCTTTTTACGCGACGAACATGCATGGTGCCGATTGGAATGCCATGTATAAGAAATACGAAAAGTTTCTTCCTCACCTCACTTGCCGGAATGACCTGAATAGGGTGTTGCAGTGGTTGGGGAGTGAGTTGGCTGTGGGACATCACTTTGTCGGCGGAGGTGATACCCTGGCTGAACCCAAACGCGTACAAGGAGGTCTTCTAGGTGCGGATTATTCCATCGAGAACAACCGTTATCGGTTCAATAAAATCTACGGCGGCCTCAACTGGAATCCCCAACTCCGCTCACCGCTCACTGAGCCTGGCGTGGACGTAAAAAAAGGTGAATACCTTCTGGCCGTCCAAGGGGAAAAACTCAGTGCTCCGACAAACCTCTACAGTCTTTTTGAAAACACGTCAGGGAAAATAACAGAAATCACTGTTGGTCCAAATCCCGATGGGTCAGGCTCCCGAACTGTTTCGGTTGTTCCGATAGGCAACGAGCAAGCCCTGAGAAATCGGGATTGGGTTGAAGGAAATATCAAGAAAGTAGATAAAGCCACAGGAGGTCGGGTGGCCTATGTCTATGTGCCGAACACCGCTTATCCAGGAAATATTTATTTCAAACGTTACTTCTATCCTCAGGTCCATAAAGACGCCATCATCATCGATGAAAGGTACAACGGCGGAGGGATGCTGGCTGACTACTATATCGACCATCTCAGACGCCCTTATCTCTGCTACTGGCATACACGATACGGTGACGACATCAAGACGCCAAGTGCAGCTATCTATGGTCCCAAGGTGATGATCATCAACGAAAGCGCTGGCTCAGGAGGAGATTTTCTTCCCTGGATGTTCCGAAAATTAAAGATCGGGAAACTCGTCGGCAAGAGAACCTGGGGAGGGCTGGTCGGAAACCTGGGTCATCCTATCTTGATGGACGGCGGCTCGATCACAGCTCCCAACTTGGGCATCTGGACAGAGGATGGCTGGATAGTGGAGAATGTCGGAGTTCCTCCGGATGTAGAAGTGGAGGAGTGGCCGGCTGATGTGATAGCTGGGCGGGACCCACAACTGGAGAAAGCGATCGAGATCATCATGGAAGAGCTCAAGAAGAATCCCCCGAAGAAGGTGAAGCGCCCACCCTATCCGGTGAGAGTGAAAAAGTAATTTTAATTTCCGGTTCTTGTTATTGCAGCGGTCTAAAAACTAAATACAGCCCTCTCTGCAATTACCAAATCGGTGACGCTTAGGTGATAAAGATTGATTGAGATCGCTTGCTGTTGCTTAAAGGTGAAATTGAAAAACTGTCTGTCGGCCCGAAGCTCAGCTGGATAGAGCGTCTGACTACGAATCAGAAGGTCGGGAGTTCGAATCTCTCCGGGCGTACCAGTCTTTTTCCCTTATTTTAAGGCTTTTTTTTGTTTTTGTCTTTTAACTTATAATCCCGTAGTTTCAGCTATTTTAAACACAATTTGACACCCCCCTTATAAATTTATATCCTACTGCCAAGTAAGCATAGGGAAAAAAATGGGAATAAAATGCCCTAAGTATCATTTAGACAGCTATAAAAGGAAATTCTTATCCCTTAAATTAGAGAGAAACATAGGAAAATAGGATGAGGGTCAATATATATATAATTTTTTGATGACAGGTTTTGCTTTAACAAGCTCTTTAAGGAGGGAATCATGCGTTACCGTTTAAGAGATATTTCGCTATTTCTGGCTTTATCCATTTTTATCTTTGGATGCGCTCCAAAGGAGGAAATGCCCCGCCTCATCGCGCTGGAAGATTTTTTCAAGAACCCTGAAAAGACTGCGTTTTCTTTGTCTCCAGATGGTGAGCACCTGGCGCTTATGAAGCCCTGGGAAAAGCGGCTAAATGTTCATGTCCAGAAAATTGGAGAAGAGAAAGCTGTGCGTATTACTGGTGCAACGGAAAGAGATATTGCCGATTTCTTTTGGGCGAATAACAATCGTATTGCCTATGTCCAGGATACAGCAGGAGATTTAAACTTTAGACTTTATGCAGTCAATATCGATGGTTCTGAGTTAAAAGAACTCACACCCTTTGAGAAGGTAAGGGTGAGTCTGATAGACAGGTTGGAGAATGATGACGAACACATGTTAATCCAGATGAATAAGCGTGATGCCCGGGTATTTGATGTTTACCGGATTAGCATTAACACGGGCGAGATGGAGATGATTGCTCAAAACCCAGGAAATATCATAAGCTGGCAATCCGATCATGACGGCAATTTGAGAATAGCCGGAACAACGGATGGGGTTAATACAAGCGTGTTGTATCGAGATTCGGAGAAGGATGACTTCCAGATTTTAATCACAACCAATTTCAAGGAAACCCTGGATCCGTTGTTCTTTACATTTGACAATAAAAATCTTTATGTCGCTTCCAATATAGGCAGGGATAAAAGGGCAATTTATGAATATGACATTAAAAAGAAAGAAACGACCCGGTTGCTGTTTGAACATCCAGAGGTTGATGTTGCTGGATTAATGAAATCGGATAAACGAAAGAAGATTACTGGTGTTACTTTTATCGTTGATAAAAGACATCACCATTTCTTTGATGAAGAGAGGGAGCAATTGCAGAAAA
>CP070825.1:1713915-1717007 GCA_020344415.1 Candidatus Aminicenantota bacterium
AGAATCTGTGGTATCAATACTGCGCAGCGGAATTTGGTGTCGACTCGGAGGAAAAACTGTTTCCGAGTTTGAGAAGAAGTATGCTGAACTGATGGGAGTGAAACGGTGTGTCTGCACTGTAAACGGGACCAATGCTCTGCTCACCGCACTGCACGTACTGGATATCGGTGTGGGAGATGAGGTCATTGTCTCTCCTTACACATTCATTGCCACGTATAACGTGGTCATCGGTTCCTGCGCCCTGCCGGTTTTTGCCGACACAGACCCCGAAACCTTTCAGATAAATCCGGATAAAATAGAAGAAAGAATCAACGAAAATACCAAAGTGATCTTGCCGGTTCATATTCTGGGGCTGCCGGCAAATATGGACAAAATTAATGCTATTGCCAAAAAGCACAATCTTAAAGTAATAGAAGATGCCTGTCAGGCCTGGATGGCGGAATGGAGAGGTAAAAAGTGCGGCTCGCTGGGCGACCTTGGCTGTTTTAGTTTCCAGAACTCGAAACATCTGCCCTGCGGTGAAGGCGGTGCAGTTATTGGAAACGATGAGGAAATAATGGACAGATGTTACTCCTACCACAACTGTGGAAGACCACACGGCAGTGTAAAAAGAACCAGCAGCTACCCCATCATAGGAACCAACCGCAGAATGACTGAATACCAGGCAGCCATTCTCCTTTCCCAGATGAAGCGCCTCGAAAAGGATACCCAAATGCGTAACGAAAACGCCCATTATCTAACCTCGAAAATCAAAGAAATCCCCGGGATTATCCCCCACAAATTATACGAAGGCGTAACGAGAGCGGCATATCATCTGTATCCGTTCCGGTATAAGAAAGAGCACTTTAATAACCTTTCGAGGGGAAAATTCCTCTCTGCCCTAACGAGGGAGGGCATTCCTTGTTCCGGGGGATACGGCCCTCAATATAGAGATGGGTTGATTGAAGTTGCCTTAAATTCCAAGAATTTCAAGAGAAGTTTTTCAAAAGAGAGACTGGATAGATACCGTCAAGAACTTCACTATCCTGATAATGACGAGCTTTGTAAAGAAGCAGTTTGGCTCAGTCAGAGTCTTCTCCTCGCAACGAAAAGAGATATGGATGACATAGCAGACGCCATATTAAAAATCTATGAGAACAGGGATAAACTTTCGTAGCTGCAGAATCTCTATCACCGTTTGAAAACAATATAGTAGCATCAGCAGGTTGTCTACGTTGTCGGCGAGTCCTGTGACAGCTTTTCAGAAGTGAGGTTTTTCTTTCTGGTCAGTACCAGCACCAGGATGACCAAGCCGACAACAACGGCGGCTACAATTGCGAGACCGAGCAAGACAAATAAGATAATTGCTATTTATGACATCGTTTTTTCCTTTTCTTGATTTGAGAATTTCTATCTGACATATCTCATTTATGATGACCGAAACTCAATCGAATCTATTCGAGAGGCTCTATACTATCAACTTTTTGGCTCTTTGCAACACTGCACAAGGGAAATCCAGGAATAATACTATTTTGTTCGCTCCATCGTTCCGAGCAGCTCCAGCGCTTGCCTTGTAATAATCTCACCGGCACCTTCTGCAAGATCTGTTCCGTCCCCCGGCTCGTATCCTCCCTCTTTATAAGCTTGGCCGTGGCACACATATCCGCACGCATCGTTGCTGAGAGAAACGATAAAAAGATTTTCAATACCCGTTCTCTTCTTAATATCCAGACCAATCTCAACCAGAACCTCTCCGGGCAGTCCCAAAATATAAATATCCCCAATTCTCAAGACCTGAATCTCTGTTGTTAGAGTTTCTTTGCCTTTATCCTCATCTTTAACCCTATCAGGAGGGAGGTTTTTCTTTATGGGCAGGGTAACCGGCCTTTTCATCGCCTTTAGAGTAACCTCATTAGAGGTGGAAACGAATTGAATCCTCCGCAAAACTTCTCCACCGAGGGCTTTACCAATTCGTAACCGAGGATTTCTTCTGTCTATTCTTATAGGATTCATATTGCCGGCTGTCCCAAGAGCAAAAAGACAAATCCCTCCCTCCATTTTTTCGACGACTCGCGCAGTATATCCGGGGTAATCAGCCGATATGAAATAGAATTTTTCGCGATCTTGGTCTCCACTGACAGGGTGACAGGCAAAATTGACAATCGCTGCGACAAGTGCCCCGCTCATATCTTCGACTGTGAGTATGCAAATTTCCGGGTAAATGGGGCCGAAAATCAATTCCGGACTCGCAGGCGGCAGTTTGAACGTCATCGCCACTGAACCATCAGTTCTTTTTGTCCTTCGATTATAAACTATTTCGGAGATTTCTCCCTTTGCTGCCCCCAGCTTTACTTCCTTGAGGTCTCTGCTGGCAGTCAATATCGCACCCACAATCTTTCTTTTAAGGGAACGTACATAGGATTCGTCAATCTCAGAAGCAGGTGTATCGGGCCAATTTTTTGTTATTCTGTCAATCTTGGGACCAAAGTGAGTATGAGTGGCACAAATAAGAACGTTCTTTTCAGGAATTCCGATTTCCTCTTTTACCTTTTCTCGAACCTCAGCAGTAATCTCAAGAGGAATCCACAGCAAATCCGCTGAAACGATTGCTTTTTTGTTTTGCCCATCATCAAGAACCAGCGCCTTTGCGTAAATTTCATCGGATATGCCTTCACTGGGTTTATTACGGGATCCGTAACCCGAAAGCCAGACCGCTACGTTGGGAGTGATGTTTATCTTTGCACACCCCCCTTTAAGTGCTGTTTGATCGGCCAAGCCACAAGTATTATTGAATAAGATGGCGCCAACTAACAGCACTACCTTCAAAGTAATGTATTTTCTCATAATTATTGTTTCCTTATGCTATGAAATATTTGCCAAATCAAGAACTTATGCTATCCACTGAGGATAAATAATGCAAGAATTTCTCACAGGACAATGATGAACTGTCATTCCGAACACAGCGGAGTTGAGTAATCTGTTTTTATAGACCTTAGACCTTGCTAGGAGTGTCAGTGTTTCTCTGCAATGTCCTCCATCAATTGATCTGCGACAGACCAGTAGAGTATTTGAGTCTTTATCTCTCAGGATTTACTCGCCGGGTGAAGGTATAG
>CP070825.1:1717107-1721032 GCA_020344415.1 Candidatus Aminicenantota bacterium
CGGTCTTTGAAATTAGGGTGACCGATTGTCTTTCTGCCGAATCCTTTCTGCCCCACAAAGCTGGAGATATAGGTTATGCAGCAGTCTGTTGGGGCGATTATAATTGGGCCTCGGATTTTAATCCCAAAATTAAATTAATTCGGGATAAAACACTGATGCAGGGTCATGATTGCTGCAACCATAAGTATATCTGGACGGGATAATTTTATCGTTGACGTGATTTGTAATGGCCCAGGAATAGAAAAAGCCATCCCAACACTAGAAATATCATTACGAGTATCGGATTATATGGGGTTTCGTTTTCAAGAGCTTTCAAAAAGGGCTGGCTGGCCATTCCGCAAATAAACCATGCGGCAATGAGCATAAACATGTAGCCGGCCAGTTTAAGATAGGCGGCTGTAGAGGATGTTTCCTTCAATGCCATACGTTCTTTTGCCCATAACCAAAGTATTCCGATGAAGAACAGCAAAATCAGCGTTCCACCGATACCGAACAACAGAGGGATGTGCCCAAGAGGATATACTGCTGCCATGCCTGCCCCCGCCAGAAATATTCCTATTCCATATTTCAGTATTGTCGATCCTTTTGCGTCTGAATAGAGCAAAATTCCAATTATCGCAACTATAGCTGCCAGTGGCACACCGAAAAGCCCCCAAATCATAGTCCATGGTCCGGTGTTGGCCCACATCGTCAAATTGAGCTCATCCATCGTTAATGTTCTGAAGGCGGAGTCCACAAAAACCGATCCTATCACCCCCCAACCCATTGCCCAGATAACAGCCATCCAGAATAGGACCAAGCCAACTTTTTGTTTTGTCATTTCGCTTCCCTCCTTTTTTGGTCGATCTCTCACCAAAATCCATTTCAAACCGAAAGAGATTCCTACCTGTTGTTTAATTCCTGAATTCACCCACAGCGATGTTGGAATTACCCTATCATAATGAAAAAAGCTGGTCAATTGTTCAGTGACTTTTCTGTCTTACCCGAGACCTCTTTGCGTCTTCGACCTCAGGGAGGCACGAGGTCAGCATCCTTCCAACTGGCGGCCGGTTATTTTAATTTTAATAAAAAATCGAGCACAAGTTTGTTGAATGCCACTGGTTTTTCCAGGTTTATCATATGTGCGGCTCCGTGTATTATCTCCTTTTGTGAATTTTTGGCATGTTTATCTACTCTGTTCACGATATCGAGGATATCAGGCATATCAAGATTTCCGGCAATCGCCAATGTAGGAGCCTTAATTTCATCCAGTCTGTTTAACGCCGGCGGATCGAGCTCACCCATCTTAACTCCCGATCCGTTATGCCGTTCATGATCCAGCGCCATTTGTTTCGTTTTGTTTCGAACCTTCGGATCAACTTCCGAAGGTTTCCGGTAGGGCCCGTCCGTCCAACCCTGCAAAAATGATTCAGCCATTTTCTCGAAACTTCCCGATTGATATGCAGCCATATATTTTTTATTGAATTCCTGGCATTCTTGACTGTCAAAACTATACCCGCTTACTCCGGGCGCCGCCAGAACAAGCGCCCATACCTTTTCCGGGTATGCAATGGAAAAGTCGATCGCCACGCGTCCTCCCATAGACAAACCTAGAAAAGCAGCTTTTTGGATATGGAGTTGATCACAGAGTCGTTTTAAATCTTCATAATAGATATAAGTACCCGGTTCACTTTCCGAAAGACCATGGTTTCGTGCGTCATACCGGATAACCCTGAAATGTTTTGCAAACTCTTCGAACTGCTGATCCCACATTCTCAGGTCTATAAACCCTCCGTGAATCATGATAAGAGCTTTCCCTTTTCCCATTTCTTCGTAGTAGATTCTTCCTTTATCGACATCCACATGCCCTTTATTCACAGATTGCGCCGAGCTTGTTAAATTTATCATGCAGCTCATCAGTGCTGTCGTCAGAATAAAAAAGCAGATTTTTTTCATTTTGAACCTCCTTTCAATTATGGAAGGATTTCCTTCCGAATTGAACAACTGGAAAATAAGAGGAAGATAACATGATGATTTGATGCACCTCCGCTGGGTGTTTATTTTGTGATAAATTACCCAGAGCTACAAAAACTTTTTAAAGGAGGTGCCTTAATGAATTATATGGGCATTGATCATCACAAGCAATACTCACATTTGACAATGGTGGACGAGAAGGGAAGAAAGCTCAAGTCTGGCAGAGTGGAGAACTGTCGGGTTGAGGTTGAGGGATTTCTTGACGGGGTTAATGGAGAGGTCATGGGGGTGGTGGAGGCTGGCCGGTCTAGTTATACGATGGTCGATATGATGAAAGAGATAGGGGTGGCAGTGAAAGTGGCTCATCCAAAAGAGTTGAGAGCGATAGCGGGGGCAAAGATTAAGACAGACAAGCGGAGCTCGGAGATACTGGCGCATTTGCTGCGGGCGGATTTAATCCCTGAGGTTTATCAGCGCAGTGAAGAGAACCGTTTGGCGCAGCGTGTATTACGGCAGCGGGTCTTTTATGTCAGGGAGAGGACACGGTTGAAGAATCGGATCCGAGCCCTTCTTATCCAACAGAGGGAAGAAGTGCAGAGAGAGTTGGCTGATGTCAAGAATATTTTTAGTGAGAAGGGCAGGGAGATACTGAAAGGGCTGTTAATTGCTCGGCATGACAAGGCATTATTGGAGAGTTTATTAAAGACTTACAAGCACGTTATGGTTCGAATCAGCGAATCCGATAGTCTTGTTCGCAAGCTGCATGGTAAGCTGAGGATGGCTCGGTTGATCAGCACGGTACCGGGGTTTGGGATGTTTTTTTCTGTGTTGGTTGCCACAGAGATCGCAGACATAAGGAGATTTTCCACAGTGGGAAGTCTTTACAATTATGCAGGAGTTATTCCATCTTCCTTTAGTTCCGGACAGCGCAGTTACCATGGGAAGATCATCAAAGATGGGAATCAGTGGCTGAGATGGGCGGTTGTAGAGGCGGTATGGCCGGCGATACGGGCTGATTTTGACTTGCGGCTACATTATGAGCGATTCAAGAAGAAAAAGACTGGCAATGTGGCGAAAGTGGCCACGGCCAGGCGTCTTCTGGCGATCATCTATCAGATGCTCAAAGAGGATCGTGGATATATAGTCTATAAAAGAGAATGGATGGATAAATAATCGGCCGCTTTGTGAGATGCTTAACGGACCTTAAAGGCCGCGTTCTTTAGGAAGATTAAGGGGCCGAGACCTAATATTATAGTGTGTGCGGACTTAGACTAGTCTAAGGGCACGGATAAAAGAATGGTCCACAAGACCGATTGAAAAGCGAAGAAGGAGGAACTAAAAAAAAGACTTGCATTAAATCATCATAAAAGCATCTCAATAAAAAGTCATTTGCAGGTCTTTTTGCTCTCACAAAGGCAACAGAACGCCGTTCAGACTGTCGAGAAGGCATATGTATTCAAAACGATCAAAATTCTGCTCAGCAAGGTCCCTGCCACTCAAACGAGGAAATACCCATTTGCGTAGAAGTTATTTCCAATTATTTATGTTACACCCCTTGACCCAGCTAATCAAAGGCATTACATTTTATTAATGTGGTGAACAAAATGGTGAACATGGGAGTAAAATGAGCAGGGTAAGAAAAAATCAAACAGTGCAATTTCGCCACATCAGCGAGCTCACAGGAAATGAAATTATCCTTACTGGTGTTGTACTGGGTTTCGGAGATGCAGTCCGGAAAATGTGGCCAGAAGAAATGGGAGAAGCGCCAGACGAAATGCTTCTTATCTGGCGCAGGGATGATTTTGGGAATGAGTTTCACTACGCCATTTCCCCGCACGATTTAGTAAAGGAGGAGAAATGAATTATTCAAGGGAAGACATTGTGGATTCTATAAGGGAATTGATACAATTAAGGGACGAGGTCGTTGACCGACTTTATCAGATGAGGGAACTCATCCGGAGTATTGATGACA
>CP070825.1:1721132-1724120 GCA_020344415.1 Candidatus Aminicenantota bacterium
AAGTATAAGTTTTAACTCTCCCCCCGAAATAAAAAAGGGGACAGTCCCCTTTTCTCTTCTTTTCTCTTTTCTCGCAAAAAAATATGACCTGACCCCAATGATGATTTCTATTATCAGGCAGTCTTTTTCATTTTTTCGAAGACCGAATACACAACCGGTATTATCACCAGAGTAATGATGGTTGAGCTGAGCAGGCCGCCAATAACAGCTCTTGCCAAGGGTGCCTGGGCTTCTCCTCCCTCGTAGATTCCAAAAGCCAAGGGCATCAGCGCGAAGATTGTAGTGGTGGCTGTCATCAATATCGGACGAAGACGCCGGCGGCCGGCCTCCTCAATAGCCTCCCTGAGCGGCATGCCATCGCGCCGACGAAGAAGGTTTGTATAGTCCACAAGCAGTATAGCATTATTCACCACGATTCCGCCCAACATGATACATCCTATGTACGATTGTACATTGAACGTTGTATTGGTAAGAAACAGCATTAGGACTACACCGATAGCCGCCAGAGGTATGGAAAACATTACTACAAAAGGGTCACGAAGAGATTCATAGAGGGAGGCCATAACCATGTAAACAAGCATCAAAGCAAGAATGAGGCCAAAAAACAATTCCCGAAAAGCTTTCTGCTGCTCCTCGTAGTCTCCTGTAAAAAAAATGTTGAACTCCTTAGGCACCGGTAATGCCCTCATTCTTTCACTAATATCTGACATAATTGAACTCATATCTCGTCCGCTTATATCGGCTGTAACTGTGATGATGCGTTCCTGATCCCTGCGTTCAATCCGGACAGGACCGGCACGCGGCCTCACATTGACAACGTTCCGCAACATGACAGGCTGCCCACTGGAATTAGTCAGAGTAAGATCCAGAATTTCGTCCAAACTCATCTTTTCCGCTTCTTTAACTTTTACACGAATCCAAAATTCGTCCCCTCCTTCTCGAAAACTGCTAGCCTGGGTTCCTGTAAGAAATGTTTGAAGCGTATAAGCAATTTGAGAAACTGTAAGCTTCATGTCGGCAGTTTTCTGCCGGTCAATTAGAATCATCTCCTCTGGATTGCCGCCCTCGCGGCTTATTCTTGCATCTGTGATCCCGTCAACTTTTTCCACTAATGCCACTAGCTGATGGCTAAGTCTATCAGCGGTATCTAAATCATAACCTCTTATTTCAATCTGGACCCGGTCTGTATCGCTTGGACCCATCCTCCTCAGAAGAAACATTCCCTGTCCGGCTCTTATCCTCATTCTTACACCCGGGATTTCCGCAAGCTTTCGGCGAAGGATAGAGGCAATTTCTTCACTGGATCTTGCACGCTTTGATTGGGGAACTAGAGAGATCCTTATATTCCCGGCTTGTGAGCTGGATCCTCGCCAGCCTGACCCTCCTATGCTTTCTACCATACTGTCTATTTCAGGAACTTCCTCCCTTACAATCGCAGCTATAGTCTTAAATTTTTCATCAGCAACCGCAAGGCGGGTTCCTATTTCCATCTCTCCGCTGACTCGTACTTCTCCCTCATCTGCTGCCGGCATAAACTCGCTGCCTACAAGCCGCATGAGTAATAGGCTTCCGACAAGAAGTAAGAACGCTATTCCCAACACAAGGAGGCGGTGATTTAATGCATAATCGAGCAGATCTTTGTATCTATTTTCTAGATTAATAAAGAACTCACTGGACATTCTGTACAGCCTTTTACTCCATGATTTTTTCCCTGTATCAGCGATACTCGAAACACGAAGAATCTTGCTCGAAAGCATTGGCACCAGGGTCAGAGCAACGACTAAGGAGCATAGAAGCGCAAAGCTCACCACGTAGGAAAGCTGCTTGAACATAATACCTGCCATACCTTTGAGGAAAATCAGCGGTACAAAGACGGCAAGAGTGGTCAGCGTGCTCGCGATAATTGCAGAAGAAACTTCCCCTGTACCTTTGATAGCAGAATTAACGGGCGTTTCTCCTGACTCCTGAAGTCTGAATATGTTTTCCAGAACAACAATAGAGTTGTCTACAAGCATGCCTATTCCCAGAGCGAGTCCCCCCAATGTCATAATATTCAGGGTAAATCCGCCAAAATAGATCAAGGCAAAAGTGGCAATAATTGAGATCGGAATGGCAGTGGCAATAACAGTCGTACTGCGGAAGCTGCGCAGAAAAAACAGAAGAACCAGAATGGCCAGCAGCCCTCCATAAGTGGCGGCTCTGCCGACATTGGATATAGAGTTCCGGATATACTCTGATGAATCTATGATTGGAATCATAGTGATTTGAGGGATGTCACGGTGGATTTGTTCGATTTCTTTCAACACGGCCTGAGCGACCTCTACGGTATTTTTGCCCGACTGCTTGCTTACAGAAAGCCGGATTCCTTGCTTCCCGTTGACCCGAACTAAACGAGTGATTTTCCGCCAGGAATCTTCAACACTGGCGATCTCTTTGAGCTGAATCGGAACACCATCTCTAATGGCAATGACCGTATCCCTGATTTCATCAAGGCTTGTGTATACACCTGGAGTTCGAATAAGAACTTCCAGGTTTCCCCTTTCTATGGTACCGGCAGGGACATCCACATTCTCAGACCTTATTTTATTGAGGATTATATCCAATGGTAATCCCAGAGCCTTAATCTTATCCGTAAGAAGATTGACATGTATCTCCCGCTCATGGCCTCCCCAGACATCAAGTGAGGCAACTCCGGGCACTCGCTCGATTCGGTATTTGATCTGATAATCAATAATATGCCTTGTCTGAATAGGGTCCAGGTCTGATGAGGCTCCCAGAATTAGGATTGGAAAGCTTGCCGCATCAAATTTCCTGAGCCTTGGCCTTGTTACATCTTCAGGAAAAGAGGGAATTATGCGGTCCAAACGATCCCTTACATCGTTTGCCGCAGCATCCAAGTCCGTTCCCCAGGCGAAGAGCACACGCACGTTGCTGCTTCCTTCAGATGAAACAGATGAGACTTCTTCTACACCGGGAACTGCTGCCATT
>CP070825.1:1724220-1727658 GCA_020344415.1 Candidatus Aminicenantota bacterium
CAAATGCGCCTAAATCAATGGAATCTTCAATTAATGCATACTTCACAGCTTCATTTACCAAATCAGAAATTGATCTTTCAGTTTCTGCAGACTTTAGGCGCAGTGCTTTATGTAAGTAAGGATCTAAATATATGGTCGACCTTTTTGTAAGATTACTCATGTTATCCTCTCCTCATAAACACTTTATATAATAACACCAAAACGTCATAACGTCAACAGTTGGGGAATTATTTATTTTTGACTTTTTAGACAATAGGCCTATATTCCGGATTTTATATATCTTGCAATAGAATCGATTGCCCCGAATACTTCATGGGGAACTTGACTATAATTCGTCTTTATCCGGGTATAGCCATGTTTGGGATCAGGTGTGATCACAATCCCACCCTTGAATTTATTTGAAAAAGCTTGCATCAGCTTATGCTTAATCTCATAATCCATGTTGAGCCTTTGTGAGAGGTATCTATCTCCTTTCCACACTATATCCACTACTTCTTTCCCGAAAATTGAGTTTTTCTTTTTCTCCATCTTCGTTTTCCTTAAAGGCTCTTTTCTCAGGTCAAAGTTACTCTTTACTAGATATTCGATGAAATAATTAACTCCATATTGGCTTGACACACTAAAAACAAGGATAAGATCTATGTTTCTGTCCTTTAAAGCAAAAAGACCTTCAGGTTTCTGCCCCATGGAAAGCTTAATTCCGAGCTTTTCTGGCTCGTTTTTTTTATCCAGCTCATCGAACTTGACTCCCATACCAAGAAGATGCTCACTAAACTCTTGAATCTTCTTTGGAGCTTGCTTCTTTCGTTTAGACAGAAAGAAAGGCAACAGAAAGGCTGTCAAGAATGCCAGGATGGTTGTAGCGATCTTAGGCCACTCCATGAGCTTTTTCTCACCTCACTATATGGAAAAAATAGGATTTATTCCTCTCTCCTGCTTATATCACAGGAAAAAATAGAGGTCAATCGAGATGAGCCAACCGATAGCTTTTTCTACGTTCTTAAATCCAATTCAAAAACGCTTTTTTAAAGCTTTCTGTGAAGGAACCATTTATTAAAGTTTTGCGTCAATTAAATTGAAAGGAGTAAAAATGAAACACACAAGAGCGCTTGTGAGAGCTTTCGTTTTTTTGGGGATAGCGACCTTAGCCGTCTACGCACTGCAAATCGAAGACCTAGAAGGAACATGGAACGGGAAGATGCAAATTCCTAATTTCGGCCGATATGAAATGACTCTGGTCCTGGAAAAAACAGAGTCAGGATACAAAGGGAAGGTTTCCGACACTGCAGGGTATATCGCCGAAGGCACAGAAATCGAAGGCCTCAAAATCGAGGACAGTCAACTGTTTTGCTCGTTTGAACTTACCGACGAAACAACAGTCTATCTCAGTCTGACTGTAGAAGGCGATATTATGAGCGGCGATGCTGAACGAGAGGGAGGTGTCGTCTCCTGTGTATTTGTTAGAGAAAAGTAGAAAAATTCTCTCTAAGTAAACCCTGTCTTAATTAACACGTTTATATGTTATTATTATAGTCTATCTAAAAATAAACAAAACTGGAGAGTCATTGGAGGCATGAGTTCCGAAATAAAGGAATAAGTTATTTATGTTATTACTTCCTTGGCAGCCTTAGAAAATCCTTTTGATTGTAGAGTTTTAAAAGTAGACTCCACTGTTCTTCTGTTAGCCCCTGAGGATACCTGCAGTACAGTCTTAGTGTTTTAATTTCATCTTCTTTAAGCGGAGGTGAAAAAGTTACCTTTGCTCCACTTTTTGTAAATCCTAGTACAGTTGCTGGAATTGATGCAGCAGAAAGTAAAGCCCACGGAGTCCCTCCTTCAGCATTAACAGCTGCTAAAAAAACTGCAAACTCAATAATAAGAGAAGGAATCACGGCAAGAGTTTTTATTCCAGATTTAATCTGGTAATCTCTTATATGTACTTTTTTGACTTCGGATAAAGATACTAAATAAAGGCTATCACCATCTTTGAAGTACAATTGAGATTTAGATACAGCCAATAATTCGCCTTCATAACCAACTAAGTTTTTCATTGTAATGTCAAATCTTTCCCCATAAGGCTTGCTCACCCTGACTGAACTTGTACTTATACAAGAGGAGAGAGGAATAATAACAGTTATTATTAATAGAGCAACTAAAGATTTTCTCATTGTTCTCTCCTTAATATTGGGAAATTTTTGACTCGAAAAATTTCTTTTCAAAACTGTGCTTTTTCTTTAGCCAGAGTTTAGCTGTTTCGATAATTGTTTTTGAGCTGAGATCAAATTTTATATTATCTCCATTTGTTCTTTTATTATTGAACCAATCTTTGCGTAACCATTCGATGTAAAAGCCTCTGGATTTTAGGAAATATGATCGTTGAAGCCCTGGAGCTGGAGTTCCTATGCTGAACTTCATCAAAAAACTCTGTCCTGGAAAAGTAGTAAGATATTTCTTATCTTTGTCTTTTATATTAGAAATAATATCGTTTCTTGCATTTCCTTCGAAATCTGTGAGTTCACTGCAATCAATCAATCGTGCTTGATAATTTTCATTTCTTTCAAAACTCACTCCAATCCAGTCAACAGCCCAGTTATCAGGTAAGAAGGAAAACCTTATTCGTGCTATCTCATCTTTAGGAACTGGAAATCTATACCAATTTGTTTCCACGCTATAGGACCAGCATCGCTTATGCGTCCTACATCCTTAAATTTCTTTCCATCCCATAATTGAATACGAAGGCCAAAGTATTTTTTGTACCATGTAGAAAATTCCCAGGCGTAAAATAAATCCCCCGTCTTCTTTCCTATCCAATCAATCGCTTCGGCTCCATTTGATTTCAGCAAGACATCGTATAGAAGAACTGTATTGAAGAGTGTATTTCGCATACGAAACGCGACATTTATCTTTTTTGCTTCAGGAGGGATTTTTACTTTTATTTCTATCCAATCTTCTATAATTTTTTTCGAAAGCTCATGGAGAATACAAGTATCACTCCTGTAGCAATGATCATCTCTTGAGGAAATTAGATCGATAATATTTCTGCCCATACTATCGGTTGCCTCCAGTATTTTCGCTTTTTTCCCGAGTAATAAGATTTTTCTTTTACTGGTTGGAAAAGACTCATATCCATAAGGGTGATCAACAGTCAAAAGTTTCATCTCATTAATATAATGGGTTTCAAGGGCTTCGTTAGCGACCTTTAAGATACACTCACGGGTTGAAATTTTTAGATTGTCTAAGCGATCCAGATCATCCGATTCAAACATTTCTGCTATTGAATAGGAAAAACATTCTGCTTCAAGGAAATAGTTTTTCTTGTCTGAAGAATAGACAGTCGGACAAGAGCCAAAAAAAGCTTTTTTAATGTCTTCGTTAGCTGCAACAGCAACTGCAAACAATAGAGGAGCACCCAGACTTGCTAGAAGTGGTCCTGACTCC
>CP070825.1:1727758-1807401 GCA_020344415.1 Candidatus Aminicenantota bacterium
GGTCAATTGGATATTTTCAATCTTCGAGCATCAGGAGAAGCAATCGGTCATGGAGAAGTTAGCAACACGCTTATTCCTTTCTCCTCAAGTCTATCACAGAGAAATTCTGAATTTTCACTTGGTTTTGTAGCGTCTGCTTCGATAAAGAATACGCCGATCGGAATGATCTTCAACTACAAATATCTCTCCGAGAACAATCCGAGCGGCTATTTAAAATTCACCAAAGATGGAACAGAAACTCATCTGAATAGATTCAACTGGGGCTGGTCCACGATCAAAGGATGCAATAAGATATTTGGAACTTCAACTAATATTGACGCCTTCTGGATGGTTTGGTGGAACATTTGGACTTCTCTTTGGCCATAGACTATCTATAGGCCTGTTTCTTGATCTTCCTGTATATTATGACAAGTCGTTATCTACTGAGATCAGGGGAGGTGAAGAAGGCTTTTTCTGCGGAAAATCCGACGCCCAGCCAGCCATTCGTACACCCGTGGGTTTTTGGACAATGGTGATCCTTAGGTGGTGACAGAAAGGATTACCGACTGATCTCAAGTAAAGCAACCCCCACCGCTCCTGGTCCAGCGTGGGCACCCAAGACAGGAGAAGCATTCATTATTAGAGAGACTTCCTGCCCCATCGTTTCCTTTATTCTTTCTGCAATTCTCTTCCCTAATTCAAGAGCATTGGTATGGGCAACAGCAATAGAAAAACTTACCTCTGGATGCGTAATCTTTGCTGCCCTTATCTTCTCAAATACCATATCTAAAATTTTCTTTTCTAAGTTCTTCTTTCCTCTTGTTTTGCCTACAGGGTCAAGAGCTCCCTCACGACTTATAGAGAGAATTGGGTTGATATTTAAAACTTTGGCAATAACTCCTTTGGCTTTGGTGACCCTCCCCCCTTTGACCAGGTATTTCAGAGTGGGCAGGCCAATAAAAATCTGGTTGCTTTCAATAGCTTTCTTTATCCGTGCCAAGGTTGCTTTAACATCCAAACCTTCTTTTCGAGCACTAATCCCTTCCATCATAATCAAGCCCAGGCCCACCGAGATATTCCTCCCGTCAAGAACAGTGATCCTTTGAGGATCAATATTATTAGCTGCTTGGAGAGCTGTTTGAAAAGTTCCACTTAATCCCCCTGACACATGAAACGAAATAATCGATTGATAATGAACAAGAAGATGTTCATAAATCCTGGAAAAATCCATAAGACTGGGCTGGGATGTTTTAGGGGGAGTGGAAGATTGTTTCATTATCTGATAAAACTCTTCAGGGATTATGTCCACTTTATCTGTGTAAACCCTATCCATAGCCTGAAATTTTACAGGAACGAAATAAATATCGTTATTTTCAATATGCTCATCGAATATGTCACAAGTTGTATCTGATACAAACGCCAAATGCTTCTTCTCGGAAGTTGGCAAATCAGGCGAAAATGCGAAAATTCTCTTTGAAGTCACCTCTCCGAACTGAGATGCTGAGGAGAATATTTCCTCTGGATTTCCAGTCATAACATGAAATTTTGCAAAATTTGAAGAGCCATGAAAAATCAGATTCTCACCAAGAGAATTCATTTTTTCGATCAAACCAGGACGGTCAAGATTTGTCTTCCGGACACAACATTCTGCACAAAACTGCGGTTTTTCTTCAGGAGCAACTTTTTCCTCTATATATATTTGGTTCTTCTGTGGCGATACAGGCTGCAGTTTCCCCTTTTCGATGAAATGGACTATACCCTCAAGAAAATATATAAAAGCTTTTCCTCCAGCATCCACGACTTTATGCTTTCTTAATATTTCAAGCTGCTGAGGAGTCTCTTTAAGAGCTAACAATGCTCTTTCAAGAGATTTTCGAAGCAGCAGCACAAAATCATTTGTAGTTGAAGATAGTATCTCCAGCTCATCAGCCCACTCTCTGAATACTGTCAAAACGGTTCCCTCCTGGGGATTCTCCAGGGATTCATAAGCTCTGGCAACAGCCAGGACAGCCGCTTTGGGAATATTCTCGACAACAGCTCTATCGTAATCTCCCATTCCCTCGGCAAAACCGGAAAGGAATTGAGCAAAGATTATCCCTGAATATCCGAGAGCAGAGGCAACTGCAACATCAGCAATACTTCTGCTGCTTTTGTTTATTGAAGTCTCCCACCGAGGAAATTTTTCAATTATGGGCGCTAAAGTTTTTCTCAGGTTTGAACCTGTATCTTTATCAGGTATTGGGAAAACGTTTATTCTGTTGAGTTCTTTTTCGTGAGAAATGATTTCTTTCAACCCAGCTAGAACAGCATGCTGGTAACGGAGACCATCAAGGTATCTTATTTGGACAGCAGTCGATTTTTCCACTTTTTGTTTATGATATCATTTTTTCAAATCGGTTCCAACATCCAACGGGGTCAGGCTTTCATAATTTTCATAACTTGAATATTTTTCAAATAATGGGGACAGGCTACTTTTTTTTAATAAAATCCATATATAGAAAATGTGGGTTTGATGAATCAAACCCCAGCAGATAAATCAAGAAAAAGAGAACTGTCCCCTTTTTATTCATTGACTTTATGATTCATCCACTGTAAAAAACAAATGGTCAAAAAGTAGGTTTAATGCGTATCTGGGGCCTTCACATTTTCGATGTGGGGATCATTATCCTTTATATTTTGGTTATCCTATGGCTTGGTAAACGAGCCGGTCAAAAAACAAGGAGCACAGGAGATTTTTTTCTAGCTGGACGCAAATTGGGCAAATTCTATCAGTTCTTTCTCAACTTTGGCTGTTCAACCAATGCTGACCAGGCTGTGGCTGTCTCGCGTGAAATATACCGCCAGGGCATAGGCGGCATGTGGATTCAATACCTCGTTCTCTTTTTAACTCCCTTTTACTGGTTCACAACATTCTTCTTCCGCCGTATTCGGTTGACAACCATAGGCGATTACTTCACAGAGCGATTCAAAAGCAAGTTTCTGGGAGGAAGCTACGCCGTCTTTATCTTACTCATGTCTCTTCTGGGCGTCGGTATAGCCTATATGGTCGCAGCAAAGACTATGATGGCTATGACGCCAAAATCTTCTGAAAAACTCACCTATGAAGAACGTTTGAGTGTTGAACAATTCCGGGAGTACCGAGAACTCAGGTCCAGGCTGGATGAAGGCTTTGGTCCGGAAGAAGGACTACGATATGAAGAATTAAACGAAAAAAATAAAAAAGGTGAATTGCATTCCTTTATTTCCCATACAGATCCAATCCTTTTTTATTTTATCTTTGCAGTTATTGTCGGGATTTATACGATGCTGGGAGGATTCAGGGCAGCAGCCATCACAGATGCCATACAGGGATTTCTCATTATTATCTTCTCCCTTATTCTCATCCCCATAGGATTGCACAAGATTGGTGGTTTTTCTGGCCTTCATGCTTCTGTGCCTGACTATATGTTTGAACTATTCGGTTCGGTCACCATGAGTGAATATGCCTGGTATACGATATTTGCAATGGCTCTTGCCAATCTTATCTCAATCATTGCTGTGGCTCCGGGCATGCAAACAGCGGGCTCTGCGAAAGACGAGATGACAGCACGCTTTGGCATGATCGGCGGGATGTTTTTTAAAAGGTTTATCATGATCTTCTGGGCCTTAGCAGGCTTATTGGCAATCGGCCTCTACGCTGGGATGCTTCACGACCCAGATTTAATCTGGGGATACATGACAAAAGACCTGCTCTTTCCAGGAGCAATTGGGCTTATGCTAGTAGGAGTGTTGGCAGCAAATATGTCCACACTGGATGCAAGCACTGTTTCCTATTCCGCTCTTTTCATCAACAATCTTTATGAACCATTCAGGCCTAATAAATCGCAGAGACATTACTTGATTATTGGTCGAATCGCTATTGCCGTAACACTTTTAGGCGGCATAGGTGTAGCCCTTTTCATCAATAATCTATTGGTGCTATTCAAATATGCAATTTCTATTCCAGCAATTTATGGTGCCTCTATCTGGTTGGGATTTTTATGGCGCCGATTGACAAAATCGGCAATTATCATCCAGGTTGCTGTCTGTTTAATCATTTACGCTCTAATTCCCAATCTCTTCCAAACTTTGGACTGGGCCAAACACAATAAATCCTTTCTATTAGAAACCAAACCCAAAACCATAATCATTACAACTAGCGCTCTAAAGGAAGATGTGGAAGCAGGAAAGGCAGATTTTGTGGGTCAGTCTATTGAAAAACCGCATACCATCGAACCAATCGGCATATTCTTTGAGGATGTCGCCCGGATTGACACTGCTGATCCCTCCTCACCCAAGCTAGGAATAGGAAGATTCCACGCAGAAATTTGGGTGTTGAGCTGGTTTGGCATCGATTTTTCTAACTTTACAAAGGCACAACTTGTTGCTGTGCGATTCTTGTTTGATGCGCTGTTTCCTTTTCTTCTCCTCTTCCTCATATCTTATGTAACAAAGCCAACTCCCAAAGAGAATCAGGATAGATTCTTTGCCAAGCTGCATACACCTGTCCAGAAAACACCAGGAGAGGAGAAGCTCGCTCTTGAGGACTCCTACAGTAATCCGGGAAAATTTGAAAAGGATAAGATTTGGCCGGGATCCAAATGGGAAATACTCAAACCGAGTAAAGCAGATTTCCTGGGCTTTGGAGGACGCTGGATACTGGTAGGTGTGATTATCCTTTTGCTCTGGTTGATGGTGTCAATAAGATAAGACTATCTGATAAACCTGTATCATTCATCGGCATTATTTTTGAATAATTCAGATTAATAAACGCACTTCCTGGCTTCATCTGCAAAAGCATGAATCAATTCGCTATCCGCATCAAAGAAATGGTCAGAAGGAGCTAATATGTAGCCCCCTCCCTCACCTGCTTCTTCGAAACAGCGGCGCACTTCCTTCCTTGTCTCCGAAGAGGAGCAATCTCTGAAATAGAGTGACTGATCAAAGCCTCCTATCAAACACACTCTATCTCCGATTCTTTTCTTGGCCTCTTTCAAGTCGACATCTCCTCCTAGCGAGGGCGGCGTAAATGTTTCCATCGCATCCGGATTCATATCCGCAATCTTTTCGAGAATAGGCATCATACCACCACACGTATGATAAACAACACGCTGTCCTTTCATATGAGCAAGTTCGATGAGCCCTGAATCGTAGGGAGCAACAAATTCCTCAAATATTCTCGGTGAAATAACAGTGGATGATGCATCACCGCCTCCAAGTTCGACGACATCAAATTTCGCACCGCCCATAGAATAGATATAGGATGCTTTTCTCTCCTTCAAGATCTTCAGGAAGGAATGCACCCATTCAGGGTCGTCATAAGTTCCCATGATGAGCTTTTCAATCCCGTACAAGACCGAAGCATCTTGCCAGCAGCCCGGTTGACCGTATACATCAAACCCAGGGATCGAACCACGGATTATTCCTCTATCACCGAATTCTTCGGCTTCCTTGTTTACCCTCTCTACATCGCAGAGGGGAAACGGTGCATACTTGGCAAAGATATCTATATCTGATTTTTCTTTGATCATTCGCTCTGTAACCCAGGTCGTATGCCTATCTGATTGTAACACCATGGAAAGGTTTCTTTCAGGGTTCATAAAATAGAAACGTGTGATTTTGTATTCTGGATTAGGGACATCCTCTGTTTTAATCTTCCAGTTTTCTGAGCTTATGCGTTGGGCTTCTAAAAATCCTGTTTCCCTTTGCTCTGGATCATAATATTCACTGCGTGAAAGATTAGGCCGGTAAGCAACAGCCCATCGGATAGGGTCCAGTCCAAAATAGTCGAAAAACTCTTGATAGGACATTCCGTTCATGTAGGTTTTCAGGAAATAGGGCATGACATGATGTGTTGTGACTGGAAGTCTATCAGGGATTTCTCGCTTTAACGCTGACAGGAACCGCTGCCTTGAAGTCATTATTAGTTATTTGCGCTTGCTAGTAACTTCTCGATCGTAGAGTTTTATTTCTTCCATCCAAGATTCGCCAACAGGGACGCCCATTCTCAGGCAGTAGTAATCCCAGATTGTACCGAAAGGCATGGTTTTGAATTCTTCCATGAGTGCGAGCCGTGCAAAATTATTTCCTGATTTCTCTGCCTCTTTGAGCCTCTCCCGGGGTTCCAAGAGGGCGCACAGCAAACCCTTTAATGTTGCCCGCGCTCCAATCACCCAAGCGCCTACTCGATTCATGCTTGCATCAAAAAAATCGAGAGCAATATGCACCCTGTCTAAGGCATCGCTGCGGACAATCTCTTCTGTCAGGCTTTTTACCTCGTCATTCAAAATAACAACATGGTCGCTGTCCCATCTCACTCCACGGCTGATGTGAAGAAGAAGCTCATCGGAAAACAGCAGAATGGAAGATATTTTATCTGCAACCGATTCAGTAGGATGAAAATGCCCCAGATCAAGGCACAGCATTTTTCCCTTTGAAAGTGCATAGCCCATATAGAATTCATGGGAACCGACCACAAAAGACTCGCTCCCTATACCAAAAAGTTTGCTCTCTAGAGAATCCTTCATCTCTGAAGGGCTGTATTCAATCTTATAAATCTCGTCCAGAGATTCTTTCAGGAGGATGCGATGGGTCCCGCGATGGACTGGGCTATCTTTGGTGCCATCAGGTATCCAGAGATTATGAATGCAAGGGCTCTGAAGCTCTCGTCCCATTATTGCGCTGATTTCGCGACAGCGTTTCACGTGTTCAATCCAGAATTCGCGAATCTCCTTTTCCATGCTACTCAGAGTAAAGCCGGAATCTGCTTTCGGATGAGAGAAGCAGGTTGGGTTAAAATCAAGCTTAAGGCCCTCCTTTTTTGCCCAATCGATCCAACTCTTATAGTGCTCTTGACCTATTTTATCTCTCTCTACTTGCTTTCCGCCGAAATCCCTATACATAGCATGCAGATTCAACCGATGACTCCCAGGAATCATGGAGTAGGCTTTCTTAAGGTCCATCCGAAGCTCATCAACTGTCCTCGCTCTCCCTGGGTGGCTGCCAGTCACCTGGATGCCTCCCCCTTCAAGGCGAGAATCTGGCTTCTCGAATCCTCCCAGATCATCGCCTTGCCAACAATGGAGAGAAAGGGATACATTTTCTAAAAGTTCAAGAGCTCTATCAGAATCCACACCAAATTGGGAATAGCGCTCTTGAGCTAATTGGTAAGCATTCTCAATCTTTGTTGAATCCATCGTGATCTCCCCTTTAATCAATCAAATTTAGATCTCATTTCCTACTATTTCATAAAACTTATGGCAGATATTGTAATAAAACAGGCTTAAGCGCCGGTTATGTTCTGAAACCTCTCATAAGCTGATTCCCATTCTGGTGTCTTCTCCGGCTTATACTTCACGAGCTCAAAAGATTCTTTGATGATTTCCCTCATATCTTTGTCAGAATCAATAAATCCTAAAGAGAGGGCCTGAACCATGATATTCCCGATCGCTGTCGCCTCGACCGGACCTGCAATAACAGGGAGCCCTGTTGCGTTTGCTGTGAACTGACAGAGCAGACGATTCTGCGCGCCTCCGCCTATGATATGGACCCTATGAATTGGATGTGGATATATTTTCTTTAGCTGATCGAGAACAAGACGGTATTTTAATGCGAGGCTTTCGAGGATGCTGCGCACATAATCAGCAGGTGAATCAGGCACTGGTTGACCTGTTTTTTGGCAGAACTCACGAACGGCCAGAGGCATATCTTCTGGATTGAGAAATCCTTTCCAATCGGGCTGAATGATCGATCTGAACGAAGAAGCACTTTTAGCTGCATCTATCAATTCATCGTATCCATAATTCCGCTCCCCAGCCCAGGCCCTGCGACACTCTTGCAACAGCCAAAGACCTGTAATATTCTTTAGAAAACGGAATGTTCCTTCAACTCCTCCTTCATTCGTGAAGTTTAAATCCAGGGTTTGGTCATTGATGATCGGATCTTTCGTTTCTATCCCCATGAGGGACCAGGTCCCACTGCTGATATACGCCCAGCCCTCGCTTTCAGCAGGAACTGCTGCAACAGCAGAACCAGTGTCATGTGAAGCTACCGCACAAACAGGAACCTGGTCTAATCCTGTCTCCTGGCAGATTTTTCGATCCAACTTGCCCATAATCGTTCCAGGCGGGATAATTTCTTGCATAATAGAGCTGGAAACGCCCAGCGCTTCAAACAGCTCGTCTTCCCATTCTTTCTTTCGAGGATTGTAGAGTTGAGAGGTTGTAGCAAAAGTAAACTCTGTCTTTTTTTCTCCGGTCATCAAGTAATTGAATATATCCGGTATGAAAAGAAGGTCACTCGCAAAATCTAAAAGCTGAGGTTGATCCCTTTTCATCGCAAAGAGTTGGAATAGCGTATTGAGCTGAACAAACTGGATACCTGTCAATTGATATATGCGTTCGCGAGTAATCTTCTTGAACAATTCCTCCATAGCGCCTTCGGTCCGAGAGTCTCGATAAGCATATGGTAGGCCCAGTATAGTGCCATCAGGGGCTAACAAACCAAAATCAACTCCCCACGTATCGACAGCGATGCTTTCAGGACGAGCCTCTCCCTCTGAAACACAAAGCTTCATGCCTTTTTTCATCTCCTCGAAGAGGTGAAAAATGTTCCAGTATAAATGTCCCCTAATAGAAACCATTCCATTGGGAAAACGATTGAGTTCTTTTATATTTAATCGACCATCCTCAAGCCACCCCAGTACAGTCCTGCCACTCTCAGCACCAAGGTCGAAAGCCAAATAAGCGGGAGTTTTCATTCTTTATTCCTAAAGAAAGAGCAACTATAATCCTCTTAGGTTTGTCATCCAATTATCACACAAGCCGCTTTTCTGTCAATGGCAGGAGACTTTCCCCAAGGTGCAACCCTCTCAAAGATTAGCTGGCTGGTTTTTTCCTTCTTGTAAAAAGGGGACTGTCCCCTTTAATTTAATTGATTGACCTCAGCCTGTTACTCTTTTATAATTCCTGCATCATGAAGTGGGTATACATAGAAGATATTTCAGACTACAAAGGGCAAGAGGTTGAAATCAGAGGATGGGTCTATAATAAGCGGTCCAGCGGTAAAGTACGCTTCCTCCTTATCAGGGATGGCACAGGAATTCTACAGGGAACGATATTCAGCGATGAGAAAGACAGCCTTCTCTTCAAGAGGTTTGATGAGCTCACGCAAGAATCTTCTATCGTAGTCCGAGGCCGGGTTAGAGAAGACAAACGATCTCCTGGCGGGTTTGAATTGAGTATTGAGGACCTTGAAATCATTCAGATTGCTGAAGATTATCCGATAACTCCAAAATCTCACGGCGTTCCTTTCCTTATGGAACATCGTCATCTCTGGCTTCGCTCGCAAAAACAGCGCGCCATTCTCCAAATCAGGGCTGAGCTTATCAGAGCCATACGCGATTTCTTCGACAACAGCGGTTTCCGGCTCATGGATACGCCTATCTTAACACCGAGTGCCTGTGAAGGAACAACCACTCTCTTTGAGACAGAATATTTTGACCAGAAAGCCTATCTGAGCCAGAGCGGCCAACTCTATAATGAAGCCACGGCAATGGCTTTTGGGAAAGTTTACTGTTTCGGTCCCACCTTCAGGGCAGAAAAATCAAAAACAAGAAAGCATCTCATCGAATTCTGGATGGTAGAACCAGAAGTAGCTTTTGCCGCCTTAGAGGATATTACCGAACTAGCAGAAGACACTATTGTCTACATAGTCAAGCGTATCCTCGAGAAAAATAAAAAAGAACTAGAAGTACTGGAAAGGGATATTAAACCATTAGAGAAGGTAAAGAAGCCTTTCCCCCGAAAAAAATATGATGAAATCCTCAAGATGATTCAGGAAAAAGGATCAAAAATGGAATGGGGTGATGACTTCGGCTCCCCTGATGAAACACTCATATCAGAAATATTCGATACTCCCGTTTGTATTACCCACTTTCCGGCCAAGATCAAGGCATTTTATATGGAACCTGATCCAGAGCGACCGGACCTTGTCCTCGGGGTAGATGTTCAGGCGTCAGAGGGATACGGTGAACTCATCGGCGGCGGCCAGCGCATCCATGACCTTGACCTTCTCGAGAAAAGGATTAAAAAACACAATCTACCTCGAGAAGCTTTCGAATGGTACCTGGATTTAAGAAAATTTGGATCCGTGCCTCATTCTGGATTCGGTCTCGGCGTCGAAAGGATGCTTGGCTGGATCTGTAAAATCAAACATATCAGGGAATCCATCCCTTTTCCTCGTCTCCTGTATAAGATCTACCCCTAGTTCTTCAATCCATTTTGTGCTTAGCGGTTTACTTAAATCTCTCTAAGATTTACAATTTGACCTGGATCATTCATAAAAAATGCCGCTTAAAATAATGGTGAATCAATATGAAGAAGGTAGCCCTAATTAGCTTTGGTTGCGCAAAAAACCTGATAGACAGCGAAGTGATGCTGGGTTATTTAGATAAGGCAAGGTATACCTTTACCTCTGACCCTGTAAAAGCCGATATCGTTATACTCAACACCTGCGGATTTATCGAACCAGCCAGAAAAGAGGCAATCCAGGCTTTAAGAGAAGTTGCTCGGCTGAAGAGAAAAGCGAAGGAAAAGAAAATAATAGTTGTTGGCTGTTACGTCGAAAGGAACAAAAAGAGCTTGAAGGAAAATTTTCCTGAAATTGATTTATGGCTAGGAGTAAATGACTTCGATAAAATCGTGCAGGCCATTGAGGGAAAGCCATTTAAGGAATCTCAATACAGTTATCTCGACGACCATGCGTCTCCCCGCCATCTATCAACCCCGCCGGCATGGACTTATGTCAAGATATCAGAAGGATGTTCCCATCAATGCTCTTTCTGTTCTATTCCCTTGATCAAGGGCTCTTACAGGTCCCGCACTATCTCCTCCATTCTCAAAGAAGTTGAAGAGCTCGGTTCCAAGGGAGTTAAAGAGGTCAACCTTGTCTCCCAAGACTCCACATATTTCGGTCAAGATCAAGGGTTAGATGAAGGGTTATCTCTTCTTCTCAAAGAGCTTTTAAAAATCAAAGAAATCGAATGGATTCGTTTCCTCTATGGCTATCCCGAAGAAATTAGCGATTCCCTTCTGGAAATCATGCAAGAGAAAAAAATATGCTCTTATCTCGATATCCCTTTCCAGCACTCTGACTCTGAAATCATAAGAAAAATGAAAAGAGGGATGGACGGGAAAAGAGCATTGAGACTTGTACATAAAATTAGAAAGAAAATTCCAGATATTGCCCTACGAACCTCCCTTGTTGTCGGTTTTCCAGGGGAAGGAAGAGAAGAATTCGAGAGCCTTAAAAAATTTGTAAAGGAAGCAAGGTTTGACCATTTGGGTATCTTCACTTATTCCAAGGAGGAAGGAACCGACTCGTTTACGCTTGGAGATCCAGTCAGAGAAAGCACGAAAATAAAAAGAAAAGAAAAAATCATGGAAATCCAAACAGAGATCTCTTATCAGAACAATCAAAAATATCTGAATAAGCAAATAGATGTTTTAATTGAAGGTACCCAGAAAGAAAATTCCAGGACCTTGATTGGCCGAGGCAGGTTCCAGGCTCCAGAGGTTGATGGGATTATTTTTATTGAAACCCAATCTGCATCGCAAATAAGCGAGATAATTAACTCCATTCAAAAAGTTGAAATCTATTCTTTGGATATATATGATTTATACGGAAAGCTCGTTCAATGAAACTCGTTTCAAAAATCATTGCAACCTTTTTTGGCGTAGGATACTTCCCTATAGCTCCAGGTACCCTGACCAGCTTGATTGTGGTTTTTTTGTACAGGCTTTTTCTCCATGAACTCAGCTGGCCTATTTACGTTCTCTTCTTCTTCCTCCTCTTCTTTTTTGGCGTTTTCGCCTCCTCCAAATACGCATCAGAACTAAACAAAAAAGATCCTAGGAATATTGTGATTGACGAAGCAGCAGGACAATTTCTCGTATTATTCCGAATGAGCGAGGATTGGTTTCCCCTTCTTTTGAGTTTCTTCCTTTTCCGCCTGTTTGACATCGTAAAGCCCATTCCTATAAAAAAAGTTGAAAACTTCCCCTCTGGTTGGGGAATCATGATGGATGACCTTTTAGCTGCGATCTATGCCGGTGTGATAGTCAATATATATTTAATTTTGAGATGAAAGATAAAAAGGACCATAGAATCGAGATCATAGCTGTCGGTTCAGAGCTCCTCACCCCCTTTTTCCAAGACACCAACTCCCTTTACCTGACCCAGCGCTTGAATGACCTGGCTATGGATGTCTCGTATAAGACAATAGTGGGAGATGACTGGACTGATCTCACTCAATCCATCCAAGAAGCCCTATCTCATGCTCATCTAATCATCGCTATGGGAGGTCTTGGTCCGACCAAAGACGACAGAACTCGGGAAGCCTTTGCAACAGTCCTGGAACGGAAACTCATCTTCAAAGAAGAGATTTTAAAAAAAATAGAGGCAAGGTTTAAGCGCAGGGGAATGTTTATGCCTCAGGTAAACAAGAAGCAGGCCTATATTATAAAAGGAGCCCTGATTCTGGATAATAAAAACGGAACAGCCCCTGGTCAGTGGCTTGACACAAAGGAGCATATTATAGTCTTGCTGCCTGGACCTCCGCATGAGCTCAAACCAATGTTTGAGGCTTCAGTCTGGCCGCGGCTTCAGAAATTAAGGACCGACTACGTCGCACGAAGGGTGCTGAAAACAGCCGGCTTAACTGAATCAAAAATAGAGAGTCTTATCTTTGATGCCTATCCTAAGGCTTCTCATCTCAACCTGACAACACTTGCCTACCCTGGACAAATAGAGATACACATGACAGCCCATTCCAAAGAGAGCAAAGCTCAGGCCGAGCGGAGAGTAAAAAAACTAGAAAAAGCTATCCTTGCAAGACTCAACGACAGCGTATTTTCCGCTTCTGGCGCAGAGCTGGAAGAAGTAATCGGAAACCTATTATGTCTCAACAAAAAAAACCTGGCTGTTGCCGAATCATGCACGGGTGGCTTTTTGGGACACCGTATCACAAATGTCCCCGGAAGCTCAGAATATTTCATTCAGGGAATTGTGGCTTACAGCAATGAAGCAAAAACGAATCAACTGGGCATCTCTCCTGATTTAATCGAAAAACAAGGAGCTGTCAGCCCTCAGGTAGCTCAAGCCATGGCTACAGGTATCAAGGAAAAGGCAAACTCAAGCTACGGTCTTGCCGTCACCGGAATTGCCGGTCCCACTGGAGGAACGCCTGAGAAACCAGTAGGTCTGGTCTACATAGCCCTGGCTTGGGATAAGGGCACGGAAGTCTCTAAAAACCTTTTCTTGGGCAACAGAGAAGCAATAAAATTCCAGTCCAGCCAAAAAGCCCTCGATATGCTTCGGAGACATCTCTTGAAATCTTAAACGAAGGATTCTAAAATTCAATAATAAGGATAAGATGAGAACTTTTATTGCTATAGAGCTCGATAATGAGATAAAAAACAATCTCTCATCTTTCGTAAGCAAGCTCGACAAACTGGCCAAAGGAAGCAGGCATATCAGATGGGTCAAACCCGAAGGGATGCACCTGACTCTGAAATTTTTAGTAGAAATCACCGGAGAAAAGGTCGAAGAGGTTGAAAATATCCTTAAAGCAGTTTCTGAAAAACACAAGCCATTCGCACTAAAATTCAAGGGAACAGGCTCATTTCCTCCGGCGAGTAGAAACCCGAGGGTGCTCTGGGTCGGGATTGAAGAAGTGGAAACACTCAAGGCTCTTCAATTTCATCTGGAGGGCGAGTTAGAAAAATTGGATTTTCCGAGAGAGAAGCGTAAGTTCCATCCCCATCTAACGCTGGGAAGGGTTAAAATCCCCACTCAACTCGAAGAAGCAATCTCTCAACTTGAAAAAAGCAAGGAATCAAGTTTTGGAGAAATGCAAGTTAATAAACTCACCTTCTTCCAGAGCATTCTTAAGCCAACAGGGGCAGAATACTCTGTTCTCTACGAATCCGAACTCAAATGAAAATAATATTTGCCATCTGTTCTTATCTATTCGGAGCCATCCCCTCTGGCTATATCATTTTTTTCATCCGAGAAAAGAGGGATATCCGTGATTTTGGAAGTCAAAGCATAGGAGCCACCAATGTACTTCGGCTGAAAGGCTGGAAATACGCAATTCCCGTTGTCCTCATAGACATCCTTAAGGGATTCCTTCCTGTTTTCTTAGCTTTAAAAATCTTCCCAGACAAATCCTTTGCCTTGCTTTGCGGTTTCTTAGCTGTCCTAGGACACTGTTTTCCAGTTTACATCAAATTCAAGGGAGGAAAAGGAATAGCAACAACGTTGGGAGTCTATTCTGTTTTAGCACTTAAGCCCTTTCTTCTCAGCGTGGCGCTCTTTTTGATTATTGTTGCTATCAGCCGGTATGTATCCCTTGGCTCTATCCTGGCCACTCTATGCTATCCCCTATTCGTTTTTCTGTTCAAAGGCGATACAGAACTCATCTTTCTGGGCCTTGTCATCTTCGTCCTGATTGCCTTGAAGCACACTGGGAATATTGGTAGACTTCTAAAAGGCAAAGAAAGAAAATTGGGGGAGAGAATCGGATGAAAGCCTGTGTTATCGGCGGAGGAAGCTGGGGAAGTGCATTCTCCATTTATCTTGGACGCCTGGAAATAGAAACCCGGCTCTGGATCAGAGAAGAGGACGTTTATGAGGAAACAAAAAAACGCAGGGAAAACAGGTCTTTTTTACCTGGATTTACTTTTCCGTCAAATGTCTCTTTTTTCAATGATATGAAAAAAGCTTTAGATTCTTCAGAAATCATTTTTATCGCTGTGCCTTCTCAATTCTGCCGACGGGTTTATGAACAACTCGCCCCCAATCTATCTTCTGACCATATTATCGTAAGCCTGACAAAAGGAATAGAAGAGGACACCTTGAAGCGCATGAGCACAGTGATGGAAGAAGTTTTCTCCCCTAATTTCAATCCTCGAATTGCTGTCCTATCTGGCCCGAGCTTTGCTAGGGAAGTCATAGAAGGACATCCCACTGCAGTGGTGACAGCTTCTAAAGATGCGCATATTGCCCAAAAAGTCCAGTATTTTATCTCAAGCCTTACTTTTCGAACATACACATCTGAAGATGTAACTGGGGTAGAACTGGCAGGAGCCTTCAAAAACGTCATCGCCATCGCTGCAGGAATTTCAGATGCTCTTCATTTCGGCAGCAATTCGATAGCTGCTCTAGTCACAAGGGGGATAGCGGAGATGACACGACTTGGTATGAAATTGGGAGCTAAGATGGAAACTTTTTCTGGTCTAGCAGGCATCGGTGATCTTGTCCTCACCTGCACTGGCAAGTTGAGCCGGAACCACTTTGTGGGCTATGAATTGGGAAAAGGAAAGTCTCTGACTGAAATCGTCTCAAGCATGAATATGATCGCAGAAGGGGTATCTACAACTCTCTCTGTGCATAAACTGGCAGAAACAGAAAACGTGGAAATGCCAATCTGTGAGCAGATTTATTATGTGCTCTACAGGAATAAGGATCCGAGAGAAGCCCTTCAGGACTTAATGTCAAGAAAACTGAAAGACGAATATGTCTGATATATATGAAAGAGAGGAGAGAATGAAATTTAAAAAAATAACTTTGGTCATATTTATCTCCCTGAGTTTGATTCTTTGTGCTTCTTCCCAAAAGAAAATCGAAGAAGCGAGAAAAAAAGATCCTCAATACCAGTATAACTTGGGCCTTTTCTATCTAAATGAGGGCAATATTGAAGAAGCTATAAGATATTTCAACAAGGCTCTCTCCCTTAATCCACGCTATGCTCTTGCCCTTAATTCAATAGGGATGGCTTACCTGATGAGCGCAAAATTCCAAGATGCTATCAATTATTTCGAAAAATGCCTGGAAATTAACCCAGGCCTAACTGAAGCACACAATAACCTCGGAGTTGCTTACCAAGAGATGGGATTCATTGACCAGGCCGAAAAAGAGTTCAGAACAGCTCTTGCAGACGAAAAATACAAATCGAAAGATCTCGCTTATTTTAACCTGGCCAGATTATACGTGTTAAAAGAAAGACTTCAAGAAGCCCTTGAGTATGTTGAAAGGGCACTTGGACTAAACACCCGTAATGTTCAGGCTCTAAACCTCAAAGGAATAATATACGAGAAGCAAGGTGATTTCCCGGAAGCCATCAGAAGCTATAGGCAAGCTGCAAAGTATATGCCCAATGACATTGACCTCAACTTCAACCTGGCCGTTGCCTACTTTAAAAACAACCAATTCCTTGAAGCCAGGACCATTTTCGAAAACATTTATCCCCAAGCGACAGATCCTGAAATGAAGAAAAAAATCACAGAATATCTAAAAATAATAAATAAATAACATTATAATTTCTTTAGCATCATTTACTCTAAAATCTCAAAGTTCTTGATAAATTATTTCTATATCAGCTTTATAGGTTTTGGGAGCCAAGCTATCTCCCAAAACCTATGTTCCTTCTTGCCAACCTGCCAAATATTCTTTTTGCTCTGGGGTAAGTTTATCGATCCTCACTCCCAGGGATTTCAGCTTCAGACGAGCAATTTCCTCATCAATCTCTTTTGGGACAGAATAGACCTTATTCTGCAAACTCTTTCCTTCCCGGAAAAGATAGAGGGCACACAACGCCTGATTAGCGAAGCTCATATCCATGACAACGGCAGGATGCCCCTCTGCCGCCGCCAGATTTATAAGCCGCCCTTCTCCCAAGAGATAGATTTTTTTCCCTTTCTTTAGTGTATACTCTTCAACAAAATCTCTGATTTCTCTATTACTCTTGGAAAGGCTCTCTAGAGCAGGGATGTCGATCTCTACATTGAAATGGCCGGAATTGGCAACGATCGCCCCGTCTTTCATCCTCTCGAAATGATTCTTGGTAATAACTTTTTTATCCCCGGTTGTCGTAACAAAAACATCACCGATTTTGGCTGCTTCATTTAGAGACATAACCTGAAAACCGTCCATTAAAGCCTCTAACGCCCTGAGAGGGTCTACTTCACAGACAATAACTTTCGCACCTGATCCACTCGCTCTCATGGCAATTCCGCGCCCACACCAGCCATATCCGGCTACAACAAAGTTTAATCCAGCAAGGAGGATATTGGTGGCGCGCAAAATGCCGTCTATTGTGCTCTGGCCTGTTCCGTAGCGATTGTCAAACAGGTGCTTTGTATTCGCATCATTGACAGCCACAATAGGATAATGAAGGACATTTTTCTCTGCCATACTTTTCAATCGAATCACACCTGTTGTCGTTTCTTCTGTGCCCCCTATAATATTCTTAATCAGTTTCTTTCTTTTTGAGTGAATGGTACAGACAAGATCAGCCCCATCATCCATAGTAATCTGAGGATCGATGTCTAAGGATTGATTGATGTGTTTATAATATGTCTTGTTATCCTCTTTTTTAATGGCGAAAACAGGAACTTTATTGTGTCCCACCAAAGCTGCGGCCACGTCATCCTGGGTACTGAGGGGATTAGAAGCTGTGAGAGCTACCTCCGCACCGCCCTTTTTCAGAGTTTCCATCAAATTTCCGGTTTCAGAGGTCACATGCAAGCAGGCTGAAATTCGCACTCCTTTAAGAGGTTTTTCTTTGGCAAACTTCTCCTTTATTAAACTGAGCACCGGCATGAACCTGGCCGCCCACTCCATTCTGAGTTGACCTCTCTTCGCAAGCTTCAAGTCTTTAACATCGTATTCCATCTTTTTCTCCTTCTTATTTCATATCCAATTAGAATTGATTCCTCTACAATCCAGCATCGCTTTTCAAAGCTTCAGCTTTATCAATTCTCTCCCAGGTGAATTCTTTTTCTGTGCGGCCAAAGTGGCCGTAACATGCTGTCTTTTTGTATATTGGACGAAGCAAGTCAAGCGATCTGATCATTCCCTTGGGAGTAAGATCGAAATGCGCTCGTATCAATTCTTTTATCTTGTCCTCAGGTATTTTCGCGGTTCCGTAAGAATCCACCATCAGGGAAACAGGATTAGCCACGCCAATAGCGTAGGCCATTTGCACTTCCAATTTATCTGCGATATCAGCAGCCACTATATTTTTTGCTATGTAACGAGCCACATAAGAACCTGAACGGTCAACCTTAGAGGGGTCCTTCCCTGAAAAGCATCCTCCTCCATGGCTGCCGACTCCTCCATAAGTATCCACTATGATCTTGCGCCCGGTTATACCCGTATCCGCCCATGGTCCCCCCTGCACAAAGCGCCCTGTCTCATTTATAAAAATGCTTGTGTTCTCATCAAGCATTTCAGGAGGGATAATTTCCTTTATGACGACCTTTTTTATATCCTCTTTTAAATCATACATATTGACTTTTGGATTATGTTGAGCAGCGATAACAACGGCGGCCACTCTATAGGGTTTATCACCGTCATATTCCACGGTAACTTGGGATTTTCCGTCCGGCCTGAGATAATCCAGAATCCTCTCTCTACGCACCTGGCTAAGCTTTCTCACCAGCTTATGTGCCAACATAATAGGCATTTGCATGAGCTCCTCAGTCTCTCTGCACGCAAAGCCGAACATTAGCCCCTGATCTCCAGCACCCTGTTCACGATCCTCTGTCTCATCAACACCCCTTGCAATATCAGAAGCCTGTTCATGGATAGAAGAAACCACAGAGCATGTCTCATAGTCAAAGCCATATTTCGCGCGGATGTACCCGATTTCCTTAATCCTTTCTCTGACAACTTTCTGGAATTCACAATAGCCTTCACTCCTGATTTCTCCCGCAATAAGAACAAGGCCCGTTGTAACCAGGGTTTCACAAGCCACTCTGCTTTTAGGGTCTTGAGCTATGAGATCATCTAGAATAGAATCAGATATCTGATCGCAGATCTTATCTGGATGACCTTCTGTCACAGACTCTGATGTAAATAAATGTATTCCTTTCTTACTCACTCGCAACCTCCTCTAACTGATAGCGATGTCAAAAGAGTAGCAGAAAAATTACCATAAATAGAACTAGTTTTCAACGAAAAAAAGGGGGCTGCACCTTTTTTTTAACACACATCAAAAGTTTTAGCAGATTTGAATTTGCCTTCTTATTTATGTTATTTTTAAAATGGCTATGGCGGGAATATTAAAAAAGAGATTTGCCGTCCTCAGAAAAACCTTGTTCTTTGCGCTTTCTCTGCTGTTCTTACTAATACCTCCAGCTGTGAGAACTCAGGAACAAGAAAAAACATTTCTCCCTGTTACACACTTCCAATTAAAAAACGGGCTTCATGTCGTTCTATCTGAAGATTACTCCTTTCCGCTTGTCTCAGTCGTCGTTGGCTATAATGTTGGCTCCATTAATGAGCAGCCAGGAAAGACAGGTATAGCCTATCTTTTGCAGAACATGATGTTCCAGGGTTCAAGAAATGTGAGCCGAATGCAACACGTTAGCTTCATCAATAGGGTTGGAGGAGAGCTAAGTGCTCTTACGACTCAAGATAAAACCCTCTTCTACCAGAGAGTGCCTTCCAACCAGCTTGCTCGGGTACTCTGGCTTGAATCTGACAGGATGAAATTCCTCGAGATTAACGCTTTAAAAGTAGAACAAATCAAGGAGGCTATTATCGAAGAAATCCATCAAAGGAAGGCAAATGATCCTTACATGGAAAGTTTCCTTACCTTTGACCAGCTTCTCTATCTTGATCCAGCCTACAGTCATCCTGTTATCGGATACGAAACAGATATAAGAAATTTAACAGTTGAAGACGTGAGAGATTTTTATTCGACTTTTTATATTCCCAATAATGCGGTACTCTGTGTGGTCGGCAATATTGATAAAAAGAAAACCGAAGTGGAAATAAGAAAATATTTTGAAACTCTGATAAAAGGAGAAGACATCCTCTCTTTGCCTCCGCCAAAGGCTCCAATAAAGAAAAGAACCGCGGGACCCCTTCAAGAACTTCTCGCATCAGCACCAGGTTTTCATCTGGGTTATAGGATAGCTTCTCCTATGTCAGATGATTTCTATCCGTTGAAGATTATCGAGTACATACTTTTGCGAGGCCAGACTTCTCTCCTTTACAGAAGATTATTTAAAAGAGAGGTAATTGCTATTCAACTGAACGGAAACATAGAAACGAGGAAAAACCAAGCCACTTTGCGAATGTTTGTCATTAACAGCAATCAATTACTCGTGGAGAGAAGCCAAAAGGCCATTTTTTCAGAAATAAACAGGCTTAAATCAAGGCTATTACCTGAAAAAGAACTCAGAAGAGCAAAAAATATGTTTAAAATCGATTATATAAGCCAATTCGCTACTTCCCTCAGCAAAGCTCTCTTTCTCAACGAGACTTTTCTTTCAAAACGAAGCTTGGATGGCTTGTCTGGGGAACTCGAGAAGTATCTTTCGGTTACACCTCATGATATTCTTCGTATATCCAAAAAGTACTTCACTCAAGAAAATATTCTTCTCAATATAAAAATAAAATGAAGGCGAACTCAAAATACCAAATTAATATCAGGGGGTGCATTCTCTTCCTCCTCCCTCTGATTGTAATGACATCTTCTCTTTTGTCCCAGGAAAGATTCCGAAAAGCACCTCCCAATCCTGAACCTCTTGCTGAGCTTATTCTCCCGGAGATAGAATCCCACACTCTTTCAAACGGCCTTTCACTCTCCGTAATCCATCAGGAGAATGTTCCAACTATAGGATTGAAGCTGATCATCTTAACAGGAGAGAGCTCCTCGCCAGATGACCTGCCAGGCTCAGCAAGTCTTACGGCCAATATGCTAAGCCGCGGAGCTTCTACCTTATCTGGATCTGATATCGAGGAAAGGATAGAATCCATTGGAGGAACCTTCTCAACTTCCATCCATGCAGACCACACAATATTCACTTTCACTTTTCTTGAGGAATATTTAGATGTAGCTCTTGATATTCTAAGCAAAATGATTCTCCGGCCCACTTTCACAAGGACTGAAATTTCTTACGCTAAAAGAGCCATGTACTATGACATGGTAGGGAAAATATCAGATCCAGAATTCATCGCCAAAAGACATCTTTTCCGACTTCTCTTCAAGGATCACCCATACGAAAAAAGCGCCTATAATGAAGATGTCATAAGAAATATTCGCCAGAAGGACCTTCTTGATTTCTTCGATGAACACTATAGACCGAATAATGCTATGCTTATCTTAACGGGGAATCTAAACCTGTCAACAGCGTCAAGAAAAGTCAGCAGTTATCTAAACACTTGGGAGAGAAAAAACCTGAATTCTTCCTTCATCCCTCCTCCTGAACCATATAGCGAGAAGAAAATTTGCTTTATTGACCTTCCTAAAGTCAAGGATGCCACGATTTATATGGGGAATATTGTCCTAGCCCCCCGCAGCCCGGATTTCCTTCCTTTTCTAGTGATGAACCAGGTCCTTGGTGGAGCACATAACAGTCGTCTATTCATGAACCTGAGAGAGTCAAAGGGATATGCTTATTTCGCCTTTAGCAACGTTGAATTCTTTAAGAGATTCGGAGTTTTCTTAATGAGGGCAAAGGTAAGACCTGATGTCATTCGGGATTCTATTGAAGAAACCTTTAAGGAAATCGAAAACATCGCAAAAACGAGAATTCCCAGCAACGAGCTTGAACAAGCAAAATCCTACTTGATAGGGAATTTCCCTCTTAAAATCGAAATTCTAGAAGAGCTTTCATCTAGAGTTTCTGAAATCAAGGTTTTCAATCTTGGAGAAGAGCACTGGAGTAAATATTACGAGAACATCATGTTCATCAACTCAAAAAAAGTCTTCGAAACAGCCCAGAAATATCCTCTTCTTACTTCTGTGGTTGTCATTGTCGGAGACAAAGATGTTATGCTCGATTATGTTTTGGAGTTCGATGAGGTCGACATGTATGACATTAAAGGAAACTTATTGCAGAGTTTTAAGAAAGGAGATATCGAATGAAGCTTGTGGAATGTGTTCCCAATTTTAGTGAAGGCAGAGACAAAGAAAAGATCAACACGATTACCAAGGAGATTAAAGCCACTCCTCATGTCGAGCTTCTCGACGTAGATCCCGGAGAATCGACAAATCGGACGGTTGTCACCTTTATTGGCACTCCTGAGGGAGCAAAGGAGGCTGCCTTCAAAGCGATAAAGAAAGCAGCTGAAGTCATCGACATGAGCAAGCACACAGGTGCCCACAGTCGAATCGGGGCCACGGATGTCTGCCCCTTTGTCCCGGTCACCGGAGTAACCATGCAAGATTGCGTTCAGCTTGCCCATGAATTGGGAGAAAGAGTAGCCAAAGAGCTTAAGATCCCAGTTTACCTGTATGAAGAAGCTGCCCAAAAGCCAGACAGAAAGAACCTGGCGACTATCCGCATTGGAGAATACGAGGGCTTACAAGAAAAATTAAAAGATCCAGAATGGGCGCCTGATTATGGCGAGCCAGTTTTCAATCCAAAAGCAGGCGCCACCGTGATTGGAGCAAGAGAATTCTTGATTGCATATAATATTAATTTAAACACCCGAGACCGAAAACTTGCTCAAGAGATTGCACTGAATATAAGAGAGAAGGGGCGGGCAAAGAGAGATGATGAGGGAAAAATTATAAGAGACGCAGAAGGAAAAGCCATCAAGATTCCAGGCAAATTTAAGGAAGTTAAAGCCGTGGGGTGGTATATCGAAGATTATGAGATAGCTCAGATTTCAATTAATTTCACAAACTATAAAATATCTCCACCACACCTCGTTTTCGATGAAGTGATCAAAGAAGCAGAAAAAATTGGATTGCGGGTTACAGGGAGCGAACTGGTGGGCTTGATCCCCAAAGAAGCTATGCTCATGGCAGGAAGATATTATCTTGAAAAACAAGGAAAAAGCCCTGGAGTGCCTGAAGAAGAGCTCATAAAAGTCGCAGTTTCTTCCCTCGGTTTAGAGGATGTTGCGCCCTTTGATCATGAGAAGAAAATAATCGAATATCAGTTTAAAGATATAGAGGAATCTCTAATCGATTTAAACCTCCGTGAATTTGCCAATGAACTTTCGATGGACTCTCCTGCTCCAGGTGGCGGAAGCACTGCTGCCCTATGTGGTGCCTTATCATCTTCTCTTTCTTCTATGGTTTCTAATTTAACTGTCGGCAAGAAAGAATATGAAAGCGTTCAAGATGATGTGAAAAAGATAGCTCTCAAGGCACAGCATCTAAAAGATGAATTTCTTAGGGCAGTCGATTTAGATACTATGGCCTTTAACAAACTTATGGATGCATACAGACTGCCAAAAAAAACAGATGAACAGAAAGAAGAAAAGGAGCAAGCAGTGGAAGAAGCATTGAAAGAGGCAACTCTGGTTCCTTTCGAAGTCCTTGAAAAGAGCATTGAAGCTTTAGAGCTGGCAAAAGAGATCGCTTTAAAAGGAAATCAAAACTCGCTGAGTGATGCGGGAGTAGCGGGTCTCACGGCTCAAACATCTGCTGAAGGCGCTTATTACAATGTTAAGATAAACCTGCCCGACATCCAAGACAAGGGATTTAAATCTAAAATAAATAGAAAAGCTGCTGCCCTGAGGAAAAAAGCGCAGAAATTCGGGAATGAACTGAGAGAAATCATCGAGAAAGGACTAAAATAAAAAACCTGACCCCAATTTTTGGTTATTTATTTGATGACTATTTTTTTTAAAAGAAAAGAAAAACCGAAAAAGAAAAAAGAAAGGATCACAATAGCCCCAGAGGCAGGAAAATCAAAATAGTAAGCTAATAAAAGCCCAAAAACTACAGAAAGAAAGGCTACAACAGAAGAGAGAAAGATAGCCTGTTTAAAATTGGTGGCGAGCTGTAAGCCAGCCGCAGCTGGAATGACCACCAAGGCTGACACTAAAAGAATCCCTACTACTTTCATTCCTAGGACGATTGTCACAGCAGTTAGAATTGTTAAGACAACATCGAGGCGGCTAACCTTAATTCCTGATGCCTTTGCAGCTTCACGATCAAATGTCACATACATAAATTTGTGATAATTCAATATAACAATCAACACAACTATCACAGCCAAAGCAACAGAAAGCCAGACCTCAGCGGTATCTATAGCCAAGATTTCACCGAAAAGGTAGGCGAATAAATCCACGTTAAAGCCTTGGGCGAGTGTGACCAATAATATCCCAAAGGCAAAACCCACACTACTAAAAATGGCTATAGCCGTATCTCCGTACAGACCTGCTTTTTCTTTCAGTTTCATGATCCCTAGAGCTGCTAAGACTGCTATGGCCAAGGCCATGACTAAGGGCATGATATTCAGCAAAAGTCCCAGAGCAATTCCCGCAAAGGTAACATGAGCTAAACCATGGCCGATCATTGCATCGCGTCTGAGGATAAGAAACACTCCTAAGAGGGCACAGGCGATGGCGACAAAGATCCCTGCGAGGAGTGCTCGCTGGAGGAATCCGTAGCTAAGAAAAGCTTCCATTTTATTAATCGTGGCCAGGTCTTGGTTTTTGACTTTGATTTCTTGATTCAGTCATATTTTTAATTAACACTGTATGAAGATTCAAGATAAAACAAAAAGGCAAAAAACAAGACCTGACCCCATCAACTTTAATGGCGATGGGAGATCATGTGGTGCCCATCGGCAAGAATCTCTTTGAAGGCCTCAGAGCGGCAGAACTCAGCATGAGAACCATGATAGACAAGTTTCTGGTTAAGACAGGCAACCTGTGTCACATGCCTGTTGACAACACCAAAATCATGTGTAATTAGAACTATAGTAATCCTTTCTCGTTTATTAAGATTATCGAGCATATCATAAAAATGCCCTTGAGTTTCAGCATCCACTCCTGTAGTTGGCTCATCGAGGAAGAGAATCTCTGGCTGATTGACTATTGCTCTAGCTATAAAAATGCGCTGCTGCTGTCCACCGGAGAGGCTTCCTATTCGACGATTTTTGAAAGGCTCCATGCCTACATGAGATAATGCCTTCTGAATAGAAAGCTCCTCTTCCTTTCTTGTAAGCCCTGGGAGCCGCCTGCCTGAAATGAGTCCCATATGCACTACTTCTTTGGCCGACACCGGGAAAAAGGGATCAATATGGGTGGCCTTTTGAGGGACATAGCCCAACTTTTGCCAATCAGTAAACTCCTCGATGGGCTTTCCGATAATTCGAATCTCACCTTGAGCAGGCCTCAATAGTCCAAGGATTATCTTAACTAGAGTTGTTTTTCCTGAGCCATTAGGCCCTATTACAGCTAAAAAATCCCCTGAATTGATGGAAAATGTCACACCGGTCAAAACATCCGTGTATCCATAGCGAAAGGAAATATCCTGAACAGTGATCAATTCATTAGGCTTATTTGCAGATGAGTCCATGTTTTAGGCTCTCCAAATTCTTTTCCATTATATCAAAAAATGTCACACCCGACCTCAATTGCTCTTTGGACAAGTTTGCGCCAGGATTTAAGACAAGGATTCGAGCGCCAATCTCCTCTGAAATGACTCTGGTTAAATCATCACTTACGGCAATCTCAAAGTAAATTGTTTTTATCTTATGCTCTTTGGCCTCTTCTATAACCTCAATAAGCTGTTTTGCTGTCGGTTTAGAATCTGGACTCAATCCATAAAGGGAAATCTGATGCAGATTATATCTTCTCGCCAGGTAACCAAATGCCGCATGACCACCAATTATAAAAGTCCTATGGACACAGCTCCGTAGCCCCTCTCTGTATTTTATGTCCAACTTCTGGAGTTTTTCCTTATATATGCCTGCATTCCTTTTGAAAATCGATGAACCTTCAGGATGCACTTCAGAGAGAACCGCAGTGATCTTATCAATTATTATCTGGTCAATCTCAAAGTCCAGCCAGATATGAGGATCCACAGCTTCATGTTCATCAGCATGTTGATGTCTATGCGATTCCTCTTCCATCAAGGATATACCTTGGCTGGCTTCCAGTATTCTCAGTTTCGGATTTTTTACACTTCTTAAAATACCGTGGAGCCAAGGCTCTAGATCTCGACCGATATATATAAAAATATCAGCAGATGAAATTCTAACGATATCGCTCGGCCTGGGCTTCCAGGTATGGATCTCTGCGCCAGGAGGAAGAAGCAGGCTAACCTCCCCTCTATCTCCGCAGACAGCCTCTGCGAACTCTTTTAGGGGGAAAACACTTGTTACAATATTTATCTCGTCTGAAGCACTTAAATTCGACGATTGAAAAACCAAAAGGCTTAAAACCAAAACTAGAATCAGAGATAATCGATTCAGTGGCCTTTTCCTTTTATTTTGATTGCAAAAAAAATGCGCCCTCTTGATCATTCTATGGGATAGAGCCTTTCTTTCCACTCGATCTTCTTCTTGAAAACAGAGATACGAAAAGAATTCAGAAGAATTAAGAGGGCTAATGCGACGCCAAAAGGATGGAGTAGGCCATAGATAAAGCTGGTCTGAAACCTTATAGATAGGATAATTTTTAAGAGAGAAATAGTCGCCACCTGTATAAGAGGCACTGTTAAGCTCTGGTGCGATTCCCAAGCTTCCCAGAGAGATAGATAAGGGAATATGAAAAGAAAATAGCAGGCTAAGAGAAGAGCAAAAAGATAATGCGGGGCACTCCCTATGGCTTCATACACATTTTTTGAAAATCCGTACCACAGTTCTCTAAAGCATGTGTAAAACCTCACATTCATAACCTTAGTGCCATCCACGGCGGAAATTTTTCCTCTATGCTCCTTAACCTTTCGAGCTAGAGCAAAATCATCGACGATTGCCACCTTTATAGACTCATGGCCTCCAAAGGAAAAATAAAAATCTCCCTTAATAAAAAGGAATGGTCCTATGCCAAAGGCAAGGTGTGAGTTTCCAGAGTAATTAACCAGCCGTGAAGGAAGAAGAGCAAAAAAGGTTAAATGAATGATCGGGTAAAAAAGTTTTTCCGACCAGGTCTTCGCAGCAAGGCCTGGAACATAGGTCACAAAAACCGATTTTCTTTTTTGAGCTACAGCGAAGGCCAGAGAAACAGACTGAGGCTTATGGGTTGTATCTGCATCTGTGAACAGAAACCATTCTCCTTGAGCTACCTGAGAAAGCTGGTGGCAAGCCCAATTTTTTCCGTTCCATCCCGGGGGAAGCTCCTTGCCCTTGATAATCTTCAGCCTCTTATGTTTATGGGAAAGCTCTTCAACGATCTCAAAGGTTCTGTCGCGTGAGTTGTCGTCAAGGACAATGATTTCAAGATGAGGGTATTCGGATTGAAGCAGAGTAGCCACACAATTTTCAATATTCTTCTCTTCATTTCTCGCAGGAATCAATATCGAGATCAGGGGCAAGGGCTCTTTAAGCTTGACCCCTTCCTGCTTTTTAATCCTCTTAACATTCTGGAGCAAATTTATAAGAAAAAGAACCAGGAAGAAGCAAATACCTATCTGAAGAAATTCCATTACCTCTACCAACCAGACTCTTGTTTTATCTTTCTCATATAAGGCTCATCGATAAGCCTTTTCACACCCATTAAAAGGAGCAATGAAACCAAAAGTCCGAGCTCTGCCCATGATTTTTTAAGAACTACCCACCATAGGAAGGGTATGCTCGCCATTCCTATACTAACAGCGAGGTGAAAACTCCGGGTAGGAAGATATATGATCCCTATTAAGATACAGGAGGCAAGGATTACGAGCGGCTGCATGGCAACAAGAAACCCCAAGGCAGCAGCTAGTCCCTTTCCTCCTCTTCCTTTTAGGTAAACAGGAAAACAATGACCCAGGATAACTGCAAATCCGCAGAGCCAAATCCACCAAGGAGAAAGACCTAGAAAATACCCCACCCAATAGGCAGAAAAACCTTTCAACACATCTAAAAAGCCAGCTAATATTCCGTATTTTTTTCCGACTACATGCCAAACATTCCTTCCTCCAACATTGCCTTCTCCCACGACTCGGATATCGACACCCTTAATCTTTTTAGCAACGATGAAGGAAAAAGGAATAGAGCCCAACAAAAAGGAAACCACAACCCCAAGAATTATCTTGATAACGATCCTTATATGCTTATTATTTCTTATTATATTACTAGCCGTATGTCAAATAGTTTTCATCAGTTGTGTCAGTTGTAAGTATCTCCATTTTCGTAATAGTTTTAAAAACAGCCAGGCAAGCTAATTCGTCAGCCCGCGGATATTCCCCAGCGTGGTAAATCCGCTTATTCCTCGGCTCGCTATCCTCTTCGAGGAACCATGCCCGCTCGCCTCCGGATGACTTCCCCATCAGCTTGCCTGACTGTTACCACACCTTTAGCTATGAAAATTATAGGTTTTTTACCGTGGAAACTGATGTAAAATATAAATAAAGCTCTATTCTCGCTGAGTTAATAACCTAAATTATTCAAACCTTACAACGATTTCTTTTCTTCTGTATCCTTCTTCCCGGCTCTTGAAATTTATTTTTATTTCCTTCTCAAGCCTTCCTCTCTCTGCCAACTCTGCCTCTATTATCGAGTGGATCGATCGGGGCGTTATGAGGATTAAAGTATATTCCATACCTGGTAATCCTTCAGCAGTGATTTTCAACTGATTATCCCTGTATTGGGCTCTGATAACCTTCAGTGCAGAAGTTTTATCCCCGATTTTAGGAAAATGGGGTGGAGAATAGAGGAAAATGCTTCCTTGTGTTTCGATTTCTACAATTGTTTTTCCTTCTATTTCGAGATCGAGCACACAACGAACCTCCCCCATATATTCTTCTATCTTGAAGCTTTTCGCTTCACCGTTGACCTTCAACGCCTTTATAGAGGTTCCGAACCCCAACGAAGGAGAGAGATTAAGCCGATATGGGACAGATACCTGGGCTTCAATCTCAAAGACAATATTTTTCGTGTTTCTTTCCACGATAAAATTAAATAAATCTTTTCCGACACGGAAATTATAGATTTGAACTCTACCCCAGCTCCCAGGAAAACTTGGCCTGAATTCGATCTCTTTCCTCAGGGCATTCCCTTTCAATCCCAACAATCCTCGCACCAGAGATGTGATTACACAAGAGGAGCTCCAGATTTGATGCGGAACAGACTCTTCGATCGGAGCAAACAACTCTCCCGAAAGAAGTTCAGGGCAAAAACCTAATGCATCAATATAAGTGTTATAAGCCATGTTCATGAGGTGAGAATACCCGGCCAGAGAACGACCGTAGTTATACTCAGAAAGACATACATAGCCGGTCAGAAAAGGCCAGACCGTCCCGTAGTTATAGTTTAAAGGATCGTAGTAAGAGCTTCTTGGAGATAGAGTTCTTATCCCCCAGTCCGTGCTCATCTCTGATGAAGCAAAGAGATCCAGGATATAATCTGCTCGGTCCTGAGGAAATTGTCTGAAAAAGAGGGGCATGGAAGGCCAGACAGTTGTCTCCATAAGTGGCTTATCATCAACGGTCAAAGCATGTGCATATCTTTTTTCGGCCTCAACCCAAAATTTTTCTCGAATTGCAGCTGAAGCTGTTTTGTAAACTTTCTCAGCTTTTTCAGATAGTTTTTTATCTCCCGTGAGATATGCTAGTTCCGAAACAACTCTGTGTGCCTCTGCTGATAGAGCGGCTAAATAGATATCCGACTTTGTCTTCTTCAAGAAAGCACCTAGCTCTAAGGCAGCTAATCCAGCAACTGTATTTTCCATAAGACCGTCTTCATCTGTATCGGCAGAAAGGATATACTCATATGCTTTTTTTATCGATGGCCAACTCTCTCTGATAAATTCGAGATCGCCAGAGCAATTCAGATAGTTATACAAAGAAACTATATAATACGGAGTCGTCTCGGCGTGGTAAAAACCATAGGGATATTCCTCGAACCAAGGAATAAAAGCAGCACCCTGGGAAAGCTCATGCATGATTTTTCCATCCTGACGCTGATTTTTTCTAATAAAAGCTAAACTCTGCCGGGTCACATCAAAAGATCCTATGCTGGTGAGCGCCCAGGAATTATAAAAGGCGTCTCCCCCGAAAAACCAGGCAAATCCAGGCCTTTCGCTTCTTCCAGAAAGCCCGTAGCCAGCAATCAATCCGCAGCCCAGTTGAGGGTTACAAACAAACGCCTTGTCCACTGCTACTTTCGCCCACTGGAAAGCTATGTTCAATTCTTCATCTGGAGTCTGGACCGAGAGACCCTCCTTTTCGAGTCTTTCATAATGGCGAAATTTCTCAAGATAGAGATTTCCTAAATCTTCGCTCAAGCGGGCATAAATTTCATCTACACGCTTTCTCCCATCATGGCTGGCGGAGACAAAGATGGGATAAAAATGCTGTTTTGCATCTTCCGAATCCACAGGGATTTTCAATTTCATTTCTCCTTCAGGAAGGGCATGAGCTGGGCCAGAGGAAAATTGTTCCCCAGCAGGACTTCCTACAAGAGCAACATTTTTTCCCGTGCCTTCAGAAATAACGAAATACCTTTTCTCTCTGTCCCAATAACTGTACTGTCCGCCCAGACCTGCTGGCCACATAGGTTTTAAATCAGGGATGAAGCTCGCGACTATGGATAGAGGCTTGACTGTTACAACAGAAAGCAGGATCACAACTCCGCTCTCTCTCAAAGGAGTAAACAGGATCGCCTCTGCGTTAAAGGAGGAATGGACGAAACGAAGGATGCTTTGATGAGGATATACATCAACTCTGCTTGCTATTTTCTGTCCTTCAATTATCTCTTTCTCATCCTCAATTAAAAAATGGAGTTTAAGATTATGGAGAACTTTATAAGGATATATCCAGACCTCAAAATTTCCATCCTCTGTTCCTAGGATTGCGCTTTTCTGACCCGTGCTTTCGAAATAACAGCCGGACTGAACAGGTCTATGAAGGTGAGGTTGTCCGCTTTTCAATGTAAATTTTTTGATCAAATTCTCTTTGCCTCCATCAACACCAGTGAAAACAAGGCATAGAATCAGGACAAAAAACGACACCTTTCTCATTTACCCTCCTTCTTATCCAACCAATAAGCTTTTGCTCCCTCACCGATTTCGATTTCATACAATTTTGGCTGAATATACCCTCTATCTTTTGCTTCTTTGAAAATTCTTTCTTTAAAAGTAGGTATTTTCTTTTTCTCAACCAGTGCAAGCCCAGAACCTCCAAAGCCTGCGCCGGTAAGACGGGCTCCTACACTCCCGGAAAATTCCTTTGCCACCTCATAGAGCAAGTCAAGCTCTGGACAGGAAACCTCATAATCGTCCCTTAAGCTTTCATGAGAATGGAATAGAATCTCGCCCAAGAGTGAAAGATTATTGTTCCTTAAAGCTTCAACAGCTTCCCTTACTCGCTCGTTTTCACTTACAATGTGCTTTGCTCTTTTATAAAGCACCTCATCCATTTCTTTTCTTCGTTCTTCTAGCATTTTGAAATCTACATCCTTATAACCTTTGATCCCGTATTTTTTTAAGACATCAAGCGCCGAGGAAGCTTCGATTCTTCTCTTGTTGTATTCAGAAGACGCCAATTCCCTCCGAACACCGCTATCATAGATGACAATGCCCAATGCTGCCTTCTCTAAATAAAGCGGAATGAGCTCATATCGAAGTGTCTCGCAATCTAAGAACAGTGCCTTGTTTTCCTCCCCTAAGACCGAGATAAACTGGTCCATCAGGCCGCATTTCACTCCCACAAAATCATTCTCTGCTTTTTGGGCCAATCGAGCCATTTTTTTGGGGGTAAGCTCCAGCTTGAAGAGAGCCTTTAGGCCATGAATCACACTGACCTCAAGGGCTGCAGAGGAACTCAATCCAGCATCTAAAGGTATATCACCCCAGATGAAGGCGTCTATTCCTTGAAGGCCGTAGCCTTCCTTCTCAAGAACCCAAAAAATCCCTTTGATATAATTGGCCCAGCGATTTTTTTCAGAAAATGAGATCCTCTCAATAGAAAACTCCTCTTTTTGCTTGAAATTCTCTGCCCATAGAAAAACCTTTTCATCTTTCCTGCGGGAAGCAACAAAATAGTTCCTCAGGTTAAGTGCTGCGGGCAAGACATAACCCAGGTTATAGTCGGTGTGCTCTCCAATGACGTTGACTCTTCCGGGAGCAAAGGAAAGGACCTCAGGACGAGTCTGATAGATTTCTTTAAAAGATCGACTCAGTGATTTTTCCATCAAGAAGTACCTGAATTTTAAAGAAAACAAAAATGAAAAGTCAAATAACCTGTTTTTGCTTGCACCCTGGTAAATTTTATGTAATTATTTAGATTATCGTTATGAAGGTTTACACCCTTAAATAGTATACGGAGGATCCAATATGTCATCAATTCTTAAAGGATTATCACCATCTCTTCTTTGGAAACACTTTGAACAGATCCTTGAAATCCCGCACTGTTCAGGAAACGAGGAGGCTTTTGGCGATTATATTATATCTGTGGCCGAAAGGCTCAATCTTGCATGGAATAGGGATAAAGTTGGAAATGTTGTTGTCGAAAAAAAAGGTTCGCCCGGCCATGATAACGCTGAAGGAGTTATTCTTCAAGGACACTTGGATATGGTCGGCGAAAAGAACTCTGATGTTGCCCACGATTTCGATAAAGACCCTATAGAAGCGGAAGTCAAAGGAGAATGGATTCAGGCCAAAGGGACTACTCTTGGCTCGGATAATGGTATCGGAGTAGCCGCCTCTCTTGCCATCATGGAGGATGAGACTTTAGTGCACGGCCCCCTGGAATTTCTTTTTACAGTGGATGAAGAGACAGGCCTCACTGGAGCAACGCAAATAGAGCCCGGTTTTCTTAAAGGCAAAAAACTCCTTAATCTCGATAGCGAAGAGGAAGGAGAGTTTACAATTGGTTGTGCAGGAGGCGGAGACTCAGAAATCACCTTGCCAATAGAAAGAAAAAAAGACAGCGGTGGAGCCCTCTATAGACTTAAACTTTCTGGTTTCAGAGGAGGACATTCAGGAATAGACATAAACCAGGGAAGAGGAAACGCCATAAAATTACTAGCCCGCTTGCTTTGGCAAGCCTCCAAAGAATTCCCCTTCGAACTCGTCTCTATGGAAGGCGGAAACAAACGAAATGCAATTGCCCGCGAAACATGGGCTGACCTTCTTTTGGATCCTGAACAAGAGCAAGGTTTTTCTGCCTTCATCCAAAAGGATTTTGAAAAAATCCAATTTGAATACAAAGCCGTAGAAAAAGATGCAGCGTTTTCTTTTGAAAAATCAAGCGAGGAAGCAGGAGAACCTTTAAGTGTTGAATCACAAACAAAGCTTATCAACTTACTTTTCACCCTCCCTCACGGCGTTCTCGCCATGCATCCTGAAATGGAAGGCCTCGTGGAAACATCCACTAACATGGCCATCATTCATACTCACCCAGACCACGCTCAAATCATCTGCAGCAGTCGCAGCTCAGTCTCCTCAGCCTTAGAAGCCACCCGGAATACCATCGCATCTCTAAGCGAACTAGCAGGAGCAAATGTCTCTCAGCCAGAGGGATATCCTGGATGGACGCCCGATCTCCAATCCCCTCTTCTTAAGACCTTGAAAGATGTCTACAAAAAAACCTTCCAAAAGGAGCCCGAAGTGGGAGCTATTCATGCAGGCCTTGAATGTGGGATCATAGGAGAAAAATTCCCAGGCATGGATATGATCTCATTCGGTCCTACTATTGAAAATCCCCATTCCCCGGATGAAAAAGTTCACACAGGTTCAGTAGAAAAATTCTGGAAATTCCTCACAGCCGTGCTGGAAGAGCCAGGGTAAATTAAACAAGATTCAAATCTTCGCTTTAGCCATTAGAGAACAGAAGTCTAGCATCAAAATCCAATACTTATGGCTCGGACAGGAAAAAGTCCGGCTTTACCCTAAAGATGACAGTATTAGAGATTGAGATTATCCCAAAGTAACAGGGTATAAAATTAGAATTTAAGGAGCAGGGTAATATCTCCGCTCTAGTTCAGATTTTTCACGCCATTCCCTCACTGCCCTTCTCGGCACCTGCGTAACTCGCTGCGCTCAAACATACTCGGTGTCCGGCTTCGCCGGATTCCCTCGAAGAACGGCTCTGGAAGGCTAAATCTTCAATGCCGCTCCGATATTACCCTGCTCCTTATCTTAATCTTGATTTAATCCCATCAATTTGGGACAAAGTTTAGAAATTAAGACCTGATGCCAAGCAGATCTCTCCAGCGGTCAATATGGCCGTATTCGTCAGTCTGGTCCTTTTCGATGATTTTCCGCGTTTCTTCGTCCCACTCTATATCCCGCAACAGCTCATCGTAATGGCTAACCGCTCTTCGTTCTACCCATATGCCAGTCTTAAGGATGGCTTTTTTGCCTATCAATCGTGAGAAGAAGCCAAAGGCAAAACCCACAATCCAATACGCCCATCTCAGCTTGCTGGGTTTGAAACCGTATTCAAAGAGCTTTACCTGGAAATCTTGCAGATGAGTCATCTCATTGCACATTGCTGCGATGAGATAATGATTGATTTCATCCTCCCTTTTTGTGATCTGAAATTTGTAAATATTGGCTGCCATCGTCTCTAATGTATGTAAGGCATGCAATCCCTTTTTAATGCTTTTTAATCTTCGTGGGGGGATCCCCTCTCGCCGAAGCTTAAAATCCTCGGCTCGCAGTTCAGGGCGTATGATTGAAATGTCAAAATTTTCTTTATTCATGATGAACCTCTTTTAAAAAGGGGACAGTCCCCTTTTTTCAAATCCAGCCAAGCTCACTGAACTGAGGAAATCCAGAATGGGATATTCCCCAGTAAGCAAAGAGTAACAGACTCATGAAGTAGCCGATAGAAAAGAATAGAAGCACCGGATTCTGAGCACCTTCCTTCTTTCTTCTCAAATAAAGATAGGAGGCAAGAAGAAAGCCTAAACCAGCAGTAAGAATGCTGAAAACAACTGTCTGCCCTTCAATCCCATCCACAGAAAAATTAAAGCCATAGAAAGCCGCTCCGATCGAAAGAAGAACGATGTTTGATATTGAAAGAGTCTTCAAAGGAAGCATGTAGGCTAAGATTATTAAGCTTATAGAAATCAAGAAAATTCCTGTATGCCAAATATAGTGGCTTATGATCTCATCGAAAAGATAATTAGCCTTATACAGTTCTGTTTCTTTCATGTTTTGAAGAAGCCTGGCAACGGAATTTGAGGAGAGATGAAGACCATGGCCATCCACATAAAGCAGGGAAGCAAAACCTAACATTACGCTCGTCAAGGTTATTTGCTTCTTAGGTGAACGCGGCAGGGAATGTAAAATTTTCTTAATCCGATGATATAGGAAATAAACGAGGGGAATAACAACAAAGGGTGTTAAAAAATCAAGGGTATCCCCCCAGGTCAGAGGCTTTCTAAAGAAGCTCTTGAGGAAAGCGGGCAAATCATGAAAAAGAGCAAAGATAACACCGTAGAGAAGCAGCAAAAAACACAAAGTATTTTTATCTTCTCTCATGCTAATCACTCTTTGAATTCTTAGAAGATATGGTTAAAATCGAAATAAATCCCTGTCCCCTCCTCACTAAAACCCATATCAAACCTAACAACAAAGTTTTTAAGATAATACCTCAACCCCCAGCCGAGATCAACAACTCCTTTATCGAGGCTAATATTTGACCAAGACGGCCATATGAGTCCCCCATCTATAAAAATATTTCCTCCCAGTTTTTTCCAGATGGGAAATCTGTACTCGGCGTTTATTAAGAATTTCCCCTTATCTATGAAACGATTCCGAGCATAACCTCTCATTGCAGTTATCTCCGAGCCACCGCCAAGAACGGGCATCTCGAAAATCGGAATTTCCTTCCCTGATATTTTCTTAACAAGGGCACGAAGGGCCAAGACGTCTTTTTGACCAAAAAGACGATTATATTTTCTGAAATCTAAGGTGAAACGGTAGTAGTTGGCATTCTTATTTCCCAAAATCTCTGAAGCCAGATCGTTTTGAAAAAGTAGACGAAAGCCTCTTCTCGGATGGATCTGGCTGTCTGAAGTATCAAAACGGATGATGAACGTGGCATATGGAGAAAAGCCCCCCCCCACTCCCCTTAATGTTTCTGTGTATGGCCTTCCCTCTTCAACATTAAAATAGTCTACTTCCTTTAATACATAATGTGCTTCTATTACAAAATGCGGGGTAAAACCTCTGCCGATCTTTATCTGAAGCTCTTTTCTTTCATATGTGAATATGGTCTCATTCTCTTTGCAAGAACCTACTCCAAATCCGTAAAAACTGTACTTCAAAAATTTATCGTACTCGGCTCTGAGATCAAAGGAGATGGGATATCTTTTTCCTTGGCGGATTTCAAAATCAGGAATAGAAAAAGTGAAAACATACCATCTTTCTCCCTTACTGGAATTAAATAAAATGAAATCGAAGGATTCCTTTCTGGAGAGATAGTTGATAAATTTTGCCTTCCCACCATAACCCACCCCGATGTCTGTGTCATACATGAGAATCGGGAATACACTCAGAGATTTTTTTTTATCTTCATCTGAAAAAGCAATGGCTCGAATGGGAATCATAAAGAAGAAATGAAGGATCAATGTGATCAAGATGAGATATTTAACCTTGCTAACCATTCTTGCCCCTTTTTATTTAAGAATAAATGAAAAACAAAAAAACATCAATTTTAACCTCTAGCCTCAATTTATGCTCTCCTGGGAAAAAAGTTGTCAAAGAGTTGTGAAATATTTGTTAAAAGTTCGTTAAGAATAATTAGCGGTCCCCTTAATCCCCAACTAAAAAACAATGTAGAGACTTGATTTATTTAGTGTAGGGGCATGATTCATCAAGCCCACCTACAGGATGTTATTTGAACAGATAAAGTCAAGAATCGAGAGGCAAAAAGCAAGACCTGACCCCAAGAAAAATATTGACTAATCATAAGTCTCATTTTATATTTTGCCCTACTACACGGGAGAATATCTAAAAATGAAGAAAAGAGTTTTAAAGATAATCATTTTCGCAATCATTATCATAATCATTGTAACTGCACTTTGGATAACCTATCGACTCCGTTCCTCTTTGCCAAAAACAAAAGGAGAAATCTCTATCCTGGGATTATCAAATGAGGTTGAAATCATCAGGGATAAGCTCGGGATTCCCCATATCGTTGCAGAGAATGAAGAAGATCTATTTTTTGCCTGTGGCTATGTCCACACCCAGGACAGGCTATGGCAGATGGAATTGTCGAGACGGATAGGGGCTGGCACTCTATCTGAAATCTTCGGTGAAAAAACGTTAGAAACAGACACTCATATGAGGGCTTTAGGCCTGAGACAAGCTGCTGAGAAAGATTTCAAAAGCTTAACTCCAAAAATGAAAAAGCTTCTCGCCTCTTATTGTGCTGGAGTCAATTACTATCTGAAGAAAAAGAAAAACCTTCCTCCAGAATTTCTTATTTTAAGATACAAACCTCAGCCATGGAAAATCCTTGACTGTTTCTTAATCAAACAAAATATGGCTTTGACTCTGAGCTACACTATAAAATCAAAACTCCTAAGGATGGAACTATTCAAAAGATTCGGGAAAGACAAAGCTCAAGAAATTATTCACTCCTCTCCCGTGGGAGACGTGGTAATTCCTTCTTTTGACTTTGAAATGAAGCCTTTATTTCCCAGGGGAAATTATTCAGGCAGCAACAATTGGGTAGCTGATGGAACATTAACCCAAACAGGAAAGCCTCTTTTAGCGAATGATCCTCATTTAAAGATAAATAGTCTCCCTTCTATCTGGTATGGAATCCATATGCGCTGTCCAGAAATCAACGTGATCGGAGTCTCTCTTCCTGGGGTGCCAGGAGTGATTATTGGCCACAATGATTATATTGCTTGGGGTATAACTAATTCATATGTCGACATCCAGGATTTATACTTAGAAAAATTGGATCCTGAACAAAAAAAATACTTTTTTAATGGGGATTGGAAAGACCTTAAAATCTACAAAGAAGAAATTGTGGTTAAGGGAGAAAATAATCCCAAAAAAATTGATGTGAAGTGGACTCATCGGGGTCCAATCTTAACTCCTTGGATTATTCAAAGCGAAAGGCCAATCTCTATGAGATGGGCTATTTACGAAGGAGGACAGGCTGCAGAAGCCTTCTATCTGATAGATAAAGCAAAAAACTGGTATGATTTTGTAAATGGAGTATCTCTATTTGATTCTCCATCTCAGAATTTCGTTTATGCCGATATCGATGGAAACATCGGCTATTACCTGAATGGAAAGATCCCTATCAGGAATAACCATAAGGGACTCCTGCCTGTACCTGGAGAAACAGATGAATACGATTGGAAAGGCTTTCTTAAGGAGGAGGAAAAGCCCTTTTCTTTCAATTCTCTCGAACACCTCGTTGTTACAGCTAACAATAAAATCGTATCCGATGATTATCCTTACTTCCTTGGTGATGAGTATATAGCTCCATTTAGAGCACAGAGAATAAAAGAGTTACTCGCAAAGAGAAAGAATCACTCAATAGATTCTTTCAAGGAAATTCAACTGGATATCCATTCTCTCCGGGCTCGGCTTCTTCTTCCTTTTATCAAGGAGCTCGAAAATTTATCAGCTACAGCACAAAAAGCTCAGGATATTTTAAAAAATTGGGATGGAAATATGTCCGATGATAAAGAAGCTGTTCTCTTTCATATATTTATCCAAATGCTCGAAGAAAACACCTTTAAAGATGAACTCGGAGATAGCTTTCCTCAATTTCAAGAGGCTACAGACAACAAATGGGCTGGGATCTATAAAATCATAAATAATCCACAATCATCCTGGTTTGATAATATTCATACACCTGAAACAGAATTAAGAAAAGACATTATAAATATGAGCCTTTCACAAGCTTATGAACGGCTTGAGGAAAAATTCGGTTCTCCAAAAAAGTGGGAATGGTCAAAAATGCACGCAATCCATTTTCAGCATCCCTTGGGTCAGGTTTGGTTTTTAAAGTTTCTCAATCGGGGGCCCTACCCAATCAAAGGAACTAAAGATACAGTCAATGCTTCATTTTTTCTTTTTGACAATCCATTTCGAACAGAATACGGTGTATCCTACAGACAGATCATTGACTTGGATGACATGAAAAATTCAGTGTTTGTTCTCCCCACAGGTCAATCAGGCCATTTTCTAAGCCGTCATTATGACGACCAGATCAAGACCTGGCTTGAAGGCAGATATTATCCAATGTTGTTTGATATGGAAACTATAGAAAAAGAATCCGAAGGCAAATTGATATTAAAACCGATTAAAGAAAACCGGGATTCAGAAAATAGATAACTCCATTGATAGAAAAAGGGGGCGTTCCCTATTTTTGAAACCTGTATCCTGACCAGGGAACTGTAATGAGATGAGAGGGTTTAGCTGGATTATCCTCGATTTTCTGCCTTAAATTGTGGATAAACGTATCGATGGTCCGGGTTGTCGGGAATTTATCATACCCCCACACCTCGTTGAGAATCTTATCTCGGCTCACGACTTCTCCCTCATGGGATACCAGAAGATTGAGCAAGCCAAATTCTTTGGCGGTAAGATAGAGGTCCTTTTTTCCCTTAGAAGCGATCTGTTTTTTGAAGTTTATATAGACAGCTCCAAAAGAGTATTCTTCAAGCTCTGTTTTTTCTGGTCTTGAGCGGCGCAGGATCGCTTTTATCCTGGCAATAAGCTCCTTTGTTCCGAATGGCTTAGTTATATAATCATCTGCTCCCAGCTCAAGACCTAACACTTTATCTATCTCTTCTTTTCTCTGGCCTGTGAGCATGATAATCGGGATTACTACTCCTTTTGTCCTTAAGTTCCGGCAGATCTCCATCCCGTTTAAAGAAGGAAGCATCACATCAAGGACAATCAGATCAGTCTTTTCTCTGCAAGCAAGCTGGAATCCCTGCTCTCCATCTGTGGAAGAGATTACCTTGAAATTCTCTGCCTCAAGAGAAGAAGTTAAAGTCTTGAGCAGAGCTTCGTCATCTTCGACAATTAAAATTTTCTTCATGGCTTTGGAAAAACCAGGATAAAAGTACTCCCTTTATCTGGTTGGCTTTCAACCTTTATATCGCCCTTATGGACTGTCATGATGTGTTTGATAATCTTCAATCCCAATCCGACCCCTTTTGTACTTAGCTGACTCGCGTCCGCACTCCTGTAAAAACCTTCGAAAATCCTCTTCTGTTCTTCACGGGGAATCCCTACGCCCTTATCTTCAACCTGGATCTCTACTTGTTTATCTTTCTCGATTAAGTGAATATCAATCTCCTTTTTATCTGAAGAGTATTTTATTGCATTATCAATGAGGTTGTCCAATGCCTGTTTTACTGCATCACGGTCAATCTCCAGATATACAGGATGATCAGGGAAATGTATCTTGAGAACAAATCCCTCTGATTCTAATCTGTGATGGAAAAGTTTTGCAGCTTCTTCAATCAAGGGTTCGATCTCTGTCTTTTGATATTCATAAGATTTTACGTTTTGTTCGATCTTGGCAAAATCGAGGATGTTATGAAGAAGACGTGAAAGCCGGATCGTCTCACTGGCCATCAGATCAAGGAGCTCACCTCTTTTAGCCCTATCTTTCACTTTCTGCTCCTGAAGGATTTCTGTGATCCCTTGGATGGAACTCATCGGAGTCCGAAGCTCATGAGAGACAGTTGAGATGAATTCAGTTTTAAGGCGACTGACCTCATCCAATTTTTCTTTTTCCGCCCTTTCAAAAATAACCTCTTCTTGAAGCGATATCCTTTCCAGGTTTAAAGCCAATTCTCCAGCCATTGTCCCTAAAAGCTCTAGATCATCTCGAGTAAACCTCTCTCCTGACATTTTCTTGCCCAACGTCAGGTATCCAGCCAAAGCTGTAGACCTGAAAGAAAGCGGCAGAATTATCTCCAGGTTTTTCTCTTTTAAGGCAGCTTCCTGAGAAAAATCAATGTTTTCTTCAGTCTTTACTGCTTTTTTTCTGGTTATGACTTTCTCAGATGCGAGGCCATAAGAGACGAGAGAACCCAGGTCTTTTTCTCCATCTCGTGCGATCGAAAGCGTCAATCTGCCAGAGTCAATAAAGTAAATAAAAATTCCCATCTTTTCCAGAGGGAGTGTCTTTTTTATTTTTTCCAGAAAAAAATCCACAAGATGGTCTCGACGGACGATCCTGTGTGCCCTGTCGTTAAAACTGAGTATACTTCTGCGGTAATCATAACTCTGCCGGAAAAAAGTCCTGTCTACAAATTCCTGAATTTTTTTTCTTGCCGGATGAAATACGACTGCAGCACCAAGTGCACCAATCATAAAGATGAATGTTTCTTGGACAAAGAAAAGCTTTGAAAAGATATTATGGAGGACGCTTACGGAAAATAGATACAAACTGACTGTAAACACCGTCAGTATTGTATAGACCAGACTGCGGTTGATAACGAGTTCAATGTTCATCAATCTGAATCGAACAATAGAAAAAGCAAAGGCCAGCGGGATGAGGATAAAAAACACCTGTGAAAGCTCCTCTGAAATCAGAGGATTTAACCTCATAACCTGAGGCAGCTGGTATAAGAAAATAAAGGGTCCAAGCCCGATAAAGAGGCCATAAAAGATCCATTTAATCTGAGATCGTTCTTCTTCAAGGATTGTTTTTCTGTAAATAATGATCAAGGACAAAATCGCCAGGAAAACAAACAAAATGAGATAAAAGCGGAAGTAAAGGTAAAAGACATGATAAAGCCTGTGAATTTCAATAGAAGTTTTTATTCTGGATAGCAGAAACAGGGTCTCAAGCATTCCTGCAAAAATAAGGGCTGGAAAATAAATGGCGAACTTCTCAAGCCTATACCTTTTCCTTGAAAAATAAAGGGAGAAGTGCAAGAGCAATGCAGGAGCCAGAGGATATAAGATATAGAACATAATGCCAGGGATGCAAGGAAGCCAACCCTCTCGCAGGTGACAAAAACCCGTATTAATCACAATGGATGAGGCAAATAACAGAGCTGCCCAATAAAAAATTCGAGCCCTTGCTTCATCTGGCTTCAGGAAAAGAACAGAAATTCCAATAACCATGATGAAAAGACCGATCACCAGATAGATCAATGGAAAGGGTGTTGAATAAAAGGGGATGAGAAAGATTTCTTTCTTTTCTATTTTGCCATCATCATTCTGGATTAACAAAATCGAGCGTTCGTCAATTGTCCTGTTGCTTAGAATGAATTCAACGTCTTTCTCGTGTTCTATTTTTATGTTGTCTATTTGACGCAGGTTCTGGGTATTTATTTCTGCGGGAAGACCGGTGCGGTTGAGAAGCAGGAAATATCCATAAACGCTTATTAGTATGATAAAAAAGCCTGTGCATAAAGAAAGGTAAAAGGAAAATTTCCTCATGTTCTATTTTCCCTGTTGCTGGGCGAAATATAACATCATTTCAATTTTTTTGTCAAACAGCTGGGGTCAGGTCTTGCTTTTTGCCTCAACTAAAAAAAAATGCAAGGGCTTGATTTATCAAGCCCACTATTTAAAAAGTGATTTAAAGAAATAAGGTTGATCTTCAATAGGCAAAAAACAAGACCTGACCCTAAAAAATAAAAAAAAGTCATTTAAAAACAATTCAAGATGTTGTAAAATTCTTAGACTTTGTTATTCGATAAGCATTGTATAAGGAGGTTCTAACATGAAAAAAAGATTGATAAGTATTGTATGCCTTATTCTTTTTGTCTCTCTCTTTATTTTTCCACCTTTGCAAGCGCAGGAAAAGGCTAAAGAAGAAAGCCTGAAAGGCTACTCTGAGTTTATCAACGAACTCATAAAGGAGTGGAAAATCCCCGGGCTCGCAATATCTATCGTTAAGGATGGTAAAGTCATCTTTTCAGAGGGGTTTGGGTTTCGGGATATAAAAAAAGGCTTAAAGGTCACACCTCGAACCCTTTTTGCCATAGGGTCCTGCTCCAAAGCATTTACAGCAACAACCGTAGGACTCCTGGTAGACGAAGACAAAGTGGATTGGGATAAGCCCGTAAGAGAGTATCTCCCCTCCTTTAAACTTGAAGATTCTTTTGCATCGGAAAGAATGACTCCTCGCGATCTCGTCTGCCATCGCTCTGGTTTACCCAGACACGATTTGATGTGGTACAACTCCTCAGCTAGCCGCAAAGAACTTTTTGATCGGCTGCGATATCTCGAACCTAGCAGAGATTTCAGAACAACCTACCAGTATCAAAACCTTAAGTTCTTGACCGCAGGATATTTAGTAGGTCAAGTCGCAAAAACTTCCTGGGAAGAGTTTGTCCAGGAGCGCATCTTTGACCCTTTGGGAATGAATGACAGCAACTTTTCTGTGGAGGATTCAAAGAAGGCGCCAGATTTTGCTCTTCCTTACGCGGAAAGGAAAGAAAAAATTGTGGAGATTCCCTTCCGAAACATTGATACAATCGGCCCAGCAGGTTCGATCAATTCCAACGTCACTGATATGGCGAAATGGGTTCTCCTCAACTTGAACAAAGGAAAGGTTGGAGAGAAGCAAATCATCTCGGAAGCCTCTCTTAAACAGATTCACTCTCCTCAAATGTTGAGCTCTCAATCGATCAGGTATGACGAGCTGTTTTATTCAAGCTACGGAATGGGTTGGGGAATCACAGCGTATAGAGGCCATCTTATGGTTTCCCATGGCGGCGGAATCGATGGGTTCAGTGCCCTTGTCAGCTTAATGCCTCGCGACAACATGGGAATAGTTATTCTCACTAATAAGGGCAACCCTATAACCTCCATCGTTGCCTATAACGCTTATGACCGTCTCTTAGGTCTAGACCAGGTAGATTGGAATAAGCGCACAAGGGAACGAATGGATGAAGCAGAGAAAGAAGCTGAAAAAGCAAAAGAAAAAAAGGATAAGGATAGAAAGCTCAATACCAAACCTTCCCATCCTTTTGAAGATTATACTGGCGATTTCGAGCACCCTGGATACGGAGTCGTCTCTATCACGAAAGAAGGCAATCAGCTAAAAGGGGTATACAACTCTATTGAATTTGCTATGAAGCATTACCATTACGATGTTTTTGAATTCCTTAATGAACTAATGAATACATCCATGAAGGTTTCCTATTCAACCGATGTCAAAGGCAATATTCACAGCCTTGCTATTAAGCTAGAGCGAGCAGTCAAAGAAATCGTCTTCACCAGAATGCCCCCCAAAAAAATGAAGGAGAAAAGCTTTCTTGAAAAATTCGCTGGAGAGTATGAACTGGAGGGAACGACTGTTAAAATACATTTAAAGGGTAAGGATACACTTTTCTTATCTGTCCCTGGCCAGCCGGAATACGAATTGATCCCCTACAGAGGCACTGAGTTTTATCTAAAGAATCTAGACGGATTTAGCATAGAATTCATACTGGATGAATCAGGAGCTGTCACAGAAGCTAAAGTCGTTCAACCAAACGGCACCTTAACAGCCAAGAAAAAGAAATAGCTGCGCATAGAAAAAGAATAATTAAACCTGGATTACTCGTTATTTTATAGGAATAATTCTGGCAAAATTGATTTTAAACAAAAAAACAATCAACCTTTAATATAATAAGTTTAGGTACGGGAAATAGTAATCTGAAAAACTATTTTTATTCAATTTTCACAAAAAAATCCTCTGCTTTCCCTCACAAATTTGTTGGATGCCCGACATTTTTGTAGGGCTTCCCCAAGAAAAGAAATTCATAAGTTCTTTATTTTAAAAAAGATATAATTTGGCACATTTGTTGCTCTTAATATGGTCTTAATCAATTTAAAGGAGGTTAAGATGATTAAGAAAAAAGCAGTTGCTTTAATGGGATTCATGTTGATCCTAGGCTTAGGTCTTATCTTCGCTACAGAAAACCCTCAAGCACAAACTCGAAATGTTAATCAAAATAGAATTGCACAGAAATTCAAAGCTCGTATAATGTTCATGGACCAGAACGGAGACGGCATCTGTGATTCTTTCCGCGACCATGATAACGACGGAATACCCAACTGTCAGGATCCTGATTGGTCCAGACCCCAGGATGGCACTGGATACAAGAACAAGAACGGAAATAATTCTTCATCGAATATGTTCAAAAACAGAAAGGGCTCTCAAGGCGGAAATGCATGGAACAAGCAGTCGTTCAGACAGAACAAAGCGAATTTTGGCGGCGGAATTTGTGACCGTACAGGGCCCAAAGGAAATGCCTTCAAACGCGGTCGAGGGTAATTTCTTGAGGAGAGGGAAACCTCTCCTCTTTCAAAGAGCGAAAAGGAGCATGTCCTTTTTCGCTCTTTCAAGGAGGAGAAAATGAAAAAATTCATATTATATACAATTTTTATGTTGTTTCTGGGTTCGAGCTTAACGGCTGATTCCTTCTCTCTATCTTTCTTCCAGAATATGACAAACAACCTTTTTCAGAACAGATATGCTGAGCCGGATCAAGTTACTTCATTGAGCTTTTATGTCGATAAAAATCTCTCGAGGCTCTCACTGTTTAGTCAGGGAAATTATTCGTATCTTTTTGAGAACCCTAATCTCACTTATTATATCCATGACATTGGCTTGGACTATCTTCACCCCATCAACGAGAAGACTGCCCTTTATTTTTCTCTTGCGGGCCGAGGGGCTTTCTATCGATCAGATTACAGTGATTTCAATTATTACTCTTTCGGTTTCTTCAGCGCTCTCAAGACTTATCTCAGCCAGACATCGATTTTTAAGTTAAACTATTCCCTGGAATACAAAAATTATAAATATTCCCCTTTCGATTCCATAACTCATTCCTTATTCGCTTCTCTGGATAAGTATTTCCAGACAAAGACCACGCTTAAGGCAGAGATGACCTGGGGATACAAATTCTTCTTGCATCCTTATCTTACTCAGGAAATCATTCAGCCCGATGAAAGTCAATTCTCCTATGGTGGAAAAGGAAAAGGCAAACAATATGGCTGGAGACAATACCAATCTATCACTCAAATCAAGAGTGAGGGAGAAGGGATTCAAGTTTTTTCTCTCACGGGATTGATCGCGCAAGGACTGGGGAACAAAGTGGGACTCAGATTCTCCGGCATGAAACAAATGACCCTATCTGGAAAGAATCCTTTCACATTTATCGAAGAATATTACACGGTCGAAAATCCTTCCTACGACGGATTTTCCTGGGCCGGCTACGAGCTCGGCACTCTATTGACCTTAATGCTGCCCTGGAACATCCAACTCAAAATGGGGTATACTATGGCCAATAAAGAGTTCCCTGGGATTGAGAGCATGAGTCTCGATGGAAATTCTTTAGATATAACAAGAAAGGATGAAAGAAAACAATTTGAAGTGGGAGCAGAAAAGAATTTCCCCAGGTTCTCTCTATTTTTATCTTATCTTTATATAAACAACCATTCAAGCGATCCCTTTTTTGAATGGAAAGGGCACTTCTTTTCAGCAGGGATTGAATGGAATATCAACTATGGAGAACGGAAATGAGGCGACAAGAAAAACTTTCCATTTTCTTTATCTGGATAATATTCGCGAGCCTTTCTTTTGGTCAGGAACCTCAACATTTTTACAACGTTGATAAAGAAATAAAAGTAGAAGGGAAGATCCAAAAAATAACCATGGAGCCCCGCTATAAAAACACCTCTCCATTTTTAATCATCATGCTTGAGAAAAAAGACACGCGCGAGATATATAAAGTAGAAGTCAGCCCTGTATGGTTCTTTGATCATGATTTTCATAAAGGCGAAAATTTGATGGTTATTGGTTCTCTCTACTCAACTAAAGAAAAAACCCAGAGCATTATTGCCCGCGCGATACGATCCAGGGGAGAAACCCTTATCCTCCGGGATAAACAAGGCTTCCCGAACTGGAGGGGAGGACCGATGAAAAAAAAGGGAAGAAGAAAAGGTAAGAGATTTTGAGAAAAAAGAATTACCTCTTATTTTTTTACCTTCCTTTACTAGGGATAGTCATAATCTTTTTCGTCCTTTCAAATCTCAACCAGAATTATATCAGGAAAAAAGTAGAACATTTGGTCAAAGAGCAGCTCCAAGCCACGGCTGAGATTTTAAAGGTCAATATATCCCATCTTCTAAAAGAGGATAACCCTGCAAATGAAATACTTGGACGCTACTCCCAGGAAGAAAACATCTATTATATGGCTATGATAGATGAGAATAAGGAAATTCTTGGCTGGAGCTCCCGTTTTGAAGGATACCTCCCTCTCTCTCTTGAAAAGATAGAGAAAGAAACCTCATGGATCATTGACTCACCCGCAGGGAAAATATTCAACCTCTTCTCTTCCTTTTCACCCGGTGGCGAAAAAACTTACTACCTATATCTTGGATACTCTTTGAAAGATTTAGGTGCGATGATAGCTCATTCCAGGCGGAGTTTTTTCATAATCTTTGGATTCATCTTCGTGATCGGGGCTATCTTTTTTATAGGCCTCTACCAGCTTCAAACCCATTATCTCGAGAAAAAGAGAGAAGCAGAGGAGGAAAAAAAAGAGAAAGAGCGATACCGAGAGATTTCCGCATTCACATCTGGTGTGGCCCACGAAATAAAAAATCCATTAAACAGCCTTTCTCTTCTATTTGAGCTTTTTCAAAAAAGAGTGCCTCAAGAGTATCAAGAAGATGTTTCTCTCGGCAAAAAGGAAATCCAGAAGGTTACAAGAATCATTAATCAGTTTACGGATTCTCTAAGACCTCTAAAACTCAACAAAGAAAAGTTTCTCCTGAAAGATTTGATTTTAGACGTTCGCGACTCACTCATCAAAGAAGTCAGCAAGACAGGAGTTGAAATAGATTATTCTCAGAACGTCCCAGTTGCTTTAAATGCAGACAAGGTATTAATGAGCCAATCGTTCTTGAATCTTTTCAAAAATTCGCTTGAAGCGACTGATAGAGGCAAAATTCTGATTCAGGCAAAACAATACAGAAAAAAAGTTTTCATTACGGTAAAAGATACAGGAAAAGGGATAGCCGAGGAAGATAAGGAGCATATTTTTGAACCGTTCTTCTCCAAAAAAAAGAAAGGCATAGGAATAGGGCTCTATCTTACGAAAAAGACAATCGAAGCACATGAGGGAAAGATAGAAGTCCAGAGTGAGATCGAGCAAGGAACCACTTTTTTCATCCAAATGCCCGGGGGATAATATGAACAAGGCGAATCTTTTAATAGTGGAAGATGACCCTCTGCAGAGAAGATTGATCAAGGAAAATCTTGAACGTGAGGATTACGCAGTTTTTGAAGCAGCTTCTGGGAAAGAAGCTATCAGCATAATCGCCGAACATGCTATAGACATTGCAATTATCGATTACAAGCTCGATGGTGAGACCGGAATTGCGGTTATTCAAAAAATATTAGAACAGAATCCTCTAATTACTCCAATAATAGTAACGGCTTTTGGCAATATTGAGAATGCTGTCGAGGCCTTGAAAGAGGGAGCTTATGATTATATCGTCAAACCCATTGATTTTAAAAAATTTCTTCTAGTGCTAGAAAGGGCCTTGGAAAGACAGAAATTGAAAAATGAGGTTTCCCTTCTTCAAAGCTCTCTTGAAGAGAGATTCAGTTCTAAAAACTTCGTGTTTTCATCCTCAGAGATGAATGAAGTGGCGCTTCTCGCCTCAAAGGCTTCTAAGAGCGATGCAACTGTCCTTATTACAGGCGAGACAGGAACTGGAAAGGATTTTGTGGCAAAGACCATTCATTTTTCATCAAGGAGAAAAAAAGGGCCCTATTTGGCTGTCAATATTCCATCCTTTCCAGAGACGCTAATCGAGAGTGAGCTATTCGGGGCAGAAAAAGGATCTTATACGGGTGCCCATGAAAGGAAAATCGGAAAATTCGAAGCTGCCTCAGGAGGAACGCTCTTTCTGGATGAAATAGGAGATCTTCCTCTCCAATTTCAAGTCAAGCTGCTCCGCTTTCTCCAAGATAGAGAGTTTTATCGTTTGGGCTCATCCCGTCCATTGAAATCAGATGTAAGGATTATCGCAGCTACAAACAAGGACTTGGAAAAACTAATGAAAGAAGAAAATTTCAGGTCAGACCTCTATTACAGGCTGGATGTTATCCACATCAATGTCCCCCCTCTTAGGAAAAGAAAACAAGATATTCCTCCTCTTGTTGATCATTTTATTCGGAAATACAGCGAGAAGGAGGGGAAAAAAATCGAAGGGATTTCGGCTGAAGCCATGAACTCTCTCCTTCATTATTCCTTCCAAGGGAATATCAGAGAGCTGGAAAATGTTGTGGAAAGAGCAGTTGTTTTTTGCGAAGGGAGCCATATAACATCTGCTGAACTACCGCTTTTCCTGAAAGATGAAAAAGAGGAGGATTTGAAGCCAGAAGGCCTATCTCTATCAGACAAAGTGAAGAATATCGAGATCAGAGAAATAAAGAAGGCACTTCTAGAAAATAAGGGAATTAAAAGCAAAGCTGCCAGGGCTCTCGGAATTACAGAGAGAATTCTGAGCTACAAAATGAAAAATTACAATCTTTCTTCTGATTAGAAAACTCAAAATTTACATATTTCATTTTATTACTATATTTTTCAACCAATCCAAAATTTCATCCCATTTGTCATACCCGCCATGAGCGGCTCCTTTTACTTCTATATAATTATGTTCAATACCCAGCTCATTCAACCTTTCAACTACTCTCCTGGTGTTTTTAACCGGAACAGCATTATCCATATCTCCATGGACGATAAAAACGTTTAATCTTACGCCCCTATCCAGGAGATCAATAATCTTAAACCCTTTCAAGTGAAGTGGAGCCGTCACTGCTCCTGACCTGATTATTACCGCTTTAAACAAATCTGGATATTGAAGCCCCAGACGCCAGGCTCCATATCCTCCCATGGAAAATCCATCAAGGATAATATTTTTCTCATCAATGCTGTACAGCTTTTTCAAATGATTAATACACTCTATAACATCCTTACCCGAGTCACCCAAATACCAATCGGAAAGCCCTCTGGCTTTTGGAGACAGGATGATGCATTTTAGCTTATTTTGTAAAACTCTTGTGACATATTGTATGGTTCTTTTTTCATCTACTACGCTGCCGTGTAATGAAACAAAAAGCGGGATTGGAACATCTTTCTTGTAACTTTCGGGCACGAAAACAGAATAAGGCTGGAGCGTGTTATCTATTTCTGACCGATGGGCGAGTCTTGCAATTTTCCCCGGGGGAAAGAGAACCGCCATTCCCCTGCTGATATCTCTGAATAAACTATTTGTCTCCTGATACAATTGAGCCAACGAATCAACATCTGAAAAAGGAGGCGAATCTTCCATGAATTGCTTGATCCATTCCAACCTTATTTCCAGAATGGGGATACTCTCCCTGAAAATAATATCACTTGTGAAAAGCTCCTTGTCTTTTGTTTCATTCAATCTTGAATGGAGGTTCTCAAATTCATTCTTGTTTAAGACAAAATATTCCTTTTCCTCTTCATACCTCAGGGTGCCTTTTTCATCCACGATCTTTAGGTTCAGGTTGTATAAACCAGATAAGTGATATTCATCTTCAATAACCAGCCTGAATGAATTTATCCCCTTTTCTAAGGCGATATTGTTTGAAGAGGAAACAATAAGGTCCCCTGAACTAAGTTTATAGTAGATTTCCCAACCAAGTTGTTCAGATGGCGAATTGACCGCACAAGTTATTGCTTTTTCGCTGTCGTGATAGAAGTGTGTGGCACTCAGGCAGGTCTGGAACTCGGGGCTCTCTGGCAATTGGCTTATAAATTTAAATATGGCCCCCTTTCTCAGGTTTGTAGCTTCAGTGTCATAGTTCATATCAGGAAAAAGCTGAAATATTTCCCTCCTCTCCTGATCTCTGTCGACATAGATAAGGTTTATCCCCCACTGCTTTTGTATGAAAGGCTTGAAAGGAATAATGTATTTCCAAGGAATAGCGATCTCATACGTTATTATCTTTTGAAGAGCATCTGGGATGATTTCTACTCTTACATCCTTTATTGAAGTTCCTGGAAAATAGACCCCATCTTGATTAACCAGAACCTTTGTATCCAGCTCACCCTGGCGGGAAAATCCAAAGGTATAAAATCGGTTACTCTGGCTTCCTTGGGAGGGGTCGATAAAAGTCAAATAAAATCCATCCCCATATCTCCAACTTCTGTCTGGAAACTCAAAGTAGTCATCGATAGCTTTTACTGCCGCATAAAAATTTTCTGAATCAAATGTAAATTTGGCTGTCACAGTAGCATCAGATGAAGGATCAACTCGCTTCCCTCCTGGAGTAAAGTGGATAGGGAGACCTTTAACTATTCTCCATTCCTCAAGGCTCCCATCAATCCTGATCGTTGTATCTGTTTGGACGATTTCAAGTTCATCTGAATTTTGAAATGGCAGAGCTGTTAAATAGAAAAAAAACATAGAGAATAGGATTAAAATAATTTGAAACTTTTTGATTCTCACAGTGAAGTTAAAATGATAATTATCCATTGAAAAAAGTAGCCTGTCCCCCTTTTTTTATTTTAAATCATGGATGCGATGTTCGTTTTTTTCTTGCCCAGGAGTGCACACAGCTTCTCGAGATTTATCTTTTTCTTCTTATAAGCTTCAAGTGCCAGGCTTTTGAACCGATCTGAGCGAATGGGCATTCCTCTTTCTTTTTGCTGTCGTCCATTATCTTGATAATCCCCAAAAAGAGCATTTTCACGCACCTTAGGATCGAATCTCTGGAACTCTTCAAATTTGGCGCTTGAGACAAACTCTAAATTTTCTAGAGTCCGAAGCATTGAATGAATATCAACACCGAAATACCGTTTAAGGTAGAGAACATCCCTATAGCTTAACTGACTCGAGCGGATATCTTTGCTTATGATTTCTTTCACTTTTCTCGGAGGCATCAGAAATCTTGAAGCGAAAGTCTGTGCAAAAATCTCACGGGGATGATAGAGGGTTATATATTCATCAATGAAAACATCTGGATTGTCGATGATAGGCCCTGTATTTCTATCTTTAAGGTAATGACAGTATTCATGGGCAGCAGTGAAAACCTGCTTTCCAAAGGATTGAGCACAATTGACCGATATAAAAGCAGATTCGCTCACATCCAAAAAGATAAAAACTCCTGAAATCTGCGATTTCTCTGAAAACGGCTGCCTTATAACGTGGCACCCGCTAAGGTCAAGAAGCGAAAAAACATCGCGGATCGGCTCCTCTCCTAGTCCTAGCCTTCTCCTTTCTTCATATGCCATTCTTTCGGCTGAAATATTCGAATAAAAAGGAGCCAGTTCAATCCGCTTCGATGTTATTTCTTCAAGCCACGTATACTCTTCGCAATATTTTTTGAATTTGTTCAACTCCTTTCTAGACTCTATCTCCACGCCTTCCCCCTTTAGAAGAAGATTAAATGCTGTTTCTTTTTCTTGAAGGAAGTATGAGACATCCTTTTTAAAATAACCGGCAACGGTCGTTAAGGTTTCAAGGCTAGGTTTTCTTTTTCCCAGCTCAAGGAGCGATATGAATTCACTTGACAAATTCACTGCTTTGGCAAGTGCATCTTGAGTAATACCTAAGTCTTCTCTAGATTTTCTGAGTTTGGCTCCAAGGATATTTTGCATTTTTCACCCCAAATATAAGATTAGTCTTATATAACTCCCAGTCATAAAAAAGTCAATATTAAGCGAAAAATATTACTGTGAGTAATATTTCGAATCCCACCAGAGCTTGATTCTTCTCATCCCTTCATTCAAGGATACAGCAGGATTATATCCGAGTTTATTCCTTGCCTTAGAAATATCAAATCGACACTTAAGGGTTAAAAACTTAAAGGCAACCCTGGACAAGAGTGGATGTTTTCCTGTCAGGCGTGCGAAAATATCCATAAGGAGAGCTACTCCCCAAGCAATGGGATAAGGGAACATCAGACGAATATTTCCTTTGCCTGCAATGTGATTGAGGTTCGTGAAGAACTCACCAGTTGAAGTATCTTCGCCATCCGTAAGATTAAATATTTCACCCACAGCACTCTCATTTTGATTCGCAAGACATAAAGCATCGACTAAATTATCAATATAAACATGCGGAAAAATCCCTCTTCCTCTGCTTATAAGAAGCATTAGATTTCTTTGCGCAAATCTCAAAGCTCTTGTCGTACATAGAGGGTCCCCGGGTCCATAAACAGCTGGAGGTCTTATTATCACCGTTGGAAGAAGGTGGCTGTATCTCCTGACATATTGTTCGGCCTTTGCTTTTGACCTCAAATAATTTCCAGTAAAACGGCCATATGGCTGATCTTCCTGAATAACGCTACTCCCCTTTAGATCCTGAACACCCATTGTGCTCAGATAAATGAATTTCTCAATATGTGAATCCACTGAGGCCTGGAGTGTATTCTTGGTTCCCAAATAATTAACCCGATAAAAGTCCCTGTAATCTCCCCAATCACTCGCTAATCCTCCGATATGATAAACGACCTGGATCCCCCTGACTGCCTTTTCCAAGGAGGAAAAGTCCGTTAAATCTCCATAACAAATCTCAACATTCTCAAGCTCTTTTAATTTCGTGATATTACTCGTGTTTCGAACAAAGGCTCTGGTCTCTACTTCATCCTCAGATAGTCTTTTGACTAAATGTCCACCGATATAACCAGATGCCCCTGTGACAAGAGCTCTCATTTTCAATAATTTCGGAAATCAGCAAAAAAAATCTAAACTTAAATTATGCGCAAAAAACAATCAAGTCCGGGCGCTCCACTCCCTCTCTCTAAGCAACCTGGATTATTCGCTATTTGCTGCTCTAATCGAATAAGGTATCTGCATTTTTCATGAATAATTCAGAGTAAATATCATCGTGAGATTAGATGTCTGTGTCTAATCTTGATACTTAAAGGAGACCTTTACTTTTGCTCGATAGGCAACGACTTTTCCATCTTCAACTTTCATATCAAACTCTACAACTTCTGCAATCCTCAGGTCCTTAAGGCTCTTCCCAGCCGTTTCAACTGCGTTTTTCGCAGCTTCCTCCCAGGAGTCAGGACTTGTTCCTATTAATTCAATAACTTTGTAGACGCTTTCCATTGCTACCCTCCTTGGTTGAAATTTCTAAACAATCTTTCCAAAGGTGGGAAAACTGTAAAATTTTCTAAACCTTTTGTCAATCTCCTTGGGGACTGTCCCCTTTTCTTGTTTGACATTCATCATGCTGTTCACTAATCTAATATCCGATTTCATGAAAAGGAGATATAGAAATGTCAAGAGTCGTTCATTTCGAAATTAACGCGGATGATCCGGAAAGAGCCGTCAAATTCTATACTGAGGTCTTCGGATGGGAAATCAAAAAATGGGAAGGGCCTATGGACTACTGGCTCGTTATGACTGGCCCCAAGGATAAGCCAGGAATAGACGGAGGTTTGATGAAACGGCAAGATCCGACTGCGTCGACAATTAATACAATTGATGTCCCATCTGTGGATGAATATTCAGCAAAAATAACTGAAGCGGGTGGCAAAGTCATTCAGCCAAAACAAGCGATCCCCGGAGTTGGATATATGGCCTACTTTCAAGATTCGGAAGGAAACACAGTGGGCATTTTTGAAGAAGACACCTCTGCTCAATAGAAAAAAGAAAACTGCTTAAAACCTGGTGTTAAACAATTCACCGGCATCAAAAGGGTGGAATGCGACCGGAAAGAGAAATATCTAAAGGCGATAGGAATCTTAAAGAACTATTCCCTATTTTAGGGGTTCTACTGTCTTTTCTAATTGAATATAGTTTATGATATCAGAGGGGACATCTTTAACAGCGAGAGAGATGGTATAATTACTTGGATCTACATACATTTCCGCTAAATAGGGATATCTGCTTTTAACAGCAATCTCATAATCTTTGGAAGGTATCTTGATATCTTCAGTCAATTCATGACAGGGTGATATATTGTTTGCCGAATCCATAAGAGCCATATACACTTTAATTTGCCCGATATAATTGTCGTCCTGAGGATACAACGTTAAATTCTTTATTGGGATAAGGATTTTTAGAGTCAAACGAAGCCTCTTCGATCCGGGCCTTGGCTCTACAGGCATGGCCTGCACTATAATGTTCATAGGATTATACTCGCGTTGAAGGAACAACCGTGAAGAGATGCTCTCTTTAATCTTCTCCTCCTGAGAAATCCTCATGTATCCATGCCGGAGACGAATATTATATTTCTCCCCTACTCCAACCAGCTTAACCTGAATAGAGTGATATTTATTATCTTCGCGATGAGGGGACACATATCCGAGTGAATAATAAAACTGAAGGTCATCCTCGATTCTCTCCAGGCCTGAGTCAATATCATTGGTGTTTAGAATGGCAAGCCCGCCTGTATCGTGCGCCATCAGTTTAAGAGCGTCATCTGTTATTCTCGAAGTAGGTTTAACCATCCCAGAACCGCGAGAATAAACATTCCATCCCGCCTGCTTGTCTGCTGAGAGAGTCATGCTCTCAAGTCCTTTAGCATTGATGGGATAAAGAGCAATTTCATTCGCATTACATCTTGCTGTCATTTCTTTAAAAATCTTTGTGGCATTATAATTCATGGCTTCTGCCCTAGCGTTTCCTACAGGAAAGGCTTGATCAAGGAAAGTGAAAACTTCCTCACCTGGATTTATAGGCAATCCATCGCTGACATAAATCAATATTTTTTTACCCTCGATTCCGATTAAATGATCTGTAAAAGCATTCAGGGATTTCATGGAGTATATAAGGTCGTTTCGCTCGGCCTCTACATAGCTCCTGGCATAGCCTAAAGTCCTATCATAATTATCATATTTGCTAATCTGCGTTGATTCTGTGGCCATTCTGTTCAGCTCTTTTCTCATATCTTCTTTGGCCCTTGCTCGTAAAAGAGACTGGCCAGAGCGTTTTTTTACTTGATTTATAGCATGGAGAAGTTGCCCTTCATTCGAAGTGAATTCCTGTAAGATTTCAAGTTTTTGATCGAGAGAAACCACCATTCCCTGGTTGTTATTGTTTTCAGGAGAAAAATTATTTCGAATGAATGACTCTAATTTTTTTATGCTCCAATTTCTATTCAGGGGATGGAGATGCCAGTTATCAAAATAAATAATAATTTTATTCTTCATCTGGAAAGTACTCTCGGGCAAGGGTTTTAAAGGTTTCTCTTTTTCTTTTTCAGGCACAGAGGCATAAACTTCCATTTCCTTGACTTCATAAAAATTCGTCAATTTCTGGAGCAAGCCATCTTCGTAAATTTCAAAATTCTCAGGCTTCAGGTCTATGATTCGATTTCCTTTTTTGTCAGTTACAATAACATGAACATTGGTCACAATAACTTCCACCTCGTAGGTAGGTTTGGGAATTTTCTGTTTTTTCTGTTGCGTGAAGCTTTTGTATGGTTCCAACGTAAAAGTAACCGGGCTTAGGAAAAAAAGGATGAAGATGCTGATAAATGCGAGCAGGATTATTTTTTTGAATGCCATTTTCCTCAATTCCATAAAAAAATCAAAAATAATAACTAGATCTAGAGGAAATGAAGAGGCTGGCCCCTCTTTAAGGTGCCAGCCTCTTCATGTTTCAACTTCAGGTTAGAACCTTATTCTGGCTCCGACATATAGTCTCATGGGCATCAGGATTTCCGTTATCTCTTGATAACCCCATTTTGGTTCATTGTGGGCATACTGAAGATCGATACCAGCCTGATTATTAGTAAGGTTGTAAACATCGAGGAACAGATCAACAACTGCCGTATCGTAAAGCCTTATTGCGTAATTGAACTTTAAATCAACTTGATAATAACTTTGGGTTTTCTCTTGTCCGGTTTTTACATATGTACCATCATCCAGCGGCCAATTGTAATAAATGTCGTATCTATCAGGGTAAAAGTCAAAAGATTCAGTGTATTTCATTCCTGTATTCCAGTAGAATAGGCCTCCAATATCCAAGCCAAACGGAGTTCTGTATGTGCCGAAGATTTTTATCTTGTGAGGAATAGTTCCAGGAGTAGGTCCCCACATCCAATCATTTCTTGGGTCGAGGAAGATAAAATCACCTTGAAGGTCTGCATTTGCATCAGACTGGCTGTTCCCAAGAGCGTACTTGTACGAATACTGGGCAACTATAAAAGAGCCGGTTTCGAATCGCTTTGAGACTTCAAAGTCAATACCGTAGATGTCTCTTTTAGCTCCCCAGAGGTTAGAGAGGAAATAGTTGATATTGGGAGGCGGACCTTCCGGCGGATAGCCAAAATCCTCAAAAGTGAGAGCGAGATGGGAATAATCGTCCGGCATATGTTCAACATAAGTGAAGAGATCATAATCTTCAATAATTCTACGGTCTCCGCGATAATATCCCTGGGTTGCAATAACCAGTCCATTACCTAAATCAATTTCATGAGTCAAGGAAAACTCTCTGGCAAAACCATCTCTTGTGCTCGGGGTCCACTCACAATCTCTCTGTTTTTCTCCTCCACGTATGCGAAAAGTGTACCAGTCGTTGTTAAGCCAGATCTGCTCGTGACGAACTCGTCCAGAAAGGTTTCCAGCAAAGTGGACCATGCCCATAGGCGTGGGATCAGAGAAGTGCCCGTAGAAGGCTGTTAATTTGTGGGTTCCTCTCCCACCGATATTCCAGACCAATCCTATTCTGGGCAGAAACACAAAATCCATATTAAGGATTGTTTCACCTTTCGAGTCTTTGTAATGGTGATTTTCTACTCTCACCCCAGCATTGAGCGTGAAGTAATCACTGATTTTCCAGTCGTCCATGAGATAGCCAATCCAGCGCTGGGCACGAACTTTATTAGGACCTTTTTCGACCTGATAGGTTCTCATGAAGTTCAACCCGTTTTCACCCATAGCACTATAGGTTGCCGCTTTCAACTCATCGGAAGTAACAACGCCATCCCCGTTTGCATCATATGCATCAGAGGTTGGACCCCAGTGTGAATTCAACCAGGGAACTAGCCTCTCATCGAATTCGCTATGCGGCATAATGCCTACATCGTAAAGTTCTCCAAGAGTAACTCCGACAAGACTAGGATCCAAAGAAGAACGGACTTCTCCTAATGGATAAAATACGTCGTCCTTATCATACTCATTGGTGTACATTACACCCGATTTGATCCGCATGTTGCCTAAATACAATTCAGCATTTAGACTGAATTGATCCCTGGTGTTTCTATTATCGGCACCATCCGAATAGCTCCCAAACTGGAATTGCTCAATGGGCGGGTATTCTCCAGGCATAAAATAAAGCCTGTCCTCAACGCCTGCATCTGGAAAGCGGGGACCAAGCTCATATCCCCACCAGTAATGTCCGTAACGAAAATCTACGATGAGGTTCTCTCCAAAGATCCTCTGATAATAACCGCTGTAGACACCCATATTGTAGTCGTATAAGGGCTGACGAGTCTTGATTTCGGTCTTATCACGGGAACCCTCAACAGTATAGTCATCCAAGAAATACAGAAAAGTAAATGAATCATTCGGAGTCAACTTGAATGAGGCTTTGCCAAAAAGCCCTGTTCTTTTCTGTTTGTAGTTTACTTCCTCGCGGATTGAAGAAGCGGATTCTGAGAGCCTGAAATCTTTTGCATTGTTTCTGTATTGTCCAGAAAGAAAAAACCAGACTCTATCCTTCAATAACGGGCCGCCAAAAGTTGCCGCAGTATCATATTTGTTGTCTTTGAAGCCCTCGAGCATTGTGGAATCATCCGCACTATCATATGCGCTCCCGCCGTAATCCAAAAATAATTTGGCGGGTTGGAAATAAAAGTTTGCAGAGCCTGTAAATCTGTTTCCTCCTGACTTGGTCACGATGTTTCCTACAACACCTTTACCTCCTCCATATTCAGCTGGAACACCTGAAGTCATAAGTTCCTGCTCCTGGATGACCTCGTTGTTAAAGGTCATTAAGGCTCTCTGAGCTGCCATTCCAGTAATGTTTACTCCATCCAAGAAATAGACATTATCTCTGGAGCCACGCTTGCCTCCTCCTGTATCTACGTTTATCGCTCCTTGGAAACCTCGGTCCCAGTAATTCATGCCGCCTTTACCAGCTGGATCCTGAGAGAGATCTCTGCCCCCAGAGTTGGGAACCATGTTGACTCCAGCTGCCAGCTGGAGATATCCAACAAAATCTCGAGCTATTGGAAGAGATTCAACGATTTCATGAGTTACATGCTCTGCTATAACAGATTTTGTGGTGTCCACAGCAGGAGTAACAGCGACAACAGTTATGGATTCCTCAATCGTTGCCTGTTTCAACTCAATCTGAAGAACGGTTTGTCTATCCAGAGATACTTCAATGCTTTCTGAGGTTTTTTCCTGGAATCCTGGAAGAGAAGACTTGATTTGATAAATCCCCGGGGTTAAATTAACAAACAAAACCTCTCCAGCCGCGTTTGAAATTAAAGTCTTTTCCCCCATCATAACAGGACTTGAGAGAGTCAATGAAACGCCCGGAAGGGCCGTACCTTCATCATCAACGACTGTGATTTTCAGAGTTCCACTTTGAGTTTGAGCGAAAAGTGCAGAAGATGCAATCATAAGAACAGCAACTAATATAGATAAAGTTTTGAACTTTCTCATACTGTTTTATTCTCCTTCTCCCTAATATTCGGGAAAATTTTTGGCTTTGCTCCTCGTTTGTTTGACAGAAGCTTAGCTAAATTTACCATTGCCCTAGAATAAAAATTCAAACATTGATTTTTCATTCCAAACCTATAGCCATTAAAATATGAATATCTGCTGGATTCTCACCTCCATTTGTTCTAAAGGATATGTTTAGTTTCAGAATTTCATATATGTATTCGTTCAAAAATAGATCTTTACACATTTCAGATTCTTTTAGTTAGCAAAATTTATGCCATATCTTGATTCTTTTCTATCTTACAGAAATTAATGAAATTAGAGAGAAATAGGAAAATCCTGCAAACTAAATATTATTCAATTAAGCAAATTTCTATTCAATTATTTGAATCCAAAATTTTGGAAGGATGAGACTTCAATTAACTTTACATTTAAGTCTTAAATATAGTGATTAATATTATTTAGTAAGAAATGTAATGCATTCCCCAATCGCCTCCTATCCATATTTTCCGATTTCTATTACTTTAGTAATTATGAGCATTTTTTTTCTTGGTACACTTATTTTTTTTTTATCTTACTGCAATTAAAGAAATTAGAAAAAATGATAAATACTGATCATCCAAATAAACAAATTCCCATTCAATTATTTGAATCCAAATATTTGGAATAACGAGGGGGTTAATGGATTTTACGCGGGGTTTTCAAAAATGGTTCTTATTTTATATTCTCTAGCAATTTTTTTGCTAGTTCTGCCTTTTCAGACTCAGGCGCCAGTTCGATGACTTTCTGAAAGTTCCTTCTGGCCTCTCCCGTATCCCCTTTATTAAGGTCCGCCAAAGCTAACTGATAATAAGCATTAACATAATTGGAGTCCAACTGAATGCATCTTCTTAAATTATCAATAGCCAAATCAACCTCTCCATTATTAAACAAGAGAATGCCAATGTTATAAAAAAGACTGGGATCTGTGAGACTATTTTCATCGAGCCGATTAAAATATTTCATTCCTTCCTCAAGCTCGCCTCTTTGAAAATAAATGGCACTGAGATTAATGAGAGTATCCCGTGATTGAGGTTCCTTCTCCAACACAAGCTTAAAGTTCTCTATGGCTTTGTCTAAATCATCCAGTCTGTAGTAACAAAGCCCAATCTTCTCATACGCCTGGAATAGATCTTGATTCTCAACCAGAACTCTTTGATATTCCTGTAACGCTTCAGCATATTTTTTCTCCTGGTAAAGCACATCTCCTTTGCTCAAAGGTGATTTTGGAATAAGGGAAAGCTTAATATCAATAGGCATATTCTTTTTAATAGCAGAGAGCTTAATATTAATATTTTGCGGCTTATATCCTTCAGCCATAAAGCCAATGGTCCATGCACCCGGGCGAACATTAGCCTTTCTCCATATACCCTTTTTATCAGTTGTTAATTCATATTTTTTTCCATCTTCAGAAAATATTAAGATAACCTTGGCTCCTGCAATAGGTTTTCCATCTTCTGATTTTACTGTGCCCTCCACAGTAGCAAAGGTTTTTGTGTATACAGTATTAAGGCTAATCAAAATCACTATTGTGAAAATAATCATTATCTTTGCCGATGCACTCATTAGTTTCTTCATATATCCACCTCTTATTGGAAACCTCGCATATATTCTTTAGTTAATTATAGCAACAAGAATTGAGAATATCAAAAAAGAATATGGGGTCAGGTCTTGCTCTCTGCTTTTTTTTAGTAAATAGCCTTCAATCCTTGCTATTTGATCTTTTATGCGACAAGAGAAGGAAATCAGAGTCTGTTGCCGAGATAAAAAGGCAAAAAACGAGATCTGCCCCCAATTCTCAATCCTTTTTATCCTTTTCTTGACTTAATTAATTTTTTGGAGATATATATTTACACGCATGCAAAAATGCCAAATATAAGAGGAGGTACTTTATGAAAAAGACGATTTCAATCATTATTTTAATATTCGCTCTAACCATCTCTAGCACTGGGGAAAAATTTTCTAAAATAAACAAAGAGAGGCCAATCCATACATATTCAATCGTGGCGCGAGATCCCGGAACTGGGCAGCTAGGTGTGGCGGTTCAATCGCACTGGTTTTCAGTAGGACCGCTGGTTCCCTGGATAGAGGCAGGAGTAGGGGCTATCGCTACACAGTCTTTTGTAGAAGTCTCCTATGGTCCCCTCGGGTTGAGTCTAATGAGAGCAGGAAAAAGTGCCCCGCAGGCCTTAAAGGCACTCATAGAAGTTGATCCAAACAAAGAAGTAAGACAGGTAGCGATGATAGACAATCAGGGACGAATCGCTGCCCATACAGGAGAATTGTGTATCAGTGAAGCAGGCCATTTAACGGGCGATCAATTCTCAGTCCAGGCTAATCTTATGCTCAATAATACGGTCTGGAAAGCCATGGCTGCTGCCTATGAGTCCACTGATGGCGATCTTACTGACCGTTTACTTGCTGCCTTGGAAGCCGCCGAAAAAGAAGGAGGCGATATTCGAGGGCGCCAGTCAGCGGCAATCATAGTGGTCACAGGGAATCCCACCGGTCAATCATGGCAGGACCGAATTGTTGACTTAAGAGTCGAAGACCATCCCGATCCAGTAGAAGAGTTGAAGCGGTTGGTAGCGGTTCACAGAGCATATGAACACATGAATAAGGGCGATGAATATATGGCTGAAGAGAATATCGAAGCAGCCTTGAAAGAGTACAGCAAAGCAGAACAAATGGCCCCTTATAATATAGAAATGGCCTTCTGGCATGCCGTCACCCTTGCGAGCCTAGATAAAGTAAGGGAATCTTTGCCTTTATTTAAGAAGGTTTTTGAAGCTGACCACAACTGGGCAGTTCTCCTGCCTCGCCTTCCTAAATCAGGTTTATTGCCCGATAAACCCAAGCTTATCAAAAAAATCCTCTCAGTTGCCCCCAGAAAATAAGAGGATAAGGAGTTTTGAAAGATGCACAAAAAATGGAAAATTTTTGTGTTTGCCTTGATCTGCCCGATGCTTGTCATATGCTCTACAGCAGAAAAGCAGACTGAAGCAGAAGAGCGATCAGAACTCATTCAACCAGCAAAATGGTGGGAAAAACTTCCCCGGCCGATCTACGCAACATTAGAAAAAGTGGAAACCAGCCAAGAGTGGTTCGAAGTCTATAAACTCACCGAAGACACCTATGCCATTTATGAGCCATACCAATTCGAGGAAGCCATTAGTTACCTTGTTATTGGCAAAGAAAGAGCTATTGTTATCGATACCGGAACAGGTATCGGAGACTTAAAAAAAACCGTTTCTGAATTGACTCAGCTGCCTGTCTCTGTAGTGAACACCCACACACACTGGGATCACATTGGAGACAACCATCAATTTGAGGAGATCGCTTGCTTTAATAACCCGGATTGCATTAAAAAGCTTCGCACAGACATCGATAATGAATCGCTCCAAAGACACATCACAGGAGATTCCATCTGGAAATCCTTACCCAAAGATTTTGACTCGACAACATGGACACTCCCTTCTGTCAGCCCCACTTCTCTCTTGGAAGATGGCGATCTTATCGATCTTGGAGAGCGCATCTTAGAGGTTATCTATACGCCCGGTCACTCTCCTGGTTCCATATGCCTTTTAGACAAGAAATATCGCATACTTTTCACAGGTGACACATTCTTTCCGGGACCTCTCTATGCCTATCCAGCAGATGTAAATATTGACCAATACATCGCTTCTATTGAAAAACTGAATTCTCGCGTGGATGAATATGATTATCTCTGTTCAGGGCATAATGACCCGTGGGTAAAGAGCGAGGTCATTCCGCGTGTGGCCGACGCCTTTCAAGAAATAATGGCTGGAAAGGGGAACTTTAAAGAAGATGAGGGAATACGCCGCTATTATTTTGAGGGTTTTGACATCCTGATACGCGCTGATATGACAAAAAAATAGATACGAAGCCGTCTTTTATTCCCTTGAACGAACCATAAGAACAGAAGCTGGAGCGCGGTCTGCCACCTTGTCCGGAATTGAACCAAAAAGCCAGCTTCTCAAAGTCCATTCGTTAGATGCACCCATAACAATAAGGTCATGCTCTGCAGCGGCACGGACGATAGCACGAACGATATCTGTATCCATCACGACATTCATCTCTGCTTGAACACCCACCTCGTCTAAAGTATCTCTTACGAAATCTTCGGCAACTCCTCGAAAAAGCCGGATGCTTTCCCGGTCGAACTCGGACCGAGCAGCCGAGGGTCCTCGCCCAACTTGACTGTTGAGCGCTGTTACTAAAGCCCCCCATTCTGCAGCTAACTCACTGGCCACCTTGAGTCCGAGTTTGGCATGAGGTCCTCCACTGATGGGGACAAGAATTCGTCCAACCTCTCCTAAGCCGCGTGTCTTAAGGACCACGACATTTCCTTTGGCAACCTTAAGCACTCCTGCTACGCTTGTGCGCTGAATTCGAGGTCTCCGTATCTCGCCATGCCAGCCCATGACCACTAAATCAGGTTGTTCCACATCTGCAACACTGAGGATCGCTGATGGAACATTGTGGGCGACAATAGCACTTGCCCTTGCCTTCACTCCCTGTTCAGCAGCATGTCGAGATGCAATATCCAGCAGCGTTTTTTGCTCTTCCCGACGTTTCTCATAAGCCGCTCGACCTGCTTCAAGAGGAGTCTGTAATGGGACATTCACAACGTGAATCAGTTGCAGGCGTGCACGGCGTCTCCTCGCCAAAGCTGTGCTCACTTTAAGCAGCGATTGCTCTGTATCTGGATTGGCTAGAGGAACAAGAATGGTAGGGAACTCTCCTCGGCGGGCGACAATGAATTCTTCAGCCCTGACGACGAGAGGATTGATGACCTTCTCTCTTAAAAGGATATTCGAAGCACCAACCAGTCTTGTTCCTTTACGCAAAAACAACAAATACCAAACAAAACTGGCTGCAACAATCAGGTATCCTATGATAAGGGTAGCCCTAGATGTATTGACCATAACGAAAATGCAGCCCATTAGTCCCAGCACTGGGACAAGCGGGTACCCAGGTGTGCGAAAACTGGGCTTGTACCAATCCAGTTTTGCGTGCCTCATTATTATGCAAGCCAAGGTGATGAGGGAATAAAGCACAAGGCTCAGGAAACCAGCAACTTCAGCCAGGAGTTCAAGATGCCCCCCGAGAATGACCAACAGAACCATGGTCAGACCGCCTGTCACAGCAATAGAAAGATAGGGTGTCCTAAAGCGAGAATGAATCTGATTGAACCAATCTGGCATGAGTTGGTCACGGCCCATAGCAAAAGATATTCTTGAGGCTGCCATAACACTCGCATTGGCTGAGGAGACTGTAGCCAAGATGCCCCCAAAGAGGACCAGGATATACCCTCCTCTTCCCATAAGCTGTCGTGCTAAATCCATTAACACAGTCTCATTCGCCATGTTCGGATCGTTATACTGCCTTAACCCCAGAATGCAGAAGACTACGGCGCAATAAATAATGGTCACAACCACAACAGAGCCGACCAAAGCCAACGGCAGATTCCTATTCGGATTTCGGATTTCCTCAGAAATTGCAGATATCTCAGCAAAGCCCATGAATGTGATAAAGAGGATGGGCAGTGTTATCATAACACCTGAGAATCCAATCTCTGGAGGAACAAACGGCGTAAGCCTCTGTGGCTCCACAGTGAAAATTGCACGGGCGACAAAAGTAATCAGGACAAGGATCAATACTCCTACTATAACGCTTTGCGTACCGCCAGTTTCTCTGGCTCCGACAAAATTAAGAAGACCTAGCAAAACAGTCATAATCACAGCAACTAAAGTGGGTGACACTCCCAGAGCATCGCCCATGTAATACCCAAATCCTATCATGTAAAAGGCTGAGGCAAAGATAAGGCTCAGCCAGAGAGCCCACCCCATAACCGTTCCCACGAGGGGACCGAAGGCACGAACCGCAAACAAATAGCCTCCTCCGGCATAGGGCATTCCTGTAGAAAGCTCAGCCATACAGAGAGCGATGAGGATTGAAATGAAGCCGCATGTGGCAAATGACAGCAAAACCGCGGGTCCTGCTTTGCTGGCAACAATGCCTGGCAAGACAAATATACCCGCTCCAACCATAGTGCCCACGCCGACTGACATGGCCGCTATAAAACCTAAGTCGCGAGCCAGGTGTGTGCGGGTGTTGGCATTGGAATTCTTGGCATTCACTTTTTCAGCCATGTTGTTCACTTTCACCAAGACTTTGAGGTACGTTCATACTGTTTCACCACTCCTCAGTGCATATCCGGTAGAATGGGGGAATTCATGCCTCCCAGAAAAAACCTCTCATTTGCTTTACTTCTTTTCAGTTTATCCGTTCTTTCCTCGAATTTCTATTTTTGGCTCCTATCCAAATTGTGCGGGTAAAATACACGGTAATGGAGGAAGCGACCTTGAAGATTTAGCCTTCCCGAATCGTCCATAGAGGGAAGCCGATGGAATCGGCCGCCGAGTATGTTTGAGCATGGCAAGGGCAATCGGCTGGAATGATTTGGGACACGGACACAAGGGCCGGAGGAAGAAGGCTGTCGTGCGGAGTTACGCAGGCGCCAGGAGGGAAGATGAGGGAATGGCGTTAAAAATCTGAAGAGAGCGAAGCCATTTCCGTGTATTGTGTTCATAAAATAACCCATTCGATTGGGAGAAGAGTCCTATTTTTTCACTCTTATTGGAAAAGGAGGCTTTTTTATTTTTTTAGGAGGATTCTTTTTAAGCTCTTCCATGATGACCTCGATGGCTTTTTCCAGTTGCGGATCACGACCCGCGATTACATCAGCTGGCCACTGTTCGACTTCGATATCAGCAGGGACTCCGACATTCTCGACAACAAAGCCATTTTCTGTCCAGATGGCAAGATTCGGCGCAGTGAGCCCCCCGCCATCCATCAATACCGGGAATCCTAAAGTGCCAACCAGACCTCCCCAGGTTCTCTTTCCGATAAGTTTACCGATCTTGAACTTCCGGAACATCCAGGGCAGAAGGTCTCCTCCTGATCCTGCCAACTCGTTTATGAGCATTACCTTGGGACCCATGATAGCGGCACTGGGTGTCCGGATATCATCACCGTAACGTGTAGCCCAATAAGAGGTGAATGGACGGCGCAGAATATCGATATAATAGTCGGCGACTTGGCCTCCTCCATTAAACCGTTCATCGACGATAATCGCATCTTTGTGAACTTGAGGGAAGAAGTAGCGTTTGAAATAAATATGTCCCAAAGTAGTCGTATTCGGCACATAAACATAAGCGACACGCCCTCCAGTAGCTTCATCTACTTTCTTGAGGTTGCCTTCCACCCAGTCGCGATTCCGCAGGGCAAATTCACTGGATATGGGTACGACTGAGACTGTGCGGGAGCCCTTCCCGTCGGGATTTGGGCCAACTTTAAGTTCAATAATTTTTCCCGAAGTGTTCTCAAACAGGCTGTAAAAATTTGTCGGAGGAAGAAGTTCTTTTCCCTGCACAGCGAGCAGATATTCTCCTGCCTTCACATCAGCACCAGGTTCTGTTAAGGGAGAACGCAGTTCTGGATTCCAGTTGAGTCCCCCATAAACCTTCTCAAAGCGATAACGACCGTTTTCGATGGAATAATCCGCTCCCAGCAGGCCACCAGGAACACGCCTGGGCTGGCTGATAAAATCTCCGCCTCCAACGCGATGGTGTCCCACAGCCAACTCACTGCACATCCATTGAATCAACCGGTTGAGGTCACTGCGGCATGAAAGATGAGGCAGAAATGCCGCGTATTTCTTCTGCATAGCATTCCAGTCTGCACCGTGCATGTTTGGATCATAGAAATAATCACGATTGATCCGCCAAGCTTCATAGAAAATCTGTTTCCACTCAGCTCTAGGATCCACACGAACTTCGATGGAATCTGTGTTAATCCTTCCTTGACCTGGCTTCGCTTTTCCTGCTGATGGAATAATCCCTAAGGAATTACGGCTAACATAGAGGATCTTCTTTTTATCAGCGGAAACGGTGAAAAAATTTACTCCGGGCATTACATCATCAGTTTTACGTTTTTTGAGATCGAATTTCTTAAGCTTGGTTTCCCGCGCAAAAGGCCCCCTGCTTACAGGAGGGGCTTCCAGATAAAAAATTTCTCCCTCTTTTCCGGCTTGAAGGTTGAAGTAGACACCAGCACTAACAGGGAGTGCTAGGATTCGATTGTTTAAACCATCAAAATCAATGGCGAAAGCCTTTTCAGGCTTTGCTTTTTTCTTCTCTGGTTTAGCTTTTTCTTTTTTCGGCTTTGCTTTCTTTTCAGGCGCTTTTTTCTCTTCCACTCCTTTCTCTTCATCGCTTTCTTTTTGCAGAGGTGATGGGATATCTTTCCGCAGTACAGCCATATAAATCGACTTCGTCATCCGCATGTCTGCGCTCGACATGGCAAACCAATGCTTAACTGGGCCAGCATTAGTGGAGGCAAAAAAGTAGAGATATTTTCCACTCTCATCAAAGACTGGATCCCCTACTTCGCTCATTCCATCTGTAAGAGGGTAAGACTTGTCTTTTTCTAAAGAGTAGACATAGACCTTCTGTATGTAAGCTGCGGTGTTCAAAGTGTAAGTAATCCATTTTGAATCAGGAGACCAGGTGGAGTGGATAGTTTTGAATCGAGCGGGGCCATAGAACTGTTCTGAGGCGATCTTTTTCGAGACCCCTGTCTTTAAATCAATCCAATAAAGGCTCCATGAGTTGTCAGCAAAGGAAATTTTTTGGCTATCCGGAGACCAAATAGGTAAGTCATAGAATCCTGCGCCTGTCAATTTAAACTTCTTCACTTTCTCCTTTCCATCTTGTCTTCTCACATGAAGAGCATACTCACCTGATTCATCTGAAAAATAGGCAATGGATTTTCCGTCCGGTGACCATATCGGGTACCGTTCATGAACACCAGTTGTGTTTGTCAGTTTGCGGGGGTCTCCTTTTTCAGCCGGAACAGTGACAATTTCACCCCGAAACCCTAAAACGGCTCGCGCCCCAGAAGGGGAAATTGAAGCACTCCGGACAAACCGGAAGCCCTTAGCATAGCGAGGCCGGACCTCTAAAAGGTCGGCTGCAACTCCAATAGCGAGCTTTTTACTTTGCCTTGTATTTGGGTCGAAAATATGGAGATGCCCGGCTTGCTCATAGATGATCTTCCCCCCGCCTGCTGAAGCATTGAGCACAGGAAAGTTTGAATACGTAGTGAGCTGCTTAATTTCCCTAGATTTCAAATCATATGAAAAAAGATTGAACTCCCCGTTTCGATCTGAACGAAAATAGATCTTTTCTTCTATCCACATAGGATCTGTGTCGTTCGACCGTCCTTCTGGCTGTTGGATCTTCACAACAGAGTAATCGCTAAGCGAACAAAGCCAGATTTCCGAAACCGTTCCTCCCCGGTAATGCTTCCATTGATTAAAGGCTTCGGGCAGGGGTGTATAGGCAATTTTAGTGCCATCTGGTGAATAGGCCGCTTTAAAAGCTGCAGGTATCTTCAGGTTCTCCGGAATGGCTCCTTCTACTGGCACTGTATAAAGCTGAGTATATCCCCTTGAGAAATTTAACCTGGGAGATACAAACAATACAGCCGAACCATCAGGTGTGAAACCGCGAACGATATCAGCTATCGGATGCCAGGTGAGCCGCTTTGGGACTCCGCCTTCAACAGGAACAATATAAACATCTGTGTTGCCGTCGTAATTAGCGCTAAATGCGATAAGTTTTCCATCGGGCGAAAAGGCAGGACCGGATTCATTGCCTTGAGCAGAGGTCAAACGCCGGACTCCTGTCCCATCAATGCCTGCCACCCAGAGATCACCGGCATAAGCAAATGCAACATGAGTCTTGCTGATTGCCGGTTGACTCAGGAGCTTTGTGTCTTTAACATCGATCCCGCCAGTAAGGAATAAAGGGATGGCAAGTGTAAAAATCAAAACCAAAGGCAAGAGATTACGATTCCTTTTCATTTAAGCCTCCTTCCTTATTTGATATTGATATTGGGGTCAGGCTTGAATAAGTTGAATAACTTGACTTTTTTCTCCTCAACAGGATCGGAGCCCTCGATCTTAGGAACAGCTGGCCTGCCTAATACCATTTAAAAGCTAAATCTTTTATCGTATCATCCAAAAAAATTCAAGTTAGAAAAATCTGATTCCGTTCCATTCAAAAGCCTAATTTTTTATACTATTTTACTCAAAAATTCAAGTTTGGTAACCTGTCCTAGCTGACTGATTTAAAACTTGCCCTCCAGCTGCCAGAGGAGAAAGCTCAGAGTATCGGTCAGGTTTGCTATTTGTTCGCTGACAGGCTGTCCTCCTGAGTGCCCAGCTTTAGTATGATAGCGGAGAAGCACAGGCTTTCCCGAACCTGTGGATGCCTGCACTAACGCGGTCATTTTTCTGGCGTGAAGTGGAGCCACACGCGTGTCTGCATCGCCGGTAATAAACAACACGGCTGGATACCTAGCTCCTTTTTTCACCTGGTGATAGGGCGAATACGCATAGAGATACTTAAACTCATCAGAATTTTCAGATGAGCCGTATTCAGGAACCCAGTATCTTGCGACCAGGAATTTGTGGTAACGGATCATATCGAGCAGCGGATAGGTGCATACAACAGCACCGAATAGTTCGGGGCGTTGTGTCATCGCCGCTCCCACCAGCAAGCCGCCATTGCTGCCACCTCTTATCGCTAGTTTTTCAGATTTGGTATAACCTTCATTGATAAGATGCTCAGCAGCTGCAATGAAATCATCGAAGACATTCTGTTTGTTTTCCCGCATTCCAGCCTTGTGCCACTCTTCCCCAAACTCGCCGCCCCCTCTTAGGTTGGCAACTGCATAGACTCCCCCTCTTTCCAGCCAAGCAGCTGCTTGAGCAGAAAAGTATGGAGTAGAACTTATATTAAATCCTCCGTAACCCGTAAGAAGAGCTGGGTTATTACCATCTAGCTTGATATCTTTGACGTGGACGACGAACATCGGTACTTTTGTGCCATCTTTTGATTCATACCAGAGTTGTTTAACCTCATATTTATCACTTTCAATGGGAACATCAATCTGGGCCCAAACTTCCTTCTCTCCTTTTTCTACATCAAAGCGGTATATAGTTGTCGAAATGTGAAAAGAGGTGAAGATAAAGAAGGCTTCATTGCTATCCCAGCGTCCATATACGCCACTGACAGTCCCGATAGTCGGAAAAGATATCTCGCCGATGCGGGTTCCATCCGGTTCGAATGATTCCACTCTGCCTTTGACATCTTTGAGATAGCTAACAAAGAGCTTGCCGCCAGCTCCTGAAAATCCTTGGATTACTGAATCACCTTCCGGTATGACCTCACGCCAGTTTTTTCTATCAGGATTCTTTGGATCCACGGCAAGGATTCTTTGATTGGGGGCTTCCCAGTTGGTCTGAAGGTATAAAGTATCTCCCGCTATTCCCCCATAAAATCTAGCAGGAATTTCCTTGACCACAGGAAAAACAGGCTTTTTGGCAGAAAGGTCCTTTAGATAAATCTCGGTTTTATCTGCTGCAGATCCGTAAAGGACAGTAATAACCAACCATCGGCCGTCATCAGAGAGGTCAGCAAAAAGGATCATTTCCGGCCCATACCCTTCACCCAAAATCAGTTTGTCCTTCTTTATATCAGTCCCCATTGCATGATAATAGATACGAGGTCCTACTTTCTCATGGCGCGTGTAATAAAAACCGCTTTTATCAGGAGTCAAAGAAACGCCAAAATAACGTGACCGTGGAAGAACGTCAGGGATGTCCTTTCTGGCATCCACATCAAGGAACCTGACCTCGATCTCATCCTCGCCTCCTTTTCGTACGGCATAAGCAAGAAGTTTAGCATCCTGTGAGGCGCCCATCATATTAACGCTAGTTGTATGGTCTTCGCTCATGGGATGAGGATCGATCAGCACTTCATCTTCGCCTTCAGGTCCCTCCCTCATATAGATGATCGAGAGGTCCTGATCAGCGCTCCTTTTATGAAAGAAATAGCGACCAGCTGTCTCCATGGGCATGCTTATCGTGTCGATCTTAATAAACTTAGATACAAGGCTTTCTAGCTCCTGGCGTCCTGCCAAAGCACCCAGGATAGAGTCCGTGTATTCATTCTGAATATCAATCCACTTCCTTGTGTCCGGACTTTCCTGGTCCTCTAGCCACTGATATGGATCGACTATATCAACACCATGCAGATTATCAGTAACTTCTACTACGTTTGTCTCGGGTGGAGCAGGAACTTCTATCTCTGCTTTTTTGCAGCTCTGAATCGTGAAAATAAGAGCCAATCCAAGTAAAAGTGAGAGAAAATTTCTGAAGAAAAGCCTTTGAGATTTCTTAAACATGTGGGTTCTCCTTTCCTCAAATTTTAAAGATTTTTTATATATGAATACTGAAGATTGGTGGAAATTATTGTTACTCCTCCTCTATAGAATAACCCTATTTCTATCACTAGTAAAAGACTATGTCAAAGCTATTTGAATTCGTTATTCACAAATAAAAATACGAGCATTTTTTATTAGAAAAAGGAGACAGGCTACTTTTTTTTTCTAAATTTGCAAAATTGCTACTCTACGCCTATGATGGCATTCTGCAGGTGGGCTTTATTCATCAAGCCTCTGCAGCATTAGAAAAAAAGTAGCCTGTCCCCTTTTTCTTTTCTTAAAGGTTCTTTGCTTCGCAAAATCTCTTTACTACATTATGATAAATACGAACCGCGGCCCTTAAGCTTCTCTCTCGTATCCGTTCGTCATTTCCATGTATCGTGCGATATTCTTCCATAGTCACAGGACCAGGGAAAAAACCATAACAGGACGCACCTTTTCTCCGAAAAAACCTTGAATCTGTCCCGTATATGACCAGATGCGGCACCACAATAGAATCAGGATAAACAGTATGAGTCTCCTTCTCTATAATCTTGAAAAGTTCTGTCTCATAAGGAGAGATGATCGATTCTATGGGCCGTTCAATATAATCTATTTTCACCAGAGGATCGTTAATAATATGTCTCAGCTTATCGACAAACGTGTTGGGATCTTGATCAGGAAGCAGCCTGCAATCCAACACTGCTTCTGTTCTACCTGGAATCACATTGGATTTGGGTGGATCGCCGACAAAACCTTTCATGACCGTGAGGGAAATCGTGTTCCTCTTGAGCGCATTATTATAGGGCGTATCGTCTAGTCGTCCCAGCCGATTTATCATTTCAGAAACCACTGGAGTGATATGAATCGGAGTTTTGTAGGAGGTGATCCGGCTTAACGCTTGAGCCATTATCGAGTTTGAGTTTTCTTTTGGAGGCATCGACCCATGACCGCTTGTGCCTGCGGTAGAAAGCCTCAGCCAGAGAACTTTCTTCTCAGCCACTCCAACAGAGAATACAAGCCTCTCGTCTTTTGTAAAAAAACCTTGTGTGCCAAAACCTCCCTCATCCAAGACGTATTCTGCGTCAATCTCAGGCCACATATTTTTGACAATCCATCCAGAGCCTAGGGTCCCAGAAGTCTCCTCGTCCGCCACAGCAAGAAAGACAACGTCCCTGTCCAGCCTGATGTCATTTTGTTTAAGGAGTATCATTGTCATAAGCTGGACAATCCCGGTATTCTTCATGTCCAGGGCTCCCCTGCCATAGATATAACCACCCTTATTGATCGCAGCTAAAGGATCCACTGTCCAGCCAAGACGATCGAAAGGGACAGTATCCATATGATTGAGCATCATGAGCGGACGTTTTTTTCCGGTTCCCCTTAGACGCGCGAGTACATTGACTCTTCCAGTCCCTTTATCTGTCCAGATAAGGTCTGTCGGAACGTCTTCTTTCTTCAATGCTTTGCTGAGGAATTCAGCGGCAGCGGATACATCTCCTGGCGGATTACAAGTATCGATGGAAAGATACTCCTTAAATAACTCCTCTGTCTTTTTTTCAACAGACTGCCAGTCTATCTCAGGAGAGGAAGGAAGTAATAAGAATGCTACTGAAAATAAAAATAGAGCAAACATTGATGTTTTTTGACAATGATGGCTCTTCATCGCGATCCCTTTCCTTCTAAAATTATTATTTTAATTTTGAAATTTTAATATACTTGTATTCAGGAACAATCACAATTTCTTTTTTCTGGAATCTCAAACCTGATTTATATACAATTAAAACTGCCCAAAGAAATAAATAACTTGAAATAATAAAAAGTATAGGCATTTTTTATGAATAATCCAGGATGATGAGTGATTCGCCCGATCTAAATATTTTATATAAATTTTTATAGGAGAGCTTAAGATGAAAAGAAGAGAAGCCCTTGTCACCTTAAGCTGCATGGCATTAATCGGTCCAAATCTGTATTCAAAAGAAAGGAGGAGTAAACGAATGCAAAAAGTAATCAAAACGGAGAAAGCCCCAAAGGCCATCGGCCCCTATTCGCAGGCTATAGAGGCTAACGGCATGATCTTCGCTTCAGGTCAGATCGCGATTAACCCTTCCACGGGAGAATTAAGCACTGGTAACATCGAAGAACAAACGCGGATCGTGTTGAGCAACCTCAAAGCTGTTCTCGAAGCAGCAGGAAGCTCTCTCGATAAAGCTGTCAAATGCACAGTCTTCCTTCAGGATCTGAATGACTACAGCAAAATGAATGCAGTCTATGGCGAATTTTTCAAACCTCCTTATCCTGCTCGTGCAGCTGTCCAGGTGGCGCGATTGCCCAGAGACGTAAAGGTGGAGATCGAGGCCATTGCAGTAAAATAACATTAAATTGAATAGAGCCAGGTTTTCATAACTTTCATAATTTACTGACCATTAGACTCAAGCTTTACTGTTTAGAAACGCCCAGGAGCAAAGCACAGTTTTTTTTCATAACGAGGGCAACGCCTAACCCTATGTCTCTCATTCATCTTTTTTCATGATTAAAAATCATGTAAAATAATAAGTCATGCCCATATACGAATTCACGTGTAATAAGTGTAACAATCACTTCGAGTGTCTTGTCTCCATCGGAAAAGAGAAGGATGTTTCCTGCAGTGCCTGCGGAAGCAACGATATACGAAAACTTTTCTCTTCCTTCGGTATCGGGGGAGGCGGCAATCGCATCAGCTCTTCCTCAAGCGCCTGCACCACCTGCAGCGCAACTTCATGCAGCACCTGCAAATAGCTACCGCCTCAACGGGGTCAGGCTTTCATAACTTTCATAACTTTATTACTCCAACAGGATTAAGGCTTGCCATTGGCAATATAGATTATTGTGCCCTTAATTATCTAGCTTCCCTCTGGATAAGGCCTAAACTCAAAACTTATCAAAGTTATGAAAGCCTGACCCCATCCCTCTTTTGTCTCTTGACTTTGACTTACCCTTAAAGATAAATATATCTTAAATGGAGAACGCAGTTAGAATTGGTGTTGATACAGGCGGAACCTTCACTGATTTTGTCATCCACTACAACGGCAAGATTGAAATAAAAAAAATTCCCTCCACTCCCCATAACCCTTCCATTGCAATCCTTGAAGGGGTAAAAGAATTCTTGAACAAAGCCTCGGCTCCCTCCATTATTCATGGGACTACTGTTGCCACTAATTCTCTTCTCGAAAGAAAGGGAGGACGGATAGCTCTCATTACAACCAAGGGCTTTGAGGATATCTTGTTCATCGGACGACAAACGAGACGAGAGCTTTATAGCTTAAGGGGCGAGTCAAGAATTCCTCTCCTTTCGCGAAACCTCTGTTTCGGGGCTTGCGAAAGAACATCGGTTTCAGGAAAGGTCGAAAATAAAGTTCGACTTTCAGGCCTCAGAAAGATCCTCCAAAAGATTAAGAAATCAAGAATCGAGGCAGTAGCTATTTCCTTAATTCATTCTTACGCAAATTCTTCAAATGAAAAAATCATCGCGAGAGAACTTGAAAAGAATAAATTTTTTGTTTCTATTTCAAGCAGCATCCTTCCAGAACATCGCGAATACGAAAGAACGGCTGTGACGACTGTTAATGCCTACCTCATGCCTGTTATAAGCAAATATCTGATGAAATTGGAAGAAAAAATGGAAAAGGCAGACCTCCGGATCATGCAGTCCAATGAAGGCTATATCTCCCCGGCCAGGGCCAAATCAGAGCCCATAAGGACAGCTCTTTCAGGGCCTGCAGGCGGAGTTGTTGGAGGATTCCACCTTGCCAAAGCCGCCGGCTTTAAAAACATCATCACCTTTGATATGGGAGGAACGTCATCTGATGTTTCACTAGTGGATGGTAATATCAGGAGAACAAACGAAAGCCTCATCGGAGATTTTCCTCTACGAATTCCTATCATTGATATTCGCTCCGTAGGTGCTGGAGGGGGTTCTATTGCCTATATTGACAGGGGTAGTTCTCTCAGAGTTGGTCCCCAGAGTGCTGGAGCCGATCCAGGACCGGCTTGTTATGGAAGCGGAAGCGATCCGACAGTAACAGATGCCAATCTCGTACTTGGACGTCTAGTGCCTGAGTTCTTCCTAGGTGGGGAAATGAAAATTTACCCAGAGAGAAGTCATAAAGCTCTACAGAAATTGGCAAAAAGAATTAAAAAACCCTTTCTGGAAACAGCTGAAGGAATTATTGAAATCGCCAATGCAAACATGGAGAAAGCTATTCGAGTCATCTCCATTGAGCGAGGCTTCGACCCTCGGAATTTTTCTCTTTTCTCTTTTGGAGGAGCCGGAGGGATGCATGCTGTAGAGATTGCCTCTAACCTTAAAATCGCCAGAGTCATTGTTCCTAAAAATGCTGGAGTGCTTTCAGCTTTGGGACTTCTTCTTGCTGATTCCATCAAGGATTATTCTAAATCTATCCTCAAAATATCAGAGGATATAACCAAGAAAGAGCTCGACAAGCATTTTGCTGAGCTGAAAGAGAAAGGTCTTAAAGACATGAAGGAGGACGGATTTGAAGAGCGTGAAGTCTCGATTCTCCCTCTTCTCGACCTCAGGTATCTGGGACAATCGTATGAGATCACAATTCCTTACACGCACATAGATAAATTTACTTCAGTATTCTCTTTTATCCCAGACTTTCATAAAACACACACAAAGCTCTATTCTTACTGCCATGCTCAACAACCAGTAGAGATTGTTAACGTTAGGGTGAAGGCTATAGGAGCAGGCAAAAAGATTAACCTTAAAAAACAATCCCCTGAAGGTCAGGATTCAGAAAGCGCCTTTCTAAAAAAGCAAGACCTCTTTTATGAAGGGAAAAAATACAAAGCTTCAGTCTTTAATCGCTCACTGCTGCGGCCTGGGAACAGGATGACTGGTCCTTCTCTTATAGCCGATTTCGATTCGACAACATTCCTTCCTCCTTCGTATTCATTAGAAGTTGATGGATTCTTGAATTTACTTATTCATAAGAGAAAAAAGTAAAATGTTTGACTTTGACCCGATCGAATTAGAGCTATTTAAGAACATATTTGTATCTATCTCTGAAGAAATGGGCGCAGTCTTGGGACGAACCGCCCTTTCGCCTAACATCAAAGAAAGAAAAGACTTCTCATGTGCGCTTTTTAACCAGAAGGGAGAGACATTCGCCCAGGGCTCTCATATACCTGTCCATCTGGGAGCCATGCCACTTTCAGTCCAGGCATCTCTTGACGCAGTATCTTTTGAAGAGGGGGATTTAGTGATCCTCAATGATCCTTATAGAGGAGGAACTCATCTGCCGGATATAACATGTATTTCGCCTGTTTTTGTCGACAAAAAGCTCGCCTTTTTCGCGGCTAACCGAGCTCATCACTCAGATGTGGGAGGAATGACTCCTGGTTCTATGCCACTTGCCACCGAGATCTTCCAAGAAGGAATGATCATTCCCCCCTCAAAATTGATCCATAAAGAGAAACTAAACAACGACATCATGAACCTGATCCTTGCCAATGTCAGGACTCCCGAAGAACGAAGAGGAGACCTCCTGGCTCAGATTGCAGCTAATGAAAAGGGAAAACAGAGACTAGAAGAGATCATAAAAAAATTTGGCTTAAATAAGACGCTTCGTTACACTCATCTCATTCAGTCATATACAGAAAAAATTCTGAGAGAAACCATAAAAGATATCCCTGATGGAGCTTTTTCTTTTACAGACTACATGGATAACGATGGAATCAAAGATATGCCTATAAAAATCGGCGTTAAAATTACATTCAAGAATGATGAGGCAATAATCGATTTCAGCTCCTCCGCTTCTCAAGTTGATGGGGGCGTTAATGCCAATTACGCTGTAACATACTCCGCCGTACTCTATGTTTTCCGCTGCCTCGTCGAAGAAGACATCCCATTCAACACAGGGCTGATGAGACCGCTAAAAATCATAGCTCCAAAAGGGACGATTGTTAATGCTCAATACCCAGCAGCCACTGCAGGAGGGAATGTGGAAACCTCTCAGAGAATCGTTGATGTCCTATTGGGAGCTTTGTCTCAGGCCATCCCAGAAAAAATACCGGCGGCAAGCTCTGGCACTATGAATAATGTTGCCTTTGGAGGTTACGATCCTTCTAGGAAGAAAAACTTTGCTTACTATGAAACTATCGGAGGCGGCATGGGAGGAAGCTCTGATCGCCCGGGCCTCAGCGGAGTCCATACCCATATGACGAATTCTCTCAACACTCCTATGGAAGCATTGGAAAATTATCTCCCTCTGAGAATCAGGCGATACTGTATGCGGCGGGATTCAGGTGGAATGGGCAAAAATAGGGGAGGCGAAGGAATCATCCGGGAGTACGAATTCTTCGTGCCCACACAAGTGACCGTTATCTCTGAAAGGCGAAAATTTTCACCTTACGGTGTTCAAGGAGGAGAGGACGGTAAAAAAGGAAAGAATGTTCTTTTTTCCAAGGGAAAAAAAATAGGCCTTAATTCCAAGGTCAATTTAAAAGTACAGCCAGGAGATGTGTTGCACATAGAAACTCCTGGAGGCGGAGGCTATGGCCAGAGAAAGTAAAAGGCCTTCTTTTGGCCCAGGGTTTCTTGTGACCGCAGCCTTTATCGGCCCAGGAACCGTGACTTCCTGTTCTTTAGCAGGGGCGCATTTTGGCTATTCTCTGATTTTTGCACTGGTTTTTGCCACCATAACCACTCTGATCCTTCAAGCAATGACAGGAAGACTCAGCCTGGGTTCAAACCGCGACCTCGCGCAATCCCTGAGAGAATTCCCTCAGAACCGGCTGACAAAAACCCTGTTTGCGGTCCTCATTCTTTCTTCCATCACTTTTGGCTGTGCTGTCTATGAAGCCGGAAATATCATCGGTGGCTCTCTCGGCCTTGAAATGATAACTTCAATCCCCCAAAAAATCTGGGTTGCCTTGATCTCCATTTTGGCTATCTTCATCCTGAGCAGAGGAAAATATAAACTTGTAGAGAAATTTTTAATATTTCTGGTTTTCCTGATGAGCATCTCCTTCCTGACAACTCTTGTGATCGTCAAACCCAACCTCGGCTTAATCTTCAAGGGCTTCATCCCCTCTTTCCCGAAAAACTCTCTGTATCTGATTCTTGCCCTTGTGGGGACAACAGTTGTCCCTTACAACCTCTTTCTTCACTCTTCTGCTGTCAGGCAGAAATGGACTTCCATCGCCCATCTAAAAGATGTGAAAAAAGACCTTCTTGTTTCTATCACTTTAGGCGGTATAATTTCAGTCTCAATTGTCGTGACATCTGCCGTAGCTTTTTATGAGAAAGGAATGATGCTGGAGCAAGGTGCACAGCTCGCCCATCAGCTCAAACCATTATTTGGGCCTCTGACCAACCTCCTCTTTGGCCTGGGTTTTTTCGCCGCTGGTATGAGCTCAGCCCTCACTGCACCCTACGCCGCTGCCTTTGCCTCTTCGGGTGTTTTGGGCTGGAAAGGAGGCCATGATTCAAAGGGATTCAAAGGAGTTTGGTTTGGGATTATCTTTATTGGATTCATTGTATCCTGTTTCAATCTAAAGCCTCTTTCTGTCATCATATTCGCCCAGGCTGCCAATGGATTGATCCTTCCAATAGCATCCATTTTCCTTTTAGTCGTTCTTAATAACAGAGAGAAAATGGGGAAATTGGCCAACAACCTGAGACAAAACATATGGGGAATCTTGATTATTCTGGTTGTTTCAGGCCTGGGTCTGTGGAATATTATCAAAATCTTCCTAAAATAAAGGGGACGTTCCCCAAAGTGCC
>CP070825.1:1807501-1810306 GCA_020344415.1 Candidatus Aminicenantota bacterium
AACGGCTTTTCAATGAGGGAACGGTGATCGCCGGCCGAGTCAAATATTTCAATGCGAAATCCCTTGGGGCTCTCCTCGATGCAGATCTGATCCTGAACGACGGCGAAATGGAGAAGATCGCCGGGAAGCTCCGTTGAAAATCCCGGTGGTTCTTGCTGCTGAAACCAATTTTGCCGATAGAGTTCTTTGATCTCATTCATCTGGGCGTCATAAAGAACGATCCGAATGTCTTGGCGTGGCGGATCACCTGTGACCACAAGGTTTTTAGCTACGAAACGCTCGCCGAACGGGACAAACCAGGCGGTGTCGACCGGTTTCTTTTTTTCGCCGATGAACCGCCCGCCGGGTGAGAAAAAAATGATTTTGTTGTTATCCTCCGCCAGCACTTTCCCTGCGGCCAAGCGGACAGTCTGGTCCCAGTTGTGCCGGGGCCAGAGTTCTCCTTCACCTCTGCCGCTGCCGCAGAATGATCTTTGGAATGAGATGTCGGGAAGGGAAAAAACCATTATTTTTCCTTTGTCGAGAACATACACTTCCGAGGCGGAAAAATCGACCGAGTCCGGCGACGTCCCGGCAGGCAAAACTCCCAGCTTTGTTTCCGCAGCTGATAACAAGAGTGAAAACAGAAAGGGTAACCATCCACACGCTCGCCCGGCTATCGACTTTGGAAAGGTCCTTGAATTCAACATTGGTCTGTTCTCCTTTTACAGGTATTCAACCAGTTTTGTTCTCTTTTAGCCTTTTCCGAACCTTTTTCATGGCTTTGCAGTCCTTTAACTGCCTAGACAATTTTCTCTATTTTTTGTTTGATTTTCACTAACTAATCCCCCTCTACATCTTATAGGAAAGGAAAAATTGAAGTCAACTGAAATTGATGGCAATCAAAAGAATGAGGGATTATGGCGTGAAATAATAAATTTCGCGACATTTTGTCCAATAGCTCTTCAATCCAGCTAGTCTCTTTTTCACATCATCAACTTCACGAATACAAGGATCAACGCCCTTCCAAAGTTAACGGGCTTTTTTGCCATACTTAATCACCTTTCCTTGACTAAACTTCTTCCGCAGGATATCGTATTTAAATAATAGAGACATATTAAAAAGGCTTAATTTTTATAAAGGGAGAATAAGATTCGATGTCTAAGAAAAATAAAATGACTTTAATAAGAGTATCCGGAATTCTCTTTTTTCTTATATGCACCATTTCCATGCTAAGCTGGAAAGGATGCGCCAAAGTTCAAGAAATTGATGAAAGTCTTGAGTATGTTGTCCCGGAAGAAGTTGGATGGTCTTCAGAAAAACTCGAAGAAGCTAAGGTCTTCGCGGAAAATATCAATTCAGCAGCCGTTATGGTGCTATATGACGGAAAAGTCTTCGTTTCTTGGGGCAATGTGGATAAAAATTACAATTGCCATTCTATACGAAAACCATTTTTAAGCGCGCTGTATGGCATCTACAGAAACCGCGGAAAGATCAACCTTAATGCGACTCTGGAAGAACTGAACATAGACGATATACCTCCCTCATTGAGTAAAGAAGAGAAACAAGCCACCGTTCGAGATCTCCTCAAATCTCGGTCAGGCGTATACCATGAGGCAGCAGGAGAAGTGAAGGTCATGATCGATACCCGCCCAGCCCGAGGCAGCCATCCTCCAAACACATTCTATTATTATAATAACTGGGACTTCAATGTGCTGGGTACAATATTCGAGCAGGAAACCGGCGCTAAGATCTTCGAAGCATTTAAAAAAGAAATCGCCGATCCTATAGGCATGGAGAATTTTAGTGTGGAAAACTGCCAATATTATTATGAGAAAAACAAGTCCATGCACCCTGCTTATGCTTTTCGGATGTCAGCAAGGGATATGGCCCGTTTCGGACTTCTCTACCTGAGAAAGGGGAATTGGAATGGGCAGCAAATTATTCCACAGGGGTGGATCGATGAAAGCACACAGGCCTATTCCACTGTCAGTGAGGAAATGGGTGTGGGATATGGCTACATGTGGAATGTGGTAAAACCGAAAGGGCCGGCTGCACAGCTTTTTGACGGGCATGACGCTTTCTACCATACAGGAATCGGCATACACACTCTTGCTGTCATCCCTGGACTGAAGCTCGTCTACATTTATCGATATGACACCGATGGGCCTTTTCAAGACCCTGGAGACGCGACTCTACAACTTGTCTCTTTGATCATGAATGCTCGGGTGTCAAAAGAATAGCCCACATAATAGTGCATACAAGGAATAGTATTTTTGATTTCGGAGACGCATGTATATAAAGAAAAGGTAAGCATACAGCTGAGTTTGATAAAATCAAAGACGTGTTAATCATAAAAGTTCCGACATTCCCCAATTATTATACAGCTGCCTTTACAAAAGGATGCCCTGACTTCCAGTAGCAGTAAGGCATATTCCGATATATTTTAAGGGGGAGTGTTAAATTCAAAATGCCTTGATTTAATAATTAGGCGAATAAAATGTCGTTAAATGTAATATTATGCGACATTCTTGTATCTGAATCGGCATCGACATCAACTCAGTTATTATTACTTCAATTAAAGCCCTATTAAGCTGTTATTATTACTTCAATTAAATTTGAATAAGCTGAAACGGACATCAATACTTCCTCAGGGCTTTCAGCCCAGCCTTCATCACATTTCATACTTCTTTTTATCTCTCACTGAGCCCTTTCTTTGGGGCTCAATTTTTTGCCTGTACAATGAGGCTGTAGAGAGGCCTGCGGCCTCCTCCTGCCTCAAGGGTAATTTTCCGTTTCTAAAAGAAAAAAAATTTGAATCCTATT
>CP070825.1:1810406-1836645 GCA_020344415.1 Candidatus Aminicenantota bacterium
AAAGAGGCTTTGAGAAGGGTTTTCTGGTCTGCGGTCAACTGGTAAGCTAATCCGATTCGAGGTGAGAAAGAATTCCATATGATAAGATCCTCAATCTTTGGTCCTTTCTCTGATGTTTCAACCCAGCCATCCATAATCGGGAAAGAGGGAATGAAAGAGTTGTGATGGTCGAATCGCAATCCCAGGTTGATTGTTAATCTATCCGTGATCTTCCAGGAATCATCCGCGAAGGTTCCTATACTGTTAACCGTTCCACCGTAGCGCCAGACATTGTATTCATACATCAAATAGGGTTCCCCATAATAATCAAAGTATGCTTTGCCGCCGCCATAGCTACCCCACGCTTCAGAGGTTCCTCTGCTGAGTTGGACCCCGAACTTGAAGTCATGGTCTCCGGCAAGAAAATCCTCAGCAAAATAGGAAACAGTTGCGTTTATCTTGTTGAGAGTCACGATGTATTCCCAAGGCCACCAGAGTCCGTTAGAAGTCACTGAAGTTGCCAAGTCGTAATGGATGGGCTCGTTGATGTCGCCCTCGAATGCGGGCATGTAATCGTTGGGGCTGTAGTAGCCTGAATACTTGAACTCGAAGTAGGCACTGTTACTCACTAACCATGTGTAATGAAAATTCCAGGCATAATTAAGGTCGGTTTCTGCACCTACTGTTTCTGGTAGATTCCAAGGATCTGGTGTTGATGGATAGTATCCAAATTCCCGGTCAAAACTGAGGAGTATTTTGTGTTTTGTAGCTGGCTGAATGGATACCTTGAAGAACTGTTCATTCCCCCGGTACTCGCCGGGAAAATCGGGATCGTCCTGCCAATAAGACACAGAGTCTATTTGTTTCTGGTACATCCCGAAGAACCAGATTTTGTCCTTGATTATGGGACCACCCAGGGTAAAGGAAATGTCATAGAACCTATCACGATGATAGGAATAATATCCTTCCCCGGTCTCTTCGTTGTATGGATCAGGATTGTTATCACCGGTAAGCTTTTGGAACTGGCCGTAATAGCTTGCTGTACCTGAGAAATTGTTACCTCCGGATTTTGATACGATATTGACAACAGCGCCTGTAAAGTTTCCATATTCAGCAGGGGCACCTAATCCCGTAACTTCCACTTCTTCGTACATATCAACAGTGGGCCACATCCAGGCTGTTCCGATCTCAGGGTTGCTCATGTCGACTCCGTCCAGGTACATGGCATTCTCTTCGGCGTTGGAACCGAAAGCAGAGATTCTGGATGAAGCCTCACCATAACTTGTCGTGAAGCCGGGATTCTGCTTGATTATAGCGAAATAGGTAAATCGGCCAGAAGGAAGATTTTCGATTTGATCTTTGTCATAGGTTGTGCTCGTTGTTGAGCTTTCCACGTCGACTATGGGAGATACGGCTGTGACAGTGATGGATTCCTCTATTGTTGCGACGGTTAAAGCGATGTTTTCTGTAACCGTACTGTCGATGGAGACTCTCACGTTTTCTCGGGTAACAGTTTGGAATCCCTGTAACTTGAAGATGACCTTGTAGGTTCCAAGGGGCAGGTTGAGAAATCGATAGGCACCTTTATCCGACGTGAGCTGAGAATGGGATCCCCCCATCAAAGAGGGACTAGAGATTTCCACGGTCACGCCTGGGATAGGAACTCCTTCATCATCTGTAACAACTCCAGCTATTCTGCCTGTTAATCGCTGGGCATACGAGAAGCCTGTTATCATCAGAGTCAGGATTACAACCAGTGTGCCGAATTTGAAAAGATTCTTTTTCATGTGAATTTTTCTCCTTTCATAGAAATTTTGGGGAACGTAAAGTGGATTTAAGTGTTTCCCCTTTATTTATTAAAAAACCCATATCCTTCCCCTAATAGGAACGGGATTTATATTGCCCAATCATTATTTGTAAAGTCATTTTACATAATTTAAAATTTTTTTTCAAGAAATAATGTAATTTATACATCATAATGTATATTTGAATATTACCACTCAATCAATATATAGCAACTTTTATGCCAAATATCTCTTTCAACATAATTTAATTTAAATCAATAGGTTAGAGCTACTTTTTTTGTTTAACCGTAATGTTTCTTTTCAAAAAATTGAATAATGATTCAATTTTTTGGATATTATCGGTTTAGGCAGGCTGTATTAATACGCTGTATATAATTGAATAAAAGGAACTCATTTAAAGAAAAAAGGAAATTATTCTATCTTCGTCCTTGAAAACAATGTTTTCTGAAGTTCATGAGGAATATTATTTTCGCTTTCTCTTCTAGACAAAATTGATACATTTATAGCACTATATGCTCTTGAAGTAGAGACGTTAAAGAGGAATAATCTTAAGGAGTTCACGGATTGGAAACAGCGGTTAATCCTGCAGGGTTTATAGCCGAAGCTACGAAAAGAGACTTTACAATCACAGAACAGCTTTATCCTGTATCTTTCCAATGAGGGAATGCGCTAAAATAAAATTCTAAACAATGAGAAATAAAGTTAAATTCATTGCCCTGATTCTGATTCTGCTTTTTATATTATCGGCTTCTGTTCATCCTCTAGTTGCGCCCAAGACTAGTGTCGAAGCTACGCCACCGGTCTACGAATTCACAATAAAAATTTCGTGGCTCACTATGAAGGACGGTATGCGACTCTCTGCAACATTCTTCAAGCCAGTTCCGCGGACCCCTGGCGAAAAATTCCCGGTTCTTTTTGAATTCTTGCCCTACAGAAAGGACGACTCCTTCTATATCCGTGACTATCCAATCTACACATATTTCGCGCGGCGTGGTTTTATAATGGCTAAAGTAGACATCCGAGGGACAGGTTCCTCGGAAGGAGCTGTTCCGCCGCGAGAATACTCAGAGGTGGAGCTTAATGATGCCCTAGAGATTATTGACCAGCTTTCGAAAATACCTGAATCGAACAGCCGTGTTGGCATGTGGGGGATTTCCTGGGGAGGCTTTAATGCTATTCAAGTCGCAATGCGGCAGCCGCCAGCCCTCAAGGCTATACTGGCAATAGACGCCTCTGATGACCTGTTCCATGATGATGTCCATTATATTGACGGCGCCTATCATGTGGACGCATACGAGCTGTCCATCGATCATGAGAACGGCTTACCTCAGACACCAGATTATAAACTCGATGAGGCCTATTTTAGGGACAGGTTCAATGCCTACCCCTGGTTCCTTGCCTATTTGAAACAGCAGGCTGATGGAAGTTTCTGGCGAAAAAACTCGCTACGCTGGAATTATGACAAGATCCGAATCCCGGTTTATCTCATAGGTGGGCTTCTTGACGGATACAGAGACAGTGTTCCCCGGATGCTTGAGAATATGAAGGTTCCAATCAAGGCCGTGATCGGACCGTGGACTCATGCTTGGCCTGACAACGGAGAGCCCGGTCCTAACTACGAGTGGCGGTATGAGGCTGTTCGCTGGTGGGATTACTGGCTCAAGGATCGTGACACCGGGGTCACGAATGATCCTCGTTTTACGGTTTTTATTCGTGAGGGCCATGGGCCTGACGCTGAACTCAAAAGGACGCCTGGCCGCTGGGTCTGTGAAGATTGGCCTTTTAAGGGGACAACCTGGAAGAAGTTCTTCCCAGGGGAAAACAATGAGTTAAGAACCCAGAAGGGAAAGCCAGCAGTAAAGAAGCTGCGCTATGTTCCGAGCTATGGCATCGCTACAGGATTCTGGTGGGGTGAGCCCACAGGTGATATGCGTCCGGATGATGCCGGAAGTCTCATTTTCGATAGTTTGGAGCTCAAGGAGCCTCTTGAAATAGTTGGCTTTCCCCGGGTGAGATTGCGGGTTTCTGCTGATGCCCCTATTGCCCACTGGATCGCCAGGCTCGAAGATGTTCAGCCGGACGGTACAGTTTCATTGGTGACTGGCGCACTTCTTAACGGATCTCAGAGACGCTCGCGGCTTGAACCCGAGAATCTCATTGTGGGAAAAGCCTATGATATCGAGTTCGATATGCACTTTACAACGTGGACTTTTCAACCAGGTCATCGTATCCGCCTTGCGATCACAAACGCGCTTTTCCCGATGATCTGGCCTACGCCTTATCCCATGACAACGCAACTCTTTTTAGGGGCAGAGAATACGCGGCTGGAGTTGCCAGTGATTCCTTCTGTGGAACGCAGGGCGCCTGCCTTCCGGCCCCCACAGCCACGTGAAGAGCGTTCAGATGCTCGCTATCTGGAGGGAGATACCTGGCCGCATGGATTATACGAGCAGAGGCGCAGTATGTGGCATTCTACCGTAAGTGTAACATGGAAAGGGATCAATACCTATGAGATTCAGGAACGGCGTTATCTGACCTTTGAAAGAAATTATTATGAGACAAATGATAAGCGTCCAGCCGAATCGCGCTTCAGAGGGGAAGCGGGGCACCGCATCGAGCTCAAGAATCGCACCCTCTATTTGCATACAACCATAAACATGCATTCGGACGAAACGAAATTCTTCGTGACTTTTACGCGAGAGATTTTTGAGAATGATAGATTGGTGCGAAAGCGCGAATGGAAAGAGACAATTCCCAGGAAGTTTCAATGAGCTCTTTGCAATTAGCATTATAGAGATGGCACTTGTCTGGAGAGTCTTTTAAAAGGAGGAAAAATGTATCTTAGATTAAAAGCTTACTCAATTGTGATAGTTTTTTGCCTGAACTGTTTTGTTTTCAACAGCTCGCTTTTCCCTTCAGAAGAAATGAAAATACCGGTTATCCATGTAAAAGGGAATCATTATCAAGTGGGTTACCAGATTGGCACTTACATGAAAAAGCAGCTCAATGAGCTTATCAAGCAGAGCAAGGATTATATTGCAAATAAAACAGAAATGAAATGGGAGGATATCAGGGCTCAATCGCAGCTGTTTTTAGAATATTCCAAGAAGTATATGCCAGAATATGTGGAGGAAATCAGGGGTGCGGCAGATGCTTCAGGTATTGATCTTGTTGATCTTTTCTCAGACCTGTGTGAGGAAATATTTTCAAAAAATTATCTGAAAGGGTGCAGTGATTTAATCGCGTCTGGAGATGTGACGGCAGATGGCTCTGTGCTTGTTGCTCATAATAATGACACCTCGCCTTCCTTAGAAAAGTATGCAGTCGTCGTTCACTATCAAGTTGATGGAGAACCGGAGATATTGGCCGTGGGCTACGGAGGGCTTGCCATAAGTATAGGATTCAACTCGGCCGGGATCAGCCTCACAGGAAATGAATTGAGTATGAATGACATGAAAATAGGAGTTCCTCGGATGTTGCTCTGCCGAAAAATTTTGGCTGCAAGAACGATTGGAGAAGCTGTTGATGCCGCCATATTTCAACCAAGGGCATCAAATTATAACATGGTTTTAACGGATGAGAATGGTGAGATATACAGCATTGAAGGATCTGCGACTGATTATGAGGCAATTTATGCAACAGACGGATATTTAGTCCACACTAATCATTACATTGCTTCTAGAATGCGTAAGTATGAGTTAGACCCCCAAACGCTGACTTCGTCTATTGTTCGCTACAATCGTGCCAACCGCCTGATGAAAAATAATAAGGGAAAGATTTCTTTAGATTTGCTGGAAAAAATGTTAAAAGACCATGTCAATAGACCGAAATCTCTTTGCCGTCATGGCTCTTATGTGAAAACGACTTTCTCGGTCATCATAAATTTAAACAAAAAAACAATGTTACTGGCAAAAGGCAATCCCTGTAAATCAAAATATTTTGAATACACTTTTTGATGTTTCATTGAATTACGGGGATACCATACTTAATTATGGAGTTATGGGCTAAGTTATGGGATCACAATACTTAATTACTGAGCTCATTTGTTTCGTTATATGAAGGTTTAAATTGTGTTTGAATAATCCTTTAATAATGCCTGATTGTTCTCCTATTATTATTTATCGAGATGATTGTCGAGAAGTGGCAGCAAGTAATTAAGTATTGTGTCCCGCTTTTCTTGCCTCAATTGCTGAGTTGTGAACGGCTTTATCCCATGTTCTCTAAATGGAAAGTATTAATACAAACACTTCAAACGGAGGGAAGTTTATTTCTGATAGATGATTTTCCCGCCCACTATTGTCATCAAGACTTCTGTTTGCCATATTTCAGGCTCTGGAATTGTCAAAATATCCTTTGAAAGAACTGTTATATCGGCTAATTTCCCTGGAGCAATGGTGCCTTTAATGTTTTCCTCAAAAGCCGCATAAGCGGCATTGATTGTATACATTTTTAAAGCATCGAGTCGACTTACTTTTTCTTCTGGGTACCAGCCACCAGGCGGTTGTCCCTGATTGTTCTGACGCGTAACAGCCGCATAGATACCCCAGAGTGGATTTGAATTATCAACAGGAAATGCCGGTGTATCAGAGCCTGCGGCTATTTTTACTCCAGTCTCAAGGAGAGTTTTCCAGGCATAAGCACCCTTCATTCTCTCAGGCCCTACTCTTGCCTCTGCAAATCCCATATCCATGGTGCAATGAATGGGCTGCATAGAGGGAATAATGCATAACTCTGCAAATCTAGGGATATCCTGAGGGGATAGAATCTGGGCATGTTCAATCCGGACCCTGAAATTTTTCGTTGATAGTTTTTTTTGTGCTTTTTCAGTGGCATTGAGCGCTATCCTGTTTCCTCTATCCCCGATAGCATGAATGGCTACCTGATATCCAGCTTTCATGCTTTTGTAAACAACTTTGTAGATTTCCTCTTCAGAGTTTCGGATAAGTCCTGTATCTTTAGGACTATCGCTGTAAGGGGAGAGGAGGGCTGCTCCTCTGGCGCCAAGAGCGCCATCCACGAATACTTTTATACAACGAAAAGTGAGAAAATTATTTCCCAATCCGATTTCAGGAGGGCTTATTAGGTATTTGTCCAGGACTTCACCCCCATCAGGAACTAAAAACATCACATAAAGCCTGAGCGGAAGTTCGCCTTCTTCTAAAAGTTCCTTATAGATTTTTATGATATCGTAGTCCACGCCCGCATCGTGAACCTCGGTAAGCCCTAGGCTTAAAGCCGTTCGAATGCTTAGTTTTATATCTGCTTTTTTTGAATCATATGTCTCTGCGGGGAAGAGCTTGCTAATAAGATCTTGAGCCTTCTCTATGAGGATTCCAGTAGGCTCGCCCGTTTCGGGATTCTTTATGATTTTCCCCCCAGGAGGATCAGATGTGTCTTTGGTGATACCTGCCAGCTTCAGTGCTTTATCGTTGACCCAGGCCGCATGAGAGGCCATCCCGATCAGGAATACGGGATTTTGAGGAGATATTTTACTGAGTTCGGAATTATTTGGGTAGTCAAGAGTTTTCCAATAAGCTGTATGCCAACCCATGCCAGTAATCCATTCTTCAGGCTTTGCTTTTTTCACCACTTCTTTGACTATGGCCAATGCCTCTTCAACGTTTTTAGTCTTATCTAAATAAAGTTGTTTGACTCTCTTCCCTAGTTCCGGGAAATGCATATGGGAGTCTATGAATCCTGGCACTGCTGTTTTCCCCTGTAAATTTATGAGTTTAGTGTGTTCGCCCTTATACTTTTCAATCTCCCTGCTGCTTCCAAGAGCGATAATCTTATCATCTTTTATGGCAATGGCATCTGCTTTGGGAATATTTTCGTCAACGCTGATGATATTGCAATTCGTGAGCATTAGGGTCGCTTTCTCCTGAGAAATTATGTCATTTTCTTTATTGCAGAAATTTAGAAAACCTACAGATAGAGTTAGAATCATTGAGATGATTAATCTTGTTTTCTTTGTACCTTTCATCTCGAGTTTCCTCCTTTGGTTAGAGGTAAATTTTATAACAGAAATTTCGTTTCTAGTTTTCAGGAATTTTTTTTGCTTTTGCCTTCCAGTAAAGGAACGCCGGAATGCCGATAATAAGAATGATCAAACCCACCAGGGATTGCAGCGGTTGGGCCCATATCGTATTGAGGAATACTGCCAGGTTGATTAAGACAAAGAAGAGAGGGAAGTAAGGATAACCCCAGGTTTTGTATGGCCTTTTAATTGCGGGCCGCTTAATACGCAGGATTATGACAGCAAATCCGGTGGCTGCGAAAAATATGACCAGCGCAAAAACGACATACTCAAAAAGGTCCTGATACGTGCCAGAAAGACATAGAAGCGAGGACCAGACAGCTTGCCAAACAATGGCTTTTGTCGGCACGTGATAACGCGGGTGGATATATTTCATGCCTTGGAAGAATGAGCCGTCTTCTGCCATGGCAAAGTAGACCCGCGGCCCGTAGAGGACCGAGGCACTGAGACATCCGAAGATAGAGACCATTATCATTCCAGCTATGAACAGTGTTGCAGTAGGGCCGAAAAGCTGGGTAGAGGCCAATTCTCCGATGCGTGTGACTCCCTTCATTTCGTCAACAGGCAAAGCTAAGACGTATACAAGATTTACTAGCAGATAGATGAGCGTAATACTCAGAATTCCTATGATCAGTCCTAATGGGATATTTCTTTCCGGCTTTTTTACCTCTTCTGCTGTACAGCTTACTGAATAAAAGCCATCATAAGTCCAGAACACAGCGATAAGAGCAAGACCAAAAATTCTAAAATCAAACGCAGCATCGCCTGAGAATAGCTGGTCGAAGTTGCCGACTCCTGCTTTTTTTCCCAAAGTTAATCCAAGGATAACCAGGGCGGAGATAGACGCAATCCTCAGGAAGGTAAAGATATTCTGGACGACTATTCCGCTTTTTATTCCAAAATAATTCACTGTTGAAAGAATCAATATGGAAGCGATGGCAACAAGTTGGCCTGCAGATAGTGAATAATCAAAACCGACAAGGCTTGTCTTTAAGATAGAGGCTTTCGTTGATAAGAAAGGAAAAAAATATCCGAAATACTCACCAAAACCTACGGCTAGAGTAGCTATTCCTCCACACTCTATGACCCAGAAAAATCCCCATCCGTAAAGAAAGCCGGCCCAAGGTCCGTATGCTTCACGCAGGTAGACGTACTGGCCTCCGGATTTGGGATACATAGCTCCCAGTTCAGCAAAAGCAAGAGCTCCGCATAAAGTAATAAAGCCTCCGACTAACCAGATGATGAGGATCAGACCCGGAGAAGGAAGATACTCAGCTATAAAGCCTGTTGTCATGAATATTCCAGATCCGATAACTCCTCCGATAACCAGAAATGTTGCATCAAGGAGATTTAATTTCCTTAAAAGATGGGGTTTTTGTTGGTTTTCTGAGCTAATCATAGCCTTAAAAGTTGTCGTTTCTTATAAAGATCAACATTCGTTTCAAACGCTACTAAATTTAATACCAAAATGCCAGATAAGTTATCATTTGTACTTTTTACTTTGCAGAGGCGTAAAATAGTGAATTGAAGAGGAGCTTGAAAGTCCCGACAGTCTGCCCTCTGTGCTGAACCCTGAAACCAAGGAGAATAATTTTGCCTTTACCCAGAGGAACTTCTACTGCTGCGGCTCTATTTTTGAGGTGCTCCTCCCCGTGCATCCAGCCGCTCAAAATGATATTTTCTTCAGGGTACTTTCCGATTACTCTAGCGTCGGCTTTCTCTCTTGATGAAGCCCAGGTTTGAAAAGTCGGGCTGTTGGCAAAGAAACAGGCTGTCTCCTTTGGCATGCCGTAAGCCACGGGATGATTCTGGTTAAAAATGGCTTTTACCAAGAGTCCTGATGCAAAGAATTCTTCGGATTTTAAGGATTTTAGCGTATTTTTAACAGGAAGCCTAAACTCCTCTATCGGAAGGTTGCTTGAAGAGCCCAATGTAACTAGAGTCCCTCCAAGCTCGACGAATTTTTTCAGGTTTCTTAAGCCTGAGGGGGATATCCCGCCCACATATTTTGGAGGCATGGTACCCTTTTGATGTCCGTTGATAATAGAGCGCGGTCGTTGGTCTGGCAGGATGATGACATCGAAGCGCTCTTTGAGGCTTCCTGCCCTGATTTCTGCATTGTGGATAGTGGTGAAAGGGAATTCGTGGTTTTCCAGAATTAAACGTGTCCACCCTTCATCCATATTTGCAGTCCAAGGCTGGTAAAGAGCAATTCTTGGCTGAGTGAGGCGAAAAGTCTTGATAGAGGGTTTTTTCTTTGTTCTAGCTACATGGATAGCCAAATTTTCAGCTAAAATTTTTATTTTTTCTGCCGAAAACGTTGATCTAGGAACAATCACGGTCCCGGGAGGGTATGATTTTCCATTGCTTTTAAATGATTCTTTGGCCCAGTAAACTTCTCCACCTGCTTTGAGAATGTGGTTTGCAGCGAGGACACCTTTATTTATTGTGTATGGAATGAGGAAACCATAATTTCCGGAACCTGAGACACTCCCTTTGTCAAGATTGTATTTCTGGATTCGTCTCATTTTTACCTGAAGAGGAGTGTGTAATGTGACAGTCTTTATGCCCATCTGTAGGGGAAGAGTCCATCCCAGCACATCATAGCTCCGGAGAGGCGGGATCTTTAGTTTTATGGGATCGACAATACTCTGCCATAGGTCCGGATATTTTCTCAGGTCAGGGTAGACTTGAATTTCAAAAAGTGTCTTTAAGAAGCGTCCGAAAGGCTGGCTTGTGGGCAGAATGATTGTTCCTTCTGGATAATCGTTCCCATCGGCACGGAAAGGTTCTTCGGCTTGATAGACTTCAATATCAAGAGTGATTAGTTTATTGATCAATTGGGTCGTTGTTCCAGGATCCCTCTGTTTTTTTGGGATAATCCATCCATAAGGGGGTTCGTTTTTATATCGTTCGATGGTTTCTGTACCCATAGCATATTTTGCATATAGGAGTTCTTCTCTATGTTTTGCGGCGATGTCAATTACAGATTTTGAAGCCGTAAGGCAGTACTCTACAGCATCTTGCAAGCGCCACCAACCGCCTTTCCATGGATTGGTAAAGAAAAGAGTTATCGTGAAATCTCTATATTCTTCAGGGAAATCACGAACCGTATAGAAATGTGGTGTGGCATAGTGATAAAGGAACGTTTCGGAAAATGTTGAGATGATATTGTGAAAGTCACAGACTTGGGTGACATAACCCGGATACCAAGTGTCGAAAAGGAATCGCGAAATGGCACCTTGTTTTCTTTCTGATTCAAAAGCCTTAGCTATGGCTGCTCCTATGAAATTTTGCCAGCGCAAGAGCAACGGGTGTAAGTTCGGGTTTGTAGGTTCACTGTCAGGGGGAATAAAAATGAGCGAAGGAAAAGGGGACCTTTGATGATGGTTGTAAAAAACGTGAGGATACCAGTCATGATTGACAAGTTGATTGATGTTCCTTGTTTCTGGAACGCTGAGCATGAAAGAATCTCGATTGTTGTCGTGGCCTATGTATCTCTGATACAACCAGGGAAGGGGACTGGTCTCATAAGGCGTGTTGAGGTTATTTTGGTACCATTCGGCAACCATATTCATTCCATCGGGATTTGGAAGGACGAGCATGACAATCGCTTCATCCCGCATTTTTTTTATTTTTTTTGATTCACCAGTCAGTAAGTCATAAGTAAGCTGGATAATATGCTGGGCAGGAGCTACTTCAGTTGCATGAAGGCCTCCATCAATCCATACAATAGCTCTTCCTTCAGCTGATAATCCTTTGGCTTCTTTCTCTGTTAGTCCTCTAACCAATGCTAGACGCTTAGAAATGTTTTTATAATAATCAAGTTTGCTTATGTTATTTTTTGAAGAAATGGCAGCAAAAATCATTGGATTTCCATCTGCACTTTTTCCGTATTCAAATATTTTGATCTGATTAGAGAGTTCCTCTAGTTTTTTCCAGTAATCAATAGCTTGTCCATAATTGATAAGGTGATAGTCTGCGCCTACCTTAAACCCGAAAAAATCTTCTGGCGCTGGGAGTTTTTGAGCAAATGCTGCTGGAGAGAAATGCAGGATTAAAAAGGAAAAAAAAGCTGCTAATAATACGATTTTTTTTATAACATAATGTTTCATATGGATTCCTTTCTTTTATTTATTGCTCTTTTATTATGGCCATCACTCTTCGATTGGCAAAATGTGGGTTTGATAAAGCAAACCCCACCATTAAAACCTTACGATAAAAAGGTGGCGAATCTATCATGAACAATTGCTTTCTGACTCAACAGATTCAATAATTCTTACGAGTTCTTGTATCAATTTTGTATCAAGGGGCTGAGGTTTATGTGTGCTCAATATTTCCTTTGCTTTTTTCCGGGCCCAATTTCTTGCGTCATCCCCTTTTTCTTTCCATGCATCATAGGGACGACGATCCATCAGGGTAGACAGCCACAGATTTCGCATATGTTTCCTTGTATGTTTTTGCGTGAGGAAACTGCCGCCGACTCCAACGTCTCGAATGGCATCAAGAGCTAGAGTCTCATCATTTACGGCAATACCTTCCATCATCTTGCGTATAATGTCATAGATTTCACAGTCCATGATCATTTGTTCAAACGACCAGATGCGGCTGCCATCAAGGAGCCCCACACCGAGAAGCATATCTGACATCACGATCGCAGCCATGAGGGTTGAAAGGCTATTTTCAATGCCTGCCTGCCAATTTGGCTCCTTTGCACCAGTGGCGAATGATCCCATAGAAAGCGGCACATTGTAAAAATCGGAAAGGGAATTGGTTGCGGCTCCAAAGAGAAAGTCTTCTGGTCCCCCGCCTGTATAGGCCCCGGTCCTTAAATCCATAGCCGTCTGAGCGGCTGCGTAGAAAACAGGAGCGCCAGGGGATGCGAGCTGGATAAGCGCCAGCGCACTGAGAACCTCTGCATTTCCGACAACCAGGTTTCCTGCAAGCGTGGCGGGGCCAGTCATTGCGCAGGAAGCCATTGTCATAAATCCTACAGGAAGACCGGCCTCTGCTCCAACCAGTGCGGCTTCGATGCTGCCGCCATCCTGTGCAAGGGGCGATACAGTACATTCCATGACTGAGAGAATAGGCTGTTTACGAAGGCTCTCTCGTCCTCCAGCGATAACAGCCGCCATCTCCACCGCTGCCTTTGCCTCTCCTTCCGAATAAATACTTTCTGTTTGCGCATGTTTTGTGGAATTTTTCCAGATCGCCAGAAGCTCATGGAGGCCGCGAGATTCGGCCGGACAATCCTGGGCAGAGACGGGCACCCAGTGGAAGGCAACTTGTTCGAGATAGTCTGCAACTCGAGCGATATCTTCGACATCTTTCAGGCAGGAGCGGCGCTTTTTCCCACTGTCTATGTCGATTGTTTCCACGCCGCAGCCATCGGTTCCAACATACACATGATTGCCATCCAATGCTAAATCTTGAGCTGGATTTTGTGCAGCAAGAGTATAGACCGGTGGTGCTTTCTCGAGTGCTGTTTCGATTATCTGGCCGGAAATCTTTACTACAGACGTATTCCTGTCGACCGAAGCGCCATTCTCTTCCCATATATCCAAGGCTTTTATGGAAGGGAATTTTACTCCTATGGTCTCTATGATATCTAGAGTGGCTGTATGGATGCGCTGGATATCATCAGAGCTGAGGATGCTCAAACTTAGCCTTGGATTGGCGATGGACTTAATTTTTCCTTCCATTGAATTTCCTGTTTGAGTTTTTTTGTTTCAAAATTTCTTCAGAATTTTCTTAAATTCCTTATCTGGAATTGTCTCAACCCTCCTTCCCAGTCTCCCTTGTGCTGAAGTTGACAGCAAAAGAGAACGGAGAATGGCTTCTTTAATGACCTCAGCCCCAGCTTTGACGATTTTCTCAATAGAAGAGTCGCTAACAAGAGAATAGACAAAAAACGAAGGTGCTTCATTTTCCAGACTCATGGCATTTGCTGTTGAAAAAAGTAGGCAAGCAATAGAATCTTTCGGGTTTCTCATGATGTTGACTGAGGGTAAGCCTGCAGCCAAAGTGGTGACAATTTGCCTGATTTGATAGGGAACCAGAGGGATATCCGTGGCCAAAATGACAGTTAAAGACCCATTCTCAAGCTCAGATTTATTGATATTTTGTTTTGGGGTTTGCCTCTCAAGATTTGTTTTATTGCCGTGGTTCGCGGCTACAAGAGTTCCGAGTGAAAATTGTCTATTGTCGAGTGATAATATCCGCGAGGAAGTCCCGATTCCTCCTTTCCAATCAAACGCCCTTAAGCCTAGGCCTATTCCAACCGAACCTTCTTCTATGTGATCGCTTGAGGCATCATGTAAAACCCGGAGAACCTGGTTTTCGTTCACCGTTGACTTGCTCATTTCATTCAGGCAGGAATCGTTTACTCCTAAAATCACGGGAGGCCATATTTCCGTTCGATTAAGAGAAAATCCGAATGAGAGAATCGCATTATAGACCTTTCCGATGTTATACGAATTAGAGATAACAACAGGGGAATTCAGATAACAAAAGTCATCAATGACTTCATATCCGGTGACTTCGTTTTTGCATCTGAATAGAAAACATCCTGCGAAGAGTCTTTTTTCCTCTTTCATGTCATAAGGAACAACGGCTGTCAGTCCTGTCCGGATAAATATCTTTTTTCCGGAGCTGTCTTTGAAGTCTTTGTGGATAGTGAGGTGTCCGGCCTTTACTCCTTTGATATCCGTAATAGAGTTTTTAGGGCCCCTCTCGAAACCTGCTGAGTCTATCCTTAATAATTTAAGTCTTTCTCTTCTAATCAAAATAATTTTCTCCGGGTTCGCGGTATTTTTTTATTATTTTTTTGACCTGATCAAGGGGCAGGCCAAAAGCTGTGTTGCCGTCCCGGCCTGTAATAGTACGTGCAGATGTTAAAGCATTGATGATCGCTTCATGTGTTGCCTCAACGGTCGCTGTGTAGAGAGGGGTAATCCAGAAGTCATTTATAGCTCTTGTCTGGAGGAAAGTAGCGGATAGATTCCTTGGAATTTTGTTCCCTGTGGAGAAGGCCAGAATGATATCCCCGCTGCCTGTGTTGGAAGTGGCTCCAGTTTGTGCAAGTCCTATAGCGACTCTTTTTGCAATTTTCTTAAGCTGAAAGGGGAGGAGGGGGGCATCAGTAGCTGCAATAAGAATGATGGATTTTGATTTTCCATACCTTGATTTGAATCCTTTGATTTCTTTTCCCACGGGTAGTCCATCTATCCTCAACTGCCTGCGGCTGGCAGTGTTGGCCATAACCAGGACGCCTACGGTATATTCGTCTTTTTTTATCGAGACTATTCGGGAAGATGTTCCTATCCCCCCTTTGAATCCGAAAGAAACCATCCCTGTTCCTCCTCCTACAGATCCTTCTTCAACCGGTCCGCTTCTGGCATTCTTTATGGCTTGGAATACATCTTCCTTTGAGATCATACGTCTCTTAGTATCACTCAGGAAATCATCAAAGCATTCTCCGACAATCGGTTGTGCTATATCCTCGGAGTTTTCTAAACCTCGAAAGTTTTGTGTTAAATAATCAACAGCCGCATCATAGACTATTCCCACATTGTATGTGCCTGTAAGGAAAATCGGGGTTTTCAGTCTGCCGGTTTTTTCGAGAGGAGCTATCCCGGTCATCTCACCCCAGCCATTCAGGTTAAAGTAGGACGCATAGAGATTTTCTTCGTAAATTTTTCCATTATTGGGAAGAATTGCGGTGACTCCGGTTCGAACAGCTCCTTTACCCTTTCCCTTCATTACGGTTGTGTGTCCGACTCTCACTCCTTTCACATCTGTAATAGCGTTCGAAGGGCCTGGGGCTTGATCTCCTATTCTGATCCCGAGCTCTCGAGCTCTCTTTCTTTCAAGAGAAGCTTTTGGGACTTCTGTCGAGTATTTACCCTGAGTTTTAAGAAATAAAATTTTGGGCGAAAGCAGGGAAAACCCGCCTAAAGTGGTTTTAATAAAATTTCGGCGCTGCATTTTCCTCTCATCTTATGAATAATCCAGGCTATTTAAATAAAAAAAGGATGGCCTCTTTCTTGTAATGGGTGTATTCCCTTTTTATCCATGGGTAAGTCCTGAAAATTATAAATAACGTAGACTGAAACATCAATCGATAATATTATTGAGTGCCCAAAACGATTGCTGCTTTTTTTAGTTTTAAAATCACTTTTTTGGTGGCTTCTTCAAGACGCTGGAGAGCCTGAGATACCCCTTCTTCATCTCCCGCCTCCGCCGCCTCGGTCAAAGCAGGCAGAAGAAGAACGGCATAGGTGTAACGGGCTCCGAAAACAAGATGTTTAAACCAGTCCCTTCTGGGGATTCCCTGTGGATCGGTAAAATCCCTTTCAATTCCTATCAAAATACGGTTGACCTTTTGCGTTTTTTCTTCATCATCTATTTTTTCCCATATCTCTGGATGAAAAATATATTGATTCAGCATAGATGCGTGTTTTTTCATCTCTTCGATCAAGGTGAATAGTTTTTTTGATTTTTCTTTCGTCGGATCGTGGGATTTTGCCCATTCTTCAAGATAATTGAAGAATTCCTTGGCATATATTTCATAGTCCAGAGGAAGAATGGGCTTCGAGGCAAGCTCTATAATCATGTGAGCCCAGATTTTTGCTAGAGTTGCGGTGTAGCGCATTCCTGGATCCCCAAAATTGGCCATCCAGTAATAGTCGTCATACATGGAATGGTAGACTCCATAATCGCCAGAGAAAGTCATGTCAAGAGCCGGAGCGCCTATATGATTTAAAAAAACTGTGTGATCCGTTCCACTTCCTATAGGATTAACCCTGCCTCCTCCTGAAGCAACGGCAATGGTTCCTTTCTCGGTAGAGCCCGATTTCCATGCATCATATATTGTATCTTTTGAGACGGAGTCTTTGATCTCTTTTAATGCTTGGATGATCAAAGGAGAAAGACATGGGACTGCCTGAACACTGAAATTTTTTCCTGAAGCTGCACTGTCGACGTTAAGAAAGGCAATCAAGTTTTTTTTGAGCCAGTCTCTGTTATCTTCTCCCCACTCTGTCGAGCCTGTTAGAGTGAATTCCTCTGCATCCCAGCTTGCGAAACATATTGTTCGCTCAGGCTTAAACCCGGCCTTCTTGGCTTCAGCCATAGCCCTTACAAGTTCCATCAGACAAGCCGTTCCACTGGAAGGGTCATATCCTCCATACACCCAAGCATCTCGATGGTTTCCTGCCAGGATTATTTCTTTTTCATTACGAGCCCCCTTAATGCACCCAATAACATTGATGATTCTGTTGATGGGGTTTTTCATGTTCACTTTGATATGAACTTGAGCCTGAGAGTCTCCAAGGCGATAAGTTACAGGGAGAGCTCCTTTCCACTCTTCCGGGGCTTCTTCTCCTCCCATTGCTTTCAATAGGGGCAGCGCGTTCTGTGCGGATAGGGGAACACTAATGATTTTAGGGAGGGTGATGGCTTTTTCTCGAGGGATTCTCTTCGAGCCGGGTTTGGATGCCCACCCAGGAGTCAACGGGTCTCCTGGATAGATAAAATCGTAAGGAATTCCACCACGCTGGATATGACTCAAGGGTCCCCAGGGACCATGAGGGAAGACCGGTCCGCGGGCAAACCCATCCTCTTTTGGATCAGAATAAATCAGGATGGCTCGAAGACCTCTTTTTTCTGCAGTTAAAGCTTTGAACCCGCGGTAACTGTAAGGAACAGAGTATCTGACTAACGCTATTTTTCCCTCTAGCTTTATTCCCTTTCTTTCGAGCAGGTCATAATCTTCCGGATTTCCACCATTGGCATAAATAAGGGAAGCCGTAATATCGCCAGAACGGGAATACGCATTATAGGGTATTCCAACTTCAGGATTGAGAGTGAAAGGATCTTCCTTGTAACTTTGTTCTTTAATAATTAATTTGTATTTGTGTGGGGAGACGAGCTCTACGTTTATTTCTTCTGGAAAGGAAAGAAGGACATCGTACTGAGCTAGATGGACATCATCCAGGCCAATGGCTTTCCACTCCTTAAGAATAAAATTAGCTAATTCATTATTTCTTGGAGATGAAGCTACATGAGGCTCTGCAGTGAAATATTTCAGGTATGTCTCAATCCTTTCGGGAGAGATGGCCTCATCCACAAAAGACTTGAAGGAGGAAGGATAATTTTTTTTTGGCGTGACAGGAGAATCTTGAAAAGAGAGGGAAGATGTATGTGAGGTAAAAGTTAAAAATAATAAGAGATAAGGAAGCCTCCTGAGAAATATCCTTGACAAAGAAAGCATTGTCGACAATAATTTCATTATACGAAACCTTATTTTACATAGCGGAACAGCCAAATGGCAAGCCCTAATTATAAAAAAGATAGAAATTTTATTTCATCTCTTGCAAGAGGTCTTTCTGTCCTTGAAGCTTTTGATCCAGCAAATCCAAAAATGGGAATTGCAGAACTTGCCAAGCAGACAGGCCTTTCTAAAAGCACTGTTTTTCGTTTGGTTCAAACACTTCGCTCGTTGGGTTATATCATATATACAGGCGATGAGAGAAAATTTACTCTGGGGCCAAAAGTTTTAAGTTTGGGATTTGCGGTGCTCTCCAGTATGGAATTGAGGGAAGTGGCGCAGCCTTATCTTCTGGAACTATCCAGTCGGGTTAAAGAGACAGTGTATCTGGCCGTTCTTGTTGGATGGAAACTGATCTATGTGGAAAGGATTAAAACCCAGCAGATAGTGAATATCAATCTTCATGTGGGTTCCCGCCTAGAGCTTTACAATACAGCGATGGGAAGGGTCTTGGCTGCTTTTCAGAGCGAAGGCTGGCTATCTGGGTATATTAAGTATCTCAAGCAGCTTCCAGAGGCTAAAGAATACTGGAAACATAACGGACAGAAATTGTTGGAAATGCTCGAAGAGGTGAGGAAAAACGATTTCGCCGTTAACAATGAGGAGCTCACCCCAGGTTTGAGGTCGATTGCCTCTCCTATTAGGAATCGAGAGGGGAGAGTAGTGGCAGCTGTGAACATAGCAGTCAGTTCGAGCTTATATTCATTACAAAGACTCAAACGGGAATTGAGATATCCTCTTCGAAATGCAACTCATGCCGTTTCTTTAGCTCTGGGTTTTGAGGCTTCTCCGAGAGGAAATGAATGAACCTTCAATACCCGAATGGATATGTTTTTTATCGTAACCTCCATTATTCCTACCCAATGATAACCCATGGCCAGGGGGCATATATTTTTGATAAACAAGGCAAAAAATATCTCGATGCCAGCGGAGGAGCTGCTGTAGTCAACATCGGACATGGAGTAAAGGAAGTGGCAGAAGCTATTCATACACAAGCTCAAAAATGTGGCTATTTAAACGGGATGCAGTTCAGTCATCATCCCGTTGAAAAATTGGCTGAACAAATTTCCAGGTTACTTCCTTTTGATGAAGGAAAAGTATATTTCCTAACAAGTGGATCAGAAGCCGTTGAAGCCTCGATTAAGCTCTCCAGGCAGCATTGGGTGGAGAAAGGGCAAATAACAAAGCATCTTGTTATCTCACGCAATCCCAGCTATCACGGCAACACTCTTGCCGCGCTCTCTCTTTCAGCTAGAGAGCATTATAAAAGCATCTACCATCTTATGCTGAGCGAGGGCCCCAAAATTCCTGCACCTTATTGTTACCGATGCTTTTGGGAAGAGGAGTATCCAACGTGCGGCTTGAAGTGTGCTTATGAGTTGGAAAAGAAAATCCTGGAGCTAGGAAAGGAAAATATCTCTGCGTTCATGACAGAGGTGATTGGAGGGGCGTCCACTGGAGCTTCGGTGCCGCCTTCAGAGTATTTTCCGATTATCCGTAATATCTGTGATAAATATGAAATCCTTCTCATCGCCGATGAAATCATGACAGGCGCTGGCCGAACCGGAAAATGGCTCGCCTGCCATCACTTTGATTTCAAGCCTGACATCATTGTTATGGGAAAAGGATTGACGGGTGGCTATTTTCCTCTCAGTGCTTCAGCAGTTAAGAAGGACATCATAGATGTGATTCACAGGAATGGAAACAGTTTTCTTCATGCTCAGACATATTCTCATCATCCTGTTGGCTGTGCTGCGGGATTATCCACTTTGGATTACATAAAAAAGAATGATTTAATGGAAAATTGTCTCAAGATGGGAGAAGGCCTTTTAACCGAACTCTTATCTCTCCTTTCGCACCCCCATATCGGAGATATTCGAGGAAAAGGACTGCTCGTTGGAATCGAGTTTGTCAAAGAAAAGCAGGAGAAAAAGCCTTTTTCAAGGAAGGAAAGGTATGTGGAACATTTTCTCTCCAGAGCGATGGATAAAGGATTGGTTCTTTGGCCTAATATTGGCCATGCTGATGGAATGAATGGAGATCTTGTCTTGATTGCTCCGCCCCTAATAATTGCCCAAAAAGAAATCATCGAGATTATTGATAAATTGAGAGGAATTCTATTAGAAATGGAAAAATTCGGAATTAAATAGCCATGGAATTGGAGAGGCTTGCGATTAAGGAGGAAAAATGGAAAAGACAGAAAAAGGATTTAAGGTAACATATTCGACTTTAGATCCGGCATGTATGGAAGCCTTTCATAAAGCGTATGATCAAGCATTACAAGATATCACCAGCCAATTCGGAAAATCACATCCCCATTTTGTTTCTGGAAAGGAAGTGAGAGCCGGCGATGAATTTTCAGACTCGAGTCCTATAAACAGAGAACTGTTAATAGGAAAGTTTCAAAAAGGGACTGCAGCCGAGCTCAATGCGGCGGTAGAGAGCGCTTATCAGGCTTTCAAATCCTGGAGAGATTTGGGTTATAGAGAACGGTGCAGAATCATGCGAGACGCGGCTGAATTAATCAGCGAGAGAAAGTATGAACTGGCAGCAGTCATGACCTATGAAGCAGGGAAAAATCGTTTAGAGGCGATGGGAGACGTCGAAGAATCAGCAGATCTTATCCGTTACTATTGCACGCAGATAGAAGAGGCTGAAGGATTTGTCAGAAAAATGGGCCAACTCAGTCCCAATGAGAACACCAGAGGCGTTTTAAGGCCCTATGGAGTCTGGGCTGTTATATCTCCTTTCAACTTCCCTCTGGCTCTGGCGACTGGAATGAGTGCTGGAGTTTTAATCGCAGGAAATACTGTTGTTTTTAAACCATCATCGGATACGCCGTTTGTCGGCCTTAAGCTGTATGAAATTTATCGGGACGCTGGAGTGCCTGAAGGTGCATTTAATTTTGTAACAGGTCCTGGAGGTAACTTTGATGAGGCTCTTTTCCAGAATAAAAAAATCTCAGGTTTGGTCTTCACCGGTTCATATGATGTAGGAATAAGACTTTATCATGGTTTCAGTCAGGTCTATCCTCGTCCTTGCATTCTTGAGATGGGAAGCAAAAATCCGGCCATCGTTACAGAAAGAGCTGATTTGAACATGGCAGCTGAAGGTGTTATGAAATCGGCTTATGGTTTAGGGGGGCAAAAATGCAGCGCGTGCTCAAGAGTGTATGTCCATAAAAAAGTGGAGGAAGAGTTTTTGTCAATGCTTCTGGAGAATATTCAGAGAATTAAGATTGGAGACCCCACAGAACGCGATGTATATCTCGGACCTCTAATCAATCAAAAAGCAGTTGATACATATAAGAAATGGACAGATATATGCGATAGGGAGGGCAAAATACTCACGGGAGGCCGTGTTCTCACTGAAGGCCTCTTTGCCAAAGGTTTCTTTGTGGAACCTACCTTGGTTACAGAGATTCCAAAAGATCATAGGATTTTTCATGAGGAGCTTTTCGTTCCCTTCCTTGTTGAAGCTCCGGTAGATTCGCTTGAGGAAGCCGTTGAAGAATGCAATAAGGTTGACTACGGTCTTACTGCAGGAATTTTCAGTCAAGACGAGAAAGAAATCAGGTATTTCTTCGATGAAGTCGAATCAGGCGTGCTTTATGCCAACAGACGCTCTGGGGCCACGACCGGTGCCTGGCCAGGTGTTCAACCCTTTTGCGGGTGGAAGAAATCGGGCTCTACAGGCAAGGGAGGATGTGGGCCATATTATGTCCATCAATTTATGAGGGAACAGAGCCAGACAACAATGGAATGACATTTCTTACATAAAGGAGCAGCTCATGAATTCTTCGTCACAGAAAATCGTTATCCTGAGTGCTGTGAGAACGCCAGTTGGGAGATTCGGAGGGAGTTTTAAGAATACGAACGCTGTTTCTCTTGGTGTGGTGGCCTCTAAAGAAGCGATGAAAAGAGCTGGCGTTTCTGAGGATCAGATAGATGAAGCCATATTTGGCCATGCCCGTCAAGCAGGAAACAGGCCCAATCCAGCGCGCCAAATTCTCTATAAAGCAGGAATTCCTGTGGACCGCCCAGCGTACACCGTGAATAAAGCCTGCGCTTCAGGAATCAAGGCGATTAGCCTTGGCTTCGAGTCTCTTCTTCTCGGAAAAAACAGAATTGCTCTGGTTGGAGGAATTGAGAACATGTCACAGGTTCCTTATTTGCTGGAGGAGTCACGATGGGGGTACAGGCTAGGAGACAGCGTTCTTGTGGATGCCATGTACAGGGACGGATTATTCTGTCCTCTAGCAGACATGATCATGGGAGAGACGGCGGAACTCCTGGTGGAGAAATACAACATTTCTCGCCAGGAACAAGATGAATATGCTTACGAGAGCCAGATGAAGGCGAAAAAAGCTATTGAAGAAGGAAAGTTTAATCAGGAAATTGTTCCGGTTAAGATATCGGATAAAAAGGGAAAGGAAACAATTGTTAAAACGGATGAGCATCCTAGGCCTGATACGACTTTAGAAAAATTGGCCAAGCTTCCGCCGGTGTTTAAGGAAGGAGGAACGGTCACGGCTGGAAATTCCTCTGGGATTACTGACGGAGCGGCTGCATTGGTCTTGACAACGGAAGCATATGCTAAAGAGTTAGGCTTAAATCCTATCGCCGAGATTCTTGGTGCGACCTCTGCTGGCGTGGATCCGAAAGAAATGGGGATTGGCCCTGTCCCGGCAACACGTAATTTATTGAAAATAAATAGGTTAGCTCTCAACGACATTGACCTCATAGAGATAAACGAGGCATTTGCCGCTCAGGTTCTTGCTGTGGAACACGAATTGAAATGGGATAAAGCCAAGCGGAATATCCGAGGAGGAGCGATTGCATTAGGGCATCCGATTGGATGTACAGGAGCCAAGATCACAGTCACCTTGCTTCACAGCTTAATTCAGGAGAATAAAGAACTTGGCTTAGCCACTCTGTGTGTGAGTGGGGGACAGGGGATGTCCCTTCTGGTAAAGAGAAAATAAGAGAGAATGAAAATGACTTTGAAATTTCCAGAAATCAAAACAGAATTACCAGGGAAAAAAGGAAAAAGGATCATTGCAAAAGATAGCCATTATGCCTCAAGGTCCTACATCAAGGAATACCCTCTGGTCATTGAAAGAGGAGAGGGCGCAATCATTGAAGATGTGGACGGCAATCGGTTTTTAGACTTTATGGCTGGGATAGCTGTGAATATCACCGGATACAGTCATCCTAAGGAAGTAGAAGCTGTCAAAAGGCAGAGTGATAAATTTTTTCATATCTGCTCAACAGATTTTTATTATGAATCCTTTTCCAATCTTGTGGCGCAGCTGGCAAAAATGGCCCCTATGTCAGGTGAGAAAAGCGTTTTTCTTAATAATTCAGGCACCGAAGCTGTAGAGACAGCCATCAAACTCTCACGTTATTACACCAAGAGACCTTCTATCATTGCTTTTCTAGGCGCTTTCCATGGAAGAACCACAGGAGCTTTAAGCCTTACCTCAAGCAAGCCAAAACAGAGAGGATTTTTTGGCCCATTTATGCCAGGCGTGTATCATTTGCCTTACGGATATTGTTATCGATGTTCCTACAACCTGAAATATGATTCCTGTGGAATTTATTGTGCAGAAGCCATTGAGAAAATTTTGTGCAAATCACTCATAAGTCCAGAAGAAATCGCATCTGTGTTTGTCGAGCCTATTCTTGGGGAAGGGGGATATGTTGTTCCTCCGATTGAATTCCATCAGAGATTGAGGGAATATACCAGAAAACATAATATGCTTTTGGTTGTAGATGAAATTCAATCCGGGATGGGGCGAACAGGCAAGTTTTTAGCCATCGAAAATTATAATGTTGAGCCCGATATAGTTCTTCTCGCTAAAGGATTAGCTTCAGGCCTACCGCTTGGAGCTGTCATTTCAAAGAAAAAATTCATGTCGTGGAAACCTGGGACTCATGGGAGTACATTCGGCGGCAATCCAGTTGCGTGTGAGGCTTCCCTGGCTACACTCAACCTTATCGAAGAAGGCTTGATGAGAAATGCATTAAAAACGGGTACTCGTCTTATCAAGAAACTTAAGAAACTCAAAGAAAAATTCTCTATCATCGGAGATGTTCGGGGTAAGGGTCTCATGGTGGGCGTCGAACTCGTAAAGGACCGAAAAACTCGAGAACCGGCCACACGTGAGACTCAGGAAATAGTAAGGAAGGCTTTCAAAAAAGGGCTCTTGTTGCTCCCTTGTGGAGAAAGCGTTATCCGCTTTTCTCCCCCTTTAATCATTTCCCCTGAACAAGTGGATGTTGCAGTAGATATTTTTTCTGAAGTTATAAAAAAAATAAAGAGAGGATAGGTCGACATGGAAGATAAGCTCATGACTATGGCGGAGGCTGTCAAGAAATATGTAAAAAATGGAGACATCCTCGATATAGAAGGCTTTACTCATCTAATCTGCTTTGCTGCTGGACATGAAATTATCCGGCAGGGAAAAAAAGACCTCATTGCCTGCCGCCTTACTCCCGATCTCGTCTATGATCAGATGATTGCTGCAGGATGTGTGAGAAAGGTTGTGTTCAGCTGGGCAGGAAATCCAGGCGTAGGACCTCTTTACGGGTTAAGAAGAGCTGTGGAAGGTGGAGTTCCCAGAGGTATCGAAATCGAAGAGTACACTCATTTTGGAATGGTCGCTAGATTTATGGCTGGGGCTTCGAATCTTCCTTTCATGCATTTAAGAAGCTTTTATGGAAGCACTCTTCCCCAGAAAAACAGGGAAATAAAATCTGTGAAGTGCCCTTACACTGGGCAGATGTTTGCTACGGTGCCTGCATTAAATCCGGATGTAGCTATCATTCAGGTTCAGAGGGTGGACGCCCTGGGCAATGCTCAAATCTGGGGATTGATGGGTGTTCAGAGAGAAGCAGCGTTTGCTTCCAAAAAGGTGATTATCGTCGCTGAAGAATTAGTGGATAGCGGAGTAATCCGCTCAGATCCCAACCGCACCCTAATTCCCGGCATGATCGTTGATGCAGTTGTGATTGAACCTTTTTCAGCTCACCCCAGTTATGCTCTTGGATATTACGACCGGGATAATCAGTTTTATGTAGACTGGTATAGAATTTCTAAGGATCAATCGTCTATGGAAAGATATATTTCAGATTGGATTTTTGGCGTTTCCAATCGTTCGGAATATATGGAAAAACTCGGTGCTAATAATGTTAAGAGATTGAAAGCAAGAAAGCGGTTGTCTACTCCGGTTAATTATGGCTATTGAGAATTCCTAACTTATTGAAAATATTATAATTATTATATGGAGATAGAAAATTATGGATTCCTATTCATCTTCAGAAATGATGGTAACAAGAGCCGCAAGAGAGCTAAAAAATGGTGAAGTTGTTTTTGTAGGTATTGGGCTGCCTAATTTTGCCTGCAACCTTGCAAGAAGGCTTCATGCGCCTGACCTTGTCCTTATTTATGAAGCAGGAGCAGTTGGGGCTGTCCCTTCTCGTTTGCCTCTTTCAATAGGCGATCCCTGTCTTGTCACAGATTCTATTTCAATCTGTTCGATGGTCGAGCTTTTCAATTATTATCTTCAGGGAGGATTGATTGATGTGGGTTTTCTAGGAGGAGCGCAAGTCGATAAGTTTGGAAATATTAATTCTACGGTAATAGGTGATTATAAGAGACCCAAGATCAGGCTTCCCGGAAGTGGAGGAGCCTGTGAGATAGCAATAAATTCTAAAAAAACCATCATTATTCTAAAACAGAACAAAAAAACTTTTCCTGAAACAATCGATTTCATTACTAGTCCTGGGTATATTGATAAAAGTAACCAGAGGACTAAGTATAATATGCCGGGCAGAGGACCGGCTCTGGTTATAACAGATTTTGGAGTTTATCATTTTTCAGATAAAAATCATGAAATGGTTCTTTTTGAGATTTATCCAAACGTTTCTTTTGATGAGTTAAAGGGAAATATTTCGTGGGATATAAAAGTAATTCCTGAACTGGCAAAAACCAGTGCCCCTACTAGAGAGGAATTGAGTATTATAAGAGAAGATCTTGATCCCAAAAGAATTCATCTTCGCTAAGTTTATCCCCGTAAAAATAATT
>CP070825.1:1836745-1844484 GCA_020344415.1 Candidatus Aminicenantota bacterium
TTGTCAAATTATTATACGACCAGTAATAAAATGGGTTTTTATGAGGTTACCATGTCACTTCGTGACTTGCAATGACATTATATAGACATGTGGGTCCGATAAATCAAGTCTCGTTAATGAGGTGGGCTTGATAAATCAAGCCTCTACGAACAAATAAAGCTCCTACAAAGAGATTGCTTCAGCCCGTCGGGCTTCGCAATGACACTATCTCTCCAAATCCTTGGTTCCTGAGATCTGGAGGACAGCAGCACCGTTAACCTTGCCAGCCTTTAGGAGGTGCAGAACATTATTCGCTTCTTCTAAGGTAAAAACCTGGGTGACTGTGCGAATAGGAATCTCAGCCGCAATCCGGAGAAGCTCTTCTCCATCCTGCCTGGTTGCATTGGCTACACTGCGGAGGGTCCGCTCTTGGTAGAGATATTTCACGTAGTCCATCTCTGGGATTGGACTCATGTAAATCCCAGCCAGGGCTACAGTGCCGCCCTTCTCCAGGACTGCTAAAGCATCAAGAACCAGCTCGCCTGCTGGAGCAAAGATAATAGAGCTGTGGAGCTTTGTTTGAGGATTATCTTTTGATGTTCCGGTCCAGGAGGCTCCGAGCTTTCGAGCAAGAGCACGATGAGCCTCGCTTCGGGAAAAAACATAGACTTCACATTCCCAGAAAAGGGCCACCTGGATGGCTATATGAGCAGAAGCTCCAAAACCGTACAGACCAAGGCGCTGTCCAGGCTTTATTTCACTAAAACGGAGGGCTCTATAGCCAACGATTCCCCCACAAAGAAGAGGAGCAGCTTCGCTATCATCATATAATCTTTCTGGGATTATATAGGCAAATTTCTCCGGAACAACCATGTAATCAGCGAATCCGCCATTGACGCTGTATCCTGTAAAGCGGGCATTGACACAGAGGTTCTCATATCCCCGGAGACAGAATTCGCACTCGCCACAAGCAGAGTTAAGCCAAGCTACTCCAACCCTATCCCCCTCTTTGAAGCGGGAGGCAATTTCTCCTCTTTTTTCTACAATACCTATAACCTCGTGACCGGGGATGATAGGGAGTTTAACCTGGGGGAGCTCTCCTTCAACGGTATGGAGGTCTGTGTGACAGACACCGCAGACTTTGTTTCGAATTAGAATCTCTTCAGGACCAGGTTCTGGGATGGGTATGTCAACAAGTTCAAGAGGATTGCTGTCAATCGGCGCGAGTTCTTTGAGCATCATCGCGCGCATGGCTGTTCCTCAATTTGAGAGAATTTGTGTTTTCTTTGTGTGCTTATAAATGATTGGTTGAGCAATTTTGTGATTAATTTGAGAAATTTGTTGTTCCCCACCTTTTAATGCCTCGGACAGCGATGCAGCTTGAAATAGTTATATAAATCAAACCGCTCAACAATGCAATAATTTTTTTTTATTTTCTAAAAAAAAGTTAAAAAAAAGTGGAAAAAGTTCTCTTTTTTTCGGTTTGAATGTCATTGCGAGTACAGCGAAGCAATCCGCCGTTGCGAGTGAAACGAAGCAATCTTATGCTTATAGCTAGGTATCATGAGATCACCACGCTGCGCTAGCGACAGAGGATTGCTTCGCTGCGCTCGCAATGACATCCTGCTGGTGAGCTTGATGAATCAAGCCCCTACATAAACAGGCTGAGATTGCCGCGCTTCGCTCGCAATGACATCCTACAGGTGGGTTTGATGAATCAAGCCCCTACAACATTACTTTTTCTCTCTCTGTTTCTGGATTTTCCGCTTTAGCCTCTCGAGCCTGTGCCTGAAATCCTCCTCATAATAAGTTGAAAGCCCAATTGAGCAAGCAAGGCCTTCCTCCGCAACTTGTCTGGCCTCTTTGAATTCTTTCTCTCCGTGTTCGAGGTACATGGCAAGCTCTCTAAATGAGAAAAGCTGGTTCAAAGTGGTCACATTTGAAGAGGTGATCTCCTTCCATAATAAACCAGCCTTTTCCCATTCCTGACCTCTTTTAAAATGGCAGGAAAGCTTTTTCTTTGTCAGAAGCGATATCTCATCTGAAAGCTCGCCGTCAAGAGCTCTTTTGAAGAATTGAACAGACCTCTCGACCTCTCCGACCTTCTCCATGATCTTGCCGGCTCCGAAGAAGTCCATTGCATCTGAAGGCTCCTCTTTCCTCTCTTCAGAAAAGATGAGGGCACCCTCAACAACCACTCCTAAGAGAGAGAGGATGTCCTCCTGATTGTGGTAGAGAATTGGCTCAATCAACTCAAAGTTTCCTGTTTGAAGATACTGGAAATATCTCATAGGAATCTCGGCTGACGGGATATCTTCTGATCGGCCTACATCAACAACCTCAAGGGCAAGATTGTAAAGTCGGCAGCTTTCATACTTGTGCTTCCAGAGAGAACGGGCTGGGAAAAGAAAATCCAGATGAGGAAGCTCGTTTAGGAGGAAAGGCTCCCTGTGGAGGATGAATCGTGTCTCGAGGATTGGGATGTCAAAAGCTTTTCCGTTAAAGGTGACAACGGATTGAAAATTCATCTGAGAAAAAAACTGGCCTAGCTCATGGATCATTCGCTCTTCTTCCGCAGGATCTCCGAGGAAAAACTGGGCGACATAGAACCTGTCATCCTTGTAGTAGCCCGTACCTACAAGAAAAGGAAGAACGCCCGTTCCTCCAGAAAGGCCTGTGGTTTCAAGGTCGATGAAAAGGGCTGTGGAGAGGTCCAGGCTTTTGAATGCATCATCATTGCTCAGATAGGAAAGGATATCCCCTTTTATGTTTAGCCCGGAAGAAATGGTAATTTTCCCGTACCGAACATCTAATGGATAGGGGTTCTCCAAAAACTGGAGGGGCTCCCTATCGAGGGCTTCAAAGTCGGGGACTTTTGGCTTTTCAGTTTTTTCTTCGCGAGTGAGGTTGATGAGTCGTTGGAGCTTGTCTTTCGTGGAGATGTTTCCGGATTTTTCAATTTCCTCCCAGGTTTCTCTTACGATCTGGGATTTTGAGCGGGCTTCACGCTCCTTTTTTAACTGCTTGAGTCTATCTTTTATATCAGCCATTTATTCCTTTCTTTGTGCGATTTTCTCTCGCAATTAATTTAACATAGGGAAAAGCTGCATTCAACTGAAATCAACCATTGGGCTATTTTATTACTCCCAGTTATAAAAATTGCGAAAAATCGACATTTTTATAACTGGGAGTTATTTTTTTACTCGCCCATAAACTGAAGAAGGATTGTGCGGGAGCGGGAGCGGTTGTCAAAATCGAGAAAGACGATCTGCTGCCATGTTCCGAGATTCAGTGTGCCGCCAGAAAAAGGAACATTCAAAGAAGGGCCAACGAGCGAGGCACGCACATGAGAAAATCCATTTCCATCACCCCATCGCGCATCATGATGATAGGTCATATTGCTTGGGATTATCTTTTCCATGAGTTCCGAGAAATCCTCGACAAGTCCTGATTCGTATTCGATTGTGGTTAAACCTCCAGTGGAACCTGGGACGAATAAATTGACTATACCATTTTGAAGCCCACTGTCAGAGAGTTTTTTGGCGACGTCTCCGGTGAGGTCTTTCATATCGCTAAATCCTTCTGTCGATAAGTTTATGGATTCACTGATTACTTTCATCGCAAATCTCCTCCTAAATCATAAGACAAATTTCTTAGACGGTAAAGACTGAAACGCATAAAGCTGTTGGCGGTTCGACTCATCAAGCCTACAAGGTCATTGCGAGTGAAACGTGGCAATCTCAACCCGCAGACGTAAGGACTTGATGAATCTAGCTCCTAGTGTGAAGTCACCAGCGATGATATTCTAGTAATTAATGCTAAATATAAATCGATATGCTATTCTATAATCCTTTTTCTAACCATGAGCGAGTACCTGATTTACAAAATTCTCTTAATCGCAATATTTGCCCTGGCTATAATCGTTTTCCCCACATTATTGCTTATTCCAGCTCCCTATGGGCGTCATAGTCGGCCAGGATGGGGACCGTCAATAAATGCCCGCTGTGGCTGGGCAATCATGGAAACTCCCGCTGTTCTTATCTTTATCATCTGTTTTGCTTTTGGAAATAAACGGGTAGGTGTCATTCCTCTTTTATTCCTGATTATGTGGCTAACACATTATTTGCACCGTACCTATGTCTATCCTTTCCGGATGCGTGCCCGAGAAAAACGGATGCCTATTCTCATTATGCTTCTTGCATTTACATTCAACTTGATTAACGGATACCTCAATGGACGTTATCTTTTTGCTTTTGCTGCTGATTACCCGCTCTCATGGATAAAAGATCCTCGGTTCATAACGGGCTTCATATTGTTCATATCTGGATTCACAATAAATCTGCATTCGGATAGTGTGCTTCGGAGTCTAAGAGCCGCAGATGAAAAAGGTTATAAAATTCCACATGGAGGTCTCTTCGAATATGTCTCCTCGGCCAATTATTTCGGGGAGATCGTTGAATGGTGCGGGTGGGCGTTAGCTACTTGGTCTTTACCTGGATTGGCTTTCGCTCTATTTACTATTGCCAACTTAGCACCTCGAGCGCAGGCCCATCATGAATGGTATAGAAGAGAATTTCCTGGCTACCCAAAAAAACGCAAGGCGCTCATTCCTTTCCTTTATTAGCAATCATCTACTAAGAATAATAAATAGGTCTCGCATTGATATTTTTTTCTCTAATTTTTTGTCAACGAAAATGCAATTGTTTGCGTTTTGGTAAGTGAAAAAGAAAAATTGTGGCCATTGATGCATATAAAAGAACGTAGGATAATAAAAAAAGAAAAATAATGAATGATATAGCTGTAATCCAATCTGCTCAAGAAGGAAACAAGGAGGCATTGAGACTCTTGTTTGAAGACAACAAACAAAGAATTTTTTCCCTGGCCTATCAGTACGTGAAAAATGCAGAAGATGCTGAGGATATTCTCCAGGAGACATTCATAAAAGCATACAAATCCCTGGATAAATTTGATTATCGAAACGGAGCTAGCTTTTCTCCCTGGCTTTACCGCATAGGCATCAACTGTTCCATTGATTATCTAAGGCGGCACAAAAAAGGAAAGGAGAAATATTCAGACATGGACGACATAGACAATATTTCTTCCGGCGATTCAGATTCAGACCCTGAACAAACAAGACGCAAGAGAGAAATCAGGGAGAAAATCGACCATACCCTTAATAGATTATCAGCCAGACAGAGAATGATTTTTATCCTCCGCCACTACCAGCAGCTCAGCACTAAAGAGATCGCAGAATACCTGAAATGCACAGAAGGGAGTGTGAAAAAACAGCTCTTTCGAGCGATTCAAGCAATAAAGCAACATCTCAAAGGTTTTATTTTGGAGAAGGATTATGAGATGCAAAAAATATGAAGAAAAAATTGTTTTAAATCTTTACGGCGAACTTAACGAAAAAGAAAAAGAGGAGCTGGAGGCTCATGTCAAGGGATGCACCTCTTGCGCCGAGGACTTAGCGTATACCAAGGAAGTCTTCCATGTCCTTGATGAGGCAAAAGAGGAAGAGGTTCCTGAGGTCGTGTGGGAAAAATCTTGGAAGAAAATAGATACAGCTATCCCCGAAATCCCACAAAAAGAGAAAAGATTCCTTCTCTTTCCTCGATGGGCCTATGGTGCAGTGTCTCTTGCAGCCGTATTTATCCTGGGGATATTTATCGGAAGGCTCTTGTTTTTCCCTGGTCAACCAGCCGGGCTCCAGATAGCCGCTTCCGAGAATTTTCTCCAGTACACGTTGAATGAACACTTCGATGAACTGAAACCCATTTTGATCGAATACGCCAACTATACCTCATCGGAGAAAGGAGAGGAGAGTGTTGTCATGGACAAAGAAGTCGCCCAAAATCTCATCCTCCAGAATCTTCTCTTGAAGAGGATATTGGCAAAGACGAATCCCTCTGCTGCACAGCTTCTGGAAGATGTGGATCTCGTCCTAAGAGAAATCGCCAACCTCAGAAAAGAGGATAAGCAAACTCCTTCTTTGATCAAGGATCTCATCCATCAAAGAGGGATACTTTTCAAAATGGGAATACAAAAGACAATATAGGGAGGATTCAAATGAAGATAACAAAACTTATCTCACTGTTTTTAGTCCTTTCTCTCATATTCAGCGGTTACATTTTAGCCCAGGAAAAAGAAAAGGACCGCGAGATGTATGAGAAAGCAAAGAAATTAATCTACGAGCAAGATTGGGCAAGCGCGGTTGCGACGTTGAGAGAATTTATACAAACCTACAAGAAGAGTGCTTATCGGGATGACTCGTTCTACTGGATGGGCTACAGCTTGTATAAAGTCAGCCTCGCATCGGATAATATTGACAAGCAGATTGAGTTACAAGAAGGAGCTCTGGAAATAATCAATTCCCTGATAGAAGGATTTTCCACAAGCTCCTGGGTCGACGATGCCAAAACCTTGAGGATAGAAGTCGCAGAAGACCTGGTTAAGAAGGGTCTGTCTGATTACAGAAAATACATCAACGGAAGCCTGCAGGCTGAAAAAGGCGACCCCGAACTCGAGCTGAAGCTGGTTGCATTGGATGCACTCATGAACATGGATGCTGAAAAGGCTTTTCCCATCCTCGAAAAGATTCTCAGGGAAGCGGAAAGCCCAAAACTCAGAGAAAGAGCGATATTTGTTCTCAGCCAATCGAAAGATCCTAGAGTTGTCCCTCTATTGGTAGAACTGGCAACCAAAGATCCAAATATGAAAGTGAAGGGACAAGCAATTTTCTGGCTGGGGCAGAGAAGAAGCAAAGAGAGCATTGAAGCTCTTTTAAAAATATATGACACAACCGCCGATATCAAGATCAAAGATAAACTGATTTTCGCTTTCTCTCAAAACAGAAGCGCAGAAGCCAGAGAAAAGCTGATCGACATTGCCATTAATGACCCAGATTTCAAAGCAAAAGAAAAGGCAATATTCTGGTTGGGACAGAGGCGAGAAAAAGAAAGCCTCAATGCTCTTTTACAGATGTATGGCAAAACAACGGATCCCAAGATCAAAGATAAGCTGATTTTCGCCTTCTCTCAGAGCAAAGACAAAAAAGCTACGTTTAAGCTGTTCGATATCGCCAAAGATGACCCTGACACGAAATCCAGAGAAAGAGCCATCTTCTGGCTGGGTCAGAGGGGAGATTCCGCAAGTATCGATGCCCTTATTGATATCTATGACAAAGCCACTAATACGAAGATCAAGGAACAGCTGATTTTTTCCTTCTCTCAACATAGAAGTCAAAAGGCTAAGGATAAGCTTCTCTATATCGCGAAGAACGATAACGAATTCAAGGCAAGAGAAAGGGCAATATTCTGGTTGGGACAGAAGAAAGGTGATGAGATCTTAGATATTTTCTCTGATATATACTCCAAGACAGATGATGTGAAACTCAAGAAAAGCTTAATATTCTCAATTTCTCAGAATAAGAGCAAAAAAGCGGTTCGATTATTAATTGAAATGGCCAAAAAAGAAAAGGATCTGGACTTGAAAAAGAATGTGATCTTCTGGCTTGGTCAATCAAAAGACGAGGAAGCCATAAAGTTCCTCAAAGAAATTCTCGAGAAATAATGAGGAGGAAAAAATGAAGCATATGAATAAAAATTTTGGGATAGCAGTTACGTTTGCAGTTCTGGTGTGGTTTGCTTCTCCTGTCCTCGGACAAGAAATCCCTGGATTCTTAAAAGGGAAAGTTCATCGTCTGGATCAAGCTAAAATCTCGTTGGGACAAAAATTCGCGTCGGCTGAGAAGGAATTTA
>CP070825.1:1844584-1861268 GCA_020344415.1 Candidatus Aminicenantota bacterium
AATTTAGAGATAGGGTTGATATCGGATGTAGCGATGGAGAAGGGATTGCGTTTTGCGATACGAGAAGGAGGCCGCACGGTAGGAGCGGGTTCGGTTACAGATATTTTGGAATAGAAAGAATGTCTTTGCGAGGAATGGAATGAGGAAGCAATTGATTATGAATGTTGAGATCGCCACGCTGCGCTCGCGACAGAGGATCGCCACGCTGCGCTCGCAATGACAGGCATGAAGGGGCTTGATTCGTCAAGCCCACAAATGAATGTAGGTTATTAAACTTTGACGATAAAAACAGGATAGAGATGAGAGAAATAGTTACATTGCAGTGCTCAGAATGCAAGCGAAGGAATTATACGACAACGAGGAATAAGAAGAATCAAAAGGACAAGGTCGAGTTGAAAAAATTCTGTAAATTCTGCCGAAAACATACCTTACATAAAGAAGTAAAATAGACATAGGAAACACATCGAAAGAAAAACATTAGATTGTTGATTTTTTAAACAGAAAGAGTAGATGATTCGATATGATTGACAGGCGAAACGAAGTTCATAGGAGGTGAAAAACTAAAAAATAGGTGAGTAGCTCAACTGGCTAGAGCATCGGTCTCCAAAACCGAAGGTTGCGGGTTCGAGTCCTGCCTCACCTGCTTTCTTAATAAATAGATAGGACAAGAATCAGTCTTCTCCTTTCTTGAATTTCTAAATTTTGGAGGATTCTTCAGTATATTTGAAAGATTAATTAAATTTACAAATGCAAGGATGATGAATGAGTCAGAAAAAGAGATGGTATAAACGCTTTTTTTCTTTTTTAAAAGAGGTCAAGGCCGAGCTAAAAAAAGTCACGTGGCCTTCTAAAAACGAAGTATACACCACGACCATAGTCGTACTCATAGCTGCTGTTTTTTTTGGGTTTTATCTTTTTTTCATGGATATTATTTTTTCTTGGGTTATTGCTCAAATCAAATCTTTGTTTGCATAAATTGAGTTATAAAATGTCTAAAAACTGGTACGTTGTTCATACTTATTCGGGTTTTGAAAAATTTGTAGCTGAGTCTATCCGCCAAAGAGCTATTGAGATGAATATTGAGGAACAGATTGGTCAGATCATAATCCCTACTGAAGGCGTTGTTGAAATCAAAGGTGGAAAAAAGGTCGTTTCCACAAAGAGATCTTATCCAGGATATATTTTGATCGAGATGGAAATGACTGATGAGAATTGGTTGATCATTCGCGAGACGCCCAAAGTCACTGGTTTTGTGGGTTCGGGAAAACGACCTTCACCCTTGAGGAAAGAAGAAGTTAGCCAGATAGTCGAACACATGGAAACGACTTCTGAAAAGCCAAAGCCGAAACACACTTTTGAGAAGGGAGAAGCCGTCCGGATCATTGATGGTCCTTTCTTCAATTTCAACGGAATAGTTGAAGAAGTGAATCATGAAAAAAGTACTTTGAAAGTATTGGTCACAATTTTTGGCCGATCTACCCCTGTAGAGCTGGAATTTTTGCAGGTTGAGAAAATTTAGGAGGCAAGATGTCCAAAGAGATTGTTGGAACCATTAAGCTCCAAATCGAAGCTGGCCAAGCTAGCCCAGCCCCCCCTGTCGGGCCTGCTCTTGGGCAACTTAATGTCAATATCATGGATTTTGTGCGTCAATTTAATGACAAGACACGCCAGATGGAGGAGGGGACTATAGTCCCTGTAGTCATCACTGTTTTCAAGGATAGAAGCTTTACTTTTATTATGAAGACTCCTCCAGCTTCCTATCTTTTGAAGAAAGCGGCAGGGATTGCAAAAGGCTCTGGAGAGCCCAACAAAGAAAAGGTCGGTCAAGTAACGGAAAAGCAGGTTGAAGAAATTGCCAAGATAAAGATGTCAGATTTGAATGCTTATACGATTGAATCTGCGAAGAAAATTGTCGAAGGCACTGCAAAGAATATGGGATTGGAGATTATCAGTGGGTAAAAGAGGAAAAAAATATATCAAAGCTATAGAACAAAGAGAGAAAGAGGAGTATTCCCTGGAAGAAGCTGTGAATCTTGTCAAGAAGACCAGCTTCACCAAGTTTGAGGAGTCTGTAGATATCTACCTTCGCTTAGGGGTAGACCCTAAGCATTCTGAGCAAATGGTTAGAGGTACGGTGGTCCTGCCCCACGGCACAGGAAAGAAAAAGAAGATATGCGTCATCGCTTCAGGAGAAAAAATCAAGGAGGCTGAGGAGGCTGGCGCTGATTATGTTGGTGGAGATGAAATAATCGATAAAATATCTAAAGGATGGATTGATTTTGATGCGGTAATTGCCACCCCCGATGTTATGAGGAATGTGGGCAAATTGGGTCGTGTGCTCGGTGCAAGGGGACTGATGCCCAATCCAAAATCAGGAACAGTCACATTTGATATCAAAAGAGCCGTTGATGAGATTAAATCCGGCCGTGTAGAATTCAGGGTGGATAAAACTGCCATTATCCATTCATCTGTGGGAAAAATATCCTTTCCTGATGAGAAACTTATAGAAAATATTAGATTTTTTATCAATGCAGTCGTTCAAGCGAAGCCCCCTGCGGCTAAAGGCAAATACATAAAAAGCCTTTTTGTTTCATCTACGATGGGGCCTTCCATCCGGCTATCAGAAATGGTATTGGAAAAATAGGAGAGAGGAAAAAGTGAGAAGAGAGGAAAAAGAAAGTCAAGTCAAAGAATTAACCGAGGCCTTTGAGAGTCACGATACGTTCTATTTGTTGGATTTTGTGAATATGCCTGTTTCCCAATCCGTGCAGCTGAGGAGACGCTTACGAGATCAATCATACACTTTCAGAGTCATAAAAAATCGCCTTGCCCTCAGAGCCTTAAGCGAGGATTTCCCCGATGATTTGAAGGAATTTTTCCAAGGCCCAACAGCTATTGCTTTTGCTCCCCAAGATCCATTAGGCCTCGCAAGGATACTGAGGGATTTTTCAGCCGAATACAAAGTCTTGTCTGTTAAAGCAGGAATGTTCGAGGGGCAATTTCTTCATGCTCAAAAATTCGAAGAAATTGCCAATTTAACGTCGAGAGAGGATTTATTAGCCAAACTTGGCTTTTTAATGTCAAACCCATTGATAAAGTTATTAAAGACTTGGCAAGCCCCTTTAGATAGTTTAGGCAGGTTGTTGAGTCAATTAAAAACAAAAAAATAGAGTTGGAGGTAAAAATGCCCAAAGCACAAACAAAAGAAGCGAAAGCTAATGAGACCCCTAAGGGAAAAAAAGAGAAAACCAAGTTAACAAAGGAGCAATTTTTTGATCACTTGGATAGCTTGACCGTTTTAGAGCTTGCAGATTATATCAAGGAATTCGAGGAGAGGTATGGTGTGAGTGCGGCTGCTGCTCCTGTGGCCATGGCAGCTCCTGGGGCTGCGGTTCCTCAGGGAGAAGCTCAAGCAGAAGAAAAAACAGAATTTACTATCGTCTTAAAAAGTGTAGGCGATAAGAAGATTAATGTCATTAAAACAGTGAGAGAAGTAACGAGTCTTGGTTTGAAAGAGGCCAAGGATCTGGTGGATAGTGCCCCTAAACCTGTAAAAGAAGGAATTTCTAAAGAGGAAGCTGAAGAGATAAAAGCAAAATTTGAAGAAGTGGGTGCAGTTGTGGAGTTGCAATAAACAAAGATTGTGGAATTTACTAAAGCAAAACGATTGAAATTAAATATAAATATGTAACAAAAAAAAACCTGAGAGTTTTAATATGGCAAAATCAGAAAATATTTACCGGGAAAGAGTCAATTTTTCTAAGCTTAAAACTGCCTTTCCAATGCCTGACCTCCTTGCTATCCAGAAACAATCCTATGCAGAGTTTCTCCAAATGGAACTATTACCGGATGAGAGGAAAGATGTCGGATTGCAGGCCGCCTTTAGAGATGTTTTTCCAGTTTCGGACTTTAAAGAAACCACTCAATTAGACTTCATCAGTTATTCTATCGGCAATTGGGAATGCAAATGTGGCCGTTTGAAAGGTGTTGAAAATTCAAGACGTCGATGTAACGACTGCGGAACGCTTCTTCATTCGGATGTAGAACTTCCTGATAAAGAAATCTGTCCTTATTGCGGAGCCATGAAGAAAATCGAGGTTCCACTCTGTGATCATTGCGGAGATAGAGTTGGGTTGAAAATGAAATATATTCCAAACGAGTGTCTCCAGAAGAGCTACACGTATGCTGTTCCATTAAGGCTTAAGGTTAGATTAATTTGCTGGGAAAAGAATCCTGCTACGAAAGCCAAAAGGTTGAAGCATATCAAGGAACAGGAAGTCTATTTTGGTGATATTCCTTTAATGACGGATAAAGGAACATTTATTTTCAACGGCATTGAAAGGGTCGTCGTCAGTCAGCTTCAGAGATCTCCAGGAGTCTTTTTCAGACAGGGAGAAGGCAAGGGCTTTTTTATCGCTAAGATAATACCTTACAGAGGAGCGTGGGTTGAGTTTGAGTATGACGCTAAGAATATTCTCTCTGTTCGTTTGGACAGAAAAAAGAAATTCTTGGCAACAGTTTTCTTGAGAGCCTTAGGTTTTGGATCAGATGAAGAGATTCTGCGCCTTTTTTATACTCCCTATAAAATATTCCCTGGGAATGGCAAACTTTACTGGGAGGTTACAGAAAACCTTATCGGGATGGCAGTTGGCGAAGACATCGTAAACCGTGCTTCCAAGAAAGTCGAGATCAAAGCCCGTAAAAAAATCAACAAAGAATTATTAGAGAATCTAAAAAAACTTAAAATAAAGAAAATCCCCCTGACGAACGATGAATTTAATGGAGCCTGTTTCCTTTCCTCAATTAACGATGAATTTAAAGCCAATAGTGAAATTAATGTGTCACAACTAGACAAGCTCACCGAGCTCAAGGAGCCGTTTGAGATAATTCTTCCAGAGAAGAGCAGAATCGGCAGTATCATCGTTAACACAGTGAGAAAGGATTTAAACAAGGATACAAACCAAGCATTAGCAGAAATCTACAGAAAACTGAGACCTGGCGAGCCTCATACTATGGAAAGCGCTCATAACCTGTTTCGAAATCTCTTCTTCAACTCTCAAAGGTACAATTTTTCCCGAATCGGCCGCCTGAAGATGAATATCAAGTTAGACCTGGATAATTCCTTGGAGGAAAAAACCCTGACTCCTTTAGATTTTGTCGAAGTCATTAAATATTTACTCAACCTGCGCCGCGGAGAAGGCGCTGTCGACGATATCGATCACTTGGGGAACCGCCGGGTTCGTTCAGTGGGAGAGCTTGTGGAAAATGCTTTCCGAATCGGATTAACGCGTATGGAACGCACAATCAAAGAGAAAATGACTGTGGCCACAGATTTAGCCTCAGCTATGCCTCAAGATCTCATCAATTCCAAGCCTGTGATTGCTGCCCTAAAAGAATTTTACGGAAGCTCTCAGCTTTCTCAATTCATGGATCAGATAAACAGCCTTGCTGAAGTTACGCATAAAAGACGATTGAGCGCCTTGGGACCTGGAGGGTTGAGTCGGGAGAGAGCAGGTTTTGAAGTTAGGGATATTCAGGCCTCTCACTATGGCCGAATCTGTCCGATCGAAACTCCAGAAGGCCCTAATATTGGCCTTATTTCTTCTTTGAGTTGTTATGCGCGAGTGAATGACTTTGGATTTGTAGAGACTCCTTACAGAAAGGTCAAAAACGGAAGAATCATAGATTATGTGAAAATCCTCCACCCTGGCCAGAGTTCCTATGAAGTCGGAGATATTGTTGAAAAAGATGAACTTTTGAAGGAGGCCAGAAAACTCGAGAAGGGGAATGCAAAGCAATTACCAGTGGTTAGTCCTCACTGCTTTTACCTGACTGCATGGGAAGAGGAAAGACATAATATCGCCCAGGCCAATGCTCCGTTTGATGATAAAGGGGATTTTATCGATGATATCGTAAGCGCAAGGCAGGCTGGAAATTTTAGACTTCTACCGAAAGATCAAATAGATTACATTGATGTCTCTCCTAAACAGCTTGTTTCCCTCTCGGCTTGTTTGATTCCCTTTTTGGAACATGATGATGCTAACCGAGCTCTAATGGGATCAAACATGCAGAGACAGGCTGTTCCTCTTCTTAGGTCTGAGGCACCCCGAGTTGGAACTGGAATGGAACATCTCATAGCTAAAGGATCTGGCGACGTGATCACCTGCAAACGGTCGGGGGTTGTTGAGTTTGTTGATGCAGAGAGAATTTTGATACGTGTGGATGAGAGAAAGGATGCCAAGGAATATGAGGTAGGAGCAGACCTATATCTTCTGACAAAGTTCTTGAGAACAAACCAGAATACCTGTGTCAATCACAGGCCAATTGTTAGAAAGGGTGACAGAATAGAGAAAAATCAAATCGTTGCTGACAGTTCTTGTACAGACAAAGGTGAATTATCCCTAGGCCGAAATATTTTATGTGCGTTCATGCCTTGGAGAGGCTATAACTTCGAGGACGCTATTATTGTTAGTGAAAAATTGATTAAAGATGATATCTTTACCTCCATACATATTGTCGAAGAGACTATTGAAGCCAGGGATACGAAATTGGGACCTGAGGAAATCACAAGAGATATCCCTAATGTTGCAGAAAATCTTCTTCGTAACTTAGACGAAAACGGAATTGTACGAATCGGAGCCCAGGTGAAGTCTGGAGATATTTTGGTGGGTAAAGTAGCGCCGAAAGGCGAAACCCAGCTATCCCCTGAAGAGAAACTACTCAAAGCAATATTTGGCGAGAAAGCTCTGGATGTCAAGGATGCTTCTCTGTATTGTTCCCCAGGAATTGAGGGGACAGTTATTGATGTTAAGATTTTCTCTCGTCGGGGAATTGAAAAGAGCCCCCGAGCCAAAGCGATCGAGAAAGAAGAAATAGCCAAGATGAAGAGAAATCTGGATGATGAGATTAGCATACTTGAAGGAGAGAAATATCGAAAAATGCAAAGTCTTCTCAAAGGAGAAATTATCCAGAAGGAACAAAAGCTTTCCGGTCAATTCCTGGAGAAAGGGACTAAGCTAAATGAGAAAATTCTGGATAAACTGAAACCTGGGGATGTTATAAAAATAAAGCTAAAGGAAAATGCGAAAAGAGAAGAAAAAATAAAGGATATTGAAAGGAAGGTAAAACGACAAATTGAAGCACTCAAATCCATTTTCAAAGAAAAAGTGGATAACCTCAAGAAAGGGGATGAGTTAGCGCCAGGAGTGATTCAAGCTATTAAAGTATATATTGCCATGAAGAGAAAGCTCTCTGTCGGAGATAAAGTCTCAGGCCGGCACGGTAACAAAGGGATTATCGCAAAAATAGTTCCTGAGGAAGATATGCCTCGTTTACCAAATGGAACACCTGTTGAGATTGTTCTGAATCCCCTCGGAGTACCATCCAGGATGAATGTCGGCCAGATTTTAGAAACCCATTTGGGCTGGGCAGCAAAGAAACTCGACCTCTGGATTTCTACACCAGTATTTGATGGGATTGGTGAAAAGGAAATAAAAAGCCTTCTGGCAGAGGCAAAGCTGCCTCAATCAGGGAAGCTTCCCCTTTATGATGGAATTACGGGAGAACTGTTAGATATGGAAATAACCGTAGGCTATATATATACAATGAAGCTTTACCATCTCGTTGATGATAAGATTCATGCCCGTTCCACTGGACCATATTCTCTTATAACCCAGCAGCCACTGGGAGGGAAAGCTCAATTCGGAGGGCAGCGGTTTGGAGAAATGGAAGTTTGGGCATTGGAAGCTTATGGAGCGGCATATACGCTTCAGGAACTTCTGACAGCTAAATCCGATGATGTGGAAGGGAGAGCGAGAATCTATGAAGCTATTGTTAAGGGTGATCTTGATTTTACACCGGGGCTTCCTGAATCAGTGAACGTTCTTATTCGTGAACTTCAGAGCCTTTGCTTGAACGTTGAATTAGAAAAAGAAGAAAAGGAAGAGATTTTGCCATGGGGAATTGATGTTCCTCAAATCCTTAAAGGAGATGAATGATGGAAGCAAGGCATTCATTAGTTGGAAGATCAAGAATTGATTTTGATAGGGTTAGAATAAGTATCGCCTCTCCTGAAAAGATAAAATCCTGGTCCTGGGGAGAGGTGACAAAACCTGAGACTATCAACTACAGGACATTCAAGCCAGAGAAAGATGGTCTATTTTGTGCAAAGATATTCGGCCCTATAAATGATTACGAATGCCTTTGTGGAAAATACAAAAGGATGAAATACAGAGGAATCATCTGTGAGAGATGTGGAGTTGAGGTTACCAAAGCTAAAGTCCGTCGAGAACGAATGGGGCATATTCAGTTGGCATCGCCAGTGGCCCACATCTGGTTTTTCAAGAGTACTCCCAGCCGAATCGGTCTCGTTTTAGATCTTACCATCAAAGATTTGGAAAAGGTCCTTTATTTTGAATCCTACATCGTGATTAATCCTGGAGATACTCCTCTGAAGGAGAGACAGCTTCTCAATGAAGAGGAGTATAAGGACTCACAGGAGAAGTATGCAGATAAATTCGAGGCTTCTATAGGAGCCGAAGCTATCAAGATGCTCCTTGACTCGATAGATATCAACAAAGAAGCAGACCGCCTGAGAAAATTGATGAAAAAAGAGACTTCCCAGCAGAGGAAACTGCGCCACGCCAAAAGATTAAGAGTCTTCAAGGCTCTCAAGAAATCAGGTAATCGTCCAGATTGGATGATTCTCACGATCATACCGGTTATCCCGCCTGACCTGAGACCGTTGGTTCGGTTGGATGGAGGACGTTTTGCTACTTCTGATTTAAATGATCTTTATAGGAGGGTTATAAATCGGAACAATCGATTGAAGAAATTGATTGAACTCAAAGCCCCAGAGCTCATTATCCGGAACGAAAAGAGGATGCTTCAGGAAGCTGTTGATGCCCTCTTTGATAATGGAAAAAGAGGAAGAGTTCATCTTGGAGCCAACCGGAGACCTCTGAAATCTCTAAGCGAAGCCTTGAGAGGAAAACAAGGTAGATTTCGCCAGAACCTCCTTGGCAAGCGCGTCGACTACTCAGGACGGTCAGTTATTGTTGTCGGACCAGAACTAGAGTTGAATCGATGTGGGCTGCCGAAGAAGATGGCTTTAGAATTATTTAAACCTTTCATTTTCCATAAGTTAGAAAAAGAGGGTTTGGTGCCGAGCGTAAAGGTTGCCAGAGAATGGCATGAGCAGGAGAGACCTGAGGTTTGGGATTACTTGGAAGAAGTTGTCAAGGAACATCCAATCTTGTTAAATCGTGCCCCTACTCTTCATCGCCTTGGGATTCAAGCTTTTGAACCTGTTTTAGTAGAAGGGAAAGCAATCCAGATTCATCCTTTGGTTTGTGCCGCATTCAATGCTGATTTTGATGGAGACCAAATGGCCGTCCATATTCCTCTTTCTGCAGAGGCTCAGGTCGAAGCTCAGACCTTGATGCTTTCCACCCAAAACATCCTCTCTCCAGCACATGGCCGACCTCTTGCAATCCCTAGCCAAGATATGGTTTTGGGCTGTTATTATCTTACTTTAGAAAAGAGGGGAAAAAAGGGGGAAGGGCGAATTTTCGGGACTGCAGATGAAGTCCTGTTAGCCCAAGAAAATAAAGAAGTTAGCCTTCATTCCCCGGTGAAATTGAAATTTGACGGGCCTTTCATGAATTTGTCGATTTATTATGATGACCAAGCAGTGTTGTCCTGTCCTGTAACAGAGCTTCAAGGAGAAATTATCGAGACAACCCCTGGCCGAATCATATTTAATAACATTCTTCCTAAAGGGGTTCCCTTTATTAATGGTATGTTGAGGAAAAAAGGTATCGAGAATCTAGTTTATTATAGCTACTTAAGAGTGGGCTTTGAATCCACGATTGGATTGCTGGATAAAATGAAGGAACTAGGATTCAATTATGCAACTCAAGCTGGATTCTCTCTAGGAATCGATGATTTTCTCATTCCTAAGGAAAAGTCTGAATTAGTAGAAAAGGCGCAGAAAGAAGTGCAGAAGATTGAAAATCTATATCGAGACGGAACAATCTCAGCTGGAGAGCGGTTTAACCGCGTAGTCGAAATATGGGGAGAAGTTACAGATAAGGTTTCTAGTGCGATGATAGACCGGATGCGTGAGGTTAGCTTTGAAGAAAAGGAATTGAATCCTTTGTTCGTCATGGCTGATTCAGGGTCAAGAGGAAACAAGCAACAGATACGTCAGTTAGCAGGGATGAGAGGCCTGATGAGTAAGCCATCAGGTGAGATTATCGAGACCCCGATTGTTTCCAACCTGCGAGAAGGTTTGAACGTTTTACAGTATTTTATTTCTACTCACGGAGCACGTAAGGGTTTGGCAGATACTGCGTTAAAGACTGCTAACTCTGGCTATTTAACGCGAAAACTCGTTGATGTGGCCCAGGAGGTTATCGTTGATGAACATGATTGTGGAACTCTTAAGGGAGAAAACGTTTCGGCTATTGTCGAGAATGGAGAGCTTATCGAGCCTTTTGAAGACAGAATCATTGGTCGAACAGCAATAGAGAGAGTTTTACATCCTGATACAAATGAGGTTCTTGTAGATATGAACCAAGACATTACTGAGGAGATAGTCCAGAAGTTTCAGAATTTGGGTATAGAGCGAGTCAAAATCCGTTCCGTTTTAACCTGTGAGTCAAAGAGAGGCGTGTGCCAGCTTTGCTACGGACGCAACATGTCCACTGGCTCGCTTGTAGAACTCGGAGAAGCTGTAGGAATCATTGGTGCTCAGTCCATCGGAGAGCCAGGTACCCAGCTAACGATGAGAACCTTCCATGTGGGCGGAATTGCGATGAGAGGAGCTGAAAGGTCTAGATTAGAAGCAAAGAATGATGGAATTATCAGGTTCAATAACCTTAATTCTGTTGTCAATAAAGAGGAATCATTGATCGTTGTCAACAGGAATGCAAACATTGCTGTTCTTGACCACCGGGGAAGAGAAATTGAGCACTATCAGGTCCCGTACGGAGCAAAAATACTGGTGAAAGATGGAGAAGAGGTGAAAGCGCGGCAGGAATTTGCCGAGTGGGATCCTTTCAGTGTGTACATCCTTACCGAAGAGGCGGGAGTTATTCGGTTCCGTGACGTTGTTCTTGGTGTTTCCATGGAAGAAGTCCAAGACGAATTTACAGGCCTAATCAGTGAGGTTATTATCGATCCAAAGGATGAGAAATTCCAGCCTCAGATTGAAGTCATAAATCCGAGGAAAAAGGATGAAAAGGGCAAGCCTGTAGTACTTAGAAAGTATTTTCTCCCTTCTGGTGCACATCTAGAAATTAAGGATACAGATAAGGTCTATGCGGGAGACATTTTAGCGAAGATACCTAGAGAAGTAGCTCGAACTAAAGATATTACTGGCGGTTTGCCCAGAGCAGAGGAACTCTTTGAAGCTCGAAGGCCTAAAGCGCCGGCGGTTATTTCAGAGATTGATGGAACCGTAACATATGGAGGGCTAGTGAGAGGCCACAGGAAGTTAACCGTGCATAACGAGCGAGGTGGAGAGAAGGAATATTTAATACCTAAAGGTGCCCACTTGAGTGTGGGTGAGGCAGAGCGAGTGAAGGCAGGAATTCCCCTGATGGATGGTCCTGTAAATCCCCATGATATTCTGAAAGTGCTTGGTGAGAAGGAATTGGCAGAATATTTATTGATGGAAATTCAGGCAGTCTACAGGCTGCAAGGGGTTTCTATCAACGACAAGCATATTGAGATTATCATCCGGCAGATGCTGCGTTGGGTAAAAGTAGAGGAAGTAGGAGACACGGAGTTTTTGGTGGATGAGCAGGTCGATAAATTTGTTTTCCAGGAAGAAAATGAAAAGGTTATCCAGAAAGGAGGAACTCCTGCAAAAGCTAGACCTCTCCTCCTTGGTATTACAAAGAGTGCTTTAAGCACGGATAGCTTCATATCCGCCGCTTCTTTCCAAGAGACAACGCGAGTCTTAACAGAGGCAAGTCTTTATGGAAAAGTAGACCATTTAAGACGGCTCAAGGAAAATATTATTATGGGAAGGCTGATTCCAGCAGGAACGGGATACAGATACTATAATATCGTCGAATTGACAGAAGAAAAAGAGGAGGAAACTGAGAAGGATATCGACGCCCAGATTCAGAGTAAGAATTTACTCTAAATGCTTTAAATAGCTTGACGTAGCATATCGATTTTGCTATTATCCACACATTCATTTCGAGAGAAATTTCCTTCGGAATGGATGAAAAGTAATAAAAGGAGCTAGTTCGTTGCCTACAGTTAACCAGCTTGTGAGAAAAGGTAGATTAGCTAAAAAGTACAAAAGTAAATCTCCGGCCCTAGATAGGTGCCCGCAGAAGAGAGGAGTATGTACACGTGTTTTTACGACAACACCGAAAAAGCCTAATTCAGCCATGAGAAAAGTGGCAAGAATTAGATTGACTAATAATATTGAAGTAACAGGTTATATTCCTGGAATAGGACATAATCTCCAGGAACACTCGATCGTCCTCATTCGTGGAGGGCGAGTGAAAGATTTGCCTGGGGTACGCTACCATGTCGTTCGCGGGTCCTTGGACTGTGAAGGAGTCGAGGACCGCATGAAAGGTCGGTCTAAATATGGTAGTAAAAAGCCTAAAGAGAGAAGGATTGCTGAATAGAGGAAGAATCCCATGCCCAGAAGAGGAACAGTAAAAAAGAGGAAGCTTAAACCTGACCCCTTTTATAACAGTACAATCGTCTCTAAATTCATCAATACGTGTATGAAAAGGGGAAAAAAGAGCCTGGCAGAGAAGATCGTTTACGGAGCAATGGAACAAGTAAAGCAAAAGTCAAAGGAGAATCCGCTGAAAGTAGTAGAAAAGGCGGTGGAAAATGTAAGGCCATTGCTTGAGACAAAATCGAGAAGAGTTGGAGGGGCTACGTATCAGGTTCCTATAGAAGTTCCATTGCATCGTTCGACCTCCCTAGGAGTGAGATGGCTGATCAAATATGCAGGAGAAAGGGGGGGTAAGAGTATGACTGAGAAGCTTGCTGCTGAAATCGTAGATGCAGTGAACAACAGAGGTGGAGCAGTCAAGAAAAGAGAAGACACGCATAAAATGGCTGAGGCCAATCGGGCTTTTGCTCATTATAGATGGTAGTCTCCCATAAAAAAGGGAATTTAACAGAAGCTAAAATGGAGCTACGAGTTAATGCGAGAAGACCGTATAGAAAAACTCAGAAACATCGGGATTATGGCGCATATCGATGCGGGGAAGACTACAACTACGGAGCGCATTCTTTTCTATGCGGGCATTACCTACAAGATGGGAGAAGTGGATGAAGGCACAGCAGTTATGGATTGGATGGATCAGGAGCAAGAGCGCGGAATAACCATCACTTCAGCTGCCACCACCTGTTACTGGAATAGCCACCGTATCAATATCATCGATACTCCAGGACACGTGGATTTTACTGTCGAAGTCGAGCGGTCTCTGAGAGTCTTGGATGGCGCCATCATAATCCTCTGTGGGGTTGGCGGAGTCGAACCACAATCAGAGACAGTGTGGCGGCAAGCTGACAGATACCAAGTGCCTCGGATCGTGTATATTAATAAGATGGATAGGATCGGCGTTAATCCGGAAAGAGCCATAGATCAGATGAAAACAAAGCTAGGTGCGAACCCACTTGTCATTCAGATTCCTTTAGGAAGAGAGGAAAACTTCAGGGGAATCGTTGACCTGGTCGAAGAGAAAGAGATTGACTGGGGAGATGATTTATTAGGAACGCATTTCAAGGTGAGAGATATTTCAGAGGAAAATAGACAGGAAGTCCAAGAGAAAAGGAATGAGATGTTAGAGAAACTCAGTGATGTGGATGATGCTCTGATGCAAAAATACTTAGATAGCGCAGAAATATCTCCTGAAGAGATAAAAAGAGTAATCAGAAAAGGTACGACCTCTCTCCAGCTTATTCCTGTTCTTTACGGTGCTTCTTTCAAGAACAAAGGAGTTCATCCCTTATTGGATGCAGTAGCCAATTTCTTGCCGTCTCCTATAGATATCCCTTCGGTAAAAGGACAGCACCCTCGAACTTATGATGTAGAAACAAGGAGATCCGCTGAGGATGAGCATTTCTCGGCATTAGTGTTTAAAATAATGAGTGACCCCTATATAGGGAGTCTTTCTTTTTTCCGAGTGTATTCGGGAAAGGCAAAAGTAGGTTCAACCGTCTTTAATTCGACAAAGGGAAAAGAGGAAAGAATTGCCCGTCTCTTAGAGATGCACTCGAATAAAAGAAAGGAGCTCAAAGAAGTATATGCAGGAGATATAGCAGCCCTATCTTCCATGAAAAGCCTTTCAACGGGAGATACGCTCTGCGAGCGGAGTCACCCCATTGTCCTAGAGCCAATAAAATTTCCTGTACCTGTTGTGTCAGCATTTATCGAGCCAAAATCTAAGGTTGAGCATATTAAATTAGCTGAGGCCCTGAAGAAGCTTACAGAGGAAGATCCCACATTCAAAGTGAATCAAGATCCCATGACTGGACAGAATCTTGTTTACGGTATGGGGGAGCTTCATTTAGAAGTCCTTATGGATCGCATGGAGAGAGAATTTGGGGTGAAAGCTAACCTAGGAAAACCTCAAGTCGCTTATAAGGAGACTATTACTGCGCATTCTGAGGGAGAAAGTAAGTACATCCGGCAGACAGGAGGAAGGGGACAATATGCTCATTGTAAACTTTCTGCCGAGCCTTCAGAAAGAGGGGAAGGATTCAAATTTATCGATAAAATAAAGGGAGGCAGTATCCCCAAAGAATTCATCCCCTCTGTCGAGAATGGAGCGAGGGAAGCCATGGAAATGGGAATTTTAGCTGGTTTTCCTCTTACGGATGTTAAAGTGACACTCATCGACGGCTCTTATCATGAGGTAGATTCTTCATCCATCGCCTATAAAATAGCGGGTTCTCTGGCCTTCAAAGACGCCGTATCCAAGGCAAATCCTATTATTCTAGAGCCATTAATGAGTCTGGAGGTAGTTGCTCCTGATGAATATCTTGGCGATATTGTCGGGGATCTCAACGCCCGCCGAGGCAAAATCGAGGAAATGGAGATAAGGGGAGGATCAAGGGTTGTAAAGGCTCTTGTCCCCCTGGCAGAGATGTTTGGATATGCGACAGGTCTTCGAACCATAACACAGGGACGAGGAGTTTTTTCTATGGAGTTTCTCAGATATGAGCCGACACCCTCTTTAATTATGGAAGAAATAATAGCAAAGATTGAGGGGAGAATACCTCTTCGATAGATAAAATATAGAAAACAGATAGAATATAAAAATGATTTTAAAAAGCCAAAGGAATAGGAGGTAAGGATGGCGAGGAAAAAGTTTGAGAGGACGAAGCCGCATTTAAACATAGGGACGATAGGGCATGTGGATCATGGGAAGACGACGTTAACGTCAGCGATAACGAAGGTATTGAATCGGAAGTTAGAGGGGAAGGTTGATTATATAGAGTTTGATAAGATAGACAATGCGCCTGAGGAGAAGGAGAGGGGATTGACGATACAGATAGCGCACATAGAGTATGAGACGGACAATCGACATTATGCGCACATAGATTGTCCTGGGCATGCGGATTACATAAAGAACATGATTACGGGTGCGGCGCAGATGGATGGGTCGATATTGGTGGTGGCAGCCGATGATGGGCCGATGCCGCAGACGCGGGAGCACATATTGTTAGCGCGGCAGGTGAATGTGCCGGCGATAGTGGTATATATGAACAAGGTAGATTTGGTGGATGATCCGGAGATATTGGATTTAGTGGAGTTAGAGGTGAGGGAGTTATTGACGAAGTATGAGTTTCCTGGGGATAAGATACCGGTGGTACGGGGTAGTGCGTTGAAGTCGATGGAGTCGGATGGGGATCCTGAGGCAGAGGTGAACAAGTCGATATTGGAGTTAATGGAGTCGGTGGACAGTTACATACCGGAGCCAGTGAGGTTAGTGGATCAGCCGTTTTTGATGCCGATAGAGGACATATTTACGATAAGTGGACGAGGAACGGTGGTGACGGGACGAGTGGAGCGAGGGAAGGTTAAGGTACAGGAGGAGGTAGAGATAGTTGGATTTGGGGAGACGCGGAAGAGGGTAGTGACAGGAGTGGAGATGTTTCGCAAGACGTTGGATGATGGGATAGCTGGAGATAATGTAGGTGTGTTATTGAGAGGGACGGACAAGGATGAGGTAGAGCGAGGGATGGTGTTGGCGAAGCCAGGGTCGATAACGCCGCATCGTAAGTTTAAGGCGGAGATATATGCGTTGAAGAAGGAAGAAGGAGGGCGGCACACGCCGTTTTTTACTGGGTACAGGCCGCAGTTTTATTTTCGGACGACAGATGTGACGGGGACGGTGAAGTTAGCTAGTGGGGTAGAGATGGTGATGCCTGGGGACAATGTGAATTTAGAGATAGGGTTGATATCGGATGTAGCGATGGAGAAGGGATTGCGTTTTGCGATACGAGAAGGAGGCCGCACGGTAGGAGCGGGTTCGGTTACAGATATTTTGGAATAGAAAGAACGTCTTTGCGAGGAATGGAATGAGGAAGCAATTGATTATGAATGTTGAGATCGCCACGCTGCGCTCGCGACAGAGGATCGCCACGCTGCGCTCGCAATGACAGGCATGAAGGGGCTTGATTCGTCAAGCCC
>CP070825.1:1861368-1866476 GCA_020344415.1 Candidatus Aminicenantota bacterium
GAAATCGTCTAGTCAACCGATCCTGAAACTACCCAGATCGCGATTGAATCTTATGGGAGCTATGGCAAACTCTTTGTCTATGATCTGTTGAGGAAGGGTTATGATATTCGTGAGGTAAATCCACACATATCCAAGAAGCTCGCCGATCTCTATAGTGAGGAACATAGTGACGAGAAAGATGCAGAGAGCTTGGCGAAGGCGTTGCTATTGATTCCGGATTTACCCAAGATCTCAATCACAGATAAGAAGCAGTTGACCTGCCCCCCATCAATGTGCCACCTGCAAAGTTAAATTTTTAACCTCTAAAGCCTCTGGGGCCGGTGGTCTATACCCCAAAGAACTGTGAGGTCGATACCGATTATATTCCCTCCGCCAGCGTTCAATAACCACGAGAGAAAAAATAAGAATGCGAAGAGGACTTTTCCTTTGAGCATCTTACGGTGATCCTTTGCAGCTGAGATTAAATATAGGAAATTGGTTTTTGGGACTGCATTGAGTTCAGCTCTTTTTATTCAATTTCTACCTTCTGACATTCTCTGAGGATAATAATAGATAGATGATACATGCCCTGTTTTTGCTCTATTATAGAATCTTCAATCCGACAATAAATACGCCTACCGCAATAAGAAAAGAGATGAGGCTGACGCACAATGCACTGAACCCCTGTCTTGAAAATAGTGTTCTTATATTTTCGCTAAGGCCTATGGAGGCCATGGCTATACTCCACAGAATATTAAGCACGGACTTCAACATAGTACCATACGCCTCATGTAGATGCGGGACATAACTGAAGATTATACCTGCCCCCAAAAAAGCCCATAGATACCATGGTATATGAAGACGCCTTCTTACAAAACTGGCAAACAATGGAATAATAATAAGTAATCCTACATATCGCATAGCCTTTACGGAGATTGCGATTGTCTTAACTTCAGTAGGTAGATCAGCCACGGCTGCCTTTACGAATCCTGTAAACTGCAGCACAGTTCCCGATAATATTCCGTATTCCATATTGAATAGATTCAGCAATCCCGAGATGACAGGAAGAATAACGAATAGACCGAGTAGTGCGCTTATATAAACCGAGATTAAACTCGTCGAGACTTCATCAGGCTCGGCATCTATTGCGTCAGAAGTTATAGCTATGGCTGAGGCCCCACAGATAGTAGAACCTGTTGCAACCAAATACCCCGTTTTCTTCTTGAGGCCGAAGATATTCGATAACCATAATATTGATATGATGTATATTAAAAATATGAGGAAAAGCAAAAATATATAATTTGTACTTACTTCGGTAAATTTAACAAAGTTCAAATTGACTGCACCGTAAATTACCACTCCTATAGGTATGAAGAGAAAGGGTGCCAGATTGAGACCCTGCACCATTTTGCTGTCCTTCTTCATAAACGAGCGGACAACGATTCCAATAGTCATAGCTACCAGAAGCGGATCTAAGACAGGATTGGCTGAAATGTTTCTGATAAAAACAGCAGCGATACCGATTATAATAGCAATAATCAGACCTCTCCATTCAAACTTTATTGCCTCAATAAGCTTCTTCATAAGGCCTCCTAATGTTATTTTTATTAGAAGCATATCTACAATATTTTAATGTGTCAAGATTTGGTAGGGCTCCCTGTTAAAATTTACTGTCCTTGCAGGTGGCACATTGATGGGGAGCAGGTCACCTTAATTTGGGCGATATTTCAAATCCCTCGTGTATTTGTTTTACTTTTTTCCAAATAATCCTTGACTTTCAGTGCGATTTGTTTTACTTTTTACTACGAAATTGAATTTTGGAGAGTACAATGAAAACAATTTCAAGAAGAGAAGAACAGATTCTCATCGCCATCTGGAACCTCAAAGAATCCGCTTATCTCCTAGCAATAAAAAATCATTTATCAAAAATTATGGAGACCGACTGGTCAGTGGGCGCTATACACAAGCCCTTGATGAAACTGGAGAAACAAGGACTTGTCGAATCCTACATGGGAGAAGCAACGGCTAAAAGGGGCGGAAGAAGCAAAAAAATCTACCGGGTATCAAAATTGGGACTCGACACCCTTAAAACGATTAAAAAGGAGCATGACGTCCTTTGGGCCAAATTCCTGGTCACCAAAAAAGCATGAAACAAGAAACATGAAAAACAAAAATAATGCACCTCCTCTACTCGGCGAGAAAATACTAAAGATATTTCTTCCAGGGGGGGAAAGCGAATCTGTCGCCGGTGATTATGAAGAGCTGTACGCAGAAATCGCTCAAACACGAGGAAAATCCAGGGCTTATGCTTGGTATTGGATTCAGATCGTGAAATCAATCTGGACAGGCATCACAGTATATGCCTGGTGGAGTTTAGCCATGTTTAGAAACTATCTAACCATTGCATTGAGATACCTCAAAAGACACAAAATATATTCGTTCATCAATATCTCGGGTCTTGCCATCGGGATGGCTTGTTGTGTCCTCATCCTTATGTGGATCAATGATGAGATCCGGTATGACCGTTTTCATGAACAAACCGAAAATCTATACCGGGTTGTGAATGACCTGAATTACGGTCCTCATTCTCAAATCACAGAAGGTACGGCATATCCTCTAGGTCCGGCTATGAAAGAAGAAATCCCTGAGGTCAGGGAAGTTGCTCGACTCCTGCCGACAAGAAGATTGTTGGTCGCCCATGGAGAAAAAAAATATTACGAAGAAAATTTCTACTTTGTTGATCCTTCTCTGTTTGAGATTTTCACATTTCCTTTCATTCAAGGAGATCCCACGACAGCCCTATTTTCTCCCTCCTCGGTTGTTATTACGCATGACATGGCTTCAAAATATTTCGGCAGCCAAGATCCTATGGGAAAAACGATCCAGATACAGAATCAGAATAATTATATAGTGACAGGTGTTATTGAAAACATTCCAAAAAACTCCTATCTTCAATTCGGCTTTCTGGGATCGATCGAACGTGCGGTTACCATGGGTGCCCGCACCCATTGGACAGGATGGTTGTACTACACTTACGTTCTGCTCCAGCCGGACACATCCTTCGAGGAAGTGAACACAAAGCTGGCTTCGTGGATCAAAACCAAAGACGCGGAAGAATCTCGCTATTATCTCCAATCTCTTTCAGACATTCACATGTACGGATTACAGGGTGAAGGCGCCATTCGTTCGTTATCTTTGTTTTCGACCCTTGCTTTGTTAATCCTGATTATTGCTTGCATCAATTACATGAACCTGGCTACGGCACGAGCCGGAACACGGGCCAAAGAAATCGGATTGCGCAAAGTCATCGGAGCAAAAAAGAACAATATTTTGAAGCAGTTCTTGAGTGAATCCGTTTTGTTTGCTTTCTTTGGGCTATTGATATCCATTCTCCTTATTTCCCTGTTTCTCCCGGTTTTTAACCAGATATCAGGTAAAGAACTGAGCATGAATCTGGCACAAAATAAATTTTTGTTTCTTAGCATATTAGGCATAACATTTTTGACCGGAATTCTCTCCGGAAGTTATCCAGCCTTTTTCCTCTCTTCTTTTGAGCCGAACCGGATATTGAAGGAACCTCTATCCGCCAAGAAATTCGGCACGAGCACCACATTCATCCGAAAAGGTCTCGTCGTTTTTCAATTTGCACTAACGATCGCGTTAATAATCAGCACAACGACTGTGTACAGACAGATGAGCTTTATCAAAAACCGGGAACTGGGTTTTGATAAAAACTACTTGATCTATATGCAACTGCGGAGTGAAGGCAATCTCTGGGAACGGTATGATGCGCAAAAAATATGGCTGAAATACAAAACGCTTAAAAACGAACTATCCCAAAACCCGAATATCCTGGAGGTTGCTACGGCAACATGTTTGCCCTTTGGCAGGATGGGGGATGAATTTGGGCAGTTGGGCTGGGATGGGAAAGACCCGGAATATCAAGTCTCTATGAACCATATGGCTGTTGATACTCATTTTCTTGAAACATTTCAATTGGAGATGATTGAGGGGCGGTTCTTATCCGACGAATTCCCATCCGACTCCCAAAATTTTATCCTGAATGAAGCGGCGGTCAAAGCCACCGGGCTAGACTCTCCAATGGGAAAAAGATTTCGTTTGCTGGATAAAACGGCAAAAATTATTGGTGTGATAAAAGATTTTCATTTTGCTCCGCTTCGCAACGAAATAAGGCCTCTGGTGATTCACCTGGTGCCTTATCAGTACTGGATGTACCGAAATTATGTTTTTGTCCGAATAAGTGCAGACAATATTTCTCGAACCATTGCATCCATAGAAAAGATGTGGGATAGAGCCATCCCTGAGTATCCTTTTGAATTCCATTTCTTAGACGACACCATCGATGCAATATACAGGTCTGAACAGCGTTTGGAAATGATTCTCAGGATCTTTACATTCCTGGCGATTTCCATTTCCTGCTTCGGCCTGTTCGGATTGATATCCTTCACAGCCGAACAGAGAACCAAAGAAATAGGAATCCGCAAAGTGTTGGGAGCATCCATGGGCAGTGTTATTCGGCTGTTATCCAAAGAATTTATCATGCTGGTTGTTTTGGCCAATATCATAGCCTGGCCCGTGGCATACTTTGTAATGACAAGTTGGCTGAAAAATTTCGCCTACCGCACAGAGATCGGCTTCATAACCTTTTTATTCTCGGGAGTTTTAGCGCTCGTTATCGCTATTCTCACCGTTTGCTTCCAGTCCATAAAGGCGGCATTGGCCAATCCTGTGGATTCCCTGCGGTATGAGTGAAAAACTCGAAGCTATTCTGAAGCTATAGCCAATAGAGCTACAATAAAAAGAGGGTTACGAATCCCTGCTTCCCAGCTCTCCAATCAATATTCCTATACAGAAAAATTTGGCATTTTCCTACAAATAGGCAAACCGAAAACCGCGGGCAGTTAGTAGCGACTTTAGTCATTCAGTGTGACATGGGGGACTATAGTCATCTCAAATTTGACTCTTTGCTCATTCCCTGTTATTTTATTATCAAGGTTTTTTGAATTGGACAATCGTGACAAGAATAAATAAAAAGAACGATTAAGTATTTAAGGAGGTTACAGTGAAAGAACTCGTTGAATTGATTGCCAAAGCATTAGTGGACAATC
>CP070825.1:1866576-1869793 GCA_020344415.1 Candidatus Aminicenantota bacterium
TAGTGTAGGCGGAACTGGAGGACACCTTTACCCTGCCTTGGCCATATGAGAGGAGCTCAAAGAAAGAGCTCCCCAGCTTCAGCTAACCTTTGTCGGCAGCAGCCGGGCTGTTGAAAAAACGATCATGGAGCGTCAAGGTGTTGATTTTATTCCCCTGAAAATTGAAGGTCTTAAGGGAAAAGGGCTGAAAAGCATTAAATCACTACTTCTCCTCCCCTTCTCCTTTGCCAAATCTCTGGCTATTTTACTTCGTCTGAAACCCAACCTGGTCATAGGTTTTGGAGGCTACAGTTCGGGACCCATCGTTCTCCTTGCCTCTTGGATGAGAATCCCAACACTGATCTTAGAGCAAAACCTCTATCCTGGTTTTACCAACAGGCTTCTTATCCCTTGGGTGAAGAAGGCTGTTGTTTCTTTTCAAAGCTCTCTTCTTCATTTTAAAGGAAAAGGAATCTTCATAGGTAATCCAGTCAGGAAAGAGTTTTATTCTCTGCCATCCAAGGAGAGAAATTGTAAACTCACGCTCCTCATCTTTGGCGGAAGTCAGGGATCTCACTTTTTAAACAAGGAAATTGTCTCTTCTCTTCCCTTTCTCAAGAAAGAGAAGAAAAACTTGAGAATTTTTCACCAGACTGGAAAAAAAGATTTTGAATGGGTCAAAAATGGCTACGCTAAACAACACTTCAAGGAAGCTGTTATCTCGCCTTATTTCTTTGACATGGCCGATTATTTTGAAAAATCTGACCTCATCATAAGCCGAGCAGGTGCCACCACTATTGCCGAACTTATCGCTTCCCAGAAAGCTTCTCTCTTGGTTCCTTTCTCTCAGGCTTCAGACAACCATCAGGTTCTGAATGCCAGGGAATTGGAAAAAATTAGCGGAGCCAAGATCCTTCTTGAAGAGGAATTCACTCCCGAGGACTTTGCCGAGAGAATCTTCTTTTTCTTGAAAAACAGGGAAAATATCAGTCAAATGGAAAAAAATTTAGCTTCTCTGAAAAAGGGTAAAGTTGCTGAAAAAATTGCAGCGCTTTGTTTTGAATTAATGGAGAGTCATTCTTAGGAGGAAAAAATTATTGTCAGAAGGTCCTACGGAAAACTCAAGCACATTCACATGATCGGTATCGGAGGCACAGGAATGAACGGGATTGCTGAGGTGCTCCTGAATCTCGGCTACAGTGTTTCAGGAACCGATATTGCCGCCAATGAGGCCACCCGGCGCCTTGCTTCTCTCAAGGCAAAAGTTTCTATCGGTCATAAGGCAGAATATGTTAAAGGTGCTGATGTGGTTGTGACTTCTTCAGCCATCAAGAAGGATAATGTCGAGGTGGAAGAAGCAAGGCGCCTTAAAATACCAATCATCCCTCGAGCGGAAATGCTGGCCGAGCTGATGAGGATGAAATACGGAGTGGCTGTGGCTGGATCCCATGGCAAAACCTCGGCGACTTCCATGATTGCTCAGGTGCTTGAAGGAGGAAAATTTGACCCGACGATCATTGTCGGTGGTCGCCTGAATACGCTGGGAGCTCATGCGAAGCTGGGTGCAGGAGATTTTATCGTTGCTGAAGCCGATGAAAGCGACCGTTCTTTTCTGTATTTATCTCCGTTCATCGCTGTGTTGACCAACCTGGATAATGAGCATCTGGATCACTACAAGACCCTCGAAGAGATCAAAAGCACTTTCATCAATTTTGCCAATAAAGTTCCCTTTTACAGCCCGGTTATTCTCTGCCTCGACGATCCTAACCTTCAGAGTTTAATTCCGCAAATTGACCGAAGAATAATCAGCTACGGATTCTCCACCCAGGCAGACTTTTTTGTTAAAAAACAAAAATTCGATGTATTCTCAAGCACTTCTTGTCTCTTCTGGAAAGGAAAGAAATTGGGAACGTTAAGATTAAATGTGCCCGGTAGCCACAGCATTCTGAACGCTCTGGCAGCAGTAGCGGTGGGGATAGATCTAGAAATCTCCCCCCAAGTCATACTTCAATCTCTGGAAAGTTTTAGAGGTATCGGCCGCCGCTTTGAATTGAAGAAAGAAATCAACAACATCATGATTGTCGAGGATTATGCCCATCACCCCACAGAAATAAGAACAACCCTAGAAGCTGCTAAGGGTGGTTGGGGACGCCGCGTCATCTGTGTTTTCCAGCCTCACCGCTACAGCCGTCTCTCCTATCTCATGAAAAGCTTCGCGACCTCATTCAACCAGGCTGATATTCTCATAGTCACCGAAATCTTCCCTGCAGGAGAGCCGCCTATTCCGAACGTTACAGGCAAAAGACTCCATGAAGAAATCGAAAAATTCGGACATAAAAATGTCCATTTTGAGCCCAATATGAAAAAAATTCCAGCCATGGTTGGCAAGATTGCCAAGCCTGAAGATATGATCTTAATCCTGGGAGCAGGGAATATTTATCAGATCATCCCGGATATCATAAAAAGTTTGGAGGAAAAAGGATAAGAATGGCTCGACCCTTTTATTCTTCTTACAGATCCAGAGTGAACGACCTCTTCTACGAGCCGATGTATTTTCAGAGGAAGAAAGAAATCAAAAGAACTCGAAAGAAAAGAATCAGGAAGAAGATTAGCCTTAAATACGGGCACATCTTATTTCTTCTCTTACTGATGGTCGGAATATTTTACCTCTTCCAGAAGCTTTATATATTTTTGATTTCCTGGGATTACTTGAATATCAGAGAGATAAAAGTCATCTGTTCCAGAGAAGATACGCAAAAAGAAATTGGAGATAAAGTAAGGGAACAAAACTTGAGAAACATACTTCTGGCTGATATTGGCCATCTTCAACAAACAATAAAGGATCACCTTTGGGTCAAGGAGGTTCAGATCAGAAAAATATTTCCTGCTTCTTTGAGGATTGAAATCCAAGAAAGAGAACCCGTAGCGATTTTGCAGAGAGAGAATTTATGCCTCGTCGATGAAGAAGGCTATCTTCTCGAAGAGGTCGATTCAGCAGAAAATCTAAATTATCCTCTTCTCATGGATTCAGATAACTTTCAAAAAGGTTATGAAGAAAAACTTCGCTTGGCTTGGGAATGCTTGAAGAGCACATCTGCCTCTGAAAGAGAGAAAATCGAGGCCTTAGATCTCAGTTATTATGGTTGGGTGACTCTCTACCTTAGAGATAATGATACGAAGCTCGTTCTTGACTACGGCGAATTCGCTCAAAGCCTCAAATTTTTCTACGAACATTGCA
>CP070825.1:1869893-1872493 GCA_020344415.1 Candidatus Aminicenantota bacterium
CTTAGGGATTATGGATAAAACGCAGATGGACTAAGCCGCGGGGTATTAGGTGGCTCAACTATGGGGTTTGTATATGGAAGCATTGTGGTCTGAGAGGGGTTGAGTTGCCCATTTTTTGTAATTTGATAAGTAGCCTTTCAAAGATTTTCGTCTCTTGAAACGAGTCTTTCTTCAAAATGAGGATGTTTCTGCCGCCATTAGACTCAATTTGCCATTTCAGGGCAGACCTGTCCTCTCCCTTTGAATAGGGTTAAAAGGAGCTTGGTCCGTACAACGGACCAGGTCTCCATCATAGGAGAGATCTCTCCCCGATCGAGATAGCGCAGTATGGTGAAAATCAGGCCGCTTTGCGTAAATTGGGCGGCCGGATCATTTCAGCTATAGACAGATGGGTGTTCTTCGGTATTTGGGATACAACCCGCATCTTGCCCTTTTTACAGCAAGGACAGAGCGTAATATCAATGCCGGTTAACTTGAACATCATCTCTTCAATGGATTGTTTGATAATCTTGTCACCCCCTGCTGATTGACCTAAAGACTTTCTGATTTTTCTAATATTGTCTGTTTTATGGCGATTTGCCAGAAATCCAAAATGACGGATTCTGACAAATCCCTTTGAAAGGGTATGGAGCAAAAACCGCCTGATGAATTCAACCGCCGTTATCGTGCAGAACATAGTCTTCTTGGTATCGCGGTTTTTGTACTTAAAGGTAACCCTTCCATCTCTTACCGAGACGATTCGGTTGTTTGATATGGCCACCCGATGGGTGTAACGGCCAAGATACTCAAGGACGTACTGAGGGCGTTTTATGGGCTTTTGAATATAGACCACCCATTTTTTTGAATAAAGGGATTCTTTAAGCTGCTTAAATCGCTCGGGCCTTTCAAAGGGTGAACTGATACCTGGGAATCTCAGTTTTCCCTCCTGGTAGGCCTTGGTCATATAATCTAGAAACTTTCCCCGGAAAGTTTGAGAAAGCGCTTCTACATTAAAAAGATATGCAGGCTTGCATGGTTTCCAGGAGCTATCCGTTTTCAATACTCCGCCGGGGATCAGGCAATGAAGATGAAAATGGGCATTGAGATGTTGATCCCAGGTGTGTAAAATGGCAATAAAGCCGAGTTTGCCGCCCAGTCTGTTTTTCGGGTTTTCACCAAAAGCCAACAACTTCTGAGACACTGCTTTGAACAAGATCTTGAGCATGATTTTCCTGTTAGATAGGATTATGGGATTGAGATCATGGGGTAGTGTAAAAACGTTATGAAAGTATGGAACTGCCAGCAGCTCGGCTTTTCTCCCATCAAGCCATCTGTGCCGTGGTATATTCTGACACTTTGGGCAGTGGCGATTCCTGCACGAATTATAGGAAATCCGCTCGGTGCCGCAATGATCGCACCTTTCAACATGACCGCCAAGCTCGGCGGTTCTGCAACTTAAAAGGTTGTGGACAATCTTGCAGTGGTCGGGCAAAAGGGGGAAGGTCTCCTGATACGATCCAATATATTGCCGTAAAATATCGGCGACCTCGAAACAAGGCTTTAAAGTGCACACAATGTTTCTGTTTTTTGCTTTAACTGTTTGGCTCATCTCACACCTCCTCACCGTCATCGGTTGTAATGGGGGGGGCAAACAGATCAAGAGGACTTTTGATCCTTGACAGTGTCTCTCGGCTAACATGAAGGTAGATCATGGTCGTGGATAGGGATTTGTGGCCCATCAATATCTGGATTTTTCGAATATCATGGCCAGCCTCAAGGAGATGGGTAGCAAAGCTATGACGAAGAGTATGAAGCCCTGGGCCTTTGTTAATGCCGACTTTCTTCTTGGCATTTTCGTAGATACTTCGCACACTTTCATAACACAAAAGCCCCTTGCCCTTATAGGATGAGGGAAAGAGATAAGTTTTTGGTTGAAAGGTCTTGTAGTAAGGTCTGAGTTCCTTTAGAAGTTTTTCAGAGAGCAGGGTATAACGATCTTTACCGCCTTTTCCGTCTTCGACCTTTATCAGCATCCGTTTGCTGTCGATATGCTCGGGCTTTAGAACAATGACTTCACTTGCCCGAAGTCCAGCTGAGTAGGTTGTCATTAAAATAAGGCGGTGTTTCAAGTTCTCAGGTGCATTAATGATTTGCCATACTTCTTCCTGAGTCAAAACAGTGGGAAGTTTCCGGGTCTTTCTATGTGCATAATCGGGCGCGTTTTCCTCATTGCAAACAACATGTTTGTAAAAACATCTCAAACCGCTGACAGCAGTTCCCACACTGTTGGGGGCAAGTCTTTTGCCGTTTTTTAGGTAGAGGAGATAATCCTCCACCATATCCTTGGAAATTTTATCCGGTGACTTTTTGTAATGCTTGGCCAGTCCGGATACCGCTTCTAAATAAGACCGCTGGGTGTTTTTTGAAAGATTCCTCAGTTCCATGGATTTGATCATTTTACTTCGCAATTCTGTCATCAGACACCTCCTTTAAAATGGGTTAATAATTAGGAGGTATTTTATACGACTAGAATCGATTCAAAACGAGCTAAAATTGGTGGGAATATTAGATGGTTAAAACAGAGGGAGGAATTAAGCTGCCGCGGAGCGGTTTAGTCCATC
>CP070825.1:1872593-1876458 GCA_020344415.1 Candidatus Aminicenantota bacterium
ATTGTATTATATAAAAGGGAAGATAATGAAGATGAATAAACAAAATCCAAATTCAAAAATATGCCTGACAGCGATTGTTTCTATCTTTTTAATCCTTGTTTTTTCTACAAACGGCTATTCCCAGGATATTCACCGTATAGTCTCTGAAGGGGACCTTGAAAAAGTGAAATCGCTACTGATGGAGAATCCTCTTCTTGTAAACAAAGAGGACAGCAATGGTCGCACTCCCATATTCACGGCCATCATGCGACGCAATCCGGAAATGGTCAAACTCTTGATTGATATGGGTGGTTTGGTGCGCGTGGGAGACAGCAACCTGAGGGCACCCATCCACTACGCCGGATATGCGAACGATACGAGAATGGTTAAATTGCTCCTGGAAAACGGTGCCGTAATCGATACCCGCGCCATCGGCGCCGCGACGCCGCTGATTCATTCCTCCTTGTCCAACCGATACAAATTGAGCCGTTTTTTAATCGAGCATGGAGCTGATATCAACATTCAATGCAATTCGCTGACTACACCACTTTATTTTGCTTCTCTGAACAACAATCTTGATTACCTCAACTATTTACTGGATGGGGGAGCCGATCTCGACACACCCGATTTCCTCAACAGAACGCCGCTGTACGTTGCGGTCAGAGACGGGTACTTGAAAATTGTAAAAACACTGATTGAACATGGCGCCGATTTTCGATTCAAGGATACATACTTGAATCGGAGCCTGCTTCATCTGGCAGCCATTCGGGGTCACAAAGAGATTGCCGAATTATTGATTCATGAAGGCATGGATGTTAATGGGAAGGATGCACGCGGATGCACACCCCTGGATTACGCCAACCGGTATGGTCACGAATCGACGGCTGATTTTCTTGAGAGAAATGGAGGAAAGGCAGAAGTATTTGGGAATTTGATTTTGGAAGAAAACAAACCCGATCAGGATGTACAAAAAGGCGAGGCGATCGTCATCAAGCTCCAAAACGGGAGCTGGGGGATACGCACCCAGAAGCGCTTTCTGATTTTTGCGTATTCTGAAATCGGCAGTGCACCCCTTGATAAATCGATTGTGAACGGATACCTCACCGGTGATGAAATGAAGGATGCGTCATGGGTCTATTTTGACTTGAGTTTCCATCCCCCGCGGGCGGCCTTTTCTCTGCAAAGCCGGACTCCCATTTATTCCATGCAAGATCGTGTAGAACATCTCTCGTTTGTCCTGAATGATGCGTTTGAAAGAAATTATTCTGGATTGAATCTCACTCATTCCTATTTCCCAAAGCCTGGACAGTCCCTCGATGTTGAGGGTCTGAAGGTGACGGTCGTACCGTCCTACCAGAATAAGAAAGGGTATTTCATCGAATGCGGCGACCTGGCCATATTCTGGCTTTCCGGTCTCTCCGACGATTACATCCGTTCGAAAAAAGATACCAAAGCTATCGAATTCGTTAAGGAGGGTTTCCCTGATATCGATCTTTTAATCCTCGGCACACCGGATGGAATCGGCCCGGAAAAGGGTAATGGGATCAGAGAAGCCTACCTCGAATCGATGGGCTTGAATCCCAAGGCTGTATTCTTTATGGGGAAAGAGTCTTTGGAAAGAAGGGTTCTGTACCAGATTAAACGAAGAATCCAGAATCCTGGAAATATTTATTGTTCAGAGAATCCGGGAGATAGGTTTTCATACACCCAAAGAAAAATAAAACGCTCGAAACAGAATGATCTCCCGGAATGAAGTTAATCTCAAAAAGGAAACTAGGATAAAAAAATGAAATTCAACAAAAAACATCTCGTCCTTTCTCTTGTCCTCATAGGCGTGCTTTTTTCGTGCCAGCGAGGCACCCACGATCATAACGAGGAGATAGAGATTGTATGGATTGGCCACTCCTGTTTTGAGGTCAGATTTCATGAATGCAGGATTTTGATCGATCCTTTCTCACCGGAAAGGTTTAACCATATTCTCCCAAAGACAATATATGACATCGTCTTTGCGACGCACAAAGCTTTGGATCACTATTATTTCGATGGAATAGAAGCAGATACATACTTACTTGCCTGCGGAGATAGAAACGAGTTCATCTCAGAAAGACAAGATGAAGGGTGGAACATAAGAGGAAAAACAATCCAAAAGACTGCAGACAGCTCATTCTCCTACTGGACCGTCGCTTCCTTTCATGACGACCAACAGGGTGCCGTCGATGGGGTCAACGGAATCATCTGTCTCGACTTCAACGGAATCAAGGTTGTTCACCTTGGTGACCTCGGGCATGTTCTCGAGGAAAACCAGCTTGAGCAGATAGGGTCAGTGGATGTTTTGATGATCCCTGTAGATGGGTATTTCACGATAGATATTGATACAGCAAAAACAATAATCCGCCAGCTTGCTCCCAAGATCGTATTTCCCATGCATTACAGGACCGAGAGATCGAAAACCACCGGGCCGATCTACACAGAAGAGGATATCGTCAACGGATTTAAAAATGTCAAAAAACTGGAGCAGGCTCACCTCGTTGTCGACAACCAGAACTTAGACCAGGAACAGCAGATTATCATACTGGATTATTTAAAAAAGGAAGACTTCCCCATTCTCAAAGGCCCTTACCTGGGTCAAAAGCCTCCGGGCATGACGCCTGAAGTCTTTGCTCCGGAGATTATATCTGTCGATAACTTTATCGAATCCGGTTCCGGATTTGCTCTGGATGCAAATATGTTCGTTTTCCAGCGTTACTTTCCGGATGTTCCCATCAGTACGATATATACGACCGAATTGAAAGACGGTAGATGGACAACACCGTCACCTGCCCCGTTCAACAGTGAATATGATGATTGGGATTTCACGGTAGCACCGGACGGCAGGACGATCTATTTCACATCAATGCGTCCGGTCAGTGAAGGTACTGAGCAGTCCAAACACAGCAATATCTGGATGACGCGGATAACAGCTTCAGGATGGACCGAACCGCGTCTGCTTGAATATCCCATAAACACTCCTGATAGGGGAAACCAGTATGCTTCTGTCACTCGAGACGGGACCCTTTACTTTTTCAGCGGGAGGGAAAGCGGATTCGGAGGCGCGGATATTTACCGTGCAAAATTAGTCAACGGGAAATATTCGGAAGTGGAAAACCTGGGCAACCAGATCAATTCAGCATTTTCGGATGGAGATCCTTATATAGCCCCCGATGAGAGCTATTTGATTTTTGCTTCGAAAAGACCGGGTGGATTTGGCGGGCCCCTGGATCTATACATCAGCTTCCTCCGGACAGACGGTTCCTGGACCGAAGCGATAAACATGGGAAAAGATATTAACTCCTCCGGTGAAGAGTTTTGTCCGAATGTCACACCCGACGGAAAGTACCTGTTCTTCTGCCGGCATCACCAGGAAATCTCCGGAGATATATCCGGAGACATCTATTGGGTGGACGCCAGCATCATAGAAGAATTAAAACCGGACTCTTTGAAATAATCGGATTTTTCATGCTTAAAATATACATCAAAAGATATAAACAGACAGGAGGTAAAGTCTCATGAAAAGGACTGTATTTATCACGATTTTTGCTCTGCTGTTCACATTTTCTATGGCGGCGGGAGAGACCATCGTGGAGGCCGCAAAAAACGGAGACTTGAAAACCGTCAAAACCCTCCTGGGAAAAGACGCGGCGAAACTGAATGTCAAGAACCAAGAGGGCTATACAGCGTTGCATTGGGCCTGCATGCGGGCCCATTGGGATGTCGCCGAATATCTGATCAAAAAGGGCGCTGACCTGAATGTCGTCGGCGGAGATGGGGGGACACAGATCAACTGGGCCGTCCACCATGACAATGTGGAGATCATTGAGCTTATGATCAAGAATGGAGCAAAGCTCAA
>CP070825.1:1876558-1879459 GCA_020344415.1 Candidatus Aminicenantota bacterium
CGCCTCATTGTGCCCTCCGCGCATCGGATAAAACTCTTTAGGTTCTGGTGCTGCATCAAATAGCTTCCTTCCATGTTTGAACGGGATGATTCTATCGTCCTTGCTGTGAATTATCAGCTTAGGAACAATAATATCTTTTATCTTGGATAAGGCATCGAACTTGATCGAGATAAGCCATTTTAGCGGAAGGAAAGGAAATAGCTTTTTGCCCATATCTAAAGCCGAAGTAAAAGCGCTTTCAGAGATGAGCCCTGCAATCTTTACTTTAGAACACAGCTCAACAGCCACATTTGCACCTATGGACTTTCCATAAACGACTATGGATTCCTCCTTTAGATTTCGCTTTTCGATGAGGTATTTGTAGGCAGCCTCGGCATCAAGATAGAGGCCTTCTTCGCTTGGACTGCCTTGACTTCTTCCATAGCCACGGTAATCAAAAATGAAGACATTCAATCCAAGCTTGCTGAACAAATATATAACCTCAATTCTGTGGCTGATATTTCCAGCATTCCCATGGCAGAAAAGGATTGTTGTCCTATCTTCCTTGGCCGGAACGTACCAGCCATTTAGTCTTATTCCATCAGAGCTTGAGAAATATACATCTTCAAATTCAAGCCCCATTTCTTTTGGCGTTAAATGTATTTTTCTTAGGGGAAAGTATATTCCTTTCCTCTCATAATATTTTATGTAGAGGATGAGAAAGGTTATAAAAGAGAATAAGGCTAGCGTTCCTAAAAGAATCCTAATAAAGTCCATCTTTTATATGTTCCTTCTAGCTTATAGCAAATGAAAAATTTGAAGTCAAAATATCTTATATTTCCTGTGTTTTGTTCATAACTTTAGGTTTACATTTACCTTAATTTTTTCCTATGATATAGGTTGTGAAAATGATTGGGAAGACGCTTAAACATTTTGAGATTGAAGAGCTCCTTGGAAAAGGAGGGATGGGCGTTGTCTATCGTGCTCGCGATACCCGCCTGAAAAGGCCAGTAGCTATAAAGATTCTAAAGTCAGATTTAGTTACGAACCGCGACAGGCAGCGACGCTTTTTACAGGAAGCGCGGGCAGCTTCTGCTGTCACGCACCCTGCAATCGCGCAGATCTATGATGTTGATGAGGTCAATGAAACAACCTTCATCGCCATGGAGTTTATCGAGGGAGAGACTGTTGGCCAGTTGATAGCAAAACGTGAACTGGATTTGATGGGGTCAGTTGAGATCGCCCTTCAGGTTTCTGAGGGTTTAAGCCGGGCTCACGAAGCAAATATCGTTCATCGAGACATCAAATCTGACAACATTATGGTCACTAGAGATGGCCATGCGAAACTGCTCGACTTCGGATTGGCAAAGTTGCTCGATCCAGTACTAGAAGGCAGGGAAGAAGAAAGCAGTCGAGAGCTGAGACAGGCGGAGACGCTTTCTCAAACCAGGGCCGGTACCTTACTCGGTACAATAGCCTATATGAGCCCTGAGCAGGCCCGAGGCCAGAAGGTCAGCCAAAGCAGTGATGTGTTCTCTATGGGAATTGTCATCTATGAAATGGTGACGGGCAAGCTGCCGTTCGAGAGAGAGACTCCACTTGATACGCTCCATGCTATTGGTTTTGAAGAAGTGCGCCCCGTTACTCTTGTGCGACAAAACCTCCCCCCAGAGCTTAACCGGATCATATCTAGATGTTTGCGCAAAAGGCCCAAAGACCGATATCCAGATGCGCGTCCCCTTGCAGCAGACTTAAAGAACTTGAAAAGGGATATTGAATCGGGGATTCATCGTTCCGAACCGCTCAGAGGAAAGATTGGTCAATTTTTCGAATCGCTCAAATCATCGATGCCGTTTGGAGCCATAGGAATAGCAGTCGCTGTTGGCGCCTTGATTCTGGTGGGATTCCTGCTACTTACAGAAAAAGAAACGGGACCAATAATTGCGCTGGCAATTTTCGGTTTTGTTTTCTACCGCTATATTCGCAATAGAAAAAACAGGATGTTGAAGCGTTTTGCCAAAGAAATCTCGAAGTTTCCCGAGGTTCGTGCGATTATTGTACGCGAAGATCAGGTCACGGTTGTCGTGGATCAGGCCAAGGCAAAGCTTTATCTTCGGGTCAACAGCCTCATCGATTTAGTGAACAAAAAACTGTATCTTGGCGGGAATGTTGAAGCTGCTGTGCGCGACGACCTCTCTTCTTATGAATTCCAGAGGATGCTTAGAGAGCCACGGGTTGTCTACGTCAGAGATGATGTAATCCTGAAGTCAGATTCAGAGTTAACAAAAGAAGATGATACGACAACGTCGTCCAGTGAACAATAAGTAATTTTCGTAGGAATTTCTTTTTTGCCCAATATTCGATGGAATTTCTGGAGAAAACGTCAGAGCAACAATGAACCTGGTGAGAGATAATCAGATTAGAACCTATACACTGAAGAATATTTTCTCCAAATCAAGACTTTTTTTTGTCCTGTGTTTTTGTCTACCTTTCTTTCTCTTTATTTCTAATATGCCAAGCCAAACAGGGGGAAAGATGCAAGAATCCAAGCCTACCCTTCCCAAGACTTTCAGAGCCTGGACAAGGCCTGATTCACCTCAACTCGTCACTGCCAAAAATATATTTGATTACATGGACGGTGCTGGAGAACTCTATATCGGCTACCGCTTTGAACACCTAGAATCCTACGAATACAAGGCTCATAACCAGAACAATATCCTGGTTGAACTGTATTTCATGAAAACATCTGACGATGCTTTTGGCCTTCTTTCCCTGGATTGGGAAGGTGAATCCGTGGAGTTGGCGGACGAAACAGTGCGTTCGAACAAATCACTGAAGTCAAAGGCTGAACATGAAAGCTCCTCCTGGCCCAGGGCTCTCTACAGTGAGGGATTGTTACGGCTCTGGTCGGATACTATCTAC
>CP070825.1:1879559-1883502 GCA_020344415.1 Candidatus Aminicenantota bacterium
GAAAAAAGGGCTTATAAAAAGGAAAACGAATCCAGGGGACAGACGGGTAAACCTCGTAGTGTGCACCGATGAAGGAAAAGCAAGATTCAAAAAAGTCATGCCGTTGCTGGATGAATGGGCAAAAAGGTTTGTGAGCCTACTCGATAAGAGAGAAATATCATCAATTGTACCGATTCTGGAAAGAATGTATAACTCTATAAAAAAGGAAATAGCAGATGGGACATATGACAGGAACTAAAAGTGATTTGGTTTATTTAATTGACCGCTTGAACAAATTTCCAATTGGTTTGGTGGACAACCCCATGCTACGTAAGATTCTAGAATTACTGTATGACGAAACCGAAGCATATGTTGCATCCAAATTCCCTCTGGAAGAGGCATCATTAATAGAACTCTGCACTGAAACTAAGATGCAAAGTGAGCAACTTCTTCCTATCCTGAATCGGATGGCTGATAAAGGATTGGTTATGGACATCACATATGGCAAACAGACCTACTATATTCTCATGCCGGGAATTATAGGGTTCTTTGAATATACCTTCATGAAACAGCGCTCAGATATATCAATGTCGGAAGTTGCAAGGTTAATGACAGAATACCTACACTATGATTCTGATAAAGGTCAAGTGAAGGAAAATTTTGGAAGTAAAACTCAGATGTGGAGATCTCTTGTATATGACCATCATGTTCCTGTCTCGAGCAGTATTGTACCGTATGAATCGGCAATGGAAATAATAAACCAGTCTGATTATTGCGCAGTACAGATGTGCTTTTGTCGTCATAAAAAGCATCATGAGGGTAAAATTTGTAAAAAAGGAGCCCCCTTTGAAAATATGTGTATTTCCTTTGGAAACGCTGCCAGGTTTTTAGTTCGGAGAGGTTTTGCTGAAAGAAAAAATAAGGCTGAACTACATGATGTTATCCAGAAAGCGCGTGATTTACAACTCACACACGTTACTGAAAATGTCCGAAATAGTCCTGCGTTTCTCTGCAATTGCTGTTATTGCTGCTGTGAGGTAATGGCTGGAGTGCATATGGGGTATACCGAGGGGGTGGCAAAGACGAGATTTATAGCACATATCGACTCTGAAAAATGCGATTATTGCGGAAAATGTGCAAATGAATGTAATGCAAGAGCAATCGGACCAGTGCGAAACAAAAATGGGAATGAAGCAGATAAAAAAGAAAGTATGGTGAAAGAGCCTGTCTGCTTGGGTTGTGGGGCGTGCATTGCATCCTGTGAAAACGGAGCGATTTCCCTTGAATTAAGAGAAAATCCTTCAACGCCAAAAGCAGGAGAACTGGCGCTCTATAAATCACTTCTCAAAGAAAAAGGGCGGTTAAGACACTATGTTATAAACAGAATCAGGAAAGGTGTAAGAAGGATTGTTCCTTTTGTAAGTATGTAAGCATTATCTGGCTCCACGCAAAATGATCCAATCCGCATAGAGGAAAATCAATAAAATGCAACCTGTAAGAATTACTAAAAGGAATACTACATTAAAAAAAATTGCATGACCCGTAACTTTGGTCTGCTAAAATCATCAAACTATTTAGAGAAATACAAATTATAAAGGATGTAGAAAATGAAAAGAAAAAATGTAACAGTTTTATTAATTATTCTGGGCATGATTGCCAATGTTTTGTCGGTATCTGGAAAAGCCTATCCAGAAAAACAATCGATTATAACGGGTTCAGAAAACATTGAAACCAGGCAATTCTACTACACAGATTTCAGCAGGCTTAGAATACACAGTGGCATTGATACTGACATTACGAGAGCGGAATCACACGCAGTGAGCATCACAGCTAATGACAATATATTCGAGTATATTGAGGTTGTAAAAAATGGCGATACGCTGCACCTCGGTATGAACAAGGCATGTTCCTACTCGTGTACTACGGTGAAAGCAACCATTTCCCTCCCTGAGCTGAATGAGCTGAGTGTAACTGGAGGTTCAGAGGGATACCTTCGTGGGTTTAGCTCCTCCAAACCTGTCAAATATGAAATCACTGGTGGCAGCACTCTGCATCTTGATAATATTACAACCGGGGATGCGGAATTCAAAATGTCAGGTAGGAGTAAATTATCGGGTAGTATTACTATGGATGATGGCAAATTCCACCTTTCGGGAGCAAGCAGTGTTGAATTGAAAGGCTCAAGTGTAAACCTTTCTCTCAAGGCTTCTGGTGCCAGTAACTTCAGTCTTGCTGATTTCAATGTGGGCAACGTGTTGGTTGATATTGGTGGTGGCAGCACTGCCACAGTCAAAGCAGAGGGAAGACTGGATGTTGATTTGAATGGTTCTTCAAAGCTTTTCTACACAGGTAACCCCACTCTTGGAAATATCGACATATCAAGCACTTCTGTAATGAGCAAGAGATAGGATGGTGGATGTGAAGGTGTTAATATTATACGATTCAGTTTTTGGGAACACAGAGCGTATAGCACTTGCGATTTCAGACGCTTTAAGCGGATCAGCTCAGGTACGGGTGGTGAAAACAGGTGCGGCTAATCCTGAAGAGTTTTTTGATGTGGATCTAGCTATTGTAGGCTCTCCAACCCATCGCGGCAAACCGACTGAATGTTTTTTGAAATTTCTCGAGCAGCTTCACCGTAAAAGTGTGAGAGGACTTCCGGTAGCAGTATTTGATACACGATACCAAATGTCCAGCCTGCTATTAGGGATATATGGCTCGGCTGCTCGGAAGCTGGTCAGCCAATTGAAGAAGCTGGGAGGCTTGCCTGTCATAGCCCCAGAGAGCTTCATTGTTTGCGGAAGAGAAGGACCTCTTGAAAATACAGAATTAACAAAAGCCAGGTCGTGGGCTAAGGAGATTTTAGAGAAGCACAGCATATATATTGACTGTAAGCTTTAAAAAACATCGAATGAAGTCGGTGTCAAAATGAATTTTTCATAAACGACATGCAGAGACTAGTAGCTTCGATGCATCACTGTAGGAGCCAAGGCCTTATCGGTTATAAAACAATGCTAGGTAATATTTGGTTTAAAGAATGGAGGGGACTTTGTGTAAAAAAATAACTCTCGGATTATTTATCGTCTTCATAACAGGTTTTATTGTTTCATGCAGCAAGCACACGGAATTTCTTGGGGGTGTAGGTCATCAAGCAGGCTACATGACTCCTGAAGTAAATTGTACTGAATGCCACGGGTATGATTTGAATGGTGAGGGTAGTGTGCCATCATGCTATAAATGTCATGACAAAAAGTGGGAATAGAAGCAAGGAGGTTATTGTGCGTGTTTTTTTTGGATTGGGATAGGATTGACTGCCTTTGCACTTAGTGTAGTACTGGGAGTAATAATATACTCGTTGCCCGCGACCTGGAGCCTTGCATCAGGACCAAGACCTGGTGTGGAAGATATCACACTCGATGAGGCAGTCACGTCTCTTGGTCAGTCTGGGGTAAAAGGGTGGGACCTTATAGGAGAGGCTCGTCTTTTAGTGGTTGAGCGTATGGAATATTCTCGCCGTATTAGTATCGATTGTTACAGAAAAGCCTTTTGGCGAGGGTACGGTTATTGCCAGCAGCAGGCTTACGCCCTTACCGAGGTTTTGCGACAGCTTGGTTTTGATGCCTGGCCGGTTCACTCAGAACACAACGACTTCCCTGAAAAGAAAGATACAGGCCATGCATGGGTTCAAGTGATTTATGAGGGAGAGATCCAGGATATAGATCCCAGGTTTATGGATCCTGGTACTGGAGAAATGGCTTTTCATCCTCGAACCCCGGCCAGTAAATACACCGTATTATTTCGAATTTTTTCTGGGTGGGGCTGCTTGGCTGGAAACGCCTATAGATACTACAGAACGGGGAGTGATACAAGCTCTGACTATTGACACAATCAAGGGATAAAACTGGATTTGTTGTAGTTCAGGAAACGTACACTCACATTGTAAATCCATAAAAAAAGTAAGTTA
>CP070825.1:1883602-1896970 GCA_020344415.1 Candidatus Aminicenantota bacterium
AGAATTACCAGAGCGCCATTAGTTCTTTAGACAAGGCTTGCACGTTGCTCCGCCCACAATTACACGAGTCGAATTATTTACCCTGTTTTGAGCATGCCTTGTTCTACGATTCTTTAGCTTTGGCCTATTATCAAGCAGGAGATTTAGAGAAAGCGGCGGAGGAATACCAAAAAATTCAAGGCTTAACTTCGGGAAGAATGTATTATGGTGATATCTATGCAAGAAGTTTTTATGTGCTCGGCAAGATTAATGAGGAACAAGGCGACGCAGCCAAGGCCAGCGAACGCTACGAGAAATTCCTCGACCTGTGGAAGGATGCAGACCCGGGGATTGCTGAGGTGGATGATGCGAAGGAGAGGCTGGAGGCATTGAAGGACCAGTAAATTCCCACTCGATTTCCATCCCAAATCTGCTATAATAATCGCACTCAATTTGGTGCGCCCGTAGCTCAGCGGATAGAGCGGTGGACTTCGAATCCAAAGGTCGGGGGTTCAAATCCCTCCGGGCGTGCCAGCTAGCGAATAAAAGGAGAGAACTATGAACGCACATGCCAGAAGGTTGATTGGCTGTGCTCTTCTTTTCGTATATTGCTGCTTCTGGCCCCTGGCCAGCCTGCCGCAGCAAGCTGAGAAGAGCCTTCTCTTGAAAGCCATGGAAGAAGAGTTAGGTCGTTCGATGAAAGGATTGATGGAAAAGGGGAGTCCGTCACCGTACTTTATGAGCTACTTCGTGACCGAGAGACAGAGCGCTAGACTCGTTGCTTCCTATGGCGCCTTGCGTCAGAGTGGAAAAGGTCACTCACGCATGCTGGATGTAGAGGTTCGCGTCGGCGATTACACACTCGATAATACACATCGTCTTCGGGGCGGATATGACTACTCGTCTCAGCTCCGCCCTGTATCCATATCTATTGAAGATGACGTGGATGCAATCAAAAGTGCCCTCTGGTTAGAAACCGATAGGAGGTACAAATCGGCAATGGAGCGGCTCATTCAGGTGAAGACTCAAAAAACAGTCAAAGTAGAAGAGGAAGACATTTCGGCTGATTTTTCTCGTGAGACTCCCGCGGAGTTTATTGGACAGGTTTCCAATATCGCGGTTGATATGGCTAGTTGGGAAGAGAAGCTCAAGAGTCTCTCTGCGCTATTCAATGTATATCCAAAGATTTATGAGTCTACTGTTATACTGACAGCCACTGCCACAAATAAGTATCTCGTCAACAGCGAAGGTGCGTCAATCCAGCACGGAGCCAAGCATTGGATGCTGAGTGTTATGGCAAGTACTAAAGCCGAAGATGGGATGGACCTTTACCGCTACGAATCGTTTGATGCACACACACTGGAAGGCTTGCCAGATGACCATACAATTCGTGAAACGATTGAGGAGGTTTCGAAAGATGTGCTGGCTTTGCGGGAAGCTCCAATGATTGAGCCCTATACCGGACCGGCAATATTATCCGGGCGGGCTGCAGGGGTTTTTTTTCATGAGATTTTCGGGCACCGCATCGAAGGTCACCGTCAGAAGGATGAAGAGGAAGGTCAGACTTTTACAAAAAAGGTTAACGAACAAGTGTTGCCTGATTTCATCTCTGTTTATGATGATCCGACACTCGAACGAATAGGGGAAGAGGATCTCATGGGCCACTATGCCTATGATGATGAAGGTGTGAAGGCCCAGCGCGTTACAGTAGTGAAAGATGGCATTTTGAAAAATTTTGTAATGTCGCGTTCACCGATTGAAGGTTTTGATAAGTCCAATGGGCACGGCCGAAAACAGGCAGGCTACAGGGCAGTGGCTCGCCAGGGCAACTTGATCGTGGAGGCTTCGAAAACGGTCTCGGAGGAAAAGCTGCGTGAGATGATGATTGAAGAGTGTAAAAAGCAGGACAAGCCCTTTGGCTTGATCTTCAAGGACATCTCAGGCGGGTTTACCTTTACAGGTCGGGGTATTCCCCAATCGTATGCAGTTATTCCGATCATGGTCTTCCGAGTGTACACTGATGGACGACCTGACGAACTGATTCGCGGTGCAGACCTGATCGGGACACCTCTCGTTTCTTTCAGCAAGATTTTAGCGTGTGGAGATAAATTGGGGGTTTTCAGTGGGACATGCGGAGCAGAATCAGGAGGTATTCCTGTTTCTGGAGTGTCTCCGAGCATACTCACAGGCGAGATTGAGATTCAAAAGAAGAGCAAATCTGCAGATCGACCGCCGCTCCTCCCGCCGCCAAAAAGGAGGAATCAATGAGAAAACGCCGTCAATCAAGATGCGTTTTTGAATGGGGCTTCCTTTTGGGTTTAATACTTTCGGTTTCCATTCCGGCTTCCAGCCTCGATGCCCAAGAAAAAGAGGATGTTTTGTTGAAAGCCCTTAAAGATGAAATGGTAAGGTCGATTGAAGAGCTTCGACTCAAAGATCTGGAGAAGCCATATTTTATCGAATATGGCGTGGATGAGGTAGAAACATTTTTTATAAAAGCGGTATTTGGGGCAGTCGTCAGATCCGATCATGGTCGAAACCGCGTGCTGCGAGTTGACCTGCGTGTGGGAAGCTATGATCTGGACAGCAGCGATTTCATGAGTCGGAGCTCGCCCTATGCCATGATGGGAGGCGGTCCTCGTTCGCTCGTGCTGGAAAATGATTATACCGCTCTTCGCCACGATGTATGGTTGGCGACAGATGATGCGTATAAGCAGGCCTTGGAGCAGTTGTCGGCAAAGCGGTCTTTTATTCAAACCAAAGTGCAGACAGAGAAAATCCCTGATTTCTCGCGCGAGGAAGCCATTGAAACCGTTGCCCCCAGAAGAGCGGAAATTTTTGACCAAAACGAATGGGAAGAGAAGTTGCGCCGTCTTTCTAAAATTTTTAGAAAATTTCCCGCTATCTATGATTCGGGCATCGGTCTAACAGTCAGTTTTGCACACAAGTACTACCTCAACAGTGAAGGCAGCGTAAGTCGTCAACCCGTCTCGCTTGTTTCGTTCCATGCCCACGCAGCTACCCAGGCGTCTGATGGGATGCGATTGGCTCATTTTGTGCCGTTCTACGGAACCAGCCTTGAGCAGTTTCCTCCTGAGAAGGAAATGGCTTCCGCTATCGAGAAGATTGCCGAGGAGCTTACAGCGCTGGCTTCAGCACCGGTTGAAGAGAAGTACCTCGGACCAGTTCTCCTAACTGGGGAGGCAGCCAGCGAGCTTTTTGCCCAGGTGTTGGGACCCCAGTTTTCTGGTCAGCGGCCTCCTCTTGTAGAAGATGAGCGAATGGCAGCGATGATGCCTGAAAGTAGGTTTGCCATGCGGTTGAATCGACGGGTTCTCCCTACTTTTCTTACAGTCGTGGATGATCCCACTCAGCAGGCGTATGGCGAGAATCCTCTTATTGGCTCTTATAAGGTTGATGATCAAGGTGTTCTTGCCCAGCCAGTGACACTGGTTGAACGCGGTTTTCTAAGAACGCTTCTGATGACGCGTCGTCCGCGCAAAGAGATTACCCAATCCAATGGTCACGGACGAGCCATGCCGTATGGTTCCCCCAATGTTCAGATCGGAAACCTCTTCATAAAGAATACTGGAGGGAAAAGTTTTAACGAGCTGAAACAGGAGATGATCCATTTATGTCAGGAGCAGAATCTTTCTTATGGTCTGATAATCAGGAAGCTTGACAATCCCACCATCACGGGCAGGGAGCTTTCAGTCTTTGCTCTTTCTAGGAGCGGTGGGCGTGGACCGGAAACGATTTCTGCGCCGATTCTTATTTACAAAGTGTATGTAGAGGACGGCAGGGAAGAATTGGTGCGCGGTCTTACAGTGACAGAGATGACCATAGCTATGCTGAAAAACATAGTAGCGGCTGGTAAAGACTATTTTGTTAACAATCGAATAACGGGCGGTGGCGGATTAGGGGGAAGTGTTTTTGCCTACGCTTTTATGCTGAGCAATTTAGGTATGAGCGGTATTCCTACCTCAGTGGTTGCTCCTTCGGTTCTCTTTGAGGAAGTGGAATTAAAGGGATCCACCGGTCCTCAGAAGAAACCGGCATTGCTCAAGCATCCATTTTTTAAAAAATAGAGTAATATATTTATTTCAAAATCTAATCTTGAGTTTACTTGGGACAAGAATGGACGCAATAAAAGTAGAGAACCTGACAAAAAAATTTAACGGCCTCGTAGCTGTTGACCAAATATCCTTCAGCGTAGAAAACGGCGAACTTTTCGGCCTTTTAGGACCAAACGGCGCAGGCAAGACAACAATCATTAACATGCTTTCTACTCTGTTGAGGGCAACTTCTGGATATGGAGAAGTCACAGGCTTTGATATTTCCAAGAATGAAGATGATGTGAGGCGCAGTATTGGAGTTGTCTTTCAGGAACCTGCCCTTGATACCAAATTAACCGGAAGAGAAAACCTGGAATTCCATGCCATGATGTACGGTATAAATAAAGAAAAAAGAAGAGAGAGAATTAAGGAGGTTCTCGAACTCGTTGAGCTTTCTGAAAGGGCAAGAACGCTGGTTGAGAAATATTCAGGAGGGATGAAAAGGAGATTGGAGATTGCAAGAGGTTTGATCCACTGGCCAAAAGTTTTATTCCTTGACGAGCCAACCCTTGGCCTGGATGCCCAGACTAGAAGGCACATCTGGGACTATATTAAAAAACTGAATAAAGAACACAGGGTCACCATCATTCTGACCACTCACTACATGGAAGAAGCGGATTACCTCTGCGATAATATCGCCATCATGGACAATGGAAAATTTGTTGCTTTGGACACGCCGGAGAAACTCAAAGATATACTCGGAGGGGATGTGGTTTCTCTGGAAATAAAGGGAAATTCAGATATTCTGATGAACCAGTTTAAAAAATGGGATTGGATCAAGACTATGACCAAGCACGATGAGGTTTTAAGCATGACAATGGAGAAAGGAGAGAGAAGGATCCCGGAATTGATTAACGCAGCTCAAGAGAATGGAGTAGCTGTTACGTGCGTTCATCTGCGCAAGCCGAGCCTCGAGGACGTCTTTTTGCATTTTACGGGAAGGACCATAAGAGAACAGGAATCCAGTCATATTGATCGAAACAAGGAAATGATACGGTGGAGAACGTGGAGGAGAAGATGATCAATAAGGCAGCCGTATATGTACTGTGGATCAGAGAGATGAAAAGGTTCGTACGTGCGAAATCGCGGGTAGCCGGAGCATTGGGCATGCCTATGTTCTTTCTGGCTTTCCTTGGATTAGGATTTAGAAGAATGGCCATTCCAGGTGTCTCAGAAGATTTGAATTATATCCAGTTCTTAGTCCCTGGCATAATAGGAATGAGTATCATTTTCTCTTCTACCTTTGCCGGGATGTCTGTTCTCTGGGATAGAGAATTCGGCTTCTTAAAGGAAATAATGGTTGCGCCTGTGAGCAGAATCTCGGTTGTGCTCGGAAGAATTGCTGGAGGAGCGACGACTGCAATGATTCAAGGGGCGCTTATCCTTGGCATTTCCATTATCGTGGGCTTTAAGATTCTAAGTGTCCTTTCGCTTCTCTTGGCTATCATTTTTATGCTTTTGGTTGCCGTGACATTCATCGGTATGGGGCTGATTATTGCCTCGAAGATGAGAGATATGCAGGGATTTGGAATCATCATCAATTTTATCATATTCCCCCTTTTCTTTTTATCAGGGGCATTATATCCGATTGAAAATTTTCCAACACTGATCAGATATATTTCGTACCTCGATCCTTTGACCTATGGGGTCGATGGCTTAAGAGCAGCCCTGCTCCAGGTCTCTTCATTTTCAATTGTGCTCAATCTCGTGATCTTAGGAGCTTTTTCCTTGGTGATGATTCTGTTGGGCGCTTACTTTTTTGAGAAAAGCGAAAGCGTCTGAAACAAATATTAAGAGGGTTTCTTCTTTTTATCAGTTTTCTCAGGGATTTCAGGAATTTTCTCTGCGCTCACTACCTCCAGCTTGTCTGAGAATTTCCCCAGCCGTTTTTCAGCATCATCAAATTTGCCTTTGGCATAGGTTAGGTGAGTTCCCAGAGTCTGAAAGTCATTTTTAAAACGATTGAGATCGCCTTGAAGCCGTGCCAATGACTGGAAGATATCCTGCGCTGATTTCTCGATTTGAAGACCTTTAAGCCCGAGCACTATGACTTGAAGGTAGGCAAAAAAGGAGTTGGGCGATACGGGGATAACTCTTTTCTGGAGGGCAAAAGAGAAGATGCTCTTCTCTTCACCCAGGTTTTCGTCTTTGAGGATGGTCTCATAATAGACGTTTTCAGCCGGGATATACATCAGGGCAAAGTCGTAAGTTCCTTCATCAGGGAGGATGTATTTTTCAGAAATCTCGCCAATATGTTTTTTGACATCGATGACAAATTTCTTTCTCAAGTCCTCTTTTTCTTTAGTGCCTTCTTCCGCGTGATATTTTTTGAAGTTATCAAGAGGGAATTTGGAATCTATAGGCACGAGATTTTTTCCGATTTTTACGATGGCATCCACCATTTCTCCGCTTTTGAATTTGTATTGAAGCTTATAGTGAGCAGGAGGGAGGATTTGGGCTAACAGGTCTCCGAGGAAGAGCTCACCAAAGCCTCCGCGGAATTTAGGAGCACGAAGCAGATTCTCAAGGCTAGAGATGTTCTTTGCCTTTTCCAGGACTTCTCTTGTCGTCTCCTTCATTTTTCCGATGTCCTCTTTAAAATCCCCTAAAGTGCCGCCAATGTCTCCTGTTGTCTTCTGGAATTGGCTGCTCATGTTCTGGAGTTGTTGGTTAATGTTCTGGGTGAGCTGTCCAATTTGCTGCTGCATGAGAGAAAGAGCCTGGTTTTCAGACTGAGAGCGCTTGATTTCGTCGATTTTGCTAGCGGTTTTTTTCAGAGACCAGAACAGGAGGATAAGAATAATGAAGACAATAACGCCTAGTATGATCAGGAAAATGTCTAAAGGCATAATTGGTTAATCCTCTTTTCTGCCATTATAAAAGAAAACCTTTTATCTGTGCAAACCATATAATCTGCAGAGGCTGGATTCATCAAACCCACCTCTTTCAGGTAATAAACAAAAACCCGGGGAATTTGACAAGATATCAGGACTTATCTAAACTAAAAAAGATTTTTATGGCCCGTTAGCTCAACTGGTAGAGCAGCAGACTCTTAATCTGCGGGTTGAAGGTTCGAGTCCTTCACGGGTCATACCCCAACATCTTTATTTTTCTATAGCTTAACTCCTTTTCTGTTTTTAGCTTGAGTTACTTAAACTGAGTCATTTTGGGTCATTTTGTCCACACCGTGTCCACACGGATTTTTAGGAAAGGATCCGTCTACTTAATATTTGATGTCTTGAATCAAGATTCCGTGGAATAGATTTAAAGCTTTCGAAAAGCAAATAAAAAAAATCAGTTGTGTCGTATTATAAGAATTATGTCAACTAGCCATTTTTATAACTCATTAAGTTTCAATCACTTAGAAAAACCAATGAAAAACGGGAAATTATCTTTCATTATGTGCTAATTTTATCCCAAAATAGCCTCTAAATTAGGCTCTTTTTCCCATTCACATCCTTTTATCCCACCATTCTGTGCTCTCGTATCCCAATCCAGTTTTGCATGCAGGGAAGAATATTGCGAATTTTTACTAAATTTCAGTCGTTCCTGGTCCGGATCTTAACGCTGATCTCGCTCTGATCTTGGCTCGCCGTAGGTGTGAAAAAGGCGAAGTCTATGTTAGCCCTGAAGCCTAAAGCGCCAAAGACAGCCGTGTCCCCCAATCGAGCTAAGCGGATGGGATGATCCCCGTTCTGATAAGCACAATAAAAATCAAAGCATTAGATTTAATATTTTGACACACAAATATCTTTGTTCTATACTATTACCTTTTCCTTAAAGAGGCTTTGCCGTACAAAGGAAGCGGGAGTCATGAACGAATCTGACAGACCGAAATTCAATAGACGGCGCTTTCCACGAGCGAAAGCTCCAGTCCTGTACTGTCCTATCAAAGTTTTAAGTCCTAGACGCCGAATTCATGACATCAGCCCTGGAGGTGTTCGGATCTATAGCGACGAACAGCTCAGAAAAGATGCCCAACTGGAGATAGAACTCTTTCTTCCCAACGGACAAAGAATGCTAGCCACAGCCCGTGTCGTATGGATAAATAAACTTCCTCCACACGAAGACGCCCGCTTCGATGTTGGGCTTGAGTTCATTAGTCTTCCTGCTAATGCTACCCAAGAACTCAAATATGTGCTAGACTATGAATCACCTGAAGAATAGACCTGCCTCAATGATTCCTTCCTTCGCTTGATGACTTAACTCCTTATGAATCTTATCAGCTATGGTTACAAAATCAAAAAGACAAGCTTCACTAATGCTATGGACGCATTCATTTATTTGACTAACATTTAGATAATTGATATTCTTTTGCCACACTAACTAAGAGGGAAAACAGTGGCTATTAAATGCCCGAAGTGTCAAACAAATAATCCCGATACTCAGAAATTTTGTGGTGAATGTGCTACTCCGCTTCCTTCACCTAAGGATGTCGATGTCACTAGAACCCTTGAAATACCCACTGACGAGTTAACCAGAGGAACCACTTTTGCTGGAAGGTACGAGATTATCGAAGAGCTTGGCAAGGGAGGCATGGGGAAGGTCTACAGAGTTCTTGATAAAAAACTGAAAGAAGAAATTGCCCTAAAACTCATTAAACCTGAGATAGCCAAAGATAAGAAGACCGTAGAGCGTTTCAGCAATGAACTGAAAATAGCCCGTAAGATTGCCCACAAGAACATTGCTCGCATGTTTGACCTGAATGAGGAAAAAGGGACTCACTATATCACCATGGAATATGTGAGGGGGGAGGATCTAAAAGGATTAATCAGGAAGATAGGCCGGTTGGGTGCAGGACAGGCCATACCGATAGCGAAGCAGATATGTGAGGGTCTGGCAGAGGCTCATAGATTAGGAGTTGTTCACAGGGATTTGAAACCACAGAACGTGATGGTGGATGAGGATGGGAATGCCCGGATCATGGATTTTGGGATTGCATGGTCTCTTGAGTCGAAGGGGATAACAGGTGCCGGGGTGATAATCGGAACGCCTGAGTACATGTCTCCAGAGCAGGTGGAGGCAAAGGAAGTTGATCAGCATTCCGATATTTATTCTCTCGGCATCATATTGTATGAGATGACAACCGGAAGACTGCCATTCGAGGCATATACTCCTTTCGCAGTGGGAGTAAAACAGAAGAGCGAGGAGCCAGAAAACCCAAAGGATATCAACCCGCAGATTCCCGATGACCTCAACCGAGTGATAATGAGATGTCTGGAGAAGGATAAAGATGCCAGATATCAGAGTGCTGGTGAAGTGCGTTATGAGTTGGATCAGATAGAGAAAGGTATCCCTACGACTGAGAGAGAAGTCCCTGCAAAAAAGCCTCTCACTTCGAAAGAGATTACAGTTCAATTTAGTGTGAAGAAAATATTTATTCCTGCCTTCATTTTTATAGCTGTTGTTATAATCGGAATCATTATCTGGCAAGTCCTCCCCAAAAAACAGGCCGTTTCTATCCCGTCTGACAAGCCTGCTCTTGCAGTCATGTATTTTGAGAACAACACAGGAGATGAGACTTTAGAATATTTGAGAAGTGGTCTTGCGGAATGGCTCATAACAGATCTTAGCCAATCTAGGCTTATCGATGTATTGAGTGGAGATAAGGTTTTCAGTATTTTAAAGAAACTAAATCTGCTTGAGACTGATAAATATTCATCAGAAAACTTGGCCAAAGTGGCAAAAGAAGGGGGCGCTAATCACACTCTAAAAGGTACCTATATCAAGATAGGCGACCATTTTGTCATCACAGTTATGCTTCAAAAGCCTCATACTGGAGAACTCATCAGTTCAAAGGAGGTCAGATGTAGAGGAGAAGAAGAAATTCCGCAGAAAATCGATGAGTTAACAAGGATGATCAAGTTAGATCTAAACATTCCTCGCAAGCAAATAGCTAGCGACATAGACAGGGAGGTGGGGAAAATCACCACTTCCTCACCAGAAGCTTATAGATATTACAGTGAGGCACGAAAGTATCACGACAAGGCAGATCATCGGAGAGCTATCCAGTTTTATGAAAAGGCGATAGAAGTTGATCCTGATTTCGCTATGGCCTACAGGGGGATGGAGACGGCTTATAACAATATGGGTTATATTTCTAAAGGGAGGGAATGTGCCCAAAGGGCATTAGAACTGGCAGATCGCCTTTCGGACAGTGAGCGTTATATCATCCAGGCCCAATTCTACTGGCGATCAGAGAAAACCTATGATAAATCCATCGAAGCCTTTATCAAATTACTGGAGCTTTATCCAAAGCATAGTGTAGGAAATACTAATCTTGGGAATCTATACAGTAGTATTGAAGAATGGGATAAGGCCATCGAACGGCTTGAAGTAATGATCCGGGATGAAGACGAAACCTATTATCCTTATATAAACATATTAGAGCCATATGCAGCTAAGGGAGCATATGAGAAGGCTCAGGAGGTTCTTGAATATTATCTTAAAAATTTCACAGAGGATAGCACCATCTATTGGGGATTAGCGCTTAATTATCTATACCAAGGAAAATATGATCTTGCTCTTGTTGAGATAGATAAGGCTTTATCCTTCGATCAAGATTATTATTATACATCTACAAAAGGTGATATTTTCCATTGCAGAGGGGATTTATTTAAAGCCGAAGAAGAGTACCACAAGCTCTTGGACTCAGAAGAGCAGGTCGCTTATTGTTTTGGAAGAGCAAGATTGGGGCCATTATACTTGTTGCAGGGAAGATTTGAGGAATCAAAAGACCAGGCAAGTCTTGGAATAGAGATAGCCAAGAAGTTAGAAGAAAAGGGCTGGGAATCTTATTTCCATAATATGCTTGCTTATCTACATATAAAAACAGGAAATTTCGAGTCAGCTTTAAAGGAATGCGAGGATGCGTGGAAAAGTGCTTCTGAATGGGAATTGCTTTTTTTCCTGGAACCTACTCTGTATTTGAAAGCAAAGACTTTCCTCAGTATGAAATCATTGGATAAAGCCCGAAAGACAGCATATGAGCTCAAAGATATAATCGAAGAAGGGATGAATAGAAAAGCAATTAGACTATACGACCATCTAATGGGTATGATTGAGCTGGAAGAGGAGAATTATTCTGGAGCTTTTTCTAATTTTGAGAAAGCTACATCCTTGCTACCATTTCAATCTTCTGATTTTGATATACATGCCCTATTTATCGAACCTCTTGCCTCAGCTTATTACAAAGCAGGGAATTTAGAGAAGGCCAGAGAAGAGTATAAAAGGATTGTTTTCCTAACAACAGGCAGAATTAACTATGGCGATATCTACGCCAAGAGCTTCTACATGCTGGGCAGAATCTACGAACAGCAAGGCAACGCCGCAAAAGCCATAGAGCATTATAAGAAATTCCTCGACCTCTGGAAAGACGCTGACCCTGGTATTGCTGAGGTTGAGGATGCGAAAAAGAGGCTGGCTGGGCTAAAAGAATTGCCTTAAGGCTTATTATACAAAGTAATTCTTATAAGAATCATGGGAGGAGGGGAAAATGAGACAGTCATCAAATCTTGTATCAAGTCGCAGACAATTCCTTAAGAATGTGCTACCAGCAGGGACTTTACTCTGTTTTGGAGGGAATCAATTGTTAGCTTTAGGTCAAGCAGAAAAAACAGAGGAAGCCAAGCCTGTCAGACATAAATTCTTAGAAAAAAGTGATTGGACCTATAAACAGATTTATGATTTTGTTTATCGCGCTGTCTTCATTCCAGATATTGAATACATCGCAAATGAAGTAGGAAGAGATAAATTGATTGAAATGCTGAAAAGAAAACATTTGAAAAATTATGAAAAATACCAAAAAGAATGGGAAAAAGAACCAACAGAAGATGACATTAAAAATAGGATTGTAAATTTTAAAAAAGCAATGGCGAACAAATTTTGGAAACATGTAGTGACATACGAAATTTTAGAAGAGTCAGGTAATTCTTTTCGATATAAGGTTACCGAATGTCTCTGGGCTGAAACGTTTCAAAGCGCAAAATTCTCCGATATCGGATATGCAGCTGTTTGTTATGGTGACCTTGTACCTTTTATCCAACCAAGAAATAAACCTAGGATTAACCTTATTCGCCCGACAACCCTAATGCAAGGTAATGAATGTTGTGATTTCAAATATATTTTAGAAGTATAAATCTTGAAGGAGGGAATTATGAAAAAACTACTCACGATTATTCCTTTGGTCTTTCTGCTTTGTTTTACTTTCGGCTGCCAGAAAGGTGAAGAGGCTGCTGTTGATGTTGGAGTTGATGTTGATGCAGAAAAAGCGGCGCTTAGAGAGATGTTAAACCAATATGCTGTCGCAGCTAACACTGGCGATTTCGACCTTTGGATTTCCTTATGGACAGATGACGGGGTGCAGATGCCACCAGACACTCCTGCTAGAATCGGAATAGAGCAGATACGAGAAGCAATGAAACCTGGATTCGACCAGATGACCGTAGATATAACCATCACTATTATAGAGGCTAAGGTATATGGCGACTTAGGATTAACTCGCTGTGAGTACACATTAGATATGACCCCCAAAGCAGGAAGCGAGACAATTCATGCAATGCGAGACGGTAAAGCCTTGACCCTTTATGAGAGACAATCTGATGGTTCTTGGAAGATTATATATGATTGCTTCAACTCTAATGTGCCTCCACCAAAAAAGGAGTAACATCCAAAGCTTACTTTTGAGTTTCAATTCTCATTTTTTAGGAGGGTAACATGAAAAAACTTTGCATGATTTTACCTTTGGCTTTGATTCTCTGCTTTATGGTCGGCTGTAAGGACAAGGAAGCCATGGCAGAGCTTGAAGAGTTCAGAGCCCAGGCAGAGGTTGGGGAGCAGAATAAGGAGATAGTAAAACGTCTCTATGAGGAATTCAACAAAGGAAATGCTGAGATTTTTAGGGAACTGTGTGCACCCGAATATGCATACTACTCTGCGTCCATTAGTCCTGAACCAATGTCCCTGGACGAAACAATTGAAGCTTTTCAGATGGAATTTAAGGGTTTTCCTGCTGACTATAATGTTAAGACCCATGAACTAATTGCAAAGGGAGATAAAGTTATAGCCAGGCTCACTTGCACAGGCACTCATGAAGGAGAATATTATGGTATCCCTGCTTCAGGGAATAAGATTGAAATTGGTGTTATTGATATATTCCATATTAAAGAAGGGAAAATAGTTGAGACGAGGGAAGAAATAGATAGTCTGGGACTGATGCGGCAACTCGGCATGGAGCTTAAACCGAAGAAGGTTAAGAAGTAACTGCCATTACCAT
>CP070825.1:1897070-1900045 GCA_020344415.1 Candidatus Aminicenantota bacterium
ACACCGGTTTCATCAAACACAGGTTTTGGATCGATGCTTTTATCAACTAATCCTTTTTTCTTACGAGGCTTACCGGTACCCCGCACCGGCTGACCGGAAGCCTTCTTTTTCTTGGGTTTTTCATCAACATCCTCCGGTTCAAGCCGAATTATGGTTATTTTGGATTTATTTACTCGTGCCATTCTGATTTCCTTGTATATGTAATGAGATTAAATATTTTTGGAAATTAAAATAGTGGTATAAAAGAATATAGTAATTTCAAATCAGATTTATCAAAAAAAAATTATGCACCACGGCTCTCTCGCGCCTTAGGCCGTAGACCTTTATATCCGCATTTGCGGCACCGGGTCGCCCTTTGTGAATTTCGGGCATTGCAGTTCATGCAGATCTTCATATGTAAAATTCGAGCTTCTGCTTCTGGGAATCTTGCCATTTGAATCACTATAGTGCAACTACAATATAACAATCTCTATTTAAGCATTTTGTTTATGTTGATTTTATATTGATTTCGGAGTAGCGAGTAGCGAGATGCGAGACGGCTGACGCTGAACGCGATACGTTACGCCCCTCGCAACCGCACACCGTCAAACGTACTTCTATAAGCGATACTAATCAAATAAAGAGCTTCTGGGCCTCAACTACTTCCGCACTGTTTTTTGAATTTGCATAAGCTTCCAGTGGTTGTTCATTGAGCTTGAGAAAATGCGGACCCCATTTGTATAACTTCAATAATTCTTCTGCCTGAGATTCCCAACCCAGTATGGCAAGAGCAGAAGCTAAAGCTTCCAGAGTGCTCAGTCTAAACGGCTTACCGTAATTTGTGGGATTTGAGGCGATAAGAAAGGGGAGGGCACGGGACTGCATCTTCTTACGCACTTCCACCATATGCAAAATCTCTTCAGCACGCTCCCACGAGCAGTCCACCGCCAGAACGCCGTGCTTTTTCGCTACCACCACATCTTCAATGGATAATGCTTTTTCGGCATACGGATTTAATACAATGCAGCCGTACGGCAGCATATTCATTTTATAAAATACATTAGCCAATTGAAATTTTTTCAGTTTTACTGCCGTGCATTTCTTGGGATCATCCTGGCTGAGATGATAGATATGTAATTTTATATCCTGCTTTCCTGAGCTCATGTGATCACTGGTACAGATTCGAACATATCTAAATCATTTTCTTGATTTTATTAAATCAGCTCACCTTAAAATAATTCTATCTAAAAAACTTAGAAAATTCAGCTACCACGAATCCTCATTTTTATTTTTCTCGTCAATTTTTATGTTTGCCTCTAACCTTTTTTTACATTCGCCTCATTACCCAAAGCTTTTTATAACTATTGCATTTTAAATTCAGGGGCGGTTTTTGTATTAACAATCCCGTCGATATCTCTTATTTCTTTTTCCACCAAATCCGCCAACTGGTTATAACTATCAGATTCAATTTTTGCGATCAGATCATACTCCCCAAATAAGACGTGAACATCTTTGATCTGTGGAATTTCTAACAATTTAGTATAAATCCCGAATTCTGTTGAGGGGGCAGCACCGATAAAAACATAGCCAACGACCATGCTATCCTTTCACACTAAATGCATTCTGGCTATAAATATCTATTGTCAAGAATTAAAATCGAGCCTATATTCTTTCTATATGGTTAACTATTGTAAAAACCGAATAATTTCAGAATTATTTTATAAATTATTAGGAAAAAAATTATATTTTTAATGCTTTACAAAACCTGAATTTTAATCCTGAAAAATCCTCATTTCGAGATATATTTTAAATAATACAATTGATTTTTATTTGGTGAATCCAGGAGGGTAATTTACAGATGACAAAAAAGATCTGTGTTATTGGCAATTCAGTTGCGGATTTCATTGCTTCGCCAGTAGAAAAAATCCCACGATGGGGTGAACTCATGGACATTGTCAATCCCATCACGATGAACATCGGGGGTAACGGTGCGATTTCTGCAGCCTGTGCCGCAAGGTTGGGGTTGAAACCCTACCTTGTCAGTAAAATCGGCAGCGATGAATTGGGTACGCGATTAAAATCAGTCCTCGATACTGCAAAAGTAAATACCCAATGGCTATTCAGCGATGCAAAAACTCCAACAAGTGTTACTCTAGCTATTGTTAATAATGAGGGCGAACGAATGTTCTTTCATCATATCGGCAGCAATGCAAAACTGACAATAAAGGACATAAAGAAAATCAAGTTAAAAGGTATGAATGGATTGATATTAGGTTCGATGTTCATCCTGCCGGGAATTAAGCCTAAGGATGCCGCGGCGATTGTTAAAATGGCGAAGGATAATAAACTGCCCACATTCCTGGATGTTGCATGGGACCCCACAGGTAAGTGGGACATCGGCAATGTTTTCAAGAATGTTGATTTTTTCATGCCGAACGAAGAAGAGCTTCTACATATCGCCCGTACGCGCTCATTGACACGTGCAGTTGAACGGCTCCATAAAAAGGGTATGGACACTATAATTGTTAAACAGGGCGCTTCGGGCTGCACTGTTTTTGATTTTGGTCATCGTTCCATGCATATTAAGGCGCCCAGGGTAAAAGCAGTTGATTCAACAGGTGCCGGCGACGCCTTCAATGCCGGGTTTATTTATTCATACCTGGATTCCGGCGATGTGCGGCACAGCGCCGAGTTTGCTACTTTTGCAGCTTCCAAAACTGTTACCGGGATAGGAGGCGCGCGAGCTGCACCTACAATTAAAGAGCTTAACCAGTTTATGAAAAAGCACAGCAAGAGCTAATATTTATAATAAAAAAAGAAACAATGTTGTTATATTGTAATTTTAATTTGCTGTAGTTATTACTATTTCATCAATGATTATTTGGTTTCCTCCTGGGTTTTCAAGGTTTGAGATTTCGAGTTTAATTTATATTTTTTCCACCTAATTTTCTTCTGACTTCGGAGGTAGGGATAAACGCTTTTTCTTCTTTTCTGTG
>CP070825.1:1900145-1907837 GCA_020344415.1 Candidatus Aminicenantota bacterium
AAATGGACTAAATTGATTTTTAGCAATAATGGCCACCATCCATTCGCCCCACTGCTTAAAGAAAAAAGGTATGGCAAACTCATTACATTGATCTCTTACCGATCTTACCCAGTCCGGATGCATCGGTCTGGCTCCTGGCCCAGATTCACCGCCAAGCATGACACCATGAATAAGACCATTCCAAGATTCACCGTAATAATAATTTATGTTTAAATCTACAGGTCCCAACATGGGCTCAATATTCACAATTCTTTTGGACGCGGGAATTCGTAAAAGAAGGGGAATTCGTTCATCTGCCCGTTGTTGATTTTCCACCGATACACCAAGATAAACATTAGGTAGATAATAATCACCGCAAAGGATATTGGAATTATAAAGCATCGGTTCTATATTTTCAGGACGTTTGGTGAGAACAATAAAAGTGTGTCTTGGACAATTTTTCATTATAAAAAAGATATTATTAATCCATTGTATTTTAACGTCGTGATGGAATAAATCACCCATTGAACACACGAAAATTCGTTGCGGTTTTTTCCAGTACAAAGGGATCAATATTTTATCTGCATGATAAGTAAGTTGAAAGGGCTCATTCTTTGGATATCCAAACCGTCCTGCCAACCGCTTGGCCATACGTTTAGCATAGCAATTCTGACAGCCCTCCGATATCGGAGTACAACCCGTGATCGGATTCCATACAACATCGGCCCATTCAATCTTTGTCTTTGTACTGGGTACGGACATTATGGTATTCCATCAATCCACCATGATTCAGGCATATAAATGTTTAAAGCATGGCCTGTAATTATAACTCGTGGGTTATCATTCCTCCATCCGCATTGCTCAATTAAATGAGTTGCATGACTTGGGGATTTTGCAGCCACAATGCGCTTTTCAAGCCACCATTTACCTTTTCGGTGCGGTCGCATATCGGGACCCGAAATTTTAACTTCATATAATCTCAGACCCCCTATATCCAGTGGTTTCCAAACTCGTTTCATTATTCCGGAAACCTCTCCAAGCATTCTTGCTTATGAAACAATCCTGGCTCTGGACAGGCATTTTCACAGGCTGCATAAGTTTTAGCCTCTCCATCAATCTTACACATAACTGTTCCTTGGCCTGGTTTTGGTGTCTGTGCAGTATCAGTTTTACCATTAATTATGTCCAATCTTCGCAAAAAGATCTCATATGATACTTTCATCTTTGTTTCCCATTTCTCGTTAAAAGCATCTCGGGCATCTTGAGGCCAGGTTTGAATCTCAGCACGATGCGTCTCTTCAAACTTTTGCAAAGGCTCTTTATTGAGTTTTGCGAAAGAGATAATCAAAAGATCGGCTTCAGTCTGTGGCTCTGATTTTTCTGGCTCTTCTGCCTCCTCAGATTGTCTGATTGGTTTCTGCTGTTTTCGATCCGTTTGGTTTGAAATGGTGGCGTCAAAGTCTTGTGTAATAATCTCTGGCTCTTTGGCTTGATAGGTTGCTTTGTTGACTTTGGGTTTTTCGGGCTGTTCTATTTCCTCTTGAATAATTTCAGCATCCGAATATATGCCTTGAAATTCATCGGGCCAACATTTGCGTAATCCTTGACTTTCAGCTACTTTTGCAATCATTGTCGGCTGTTTATCTTCCTGCCAAAATTGTGTCACTTTGCCATCTTTGGTTTTCTTTATATAGCCAAAAAGATTGATTTCTAGCCTGCAAGGTACTTTCCATTCTTTCGGTAAAGCCTCAAACCATCCACCAAGTAAAATTTCGTTATCCTTATCAAGGAGGCCGCTTGTCTTTCTGATGGTTCCTGTTTCCTTGTGTTTTACGATAATGCCATTATTCCAACCTATACAGTCCAATTGTGCTTTTGCCCTTGCGCGAAAATAATCAATTGATGTAATAATGGCCGCAGGGTCATTACCATATTTGATAAGATAGCAATCGTTTTTAAAGGGATTTAATCCTCGGCTTTTGCATATTCCCATAAAGAAAATAATCTCCTGGCTTGTAGCCGCTTGATTATTGCCTCGTACAAGGTACTTTCGGACAGTTTCAACATTTAAATTGATAAGCTGTCCATCTTTTGCTTTATACTCAACGATATCTTTAGCCATGACTCGCCCTCCTTAAATTTTCTCTTAAATTTCTCACGATATGATTATGAGCTTTCAATGTTGCTTGCTTCGTTTTGAAAAATTTTTGATGTGTTTGAATTAATGGACAATTTGAAAAAATCCAAGTTTCATACCATTTACCAAAAGGGTTATATGGAGTATAAGAAGGTACCTCTCTACTAGATACACGTAAACAAGGCCAATGTATCCAATCATGCGCTATATTTTTAGATTTACTATAATCGTTATAAATCATTACCATCCTCGCTTTAATTCAAGACTCACAAACTCATCGGGATACCCTTCCCATTCATCCCGTTGTTTACAAATTGCGTATTTATCAATAAGCGGCTGCATTTGTTTCCAAGCCAGTTCAAGCCAATCTTCAAATATCTCATAAAAAGCGCATTCATATGGAGGTGTATCTTCACATGCGATAAAACCGAATCGTTCATGTTCAATTCCGGTAATTTTCGATACTGCCTCAAGATATAAGGCCGCCTGCCAGTGATATTTGTACCTTTTGACACTCCACCAGAAACCTTCATACGAAGCATCTTGTGTCTTTTTGAGATCCACAATCAGACCATCTTTGGCAATAATATCTATTTTGACTTTTGCCATATCGCCGATCCAGAGTCGGAAAAAACCATATTGTTCTTTGGCATAGGCATTTTTCAGGATGTCCCTAGCCGTTTTTTTGCTCCATAGTTTGTATTTCATTTCCTTGATGGTCTGTCTGTCATTTGACTTGAGCAGAATATTTTCGCCGTCAATTTCAGGATAGCCGGATTTCTTTGTTTTGACATGCTTTGCGTATCGTTTGGGTTCTAATACAGCCCAATGAAAAGCGGAACCAAAAATCATACTTGGTGTTACTTTGCCAACAAAGGCATGAGCGCCGCTTCGAGCGAATTTAGACAGAAATGTATAATCCAATGCTGGATCTGCAAAGTATTGTTGATCTGTTAATTTGTAAAAGCCTGGTTCAGTGATCATTTACTCTATCCAAGTTTTTTAGATATAGCGACATGATTGGCGCCCTTTTCTCTTAATTCGTGCATCCTTTCAGACCAATAGTCACCCGTTTCTCCTTGAAACCAAGGATCACCAATGGGCGCAAAACGCCAACGAGACAAAAGAACTTCATAGCTCATACCATCAATTATTTTTTTATTTTCTGATGTTAAATCCATGTTTATATTATCTCCTCTTCACTCAGCTTCAGTTCTATTTTTCGACAGGCTTCTTCATAATCATCCTCTATTTTCTGATTGTTAACATAAATTACATACTTCCCTGTCCAATAAAACTCTTCTACAACATCACCATTTTGAAATTTTCTTTTGCGTATCGGAGTCATAATTATATGATCCCCTCCTCATCTAGTTTCAGCGTCACAGTCAGCGCATTGAAATCATCATTGAGCAGCTCGTGCTCAAGCCATTTCAAAACCTGATAAGTTCGATGAAACATTTTATGTCCCAGACAGATAGGCCGTTGAGTCCCATTGATCCAATAATATCTTGCATGTTCCGGAAACATTTCATTACAGACTGGACAGGCAAAACGCGCCTCATCTTCAGTGTTCCAATATTCTTCAAAAACATCTGCACTTATGTCATATTCTGGTAGATTCATTTTTTTAACTCCTGAATTTTATTTTTATATTCTTGCCATTGACTTAAAATTTTTTCTACCCAATCCATCACTTGTTTTTTTTGGGCTAATTCATAAAAATATTTCCAACATCGATCTTGTTGGATCTTAATACGAGCGGCAAAATCTTTTTGATTTTCCGTTTCAGCTTTTCTCCATTAAGTTGGCATCGCACAAATCGGCCTTGCACAAATCGGCACCGTACAAGTTGGCATCGCACAAATCGGCCTTGCGCAAACCGGCACCGTACAAGTCGGCATCGCACAAGTCGGCATCGTGCAAGTCGGCATTATATAGTAAAACATCTTTTTTTATGGCCAATTCAAGTGTGATTTTTTGAGTATTATCTTTACAATCATGTTCAAATAATATTTCATCAGTTATCTTGTGCCTAATTGGTATATTCATATCATCCTCCTTGTCACGGGCTTCCGCAGCATTCTCTTATATTCCCGATTAAATTCTTTCATCCGTTCCTGAAAATTGCGGATTCGCGGAATATAGATATCCCGCTCATTAACCCCGATTGATTCTCGATGAAAAACAATCTGCTCGAGTATTTCCTTGATAGCCTCATGAAATCGGAGGGATTGTTCTTCAAGGAGCGCAAAATTTTCTCGTAAGATTCGGTGAGTCAATCGTCGTGACTTTTTTGAAACCAAATTGTTGACAACTTCAAAAGTTTGTGATATCAATATAACTGCGTTCATAATTTTGTTCCCTTTCAAAAATGGCCGCTATTTGTCTGACCGTTTCTAGCGGCCATTGCTTTTCGATCCAGATCATATCCGCCGCCCAGACGAACGCCAAAGTAGCCATAATGTAAATTAAAGTTATAATGATTATTTGTTTGAGTGTCATTTCATCCGCTTAAAAATAACTTCTTACCGTCATGTTTTATCAGAAAACACTATCCTAATTGCGCCTAACTTTCGTACTCACCGCGGGGTTCGATGCGCATGACCTGCCTTGTGGACGCAATCGAAAAGGACTATGCAATTCACGACCAGCTCCACAAGGTCAGCGTCCATGCGCTTGTTACACTTTTCTTCTATTTCTTCCAAACATTGCCCAAACGTTCCATAGCAATGTCAATGAACAAAACAAATGACACTAAAAAAACAACTGCAAGACCATTCACAATCCAATAGGATGAAAAGCCTAGTTTCATTTCTAAGTATAGCACCATCCCGAGAAACATATAAGTTATTAGAGCCGCTACAGTATTCCTTTGGGATCGATTAAGCCAAAATAATTTTTCATTTGTAAGAGGAATATATTGCCAGTACTCCCAAATTTTCCATGTCAGTTCATATCTAGCAGCTTCTGATTCCGAAAAATCTTGTAATTCAAAAACTAAATCTGTGTTCAACTCATTTCCTTTGAGTACCCAAAGGGCTTTGATAGAATAATAAATAGATTTAATAATAAAAAATATTACGGCGAGATATAATGCGGCAAATAAAACAGAATTAAAGAGTTTTAACTTTTCAAGGGATTTTCCAAAATGAACAACAAAACCAGCAAGGATACTTGAAACTGCCAACATTGCCGTTGCTCTTGTTTCAGCTTGTTTCCCCCTTTCTCTCAGCAGAGCCAATCGATCATCAACAAATAATAGTGATCTTTTAAGAATGCTCAGATTTTCCGAAGTGACTTTACTTCTAATATCTTCTGCTTTCATTATGATATTCCCGTCAGGTTAAATAATCTATAATTGCGTCCCGAATTGGATAGCCTGCTAATTGCTCTATCCAAGCCCATTGCCCATTAGGATTAAGCTCAAGAAAGTAATATTTACCGTCTTTGCCCAGAATAAAATCCATTGAAGAATATTTAAGAGAGTAAAAGTTTATGAGCTCCTTCAAGATGATACCAGCACCATAAATACCCGAACATGATGCCCACGGTCAGCGCTAAAAAGATCAATATCGTGATTGCTGTAATGTCTTTTTCTCGTTGCTCCGAAAGATTTCGTTTATGGGTTCTTTTTGCTCTGTTTTTCCATAGACGATAAGTTGAGCTCATAGTTATTGTCTTTCTTTATTCGTAAAGTTGTTTCGGTCAGGTTTATTTGCTCATGCGATGCTATGCCGCACCGAACCGGGCTTCGCTTTATGATTTATAATCTTAATTCCACTCTTTTATTTTTAATTTTTCCAATTCATCCACCGCTTCTTTGGCTTCTTTTAAACCAAGACCTGTTAATTCACGGCATTTTTTTATTGCTAGAATTTTTTGACCTTCTTTTAAAAGTGGAATTGCTGCTTCCATCCAAGGGGCTGATATATTTTTTGCAGCACGAATTATTATCGCTGGGTTTAATTTTGCAATCTCCCTAATCAATTCAAGAGGATTGCGTTTATGACTCATCACATCAAATAAAATGTCTATTGCTTTTGCGTAATAGTTCATGATCAATTCTCCTTTTCATTCCCTGCGATGCTTCGGAACGGATTGTTTTTTATTTTGCTCTGCTCCGCTCCGCTTTGCTGTGCTTGGCTATGCTATGCTTCGCTTGGCTACGCTATGCTAAGCTCTGCTCTGCTTGGCTACGCTCCGAAATTACAACTCAATTTCTTTTTCATCCCACTTCACGACTTCAAAACGACCAAATTTTGGTCGATACGCTCCAAGGGCTATTTGAAGTCCCCCCGCACAAAACCAATTATAAAGTTTCGTGCCATCTATTAATCCATTTTTTACAAGATCAATGGAAAATTCCAAATTCCAGGGAAGGCGCATTGCGGGACGCGGCTGGGGTTCTTGCTTAATACTCAAGTTTCCTGATTTGGTTCTTCCCCCTTGTTCAAGAATCCAAAACCGAGAATCATCTTCAAAACCATTAAATTCCATGTCCTTGTTTTTATCGTCTTGAAAATGTATTAAATTGGGTGATATGTGAACATGACCACCACCCATTCTGATATACTCTTTGCCCTTTTTGCCCTCGAAGGTTTTGGCGCATCCCCCAGGATTTTCGCCAAATAAAAAAGCATCTATATTAAGATTGGGCAAAACCAACTTATTCCCTTCTGTGATATAAAATAATTGTTCCGGTGGTCGCTTTCCTTTGCTATGATCGATGAATCGATTAAATAAAATGTCTGACAATCCACTTAATTTAATTTCTATCTTTGTTTTGTTCATGTTCTCCTTTCTCCTAAATTTAAGTTTGCTTTGCTTGGCTATGCTCCGCTGCGCTACGCCGAGCTACGCTGCGCTCTGCTCTGCTTCGCTATGAATATTATTTTTAGTTTTAAGTTTGCTTTGCTTTGCTTGGCTCCGCTCAGCTTCGCTTGGCTCTGCTATGCTTTGCTTCGCTTAGCTACGCTGCGAATGTTACTACTTTTTGTTTATTTTCGGTTTTCCTTCAAGCAACAAATTTCCTATTTGCGGATTCATCATGGTAATATATTGTTTCTTCACTTTTTCATCCGGCAAAAATCTCACAAGTTGGAGCATGTAGCTTTTTTCTCTTAAATCCTTTATTTGATTCATGTGAAGAATCTTTGTCGATTTGTCCAATATGCGAATGGCACGATCAACTTTGACACCATCTTTTTCATTTTCATCAAAGTAACTTCCGATAACACCAACCGCCTTTTCGCCCAATATTATAATCTCATCTCTTAATTCCATAAAAACCTCCTTTTAAATTTAAGTTTTCTCCGCTCAGCTATGCTATGCTTGGCTCCGCTATGCTTGGCTCCGCTTGGCTCCGCTTGGCTCAGCTTGGCTCAGCTATGTTTTGCTTGGGCTATGTTCTGCTACATTATGATGTCAGATTAAAATTGAAAAAAATGCAAGGCACGAATATGGCAAGGCTATATATCCGTACCTTGCTGTGCCAGGTAAGAAGCTATTATCTTCCCACCTGCCGGATAACACACATAATAAATCTTGATTTTTATTTCGTTCATGATACAATC
>CP070825.1:1907937-1911607 GCA_020344415.1 Candidatus Aminicenantota bacterium
AGAAGGATCTCATTGGCTGTGCAGCAAATTCCGGCTAAATTGATTCCCGCAGCTCCTTTGGCTTTGGCCAGTTTAATCAATTCCTTATCCTGGGAAGCCAGGACCAGCATCTCCGAAAGCACGGGCTCATGGCCGTGAACGACGATATTGACTTTTTTTTCGGATAGAACACCTAGGTTAACCTGGCCTCGAAGAGGGGAGGGAGTGCCGAAAAGGATATCCTGAAGTTCGGTGGCAATCATTGAGCCACCCCAGCCGTCGGCCAGAGCTGTCCGGGAAGCATGAAGCATGATGTTCCGGTAATCCTGGTCCACTCCCATAGTTGTTCGGTGCATCATCTCCACGATTTCCCTGTCTATTCCCCGGGGAACGATGTTCAATTCCCGCCACAAGGCTTGCCGTGTTTCAGGCGCTAAATGGATAAATTGGACTTCACCTTCATGATGTCCAAATTGTCCTAAAGATTTCTCAGACACTCCAACGGCTATTTCTTCTTTTTTTCTGTCTTTAACCTCTACCTCCAGGGCTTTGGCGACCTTTTGAAGTTTATTCACATCCTTGATGGAATAACCTGAAGCTGGTGATTTGGCGGCTAGTAGAAGAGTTTTGGCCACTTCTCTTCCATGGTCAGAATGAGCAGCTGCACCTCCGGTAATCATCCGGGCGAAATTCCGAGCAACGATCACTTCAGCAGAAGCCCCGCAGACGCCCATCTTGGCACCTTTGGTGCGAGGGCTGATACGACACGGCCCCATATAGCAGATGTGGCAGCAGAGACCCTGCTCACCAAAGCCACAACGAGGTTTTTGCGAGTCTGAACGGTCCCAGACAGTTTCGACGCCCTTTGAGGCCTTCTTATCTGCCGTATGACGAACGGTGCGGTCTGTGCTTTTTTCTTTCATTTTTTATGTTCCACTACTAAAATCATTCCTGCAAATCGTGATATTTTATCACAATAAATGGATTAAATCGCCCGAGTTTTTACTGATGCAATAACTGGCTCACTCCTGAAAGAGTTCGAAAAACTTTTTCGGATAATTCCACTGGAAGGGAGCCTGTGCCGCAGCTTGGCGTGAGCAGACACTTTTCCCAGATCAAACTCTCGTTTACTCCCTTGTTTGCTAAATTCTTAACAGCGGCCTTGAGTTTTTTCAGCAAAGTTTCAGGTGTCTCTTCGTTGATTTTCTCTGAAGTCGGGACTATTCCCCAGGCGAGTACACCTCCGTTTTCCAGGAATTTCTTGATCTGTTCTGGATAATAGGCAATCGTTTCACCGAATTCATAGGCATCGAAACTGATGATATCCACACCAGAGTCTATCAATATCGTCCATTCTGTGTTGCCGCAACAATGGATCCCTGAAAGAGCATTTTCCTTATGGATGGCCTTAATAACGTCATTCAAATATTGGACCACATCTGCTCTTTGAACACTGACATAGGTAGAAGAACCGAAAGCTGAAAGAATGGGCTCATCTATAAAACACAACTGGTCACGTCCTATGAAGTTGAATTTGCGCAAGAGCCATCTTGCTTTCATTTCCGTTCCCTTGACGATGACATCTCGAAACATCTCGTTATAGTAAATCGACCTTTTATTCTCATCGACTCTGCCCAATCCAACTGTTAGGGGGCCGGTAACTTGATTTTTGAAATACTTGAGAGAAGAATGATCCTCTCCTTTCAACTTTTTCTCCATCTCATAAATCCCGCGGCTGAACTCAGAGGAAATCTTAAAGTAATCCAAATTTTCTGCCATGTAGTTTTCATAAAATTTTTCGAAATCACTGGTCACATCGCGGCTGGTGTCAAAATACATCCGCTGTTTTTCTTCCTCTAATACGACACTGGGTAATCCTTCGCAGTATTGAATTTCCATACTTTCTCTGAAATTCGTTTGGGGTAATTGGGGCCAGATAGGCATCTCGGGGATATTCTTTAATACAACATCACAAGCTGATGATGGATCATTATGGGGGAGGCTTCCGATTGCAGTAGCCATACATTGAGGATTAAAATGCATGATAAACCTCCGCAAAAAGATTCATTGATTCTATAATAACCGAATGTTCATAATCCATATAGTATGTTCTTGTTAATTTTTTGTATAATAATGCTAATTTTATGTGTTTCAAAAAGGAAGTTTGTAACAACCGGTCTACTGGCTATTCGGGGGGATTGATCGGCAGGCTTGATAAATTTCCTTGAATTCTTTTTTCAACTTCTCATCCAGCACCTCGATCAAGGGCTGCTGTGTTAAATCTGCCTCCCGAATAATTTCATTATAAGAAACCATCCCTAAGATCTGATCCTGAGGAAATTGGCTGCTAATCCAGCTCTTCTGCTTTTCATCCAGGATTTTATTCCCGACGACCCCGAAGGATTCAATTCCGATATCCTTGGCCAGTTTCATGATCGTCTTAGCTGTAAAGATACTCCTGGAGCCAGGTTCCACTGTGATGATCATTTTGTCAATCTCACGAGAGGTAGCCCTGCCCAGGTGCTCAATGCCAGCCTCCATGTCCACGATAACGACTTCGTTTCGGTTAAGAATGATTTCAGCTAAAAGGCTCTTGAGGTGGACATTTTCAGGGCAGGCACATCCGCTTCCTCCCTTTTGGATACCGCCCATGACTAACAACTTTATTCCCTGAAAATCGAGGCAGTATTGATCCGCAATGTCACTGACTGCGGGATTGAGTTTAAACAATTGGCCGAACTGTCGAGGTTTTGCTCCTGTCTTTTCTTCTATCAATCGGCGCTGTCTGGAAATAGGGACAATGCAGGCAGCTTGTTCAGTCGGGATTCCGATTGCAGAGGCCAGGTTGGCATCAGGATCTGCATCTACAGCCAACACCTGATATCCATCGTTGTTGAAATAATGGGCTAAAATGCCGGATACGGTTGTTTTACCTGTTCCGCCTTTTCCGGAAACTGCAAATTTCATGATACTCTTCCTTTTCATACTCAGAAACTCAGTAGCCTTTTTAATATGTATTAAATTCTAATGATTCGATAAAGTATTTTTCAAACAGAGGATTTGAAGCCAGAGAGAGATATTGTATTTTTTTTACCAGAGAATCAATCCTTTCTCTAGCTTCTATCGAAAGGAGCAACGCCCTAGCCCCGGCAAGGGATGAATTCCCGATAAAGGTGATTTTTTCTTCATCGATTTGGGGCAAGAGTCCTATTTTGATGCTGTTCTGGATGTTTAAGTAATTCCCGAAGGCTCCGGCAATGAATAAACCATCCAATTCCTCCTTATTCACCTGGAATTCTTTCAAAATCATCCTGATTCCTGTTTTTATGGCGGCGGTAGCCAGTTGCATTTCTCTTATGTCTTTTTGGTTCAAGTAAATATTGGCGGTTATGGGAATTTCGTTTGTTCTGCTGTAGATTTTTCCTTGGGGAGATATCTTTCTCTTTCCCAGAAATAGAGCCACCAAGTCTATTAGTCCTGTTCCGCAAATCCCGGTCGCCGGCTTGTTCTCTACAGTGAAGAAATCAAGTTGATTCTTATACTCTGCTCTGTAGATAGCGCCAGGAGAGGCCAGGGCCCCACAACTGATATTCATTCCTTCAAAAGCAGGACCCGCTGCTGTAGAAGTGGCCACGAATCTATCTTCGGTCTTGAGTATGATTTCGCCGTTCGTGCCCAAATCTATAAATAA
>CP070825.1:1911707-1915177 GCA_020344415.1 Candidatus Aminicenantota bacterium
AGGAGGACAAAATGACTGATGATATATATGCAGAATTTAGGAAATTGAGTCCCAAGGTACCAGGAGTGCTGTTTAGAATGCGAGAGGATACTTTTAAGGATTCCTCAGTCCCTGGCAAATATAAAATCTTAGCTGCCCTGGTTGCTGTCGTTGTCACGAAATGTGAGCCTTGTTTGCGAGCTTACACCAAGATGGCGTTTCAAGATGGAGCAACTCAAGACGAGTTGGTGGAATTTCTCAATGTTGCCATCACGGAAGGGGGATGTCCTGGAGAGACTTGGGCGCTTAAAGCCTTCCAAGCTTACAAGGAATTAGAACAGGGAAAAGAGATAAAAGAGGAATTGTGCTGTAAATCTTCATGAATTTTTCCTGGCTGCATCTATGAATTACATTATCTGATAAATTAATGCCAAGTGAAAGAAGAATGTCAAGTATAAAACCGGAACCAACCGAGTGAGCGAAGAAGATTTTTCAAGAAGCTTGTTATACTGAAAATATGGAAGCCAAATTCGGTAGAACTCTGACCAGTGAAGAAAATGTTGTTAGAAAATTTATATTGAGCCAAACTCCAACCCTAGGCAGGGTTCCTTCTGTAGTTGAGATAAGCGAAGAATTCAGCCACGTTAACAAGGGAAAACTTGAGGAAATACTGAATGAGCTAGATCGATTCGATGCTATTCACCCAGATGAGAGCAAAACGAACATTATTGCGGCATACCCATTTTCTGGCAGTGCCACATCTCATAAGGTCTCTTTCAAAAGGAAAGAATACAAAAGTATTTTTGCAATGTGCGCGATTGATGCATTGGGAATAGGCTTTATGTTTGATTCCGATGTTTCAATAGAGTCTTTATGTTTTCATTGTGAGGAGAAAATTGAAATCGATGTCCAGGATGAGGAGATAATATCCCTGAATCCAAAGGGAACAGTTGTGTGGTGCGACATGGAATATTCGAAGTGTGCTGCCACATCGCTCTGTAGGAAAATCAATTTTTTCTCCTCTGACGAGCACTTTGAGAGATGGCAGAAAGGGAAGTCTAAAAGGAGAGGTCATTTGCTGCAAATAGCAGAAGCTTTTTATTTGGGGAAGTTGTTTTTTAAAGAGAGAATCAATTAGCTATCTGGACCGAATTGTTTTTTGATCCACTCCTTAATCTCATTTCTGATTCGTCTGAATACGGATAACGTATCTGCTTCAATTCCTTTAAAAGAAGCTGGATCTTCAAAGCCTCGATGCAGGCGCTTCATGCCTCCTGGGAAAAACGGGCAGGTCTCATTGGCGTGGTCGCAGACCGTTATCACGTAATCAAATTTTTCCTTCATGAACTCATTAATGCTCTTTGACCGGTTTTTTGAAATGTCGATGCCGATTTCGGCCATGACTTGGATGGCGTACAGATTCAAAACAGAAGGCTCGGTTCCCGCGCTGCAAGCCTGATATCTATCCCCGTAAAGTGAATTCAGCAGACCTTCCGCCATTTGAGAGCGGGCCGAATTGTGGGTGCAGACAAACAGAACTTTCTTCCTTGCCTCTTTCATTGGGATGTTTAATGGAATCAATTAGATAGCTTAAGAGCTGCCTCGGCAATGCGGATCCCCAGTTTCTTTGCACTTTCCATCCCGAATTCATCTTTGGTGATGTCATCCTTGTAGGCATTCCAGAGAGTGGCCCCTTGAAAGGCGCCGGGTTTTCCGCCCACGATCATGGCTTCATGACACAGCATGGCGGTTTGAATCTGTTGGATGACAAGTTCCTGTCCCCCGTTACGATAGGCTCCAACGGAAAGAACGCCGACCGGCTTATTTACCAGGATCAATTGAGGGCTTCTTAGTGCAGAAAGACGCTCGATGAAAGCACTGCATAAAGAACTCATGATGCGAAAGTAGACAGGAGAACCGATAATAATACCCCCTAGACTTGGAGAACGCAAAGTGGGAAGGATCTTCTCGAAATCATCTTTTGGGGTGGTCCCCCCGCCTGCTGGAAATAAACCGGAAATATTCATGCCCCCCAGGTCAAACAGCTCAGTCTCAATCTTAGAATTAAGGCCTTTTGCAGAATCGAGTGCTGCTTTTACCGCTGTGGCAGTGGTTTTTCCTTGACGGGGGCTGCAGGAAACTCCGACGATCAGAATTTTCTCACCTCCTGCAAATACGGGGCGAGAAGCAAGCCCAGCCGCCGCTGCCGCACCGGCCTTTTGGATAAATTTTCGACGACTCACTGACCTAGACATAATTTCCCTCCGTTTTGTAAATTTTTATTCACTTTATTTAGCTTGTTTGAACCATCCCTGTGTTCTTAGACAGATCCTAACCAGCATCAGCATGACCGGGACTTCGATAAGGACGCCGACAACAGTTGCCAGGGCCGCTCCTGACGATAGACCAAAAAGCATGACCGCTGTGGCGATGGCCACCTCAAAGTGATTGGAAGCACCGATCATGGCCGACGGTGCTGCGTCTTGATAGGAAAGCTTCAATAGTCTCGCTAATCCGTATGCGAGCCAGAATATCAGGTTTGTCTGGATAAAAAGAGGGATGGCAATCCAGAGTATGGTCAAAGGATTCGAGAGGATCACTTCTCCCTTAAAAGAAAATAAGAGGACAAGAGTAACCAAAAGAGCGGTTATGGTCACAGGTGTAAGGATATGCAGGAATTTTGTGTTGAACCATTCGAAGCCTTTTTTAGCCACGATCAATTTTCGTGAGATAAATCCTGCAACCAGCGGCAGGGCCACATATATCCCGATGGATAGCAGAAGTGCCTTCCAAGGAACGGGGAGACGGCCTATGCCCAACAAGAATCCGCCGAGTGGGCCATACAGAAAAAGCATGGTCAACGAGTTGATAGCGACCATGATAAGCGTGTGTCCGTCGTTCCCTTTTGCCAGATAGCCCCAGACCAGAACCATGGCCGTGCAGGGAGCGATTCCGAGCAGGATACATCCTGCAAGATAGCTCCGCCATAAGGGAACAGCCAGCATCTTGACTCCCTCGACGAGTACCACTGTCCCCGCACCATGTTCTGCTCCCACAGGAAGATCGAGTCCCAGGGGCATCTTGATATAGTCAAGAGCTTCAGTTCCAATAAATGTTCTAAACAGGACACCGAGAAACACCATGGCGATGGCATACATAGTGAAAGGTTTTATGGCCCAATTGACAAACAGGGTCAGGCCGACCGGTTTAACGTTTTTGCCTGCCTTAAGCACTTCGGCAAAATCTATCTTGACCATGATGGGATACATCATGAAGAAGAGGCAAATCGCAATGGGTATTGAAACCACCGGTGCCTCATTGACATAAATGGCTAAACCATCCAGAAATGTCGCCGCCTTCGGGGCGAGTTTGCCCAGTAAAATCCCGGCCAGAATGCAGAGAATAACCCAGACGCTCAAAAACCGTTCAAATACACTCAAGCCTTTGGGCTCTTTAGTTATATAGGCTTTGTCTTCCATCCCTTTTCCTCC
>CP070825.1:1915277-1918393 GCA_020344415.1 Candidatus Aminicenantota bacterium
AGTGCACTTATCTGGCCAACATTGATTTACTTTTTCACCGGCACTATATGGGCCATCAAAAGAAACAAAGCGAGATAACAGTAAAGAGAAAAGAACGTAGGACAATAGATAAAGCCTTTTATAATGCCATTTTCACCCCATGCTCCTTGCCAAATTCAATCAGAAATAGTAACTTTATGCTGAGTGTTTTCAGCAACCCGACTATAGCTAAAGCGGGTAATCACATGCCAGAATAACTTTGACAAAATTCCATAAAACTGTTAAAATGTTGTTAAGGAAATGGAAATCAGAAGTAGAAAATTGATTCCTGGTTAAACAAAAATGAGAGCGAAGAAGTTTGGATTAATGGGAGCAGGATTAATATGCTTTCTGGCTTTCTTGCCAAACACAGCTTCGGCACGTATCTATTTTCGTATAAGCTTCGGTTCTCCTGTTTTTCATCACTATCGGGGTTTCTACCGTGGTCGTTATCCGCATTATGGATGGCACGGAGACTATTATAGATGGTTGGACAGGGACCGATATATTTGGCTGGACAGACATCGATACGGGGCGCCTTACGTTTTCGGCCGTAGACATTCTTACTGGCGGAGACCTCCTTATTCTTCAGGAGTCAGCATTTGGATAGGGGATTGCCATCCAGTAGTATTAGGTCCCCCGGTTATTGTGAAAACTCCAAAGGTGATAACTACAAGCCAAGCAGTTCCAAAGACACGAGAATATTATTGGGAGAAAGGATACGATGAGAATAGGGCAGAGCTGTTTGAGAAGCTGCTGCGTAAGAAAAGCGAGCTTCTCAAGACACTTAAAATTGGAAACAAAAAGAAACGCATCGAGGCTATTCGTGATTTAGCGGGTTTCTCTTTTGACGGCAATGTTAAAAAGGCCCTCGAAGATGTTTTGCTGTCAGACCCTGACCCGGAATTGCGTCAGCAAGTCGCCGAATCCCTTGGGAAAACCGCAAATGAAAATGTTGTTGCCGCTTTGCAAAAAGCTAAAGTGGAGGACTCAAATAGAGAGGTTCGCCAGGAAGCATATAAAGCTCTCATAAAAATCAAGGGATATTAGCTGTCAAACACCAGAGTCGGAGCTTAGAATCTTCCCCAGTATCGTCCGGTGCATTCCAGTTTTAGAGATTGTGTGAAAAGCCTTAAACGCACCCTCTGGGATTTCATCCTGATTGTTTCACCCAATCTCAGCGGATCAAAAGGTTTAGCGATACAATCACCGGCCATCTTCAGCCAGATGCACCTTAAGCCCATCTAAGTTCATGTTATGTTCCAATATGTTGCGGATGTGTTGCTCGTTCTCAACTACCAAAACAGAATTTTTTTTATTCATTAGTTAGTCTCCTCTGTGACCTAATGTGCCTGGCAAAAATGTACCCTTCAATTCTTTATTAATCTCGCAAGTTTATCCCTGACTACTTCACCCAACTCATCCAGCTCAAACGGCTTGAGCATATAATCATCCGCGCCTCTTAACAGGGCAGTTCCGACATCGCGCATCATTATTTTAGCCGTCAACATAACCACCGGTATCCCCTCGGTCCTTTGGTCGGCCTTGAGCTTTTCGAGCACTTGCAATCCATCCATCCCCGGCAGCATCCAATCCAATAGAATGACGTCCGGATTTTTGTTTGTTGCAATATCAATCCCGGTTGGTCCATCTTCAGCGAGATACACCTCGACGCCATCCAATCTCAGGTTGTATTCTACGATTTCTCTGATGTGCTCTTCATCTTCAATCACCAAAACAGAAAATCTTGTACTCATCGGTCAGTCTCCTTTTGAGCCTCTGCAATGTTTCTCTGAACCCCCAGGTAGATAGCCCCTTTCGATCTGTTTATATAGTAAAATCATCGTCATCTCAGGCAGGCAATATCATAAAAAAAACATCTTTTCTTCAGTTAACATCGCTGATTTAGCCCATATTTTGGTAGATAGAATGCTCGGATCCTTAAGGATATTTCCGTTCCCAAGCAATATAATCAATATAAGCAATAAAAGAGGTACGGGCATATGTTAATGCCGCAGCAAAAGGCCGGCCGGTGATAGCTAACTATGGGCGGAGTAAAAACGTGACACTTTGATGATTCTTCCGCCATAGCTAAATGGTTCTCCTCCGGGACAGACAATTCAAAGTAAAAAATTGTCCCTTTGCCAAATTTCGATTCCGCCCAAATTTCCCCTCGTGTCCTACGGTAATTGAACAGACAAGTATAGTTGCAGGTACTCATAGAACTAATTATAACATCTTTCTACATAAGCACTTAATTGTAAAAAAGCATGGAAATTGAAGAACTCTTAACATTGGGTATATGAATAAAACTGGCATGGGTATGGCCAAAACACCATGCTATAAAACCTTAATCTTTTTGCTTAAACAGCAGAAAAAGCCATATTAGAGCCTGAAAACAAGCTTTTTACACTTCCCAGCCTTTCAATTATCATGGGACACAAGGGAATTTTCTGCAGGGCTGGTATATTTCAGAGGACGCCAAAGGTTCCCGCAAAACAGTGCCCAAACAGCCATATTTTTTATTATTTTCACCTTTCTGCGCTCCAGCCTTCGGCTGAATTTTGAATTTTGAATTTTGAATTTCAAATTTCAATGGACAAATTATGCCAAATCCTGTATAATCAAAACTTAAATAATCACCCCCGCCAGAAACAAGCGGGGGCAAAGGCGGGCCCAGTTAGAGGGACCCCCCGCCGGTTTGCTTCGCCTGCCGCCTCGTCTCGCGACGAGAGTCGCGGAGGCTGGCAAAGCCGAAGCAGCGTTGGAACCCAAATCCTCTCTCCTAACAGGGCAGGGAGAAAAAGCGATGCGCATGATTGTAAAACAGAAGGATGGCACTGCCAAGGAATTTCAATTCACCGAGGGTCCTGTTTCCATCGGCAGAGGAGCCAATAACCAGGTTTTTTTGGCCGATAGAACAGTCTCAAGACAACACGCGGTAATCCATAGCACGGACGACGGAAAATGGATGGTTGAGGACCTGGACTCAGCGAGTAAAACATACCTAAACGATGAAGCGATTCACAAAGCTGAAATTAAGCACGGCGACTGTCTTCGTATAACTAATTTTATAATCGAAATCACCCTTGAAGAGG
>CP070825.1:1918493-1923408 GCA_020344415.1 Candidatus Aminicenantota bacterium
ATGGCGGGAATCCTAGATACGACTCGCTTCAGGGCTTTCATCTCCATGGAGCTCAATGTCTCCGTTGAGAACATCCAGGCTCTTGTTCTAGGGGGACACGGGGATACCATGGTACCTATTGCTCGATACACCACAGTCTCAGGAATTCCGCTCAGCCACTTTTTACCTCAGGACAGGATCGATGCCATCGTCGACAGGACAAGAAAGGGTGGCGGTGAAATCGTCAAGTATCTGAAAACCGGAAGTGCCTATTATGCACCCTCCCTGGCAGTTGCAGAAATGGTGGAATCCGTAGTCAAAGATAAGAAAAAGATCCTTCCCTGTGCTGCTTATCTTGAAGGAGAATATGGGATTAATGACCTCTATTTTGGAGTTCCTATCAAATTAGGAACCAATGGAGTTGAAGAAATAATTGAGATCGATCTGACTGACGAAGAGAAAGAAATGATAAAGGGCTCAGAGGCTGCTGTCCGCACCGTTGTAGACCTGATTCAACTCTGAGGAGAATGGCTGAACACAGAATCGAAACCCCAGTTACAGACGAAGCCATCGCCAATTTACGCGCCGGAGATAGAATCTTCATCACCGGCTACCTTTATACAGGAAGAGATTCAGCCCATAAGAAACTCATAGATCTGGTCCAAGAAGGAAAAGAACTGCCGATAGACATCAAAGGTCAATTCATTTACTATGTCGGTCCGACTCCAGCTCGCCCAGGAAATCCCATCGGATCCGCAGGTCCTACAACAAGCTACAGGATGGACTCTTATGCTCCCACACTTCATTCCCTTGGCCTTAAGGGCACAATAGGCAAAGGCTCCAGAAGTGAAGAAGTCAAAGAATCCCTAAAGAAATATAAAGCTGTTTATCTGGCTGCCGTCGGCGGTGCTGGTGCACTGATTTCTAAAAGTATCGAAGAGTCTGAAGTCATTGCCTATCCTGAATTGGGCCCTGAAGCCATAAGAAAAGTAAAAGTCAAGGACTTTCCATGTATCGTCATCAATGACATGTATGGCGGCGACCTCTACGAAGAAGGCAAGAAGCAGTACAAGAAAGATTAAAACGAAGCGCAAAACAAGCTATCGACTTATCTCAGCTTTGCTTTTCGCTAAAGAAACTTTCTGGGGCTTAAAAAAAATATCCTCAGTTTATCTGAACACAAATTGAGGATTGAACTAACTAAAATTATTCTATAGAAGGATAAAAAGAATGAAAATCCATGAATATCAAGCTAAAAAAATTCTTGACCAATATGGCGTTCAAATCCCTCAAGGAGAGGTCGCTGATACAGCCTCAAAAGCACGTGAAATTGCAGAAAACATCGGCTCTAAGGTCATCCTCAAAGCTCAAGTCCACGCAGGAGGGAGAGGCAAAGGAGGAGGAATAAAGCTTGCAGCAAACCCTGAAGAAGCAGAAAAAGTTGCCCGGGAAATAATCGGGATGACACTGGTTACCCATCAAACAGGACCGGAAGGAAAACTCGTAAAAAGAATTCTTGTGGAAGAAGCCCTCGATATCGCTCGAGAACTTTACTTGGGAATTGTTATCGACAGAGCAGAAGAATCGCCCGTTGTCATGGCCTCTCCAGAAGGAGGAGTTGAAATTGAGAAAGTAGCGGCCGAGACGCCTGAGCTGATCTTTAAAGAATACATCAATCCTGCCACTGGATTTGCACCTTTTCAGGCTCGAAAACTCGCTTTTAAGCTGGGGCTTGAGGGAGACACTCTAAAGCAAGGTATTAAGTTCATCATGGGCCTTTATAAAGCATTCCAGGCCACAGATGCCTCACTGGCAGAGATTAACCCCCTCCTCATCACAGAACAGGGAAACGTTCTCGCACTGGATGCCAAAATGAATTTTGACGACAATGCTCTCCCCCGTCATCCAGACATCCAAGAGATGAGAGACCTGGATGAGGAAGCCCCACTTGAAGTAGAGGCTTCCAAGTTCAACTTGAACTACATCAAACTGGATGGAGATGTAGGCTGCATGGTTAACGGAGCAGGGCTAGCCATGGCTACCATGGACATTATTATGCATTCTGGTGGAATGCCGGCAAACTTCCTTGATGTCGGAGGAGGCGTGTCAGAAGAAGCGGTCAAGAATGCATTTAAAATTCTTGTCTCAGATCCTGACGTCAAGGCAGCCTTGATCAATATCTTTGGAGGTATCGTCCGTTGCGATCTAGTGGCTAACGGCATTGTAAAAGCAGCTAAAGAGCTGGGGCTCAAGGTTCCTATGGTAGTGAGACTCGAGGGAACAAACGTAGAGCAAGGAAAAAGGATTCTTGAAGAATCAGGGCTTTCTTTTCACCCTGCCGAATCGATGAAAGAAGCAGCTGAAAAAGTTGTTCCTCTCGCCAAACAATAAGAAAGGAGCTCGAAATGAGTATATTAATCGATGAAAAAACGCGAGTCGCTGTCCAGGGAATAACAGGAGGCGAAGGCACCTTTCACACCCAAAGGATGCAAGAATATGGGACTGCTGTAGTAGCTGGAGTTACACCAGGCAAGGGTGGACAAACCCATCTGGATGTCCCTGTTTTTAACTCGGTCGCAGACGCGGTTGAAAAAAAAGGAGCAAATGCCTCAGCCATTTTTGTCCCTGCCTTTTTTGCCGCCGATGCCATCATGGAAGCAGCAGATGCAGGAGTGAAAGTCATTGTCTGCATCACAGAGGGGATTCCGACTTTTGACATGATAAAAGCCAAAACATACCTCAAAGGAAAAGATTGTTCCCTGATAGGACCCAACACTCCAGGTATCATATCGCCTGGAAAATGTAAAATTGGAATAATGCCTGGCCATATTCATAAACCCGGATCAATCGGTATCATATCCCGCTCTGGAACTTTAACATATGAAGCTGTAGACCAGGTATCGAGTTTAGGCTACGGCCAATCGACCGCCATCGGCATCGGCGGTGATCCTATTGTCGGCCTGCAATTCATTGACCTACTGAAGCTCTTTAAAGAAGATGATGATACTGCAGCAGTTATCCTCATCGGAGAGATTGGCGGGACAGCGGAGGAAGAAGCTGCTGAATATATAAAAAAAGAATTCACGAAGCCGGTCGTTAGCTTCATCGCAGGCCAGACCGCTCCTCCTGGAAGAAGGATGGGACACGCCGGAGCCATCATTGCAGGCGGAAAAGGGACAGCCAAGGAAAAGATGGAAGCTTTAGAGAAGGCTGGCGTTCATGTAGCCGAGAGTCCAGCAGAAATCGGTCAAAAAGTAAAAGAGGCACTAAGTTGATATAGCTGATTTTCACGCTAGACAACGAGGAAGCAGAATGAAGAAATTAAATAGAATTGCAGCAATCGTTTGTTTTGCTCTTGCGATAATCATTTTTGTTTTTTCTTCTGGCGCGAGACAGATATACAGCGGTGGGTTTTTTACTGTTCTTGGTATTGTGAATGTTATTGCTGCGATGAAAAAAAATAAGCTAATCCTAATTCCTGCTTTATTCTTCTGGGACCTGGAACTTTAACAAAATCTTGATCTGTTGACCATCTCGGAGGATTCCAAACTCCACTTCATCATTCCATTTGAATCGAGCCAAATAAATTCTCAGTTCATTGATCTCAGAAAAGCTTTTTCCATCTACGGAAAGAACCACGTCCCCTTTTTCAAAACCTGCGTATTTGGCTGCACCGTCAATAGGCTTTGTTTCGATCACGAAATTTCGAAGCCCATCGAATTTCTTGAATCTCAGCCCAACAGACGGAAAAGCCGGCAATTTTTCTTCAGGAATACTCCAAATATAATCTGCGAGACTGCGGGAGACCTTAACACTCTCCTGCTCTTCAGGGACAACAACACAGATCACTGTCTTGAATGGAAGAGAACTCCGCTCATATACTCTGCGATTTATTCCTAAGTTATAGAAGAGATGACCAGATCCAGCCAGCACAACCATCTTTCCTTTTTCTCTTCTGTTAGCTTGGAAGGCATTGAAAGCCATTACCTCATCCCACGCTGACTGCGCTCTGTAAAGCCCCTCAAAGACCATCTCCAAACCTTTCCCTTTCATCTGATGAGGAAGTTCCGTCGATTCAAAAATCGTCCTTATTAGCAAGCGGTGCTCCTGATGAGACAGGTCAGGCTGTGGGACTATTTTCTTCTTTTCCGCAGAAAGAGAATCCCATCCTTTAAACCTTATTTCCCTGATAATCTCTCTAGGGACATTCAATGCATATAAAGGAATTTTATTTTCCTTGGAAAACTTAAACATATTCTCATAAAAGCCAAAATTGTAACTCCAATTGACATACCATTGAGATTCTCGAGTAAATTCATCCCTTGATAGAATTCCCATGCTCCACTTGTTTAAAGTTTCTTGAACGCTACCAGGGTACATCTCCAAACCAACTGATAATTTCCTTTCTTGCTCATACAAAGCCTGGATAATCTTTAACTGGATCTCATGCATGGGAAGGCTATTGTGCGTTTCTCCAACATAGACGAAGTGACTCTTGCTCATTTCTTTAATCATTTTCGAGAAGGAAATGGGCTTTCCCTCACGCAATGAATAAATCTTTCCTGCAGAGATATCAATAGTCTTATCTTTAAGCCTTTCATTCCCGATTTTTAGCAGGAGGATCTTATCTTCCTCCTCTTCACCGCGAAGAAAGAGGGAAACCAAAATCAAAACTAGAATCGTTATGATTTTTCTGGCGTTCATCGTATCTCTCGCTTTCAGTTTTTAAGGTATGATATATTCGAACTTTTACTGAAGTCAAATTATACCTTCAGAAAGTAAGCATTTTTATTTCCGTGACAGTTTCAAAAGCAGTCAGGCAAGCTGATGAGAAAGTCATCCGGAGGCAAGCGGGCATGGTTCCTCAAAGAGGAGAGCGAGCCGAGGAATAAGCGGATTTTCCTCGCTGGGGAAAATCCGCGGGCTGACGCATGAG
>CP070825.1:1923508-1936239 GCA_020344415.1 Candidatus Aminicenantota bacterium
GCCTTAGATGTTTTTGTGGTTGTAAAACGTTCATAATGCCCCAGGTCGAGGTCTGTTTCAGCTCCATCATCTGTGACATAGACCTCTCCATGTTGGAATGGATTCATGGTGCCTGGATCTACATTAATATAAGGATCGAACTTTTGAAGGGTTATTTTATAGCCATGACTCTCGAGTAATGTTCCAATGGATGCGGCTGCGATTCCTTTACCTAAAGCAGAAAGGACCCCGCCTGTGACGAATATGTATTTAGTCATTTTTACTTTTCTTTAAATAATTTTCAACCTTGATTATATCCTGAGGTGTGTCAACACTCAAGGTCGGAAATGGGGTTTCTATAACTTTTATCTTGTAGCCGTATTCTAAAGCTCTCAATTGTTCCAGATTTTCTATTCTTTCAAGCCTAGAGGGAGGCAACTCGTTGAATTTCATCAAAAAGTCTTTCTGGTAGCCGTAGATACCGATGTGTTGAAGGAAGTAGTCGGGAGATTTGAACGGCAGGGGAGAACGAGAGAAATAAAGGGCAAATCCTTCTTTGTCTTGAATCACTTTAACAATGTTGATGTCATGAAGGAGGTCCAAATCTTTCACCTTGGTTATAAGAGTAGCCATGGGAATGGCCTCATCCTGCAAGGATTCGATCAGCGCATCTATCATCTCTCCTTCGAGGAGGGGTTCGTCTCCTTGAATATTGATAATTATCGGAGTGTTTATTTGTTTAGAAACTTCAGCAGTCCTATCTGTTCCTGAGTTATGGTTGGGAGAAGTCATCTTCACCTCTGCTCCAAAATCTTTGGCAGATTGATAAATCCTCTCATCATCAGTTGCGATGATGAGGCGATCCAGATATTTTGCTTTTTTTGCGCGTTCATGCACTATTTGGATCATAGGTTGTCCTGCAATTTTGGCTAAGGGCTTCCCCTCGAAGCGGCTCGAGCGGTAGCGAGCAGGGATAACGCCAGTAGCCAATCTCAAGGTTGTTGTCCCGGATTAATCTTTTCTGCAGGGGCCGGCTGCGGTGCTTTGTCCGATGTCTGACAGTTGACTTCGAGATATGCTCCTTCCTCAACGATTAATTTGGGCGTAATAATAGTGCCTATAACTCGTCCATGAGGATTGATTTCAACTTTCTCTTTGGCTTGAATATTCCCCTTTATTTCACCATTGATGATGATATAACCGATATTAACATCAGCTTCAACCTTCCCTTTTTCGCCGATGATGAGCAGCGAGTCTGAGTCTATTTTTCCCTTAAAATGACCATCAATCCGGAAAGAGCCCTTAAAGGATAAGTCGCCTTTGATTATAGTGTCTTTGTCAAAAAAACCTGTGATTTTATCCTCATTAAGTTCTTTTTTCTTTTCTTTCATTAATTCACTCCTTTGATTCTATCATAGATTCTGTTCAAGTCATCCATGGAAAAATAATATATTTTTATAATCCCCTTTTTTTCGTTTCCAGAGATGGCTACTTTTGTGCTTAGAAGCTTGAGAAGCTCTTCTTGGAACGCCATAAGGTCCGGGTCGCGCTCGGGAGTCTTTTTTTCTGAGGGTTTGCGCTTGAATTGGCCAATCAATCTTTCTACTTCCCGTACCGAAAGTTCTTTTTCTATGATTTTTCGTGAAAGAGATATTTGAAGGTCAGGATTTTCGAGGGCGATCAAGGCTCTAGCGTGCCCCATGGAGATCTTATTTTCCGCCAGATTTTTCTGTATTTCTTTTGGCAGCTTTAGAAGACGAAGGTAGTTGGTCACAGAGGTTCTGTCTTTGCCCACTTTTTCTGCCACATCCTGTTGAGTATAATGCAGTTCTTGGATCAATTTTTGATAGGCTAAGGCAACTTCTAGAGGATTGAGGTTTTCCCTTTGAAGATTTTCTATGAGGGATGCCTCAAGCTGTTTCTCCTTGGTCATGGAGCGGATTATAGCAGGGATTTTTTTGAGGCCGATTTTTTGAGCGGCGAGCCATCTGCGTTCTCCGACAATAATCTTGTAATGATCTCCTTCAGGAGTCACGACAATGGGCTGAAGAATGCCAGATTCCTTTATCGAACGGGCAAGTTCATCGATGGAATCCTGAGCAAATTTCAGCCTAGGTTGGAGGGGATTAGGCTTGAGTCCTTCAATGTCTAATTCTGAATATCTTTCTTCCTTTAGAATGCCATATTCCTCTGGTATGAAGGCCTTTAAGCCTTTACCTAATGCTCTTTTTTTCATCTTTCTAGCATCTCCCGAGCCAAATTAAAGTATGCTTCAGCTCCTTTTGATTTTATATCATAAAGTAGTATCGGTTTGCCAAAACTTGGAGCCTCGGCAAGCCTAACAGTTCGAGGGATTATGGCCTCGTATATGATTCCCCTGAGAGATTGTTTTATTTCCGCCGCTACTTGTTTGGAGAGGTTAGTTCGTTCATCAAACATGGTGAAGAGAAGGCCTTCGATTGACAGAGAGCGATTTAAATAAGTGCGTACTTCATCAAGGGTATGAAAAAGTTCCGGGATTCCTTCCATACAGAAAAATTCGCATTGTACGGGAATGAGGACAGAATCTGCAGCAGTTAATGCGTTTATGGTCAAGAAACCCAATGATGGGGGGCAGTCGATAAAGATGAAATTGAAACCTTTTCGAATCTTGTTCAGAGCTTCTTGGAGCCTTTTCTCCCTGTTTTCCATGGGAAAGAGTTCTGCCTCCACTCCTGATAATTCTGGAGAGCTGGGGCAAAGATAAAGGTTGTCAATCTCAGTCGGCTCGATTAAATCCTGCATGTTTTGGCCGTTCATCAATGCCTGGTAAATCCCCCTTTTCTGTTTCTTTACTTTTCCTAAGCCAGTGGTGGCCATTCCCTGGGGATCAAAATCTATGATTAAGACTCTCCTCTTCATCAGTGCCAGACTTGCGGAAAGGTTGATAGCCGTAGTTGTTTTCCCGACTCCTCCCTTCTGGTTAGCAATAGCAATGACCTTATTCATTGTCTTCCCATGTTTCACGTGAAACAATTATTGAGGAGATTTCCCCCTTTTTCTTATTTTTAAGAATATATGAAGATTCACGATTGCTGCCGGAGTCAAACCAGGAATTTTCTTGGCTTCCCCTATAGTCTTAGGACGAATCTTCTCGAATTTTTCTATCACTTCTTTTGTTAACCCTGGGATTTTTTTGAAATCTGTGTCAACTGGGATTTTTTCTCCATCAATTTTCTTTATCCTGGCAATTTCTTTTTCTTGCTTTCTTAGATATCCCTCATATTTTACTTCTGATTCAATATGCCGCACCTCTTCATCTGCCAGGTTGGTTTTAAATTTTTTATATTCTAACACATTCTTGTATCTGACTTCAGGTTTTTTAAGGAAATCTTTCAAGGATATTTTTTCTTTATTTTCTATCCTTATTTTTTCCTTTTCAAGTAAAGTTATAACCTTTTTTATTCTCTCCTGCTTTTTCCTGTAGGCTTCATAGTCCTTTTCTTTGATGAGTCCCAGACTGTATCCATATTTAACCAGCCTTTTATCTGCATTGTCAATCCGGAGACCGAGCCTGTATTCTGCTCGGGATGTGAAAAGCCGGTAGGGTTCTTCAACGCCTTTAGATATAAGATCATCGATGAGTACACCTATATAGGCTTCATCCCTTCGAAGGATCAGGGGCTTTTTCTTTTTTAGTTTTAAGGTGGCATTAATGCCTGCCATCAGACCTTGAGCAGCAGCTTCTTCGTAACCAGAGGTACCGTTTATCTGGCCGGCCAGATATAGGTTTTGAATTTTTTTTGTTTCAAGGGTGGGCTTGAGTTGGGTGGGTGAAACTGCATCATACTCGATACCGTAAGCTGGCCTCACTATTTTCGCTTGATCTAGACCAGGGATACTCTTCAATATTTTCTTCTGGACCTCTAGAGGCAAGCTGGAGGATATTCCGTTAACATAGATTTCAGATGTATCTAGACCCTCAGGTTCGAGGAAAAATTGATGTCTCTGATGATCGGGGAATTTGACCACTTTATCCTCAATGGAAGGACAGTATCTAGGTCCAATCCCGGTTATCTTACCGCTGTAGAGAGGAGATTTATCAAGGTTTTTATTGATAATTTCATGGGTTTTTGGATTTGTGTAGCCGATGTGGCAGAGTATTTTATTTTCAAGTTTTTTTTGGGTGCGGAAGGAAAAAGGAACAGGCGTGCTATCTCCTGGCTGGGGAGTGAAGCGCTCCCACTCGATGGTATCTTTGTGGAGTCTCATGGGGGTTCCTGTTTTCAAACGGAAAATTTTTAGGCCTAGTTTCTTTAGATTCTCGCTTAATTCTAGGCTAGCAGGCTCATTGGCTCTTCCTGCAGAATAACTGTGAAGTCCCATATGGATGAGGCCGTTCAAGAATGTTCCGGGAGTAAGGATTACAGCTCTGGCAGGCAGTCGGTTTCCATCCAGGGTCACAATCCCTCTTACTTGGCTATTTCTAACAAGGATTTCAGTGGCTATCCCTTGAAAAAGTGTTAGGTTGTGAACTTTTTCCAACCACTTTTTCATGGTTAGCCTGTAAAGCGCCTTGTCCGATTGTGCTCTGGGCGCCTGAACAGCTCCACCGCGGCTTTGATTCAGTAACCTGAACTGAATGCCTGTCTCATCGGCCAAGAGACCCATTATTCCCCCTAAAGCATCTATTTCGCGGACCAGATGGCCTTTGGCGAGACCTCCAATAGCAGGATTGCAGGACATTTGAGCAACGGTTTCGAGATGAATTGTGATGAGACACGTATCCAGACCCATTGAGCTTGTAGTATAAGCGGCCTCGCATCCGGCATGGCCTGCTCCTATGATTATGACATCGTATTTTTTTAAGGGAGGCATTTTGATCCTATTTTCCAACACAGAATCGGTTGAATATCTCTTTAATGACCTCATCTGCTCGAATTTCGCCAGTGAGTTTTCCGATTAAAGGAAGAGCCTTTCTGATTTCTTCTGCAATAACCTCTTCGGAATAACCTTCTTCGAGGAGACGCTTTCCCTCGAGAAGACTTTCGAGAACTTCTTCAAACAGGAGTTTTTGTCTCAGGTGAAGGATAACCTCTTCTCCTTGTCTCTGGTCAGGGACAAAGAGCTGATGGAGTATTCCTTTGAGTTTTTCAAGGTTTGTTCCTTTTAAAGCAGAAATTTCAAGGAATGGATGGTTTTTCCCCTCTCTTTTCAATTTACTTTTATTTATTTTCTGGGGAAGGTCGATTTTATTGAAAAGAAAAAGCATCTTTTTATCCTTGAATTTGTTGATTAATTTTAAATCTTCAAGGCTTTCTTTTCGGGAACTGTCAAAGAGGAGCAGGATTCCATCAGAGTGAGCCGCTAATTCTCTCCCTTTCTTAATGGCTTCTTTATCTGCGGGGTGGACAGGTTTGTCGATTCCAGCCATGTCTATCAGGGTAAAAATGGAATCTTTTATTCTAATGCTTTCTTTCAGATAATCCCTTGTAGTACCGGGATAATGGGATATGATCGCTCTTTCTCGCTCCAGGAGAGAGTTGAAGAGAGTTGATTTCCCTACATTTGCTCTCCCTGTGATGGCCAGTGTTGTTCCTTCAGCAAGGGTTTTTCCAAGGCTGTAGCTTTCAACGAGTCTTTTTATAGAGTCGATAACCTTTTCAATCGTTTTTGACATTTTTTTTCTCGAAAGATGCAGATTTTCCTCAGGGAACTCAATGCTGGCTTCGATTAGAGAGAGAAGCTGGATAATCTGGCTCCTAAAAGAGGCGGTCCTTTGGGATAGTTTTCCTTCTATCTGGTTATATGATATTTTTGCTTGTTTAAAAGATGAGGCTTGTATCAGATCATTGATGGCTTCAGCCTGGAGAATATCGATCCTTCCTCTGAAATAAGCCCGAAGAGTGAATTCGCCTGGGTTAGCCATCCTCGCTCCCGCCTTTATTCCAAGACGGACAACTTCTTCGAGAGTAACGGGGCTTCCATGACAACTGATTTCTACCATATCTTCTCTTGTGTATGTGAAAGGCTTCGGGAAATAGGTCAGATAAGCTTCTTCGAAAAAATCTTTTTGCTCAAAGTGATAAAGATTTCCCAAGATAGAGCGAAGAGCTGAAATTTCTGTATTTTTTTTCCTGGGTTTAAATATTTTTTTGGCTATTGGAAGCGATCTGTCTCCGCTTAGGCGTACGATACCAATTCCACCGTAGCCAACAGGTGTGGATATAGCAATTATAGTGTCTTCAAGCATAACCTCTATATAATAAAACGGGAAGCATAAAAAAAAAAGAAAAAAAGGGAGGGTTATTCGGTTTCGTCTTTTTTAGGATAGATCTTGACTCTCTTCAAAAAGCCATCATCTATGCTTTCGCTGGTGATTCCAGGGACCTGGTTCACGGCCAGATGGACTATCCTTCTTTCATACGGATTCATCAGATCGAGAATCTCCTTCTTGCCGGTCGTTGATACCTGATGAGCGATCTGACGGGCGTATTCCTTCAGTTCCCTTTCTTTTCTTTTCCTGAAGAATTCACAATCAGCCTGAACTTTATGGGGAGAGATTTTATTGAGCAGGTGTTGGAAAGCCAGGAGAAGAGAGCCATCCTTCCGGAGAAGGAAATGTTTATCGTTACCTTCAAAGATTAGAAATACCAGGTCGTTTTTTTTCTTGATCTGGTATTCTATTTCTAGGGGGTAATGAGAGAGCAGTTTATCAAGAAATTCGGCAACAGGATTTTCTTCTGACTCGCTCTTAGGCCCTGCCTGGATCACTATCTCTTTGCTCCTCATTCCAAAGAGCTTGGTCTTTTCGGTGACGATTTCGTAGTTAAGCTGCGTCCGAGGGAGTTTGAGGGCGTGTTCAGCAGCGCTGATGGCCTCTTCTAGATTTTTCCCTTTAAATTCTTGCTTTGAATTATTTTTTTCTTCGTTTTCCATGTAACTCTCTCTTTTTCTTTTTCCTCATACGGTTCATGATGTATTGCTGGCCGATCTGGAGGACATTGACAGTCAACCAGTAAAGGACAAGTCCGCTTTGAAAATTCATAAAAAAGATAGTCATGACAACTGGCATGATAAGCATCATCTTTTGTTGGGTAGGATCAGCTCCTGTAGGAGTCATTTTTTGACTGATAAACATGGTTATACCCATTAGGATAGGAGTCACATAGTAGGGATCCTTCACGGAGAGGTCATTGATCCAGAGAATAAACGGGCTGTGTCTGAATTCAACAGATGTGCGTAAGATCTGGAAAAATCCCCAGAAGATTGGCAGTTGGATGAGCATTGGTAGACAGCCTCCAACAGGATTGATGCCGTGTTCCTTGTAAAGCTTCATGGTCTCTTCGTTCATCTTGCGCCGTTGATCAATATCCTGTTTGGCCTTTTTGTATCTGGCTCTGATGGCTTTAATCTTGGGTTGGAGTTCCTGCATTCTAGCCATGGAACGGGTGCTGCTGTAGGTTAATGGAAAAAAGAGAATTTTGATTATGAAGGTAACGATAATGATAGAAAGTCCCCAATTGGGAATGAATGCGTAACAAAATTTCATGGCTCTTAGAAGAATCTCAGCTATCCAGCCGAAAAAGCCGAATTTGATCAGTTTCTTGGCGTTGTATCCAAATTCGCTCAAAGCATCAACATCTTTAGGCCCGATGAATGCCCTCTGAGGGTAATTCACAGAGAGGAAGAAGTAAGAAAGTTGTTCGTTCATTTCCTGTTTAATGAAGGCAGCGCTAGACTTCTGGGGAGAAGCGAGAAAGAGAGCCGTGAAATAATTATCTTCGTAGGCAGCCCAGTTGACAAAGTTAAAAGCGCTTCTTTCAAGATTGAATTTTTTCTCCTCCTGACGTTCGACTCTATCGGCTGAAAAAATGGCTACTCCCTTGCTGCTTCCGAATCGTTGCTTTAACTCTGCGGGTGTAGGATTTCTGAGGCCTGGTCCCCAGAGGAGATATGGTTCGATTTTTTGGCTGTTTTTCAAAACATTGATTTTGATATCGAAACCGTATTTTCCGCCCAGAAAGATAAAAGCTTTCTCAACTTTTGTGCCGGCTTCATCCGCATATAAAAAACGAAGTTCAGCTTGTTGACCGTCCTCCAGTTCTATTTTAAGATTTGAGGGTTCATAAAGAGAGTTGTTAATAACGTTATCGAATTGTGGATCTTCTGTTATCAAGGAAAAGGGAAATCTTCCGATATCTATCGAGTGGAGAGAGACGAGTTCTAAGTCCTCTTGATTTTCGTCTTTATGCTCCTTCAATTTCCAGCTCTTCAGCACCGCTCCTTTGTTGCTCCAGACAGCTTGATACAGCGAAGTATTGATAACGATGTTTTTTTCTTGTTCCGCTCGAACCGGCTGTATAGGTTTCTCTTTTTTTGTAGCTTCTTTCTGTTGGGGAGGTTCGGGACGTGGAAAAGATTCTTTTTGGCCGGGCTTTTTTTCAAATCCCTTTTCTGCCAGAGTTGTCCTATCTGGCGGCGCTTTAGGAGGTGCTTGTTTTAAGAATATGGCCTGAAAGAGGAACAATACTATAAAAGAAAGAACGATTGCTAGTAATAGTCTTTTTTCCATATTTAAACCTCTTAAGGAACGGGATCAATACCCCCAGGATGGAAAGGATGACACTTGAGAAGCCTTTTGGTACTTGAGATTGCTCCTTTGATAAAGCCATATCTCTCAATTGCCACGTACGTGTATGAAGAGCAGGAGGGGTGGAAGCGGCAGTGATTCTCCAGGAGTGGAGATATAAGCAGCTGGTACGACTTTATCAAGAACAATGCAATGTATTTCATTTTCACACTCACCGTGAATCGTTTTTATTGCAGATGGATTCTACGGCAGATAAGTATTCTTCTTCAAGCTTGGGCCAGGATACATCCTGAATTTCTTTTTTTACGATAATAATGATATCGAAAGAGTCCTTGAGGAGATCCTTGTTCCTTCGGAATAGAGATCTCATCCATCTTTTTATCTTATTCCTTTTGACAGCATTGCCGATTTTTTTACTGACGACTACAGCCAACCTCGAAAAGCTCAGGTTATTGGAGAAATAGATGAGATTGAAATATATCCCTCTGTAACGTTTGCCTTTTCTATAAAGGAATAAAAAATCGTTTCTCTTTCTTATCCTTTCATGAGGACCAAAGGTTTCGTTCATTAAACAGCAAGTCTTTTTCTGCCTTTTTGTCTTCGGTTTTTGATGATTCGTTGACCACCCTTAGTTCTCATCCGGACTAGGAAGCCGTGGTTTTTCCTTCTTTTTCTCTTGTTGGGTTGGAAAGTTCTTTTCATCCTGATTTCTTCTGCTTTTCTCTTTGGAATAAGTATGTTAATAAACGAGGCTTTGTCTGTCAAGTTATGATTAATTCTCTGGAGCCTTATCCCGCTGGAAATAATTTTTAAATCTGGCCCTGAATGAGTTGACTCCTTCTCTCTTCTGGGTTATAATATCGCCAAATGGACTTATTCAAGGTCGGGGATAAAGTCATTTATCCCAACCAAGGACTAGGGGTTGTCGAAGACATTCAGAAAGAAGATTATTTCGGGGAGAGGATCAAGATATATCATCTAAGGCTTCTATCTAATGATACTCTTGTTTTAGTCCCATCTTCCAATGCTGAAGAGATTGGGATCAGAAAGCCAATTTCAGCAAAGTCTGTTGTGGATATCCTAGATTTTATGAAATACGGAGATATTGATATTACAATGAATTGGAAGGGGAGATACAAAGAACACATCAACCTCATGAAATCTGGCTTGCTCCTTGATATGGCATTCGTCTTGAAGAGCCTTTTTTATCTCAATTTAATCAAGCCTCTTTCTTTCCGCGAGAAAAAGATGATGGAAAAGGCCAAGGAACTTCTTGTTTCAGAAATTTCAGAGGTTGCTTCTCTTCCTTCTTCGGAAATCGAACATAAGGTTTTCGAGAATCTATCCTTATGTTTTAAGGATGTAAACCCTCAAATAGACTCCTGATTTTCGAAATATGCTCTTTCCTGCCCTTATCCTTTTTTTGCTGTTCTTGCTTCTTAGTGCTTTCTTTTCATCTTCAGAAACCGCCTTCATTGCTTCAAGTCCGTATAAGCTTGATTATCTGGAGAAGAAAGGTTCTAAGAGAGCTAGAATGATTAAGAGGATGTTGACAAGGCTTGACAGCCTTCTGGCAACTATACTTGTAGGAAACACATTAGTCAATACAGCAGTAGCTTCTATCGCTACTTTCATCTTTATCTCCTTCATTCCCAATAAGAATCTTGCGGTTTTACTGGCAACGTTGGTGTCCACTTTTCTGATCCTAATATTCGCCGAAATCACCCCCAAGACATATGCTGCCCACAATCCTATAAAGCTATCTTTCTTGTTCGTGCAGCCAATTAGATTTTTTAGTACACTTTTTTATCCTTTTGTCAGGGTTTTCATTTTCTTTCCCCGCTTGTTTTTTCCTTCATCTGGGAAGAGAAAGGCCGGTACTCTAGGCCTTCTCAACAAAGATGAGATCAAAGTTTTATTGACCGCAAGAACAGAAGGGATGAGCTCGCTTCGAAAAAAAATGATATCCGGTGTTATGGACATCGGCTCGAGACCGATCAAAGAAATTATGATTCCGCGGCCACAAGTCAGAGCGATAGAGATAAATTCTTCAACGCAACAAATATTGGATACGGTTCGTTCTGGAGGCTTCTCTCGGTTTCCTGTATACAAAGGAAGGATGGATAATATAGAAGGACTGATTCATGCTAAAGATATTGTCCCATATATTATTGATAATAAAGAGTTTAAGATGTTCGACCTTCTGAGAAAACCGCTATTTGTTCCTGAGTCAGCTTCTTTAGAAAAGGTCTTGATCCAGATGCAAGAGAAAGCAAATCATTTAGTTTTTGTTGTGGATGAGTTTGGAAATATGGAAGGGATTGTAACCCTTGAAGATATTATCGAGGAGATTGTGGGAGAGATCCAGGACGAATATGATGGGAAAGCCGAAGAATGGTTGAGTCAGGTCGGAGAAAACGTTTATATTATCAATGGTAGAGCTTCTATCAAAGATGTCAACGAAAGAATTCCGCTTGATCTGCCTGAAAAAGTGGAATATACAACTTTGGCTGGTTTCTTTCTTAATGAGTTTGGGAAGATTCCCAAAGAAGGAGAGCTTTTAGATTATAAAGGGCATCAGTTTATCGTGGAAAAAGTCCATAGGCGTCACATAAGCTCAATACGAATAAAATTAGGAGAAAAAGAAAAAGAGGTGATGTAATCATTTCATTTTCCGCAAAGGTCGCTTCCTCCATTACCGTGTATTTCAGCCACACAATTTGGATAGGAGCCAATATCATTTAAAGAAATCAGAGATTATTCTAGAGGAAACGGATGAAGGTCGTCGCGAAGAATAAAAAGGCTTATTTTAACTATGAAATACTGGAGAGCCTTGAAGCAGGTATTTCCTTGATGGGGAGTGAGGTTAAATCCATCAGGGAAGGAAGGATAAGTTTGAAAGAGAGCTATGCTGAGATTAAACGTGACGAAGTATTTCTCGTTAACTGTCATATAAGTCCCTATGTGCCCGCTAACATATTCAACCATGAGCCTCTTAGGGAACGGAAACTTCTGCTTCACCGGAGAGAGATAAAGCGTTTGACAGGCAAGATAAAAGAAAAAGGTTTTACGCTAATTCCGACCAAGGTTCTGATTAACGATAAAGGAAAAGTGAAGGTGGAAATTTCTCTGGCAAAGGGAAAAAAGACATATCAGAAAAGAGAGGTCATAAAAGAGAGAGACCGCGAGAGGGAATTAAGGGCGGAGCTAAAAAGGAGATTGCGTTAGCTCGAAGGCAAGCTTAATGGCCTCAACCATGCTCTGAGGGTTTGCTATTCCCTTCCCTGCAATATCAAAGGCTGTTCCGTGATCCGGAGATGTGCGTACAAAGGGCAGACCCAGCGTGACGTTGACTCCGCTATCAAAGGCTTCAAGCTTGAAAGGAATAAGTCCCTGATCATGGTAGAGAGCGATGGCAATATTTTCAGGTTGGTTCAAGCAGTATCGGAAGATAGTATCTGGAGGAAAAGGACCGCTGATTCTCATTCCGTTTCTTTGAGCTTGCTCTATGGCAGGTGCTATTTCATCTTCCTCTTCTGAGCCCATGAGATTATCCTCACCGGCATGAGGATTTAATCCGGCCACAAGGAAATGATATTTTTCAGGGTGGATTTTTTTTATGCGTTGGTGGAGAAGAAGAAAAAAATCCAGGAGTGCCTCCTTTTTTATCTTTTCTATAGCTGTTTTCAGGGGGATGTGGTGGGTAAAAAGAGCCACTTTTATTTTTTCTGACCAGAAAACCATGATTGCCCGAGGGAAGGATTGGTTGAGAAAATCTGTGTGGCCTGCCCATTCGAGCCCAGCCAGATTCCAGGACCGTTTGGCTATAGGAGCTGTTACTAGAGCATGGATTTTGCCTTTTTTTGCTTCTTCGATGGCTTCCTTAAAGAATAGAAAAGAGGCCTGCCCTGCTTCTTTGTAGGGAGCACCTTTTTTTATGTTTTTGAGAGGGTTCTCTATCTCTTTGAGAGAAATAGAAGGGAACTCAGGTTGTTCTTTGTGCAATGAAGGGATATCCAATTCGAGGGCCAGTGATCTCTTCTCTTCTTCAATTATACGGGAAGAGCCAAAAAGGATGTAATGGGCTTGGGGAAGGGAGAATTCTGAAGAGAATGCTTTTAATATTATCTCAGGCCCGATGCCGCCAGGATCCCCAAGAGTTATCCCTATCTTGGGAAGA
>CP070825.1:1936339-1949193 GCA_020344415.1 Candidatus Aminicenantota bacterium
GTTCATATCACAGTTCCTGAAGATTTTGTGGTAGGAGCCTCAGGAAAACAAATCAAAGAAGTTCCCCATAAAGATAAGAAAACAATAACCTATACTTATTCCCAGGAAAATATCCATGATTTTGCCTGGACAGCAGATCCTGATTTTATCAAAGTCGAACGTGATTTTATCGCCGATGATGAAGTTACTCCAGAAGAGTATGCAGAGGTCGCCCGTATTCTTCGGCTTCCCCTTGAGGAGGTGAAGCTGCCGAATGTCAAGATGATTCTTCTTATAGAGCCTGAGCATAAAGGCCAAATTGACCGGCATTTTAAAGCCTTGAGAATGGCCATTAAGTACTATGGCCTCTGGTATGGACCATATCCCTATGAGACCGTGACCATGGTTGACCCCCCTTTCAGAACTGGAAGTGGAGGAATGGAATATCCCACCTTTTTCACTGCAGGGACAGGAGTTTTCACAAGCAGGAAAGTACTTTCTCCTGAAGGAGTGATCATTCACGAATTCGGACACGGATACTGGTATGGACTCAATGCCAACAATGAATTCGAAGAGGCATGGCTTGATGAAGGAATCAACACTTATTCCACCGGAAAGGTTGCTTCCAAAGCTTATGGGAAGAGCGCCTTGCCCTTTTCATTCAAGGGATTTCCCTTGGCATGGTTCTTAAAGCTTCCTGAAGCTTATGACTATGAGCTTAACCGAGCTGTAGCAATACATGCCGTCGAGTTCGATCCGATTACATCTTTCTCCTGGAAGTTTTATAACAGAGGGATTTACGGCTTGAATGTTTATATGCGAGCATCGACCTGTTTAGAGACTCTGGAGAGATTGGTGGGTGAGGAGACGATGCTTCGAATCCTGCGGACATTCCATATGCGTTACCGCTACAAACACCCTAGCACGCAGGATTTCATTGATATTGTCAATGAGGTTTCAGAGAGAGAATTAACCTGGTTTTTTGAGGAACAGTTTTTTGGCACCCTGAATTTTGATTATGGTATATCTTCTCTGACTTCTACAGAAAAAAAGAAGTTTGTTCGTGGAGTTTTTGATATTGATGGAAAAAAAGAAGAGTATACCAAAAAAAAGGTCGATGAAATGGAAGAGGGAGTACGCCGGGATAAAAAACTATACCAAACAGCAGTCAGAGTACGGCGGTTTGGGGAGGCAAGGGTAAGGGGAGATGTCCTCATAAAATTGAAAGTTGTCTTTGAAGATGGCTCGGAAGAAGTGAGGTACTGGAAGGGTCAGGGAAGGTGGAAAAAGTTTAATTTTGAAAAAGCGGCTAAAGCCAAATACGCACAAATTGATCCTGAATATACCTGGCTTATTGACTCCAATCTTACCAATAACAGCATCCGGATGAAACCGAGAAGGTCAGGTGTTTTGAAGCTCACAACTCAATTTCTCTTTCTGATCCAGAATTATCTTCAATGCATTGCTTCATTTATCTGAGAAAGGAGTGAACGATGAGAGTTCTAAAGATATTCGGACAGGGTTTTAGTACCACCAATAAGAAAGTGAGAATGATTGCTTATCTGTGGTTTATCAATTTTATTTTTTCAATAGTGGTCGTCACTCCTATTTATTTTTTGCTCAATAAGGATTTTTCTCGCTCCATGATGGCAGACGAACTCGCAAAGGGTGTAGACCTGCTTTTGCTTGGAGACCTGGCTTACAAACACCAAAATCTTTTCCCGGTTCTATTGAGGTTGCTACTCATTCCGGGAGTTGTTTTTGGATTGCTCTATATTTTCCTTAACGGAGGGATAATCGGCAGGATTCGAGCTCAAGACGAGAAAGTCATGATGTCGGATTTTTTGGCCGATTGTGCAAGGTATTTCTTCCGGTTTTTTAGAGTCTTCCTGATTTCAATAGTCGGTTATTTTGTGGTCTTTGGCATCGCATTCAGAGCAATTTCTGCTCTTTTCAATCTTTGGTCTAGAAATGCATCGACACAATGGACTGTTATTATTTCATCTAATCTTGAGTTTCTGATCATGGTTCTCCTGTTCACAATAGTCAGGATGTTTTTTGATTATGTTAGAGTAAGGCTTGTGATAGAGGACAGCAAAAAGACCCTCCGGGCAACACTCTTGAATCTGAAATTTAAAGGAAAAAGATTTTTTAGGGCTTGGCTGCTCTATCTTTTGCCTGGCGTAATTACTGTGATTTTTGCTGTGATATATTTTGCAGTATACCAGCCGATGCTCAAGATGGGCTTTCTGCTGCTAATAGCTTTTATCTGGCAGCAGGTTTATGTGCTCTCGAGAATGTGGACAAAGATTCTGTTCTACTCAACAGAATATCACTTTTTCATATCTGAAAAAGGTTCTAAGGAATAAAATTAGAGCTTGCTTTTGATTTCTTCCAATTGTTCCTTTGCTGTTGGAGCCATCTCGAAGAACTTCTCAAGCTTCTCACAGGCATAATCACTGCAATGGGCACAATTGATGACACCTTTTTCCTTTCCGCATTTTCTTATTTCGCAAAGTTTTGTATAACTAAAGAGATTTTCGCCCTCTGATAGACAGCCCTCGCAATTGATGTCTTCCGGCTTACAGTCGGTGTTATATTCCTTTGACCATAGCTCTGCGACCTCTGCTCGCTTCTTGTCATCATCGTTTATTGTGGCCAGATAGGCACCGCATTCATGACACGTTAAGCCACAGATCGATATCATTTCTTCCATTTATAGACCTCCCTTATTTTAAAGGCATGGTTCTATTCCTCATGCCTTGCTGATTCTTCGCCTGCATAGAAGAAGGCATCACCGTCTTGAGGTTCCTTTGGATCAGAAATAGGGTTCCAGGCTATGTATACAGGCTTCTCATTACGCAGCAGGTCGATCACTGTAGGATATTGGTAGGCTTGTGCGAAAAAATATATCTTTCCACCTGAAAAATACGGTTCAGGGGCTTTAAAGCCTTCTTGTGAAAAAACTGCTTGAGCTACGTTTCTTCCTCCTGAATAAAGGTATATCACTTTATCTCCCCATCTGGTTCTGCCTCCCTTCATGTCTTTCGCATATACATGTATCGTATAGCTGTCAATCTTGAAGCTTATCATCTCCATATTCATGCCTCCCAGTTTATATCAATTTATAACAAAAATATATTTTTTAAGCAAAACCTTAAGCATTGTCATTTCCGTGCTAGCTTGATTTTGGAAATCTCTTTGCTCCGTTCAGATTTTTCACGCCATTCCCTCACTGTCCTTCTCAGCGCCTGCGAAACTGCGCAAACCTGATCCTATCTACCTATTGATGTCCTATGTTCAAACAAGGCTCTCATCTTATATGAAAGCAGTGCTCAAACATCCTCGGCGCCCGACTCTGTCGGGTTCCTTCGAAAGACAGTTCGGAAAGGCTAAATCTTCAAAGTCGCTTCAGAGATTTCCAAAATCAAGATAGCATCAGATTTTGGAGATGCTTGCGGCTAAACCTCTTTCCATTTCTTTTCGTAGAATTATATTGAGGTCAGGTTAAACAGATGTTGAATTTTTTTCGGAGTCAGGCCTTATCCTGCGGAAGACTTGATGGTCATGAGGAGAAAAGGTTTTCTTTATATTGACAAGGCCTGACCCCATTGATATAAAAAATTCAATATATGCAAAACATGATACCAGTAAACCGGTATGTTAGGATGAAGACAGATTTAAGAAAATTTTTACCGTATTCTAATAAAGTTGGAATATTAGAAGAAAAAATAGAAAAATATAAAAAGAATTACTCTAGATTATGGTGCAAGACAGAGGATGAATTCCCTCGATTTGAAAGAATCTACAGCAAAAGAGAGCAGGAAAAGATAGAAGATGAGGTTTTTCGTTTTGTGGATTGGGCATCTTTGAAGCTGGATGATTATACTCCTGAGAAAGAAAATCATAGGCAAAAGATCTGGCTAGAGGATTTTGTATCAGAGGCAAAAAAATTCGGAAAGAAAACCCTGGAGTTGTCTGATATCTCTCTCGAGTCAGTATTTAAAGAGGGATTCATGGATTCCACAAGGATGTTCGTTGAAAAAGTCAAAGAATTTGATCCATCACTCAAGACAGAAGAAATCTATCAGGCGTTGAGAAATGTTTGGATCATGAATTCGCTTCAAGTCTATCTGAACCTCGATGTGAAATATCTTGATTCAATTTTCGCTTACAGCATGATCTATCCTTACATTGATAATTACCTCGATAGCACATCAGAGCCTATAGAAAAAAAGATTTCATTTCTAAAAAAAATGAAACATTGGCTGGAAGGTAAGGAAGCCTCTTATATGAACCTGCAGGAAGAAAAGATTTACAGGTTGATAAAGATTATTGAAAAGCAATATCACAGATGCTCTTTTCCTGGTGTTTACCAGAGTTTGTTGGCTATTTTCAATGCGCAGCTTAAGAGCCTAGCTCAGCAAAGAAACGAATGTCTGCCTTATGAAATCGATCTCCTGGATCTGAGTCTTGAAAAGGGAGGAACTTCAGTTCTGGCAGATGGATTTCTCGTGAATGGACTCCTCGAAGACAAATACGCAGATTTTTGTTTTGGCTTTGGGGTATTTTTGCAGCTTGCCGATGACATTCAGGACATAACCGAAGATAGAGAAAATAATCATACGACAATCTTTTCCCAACCCGCGGGTAGACATAATCTCGATAAACTGGCAAATAAGCTGTTTAATTTTATAGCAGAGGTTATTGATCTAAAATTGGATAAAAAGGTGGAGAACGAAAAGAGCTTAGGGGAGCTTATCATAAGGAATTGTTATTTGCTGATTATGGAAGCAGTCGGCAAGAATAAAGCATTTTATAGTCAAGAATATATCAAGGAAATCCAGCGTTATTTTCCTATCAGGTTCACAAGGCTAAAAAAGCTTAGGAAAGAGATAAAAGAGAAAATACTGGATAAGAGAAAAAATGTCACTGACCTTGATTTTATTTCCGCATTTCTTTTGACACTTGCCTCAAGGACCATATCTGGAAAATAGAGTATTCGCCTCGAGGTTTTCATGCTGAACGCCCTCCTCTTTTTTTGGCTGTTTAATATGAATATTAAATTACAGCAAAGAGAGGGTAGGAAATTGACCTCGGCGTCGTGATTGTGATAATTTCATTCCAGTTAAAAATATAACATAATAAAAAGGAGGTATTATTATGAGAAAATCTTCCAGGCATTTTTCAAAAATGCCGGGGAACGGCAGAACTTCTTTTCGGCTGTTTCTTATTGTCTGTATTCTTTCATTTTTATTCGTCAATCCCTGTTTAGCCCAGAAGCAGAAAATCGATGAGGAGTATACGAAGAAGATACTCGAATTCACCACGGATGCTCATTTTCTGACAAAATATGTTAATTATCTTCCGTATTCTGAAGATGTGCCCACCCCCCTAGATGTGCTGGGACGCATTGCTGGCGCAGCTGATGTACTCAGTTATTCACATGAGGTCCATAAATATATGCGAGCGCTTGCTGATGCCTCTCCGCGTGTTAAGGTCTTTCCTGGGGGCATCTCCGAAGAAGGGCGTGAAATGATTCTGGTGGTAATTTCAGATGAAGATACGATACAGAACCTCGAAAAATACAAAGAAATCAATGCAAAATTAGCGGACCCACGTAAAATCAGCAAAAAGGAAGCGCAGCAGCTGATCAGCGAATCAAAACCGATTTACTGGGCTACCGGAGCCATGCATTCAGGTGAAACAGGATCACCGGAAATGCTTATGGAACTTGCCTATCGCATCGCTGTTGACGAATCAGATTTTTTCAGAACTATCCGCGAGAACGCTATCATAATGATTACCCCTGTGCTGGAAGTGGATGGTCGTGATAAACAGGTTGATATCGCCATAGCAAGGCGAAAAGACCCGGACGGCAACTACCCTCGAAGGCCTCTTTACTGGGGGAAATACATCGCCCACGATAATAACAGGGATAATCTTTCATTATCTTTGGAATTAAGCAAACATATTATGCGAACATTCCTGGAATATCATCCACAGGTAATGCATGACCTGCATGAGTCTGCATCTCACCTGTATATCTCAACCGGAACAGGGCCGTACAATGCCTGGCTTGACCCGATCGTTATCGACGAATGGCACCAGTTCGCTTATCAAGAAGTCAACGAAATGACTAGACAGGGTGTGCCAGGAGTATGGACGCACCAATTCTATGATGGTTGGGCGCCCAATTACGCTTTTTATGCTGCAAACGGTCACAACGCGATCGGACGGTTCTATGAAACACAGGGCGCGGGCGACGGGAGAACTCGCGTAATAACTACCCGCGGCAGCAGAGCCTGGTACCGGCCAAATCCACCGCTGCCACGCACCTTGTGGTCAATTCGCAACAACGTTAATCTTCAGCAGAGTGGGCTTCTGATCGGAATGAATTATCTTGCGAGCAACAAAGAAAAATTCATGGAAAATTTTTATCTTAAGAGCAAGCGATCTATTGCGAAGCCCCATAATGAAGGTCCTGCAGCCTACCTCTTTCCCGGTGATGACCCAAGACCCGGACAGGTGGCACGCCTTCTGAAATTGCTGCAGTGGCAGGGAATAGAGGTGCATAAAGCAAAAAAAGCTTTCAAAATTGAAGATACCGGATACCCACAGGGCAGTTACATTATCCGCATGGACCAGCCCTATTCGCGAATGGCTGATATGATGCTAGATCGTCAGTATTTCAATACCAATGACCCCCGACCCTACGATGATACCGGCTGGACGCTTGGACCGCTTTACAATGTGAAAACAGTTCGTGTTGAGGATACTAAAATTCTATCAGTTCCTATGGAATTGAGGAAAGATATCACAGTACCTGGAGGCATAGAAAATCTTGGGAAGGGTCAGGCAAAGGCATTTCTCATCAATCATAATGCTGATAATCCGTTGGCGACCTTCGTATTCAAATATGATAATCTCAAAATGCACGCTGCCACAGAGTCGTTTAAAATAGGAGAAAAGTCGTTTAATGCAGGTACGTTTATAATAAAGACAGACGAAAATTCCGGCAACCTGAAGCGTGTTCTTGAAGAAGCCGGGAAAAAATTCGGATTTAAGGCATATGCTGCGGCGTCTCTGCCAAAGACAGCAACTCTTGAAATTGCTGTTCCACGCGTGGCGCTTGTGCACACTTGGCAAAGCACTCAGACCGAAGGCTGGGTCCGCATCGCACTCGATGAACTGGAAATCCCCTATGATTACATTTCAGTCCATGAAATTCGCGACAATCCCCGATTGCGCGATACCTACGACGTCATACTGTTTGGTCCAACGCGCGGAAATGCACTGAGCATCGTTGATGGCTTAACCGGTGATAAACCAATTCCATGGAAGAAAACAGATTTAACGCCCAATATTGGACGTCAAGCGTCTACTGGGGATATGCGCGGAGGGCTGGAGCTTGACGGAGTTATACATCTGCGCGATTTCATCAAGAATGGAGGCCTGTTTATAACCCTTACCGGAAGTTCATCGCTACCGATTCATTTCGGTCTTGCCAAGGGGATTTCGATTGCGACGACACCGAATTTGTGGGCACGCGGAAGTGTTTATAAAGCTGATATAGTTGATAAATACAGCCCAATCTCATATGGCTACGGCGACGAGCTAGGCGTCTATTTCAGCAGGTCACCGGTTTTCAGACGCGGTCGTGCAATAGATCCCAGGTTTTCAAGGATAAGGCGCAGGGATTCTGGAGCCAGAGTGAGCGGTCGAGGCGGACTTAAAGACCCTGATATTATCCAGGGTCGCCCAAGAGATATGGGACAGAAGACTATCGAGGAGTTCCGGAAATCCCGTAAAGAGGAAGAAGAACCGCCTAGAAGAGTTCCTGCTCAGCAATCCCAATCCAGGACAATTTTGCGCTTTGTACAGAAAACAGATGATCTATTGATCAGCGGAGGGCTGGCAAATGGCGAAGAGCTAGCCGGCTCCCCTGCTGTTGTTGATTGTAAGCTGGGAGATGGTCACGTTGTCCTGTTCAGTATTAATCCGATGTGGCGTCATGAAACCCACGGATCATTTTTCCTTGTATTCAACAGCATGATTCATTATAAAAATCTGGATTACAAAAAACCGGCACCAAAAAAATCTCCTAGTTCCAAGTAGTTTATACGAGAATCAACAGAAATTAGAGACTATCAGTCAATCAAGAAGCGGATATCAGGGTGAGGACCTCAAAATATCAGTGTAAACACTGTTTGAACATTGGGCTCGGTGTGAATACTGATTGTCCCTTTATGCAGGCGCATAATCTGACGGGATAGACTGAGCCCGATACCAGATCCGCCCTCTTTTGTAGAGAAGAAGGGAATAAATATCTTCTCCATGTTTTCTTTCTGAATTCCTGGGCCGTTATCTGAGACCTGTATGATGAGTTTTCCTCTTCCATCCAGAAGGGCATCTAAATTGATCTTTGCGTCTTTTTTTGTCTTTACAGCTTGGAGAGCGTTTAGGAGCAGGTTTATTAATACTTGTTCTATGAGTTCAGGATCGGCAGTTAATTCCAGGTTTTGAGGCTCTATGTTGGCATTGAACTGTATAGCACTGTTTACAAAATCTGCCTGCATGAGTTTTTCTACTCGAGCAAACAGTTCTTCGACTGCGAAAACCTGGAAGTTTGGCTTTGGTATTAAGGTCAGATTCCTGTAGGCATCGACAAAGTGGAGTAGTCCTTGGCTTCTCTTCTGGATGGTTTGGAGCGCTTGATGAATATCGCTTAAAGCTTCAGCATCCGGCTCTCCTTCCTTGCTAATATCTTTATAGCTTTCTTTAACCAGTTCATTAATAGTTGAAGCGAGAGAGGCGATGGGGGTGATGGAATTCATGATTTCATGGGTGAGAACACGGATGAGCTTTTGCCAGGCATCCATCTCTCTTTCTTCCAATTCGCTGTGAATATCCTGTATAGATACCAGAGAAAATTTCTGTCCTCCCAGTTTGAATTCAGTGGCGTAGAGAGCCAGATGCAGGATTTCGTTATTATCCTCGACTCTGACCAAAGAGCTCTCTTTTGGTCTCAACCGCAACAAAGTTTCAACCAAAGGACTGCTGAATGATTCAAGATTTTTTATATTTTTGAGGTTTGATATTTTCAATAAGCGTTTAGCAGCAGTATTGATCAGTTCCACCTCCCCATCAGGTTGAAAAGCCATTAATCCAATCCCCACATGTTGAACGATTGTTTGCAAATATCGATAATGCTCTTCTTTCTCCGAACGCGTTTTTCGAAAGGCATTCACAACCTCTGTGAAGGCAGTTTTTAAGGCATTAAAAGAGGAGCCCAATCCTTTTTCTTTAAAGGTTATAGAGAAATCTTCGTATTTAATGGACTGGAAGAAGCGTGCTAGATCCCGATTTGTCCTTTCGACATAGTGAATGAGGCCATAGATTTGATAGATTATGGTTATTCCAACGATAAAGATGGCTGTGTAGAGAGCAGTTTGAAATAATAAGTAGAAAAAAAGGAGGATGGAGACACTGAGGAGTAGCGTACGGACAATACAATTTATGCGAAAGCTTTTATAAACCATATTTTTCCAATCTTCTATACAATGACGTTCGTGACAGCCCTAGCTCCTTTGCGGCGTGACTGATGTTACCTCCGTGCTTGGTGATTGTTTTACGGATGATTAATTTTTCAATCTCTTCGAGGTTAAAATCTTCAAAAACCAGACCATCTTCTTTTGATTCTGGAGAAGGGAAGAAAAAATCCGAAGGTTGAAGTACATTGGAATCACTCATGATAATTGACCGCTCAAGGGCATGCTGGAGCTCTCTGACATTGCCTGGCCATTGATATTTTTCCAGTTTCTTTAAGGTCGCTGCATTAACTTTCTTTAAAGGTTTATTGTATTTTTTACAGTATATTTTCAGGAAATGATTTACTAATAAAGGGATATCTTCAGGTCGTTCCCGTAAAGGCGGCGTATGGATTTCGACAGTATTGATCCGGTAGAGAAGGTCTTGACGGAATTTGTTCTCTGTTACCATTTCATGGATGGGCATATTGGTTGCACAAATGAGCCGGACGTCGATCTCTATTGGTTTGTTGGAGCCCAGGCGTGTGACTTTGCGGCTTTCCATGACTGATAGCAATTTGGCCTGAAGTGGCAAAGAGAGATTGCCGATTTCGTCAAGAAAAAGCGTTCCTCCAGAGGCAACCTCAAAGCGTCCAGCTCGATCTTCCTTAGCATCTGTATAAGCGCCTTTAACATGGCCAAAGAGCTCACTCTCGAAAAGTGTCTCACTCAGCGCACCCATATCAACACTGATAAAAACTTCATCAGCGCGGTGCGATTGGCGATGAAGTTCACGTGCTACCAGTTCTTTCCCTGTTCCGTTCTCTCCGAGGATGAGAACATTTGCATCGGTTTTAGCTACCTTCTGAGTAGTTGAAAAAACGGTCTGCATAGCATTGCTTTGTCCGACGAAATCGTGAAAGGGTTGGTCAAGGTCAGCGCTCAATAGTTTTTGCCGCGACCGCAGACTATTAGCTTCTAACCGCGTCTTATGGAGATTCAGACCTGCTGAAACTGTAGCCAGGAGCTTCTCGTTTTGCCACGGTTTTAATACGTAATCTGTAGCTCCCTCCTTAATAGCACGCACTGCCATTTCCACATCTCCATAAGCTGTAATGAGTACGACAACCATTGAAGGTTCGATCTCAAGGATTTTATTCAACCAATGAAAACCTTCCTGGCCAGAGGTTGCTCCCGTGGCAAAATTCATGTCTAATAAGACAACATTGTATGATTCGTTTTTTAGTAGAGAAGGAATCTTATCCGGCTCTTTTTCTGCATGAACCGAAGTGAAGTGTTTTTTGAGAAATAAACGTGCTGCATGAAGAATATCCTCATCATCATCGATAATGAGAATTTTCGCGGGTTTCTTGCTCATGGCCTTAATCCTTTCTTAACCTGTATTATTCATAAAAAATGCAGATACTGCCACTTATTCTCAACAATATCAGCTCGCAACATGATTGTTCACAACATCAAGCAACTTGCCTCTATCGTTAGACTCTCTTTCAATCTTAATCAGAATATTTTCCTTTTTGAATTATACCAGAAGTTTCTATTAAAATCTCTTGGGACATCTGATCCATTTTTCTTATTTATGCAAAATACGTGCCTTATTCATTTGCTCACATTTTTCTCGTGTTTTTCTCTCATTCCAATTGTTAAAAGGGTAGCTCCCTTTTGCTCATAGTAGCTTGAAGTGACTTTGCTTCTTTCAGTTTTATATAATGACCTTTAGTCTAATAAAAAGGAAAATTTATTTTTGTTCATTGACAGCGTGTAGAGGATATAAAGTGTCCGTTATCGGACAGTGTGTGTAATGCCAGCGTACACTTCTAAGGAGTGGTTTTTGATCTTTTTTCCTCTTGACTCCGTATAAGAAATAGTGGCACATTTATTGCAGAAAACGGGGTAGATAAAGTAAACTGAAGAATATTGAGGAATGAGAAGGATTTTTTTGATAAAATTAGAATCGCAGAAAATGTTCCAAACGGAGGAAAAAAATGGGCATGGACCGTAAAATCGAAAAGAAAAAATGGCCTCCCAAAAAAATTGCTAGCATTGCAGGTGTTCTAATATTTGTTTTGGTAATAGTCTATCTTTTTGTTTTTAAACTGAGTAAGTCCACATTAAATGTCAAGGCCGAAAGGCTAACCGTATCCGCTGTCACTAGGGGACCTTTTCAAGAATTTATCCCAATTTTAGGTGAAGTACGCCCCCTTACTACTTATTATCTTGATCCGGCTGAGGGTGGAAGAGTAGAGGAAATTTTTATGGAAGCTGGAGAAATGGTCAAGAAAGGAGATAAGATCCTGGAGCTGGTCAACACGGATCTTCATCTTACCATCATGTGGCGTGAGGCTGAGCTCTTCCAGCAGAGCAATAATCTAAGGAATACTCGCCTTTCCATGGAACAATACCGTCTTCAATTAAACCAGGAACTCACTCAGATCGAAAACCTGCTCCTCCAACAGCAACGGACATATGAACGCTACAAAGAGCTTTACAAAGATAATCTAATCGCAAAACATGAGTATGAATTAGCAAAGGATCAGTATGAATATTTGGTTAAAAGGAAGGAGTTAACCATTGAAAGTCAAAGAAATGAATTACAATTCAGACAATCTCAGATAGATTCATTAGAAGAATCCTTGGAAAGAATGCAGGCCAATCTTGAGGTAGCAAAAAAGAAGCTTGAAAATTTAACTATCAGGGCCCCTGTCGGTGGTCATCTCACATCTCTGAGCGCAGAAGTCGGCGAATCCAAGGCGCCGGGTCAGAGATTGGGTCAGATCGATGTCCTAGAAGGTTTTAGAGTGAGAGCAGGTATTGACGAGCATTATATTGCTCGTATTGAAATCGGCAGAACGGGTGAGTTTGATTTTGCAGGTGGTACCTATAAGCTTATCACTAAGAGGATTTACCCTGAAGTTCGTGAAGGGAGGTTTGAAGTCGATCTTGAGTTTGATGGGGAAGAGCCGACAGGAATAAGGCGTGGACAAACGCTCCATATCAAACTTGAATTGGGTGATATCTCAGAAGCCATTCTTTTACCGAAGGGTGGTTTCTTCCAAACAACAGGTGGAAACTGGGCCTATGTCTTGGATGAATCCGGGAAATTTGCCACGAAAAGAAGGATAAAAACGGGCAGACAGAATCCTCAGGTTTTTGAGATTCTTGAGGGGCTTGAGCCCGGCGAGCATGTGATTACCTCATCATATGAAAGTTTTGGTAACATGGAAAGATTAGTATTAAAATAGATAAAATTATTAGGCTTAAAAGAATTGGAAAAAATATAAATAGCAAAAAGCTTACAGCTGGATGCTTAATCAAGGAGGAATTTAA
>CP070825.1:1949293-1952885 GCA_020344415.1 Candidatus Aminicenantota bacterium
AAGCCCAATTATAATCGCCCCAACAGACTGCCGCAAAACCTATATCTCCGGCTTTGTAGGGCAGAAAGGATTCGGCCGCAAGACAATAGGTCACCTTAATTTCAAAGACCGTATCCTTATCCTCTATAATCTCCATGCTTAAACTTGCCAACATGTTCGGATCTCTAAAAATACTTATATAAGATTTGAAATCCGATTTTCCTAGCCTTTTGAGATCTCTTTTTGCCTGCTCTTTTAGCCTTTGCTCTGTTTGTTTTTTGATAAGCTCTATCACTCGTTCCTCACCGATTTCTTTTTGTAAAAATCTGGCAAACCTGATGAAACTCTGGCTACGCATAGCAGCCATTCTACGGTAGGTCATTTTAAGCCCGGGTATTTCCTTATCAAATTTGTGCCCTTCCTGATCAAAAAATGATTTGCCAATCCATGGAGAGCTTGCAAAAACACTGCTTGCAGCCAGACATGATACTGCACAAGCAGGTACGGCTTTGGTTAAAAAATCTCTTCGGCTTGACTGTTTTTTTCCGATTTCTTTCATAATTTTCTCCTTTTAAGAAATTTTTATTCAATGAACATTCACAAATTTACCGATATTTTCGTTTTAATATTTATTGCGCTAATTTAATTTCTGATTTTCCTAATAATTTTTACCCTCGATACCCTAATTTGAAGCAAGAAATATGCCAAAATGGTCTCCTGAGGTTGTTCAAACGTTTATGCAATTCTATGTGTCCATTATCGAACAACTTATGTACGCATCTGAACAGGAATAAATTTTCCCCACATCGACTTTATAAAAGAGTATATCCGGGATGTCCTTTCCTCATGCTAATCCCCATTCGGATTTAGAGTTATTTACTTTTTAGATTTGACTCGAGTGTGCTTGATCAAGTAATCAAGTGAGTGCTTTTCCTCCAGTTTTTCAAGCGCCTGGATTGAGGATCTAAGATTCGGGTTTGCTTCCAAAGCTTTTTTATAGTATTCGATTGCTTTTGTTTTATCTCCTTTGACAAGATAGAACTCCCCAACTGAATCGAAGAGATTAGCATCACTGGGAAACAGTTCTATTGCATCCAGAAGTACCGCAAGTCCTTCATCCAGCTTCTTCTTGCCTTTCAGGTAATATGCATATGAATTAAAAAGACTATTCAACCTGGGATAGACTATCTCGCCTTTGAATTTATCCTTTATTGCGTCAATATATTTCCCTAAATCAGCGATAGGGATGAGGAAGTACTTTTTCGTTTCTTCAGTCCAAGTCTTTACGTATGAACGATGCCAGTCCTCTAGCATCCTTTCGAAATCCCCGGGGAATTTGTACTCATCAGGTATTGAACTATCCTTCTTGTAGAGGTCGATATAGGTTTTGAAAAATGGAATGGAGCCGTTTCTGCGTAATTCATCCACCATGCTCTTACCGTGATGTTCCTTTATCTTCTCTGCCATGCATGTCCCGACTTTAACCAAAGGAGCACCTGTTAGTAATTCTGCGCCATCGTTTATTTGCTGCCTGAACCTCTTTGCGTCGGGATCGAGTTTGTTGAAGTAAACAAAACTCTCCTTCAGGTCCTCATCATCAGCGGCAAAAGTAGTCCCGAACTTACTGTAGTATCCAAGCCCGGCAAGGAAGGTCAGGCGAAGTCTCCAATGACTATCTAAAGAGGGAGTCTCCAGCCGGTACGGAAAGGCACCAAGGATAAGGCCGCTGACAAGGCGAGCGTACCTGGATGTGTTTTGGTTCTCTTCGTTGCACGTAACTGCTACTGCGAATTTCTCCCCGGGGAACCTCAGCAAATGAGTTGAAGTGCCCTGTTGACCGCCACCGTGAGCTACATTCCAGAATCCCTGAATAAAATCAACGCCCCATCCCATTCCATATTCGGTTGCACGACCATTCTTGGTCACCATGCTCGTGTACATCATTTTCTGTGTTTCTTTCGAAAGAACTTTGCCCTCATCCAGACCTTTGGATAGGTTGACCAAATCAACCACCGTGGACCTTATTCCACCGCCAGCGAATCGGCTGCTGATGTCTACAAATTCACAATTTTTCACTTCCCCATTGATTCTCCGGTATCCGCTGGCTCTGTTTGTTATTATATCGTTGGCAATATCCATGGTCGTATTGTTCATCCCCAACGGCTTCCATACATTTTGCCTCATATATTCCGCGTATGGCTTGCCTGATGCTCCCTCGATAACACCGCCCAAAAGATTGAATCCATACGTTGTATAGATAAACTTGGTGCCAGGTTTTGCTTTGAGCTTCCAGTCTTTGAATACTCCAATCGATTCTTCTGTTGTGTAATGAGTTTTGAAATGTCCTTCTTCGTCGTAATTTCGATAATGGCTGATACCACTCAGGTGACCCAACAGATGCCGGATAGTGATAGGCCATCGTTTTCTCGGAAAATAGGGAACGTATTTCTGCACTTCATCATCCAGACTGAGTTTTCCTTCCTCCATGAGCCTGAGAATACCCACAGCCGTAATGGGTTTTGAAATTGATGCGAGTCGATAGAGAGTATCCGGCCTGGCTGGGATTTTGTGTTCCATGTCAGCGTATCCGAAACTCCTTTTCCAGAAAAAATCATCCTTATAAAAAGCGATGCTAATGGAAGGAATTTTTAATCTCTCTAATTCTTTTTCTACGTAATCCTCTATCATCTTAATTTCTTCTGCGTATTTATCACCCTTCTGGACAAAGCTTAAGGAAGGAATAACGCAGATAGATAAAACGATGATAAGAAAAAAAGTTTTGAGTGTTGATACACGCAGCTTTGAAGCGAGTAAAGTCATTTCAAGCCTCCTTATAGAAAAGTAGTGTTTTTTGGAATTTTCAAAAGATAATGCTCCAACATCTCTGTGGGTACTTATTCTAAGGCACTCCTTTAGTGCGAATATTATCCTACTCCAATTGTATGTGCACTTATGTATTGATACGTAATAGAAAGAAAGAAGGTTATGAGAATTTTCTCTCTATTTGACTGACTTGAAAAGTGAAAAAAAATTTCCCAATGTTTTATCTAAAGAATTATCTAAGGCTTTTTTTATTGTGAATTGGCAGCAGCCATCAGGGCATCATCCCCCGCTTTTTCCATGTCATAGATTTTTTCCAGAATGTCGATGTATCCTTTTTTGACGATGTCCGCAATGTATCCTTTTTGAGCGATGTTCTCTTAATCTGTATCATAATACACTATAGACTTTGGAATAGGGAAAAGGTTGCGGAGGTGAAAAAACCTTCATAATATAATGAGGGAGTGATTCTTAACTGCTTTGAGTTCTATATGCGATGTTTTGTGAGGGGAGGTGCACCTTGTTTTAATTTTTCAATTTCTTTGCGTATTTGCTTTCCAGCATTTTTATGAAATCGATCGCATGGTCAGAAAAAACCGGCGCTTTCCTGTTTTTTCTTGCTGCTTCATTGTAAAGATAGAAAAATTTAAAAGGATTCCGTACAATCTTAACCAGTTCGTCCTTAGCATATTGCCTGACGATGACATTGGCCATGAAGAATCCAGTCGGGTGCCCAGATTGGGGAATGAAACTCCGCAGTTGTCTGCCCATCTGTCCGATGAGGGAAGGATTG
>CP070825.1:1952985-1957370 GCA_020344415.1 Candidatus Aminicenantota bacterium
GGGCCACCGCCTCTGGAATGGATGCTCCCAGAACTTTCCGGATGCCGATTTCTTTGGTCCTTTGCTCAGCCATAAAAGAAGACAATCCGAAGAGTCCCAGGCAGGCAATGATAATAGCCAGCCCGCTGAACGAGGCAAAGATGCTGTTGAGCCGTTCCTCGGACCGGTACTGGGCGTCAAAAAAGTCATCCAGGAAAAAGAAATCAAAGGGATGGTTGGGATCGATCTGCTTCCAAGTGTCCTTGAGCTGCGCGATTATTCCGCTTATATTTTCGGTCCGGACCCTGATGACAAGCTTGTCCAGTCCTCCAATCCCAGCGCCGATACAGATCGGTTCGAGCTCTTCCCGCAGGGAGGCATAATGGAAATTCTTGACGACTCCGATCACAGTTACCGCGGCTCGTTGAAGTCCAAGGCCTTGGATCTTGATCGTCCGCCAGACAGGGTCCTCCCATCCGAATTTCCGCACAGCCACCTCGTTCACCAGGAAGCCCCTCTGCTTGTCGGGGGCCATTTCTTTGGAGAAATCGCGGCCTGCGACCAGCTCCATTCCCAGGGCTGCAAGATAATCCTCGTCTGCCCGGATGGCCTTCATGAGGATTCCCTCCTCATTTGTAAAACCTTCGGGAACTACCCCAACCGTTGTGGCCATCGGACCCTGACCGGGAACGGCATCGGTTCCGGCTACTTTGACTACGCCAGGGATCTGCCTCAAACGGGCTTTGACAGTATCGATGTTACGGAAGATTTTAGGATTATCAACATCGCATACCAGGACCTGATCTTTTATAAATCCAAGATTTACGTTTTTCATGTACAGGATTTGATCTCGGATAATCCAGGTTCCGATGACCAGTGTGATGGATACGACGAACTGGGTGATAACGAGCACGTGGCGGAAACGCTTAGCTTTGGTTCCTGTCAAGCAGCTCCCTTTGAGTACCTTGACCGGATGAAATGCCGAGAGGAATAAGGCTGGGTAGCTGCCGGCTGTAATCCCTGTGAAAAATATCAGACCGATAATTGGCGGAATAAACCAAATCAGCTGAGCGGTTCCCAGTTGCAGATCCACCCCGAAGATGGTCCTGAAAAAGGGAAGAGCCATTCGTACCAGGACGAGGGCGAATAACATGGCCAACAGACTGTAAATTGTCGATTCCCCCAGGAACTGCTTGATGAGGTTGCGCCGCTCAGCGCCCAAGACTTTTCTCACACCCACTTCGCGGGCCCTTTTAGCTGAACGGGCAGTGGACAGATTCATGAAGTTGATACAGGCAATGCCCAGGATGAAAAACGCGATAGCACTGAACATGTAGATATAGAGAATGCTGCTGTTTGGTGCAAACTCGAACTGGAGATTGGAGTGCAGGTGGATGTCGGTCAGGGGCTGGAGAGAATAGCGGATGTTCCCGCCCAGGGCCTTTAGGCGTGAACCCATATATTTGTCGACCATGGCTGGGAATTTGCTCTCGAGATCGCAGGCGGCGGCATTCTCACGAAGTCGGAGATACGTGAAATTATGGGCACTGATCCAGTTGTCACGGGCTTGCGGTTGATCAAACAATAAAGTTTCGAATGAGATCAGTATATCGGAAGTAAAGTGGGAGTTATGGGGGACGTCTTTGATTACACCGGTCACCTCAAAATCTTTGGTAGCGTCCAACCGCAGTACCTTGCCCACAGGATTGGCATCGCCAAAATATTTTCTGGCCGAGGTCTTGGTCAGGACGACGGTGAATGGTCGAACCAGGGCTTTCTGGGGATCGCCTTTGATAAAGGGAAAGCTGAAAACATCGAAAATGGAGGGATCAGCGAATAGGGACCCAGACTCGTAGAATTGTTTGTCTTCATACTCGACCAGGATTTTAAATATCTGACGGATCCGGGTCGAGGCGATGACCTCGGGATAATCCCTGATGAGAGTTGGTGACAGGGGATTGTTAGTGATGGGAGCCTTCAGGTTCGTTGAACCGATGGTGGCATCCATCACGATCCGGTAAATGCGGTCGGCGTTGGTATGGAATCGATCGAAGCTCAGCTCATACTGGATGTAAAAAATGATCAGCAAGCAGCACGCCATTCCCAGAGCCAGACCGGAGAGGGTGATAAATGAATATCCTCTTTGTCTTTTAAAGTTCCTAAAAGTGATTTTTAAATAATTTTCCAGCATTATGACACTCCATAAAACTGAGTTTCTTACAAAGGGAAAAAAGGATACACAAATTTGTTTCCAATACCAGGCTTTGGCCTGGGGTGTCCCTCTGTGTTTAAGAATTCTTGAATACTCCTCTTCCATGTCCCCAAGAAGAGAAAAACTCTCTGGTGTATTTCTTAGCCGCCGGAGTATCCATTCAGCCATTTGCGGCGGTTTATATGTCTTTTTATTCATGAACTTCAAGCCTTATCCAGCACTGCCGGTGCGTCTTTCCAAATAGTGCTCTGGAGATTATAAGCCGACTTCAGAGCCTTAATGCCTCCCTGAGAAAGCGTATAAAATATTTTTTTCCTTCCCCCTCTTTCGGCTGTAGGTTTGCCCATCTTTTTTGTCACGTAACCTTTCCGGGTCAATTGGTCAAGATAGCTGTAGATTGTCCCATAAGAGATAGTCCGGCCTTTGATTTTCGATGCCTCTTCTCTGATAGTGACGCCATAGGCATTTTCTTCAAGGCGAAGAATCACCATAAGTAATATTGATTCATAGACGGTTAAATCTTTCATGTGCACTCCTCATTTTATTTATACGGAAGTTCGGTAGTAATAGTTCCCTAAAAATATTTATTTTCACGGCATAATATAATTTTTCTCTGAACATACCCGGAAATCAATCCATCTATTTCTCTTATTTTTCAATTTTGGTTCACCGCAATAATGAGTGCCTGATAGATTGATATTGTGGTAAAATAAAAAAGACCAACAATAATAAAGGGGCAAAAAATGAATACAAAAGGAAAAATATTCATTGCTCTGATTCTTGTCTTTTCCTTAGTGGCTCTTTCAGGAAATTTGTATGCCAAAAAGAAGGGTGCTGAGCTTGAGATCAGAAAAAAAGATGGACAACAAGTAAAAGGTGAACTCATCGCAGTTAAGAATACCTCATTGTTGTTGCTTGAATCAGGTGTTGATGTATCCGTTGATATTAAAGACATCAAAAATATTACAATTTTGAAGAAATCAAAGGCCTTTTTAGGGATTAGTTTAGGATTATTATTAGGTGCAGGTATCGGATCATTATATGCGACATCAACAGATACTTATGATTCAGATTTAAGACCATTGGCCTTTATTGTTTATGGAGGAGGGAGTGCAGCGCTTGGTGCCTTAGCTGGTGGATTTTTAGGAGCATCAGCTGGAAAAGATAAGACAATCGAAATTGAAGAAAAGTCTGATTTTGAAATAAAAGAAGCTTTAGAAAAATTACGGAAAAAAGCTCGAATTCCAAAATTTCAATGATTTGCAAGACATAGTGAGAACCGAACTGAAGACAAAGCCTTAATAACTATTGCCTCCTGAAAACATCTAACTCTCATCTTGCTGGGTACTCATTATTGCGATGAACTTCAATTTTTAATATCTAGAATAAGAATTCATAAGCTTAGAGAAAAGGCGGGGGACCCGCGGGCAAGTAAACACATTCATACTGCATATGAATCTAAAAAATCTATTTATCGCTTATATTTCATTGTTGATGACCCTGGGCAACACCTATTATCTCTTATTTGAGAATGTCTGTGGGTGGAAATTATGGAAAATCGGACGAGACTCGATGCGACTCCAAAAACCAAATTCTTATATTTTATTTTAAATTGGATTCGTGCATTAAAGCCCATAAAAGTCCGAAACTACTTAACGATGAACATCTTAATCCAATATTTTAGCCTATAAAAAATCATGGTATTGTCAATTGAACTGATTCATCATACTAAAAATTCATTTGGAATTTCTTTTATCCTTATGATATCTAACACCTTTTCTTTAACATCAAATCCCATAGTGCAGTTAATTGTGCAAACTGCACAATCGTTACAGCCAATATGAGAGAAATTTACCTGTTCTATTGTTTCTCTTGCCTTGAAAGGGTTCTTATATCCGTAAGCATACATATAGCTTCTCATTATAGTAGGAATATCAATATTCCATTTACACTGAGAAATGCATTTCCCGCACTGCTGGCAGTAAAGACCTAAATAGCCCTTTTCATCACCAATTTTGAGATCCTCTTTTTCCTTCGGTGTTAAAGTTAAATTCTTCATAATCGAGAGACTTTCAATTATCTCATTATAAGAACTGAAACCGGGAATCGCAGTATGAACATTCTTGTCCTGTAATGCCCATTTCAATGCAGCTTTCATATTTATCATATTCTTTCTCTCTCTATCCCAGTATAC
>CP070825.1:1957470-1964020 GCA_020344415.1 Candidatus Aminicenantota bacterium
TATCATGAGATCACCACGCTGCGCTAGCGACAGAGGATTGCTTCGCTGCGCTCGCAATGGGCATAATACTAAAAAACTGTTGCTAGTTCTCATTGCTTTTTAAGTAACAATACCATTTTAAATAGGATATTTTATGTTTTTCTGTTAAGCCCCGATGACTTCTATAGTGATGTTTAAGCTGAGAATAAAAATTTTCTAACAAGTTAGTAGTCGGTGCAATGAAAGGATCATCAATATAGTGAAACATGTCTGGTAAAGCGTTGTTGATTAATCCCCTTGCCTTTTTTAAATCTATGTTAGCAACACTATTTCTAGGTAATTTTTTTATAAAATCTCTGTATTTATTATACCAGTCACTGTAGGCCACTAAAAATACCATTTTGTCCTTTTCTGATCTTATACTTGTTATGTTCTTAAGGATAAATCTAAACTCTCTACCGGCTGCTGTTTTAGGATATACTCTCAACCATTGCAGACCCTGGCGTTGGATATGATACAAACATCTTTGTATAAGCACCTCAGGCCAAACATCAAGAATAGCTTGAATAACGAATCTATGGCCGTCCATAGTGATAGCTTTTGGATTTAATCCTTGTTCTCTTAGATTTCTGAGCATTGGATAAACATTATGATAGCTTTCTTTATCCATGTAGGCATAAGAGAGATTCTTCTTTGTTCTGTAATCCATCAAGATAGCTAAACATCCATTTTTATGGAAATACGTACCATCAAAAAGAAAATACTTTGCATTTTGATGAAGATCTTGAGAACGAGCCGGAGGTTTTTGACTTAACCAATAATTTTTTATAAGTCCAAGTTTTTGTTTGCTATGGCCTGACATTTTACTTAACTGCCTAATGGAATAACCTTCTTCTACCCAAAGATCGAACCAATGCTTTTCTCTATAAACTTTGTTACTTTTTCTGCCCCATATATAGGTTTTATTACATAAAAGACATTTATAACGTTGCTTATTTTGCGATGTTTTGCCATATAGTTTTACCTTCTTTGATAAACAAGATGGACAGCGTTTTTTTTAACATTATTGAATCCTTTCAATAAACATGCTAAAATTATATCCTATCTTGCTTAAATAAAACAAATTACAGATTTACTCAGCAACAGTTTTTTAGTATTATGCCCATTGCGAGCGAAGCGCGGCAATCTTTACCCTCTTATGGGATTGCTTTGTCACTCCATTCCTCGCAATGACAAGGTGGGCTCAAAGAGTCAAGCTCCTACATTTTTATTAAAATAGTGGGTATGTCTGCCTCTTTTATAGTTTTATTGAAGGCCGCAAGATCGGTCTTAAGTATCTCCTTTAACTTGAGAAGCTGCTCGTCAGCTTTCGAAAAAAGCTCTTTAAAAACGTCGTAGGCTCCATCAGTTGGGCGGGCCTCTGCCCTTGAAACGACAGAAGCTAAGGCTGCTATTTTATTATCCAGGAGAATCGGGTAGTTTAAAGGATCCTGGCCACTCTTGGATTTTGACTGGATCAGCACATCCTCAACTGCGATCAATTTCTTCTTCAGTTTCATTCCAGCCTCGATAACCTCCTTCCCCTTCTCATGACTTCTGATTTTCTTCGCTAAGTCATCAATCTGCTTTTTAACATCACGCAACTGATTTATGGCACGGTTTACCTCTGTTATCTTGTCCCGTATTTTTATCAGAAAGTCAAACTGCTCCTGGAAATCTCCCTGAGTCGTCGAAAGCCGCGGATCCTTCTTCCACTCCCAGCTTTGTGTCATGATTTTCTCCCCAACTTTAAGCCGTGCTTGATAAACTCCTGGTACTGCAACAGGTCCATTCAGCATTCCGCCCCAAAGTACAGCTCCTGGTACATGTTCGGCATCAGAGTAACGCATATTCCAAATGAATCGATTCATTCCCTCCTCGGCAGGAACAGGCTGAGACCTTCCTCTTTGAAACCTTGAAGGGACGGCTCCGGTTTCTGCCCCTTCTCTTCTTCTGCTTGTGAATTTCTTGATGATATTTCCTTCAGCATCCATGAACTCAAGAGTCACGACATCTTTTGGTTTCTCTTTTAAATAATAATAAATAACTGATCCACCAGGTGGATTCTGTCCGACGTTGGGTCTTGGCCATCCCCATCCTCCCATGCGATAAGCATCTCGCGGCTTGAAGAGGAAGGTTTCCAAATTCGCTATTTCATCTGTAATCTGATGTAATGGGGTCAGGTCATCTAAAATCCAGAAGGAGCGACCGTGAGTGGCCACAACAAGGTCATCTTCCTTAACCACCATATCGTGAATGGGGACTACAGGAAGGTTGAGCTGAAGCGGTTGCCAGTTTTTACCATCATCAAAAAAAACAAACACTCCAGTCTCTGTACCTGCATAGAGCAAACCTTTCCTCTTAGGATCTTCACGGACTACCCTGAGAAAGGTGTTATCGGGCAAACCATTCGTAATCTTTTTCCATGACTTTCCAAAATCTTCTGTCTTATAGATATATGGCTTAAAGTCATCGAGCTCATGACAGTCCACGGCCAAGTAAGCCGTGCCCGGATTAAAAGTTGAAAGTTCGATCATGCTGATTAAACTCCATTTAGGCAAATCTTTTGGAGTGATATTTTCCCACTTCTCCCCCCCATCTCTTGTGATGTGGACCAATCCGTCGTCCGTGCCAATCCAGAGGGTATTGGGGTCGTGAAATGATTCAGCCAGGGCAAATATCGTGCAATAATACTCAACACTCGTGTTATCTTTGGTGATGGGGCCTCCTGAAGACTTCTGCCTTTCTTTATCGTTAGTGGTAAGGTCAGGACTGATGATTTCCCAGCTCTGCCCCTCGTTTGTTGTTTTAAAGAGAACCTGGGCCGCGTGATAAAGGACATTCGAGTCAAATCTTGAAACAACGATTGGAGCAGTCCACTGGTAGCGATATTTCAATTCTGCTGCGCCCCACCCCATTGGGTTCTCCGGCCAAGCCGTAATAATCCGTGTTTGACGGGTTTCATAATCCCATCTGGTGATCAAACCGCCATAGCTTCCAGCATAGACGATATCCGGATTATCATGGCGAGGTGCAATATGTCCGCTTTCGCCGCCGCCCACAGGATGCCAATCAGGTTTATCGATTCCTGCTCCTACAGTACGGCTGGCAATACGAACAGTGGAATTATCCTGCTGGGCACCATAAACCCTGTAAGGAAAGTGATTGTCAGTTGTGACATGGTAAAACTGGGCTGTAGGCTGATTATCTTGGTCTGTCCATGAAATTCCACCGTTATAGGTGACATTGGCGCCTCCATCATTCGCATTTATCATCCGGTGGGGGTTTTTAGGGTCAATCCACAGATCATGATTGTCGCCATGGGGTACGCGGATCGTCGTATAAGTTCTGCCTCCATCCACTGAACGGTAGAAACCTGTATTGAGGACATATACAGTGTCTGCATCTTTCGGGTTGGCATATATTCGGGTGTAATAAAATGCTCTCTGGCGCAGACGGCGTTCATCATTCACCCTGCGCCATGTCTGGCCGCCATCTTCTGAGCGGAAAACCCCACCATCCTTGGCTTCAATGATGGCCCAGACTCGGTCCGGCATCGCAGGTGAAACAGTCACTCCGATTTTTCCTAGCATACCCTTAGGAAGTCCCGGCTTATGAGAAATTTCAGTCCAGGTATCACCTCCATCCGTAGATTTAAAGAGACCGCCTCCGGGTCCACCGCTGGAGAGGCTGTGGGGTGTACGATAGAACTCCCAGAGCGCTGCATAGATAATCCTCGGATTTGAGGCGTCTAGGATCAAGTCGACAGCTCCAGTCTTTGCATCCCTGTAGAGAATCTTTTCCCAGGTTTTGCCGCCATCTCGGGTCCGGAACACACCTCTTTCCTCATTGGGCCCGTAGACATGACCGAGTGCTGCAACATAGACAATATCAGGATCGCGAGGATGGATACGCACCCTTGCAATCTGGCTTGTATCATTCAAACCAATATGCGTCCACGTCTTCCCGGCATCAGTGGATTTATATATTCCATCCCCGTGGGAAACATTTCCTCGCATTTGTGTCTCACCCATCCCCACATAGACCACATTCGGATCCCATTCAGAAACAGCAATAGCACCGACCGAACCGGTCTTGAAGAAACCGTCTGAAACGCATCTCCAATTCAGGCCTCCATCTTCTGTTTTCCAAAGCCCTCCTCCTGTCCCTCCAAAGTAATAGACATAAGGCTTGCTTGGAATTCCCGATATAGCTGTCGAACGTCCGCCTCGATAAGGACCAATACTACGCCACTTCATTGCTTTGTAGAGATTCGGATTGAAACGGTTAATTTTTTTAGATGATTGAGCTAAATTTCCTGTGGATGAATTCAAGGAGCTACAGAGGAAAAGGAAGCAAAAAAACGCAATAAACAAGACTCGAGATTTTTTCATGTTGTTCCTCCCTCCTTTGATAACTTTCTCATATCTCAATAATGATTGAGGCAAAAATGATTTATAAACCAAGAGACTATTCATGTCAAACAAAATTGTATAGGCTTGATTTGAATATATGGGCTTGCCGAGCAAAAAGGGGACTGTCCCCTTTTTATTTATTTTGTTTTTCAGGAGATGATCTTCAGAGTCTCCTTTTTCTAAAGGCAAGAATAATCAGCGGAGGCGTAATGAGTGTTGTAAGAAGGGACATTCCCAGGACAATTGTATAAATCTCCTGAGTAATCGTCTGGAGGGAAAGGCCTATGAGTCCGACAATGATCCCAACCTCTCCTCTAGGAACCATACAAACGCCTGTCTGAATCCTTACCTTCCAGTCTTCTTTCCAGCAGGCCAGAGCAGAACCGATCATCTTGCTCAATACAGCGACTGCTGTTACTAGCAGTATCAAAAAGAGTAATCTTGGGTTCAGGAATGCATTTGGATCAAGATGAGCTCCCATCATTACAAAAAAGAAAGGCAGAAGGAATTCATTGACATATTTAACTTTATTTTCCAAATCGTAAACACCAGCCAGTTCATCGATTACTACTCCAGCCATGAAAGACCCGATTATTGCTGCCAGACCGATCACATCGGCCAGTTCTGCTAGGCCCAAACAGAGGATAACAGATAAGACAAAGGGGCCCTCAGGAATGTTCAATCTTTCAATCCAGCGACGTGTTCTTGCAGCTAACTTAGGCCCCCACCATGTCAAAAAGCCGACAAAAGCTATCGATTCTACCACCAACATGGAAAACTCTATTGTATGAAACTCCCCTCTCGCCAGTCCTTTAACCAGGGCCAGAACAATAAGCGCAAGAATATCGTCCAGTACAGCTGCTCCTAAAACGATATAAGCCACTTTGTGTTTGATCAAGCCGATATCTTTCAAAACCTTAACAGAAATTCCAACGCTTGTTGCCAGAATAGCCGTGGCGATGAACAGGCTTTCTACAAGCTCATACCCCACCAGAAGCATACTTAACAAGCCCATAACCAAAGGAAATACTACCCCCAGGATTCCGACAAAAATAGCGGTTCGGCCAACAGCAAAAAGATCCTTTACTCGAATTTCCAGCCCCACATGGAACATAAGAAAAATCACTCCAATCTCAGCAAAAGACATCAAAACATGGTTTGAGTTATCGATAACGCCCAACACATAATTTCCCAGGAGCACTCCAGCCATCAACTCCCCGATGATAGGAGGCATTCTTAATCTGACACAGAGTTCTCCCAGGATCTTGGCGGAAGTGAAAATAATGAAGAAGTAAAAAAGGAGATTTCCTGCTTCCATCTTATTGTATGCTTATTATAATCTGGCTGGGAAAGAAAGCAACTATCTGAGGATTGCCTTTATATTCTTCCAAAAAACCCGTCACAGATAAAGCCTGTCCTCTATAAGATTTAACGTCAGGGAATAGGTTGAGGCTTTCCATTGGGATAAGCGCTGAAAATTCATTCTTGCTGGAATGAAGGAAAATAAATTTTTCTTCCTCCTGAACTCTTCCGCACGTGTATTTAACTGTAATAAGACTACCGATGTGCACATTTGCTTCTCCTGCAGAAATAGCAGGATAGCCCCCTCTTTTCCAGAATCCTTTTTCAAGTCTGCGCGCTTCTTTTTCTGCTTCAACAAATTCATCTCTGTATCTGAAAGGAAAGACTTGAAAAACAGAAGCAAAGCCTTCGCTAATGATGAGCTTGTTAAATAGTCCTTCTCCCTCTGTCCAGACATAGGCAAGGATCCTGTCGTATTTATCTTCCAGCTCCCAATCATATGTTAGTTTTATACTTTCTCCGTAGAGATAGAAAAAAGCGAATCTTTTTGCCAGGCTTGCCTGAAGTTGAACCTCTTTTCGTGAGTCACCCATTTCAGGTGCATCGACTCCTACAAGCCTGACCTTTCTCTCGCTACCGTTTTTGAATTTGACTTTAAGAGTATCACCGTCATAGACTGCTGTAACAATGCCGCTTTGAGGAGGAAAAGACCCCTCCTCCTGTTTCTGCGTAATGGATCGTCCTGCAAAATAACCCAAGAAACCCACCAAAAAGAGAAGGACAGAGATAATTATTAAGAGATTTTTTCTTTCCAA
>CP070825.1:1964120-1968499 GCA_020344415.1 Candidatus Aminicenantota bacterium
AAAGCTGGCCTCCTCCCCATAGGCAATTGGGTTACGCTTATTTAAAAAAAGGCAAGTATAGGGAAGCCGTCGATAGCTTGAAGAGATTTGTAGAACTGGCTCCTGAAGATTCCCAGGCTGAGAATATTAAGAATCTAATTCCAAGGCTGGAAGAATTAATAAAGTAAAATTAAAGGTTTTGGCTATTTCCCTTCTGCGTGAAAAAGCTTGCGCAGTTTTTTCCCTCTAACACTATCGGTCACACTCACATAAACGAGGTTCTTTCCTGGGGGTAGTGAAAAGTTCCATTCTTTGTGAATTAGAACTTTATTTTTAATCATATCCTTCAGCTGCTCTTTGGAGAGAGTTCTAGAAAACGGCTCTCCTTTTTGTGAGACTCTTAGATTCTGACTGTCTATCACTTCAGCCGAGATGATCAAGTCACAGATGCAATTCTCTCCTTCCTGTCTAATGCCCACCCTTGAGTAGGGGATATCGATAGAAAGTGAGATAAAAGAGCTAGCTCTTCCTTTTTCTGTTTCCAGAGAGACATCATAATCGAAGATAGCCAGCGCCTCATAACCTCTCCCATCCATCTCTATTTCGCCTTGCCACTGGTATTTGGCCATGTCTGGCTCGTCCCAAGTCGGAGCGCCCATGGAAAAGGGAGTGAGTTCCACGTTTGTGGTGAGCTTATACTCTCCTGTCTCGTGGTGGTCGACGAAAACAAGTCGCAAAGGACCGGAGAAGATCTCGGGGTAGTTGTCATAAACCCATATTTCAGTCGGCTTTTCTGTAAGGGTTCCTGTTTCTAAGGAGCTTGCTGTGACGTATTTACTCACTTCATAAGGAACATCCCCCATGGCTTTTCTAATAATGTTTGTCGGCCGCCCCAGGAGAATATAAATCCTTCCTCTATCAGTTTTCCAGCCTGGTTTTCCTGCTCGAAACGCTTTATCCGCCGTGGCTAATCGTGTGTAATATGCCTGGCGGAATTCATTTATGGGAGTTGAAGAGTTTGTATCACGCCGTGCCCAGAAGTCCCTGATAAACTCTCCCCTGTCCTCAGGAGGCATTTCCCGGAATATTTTCTCTTCCACAGGAAGGATGATGTAGCCGATGTAATCCAGGAACTTTTGGCTTTCAGGGTCAAGGGATACTTTTCCAGGGCCCTTGCTGGCACAAAAAGCAAACAGAAGACACAGGATGCAACAGATTGTTAATTTTATGATATTTGATATCTTTTTCATTTTTCCTCCAGTCTAACTCCTTATCTAAATTATAATTTTACTCTACTTCTTTTGAATATACAAATTCTCACCTAAAAAGGGGATAGGTCTTTATGCTCAGTAATTAGGTAACACTTTTGGTTATGATATGGAAGATAGAAGTGTCATTGCGAGCGACCGAAAGGAGCGTGGCAGTCTCATACATTATATTGTCATTGCGAGGAGCGTAGCGACGCGGCAATCTCAACCTTTCCGAAAGGGATTGCTTCGCCCCCAGGGGCTCGCAATGACAAGCGAAGGAATCTTCTACGCTCTTCGCAATGATATTATAAAACTGTTACCGAATTATTGAGCTAGTACACCTTTCCCTTTTTTTAAGTTAAAAAAAAAGAGGGGAGGAAAAATCCTCCCCTCTTTGAATATCTGCTCGAGCGTCTCTACTTAGAAGGTGAAGCGAATGCTGACCTTGAAAACTCTGTTTCCGTAAGCTTCGTCAATATTGCCGTAATCTCCCCATCTGTCAAAAGTTGGGTTGTCGGGATCGCTGTAATCAACATAGCCGCCGGGATCACTCTCGATATCATAGCCACTTCTACCTAAAGCGTTGATAATATCGACATAACCACCTATGGTGCCGAAATCTCCAAGCGGAAATCTCTTTTCTATCCTCAGGTCAAGGGTAGTCACTGGTGGATTAAGTCTGGCTCCGTTTAGTTCTGTAGGAACGGTCCAATAATCTGCTGGATATTTCCACATGGGATCATCGGGAATATAGACCGTGACATCTCGTCTCCAAGGCGAGCCGCTTCTGTGATTGAAATAGCCGCTCAGGACTATATCAAGAGGCAGGACAACCGTGCTCTGGAGTTTGATGTTAATCGGCCGGTCATAGTTAAGTCTTCCGCTGTCGTAGAGGAAGGAATTGGGAGTGTCAAAAGTGCCGCTGGCTCCATAAGATAAGCCGTAGCTGCCACCGATATTACCCCAGGCTTTGCTCCAGGTAATAGATCCCAGAAGCTGCCATCTGTTGGACATCCTCTTGTTGATGAGGAGTTGGAGAGCCCAGTATTTTCGGTAGGCACCATCGACATTTGTTAGAAAATAATGGGTAGAGGGAGCTCCAGCCAGTTCAGCGTAGCAGGAAGATGTGATGTCATCACTGGTTCCGAATTCGCCGTCGTCTCCAGGATCATTGAATGTAAATTCTTGCCAGTAAGGACTCTCCGGACGGTAACCTTGGTCGGCACCATCTTTTCCTAAACCGAAGTCATTGACATCCTCAAAGATATTTGTTTTGCGTTTGTAGGTGAAGACAAGTCCAAAGCTTAGGTCTCTGACCATTTCTCTTTCGATACCGAAAGTGAATTCATCCGTGTAGGGAGCACTTGAATCAACGTCTATTTCGTCCTCTAGAACAAATGCGGTTGGGTCGACCGGCAAGTACTGTTCTATGAAAGTATCAGTAGTTTCAACAACCAGATCATAATCATCATCAATCCAGTACCAGGAACCGGATGATGGATACATAGGATTAGCAAGAGAGAAGTACTGGATCATCAGGTATTCGTTGTACCTTGACCATGAACCTCTGATTGAAGTTTTACCGTCTCCAAAAACATCGTAGGAGAAGCCGATACGAGGTGAGAGATGACTCCAGGTTGTAACCTTATACTCTGGAAAATCATAGTCATCCCACGCAATGGATCCCGCTTTCAGAGAGTCTAGAATACCTATTGGATCTGGAGTTGGGGAGTGATGCTGGGCAGGGAATCTTCCGGTGCTTGTGTCATACCTTACTCCAATATTCAAAGTCAGACGGTCCTTGATTGTCACCGCATCCTGGAAGAAAAAGCCATAATGCTTCATGTTATCTTTCTCGACAGTTGAACCTTCCGTCTCTCCACTGGTATAGCAACGGACACGGCCTCGATTGTCTAAAGTAGAAGTGGTATAGGCATAATAATCTCCTGCGTAAGTATATCGCCTCCACGGATTTTGTCTCCACCAATCCCAGTTGCCATCTGTGTGTTCGTATTCAGCTCCGATTTTTATTTCATGGCTGGCGCCAAAGAGATCGTCTTGGAATATGGTTGCAACAACTGAAGGATTAAATCTGTGGCGAACATATGTTTCCTCGAAGCGGGGGTTGTTCCTGTAGATTCCATAATATCTGTCGTAGAGTGAGGGAGCATCTGCAATGGCATAATCGCTGTAAGGAATAGGAAAATCGCGGGCGATGTATCCCAGGCGGACATCGATGAAGAGGTTCTGGCTGAAGACCCAGTTGAGCTGGGAGCTTATGGTATGTCCCATTTCTTTGTCCCATTTTGTAGTCGAGGTTACATCCAGGTTAGATCCGATGCGGTTGGTGTAGAAATCTTCAGTGATGATAGCTAAATTATAGGTTGTCATCAGGCGAATGTTAGGAGCAAGCTGGAGGGTTATTTTCCCGAATATGTCGTATTCGTCGTGAGGAGCTTCATCCAGCGTATAAACTCTCTCTCCAGCGGCAATATTATCATCCCATATAATATGGTTGAAATCTCGAGCCCATTTGAAAAAGCGACCGTTGGTGAAAAACCAGACGCGGTCTTTAATGATGGGTCCGCCCACTGACAGTGAGAAGTCCTGCCACGTATTCCAGCCGCTCGGTTTTGTGAGTCCTACAGCTATCAGGTCTTCCTCGCTCAAAAGACTCTTCTGCATGTCTTCGTTGTAGTATTCTGCAGTCGCAGCACCGTGGAATTCATTCCCGCCAGATCTGGTGACAATGTTGATGTATCCACCGTCGGCAATACCAACTTCTGCCGGATGACCGCTCAATCCAAACTCAACCTCTTCATAAACATCGATGTTGATATTTGTCATGGGGTACATAACCACCGGGTCGTTGATGGTAACTCCGTCCAGTGAATACTGGTTGCCTCTGACTGTACCTCCTGCGATGTAGGATGTACGTCGGTAGGTTACTTCTTCGGAGATAGAACCGGGGATGGAGTTTAGAACATCATATAGGTCTCTGGCCATGGGGATGTTATAGATAAAACTCTTGGCGAAGTTAACCGCTGTTTTGGATGACTTCACATCTACTGTGGGAGATTCTCCGACAACAGTTATTTGCTCTTCTAAGGTGGCCATCTCCATGGTAACAGCAACGGCAGTCGCTTTACC
>CP070825.1:1968599-1971469 GCA_020344415.1 Candidatus Aminicenantota bacterium
AAGGGGATCTCTTTCTCACGAACTGTATGACTGCAGAAATAGTGAAGACGCGGGAGAATGCATACAGGGACTTCAGGATTGCTTTCACGGCTGAGATTGCGCGTTTCTGCGATGCTCATGATATAGATTTTTATCTTGTTCGGGAGAGGGTCAACAACCGGCTTGCGTGGAGTGATGTCGCGTCCGAGAATCCCAATGCTGTACCCAGTGGAGGACTTTTAATTCCGACTATCGGCGTGGGGGGCCATTGTCTTCCCAAAGATGGTGTCCTTCTCCTCTGGAGGCAGATTGAGGCGGGCGGTGACATGTCGAAAAGTCTAATCTTAGAAGCCCGACGAATTAATGATGAATCTCCGCATGAAACCGTTCTCCTTGCTGAAAAACAATTCGGCAACCTCTCCGGAAAATCAATTAGTCTGATGGGCACAGCCTATCGGTTTAACTCGGAAGATACGCGTAATTCTCCAACCCTGGCGTTGGCAAGACTCCTTCTGCAGAAAGGCTGTAAGGTGATAATGCACGATCCGTTCGTCAAAACCGATGATCAGAATCTCCATCGCTTAGACTTGCAGAAATACTTTACGCAAGACCTGAATAGAGCATTGAAAGATTCAGATCTTCTTATTTTTTGCACTGCCCATAAAATCTATCAGGATGAGATCGACAATATCATGAGGTCATCTGGGTCCCTGGAAGGGATTTTTGATGGATGCAATCTTTTCAGGCCTGATCTCACTGGGAAACCACTCAAGTTCTCTGGAATAGGAAAAGGAAAGAATCCTCCAAAAGATGAATTGATAGATTTCGTGTATGAGAGTTTTCGTGCTGTTGAGCAGGGCTTCGCTAATGAAATTCAACGGTTTATTGATTTTGCCAATGAGAAATACGCCATGGATGATTTTAATCGAGTGGACTTCAGCGAGGTTCAGCAAATTGCGGGGACATGCATCACTGGATGTCAACTCGTAGATCCAGGTCCGATAATACGAATCCCTGATTCTATGGGTTTATCTTCACGATTGGTCAACTGTGCAGAATAAATTTAAAGTGAATCCTAACAATAAAAAACTCTTCGCGGGCCTTTCCCTCGATTTAGATAACCAGTGGTCATACATGAAAACTCATGGAGATTCAGGCTGGGAAGATTATCCTTCCTATTTTGATTTTTTTATACCACAATTTTTAGACGAATTGGATCAATTGAAACTGAAGATCACATTTTTTATTGTCGGACAGGATGCAGCCCTGGATAAAAATAAGGAGGCTTTAGAGCTGTTGACGAAACGAGGACACGATGTTGGCAATCACTCCTTTCACCATGAACCCTGGATTCATTCATACTCGAGGGGACAGTTAGAAAGGGAAGTCCTGGATACGGAGGATTTGATAGTGAACCTGACAGGGCAGAAGCCCTTAGGATTCAGAGGACCCGGTTTCGCTTGGAATCCCTGCCTTTTTGCGATTCTGGTTGAAAATGGTTATATTTATGATGCTTCGACTTTACCGACTTATCTGGGGCCATTGGCGCGTATGTATTATTTTTGGACTTCTGGACTAAACAGCAAGGAAAAAAACAGGCGCAAAGATCTTTATGGCAGTCTAAGGGATGGATTGAGACCGATGAAGCCTTATTTCTGGCTCCTCCCATCCGGAGAACGTCTTTTAGAAATTCCGGTCACCACAATGCCTGTTGTTAAAGTCCCGTTTCACCTGAGTTATTTAATATATCTCGGACGCTTCTCTGAACAGATGATGATGTTCTATCTGAATAGTGCTGTATTGTTATGCAAATTGACCGGAACAAGCCCAAGCTTTTTGTTGCATCCTCTCGATTTTCTCGGAAAAGAACAGGTTCCTGAGCTTGCTTTTTTTCCGGGAATGGACCTCGACAGAGAAAGAAAAATGAGAATTTTTCATAAAGTCATAAAGATGCTGCTCAGGCATTTTAAGCTCGTTAGTATGAACTCGTATGCCAAAACTGTTCTCATGAATAAAAAAATAAAGATAATCGAGGCTTATCATGAGTAAAATCAAAGAAAACACCAAAAAACCTCTCGTTTCAATAGTGGTGCCAGCCTATAACGAAGAAGAGATTATTGAAAAAAATCTAACTGCTCTCTGTGAATACATGAAATCATTAGAGGGTGAATATGTCTGGGAGCTTATTATTATAAACGATGGAAGCACTGACACCACGGGTGACTTAGCCGAAACATTCGCTCAGAACAAGAACAATGCTTATGTTTTGCACCATATGTATAATTTCAGGCTAGGACAGGCTCTCCGGTATGCTTTTAGTAATACTCAAGGCGATTTTGTCGTTGTGATAGATATGGACCTGAGCTATTCACCCGGCCATATAGGAAAAATGTAAGCAAAGATTAAAGAATCAAGGGCCAAAATTGTTATTGCTTCGCCCTACAGGAAAGGAGGAAAAGTTTCTAACGTTCCTTGGCTAAGGAAACTTTTGAGTGTTTGGGCAAACCGGTTTTTATGTTTCATGGCAACGAAAGATTGGTACTCAGACAGGCTGACAAACCTCACTGGAATGGTCAGGGCTTATGATGGTAGATTTTTAAGAAGTCTGAGCTTATGGGCGATGGATGTGGATATCAATCCTGAGATCATATATAAAGCGAAAATTCAACGCGCGCGTATAGTTGAGATCCCGGCCCACCTCAATTGGATGTTAGCCAAAAGAGGAAAATCTCAGCCTAAACGCCGGAGATCCAGTTTGAAAATTTTAAGAACAATAATACAGAGTTTACTATCAGGATTTATTCTCAGACCCTTTCTATTTTTTGCAATTCCAGGATTTTCTTTATTGTTACTCTCTCTCTATCCAATCACGTGGACTTTTATCCATACTG
>CP070825.1:1971569-1974368 GCA_020344415.1 Candidatus Aminicenantota bacterium
AGACGCTGAAACTGGGGCGGATGTGTCTATTGATATTGAGGATGTTGGGACTATAAAAATTGTGAGGAAATCAGGAGCATGGGTAGGAGGCTATATTGGAGTTATCTTAGGTTTAGTTATTGGATATAAGGTAGGGTATCCCTTGGGATCAGAAACAGGGTTTATCTATAGTAAAGAAGAGGCAGGGAGGATTGGATTAGCAATAGGCGGACTAATTGGTGCAGGAATTGGTGCAGGAATTGGTGCATTAGTAACAGCAGATAAAAAAATCGCATTTTATGGAAAAAATGAAGAGGAAATTAATGAGGCTTTAGAATATTTACGCAAGAAAGCCCGAATACCTGATTATCAATGACTTATGCTAGAGGCGAGTGGAGACTAGGATTTCTGGCCTCCCAATTATTGCAGGACAGTTGAGCGAAGCTATCGCCTCATTAGATAGACGGATGAGGGGGAAGGAGCTTCTCACCAAGGAGGGATTCTTAACAAATTGTGATTTAAGGGGATTTAAATTATTAAAAGAAAGGAAATAAATAATACAGGCAAATACGTTCTTGATGGATAGGAGAAACAAAATGTTTAGAAAAATTGCTATTCTTATACCCATGCTTTTCCTTTGTCTGGGACTGGGCAATTGCAAGAGACCAATAGCGCTAGAAGAGCCAGAGCCAATTTATGAGTACAGATACAACGTAGAAGTTGTTTTTACACGCACAGCATTAAAATACCCAGAGTGCACGGATTGGGTAAGGCTTCACTATAACCTTTTTGACCCTGTGCTCTACCCGTGGAAGTATGATATAGGAAACTTGGAAATGGACAAAATAGAGGAGAATAAGTTCAGATGTTATCTCCCCAAGGTATGTATCAACACTCCAGCTTATTCCAAGAGAGTTCATAGACATAGCGTATCGGTGGAGGACGACAAGAGCGACGAGTTTGCTGTGCTTGCCGAACACATTGATGTTCAAGGAGCATACGACTTAGAAATCAAAAGTAGAAATTTTGGCACTTTTGTTGATAGTACGTTATGGTTCAAAATGTCCAAAAATTAGAAAATGACTTCTAGGCTAAAACCTTAAGGCCCTTGCTTTCCAAAAATGCGGGGAACCTTAGCGGAACGACTCCACATTAGTTAGCTAGTCGATTGGAGAGAGGGGAAATTCTCACTTATTAATCAATTTTGTTAAGAAATATCCCTTAGCTTCCCCGCAAGAAAATTGAAGCGAGGAAAGTACTCAACTATAAGACCCAGCGATTTGGGCAGAATTCTCATTTAATTAAGCACTCTTGACCTGCCCCTCCAGCAGCAGAACGAGTTCTTGAAATTCTATTACAGCCTGGGTTTCTGGAAACGAACGTGGTGGTTGGGGGGTGAAAACGCTAAAGAATCCCTGTGACATGTGGATGCTACAGCAAATCATCTACGAAACAAAGCCGGACTATATTATCGAGACAGGGACCTATTTAGGGGGCTCAGCTCTCTATTTCGCCCAAATATTGGAGGGAATGGGACTGGACCAATCTAAAGTCATTACTATCGATATTGAGGATTACTGCCATGAGACCGCAAAGCTTCGCTTGTGGAAGAAGAGAGTCGAGTTCATTCACGGCAGTTCTACCGGCCCGGAGATCGTGGCCCGAATCAGTCAGCTTGTCCAAGGCAAGAAGGTTATAGTTGACCTTGATTCCAATCATCAACGAGATCACGTCTTCCAGGAAATGATGTCCTACGGGCCGATGGTGAATCCAGGGAGTTACCTGGTGGTTGAAGATACTAACATCGACGGCGTCCCGGTGCATCCCAACTACGGTCCCGGACCGATGGCAGCGGTGCATGATTTCCTCAAGACCGACCTGGAAAAGACATTCACCCAAGACGTCTCCCGTGAGGCAATGATCCTCACATTCTTCCCCGGAGGTTGGTTAAAGAAGAAATGACCTGGGACAGCAGCACGGGTTCAAATCCCGTCGGTGGCGCATGCTTTTCTTTATTTGAACAGTTCTTATTTCCCATACAGAAAAAGCCTGATTCCTGCAAAGTCGCGAGACTCAGGCATCTTTGTTTATCTGCTCAATCTTGCCGGTTGAATCTGTTGTTTAGGCTTTTTTAGAAGACAATCTCCAGCGTTTTTATTTCTGATCTGCCAAACTGCAATGGGATTTCTTTTCCCTTAAAAGGAACAGAGCGCAGCCGGTTTTCCATAAGGTCAAGTTCATAAATTTCCTTAGGCTGGCGGAATAACCCGAGCACTCCTTCAGCCTCTTCTCCTTCTCCTTCATAAAGTCTTATGATGAGATTTTCTCTGTCTTCAGCCTTTTTGACGGTTGCCAGGATAATGTTTGATGGAGAAGCTCTAAAAAAAGAAAATGAGGATTCCAGGTCTCCATCATGGGAATCAACAAAAAAGGAAAGCAGTGGATGATTGAATTCATAGCCTTTCTGTACTGTATCAGCTTCTCTCCAGTCGCCCTTGTGTGGGTAGAGGGCATAGCTGAATTTGTGCTTCCCCTTATCAGCCATGGGATCAGGCCACAATGGAGAACGCAGGAGAGTGAGCCTCATAGCGTTGTCTTTGATGTCATGCCCATATTTTGACTCATTGAGGAGGCTGATCCCGTATTCTCCATCAGATAGGTCGGCCCAGCGGATAGCAGAAACCTCAAACCGGGCTTTTTCCCAAGGAGTATTCCGGCCGGTGGGCCTCTGGACAAAGGCAAAGGGAATTTCATAGGTTGCCTTTTCGTTTTTCACATCAACGGGAAAGGCAACTTTCAAAAGGACATGGTCTTCCCACC
>CP070825.1:1974468-2002259 GCA_020344415.1 Candidatus Aminicenantota bacterium
AAGAATAAAGGAAACGATGGGGCAGGAAGTCTCTCTAATAATGAATGCTTCTCCTGTCTTGGGTGCCCACGCTGGACCAGGAGCGGTGGGGGTTGCTTTACTTGAGATCAGCTTGAGGAGAAAGGAATAAGCGTGTTGCTAACTTCTCCATGACCGATTGCTTCTCCTGATGCTCGAAGATTGAAAATATCCAATTGACCGGAAATCATGGGTATCAATCTGAAAGACTTATCTTTTTATGCCCGGATATAAATCCAGATATAGACCAAATTTAGTGTTTTTTTTGCCCCGCATTTTTTTCCTCCTCTTTATTTTAGTTGTTTAACAAACTCATAGACGGGGAACTCCCCCTATGGTTTTTGACAAGAGATTATACCTGTGCTAAAAATTCTCTTAAATAAGAAAAAAACAGAGGTGTAGTTTTTTGATATTATGATATTTGTGGTCTTTTGCCGCATGGGGATAAACCTATCCAATGACAAGGAGTGAAAGAAAGAAGCTATGAAGAACTTAATCCTGACTAAAAATAAAGTTGTTTTTTATTTTTTGATAGTTTTGGCGCTTTATTTGTTAACTCCTCAGGCTTTCGCGGATAAATATTACCAGATCATTCAAGTGGATATTGATGGCCAGCTTCGAGAGAATGGAATTATGGAGGTGACGGAATCGCGAACATACAGGTTTGTTGGATCTTTTAGTTATGCCTTCCGTACTTTGCCAACAACAGGACCTGTTTCCTTCGAGGATTTTCGTGTCTCTGAGAGAGGACAGTTTTATCGCTTGTCCGATTCAAGGGCGCCAGGAACGTACCAGATTATTCCCAAGCCAAAAGAAATTGAAATAAGATGGTATTTTCGCGCGAGAGGTGAATCGAGAACATTTGATTTTCATTACCACGTCAAAAACGCCGTACTGAGACATGATGACGTTGCTGTTCTGTATTTCCAGTTCATCAGTGGAGATTGGGATCGATGGAGCAAGAACGTTCATCTTGCCTTGAAACCACCTAAATCTCTTCTAAAGACTCAAATCAACGAGTGGCTGCATGGTCCACTCTGGGCTGAATCGAAAATCGAAGAGGATGGCACAATTACTGCCTGGTGTGAACGTCTTCCAAAGTATACTTATTTTGAAGTACGTGCACTGTATCCGCCTGAAGTTTTTCCGGATGCAGGGAGAAAAGGCGGTCGCGTGCGCTCCCAAATAATGAGAGAAGAGGCGGCTTGGGCAGAAGCAGCCAATCGGGAGAGGGAGAGAGCCATTAAGACAGCAGAAGCGAAGAAAAAACGACAAGAATACGGCAAGTGGATTATGATTATTTTCAGCTTAGCGGGCCTTCTGGGATGGTGGGGTGTTTTCAGGAAATACGGCAAGAGACCAGAATTACCGTCGCTTCCTTCTGTTTCATCGGATGTTCCGTGGGAAACGTCACCAGCATTGGTCGGATATCTTTTGGGCAATCAGCAGATTTCTGGAGGCGCCCTGGTTGCGACCTTGCTGGATCTAGCTCGCCGGGGATTCATTGCTCTCAGAGAGGAAGAAGAAGAAAAGAAGGCTTTCTTGGCGGGTATTAAGAAAAAGACTGTTTATATTTTAGATCTAAAACGGGGTTTCTGGAGCAAAAATCCTTCAAAGCTTGAGAAATATGAAGATGACCTTATCCGCTTTATTTTTAATGAGCTGGCTGATGGGCAGGATTCAATAGACCTAAAGATAATAGGAAAGAAAAAAAGCAAATTCATGAATTTTTTCCGGGATTGGAAAAAGGATGTTAAAGAGCTTGGTAAACAGCAAAGATGGTTTGACAAGATGAGCAATCGGGGAATGCTCTATTCTCTAGGCATTGCAGGAACCCTGTTTCTCTTGACGATTCCTTCCATGTTTCTTTTTGGCTCTTATGCTGCGATAATCGGTAGTGCATCCGTTGTCGTTTTTGTGCTCTCCTTATTTATTCCCCATCGTACCAAAGAAGGCGAGATGAAGGCTCGACAGTGGAAGGCACTTAGAAGCTATCTACAGAAATACCATTACCGTACTGCTGAAAGATCAACCTTGCTTGGTCATATTGATAGCTATTTTGTTTATGGAGTAGTATTAGGCTTAAGTAAGAAAATATTCCAAGAACTCGCCAATTTTATTCCCGCTGATGAATATGGTCATTATGTACCCTGGTACGTGTGCTATGGGGCAAGAACAGGCGGATTTACACCTGAAGCCTTTGCTTCTGCATTTTCTTCAATGATTGCGACAACCACATCTGCTATGAGCACCGCATCAGGAGCTGGAGGTGGGGCATCAGCAGGCGGAGGTGGGGGTGCGAGTAGTGGCGGAGGAGGCGCCGGATGATGTGCAGGCGGCCGTTTGCAGAGATTCTAATTTTTTCTTCGTCCTAGCTTTTCTAAAACTCTAATTCGCCAGACCCATATTATTAGAATTGTTATAGAAGCTGCGATTCTCAATGCAGGCGAAGTTGTGAAGAAGTCAAACAATCCGTGAATAAGTGCGGCAAGGATAATGCCTATGAAAGTCGCTTTTAGGATTGATTTATTGGAAACTCGGGCGGTTCCTATGGTAAATCCCCAGATTGAAGCGAAAATAGAGTGTGTCAAGGGCGAGGCAAAAGCACGGCCAAAGAGCTCAAACCCATCGAGATAAGCCAAGTATCGAAAGTTTTCATAACTTGCAAATCCGAGCGCAATTGTTGAAGCATAGATGATCCCATCAATTTTTTCGTCAAAAGCTTTAAATTTATAGATGATGAAAAGGAATGGGAGCATCTTAAATAATTCCTCCACAAACCCAATGACACCTAGACTATAAAAGAAGAATTTAAGCCTGTTTGTTTCCATTAAAACACTGGGGTCCTCTGGTATGCCTATCAAGGGAAGAAGTCTGAAAAATTGAATGCAGGCAAAAGCAGTCGCTAGTCCGAAAATATAGGTGATCCCCAAGTAGCGGATAGGTTCTGGCTTAAAACGATCTTTATAATAAAAATAACCAGACCAGAAAACAGCAGGAGCGATAATTCCGGATAAGACAAGCCATATGGTCATTGAGATAGGGTTGGAAGGATTCTATCATAAAAAAGTAAAAAAGGGGACAGTCCCCATAAAAAGGGGACAGTCCCCTTTTTTTGAGTGTTATTCGTACTTCAAGGAATTCACAGGATTCGATTGAGCCGCCTTCAACGTCTGGGATGAAACTGTCAAAAACGCGATCACTGCCGTTATGCTGACAGTAAAGAGGAAAATGTCTATTCCTATTTCAACAGGGTAAGCATAAATAAACTGGATCATATTACGCATCATTAAGTATGCAATGGGAACTGCAATTATGTTTGCTATTACAACTAATTTTAAAAATTCCTTAATGAGCATCCAGGTGATTCCCGTGACTGAAGCGCCGAGTACCTTTCGGATCCCGATCTCTTTGAGTCTCCGCTCAACAGCATAAGATGATAGCCCAAACAATCCCAGACAGGACAGAAAGATGGCCAATATTCCCAGCACACCCGACATTTCAGCCGTTTTATCGCCAGCAATATACGCATCATGGAAATAATCATTCAGTGAAACATACTCAAAGGGAATATCTGGCGCCAGGATTCTCCACTGTTCTCTTATGTATTCTACTGCCCCAGAAATTTTGTCAGGAGAAGATAACTTGACAAGCATATAGTTCAGGTCTTTCTTCTCTAAATAAAGAACCGTTGGGGATATATGGTCCTGATAGATGGACTTAAAGTGAAAATCCTTGGCAACCCCGGTGACTATTCCTTTTCTGCCTTCAAAAGTTAATTGTTTTCCGAGTGGGTTTTTCCACTGCAATTGCCGCGCGGCTGTTTCGTTTATGATGAAATTCTCTGCATCGGCATAACTGGGCGAGAAACTTCTTCCCTGAGTAAGCTTTATGTCAAGAAGCTCGATAAAATCATAATCTATGCCATATATATTCATGTTCAAAGTATCATTGGCATCAAATCCTTCAGGTAAAACAGGATGTTTCGTATCCCATGAAATGGGCAATGCCTGTGAGGCAGAAACTGACACGATATCCGGATGTCGGCTCAACTCAGTTTTCATAGGTTCAATATTATCTCGTGCTGCACCAGCGATTTCTACAGCAACGATTCCATTCCTGTCATAGCCCAGATCAACGCGAATATTATGATCAGATTGTTTGACACTGATCAACGTAAATACAATTAAGATGATCGAAAACGAGAATTGAACAACGACCAGTGTTTTTCGCAGGCGTCCACCCTTTTTCCCCTTTTGTATTTTTCCCGTGAGGATCTGTACAGGTTTGAAAACAGATAAATAGAATGAAGGGTAACTGCCTGCAAAGATCCCTGTAAGAACTGCTACCCCTGAAATTAAGATGAGGAGCTGAGGTTTATTCCAGAGAGAGAGATTTAAAAAATCTACCCCTAAGTATGCGGTTAAAGCTGGGCCAATGACCTCATACAGCAGTATGCCCGCCGGCAGCGATATAAGGGAAATGAGAATAGACTCCCCCAAAAACTGTTTTATCAATTGAGACCTGTATGCTCCTACTACCTTCCGCATTCCGACCTCTTTCGCTCGGGTGACATACCTTGCTGTTGACAAATTCATATAATTGATAGAGGCGATCAGTAGTAATAAGACAGCAATGATCCATAGCGCGACGAAACTAAATTCACCGCTTTCCCAATAACGTTCTATGTCTATGGATTTCTTGTAAAAATCCAGCATTGGGAAAAGATACAATCGCTTTGGAGAGTTTGGCGAGATTTCGTAATGTTTGTTAATGAAATCCGGCAGCTTTGCTTCTAATGCGGTAGGATTATATCCCTCAGGAAGGAGCAGGAATATGGCATGATTATTGATATTCCAGTCATCCATCCGGCCGTAAAAGGTTCGAGCTGTTTCAGCCGAGACTAGAAAATCAAAACTGATAGTGGAATTCGTCGGAACATTTTCCGCGATCCCAGTCACAACAGCATCAATCTTGTTGTCGAGGGTTAAAGACCTGCCCATGGGATTTTCATCTCCAAAGTATTTCAGAGCAGAATCCTCTGTAAGGACAATGGAATAAGGTTCTGACAGTGCTTTTTCAGCATTGCCCAAGACCATCTTAAATGAAAAAATCCTTAAAAAGTGTGAGTCGACGAATCGAATTCCGCTTTCGTAAAAAACTTTATCTTGGTGTCTTACGATCATCCTTCCAGGCGGGAAAAACTGAGTTCCATCTTCTATTTCTGGAAATTCATTCAGCAGGGCTGGCAAAAGCGGCGGAGGGAGTATGGCGGAATGTTGCTCGCCTTCAAGGCCTCCCGGCAGTATCTGTACGACACCGTAGATCCTGTGGGCATTTTTGTGAAACGTATCAAAATCAGAAAGAGACACAGAAATAAGCGCAAATAAGATGAAAACAGCAAACCCTATAATCAGTCCAGACATAGTTATGACTGAATAAATTTTCTGTCTTTCTAAATTTCTCAAAGCGATTTTTATGTAGTTTTTAATCATAGCAGCTTGTTATATGATTATGTTTGTTCTTTTTATCTGCAAATAATATGCCAATGTTATCTTATGGGATTTTCTAAGGCTTATAAAGCATTATGTGTCCATTATTGAACAAGTTATGTTCATAATCGAACAGTAATTAAAATGAAATATTCATAAAAAATGCCGACGTTTTTATCTATTTGTAATAAGTTCTGCTGAATAATTCATGTTTGGCGCATACGCGGTTTTTTTGACATAAGATTTTTGCTGTGCTAATAGTTGCAGTCTTGGAGAAGCAGGCAAATAAAAATGAAAGCATTCCATATCGGTGTTGATAGCTATGGGCTTAGCCCTCTAAATCTAGCCCCTATGGAATTACTAGAGTGGGCTAAGAATAATAGGGCTGAAGGGGTTCAATTCTCGGGATTAAGCCCTGAAGAGAGTCAAAAAATTGATGAGGCTTATTTGAAAGACCTTGCCCAGTATGCAGCTTCCAGCAGCCTTTATTTAGAGTGGGGCGGGGGACAGCATATTCCTTTTGATATGGATACCTGGGAAAGAAAAGAAATTTTTGAAATTAACCGTAAAGCTGCTCAAGAAGCAGTAATATTAGGCACACACGTCATCAGGTCTTGTTCAGGAGGTCTAATGCGATGGAGTGCTGATAGCCCATCAACAGAAGTGCTGCTCAGGGAGATGGCAGATAGTCTTCGTTCCCAGCGCCAGATGCTCAAGGATCACAATGTTATTCTTGCCATTGAAACGCATTTTGAATTCACAACACACGAATTGCTCAGGCTTTTAGAAGAATGCAATGCAGAACCTGGTGATTACCTAGGGATCTGTTTGGACACTATGAATCTGTTGACCATGTTGGAGGATCCCGTCCTTGCTACAGAAAGGATTCTGCCTTGGGTTGTAAGCACTCATATCAAGGATGGTGGGATTCTTTTAGATTCGGATGGGCTTGTGACTTTTCCTGTAGAAATAGGAAAAGGGATTGTCAACCTGCCGGAAATAGTCAAACGGATAGCCTCGATCAAAAATGAAGTTCACCTTACGATCGAAGACCACGGAGGAAGTTTTGCACTTCCTATTCATGACCCTCTTTTTCTTTCAAAGTTTCCCGACTTGACTCTTCAGGAGTTCGGGAGCCTTATCCAGATGGCATATCAGGCAACAGAGGCAGACCAGGCCGGAAAACTGGCCATCACAGAGCGAGAGAAGTGGCCTGAGATCTGCGAATCTCGTTTGAAGCAAGATATCCAGTCCTTAAGGAAACTGTTAAAAATAAATCTGTAGGGGTTTGATTCATCAAACCCACCCTGTCATTGCGAGGAATGGAAGAGATCCCTCACTTTGCTCTGGACCGGCTGCGCAATCTCATATATATTGGGATGTGGTTTATCAAATTTTCCTGTTGAGCAGAAAAGGTCTTTAAAATGTTTCTGTTTCTTTTATTGCAAGAATTTGGATAGATTATAGAAATGATACCTCGCCACGAACCTTTTGCATTCACTTCAAAAGCTGAGCTTCTTCAGAAAGCACAAGAGCTGGGAATTAAACTTCCCTTGATGGACTCAATAAGTACCCTTTTTAAGGCTATTTCGCTTGGAGAGAAGAAGATGCCCAACCGTTTGGCGGTTCAGCCAATGGAGGGCTTTGATGCGAACCAGGACGGCTCTCCGAATGAGCTAACTTTCCGCCGCTACCGCCGCTATGCAGAAGGGGGAAGTGGGCTAATTTGGTTTGAAGCGACCAGTGTTGTTCCCAAGGGCCGTTCCAATCCCCGCCAATTGATGATTAATGCGCAAAATCTAGATTCTTTCAAACTACTGGTTGAGAAAACCCGACAATGTGGATATCAGGCATTCGGAAACAGTCACTCGATTTTTCTTGTACTTCAGTTGACTCACTCTGGACGATTCAGCAGGCCAGAAGGGAAGCCCAGGCCACAGGTTGCAGTTTTCAATCCTTATCTGGATAAAGAGAAAGAGAATGTCTATATTCTCAGCGATGCAGAATTAGACCGTTTGCAGGATATATATGTGGAAGCTGCCCTGTTGGCTCAAGAAGCTGGTTTTGATGCGGTCGATATAAAAGCCTGTCACGGTTATCTTCTCAACGAGCTTTTAGCGGCACACGCTCGCAAAAGCAGCAAGTACGGAGAAAGCTTCGAGAACAGGATCCGCTTAATCAAGGAGGTTATAAAAAGGATTAAAGATGAAGTTTCGAATATTGATATGGCTGTCCGTTTGAGTGCTTATGATGGGATACCCTTTCCTTACAGTTTTGGAGTTACCAGCGATGGTTCGCTCAATATCGACCTTAAAGAGCCAAAGTCCTTGATTCGCCGGCTATTAAAGCATGGCTGTTCCCTTTTTAATATTACAATCGGCAATCCCTTTCTTAATCCTTGTTTTGGGCGACCCTTTGACCGGCCCCTTCCTGGAGCCATGCTGCCAGAAGAGCATCCTCTCGAGGGGGTGGCACGCCTGATAAAAATAACAGGTGAGCTCCAGAGAGAGTTTCGGGATGTTCTTTTTGTAGGCACAGGCTATTCTTGGCTGCGCCATTTTTTTCCTCATGTTGGGGCAGCGGTCATCAAAAGGGAAGAGGCATCACTCATCGGACTCGGAAGAAGCTCTCTTGCCTATCCAGATGCTCCAAAAGAACTGATGAATACAGGTAATATGGATCCGAACAAAGTCTGTATCACGTGCTCTCGATGCACAGAATTGATGCGCGGGGGACGTGTGAGTGGATGTGTGATCCGGGATAAAGAGATATATGGCTGGGAATATAAAAAGCTTCAGTAATTGTAATTGGGGTCTTTAACCACTTCAAGATTCTTAGTCGTTACTTCCTTATCGTCTACTATCAACGAAGCCTTATATGTTCCTGGGCTGACCAAACGACCACGTCCGCGTCTCCTCTGAGCCCCATCTTCAGATTCTGGTGTCTTCCTTAGATCCCAGAAAACGCTACTGATTCCTTTTCCCTTACTTCCTTTCAGTTCGCGTAATTCATTTCCTTCGAGGTCTTTGATTACCAGCTTTACAGATTTGGCAGGTTCTTTAAGATAATAATAGATCGTGGCTCCTGTGGGAGGATTGGTCACCCTAGCAAATTCGCCGTATCTTGGACCTCTTCTCTCCAGCATGTTCCATTGGATTGTTCTTTGTATATCAAAGAGATACGTTTCTTTTTTTAAGGTTTCTTCCTTAAACTCTTTGAAGGGATAAATATCAGCGATGTAGATACCTCTTCCATAGGTTCCGATGGCTAGATCGCGTTCTCTTTTCTGAATATCCAGGTCCATAATGAGAACATCAGGCGCACTGGAGCTCATTTCAACCCAGCTTTTCCCTTTATCTATTGTGACAAACAGACCATAATCTGTGGCTAGATACAGAACATCGGGATTATCTGGATCTTCCTCCAGGTCTCTGACAGGATTCATCATTCCTTGGCTCAGGTCTTCCCAAGTTTTTCCCATATCATGGGTGACGTAGATATATGAATTGTCTTCATTATGAGTTCTATATCCTGAATAGGTGACATAGCAGGTGTTTAAATCGTGAGAAGAAGGCTCAACTTTAGTGACCCAGCGGTCATAGGGGATTATGGCTCCCTTGATATTCTTTTTGGGCTTTCCTTTCTTGTCATAATAATTCTCTGTTATGTTCTGCCAGCTTTTCCCCCCATCTGTACTTAGCTGCAGGTTCCCGTCATCTGTTCCTGCCCAAAAGACTCCAGGCTCTACTGGCGATTCCTGAAAAGTGTAGATTGTGGCGTACTGAAGATTTGTCTCTTTTGAGAGCTCTATTCTCTCTTTATCGTTCTTAGAGAGGTCCGGGCTTATGGTTGTAAAAGTATCCCTGTCTCCACGGCTTCTTGACATGTGCACATGCTGGGAACAGACATAGACAATCCCAGGATTGTGCGTGGAGAGATGAATAGGTGAATCCCATTGATATCTCTGAGGAGGCTTGCCGGCTGTCCTTTCCTCAGCATTGTTCCTCTTAGAAAGACTTATGATCTCACCTGTTTTGAAATTCATCCGGTTTGAGCGGCCGAATTGGCTCTCAAAATAAATGTATTCAGGATTCCACCAATCTCTTAGAACATAATATCCGTCGCCTGAAGGAAGATAGGTCCAATCCGCGGGGAAGACGCCATATTGATTCCTGTTCCTGGATGGTCCCATCCAACAGCCGTTGTCTTGAGTGCCACCCATGACATTGTAAGGAATTTCGTTATCGACGGATATGTCATAGAATTGCTGGGCGCTTATCGTGTCTTTCTGTGACCAGTGTTTTCCTCCATCCCAGGTTTCGCTTACTCCTCCATCATTCCCGTTTAAAATATGGTTTGAATTGAGCGGGTCTATCCACATTCCCCGCGTGTCGACATGACACTTATGGGTTCCTATCCATGCAGCGTTTTTGAAAATCTTTCCTCCGTCTTTCGAGATTTTGACAATAACTTCTACGGCGTAGAGAATCTTATCATTATTTGGGTCAACATATATCCTTCCGGAATAGCCAGCCTCAATCTGATTGACAACAGCGCTTCCTCCGGTCATCTTGTATTCTGTCATTCTGGTCCAGGATTCTCCTTGGTCTTCTGACCGGTAAATGACTCCGGATTTCTTAACTGGCTCCATTATTCGCAACGCATCTGCATATATGATCTGGAGGATATACCTGTTAATCGTTTGATAGCTTCCCTTTATATTCTGGTATTCTCTCTCCTTTTTCTGGTTTTCATTGACCTTTTCAATGATATCCTTATTATCCTTATAGGCTTTTCTGGCATCTCTCTGGAGATCCTTCAAATTAATCCCAAGTTTTTCAACCATACCCTCATCTTTAACTAGTTCGTTAGCTTTCTCAGCCAGTTCTTTCTCATCCTTTACCTTTTCAGGGTCGAACTTAACGAGTGATTTGAGATCGGGATGGATGTGCACTTTTTCGATATCCGTTACAGTAAAAACACCATCTTTGATCTCGATGCCTTCTGAGTCTGCAAAGAGGAATAAGAGTACAGAGCTATTAAGTTCTTCATAGAAATTTCCTCTCTCTTCTCTTCTTTTTAACAATTTTTCGATCTCATCGATACTCTCTAGAATCTTTTCTTTTTTCTTGAAGACATCTCTGGTTTTCTTGTTAAAAGCTTTTAAATCAATACCGATTTTCTTGGGAAATTCACTGTCTCTGATGATTTCATTTAGTTTCTCTACAAGCTCTTTTTCATCCTTGAAGGTAACAGGTTCGAATTTCACAAGCTTCTCTATCTCGCGATGGATTTTGAACGTTTTAAATTTATTCAAATAGTAGGCATCTCTAAAAACTCTCCGTTCTCTGAAAAGAGCAGCGTTTGCTCTCTCGCTTAATCCCAGATTCACTTCCTCATCCATCCGAACATAGACAATGTTCGGATCCTTTGGGTAGATTGTGACTCCATTCCAGCCGGTCTTGATATTCATCGGGAGACCAGTTGTCAGTTTTTTCCAGGTTGTTCCCCCGTCAATCGATTTATAAAGATGATTTCCTTCCTGGCGGTCGATGAAAGTCCATGTCCTTCTGTATGTCTTGTAGGCCACAGCGATGATGATATCTGAGTTTGTTGGATCGATCACGAAATCGCCAACTCCTCTGTCTTTTAAATCAAGGATTCGTGTCCAGGTCTTCCCTCCATCAACAGTCTTGTACAATCCGCGCTGGCAATCCATCTTGTTGTCATAGAGTTTTCCTTCAGCTGCAACATAGACGATATCAGGATTTTTATTGTCGACCTCAACTCTTGGAATGAAGTAACTTTGTTCCAATCCAATTTGAGCCCAGTCTCTCCCGCCATTTGTAGATTTCCACATTCCATTTCCATGGGCACTGGATCGTGCATGCAAAGGCTCTCCTGTTCCAGCATAGATGATTTCGGGATTCGATGGGGCCACAGCGAGATCCCCCATGCTCATAACTCCGCATTTATCAAAGATGGGCGCAAAATGAATCCCCCCATCTTCTGTTTTCCAGATTCCGCCTGTAGCAGTAGCTGCATAATAAGTTTGGCTCTGTCCTGGGGGAACCGTGAAAGATGTAATCCGTCCAGAGAAGCTGAAAGGTCCAACATGTCTCCATTTGAAGACATTGAAGTCTTTAGTAGAAATGAGACTCTCAGCAGGAAACATGGTGTAGCTGATTAAGAAAAAACTTACAAAGGCTGCTGCCCATACAAATGGATTAATTTTTCTTTTTCTCATGACTCCTCCTTTTCAATTATTTGACGTATCTTTAGGTTTTCTATTGATGAATTGAACTTATAACATAAGAGCTATCTAAGGTCAAAAAACAACAAAAATAAAAAAGGGAACAAGCTACTTTTTTCCCGATCTTAAGAGATTGCCACGTTCCCTTCGGTCTCTCGCAATAACAAGGCGGGTTTGATAAATCAAACCGCTGCACCATACGATGTACATCAAACAGGTGGGTTTGATGAATCAAGCTCCTACATTAAAGGTGAAAAGTAGGCTTTCTTCTTTTAATCAGCTTTCAAGAATCCATCCCTTTATGATATTATTTGCAGAGCAAAAAAACATGAAAGAGAGTGTGATTGAAATTGACGGGGGAACCAGTCTGCCTCTCTTTTCCCTCAATACCCTTATCATAGGAAGTGGCGCTGCTGCATTAAATGCTGCTTCGAATCTTCATAAAATGGGAAAGGAGGACATAGCCGTTGTGACCGATGAGTGGGGAGGAGGGACCTCCAATAACGCTGGCTCAGACAAGCAGACTTATTATAAGCTTTCTCTTTCAGGAGATTTGCCTGATTCTTCCCTTGAGATGGCGAAAGATCTGTTCAAGGGAGGCTCGATGCATGGCGATATTGCCTTGTGTGAAGCCCAAAATTCTGCGCAGGCTTTTTTTCATCTTGTGAGCCTTGGGGTTCCTTTTCCTCACGACCGTTATGGGAAATATGCGGGCTACAAAACAGACCATGACCCACGTGGTCGGGCCACATCTGCTGGTCCTCTCACGTCTCACCTAATGTTTGAATGCCTTGCAAAAGATATCAAGAGCAGAGGAATCAAGGTTTTCGACATGCATGAAGTCATTGGCTTGTTGACAGAGGCTAAAGACAATGAGAAACACGTAATTGGTGCTATTGCCCTTGACAAAAATAATCTCGATTCTTCAAATTATGGTTTCGTTGTTTTCAATGCAGTGAATGTGATCCTGGCCACGGGAGGGCCTGGAGGAATCTATAAGGCTTCTGTCTATCCAGAGAGTCAGTTGGGATCCAGCGGGTTGGCTTTTGAAATCGGTGCCATCGCCAATAACCTTACTGAATCACAGTACGGCTTGGCTTCTGTCAAATTCAGGTGGAACCTTTCAGGGACATATCAACAGGTCATCCCAAGATATGTCTCTGCCGATAGGGAGGGCCGCGGTGAGAGAGAATTCCTAAATGATTATTTCCCTGATATGGGAAAGCTGGCAACTGCGATTTTTCTGAAGGGGTACCAGTGGCCATTTGACCCTCGAAAAGTAGCCAATTATGGTTCATCTCTAATAGATATCCTTGTTTACCAAGAAACCGTTAAAAAGGAGAGAAGAGTATTTCTTGACTTCACGAGAAATCCCAGTGGCGGAGGAGTCCTAGAGGATTTCACTTTTGATCAGCTAAATGAGGAAGCACACACATATCTAGAGAAATCAGGGGCATTGCTCAGTACCCCCATAGATAGACTGAGAAAAATGAACGAGCCCGCTATTGATCTCTACAAAAGACACGGCATCGATATCAGTAAAGATTATCTAGAGATTGCTGTATGTGCCCAGCATAACAACGGAGGCCTTAAAGGCGATATCTGGTGGGAATCGAACATTAAACATCTTTTTCCAGTTGGGGAGGTTAACGGCACGCACGGAGTCTACAGGCAGGGGGGAGCGGCACTGAATTCAGGTCAGGTGGGAAGCATGCGAGCTGCTCTGTATATCTCAGAAAGATATAACGATGATCCTCGAGATGGAAAAAGTTTTATGAATTCGGCTAACGCTCAAATAAAAAAGAAGTTTGAATTTGTTCAGAGGATTATCGATCCTCGTATCGAAGAGGATTCCTTTATCCGTTCCACAAGGAGCGAAATCCAGGAGAGGATGTCTGCCTGCTGTGCGCATATCCGGGAACTTGAAAGAGTTAGAAAAGCCATCACTGAAGCTTGGAGGCTCTATTCCCGATTGAAAAAGGAAATGAAAGTTACTTCACCACAGGCGCTACCCGCAGCATTTAAAAATCTTGACCTCTGCCTCACTCATGCACTTTACCTTGAAGCCAGTAGAGAATATCTAGAAAAAGGAGGCAAGAGTAGAGGATCTTACCTTGTCTTGGATTCGGAAGGGGAAAAGCCCTGCAAGGAATTAGGGGAGGAATGGAAGTTCTGTTTGAATGAGAGAGATGCATTCGTCGATAAAAAGATTCTGGAAGTTTATCTGAATGAAAAATTGGAGGTTGAGAAACAATGGGTAGATATCAGACCAATCCCTCAGGAAGAGACATGGTTCGAGAATGTTTGGAGTGAATATAGGAAGGGTAATATAATCAAATAGGGGATGAGAGGACAGAATGCGAAGCATTCCCAAAACCGTGATGGAGTAACTGTCAGGCAAGCTGATTCGTCAAAGAAAAAGGGGACAGTCCCCTTTTTCTTTGCGGTCCTCGGCCCGCTCGCCTCCGGATGACTTCCTCATCAGCTTCCTGACTACTTTTGAAACTGCCACGGAAATGGACATGATTAAAGCAGAAGATAAGCTTTTGACAGCATATTTTTACTGTGGTATAAGCTCGTTATCATCAGCTAAGAAGCATAGGTTGGGCTTTACACAAAGATAGATCACAGGATAGTTCAATGAAACTTATCTGTTTAGAAGGAAAAGAAAAGAGCCACATATGGAGATTGACAGAAGCTCGTACGGTCATTGGTCGTGATGCTAGTTGTGATATTGTCATTGATGACCCGGGTCTATCGAGAATACATGCTGAGATTATCCATGAAGGAGATGCGTTTGTATTTTATGATAGAGACAGTCGGAATGGTTCCTACGTCAATAACACCCGGGTAACACGACAGACACTAATTCCAGATGATCTTATAAAAATGGGAAGCACCATGATCAAGATTCTTAAAGATGCCCTGGCTACAAAAATCAAATGGAAAGAGGGCAAGTCGCTAATCGCCTCAGCAATACCTCTTGACCTACTCACGCATCAAATCAGAGAAAAAACCACCTCGTTCAAGCTCATCCCTAAAAAAGACACAAAGATTCCCGCTAAGGTGAGAGCATCCGCTGAAAAACTGCTCAAGCCCGTTTCGCCAAAAATCACAAAAGTTCCACTTAAGATGCATGCCTCCGCTGAAAAACTACTTCAGAATCTTAAGGTAATACATGAGGTAGGGAATGTCATAAATTCGATTCAAACGATTGACGAATTGCTCAATCAGATAGCCGAAAAGTTGTTAGATGTATTTCCTGATGTACAAAGTGTTTGTATATTATTCAAAGAAAAAGGGCAAGACTTTGAGCCGAAATGCATTAAGAATAGGGCGGATGTGCTTCTGGATTCCCCTCAGGTAAGTCGCAGCATTATCAATAAAGCGATCGATGAAAGAGTGTGTATTTTGGGAAACGATGCGTCCCACGACAGACGCTTTTTGGCTTCAAAAAGCATCGCCGCGATGAAACTCCGATCTTTTATGTGTGCTCCTTTGATAAGTAAGGAAACTGTGTTGGGGATGATTTATCTCGACAATCGAGAGAAACCAAGTTGCTTTGACGAAGATGATGTGACTCTTCTTTCCGCCCTGGCCAATCAATCGGCAATTGCTATAGAGAATTCACAACTTTATGAAAACATTCAGAAAGCTTACCATGAAGCTATACTTGCACTATTAAACACAGTGGAAGCCAAAGATCTCTACACACGAGGGCATTCGCAAAGAGTGAGCCATTATGCAAACGGCATCGCTCGAGAGATGAAACTCAGCCAAGAGCAGTGCAATAAAATTACAATGGCAGCGGAACTCCATGATATCGGCAAAATCGGTGTCAAGGAGCAAATAATTGGAAAAGAAACTGCTTTATCAAAAGCAGAATATCATTCTATAAAAGATCATGTGCTTACTGGCGAAAATATTCTTAGTCCGATTGAATACCTTAGTTTTGCCCTTCCAATGATTCGTGGGCATCACGAACATTTCGATGGCTCTGGATACCCTGACGGCTTAAAGGAAGACGATATTCCAGTTGGAGCCAGGATTCTTGCAGTAGCAGACACCTTCGACGCCATAACAACACAACGCCCGTATAACAAACCATTGCCTTTCAAGAAAGCCTTGGAAAAGTGCGAAGCTTTGAAAGGGGAACAGCTCGATCCTGATGTCGTTGATGCCTTGGTCCGGTTTATTACCAAAAACTATAAGATAGACACTCAGAAATTAAAAGATACAAAATCCTAGTCTATTAAAAATTCTTTCCTAATTAACCATTCTTTTCTTGTTGGAACTTCTCAGGCGATTCTTTTGTTCAGGGTTTATCGATATCTACATGGAGGCTTCAAAAGGATAAAAATGGAAGCCTTCAAAAATCTGAACATTTCTATTTTCTTTTCTGATAAAATTTGGATACTATATCTGTGAAAAATAAAAAGTAATAGGAGATATGATGGAGGGTATTAATCCAGTTGCTCTTGTGACCGGAGCAGGTCGAGGCATTGGGCGTGGGGTTGCTTTGGAATTGGCGAAGAATGGATTCGACATTGTAGGGAACGATATTCTTTTTGAACCAGATAATAAGGCGTCCGGGCTTTTTGAAGTTAAAGAAAGAGTAGAGGAGCTGAAAACTTCGTTTTTGCCTATTAAAGGGGATATTTCGTCTTTGGATGACCATGGGATCATTCTTCGCCAGGTTCTGGATAAATTTAGAGAGATAAATGTGCTTGTGAATAATGCGGGAGTTGCCCCAGATGAAAGATTGGATATTCTTGAGACAACCCCAGAGAATTTTGACGGAGTCCTTTCTGTCAATGCAAGAGGAACTTTTTTCCTGACTCAAAGAATTGCCCGGCAGATGATAGATCAGATTAAGAAAGACTCTGAGTTGAAGGGCAAGTATTGTATCATTTTTATATCTTCCATATCAGCTGAAGTCTCTTCTCCTTCCAGAGCAGAATACTGTATCTCTAAAGCCGCAATCAGCAATATGGCAAGAGTTTTTGCTGATCGACTGAGCGGATTTGGGATAAATGTGTATGAGGTACGTCCCGGCATTATAAAAACAGATATGACTGCTCCTGTTAGAGAAAAATATGACAGGCTCATCGAAGAGGGACTTGTTCCTCAAAAAAGATGGGGATTTCCAGAGGATGTAGGCAAGGCGGTGGCTGCTCTTGCAAGAGGAGATTTTGCATACTCCACGGGCCTGGTTGTTGAAATCAGTGGCGGGATGAACATCCGACATCTTTAGGGATAAGATGAACTAAAAAGGGAGGATGGAGTATGAAGAAATCAGAAAGGATTTTCAATGAGCTAAAAAAGAGACAGCTGATTGCCCTTCTTGCGCCTAAAAACAAAGAGGAATGTGTGAGCGCCTATGAATTGTTTTTTGCTTCGGGAATTATCCTTGAAATTGCGTTGCGCTCAGAACATGCTTTAGACGGCATTAAAGCCATCCTAGAGAAATATCCGAATGCTCTTGTGCTAGCAGGCACAGTGATGACCCGCCTCCAAGCCGAGGATGCTATAAAGGCTGGTGCTGCAGGCGTTGTGTCCGCCGATTATATTCCAGCAGTGGTGGATGCTTGTGTCGAAAACAATGTCATGTGTATACCGGGTGGATTGGCAGATGTGGGCAAGCAACTAGTTCGGAAAGCAGAAAAATATGGCTGTTCATTAGAGGACCTCAGGCAAAAGTTTCCCTATCAGTGGATTTATAAACTCTTTCCGGCTTTTTCAGGGCAGCTTTCCCAGATGGACCTGGCCCCCTTATGGAAAGGTCCTTTTAAGGATGTGACCATCATTTATACGGGAGGAATCACTCTCGATACGCTTAAGGAGGCAGTGAGAAAAGACCCCAAGGGAGTTTTCTGTGCTTCTGCTTTAACAAAGCACATCAATAATCCTGAAAAACTAAAAGCCGATATCAAGCGGTGGAAGGACATGCTCAAGCCTAGGGCTCCTGAGAAAATTGTGCTGCCACCTGAAAAGCCAAGGGAAAGAATTCTAGAATCCAAAGTTGTTACCTTTGGAGAAATGCTGATGCGCTTGTCTCCTCCTGGAGGCATTCGTTTGGCACAGGCAAGCAACTTTGAGTTGAACTTGGGCGGTGCTGAAGCAAACGTAGCCGTGGCCTTAGCAGGGTTTGGGATTCCTGCATCTTATGTCACTGTGCTTCCTGATAATGCCCTTGGAAATAATGCCTTCTTAACGCTGAGAAGTTATGGAGTGGATACCCAGTTCATTATCCGAAGAGGAAATCGAATGGGTATATATTATCTGGAGCAGGGTTCTGGTCAGAGACCTTCCACGGTTGTCTATGACCGTGCGTACTCAGCATTTTCTGAAATTGAGCCCCGCGATTTAGATTGGGAAGCCGTGTTCAAGAATGCTCAATGGTTTCACTGGACAGGAATCACTCCAGCATTGGGTGATTCTGTTGTTGCCACTCTGCGCATGGCGCTGGAAGTTGCTAAAAAGAAAAAAATCACCGTAAGTGCAGACCTGAATTACCGTAAAAAGCTCTGGAAAGACGAAAAAGCGAAAGAGGTGATGGAAAAACTCATGCCCTTTGTGGATATTCTTATAGGTAATGAAGAAGATCCGATCCGCGTGTTTGGAATAAAGCCGAAAGGCACGGATGTGACTGAGGGCAAGCTGGATATCGAAGGATATCGGAAATTAGCAGAAGCGCTGATAGAGCGGTTTGGCTTCAAAAAAGTTGCCATTACCCTTCGTGAAAGCATCTCTGCTTCTGAAAATTACTGGTCAGCCTGTCTCTTCGATGGCAAGAATTTTTACAAAAGCCCCCGGTACTATATTTGGATCATAGATAGGGTTGGAACCGGAGATGCCTTTGCAGCGGGATTAATATACAGCATTCTAAAGGGCAAAGCTGATCAAGAGGCGCTTTCTTTTGGAGTAGCTGCTGCCTGCCTCAAACATTCGATTTCTGGGGATTTTACATCTGTGAGTGTCCAGGAGGTAGAACGGTTGGTTGCAGGGGAACAGTCAGGACGAGTCCAACGGTAGTTAAGCGAAGAATATAGAATTTATTTATGTGGTTAGAAAGAGGAAAAGTGCTCAAGATAGAAAAAAGACCGAATTAGAGAAATGAATATAGACTTTATGAGGCTCATTGATCGCAGATTTGGAGTGCCCATATGCTTTTTTCTTTCCTGTGTTCATAGATTGAGAAGAATATTCAGCAAACCTGTGCTCATAAAAAACCCAGGGAAAATCCTATTTATTGAGTTGTCTGAAATGGGGAGCATGGTGCTGGCTTATCCTCTTTTTGAGAAGACCAAAGAGCTGTTCCCTGGAGCAAAGCTATATTTTCTGACTTTTAAGGAAAGCCGATACACGATAGATGTCTTAGATGTCCTCCCCCACGAGAACGTAATTACCATAAACAACAGTAATTTTTTTGCCTTCCTGCTCACTACCATAAATGCACTATGGAAATTGAGGAAGGAAAAAATAAGCATTGCTATAGATATGGAGCTTTTTGCACGATTCACTTCCATTCTCAGCTATCTCAGCAGTGCAAAGAATAGGGTAGGATACTTCAGATTCCATAGTGAGGGATTATACAGAGGAAATCTTTTGACTCATAAGGTGGCATTCAATCCCCACATCCATATTTCCCATAATTTGCTCAACCTAATTTATGCAGTTATCTCTCCCCAGCAAGATGTGCCATTTACTAAGAAAGTTGTCGAGAAGAAGGATATTATTGTTCCGAGATTGAAGGTATCAGAGAGCGCGTGGGATAAGATTCTTGCAAAATTAGGAAAAGAGAATGAAGACATAACTAAAGCAGGGGCGATCATTCTGCTCAACCCAAATGCCAGCGATATTATCCCCATAAGAAGATGGCCTTTAGAAAATTATGTTGAGCTTGCCAAACTACTTCTCAGTCATAAGGATGTATACATCGTCATCACCGGTACAAGTAAAGAGAGAAGAGATGCTGATGTTGTATGTGAGGCCGTGGATTCTGAGAGATGCATCAATTTTGCTGGGAAGACAACGTTTTCTGAGCTCATGGATCTTTATTCTATCTCAGATATTTTGATTACTAATGATAGTGGGCCTGTACATTTTTCTGCCATGACAGATATCAAAACCTTTGTTTTTTTTGGACCCGAAACTCCCTTACTTTATGGCCCACTGGCTGAGAACTGTCATGTCTTTTATTCTGACTATGCCTGCAGCCCCTGTGTATCCGCATTTAACAATCGGAAGTCTGCATGTAAGGATAACAGATGTTTGAAATCAATCTCGGTTACAGAAGTCTACAGTAAAGTGAAAAAGAGTCTAAGCTCGAAAGATTGAGTGAAGATAGTGGGAAAATTGGGAAATAAGGATGTTTTTTAGGAAAAAGACTTTTCTTCTTATTTTGCTTGCTTTTATCCTATTCCTTCTGCTTTTTATGCTTAAAGTTAAAGGGTATATGGTTGATTTTGAGGTGAATTATGAGGCAGGAAAAAGATTGAGTTTGGGAGAGACTTTATACCGCGTAGAAGATGGGCATTATATGTTCAAGTATCTCCCTGCGTCTTCAATCTTATATCTTCCCTTATCTTACCTTCCTCTTGATGCAGCCAAAGCCATCTGGTATTTTCTCGTGCTATTCTGCTGTTTCTCTCTAGTTTATTTATCATACAGGATTCTTCCTTCAAGAGAAATAAAATCCATCTACGTGATTGTTATCCCTCCTTTGATATTAGCCAAATTTTACTTAAGGGAGATTCACCTGGGGCAGATCAATGCACTTGTCACGAAGATCTTGCTTCTTATGATTTGGATTCATGTTTCTGAGAAAAAATCAAATCCTTCAAAAAAAGAAATATTCGCAGGGCTTTGTTGGGGGCTGGGTACTGCATTGAAACCTTATGCCTTGATTTTTTTCCCTTATTTTATTGTAAAGAAAAAATGGAAATGCCTATTAAGTGGCATCGGCCTTTTATTAATTGCTCTATTGGCCCCTTCTCTTTTTTATGGCTTTCGGGGAAATATGCTGGTTATTAAAGAATGGGCGTCATCTCTTTCTCAGTCCACTCCGTCTCTTATTACTGCGCAGGATAATATATCCATCCTGGCGTTTTTTACGAAATGGACAGGCAATCAGAATATCTCTCTTGTTCTCTCAGGATTTGTAATAGTTTTTCTTGCCTCACTGGTTTTATTTCTTGTTTTAAAAGGGAAAGAGATTTCCCATGCAGCAGTTCTTGAGTGTTCTGTTCTCCTTATCCTTATTCCCCTTATATCACCTCTGGGGTGGGATTATACCCTCTTAATATCTGTATTGGGATTAATGATTATCATCAATAATTTCTTTAGATACACAAAATTATGGAGAGGAGTGCTTATTGTTAATTTCTGTATTATTTCCCTTACTTTCTACGACATTATGGGGAGAGAATTATACGCTGCATTCATGTCCTGGTCGGTTATCACGATAAATTTTCTCATCATTATCGGATATCTCACCTATATTCGAGTAAGGAAAATTTGTTAAAAATGTCTGAAGAGGCCCATAAAGCATATAGAAGGTGAGTTTTTATTATGAAAAGTAAAAACGCGGCTTATTCCTATCTTAAAAGTGATGTCGCTTTGCTCCTTTATTTGGCATTGGGCAAAATTGCCATTCATTTCCTGGCCAGCGGTAGGTACGGTTATTTTAGAGATGAATTATATTACATGGCGTGTGGTGAAAAACTTGCTTTTGGCTATGTGGATCACCCTCCATTTGTAGCGATAATTGCGAAAATATCACGACTGATTTTAGGGGATTCACTATTCGCCCTGCGTTTTTTCCCAGCATTAGCCGGAGCCCTTGTCGTGTTTTTAACCGGAATGATTGTCAGGGAACTTGGCGGTAAACGCTTTGCTCAATTCCTGGCAGCGTTGGCTGTCATTATTTCACCTATTTACCTAGGTTTGGGCAGCTTCCTTTCCATGAATCCTTTCGATCATCTTTTCTGGGCGTTGTCAGCATATATTCTTGTGCTGATTTTAAAATCAGATAACACAAAACTCTGGATTTTACTCGGGATAATTTTAGGGCTTGGACTTCAGAATAAATACTCCATGATATTCTTTGGCTTCGGACTTGTTGTTGGATTTTTGCTTACGACAAACCGTAAGTATTTTCTCAATCCTCAGCTGTGGATCGCAGGCTTTATTGCATTTTTCATTTTCCTCCCCAACCTCATCTGGCAGATCATAAATAAATGGCAGACCCTGGAATTCATGAAAAATGCCAGCCTCTACAAAAATTTACCACTTGCTCCGCTTGAGTTCCTGAGCAGTCAAATTCTTGAAATGCATCCTTTTTTATTTCCGATACTGCTTTTTGGATTGTTCTATTATCTTTTCTCCAAATCAGGGAAACCGTTTCGTTTATTCGGATGGATGTACCTTGCCATTTTCATTTTGTTTATTATGTCAAAGGCCAAGACATACTACATAGCTCCAATCTATCCCGTCATGTTTGCAGCGGGCTCAGTTGCTATTGAAAAATTCATGCTCAACAAAAGACGGAATTGGTTGAAGCCTGTTACTGCCACAGTTCTCATTTTAGGAGGTGTATTAACAGCCCCCATGGCTTTGCCCCTTCTTCCAGTCGAGACCTACATCAGTTATTCTGAATTTTTAGGGGTTGCTCCACCTCCGGCAGAGAGACATGAGATGGGGCGGCTTCCTCAACACTTCGCAGATATGTTCGGCTGGGAAAACATGGTTGCGACAGTGGCAAAGGCGTATCATCAACTTTCCCTGGAAGAGAAAGCAAAATGTGGAATTTTCTGTGGAAATTATGGAGAGGCAGGGGCGATCGATTTTTTTGGCCAAAAATTTGATTTACCTAAAGCAATTTCTGGGCATAATAACTACTGGCTTTGGGGACCGCGCGGTTATAGGGGAGAGGTAATGCTCATAATTGGTGTTGGTGAACACCATCTTAAAAGCATATTTAAGGAAGTCATGCAGGTTGCAGTTATCAAACATGAATATGTGATGCCCTATGAAAATAATTTACCAATCTATTTGTGCAAAGATGCCTTGCTCTCCATGGAAGAGGTATGGCCCAAGCTAAAGAATTATAATTGATGAACGATTAAGAAATGGGGGCACAATACTTAATTGTAAAAAGCGGCATAGATTTTGACTGTCTCTTCTAAGCAATTAAGTACTGTGTATTCATTTTTGGAGGAAAACAATGGAGATAATAGATTTAGAAGAAAAAAATAAACAATCCTATTTTGTATGTCTCGAAGATTGGGCAGAAGAAATGAAGGAAGCAGAGAATCATAAAGAGATTTGGTTCAATGAGATGAAAAACAGAGGTCTGAGGGTGAAACTCGGGATAGATGAAAAGGGAGAGGTTGGTGGAATGATAGAATATATGCCCATAGAACATGCCTATGCTGAAGGCTTAGACCTCTATTTTGTAAACTGCATCTGGGTCCATGGATATGAAAAGGGGAGAGGTGATTTTCAAAAAAAAGGTATGGGAAAAGCTCTCTTAAAAGCAGCAGAAGAAGATGCAAAGGTGCTCGGTGCAAAGGGGATGGCAGCTTGGGGAATATCACAGCCATTTTGGATGAATGCCCCTTGGTATGAAAAGCAGGGATATACAAGAGTCGATTCAGATAACGATATAGTATTGTTATGGAAGCCATTTTCTGAAGATGCAATACCTCCGAAGTGGATTAAAAAGAAATACGGACCAGAGCTTGCTCCAGGAAAAGTCACAGTGACATCTTTTTTAAACGGTCAATGCCCTGCTGGCAACATAGTACATGAGCGTACCAAAAGGGCGGTAGAGGAGATTGGCGATAAAGTAATATTGAAGACAATTGAAACGAGAGATAAGGAGGTCATGCTCCAATATGGAGAAAAAGATGCTCTTTATATCGATAATAAGAAAGTGAATCTGGGGCCCCCGCCTTCTTATGAAGAAATAAAGGGGTTGATAGAAGAGGAAGTCAAAAAGTTGTAAATGCACAATTAGTTTTCCTGGTAGATAAGCCTATCATTGTGTGGAATTTGTTTTTGAGCTTTGGTTATATATAAATAGTCATTTCTAAAAAGCCGATCGAGCACCTTGATTTGAGCGAAGGGTTTTGCTATAATCTTTATTGTATATATAGGAATAATAAGCAATAAGATATGAATCAATACTGAAGGAGAAAGCACAATGAACTTTCAGTTTTTCAAAAGAGCCATTGTTGTTTTTTGGTCTTTGTTTTTGATAAATGGGATTTTAGTTTCCTCTCTGAGTGCACAATACTTTGGGCGGAACAAGGTTCAATACGAGACTTTTGATTTCAAAGTTTTGAAGACAGAACACTTCGATATCTACTTCTATCCTGAAATGCAGAAGGCAGCTGAGCAGGCTGCTCGTATGGCTGAAAGGTGGTATGCGCGATTGTCCCGAGTTCTCAATCATAAGCTAAGAGGGCGTCAGCCTCTGATTCTTTACTCTAGCTCTCCTGATTTTCAGCAGACAACCGCTATTCCTGGAGTGTTGGGCGAAGGAGTAGGCGGTGTGACAGAGGTGCTGAAAAGGCGGATCGTTCTTCCATTGGGAGCCTCACTGGCTGAATCTGACCATGTTATAGGGCATGAACTTGTCCATGCTTTCCAGTTTGATATAACTTCTCAGGGACACTCCAGTTATGGAAGGGCGTCGTCCACAGCTATGCGTCTCCCTCTGTGGTTTATTGAGGGGCTGGCAGAGTATCTTTCGATCGGACCGGTTGACCCTCACACAGCCATGTGGATGAGGGATGTAACAAGAAGAGATAAACTTCCTCCGATCAAGAAACTCGGCAACCCTCAATTTTTCCCTTATCGATACGGTCAATCCCTCTGGGCTTACATCACTGGACGATGGGGAGATGGTGCTGTTGATAAAATTATGAAGGCAGTCAGCAAGACAGGCGATTACGAAGTTGTGTTCAAAAAAGTCCTTGGAGTTTCTGTGGAAGAATTATCCAAAGATTGGCATAACGCCATGAAAAAAACATATGAACCTCTCTATCAGGCAACGCAGGTGACAGATGAATCGAGCCGCTTGCTTTTTAAAGGTACAAAAGAAAATGCCCTGAATATTTCCCCGGCGCTCTCGCCAGATGGCAAAAAGATCGTTTTTCTTTCGACAAGAGATCTTTTTTCTATAGATATGTATCTAGCAGATGCTGAGACAGGTGAAATTATACGAAGGCTTGTCAAGACGGCTGTGAATCCTCATTTTGAAAGCTTGCAGTTCATAAAATCCTCTGGCGCCTGGGATTCTGAAGGGAAGCGTTTTATATTTAGCGCCATAAGTAAAGGGAAGCCAATCCTTACTTTGCTCAATGTGGATGAAGGTAAGATAGAGAGAGAAGAGATTTTTTCTGAGTTGGGAGAGATTATAAATCCAACCTGGTCTCCTGATGGGCGTTTTGTTGCCTTCTCAGCGCTTGAGGGTGGCTTAACAAACATCTTTATTTATGACCTTGATTCCGGCACCTTGAGAAAGATGACTGACGACCCTTACTCTGATCTTTACCCTTCCTGGTCACCAGATGGGAGCGCAATTGCATTTGTGACAGACCGATTCTCTACAGGGTTATCATTCTTGAGTATAGGAAATTATGAATTGGCGCTGATGGATCCAGAGTCTGGTGAGATAGAGAAAGTTTCAGGTTTTAGGGGTGCTAAGAACATCAATCCCCAGTGGTCACCGGATTCAAAGAGCCTATATTTCCTGTCGGACCAAAACGGTATATCAAATATCTACAGGGTCGATCTCGCTAGTAGAAGCATCTTCCAGGTAACAAATTTATATACAGGAATAAGCGGCATAACAGCTCTAAGCCCTGCTCTTTCGGTTGCCCAAAAGGACGGTCGTATTTCCTATTGCTTATATGAAGCAGACAAATTCTCTATCTACTCCATTGATGCTCCAGAAGATGCAGTTGGTAAAGAATCATTAGCTCAATTTGGCGATGTAAGACCTTCTGTGCTTCCTCCTCGAAGAAAAGCTGAAGGAGAAGTTCTGGGGCTAATTAAAAATCCTGTCTTTGGACTTCCTAGAGAAGGCGAATTTGAAATAAGTGATTATAAGCCAAAAATTGCCCTGGATTATGTGAGCCAACCCCAGTTAGCTATCGGATTGGACAGATTTGGATCATACGCTGCAGGAGGTATCGCATTTAACTTCAGCGATATGCTCGGCTATCACAACATTGTTTCAATGGCACAGGTGAACAACCGACTCCTTGATTCGGCGGCATTGGTCGGCTATCAAAACAGCAGACATCGATTGAACTGGGGACTGGTTGCACAACGAATTCCCTATGTTTCTGGAGCTTTTAGAACCGGATTAAGGAACGTCTTTGATGAGCTAGCAGAAATCGAAGAAGAATTCATTTTCAGACAAATAAACTATCAGGTTTCAGGATATGCAGCCTACCCCTTCAATCAGGTGCGGCGCTTTGAACTCTTTGTTGGCTATCAATTTATCGATTTTGATCAAGAGGTCCGGACCCGTGCCTACTCCTACTTCACAGGGCAACGAATTCTAGATGAAAAAGAAAAACTTCCATCACCTCCTGGCCTCAGCTTTGGTTTCGCAACGGCTGCCCTTGTATATGACAGTTCCTTTTACGGCGCGACAGGTCCAATCCTTGGACAGAGCTATCGTCTTGAAGTCTCTCCATATATAGGTACTGTCAATTTCAATAATGTAATTGCTGATTATCGTCGATATTTCATGCCCGCCAGACCTTTCACCCTTGCATTTCGTTTCCTCCACTATGGTCGTTATGGAAAAGGTGCTGAGGACGGACGGCTTTTCCCTTTATACATGGGATATGATTCTTTAGTCCGCGGTTATAACAACAGTTCTTTCAGCGTAGCTGAAGCTGTAGACCCAGAGAATCCCTTTAATTATGACCGGTTATTCGGAAGCAGAATTGCAGTAGCCAATGTGGAGCTTCGTTTTCCGCTGTTCAGTGTTCTTGGCATTGGAAGAGGGTATTACGGTGTTCTGCCAATGGATTTTATCGCCTTCTTTGATACAGGAATCGCCTGGTGGAGTTTTGACAAAGCCTGGTTTCTGGGCGGAGATCGCAAACCGATTTCTAGCGCTGGTGTAGGTCTTCGGATGAACTTCTTCGGATATGCAGTAATTGGAGTCAATTTTGTAAAGCCGCTTAGCAGGGTGAATAAGGATTGGTATTTCCAGTTCTCGTTCATGCCTGGATTCTGACCGTTCACTTTTTTTTCAGGTGTCATTGCGAGGAACATAGAGACAAAGCAATCTTGATCATTTGATAAAGGGGCTTGATTCATCAAGCCCCCTTTTTTAAAAAAAATTCAAGTTATTCAAGCCTGATCCCATTAATAACCCCACTATCATAAGTATTTGCCAACCCAAATTGGCATATTTTTTTGCTAACTAAAAAAAGGAATATACAGTAAAATATATGTTAATTATATAATTTTGATATTTAAGAATTAAGGAAAGAGTGAATAATATTTCATTAAGTAAAAAGGTAGATATATTTTATATCTTATTAATATTTGGAAGCTTCTGTATCGGATATAATATTACTATAGCTTTTCATGAACTAGGTCACGCTTTTGCAGTGATGCTTGATGGTGGTCATATAAAGGAATTTGTTTTAAATCCATTTTCATGGAGTTGGAATTTTGGCCAAGACTTGAATAATCCGTTATTTACGGCATGGGGGGGAGTTACTTTTGGTTTATTGTTTGCCGTGTTACCTGCAGTATTATTTATTTGGGTAAAAAGATATTATTTTCGTATTCCAATTCTAGTACTGGCGGGATCCGCATTTTTAATAAATGGAGTCTATCTAATAATGGGAGTTTTTCTGAATATTGGTGATGGTGGAGAGCTTATTCAATATGGTGTTTCTTCTTTTTTCATTCTTATCCTTGGCATTGTATATTTTTTAATCGCTTTATTTTTATGGGCAATAGTTCAACAATTATTAGGAATAACT
>CP070825.1:2002359-2008081 GCA_020344415.1 Candidatus Aminicenantota bacterium
AAAGGATCAAGAGAATCATTTCTTTCGTTTGATTCTCTTATAATAATAATCGGTATTTTTTCCATTATAAATAATTCATATTAAACATAATAGTCTGTAAATCAGGATGTAATAAACCTTATTCAGAGAAATCCAAAAAGCAAATATTCCGAAATTCTTCATTAAGGCCCCTTTTGACACAACTTTTATCATAATTTCAAGAAATTATTATAAATATCTTGACAAAATTATACTCAAGTTTTATATTATTACTAGACTAAAATTGGAGGTATATATAAATGGCTAAAACAATAGGTATTGACCTCGGAACAACAAACTCTGTTGTAGCCGTAACAGAGGGCGATAAGCCCCTCATCATTCCCAACGAAGAGGGAGGACGAACAACTCCTTCTGTTGTTGCTTTCAACGAAAAAGGAGAAAGATTAGTCGGTCAAGTAGCTAAGAGACAGCGAATCACGAATCCAGAAAACACTGTTTACTCTATCAAAAGATTCATGGGGCGCCGATACAAGGAAGTTCCTGAAGAAATCAAACAGGTTCCATTCAAAGTCACTCAAGCTTCGAACGGAGACGTGAGAATTGAGGCTTTTAACAAGAAATATGCTCCACCTGAGCTTTCGGCTATAATCCTTCAAAAATTGAAGAAAGCCGCTGAAGACCATCTTGGAGAAAAAGTAGAGAATGCCGTTATCACTGTACCTGCTTACTTCAATGACAGCCAACGAAAGGCGACTAAAGATGCAGGTGTGATTGCTGGATTGAAAGTTGAGCGCATTATAAACGAACCGACTGCTGCAGCCCTGGCTTATGGAATGGATAAAAAAAAGGACGAGACTATTGCTGTCTATGATTTTGGCGGTGGAACATTTGATATTTCTGTTTTAGAGGTCGGAGAGGGCGTTGTCGAAGTCAAATCCACAAATGGAGATACCCATTTAGGCGGTGATGACATCGATCAGCGAGTCCAAAACTGGCTCGTGACTGAATTCAAAAAAGAGTCAGGAATAGACCTCTCTAAAGATAAAATGGCCCTCCAGAGGTTAAAAGAAGCCGCTGAAAAGGCAAAAATGGAACTTTCAACAACTATGGAGACAGAGATAAACCTTCCTTTTGTCACAGCGGATGCCTCTGGTCCAAATCATCTTCTGATGAAGCTTACCAGAGCTAAGTTAGAGCAGCTAATGGATGATATTATCCAAAGAACCATCGAGCCTTGCAAACAAGCTATGGCAGATGCCAATTTAAAGCCGGGCGATATAAATGAGATAATCCTCGTGGGAGGGTCGACCCGCATTCCAAAAGTTCAGCAATTAGTTAAAGATCTTTTCGGCAGAGAACCTCACAAGGGAGTCAACCCTGATGAAGTCGTAGCCGCTGGAGCTGCTATCCAGGGATCTGTTTTAGCAGGAGATGTAAAAGATGTTCTCCTTTTGGATGTGACCCCTCTGACTCTTGGAATCGAAACTCTTGGAGCTGTATTCACAAAGATGATTCCTCGAAACACAACCATTCCAACCAAAAAAGCTGAAATATTCTCTACAGCTGCCGATAATCAGCCGAGCGTAGAAATCCATGTCCTTCAAGGAGAAAGAGAAATGGCTGCTGATAATAGAACACTTGGCAGGTTTCATCTGGATGGCATTCCCCCCGCTCCACGTGGCATACCTAAGATTGAAGTAACTTTCGACATAGATGCCAACGGAATACTCCATGTATCTGCCAAGGATACAGGGACTGGAAAACAACAAGCCATTACAATCACCGGCCATAGTGGACTCGACGATAAAGAAATTGATAATATGGTTAAAGATGCTGACGCTCATTCTGAAGAAGACAAGAAACGAAGAGAACTTATAGACGCCAAGAATCAGGCTGACCAAATGGTTTATAACCTGGAGAAGCTATTAAGAGAGAATAAGGATAAGGTCCCCGAAGACGATGCAAATAAATTGCAAACCGAGATCGAAAACACGAAAAAGGCCATTGAAACTGAAAATCTGGAGCAGATAAAACAGGCTATGGAAGCACTTTCCCAGGCTTCCCACAAAATGACAGAGATGATGTATCAACAGGCAGCTCAGCAGCAAGCTCAGCAGGGCGCGGCCCAGGAAGGCCCAGCCGACGCTCAAGCCGGAGCACAGGAGCAAGAGAAAGCCTCGTCTGAAGAAGCTTCATCAGAAGAAGAAGTGATAGATGCAGAAGTAGTGGATGAGGATAAAAAGTAAAGCTTATCTAGTTCTATTCGGAAATTCTGACTCCTGATAAGCGCCTTAAATTTTAAGGTCAGGAATGGATAAAGATTATTACAAAATTCTGGGAGTTGACAGAAAGGCGAGTCTATCCGAAATAAAGAAAGCGTACCGCAAACTCGCCAGGAAATTCCATCCTGACCTGAATCCAGGAGACAGGAGCGCAGAAACAAAATTCAAAGAAATCCAAGAAGCCTATTCTGTTCTAAGCAACCCCAAGAAAAAAAGTCAATTCGACCAGTTCGGATTTGCCGGAGATGCTCCTCCAGGAGGAACATACCAACAGGCCTATTCATCAGGTTTTGAGGGTTTTGATTTTTCCAGCTTTGGCACTTCTCCCTTCAGAGACTTTTTCGAGAATCTCTTCGGAACCTCTGCACGTCAGACTTACCAAAGACCAGAAAGAGGGGAAGACCTCCACTACACGATGAAGGTTGGATTTTTGGATGCGATCCATGGATTGAAAACGCGGATAAAATTAACTCGAATGGTCGCTTGTTCCACCTGTGGAGGAAAGGGATATATTCAGAAAGGAGGAGCACAGGCATGTCCTCAATGCAGAGGGAGCGGCCACACGTACATTCAAAGAGGCTCTATGAGATTTTCGACAACGTGTCCAGCATGTGGAGGTACTGGAAGAACGCGTGGGCAGGAATGTCCGACATGCTATGGACAGGGCTTGGTTCAAAAGACAGAATTGATAAGCGTCAGGATTCCCGGTGGAGTCAATACAGGTTCAAAAGTCAGAATCCCTGGAAAAGGAAATGCAGGGAGAACGGGAGGTCCTAATGGCGATCTTTACATCACTGTTGAAGTTGACGCCCACTCTCTTTTTAAACGCGAAGGTTCAAATATTTATATAAAAGTGCCCATAACAGTACCTGAGGCCACTCTGGGTACAAAAATTGAGATTCCTACCCTTTACGGCAAGACAACAATCAGAATACCTCCAGGCACAAAATCCGGCCAAAAATTCAGGTTGAGGGATAAGGGAGCCCCCATACTTGGAAGCAGGAAAAAAGGAGATCAATTCGTAGAAGTCTCTATTGTCCCTCCTCCCTTTAACGACGAGAGAATAAGAGAAATGATGAGAGAGCTTGAAAAAATCTCTCAACAGCATCCTAGGGAAAAATTTGAGGTTCACTAAAATGGTGAAGAAAAAAGAACCAAAAAATTATTATCACATTAGCAGTGTTGCTAAAATGTACAACATACATCCCCAAACCTTGAGGCTCTATGAAAGAGAGGGATTGCTGAGCCCTTCTCGAAGCGAAGGGAATACGAGACTCTACACAGAAGAGGACTTGGAACAACTGGAGTTGATACTGAGCATGATCCGCGATTTAGGCGTCAATCTGGCGGGTGTGGAAGTGGTCCTGAATATGAGAAAAAAGATAGAGCAGATTGAAGAAGAAGTAAATAGATTCCTTGAGTATATAACAAAAGAATTTTTTGAAGGCAGAGAAGAGGAGCTTGAAAAGCGAAAAAGAGACTTGGTCCAAATTTATCCAGCTAAAATCATCAAGATTGAAAAAGAAAAAGAGTAAGGCATGGACATTCTCGATCAAAAGAATTTAAAAAAATATCTGAACCAGATCTCTAAGTTCCCAATAATTTCTCAAGATGAAGAAAAAAGACTTGGTAGGCTCATTCAAAAAGGCGACAAAAATGCTTTAAAGGACTTAATAGAAGCCAATCTCAGATTTGTTGTTTCTTTCGTAAAAAAATACCAAGGAATGGGAATAGGCCTGCTCGACCTAATCCATGAGGGTAATCTTGGACTCATTGAGGCGGCAAAAAGATTTGATCCCAAACGAAATGTAAAATTCATATCCTACGCTGTCTGGTGGATAAGACAAGCTATAATCCATGCCCTCACGCAATATTCCCGTATTTATCATCTTCCACAGAAGCTTTCCGATCGAATTTCAGATATGAAGAAAAAAGCTTATTCGCTCAAAGGAGAGTTGGGAAGAGAACCCACAAGGGAAGAAATTGCTCGAAGAATGGGAATAACAACCGATGAAGTTGAAGATTTAGAACTGTTTGATGAAAAGAATGTCTCACTCAGTGATAAACTCTATAATGAGAGCGCGGAAGTGGAAGACAAGCTAAAAGATAGCCTTACACCATCTGTTGAATACCAAATTGTTAAAAACTCTATCCAACAGCAAATTAGAGATCTCTTAGAAGAACTGGATGAAAAAGAGGCACGTGTGTTAAAATTAAGATTCGGATTGGACGATGATAGACCACGAACGCTTCAAGAAATAGGAGACATGATGCACTTAACCAGAGAGAGAATAAGACAGATTGAACAAAAGGCGATGAGGAAATTGAGCCGATCTCATAATCTCAAACAACTTAAAGGATATTTAAACTAATGGCTGAGAAGGTTTGCACTGAGTGCCAAGATACAGGATGGGTTCTGGAGGAATCCAGTTCTGGGGCGGTGGCCAAACGGTGTAAGTGCTATAAGGATCAACAAATCCAAAACCTCTTGGATCAGGCGAATATCCCGAGGAGATACCGTTCCTGCACTTTTTCGAATTTTGAGATTCATGACGATTCCCACAAGCATGCTACAAAAATAGCAAAAAAATTTGTAGAAAATTTCCCTGCGCAGGATGTTGGTCTCCTTTTTCAAGGCCCTTGCGGGGTAGGGAAGACGCACCTTGCTGTGGCCACCATCAATGAATTAGTCAAAAAGAAAAATGTTCCGTGCTATTTCTGTGACTTCAGAGAACTGATTAGAAACATCCAGAGTACTTATACTCCAGATTCCCATTTGACCGAGTCAAATATCTTAGAACCTGTCTTCCAGAAGGATGTCCTTGTCTTGGACGAATTAGGAGCCAAAAGGACAACAGCATGGGTTGAGGAAACGGTTTTCTACATCATCAACAATCGATACAATAATAAAAAACTAACTGTCTTTACCTCCAATTACATAGATAGCGAAGAAGAGGAAGAAGACACCAGAGAATCTTACTATAAAAAAAGCGACGATACTCTTGTTGACAGGATCGGAATCCGCTTAAGGTCAAGAATTTATGAGATGTGTAAAATTGTGAATGTATGGGGGGAAGACTACCGAAAAAAAGTCAAGCAAGCCGGTTATCGCTTCTAAATCTATTATCCAAATTTTCTCAGCAAATCATTCTCCTAATTCATTGATATTCTTCCTTAATTCTGTTAAATTATTGATGGCTTGCTCCTCGGTAGCTCAATCGGCAGAGCGGGTGGCTGTATAAATGCAGCTTCCACGAGGAATCGTGGTTGAAAAATCGGGTGAATTCAGGGAAGCCTTCCCTTCGTCAGATACGGAGAAAGGTAATCCTGAGCCAAGCCCAACTCTTTCAAGAAAGAGCAGGGAAGGTGCAGAGACTAGAGCTTCGGCTCGTACTCCAGATTTAATCTGGGGGAAGCGCCCGACACCCCACTCCCGTGAATCCGGGAAGGGTGATGAGATA
>CP070825.1:2008181-2012983 GCA_020344415.1 Candidatus Aminicenantota bacterium
CCGAGGCCGTTCGGCGCAAGCCCTACTCAGTGATTTTGTTGGATGAGATAGAAAAGGCTCACCCGGATGTTTTTAACATTCTTCTTCAGATATTCGACGAGGGCAGGCTGACCGAGGCCGTTCGGCGCAAGCCCTACTCAGTGATTTTGTTGGATGAGATAGAAAAGGCTCACCCGGATGTTTTTAACATTCTTCTTCAGATATTAGATGATGGTCGTTTAACGGATGGCAAGGGAAGAACGGTTGACTTTAAGAATACCATTATTATTATGACTTCCAATTTAGGGAGTCAGGTGATTAAAGAGCTCAGTCGAGATTTTGAGACCATGGAGAAGAAAGTCAGAGAAATCCTGGAAAGCTATTTCAGACCAGAATTTCTGAACCGGGTAGACGAGATCACCATATTTCGAGCCCTCTCTTCAGAGATAATCCTGAAGATTGTTGATCTGCAGGTAGATGAGCTGAGGAAGAGACTTCAGGAAAAAAAGATAGAGATTAAATTAAGCGAGCAGGCCAAGAAGTTACTGGCTGAGAGAGGCTATGACCCGATTTTTGGGGCCAGGCCGCTGAAGAGAACCATCCAGCGTGATATTCAGAATCCATTAGCCTTAAAAATCTTAGAAAGAGAATACGAGGAAGGAGATACAGTCAAAGTCGGAGTCAATAATAAAAAAGAGTTTGTCTTCTCAAAAAAGTCAGTTAAAAAAGAGTAGTAAGGAGAAAAAAATGGAAGAAAAAGTAAAAAAAGCAATCGAGGAGATAAGGCCCCATCTTCAGGCCGACGGAGGAGATGTGTAGCTTGTGGAAGTTACTGATGACGGAGTGGTTAAGGTCAGGCTATTAGGCGCCTGCGAGGGATGCCCGATGCGGCAGATGACTTTAACCCATGGGCTTACCAATTTTATTAAAAAGAAAGTTCCTGAGATAAAAGAAGTCCAGGCTGTCTAATTAAGGTCAGGTCAACACTTTTAACTTTTTTTGCCTGTATACGATATATGGATAAAGGATGAATGAATCAACTGCTGAGTATTAATTTTAATTCGAGATTTAAAGTTAAAAGTGTTGACCTGATCCTAAAACATTTGACAAAAATTCGATAAATATAGTAAACAGAGGGAAGCTATAAAGGAGGATATGATGCAAAGAGGAAAAATATTCTTTTCGATACTCGTATTTCTTGTGTTTCTTAGCTCTATGGCTCTGGCCAATGGCTTGAACTTGAACAGTCTCGGTTCAAGAGCTTTAGCTATGGGTGGTGCCTTTGTAGGTTTGGCAGATGATTTCAGCACGATTTTCTGGAATCCAGCAGGGATTGCTCTTTTCGATAAGAAATATTTTGGCTTCTACGGAGTTGATATTATTCCTAAGGGCGCTTATGAGTTATCTCCTAAGATTCCTGGCCTAGGAAAATTCACTCTGGTCAATGCCGAGACTGCAGCCAAGCATTATCTTGCCGGAATGGTTGCTTATTATCATCCTGTGAGCGAGAATGTCGTCGCCGGACTGAGTGTCTATACTCCTTCCGGTCTGGGAGCAAAGTGGGACGGTGCTGATTTTGCTGTTATTGCCAATAATGACCCCAGTATTAAGTGGGAGAGTAAGATTGGTATGGTCACTATTGCTCCAGGTCTTGCCTATAAAATTAATGACCAAGTATTTGTCGGAGCAGCCCTGAACATAAATTACGCCATGTTTGATATCGCCATGCACGCGGGCGCTGCAGAGGTCGATAGCCTCACCGTGGACCTCGGTCAGTACGAAGAATCTATGAATGGATGGGGATATGGAGCAACCTTTGGAGTCCTGTATAAGCCGAATGAAAAGATTAGCCTTGGCGCGACCTTCCGTACTGCAAGTACAGTAAAATTCAGCGGCGAAGCCACAATTTCTAAAATGCCCTTATTGGGAGCAAATACAACATCAGACCTTGAAAGGGAGATCACTTGGCCGATGTGGATTGCGGGGGGAATTGCCTTTCGGCCCGTTGAAAAGCTTATCCTGACTGCTGATCTGCAGTGGACCCAATGGTCAAGAATTGATGTGATAGAGACGACTTATAAGGACCCCTTTTGGTCACTAATGATGGCTATGAGCGGCGATGATGAAAGGCCAATGTACTGGGATGATGCACTTCAAATCAGGTTTGGAGCCGAATACTGGAGCAATAACCTTGCTTTTCGAGCCGGTTATTACTATGATCCATCTCCTGCTCCTGATGAGACAATGAATGTTCTCCTTCCCAGTTATGATTTCCATGCCCTTACCGGTGGGCTTGGATATTATCTTAACGGCCTTCAAATAGACTTTGCCGTAGAATACCTGATGGGGAAAGAAAGAAGTGTTCGTTATAAGGTGAATCCTACACTTGAGGAGCCTTATTTTGAGATTGAATTGCTCCCTGGTTATGAAACGGCAATGCCTGGTACATATTCTCAAAACATTCTCGCTATTAGTATCTCAGCAGGCTACAGGTGGTAGCATAGAGAGTAAGAAGGATTTCTTATTTATCTCGCATGTATTCTTTTTCGTTCTTTAAAAAAATGAAAGGGAACCTTCTGACAATGAGGAATCATACGCTCATGAAGCTCTTTGAGAGTTAACATGAAGATTCGGAAAGCCGTCATTCCCGCTGCCGGGTTTGGTACGCGTTTTCTGCCTGCTACGAAGTCGCAGCCTAAAGAGATGCTTCCGGTTATCGATAAACCGCTCATTCAGTATTGTGTGGAGGAGGCTGTCCAGGCTGGAATCGAAAACATCGCCGTCATAACAAGCAGAGGGAAATCGTCGCTGGAAGATTATTTTGACCAAATCCCCGAGTTAGAGCAGTTTCTGGAAGAGAAGAAAAAGCTCGATTTCTTAGAAGAGGTCAGAAGAATATCGAAACTGGCAGAATTTGCCTTCATCCGCCAGAAACAGGCTTTAGGGCTGGGTCATGCCATCCTGATGGCTAAAAGCTACATTGGCCAGGAGCCTTTTGCTGTGCTCCTCCCTGATGATATATTCGACTGTCCTAAACCCTGCATACAGCAGCTCGGTGATTCATTTTCTGAGTTCAAGGCTACGTTCATTGTTCTCGGGCGCGTGGATAAGGAGGGAACAAAGAAATACGGAATCGTCAAACCCAAGCAGGTTTCAGAGAGAGTTTTTCAGATAGAAGATATGATCGAAAAACCCGGTCCGGAGAAGGCCTTTTCTGACTTGGGCATTCTGGGGCGATATGTGTTTACTCCCGGAATATTCGAGGTCATTAAAAAAACTGCTCCCGATAAAAAAGGCGAAATCCAGATAACCGACGCCATAAAGCTCCTTTTGGCGATGCAGCCTGTCTATGGGTATCTTTTTGAGGGAAAACGCTATGACGCCGGAGATAAGTTTGGGTTCCTACAAGCGACCATCGAACTGGCTCTGAAGCGGCCAGAGTTCAGCCAGGACCTGAGAAAATATCTTGAATCCTTAAGGCCGTTCACTGAATAGCGACGAGAGCAAGGGGAATTTAGATAAGCTGAATAAACAGGTCGGAACGAATTAATGTATTAAACTTTGGCCTAGAAAGCAGATTTTATTCTCGGCCAGTTTCTTAGCCTTAAACATCATTCGGTCAGCCAGGGAGAGGAGGGCTTCTGTGGAAAATCCATCTTCCGGGAAGCACGCCAGGCCTATACTGATAGCCAGGCGTTTTCTGGGGAAAGTCTCCACGCCTTCAAATTTTTCTTCCTTGACGACCGACTGGATTCTTTGGGAAAGATTAATAGCATCTTTTTTTGAGGTTTCGGGTAAAAGGACTAAAAATTCATCGCCACCGTAACGGTACACTGAATCCAGAATTCTTGAAGATCTCATCAGCAGATGAGCAAATCTTTTAAGAAGAGAGTCTCCGGCCGGGTGGCCATTCTTATCGTTGTATTCTTTGAAATTGTCTATGTCTACCATCAACAGAGAGAAAGGACGAGAAACTCGCTTGGATCTCTCTATTTCCCGGGCAAGCATCAAATCAAGGTATCTTCTGTTGTAAACCTTGGTCAGGTGGTCCAGGATAGATAATTCTTTATATATTTCTTTTTTCTTGAGCAACTGCTGATGGCCAACTGCCCTTTTGAGAACCAGATTGAGCTGCTTCTCGTCCACAGGCTTAGTGATGAAGTCATAGGCGATGTCTTTTAGCTGTTCCATTTTTTTTGATAGGTCCGGTGAGCTAGCAATAACAATGACATATATCTGAGGAAAAATCTTCTTAGCTTTTTTGATAAAATTTAAGCCCTCCATATCTTTGAGCTTCAGAGCCGAGATCAATATGTCAGCCTGAACTTGTTTTAATTTTGCCAGGGCCTCCTTACCAGCATTGAAAGTCCAAACCCAGTATTTTTTACTTAAGTAAACACCAATCTTGTGGCAGGTGGGCTCATTCTTATCAACAATGAGTATTCCTAGATTGCTGTATAGGTCCATTTCTTTTTAAATTGCCCTCTAGTTTTTCGCTATTTATGTAATTTATTGAATTTACTTGAATAAAATTATCAGAATTTATTCAATCAGTCAATCAGAAAGCTTTTAGGGCCAGGCCATCATAACTTTTATAATGACTACCATGTCCCAAATTTATGTTAAAAAGCCTGACCCGGAGGGAAGCTGCCCGCTCAGCCATAAAACGTTTTTCTCACCACTTCGTTTGATTCTTTTTGTTTTTATAACAGGATAGGAGATGCATCCAGAAGATAGGATTTGAAAACAAGGGGAGTGGCGAGGGACGGAATCGAACCGCCGACGCAGAGATTTTCAGTCTCTCGCTCTACCGACTGAGCTAC
>CP070825.1:2013083-2018255 GCA_020344415.1 Candidatus Aminicenantota bacterium
GCATTACACTTAAAGGGCTTAGCTTATGTTCGGATGGATGTTAAAAATGATGCCCTGAAAACAGCAGATGAGCTTAGAGTGGTAATAGAAGATTCCCACAATCCAAACAATATGCATTTTTTCTACCATCTTGTAGGAATGATCGAACTAAAACAGGAAAATTTTGCCAGCGCTATCGAAAGCTTTAAAGAAGCTTTATCTCTGCAGACCTCTGACCCGCACGATAAGAGCGCAGGGTATATTGAACCTTTGGCAATAGCTTATTATGCTTCGGGAGACGTTGATAAAGCCCAGGCAGAGTATGAAAGAATAGTATCTTCAAGCTCGGGTCGGTTTGGTTATGGTGACGTTTATGCGCGGAGTTACTATGAGCTAGGAAAAATATATGAGCAGAAAGGCTGGAAAGGCAAGGCCATTGAGCATTACGAGAAATTCCACGAACTCTGGAAAGAAGCTGACTCTGGTTTTCCCGAAGTTGAAGATGCTAAGAAAAGGTTGGCTGCATTAAAGAGCCAATAATTTCCTTTATTACTTGTTTTGATGGGTGCCAAAGCCCTATCCGATTATAGAAGATCCTGGAGGTAGCAAAATGGCAACAATTAGGTTTCCTCAGTATCTGAAAAGACACGGACTATATTTACTCCTTTTTGCAAATGAAAGATACTTACCGGGCTTAATCCTTAAGCGGAAAGGTGACGCATTTAGGGAGTACGATAAACTCAAAAAGCATCTCAAAGTTCCCAACTTGTCTTGGCAAACAGAGCTAGTAGAAGCAGATATGCCTGAAGTTATTGAAGGTAGCAGGCAAGTCGGTGCAGGTGGCAATCTTAAACTTCCCTTCCTTACGATCGGTGGTGGACTCGAGTATAATCGCTTTGTCGATTTTAGAATCAGTGCCGTCGATCAGCGCATCTTCACCGATGAAAATCTCTGGCTCTGGAATCCGTTATCTGAGATGTTGGCACAATTGAAGGCGAACAAACCTAGGATTTGGAAGACCAAATTAAAGGGTCGCTACCTTGTGTTGAGTACGTGGTACGCGAGCAAATACGAGGTGCAACTCGGTCGGGCCTTAAAGGGTGACCTCGATGCCAACTTCAAAAAAAAGATCTCTCCAACAGCAGGAGGCCGGATGAATATTGATTCGGATAATAAGATAGTAAATTTCTACAAGAGCACGCGCGTACCCTTTGCCTTTCAAGGAGAACGCTTGGTAAAAATCTAGATTTAAATTTAATAGTGCGGTTGCCTTCCGTTTTTTAGAGAGAAGGGGAGGACCTAAATAACTTCTTAAAAATTACCAGAAAGCTTACTCCTACCACCAGGCAGAAAAGAAAAATGATGAGAACAATCCTTTTTGTGGTAGAAGGATAAATAACTTTGTCAGAATTTCCTGTAATTATGAACCCAGCCCAGTAATAGGGATGGGAAAGTATATCAGAGTTTATCATCTCCAGCTTAGTTTTTTGTAAAGAATCCATGATTGAGTTGGAAGAGCGAAGATGAGAATAATATCTTTCCATAAACTGAGATGTAGCTTGATCATGAACTGGCCATAAACTGATAAGAGTAGAGGAAGCTCCGGCATAGAAGAAGGATCGACTTAATCCTTCTATGCCCTCGCCTCTAATGAATTCTCCCAGGCCTGTTTGGCAGGCAGATAGAGTAACCAAATCAGAGCTCAGTTTTAGATTGAATACTTCCCTCATTTGAAGAATTTCATCCTCGGCAGAAGCATTTCCGATCGAGAAGACGATTGAAGATCTGTCGGGTTTTTTGTCATCGATGAGGCAATGGGTGGCTAAGTGGAAGATTTTATAATCCCTGAGGTTAAGATCCTTAAGTTTCTCTTCGGATGCCTCTTTTCCTTTAAAAGTATCGGATTTTGTTTTTTTAAACAAAGAAGCTATTCTTTCAACTTCCTGGCCGCTATACTCCAGCCTGGAGACATTAAAAGCACCCACAGGGCGGCTTGTTTTTAATGTGTCCCTTGCGCTGGCTAGTTCTTCATCAGAGCCAAAAAAGGGATCACCAAAAGCAAGAAGATCTTTTCTGGGTTTTATATCGCTTAATCTTTCATGCTCGATTATTTCCCGCAGTGAAGATATCGAAGGAGTATAAGCAATTTTATAATCCTCAACTAGCCATCTTTTTTCGTCTTTTTGGGACAGGAGTGTTTCAAAAGGGAGATAGTGAAGGATATCGTCTGGAATGAAAATCAATTTTTCGATTTTTTCATCCAAACCAGGTAGAACTAACGTAGTAAAAAGCTCGTAGCCGAGACTGAAATCATGGATGTCTTTGTCTGTAATGGCCCTTAAATATTGGGAAACTTGCTCCTGGATCTTTTTTGAAGCAGGAAGAGGGAAAATCTTGAACTCTTTTTTGGTGATTACAAATGCATAAGAATTTTCCACGCCAAGGGAGTATTCAAAGAAAGCCGTTTTGCTGTCTAGCATATGTTTTTGTGTTTGCTCGAGGGTAATAAATTGGGGATATTTGAGGTCTGTATAGGCAGGGCTAGACAATCTTATTTTTCTCTTCAGGGCTTCTATCCGTTCTTCACTTAGTCTTATCTGCTCCTTAATACTTTTTTCTTGTTCCGTGTTGAGATCAGGGGAGAGAAGTCTTAAGTTTAGGCTGGAAATATTTTGCAGTTCCTCTTCTTCTTGGATGAGAAGCTCCTTGTCAACTCCCTGTGAGATGTTCATCTGGGAGGCCTCCATCCTGTCAAGGAAGGCTCTGGCTTTAGCCCTCTCTAAATAATTGAAAGCTTCGACATTATGAAGCTTTTCAGGCTCGGAATCGTGGAGCTTACATAGTAAGTTGATAGTATTTTGGTAAGCTTCAATCCTTTTATCCGCAGCAAGGTATTTTGCTTTGAGCTCTTCCAGCTGGATGCGGGAGCGGATTTTTTCTATAAAGGAGATAGATTTTCTGAAGTTTTCAAGAGCTTTTTCATAGGCGTCCTGCCTCATATAGACACTCGCTATCTCAAAGTAGGCTTCCCATAGGATATTTTCTTTACCTGTAAGATAAGCAGTATCTATGGCTTGTTGGCAGTATTTTAGGGCTGAATCGTAGTTTTTCTGCAGAGAGTTGACAATGCCGATGTTGATGTAGAGATTAGCTTTTTCTTCGAGATCCTGAGTTATTTCTGCTTTTTCAAGGGCGAGCTTAAAATATTTTAGTGCTTCAGGGTAGTCTTCCAAATCCATGTAGGCCATGCCCATATTGGTTAAAGCCTCGATTTCAGTTTCAGTGGCTTCGATATTTCTAGCAATTCTCAGACTTTCTGCATAATGGGTCAGAGCATTTTCAAGGTCATCTGTATCGTGTGATTGGAATTTGTATTTTTTTTGGTATGTGACACCGATATTATTTAGGTCTATAGCAACAAAATCATCTTTTTTAAGCCTTTCCTTGTCGATTTTTAGGACATTCTTTTGGTATTCCAGGGCTTTATCATAATTTCCCAACTGAATGTAAATTTCTCCGATGTTCATCAAACATTCTGATTCACGTTCGTAGTCTTTGATAATTCTGGCGATACTCAAGGCATCCTCATAATGCCTCAACGCCTGCGAATAGTTATTGTCTTTGTTACGGTAGTAATAACCGATGTTGAACAGGCATCTTCCTTGTTCTTGCCTGTGTCTGATTCTACGGGCAATCTCCAGTGCATCTTTGTTTAAGGAAAAAAGTTTATCGATTTCATGAAGCAAGATATGAACAACACTCAGCTCGATAAGGCATCTCAATTCATGCTCTTCGCTTTCTATTTTTCTTGCCAGTTCTATGGCTTTTTCGAAATTCTCTATTGATTTCTTATAATCTTCTTCTCTGCGAGCGGCCTTGGCGTCCCGATAGAATTCATAGATATGGATATAATCAGAAACTTCGTTTTTTTTCTGATCTATTTGTGCTTTCTTGGCTATAGAAAGAGCTTCTTCATAGGCTTTAATGGATTTACTAATGTATCCAGTATTCCAACGAAGGAGGCCGAGTTTGATGAGAGAGTTAATTTCTGCTTCTTTATCATTATTTTTTCGGGCTAGTTCCAATGATTTTTCAAAACTATCGATAGATTCTTCATAATCACCTTTGAGCCTAAAATTTTCTCCTTTGTTGAAATACTCGGAGTATTTCTCCTCTGAGCCAAAGCGCAAGCTAGCCGAAGAATTGTTTTGAAAGGATAAAAGGATTTGGCAAGGGGAGAATAGAAACATCAGGGCCACCATAATCAGTCTGGTGAGATTTTTCATTTATCTTTTTCCGGGAGGACTATTAAATTAAGAAATGAATAATTTTGCTCATAATTCTTAGCGACGCTTTATATATAATAACTAAAATATTAGGTTTTGTAAATCTCACATAAATTTGACTTTACGATATTTTATTCAAAACCAGCGTAAGAGCAGCTCTTAAGCAAATTTTTTTTAAATTTTTTTTACTTTGTAGGTTCTAGTAACATAACGAGTTAATTTCTTTATTTTCAATAAATTATTCAGAAGGCATGCGATTTTTCTCAATTTAGAGGTGCGATTCCCTGGGGAGTTTGAATTTAGCGTTCTTCTAATTTATTTAATTTCAATAAAATGCGCAATTTTTTTTAAATGTGATATATGTATTTGTCCGAGCATAACTTGACAGATTTGTACTATTTTCTCATATTTATAATAGATAAAAGGAAGTGCGGAAATAAGTTTTTTTTAAAATAACGTATTTTTATCCAATTTTTTGGGTGATAATACGACTTAAATTATGAGAAGGACAATTTTCTTTAAGCGAAGGAAAAGGAGGAATTTAAACTGAGGAGGAAGCTATGTTTAGGGCAAGGACACGCTCCTTCAGGAAAAACATGGCTATTTTGGTCTGCGCGACTTTAATTCTCTTGGCTTTCCCAGAAGCTACTCAAGCTGCAACCAAGCCCTCTTCCCGAACCTCTGATTTTCTGAAAGAGTCTTCTCTCTTGATTTCTACTGTTTTTTCTTTTATCAGTAGAAATTTGTCTCCGTTTGGATACGACTTGGCTTTTTTTTGCAGCCTGTCAAGTAATACGCCAATAGTTCCAGATAAAGACGATAAAGATACATGGGATGTAAAAGGTAAAAAGAAGGGCTATACAAAGAGCAACGGGAACTCAACATCACAGAAAAAACCTCAAGACAA
>CP070825.1:2018355-2022699 GCA_020344415.1 Candidatus Aminicenantota bacterium
CCTATATCAAAACCAGAAGTGAGAATCTTTCAGTCGCTTTTATTGAGGGTGTGTATAATGTATCAGCTAACATTATCGGAGATTTCGAAAAAAAGGTCGGATTTGCACAGCGGTTTTTTCTTCAGCCGCTAAAGGACATATATTTAACGTCGAACCTCCGTAATGAACTGGGCAGTACTGGAAACAAAACCTATCTTTTTTATTTTATTGCAATTGCAGTTTTTATTTTAGTCATTTCCAGTATTAATTTTGTCAATCTGTCCACTGCCCGCTCTACAGGAAGGGCGCGGGAGGTTGGAATAAGAAAAGTGGCAGGAGCTGAGAAAAAACAATTAATCAATCAATTCCTGGGAGAGTCTCTCTTTACTACGTTTATTTCAGCGGGAATTGCCATGCTGATCATTCTTATTAGCTTCCCGCATTTCAGGGTTCTTACAGGAAAGGATATAAAACTTCATTTAATCAGTTCAGCCATCATTTTATGTATAATTCTTATCCCCCTTGCAGTCGGATTACTTGCCGGCAGTTATCCTGCTTTTTTTCTTTCTGCATTTCACCCGATTGATACGTTAAAAGGAGCTTTCGGGCATTCGATAAAGGGGACAAGACTGCGTAAAGGTATGGTTACATTTCAGTTTGCTATTTCAATTCTTCTCATTATAAGTACGATAATTGTTTCTCAACAATTGAGTTTCATGAGAAACCGGGATCTCGGATTTGATAAAGAGAAAATTGTCGTTCTTTCGTTGCGGGGTTCCGGGGAGGCCCGTCAAAAATATAACGTTCTTAAAAATGAATTCATGAAACATTCCACAGTAGTATCCGCATCTGCCTCCTATACCGTTCCGGGAAGAACCCCCAGCAGCAACGCAATGCTTCCCGAAGGATTCTCCGGTGATCAGTGGCAGACTTTTTTGATAAACTGGGCAGATTATGATTATCTTGAAACATATAAGATTAAGCTGGCTGCAGGGAGGGATTTTTCACGCGATTTTGAAACCGATAAAGATGGAGCCTTCATTCTAAATGAAGCGGTGGTAAAATCTCTCGGGTGGAATTCTCCTGAAGATGCGATTGGAAAAACTTGGAATCTCGGCAACCGCAGGAAAGGAAAAGTAATCGGTGTGACAAAAGACTACCATTTCAGCTCACTGCATCAGAAGATATCACCCCTCGTTATTCATCTGGACCCCAATTATTTTGTTTACCTATCGCTGAGGTTTACAACAGGTTCCGTTTCGGAGACGTTATCTTTTATAGAGGAAAAATGGAAAGAACTTGTACCGAATGAACCGTTCAGCTACTTCTTTCTTGATGAGGATTTCGACAGGCAGTACCGCGCCGAGGAACAAGTGCAGGTTATTGTCAGTCTGTTCACAATTATTGGAATGGTAATCGCATGCCTTGGGCTTTTCGGACTTACTTCTTTTTCCGCTGAACAACGGAAAAAAGAGATTGGGGTTCGCAAAGTACTGGGAGCGGCGAATCACAAAATTGTCTCCCTGCTCGTCAAAGATTTTTTAATATTAGTGCTTATCGCTAATGTCGCGGCAATTCCGGTCGGCTGGTTATCAATGAACAAATGGCTGCAGAACTTCGCTTATCGCGTGAATCTGAATATCTGGATTTTTATCCTCTCCGGTCTGGCGGCCCTGGCCATTGCCCTGCTGACAGTCAGCTTCCAAACCATCAAAGCGGCTACGGCCAATCCGGTCGATTCGCTGCGGTATGAATGAATGATTTGCCGCACAGAAAAACACGGATTCTCTTCCCGGAGGATTTTAAGTCTCTTGCATCTGTTAATGAGTGATTCCCCATGATTTTTATCCGTCCTGGATAAAAATTTACAACCTTTTTCAAAAACCTACGTCTATATTAATATCCATAGCGGATATTAATTAGAGGAAATCATGCCGAAATTCATGACCCGCAATGAAGAAATAATTCTCCTGACAATCCTTAAACTCAACGGCAATGCTTACGGTGTGAGCATCCGGAGGCAAATTTATCAGGACATGCGAGATAATTGGTCCTTTGCTTCCATTTACCAGCCTTTAGATAATCTTGTCCGAAAACAATATGTCAGAAGAATAAAAGGCGATCCGACTGCCAAACGCGGTGGAAAAAGCAAGTTTTATTACGAAGTTACTCCGGAAGGAAGACATGCTCTACTGAAACTCAAAAAAGCTCACGAACAGATTTGGTCAGGTTTTCCGGAGATTTCTTTGGAGGATGGAAATTGAAAAGGACCTATCCCGATGTGCCTAGACTGGCTGAGCGGCTTCTTAGGTTTCTCTATTCCCAGGATTACTATCTCGAGAGGTCCGGTGACCTGGAAGAGGCCTATGCTGACCTGGTTGAAGAGTCCGGACCCTTCCGAGCAAAAGCATGGCTCTGGTTTCAACTCTTTAAATTATGCTTTGGAGTTTTCCGGATGAATATTGTTTGGAGGTTCATCATGCTTAGAAACTATTTAAAAATCGCCTTAAGAAATATTAAAAGGCACAAAGGGTATTCCTTCATCAATATTTCAGGGCTGGCAATAGGCTTTACCTGCTTCATACTGATATTTCTGTTTATAAGATACGAGCTCAGCTATGACAGACAGCACACAAATGCCGACCGGATATACAATGCCATCTTTAAGTTTACAGGAGACTATACTATGGGAACACCGAAACAGGCCCACTCCCATCCCCTGCTCGCACCTACGCTTATGAATGAATTTCCAGAGATTGAAACAGCCACCCGGTTCAGCAAGTACAAAAACTACATGGTCCGGGTCAAAGATCAAAAGTTTTTATTCGACAAATGGGTATGGGCGGATAAACATATCTTCGACGTATTTGATCTTCCCTTTATCTACGGCGATCCCACAACGGCTCTCGAAAATCCATTTTCCGTGGTTATCAACCAAGAAACGGCTCACAAGCTTTTCGGGCATATCAATCCCGTCGGAAAAACACTCCATCTTATAAGCAGCCAGGAAATGACCTTTCAAGTCACCGGGGTAATGGAGAACCTTCCCCCAAATTCTCACTTCAGACCGAACCTTCTCGGCCAATACGAGACACAAAACAGTCTGGGCTTATCGAGAGCTCTGAATTCATGGGATGCCCATTGGTTCCATTCCTACCTCCTCCTTAAAGAGGGCAGCAGCGCCCAGGAACTAGAACAAAAGATCCAATCTTTTATCAAACAAAAAATACACCCACTCAGTTCTTCACAAAATTGGACGTATATCCTTCATCCTTTGACCGATATCCATCTGAAATCGACGGATATACTCAAAAAACTCGAAGAAGGAGGAGATATCAAGTCTATCTATATTTGTATCCTGCTGGCCTTGTTTATTCTTTTTATCGCGGGAATCAATTTTATCAACCTCTCCACAGCCCGTTCTTTCACGCGCTCCCGGGAAGTCAGTATCCGAAAAGTGGTCGGGGCCCACCGCACCCAGCTCGTCAAACAATTTCTTGGCGAATCCCTGATCTTTACGGCCGTATCCCTGATAACAGCCGTCGGATTTGTCCTCCTGACTCTCAATGGATTCGCATATATGATGGATAGAAAGATAACAAACCATGCCATGACCCATCACGGTTTTATTTTGGGACTTATGGGGGCATTTGTGTTGGTGGCTCTCTTGTCTGGTCTCTATCCTGCGCTGTACCTTGCTGGATTTAAACCGATAACCCTATTAAGGGGGCCCAGTTCCAAGGCATCAAAAGGTCTTAATCTGCGGAATTTTCTGGTTGTCTTTCAGTTCTCCATTTCCCTGTTTCTCATCATCTGCACTCTGATCATTTCGGGCCAAATCCGTCTGATCCGGACCAAAAAGCTCGGATTTGACCGGGATCATGTGGTTGTGATCAACCTGAATGACAATAAAATAAAACAAAAAAGGGACGTAATAAAAAACGATCTGCTTCAGTACCCGGGAATCAAGGGAGTCACGTTCACCCAAACCCTTCCGACCAACATCAACTGGGATTCCGATTTTGATTATGAAGGAAGGGATAACAGTGAATTTGCCACCTTTTATTATGCCTCAGTCGATTACGACTATCTGGATGTTTTCGATATGGAAATCAGTTCCGGAAGAAATTTTTCCCCTGAAATGACCACAGATGCCCTAGGAAGAGGCGCCTTTATATTGAATGAAACCGCTGTCAAACATTTGGGATGGGATGATCCTGTCGGAAAAAAAATAGGCTTCCCCGGACATGACATGGGAACGGTTGTCGGAGTGGTCAAGGATTTCAACTGCCACTCCCTGCATTTTCCGGCAGAACCGGCTGCTTTAATCCTGAACACCGGCCCCTGGAACATCTACTTTATCTC
>CP070825.1:2022799-2025658 GCA_020344415.1 Candidatus Aminicenantota bacterium
ACCCTCTCGGGGCGAAGAGAGGGGCCATACGGAGCGCTTTCAAATCCGCCTGTGAGCGCTTCGGCCCGACAACAGTCGCAATCATTGCGCCGGCAATCTGGCTTTCGTCTGAATCCTATGAAAAACAGCCAGAGGACAGCTATTTTCGGCTCAAACTTCCGTCGGGACCTCCTAATCCAGCATTAGCCTACATGGTGCGGCGTGCAAGTCGGGACCTCCGGGTCACCCGAGGAAAATTCGGCAAAGAACACCGTAACTTGGTAAAGAAGTTTCTTGTCAGACACGAGTTAACCAGCGAGCAAAAATATATTTTTGGGCGAATCGGGCAGTATACGAAATGTTCGGCATCGGCATGTCTTCTTGAGGCAAGAAAGGAGGATGCTTTGGTTGCGTTCATTGTCGTGGATGTGGGCTCGGCCAATTATGTATTTTACCTGTTCTGTATTCGTTCTGCTGATGAAATGGTACCGGGGGCCACTGATTTGCTTTTCCACGAAATGATCCGCTTAGCGGAATCCAAAGGGAAGTCAGCCATTAATTTGGGGTTGGGAATCAACCCCGGCAATCGTCGCTTTAAAGAAAAGTGGGGAGGAAGCCCTTTTCTTCAACATAATGCCGCTCTGATCAGCAGTAGGTCATTTGAAATGGGCACATTGATGAAAAAACTGTGACGAAGAACCAGGATGTATTTTCTTGAAATAGTTGTTTTCTTGTGGTAAAAGACTCCAGCCCTGAAAGGAGGTTAAACGAAAGGCGTTTCAGAAGGAGGAGAGAGGATATAATATTTGTCGTTCAGGTTTCCTTTTTAGCAATTTAGTGAAAGAAATCTAAAACCGATATTACTTAATTTATTGGAAAGGAGAAGGGTCTTATGAACAATGGAAATGACAGGACACCCGTGCTAAAAAACGAGGACTGGTGGGCGGTCTTCATCGGTTTGTTCATAGTGCTCTTGGCAATTGTGGGGTGGCTGCCGCATGCGCCGAAAATTGCCAAATGGACAAGTCTGGCTGCGGCTTTCCCAAAAGGAGCCAGTACCATCGGGACCACCGTTGCCCTCTTTATCTTTATCTGTGTTATCACGATGATTGGTGGCGCATTCATGAAGTTTGATTTGAAGCGATACATACCAGGCTTTATTGTGATCTTTGCACTGACATTCATCGCCATACTCATCTCCAATCAGGCTTTTATCAAGAAATGGGGAATAGAATACGTCCTGTGGGCACTGGTCTTCGGTCTCATCATCAGTAATTTTTTCAAAGTTCCACAAATTCTTCGCGCTGCAGGTCAAACCGAATTTTTTATAAAGATTGGTCTGGTCTGTATGGGAGCGAATATCTTTTTTACCGATGTCCTGAAGGGCGGATTCGTCGGTCTAATACAGGCCGTGCTGGTGGCGACTTCGGTATGGTTTATGACCTATTGGATTTGCAGACGATTTCGGGTTTCGGAGCGATTCAGTGCCATTATCGCTTCGGCGAATGCCATTTGTGGTGTTTCGGCAACCATCGCTGCCGGTGGAGCGATCCAGGGAAATAAAAAAGAAGTGAGCTATATGATTGCCTGGGTCCTTGTTTGTGCCGTGATCCTGATTCTTGTCATGCCTCCCATAGCGAAGTGGATGAATCTTCCCAACAATTGGGCCGGCGCATGGGTTGGCGGAGTTATTGACAACACTGGCGCGGTCGTTGCAGCCGGCGGGGTCATCGGCGGCGATGCAGCTTATAAGGTTGCGGCGATGGTCAAGATGGCCCAAAATGTGCTCATTGGTTTAGCCGCCTTCTTGATGGCCCTCTGGGCGACCATGAGTCTGGATCGGAAGGAAGCGGGGGATATGGAAAGACCTTCATTTATGGAAATATGGTACCGTTTCCCCAAGTTCGTCCTTGGCTTCGTCCTGGCGTCTTTGATTATTTCATTCGTGGCCCAACCAGCCATGGGAGCTGAAGCAGCGAAAAAAGTCGGAAGTCTGTGCAAGAATTATCGGAATTGGTTTTTCGCTTTGTGTTTCGTGTCCATCGGTCTGGAAACCAATTTTAAGGAATTGGTTTCGGTTGGCGGCGGCAGACCTGCGGCCGCCTATTGGATTTCCCAGACAGCCAATGCAATCTGGACATTGTTTATAACCTGGATTCTCTGGTCCGGCACCTTCTTCACGGCAGTTATCCCGCCAGACTAACCTTCAAAGCAAAAAGGAAAGGCGTTGCTCAAGGTAACGCCTTTCCTTTAGATATTCCTCCCTTGATATTGTTTATCAAAATGAAATATCAGTTTTGACTTCGCAAAAGCGCTTTCGTTTGACGCACGGGTGCCTTTGTTTTAGACTGCCTCCCACCGATGACGAAATCCCGGCGTATCAGTTCGAAAATTTTTCATCCCGATTCCGAATCTCCACAGCCAGCGGAGCAGCCTTTTGGTCGACCACTGTCACCCTGAAGAACTCGAAGGAAACCGATATCGGTATATCATCTGCCTCGTCATTTTCCTCGGTTATGTTCTGGTTTTTTTTCACCGGCTATGTCCGGCCGTCATTGCACTGGACATGCAAAAGGCATTTGGGGCGAGCGGCACGCTTCTGGGGCTCCTCGGCTCCGCCTATTTCTACCCCTATGCCATCATGCAGCTGCCTACCGGCGTCCTCGCGGACTCCTGGGGGCCGCGTAAAACTGTCTCAGCCTTCTTTCTCCTGGCCGCATTGGGATCAGTCCTCATGGGGATAGCACCTGCCCTGAGTGTAGCCATCCTTGGGCGGATCCTGGTGGGTGTTGGGGTCTCTACGTTGTTCGTTTGCAATTTTAAGCTTCTCGCGGAATGGTTCAGTCCCCGAAAGTTCGTTATCATGGGCGGGATCTTCAT
>CP070825.1:2025758-2031523 GCA_020344415.1 Candidatus Aminicenantota bacterium
AATTTTTGTGACAAAATTTCTTATTTTAAGCTTAAACCTCATTTTATTATACTTTTTTTTACTTAAAGGAGAAATTTCATTTGCTATATCTAATTGTTCTGATGCTTTTTTATAATCCTTTAATTTAATAAGTAAATCTACAAACCCACAGCATATTTTGGCATAATCTTCAGCTTCATCATCTTGTAACTCTTTTGACTCATTTAAAAAAGGACTAAAAGTCCATTTCTCATATAATTTAAGATCACTTTTATAATATTCAACGATATTCTTTCTAATAATCTTAGAATTGCTTATTTGAATTTTTTTATGCTTACTAGAAACACTTTTTTGATGAACTCTGTATTGATATAAGAATTCTTTTAAATTTGCTCCTTTACCTACTTTTAATAATCTATACCATAAATCATAATCTTCTGCATGTTCATAATTACCATATCTCGAACTGTTACTTTTAAGTATTTCCGCTCTGATCATCACCGAACCGTGCATAAAGGGAGGATAAAATGGTAAATAAACAAAAACCTGGTCAGCTGTTTGAGGCTTGTAAAACCTCCTTACTATCTTGCCATCCTTATTAATTAATTCCGTATCACAACCAACTATAACAATATCTTTATTTTTTTCTAAAAACTCTACTTGTTTTTTTATTCTATTTAAAGCAGAGATATCATCATCATCTTGCCTGGCAATATATTTCCCTTTAGCAATGCTTATACCTTCATTTAAAGACGCTATTAAGCCTCTATTCTCTCTAGATACTAACCGAATCCTGTTATCTTCATATGACTTTATTGTTTCTTCAGTTTTATCAGTAGAACCATCATTTATAATAATGAACTCAATATTTTCATAACTCTGGCCTAAGATACTTTCTATGGCCTTATTTAAATAACTTTGTCCGTTAAATACTGGCATTACAATCGAAACCTTTGGCTTTTTTAACATACTAAAACCTTAAATACCTTAATCTTTGTTTTAAGATCATTTTTTTTATAAAATCTACGAATTTAGCATTACAATTTTCAATACCTTCAATTCTTTCAGCGATTTAACTTTATATTTTTTAAGTAGGTTCCAAAAAAATTTTCCGTGAAAATCTTTCATTTCATCATATAAGGCATATTTATTATATAAATATGTCCACTCATAAAGCTCTAAGTCCTTATTATTTTCACAACTTGTAAAAAGATAAGAATTTCGTTTTTGGGCTTGCATCAAATCCCTCACAATTTTCCTCAATATCCACCCACTGACATACAAGAATAATAGTATCAAATCCAGAACGACAAGGTCAACGACACAAAAAACGAAAAAAATTACCCAAAACCTCCAAACCGATAGGTTCAAGATAGACTCGGCCCTCGAATAGACAAAAAACAGCCACATCTGACCTGGCTGTTGACGTTGAAGCCTGTATGGCGCCAGCGGAGAATCTTCTGCACCAGGGGAAGGCCGATGAGCTTTTTCCGAAGCAGCAGGGAGAAGACCTCATTGGTGAAAAGATCGCAGATGGTTCCATCATGAAAGCAGGAAACACGGTAGAAGGCGCCATCCGGGGCTGTGCCTCAGCGTGTCTTCTGCTGGCAGTGAGAAATGCGCCCCCCCTACCACAATGGTTGTAGTAGGAAACTCATGTTTTATCAATCGAGCCGTTTGCATTGCGTGATAACTAGTGTGAGAAGTAGCAATTATACCAACTATCTGTGGGTTCTCTTCACGGACGCGGACTAACAACTCCTTGAAGTCGTAGCGCATGAGGTCACCATCGATGACTGAGGTCTCAAAACCATTTGCCTCCAAAACAGACGAAAGCCAGAGGAATCCCAGAGGTGCTGTGTAACACTGTAGTGCACGCTCTTCTGGTGGATTTATTAATAAAATCTTCATCTCTCGTAGTTCTTCTCTAAGAATAGAGCATCCTATTACTTAAGATATATGCTTTTTCGCAAAAATGGTGCCATAAGGTGACAAAAGCCTCAAACTCTAACTATACATATATGATTTGCATTTATGTGCACCGGAACTTCCTCGTAAGTAACCAGACCGCCAAGTTATTTAAGTTTGAGGTTTTAACCATATTCATTATCTTCTCTTTTAGCTTTTTACTTATCCCATGGATTTTGACGCTACCCCTTTCGCAGTGCCGAAACTCGCTTTAAGCTGCGAAGATGCGACAGAGCATATTTGTCGTAAGGCTTTCTGAAAATACCTCTTGTGCCTGGCAGCATACGCCAAATACTAAAAATGTTGGCGTTATAGGCATGGCATCGCCAACAAAGGTCAGACGGGAGAATGGAGGCAGTGATCATTTTCTCACGTAAGTCTGAGGCTGCCTTTCCATTCCAAATATTCTTTATAGAATCATCTTTAATGTTGCCCAAGCCTAATTTTAGATTGCCATCGAAACAACAAGGAGTTATATAACCCTCGGCAGAAATAACGCAGTTCCTAAATGGCATGAGCATAAGGCACGGAACCTTGATGAATAAGCTGCTCCTCGCAACGGAATTAAGAACATTATCAGAGGGAACTTCTCCAGCCCAATCGTGACTCTCCGCAGCTACAATATGAACATTTTCATACCGCGAGCAAATCAACTTCCACCTCTCCAAGAAATCATGAAGGAATGGGAGATTATCTTTGAATAAGATCATGCCAATGTGAACTTCGATATCTTCTCTATGACGCAGGCGTCGTTTCTGCAAAAGCTCTTTTAAATTACTTTCGACAATTTCCAGGGACCCGCCTGTGCGGATTTGATCGTATTGGCGTGGGTCAGTGGTATCTGGCCATATGCCAAAACTGTCGAGACTACTATTAAGCAGTTTGTCTGTTTTCTCCGAGGAAAGAAAAGAGGCGTTGGAGGACACAGCCAAGTAGGTATTTGGCAAATAACTTCTAGCTAGTTCAATGAAATCGAAGAATTGAGGATTAAGTAATGCTTCCCCAAAGAAATGGAGTCCGAGGTGCTCAAGATTCGGGCGTTCAGATGAGATCTCTTCTATGGCCTTGCGAAAGATAGATTTGTCCATATGCTGCCTTGGCCTTTTCGAATAGGTTCTAACACATGCCGGGCATCTTAGGTTGCATGCACTTGTGACCTCAAGGTAGAAGTCGGAGGGAAAATCGAGGGCAAGACAGTGCTGCCATTTTAGAACGCAGGCGGTTAGAACTCTTCTTAAGAATTTCGTCAATCGCTTAACTCCTGAGCCCTGAAGGCAAAAAGTATATCTATCATTGAGCTTCCTTGCTACTCGGTCTTGAATTTACATGAAACAACCCATACCTGTTACATTGAACAACTGGTGGATTTATTAATAAAATCTTCATCTCCCGCCATTCCTTCTCTAAGTAATGAAGCATCCTAGTACTTAAGACAGGCACTTTTTACAAAATGATAACATACGGTGCCACAAGCCTCAAACACATTCATGGCTTCTGGAAAAAGTTCAGGATATAGCCCTAGTGGCGCTTGACCAGCACATTCTTTAACAAGGGAATACCGAGGGGATTGAGAATGTAGCCCTTAACGTGAACGTAAGGCTTGGTAAGGTCAAGGTTGGCAGGATGAGTCGATGGATTATCTGGAGTTCATCGCCCACCTCGAACTGACCTTTAAATCTGAACGGCCTCCTCCTCAAATTGTCCAGCAGGAACTCCTGAAGGCAGCCGAGAGGAGTGGGGAGTATTTCTGAGGGCCTCTGTGGCTGCTTATTGTTGATTCAAGGGCCGAGTCTAGCTTAGACCTATTGCTTTGGAGATTTCGGTTGAATTGTGCCGCTTTTTTAGTCGTTGACTTTGCTGATTTCGCCGTGATACTTTTATTCTTGGATGTCAGCAGGTGGATACCACAGAAAAACGTTAATAATTTGGAGCAATGCCAAAAAGCAAATACTTATCTTCTCGCATTGTGGCAATAAAATAGTCATATAGAAACATGGTTCTATTCTTACGAAAAAATAGTGTGCAAATCTTCTAACAAAAAGTAACCCCTATTAAAATAATGAGTTACGAAAATAGTAGAAAAGGGAAATTCAAGAATTTGATAGCTTGACTTGAGAAGAGTAAACATGCTGGTAAGAATGAAAGAAACTATAAAAATATATCTTAAAAAAATACTACTTTGAGAAAAGATGCCCCGAAACCATAGAAAAACTATAAAGAAAACAGTCAGCTACATAGCTGGTTTCAAATATTGTTTCGAAAAAAATATTCCTTTATCAAATATAAAGATAATGCATATATTTCCTAGTATGCGATGTAACCAACGGTGTAAGATGTGTTTTCAAAGTGATTTTTCCCGTGAAATGCCACGATATTATTATATGGAAAAACTTATACCCGTATATCCATATTTGAAATTAGTAATTTTTCAGGGTGGAGAACCAACCATTGTCCCTGAAGTTAAAGAATTGATGGAATTTTTAAATACAAGATATCCTCGCATAAAGTTGGGCATAATGACAAACGGATATTTTTTTGATGATTTTTGGATTAACAAATTTGTAAAATACGGTAAATTTGTAAGTTTTTCGATAAACGCTGCGTCAAAAGAGACATATAATTCGATAGTTCAAAATGGCAATTGGGAGAAGGTTAATCTGAACATAAAAAAATTTGTCGACATAAAAACAAGAGACAATAGTAACGTTAGTGTTTGGGCAAGCTTTGTAGTTTTAAATGATAATATCCACGAGCTCAGTAAATTTATCTTATTTTGCAACGGATTAGGAGTAAATAAAATACGTTTTTTTTACAGCGGGCGATTATTACCAAAGAACAGGAGTATCATTGAGGATGAGCTAAGAAAAGCACGTATTTTAGAAAAGGAATTAACAGATATTGAAATAGATGGCTTAGATTTCTTTGAATTTCGAGAGTTCAATAAGAGATTTTTCTCAAATTGCCCGTTTCCATTTAATGAGATATCGATTGAGGTGAATGGGCGTGTCAGTTTTTGTTGTCATTTTGGAGAAACGATAGGGAATCTAAACTTTAATTCTATTGAGAAAATTTGGAATAGCTTAGTGGCTAAAAAATATAGAGCTTTATTTAAAAAAAGGGATTACAGATATTGTTCGGGCTATTGTGATCCTTACTATAATAAGAAAAACGGTATTTTTTACGGACAATAAGTAGGACTTAATTAAGCAATGGGAGCAGCCGCAAAAATCCGTGTTGAAAAACAAAAAAGAACAAAGGATGAATACTATCGAATTCAATAACGTCTGGAAAAAATTTAAAAAGGGTGAGAAGTTTAACTCTGTAAGGGATGCTGTGCCTAAGTTATTCCGCAGAATCATATCTAAACCTAAACAAGAAGATAGTCTGGGAGATAAAGAATTCTGGGCTCTTAAGGAAGTAAGCTTTGTTATGGAAAAAGGAGGATTTGTAGGGATTATGGGCTCTGCCCTCCAAAGGCTGGGCCGAGATGATCCGCAAGGTCTACGAGTGGGATCCGCTGATTTGTCCTACCTGTGGTGGCCAGATAAGAATCATTTCTTTTATCGAAGAGCCGAAGGTCATCGACAAAATCATCGCCCACCTTGAACTGACCTTTGAAGCTGAACGCCCTCCATCTCCTCCAATGTCTTCTTAACACTGAGGTTTGATTCCTCCACCATCCGGATTATCTCCATCTTCTCTGATTGTGAGTATTTCATGTACAGATTGATCCTTATTCCAAACCCTCCGAGGTTTTTTTTAGCACCCTGTTTCGAAGCAACAACTCTGCTAAAGCCTGCTTCAACTCCTCATTCTCA
>CP070825.1:2031623-2039548 GCA_020344415.1 Candidatus Aminicenantota bacterium
ACCTTTCTGTTTCGCCTTCTGAATAGCGGTAATGGCGTTAGGGATGAGAAGAGCAGCAAGAATTCCAAGAATAGCAACAACGATGAGCAACTCAATCAGTGTGAAACCTTTCATTCTTTTCAACATTTAAAACCTCCTTTCTCCTCTCGACGTTGTCTTTCGCCGATCGGGAGTCTTTAAATTTTGTTGATGTATATTTATATGCAATATCCGTGCCAAACTAGAATAATTATAAGCCATTGATAATAAATAGGTTAAAAAATCTTGCTATTGATTATCCAGACAATAATTGTCATTATACTTCTTAAGGATTGACAAAAATTGGCACCCTTAGGCGGGGGGCTTCTGATCTGCTTCCACCTCTTTTTCATCGGCTTTTTGATCCGGCTTTAACTTGTATTTATCAATAAGGTATCTCAGATTACGGTAGCTGATCCCAAGGAGAGAGGCGGTCTTCTTGAGATTCCCTCCTGAAAGAAGGCGAGCCTGCTTAATATAGCTCTGGGCCGCCTCATCCAGGAAAGAAGTGAGGCAAAAATTTTTCTGAAATAATAAGTCTGTTTCTTCTTTTTTCCGGGCAGTCAGGAGCTCATCTGGAAGACTGTCTTTAGTTATTGTCTCTCTCTCCTCGATAGCAACAATCCTTTCTATCACATTTTCTAACTCCCTTATATTTCCGGGCCACATATAAGACTCAAAGGTCTTCATCACATCTGGAGCAATTCTTTTCAAGCTCTTTCCTATTTCCGTGCTGTATTTCTTGAGGAAATGATTGACAAAAAGAGCAAGGTCTTCTTTTCTCTCTCTCAAGGGAGGCATTTCAAAAGAAATGACATTGAGACGGTAAAAGAGATCTTCACGGAATTTTCCTTCCTCAATTTTCTTCTTTAAATCCTGGTTGGTGGCGGAAATTATTCGGGCATCGATTGCAATTTCTTTAGTCCCTCCCACTCTTCTTATTTTTTTATCCTGAAGCGTCCTCAGTAGTTTCACCTGTGTCCAGGGAGCCATTTCTCCCACCTCGTCCAGAAATAAAGTTCCTCGCTGGGCAACTTCAAACATGCCCTTTTTATCGGCCACAGCTCCTGTGAAAGCCCCTTCAACATGGCCAAAAAGCTCGCTCTCCAGAAGATTCTCTGGAAGAGCCCCGCAGTTTAAAGAAACAAATTGGCTCTCCTTACGGGGACTCAGAGAATGAATCGCTCTTGCTGCCAGCTCTTTTCCTGTCCCGCTTTCTCCAGTTATGAGAACAGTAGAGTCTGTACCTGCAACTTTTTCGATCAAGCTATAGACATGTTTTATCTTCTTGCTCTTTCCAATGACGGTCTCAAAACTGTACTTCTCCGTTAGCTCCTTTCTTAGAAGAATGTTTTCCTCTTGAAGCCTCTTCTTTTCAAGTGCGTTGGCTACGATAATCTTCAACTCTTCCACATCAAAAGGTTTTACTACATAATCAAATGCTCCAGCTTTTAAGGCCTCCACTGCCTGTTTCACATTGCCGTAAGCTGTTATCATGATGACTGGGATGTCAGGCTTGCTTTCCCTTACCTGCTTTAAAATTTCAAACCCACTCATCTCAGGTAGCTTTATATCTGTAAGGACAAGGCCAACCTCTTCTTTAGTTAATAATTCAAGGGCTTTCTTGGCTGAGAGGGTCGCTCTCACCCAGTATCCTTCTTTCTTAAAAACTACACTCAGAAGATCAAGGATACTTTTCTCGTCGTCAATAATCAGTAACTTTTCCATTTTTTTCCTTTCTATCGATCTTGTTTCCTCAGCCTCCTCTCAGGGAGGATTACCATTATTTTAGTTCCTTTATTTGATTCAGATTCCACCTCAATCTTACCACTATAGTCATCAACAATCCCGCGAACAACAGCCATCCCGATTCCTGTCCCATCCTCGAAACCCGAATAAAATGGCTCAAAAATTTTTTCCCTCTCATCTTCTGTCATGCCTATTCCCGTATCTTCAAATCTTATCTGAATCTTGTTTTCTTTTGTTTTTTTAAAATCAATCCTCAATGTCCCTCCATGGGGCATCGCCTTGAGGGCATTCTTTGTCAGATTCCAGAAAATCTGCCTGAACTGACTGGGGTTGCCAAAATAGGGAACTTTGGAGGATTTATAATTTCCTCTGATTCTCCAGTTCCCCTCATACTCTGTGCTTTTCTCAAACAGGATCAGAGTCTCCCTAAGAATAGCCGTTAGATCAAGCGGAGAACGATCTTGTTTTCTAGGCGAGGCCAGATTCAGAAATTGCTCTATGGACTTAGATACCCTCTCTGATTCTTTAACCACGATTTTCATCAGGTCTTTTTGTTCACTGTCCAATTTCAAATCATTTTTAAGCACTTGAATTGAACCAGAGATGGCAGCAAGAGGGTTCCTGATTTCATGGGCTAGCTGAGCAGAGACTTCGCCGGCTGCAGCAAGGCGATTCCTGATTTCAAGTCCCTTTTGCATCAGTTTCAACCTTTCTCTCGTCTTTCTCAAACTCCCAGTAAGAGAATTTATCAAAAATGCGATAAGAAAAAATACCATCCAGGAAATAAAGATATTATTGGTCACACCACCAAGAGATATTTCTATCGCTTGCTCTGGACTATAATTGGGAATGAATCCATAATACATTCCCTCCAGAAGCAGCCCAAAAAAGACTGCAGATAGACTAGCGGTTACATAGGCCGCACGGCCGGAGAGAACGATGCTTGCTGCGATTATTTCAAAGATGTAGAGAAAATAAAAAGTCCCCTTTATTCCTCCAGAAATATAAACAAGCGCTGTGATCAGGAGGATATCAATAAATATTTGAAGATAGACCTGAACATTGAAGCCTTTCCTCACAAAATAATAAATAAGGAAATAAAGGAGACATAGGACATAGGAAATGACAATCAGATAATAAAAAGTGCCCAAAGGAAGGAAGGTATCTGTGCTGAATTGAATAATGACCGCTGAAACAAAAAGAGATGTGAAGATGATCAAACGAAAGAGAATGAGCCTGAGGATATCCCTTCGTTCTGGACCCGGCTTTCTCCTTGCTTCCATTTATTCTATTTCTCCCTCACCTCCCCTTTTGCCTTTTTTTTTATTGAAAGACTGACCTTCTCTGTAATACTGTTTCTTTAGAACTGCTGCATGAGTTGAAATATGGGAAGGTACATGGAAATAACAATAGCACCGATCAGCCCACCGACTCCAATTAAAAGAATAGGTTCTAATATTGAAAGAAGGGACGCAACAGAAGCCTCAACCTCTTCATCGTAGAAATCCGCTAATTTAGTCAACATCTCATCCAGCGCTCCCGTAGCTTCACCAACTCCTGCCATCTGGGTGAGCATAAAAGGAAACTGACCCGTCTCCCTCAGAGCATCGGTTAAGCTTGTTCCTTCGGCTACAGCCCTGCGAGCCTCTAAGATGTTTTTTTCTATGATAACATTTCCTGCTGTAGAAGATGTAATCTTAAGACTCTCAAGCATTGGCACACCTCCTGAAAGGAGTGTGCTTAGAGTCCGGGTAACCCGGGAGAGCCCTACTTTTTCCAGAAGCTTTCCTGCAAGAGGTATTTTGAGCGTCCCTCTATCGACAACCTTACGCCCTGCGTCTGTTCGTTTCAGATACCTAAAAAGGACAACAAAGGCTATCAGCCCAACAACGATATAGAGAATGTAATTTTGTATAAACTCACTTGCTATGACTATTATGGAAGTAAGAAATGGCAGATTTGCACCAAGCTCAAGAAAAATATTCGAAAAAACCGGAACGACTTTCCACAACATGAAGACCGTGACTACAATCGAAAAAGTAAGCACGGCAATCGGATAGGTCATAGCCTGTTTCACCTGAGACTTCAATTTGACGATTTTTTCCAAATACTCCGCTAAACGCCGCAGCATGATATCAAGCGAACCACTCTGCTCTCCTGAAGCCACAAGATTACAGTAGAGATCATCAAAAACCTTAGGAAACTTTCGTTTGGCTTGATTCAAGGCGGCTCCTGCTTCAACGCTCTCTCTGATCTCCTCGATAACCGTTGTAAAATATTTATTCTTTGTCTGCTCGGCTAAAATTTTGAGGCTTTGTATCAGAGGAAGCTCCGCATCTATCAACACCGAGAGTTGTCTACTATAGACAGCTAGTTCTTTAGCGTTGACTTTTTCCCTCGTTAGAAAGGGGATTTTTATTTCGGTTCTTTTCTTTTTGGCTTCAACAACGGTTATTTGTTCTCTCTGAAGGATTGAAGAGAGATCCTCAAGGGATCTAGCAACTCGCTCCCCTCCTACAGAGTCTCCGTAACGATTTCTCCCTTTCCAAACAAATACAGCCATTTTTCTGTCCTTTTAATTTTATTTTTTAGTCGGAGTAAATCCTAAGGATGTAACCTTGATGCCTTCCTTCCTCTGTATGATATCCGTCAGTTCATCTGGCTTTGAGGAGATACTCATTGCAGTCTCCAAAGTGATCAATTTCTTAAAATAAAGACTTGCCAGAGATTGGTTAAAGGTCTGCATCCCAAACTTCTCCTGCCCCATCTGCATTGAAGCGTATATCTGATGGATCTTATTTTCTCTGATTAGGTTTTTAATTGCCGCGTTAGGAATCAGTATCTCCACGGCCAGGACCCTTCCTTTACCGTCTGCCCTTGGCAAGAGCGCCTGAGTCATTACGGCTTCCAAACACATAGAAAGCGTAAGCCTCACCTGGGCTTGATATTGAGAAGGGAAAACATCGATAATTCTTGAAATGGTCTCAGCAGCAGAATTCGTATGAAGTGTCGAGAAAGTCAAATGGCCGGTCTCAGCTACGCGTAAACAAGCTTCCATCGTTTCCATGTCTCTCATCTCTCCGACCAGTACAACATCCGGGTCTTCTCTTAACACAGAACGAAGAGCATTGGGATAAGAAAGAGTATCGACATGGAGTTCTCTTTGGTTGACGATAGATTTCTTTGGCGTAAGATAATATTCAATAGGATCTTCTATGGTTACAATATGAACCCCTCTCTCTTGATTGATATGATCAATCATACATGCCAAGGAGGTCGATTTTCCGCATCCAGTTGGTCCTGTTACCAGGATTAATCCCCGTGGCAGATAACAGAGCTGCGCTATTCTCAAAGGAATCCCTAATTGAGCAAAGCTCCACATCTGCGGGAGAAACCTTCGAAAAGCCGCAGCTACGGCTCCTTTCTGCATGAAAACATTACCCCTGAATCGACCCAGATCTTTTATACCGAAAGAAAAATCTAGCTCCAGCTTCTCCTCAAACTGTTTTTTCTGCCTATCTGTTAACAAACTGTATATGAGGGACTTCGTTTCAGAAGGAGTAAGTGGAGGATAGTCAAGAGAGAGCAAAGTTCCATTGACCCTTATTCGAGGAGGGACATAAGTTGTTACGTGTAAATCGCTGGCGTCCTTTTCAACGACTATTTTTAGTAAATCCTGAATTGTCTCGTCCATTTTTAAACCTCTTCATCTTTTACTGTTTCCCGTAATACCTCGTCAATAGAGGTTATTCCTTCCTTTAATTTCTCCAGCCCGCTTCGACGGAGGGTGATCATTCCATCCTGCTGAGCTACATGTTTTATTTCCTTAGCTTGGCCCTTTGTTAAAATCAAATCTTTTATCTGGCCCTTAATTTCCATGACTTCAAAGAGTCCCGTTCTTCCCTTATATCCTGTGTTATTACACGTGCTGCATCCGTTAGGTCTAAAGATAGTCACTTTCTTCGCTTCTTCTGGAGTGAATCCAATCTTTTCAAGGCTTTCAGTGGATGCCTTTTCCTGCTCACGGCAGTTCTTGCACAAGCGTCTTACCAGTCTTTGAGCGACAACCAAAGCGACAGAATCTGCAACTAAATAGGGCTCAACATTCATGTTCACAAGCCTGCTGACCGTACTGGCTGCATCATTCGTATGAACGGTGGAGAAAACCAGGTGACCTGTTAAGGCAGCTTTGATGGCTATATCGACGGTCTCATAATCCCTCATTTCACCGACTAACATGATATCAGGGTCCTGTCGTAAGAATGCCCTTAGAGAGGAGGAAAAGTTTAAGCCAATTTCCTCTCTTATATTGATCTGGTTTATCCCAGGGATATAGAACTCTACGGGGTCTTCAGCTGTCATTATATTTTTTTCCATCGAATTCAGCAGAGAAATAGCCGAATATAGAGTGTTTGTCTTCCCGCTTCCTGTTGGTCCTGTAACAAGAATAATTCCCCAAGGCCTGCGAATACTTTCTTGGAAAAGATCAAGGGACTCCTTTTCAAATCCTAACTTCGTTAGGTCTAACTTCAACATTTCCTTGTCTAGGAGACGAGCAACGACTTTCTCTCCAAACATTGCTGGAACCGTTGAAACCCTCATGTCTATCTCTTTGCGTTCACCTTGCTCTAATTTCACTCTCATCTTTATCCGCCCATCTTGGGGCAATCTTTTTTCCGCTATGTCCATATTTGAAAGGATTTTCACTCGGGATATCACGGGAGCTTTATATTTCTTATCCAGGTTCATCAACTCGTAAAGGGTACCGTCAAGCCTATATCTCACCCGAAAGGAATTCTCATAAGGTTCAAAATGAACGTCACTGGCCCCCTTTTTTATGGCATCTACGAATACGGAGTTCACAAGCCTGATGATAGGAGCCTCCTCTGTAACCTGAACTAGCTCTTCAACATCGTGCTCGTCTTCTTCGTCTTCAATGATGTTGACTTTTGTTTCCTCAGATAGCTCGATCTCGCTGATTATTTCCTTTACGCGCATCGAGTGAGAAGTGCCATAATATTTGTTTATTGCGCTCAAGATACCCGATTCTGAAGCTATAACTGGCTGAATGCTTAATCCTGTTCGGAACCTGACATCCTCGATGATATCCAAATCTGTTGGATCGACCATAGCCAAAGTCAAAAAGGATCGAATTCGGTGGATTGGCATGATTGCATGCTTTTTTGTAATTTCGGCGGGAATGAGTTCGATGACGTCAGGAAAGACCTCAAATTGATTGAGGTCAATATAAGGATAACCCAATTGGCGACTTAATGCCTGCGCCATTTCTTCTTCTGAGATAATCTCGAGAGAAACCAGGGCAGTTCCAATCGATACGTTATGCTTCTTCTGATAATCGAGGGCAGACTTCAGTTGATCCGCACTCAGCAGTTTTTCCTGTAATAGAAGCTCACCTAGATTAGAAGCCATGAGGGTTCACTTAATATAAATAATCTGACAATTTTTGTCAACACGACCAAGCCATGAACAGAGACGGAATTCACTACCAATTCTTCTCTTTTTTCGAAAATTCTCCATAAAAAAGCATACTCTCGTACTTTTGACGGTATCTTATAATCTCAGAGATGTATTCCGCCGTCAATCACCAGAAGGGAGGATATTAAAGGTGAATTTTAAGCACAATTTCCTCACCTCTAAAGGTTAGAGCTCTTATAACCGCTAAAAGAAGATTTTTTCTGGTTTTTTATCTACTTAACTCGATATCTATCTTTACTGCCAAAAAACGTCACTTCTTTATTGAGATGCGTACTTTCTTTAAAGACCATTTGCACTTAATTGCATTTAGATATATTATAGTCCAAAGAACACGTTAGGATTCATTTATGTTTCTTCCCTATATTGCTAGGTGAGAACGCCGGGAGGCATGGCATGGATGCCTTAAAAGAATTCTTTTTTAAGCATTTCGAAAAAATAATTGTCGTAATCGTTATATTAGGCATCGTGATTATCAATTATTTTGCTTCTTATAAAATCGGTTTTTTGAACTTCTTTTACCTCCCCATCATATTAGCGGGTTATTCTTTGGGAAAAAGAATGGCTGTTCTTACTGCCCTCCTCTGCATCTTAATAGTCACTTTATTCGTAATAATCTCCCCTGCTTCCTTTTTTTCTGGAATGGAAAAAATCTCTGTAATAGT
>CP070825.1:2039648-2043381 GCA_020344415.1 Candidatus Aminicenantota bacterium
AGTCAGCATCCCTCCTCTATAGCGGGTATAAGTAACTTCTGCCTTGAAATCATCAAATGTAGTTTTTCTTTTCTTTATAATCCTTGCAATACAGAGCACATTCTCAAAGAATGTGACACAATCCAATCCTGTCAGATCAATCCTGCAAATCTCGGGCCCTTCCCCCTCAAGCGTTCCGCCAACATACTTTGTTCCAATAAGAAGCTTGCCGATATTTCCCATGCATTCGCCTATGGGAAGATATTGCCAGGTTTCTTTCTCCGCGGCTTTAATGATATGAAAGAAAAGGCTCTGTGTCCTTGACTTTTCGTCAAAATGGCTGGATATTTTTTTTCTTAAGAGTAAAGGCGAATTTGATTGGGGGGAATGTTCAATAAAGGATGATGCACAAAAGGTTGCTGTTAATGATAAAAATTCACGACGGTTCAATTTTTACTGCAACTAGTATCTCATATAGTCAGATCTTTGTGAATTATAAATCGCGATACTTTTTAACGTATTCTTAAAATTTCTTTCTATCTTAAGGGTTGATTTATCGAAGCACTCCGAAAATCTGGAGCTCAGATATCGAATAGGCCTCATTGCCGCCTGTGGCAAATATCTTGATAAACCGGGCTTCAATGACAGCTATTTCCCATTCCGAGATAAACTCAACGTTATCAGGAATAGAACTCATAGTATCCATTCCTGATTCGACTTCTCCATCTCCGCTCATTATTTCCAGAAGAGGAAAGTATTCTTCGCCGTCCAGCGAATAATCTATTTGGTAATCATCGTCACCATCAACCTGGAGGAGGATTCCTGTAACCTCAAAGACAGCTCCGAGGTCAATGACAAAATTAGTTTCCATATCTTCCCAATAGACACAGGGATTCGCATTCCACTCGCTTTCCTCAGGAGGTATTTTACCGTCAATGATCGAGTTGATATTGTTGTAATAAGTTCCAATTGCTTCTACTTTCTCTGGCTGTATTATCTTGCTTTCACTTTCAAGAGATGTGGCTAAAAACCCAAAGACCTGAAGTTCGGATACCGAGAAGGCGCTATTCCCTTCTGTTGCATAAATCTTGATGTACCGAGCTTGCTCAGGAGATAGTTCCCAGTCAGAGACATTCTCTGGATTACCTAAGATTGTACTCATGGTATCCATTCCTGATTCGACTTCGCCGTCACTTGCACTAATCGGCAATAGGGAAAAGTAATCTTCACCGTCCAGCGAATAATCTATCTGGTAATCATCGTCACCATCAACCTGGAGGAGGATTCCTGTAACCTCAAAGACAGCTCCCAAGTCAAGAATGAAGAAGGTTTCTGTGTATTCCCAATGTACGCAGAACTCTCCGTTCCATTCGCTTCCCTCTGCAGGCATCTGGCCGTCAATGAGCAGTTGGATTCTGTTGTAGTAAATTCCTTCGCCCTCCACCGCTCTTGGCCGAATGAGTTTACTCTCTTCTTCCTGATAAGAGTTGAGTGCTTGCTCAAAAACTATTAGCGAAAAAATAATGATAAAGAAAGCTTGGAACATTGATTGTGATTTCTTCATGTCCGCCTCCTTCATTCTCAAATATTATACTCTTTTCGTCGTTATATTTTCACACTTTTTGTAATGTAATGTCCAATCTGTTGGGGTCAGGTCTTGCTTTTTGCCTTTAAGAAAGTGGAGAACTTTACTTATCTATTCTTTTTACTTGACATCAGAAAGAATTTTTATTAACAACTTTCAACACCCCATAAAAGAAATTATTGGATTCCAAAAAACAAAAGGAGGTAAGTTATGCACAAAAAATTCTTCGTTTTAGTCAGTTTGATTGTTTTATTACACTTTCCTTTTTCTTCAGCCGACGGAAAAGTCAAAAAAGTGAAAGCGCTCGGGAAATACGATTTCTATCACTATTATCTCTATGATGAATTGACCGATTACCTAAAAGATATAAATCAATCTTATCCCCAGTTAACCGAACTCAAGTCGCTGTGTAAATCTCAAATGGGCAGGGATGTATGGATGTTGGTCATAAATAATCCAAAGACTGGAAAACCAGAAAATAAGCCCGGAATCTTCCTGAATCAGATACATTCCAGTGAAGTCATAGCATCCATGTCGAGTGTTTATACTATTTGGTATCTGCTCGAAAATTACGGAAAGAAGAAAGATATCACGAAAATTGTAGATAATCTTGTTTGGTATATAATTCCAAGGCTGGATGTAGATGGTGCAGAAGCATATCTGACAGGGAAACCAGCTGGAAAAGACCCTAATCCTGAAGACAATGACAAAGACTTTAAATTCGATGAAGACCCTCCCGAAGATATTGACGGTGATGGATTCATTATTCAGATGAGAAAAAAGGACCCAAAAGGTGAGATGAAAATCTCCAAAGAAGACCCGAGAATGATGACCCGAAAAGCTCCTGATGAAACAGGCGGTACGTATTACAAAATGTACTCCGAGGGAATCGATAATGACGGAGACGGTAAAATCAATGAGGATAGTTTCAGCACAAGGTTTCTCTCTAACAGGAATTACCCTGGAAACTGGAGGCCCAATATCGTTCAGAGAGGAGGAGGAAAGTATCCGATGGAAGAAAGTATAACGAGGGCTGAAGTCGACTTTGCCGCCGGTCATCCTAACATCGCCATATATGTTCAGCATCACTGTTGCGGAAGAGTGATTTTACGCCCACCCACAACTTATTCAGATAAGGAATTCAAGAACAGATCTGATCTTGAATTATACAAAGTAGCCAGCGCTAGATGTCTCGAGCATTCAGGATGGGGTTTAGCCACTTCTGTATTCGATTGGAATTGGCCCCGGGGCACTCCAAACCGAAAGCCAACTCAGATCTATCGAGATAAAAAAGGAAAAATTAGGAATGCCCCCCAAGGGATGTATCCAGAAGAGGATAATTCAGAATTCGGTTGCAGCTCCTGTGGCTGGGAAGATGAGAGTCAAAATGACCGCGGGTATTTTGCCTGGGGTAGTTCAATTGAAACCATGTATGAACTATTCGGGATTTTCTCTCTGGCAGATGAACACTGGAATCCTCCAGATTATAACAAAGATGGGAGGGTAACTGAGAAAGAAAGGTTGAAATGGAATGATGAGGAAATGGAAGGAAAGATGTTTATTGATTGGCATCTATTCAAGCATCCCACACTCGGGGATGTAGAAATTGGGGGATGGAGAAGGAGGAAAGTCAGCCCACCAGAAGGAGAGCTTATCCAGAAAGAGTGTGAAATGGGAAACAATTATAAGATATATCTTGCAGGTTTGGCACCCCAACTGAAGTTTGGTGAAGCTAAGGTTACCGATAAAAAAGGAGGGATCTATCAGGTTGATATCACTGTTGAGAACAAAGGGTTCTTGCCAACAGCCACAGAACAGGCTCAGAAATTAAACATATTAGAGCCTGTTTTGCTCGAAGTTGAGCCAACCGATAATGTAGAGATTCTTCTAGGTGAGAGTAAAGTCAAGCTCGGCCATATCAAAGGAAATTCTGAGAGCAAAAAAATTACTTATATGTTAAGAGTTAAAGACAGTTCTCAAAAGGCTGTCTTGAATGCTACTGTGAGGTCGCAGAAGGCCGGAAGAGACTCAAAAAAAATCTTGATTCATTAATATGTAGCGTTCATTAATATGTAAGGGTTTGATTCATCAAGCCCACCTTTTACAATTCAGGAAATATCTTCTTGAGAATAGATAGCGATTCAGGGAAGAGTTCATTGAGTGTGACAT
>CP070825.1:2043481-2046281 GCA_020344415.1 Candidatus Aminicenantota bacterium
ATTATATAGACTTACAGCCCTGAAACTCCCCGGTCCATACACTCAACGCATATGCGTTGATAGGTATTGGTCGGTTACCAATGCAGAAACTGAACGCATAAACCATTCAGCTACCATAAAAGTCGCTTTTTATACCCAAAAACAGCGTCAATCGATAATATTCTCTCTAAATCCAGTAGTGAAAACCGCTAGCCCTCGAAGAAAATCACGCTCACAACTTAAGTTGGAGGCAATTGAGCGAGCAAGGCTATGGAAGGCCCTAATCGGCACAGATGGCATCGAAACTCAGGCTGACTTGGCAAGATACCTTGGGGTATCAAGAGCCAGAGTAACGCAGGTTCTCAGACGTCTAACGTAACATTGGAATTCTTCTCCATAAGTAGAGGGTGAGACACATATGTCTTAATAAAATAGTTCTTTTTGGAATGAGATGAGCCAACAACGCTCTTCTTATGTCAGCCTTTTAGCTATATTGGACGTTTGTTATTTAGTAGATATTACCATGTTGTGGTACTTAATAAATTATCCCAATCAATAGTCTGGTTATCTATTTCTAAGATTTCCACACGATTTATTTGCCATTTTTTATTGGAATATTTTTTAAGGCCTAATTCAAGTTTAACTGCTATTGCGGGTTTTAGTTCTTTGTAAAAGCGGCTTTCTTTATCAAAGAACAGAAAGCCTTTAAGAAGGACTTTTGCCTTAGATGATGATAGTTCTATTGACTGATTCAGTTTTATGAATCTTTCTACCGCAGGTTCTGAGAATACAGCTCTGCAATAAATCATTATTTCCGGTTTGCTCTGGTGCAGTGAGTCGTGGTAATCCGATGCAACAAAAGTTTCAATCGTATCGGCGTCTTCATTTTTTGAGGCTTTGATACAGCTTTTGATTATGCTATTAATATTTTCCCTGTCGGTTTGGAAAAAAAAGTCTGCCGCAAATGCTGAGATCGCAATGATAAGAGGTATAAAGAAATGCCACTTCTTTCTTTTTTCAGGTTTAATTGCCTGGATAACATAAATAATAAGCAATACAACAACAGCTGCAATTAACAGCATCCAAGGTTTTTCGAATATATTGTACATCCTTAAGGTCTCCTTAAATATTAAAGTTTACACGTCCCTAAGGTCTCTTGGGAAGATTTTCGGGAGAGACATCCGCAATATGCAAATCTCCATAGAGCACTCGATATGTTTTCGAGGCACTGGGCCGGTACCAAAAGATTGCGGTGTTTGCATCACCTAATTTTACATTGTCAGAAAAGTAATGCCACTCAACTGTCAATTGATCTATAAACATAAGTGCCCGCATTATTTTTATTACTATCAGACTTTTATCTACATCGGACATTCCCTTTTCGTTCAATGTTTGTTCTATGGCTTCGGAGTGTTGCTGTATAATTGCCAAATCAAGTTTTTCAGGAAGTCTATTTTGCATTAGGCCTGCCCATGCCCTAAATCCCTCAACCAGATCCTGTTCTGTTAGGTTTTTGAGGTCCATTTTTACGGATTCTATTTGCGTGTAGTCTTCCGGGATATCCAGATTAAATACAGACTCATCGGCAATGACATTAAAATTGAAATCACTAAAGACGACGTCTGTTTGGCCAATCATTTTTTCAGCTATAACTAAAACCGGAGTATTATCTTTTGTATCGTACCATATTTTTAAATCTACGCTTTCATCCATATAGACGTGAATTCCCGCTGTCTGTTTATTATTAATGACCTTCTTTCCGAGCTGTTTGACAACCGTATCGGGATATTCTTTAAGTAATTCGATAGCCGATTTGAAATCTACAAACAAATTAGACGGTAAAATAGGAAGCCCACTTAATTCTATATTCATGGCAGTTCTGTCATTCGGATTAAGTACTAATATTTTCTTTTTGTCGTAATCAAATATAGCTTCGATACCGAGAGGGAGTTTTTGTTTGATTTTCTTTTTGCTTGCCGTACAAAAGACAGAAGGTCCTTTCCCTATGGCTACATTGAAAGATATTGTTTGGGTTTCAAGGATGATTTGTGATACTTTTGCCCAGGCAGCGCAAGTGCCATCTAATATTACGCCGAACTGATTTAAAATGATAGTGATTCCAATTATTATCGCTGCAGCAACAGCAATTCTTAGAATTTTATTTTTCTGAATTGAAACAGTATTTACATTTTTATTTTCTAATTCCTTATTAATATTTTTTTCGATTCTGGTCAGGATGGGCTGCATGGAATCTGCAAATTCACTTAATGCCTGGTCGTCAGTTTTTAATCCCTGATAGTAATTACTGCATTGGGGGCATTGCTTCAGGTGTTCGGCCAATGAGCTGTCTTCTTTAGGATCAATTCGATCGTTGATAAAAACACCGATCTTTTCCCGAAATATTTCACAAGTTATTTTCATTACGCACCTCCTTTGGTGCTTAATAATTGTCGCAATTTTTTTCTGGCCCTGCTTAAATGGGTATGAGTCGTATCAACTGTTATATCCAACGACTCTGCAATTTTTTTTGTACTTTTTCCATCTAAATAATAAAGCATTAACGGAAGCCTGTATTCTTCTTTTAGCTGCATCAGTGCAGATTGAAGTCTGGAATATTTATTATCATCATGAGTCGGCTGGTCTTTCACTTCATCAACGATCATTTGTTTAATTGCTAATTTGTTTAGTTTTTTTCTTCGTAAAAGATCTAGGCACATATGTTTTGCAATTTGCGTTATCCATGCACCAAATTTATTTATATCGCGAAGCTGCTTTATGTCACTATAGCCTTTAAGAAAGGCTTGTTGTGTAATATCCTCAG
>CP070825.1:2046381-2049791 GCA_020344415.1 Candidatus Aminicenantota bacterium
AAAATACCTCACAGACAAGGACAGATACGCACATGCTGATATACATGGAGCTCCAAGTGTGGTTGTGAAAAACAAAGATGGCGATATATCGGAAAAGTTTTTCCCTGTAGCGATGAATAAAAATGAGCACAATAGCTACTGCCAGCGGGAAAAATGTCACAAAGCTCAATATTGGAAAATTCATTTTCTAAAACACCAATAAATATCCTAAAAAGATGATTGCTCCTAAAAGAAAGACCAATGCGTAATCCTTGAGTAATCCTGTCTGCAGATAACTCAGGATTTTTCCCGAAAAATTAGTCGCTGAAGCTGTCCCGTTGAGCGCCCCATCGATCACTTTTAAATCAAAATGATCGTAAATCTTCTCTGAGCCTTTAATTGTAGAGTTGACGAAGACAGCATTATAGATTTCATCCACATAATATTTGTTGTACAGAAGCTTATAAATGAGAGGGAAGCGGGCAACGAGTCTGCCGGGAATCTGTGGCGACCTGATATAAAAGATAAACGCGATGAAAATTCCGGCAAAAGCCACGATTACTGCGAGCAATATGAGCTGCCATTCTGTTGCCAGGCTTAAGTGGACTTCATGGGCTTCTTTAATTACGGGCTCCAGGAAATGTTTGAACCAATTTAGGTTTTTTCCGACAACAACAGGGAGCCCCACATATCCTGCGATTACAGAGAAGAATGCCAAAATAACCAACGGAATGGTCATAACTGGCGGAGATTCATGCAGATGCTTCTTGGCTTCAGGTTCAATGCGCTCTGTGCCATGAAAGGTGAGGAAGATGAGGCGGAACATGTAAAATGCGGTAAGAATGGCACCCAAAAGCCCCAGAGTCCAAACGAGATAATTGCCGCTGGCAAAGGCTGAAGTCAGGATTGCATCCTTTGAGAAAAATCCCGAGAAGAACGGGACTCCTGCGATGGCGATAGCGCCGACAAGAAACGTAGGGTAGGTGAGTGGAAGGTATTTCTTGAGCCCTCCCATTTTTTGCATATTCAGTTCCCCCGATAGAGCGTGCATAACACTTCCTGCTGCTAAGAACAGAAGGCTTTTGAAGAAAGCATGGGTATAGAGATGGAACATTCCTGCTGCATAGGCTCCGACTCCGCAGCCTATGAACATGTATCCTAACTGAGAGATTGTTGAATAGGCTAAAACTCTCTTGATGTCATTCTGGGTTAGGGCAATGGTGGCAGCAAAGACAGCGGTTAAAGCTCCAATAATTGCCACAACCTCTGCAGCGGCTCCAGAGAATGTGTAGAGGATGTTCATCCGGCTGACCATGTAGACTCCTGCCGTAACCATGGTAGCCGCATGAATAAGGGCACTGACTGGAGTAGGACCCTCCATAGCATCAGGAAGCCAGACATAAAGAGGAATTTGTGCTGATTTCCCTATCGCTCCAACAAAAAGGAGAATGGCGATCAAGTTAGCCAAACCCTCGGTGATGGCCCCTCCTGAAATGGCTTCATTTATGGCCGTGAATTCCCCACTTCCTATATGGATAAAAATAAAGAAAATGCCGAGCAGAAAACCCGCATCTCCTATCCTGTTGACAATAAAAGCCTTTTTGCCTGCGTTTGCGGCTGAGTGCTTTTCAAACCAGAATCCAATTAAAAGATAGGAACAGAGGCCAACTCCTTCCCAGCCGACAAACATCAGGACTAAATTTGAGCCCATAACCAAGATGAGCATGGCAAATGTAAACAAATTCAGATATGTGAAATATCTGGTATAACCTTTATCCTCTGCCATATAGCCTACCGAATAGACATGAATCAGGAATCCGACTCCAGTGACTACCATCGCCATTACGGCAGATAGGGAATCAAGCTGCAGAGAAAGATTGGCCTGGAAGCTTCCAGACTGAATCCAGGAGAACAGGTTTTTAATAATGGGGACACTTTCATGTTCTATTCGAAGAAGTCCCACAAATGAGATAACTGAGATGACAAAGGAAGCAAAAACAGCAAAACAGGCCTGGAAGGAAACGTATTTTTTTGGAAGTTTGCTTCCAAAAACTGCCAGGATGAATGTGCTCAGGGCAGGAATAAATGGAATGAGCCAGAAAATATCCGTCATATTATCCCTTCATTAACCTTATATCTTCAGATTTGATAGATTTTTTCTGTCTGAATATGAGAAGAATGATGGCCAGCCCGACAGTTGCCTCAGCTGCCGCCACAGTTATTATGAAAAAGACGATAATTTGACCGTCAAGCGAATTTGATGACCTTGATAAAGCTATAAAGGCAAGGTTGGCTGCATTGAGCATGACCTCTACTGCCATAAACATAGTGATTAAATCCCTTTTCACAAAGAAAGCAATGGCACCCAAAACGAAGAGGATGATGCTCAAGATTAGAAAATAGCTTAAAGGAATCATTCGTTTTCTTTTTTCTTTACTAAGACAATAGCTCCAACAATGGCTGCGATAATCAAGATAGACGTTATTTCAAAAGGATAAAGATACTTTGTGAAAAGTAACCGTCCTAAGTCTGCAGGACTGGCTTTTTCTGCAGAACCCATGAGTGAAAATGCCCCTTTTAGGGAAAGAATGAGTTCCACAATTAGGACCACTCCCAGTACCACAGAGAAATAGAGGGTCCATTTCTTTTTCTCAGGAGGAATACCGTAGCGGACATCTATCATCATAATGACAAAGATAAAGAGGATCATGATGGCGCCTGCATAGATAATGATTTGAACAACGGCTATAAAAGGTGCATCGAGAAGAGCAAAGACACCTCCCAGGCAAGCAAAACAGACGATCAGGAAAAGGGCATTATACGCCTGGTTTTTAGAGATGATCATGCCCAGGACTGAGCCTGTGCAGATGATGGCGAGTAAGAAAAAAAGAAAATGGCCCATTTTTTGAGTTTCCCATTATATTTTTTGCCAGACGCAGATGTCAAGAAAATTTTAAAATTAAGAAAAGAAAAGGGTAATTTTCTTTGATTTTATTTTCAGATTGTTGTAATTATGGCATTTTTTATTTATTTTTTGACAAGTTATGTGAATTTGCTATAATATTAATCGACATTGCGGGGTAGAGCAGTCTGGTAGCTCGTCGGGCTCATAACCCGGAGGTCGCTGGTTCAAATCCAGCCCCCGCTACCAATCTTATCCCTCAGTTTTCCTCTCATATTTCTCTCTTTTCGCCATTTTTGTTTTTTCAATTTTAATGCCATAGTTTCAGCAATTTTCAATCGATTTTGGCACATATTTGTCACTTGGGGAAAAGTTCGCTATATAAGTTTGCGTCCTTGGAAAGTGCTTGGTACAATCCAACCAAAAGGAGGATTGGATTGGCTAATAAGAGTGAATATCATGAGCGGGTTGGAAGGAAGATCCAGGAGATTAGGGAGAAATGCGGAGAGATCGTTCCAGATCTGGCAAA
>CP070825.1:2049891-2052630 GCA_020344415.1 Candidatus Aminicenantota bacterium
CCCCAAATTCCATTTATCCAGCTCCTTTTAGAGATCTTACATTTCTTTAGAACCTTACATTGATTGTCTTTTACGTGTATATCTGTTACCATGAAAGTATGATTTGAATCTAGTTTCAACTTTTATACTCATTCACTTTCAAGCGTATATCTATTACTATGAAAATTTGTTCAAAATCTGGTTTCATCTTTTATGCTCATTTCAAGGTTTTTTTCAGGATTTTATTTGAGGTTTGAAAACTTGCATTAAGACAACAGATACTTTTTAGTTGAAGATTTTTAAAATTAATAACATTTTCATAACCTGGAAATTGCCATTCACAACAAACCTTATATACCTCGATATCAATAAAGTTATGACTACATTACTTTCAGGGGTAAAGAGTGGGCAATTGGGGCGCCGGGGATGAGATAGCCGCCCTGTTCACCAGTAATTCTAGCGTCAACTACGAGAAAGTAGTAAGGGAGCGGATTAAGATACTGACCGACGATGAAAATAGAATGGAAGATATCTCTGGGCTCCAGAAAAAAGGATATTCAACTGCCAAGATGCTCAACGATATTTTAAGGAAGCTAAACGAATTCGATTGGATCGTGTCATCTGCAGTTATCCGAAGGGACGGAATCTAGATGGCCTCCAACATGGCGACTCCCACTTCAACTGAGACCAAGAGAGCCTGTGCCATAATGGGTGCAACAATAGTTGGGGCCGCAAAGAACATAACAACGAAATGCAGGATGGGTTTTCCGAAGCAGATCGTGATCACTGCCAAGGAGGGAGACATAATAATTTCCGAGGCAGGAAGCAAGGCCCTTTTAATCTGTGTCTCCAACACACGCTTTAATGATGTCCTCATGGTGGAGGAGATAAACAAGACTGCACAGAAGATCGCAACAATTGTTTAAGAAGGAATTTTTTTCAAAATCCGGTCGGAAATTTTTCACAAGCCATACATATTCACGTGCAATATTTCCCACAAAAAGTTAACATTTCTTGTAAACTTTAAGTCGCTTAAACCAAAATTATTTAAATAAACAAATCTATTTACCTCAATCCCTTAGAACCCCCCATATTAGGGATAAAGCGCACAAACCCTGAAAAAAAAGAGTGAGGAATATTCAACAATTTAATTCATGGTGAGGCGCACCATTCGAGCGCCGAGGTGGGGCGCGATGACATGCAGGAGGGAAAGAAGGGAGGAGGAAAAAAACTTCTTTTCCCAAAATACCAGAATCCCCTTTGTCTCAGAGGGAGGAGGTGGACAAGAATGAGAAAAGGAATGGCAATCATATCTGTGATGGCTATGGTACTAATGGGACTTATGGTAATGGTGAATCCTATTGCAGCTGATGGTTAGGATATCATTAAAAAATGGGGAAATGATAGAGACCATACAAGGGCATTTCTCGGAGAAGTAAGGACTGTTAAAATAACGGCTGTTGTTCCATACCTACCCATGACACTCGAAGATCATCTTCCAGAAGGCTTGAGCTACGTACCATTTTCGTTCATGGTTGATGGCTTTTCGAAGACTCCAACAGTAGCGGATCATGTTGTCTCATATGACTTTGAATCTACAGGGACTTTCGAGATAGAGTTTCAGGTGCTTTATGACTCAGCTCCAACAGCCCCACTCCCGGTAACGGTGTATAACTGGGCATATCTGAAATCTGACGGATGTGTAAAGGCTGACGATGACGCCAGAATAACAATGGACCCATACTGTAACTTCCACAAAAAAGGAACCTTATTAGAATCTGGGGACGATTTGGTCATAGAGAAAAATGAAAATGCCATTTGGACTTTCCATATATGGGTACGAAATATGTACACTGAAGCTTTTTGGGGTGAGGATGTAACTCTATATAATGTAGTAGTTACTGACAGGCTTGCAGCTGAATTGGAGGTCGATGATCCTCCTGCGCCTGAATACCCAGAGGGAACGACCTTAACCTACCCAAGAAAAGGCAATATAAAAATAACTTGGACCATCGGCACTCTTCTACCTGGAGAGCGTGTAGATTTGTATATGCAGATATCAACAAGAATGAAAGGAAAGAAACAGCAGTACACCTCATGTGGCACCTATGAGTGGAATTCAGGCGCTGTCCTAAAATTCAATTTTGGTGCTGAAGACGGAGTTCAGCTCAGTGCACATTCAGAAAAATATTGGGTCAATGTTCCAGGTACCTGGCCAGGCACTCCACCACCAGAGTAATAAAACAAAGTCTGAAGAAATCAACAAACCTTCTTCCATTTTTTTATTTTTCTTATTTTTCATAAAAACCTAACATTTTCATATTTTACAAATTTTATAAACTTTAATCTGATTAAAGTTATTTATATTATTTTAATAAACAGGTCTTTCCACTTTTTCCCTTAAAAGCGGGAGCTATAGCTTAAAAAGAAAACCTAAATAATGGGTAAAGGGAAGGAGAAACCTTTTATTCTAGAATATCAATAAACCAGATGAAAGGAGGCATTGTAGAAAAAGAGGGTAATAATAAGACATAAATTTCTAACACCTCCCCAGTTACCATGGAAAGCTATAAAATGCTTGAGTTTTCAGCATTACATATATGAACATATGTTAACATCCAGGTCCATTTATTTAAAAAAAAATAAGATATACATGATGATGTGTTGCCTAAATAAATAACAATTTCATAATACTTTTCTCTGAAACAATGAAAAATTATTTATATCATACCGTCCATTACTGTACAACTCTCTTAAACA
>CP070825.1:2052730-2060949 GCA_020344415.1 Candidatus Aminicenantota bacterium
ATGTTCCACAGCCAGAGATGATACTGCTTCGGAAGTGCACTGCTCATCGATTGCCTATCGATTTCACACACTCACAAAAAAGTCGTTTGATTAAGGACATATTCAATCTTAAAAATTCATTCGTATTACTAAGGAGCCATCCATGATAAAACTTTCAACAAAAGGAAGGTATGGAGCTCGCCTTATGCTAAATCTTGCACTTCATTATACGGATGGAAATGACGCTGTCATCCTTAAAAATGTTTCCGATGACGAAGAGGTTTCAATTCGCTACCTTGAGCAAATTATCATTCCACTCAAAATTAACAAACTGGTAAAAAGTATCCGGGGAGCAGGCGGAGGTTATATTTTAGCTCGACCTCCCTCTGAAATTAAATTAAGCGAAATCCTCCATGCCTTAGAAGGATCATGCTGTCTTGTTGACTGTGTAGAAGATGAGGATTATTGTCATCGCATTCCTATCTGCGCAACCTTTGAGGTTTGGAAAGAAGCGACTGATCTTCTGAAAAATTACTTCGGTAATATAACACTCTTGGACGTTATTGAAATCCAACAGAAAAAGAACGCCAAAGCTACCAAAGCTAAAAGAAAAACAAAAGCTAAATAACATTCATTAAGTTTTTAATATTTTTTTTCGGTTTCCTTCTATTCGTCTTTCTAAAAAATATGGAAAAAAGGGAATCGCGCCTTTTTAATCTTTCTTATCCAATAAAAATCCACTCTTTATTCCCTTAGCACGAAGCTCCTATAAGAGCTGAAGAATCAATTCAGAATTAAACAATACTTTGCTGTAATCGAAATTCAGAAAATTGTATCTTTTGGCCTTGAAATGACATTCAATTTAGACTAGTATCAGTGGTTTATTACTTGCTACTAAACCTTATATTATGTATAATATTTATCAATACTATATATATAGTATAAATGATGAATATCAAACAGTGGAAGTTAAAAAATAAAATAATCCTTCACCTAGTAGTGATCGGAGTCCTTACTGCTTTTATACTCATATTTCTTTATATAAAAACCCAGAAAAACGTCATATCAACAATGAGCCGCGAGAAAGCTGAACTTGTCGGCTCGATGATTGAAAACAGCATCTATTCTGCAATGGAAGAAGGAAAAAATGAGCATGTCCGATTGACGCTTGAGGATGTTGCCTCTTCACGTGGTATAAAAAAAATAAGAATCCTTAGCCCAGAAGGGATAGTTTTGCGTTCTTCAAATAATATCGAAAAAGGGATGTCTGCAGAAAAAAAGACCTTGGACAAAATGGGCAACCTTGTCAACAAAGACAAGTCAGACATCATAATCATCGATCAGAAATCAACGATTCAAAGCCTCCGTACTATTAAAAACAAAAGCGAGTGTTTCCGTTGCCATGATCCCAAGAATAAAATTGTCGGAATTGTAGAAGTGAACATTGATTATACCGTGGCTGCCTCTCTCATTCAAAAAAGTCAGATACAGGGTATAATTATTGGCTTTTCTGCCTTGATGATCCTTACTTTTATTGTTTTCAGGCTCTTTGAAAAATTAATCAATCGTCCTATCTCCCAGCTAAAAAATAGGATGAAAAAAGTCCAAAGGGGAGACTTAAACATCGAACTGCACACTCCTAAAAAAGATGAAATAGGGAGCCTGACAAAAAGTTTTAATGTAATGGTCAGGAACCTTAAAGAGGCTGACTATAAAATCGAGAAATTGTATCATAAACAGATGGAAAAAGCTGAACATCTCGCATCGATCGGCGAGCTTGCTGCTGGATTGGCTCACGAAATAAAAAATCCCATAGCAGGAATGAAGGGAGCCTTAGAAATCATCAACCAGAAAGCAGACGAGCAAGATCCTAAGAAAGAGATTTTTACGGAAATGCTCCTTCAAATAGAAAGAATCAATAACACCGTTCAAGATTTACTAAGCTATGCAAAGCCAAAAGAAATGAGCATTAGTCTTGTTGATCCTAACGATTGCATACAAAACGCAATAAAACTTGCCACCCCTCAAATAAATAGCAAAAAAATCCATTTTCATTTTAAAGGTTTAGAAAACAATGCTCGTGCTTACTTAGATGCGGATAAAATTCAAGCGCTCATACTTAATTTGATACTGAATAGTATCTCTGCAATAGAGAAAGAAGGCAACATCTCAATCGAACTCCATAAAAGGAACAAGCAAGAATTAGAAATAAAATTTTCAGATGACGGTGAAGGGATAAAAAAAGAGCATCTGCTTCAAATATTCCACCCCTTCTTTACCACAAAAAGCAGGGGCACAGGACTTGGGCTTTCAATATGTAAAAAAATAATAGATGCCCATTACGGCTCTATAGAGGTTAAGAGCGAAGAGAAGAAAGGGACACTTTTTACAATCCAGCTTCCAGCCTTGCAACCTGAGGAGTAGTCATGCGAAAGAAAAAAATCTTAATCGTGGACGACGATAAATTGATCCGCTGGAGTCTAAACCAAAAAATAACTGAATGGGATTTTGAGGTCTTTGAGGCTGAAAATGGAAAATCCGGACTTCAACTGGCCGAAGAGGAAATGCCCGACCTCGTGATGCTCGATGTGAAGCTCCCTGATAAAAAAGGCACAGATTTATTGGAAGACTTCAAGAGAAATTGGCCCGAGCTTCCTGTTGTCATGATGACTGCTTTCGGTGTGATTGATGATGCTGTGACAGCCATGCGCCGGAGAGCCTACGATTTCATCACTAAACCCATAGAAGATACAAAACTCCAGAATACGATTAAAAACGCTCTGGAAACAGCTTCTTTAAAGAAAGAAATAGCATATTTCAAGGAAAAAGAGAAAAAACAATTTGACCTTTCCCAGATTGTAGCTTCATCTCGAAAGATGCATCAAGTTCTGGAAATGATAAGAAAAATTGCCAACAGCGAAGCATCAGTAATCCTGTTGCATGGAGAAAGTGGGACAGGCAAGGATCTTTTAGCTCAAGCTATTCACTATCTAAGCCGCCGAAGGAACTCTTCTTATTTAGCTATAAATTGTTCAGCAATCCCTGAAAATCTGTTGGAAAGTGAGCTTTTTGGGTATGAAAAGGGAGCCTTCACAGATGCCAAACAACAGAAAAAGGGTCTTGTTGAACTCGCCGATGAAGGCACGCTCTTCTTGGATGAAATCAGTACTCTAAACCTCAATCTTCAAGCAAAGCTACTTCGCTTCCTTGAGACTCATACATTTAAAAGGGTAGGAGGGTTAAAAGATATCAAGGTTGCCATCAGAGTAATATCAGCCACAAATCAGGACCTTGAAGAGGCTGCCAGCAAGGAGAAATTTAGGAAAGATTTGTTTTACCGACTCAATGTTTGCCCTGTCTACATTCCCCCTTTACGCGAGAGAACAGATGATATCATGCCCTTAGCTGAATACTTTTTATCTCATTTCAATATGAAGTTCAGAAAGAATATCAAAGATTTTGACAAGGAGGCCCAAAAGCTATTATTAGATTACGACTGGCCTGGAAACGTAAGAGAATTGAAAAATGCCATAGAAAGGACAATGATCTTTGAAGAGAATTCATATATATCTACCAGATATCTCCCGATTCGATCAAACAAAGATTCTCCTTTATTTCCAAGAGTTTCTCCCACTAATGTTCTCGACAAGAATTTATCTCTTCCAGAAATGGAGAAAGAGCTTCTAATAAGAGCCTTAAAAAAATCCGACGGAAACAAAACTCGGGCGGCAAAGATTTTAAGTATCACTCGTGACACCTTGAGGTATAAAATAAAAAAATTCAAAATAAATCCTAAAGTCCTTCCTTCCTAAATAACTATATCCTCTTATCAGCAGCAAAAAACCACTTCATCTTTCTGAAGAGATTCCCGCGCTCCCTTTCGTCGCTAGCAATAGCCTTCCTAAGGATTTTTTTCGCAAAGGTGGCTGATTAAATAAATCAAATCTCTGCAGATTAATGCAAGGCTTTTTAGCAAAGAATAACGTTAAAAAGCTATATCACTTATGCGTTATATGGCCCGCCCATGGGGCAAATCACCCACTCATTCAGTATCGCAAATTTTTGTTATTTGACTCAATTATAATTTCTTTATTTACAACAATTTAGAATCATTCTTTTTCTATTTCCAAATGGCATGAAACTTGCTCAGTCAACATAAGGTGATTAGTACATTGATAAAGATTTTGATAATAGACGATGACAAGCTCATTCGTTGGTCTCTGAAAGAGCTGTTTTCACAGGAGGGCTATAAGGTAGATGCAGTCGCTACAGTCAGAGAAGCATTAGGTCTGGTTGAAAGCTTTCCTCACAACCTGATTTTCGTTGATTTAGAAACAAAAGATGAAAATGGAATTGAGATGATGAAAAAAATAATTTCACTTCGACCAGAAGCAAAAATCATCATTCTTTCTGCCTTCACAAGACAGCAGATAGAACCTGAAATTGGCGAATTAGGTGTCTTTTCTATCATTGAAAAACCGTTCAAGTCCGAACAAATAAAATCAATAGCCAAACAGGCTTTAGATACAAAATAATGAACAGAAAAACAAGCCGAATACACATGAATAGTGGATTTGATTCTTATGCCAAATATTTTGTTAATTTTTCTAAAATTTTTATTGAATTTATAGAATATATATGTATAATATATAGTATAGATGTAATTCAGTATAGAAGGGGTGAGTTGGTTACAGATTTTTATAGATATAGATTGTTAAAAAATACTTTAGGAGGTTAAGTTGCAGAAGAAAACAAGAAAGAAGATGAAGTTACTTTCGATCAAAGTGATTGGATGTGTAGGGTTAGCAATAGCAATAACCGGATTCATGTCTACAGCAAGACCTGCCATCCAGAAAACAGACGTAGAAACCTGTGCAGACTGCCATGAGGACATTGGCAAAGCTTTTCCATCAAAACCCCACTCTGCCACAAATAGCTGTACAGCCTGTCATGGAGAAACAGAAACACACCTAGAAGAAGGAGGCGGACCTAACATTTTTGCCTTCAAAGCAGAAGATAACCCCAATGAAAAGTCGAAGAAATGTCTGACCTGTCATACAAAATCCAGTTCAAGGTTCATGGCAAGCCCACATGGAAAAGCAGCCCTAGACTGCACAACCTGCCACGTCATGCATTCGGAAAAAACCAAACCTGCACTCCTTCAGACGAGCGCGACAAAAAGCTGTTACATGTGCCACGAGAATGTATTTGCACAATTCCAGCTCAACGAACGACACCGACTTCAAGAGGGGATTCTAAGCTGTTCTACTTGTCATAATCCACACGAACCAGGACTGAGAGAACGGCTCGCAGGATTTAAACATGAATCCTGTCTTAAATGCCACACGAACAAAGGTGGACCCTATCTTTATGAACATGAAGCGTCACGGATAGAAGGATGCACGGCATGTCATGAAGTACACGGAACTCCCAATCGTCACATGTTGACCCATCAGAGCACATCAGACTTATGCTTTAGTTGCCATACAACTGCAGTGTCATGGCACGCCAGATTCGACTCCAGAACCACAAATTGCACTTCCTGTCATTCCACCATTCATGGCTCCAATCTCAGTAAAATATTTCTCAAATAGGAGGAACTGATGCGAAGAAAAATCTTATTATCTGTTATATTGTCGGTCTTTGTTCTTTCACTGACATTTTCTCTCCCCGCTCAAGAGAAAGAGGACAATAAAACCTTTTCCGGCAAACTCAGGTTCGGATACCGTGTGGTCGACACGAGTGGAGCTGATAGTAAATATAAGGAAGATATCAACCTGGACAAAGGAGCAAGACTCTTTAATTTCAGTCTGAATTTTACTCCGGATGGAAAATTAAAGAACGTGTTGGACCGCCTTGACTTGAATGTTTACAACTTCGGCGGCGACCCTTATGAAACCTTCGGATTATCTGTCCAAAAATACGGCAAATACAAATTCCAGTACGATCGAAAAAAATCCACATATTTCTATGAAGACGTTCATGAGGCAGCGGGTCATCTTTACGATTTTCATACATTCAGTTTCGACAGGGTGTCTGACAGCGCTTCGCTCAAAGTCTGGTTGGGGAAAAATGCCTCTCTTTACATGAATTACGACAGATACACCAAAGAAGGGGAAAGTACCACTACCTTTGATATCAACAGGATTGAATTCGAATTCGATCAACCGATCAGAGAAAAGTCAACTGTAGTTTCACTCGGACTGGATGTGCATTTGAAAAATGCTTCATTTGTTCTGGAAGAAAAAGTCGACGATTACAAGAACACCAACAGCCTATTCCTCCCCGGGTATGCTGATGGCGGAGCAAGTGCAAGGTATCCTTCCTCTTTAAGCTTATTCTATGTGAATCAGCCCTACGACTTCAGAACCTACACACACACTCTCAAATTCAATGCCAGACCTATCAGCAACCTACTCGTTGCAGGTTCTGCTCGTCTCAGCGAAATGGATATGGATCTTTCCTACTCAGAGGCAGCGAACGGCGTTACTTACCTTAACAGATCTTTTGCGTATAGCATGAGCGGCAATGGAGAGTTTGACCGCAAGATCCAATTACTCGACCTCGATATCTCTTATCTGTTGTTTAATAACCTGGCAATCATCGGCGCTGTTCGTTACAACGACTTTGAACAAAACGGTTCATTCACTATTGATGGAGAAGAAGAATCTGCTACCCTTAAATACGATACCGTTAGTTTTGAGGGTGGGCTTCAGTATCAATTTTCTCCAAAATTTTCCTTGACCCTTGGATACCGGAATGAGGCCAGAGAACTAGAAGGAGTGGAAACTGTCACCTATGAAGAGAAGACACAGAGAAACGGCGCTTTCGGAACCCTAAAAATGCAATTTTCCCGTGCATTTATGCTGGGCATAGACTTCCAGCGCGGTTGGTATGATGATCCTTTTACCCTCATCTCTCCTACAGATTTCAAAAGATTGAAAGCGACAGCGAAAATCCACGTAAAACAATTCGATGCTTCCTGTTCTTATCTTCTGAATGATTCGGAAAGCGATGTCTACGACGAGCGCTGGGAATCGACCAAAAAACAATTTAACTCCCGGCTGGGATTTCATGGTGAAAAAGTCAATTTATTCGCTGGATACTCCCATATCAATGTCAAGCATAAAGGCGATCGGACTGTTGAGTATCGGCCTTCTTGGACCGGAGGAGGTAGTTTTCTCTGGGAAATCTTGTATGAAGGAAAATCTAACCTCTTTGACGCTTCGATCTCAGCCAATCTTAATAGTGCATGGAGAATCGGCGCTTATGGCAACATCTACTCGAATAAAGGATTCTGGGAAATCTCGCGCACAACGCTCAAAGGATATCTAGAATACGCTTTTGAAGGCGGATACATCACCCAGGTAGGATACCGATACGTTGATTTCAAGGAAAAAAGCTCTGATGCAGGATTCAATGACTATAAGGCCCATATCTTTGAGATCTCCTTTGGCTATCGTTGGGAATAAATAGAGGAGGATGCGATGTTTAAAAAACCAAAAATTGTAGGTGTTTTATTTATAATCACTGTCTTCGTTTTAGTTGCAGCCAGTACACAGAATAACAAAATAGGAATTCTGTCGAAAAAGTCACATGCAGAAAAATTATGGAAGACCTCAGGTCACGCAGATGCAACTTCAGAGTCCTTCGTCCATTGGGATGAAGATGGCGAGATCCAGACTTCCTGTGCAAAATGCCACAGCACCCCAGGATTCGAAGATTTTATCGCTGACGGCACAGTCGACAGCGCAGCGCCTCTTGGAACGACTGTTGAATGCCAAGTTTGCCATACCAACGAAGAAACAGGAGCTCTCCGCAACCACACTTCAGTAAAATTTCCCTCTGGAATCACGGTTGAAAACCTGGGCCCGGAAGCCATTTGTATGGAATGCCACCAGGGACGGCAATCCAATACTTCCGTAGCTAGCCACATAGCCTCAGCAGGAGTTGCAGATGACGATACGGTCAGCTCGAGCCTCCGGTTCAGAAATATCCACTATTTTCCAGCCGCAGCCACCCAGCTCGGAACATTTGCACAAGGTGGATACCAGTACTCAGGAAAAACTTATGATGCTAGGTTCGACCACGTAACCGGATACAATGCCTGTATTACATGCCATAACCCTCATTCCTTAGAGGTAGAAATGGAGTCCTGTAACACTTGCCATACCGCGGGAATGGATTCCAGATTTATAGGTATGTATAGCGACGTAAGTGACCCTGAAGATATCCGCTAC
>CP070825.1:2061049-2066078 GCA_020344415.1 Candidatus Aminicenantota bacterium
AAATAGAGAGCATATGCTCTCAAAGAGAAGGCAACAATGAATAAAATTACGTATATTGACAATGGATAATTGAAAATTCTTGATATAGAGTCTCTCAGGTATTTTATCAATCTTCAATTCCAAGGAATCGTTGAGTCTAAAAAAATAGAAAAGGGTGATTGATCGTAAGCTTGATGAATAGGCTTACTAAAGCGCTATTCCTCTACTTTCTCGTAATCAAGCCTTGTCGGTATCTCAGTCTCATCATCGTACTTTCTGGTTATATTGACTCCTTTGAGTTCTGTGATCATTAAGTCCATCGTTGCCAAAATGGGGTTCTTGTCCTTTCCGACGCCAAAATCTCCGCCAAGCACATAGTCCGGTTTTGGTTTTCCGTTTTCTACAGAGGTCCTGTTCAAAAGACCGTGAAGATGTATCGCTCTTTGTCCATCCTCTAGCGAACAGATCAGTCCTTGCCCTCCCAGGAATTCGATAGGTCCCTCCAGATAGTAGGGATCGCCATATCCAGAACCCAATTTCAGTTCCTTGTTTGGAATTAGGAATTTAAATGATGCTTGTCTTAGGCTTCCAATTCCGAGGGTAATTACGCCATTCTTGATGCCGTAATCCTCACATATCTTATCGATACCGCCAATAAGATCTGTTCCAGGCTTTAGACGTGCTTGAATTATTCTTCCAGGTTTTGCTTCAGAACCTGCATATCGTATTTCCTCACTCATTTCTTACACCTGTTATTTGATAAGCAATGAATTTTGAATTTAAAAGTTTCTAACACAACGAGCGAAGCGTGAGCGCTTACGCTAATTTATAGACGTTCAAAAAAAAGAAAAAGGATTGTAGGGATTACTTGTACAGATCTTTTGCTGCCTGCGATAAACCAAGTTCTTCAAGTTTTTGCTTTGTCGGTATCCCTGTCTTCTTATCCCAACCTCGAAGCTCGTAATATTTGTCTTTTAATTTCTCCAATTCCTCACTGGGCCAGTACATTCCTTTTGATGGTCCGTCTGGGATTGGTTCGTTCATGAAACGGTGAGTCAATATATCCTCTTTTCTGCCAAGGCCTTCTCTACAATTAAATGCCCTCTCAAGGTTTACTATTCTCTCAGCGCACATAGCCAATTCATCCAATGTTAGATTCATCCCTGTTACTACGTTTACTGCAGCCAAATGCTCTTCTGTAACTCCAAACAATCCGTATATTCCTTCTGTCATTCTGCATACGCACATCGAATCCTGCATCGTAGTCGAGTGTTGGGTGCCAATAGCGTACTCTGGTTTCCCTTCAATAGATTTTCTGTCCGTGGGCGCCTTCCCTATTCTTTCGGCAGTTGGTCTTGCATCTTGATGAGAACCGCCCCTAGTTCCTGTAGCCACTCCTAAACCAAATCCTTTCATACCTCTTGGGGAATGGCCTGCATTTTCTAATCCCTTAATCGCACTATCGAACTTCTCAGTACCTTTGCCGATCTTTTTAGCGGCTCTAGTGGTCCCCTCTGCGAGTAAATCACCTATTCCTTCCCTCTTACCAACCTTATGTATTAATTCCATTAAAGCAGAATCGTTTCCAAACTTGATATCTATCCCATCCGTATCTTTCTTTGAAAAGATTCCCTTTTCATAGCACTCCATGGCAAATGCAGCTACAGCACCCATAGAGATCGTATCCAAACCGTATTCATCGCTTAATCTATCGGCTTTTGCTACAGCTTCAATAGATGGTATTCCGCACATAGACGCGAAAGCGAATATTGTCTCATACTCAGGCCCTTCATCAAAAGTACCTGCATATGGACCGCTCTCTACAAAGGACATCTTCGTGCATCTAATCGGACATGCCATACAGCCTTTGTCTCTTTTGACCATTTTTTCTCGCATGACCTTTCCGCTTATCTTTTCGACATCTTCGAAGACCTCAGTCTGCCAATTTCTTGTCCCCAGTACTCCAAGCTCGTTCTGAACAGTAGTCACTCCAGGCGTGCCTAGCGCCGGAAGGGCCTGTCCAGTCCCTGGATTACTTATTATCTTCTCAAATAGTCCATCATAATATTTTTTGAAAGCATCAACATCGGGCACAATAACATCCTTTGAACCCCTTACCGTTATCGCCTTCAACATTTTTGAGCCCAGAACGGCTCCGATGCCTCCTCTGCCAGCAGCCCTGGCCCCCCATATTACAGCCGAGTATCTTACAAGTTTCTCGCCACCTGGACCGATACAAGTAACCTGAATTTTTGGATCTCCTAACTCTTTTTTGAGTATCTCCTGTGTTTCGAATGTAAATTTTCCCCATAGATGCGAAGCATCCTTGAATTCCACATCGTCGTCGTTTATTGTTACATAAGTTGGTTTGTCTGTTTTCCCTTCAACGATTATTCCATCATATCCCGCATACTTCAATTCTGGACCCCAGTATCCTCCACCATAGGAATCAAAGAAGCCTCCAGTTGCCGGAGATTTCGATGCAACTACATTTCTTCCGGCAGTGGGGATGATAGTTCCTTGGATAGGGCCATTAGCAAAAACGACTTTGTTATCCAGACTGAACGGGTCTATTCCTGGTTTTAATTCATCATAAAGGATCTTTACTGCAAATCCATTTCCGCCTATGAAAGTTCTAGCCATCTCTTTTGTCAGCGGCACAGTTGAGGCTTTTCTTTGCGTAAGATTCAGGCGTAGAAATTTCCCAGCATATCCGCCATATTCATACATTTTTTCAATAAACACCTCCACCAACAGGTTCTAAAAGCGAAATTTCATCTCCATCAAAAACTTTCGTACTTAAATCTCCTCTAACACTACTTATCTCTTTTCTTCCAATCATGATCAAGAAGGGCGTCAACTCTCCAGTTTTTGTATCTTTTATATTCCTTTCGAATTTTGGTCCAAACTTCTCTACAGTCTTATCCAATACGTCTTTTATAGTGGCTCTATCGCCTATCTCCAGTTCTACTTCATTCATTCCAGCTATGAGCCTTAAATTAGCGAAAAGCTTAACCTTCACCCTTCCCAATCTTGTTCCGCCTTTTTCACCCTTTCTTTTTCATTATGCCCTCCTTTGTCTTCTTGATCTGGGCATTACTGTAATCTGTTCTGATCTCTTCAGCAAGCATTTGTTTACCTCCTAACAGCAAGGCTTCGGTTGGACAAACGGGTACACAGGCTGGCTCGCCTTCGCATACATTACAAACAAGAGGAAGTTTTGTATCTGGGTGCCATGAAACTCCTGCAAAAGGACAGGCCTCTATGCACTTTCCACATTGAATGCATATATCTTCTTTTATCTTCATGCCCCCGCGCCTCTTCTCATCTCTAAATATGGCCTTGGGATCTGTAGGACATGCTTCGGCACACGGAGGTTTTCCACAGCTTCTGCATACATTTGGGTTCCATAATTCAGGGGTTCCTTCGTATTCGATCCATATTCTAGATTTGTTAGGGTTGAAAACTTTCTCATGCTTCAAGGAACATGCTAGCTCGCAAATCCTGCATCCAACGCACAGATCAGATATTAAAAGCAACATTGCGCTCATTTTTTCCAAAACTCCAACATAATACCCCTATATTGAATGCTCTGGAAATTTATATCTTTCTAAGTAAAACTAGAGTCATGATTTTTCAATCATTTCCTCTAATATCCTCTCGGTCCTTGATGGATTAGCAACTCCGCAGACGCATTGCTTGGCAAGAATCCTAGCTGCCTCTTCAATGCAAATTTTATCTCTTTTAACATCATTGACAAGTTTCCTTACCAATAGTGGTGATATACAATGATGGCCGCATTGAGTTGTTATATCGAGAACGTTCTTCTCGGGCAATAGTTCTTTCTTTCCCCAAACACCCAGCGATAAGTTCATGCTATGAGGAGTTAAACCTACCTTCTTTGCCGAATCATACGCTTCATCTATTAAACCAGATACAACTACAGACATGCCAAGATCAGCCTCTTTTAGCTCAGCAAGGCATCCTTCAAGATCCTCCTTATTCGTGAAGACGCCATGACAAATAGAGTTGTCTTGAGTGTTTTCTAAGATCGTTTTTAGACCCTTTCTGAAATAGTTGCCCGTACGCATATCGCCAAAGCTTACAGGGTTATGATTTAGGATTATCTCCAGCACTTTCCTAATCTTCGGAGCGGCTCCTTCATTATTGAATCCTTGAGCAGGCATCACCAACATAACGTAGTCGGTCTTTAAAGAATCAACAGTACCGGACCTATGTAGAGTATGTGTCATTTTTCAACCACCTCAATCCTTTGCCTTGGGTTTGCCCAACCCAACGTTTGTTTTTGCATTTGGATAATAGGAGATGTTTTTTTCCTCGAGAGTTTTTTTCACGATTTCTGGAATGGTCCCATCGGGATTCAATCTGATACAGCAACCCAAACTGAAAACCGTGTTTATCTCTTCTGAAACCTTTTTCAAAGTATCCAGTATTTCTGGCATCCTTTCCATCTTAGTCTTAAATTCTGGTATACAAGAGTGCACTCTTTCTTGCCTCACATCATCCTTTAATTCACCAGTTTTTTTGTCCTTCATCAGAAATGTAATTGGGTTTTCCGGTTCGAACTCTACACCAATTTTGGCAAGCGCCATCATCACCTTCTCCGCATCGACTAGATCGACACCTACGCCAGGTCTTCCCATGTCTACTGAGAAGCCAACATCCCCAGCTTTGAATCGCCCTGTCACATCGTTTGTTTTCATCTCTTCCGTACCTCTCCCTGGGACGTTAGTCTGACTATGAGTTTTGTAGACAGTAGCGAATGCTTCTCTCACCGAACGGGGGTATTCTAGGGTCTCTATCTCAATAGCATCCACTGGACATATCGATGAATTGTAGCAGACGGCGCATTCGATGCACTTATCCCTGTTTATCGTTGCCTTCCTATCCTTGCCCATCGTTATTGCCCCTTCAGGACAGTAAGGAATGCAAAGAGCACATCCGACACATTTTTCTGAATTTATTTTCATTCTAAACATCAGCTCGACATTATTTTTCGTTTAAATGAAGAAATCTTGTGATATAAATA
>CP070825.1:2066178-2069271 GCA_020344415.1 Candidatus Aminicenantota bacterium
CAGCTGTCAGTTTAGTTATATCCGTCCCGTGTTTTCGTCTAATCCTGTCCCGCTATGCGGGACTGAGGATTTTGATTTGCCTCGAAGGCGGTCTCGAGGCAAATCAAAAAACCCCCTCACTCTGTGTACTCTGTGCCTCTGTGGTGAGCCTAACTTAGAGCAATGATTAGACTATTTCGACAATACATTTCACCAAGGAAAACCGTCTTTATCATCGGTGAAGGCATTCTAATCTTCCTGGCAGTGTCTCTGGCATCCTTTTTTATCCTGGGCAGAGAAACCGGCTTGGTGAGTATGCTGAGAATCATCTGGCCGAAGGTGCTCCTTATTTCCCTTATTACCCAACTCAGCTTATATTTCAATGATCTCTATCAGACCAAAACCAGCGACAGTAACATCGATCTGGCTTCCAGGCTGATCCAGTCGATTGGAATCACTTCCATCACACTGGCGATTATCTATTTTCTCTGGCCGGACATGATTATTGGAAGATGGATATTTTTTGTTAGCCTCATTTTTCTGCTCCTCTTTTTGGTTTCCTGGCGTCTCCTTTACTCTGTAGTTATCAAACGAAAAATGTTTGCAGAAAAGGCTATTATTCTGGGTTCGGATGAACTGGCTCGAAATATAGTGCATGAAATAGAAGGCAGAAAAGATCTCAGTTATGATATCGCTTCTATTGTCACGCAGAACAACAAACAGGGTATTCAAGAGCAGTTTAATGGAATTCCCGTTCATCAAGGTTTTGATAAGCTGTGTGATTTGGTGGACGCTGAAAATGCTAAAAGTGTGATTGTTGCCTTGGATGAAAAGCGCGGCATATTTCCCGACGAGGAACTCCTGAAGTGCAAGGTCAGCGGAATAAATGTCATTGATGGCGAGAGCTTTTATGAGAGAATTACAGGAAAACTTCTGATTGAGAAAATCAAGCCAAGCTGGCTCATATTCTCCGATGGCTTTGTAAAGTCAAAAATTTCCCGGGCTACGAACAGATTGGTCGGATTGCTACTTTCAGCCTTGATGTTGCTTTTTCTCTTCCCTCTTATGCTCCTGGTTGCTGTCGCCATCAAATTGAACTCACGGGGCCCTGTATTATTCGTCCAGGAAAGGGTTGGAGAAAATGGAAAGGTATATACCCTTTACAAATTCCGTTCCATGGTCGCTGATGCAGAAAAGGGATCTGGGCCCGTGTGGGCATCCGAAGACGACCCCAGGATCACACGTGTGGGCAAGCTCATCAGAAAGTTGCGAGTGGATGAGCTGCCGCAATTATGGAATGTCTTTAAAGGTAACATGAGTTTCGTGGGGCCCAGGCCGGAACGACCCTTTTTCGCAGAGAAACTCAAAAAAACGATTCCCTACTATAACGAGAGGTTCAGCGTAAAACCCGGGGTAACCGGGTGGGCCCAGATCAAATATGCCTATGGTGCGTCTGAAGAAGACGCCCTGGAAAAACTGAAGTATGACCTCTACTACATTAAGAATATGTCTTTGGTCATGGATTTAACGGTTATCTTCCATACCGCTAAGATTGTTCTCCTGGGCAGAGGATCAAGATAACAGTTGCTCACCACAGAGACACAGAGTGCACAGAGAGTATATTTCTTTTGTTTTCCCCATAGAGTTCCTGGGGAAAACAAAATCCTCAGCCCCGCTATGCGGGATGGGATTAGATATAGATCGAATGATGGATGCTAATCAGCTGATGGGCAAGGTTATGGTAGTAATAAAACGCCTGGTAGTGCAGTCGCTATTAGTGAACACAACGACACTGCGCAAAGGGCTGGGCCTTTTTATCCCATCGTATTTCCCGATGGGGTAAAAGAAGAGCCCACCCTCTGTGACCTCTGTGCTGAACATGTTTTCTAACGAGTCCCGTGAGGGACGAGTGGGGCGGTTAGCCCGCTTTTTTATGCCTCAAGCCTTAAGCGTGGCGATCCTCAAGGCCTGAAGGTCCGCTCACTATGCGGCGTTTTAAGTGATTCATAATGTCTTTCTCTGTGTACTCTGTGCCTCTGTGGTGAGACATTAGGAATAGCTACAAATTAGCATTTTTACTAGTATTTCAATAGGTTAAGGGTGAATAGCCCCTGTAACTCAAGGGGCGGAGCTGGGCAAACACATTAGCAGATAGCTCACAGCTCATAGCTCATAGTTAACGTGATTTTCCTCCGCCGAAGGCGGATTGAGCTTTCTCAGTTTCCTCGAGAAACTAAGAAATCCAACTATCAAACAAATCCTGTAGATCCTATCAATTAATAACAATGAAACACGAGGACATCACCCACAAAGTTATTGGCGCCGCATATCGAGTTTTCAACAAATTAGGTTTCGGCTTTCTTGAAAGCGTTTACAAAAAAGCCATGGTCATTGAATTGACCGAAGACGATCTTAAAGTTGAACCAGAAAAATCTTTAAAGGTTTACTATGATAAGCAGATAGTGGGTGATTTCTATGTAGATTTGCTTGTGGAAGAAAATGAAATCATCGTAGAAGTCAAATCCGTTCAGAACCTAGCTAAAGAACACGAAGTTCAATTGGTGAACTATCTCAACGGCTTAGAAAAGGACATAGGCCTACTAATCAACTTTGGCCCATCTGGAGTTGAAGTCAAACGCAAATATAGGCAACCCAAGTAAACCATATAGGCTTTTTTCCGCCGGAGGCGGATTGGACTTTCTGCCTTTCATCTGGAAAGGCAGAAACCCAACAATCCAACAGATCCTGTAAATCCTGTCTAAATAACAAGAAATGTTAATTCATTTGATAGCAGCTGCAAGACCAAACTTCATGAAAATCGCCCCCCTCTTTCACGCCCTCAAAAAAGAGGACTGGGCGACTCCCGTTATTGTGCACACCGGTCAGCACTATGATCTGAATATGTCCGATGCCTTTTTCCAGGATCTCGGCCTTCCGGAGCCCGACCTCCACCTTGGTGTGGGAAGCGGCACCCATGCAGAACAGACCGGGCAGGTCATGATTGCATATGAAAAGGTCTTACTGGAAAAGAAACCTGATCTTGTTGTTGTGGTTGGAGATGTGAATTCCACGGTAGCCTGCGCCCTCGCCGCCTCCAAAATCCACTATCAGCCA
>CP070825.1:2069371-2081759 GCA_020344415.1 Candidatus Aminicenantota bacterium
GTCCTTCTTTGCTTTTCGCCACCGATATCCAACATATCCCAAAAATATCCACACTCCTAGAATAATATACTCAAGCGGCCATGTTAATTGTGCGGATGAACCTGGGAATATCATTAGGATGATAATAATCCCTGCGATGACTGCCCCGAGATAAAGGCTTATTTTATTTTTTGCCTTATAAGGACGTTTCATATCCGGAGCTGTTTTTCTTAACATGATAGTGGATAGGCAGGTGATAAACCATCCGCTTATGAAGGCAAGAGAGGCGACATTGACAATCGGAAGGAGACTGGACCTGCCGATGAAAGGCCCGATTAGCGTGAGCATGCCCACAAAAAGAATCGCATTCTTTGGGGTGCGATATTTTTCATTAATATCCCCTAGCCATTCAGGGAGGAGACCACCCCGTCCTGTGGCAAAAAGAACTCGTGTCGCAGCAATAAAGAACCCGTTAAATGAAGTAATCAATCCAAAAAATGCTGCCAGTAAAACAAGCCTTGTAGCCCATGCATACCCGAATGCGACTTGAAAAGCAGTAGCTGTGGGCATTTCAAACTTGACTGTTTCCTGCCATGGCATACAGACTGAAAGAGCCAGGATCACTACTCCATAAAAAACTGCTGCCACAATGATAGAGACAATGACAGCCTTTCCCAGATCTTTAGGATTCAATTTTTTTCTTGATTCCTCGGCACCCTGGGGAATGATATCAAAGCCTGAATAGAAAAAAGGTACGATGCCCAGTATGGCTATTATTGAACCAAAAACAGCTATTCCTGTCCCTTCTCCTGCAAAGAGAGGCATCATGTTAGAGAAGCTCCCTTTAACCAAAGCGATTAATGTGAAGGCAGCCACACAAACAAATATGAGACTCGTAGCAACTGTCTGAAACCTCGCCGAATTTTTTACTCCACGGTAATTAAGGACAATTATAAATAAACTGAGGATTACGCCAGTCGTGATCGATATAAGACTGACCGGGTAGCCTCCGACGGTATATAGTGATTTAGATTTTAACCCGGGAATAATATATTCAATGAGCCAGCCTATGGCGACAGCTTCAAAAGGACATAAAGCTATGTAAGCAAAGGAAAGAAGCCAGCCTGTCAAGAAGGAAGGTCCAGGTCCGAAAGCTTTAAAGGCGAATGCAACTTCTCCTCCTGCCACAGGAATTGCGGGCGTTAGCTCCGCATAGCTGAGGCCGATAACTGCTAACAACAATCCACCCAGGACAAATCCCAGGATTGCCCCAAGAGGCCCGCCTCGGATAAGCCAATCTCCAGCCACAACTACCCAGCCAACGCCAATAATAGAACCGAGTCCTAGTCCTACATAATTCTTGAAAGTCATGGCTCTGGCCAGGGCTTTTCTTTTTGTTAAATAGGTCTTTTCTTCTTTATTCATTTTTTCCTGTCATTATTATTCTTATTGCTCATAGACCTACCTCTTTTTTCTGAATATATCTGGCTTGATTTGCCATTCCAGATTATTCGGGGGCGTTACCGCGTACTCAGGTGGCTTTTGCAGTGCCTTTAACTGCGGGCAATAGTCGTAAGGAACCGGGAAAGGACGGCAAGTTCCGCCTCTGTTCACATATTCCCAGACAATCTCGCCGTCTGGCTTTACCTGAAAGAGTCGCCCCGTATTATCCTCAGCAATAAATGTATTTGCGTTGGGAAGCCTTTTCTGTGACCCCATTGTCTTGCTGAAGAACTTGATATTCGCATACCCTTCAGTCTCATACTTCCAAACGATCTCCTTTGTAACCGGGTTGAATTCGATAATAATTGTTTGCCCGCAATGAGTTCTGTGCCTGGGGAAGAGTGCGTTGTCAAATAAGATAATATTTCCTTCACCGGGCAGACCTTTCTCTATCATTTCAACTTCGTGAGGATGTGATAATCCCCCTTTATAAACGTGAGTCCACTCCCATACTATCTCTTTGGTTTCTTTATCTACGATATAAATTGTATCTATGTTTCTCGGATTTATAATGATATTACCTGGTCTAAACCTCTTGTCCCCAGCTTCGTACCATTTGTTCTCCGGAATAGGGGCAATCGAATTCATGTGGAGCCAATCTCCTTCCGGAGTAACTGGAGAAAATCTATTCAGATCAAGGTGATTATACGCATGCCACTCCCATACAATTTTCTTATCGGGAGTTATTTCATAAATATCGGCGCCTATTTGCCTTTCTTCGCTTCCTCTTTTTCGAAGCGACCACCAGGGAGATATTTCTATATCTTTTACCTGTTTCTGGTACTCTCCTGGCAAGGGTTCGTGGGCAAGGAGCAGCCTGTTATTATTGGGCAGCCATCGCATATCATTCACCGAACCGATGCCTTCATGCGTCCAAACAACATTGCTGTCCCAGTCATATTCAATGATCGTTTTATTAGGGCCAACGTAAAGTAAGTGGCCATTCGGCAATAGTCTGCATCTTTTATTGAAATAAGGAATAACCTTCCATGTGTGTACGATATTACCGTTCATGTCGATTAGCCGGACATCATTCGGGATTTTGCTTTTTGCCCTGACCTTTGCAGAGGGATGATTTCCCAAAGATGCATGATCAGCAACCAGAATATAACTACTGTAGCATTCGTTAGGTTTGTAAATAGTAGTCCCGGTAGGAAATATTGTTGGATAGGCAAAAGCTAAATAAGCAAATGCTAGTGAAATCAAAATCCCTATTGGGGAAACAACAATTTTTTTGACGTTCATTTCTTCCTCCTCAGCTTATGTTTTTTGTTGATTTTATACCTCTCCGACGTTAAATTTCAAATTGGAATTTTAAAAATAGAGATCAATCCTTGCTTATTGCTTCAACAAAAGATGTAGGGGCTTGATTTATCAAGCCCACCTCAAGAATGTCATAGCGAGGAGTGAAGCAACGAAGCAATCTCAACGTATTTATGCAGGGATTTGGTTCATCATACCCACCCGCAGGCTGTCATTTAAAGAGATAAGGTCTGGAACCGGGAGGCAAAAACAAGATCGCTCCCTTATCACTTATCAGAATCTAGAAATTTCGGAATTCCAGAATCCCACATTAGAAGTGTTGTAAAATCCCGAGCCAGATGTTATAAACAATCTTTTGATAAATTAGTGGATATCTCCAGTCGTTAGTTAGAAGAGAAGAATTTCATGGATGAGAAATCACTTACACTGCGGGGAGTAAACAGATACTCAATTTTACATCTGGTTACATCCCTTCTGGTTATCCTTTCTGCTTATCTATCTCTACGACATTACTTTATAGCCAATTTCCCAACATCGATTTTTGAAGGGTCTTTCTGCGATATCTCCCTCTTTTTTAACTGTGACAGTTCCGCTTATTCTTTCATCGCTCAGATATTTGGAGTCCCTCTCGGTTATTTTGGAATAGCGGTGGGCATAGCATCCCTGATGGGGATTCTCTTTCCATCCCAGGCTTTTGAAAGAACGAACAAATTTTTAAATTTTTTCAATGTCCTGGGGATTATCGGTCTGATATTTATCTCGATATTCATCTTAGGAAGCATATGCTTTTTCTGTGTGGCTTACTACATCTTCTCGTTTCTAAACTTTTTCCTTTTTTACAGGTATGGCATAGATTCAAAGAAAGGATTCATCAAACAGCACATCCAGCCGAATATCAGACATCTCGTGGGAATCGGACTGCTTACTCTGATGGGAGCTGTAGGTATGTATGCTTATCATCAAGCGAAGATTGAAGCCCAAGGGGGCGGCGTAGCAAATAAAATCGTACAACAGTATTTTAGTCTGCCTAAAATCAAAAAACCCAGTATCATTTCGCCTTATTACACGATTCAAGCAACAAAAGATTTCGGGAGCGCGCCAATCAGGGTAGTCGAATATGCAGATTTCCAGTGTTCGGATTGCCTCAAGCTGAGAAATGACCTGGAAGATCTAAAAGAGGATTTCGGAGATGAGATGAACGTCGTTTTTCAATTTTTTCCACTCGATGGAAAATGCAACAACGTAGTGGCCAAAGATAAGCATCCCCAATCCTGCGCGTTATCCTATATTGCAGCTCATGATCCGAGCAAGTTCCTGGCGATTCATGATGAGATTTTTGATAACATGCTCAAAACAAGAAGCGATGAATGGGTGGAGAGTTTAGCCAAAAAATATGGTGTCGAAGAAGCACTCACAGATGAGAGAACGAAAAAAATCGTCCATGATATCATCAACACCGGGAAAGAATATAAGCCGACTTCAGACCGCTACAAATATGGGATTAGATCAACTCCAACCATGATTTTAAACGAGAGAATGGTCATCGGAACCCTGCCCAAAGTCCAGCTCAGGGCTATCTTCAACGCTATTCTCAAGAAAGAAAAAAAGGGTAAAGACGAATCCCCTAGATTCATAGAGGACTGGCGATAATATCTCTGGCTCCCAATACGCACTTCCTTAGTGCTAACAATATACAAAAACCGTTAAATAATAAATTTTGATATTTTGAATTCTCATCTTTAAGTGCTGCTACTCACAGACTCCTACCACAATTTCTTCATCTCATCATCGAGGCCTGTCATTTCCCATCGGAAAAGGAAAAAAGGGGACTGTCCCCTTTTTATGGCGGGGGAACTATTTCATTTGTGAGTACGTATAATAATTAAGAATACAATTATGGCGAGGTATCAGTTGAAAAAGATAATTCTGGCACTGATCCTTATGGTTGCTTTGTTAGGAATCGGTATCCCGGCCACTGCCCAGGAAGAGGACGAAGAAATAAAAGGGAAAAATTATTTTCTGAACCTATCCCTTTTCTACCCTGTCAGCCTGAATAAGACAAAAGAAGACAGCACGAACATCAACCTGTCCTTGATTTACAGCCGGGTGGGATATATCTCCGGAGTGGATCTAAGCCTGGTCGGTTCGGCTGTCTCCCATCGCTTGCGGGGGATTCAGATATGCGGCCTCGTAGGAGTTATCGGCAGTCACGGGACAGGGCTGCAAGCCTCTGGCTTGTTCAATGTTGCCGGAAAGAGCTTCACCGGTTTTCAAGGATCAGGCCTGATGAATATAGTCGGGAGTGATTTTACTGGATTGCAAACGACGTTTCTCATGAATATTGTGGGTAGTAACGGAGCCGGGCTTCAGACGGCTGGTCTGGCTAATATCGCTGGCGAAAACTATTCATGGGGCCAGATTGCTGGCGGCTTCAACATTGTAGGTGATCGAGCAGAGGGATTCCAGATCGCTGGTGGTTTCAACATCGCAGGTGATCGAGCAGAAGGATTCCAGCTAGGAGGACTCTTCAATATTGTGGGAGAGAGATTCAGCGGATTTCAAATGGCCGGACTATGCAATGTTGTAGGAGATGTTTTCGAGGGCCTTCAGCTGGGGACATTTAATATAGCAGGCGAGTCCAAGGGCGTACAGATCGGAGTCGCCAATGCCGGGGAAACCTCGGAAGGCGTACAGATCGGTGTTGTGAATTATACAAAGAAGGAAAACACAGGTGTTCCTTTCGGACTTGTGAACCTGGCTAAAAACGGCCGTATTAGAGGAGTTTTTTGGGGAGGAAATCAAGTCGCAGCTACAGCAGGGATGAAATTCACTGTTGGGCGGCTTTATTCCATCGTGTCAGTAGGAGGAGGGAACCTCGATGACAGCATTAGCGGGTCTCTGACATACGGTTTTCATTATGGAATCTCTTTCCCGGTCGGCCAGACAGGCCTGTATACGGATTTGGGCTTCCGCTTCAGAGACAACGAGCCTCTTTTTAAGCATCTTCCCCTTGAGCGGGATCAGTATATCCTGGAAGCACGCTTTATATGGGGAATCCCCATTTCCAAGGAATTCTCTTTCCTCCTCGGAACCGGTGTCAGCAGGAGATGGAACACCGGAGAGGGTTTTCCCGGAAAAAATTCACTGCTAATCCTTGCCGGGATTGAAATTTTTTGATTTCCCCTTTTTTCGTCCTTCCTGAATACAACGGTTCCTCGGTCCTATAAACATTTGTTGAGGGAGATGCACACAATCAACAACTCCTGCTAGCTGTTAGAAATAGGGGAGACCTTTAGAGCTTTTTTGTTGTAACCTTAGGGCTAAAAAAAAAGTAAATATAGTAGGGGAGCTAAATGAAAAAAGTAAACACGGTTGTTTTGCTTGTTTTTATTCTATCGATAACCACAGGATAAAGCATTCCAGAAGAAAAGCACGCGCAGCCCATCGTTGCGAGGAGCGAAGAAGATTGCCACGCTGCGTTCGCAACCGGCTAAGCAATCCTCCGTTGCGAGTGAAACGAAGCAATCTCACACTTATAGCAAGATATCATGAGATCACCACGCTTCGCTCGTGACAGAGGATCACCACGCTCCCTTCGGTCGCTCATGATGACGTGGTCGTCCACCGCAAATGGGCTGCAACGAAGCAGATGGGATAACATCGGCTTGCAACGAAGCAATAAATATTGAGAAGAAGGTCTTGATAATTTTGTTTAAATAGTTATCATTAATTAGTCTACTATTCATTAATTAGTCTATTATAATGAATGTATCGAAATGGAGGGAAAAATGAAAAAAACAGTTTTATGGTTGAGCATTACGCTGATTATGTTGATCAGCACATCAATTCTATACGGTCAGGTCAACGCCCGTATGCTCCGATACCCGGATGTTTCCGCTACTCACATCTGCTTTGTCTATGCAGGTGACATTTGGGTCGTGGAAAAGGGAGGAGGTACTGCTTTACGGCTCAGCTCTCCCCGCGGTGAGGAGTCTTTCCCCAGATTTTCCCCAGACGGCTCGAAAATAGCCTTTAGCGGTAATTACGACGGCAACACCGACATTTACCTTATCCCGTTCATGGGAGGCGAGCTCCAAAGACTCACCCATCATGGCATGAGCGACCGCATTATTGACTGGTATCCGGATGGTAAAGCCGTCCTCTTTGTCTCAGGAATGGCCAGCGGCCGCCAGCGCTACAGCCAGTTCTACCGCATCGCCAAAGAGGGAGGCTTGCCGGATAAGCTTCCCATCCCTTACGGCGAATTCGGAGCCGTCTCACCTGACGGCAAAACCCTTGCCTATATGCCCATTTCGCGGGATTTCCGCACTTGGAAGCGTTACCGCGGCGGCATGGCCCCAGATATCTGGCTCTTTGATCTGATTCAAAAAAAAGCAAAAAATATCACCAGCAATGTTGCGAATGACGCTCACCCGATGTGGCACGGCAGGACTCTCTACTTCCTTTCTGATAGAGGTCCGAACCAGCGATACAATATCTGGGCCATAGACCTTGAGACTGAAAATGTGCGCCAGGTTACCAACTTCAAAGATTCAGACATCCACTTTCCTGCAATCGGGCCCACTGAAATCGTCTTCGAGACGGGAGGCAAACTCTTTCTACTCGATTTAGAGACAGAAAATCCAACCCAGGTAGAGATTAATCTTGTTACAGATCAAATCACCCTCAAACCCCATAAGGTCAACGTAGCCAGGATGATCTCAAATGCCAGGATTTCTCCCAAGGGAAAAAGGGCCTTATTCGAAGCTCGTGGGGAGGTATTCTCGGTTCCGGCAGAGCACGGAGTCATCCGCAACCTCACAGCAAGCTCGGGTGTTGCTGAACGCTACCCGGCGTGGTCACCTGACGGACGCCACATCGCTTATTGGAGCGACCGTTCCGGCGAGTACGAGCTCACGATTTGCAGCGCTAAAGATGGTTCCAAAGAACAGAAGCTGACCTCCTATGGACCAGGTTACAGATACCAGATCTATTGGTCTCCTGACAGCCACAAGATCGCTTTCATTGACCAGACCATGACCATATATATTTATAATATAGAGACAAAAGAAACGGTTAAGGTCGACCAGGGCCTGTGGAAATATGAAGGTGGACTCCGGAATTTTAAGCCTGGATGGTCGCCAGACAGCCGCTGGTTGGCTTACTCTCGAGGAAAAGCGAACCGACACGATAACGTCTTTCTCTACGATACCAAAGTAAACAAGAGGTACCAGGTCACTTCCGGCTATTACAATGACTTTCAACCGGTCTTTGATCCTGAAGGAAAACACCTTTACTTTTTCTCTAACAGGACGTTCAGTCCTATATACGGTGATATGGATAATTCCTTCCTTTATGCCAACACGACCAACATTGCAGCAGTCTCCTTAAAACCTGATATCCCATCTCTCACAGCACCGCGCAACGATGAAGAAGAATTAAAAAAAGAGGAACCGGAAGAAAAAGCAAAGAAACAAAAGATAGAAAAGGAGAAAAAGAAAAAACCAGAAAAAAAAGAGGTTAAAGCGGTCGAGATAACAATCAAAGATTTCGAGAGACGGCTGGTTGTGCTCCCTCCGAAACCTGGTAACTACAACAATCTTCAAGCCGCAGAGGGCAAGATTCTCTACCAGAGGTTTCCTCGCACTGGTTCAGGTGAGAGGGTAATCCCTCTTGTCTACTACGATATCAAGGAGCGCAAGGAACAAACCATTCTTGGTGATGTGGATGGATACCGCCTTTCTGCTGATCGGAAAAAGGTGCTTGTCTGGAAGAGACAGAATGCTGCCATAGTAGACGTGAAACCCAAGCAGAAGATGGAAAAGAGACTGCGGACAGGTGAGCTCGAGATGATCGTTGACCCCCGCGCAGAATGGCGTCAGATTTTCACAGATGCATGGAGGCTGTCTAGAGATTTCTTCTATGATGCAGGAATGCATGGCGTTGATTGGAAAGCCATGCGGAAGCAGTACGGTGCGTTACTCAGAGATGCAGTGACTCGTTGGGACGTGAACTATGTCATCGGAGAGCTTATCGCTGAACTCAATGCTTCCCATACTTACCGTGGCGGCGGCGACATTGAAAGAGGAGCGCAGGTCGGAGTCGGTTACCTTGGGATTGACTGGAAAATCGACAGCGGCGCCTACCGGATCGCAAAGATCATTGACGGAGCACCATGGGACAGTGAAGTAAGGTCTCCCCTCACTATGCCTGGCGTGAATGTCAAGGAAGATGATTATATCCTTGCTGTAAATGGGGCGCCTCTGGACATCTCGAACAGCCCTTGGGCGGCATTCCAAGGATTGGCTGGAAAAACGATCGAACTCACTGTCAATAATAAGCCAACTAAACAAGGTGCCCGAAAGGTAATTATCGAGACCCTTAGGAGCGAAACACGCCTAAGGAACCTGGCCTGGGTCGAGGAAAACCGGAAGTACGTCGAGGAAAAATCTGGTGGACGCATAGGATACATCTATGTTCCGGACACGAGTATCGGTGGACAGAATGAGCTAGTGCGCCAGTTTTCAGCTCAATTCTACAAAGATGGACTCATTGTTGATGAACGCTTCAACAGCGGAGGCCAGATTCCTGACAGATTCATAGAGCTTCTAAAAAGGCCTGTCTTAGCCTTCTGGGCAGTACGCGACGGAAAGGACTGGCAATGGCCCCCAGTAGGCCACTTTGGCCCAAAAGCTATGCTTATCAACGGGTGGAGCGGTTCAGGCGGCGATGCTTTTCCCGATTATTTCCGTAAGGCTGGACTAGGTCCGCTGATCGGAACACGCACGTGGGGCGGACTCATTGGCATGAGCGGTGCGCCTCAACTCATCGATGGCGGTTTTGTGAGCTCTCCAACCTTCCGTATGTACGATCCTGATGGCAAGTGGTTTAAGGAAGGTCATGGAGTTGACCCGGATATTGAAGTCAAAGAAGACCCTGCTCTCCTGGCTGAGGGGACTGATCCCCAGCTCAAACGTGCTGTCGACGAGGTTCTCAGGATGCTTAATGAGAAGCCATTTGCCAAACCTTCTCGACCTTCCTATGAAGACCGAACTGTGAAAAAAAAGAAATAGATACGCGATCACAAGGAAAAGCGGAAATTCATTTACTGCGTCTTTAAATAGTAAACAAAAGAATTAAAGACCGTCTTTAATTATTACATTTCGCGATATAATTTATTCGATCTCCTCCATTTAGGATATATATCCTATTTTCAGAAATAGGACTTTTGTCTAGTGAAAATAATAATTTCATTTGTTATATTCAATGCTAAAGGAGAAAGAAGACGAGGAAAAAAACATGATAAAGAGAAAACTGATCTCAGTGGGAATTTTATTATTCCTGTTTGATTTTGCCTTTACACAAACCTATGAATACAACGTTGATCTTGTTGATGTGGTAAAAGACAGATTGAAGGTTGAGCTGCAGTGTCCGAAAATCGAAAAAGATGAGATACTCTTTCACTTTGCCAAAATGGACCCTAGACATTCCAAAGACTATACCAATTTTGGATTATATATCGAAGAGTTCAAGGCTTTAAACTCAAGACATTAAGAACAGAAAAAATAAGCGCTAATACTTATAAAATATTTGACGCACAGCATCTCTCCAATATTTCTTATCTGGTCAATGACACGTGGGAGGCAGAAATTGGGGAGAATAAACTCACTAATTGTGTCGGGACAAATTTTGATGCTGGCAAGAACTTTGTCTTGAATAATGGGGGATTATTCGGTTTTTTTGAAGGAATGCAAGATTTACGCATTAACGTTAACTTTTTGAAGCCCGCAAATTTTTTCGGGCTTACAAGTCTTGAAACAATATTAGAAAGCAGCGATTCACAGGGTTTCACAGCCAAAGATTATGATGAATTATTCGACAGCCCAATTTTGTTTTCAAAATCGGATATTGCTAAATTTAAAGTAGCTAATACAGAATTTATTGTAGGAGTTTACAACGAAATGGGGAATCCGCTTTCTGAACATTTTGCTGAAATCATTAAACCCAAAATGATGGCCCTTAAGAATTTTGTTGGAGGCCAGCTTCCTGTTGATTATTATATTTTTTTATTTTATGTGAAGGATTTTTCCAAACTTGAAAAGTTTCTGATTGAATGTCCTGATTTTGAGTGGGGGAATACAAAAAAGGCGTTGAAAATCAATAGGGAATACGGATATAGCCATGGCGCTGTAGAACATAATAATTGTTCTCTTTTTTGTACTTCTGCCGTTTCCGCAGAACAAACATCCTTTGAGCTTTTTGATTTTATCATTCATGAATTTTTTCATATTTATACTCCCAAAAGTTTGCACAGTAACTTGATACATGATTTTGATTATGTGAATCCAAAACTCTCCGCTCATCGATGGCTTTATGAGGGAGTTACAGAGTATTTTACTGGGCTAATAAAACTAAAGACCGGTTTGTATGATGTAAATGATTTTTTGCAGGAATTTTTAAGGCCAAAAATCCAGAGGGGAACTCAGCTAAAAAAGCCGATGTCATTTATTGAATTCAGCAAGAATGCGAATAAGGAACCTTACAGGAATGTATATTTTCAATTCTATGCAAGAGGACCGATCCTGGCCATGCTGTTGGACTTTGAGATCATGCGTTTAACAAGGGGAAAGAAAACGCTCAGAGAGGCCTTTTTCAAGATATGGCACGAATATAAGAATACACCGCTTGAGGAGGATGAGATCATTCCTTTATTTGTTGAAGAAGTGCATCCCGATTTGCAGCTGTTTTTTGAGCGTTATATCGTGGGAAAAGAACCTTTGGATATTGAATCAGGATTCAGGACCGTCGGAATAAAGTACAAGAAAGAAGTCAGTCAAAAGGTGCCGTTATTTCGGCTGAGTTATGTTCCTCTTTTCCAATATATCTGTATAAAAAAAGTCGATTATCCCGATGTATTGAAAACCGGGGATAAGATTCATATGAAAGATTGGGGGCGAAGGGGACGCAAACCCTTTACAAAACCGGACGGAGAGTTCCTCGAAGAGGGAGAAATGGTGGAAGTGCCCCTGATTAGAAATGGCGAGGATATTAAAGTGTCATTTCCAGCAAAATTAAAGGGTGGTGTCTATCAACATAAAATCACAGTCATGCAAGAAATGACTCCTGTGCAGAAAAAGTTATTCATAAAATGGGTGAATCAGTGAAAAACGTCGGTTGCGACGGAAATGCCGCATATAAAGTTAATATAGAAAATTTTTAATGATATAATTAATAAGAGATGAGAGTGAAAAACAAGCCGTTCCTTTTTTTGTTGATTATTTTTGTTTTGGTATCGATTAGGTGTTCCAGAGCTGTTTCAGATATGGAGAAAATCGAGGCTAAAACCACGCGAGCCATTGATTCGTGGGCTGACCCAAAACTTTTTGACAGTTGTATAACAGGATTCAAGTTGCTGTTTGATGCGATCATCATTGCAGCTCAGAGCACAGAATTCCCGGCTGAATTCGGAGAGAAAATGTCAAAGGTCAAAAAGCTCTTTAATTCAAGCTCTATCTTAAACACAGAGGGATTTGCTTTGCTCAATGATTCCTAAACAGGACTTTTGTATATTGCAAAAGACCTAGTAATCCTGAATAATACAGCGTTTCAGATAGTATATAAGTTTGGATCTAGTATGATAGGA
>CP070825.1:2081859-2089761 GCA_020344415.1 Candidatus Aminicenantota bacterium
ACCGCCCACCTACGAAGCTTATCGGGAATATTTAGAGGGCGACAAGGCCTACTATCGTAGGGAATTCAGGAAAGCTATTGAATATTACTCTCGGGCCATAGGTTTAGATCCAGATTTTATGTTGCCAATGATGTGGACTGTATGGGCCTATTTTACCCTTGGGGAATATGCTGAGACAGAGCCTGTCCTCAGGAAGTTAGATAAATCTCGTGACAAACTCGACCCTGTACATCGACACCAATTGGATTACTTTGGAGCTCGTCTACGTGGCGATAATGAAAAGGCATACAATGCTATCTATCAGGCTGAAATTGCTAAAGAAAGAAAAAAAATAGGTTATCTAGTTGCAGGGGCCGCAAACGGGATTAACCGGCCTAAAGAAGCTGTTGAAATCCTTAAGAAAATAGATCCTGAGCGTGAAAATATAAGAAGATGGGTTGGTTTTTGGGGCCTTTGGACAACAGCTCATCATATGCTTGGAAATCATAGGCAGGAATTAAAAGTGGCACGCCGTGGGCGAAAATATCATCCCGAAAGGCTTGAGGCTCTTGGGTATGAATTACGGGCTTTAGCAGCTTTGGCACGTATTCAAGAGGTCAATAAACTCATTGACGAGAGCCTGAGTCTGCCTCCACAACAATGGAGTCCTAGTCAGTGTATGTTGAATGCAGCTCGGGAGCTGAGAGCTCGTGGATATCGCCAGGCATCGCTTCAAGTGCTTGAGCGGGCTTTTAAGTGGTTTGAAAGCAGGACAAAAGAAGAATCAGAAACAAGGAGTCACCGTGTCAGGCTGGCAAGAGCGTTATATACAGCTGAACGATGGGAAGAAGCTCAGGATATATTCGAAGCCTTGCACGAAGAATTCCCTGATGAAATAGACTATCTTGGATGGCTTGGCGTTGTTGCAGCAAGGAGAGGAGATAAAGAGGAAGCCGTTAGAATCTCAAGTCTTCTGGAGAATATTGACAGACTTTATATATTTGGTCTTCATACCTATTGGCGGGCACGAATTGCTTCACTTCTTGGTGAGAAGGAGAATGCCGTCAGGATCCTTCGGGAAGCACTGGCTCAGGGAGTATACTATTCAGCACTTCATCCAAGCATGGATTTTGAGCCGCTTCAGGACTATCCACCATTTAAAGAATTAATCAAGCCAAAGGGGTAAACTTTAGTTTCGTTGGCTTTCAAAAAAGACAAGTACCTGCTTCCGCAGGTACAGGCTTAGGGGGAATGACGGGCTGGAAAAAAAGGAATTGATACTCGGAATAAAAAAAAGTACCATAAAGCTAGGAACATAAAGCAATAAGATGCGGTTTAGCATTGCTTAACTAAAAGGGATAGGACATGAACAAAAGAATTATAAAAATGCTCCTCGTCGTCTGTCTTTCACTAGGATTTTTTACTCTCAGTTTCGCCCAACGTCAGACAGGTTCCATCAAAGGCATCGTGTGCGATACCGAGGACAATCCTCTTCCTGGATGTACTGTTACAGCTGCTTCTGAGTCTCTCATGGGCACAAGATCTTATGTGACCGCAGCCACAGGCGCTTTCAGGTTTCCGGCTCTTCCTCCTGGTCAATACACCATTACAGCCGAAATTCCAGGCTTTAAGACAACAACAAGAGGAAATTTGGTCTGTCGAGTCGGCATGGTTGTCTCCGTGCATATCACCATGGAGATGGCCACCATCAAAGAAGAAGTCACTGTCACAGCAGCATCTCCGACGGTTGATGTCGAACAAACTAAGATTGCCATAACTATGGACAAGGATCTTCTAAAAAATATCCCGATGGCCCGCGACCTCTACGACATCGTTAATTCCGCTCCTGGGGCAATCTCCGAAAATGTCAGCTACAGAAGAACCACTTCAGTCCACGGCTCCACAGTCCGTGGTAATACTTACGCCTTTGATGGAGTGAACTTGAACGATCCAGTGACCATGTATCCCATTACCAATATCAATTTTGATGTCATGGACGAAGTCGAGTTGGTTGTGGCCGGCCATCCAGCTGATGTGGGCTACACAGATGGCGCCTACGTCAATGTGGTCACTCGCTCTGGTGGGAACACACTCTCGGGAGGCACAACTATCTATTACACAAATGACAGTCTTGCCCAAAAGCTTTGGACAGATGAACAAATTCATGCTTTTGAAGTCTCAGAGCCTGAAGTGGATAAAAGCTGGATCGATGGCTCGCTCTCCTTGGGTGGACCAATAATGGCCAATAGATTATGGTTTTTTACCAATGCCCGCTATATTAAGCAAACATTAAGGACAAATTTCATTCCCTTCACAGATCCAGTTTACGGTAAATACCACGGCCCCTATGACTGGACCCATGAAGAGATTATGGGATTCCTCAAGCTAACCTCACAGTTCACTTCAAATCTTAAGCTAATGGGAATGTTTAATTTTGTGGATCGCTACCGTCCTCTCTACAATGAACCCGATCCAAGACGTCCGCAACAATCCTATAAGGTTATGGATCATGAGAGAACCTACACCGGGAATGGAATCCTGACTTATGTCCTCAACCAGAACACCTTTTTCGAAGTCAGAGGCAGCTATGTCCACCGATGGTTTCCCTTGTTACTGCAGGAGGATATCGTCGACTTGCCCTTCATAAGAAATCGTGGTGCTCTTTACCAGATTATTACAGGTGGAACTGGGAATGAGACTTATCTTCGTAAGAGATTCCAGACAGGCGCCTACTTTACAAGGTTTCAGGATAATTTCCTCGGCGGAAATCACGAGATTAAAGGCGGCGTGGAATTTGAAGATGCTTTCGCTGATCGGAGCTGTTGGAGGAAGGACAACCTGCAATGGCATTGGAGAAAGGGAAATCCTTACTATCACGGGACAAAAACTTGGAAAGGAGTGCCCGATGTTGGAAAAGGAAGAATATACTTTAGTATATATGGTCCTGAAGAAGGCTCCTTATTATACTTAGCCAAATCCAGAAGAATCGGAGCTTACCTTCAGGACTCGATCACCTATGCTGATAGGCTGACTCTAAACATAGGCCTCAGGTTTGATCGCTCCTGGGGCTGGATGCCGGCTTTTACTAAACCGGCTTGCGGAAATCCTGTGTCTATTTATGTCGGGGAAAAGCTAGTTCGACCGTACACAGCAGAAAAATGGCCAGAAACGTTTCCAGAGGGAATCAATCCGTTCGGGGAGCTGCGCAGTGAAGAATTAAAAGACCTCATGGTCTGGAACTCATGGTCTCCGAGGATTGGCCTGACATATGATCTCTTCGGCGATGGAAAAACGGCCTTAAAGGCGTCCTTTTCCCGTTACTCAGAGTACATGATGATTCAGTATTTCAACGTACTTCATCCTTTTTATACTTTTCAGGCTCCGCGCTTTTACTGGTATGACATGAATTTCAATCAGCAGGTTGATATTGAGGATGATTTCACTATTTTTCCTTTAGATTACCGGGCTTTTGATCCCTCTTTTTCATCGAACAAGCTCGATCCCGACATAAAATCGCCTCTCAACGATGAGTTTACAATGGGTATCTGGCATGAGCTCCTCAAGAATTTCTCCCTGGGTATAAATTTTATTTATAAAAATAAGAAGAATATTTTTGAAGATGGCCTGTATGATCCTGATACCGGTGAATCGTGGTATCATCTCGACCATCCGGCTGCTCAGAAATATTGGATTCCTTTTACGACTATAATCCCAAGTGATGTTTATGGAGATCAAAAAGTCACTTTTTATGTCCGCAGCAATGATTCTCCCGAAATTTTCTGGAGGGCCACAAATATACCTGAACTGAAGAGGAAATATTGGGCCTTTGAGCTCATTTTTAACAAGCGCATGGCTGATGGCTGGCAGCTCTCGGGTTCTGTTGTTTTAAGCAAGGCATACGGAAATATCGGTGGCTGGTTCACGCAAAGCTCAGGGTGGACAGGGAAGGGAGATACGCCCAACGATTTTGTTAATTCCTATGGAAGAACACCCATTGACAGACCTTTGCAAATAAAGCTCATGGGGACAGCCGAGCTTCCCTACCGCATCTTTCTCAGTGCCTACTACAGGTTTTTTTCAGGTGGGCCGTGGATTAACAGGGGAAACATCGTCCCACCCGAATCTTGGTGTGAAGCGAACAATGCTTACTATCAAGAATATTGGGTAAGGTGGGAATCTCGTGCTTCACCACGAAGATATAGATCCTGGAATATCCTTGATTTGAGGCTCGAGAAAGAATTCATGATCGGAGACTTTGGCAGGCTGGGTGTCTACGTTGATGCCCTTAATGTCTTAGGTATGTCTGGAGTCGATATGGGCATGAGAGATGTTGAATATTATTACCCAGTGGCTGAGAATGACAATACTGGAGAAGTAAAAACTCTGGCCGATTATAAAGTCATCAATTCTGCAGAAGGTATTAGACAGATCAAATTCAGTGTGAGATTCATCTTCTAGAAAAAGGAAACCAGAAAAACGATAGATTCTCACCTATATATCTCTGGATTCCTGCTTGCACAGGGATGACGAGAAGGAGCAGGAATGACAAGACACTAGATTCTTGCTACCTGTTTATAAAGGTACAAGCTCCGCGGGAAAGTCAGCTTAATCCTTTGCTCTAGTATAACAGGTTCTGATTGACACTTTCCTATTGAATTATTATTCTATTACCGCTATGCAGAAGGGATATTGATCTATGAAATGCCCTAAGTGTCAGTTTGATAATCCTGATAATCAGAAGTTTTGTAGAGAGTGCGCTTCACCTCTCCAGATATCCAAGGATATCGGCGTTACAAAAACTATAGAAACCCCTGTTGAAGAATATCCAAGAGGAAGTACATTCGCGGATAGGTACAAGATAATCGAGAAACTTGGCCAAGGAGGAATGGGCGCTGTCTACAGAGTGGAAGATACAAATATTGGTCAAGATATTGCAGTTAAGTTTATTAAGTCTGATATAGCCTCAGATAAGAAGACCATCGAGAGGTTCCGCAATGAACTGAAGACTACACGGATGATTTCCCACAGGAATGTGTGTCGGATGTTCGACCTCGCAGAAACGGAAGGCATCTTTTACATCACGATGGAGTATGTATCTGGCGAAGACTTGAAGAGCTTTATTCGGAGATCTGGCAAACTGGATATACCCAAAGCCATATCAATCGCGAAAGAGGTTTGCGAAGGATTAGCTGAAGCCCATAGGTTGGGTACTGTGCATCGTGATTTGAAGTCGAACAACATAATGATAGACAAAGATGGCAACGCTCGGATAATGGATTTTGGAATAGCAAGGTCTCTTAGGACGAAAGGCTTGACTGGCGAAGGCATTATAATCGGCACTCCTGAATACATGTCTCCTGAGCAAGCTGAAGCTAAAGAAATAGATCACCGTTCTGATCTCTATTCCTTTGGAATCATCCTTTTTGAGATGGTTACAGGGGGGGTGCCTTTTGAGGGAGAAAGTGCTCTCGATACAGCTATCAAGCACAAAACCGAACTTCCGCCAAATCCCAGGGAATTTAATCCCCAGATTCCCGAAGGTCTTTGTCAGTTGATTTTGACCTGTCTTAAAAAAGAAAAAAACGAAAGGCATCAAACAGCTGAGGAGGTTCTATCAGAGCTTAAAAATATAGAGGAAGGAATACCTGCGACCGAGAAATTTAAACCCAGAAAAAAGCTGATTACATCAAAAGAAATAACTGTTTCATTCACCCTAAAAAAAATATTATGGCCAGCTACGGTGATAGTATTGATCGCGATTGTGGCGCTTATTGTTTGGCAACTATGGTCTAAGCAAGAAATAGCTCCCATCACCTCAGATAAGCCTTCCCTGGTAATCCCTTATTTTGTGAATAATACTGAGGATTCGACTCTGGATCAATTGCGAAAGGGAATTTCAAACTTATTGATCAGTGATCTCATGCAGTCTAAGTATTTTTATGTCTTGTCCACGGATACAACATTTGAAATCCTCAAACGCCTCGGCCTTTTGGATGCGGCAAATTACTCTACAGAAGACCTCAAAAAAATTGCTTTACAGGGAAACGCATCCCACATCCTGCATGGATCTTTCATTAAATCAGGAGACAAACTTCGGTTTGATCTCTTTGTGAAAGAAGTGAAGTCAGGTCGAACTTTAGGCTCTGATAACGTATTGGGTGATGAAGAAAGCATTTTTGACATGGTGGATGAGCTCACTCATAGAATCAAGGAGCATTTTGAATTAACACAGGAACAGATTACAGATGATATTGATCAATCAGTAAGCCATATAACTACAGCTTCGCCCTTAGCTTTTAGATACTATGATGAGGCTTTAGAATATGGTTTAAAAGCAGATTATCTGAGATCGATCGAAATGCTAAATATGGCCTTGGAAATAGACGCTCAATTTGCCTTGGCCTATAAAAAACTTGCTGATATATATGGAATATTGGGAAGAGAAGAACTTTTCAATCAATATATAGCCAAAGCCTATGAATTCCGTGAGCAAACGTCGCAACGAGAAAACTATCATATCCAGGCGGCTTATTTTTCTTCGATTGGAAAAGATAAAGAAGCATTGGACTCCGTTCATCAGTTGCTAGAAATCTACCCCAATGATTACGAAGGGAATTATTATCTCGGGGGGTGGCATAATTCTAACGAAGAGTGGGACAAGGCGATTGAAAAACTCGAAATCAATAGAAGAAACCGAGTGAAGCATGTGTATTCATATAGTAGATTATCCATGGCTTATCGGGCCAAGGGGCTGTATACAGAGGCAAAAGAGGTCCTCGATGATTATCTTGATACATTTTCTGACAACAATTACATTTATCGATCAATTGCGAATGTCTTTTCAATTCAGGGAGCCTATGATGAAGCCTCAGCGATGATAAATAAAGCTTATATACTGGATCCACTCAATCCCATTAATTTTGAAAACTTCGGCGATGTTTATCATGCTAAGGGGGATTTTGCAAAAGCCGAGGAGGCGTACCACAAACTCCTCAATGCCAAGGACCCCGCATTTCACTATGTAGGATACAACAATCTTCCTTTTGTTTACCTGTTGCAGGGGAAAATTCAGAAAGCAAAGGAATGGTTAATTCAGGGAATCGAATTTGCCAGAAAACATGGTGCCTCATCGAGAGAAGCAAACTTCCACTCACACCTTGCTTATATCATGAGGCAGTCTGCCGATTATGAAGGAGCTCTAGAAGAGTGCATACAAGCTCATCCTCCATCAAGGATTCTTGGTCATAAGGTGTTGATCTATGCTGCAATGGGTTTGCATGATAAGGCTCAAGAAACAATGGATGATTGGAAAGAATTGATTGGCCCGCTTGATCAATCACGATTATCGAGAGAATATGATCATTTGATGGGGCATATCGAGCTTTCGAAGGGAAATTTTTCAAAGGCAATAGAATTTTTAAAAGAAGCGGCGTCTTCGCTTCCCCATCAACGTCATAAAAAAGGTGATTATCATGCCATTTGCATCAATTCATTAGCCTTCGCCTTTTTCAAGTCAGGTGATATCAAAAATGCAGAAGCAGAATATACAAAAATTACAGAACTCACAACTGGCCGCCATTTTTTCGGGGATATCTATGCTAAAAGTTTTTACATGCTCGGCAAGATCTACGAACAGCAGAGTTACATAGCAAAGGCCGTTGAGAACTACGAAAAATTCCTAGACCTCTGGAAGGACGCCGATCCTGGTATAGCTGAGGTTGAGAATGCGAAGAAGAGGCTGGCTGGATTGAAGACAAGCAATTCCTAAACTAGAAAAAATCCCTCAAAAATGGTACATTCTCTAGGTTCAAATCGAATAGAATCTCTGTGTGTGGGCGGTTAGCTCAGTGGGAGAGCGCGGCGTTCGCAAGACGATGACCTCTCGGATGCTTAACGCACTGATTCAAAGGGAATTATCAATAT
>CP070825.1:2089861-2093444 GCA_020344415.1 Candidatus Aminicenantota bacterium
GCTTACTGTTAACTCTTAGTGAAACTTATTATAAACAAAATAAAATTAAAGAAGCACTAGAATCAGCTAATAAAGCATTAAATATTAATTCTTCACATGATAAATTAGTTCAATTATATTCTTTATTATTGTTCAGCGACAATTATTTTTACCGGTCAACGACAATTAAAATTTCCGGATTTGGTTAAAAAAATAATAATATAAAATTAAACAAAAATAAAGAATTATTATAAACATTTTTTTCAAAAGCATATCATAATAATACTTAGCTAACGCGCTATCGCTTGTTAATTTTCAAAATTTAGCTTTTCTGTATACTGATATCCCTCCTTTCTTTAGCATTTTTTTCATAATTTACATGTTTTGCAGTAAATTTTGAAAATGCTATTTTTTCAAAACTTACTTATCTGCAAAATTATTGCAAATTAAATTAAAACTTCTCAGCGGCAATTAAGCAAACTGCTAAGCCAAAAACCTATGCTATATAAAAAAATACCCATTAAATTTACAATTATGTTTTTTAAAATCTCTTCATCTGCCAATTTCTAATTGAAGCATTATTTGTTTTTTATTTTGCCCTCCTTTCTTTTCCTGGCTTGTTCTATACGATAGCTCGGGATATTAAGTTCTATAACAGTACAATGGTGTATAAGGCTATCTATAGCAGCCGCTGCCAGCATAGGATCTTTAAATATATTTTCCCATTTCGAAAAAGCTATCTTGCTTGTAATCATAACACTTCCTTTCTCATAACGTTCTGCCAATTGTAAAATAAACTTTATATCCGTTAAAAATTGGCTCTTGGCCTATTCCACAAAGCAAATGCGTTTTCCCTGTTCCAGGATTACCAAACTCAAGTACGTTTTCTTTTTTATTTATAAAATTACCCTGCAGCAGTTGATTAAGTTGATATTTAATCTTTTGTGGCAAACGTGATTTATCAAAGCAGGATAACGATTTTTCTAACGGCAATCTTAATTCTCTTAATAGTCTTTCTATTCTCCTTTGGCTTCGCGCCTGTTTTTCTTGCTCCAGTAATTCTAAAAGATATTCTTGATAACTAAAAGATTCTTTTTAAATTTACAATTATGTTTTTAAAAATCTCTTCATCTGCCAATTTCTAATTGAAGCATTATTTGTTTTTCTATTTTGCCTCCTTTCTTTTCCTGGCTTGTTCTATACGATAGCTCGGGATATTAAGTTCTATAACAGTACAATGGTGTATAAGCCTGTCTATAGCAGCCGCTGCCAGCATAGGATCTTTAAATATATTTTCCCATTTCGAAAAAGCTATGTTGCTTGTAATCATAACACTTCCTTTCTCATAACGTTCTGCCAATAAAGTAAATAATACTTCCATTTCATCTCGAGTTTGTTGAACATATCCTATATCGTCAATTATAATAACTTCATATTTTGACAGCTTTTTAATAATTTTAGCCAACTCTAAATTCTTCTTGGCTATAAGCAGATCTTGAACCAAAAGACTACACTTTGCAAAATAAACTTTATATCCGTTAAAAATTAGCTCCTGGCCTATTCCACAGAGCAAATGCGTTTTCCCTGTTCCAGGATTACCAAACGCAAGTACGTTTTCTTTTTGATTTATAAAATCACCCTGCAGCAGTTGATTAAGTTGATATTTAATCTTTTGTGGCAAACGTGATTTATCAAAGCAGGATAACGATTTTTCTAACGGCAATTTTGATTCTTTTAATAGTCTTTCTATTCTCCTTTGGCTTCGCGCCTGTTTCTCTTGATCCAGTAATTCTAAAAGATATTCTTCATAACTAAAAGATTCTTCTATTGCTAACTTTGCTGTTTTTTCAAAACTATCTTTTATAGTAGATAAATGTAATTCTTTCAGAGACTCTTCCAATTGTGATCTTATACAAAGTTTTTCCTTCATTTATTTTTTCCCTCCCTTCCAGCAGCTAGAAAAGTATCGTAAATATCTAAACGAACGCTATCTATCATTATATCTTTTGGGCCAGAAATTTCTTGACGCTTATTAACTAATTTTTCTACATTATCAACTGTAATAGAAATTTTTTGTTCTAATAAAAAAGCCAAAGCTATATCAACAGAACTCTCTGATTCTCTAGCCGCTAAATAAAGTATTTTTAAATAAATCTTATTAGCTGAACTCTGATTTTGACTTCTTAAAACATCATAAGCTGTCCTAAATCTAGTGGATGGAAATAAGTCTTCTTTGTATCGATAATTTTCAAAAGCGCCCGGCTTTTTTATTAAACTGTCTATTATATGTCTATATTGAATATGATGATTATGTCTCCCTCTTTTTCTAGGCAAAGTTTCTATTTTTTTCTGGCCATACCATATCTCTAAAAATTCTGCATAAGCATATACATAAATAATTTGCCCTCTTAATCTGCTTGGAACAGAATAAGTATTTCTAAAAATTTTAATAGTACTTCCTTTGGTTACTCTTGCTTTTATTTTAGTAAATTTTTATAATTTCATGTGAGGTAATTTTTTCAATTTTTTCTCCTCTTCTTTAAATTTCTCTATTCTTCCAGAATTTAACTGTTTAAACAAATCTCTAAGAAATTTTTTGTATTCTTCAATAGATGAAAAATTATTGCTTCCTCTTAATAATAATGCTTGTTCTACTGCTTTTTTAAATCTATAATGTCTCTGCTCAACATCTCCATTTTCATTAGGACAACCGGTTTGAATTTTTCTCCCTATTAAATTATAATGGTCTAATAGTTCCTTATATCTTTCAGTAAATTCTTCAGGATGTTCTATCTTTTGAACAGCTGCTGTTAATCGATCTGTTTTGTGTTCTAAAGGAACACCGCCAAGTTCCCACAATGCATTTTGTAATCCTTCTTTCAAAGCTTCAAAACTTTCTGAAAAACAAATTGTGCCGGTTTCCCAATTCGAATATGTGAGAACAAAATGATAAAGTAAATGGTCAAACAATTTTCCATTAATTGTAATACCCAGTTCCTTCATATGTGTAAAATCAGATTCAGATAACTTGCCTGGATAATGTTTTTGGCTAAAGAAGATTTCTTTAGCAGGCCCTTCTAACAATCTAAACTTTTTTACATGTCTTTGAAAGGTTCGAAGCTGTCCATCTGCAAATTTATTAGGATATTCCCTTTGCAGCCAGTTGAATAAGGCTTTTGCTTCTAATCCTGGATTAAGCTCTAACTTTTCTTTAACTATTGGCCAGACTTCTTCAAAAGGATTCTTTCTTGTCGGCCAACAATGCGGCTTTTTTAATTCATCTGGCGATTTTCCTTTTTTTAAATATTTTCTTGCTGTTTTTTCACTCATCGAAGCTTTATCTGCGGCTTTATATATTGGATTTGTTTTTGCACTCATAATTAACCTCCGATATTGTTCATTTGTTATCATATCAATTTATTCCTCCTTTTATAAATAGAATAAACTATATAATAACAAAAGATTTTTATCCGGTATTTTTAATTGTCGTTAGGAGGTAATTATAGTTGTCGTTAGACACAAGTTTAGCAAGTGTATGTGGTTTTGGTTTTTTAGGAGGCAATGGAAAGATCCCAACAAAATGGGTATATACAAGGTTTCTAAA
>CP070825.1:2093544-2096172 GCA_020344415.1 Candidatus Aminicenantota bacterium
AATATATCATTAATTGGGGACAGTCCCCAATTTTACGAAGAATATATCATTAGAGGGAAAGGCACACCTGACCGGAAATGAGGTAACACTTCTGCCAATTTTATTGAAGGCAAAAGTGCCACTGGGAGGGGCAGAGTGAATCGGCAATCTCAACTTTGTGTCATTGCGAGCGGAGCGTGGCAATCTCGTCAGATTAATTTCGCAATTGGGGATAATCCCCAATATTTCGGTTTTATTTATCCATAAATCCCTTGAGCAACTCAAGCAGTTCTGCCAGAATCATAGCTGTGGCACCCCATATATGATCCCCTTCGAATGAATAAAACGGAACTTCGAGATCCGCACCTTTATAGTGCCACATCTCTCTTCGGATATTCTCTGGATCGAGCAGATGGTCCAAAGGGATTTCGATCACTTCTGCCACTTCAAGTTCTGAAGGCTGGAAATCAGGCCTCTCATCAGTGACAGCCACAACCGGATAAATACAGTAGTTGCTCGGAGGAACAAACAGAGGCGTCAACTCGCCCAAAATCCGGACTGAATCCGGAGAAATATTCACTTCCTCATGGGCTTCCCGTAGGGCAGCCTCTTTGAAACTTTCGTCTTCTTCCTTGCGGCCCCCAGGAAAGGAGATCTGGGCTTGATGGAAATCGACACGATCAGTGCGCCTTGTGAAGACTATATGAAGCTTCTCTTTCCATGGATACAGAAGGATCAGAACCCCAGCTTTAACACAGGTATCCTCAACTTCAGAGTATAATTTATGACCGGGCCTGGGATGAGGCATCATCTCTAATTGCGCATCCAGACCCGGCTTCGGTTCTTGAAGAGTTTTTTCCAGGAATTGAAGTGTCTCATCCATAGAAGGCATCCGCTTAATCATCCCATGAATAAATTACAACTATATTATCTATAAAGATGTTACGGTAAGTCAAAAAGGGATTTTGTGTTTTCAAGGATGGAGAAATCTAAAGACATGAATTATTTTATGTTCGTTATTTATAACCTTTATTCCAGGCCTATTTTCTTCAAAAAAGCCCTAAACCTCGGGTCGGAATGAAGATTATCCAATCCTGGATCAACTTTAGTATCAAATAAATCACCATCTCTATCCTCATAAGCTTTATCCAAATACTCGAATGCTTTATCCTTTTCTCCGAGGCATGCGTATACACGTGCAATTCCATAATTCGAAACATATTTCTGTCGAGATTGTGTGATTAATTCTTCCAGAATCTCCAATGCTTTTTCTTTATTACCTGCCGTAGCGTAAGCACACCCAAGCGCGGGCAAATATCCACTCGAAATGGTAATCGCTTTTTGTAATAGAGTGATGGCCTCATTATACATTGATTTCTGCAGATAAGTCTCTGCAAGGATCTTATGAACCCAGCCGTAATTCGGATCTAGCTCCAGTGTTTTTTTGCTCTGCTCGATTGACTCCTCATATTGTCTCAGATTCAGATGAACATATGCAGCGCTTGTCCTGATAGAAATCGAGAGAGGATCAAGCTCTAAGGCCCTGGTAAACTCTTCGTGCGCTTCGCTAAAGCGCCCGGCCCCTCTGAGCAAGGCTCCGTACCAATGATGCGCTAAGGGATAATTCGGGTTGAGTTCGATGGCTTTTTTAAAGTCTTTCTCAGCTCCCAACCAATCAAAATCATAACGATATTTAATATTGGCCAGTGAAGTATAAGCTTCAGCGAGAGTGTCTTCTATCTCTAGAGCTTTCCTTGCTGCCACTTTAGCTTTTGGATAAGCACCATGGGGAGAGAGAAAATTGTATGAGGAAAGCATGCTGTATGCATCGGCTATCCCTGCGTAAGCTAATGCGTATTCTGGATCCAATTCTAATGCCTGCTCGAAATAATCGATCGCTCTATTCAGTCCATCTTCAGTTCGTCTGTTCCAGAAATAGCGTCCTTGAACATACAGGTTATAAGCTTCGAGATTATCTGTGTATCGCTTCATGAGCTTCGCTTTTTCTTCTCCTAACAGCTCGATCTTCAAATTATCTACAACCGCCAGGGATATATCATCCCAGAGACTAAACGTGTCTTCCAGGTCGCGTTCATACATTTCTGACCAGACTGGATAGCCGTCTGCAACATTAACAAGCTGAACCGAGATCCGCAGCCTATCTCCGGCTTTACGCACGCTCCCATCCAGGACCATCTCCACATTCAGCTTTTCTCCGATCTCTTTAAAATCCTTGTCTTTTCCCTTGAAAGAAAAGGCAGATGCACGAGCAGGAATCCTGAGATTCTCAATCTTAGTCAGCCTGTTGATGAGCTCTTCGGCCAGACCATCACAGAAGTATTCCTGATCTCTTTCCGGGCTTAAATCTTCAAAGGGAAGAACAGCAATGGATGGCTTATCAGCTATTTCTACGATGGCTTCTTTCTTTAGAACAAGCTGCCAGATGAGAAAAATGACAATAATCACAGCAGCAACAGCTGCAGCGGGGAGCAGAAGCTTTTTGACATTAAATGTGACCGTAATCTCTTTGGAGGTGGCTGGTTTTTTTGTGGGAATCACCCTGTCAGTGGTGGGCAGGCCTTTCTCTATATTTACTAACTCCGAGCGAACTTCTCCTGCACTCTGATACCTCTTCTCCTTGTCTTTCTC
>CP070825.1:2096272-2098810 GCA_020344415.1 Candidatus Aminicenantota bacterium
ATGCGTCCCGTCAGCTTGGTATCGGGAAGGCCGGTGGTCTTATGAATCCAGGTTTTCCCGCCGTCTGTGGTCTTGAAAATTCCGTCACCGGGGCCGGGGCGGGGATCGCTCCAGCGCTCCCGGGTTCGGTTCCACATGGAAGCCCAGAGCGTTTCAGGATTTTCCGGATCCATGACCAGATCGGCGGCTCCTGTATAGTCATTGATAAAAAAGACCTTGGCCCAGTTCTTTCCGCCGTCTGTGGTCTTGAAAATCCCCCTTTCCTCATTGCGCGTCCACTCGTGTCCCGGGACCGCCACATAGACAACATCGGAATTTTTTGGGTGAATAACGATCCGGGCGATGGTGCCGGAATCCTTGAGGCCCATGAGCTTCCAGCTTTTCCCCGCATCGCTGGATTTATAGATTCCCGTCCCGGACACAGAGGCTCGGAAAATATTGGCTTCCCCCGTCCCCACCCAGAGGATATTTGCGTCATTCTGGTCGACGGCCACATCTCCAATGGACGTGGACGGGACATCGTCCATGATAGGCTCCCAGGTTATGCCGGAGTTGACGGTCTTCCAGAGCCCACCGGTCGCGGAGCCCACATAGATGGTGTGTTTGCTGCCTTTGGGCACATCCACATCTGTGCAACGGATGGAGATTATATCGGGGCCGATGAACCGCCATTTTAAATCCTTGAAGATGGACGTCTCCCTCATCTTCTGGAAAGTCTCATATCCCTTGAGCCGGAGGTCAGGGGACGTTGATTCCACTTTCTTCTGATCCGCTGCCATGATAAAAAGAACCGTCAAAATAAAAACGGCCATAACGAAGCAGATCATTTTTGCTGTTCTTTTAGTGTTTTGCATAACAGTGCACCTCTTTAAAAATAAGTTAAACAATTATATCTTAAACTCCATTCGAATTGAACTATTTCCCTCACTGACATTTTATGAAAAAGAGTATTTATTATATACACCTCAAATTCAATGTTAAGCACAATAAGAAAGAGGATGCTATCCCTATGGCGAGACCTGCAATAAAGGCATACGCTTTTGTTATAGAAATTCTCAGCATCAAATAAAAACGCGATATCACTGATGATGTATGCCTGCCAATTGGCTTTGACATTCGACACAATCTTACGTAAACGTATATATATAGGGAAAATCATGATGAAAAACAATTTGATCATCATTCTTGCCATTTTAACGATGTTTGCAGCCTGCGGCACCAAGGAAGAATGGGAGGGGGAAATCTATAAAGAGCATGGAGTGATGGTTGTAGAGAACAGAGATCCGGGATTGTGGGGAGAAGAGGCAGGGGATAAAGTCCAGTTCATGGAAGATTTTTCTATCGGTAAATATGAAGGTGAAGACTATTTGATGTTTGTCCGGTATCTCAGCATCGTCGTTGATTCTGAATTGAATCTGTATCTCCTTGACCGCGGAAACCACAGGCTCCTCAAGTTCAGCAATAAAGGAAATTTCATCTGGCAGACTGGCAGAAAAGGGCAGGGCCCGGGTGAATTCCAATATCCACGCGAGATATCGATCAGTCCTTCAGGTGAAATTGCCGTGCAGGATGGCTCCGCCCTTCACTTTTACACCATGGACGGCGACTTTCAGAGGACTCTCAAATTAAGGGGTTCCTTCATGAATTTTACCATTCTGCCAGATGGCCGTATTTTGACAACAAAAATGATGAGAGGACAGCTCGGACTATCGGCTGAATACCACTCAAAAGAAGGCCAATTTTTGAAAAAATTCCCTGATGAATATCGCTATGGTCCCAAATTTTCCTTTGGAGGAGGAGCTTGGTACGGCGGAGAATTTAAATTGTATGATAATAAAATCTACCTCAGTCTTCCCGGCCATTATGAAATTCGGGAGTATGACCTGGAGGGAAAAATCCTGGGAAAGATCCGCAGGGATTTGAAAATTAAACAGCCCGAAATCGAAATCAAAGAGAATTCAGTCACATTTCATTTGTCTGATGTCTCCGGACCTTGCTTTTTTTATAAAAACGAAATGATGATAAATCTTGTCAATACAGTGGAGAAGAAAGACGAGAAGAAGTACGAACTCAAAAAGTTCATGGATTTCTTTAATCAGAAAAAGCAGTTTCTCGGAACATATCAATTACCCGAGAACCAAACACTAGCCGCTATTGACTCAGAAGGACATTTTTATTTCATCCAGTGGGAACCTTATCCAAAGGTGATTCGTTCGAAATTGATACTGTTTTGAATTCAGTTTGAGGCAAGAAAGGGTTTTTCGGGAAAAATTCTTTAATCTGGTAGGCTAATTTTTAGGAATAACTCTTCAAGTTTTTGAATCCTTTTTTTCTTTTATAACCTCCGCCATTCGCTTGATGTAGTCCGGGTTTGTTCCGCAGCACCCGCCGATCAGATTGGCTCCATTTTGAATCATTTGAGGGATGTAACTCACATAATCCTCGATTTCCTGGGAATAGATGACATCTCCATCTGATGAAATCGAGGGCTGACCTGCGTTAGCCTGGACTATCAGGGGTAGGGGAGTGGCCTCTCTC
>CP070825.1:2098910-2105451 GCA_020344415.1 Candidatus Aminicenantota bacterium
ATCCTTCACATAAACTGGATTTTGGCGTTGAAGCAAAAATTCTTATATCTAATTTTGATGAATCCTATCATGAATATTTCGACATGGTGGGCAACTTATCGCCTGAGGGGTACATAGTAAAAGATATTACAACTCAAAAGTATGCGGCCTTTATCAGCTACAGCTGGAAACCTTTTAATAAGCTCACTTTGACATCAGGAATTCGTGCCGATCACTTCGGATATAACAAAAATACGCATATATCTCCAAGACTTTCTTTCACATACAATATAGGAAAAAAGACTTCGTTCCACGGTGCTTCCGGAATTTATTACCAAAATGTCCCGCTGGTCCTGATATGCCAGAAAGATGAATTTAAAAGCCTAAGAAATCCGAGAGCTTATCACTATGTGCTTGGAATCCGTCATTTTCTTGCTGAAGATACCCGCATGACAGTTGAGATTTACAACAAACAGTATGACCGTTTCCCACTTGATACAAGACAGCCTTCACTCTTTATTATGGATGAACCAGCATATATGATTTTCTTTGTAAACCATGAAAATCTTGTTTCCAGAGGAAAAGCGCGTTCATACGGCGTCGAACTAATGATACAGAAAAAGTTCACCAATAAATTTTATGGGTTGCTGGGTGGGGCATTTTACAGGTCAAGGTACAGAGATCTTAATGGCGTGTGGCGGAATCGTATCTATGATAATCGCTATAACGCTACTATTGAGGCCGGTTATATACCTAATAATAAGTGGGAATTCAGTATGAGCTGGATATTTGCCGGGGGGATGCCGTACACACCTTATGATGTTCTCGCTTCAAGTGCAATCGAAGAAGGCGTCTTTGACGCAAATGAAATCAATAACAGACGATTTCCTGACCATAATTCCCTTAGTATTCGACTCGACAGGCGTTTCCATTTCAGTGGTTCCAATTTGATATTCTTTTTCAGCCTCTGGAATGTATTTAACAAAAGAACACCGACTGAAGTTGACTGGAGTGACTACTCTGGGGACCTGTATTCGGAGGATTCATTTCCTAGAATAGTGGTTTTAGGGTTGGAATTTGAGTTTTAACTCAATCTGCTTTTTTTCAGAATTGCATTAAAGCTGTGTGCTGTAGGCTTCAGTCAGGACTCCTGCTTGTCAACTGCATAAGCCACAGCATCTCGTTTTCAAAACTGTTTTCACTGGTGTATTTCAGCTTTGCCATATCATCGGTATCAATGGCCCGGGCACCTTGATTTTTGACAACATTTATCATGGACTTAGAAATCTCCTGATAAAGATTCTTGAAATTCATGAGTACATTGTATCCCATCCTGTCACCAAGGCAGGAATAGTTGAAAGAATTTCCTATTATTCTAATGCTCTCAGAATTTTCTGCAGCAATCAAGTCAAGAAGGAAAGTTGTGCCGGGTTTTTTCTCTATTACCTCCTTCCCCTTAAGCCTGTCAGCGCTGATTCTCACAGCAGATACAAAGCTCACCCCCGTGGTTACCAGGTGTTTTGCATAATGACCATCTCCTACTGTTCTTCTCTTAACGGTTTCAATCTCTATCACCTGTCCGGCACATACCAGAACAAAGCTGTTCCACGGCACTGATTTCTTCTGCCCCTCTTCTTCAAAAGCCAGTCCATGCTCTTCAAGGGAGGCCTGTTTCAGCACCTTAACCGCAGGTAATTGCTTTATTTCCGGTGTAGAAATAACAAAAGTCTCTATACCCCACTGCCTTAGCTTCTCTTGAAGCTCCTGGGCTCTTTCAATCTCCTGGGTTTTGTGAAGCAATCCCCAGAAATTTTTAAGATGCATGACAGCATCCACCTTAAGCACAGAGAGACTGGAAGCCAAAGCATCAGCCAAACTATTATGGTTAAAACTACCTGGATTTTTCAAGACAACGAAATAGAAAGGTTCGTCGTTCACTGTCTGCCTCCTTAAATCATACTACAGCATTCATTCATACCATATCTTTTCGCGAGTTCCATGAATCATTGTTCCATTCTTATCCTTTGCTTGGACAACTATGTGATAGGAAGTCTTGTCGGCTCTGTAGGAAAAGCTGGCGAAATTCTTGCCCTGAGGAAGGTCAACAGACATTACGCCCATCTGTTCATCGATTCTCTCCGTTATCTTTTTCTTGAATATTTCATAACTTTTTATTGCATATCCTTTTTCTTCTTCCCCCAGGTTATATCCCTCCACAAGATTTTCCAGGGCAATCCTGATAATTTCAACATCGCTCATTGTCAGTTTGACCTGCGCATTATCGAGCGGCATCTCGGACTTGGTAGCTATGAATGCTACCCACACTATCCAGACTACGATTATACCCAGCAGGACTGTCCCCAATGCCCGTAGTATGCTGGCGCTCATATTATTATCTCTTCAACGCAAGGTTAATAGAAATTTCAATGCGATACTTTTAGCATTCAATGGCTATGGTCTATTTTGCTTACTCTGCAATAGAATAATAATTAAGGATAGAAGTGTCAAATTCATATTACCGGAAAAGATGTAACCATTCTTGTTTCCTTTAATTATACTGGATACCCCTAAATATCTTGACTGAAGACATTGGCCTTATTATCATGTCGTTGGAAGAATTCTTGGAAGCATCCTTAAAAGCCGAGGAAGAAAGTATTGTTATGTACAATTTAAAAAAGAGATTACTTAAGAGAGTGACCAAAGATTTAGATTCTCAAGAGCGAGATGAATCTGAGCGAGTTCAAATGGCAACCTGTGTTATCCTTCTTGAGGTCGCAAAGTCAGATGATGAGTTCAGCACCATCGAGAAATCAACTCTCGAGGCAATTCTTAAGAAAGATTTTGAAATGCCAGCTGAGGCAACAGAAGAAATGATGGAGATTGCCAAAAGGAAGCGAGAGGAGAGCATTGATCTCTGGCAGTTCACCCATCTTATTAATGAAAACTATTCAAAGGAAGAGAAGATAAAAATCGTGGAAGCAGCATGGAAGGTAATCTATGCTGATGAAAAGCTCCACAGCTACGAAGACCATTTTGTTCACAAACTGGCTAAATTACTTCAACTAAGACATAGCGATCTGATCGAGGCCAAATTGAAAGCTAAGTATGAGAATCGGCCTTAACTCAATCCAAGAATTATTTTCAAACTTTATAAACTTTGCTTTCAAGTTATTCAACATTCAGAGTCAGCCAGACTGCTCTTGCGTTCTATAAATATTCTGGAAAAAGTTTTAAAGTTTTTTGAGGGGATAAAGAGGTAAATAGAACGATATAGCAAAGGATACGTTATTTCTTTTTCTTTTTCTTTTCTTGGGCCATTCTATATTCTACTGCTTTCCTTGACTCAAAATAAATCTTGGATAGCATGCGGTGTACATCCTCTCTGTTCATATCTTCTTGAGCCTCTGCCTTAACCATTTCATGAATATCTTTGGGACCTAATCCCAGCTTCAATTCGGGGTAAAGATTAGGTACCGTAGCTAAAATCCAGTTGCATAACATCGTTCTGATGACTTCGGAGAAACTCAGGTCATATTTATCAACTAATAATTTGACATAATCCTCCAGCCAATCAGGAAGAAGGACTTGATATCTTTTAAGCATTTTTGCCTCCTGACGAACTTGATAACAGCAGATAATAACAAATATTTAAAAAAAGACAAGAAAATTTTTTTGCTTGACATTAACATTTGATTATTGTCATAATAACAACACTTTTTGATAGTAGGTATAATACTACTAAGATATAAGGGCGTTTAGCGGGAAAGAAAAGGTAGAGAAAATTAATTGATTAGCCCCTTTCATTGAATCAGGCTAACAATTAAGTTAGCAAAAGGGGGGTAGTGCATAAATATCGCCTGATGTAATAGAAGTCCTCGCCTATAAGCTTCCTCATTACACTCCGTAAAATCTTTATTTGATAGCTGGCCTCTGCTTTTAAATGAAACGAATAAAAATGTATTTTAGCTAGCCATGATATCATCAAAATGCTAGAATTTTTTCCTACTGATTGAGTCATTTTCTTCGCAGAAATAAATGTCATCAATACATGAACGTGCTCATCATTTAAATTAAACTAATTTTTTGAATTAAATTTGGAGGAAAAATGAGAAAACATCACCTTAAATTGATAATTATTTTAATATTTAGCCTGATCCAGCTTATCTTTGCTGGAAATAAGCCTTCCACTAAAAAGCTAAAAAATGAACTATTGGAGAGAGTGGACAAGAAGAGCCAATTATTGATTAAGGTCAGCGATTCTCTCTGGGATTATGCAGAAATCGCCTTGCTTGAGTATAAATCATCGAAGCTCCTCGTGGGGATTTTGGAAAAGGAAGGATTTGATGTGGAACGGGAAGTTGCTGGCATACCGACTGCTTTTGTGGCTTCCTATGGTTCAGGAAAACCCATAATCGGGATTCTGGCAGAGTATGATGCTTTGCCTGGTCTTTCGCAGGATAACACGACTTTTAGAAAGGCGCGTATTGAAGGTGAAGCCGGCCACGGCTGTGGCCACAATCTATTTGGGGCCGGAAGCCTGGGTGCTGCCCTCGCTCTCAAAGAGGTCTTCGAAGCGCATAAAATTCCAGGCACTATCAAATTATACGGATGTCCTGCCGAGGAAGATATTGGAGGGAAATTGTACATGGCCAGAGACGGTCTCTTCGATGATTTGGATGCCTGCATCGCTTGGCATCCAAGTTACGAGACAAAAGTAGATGTCAGAGGCAGCCAGGCTATTGATGATTTGGAGATTGAGTTCTCGGGAAAGACATCTCATGCTGCTTTTGATCCATGGAAAGGCGCCAGTGCTCTGGATGCTGTAGAAATGACAACCTTTGGCATCAACCTCCTCCGTGAACATGTCAAGCCCACTGTCCGAATTCACTATGTCATAACTCAAGGGGGTAAGGTCCCCAACATAGTCCCAGAGCATGCAAAATTATGGCTATGGGCTAGAGATTCTACAAGGCAGGGAGTTAAAGATGTGGTCAAAAGGATTGAAGAGATTGTTAAAGGGGCTGCTATTGCTACAGGCACATTTTCAAAAATTAACTATAAGGGCAGTTACCACGAGATGCTGGTCAATTTGACGGGATCTAAAGTGATGCAAAAAAATCTTGAGATGGTTGGCTCCATAGCATACCTTGATGAAGAAGCAGCCTTCGCTAAAAGAATCCAGAAAGAGACCAATATTGAACAGAAAGGAATGGTTTGCGAGGTAAATAAATTAGAAGACCACACAAAAGATCCTGAAGGCGGCTCAACGGATGTGGCTGAAGTGAGCTGGATAACTCCAACTCTGCATCTTTCTACAAGTTGTGCTCCCTATGGTATTCCTTGGCATAGCTGGGCTGTTGTCAGCTCATCCAAACATTCAATCGGGTATAAAGGAATGTTCCTGGCTGCAAAGGTAACGGCGACAACTGCCCTTGACCTTTTCCTTGATAACGAGATTTTGATAAAGATGAAAAAAGAATTCAAAGATAAACTCAAGGGATATACCTATAAAAGCGGTATTCCTCCAGACCAAAAATCTCCCCTTCGAGTCAAGAATTATCCTTAGGAACAAAGAAATCGCATTATCACCGTAAAAGAATTCCTTTTCGATGGGCTATTCTAAAGTCCCCTAGATCAATGAAATAAAAAGCTGCTTGCAAGATTCAGAGCCTGCTCTCTGTGAGGGGCACGCTTTTCTCTATCTCTTCTTAGTCAGAAAGGAGCTATTTTCCACTTCGGCATAGAATTCTTGATCACTCCGCTACTTTAAGCAGGGGCGCTTGCAGATGGTTCTACGGATTGTGGGAATAACTCATATTCAGGGCCAAATTGAGCCAGGAACTCCAGGCTGAAGGCTCTGAATGTGTACCAAATGGGCAAGGTAAGGACTGTTCCTATATAAGGGATTATCAACAGCAAAAAGCCTACACAACAGGTTAATAAGCCGGCGACAACAATGAAAATTACAGCTAAAATACCCAGCACAAACACAAGTAATCCATACAAAATAAAATGAAAAGGGTATCGCTTGAAAAGCGACAGGAAACCACTCCATGCTTGAGTGGCCTTGATGTTGTTCTTGTACATGATGGGGGCCACAAAGCTATTCAGGAACATAGAAATGAATCCTATGACTATCGCTGTTAGAATAAAAAGCAAGACCATTGCCACTATAAAGACAACAGGTACCCGCTCGTAGTAACTGCCCTTATACAAATGAGATGCCGGAGTAAAGAAAAATATTATATACGAGGTAAACAGTATTGTGCAGATCAGGATAAAAACCAGGCGCCATAAGAACAGCGAGTCGCCTTCTGTGCGGTAACGTTTCCATGGTTTGGCGATTTCCGCCCTATCATGGACAACATTATCCAGAAACATGAATGTACCTCTTGAACTCAGCCAGATAAGAATGATGCCGATAATTATTATAAACATTCCGATAAATACAATAGCGATGAACCATCCCGGATGACTCATCAGCCATTCCCAGGCCTTGTTCGGAAAGTCAAGGAATTCACGAAAGCTACGCTCTTCTCTCCAACCTGAGGAACCCGAGCTT
>CP070825.1:2105551-2225780 GCA_020344415.1 Candidatus Aminicenantota bacterium
CTTCATTCTGACTTTGGACATCCCCTTTCTCCTTTCTTAGGTAGACCGGCATACACGTCAGGGGAAACCGAAACTTTACAGCGCGCACGAGACTACTCTTCGACAAGCGAGTATATGCCTACTCCGGTGCTCGCATTTATTACCAAATTTTAGAGTGGTCAGAGCAGCATACCGATTCTACGAGAATGCATTCTCACCTCCTTCTTGTGTTGATTGCTCTGTAATTTTAAACATTTAAAATAACTTGTGTTTTATAATCACCTATATAAGAAGTATTATTAAATAAAAGCGGCTGGATGTGTTTTTATTCTTATTTATCGAGCCGAATACTAAGTTGAACCACTTTGAAGGAAATAATATCATATAATTCTTACTTGTTCAAGTTATATTTGCCTGAAAAACAGTAATATCAACGGGCCATTCGATCCGTTCGCCCTAATGAAACTGACACTACAATTTGAGCCATCCATATTTCTCATCGCCCGTTAATCACTCGCTCTCGAACGGCAGAAATAGACACCGCTCGCGAAACAGAAAAAAAGAGCGGGGGAGCACTTTGCTCCCCCGTTCCTCTCCGAAGAAGGTTTCGGGACTATGTGCGCTTGTATCTACCCCCCATTATCTCAGCAGAATCATCTTCTTCATCTCTACGAAGTCACCCGCATTGATCCTGTAGAAGTAGACTCCACTCGCAACGTCGTTGCCAACCGAATCCTTACCGTTCCAGGACACTACCTTGCTGCCGGCCGTCTGATGCTCGTTCACCAGCGTCGCAATACGCTGACCGAGGACGTTGTAGACCTCGAGTCTTAATGCCTGTATTACATGCCATAACCCTCATTCCTTAGAGGTAGAAATGGAGTCCTGTAACACTTGCCATACCGCGGGAATGGATTCCAGATTTATAGGTATGTATAGCGACGTAAGTGACCCTGAAGATATCCGCTACTATGGCTCATTCACGGACTATGACGGTGATGGCAACACAACAGAAAGCACAAATGACGAAATTCATGGATTGCAGGATAAATTATACGAGGCCATTCGCGAATACGCAAGAAGTGTTGTAGGTACCCCAATTGTATATGATTCACACAGCTACCCTTATTTTTTCACGGATACCAATGATAACGGATCGGTGGATGCAGATGAGGGAAGTTATAGAACTTTTACTGCACGCCTTATCAAAGCTACATACAACCTCCAGTTCTCAAAGAAAGATCCAGCCGCTTATGCCCACGGCGGAAAATATATGATAGAGCTCATGTATGATTCGATTGAAGATTTGAATACTGCCCTAACTAATCCTATCAGCTTATCCGATGCTCACAGGACCGATGAAGGTCATTTAGATGGCTCCTCAGAGGCCTGGAGACACTGGGATGAGGATGGAGAAGTAAGGAACAGTTGTGCTAAATGCCACAGTGCAGATGGCCTAGCCCATTTTCTCGAAAATGGAGAGAATGTTGCGACAGAGATCTCCAATGGTATGCTCTGTACTACCTGCCATACGTCGCCCCCCGCCGTCAGGATAGCAGGAGCGGTCACTTTTCCTTCAGGAGCAGTTTATGATATGGGTGACAGCAGCAATCTCTGTTTAAATTGTCACCAAGGACGGGCTTCAAAATCCTCTGTTGACTCAAAAATTGCTGCGTCCGCTGGTCCTTACAGTTTTACAAATATTCACTATGTCCCCGTAGGTGCTGTTCTTCTTGGCACAGAAGTCAAAGGTGGGTATGAGTTTGAAGGCAAGACATATGTTGGACGCAGAAATTGGCCCAATCACAATGGCCTGTTCGATACGTGTGTGGAATGCCATATGGGTACTAACAGCCCAAGAAAAACCACAACATCCGGCAACATGACAATCATGGGCATTCCCAACTTCACTGACCACAATGTGCACAAGCCCAATCCTGAAGATTGTGTCTATTGCCACGGTCAGGATGTTTCCGAGCCAAACCAAGGTGCAGACCCATCAAAGTTCAAATTCAGCGGAATCCGCCCAGCCACGACTCCAGATTATGACGGAGATGGAAACACATCCGAATCCCTAAAAGATGAGATAAGAGCGTTGGAAGCTGCTTTGTATGATCAAATGCAAATCTATGGAACCATCATAGGTGCACCTATCATTTACGATTCCCATTCTTATCCTTACTTTTTTAAGGATACGAACGGAAACGGAGAGGTGGATGCTGGTGAAGCGACTCGCAGCAATAGCTATTCTTTTGACGCGAAGATGTTGAGAGCTGCTTACAATTACCAGATGACCTTAAAAGAACCCCACGGCTATATCCATAATTCACGCTATATCGCGCAATTGATGGTTGATTCCATAGAGCACCTCGGAGGAAGCGTCAGCTCTTATACATGGCGCTAACTGTCAAATAGTCAACGACTAGCAGACAAAAGGGCGGCATTTTCGGATGCCGCCCTTTTTTTACTTTAACTCAACGCGGATTGAAAAAATAACATAAATCCTATATTATCCGTAATAAACTTGGATTATTCATAAAAAATCGAGAGTCAAATGAAATCCTTACTGCAATTTTTTAGTTCAGTCAAGCTAGCGATTGTATTGCTCATTATTATCACTATCGCATCGATTGTAGGCACTCTTATTCCACAAAATAGAAGCCTAGCAGAATATGCTGCTCGCCATGGCCAATTTGCAAATTTGTTCAATCGGTTACAGCTCACCAGTCTCTATCAATCCTTTTGGTTTATCGGCTTGCTCATCCTTTTTTCTTTGAACATCCTTGTTTGCACTCTGATGCGTATCTCCCCCAAATGGAAAAGAGCTTTTCAATCCAAGTTCATAAAAGAGAGAAAGAAAATTCTAGTCCTTAAAATAAAAGAAAGCTTTCAAAAAAATTGGAGCTTATCAAAAACAACTGAAGAACTTAAAAAAGCGCTATCCTCCAGGCGTTATCGCCTCAAAGAGGTATCTGAAGAAAACAAGACATTCTTCTTGGCAAGAAAAAGGATCCTAGGTCTGTTTGGCTCAGATATAGTTCATCTTGGACTTCTTATCATACTCGCAGGTGGTATTATCAGTGGCATAAGCGGGTTCAAGACGAATTTGAATATATCAGAAGGACAAGTTCTCTCAATTCCTAAAGCTGACTTTAAACTCAGGCTGGATAAATTCGAAACTGAATACTATCCGAATGGAAGCGACAAAGACTGGAAAAGTACTCTCACAGTTATTGAAAATAATGAGTCGCGCCTGAGCAAAACTGTCGAGGTTAACCATCCTCTCTCCTATAAGGGATTTGTTTTCTATCAAAGCGGCTATGGATGGAACTGGGAAAGCCCATCACTTGAAATCTGGGCCAAAAAAAGAGAGGACCCTTCATTCTTGAAGAAAATAGAGATTAAGATCGGGGAAAGAGTCAAACTTGAAGAGGAAAACATTAAGGTTTCTGCTCTCCATTTTGTTCCTGATTTTGTAATAAACGAAAAAAACCAGGTAACAACCCGTTCTCTCCAGCCCAACAATCCAGCCGCATTTATAGAAGGTTGGCGAGAAGATGAAAAAATATTTTCTGGATGGATCTTCGCCAAATTTCCTAGCGTTTCGCGAATCCATTCAGAAAAAGAAACTGATCTATTCTTTGAATTCAAAGATTTTAGGGCTGAACAATATTCAAGTATCCAGATGTCAAAAGACCCAGGTACAAACATCATTTGGGTGGGATGTACTTTCCTGATGATAGGGCTTGGTGTGGCTTTTTACTGGCCAACGCGTGAGATCAAGGTTATTCTCGAGGAAAGCCAAGGTAAAACAGAAGTTATTGCAGGCGGAATCGCTACAAAAAGCAAAGATATCTTTCAGGAAGAATTCGAGAAAATCATGACTTCCCTAAGGAGAACAAAATGAATGAATCTACCCTCTTCTACATAACTTTTTTCTTTTACATCCTTGCAGCTTTCTATTATCTTTCCTTCTTGTTCTCTAAAAAAGAAAAGTTGGCTAAAACTGGCTTCAGAATAGCTTTTATAGGAGGGCTTATACACACGCTGGCTCTCATATGGAGAACCTTTGAAAGCGGCCATGCGCCTTTCACAAATATGTATGAATCCCTCTCCTTCCTCGCTTGGTCCTCAATTCTTGCCTATATCATCATAGAGTGGAAATACAAGATTCGAAAAGCTGGGCCTTATTTTATGCTGATTGTCATTGCCTTAATGGCCTTAGCCTCATCGCCGTTGATGCCTTCAGAAGCAACACCTCTCGTCCCCGCCCTTCAGAGTTACTGGCTCTGGCTCCATGTGTCTGTGACTCTCCTTGGAGAAGCCTTTTTTGCGATAGCTTTTATCACGAGTATCATGTATCTGGTGACTGATGCCAAAGAGAAAAAAGGACAGATAACAAAGTCAGGACTCACATCAGAGAAGCTGGACTCTATTAGCTACAGATGTATTGCTGTCGGATTTCCCCTGTTTACACTCGGAGGGCTCGTATTTGGCATGGTCTGGGCCTATAAAGCCTGGGGAAGCTACTGGAGCTGGGATCCCAAGGAAACCTGGAGCTTGATAACCTGGTTTGTCTTTGCCCTCTATCTTCATACACGAGTCGTAATGGGCTGGAAAGGAAGACGTTCAGCCTATGTTGCCATTCTAGGCTTCTTAGCTGCCTTGTTTACATATTTTGGAGTAAATTACCTATTGGCGGGTTTACATAGTTACGCATAAGCGTTAGCCCAGGGGAATTTTGAGTAGACAATAGAAATAGAACCTTCGATAAACATTTAAAAAATTGACAGTAATTTCTACATATCCTATAATTTAAGTCTTTTATATCTGAATAATATGAAAAAAATAATGAAAAAGAATAAAAAGAAAACCAGGAAAAAAAGAATAATCATCCTTGCATCTGTTGGATTTATTGTTGTACTTCTCCTTGGCTCTATCGAATACACCTCTCATTCCCAATTCTGCAACTCCTGTCACTACATGAAGCCTTTCTACAAAAGCTGGGAGACTTCATCCCATGGCCATATCGACTGCAATGCCTGTCATTATCCTCCTGGGATAAGATCAAAATTGAGGGCAAAAGTAGAAGGAATCCTTCAAGTTGGCCGATACTGGACAAAGCTTTACCTGAAATCAAAGCCATGGGCTGAAATTCCAGACGAAAGCTGCCTTCGCGGGGGATGCCATGAAAAAAGGCTTTTGGAGGGTCGGTCAAAATTCAATAAAATTGTTTTCGATCATAAAATCCACTTCGATGACCTAAAGAGAGGTAAGCAGCTCCGCTGTACAAGCTGCCATTCCCAGATTGTCCAAGGTGAACATATAACGGTCACAAATAGCACATGTTTCATTTGCCACTTCAAGGAAAGCGAACATTACCCTCAAATCAGCGAATGTTCGCACTGCCATCATAAGGATGATCTGATATCAGAAAAGATTTCGAAATTTAATCATTCCATTGTGTTTGATAAAGGTTTTGAATGCAATAAATGTCACAGCAATACCATCATTGGGGATGGAGAGGTTCCTAGAGAAAACTGCTATAAATGCCATTGGGAGAGAGATAGGCTGGATAAATACGATGATACTGACCTCATGCATCTTGAGCATATCGCCTCCAATAAGATCGAATGCAACCAGTGTCATTTAGACATTCAGCACAAAATCATCAAAGAAATAGATTCTATTGCAGATTGCCAGACTTGCCATACAGACTATCACAAGGCTCAAAAGATTCTTTTTGCCGGAGAGGGAGGCAAAGGAGTAACCCATCCTGTGCCAAATATAATGTTTAAAAAAGGATTAAGCTGTAAAGGCTGCCATATTTTTCATGAAGAAACAGGCGGCAAAGCGATGAAAAGCGAGACTTTCGTCTCAAAAGCCCAAGCCTGTGAATCCTGCCATGGAAAGGGATTTGCCAGAATCATGAAAGAATGGGAACTCTCTACGGACAGAAAATTGAGTAGGATCGGGGCTATTTATAAAAATGCCACTCAGGAATTAAGACGAACCAAGAGTGCCCAAAAGAAAAAAGCTCAGAAATTGCTTGAGGAGGCTGCCTTTAACATTGATATCGTAGAAAGGGGAAAGAGTGTCCACAATGTCGAATACTCCCAGGAACTTCTCTCTGCCTCTTACAATAAACTCATGGAAGCTCTTAAACTCATAAATTCATCTTACAAACCAGAGGCATTCTTAGCTGTAGCCAAAGAAGTCCCAACTCAATGCTCCAACTGCCACGCCGGGATCGAAGAAATCAACAAGCAAATCTTCGGCCTGGATTTCCCGCATGAAAAACACTTGATTGAGCAGGAAATCCAATGTGATGTCTGTCACTCCAATGTTAGGAAGCACGGAGAATTCATAGCTACAAAACAAAGCTGTGCCGTCTGTCACCACAAAGATCCTAATAAAGATTGTACGAACTGCCACCACTTACAAAAAACATTTTATCAGGGAGGCACTTTATACGGCCAGGAAATTCCAAAAGATATCATGTCTGAAGCAGAGGCAGAGTGTACAGATTGCCATCTCGGTCCTCAAAACAAAATATTCCGCTCAGATGCCAATAAATGTCTCGACTGCCACGAAGAAGGATATGAGGAGGTTTTCGTCGAGTGGCAAAATTCAGTAAAAGAGCTTGTCAATTCATTGAAAGCTTCTTTGAAAGAAAAGAGAAAACTCAGTTTATCTCAGGAAGAAAAATCTCAAATTTCAAATATTAAAGGAACACTTCGCGGGATTGAACTCGACGGGAGCTCCGGGATCCACAACTATTCAGCTATAGAAGAATTGTTGACAAATTTTCAAAAAATATTAAAATCTTTAGGCACAAGCACTCTAGATGCAGAGAAGAAATTTTATTAATTTTTTTTTAGGGGGAAGCCTTCTTGGTACATGTATCGCTTTTCTCTACCCAGTTATTCGCTATATCCTCCCTGCAAAACAAACTGAAGCTGTCATAAAGAAAATTACAGCCGCAAAGGTGGGAGAACTCGCACCAAATACTTCTAAGATCTTTAAATTTGGGTCTTCACCAGGCATCCTGATAAACACTCAGGATGGCGAACTGCGTGCTTTTTCTGCAATCTGCACGCACCTCACATGCAGTGTAATTTATGAAAGTGACACTGGGACGCTTCTCTGTCCGTGCCATAATGGGAGGTTTGACCTCAGAGGAAATGTGGTCTCTGGTCCACCCCCTTCCCCTTTAGAATCCTACATAGTTGAAATCTCTGGAGAGGAGATAGTTGTTTCGAAGAGGGACTAGGATGAAGAATTTGATCCCATCGGCTTATTCTTATCTCGATTCCCGATTCAAACTAACAGAACTGGCTCAATTCGCCAAAAAAAAGAAAGTTCCCGAACATAAACACTCTTTTTGGTACTATTTCGGCGGGATATGTCTTTTTCTCTTTGTCATTCAAGTTCTTACTGGCATTATGCTTCTTCTTTATTATTCGCCCTCAATAGACTCTGCTCATGAAAGTATCGAGTACATCATGAGTCAGGTCAAATTTGGATGGTTGATAAGGTCTGTTCATAGCTGGACAGCCAATATTCTTATAGGAGCAATCTTCATTCATATGTTCAGCTCTTTTTTTCTCAAAGCTTACAGACCTCCTCGAGAATTAACATGGATAACCGGATTTTTCCTTCTTCTGATTTTTCTCTTTTTTGGCTTCAGTGGCTACCTTCTTCCATGGAACGAACTTTCTTTCTTTGCCACTCGCGTTGGAACCGATATTGCGGGAACCATTCCCTTGATTGGAAAACCTATAAAGACTTTTATCTTGGGAGGGCCAGAGGTTTCTGGAGCCACGATAGCACGCTTTTTCTGGTTACACGTAGCCGTCCTTCCTCTTTTTACAGTGTTACTCCTGGGGGCCCACGTCCTTTTGGTGCAAATATTAGGAATGAGCAAGCCTGTCGGACTGCCAGAATCCCAGGTTAAAGAAGTGCCCTTTTTCCCCAATTTCATCCTTAAAGACTCCCTTGGCTGGATGATCATTTTGGCTCTCATCGGAGTGCTCTGTGTTTTCTTCCCCTGGGAGGTCGGTCAAAAAGCAGACCCTTTTGCTGCGACACCTATGGGAATAAAGCCCGAATGGTATTTCACTTTTATGTTCACCACCTTGAAAATCATTCCTTCACATATTCTCTTCATTGAGGGAGAAATTCTAGCTATTTTTGGATTTATGATAGGGGGCCTTTTTTGGATGTTGGTTCCCCTTATAGATCGTAATGCTGCGAAGGAAAAAAGGAGTCCAGTTTTCTCTTTCATAGGTCTCATAGTGTTATTGTATATCATAGTAATGACAGCTCTGATATATCTTCTTCCAGGCTTGTAGGAAATGAACGCATCGAAAAATAGGACAATAATTTCTTTTTCTTTAATTGCTCTCTTGGCCACACTCTTTTCTCATCGCACCCTGAATGCCCAAACAAACTCGTGCGTTGAATGTCACAAAGAGCTTGAAGAAGAGCTCCTAGCCCCCGTTGATGCTTTTAAGTTGGATATCCATCAGCAGTTCGGATTGAGTTGTTCAGACTGTCATGGCGGAAATCCTGCTGAAGAAGATATCGATTTGGCAAAAGACAAATCTTTTAAAAGCGTTCCTAAAAGGTCCTCAATTCCTGAATTCTGTGCGTCCTGCCATGCTGATTCTACATACATGAGACAATATAACCCCAGCCTTAGAATTGACCAATTGGATATATATTGGACGAGTGAACATGGCCAGCTTCTTAAGAAGGGCGACGCAAAGGTTGCTGTTTGTACAGACTGTCATGGAGTACACGGCATCCTGAGTGCAACCCACCCCAAATCATGGACATTTCCCTGGAATATACCTCAAACATGCGGACGCTGCCATTCTAATTCAGAATATATGGAAGGCTATAAAATCCCTACAATTCAGATGGACGAGTATAAGGAAAGTGTCCATGCCCATGCCCTTTTCGAGAAAAAGGACCTCTCCGCTCCCGTCTGTAACGACTGCCACGGCAACCACGGTGCTGTTCCGCCAAAAGTTACATCTATCGCTTATGTCTGCCATCAGTGCCACCCAAGCGCAGGCGAACTTTTCTCTCAAAGTCCCCATAAGAAAGCCTTTGATGAGCTAGAGATATCTGAGTGCGAAGCCTGCCATGGAAATCACAGGATTCTTCCCCCCACAGACGAGATGCTTGGTACTGGCGAAAAAGCTGTCTGCATCCAGTGCCATGAATCTGATTCTAAGCCTTACCAGATAGCTTCCCGCATTAAAGAAAAACTCGATGGATTCGTTGAAAAAATCCATTCTGCCGAAATTCTATTGGAAAGAGCAGACCGCCAAGGAGTCGAGGTGAGTGAACCCGAGTTCAGGCTCACAGAAGCGAATACAGTGCTGATCATGGTTAGAAACCTGACCCACAGCTTTTCTCTCGCAGAGATTGAAGGGAAAATCGAGGAGGGAGAGAAAGTTGTCATTGAAGTCACAGAGGCAGGAGAGGCTGCTCTAAATGAAGCTAAATTCAGAAAAACAGGGCTGATTATCGCAACAGTTTTCATTTTACTTCTGGCTATAGCCATCTTCCTAAAAATAAAACAAATCACTAAAAAATATCCCGCCTAATCTGTCTCCTATTAAGCGCTTTCCATAGTCTGCGGCGGTGCAGCGGAGTCACGCTTGAACAACCTGAATTATTGATCTTCTCTATATAGCTTGAGCTATCTAATTTTGCCTCTATTGATACCGACCTCACAATCCCGCATATATCCAAGGAACATATAAAAATAAATCGTTTACATAAATTCTATAATTACTATAGAAAAAATATTGACATCCACAGCGCTCTAGATTATTATACTCTTTAAACTATTGAGGAGGATTTAATGAAAAGAGCTCGAATAATCTTAATGTCTCTAGTTGTGCTTTCTTTCCTCATCAGCCTTTTCGGGCAAGAATTCACCTATGTGGGTGCAGATAAATGCAAAATCTGTCATAAAACTGAAAAGCAGGGTAAACAGTTTCCAATCTGGGACGGAAGCAAACACTCCCAAGCCTTCAAGCCATTAACCTCAGAAGAGGTCAAGGCTGAGAATCCGGATGCTCCAGAGAACCCAGCATGCCTGAAATGTCACGCCCCTCTTTTTGAAAAAGCCCCTGAACTCAAAGAAGAAGGCATCACGTGCGAGCTTTGCCATGGTCCAGGAAGCGCTTACAAAAAATTGAGCGTCATGAAAAGCCGTGAAACATCTGTAAAGAATGGGCTTATTGTCTACGAATCAACCGAAGCTATTAAAAAGCAATGCTTAACATGTCATGAGAACGCCCATGAGAAACCTTTTGACTTTGAGGTTTCCTGGGAAAAAATAAAACACCCCGTCCCAGAAAAAGAATAAGGCAATAAAAATTATTTACTCATATATTTGCGGAAAAAATTTTTATCGCGCCAAATTTAATACCATTTTTTTAATTACATAACTGGATAAATTTAAGTTTCTATTATGAAAAAAACCTTAATCTTCTTTGTGTTTCTCGCTGCTTTTCTTATCCCCTGTTTTTCTGAAACTGATGAAGACTGTATTGTCTGCCATGAGGACCCTGAGCTAAAAACCGAGGAAGGTAAATCCCTTTTTATGGATTACGAAAAATTTCTCTCTTCGATACATGGGCAGGCAGGAATCTCTTGTGTCGACTGTCATTCAGATCTCATGAATTTTGAAGATTTCCCTCATGCTGAAAAATTAAATGCAGTCAATTGTGGCATGTGCCATGAGAAAGCTATGGAAGAATATAAGAAGAGCATCCACAGCCAGGCAACACCTGAAGAAGATTGCTGTACGGTGAGCTGCAAAGATTGTCATGGGAAGCATGATATAAAGAGCAAGAATAATTATGATTCGAGAGTCTTTCCTCTTAATCTCCCCCGCACGTGCGAAAATTGTCATCTCGAAAGAGTGAAAACAAAGAGAGGCGGAGAATTCATCGGACAATATACAAGAAGCATCCACTTCCGGGCCCTAGACAAAGCTGGCTTAACTCTATCCGCAAACTGCAGCCATTGTCACGGCGCCCATGATATCAGAGGAGTTCATGACCCGCCTTCCCGTGTATCAAGAAGGAAAATCATCCGAACCTGCGGCGTGTGTCATGTAGGAATTGAAATAGATTATATGGAAGGAGTCCACGGCAAAGATTATGTCAAAGGAATCAAAGACGTGCCTGTCTGCACGGATTGTCACAACGAACACAACATTAGCTCGCCTCAAGACATGAATTCCAGTGTTTATGCGACAAAGGTCGCAGAGGTCTGTTCCCGCTGTCATGACGATGAAGTCTTGGCTCGTCAGTATGGCTTCCTAACAGCCCGGTTAAAGACCTTTTCTAACTCTTTCCATGGAACCGCTTCTAAATTTGGGGAAACACGGGTAGCCAACTGTTCAAGCTGCCATGGTTTTCATGACATCCGCTCTTCTTCCGACACTAAATCTTCAATACATGCTGATAATTTACCTGAAACTTGCGGGAAATGCCACGCAGGAGCGGGCAAAAATTTCGCTAAAGGGAAAATTCATGTAATCTCCGAAAAAACAGGCAATAAATGGGCCTATTTTGTTAAAACTTTTTACATCATTATGATTTCATGTATTGTCGGCGTTTTTCTCATTTTTATCGCAGCAGATCTTTTCCATCGGGTATTCAGAAAATGGATAGCAAAAAAAAGGCAAACATAAAAAATCCAGATCAAAAAAACTCTTACTCAGGAGATAATGCTCTTATCAGAGATGATGAAATCTTTTTACGGATGAATCTTACCGAGCGCATCCAGCATTTCATCCTCATCGTTACGTTTTTCATCCTCATCATTACCGGCCTTCCTTTGATCTTTTATGAAATTAAATTTTTAAAAGGAATCTTTTCTCTTCAGAGAAGTTTTTATCTGAGAGGAATTCTGCATCGCGTGGCAGCCGTGGCGTTAATTTTTAACTTGGCCTGGCATCTTTTCTATACTTTGTTTACTTCGCGAGGTTGGAATAATTTCAAGGATATGATTCCCAAATTAAAAGATTTTAAAGATGCTTTCGAAATTTTTTGGCATCATCTTGGATTGACCCGATTTCTTTATAGGCGGGGAATTCTAAAAAAATTCTTTACAACCCGTCCCTACTGGCTTTTCGAGAAGCCTCCAAAGTATGGCCGTTACAACTTCATCGAAAAATTTGAATACTGGGCAGTAGGCTGGGGATCTGTGGTTATGATTGTCAGCGGGTTTTTCATGTGGAATGTAGAACTTTCTCTCTCTCTCTTTCCCTTATGGGTGCATGATATATTTATCGTCGTCCATGGATATGAAGCCATCCTGGCCTTTCTGGCTGTCATCATCTGGCACATGTACAACGTTCACCTTAATCCTGAAGTCTTCCCAATGAGTAAGGTCTGGCTTAACGGAAAAATTACAGGAAAGGAGCTTCGTATCCTGCATCCTCTGGAATATCAAAAAATCCTCGCCGAGAGAAAAATAGACATAGACGCAAGTTAAGAGAAATACCCCCCTAATTAATTCGCACTTTTGACACCAAATTTTCCCTGTGCTATAAGTTTTGAGTCAGGTATAAAAGAGAAAAATGACAAAACGAATCGGACGATTACATGTTCTCACTGATACGGTTTTGCAATCCCGTTTCTCGCACGTGGAACTTACCCGGCTGGCAATCGCAGGTGGGGCAGATACTATCCAGTTTCGACAGAAGGCCGGAGCAACGCGGGAGATGATAGAGACTGCCCGACAATTGAAACAAATATGCGCAGATTCTGGAGGTGCGTTCATCGTAAATGATCGAGTGGACGTTGCGATTGCCTCAGCCGCTGACGGCGTTCATCTGGGACAGGATGATTTCCCCATCCTCCTGGCACGGGGATTATTGGGACAGAATCGGATCATAGGTGGCTCTGCTGCCACTCTTGAGGAGGCCAAGAAATGCCTCGCGGATGAGGTAGATTACATCGGATTTGGGCCTGTTTATGCGACAACATCCAAAGCAGATGCAGGTCAGGTCTCAGGGATTAGCCTCTTGAAACAAGTCGTCCAGACTATCCCGCTGCCGATTATTGCCATCGGAGGTATCACTGCAGAGAACGCACCTGAAGTGATGCAGGCAGGCGCACACGGGATTGCTGTTATCTCTGCTGTTTGTTGTCAGGAGAATCCTGAGCAGGCGACCTTGGCACTTTACCAGGCTTTACAAAAGGGCACATAGGGAGGGCAGTATGTCTGAAACCCTGGCAAGCATAGGAGAATTCGGATTGATTCACCGAATTCACAAATTGCTCCAAAAGGAGAAGGTTCATAGTCCTGGAGTAACGGTGGGAATCGGGGATGATACCGCATCTTTCCAGCCTCGTGCAGGATACGAGGTGTTGGTCACTTGTGACTGCCTGGTAGAAGGACGGCATTACTTGCCCGAACATATCACACCCTTGGATTTAGGCAGACGTGCTATGATCGTGAATATCAGTGACATCGGCGCTATGGGCGGTCAACCTCTATATGCAATCATTTCGCTAGGATTGAGGGCAGACACACTGGTTACAGATGTAGAAACCATGTATCGAGGATTCACCTTTGAACTTAAACCGTTTAATGCCTCTATTATCGGCGGCAATATCACCAAGATGGAGGATGCCATCTTCATCAATATCACTTTAATTGGTGAAGTAGAGCAGGGTAAACTTATGCTCCGTTCTACCGCTAATCCAGGGGATGTAATCCTTGTCACAGAATATCTGGGACAAGCTGCTGCCGGCCTGGAACTTCTGTCGCGTGCCCAAGCCACAGAGGATTTGCACAAGCATCCGTTAGTTCGTTCCTATATTACTCCCTCGCACCGCGCACGTGAAGGACAGGCAATTGCCCGCTCCGGGTATGCGACAGCTCTGATTGACACCAGCGATGGATTTCTGGGGGATCTAGGACATATCTGTCAGGAGAGTAATGTGGGAGCTGTGGTGATTCAAGAAAAACTTCCTATCAGTGAAGATTTGAGGCAGGCTGCTATCGAACTAAGTCAGGATCCACTCGAGCTGTTCTTGAAGGATAGCGATGATTATGAACTAATTATCACCTGCTCTCCGGACAACGAGGCTAAAGTCCGCTCTGCAATAGCTTCGGTTAGCGATGTGTCCGTATCCGAGGTCGGCAGGATAACAGATGCAACTGGAGATATACAATTAATGCTCCCAGATGGCTCTCACCGCCGTCTTATCCCTTCTGGATGGGATCACTTTGCAACTTAAGGAGAAGGGAATGTTTGATCAGCATATGGCACAAAAAGCAGCAAAAAATCTTAAAGACCTTAGGGAGAAAAGGCCTCTGATTCATAACATCACCAACTTTGTGGTCATGAATTACACTGCCAATGCCTTGCTAGCATGCGGCGCTTCTCCTGTGATGGCGCATGCGCCCGAGGAGGTGGAAGAGATGGTTTCCTTTGCAGGCACACTCGTGCTCAATATCGGTACGCTCACTCCCTACTGGATAGATTCAATGCTCAAGGCAGGAAAAAAGGCCAATGAACTGAATGTTCCGATTATCCTTGACCCAGTGGGTTCAGGCGCCACAAAGCTGCGGACCGATTCTGCCAAGAAACTGATAGACGAACTCTCCATCAGTGTTGTGAGGGGAAATGCCTCTGAGGTGCTTTCTCTGGCCCGTGAGGGCTCTAAAACCAAAGGTGTCGACTCCATCCACAGTGTGGACGAAGCAGTCGATGCAGCGCTTATCCTCGCTAAAGAACTTAATACCGCTCTGGCCATTACAGGAGCAGAGGATCTGATTACAGACGGAGAGCGTATCTTCCGTGTTTCCAACGGGCATAAATTGATGGGTTATGTCACAGGAACAGGTTGTACGGCAACCGTCATAATTGGAGCGTTCTTAGCAGTGGATCGCGACCCTGTTGAAGCAACAACTACCGCACTAGCATACTTCGGTCTTGCAGGAGAGAAGGCAGCCGTAGAAGCCCATGCTCCTGGCAGTTTCCAAATCGCCATACTCGATGCGCTCTACACTATAGATGAAAAGCAGATGAAGGAGGGAGCCAAGATCCATACTCATTGACAACTGTGTAAATGAGATCTAATAGAAATCTGCCTTTTAATATAATGACTGAAAAAGAATCTGTCTCAACTAGTACAAACCCTCTAAAGAATAATCATGTTGTAGTAATTATCGGAGGGGGTCCAGCAGGATCCAGCTGCGCGATTAAACTAAAGAAATTAGCTCTTCAAAAAGGAATAAAACCAAGAATTATTGTTTATGAAGGCAAAAGGTTTGAAAAGAAAAGCTATTATAACCAGTGCCTTGGGGTACTATCTCCTCCCCTAAACAAAATCATGGAAGAAGAATTAGAAACTCCTTTCCCATGGCATATAATTCAGAAAAGAATAAATGGTTACTATGTTTATTCCGACAAGAACTCTCTCAAACTCTCAGGAGAGCACGAGCCGTCTTACGCCTGCAGGAGGGTTGAATTTGATAATTACTTATTCGAGAAGGCTAAAGAGATGGGAGTCGAGGTTATTCCGGCCCGCGTGACTGATATCGATTTCAGCACTGACGGAGTTATGGTTTTCAGCGAAAGCAATAACATAAAAGCTGATGCGGTTATAGGGGCCTTTGGCCTGGATGATGGCATTGCCAAGATTTTCGAGAGACTAACTCCTTACCGCCAGCCTAAATTCCTTTCTTCTATCGTAACCAAAATTCATCCAGGACATAAGGCAATGGCTGAGTTTGGGGATTACCTTCATGCCTTTCTTCCCTCTTCTCTTCCCGATGTTGAATTCGGTGCCATAACCCCAAAGGGAAATCATCTCAGCTTGAACGTAGCCGGAAAAAAGGTCAATGCCGAGATGATGGATAAGTTCCTTAATCTTCCGCGCGTAAGAGAGGCACTACCTGACAATTTAGATGCATTTCTTCCTTGCCTCTATTACTTCAAAGGAAAATTCCCCACTCTCCCTGCAAGAGGTGCTTACGGGGATCGATATGTCATGATAGGCGACGCCGCAGGCTTGAATCGTCCCTTTAAGGGGAAAGGAATTAATTCGGCTATAATTACCGGTATAAGAGCCGCAGAGAATATTGTTAATCATGGAATTTCTGAAGATGCCTTTAAAAAGTATCTGAAGAGCTGCTCTGAACTCACCGAGGATATTCCTTACGGGAAAACATTAAGATACCTTACTATAACTGCCTCTAAATACGGTCTGTTGGATAGCATTTTTGAAACAGCAAAAAAAGAAAAAGCGTTGAGGCGGGCTTTTTTCAACATTGTCTCAGGCCAGGAGACATACAAAAAAACTTGGCAAGAAACAAAGAATTTCAAGCTTTTCTCCAGACTTGTTTTTAAAGCTATCGCCAGCAAGTTTTAAACGAATTTTATTTCATATAACTTCCGTTTAAAATCTTGGATTATTCAAACAACATCTATCTGAGCACTCAAATTTAAACCTACTTAACAAGAATATAAATAAAATATATAAATTCTATAGATATTGTATTCCTTTCTTGACATGCAGCATATAGAGGTATATATTTTAGGTGCTCCAACATATTGTACACATAACATAAATTCTAAAACCATCAGGAGGAACAATGGCAGGGACAAATGGCTTCTCTCAAAATGCTCTGAGAATCTTGAAAGCTCGGTATTTCATGAGGAACGAGAAGGGCAAGTTCCTGGATAAAACTCCTGCTGACCTGTTCAAAAGGGTGGCTGAGTTCACCGCTTCAGCGGAGAAAACAGATCATGAAAAACAGAAGTGGGCAAAAAAATTCTTCAACGCAATGATAGGGCAGGATTTCATTCCCAACAGTCCAACCCTTACAGGGGCAGGAAGAGATATGTGCCTGAGCGCCTGTTTTGTCCTTCCTCTTGAAGACTCGATGGAATCCATTTTCGAAACCGTGAGAGATGCTGCTTTGGTCCATAAAGAAGGAGGAGGAACTGGATTCGATTTCAGCGCTCTTCGCCCTCAAGGAAGCTTTGTACGCAAAACTCAGGGAATTGCCTCGGGTCCTGTTTCTTTTCTTAGGGTTATTGATTCTGCGACTGAAGCTGTCAAACAGGGAGGAACACGGAGAGGAGCCAACATGGGCATGTTGAGGGTAGACCACCCCGATATAGAGGAATTCATCCTGATGAAAAGGAATGAAAGAAATGTAAACAATTTCAATATATCCGTTGCAGTAACAAATAAATTTATGGAGGCCGTTAAAGCCAATAAATCATATGATATTTACAATCCCTACCTTAAAAAGAAGGTAGGGCGAAAGAAAGCACGCAAGATCTTTGACATGATCGTGGAAGCCGCCTGGGCTGTGGGCGATCCAGGAGTTGTCTTCATTGATAGAATCAATAAGGAAAATCCCACAAAAGGCTTGGGCCAGATAAAAGCTACAAATCCCTGTGGGGAACAGCCTCTTCACGAATATGAGTCCTGCAATTTAGGCTCGATTAACCTGGCTAATTTCTACTCCCCTCGTAAAAAAGACCGCTTCGACTGGGAAAGATTTGCCCGGATAATCTCAACGGCTGTCAGGTTCTTGGACAATGTCATCGAGATTAACAAATATCCTCTCCCTCAGATTGAGGAGATGACAAAAGGAAATCGGCGAATTGGATTAGGTATTATGGGCTGGGCAGACCTCCTGATTAAAATGAAACTCAAGTACGATTCCAAAGAAGCCATTAAACTCGCCGAGAAAGTCGCTTCTTTTATGAGAAAAAAAGCTTTGGAGGAATCCCAAAAGCTGGCGCAAAGCAGGGGCAGTTTTCCCAAAATATCAAAATCAATCTATAAGGGAAAAAAGATGCGGAATGCCACTGTTTTTACCATCGCCCCCACAGGCACCATCTCCCGCCTGGCAGGATGTTCATCCAGTATCGAACCAGCTTTTGCCTTTGAATTCACATCAAAAATCATCGACGGAGAGTTAAAAGACATCCATCCCCTCTACGAGGAATGGAAAAGAAAAAATCCAGGAAAATCAATACCCGGCTATTTCGTAACCGCCCATGATATCTCTCCAGAGTGGCACGTAAGAACACAGGCGGCATTCCAGAAATTTGTGGATAATTCTGTCTCCAAGACAATAAATTTCCCGAACAAGGCTACTGTTAAAGACGTTGAAAAGGCTTACCTTCTAGCCTATGAGCTGAATACCAAGGGTATCACAATATACAGGGATGGTTGCAGGGCTGAACAGGTGCTTTATAAATCCTTGCCCTCAGGAAAACGTCTCCCGAAGGAAAGACCCAATTCCCTGCCTTCTGTGACCGATAAAATCAAAACTGGCTTCGGGAATCTCTATGCAACCATATCTTATTTCAATCATAAGCCCTTTGAAGTCTTCACCACTATTGGGAAAAGCGGTTATTCGACGATGGCCGACGCTGAAGCCCTGGGAAGACTTATTTCTTTGGCTCTGCGGAGTGGAGTTGACTCTAAAGAGGTCATCAGCCAGCTCAAAGGTATTGGTGGCTCGGAACCTATCTTCACTGAAGGAGGTCTTGTTCAATCTATCCCTGATGCTATAGCGAAAGTACTGGAGAGACATATCGGAAAGATAAAAAGCACACCTAAAGATTTTTTTAAGGTTATCTGCAAAGTTTGTGGCGCCACCCTTCCTGATGAAAAATGTCCTACGTGTCCCAACTGCGGCTGGAACAGATGCTCATGAAAATATTTTTATATCTTACGAAGGGAAATTCATAGGGACTCTTGAAGTCACACAAGATATTTCAGATTTAATTTACTTAGTTTGTTTGCTCTAATTATCTTGATAACCATATTCATTACTGATAAAATTGGTTTCGATTTTAATTTAAATTTATCTTCTGGCAAAGAAAATGGTTATAGGTGAACTTTCAATCTTTCCCACAAGCGAAGGAGCCTCTGTAAGCAAGTATGTCAAAGAGGCCATAGGGATTATCGAATCGTCTGGTTTAAAGCACGAGACAGGCGGAATGTCCACAACGATAGAAGCTCCGGATTTGGAAACCCTTTTTGATGTCATAAAGAAGTGTCACGAGGCTCTTCTGAAAATGGATGTCAAACGAATCCATATAGACCTGAAAGTGGACCACCGCCTGGACAAAGAGGCCACTATCGAATCAAAGCTCAAATCAATTAACAAAAGATAATTTTTTGACCACCTTCATGGCTCCGTTTCTGGACAGACCAGAAGGGGAATGGCGGGGAAAGGTAACAGTAAGGACATAAGACAAGAGCTTTCAAGATTGCATTCAGTCATCCTTAATAAAGGCTAAAATCATTCTTCTTCCCTTATTCTCTCGATGAGCCCCCCTCCTACAACTACATCTTTATCATAGAAAACAACAGCCTGCCCGGGCGTTATCGCCCTCTGGGGTTTCTCAAATTCCACCAGAACCTGATCTGTATCAACTGGAGTGAGAGTGGCTTTGCCTTCTCTGTGCTTATATCGAATTCTGGCCTTTACTTTAAGAGACTCTCCTAATTTCTCCTTTGAAATTAAATTTATCCTGGATGCTAATAGTGTTTTTTCATAAAGATGCTCATCTTTTCCAACCACGATCGCATTCTCATCACTGCGAATGGCTATGACATAGAGTGGGTGCGGAGCGGAAATACCCATCCCTCGGCGCTGGCCGATGGTAAAATGTGCAATCCCCTTGTGTTTACCAATGACTCGATTCCCTATATCTAATATGGGCCCTGGACCAAAGGCTTCAGGAATTCTTTTTTCAAGGAATCCAGCATAATCGTTATCGGGCACGAAACATATCTCCTGGCTCTCAGGTCTTTGCGCCACAGGGATACCAAGACCCTTTGCTTTCTCTCTCACTTCTTTTTTTGTGAAATGGCCTATAGGCATTAAAGTGCGCGAGAGTTGGTCTTGCGTTAAGGGATAGAGAAAATAGGATTGGTCCTTCTCTCTATCCTTTCCCTTTCTGAGCAGAAAGCGCTTGAGCTCAGGATCGTAGTCTACTCGAGCATGGTGACCAGTAGCCAGATAATCGGCATTGAGGGCTTTTGCCTTATTCTGGAGCGCATCGAATTTAATGTATTCATTGCAGCGAATACAGGGATTGGGAGTTCGCCCTCGAGAGTACTCCTCACAGAAATCAGTGATCACATTCTTTTCAAAAATCTTTTTAAAATCAACAACATAGTGAGGAATACCAATGGAAGTGGCTACACGATTAGCATCCTCGACTGCCTTCCATCCACAGCAGCTTCTCAAGTTCTCAGACCTGCAATATTCATCGGGCAGCGAGAAAAGCTTCATCGTGACTCCGATGACATCATAGCTCCCTTCTTTAAGAATAGCAGCCGCCAACGATGAATCCACTCCCCCGCTCATGGCAATAACAACTTTTTTTCGCTTCATCTTTTCTCGCCTATAGGATATCAAAAATATGGAAGCAGGTGTACTATCTAGCTAAGATTGCCGCGTCGCTTTGCTCCCCGCAATGACAACGTGGACTCGATGAATCAAATCCCCACATGAAAAAAAATCCCCCTTGTTCTAATGAACAAGAGGGATTGTTTTAAGTTGTTTTAGTTATCTCTTCTTACTTCTACGTTCTTTTCACCTTATGTCTTTTTGTTTAGTGTTTATTGCCTAAAGGCCTACTTTATCTCTTTGGCACAACAACCGTGGTCACAAGATTTCATCTCATCGTTCTTTTGGGTGTATTTCTCAGGGTTTTTCGTGAATTTTTCTTTACAATTCGCACAGCAGAAATAATAGGTCTTCCCATTGTATTCATGAGAGCCTGCAGCATCTGATTTCTTTATTTTCTTGCCGCTCACAGGACAGGTTACCATCTCTCCGGCTTTCTTAGCGTATTTATCAGGATCCTTTTTGAACTTATTTTTGCAGCCCTCCATGCAGAAGTAGTATGTTTCTCCATTGTGTTCATAAGTAGCCTTGGCATCTGATTTCTTGATCTTCATCCCGCATACAGGATCAACGACCGTTTCTTCTGCATGATGACCAGCAAGCATGTGTCCTTCATGCCCCTTCTTCTGGGTATACTTCTTTGGATTTTTGATGAAGGCCTCTTTACAGTTATCACAACAGAAATAATAGGTCTTCCCTTTATACTCATAAGTAGCTTTTGCTTCTGACTTCTTCATCTCTTTTCCGCTTACAGCACAGACAACAGTCTCTTCGGTCTCCTGGGTCTGGGCAATTCCTGTCAGTGTGAGCAAGAAAGTAAAACCCAGCAGCAGGACTAAAATCTTTGAATTTTTCATCAATTAAACCTCCTTGGGATTTAAAATTCTTTTCGTAATTATTATTATAAATTATACATATTCTATAGTAATTGTCAACTTATATTATACGAGTTCGGATTTCAACATTTGACATTTGGTTGACAGAAACAGAAAGGCAAAAAACAAGACCTGACCCTTTATTCTTTTATATCGATGTATTCAATGATAGGGTGGACTTGAGGAATTAAGCTCTTACATAAAAAAAATAAAAAAAATTGTAGAAATCTAAAATAAGAATATGTAAAATATGCCAAATGCCTGAAGCTAATTTTAGGAAATTTGTCACCTGAAATGGCCTTAAAGAAGGCGACGCTCATTTTAGAAGGGGGAGATTTTTTCATTGGTCAATCCATTGGATACGATGGAAATGCAGAAGGAGAAATCGTATTCAACACCTCAATGACTGGCTACCAGGAAATCCTCACAGATCCATCATACAAGGGCCAGATTGTCACCATGACCTACCCGCTCATTGGAAACTACGGATGTAATTTTGAGGATGTGGAATCACGTCAACCCTGGGTAGAAGGCTTCATCATTAAGGAACTGGCAGTACTCCCCTCTAACTGGAGAAACAAAGAGAGCCTTCCGGATTTCTTGAAAAGACACAAAATCGTAGCAATCCAGGGTGTAGATACCAGAAAGCTGACCAAGATTATCCGTGCTGGCGGAGCACAGAGGGCACTCATTTCTACAACAAACGATAATATCAAATCGCTTCAGCGCCGCGTGAAAAAAATTCCTTCTATCGTCGGCCTGGATTTAGTCAAGAAGGTCACAACTGAGAAAGCTTATAAATGGCGCGAGGGACCTTATATGTGGCCCAAAGGCTATTTAACAAAAAAAAGATTTAAATATTTTGTGGTTACTTACGACTTTGGAATAAAAAGAAACATTTTAAGAAATCTAGTTTCAAACGATGTAGATGTTCACGTCGTTCCTGCCCAGACATCCTGGAAGGATATCATGAAAATGAAACCCCATGGAGTGCTCCTTTCTAACGGTCCTGGAGATCCTGCGCCCATTACTTATGCTATCGAAAACATAAAAAATCTGATCGGGAAAATTCCAATCTTTGGAATATGCCTAGGGCATCAACTTCTGGCGATTGCCCTGGGAGGGAAAACTTACAAGCTTAAATTTGGCCATCGTGGAGCAAATCACCCTGTACAAAACCTGGAAACGGGCGCTATCGAGATAACCTCGCAGAACCATGGTTTTGCCGTAGATATCGATTCCTTGAAAGGGCTGGCAAAACTCACTCATCTTAACCTCAACGACATGACTTCAGAGGGACTTTCAGTGAAGGAGAAATTCCTTTTTTCGGTTCAATATCATCCAGAAAGCTCTCCGGGTCCGAGGGATTCAAGATACCTTTTCCAAGACTTTATTCAAATGATGGACGATTTTAAAGGTAAATAAAGTGCCGAAGCGAAAAGACATAAAATCCATCCTGATCATCGGTTCGGGTCCTATTATCATCGGGCAGGCCTCTGAATTCGACTATTCTGGAACTCAAGCCCTCAAGGCTCTAAAAGAAGAAAATTATAAAGTTATTCTAGTCAATTCCAATCCTGCCACAATCATGACCGACCCGGAGTTTGCAGACCGTACATATCTTGAACCATTAACAGCCGAGTACCTGGAAAAAATTATAGAAAAAGAAAAACCGGATGCCCTGCTTGCAACCTTGGGAGGACAGAAAGCTTTAAACCTGGCCCTTGAACTGGATGAAAAAGGAATCCTCAGCAAACACGATATTCAATTAATCGGAGTCAACACAAAATCCATTAGAAAGGCAGAAGATAGAATGCTCTTCCGCCGTTCAATGGAGAAGATTGGGCTTGAAGTTCCAGAATCCGGCTATGCCTCAACTCTAAGAGAAGCCGTTAACATTGTGAAAAAGATCAAATTTCCTGTGGTCATTCGCCCCTCTTTTACCTTAGGTGGAACAGGAGGCAACATCATCAATAACTGGGAGGACTTCTATAAATTTGTGCCTCTTGGTCTTGCCATCAGCCCTATCACTCGAATCCTTATCGAGAAATCTATCATTGGGTGGAAAGAATTTGAACTGGAAGTCATGAGGGATAAAAAAGACAATGTCGTGATAGTCTGCAGCATCGAAAACTTCGACCCTATGGGAGTGCATACAGGAGACTCTATCACTGTGGCTCCAGCTCAGACCTTGACTGATAAAGAATACCAGAGATTGAGGGATGCTTCGATTGCGATCATGAGGGAAATAGGGGTAGAAACAGGAGGCTCCAACATCCAGTTTGCCATCAACCCTTCGGATGGCCAAATGATGATCATCGAGATGAATCCCCGGGTCTCACGCTCCTCTGCCCTGGCCTCTAAAGCTACAGGTTTCCCAATCGCCAAGATGGCGGCTAAACTGGCAGTTGGCTACACCTTGGATGAGATCTTAAACGACATAACAAAAAAGACCCCTGCCTGTTTCGAGCCTGCCATTGACTATGTCGTTGTCAAAATCCCCCGCTTTGCCTTTGAAAAATTCCCTGAGGAAGAACCTGCCCTCACAACACAAATGAAATCTGTCGGAGAGACAATGGCCATCGGCCGCACCTTTAAAGAATCCCTTCAAAAAGCTATTCGTGCTCTCGAAATAGGCAGGTGGGGATTCGAGGAAAAAATAAAGAAAAGAGAAAGAAAGATCCTTAAAGAAGCCCGTGTCCGGCCGAATGCTGAAAGACTCTGGTTCATTGCTGACGCTCTAAGGGCGCAAATATCTGTGGAGGAGATAAGTCACCATACTCAAATCGACCCCTTCTTCATACAGAATATCAAGGAAATCATAGATTTTGAAGAAGAGCTGAAATCTGCAGGAAAAGACTCCTTGGACCATGATGTTCTTCGAAGAGCCAAAGAACTGGGATTTTCTGATAAAAGAATCGGCACACTTATGGGTCTTAAGGAAGATGAAGTCAGAAAAACAAGAGAGAAAAAGAGGGTATTACCGGTCTGGAAAGTCGTCGATACATGCGCGGGAGAGTTCGAGTCAGAAACCCCCTATTTCTACTCTACCTATGAAGAAGAAAACGAAGCGATTAAAATTTCTCAGAAAAAGGCAATCATCCTCGGCTCAGGCCCTAACAGGATCGGCCAGGGAATAGAATTTGACTACTGCTGTGTCCACGGTGTATTCGCTCTAAGAGATCTAGGCTACAAGGCCATCATGATCAATTCCAACCCTGAAACAGTCTCCACGGATTATGACATTTCTGATCGCCTTTACTTTGACCCTGTAACCCTTGAAGATGTCCTTTCCATCTACAGAAATGAAAACCCAGAGGGGATTATTGCCCAGTTTGGAGGTCAAACCCCTCTAAAAATATCGGTAGGGCTCTGGAAAAACAGAGCAAGAATATTAGGAACAAGCTCACACGCCATTGACGAGACAGAAGACAGAGAAAAATTCGATAATTTCCTAAAAAGGCTGAACCTGATAAGACCCAGAAACGGCATGGCCAGAAGCTCTTCCCAGGCCGTAGAAACTGCTGAAAAAATCGGATATCCTGTCCTTGTCCGGCCTTCCTATGTCCTCGGAGGCCGAGCCATGAAAGTTATCCACAGTGAGAAGGAACTAGAGAAATATATAAAATCTATCCAGAAATACTGGTCAGAATATGCGATCCTCATCGATGAATTTATCGAAAATGCTGTAGAGCTGGATGTCGACGTTCTTTGCGATGGTGAGGATGTTTATATCGGAGGTATCCTCGAACATATCCAGGAAGCAGGTATCCATTCTGGGGACGCTACCATGGTAACTCCTCCCTATTATCTTGCTGATAGAGTGATCAAGGAAGTCAGGCGTCAGGTTACCCTTATGGCCAAGGAGCTTCAGATAGTAGGGTTGATGAATGTCCAGGTAGCTGTCAGGGGAACCAAAATTTACATATTGGAAGTCAATCCCAGAGCTTCAAGGACTGTTCCTTTCCTATCCAAGGCAACTGGGGTTCCGATGGCAAAGATTGCAACACGCCTGATCATGGGAGAGAAGCTTAAAGATATGAGCTTAGCTCGGCGTCCTCCAAATCTATATGCAGTGAAAGAAGCTGTCTTTTCTTTTGATAAGTTTATGGAGGTTGACCCTGTTTTAGGACCTGAGATGCGCTCTACCGGAGAATCCATAGGAATTGACAGCCATTTCCCCTTAGCTTTTCTTAAAGCCGCAGAAGGAGCAGGATTCCATCTTCCACAGGAGGGCAGAGTATTTGTCAGCGCCCCAGATGAAGATAAGCCAAAAATAATCCCGATTGTAGAGAAACTCGAACAATTGGGATTTAAAATGGTCGGCACAGAAGGGACAACTCAGTATCTTCGTAGACACGGCTTCCATCTGGAAACCATCGGTAAGGTCTCCAGGGAGAAAAGAAATATAATTGAAGATATGAAAGAGGGAAACGTGGGGATGATTTTTAACACTCCATCTGGAATCCATGAGTGGAGAGATGCCCATAAAATCAGAAAAGTCGCTTTCTCCTACCGGATTCCCTGTTACACCACCTTTCCCTCAGCTAGCGCGGCCGTGAAGGCAATCGAGATGAGCAGAAAAACACCCCCTTCGCTCCTTTGCCTCCAGGACATCCTCTCCCAATAAAAGGGGACTGTCCCCTTTTTTCTCCCTGTTTTCTATAAACTAAGTCATTGCGAGCGAAGCGCGGCAATCTAATCATGAAAATAAAAATGAAAATTTTCCCAAAGCTTCCAGAAAAAGTTCAAGAGGAATTAGGACATTTCGAATTAGAGAATTTCTACAGAGAAGAAGAAAGAACACCTGAATACCTCGCTACAGAAAAGGATAAATACTTTAGCACGCCCAAAGCCTGGTTGTTGGTTTTCGAGGAAAATCAGATTATTGGCAGTCTTAAGCTTCACAAAAGAAATGTGAAGTTCAACAATAAGAATGTGATGTTGGGAGGGCTGGGAGGAGTTTGCGTCCGCAGAGATAAAAGAAGGCAAGGCATTGCCGGTGTGATGATTGAGAAGGCTATGAAGATCTTAAAGGAGTGGGAATGTGAAGTTGCCTATCTCTGTGCCCATATTGAAGAAAGCGGCTCTCTTTACCCTCAAGCGGGCTTTGTTTCTATGAAAAACCCATATACTTATTTTGGTCAGTCAGGAAAGCTGTATGAGGAAACTAACGGTTTTATCGCCCCAGTAAAATCGCTGGACCTATTTAAAAAAATACTTAATTCCGAACAAAAACTTCATTTAGGTAAAGGCAACTGGTAATAATTCGATATGTAGATAAAAAAATCCTCCTTCCTCTGCTGAGAAAGGAGGATTATTCTTTTAAAGATATTACTTTTTATACTTATTTCTTTTTGACTTCCTCTTTCTTTGTTTCTTGTTTGCAGCAATCTCCCTCCTGCCCACACATAGATTTCAACTTTGTAGCCACTTCCTGAATTTTCTTCACAACATCTTTATTCGTTGAGGTAATCTTCAAAGCAATTCCATTATCCAAATTCTCAACCTTCACATCAGCATCTTTGAAACCCATCAAGGGGCAGCAGAGCCCTTCTTTGGTCTTCATCTGCACCTCGGCGCAGCAAGCCATTTTTCCAAATCTTTTGTGCATATGGGTAAACATTTTCATCATTTGCATCATCATCTTTTTGTGCATCATTTGATCATGTTTTTCCTCTTCATGCATCATCTGCTCTTGCTCTTTATGCATCAAAATCTTTCTCTGCATCATTTTCTTTTCTAGCTTCATTCCGCATTTGGGGCATTTACCTGGTTTATCCGATTTAACATCCGCGTGCATGGGACAGGTGTAAACTTCCTTCATTTCTGTCTTTTTTTGTGTATACTTCTCCGGAGACTTCATGAACGCCTCTTTGCAATTCGGGCAACAAAAATAATAAGCCTTCCCTTCATACTCGTAGGGGCCTTTTGCTTCAGATTTCTTGACCTCTTTTCCGCTCACGGGGCAAACGACTGTCTCTTCGGCTTGTTCCTGAGCAATTCCTGTTACAACAAGGACAAAGGAGAATGCCAAAAATAATACTAATATTTTTGAATGTTTCATGTTTCAACCTCCATTAATTTTGAATATATATTCTCACCTATCTGATAGGCAGTGTCAAGCATCTCTTCATTACCCCACTCGCTGGCATAAATCCGCTCATATTATCTCCTCGTGGATTAAAACATCTGAGACATTTTTCTTTTTCTGAGACATGATTATCACTCTTCTTCTCTGCTCTCTTCTTTTTTCAACCGGCGCTGGATTATCCAGGTAAAAAACACAGGAACAAGGATTAAATTCAAAAGAGTCGCAGTGACCATTCCTCCTACAGTTGGAGTTGCTATGGGCTTCATTATCTCCGAACCTGCACCAGTACTAATTAAAATGGGAATTAGAGCCAGGATAGTTGTGGCTGTAGTCATTATAATAGGCCGAACTCTCAGCAAGGCGGCTTGAATAATATTCTCTGCAAAATTTTTCCCTTTTCGAGAATATTTGACCAGAAAATCCATCATCACAACTCCATCCTCCACAGCGATTCCAAAGAGAGCAATATAACCTACCCAAACTGCTGTGCTGAACTTAAAACCGAGAATCTGCTGAAGCCAGATTCCTCCGATAAAGGCAAATGGCAAAGATACAATCATAACCATGGCGGCTGAAAATTCTTTAAATTTTGTATAGAGCAAGAGAAAAATGACAAAGATACAGATAGGAACAACAACCATTAATCGCTGCCGCGCCTGCATTTCATATTCATACTGGCCACTCCAGGAAATATAATACCCGGAAGGCAAATCCAGTTTATCTCTGACGACTCTTTGACCCTGTCTGACAAAATCGACAACACCCACCTCGTCGGTGTTGACGTCGACGAATACCCGCACATAAGGAAGAGTGTTCTCTCCAGAAATTTTGGCTGGCCCCTCAACCTTTCGAATCGCTGCCAGCTGGCCTAGAGGAATCTGAGCGCCTCTTGGAGAAGGAATGAATATTCTTTCCAAGTCTTCATAGCTGTCCCTGAGTTCTCTCATGTAACGGATTCTTACCGGGTAGCGTTCCCTTCCCTCCACTGTGGTCGTGATATTCATCCCGCCAACAGCTGTCATGATCAAATGCTGGATGTCTCCCACTTTTATGCCATATCGGGCTGCCTCTTCCCTGTTGATCTCTATTTCTATATAAGGCTTATTGCCGATTCTTTCTGCATAAGGGTTTCTAGCACCAGGAATCTCTCTCAAGATTTCCTCAATTTTGATCCCTATTTCTTCGATTATCTTTAAATCTTCTCCAAAAACCTTAACTCCTATGGGAGTCTGGATTCCTGTGGCCAGCATATCAATCCGGTTGCGAATAGGCTGAGTCCAGATGTTGCTTACACCGGGAATCTTCAAGGCGTTGTCCATCTCATTGATTAATTCCTGCCGAGTCAATCCTTCGCGCCACAATTCTTTTGGCTTAAGTTTCACAATTGTCTCTATCATACCAACAGGAGCAGGATCTGTGGGCGTCTCAGCCCTTCCCAATTTACCCACAACATCCTCGACTTCAGGGAATGATTTGAGAATTATATCCTGTTTTTTCATGATATCCATCACCTGAGTAAGGGATGCCCCGGGGAGAAGAACAGGCATGAACAGCAGATCTCCTTCATTCAAAGGAGGCATAAACTCGCTCTTAATTCTCTTAAGAGGAATGTAACTGCTTCCAAGAATTAAAAGCGCAATGAGGAGAACGACCATCTTATGTTTCAATGAAAACCGAAGAACCGGTTCATAGAGACGCATTAATATACGACTTAGGATATTTTTCTCCGGAGGGCGAATCTTGCCTCTTAAAAGGAGGAAACTGAGTACAGGGATAAGCGAAATAGCCAAAATGGCTGACCCAAATATGGCAAAAGTCTTGGTAAAAGCCAAAGGAGAAAAAAGCTTCCCTGACTGACCCCTTAAAGAAAACACCGGAATAAAAGCCACGACGATTATGAGAATGGCAAAAAAGATGGCTGAACCAACTTCTTTAGAAGCAGTGATAAAAGTGCTTAGCTTTCTTTCGTGAGAGAGAGAAAGATGGCGGGATATATTTTCTGTCATTACAATGCCCGCATCAACCATGACTCCAATAGAAATTGCTATTCCTCCCAGAGACATGATGTTTGAGGGAATTTTAAGATAATACATTATGAGGAAAGCGATCAGAACTCCAACAGGAAGAATGATGGAGACGATGAGACTGCTTCTGAAATGAGCCAAGAAGATGAGGATAATGATGATTGCTACAATTATCTCTTCCAATAAGGTCTTTTTAAGATTATCTGTTGCCCTATTGATCAATTCTGTGCGGTCATAAAAAGGCGCAATTTGAACTCCGGGCGGAAGGCCTGCTGTAATCTCTTCAATTTTTTCCTTGACAGCCTCGATAACATTTAGGGGATTCTCTCCATATCTCATCAAAACCACACCGCCTGTGACCTCTGCTCCTTCCTTATCCAGCGCTCCCCTTCTAAAATCAGGACCAATAGTCACGTTACCCACATTTCTCACGTAAACTGGGACTCCCTCATGTGAACCTATCACAATATTCTCAATATCTTCTACAGACTTGATAAATCCTAGGCCGCGAACAATAAATTCTGCTCCACCTTCCTCAATGACCTTTGCACCAACATCAATATTGCTCATCCGCACCGCTTCGAACATTTCATGCAGGTTGACATCAAAAGCGAGGAGCTTATTGGGATCCACATCAATCTGGTATTGCTTGACAAACCCTCCAACGGTTGCTACCTCTGATACTCCTCTTGCTGAGTTAAGCTGATAACGGACATACCAATCCTGAATAGATCGCAGTTCCCCCAAATTATAGTCAGAAAAAACAAGCTCCTTCCCATCCTCAGGGCATTTTCCTGGTTCACTGAACCTTGCCTTGGGATGATCTGGGCAGTAATAGCCGTTTTCAACCGTATACCAGAATATCTGCCCTAAAGCTGTTGCATCAGGGCCAAGCTGGGGAACGACTCCTTGGGGAAGGTCTTTTTGAGCCAGGTTCAACCTTTCCAAAATCCTTGTTCTTGACCAGTAAAAATCCACACCTTCTTCAAATATCACGTTTATCATTCCAAAAGAGAACATAGAGTTTGAACGAATCACTTTCATTCCAGGAATGCCCATTAGATTGACTGAAAGAGGGTAAATCACCTGGTCTTCAATATCCTTTGGACTTCTTCCCGGCCAATCGACAAATACGATCTGCTGGTTTTCTCCGATGTCAGGGATAGCGTCGATGGGAGTCCTATTGAGAGCCCAGTAACCCCAGCCTATAACAAGGACAAATAAGGCTAAGATGAGAAATTTGTTCCGAAGGGAATATTCAATTACTCTGTTAATCATCTAAATCTCCTATTTAATCAAAAGAAGTCATGGTTAAAACTCTCAGTGAATATGTTTTGAAGGGGGAGTCTTTTTCTTTTTTTTCGCTTCAATAGCTCCGCTGTAGATAGCCTCGGCTTGTCCGGTTATTTGACTCTGGGAATCTATCAGAAAATTGGCCTGAGTGACGATTCTCATTCCCTCAGTAAGCCCGGCCTTTAGGGCATAAAATTTTCTCTTCTGACCGTTGACTAAAGCCACAGCTTCTGCCCCTAACTCTATTTCCTTGGGCACATATGTTCCTTTCTCTTTTTCCATATAAACAAGCTTCCTTGCACCCGTATCAAGGACAGCGTTTTTTGGAACAGCAAGAACAGAATCTGGAGATACAATTGCCTTTTCCACCAGAGCCATTCCACAGATGTGACAATCGTCAGGCTTATCAGACACAACTTCTGGATGCATGGGACAAATATAAGTAACTTTCCCTGAACCGTGGATACCTTCCTGCACATGAGCGCTCAAGAGCACATTAACATACATTCCTGGTTTTAACTTTAACTGCGGATTAGGCACATTCATTCTTACCTTCACAGTCCGAGTTTTCGGGTTCAAAAAGGGATCGATAAAAGAAATTTTTCCCTCAAATTTCTCTCCAGGATAAGCTGGGGATGTGATTTCAACTCTCTGCCCATTCTTAATCAAGGCCATCTCATATTCATAGACATCTGCAAGAATCCAGAGATTGAAAAGGTCTGCGATCCGGTAGAGGTTTTCTCCTTCTTTCACATACTTCCCTTCAAAGGCATTTTTATGAATAACTGTTCCGCCTATAGGAGCATAAATGATCATATTGGTGTTAGCCTTTCTTCTTTCCTCCAATTCTTTGATCTGCTTTTCACTGACGCCCCATAAAAGAAGTCTTCTCTTGGAAGATTCGACTAATGATTTTGCCTGATCTACCGTTTCTTTTATAGGGCTCTCTTTAACTCTTTCTAGTGTTTCGAGGGCAAGAAGATACTCCTCCTGAGATGTCACCAGATTCGGGCTGTAAATCCAAACCAGCGGATCTCCTTTCTTGACCCTGTTTCCAGTGAAGTCAACGAAAAGTTTGTCGATCCGCCCAGAAATCCAGGCCGCAACATATGCAACCTTCCTCTCATCATAATCAACTTGTCCAACGGTGTTTATCTCCTTGAAAAGAGGGCGAAATTGAATCTCCTCTGTCTCTACTCGGGCAAGAGCCTGAGCCCTGGGAGTTAATTTTATCTCAATTTCTCTTCCTTCCTGTTCCTCTGCTTCCATCGCCATCTCCGCTTCCTTATAAACAGGAACCAAATCCATGTTGCAGATTGGACACTTGTTATTTCCTTTTTCATAGTCTTCAGGTTTCACCTTAACAGAAGGATGCATGCCGCACGTATAATAGAGAATCTCTTTTTCAGCGGGGGCCTTCTTGGCAGCCATTTGAGTTTTTTCAGTCACTTCTTCACCTTTTTTACAGGCAGCGATTAATAAACTAGATATGAGTAATGCTACACTTAATCCAAGGATTGAGAACTTTTTAATTTTATTCATCTCAGTATCCTCCTTTTTTTTCTTTTTTTGTTTCCATTTTTATGTGAGATTGCTTCGTTTCACTCGCAACGGCGGATTGCTTCGTCATTCCATTCCTCGCAATGACAATGAGGGCTCGATGGATCAATCCCCTGCATTTCCGTCATTGCGAGCGAAGCGTGGCAATCTCAATCTTATTTTGCCTATTCGGTTTCTCAAACTTCATTAAGGATTCTCTTCCGACCACTCGATCCAAATGAGCCAGACTTTTTCCAAAATCAGAAATGGCTTTGTAATAACCAGTTTTTATCCTCAGAATCGTCCTCTCGCTCTCCAATAAATTGAGAAAGTCGACCTTCCCTGTCAGGTAGGCCGTCTCTGAAGCTTTAAAAGATTGTTCAGCTTGAGGCAGCAAAGAGTACTTATAGAGATTGATCTGTTCTTCGGTTGTTTTTACTTCAAAGAAAAGCTCATTCACCCGAGAAAGTGTATCATTTTCCATGTCTCTGTAACGGTCTCTGCTGGCTTCAAGTTTTATAGCTTCCTCAGCTTCAGCAGCCCTAAGCTTATTCCGCCAAAGAGGAATGCTTACTCCGATAGAACCCATCCAGGCATTTTGACCATCGTTAGGATTTGTGGTCGTTCCGCCGCCGATATCGATGTAATCCAACATGAGCTGAAAATCTGGAAAATAGTTCTTTTTGGTTAATTTCAGACTTTTTTCATTTTTCTCAATCAGACGCCTCGCTTTTTTAAGCTCAGGACGGTTTTCTATCGCCCACTTCGAGAGTTCTGACAATTTGGCCAGAAATTCTGGAACCTGGAATTCCTCCACCTCTCCCACGCGTGCATCTTGAGGTTTATTCAAAAGAGAATTCAACTGCGAAGCTAAAGCTTTTCGCCCCTGTTTGAGCGTTAAAATCTTATCCAGTATTTTAGAGATCTCGAGCTGCGCTTTCAAAACATCCTGTTGATTCGCCGTCCCTGTTTCATACTTTTTCTGTGCTATCCTGGTTAAACGCTGGAGGACTTCCTTCTCTTCCTGGGCAATTGTCAAGGCTTTATCAAACCAATAGAGAGAAAAAAAGATTCGTTTCACCTTCAATACAATATCTGCTTTTACAGCACTATATTCTTCTTCTAGCAACGAAGAATAACTTCGAGCAACCTCTCCTTTAAGAGCAAGTTTCCCGAAAAAGGGAAACTTCTGAGACAGGGAGATTTTGTTCCTCTGGGGTCCGAGCCTTGTTTCGATGCTTTGGCCAAAGCGGGAATACCTAAGCATGGGGTCAGGAAGGGCTTTCACCTGTGGAATCTTCTCGAGTGCCGCTTTCCATTCTTTCTCTGCAACATGGATCCGAGGATTCACCCTGAGAGCTTCTTGAATGATCTCAGAAAGAACAACCTTCCCCTTGGGCAATTCTTGAGTAAAGCCGGTCATCATCCCAAGGAAAATTAGAATAAATGAAAAAGTCATTATTATTTTTTTCATCTTTTCCCTCTTTTCTTTAATTCAATATATAATTACTTTGAGCTCTTTTTTTTTGAGAAAAAGAAATACCAATTGACTAAGATTATGAGCAAAACACCTGAAACAGTTACAATCAGCTTGGCAAGCATCTCCAATCTCCTCTACGCCCTGAGCTTTACTCTTCTCAGCCTGAGAGAATTTGAAACAACTGAGATAGAACTGAAAGCCATCGCTGCTGAAGCAAAAATCGGATTCAACAGAATCCCGAAAAAAGGGTAAAGTACTCCAGCTGCCACGGGAATACCCGCAGTGTTGTAAAAGAATGCCCAAAAAAGATTCTGTTTTATGACTCTGATTGTTCGTCTACTCAGCTCGATCGCAGAGACAACCCCCTGAAGATCGCCCTTTATAAGGGTGATATCTGAGGCCTCCATGGCCACATCGGTTCCTGAACCTATGGCTATTCCCACATCAGCCTGAGCAAGGGCAGGTGCATCGTTGATTCCGTCTCCCACCATGGCGACTCTTTTCCCTTCCGATTGTAGCTTCTTTATCTCATTAACCTTATCCTCTGGGAGAACTTCAGACAATACCTTCTCTATATCCGCCTTTCTGGCGATAGCCTCCGCAGTTCTGCGGTTATCTCCTGTAAGCATGACGACCTCTAATCCTTGTCTTTTTAATTTCTCCACAGACGTTACAGAATTCTCCTTTAGCGTATCTGCAACAGCTATCAAGCCGATCGCTTTCTCGTTAATAGCTACAAAAATGGGAGTTTTCCCATCCTGAGCCAGCTCCTTGGCTCGGGCTTCTAATTCCATGGATTCTATTTTTTGTCCTCGCATAAGCTTCTTATTACCCAAGAGAATGTTTTTGCCATCTACTTCCGCCTTAACACCTTGACCTTCAATCGCGTTGAAATTTTTTGGCTCGAGGAGCTCTATTTCCTTCTCCCCTGCTCTTTTCACGATCGCCTCTCCCAGTGGATGCTCGGAACCCTTCTCTGCACTCGCTGCATATTTTAAAATATCTTCATGGGTGAACGCGTTAAGCGTGACAATATCCGTAACCGTTGGCTCTCCCTTGGTTAGAGTGCCGGTTTTATCGAAGACGATAGTATCCAGCTTATAAGCACTTTCCAGGCTCTCACCACCTTTGATCAAAATCCCGTTCTCAGCACCCTTTCCTGTTCCTACCATAACAGCGGTAGGAGTAGCCAGTCCCAAAGCACAAGGACAAGCAATGATCATCACTGCCACAAAGTTCAACAACGCAAATGTCAGAGCGGGAAAAGGGCCAAAATTGAACCAGATGATGAAAGTCGCTATAGCAATAGAGATGACGATAGGGACAAAGTAGCTGGCAACGACATCTGCTAACCTCTGGATGGGCGCCTTTGAGCCCTGGGCATCCCTGACGAGCTTTATTATTTGAGCAAGGACGGTATCCTTACCGACCTTTGTTGCCCTGAACCGAAAACTTCCAGTTTTGTTGATAGTAGCACCCACAACTTCATCCTCTGGCTCTTTATCTACAGGCATACTTTCACCAGTTATCATCGACTCATCCACGGTAGATGTGCCCTTAATGACAACACCATCCACCGGGATCTTCTCACCCGGCCTCACGACTATTTCATCTCCAACCAATACCTCTTCAACAGGGATATCTTCTTCTTTCCCATCTCTGATTACCCGGGCTGTTTTTGGCTGTAACCCGATTAATTTTTTTATAGCCTCTGAAGTCTGGCCTTTGGCTCTTGCTTCAAGAAGCCTTCCGAATAGAATCAAACCGATGATTATGGCAGATGTATCGAAATAAACCCCAGGCGTCATTCCTCCTGCTTTAAAGAAAGCAGGAAAAAGCGTGGCCGCTACACTATAAAGATAGGCCGCTGAGGTGCCCACAGCGATTAGAGTATTCATATCTGCATTGCGGTGTGTGAAAGCCCCCCAAGCTCCTCTGTAAAACTGCCAACCGATCCAGAACTGCACAGGAGTAGCCAGCACCCAAAGGACGAAGAAATTATTCAAGAAGCTAGGAGCCCATGGAAACAACCTGGGAGAACTCCCCAAAAATATGATGATGCCAAGGATCAATCCAATGAAGAATTTTTTCTTGAGCACCCTGTATTCTTTTTCCCTGACAATCTTTTCTATGTCTTCCAATTCCTCTTCAGGAGGGATTTCAAGGACTTTGTATCCTGTCTGTTCTATTGTTCTTTTTATCTCTTCCAGGCGAACCTCAGAGGGAATATATTCGATTCTGGCTTTTTCAGTAGCCAGATTCACCGCTGCTTTTGTGATACCTCTCAACTGGAGAAGAGCTTTCTCGATGTTCTGAACACAAGAGGCACACTGGATACCCTGAATGGGTATTTCCACAGAAGCTATCCCTACATCATAGCCGCTTTTGCGAACTGAGGAGATAAAAACCTCAGGTTTAACCAGTTGCGGTTGGTAGAGAACTGTTGCTTTAGAATTAGCGAAGTTGACGTTGGCCTGCTCAACCCCGTCTAAGCTGGACAGACCCTTCTGTATTGTAGCGGCGCAGCTTGCGCAGCTCATGCCAACTATTGGGAGATCGACCCTTTCTAGCTCTCTCTTCGGAGTCATTTCTGGACCAGACTTTTTTCCTTCTTCAGCGGACGACTCACCTTTGACGTCCTTCTCCTGGTCACCTTCCTCAGACTTTATGTATATTTCAGGATTTTCATCAAACTTCAACTTGCAAGTTTTTGTACAAAAATAATACTTTTTACCTTTATGTACAGAAGAGCTTGCTGCCTCTTCTTCTTTGACTTCCATTCCACAAACTAAATCTTCAGCCACGGATATTCTCCTTCAAAAACAAATAAAACATTAAAGACTCTCTACCACCCTCTGAAGCTTCTCTTTAACCTGCGAGGCAATATCCGATAATTCAGGATTCTCGATGGCCTTCATCGAAGCCAGAGGGTTAACAGCTGCCACTTCGGCTTCGCCTTCAGAGATTTCCTGGACAATGACATTACAGGGCAACATAGTTCCAATCTTGTCCTCTGCCTGTAAGGCTTTGTATGCAAAGGGTGGATTACATGCTCCAAGGATTTTATATTTATGGAAATCCACATCCAGCTTTTTCTTCAAAGTCTCTTTCACATCAATCTCTGTGAGAATACCGAAACTCTCATCTTTGAGAGAAGCTGTCACTCTATCGATGGCTTCCTCAAAAGATACTTTGATTCTCTTGCTGAAGTAATAACTCATCACTCCTCCTTCTAAAACTTTCCCTTTCTATTTTTGATTTCCGAACTTCTGTAAAACATCGATAATCTCTTCTATTTTCTTTTCTTTGTCTTCCTTATTTTCTCTAGAGAAAGATTCACGAACACATCCTCTGAGGTGCCTGTTTAAGATATTCTTCTCCACACGCCTTATCGCCCCTTCCACCGAAGAGATCTGGGTTATGATATCAATGCAGTATCTTTTCTCTTCGATCATTTTTTGAATGCCTCTGATCTGTCCCTCAATCCTCTTCAAGGCAACAATTTCCTCTAAATGAGTAGTCTTTTGTTCTTTCATTTAAACCTCCCTGTTTAAGGCTTTTTATGGTTTCCGGTCCTTATATTTATGGCCTCTTCCACAGGAGACACAGCAATAATTCCATCTCCTTTATGGCCAGTTCTTGCGGTTTTCAATATGGTTTCTTTGATTTTCTCCACACAATCATCAGGAGATATAATCTCTATCTTCACCATTGTGGTATAAGTGGAGCCTAGCTCTGGAGAGATATCGAGCTGGCCCTCATGAACCTCATCTCCTAAAGCTTTGACTTCAATGGCACTTATTCTTGGCGTTTCTACCTCTTTTAACGCGCTTATGACTTTATCTGCCATGAAAGTCCTCACATAAGCTTTAATTAATTTCACGATGTTCCTCCTTTAAGCCTTTTTTCCCTATTATGCACTTTAAATAATCCTAAATAATTGTTTTCCTTTCTAAGCTTCTTTGACTCCCTATCCTATTGATCCTCTTCTTCATGAAAAAGCTTATTGTAAAATCTATCCTAGACTTCAATATTATTTTTTATTATAATATAGCATACCCCCCTATGGTATGTCAAGCAAATAATTTGTTAATTTACTTCTTTGTTTTTCCGAGCTTTTTTAACTCGGCAAGCAGCTTTTGTGGGGTGATCGGAAGCTCGTGGATCCGGATGCCGACTGCATCGTATATTGCATTGGCAATGGCTGGAGCCGTTGGTACAAGACCAGGCTCTGCAACCCCCTTGGCGCCAAATGGACCGAGACTGTCGTCAGTCTCGATGAATTCGAGGTCAATGGGAAAGGTCATCTCCGATACTCGTGGAATCTTGTAATCGCGGAAATTCGGATTTAGGATCTTTCCCTCTTGAGATTCCAGATTTTCGTAAAGAGCGTAACCAACTCCCTGGGCAAGTGCTCCGTATATCTGGCCCTTGAGCGCAAGCGGGTTCAGCACTTTTCCCACGTCATGTGCGGCGACCATCCGAAGAATCTTAACCTGCCCAGTCTCGATATCCACCTCTACTTCTGCTCCCTGGGTTCCATAGGCATAGGTGGCAGAGATGTTGCCATACCCCTTATCAAAATCGGGAAGTTCATTGTGAGGGTCATAAAAGACTTCAGTTGTCAGCATCTGACCCTGACTGCGAAAATGTATGGCTCGAAGCAGTCTGCCCAATTCTAGACGCAGCCAGGACTCCTGAGGTGCATCCTTTATGAAGATAAAGCCATCGCACAGTTCAAAGCGATCTTGCTTAGCTTCCTTTTCCACATTGAAATCCGGAGGCTTGTAATCAGGATTTTTCTTTACATACTTATTGAGATTCTTCTCTACCTCTTTCGGAAACAACTCTTCTGCATACTCAAAAATCTCTTTGCGGAGTTTATCAGCCGCTATGATGGCTGCGTTGCAGGCCATAAACGCACCACGGCTTGCATGGGTCCCTACATCCCAAGGGCATGTTCCGGTATCTGTAGGATTGATAAACACTTTCTCTGGGCGAATCCCTAACGCTTCGGCAACCCCAAGCGTTAAGACAGAATGCAGCCCTTGTCCCATCTCCACCCCACCGTGATAAACATTCACATTGCCGAAGTCATCCAGTTTCAGAATCAGCCCGCTGGCGTCAGACCGATAAATGCGGGCGCCACCGCCCACATGAATCAGGGAAGCCATCCCCACACCGCGGAACTTTCCCTTTCCGCGCTTCTTCTTCCAGTCCAGCTTTTTGGCAACGTTCTCGATGCAATCTCTAAGCCCGCAGGTGCTGATCTTCAATCCCATAGGCGTTGTATCACCGGGTTCATTGCAGTTGATCAACCTGAATTCATATGGGTCAATCCCAGCCTCTTCTGCCAGCTTATCCATATTGCTCTCCAAAGCCCACGTATGTTCAGGATTGCCATAGCCGCGCATAGCCTGACAATACGTGTTGTTTGTGTAGATCAACTTGGCGTCAAAACAGATGTTCGAAACACGATAGAGCGAAGTTGCGGGCATCATCATCACAGTAGGATAAGTCGCACCCCAAGAAGTATAGGCGCCGTTATCTTGCAGCACTTCTACATGGCGGAAGCTGAGCCTACCTTCTTCGTCACATCCCTGGATGATCTTTGTTTGGGACGATTGTCTGGGGGAAAGGTAGGCGAACTCCTCATCTCTCGTATATAAAACTTTCACCGGGCGGCCTGTCTGATGAGCCAGAAGGATGGCGATGTACTCATAAGCGTGAGTATCAAGTCCTGTCCCAAATCCTCCGCCGAGTGTTGGAATAATGATCCTGGTATTTTTACCCTGCAGGCCCATCTCTCGAAGAGCACGGTTGAAATCACGCTGGGCCAGAAAAGGAATCTGGGTTTTGGCCCAGAGGGTCAGGTTATTATTCGTGTCGAACTCAGCGATGCAGCCTGCTGTCCCCATGCAGCACTGCTGGACCCGAGGCGTGGAGTACTCTCCCTCAGCCATAAACTTTGCTTCACGCTTTCCGGTATCCATGTCGCCAGACTCATGATGATATACGAGCGGGACCAAATTATCAGTTTTGGGTTTGCCGTCAGGGCCAATCTCATGAACAAGAGGTACCCCCTTTTTCATCGCTTCTTTTGGGCTGAAAACACCTGGTAGAGGCTCGTATTCCACCTCGATCAATTCCACCGCTTCTGCAGCAATATCAGGATCGCTGGCAGCAACAGCTGCTATCTCGTCTCTGTACTGGCGAACTTTATCCCTCTTAACGGCAAAATTGTCACGCAAGAAGCCAATGCGGATCTCTGGAGTATTGTATCCGGTAATTACTGTTTTGACTCCGACAAGGCGCTCTGCTTTAGATGTATCGATATGTTTTATCCGAGCATGAGGATGATCGCTGAATTTAATCTTTCCGTAGAGCATACCCGGGCGCTCGAGGTCATGGATGTAGTGTGCTTTTCCCGAGGCCTTATCAGCAGCATCAGGCCTGGGAATATCTTTCCCCATATAGCGGAATTCTTTCATGATTTATCCTTCAGTTTATCTGCTGCCTGTTTCACCGCATCAACGATCTGTACATAACCGGTGCAACGGCAGAGGTTGCCAAGCAATGCTTCCAGGATATCTTCCTCAGATGGATCAGGATTAGAATCGAGCAAAGCTTTTGCAGACATAATCATGCCTGGTGTACAGAACCCACACTGGATTGCTCCATTGTCCACAAAAGCCTGTTGAATAAGGGAGAGCTCATTTCCTGGACCCTGGAGACCTTCAATTGTTGTTATGTTCTTGCCCTCAGCTTCAAGAGCAGGATACAGGCAGGAGTTGACGGCAAGACCGTCTACGATAACCGTACAGGCACCGCACTCTCCTTCCCTGCACCCCTCATTGGTCCCTGTGAGGCCTAACGGACCGCGCAGGATATCGATGAGGCAGTGGTGTCCATCCACCGGAACAATAACCTTTGAACCATTCAGGAAAAAAGAGATTTCTGTCTTCATGCTCGGCTCCATCCCAGCATATTCTCGAGTGCATGCCTCACCAGGACTCCAACAATATGACGACGGTATCCCTCGCTGGCACGGATATCAGATATTGGAGCTACAACTTCTGAGGCTACTTTTTGAGCTTCGCCCGCCAGCTCTTTGGATACAGTCTCGCCTTCAAGAAGTTCTTCCACTTTTGAGAGGCGAAGCGGCACAGGTGCAGCTGAACCAACAGCTACGCGAGCTTTTTGACACCTCTCCCCTTCCATCTCCAGCATTAGAGCAACGCTCGCTATGGCTAAATCCATTTTAACGCGTCCAATTTTCAGGAATATTGCTTTTCTATTCACCGTAGTGGGCCCCAGTAGAATATCAGTCAGGGTTTCTTCCGATTTGAGGCAGCTCTCACCGGGCCCTTTGAAGAACTCGCTAAGTGGCATTTCCCGGCTGCCTTGGATACTCTGGAGCCGTACTTTCGCATTATATATAAGCAATGGGAGAGCTGTATCGGCAGCAGGCGAGCAGTTGCAGAGGTTTCCACCTATAGAGGCGACATTACGCACCTGTATGCTACCCACTCTCTTGCTTGCTTCTACGAGAACAGGGTAACTTTCGCACAGAACTGGATTCTGGATAATGTCACTGATTGTTGTTAACGCTCCGATGCGGGTGAATTTATTAACTTCCACTCCCTCAAGCTGTTTAACAGAACGAAGGGAGATGAGCGCTGAAGGCCGTAATTCTTTATCTTTGATCTTTATAAGAAGGTCTGTCCCACCTGCGATAAACCTTGCGTCGGGAGTAGTCTCTTTCAATCGAAGTGCTTCCTCGAGTGAGCGGGGCTTGAAATAATCAAAACCCCTCACGCTACAATCCCCCTCTTTCTCAATGAGGCAATCTCAGAGGAAGTAAATCCTGCTTCGTTAAGAAGGCTATCTGTATGCTCTCCATATGCGGGAGCAAAGGGAAGGTTTCTTTTGACCTGTTCCAGATAATCGGTTATGACTGCGGGAGGAGGAAGGCTTACTGTGCGCCCTTCTGGTGTTGTTGTTTTAAGTGAGTTGGAGGCGACAAAAGGAAGGTCAGGCACCTCTTCAATAGGGGTAATTGGTGAATGGGGAATTGCTGTCTCTTTCAGGACTTCCGAAACCTCGGCTGACGGGTGATTTTGCGTAATTACTTCAATAGATCGATGAAGTTCTTCTTTGTCCTTCCGACGCCCTTCATTGGTGGAAAATCGCTCCTGTTCCAGGGATGCGAACATCGGATTTTTAACTAATCTATTCCACTGCGCATCGCTGCCGATGGCGATATAGATGAAACCATCTTTTGTTTTATAGGCATTGACCGGAATGAACTGGCGGTGCTCGTTCCCGGACCGTTTCAACTCAGAGGGAGGACTTCCCATTTCCAGCATGGGAAGGAAAGTGTGCAGCCAGGATACAGCCGCTTGGGCCATGGAGATATCAATCTTCTTACCTTTGCCCGTTTCATTGCGCTCTGCGAGCGCCAAAATGATTTGGATAAAAGCCTCATCCCCTGCTTTGAGGTCTACCAAAGGCGGTCCGCACTGAAGTGGAGGGCCATCCGGATGGCCGGTGAGGTCCATGTAGCCACAGAGAGCCTGCATCACAGGATCGTAACCTGGCACATTGGGATACGCCAGCCCCATAGCAGAGATACAGCACCAGATGAGGTCTTCCTTTTCCTTCCGCAATGTTTCGTAGTCGATTCCGAGTTTTGTGTGACGGGAGGGCATAGTATTTGTACAAAATACATCTGCCTGGAATTCTTTTACGAGGCGTCTCAATAACGCCTGTCCTTCTTCATGTTTTAAGTCGATAGCAATGGCCTCTTTGCCAAGATTGGGGGCAATAAAATAGCTATGCCGGTCATCGCCAGCAACGGGTCGGCCAATATACCGATTGGGATCCCCTCTGGATTTTCGGCCTGGAACAGGAGTTGGCTCGACCTTTATGACGCGCCATCCGAGATGCACGCAACGAAGGGTTGTATATGTAAGAGTCAGTGCCTGTTCCACACTCAACACAATTTGAGGTTTCAATATCTTCGGTCCTCCCAAATTTTCATTTATCTTCTCTTGATTAAGCTTATATTAACTAATTTCATCCATAGCTTTATCATAAGAAAAAATTGATGTCAAAAATCAAAAAAACATTAGGGCCAGGCTTTCATAACTTTCATAACCTCTGTTAATAGGCTAAATAAGTTGTCTATAGGAGCAAACCTCGCCATTATCAAGATATCTTTTATGCCTTTTTATCTTTTGTTTCCGACTATAAAGTCGAAGCCCAAAGCTAAAAAGATAAACATGTTTTCAAATCCTGACCCAAAAGTATAAAAGTTATAAAAGTTATGAAAGCCTGACCCCGACGTTTTTATGTTTTTATTGCAAATTAGATATTTTTGAATATAATCTTTCTAAGCGAAATCACAAGTTATGCTGCTCAAAGAAGAATATTCAGAAAGAGAGTTCATTGATATTCTCGAAGAGCTCTTTATAAGGAGGAAAATATGCTAGCTGGAGAAAAGAAATATCCCCATATCTTTAGCCCTGTGAAAATTGGAAAATTATGGGCAAAAAATCGAATCAAGTATGCCTCAACCGAAACAAACTACAATTACAGTGATGGTTTTGTATCCGAGAAAGAACTGGCCTATATTGAAGCACACGCCAGAGGCGGGTCAGGGATTGTGACTACCCAAGGCGCATACACCGACCCGAGAGGTGAAGGGCAGGGATATGTAGGAATGATGGGAATCTGGGATGACAAGTTTATCCCTGGTTTGATAAAGAAGGCTGATGTTATCCATAAGGGTGATGCGCTGGCCTGTCTTCAATTGATGCACTGTGGCCGTGTTGGCGGTATAAACCTCCCTTATACTGTTGGACCATCAGCAATTCCCCAAAGGCTGCGACGGTTCCGCCCGCAGAGAAAAATGAGCATACCCGAGATTGAGGAATGTATCCAAGAGCACATCGACGGTGCCAGGAGAGCTGTAGAGGCTGGATACGATATCATCGAAATCTCCGGAATCGTGGGTTATCTGATCTCTAACTTTGTCTCCAAATATATAAACTGGCGAAGTGACGAGTATGGTGGCGATATCCACGGCCGATGTACTTTTATGAGAAAAATCATCGAAGGGATTCGCGAAGAAATAGGCCCTGATATTCCTATCGGCATTCGCCTCTGCGGCTGGGAGATGCTGGATGACAGAGAAGGAAACACTGAAGAGGAGAGTTTAGAATCAATCAAAATTGCAGAAGCGGCTGGTTGTGACTACATAAGCGTGACAGTCGGATGGCAGGAGTCTCTGGGATCGGTTATCTCCCGGGATATACCCATGGGTAAATGGCTCTATGTTGCTGAACGGACTAAGGAAGCTGTAAAAATACCGGTCAGTATGGCTTATCGGCTTTTTACTCCAGAGATTCCCGACAAAGCAATTGCCGAAGGCAAACTGGATATATGGGAGATGTGCAGACCTCAAATTGCAGATCCCGCCCTCCCCAATAAAATCATGTGGGACAGGCAGGAAGACATCATTCCCTGCATTGCTTGCCAGGTCTGCCTGGCGCGTCTTTTCCGTGATGCCTCAGTTACTTGCACGGTTCGCCCCTCCTGTGGTCATGAGGGAGAGCGCGAATGGGGCTATTATGGTTTTCCAGCGGCTGAAAAGAAGAGAAAAATCATAATCGCGGGCGCAGGTATTGCAGGTCTTCAGGCTGCCAGCATTGCTGCAGAAAAAGGACATGATGTAACCGTTTATGAGAAGACTGCTAATATTGGCGGGCAATGGTATTATGCTTCCCGTAACCCCTGGGGTGACAACTCTGACAGATACTGGGATGACGAGGAGTTCATGAGATGGGTGAATCATATGAAGGCGCAGTGTGACAAGTTCAAGGTGAAGTTTGTCCTCAATACTCCTGTGACCAAGGAGCTTCTTGAAACGGAAAAACCAGATTCATTTGTCATTGCCGCCGGTGCTGTGGCTGAAATCCCAGATATTCCTGGCATTGATAAGCCGCATGTAGTGAGTATGTTCGATGTGTTTACGGGAAAGGCAAAGCTGGGAAAGAATGTTGTTATCATCGGGGGGTCAGGTGCGGCAATATCACTTACACTTTTTATTATTGAAAAACTGGAAAAAGAAGGGATAAAGGATCCGAGCATCGCAATGATTGATCGTGCCCCCAGATTTGGATTAGATGTTAATCCTTCATATATCTGGCGCTACAGACTGCGGCTCAAGCAAGCAAAGGTACTACAGCTAACGTCTGGGAACGTAAAAGAAATCACTGATAATAGCGTTGTGGCAAATTGGACGATTGTGGACAGAAAGACCAAAGAAAAACAAGAGTTTAAAAATCAAACTATACCTGCTGATACGATTATCCTGGCCAGACTCGTTCCCAATAAAGAATTGGGATACGGCTCTTTCAAGGGTGACACAGCCATGATCGGTGATTGCGTATGGGTAAGACGGGGCTTTGATGCTATCCAGGATGGCTACCGTCTGGGAATGAGATTCTAAAATTAGATAGTCAGGAAAGGAGACAATAATTATGATATTAAATGAAATCCCGAGTGCCCGGCCACAGATACCGGGAACGAAAATGAGCGTATATCCCCATTCCGGCTCCAGCAATACGGGCCTGTATCCCTGGATTGATGCTTTCCGATGCAATGGCTGCGGAGCTTGCACGAGAACTTGTCCTCCGGGTATTATCGGGCTGCACAAGGGAAAGGCGGCGATTATCCTTGACCTATGCCAGCAATGTGGAGAATGCTTCGAGGCTTGTCAAGTTGAGGGTGCAATCATATACAAACTCCCCCCTGGATCGCCTGAAACGGGAAATACTCCTTACATCTCGAAGATATAATAATAGGAGGGTAGAATATGCCAGAAAAATTAAAAGCAAACTATGTGGACCACATTTGTATTGCTGTCAACGATGTAAAAAAAGCAGAAAAAGACTATGTTGATGCCTTTGGCTGGGAGGTGGCCTACCGTTATGTCGATGAGCCAGAGAAGATCAGAGTAACTGGCTTTATGGTAGGAGAAACTGCCATAGAACTTATGGAAGACTTTGATGGTACCGGAGAAGTGGCAAAATTCATCAAGCACTCTGGCGAAGGAGTTATGCTCATAAGCTACAACGTAGATAACTGTGAGGAATCCTTAGAGTTGCTGAAGAGAAACAAAGTAAAGATGATCGACCAGAAGCCCAGATTATTTGCCGAATATAAGAGAAACTATGCCTTCATACATCCTTTAGCTACTCATGGAATATTGACAGAAATCATCGACGGAAAATATTAAGTCACATCCCTTCTATTTTTTATTCGTTCATCACTGCCAGATCCTCCTCAGGCATCTTTGCCACATCTTTACCTCTCGTTGACCCGCATATCTTCCTGTGATATAAGCACTAAAAGAATTTGGATAATCAACCTGAAATATTCACGAGGCATTTTTTATGAATAATTCAGGCTTATAAAAGGAGCTGGAACCGTGGGCAGAAACGATTCCATTGAAGGGAAAAAAATCCGGGTTGTTATAGCAAAACCTGGCCTTGATGGGCATGATATGGGAGCAAAGGTGGTCGCTCTTGCCCTCAAAGACGCGGGGATGGAGGTCATATATACCGGTCTTCATAAAACAATCGAGGAAATAGTAGAAACAGCTGTTCAAGAAGACGCTGATGTAATCGGACTGTCCATCTACTCTGGCGCTCATCTCCCTCTCAGCAAAAAGCTGATAGGGCAGCTCAAAGAGAAGGAACTCACCGATAAACTTGTGCTAGTTGGCGGTAATATTCCACAGAGGGATATAAAAATTCTTAAAGACTGCGGCGTAACCGAGGTTTTTCCAGCCGGGTCCAAGCTTGAAGAAATTGTTAAGTTTTTAAAGGAAAGGATTAAGGAATAAAATGAAAAAATCCAAATCTGATGAGCTTTCAGATGTTATTCTTGAATCCGGGATCAAAGTAAGGCCCGTATATGGGCCTGAAGATATAAAAGACCTTAAGTTTGAAGAAGAAATAGGACAACCAGGTGAATATCCGTTCACAAGAGGCATTCACCCTCTGATGTATCGCAAACGCCCCTGGACTATGCGACAGTATTCAGGATTCGGAACTGCGAAAGAAACCAACCAGAGGTTCAAATGGCTCTTGGAGCAAGGACAGACAGCGCTCAACGTGGCTTTTGACTTGCCGACCCAGCTAGGCCTTGATTCTGATGATCCGTTCGCTGAAGAAGAAGTGGGCAGGGTAGGGATGGCCATAGATACTCTAAAAGACTTGGAAGAAGCTTTTGTGGACATCCCGATAGATAAAATCAGCACTTCGCTGACCATCAACCCCGTAGCTTCTGTGATGTTGGCCATGTATCTTGTAGTAGCAGAGAAGCAGGGAATACCATGGGAGAATGTCAGAGGCACCACCCAAAATGACATCTTGAAAGAATATATCGGAAGAGGAACCTGGATTTTCCCGGTAGAGCCCTCGATCCGGCTAATCGGCGACATGGTTGAATTCTGTTCTAAGAACATACCCAGGTTCAATCCTTTCAGTGTCTGTGGCTATCACATTAGAGAATCGGGCGCAACACCTGTCCAGGAAATGGCATATGCCTTTGAGATTGCCAAGACATACATCCGGGAAGTGCTCAAAAGAGAATTGAATATCGATGATTTTGCTGGAAGGATCGCTTTCAACTTTGACATTCATGGTAACTTATGGGAGCAGGTAGCAAAATTCAGAGCGGGAAGAAGACTCTGGGCAAAAATCATAAAGGAGCAGTTTAAAGCCAACAACCCTCGTTCCATGACCTTGAGGATGATCGCTGGAGGAGGCGGCGGTGGTTTGACAATCCAGCAGCCTGAAAACAACATTGTGCGTGGCGCCTATTATGCATTGATCTCCGCATTATCAGGAACACAGACAATGGCTCTTTGCTCATACGATGAGGCATACACGATTCCTTCAAAGAAGGCGGCCTTGATCAGCTTGAGAACGATGCAGATTTTAGCAGATGAGATGGGGCTCAGGGATACAGTTGATCCCCTTGGTGGCTCTTACTATATTGAGCGGTTAACAAATGAGATGGAGAAGCGGATCGTGGAATGCATGAGCAGCGTAGAAGAGATGGGCGGAATGGTAAAGGCAGTGGAATCTGGCACCATTCAAAAAGAAGTGAGTCACCAGGCTTATATTCGAGAAAAAAAGATTCAATCAGGAGAAATTGCGAAAATCGGAGTGAATAAATATGTGACCGAAGAAGAGAAGGCCGATGTGGAACTTCATCCCTTTAACCCTGATGTAGCTGAAGAGCAGAAAAGAAGGCTCCTTGAGATCAAAGCATCAAGGAAGGAGAATGAGGTGAGAGAGTCATTGGAAGGATTGAAAAAAGCTGCGCATACCAAGGAGAATGTTATGCCTCAAATCTTGAAAGCTGTGAGAAATTATGCCACCCTGGGTGAAATCACCAAGGTTTTTAAAGAAGTTTTCGGCGAATTCAAAGAGCCAATAGGACTATGAAAAAAAAGAAAAAGGGGACAGTCCCCTTTTTTGCTTTTTTTTGAAAAAGATCATGGAATATAAAATAGGGATAGATGTCGGGGGGACGTTCACTGATTTCTTGCTCACCTCCGAGGATGGAAGCTCAGAGATCTATAAAGTCCTCTCAACTCCGGATGACCCATCGATAGGACTGATGAACGGGCTTGAGGAAATGGCAAAAGCTAAAAACATCCCCCTTAATGAATTCATTAAAGATGTCAAGGCTATCATCCATGGAACAACCGTCACAACAAATGCAGTGTTGACTCGGAAAGGAGCTAAAACCGGACTCCTGACCACACAAGGCGTCAGAGATGCGCTCGAAATGAGGCGAGGGATAAGGGAAGAGCAGTACAACAATAGATACACCAACGTTGAGCCGCTTGTCCCTAGATACCTGAGATTCCCCGTTGAGGAGAGGCTTGATTATAAAGGAGACGTTATAACTCCGCTCAATGAATCAGATGTCTTAGAGGCTTCAAGACTATTCCAAAAGGAGGGTATTGAAGCCATTGCCATCTGTTTCATGAACTCTTTCGCCAATGATATCCATGAGTCCAAGGCAGCTCGAATCATCAAGGAACAACTGGGAAGTGGACTCGATGAATCAGGTCTCTACGTGACGGTTTCTTCTGAATTTTTGCCGAGCATCAGGTTTTATGACCGTATATCGACAACTGCCCTCAACTCATATGTCGGACCTATATTAGAAAGCTATTTGACGAGCCTCATCCAGAAACTAACGGATATTGGTTTTGGAGGCATCTTGCTCATCATGCAATCCAACGGAGGCGTAGTCTCACCAGAAATTGCAATGGATAGAGCGGCTGTCACCCTCCTGTCAGGTCCTGCTGCCGGACCTGTGGCTGGAATCGAATACACATCTATCCAGGGCTATAATGACTGCATTACTATTGATATGGGAGGGACAAGTTTCGATGCGGCTCTGATCAAAGATAAAACACCACTAATCACCACAGAGGGAGAAATCAACAGGCTTAGGATAGCTCTCCCAATGCTGGGAATCGTGACCATAGGAGCTGGAGGAGGCAGTATCGGCTGGGTGGATGAAGGCGGACTCCTGCGGATGGGCCCCCAGAGCGCCGGTTCTAAACCAGGACCCGCCTGTTATGACAATGGAGGAGAGCTCCCAACCTGTACAGATGCAGATCTCATCCTCGGCTATCTGGATAAAGACTTCTTTGCTGGAGGAAAGATACCCCTGAATTATGACCGGGCAGTAAAAGCGATAAAAGACAAAATCGCAGATCCATTGGGCATGGATGCGGTTGAGGCAGCTGCAGGAATGTATCGAGTGATTAATGTCAGCATGGCATCTGGAGTGCGAGAAGTCAGTGTCAAGCGAGGGCACGATCCCAGAGAGTTTCCACTGGTTGTAGCTGGCGGAGCAGGACCGGTTCATGCCTGCATGATTGCTCTGGAGCTCGAGATTCCGGTGATGATCATCCCAAAGGAATCATCTATTTTCTGTGCTGCTGGAATGCTGATGTCTGATTTAAAGCACAACTTTGTCAGAACTTATTCCACACGCCTCAACAAAATGGATATGAAAAAATTCAGCTCTTTATTACAAGAGATGAAGAGAGAAGCTGTAGAGCTTCTCAAATCAGAACACATCCCTGAAGATTCTATTCGGCACAAATACTCTCTGGATATGAGATATGTTAAACAATATCATGAGGTGAACGTTGAGATCACAAAAGAGGAAGTTGAAAAAGCGGATATGGAGTCTGTCGCTTCCAAATTTCATCCCGAACACAATAGGCTATATGGATACTCCTTGGAGGACGAGAGAACTCCGATTGAGCTGATAAATCTCCGGCTTTCAAGCGTCGGAAAAACTGTAAAGCCAGAATTCAAACAGGAAAAATATGACCAAGAAGATCCCTCCAAAGCATTAAAGATGAGCAGAAAAGTCTATCTTCCTCTAAAGAATGAGTTTGAAGAAGTCCCTGTTTATGACGGGCATAATCTGCTGTTTGGAAACAGGATAGAAGGACCGGCATTGATAGAACAGGTCAACACAACGACCTTTGTCACACCCGAATACAATGTGATATGCGACAGGTATGGAAGCTACACGATGTACCTGAAATCAAAAGAAAAAGAAATTAAAGAAAAAATCGCAGGGGTTTGATTTATCAAACCCACTGTTTGATAGTGTAGGGGCTTGATTCATCAAGCCCACATTGTCATTGCGGGCAAAAGCGAAGCAATCTCATAGCTAAAAGGAAGAGAGAATAAAATTAAATAGGAACCTAAAATGAAGATAGATAAAATCTTGGTTTCTGTGTTTCAGCGCAGGTTTAAGTCCATAACAGAAGAGATGAGCATTACACTAACAAAGACGACCAGGTCCCCTATTCTCTGTGAAGCCAAAGATTTCGTGACAGGACTCTACGATGGAAAGGGGAAAATGCTCGAACAAACTGAAAACCTCCCTATTCTCTCATTCTCTCTTGGTCCAGTTTGTGAATATATTGTTAATTACTTCGGTGATGGAATCTATCCTGGCGATGTCATATTCCACAACGATGTCTTCTCTATGGGTAACCAGAACAATGATGTGGCTGTCTATAAGCCCATATTTTACCAGGATAAGCTTATAGCATGGGCTGCTGCAAAAGGACACCAAGCAGATGTGGGAGGCGCAGTCCCAGGAGGGTACAATCCGAAAGCCACAGAAGTTTGGCAGGAGACTCTCAGAATCCCTCCAGTCAAAGTCTATGAGCGCTGCAAATTGAGAAAGGATGTGTGGGACCTCATCTTCGCTAATATCCGGTTTGACATTGTTGCCGCTGACATGAGAGCTCAGATAGGCTCGTGCGTTGTGGGAGAGAGAGGGATCTTGAAGCTGGCTGAAAAATACGGACTCGACGTATTCGAATCTCACAAGGAATACCTCTTCGACTCTACAGAAAAGATGATGAGCGCGGAAATAAGAACAATCCCGAATGGAGTCTACGAAGGAGAGTCAACTGTATACTATGACGGCAGAACCCCTGGTTCAAAGTACAAAATCAGAGTCAAGATAACGGTGCAAGATGAAGAAATAACCTTTGATTATTCCGACACTGATCCGCAGACTGACGGATTTGTCAACGGAACCTATACTTCATCTGCGAGTGCCACTCTATTAACCTTCCTTCAGATGGTCAACCCTGATATGCCTCATAATGATGGAATGGTTAGGCCTGTGAACATTATCATTCCAGAAGGCACTATCCTGAATGCGAAATATCCGGCAGCAACAACTTTTGGAAACCATCTTTGCCCTCCCAATGCAGACGCAATAATCCGAGCTCTCTCTCAAGCGATACCGAGAAGAGTCACCGCGGGATGGAATCAACTTCTATGCTATCTGACAAGTGGCTTTGATCCAAGGAAAAGAGACAGCTATGTTGACATAGGCTTTCTGGGGCTCAAGGGAGGCTCTGGCGGAACCGATGGAGTAGATGGGTATGACCATATCGGGATGATAGATGCTTCTGGTGGAGTATTAGACCAGGACTATGAGATGTTCGAACAGCAGACCCCTCATCTATTATTGAAGCATGAATACTGGCCTGATTCGGCAGGTGCTGGTCAATGGAGGGGTGGACTCGGCGTTGAGACCGCCTTTAAGATAGGCGGAGAAAACACAAAAGTCGTGACTTTTGGTGATGGGGATGTTGAACCCGCTTTCGGGCTGTTTGGTGGAAAGAATGCGACATTGAATAAAATAGAACTTCAACATCCTAATGGCAAAGTATATAAAACCACGAGCAAGGATTTAGTCGAAGATGTGCAAGCTGGAACAGTTCTTTTTCAGCAGGCTGGAGGTGGAGGCGGATACGATGACCCATATCTCAGAGACTCAGCCCAGGTAGCTCAAGAAGTGAAGAACGGTATTATCAGCATAGAGAAAGCACGGGAAGACTATGGAGTCCTAATCGACCCAGAGACGTTTGAAGTGAATCGTGAAGAGACCAAAAAATTAAGAACGAGTAAATTGAATAATACTCTCTGAAGGTTATCTAATAAGCAGCACGATCGGCTCGGACCAAGCCTGCTCCTTGCTGATGAAGATGCAAAACCGGCAGTATTTCCGCAGTCTCTTTTAGCTTGATTATAATTTCTGCAGGATCCCATATTCCGTCATTATCTATATCATACCCACTTGCAGGAGTTTTTAAAATTAGAGCAACTATCCCAGTAACGTGGGGTGCAGACATACTCGTTCCATTCATTATTTCATAGGAACTGCCTTTATAAGTTGACTTAACATTTACTCCCGGTGCTGTCAGATCAATCTCTGGCCCATAACTGGAAAAGGAAGCAAAGCCATCCGTCTCATCAATCGCAGAAACAGCAATCGTCTCCGGGTATCTTGCTGGATAATCTATTCCCCCTCCATATTCTCCATTGTTCCCGGCAGAAGCTACCAGCGTTATCCCCGCCTCGTAAGCTTCAATGACTACCTCATGGAATGACTCATTATCTGCTGAGGAACCAAAACTCATATTGACTACCTGCATCCCATAATCTATACACCAATCTAGGCCATCGATAAGATCAGATAGCCATCCTCTCCCCTTTTTGTCTAAAACCTTAACAGCAAAAAGCGAAATCTCAGGTCCAGTTCCAATAACCCCGATCTCATTATCCAGTGCAGCAACAATCCCTGCCACATGTGTACCATGGCCACTGTCATCATTGCCGCTCTTCTTCGGCTTTATTACGTTAATGTCTCCTTTTATATTATCCTGAAGGTCAGGATGCTCTAAGTCAATACCTGTATCTAAAATGGCTACTTTTATTTCAGAGCCTGTATTTTCTCCCCATACTGAGTCAGCACCAACTCTTTCTACGCCCCAGGTAAGTTCTTCGGGCGGCTGAGGATTCTTAGGTTTCTTTCTGTCCCTCTTTCCTGTTGCATGGATGACTATATCATCATCTATCCTTAAGACCTCATCTGTCCTTCTTAAGGCCTTTTCTGCCTGCCTGGATAGATGAACAGCCGTTCCATTAATCAATTTTAAGTGTTTGATCTTCACTGCGCCATGCTTCTTAAGCAAGACATCCTGATCTACTTCTTTGTAAAACCACTTATTGAACACGACGATCTTCCGGGGATTCTCTGAAAAACCTGCATCGCTCGGTTGAAAATAGAAACCAAGTAATATTACCAGAACAAAGGATATTTTGAGCGGTGAGGAAAACTTCCTTTTCACTATTCCCTCTTTAATATCATAAAAACTTTAGAATTTGATTGTATATTCTTAAAATACACTTTTTGCTTCAGCCTGAACTCTTATTTTCGCTAAAGATTTAATACTTAATCTCTGCCGTTGGCTTTCTTCCTGGACGTTAGATTTCCACTGTCATCGTAAGCGCCTTTGCCCTTTTGTTTCTGCTTGCCCGTCTCTTCAGTGGTTTTGGGATCTTTATCGTTGCTTGAAAGACAATACATTGCTGCTGAGTCATACACACCTGAGGAAAAGTCATGACCGACCAAAGACAGAAGGGGGGAAATCAGTGAAAAGAGTCGTTCTGGGTTAAGGGAATCAAAAGAAGAGGGTTTAGATGCTGCTTGATTGACACCCGGGAATGACAAAGAAATTAACGCTGCACATCCTAATATTGCCAGGCTTTTTTTTAAGAAATCTTTCTTACGTCTTGGCATTGAATCCTCCTTAGTCTCGCCTCCATCCCTCTCCACTAGGATGATGGTATACAACCTTGACTACTCTTCTTAAATATATCTCCTGAGGCGCCAAAGTCAACTACCCTCGAAGATGAATTCAAAGGTGATTTTTTCCTCCCCCTGCCCTCTTCGCAAAAGGGAGATTTCCTCACCTTTAAAGATTAGCTCTCTTGTTTTAAAGAGGCAGTCATCTTCTCTTTTTCGGGCTAATAAAGAAAGGATTCTAGCGTTTTTTTGCCTTTAATTATTTCCCTAATGAGACCTCCTCGCAAACATTTCAGTCTCAGGCTACCCATAAAATTGGGAAAAAAAGACCTGTTACTCCATCAAGTGAATTGACTCCTCGCTTCCCTTGTTCTACTGGTAATATAGGTTTATAACATGGATGTGTCAATTTAGGTCCCCATCATTTGCTCTGACTGCCATCTTTGCCTCATTGCTAAACTAATTCAATCCTGATCTCCATTTTGTGTACTCCGAATATGCGGGAGGTTGACAAAATATGCTATTTCTTTAAATTATAATGTAGCACTGGCCAAGGAGGAGAAGGAAAGGAAGTTTTCTCCTTAAACAGTTAATCTGTGCGCAAAATAGTTAATGAAGGACTTTATGAAATTAATACTTATTGCACAAATACTTTTTCTCTATCCTAACCAAATTCTTTTTCCTTTTCAGAATCCATCATCCTCTGCTCAAAAATCTGTTTTTAAGGAAAAATACTCTGAATATTTTGAGCAAGGCGAGAACTTCAAACGCCAAGGGAATTATGAAAAATCTATCCAATTCTTTACCCAAGCATTAAATCTCGCCCAAAAAAATGGCGAGATAGAAAATGAAATAGAATCATTCATTCAGCTTGGAGTGTTGTATTGGAACATAGGACAGCTTGTTAAATCGTTGAGTGTCTATCAAGAAGCGCTCTCCCGTGCTGAAAAGACGAGAGTGTTAGATAAGAAAGTAGAGATTCTTAACTACATAAAGATCTATGAGCTGTACCAGGGTGGCAAAGATCATCGTTCAAAAGAGGAATATCAAAAATCAATAGAAAATTTTGAAAAAGCCATTGAGTTGTCAAAACAAATAGCAAGCAAGGAACATCAAGTCAAATGTCTTCGCCAATTGAGCGTAACTTACTCAGAATTAAATGACCTGGATGAATTATTTTCCTTGAGCAAGGAAGCTCAAAAGATTGCCTTTGAGATTAAACACAAGAAAGAAGAGGGAAGGTGCTTATACAACATAGGGCTTTACTATGATGCAATAGATAACTATTCTCAGGCGCTTTTACATTACGAGGAAGCGTTGAGAATCTCCAGAATTTTTAGAGACTTTTTTGACGAATCAGACTGCCTGACAAACATCAGTCAAATATATATCCATCTGGGGAATTATGACAAAGCCCTAGAGTATTTGGAAGAAGTCTTGAGGATCGATAAACAGCTAGAAGACGATGCCTACGTTGCAATAGACCTGAACAATATTGGAGTTACATATCAAAAAAAGGCTCTTCATTCAGAAAATAAGGACGATCTATATAACGCTCTCGAATCTTTTAAAGAAAGCCTCAAAATTGCAAGAATAATTAAGGATATTAAAACAGAAATCCAGGCTTTAACCAATATAGGCATGGTACAAATAGATTTAGAAAACTTTCCTGAAGCTTTGAGATATTTTGATCTTGGGCTGGAAAAGGCAGATAAGAGCCAAGATAAAGAAGAAATCGCGAATATATATGTCAACATAGGAATTGTACATTCCAAGCAAGAAAATTTTGACCTCTCCATAGCGAACTTCAAAAAAGCCATTGAAACGGCCTCCGAGATAAAGGGAGATAAGATACTCTGGGAAGCTTACTTTGAAATAGCAAACACTTACATGAATCAGAATAATTATCAGAAATCCCAAGAAAACTATAAAAAATCCATCTCACACCTAGAGAAAATTCGCTCTAAAATTCAGCTGGAGGAACTGAAAGCAAGTTACCTGGGAACAGATAAAAGGATCGACACCTATTACAACCTGATAGATCTTTTGGCACAATTCGACAAATCAGAGCCAAAAAAAGGGCACGATATCGAAGCTTTTCATTATATGGAAAAAGCTAAGGCCAGGGCCTTCCTAGACCGATTAGAAGTATCACAAATTAACATCTCTCAGGGAGTGGACACCCAGCTCCTCAACCAAGAAAAAGAATTGATGAAAGAGATCTCGAATTTAAACACAACACTTCTCACACCAGGGCTTCACCAGGAACAAAAAAAGGAAATCGACGATCAGATAAAGCTGCACGAAGAACAGTTAGAGGCCATAATGAGAGAAATAAGAATATCCAGCCCAGCCTATGCAAATCTCAAGGACCCTGAAATCATATCTCTCGAGCTAACTCAAGAACAACTGCCGGACAATGAGACAGCTTACTTTGAATACAGTATAGGGAAAAAGAAATCTTATGCTTTTGCTATTACAAAGAGAGGGCTGAAAATATTTCCTCTCCCTTCTACAGAAAAAATCCAGGCGCAAGTGAATGAATACCTAATGACCATTACAGACAAGGAAAATGAAGACTTTGACCTCGGTTATGAACTATTCTACAGCTTAATCCTCCCAGGCTTAGAAAAAAATATCAATAAACTCATCTTTATTCCAGACGACATCCTCCATTATTTACCATTCGAAACACTCATCACCCAAAAAAATGAAAAAAGATGGCTGATAAAGGATTATAAAGTATCGTACGCACCTTCTATTTCCTCTCTAAGAGGAATAATCCAGTGTGAAGCCTTAAACGGTCAGAAACCTCAAAAAGATATCCTCGCCTTTGGTGATCCTTTTTTCGGCCCTGATGAAGAAGAGACTGCCAGAGAAGCTTTAAAAGATTTCAGCTCTGCTGATACTTCTAGTTTCTTCAGGCTGAAGTACAGCGGCTTAGAAATCGATAAGATTCAAGCTCTTTTTAAAAAAGCGAAAATAGATATTTTCAAAAGAAAAGAAGCAACAGAAGAACGGCTAAAAAAGCTTAACCTCGCTGATTATAAGATCCTCCACCTTGCTACCCATTGTCTCATCGACAATGAAAAACCTGCCCGATCTTCGATCATCTTCTCTTTGGAAGACACCTCCTCTGAAGATGGATTTCTCCAGATGAGAGAAATATTTAACTTGAAGCTTAACTCCGATCTAGTTTCTCTTTCTGCCTGCGAAACAGGCCTCGGTCAATTCATAAGAGGAGAGGGAATAGATGGCTTGAGTAGAGCCTTCTTCTATGCAGGCGCCTCCTCAGTACTAATGAGCCTATGGGCCGTGCATGACCAAGCGACTTCCCAGTTCATGCAAAGATATTATTTTCACCTGCGCTCTTCAAACACAATAATGGATTCTTTGCATAAAACTAAACTGGAAATGATAGACTCTGATGTGCTCTCGCATCCCTATTACTGGGCTGGGTTCGTAGTAACAGGGAGGTCTGATAAAACTATTTATCCGTCGGCCACAAAGAAATTGATCATTATAATTCTTCTTATTTTTCTTATAGTTGGAGCAAGCTCTTTAATAATTTTTAAGAAATTTTCTAACCCCTCATCTCCCTCTTCTTAAAAATTCATGAGATTGCCACGCTGCGCTCGCAATGACAAAAAAGGCGGGTTTGCTCAATCAAATCCCAGCCGATTAATCAAGCTCCTGCATTAGAACAAGGCGGATTTGCTCAATCAAACCCCAGCAGATGAATCAAATCCCTGCATAAAATCTAGCTCAAAAAAGTGTTATTTATCCTTATTGCTGAAAACTTTATTCATAACTCTCAGGAAGTTACCTCCAAGGATCTTTTTGATGTCCGACTCCTTATATCCTCTTCGAAACAGTTCTTTTGTGATATTGGATATTTTTCCCACATGTTCAAGCCCTACCGGAGGCCTTCCGATCCCATCAAAATCTGAGCCCAATCCCACATAATCCGCTTTCCCTGTTACCTTCACAACATGGTCAATATGATCAACAACCGTTTTGACATCAATAGGAGGTAAAGTCTTAGCCAACTCTTCGGACCTCTGTCGATACTCTTTTGAGAATTTTTTTCTTTTTTCAGGGTCTGCCTTCCTTAACTCTCTATAATCAGTGGGAAGGTCATATTTCTCTGCAATCTCCTGCCTCAAGGCATCAAACTTTTTTGATTGTTCCGCATTCAAGAACCCAGGAGCATAATTTATGCCGATAACTCCGCCATTTTTAGCCAAGGCCTTGAGCATTTCATCTGATAGATTCCTAAAATGATCAGAAAGGGCTCTGCAACAGGAGTGAGAAGCGACGATAGGAGAATTTGTGGCTTTGATGACATCCCAAAAGGTCTCATCATGAACATGAGACACATCGATTATGATCCCAAGCCTGTTCATTTCTTTTACTACTTTTTCCCCAAATTCAGTCAACCCACAGAATTTCGCTTGCTCGTCGCCGGAAGCGTCAGCCCAGTCGGTCCTCGTCCAATGAGTCAGAGTCATCAGCCTCACGCCCAAGTTATAAAAGGTCCTGAGCAGGCTTAATTCGTTCTCTATGGCATATCCGCCTTCTATCCCGATGAGAATCCCTGTTTTCCCTTTTCCTCTCAGCCTCATTAAATCTCCATAGGATTTGACAAAAGCCAGGTCATCCGGATTTTCATCTACAAGCCGATACAGGCCATCTATCTGGCTAAAAGCTCTTTTTGCCGCTTGATTTTTCTGGAGTTCATTTCTCGGAGGGCCGACGAAACAGGCAAAAACCTGTAAATCCATAGCTCCTTGTTTGAGTTTTGGAATATCAATATGGCCTCTTGGATTATCCTTACTGAGATCTGTTCCTCTCAAATACCGCCCAATAGTATCGCAGTGGATGTCAACAACAATGGAATCTTTATGAACAAAATTAATGTGGTGAATCGGGTCCAGAAGATTCTTTCTGGAGTTTGCCAGAAAAACAAGGATATCATGGTAATACTGGGCAGAGAGCTCGAGCAGTTCTGGTTCGATAATATTGGGATCATCCCCGGGGTAATGGTATTCCGGATGCTCATCATCCAGTTCCCTTGTGAGCACGTTTCCTGTCCTCAGGCTGATAGAAGTCACGCCTTTACCCAGGAAGGCTGTATGATCCGAGCCTCTATAATTCAAGCGGAAGCGAAGCCTCTTTTTCATTTCTTCGTCCATATTTTCTTTGAGGAAGTCATAAAAGTCTGAAAATTCCCACATCCCACCAACATATAGATCCGTATCTCCGCAACCCACCATGTCTATATTCATGTAGACGACTGTCTTTTTGAGAGGATAAAGGGGCTTTTTGGTATAGTGCCTGGAACCAATAAGCCCAAGCTCTTCACCCGCCCATGAGGCAAAAACAAGAGTCCGGTCAGGCCTAAATTTATTTGCCTTCAATACCCTGGCGATCTCCAGTATGACTGCCGCAGACCCTGCATTATCATCTGCTCCGTTGTAAACAAACCCGTCAACTCCTACGCCCACATGGTCAAGATGTCCGCCTATAATGATGTATTCATCCTTCAGCTTCGGGTCTTTACCTGGTAAAATCCCGATTACATTGGGAGCTTCCCTATCTTCCTGAGTGAAATGGACTTCCATTTCAACTGCGACATCAAGAGAGGCAGTGAATGATTTTTTCTCTCTTATCATCTTGCTCACAAAGTATTTCCAGCTTTTCTTTCCAATATAGAAGACATCATCTAAAAAATTCCTGTTTGCGGTTAAAACAACGAAGCCCTCGGGGCATATTCCTTTTTTTACCGAAGAGGAAATTCTGCGCTGCCTCATTTGTGTGTATGAAAAGATATTCATTCTAATCATTCCGACTGCACCCTTACTCACTGCTGTTTCTATCTTTTTATTTATTGTCCAATCTCTCCTCAATTCTTTTTCTTTAGATTCAGGAACACCAGGGACAGTCATGACAATCTTCCCCTTTACATCTAAGTTTTCATAATCGTCCCAATTATGCTTCTTCGAACTGATTCCGTATCCTGCAAAAATCACTTGGGTTTTAATAACTCCTGAGCCTGTACCCCTTGTCGGCATAAAATCTCTGTTGCGGCCTGCATAATACACGCGGTGAACAGGTGCGGTTATTTCAAGCCTAATCGGCTGCTCGTAGTTTCTCCAATTTTTAAAGGGCACTTGCTGGAAATATGTTCCTTTCTCCCCACCAGGCTGAAGTCCGTATTCTTTCATTTTTGCTGCTACATACTCTGCGGCTTTCTGATATTCGGGTGTTCCTGATTTTCTTCCTTTAAACTCTTCAGATGCAAGGTAATTCACAATCTCCCATGCTCTCTTTCCGTCTGGTTTCGCCTGGGCATAAACAATACAATTCGCTAATAAAAATAGAATTGAAAAAAGTATAAGAGTTCTTTTCATTGTTAATCCCTTTCTGTTTTATTGGAAAATTGCATTCAAAAAGCTTCTTTTGGTAATTTTTCAATTTATATCAAAATATTGAAGAATTCAAGAAACAAAAAAGCAAATTTCGTTCCCTTGAGCTATAATAGTATAAATGAAACTTTTCCTCTTCAATTTGGATTTTAAAATATAGAGAGACAAATATGTTGAAACTCAAGACAAAGATAGCGCAAATTATTAAAGACAATCCTGAGTTGAAAAGACAAGGACTCTGCTTTCTTAGTTCAGTCGTAATCCATGCAATCGTTATTTTCCTCGGTTTAATATTCATAATTCCGATAAAAGTATATATCTATGAAGAAAAAACAACAGATGTCATTATTGTTCCACCTGATAAATTACTCATTCCTGAACTCGATAAATATCCTGCAAGCATAGGCAGTTTCAAGGAGAGCTCTCTTGGAGAAGGTCTCGAAAAAAAATCTGAACCCTCCGAAGAGGAAGGAAAATTTCAGGTCGATATAGACCAAGACGCAGCAGAAATCGCCAAAGAACATATTGAAGATAGGGCAGATAAAACAATCCCTTATCAAGGATTGGCCTCCGGATTCAGCCTGGATATTCCTTCAAGGAGTAAAACCAAATCGGATTTGTCTTTAGACGATAGGCTGGTTTTACCCTTAAGCTCTGAAAAAAAAGAAAATATACTCAAAGAAATCGGCAAAGGTTATGAAAAAAGGGATTTGGACCTCCTGAGATATATCTATTCTGACTATTCAAATATTGACCGATCGAGAAGAACCTCTTCCCCCCAAACCCCTGGCAGAAGAGCTTCGACCCGTAGAGGACGCGCCTCTTTTCAGGTTAAAGACTATGATATAAGCCCTTGGGCGAAAATCGTTGTGGATAGAATCCAAAAGAACTGGGTCCTCTCTCCATCACAAAAAACGGGCGCGAAAGGAGAGGTTGAAATTTTTGTAATAATTGAAAAAAGCGGCGAGCTGTCGTCTGTGGAAATCATTAGATCTTCAGAAATACAATTACTCGACCAAACAGCGCTCAAGGCTCTCAATATAAGCTCTCCCTTCCCTAAACTCCCCGATGATTTCCCGAATAAAAACCTCGAAGCCTATTTTGTCTTCAGCTACGATGATTAAAAGAATATCTGTAAAGAAAAAAAGAAGTTTGCGAATCTTGGCTTTATTTTTCTTTTTGGGCCCGTCGGTTATAAATCTTCATTTTGTTCAATACGGTGACTGGAAAACCGAGGTATCTGAAACTCTCGGCAACAAAGACTATAAAGGAACGATAGATCTGCTGTTAAGAAATGTTAAAAAGGACATTCCTTACCCAATTGTCAACGGACTCCTTGCTTACTCATACTATAAACTAAAAAATACGAATGGCGAATACAAATGGCTGCAGGAATATATCGAAACTTATCGGGGAACAGAATTCATATTTTTATTTCTGGACGATCAGACTTTTGCGGATGTATCGGATTACATGAAGACCTGGAAAAGAAAATATCCTTTGATCACTGAAATTGCCCTAATAGATAGCGAAATCTACAAAAGATTCACTCCGCCAGATAAAATTGTGCTCGGAATAGATATCGAGAATCCGGCCTATTATAAATTATACCATGGTAAAAAAATAATTAAGGGCGGACTTCTTAACAGGGGTTTTAATTCACTCAGCATCGGGGCTCATGAGTTATTCAAAAACTCTGGTTCGCACGTATATCTTTTAGATATAAAGACAGAGGATCTATTCCTGAAGAAGGAATTAGAAATTGATATTCAACTCGATACTCAATTCGCAACAAAAAAAGCAGAGGTAAGGGTTAGAAATATCGAATACAATTTATCCTTGTTTATCGGAGACGAATTGATTATTTCCAGCAAGAAACTGCATCAAGAAAAACTATCATGGAAATTTAAGATACCAGCTGCCACAACGAATTTGAGTCCATTGATTCCTCCCGAAAAAGCAGATCCGAGCAAAGCAGACTACTCATTGAACTCATTTTCAATTCCAGGTGCAGTAGCTGGAATCCTTCAGTTAATTGAAGGCCTAAAGAAAAAGGAAAGTCCAGAAGAAAAGGTCAGTTATTTCCAAAAAGGCAAGCAGTTAACAACGACATTTATAAGAAAAAATTGGGAAGGAATCAACAAGGAAGTAAAAGCCGTTATTAGACTGAAGACAAGGCATTTGAAGATTTCTTAGTTGGTTTACCGCCAATCCTGGTAAAAGAATAAACCTCTCGAAATTCTCTCGATCATGGTATCCACGAAACAATCTTTTTTTAGTTTTTTCTCTTGATTTATAGTTAGGTCCTTTGTATCTTTTCATCCGTAATGATAGAAAGTATCGGCATTCTTTATGAATAATCCAGGTGAATAATCCTTATTGAATTTTGGTACTTATATATGGAAAGAAAAAAATGGTAATTATTGGCAAATTGGACATTAAGGACAAAGCATTCTTCCACCCTGCTCGATTGTCCTGGATTGATAGCATGCTTATAATAAAAGCACCAAATAAAACGTCATTCCTATGGAGGAGGTAAGCTAATGGGTATAAAAATTTGGTGGATTTGGATGATTATTGCTGGCATCTTTGTCGTTGGTGAAATATTCACTGCAGGATTTTTTCTTCTGTGGTTTGGTGTGGGAGCAGCAATAGCAGGTATTCTAGCGATTCTTGGCCTGGGCATTGGATGGCAATTAGGAGCCTTTGTAATTATCTCGGGGATACTATTTGTTGTCTCAAGAAGGTTTGCAGAGCGCTTTAGCAAGAAACAGCCTCCCGGGATTGGCGCTGACCGGTTTGTTGGCAAGGAATGCGTTGTGTTGGAAGAGATTGACAATATGAAGAATACAGGACGAGTCCGGCTGAAAAAGGAGGAATGGAGAGCAGACAGTGATACCGGAGGAGTTATACGGGCAGGAGCAAGGGTGGAAGTGACCAGATTAGATGGAACACATTTAGTTGTTAAAATTTTAGAGGAGGAGGAATAAAATGGAAGTAATATTAATCACCTTAGCCTTTGTTATATTCATAATCGCAGCAACAGGAATAAAGATTGTCAGACCCTGGGAGAAAGGGTTGATAGAAAGGCTCGGCAAGTATCAGCGAACAGCTGACAGCGGGTTAACCATTATCATTCCTTTTTTGGAGCGCTTGAAAAAAGTAGATATGCGAGAGCAGGTGCACGACGTGCCTCCCCAAGCAGTTATTACCAAAGATAATGTTGTCGTTGAGGTGGACGCAGTTGTCTATTACGAGGTAACTGACCCGGTGAAAGTTACTTATAATGTTGCGAATTTTTATACAGCTGCGACTAAACTGGCGCAAACCAATTTAAGGAATCTGGTTGGTGATATGGCGCTAGATGAATCACTGACTTCTAGAGAAGTCATAAACACTCAATTACGCCAGATTCTCGATGATGCCACCGATAAGTGGGGCGTAAGGGTCACGCGCGTTGAGCTGCAGAGGATTGAACCCCCAACAGACGTAACCGACGCCATGCACCGCCAAATGAAAGCGGAGCGAGATAGGCGTGCCATGATCCTTGAGGCAGAAGGTCAAAAAAAGTCAGCTATTCTCAAAGCTGAAGGACAGGCAGAGGCAATAAAGAAAGTTGCAGATGCTGATAAATATCAAAAGTTAACCGTTGCCAAAGGAGAGGCGGAAGCGATTGAGACTGTATATGGGGCAATCCATAAGGGTAGACCGACAAATGACCTGATCGCTATAAAATATCTTGAAGCTCTCCAAAAGATTGCGGACGGAAAAGCGTCGAAGGTATTCTTACCCTTTGAAGCCTCGGGCATTCTTGGAAGCATCGCAGGAGTCGGCGAACTTTTGAAGGAGAAGCTATCTTCAGAGAAAAGCGAAGAAAAACAATCCTAGGACATAAAAAGGGGATAGGCAACTTTATTGATAACAAAAGAGATTGCTTCGTCATTTCATTCCTCGCAATGACAGAAAGGTGGGCTTGATGAATCAAGCCCCTACAGTGAGGGAAAAAGTAGCCTGTCCCCTTTTATTTGAGGCGCGCCCCCTAACTCTTTAACGTCTTGATTTTCTCGATAAACGGGGGAAGAGCTTGTCGGTAATCCTCAATGATTCCAAAATCGGCTTCTTTGAATATGTGTGCCTCAGGATTCTTGTTTATGGCCACAATACACTTTGAGCCCGAGCATCCAGCGAGGTGCTGAGGGGCACCAGAAATTCCTATTGCAATATAGAGGTCAGGGCTCACAACATGGCCTGTTTGACCGATCTCCAGATTAGAGGGCATCCATCCCTCATCGCAAGGAACACGGCTAATTCCTAAAGCGCCTCCAAGAATCTGCGCCAGTCCTTCCAATAACTCAAAGCCCTCCTTGCCACCGATCCCTCCTCCTCCAGACACAACGACTTTCGCCTCTTCAAGCTTTACTCCTCTAACCTCTTCTCTTACGCTTTCCTGCAGTTTACTCTTGAATACCGAGCTATCTACCTTAATTGTGAGGGGAATTATCTCACCCTTCCTGGAAGAATCTGGCTCGGCCGGTGATGCCGTCCTCGGTCGTATGGTAATGATCTGGGGCTTGTGTTCTGATGAAACCCAGACCGCCATGGCATTCCCTCCATAAACCGGCTTGGTTAGAAGAAGGGAGCTAGTCTCGGGCTCTACTGCCAAGTCAACACAGTCCATACAAACATCGGCCTTCAATCTTGCAGCTACCCTGGGCGCAACTTCTCGCCCCATATCGGTCTGGCCGAAAATGATGACTGAGGGAGTTGCTTTCTGACAGACTTCTGCGGTTATGGCAACATAACGCTCGGGAACCGATTCAGCAAAGGGAACATCATCCACCAAATAGACATCCGAACCGAGAGAGGCTGCTTCGGCTGCCACTCCCTGGAGGCTTTGCCCGATCAATAAAAGCCTTAATGGCTGATTGAGGTTTTCACTAAGCTCCCTGCCAATATTCACTAATTCCTTAGTAATTGTCGTGATCTTTCCATCGATCGCCTCGCCACATATTAATACGTCTTGAGAATCTTCCATCGCCCTATCTCTTTGTCTAAAGTCTATATCACTCCTTTTTCCCTCAATTTCTCAGCTAACTCAGCCGATGCCTCAGCTGGGGTCTCCCCTTCTATAATCGTACACTTCCTTTCTCGCACTGGGATGAAAAGCCTTATTAGTTTTCTCCTAACAGCATCAGTTCCGATTCGAGAAGAATCGGCATTGATATCACTGGCATTCCATACCGGGATATCCTTCTGGGATGCAGATATTATGCCCCACCCCGAGGGCAGCCGGGGTTGTCCTACTTCATGGCTTACAGTAATCACTGAAGGCAAGCGAACCGAAAACACCTGGTAACCATCAAGACTAACTCGCTTAACTCTCAGCTCTCCATCGGAAAATTCTACTTCTTCAGCCAAAGTTATTAAGGGAAAACCTAAGTTCTCGGCAACCAAGGGTCCAACAAGACCCTCATCCCAATCAGCAGATTGCCTGCCGCACAGTATCAGGTCACAGTGTCCAACCTTCTTAATCGCTTGGCTTAAAATGTAGGCAATGGAGAAACTATCTGAGCCCTCAAATGCAGTGTCAGTAAGGAGAATGCCTTCATCAGCTCCCATTGAAAGGGCATGCTTGACTATGCTCTTTGCACTAACCTCACCAATGGATAAAATCGTTATCTTCCCGCCATGTTTCTCTTTGAGCCGCAAAGCTAGCTCAACCGCTTGCTCATCATAGGGATTTATCACGGAGGGAATCCCTTCAGGAGGCACTACCCGTTTTGACTCGGTATCCAGTTTAAACTTTGCAGGTGGAATCTCTGGATCGGGCACCTGTTTGACGCAGACTATTATATCCATCTCGACCTTTCTCTATGTTGTGTTGCTTAATTCGCTCGCCTTCAAGAACATCCTTTTTTAACTTATCTGAAAGCCGGCCCATATGAATTAAGCCTCTTCATCCCTGCCAATGCGGGTGCAGCGGGGAAAATCTCTACCTTTATATGAGATTGCTTCATCATTCCATTCCTCGCAATGACAAGGTGGGCTTGATGAATCAAGCCCCTGCAAGTGATTGCCGCAGCACTTCACTCCTCGCCATGATACCTCCAAGCGGGCTTAATAAATCAAGCCTCCACAAATTATCCGTATTGGTAACAGATACCAAATCCCGCCCTGGGTAGAGCCCATTCAATGGCACCTTTCTCACAGACAATCTGGCAACTGCCACACTCGAGACATCCTTCATAGGAAAAAGTGATGTGTTCCTCTGACTCCTTGAAGCAATCAGCCGGGCAGGCAGGGATGCAATAATACTCCTCACACTTATTGCAGATATCCTCGTGAATACTAATGTGAACTTCTTTATCTATATCATACTTGTTAACAGCCAGTTTATCTTCAATGCTCTTCGGATTCATAATGACCTCTTCATTTGGATCAGATCTCGAATTACCTGCCAGAAGGAAACTCTTTCCTTCATCGACTGTTTAAGTAATCTCCAGATTCTCTCCTTTGGTTTACCATCATTGGTGAAAATCTTCTCTGCCAGGTCGCAGACTAGCTGAGGATATAAGCTGTAAACCCTAGGATTTTCCAAGAAATGTGGAGCCTTCTTGAAGGTCTCCAAATCCTTGAGGACAAAGCTCTCTCTTAAAAGTTCAGGGTAACAGGAAAGAGACTTCTCGGAGAAGTCCCCGCTCTTTTTGGCTCTGATAACAGTCTCTGCAGCGGCTAATCCCGAAGCAATTGCAAAATTGGCTCCTTCCAGGGCCAAGCCTGTGGCCAGGACAAAGGCGGCAGCATCGCCAGCCACAAGAAATCCATCTTTATAAAGGCCGGGCATCATAGCTCTCCCGGCAACAGGAATAAGATGTGCTGAATATTCAACCAATTGGCCTCCGGCAACCAAATTTGCCACTGCTGGATGCTTTTTAAATTCCTCCAGCATGTCATCAGCCCGTATCCTTTTCTCAGCTAGCTTACTCAGCTGAGCCACAATCCCCACTGACAGGCTTTCTTTATTGGTGTATATGAATGCTCCCCCTGGAATATCCCTGGTGAACGCGCCGATAAACTCCCAGGCTACTCCTTCTTCTCCCGCTAAGTTAAAACGCTGCTCTATCAGATCTCTAGGCAACTGGATTATCTCCTTTACTCCCTGTTTCATATCCTTTGGTGAAAAGCTGCTCCTGAGTCCGGCCTTTTCTGCCAAGGCGGAATTCACCCCATCACAGGCAATAACGACGCTGGCAGGAAGTTCATCGCCGCCTGCCTTTATCCCAACAACTCTTTTCCCGTCCCAGAGAAGGTCATCAGCCTGAAGCCCTGCAGCTACGATTACACCCTCCTTCTCCGCCTTGGAAGCAAACCAGCGGTCAAACTTAGAGCGCAGCAATGAAATACCGTTATAAGGAATGTCCCCGAACTTTTTTGTAGTGAATTCAGTAGAAAGAGAAGATTCTGGGGTGAGCAAGGAAAATTTATTGCGAAGTATATACCTCTCAACCGGTGCTTCCTCCCAAAATTGGGGAAAAAGCTGATTTAAGGAGGGACCGTATAATACGCCTCCCCACATATTCTTTGCTCCAGGAAATTTTCCTCTCTCTATAAGTAGGGTCGCCAGCCCTGACTTTGCCAGGTTGTAGCCACATGCGGAGCCCGCCGGACCTGCACCGACGACTATAGCATCAAATTTTTGTTTCACTGTTTTTGCCGATATCTATTACTTAAAGGCGGCCATCTCTAAAAGCTGTTGTCCTATGGTTAACTGATGCATTTGTGCGGTCCCACCAAGTATGGTCGCAGTGATTGCATCTTGATAATGATGTCCCACTGGGTAATCATCGATTGTACCAAAGGAGCCATGGATCTTTACCGCCTGAGAAGCTACCCAGAGAGCTGTCTCCGTAGCAAAATACTTAGCATAGGACATCTCCTTAATATGGCGAATACCGCGGGTTTTGAGATATGCAACTCGGTAAGCAAGCCATCTAGCTGCCTCTATCTTCGTCGCCATATCAGCGATTATTTCCTGTATCAATTGGTGGCCACCGATAGGTTTTCCGAACTGAACACGCTCTTTGGCATACTTGATGCTCGAATCAAGGCAGCTCTGGGCAAGGCCCACGGCGCCAGCAGCGAGGAACAGCCGTGCGGTATCAATACCTCGTAAAGCATCTCTCAAAGCCCTTCCGCTCTCTCCAACCTGGTTTTCCACAGGAATCTCCATATCGGTGAATCTCAAAGTACCTTCACTACCACCTCTCCAGCTGATCTTCCCTTTCTGTGGCGTGCTTGAAAAACCAGGAGTGCCCTTTTCAACTAAAAAGGTTGCTAGTCCTTTGAGTCCCTTGCTTTTATCTGTTTGAGCTATAAATAGTACAACATCAGCTATTTCACCGTTGGTGATAAAGATTTTTGTGCCATTGATAATCCAATGATTGCCGCTGCGGACAGCCGAAGTCTCAATCATGGATGAATCGCTTCCGGCAGTGGGCTCAACTACTGCTCCTGACATAATCTTTTCTCCTTTGCATACTGGAGGCAGGTATTTATTCTTCTGCTCATCGCTTCCGGCATCCAGAAGATTGGTTGCAGGTTGGATAGGACCGCTAACTGCGGCCTGAGTTATAGATAAACTGGCCATACAGAGTGCTTCCCAGATTAAAGCAGAGGTTACATAATCAAGGCCCAATCCTCCATACTCTTTTGGCATATGAGGCGCAAGAAGGCCTTGTGATGCTAACTTTTTTATGATTCCCAGATCAAATATCTCCTGGCGTTCATTTTCCTTGAGGGAAGGCAAAATCTCTTGTTCCGCGAATTTTCGAGCCATTTCTTTGAACATTCTCTGCTCTTCAGTTAATTCAAAATCCATTTTGTCCTCCGGAGATCTATATTATTATGACTCACATCTCCCCAATTATTTTTCTACCAGCTCTACCAGAACCCCGTAAGTTCCTCGGGGATGAAGGAAGACAGCCATTCCCTCAGCACCTGGCTTTGGTTCACCCAGAATCTCTAATCCTGCGGCTTTAAGCGAAGCAATTTCTGCATTGATATCATCAACTTCATAACAGATATGGTGGAAGCCCTCGCCGCGCTTCTCCAGGAATTTTGCTACGACTCCTTCATTCCCTATGGGCTGCAGGAGCTCAATCAGAGTATTTCCGACATCGACCATGCTCACTCTGAGCGTTCCGTCACCCCCGATGATCGGATCAGACGATTCCAGTCCAAAAGCAGAGCGATAAAACTCTCTAGCTTCTTCAAGATTTTTAACAGCCATTCCCAGATGACTAACTTTTTTTATCATTTGCATCCCCCAATTAAATAAAACTTTTAAAGATAACGATGATACTGACATTGTTCAATCCTTGGGGAGAGGTATTCGCCTTTTTGTGATTTCTATCGAGCTTTAACATTCCCGCTTGTAAACATACACGAAGAGAGTTCATAATTTTCAGCAAAAGACTTATAGCACAGGGAAAATGCGATGTCAAAATTTAGCCACTGTCCTGTCACTGTCCCATTAGAACGAGCCTTTTTTTCTAATAATCTCGAATTTTCATTGACTGGGTATTATTCTTCTATATATTATTATCTGCAGAGCAGGCCAGAAGGTGGGAATTGAATAAAAATGAGCCGAACTCAACGCAGTCCCAAAAACCAATTTCCTGCGTTTTTAAGTGAAATTTAAGAAATTAGAAAAATAAAGATCAAAAATCTATTTCAATAAAGCCTTCTACACAATCCTAAATGAATATACTGATTTTGAGGAATCAAATACATCTTCAACTGAACGCCACTCATTCAAGCTCAGGACGGTTCTGAAAAAAGTATTTCATTACTCCTTATATGAATTAAGATACAAGATTGGGCATATCCTGCCAAAAAGATATGTTCCCATAACAGCCATTACTGTTGCTCAAAGAGTAAACGAAGAAAAAAAGAGCATTTTCTAGAAAATTAAGGGGTTTCGGTTCGGTTTATCGAATTTATATCCAAAAAAGTGAACTTATCCAAAGAGGAAGGATTTCTAAATATGTATAAATTATTGCAAAACAATAAGATGATAAAAAGCGCCTATTCTGGCACATTTCTTGCTTACATTTTTAATCAGGAAATAATAGGAGGTTATGATGAAGATAAAAAAATTTTATGTCGCTTCGTGTATCTTTTTTGGGTTTTTATGCTCCTTAGCTTTGGGAAACGGCCTGAATCTGAACGGCCTCGGCACAAGATCACTCTCAATGGGAGGAGCATTCGTGGGGCTTGCCGATGACTTCAGCACAATCTTCTGGAATCCTGCTGGCATGGCTTTCTTCAAACAAAAGTATTTCGGCTTCTATGGGACAGATATAATTCCCAACGGCTCCTATCGATTAAGCTCTCCGATGCCTTCCGGGGACATTCACGTGGTGGATGCAAAGACTGAGAGCAAACATTATTTTAGTGGAATGCTTGCCTATTATCATCCAATTGGCAGGAACTTTGTAGCTGGACTAGGCGTCTATACTCATTCAAGACTTGGAACCGAATGGGATGGTGCAGACCTTGTAGGTATCGCGAATGGGAATTCCACCCTTAAATGGAGTAGCAGGATTGGGGTAGTCACTATTGCGCCCGGGATTGCCTATAACATAAACGACATCCTTTCTATCGGCGCCGCATTGAATATCAACTACGGAATGTTTGATGTTGCCATGCATGCTGGTTCTGTTGAGCCTGTCCTAAACATGGTGATCGATCTGGGGCAGTACGAGGAAAGCATGAAAGGATGGGGATACGGTGCCATCTTCGGAATTCTGGTTAGACCCCATAACGTTTTAAGCCTGGGGGCGACTTTTAGAACAGCAAGCAGAATCGAATTCAGTGGAGAGGCCAGCATTTCCAACCTCTCCACTCTGGGCTTCATTATAGGAGGATATGACAAGGTCGGCTCCACTGATTTAGAGAGGGAAGTCACATGGCCTGTCTGGATTGCAGCAGGCGTTGCCGTCTATCCCACAGAGAATCTTACTGTGACCGCCGACGTCCAGTATACACAATGGTCTCATCAGAAAGTCAAACCTTATGGAATTAGCGATATAGATGTTGGATTAGGGGCCTATATGCTGACTGACTACAAGGATTCATTTTATGAGATCGTGATTAATTCTCTCAGGCCCATGTTCTGGGATGACACTCTCCAGCTCAGGTTTGGGGCCGAATACATGTTCAGATCTCTTGCTGTGCGGGGGGGGTATTACTGGGATCCTTCTCCTGTTCCAGATAGAACCATGAATATTCTGCTTCCCAGCCATGACTTCCATGTCTTCACCTTTGGGCTCGGTTACAGCCTGAAAAGTCTTCAGCTTGAAATTGGCCTTGAGTATTTAAACGGAAAAGAGAGGAATATCCCATCAGCAACTACTATGGGCGATCCATTAGCCGATCCAGACTGGGCATCTGCCATGCCAGGCATATACAAAATGCACATCATCGCACCGAATATTTCGTTGAGTTATAGATTCTAGCGACATAAGCTCAATTTTGAGGCCGAGCGCCCTCCCCCTTTAGGCCTAGCCTCAACTGGCTATGGCTGCTGAGGAAAGGACGGAATATCTATAAAAGTCGAAACACTGTGATTTAGTGGGCGAAGTCCATTCTGTAACTACCTTATTCCGGCACTTCCGCTAGTTTTTTCTAATAATCTCGAATCTTCATTGACTGGATATGTCTCTTCTATCCATTACTATCTGCAGAGCAGGTCAGAAGGAGGGAATTGAATAAAAATGAGCCGAACTCAACGCAGCCCCAAAAACCAATTTCGTATGTTTTGACACTTCTCACATCCATCCATTCTGGTAGCATGTCTCATACATCGCTACAATATTCTCCGGAGGGCTTGCCGCCTGAATATTATGGCAGGGTGCAAAAATATAACCGCCATCTTCTCCGAGAATACGAAGATTGTCTAAAACTTCCTGTTTGACTTCCTTAGTTGTTCCAAAGCAAAGTGTGTACTGATTGTCCATTCCTCCATGAAATATAACATCGTCGCCAAATTCACGCTTAAGCCATTCCCGCTTCATGCCTTTTGATCGCCACTGAATCGGATTCAAGATATCAATTCCAATCTCTATCAAATCTGGAATGATCGGGTGGATACTCCCATCATTGTGGTGAAAAACGTATGCGCCAGCCTCATGCGCCAGATCAATCATGAGTTTCATACGAGGAATGAGAAACTCGCGGATGTGAGCAGGTGAAAACAGTAGGTCATTCTGTCCCCCCATGTCTTCAGATATATTGGTCAACATAACACTGCCAGGAATCTGTTCGTATAACCGACTGGTTTTCTCATAGCTGAGATGAAAAAGCTTATCTAGACAATAATGAACAATCTCAGGATTCTTAATTATGTCCATATAACCCTGGGTTTCTCCGCGCAGCTTCCTATAGCACAGGAATGGCTCATGTTTTCCCCCGACGGTTGGGTACATCTCATTTCCTTTGAGCTGCATCTCAATCTTGCTGAAGTCCCACCAATCCGGGCGTGGCCACGTATAATTGCTTTTAATCTCTTCAACTGAATTGAACTCGGCCAGAGGATGATAGACACATTCCTTATAAACCCCGGATCCATAATCCACTCCCATGTACTTGCATCCAAAAACATCCTGTCCTTTGGGAATCTTCGGTCCGATATAACTCGGCCTCAATTTAACGACAAAATCTACATGGAGCCTCTCGAGCAATTCCCGCTTATTGACACAGCCCACGTATTTCATAAGCCGAAAAGATGCCTCTGGTGTAGCCCAGTAGTCCATCGGAATACGATCAGGTTTCTGGCGTTTGAGAACAGCCAGCCATCGCTCACGAGGCGTCATGGTTTCTTTGATAGAGCCCTCCCCTTTTTATAATTAAAATTGGGGATGGTCCTATATCTCTGTAGTTTTATTTAATATCGACCTTTAACACAACTGCTGCTGCCGTATCGCCAGCTGCACAGCCGTCGAACAGTCCGTATCCTCCCCCCAGTATGACCAACTCTTCAATCAATTCAATAATCAATCGGGCTCCGGTAGGCCCCTGAGGATGCCCCCAGACAAGTGAACAGCCATAATTGTTCATATCTTCAAACTTGATCCCCATCTCTCTGCAGAAAAACACATCATTCACTGCAAATGGATTATGCGTCTTTATCGCCTTAACATCTTTGATTCCAATTCCTGCTCGAGAAAGGGCTCTCTCAGCTGCTGGCACGATGGATTTTGCCATGTAACCCCTCTTCGTCCTGGATTCTGCATAAGAAAGAACCTGTATTTCAACATTTTTATCACGGCTCAATTCTCTTGCTTTTTCCTGTGTAGTTATTATGAGGCTAGCATTCCCGTCTGCGGGGAAGGTCTGAGTTCCAAACGTGACCGTGCCACCTTCAAGCGAGGTTCTCAACCTGGCCAAGCCATCAGGTGTTGTCGGAAAAACACCTTCATCTCCTGTTACTGTCGCAATCACCTTTCTGCCAGTGGCATCCTTGACATCTATGGGAACGACCATAAAGCGGTTTAAGAAGGCGCTGCCATCCTTCAGCGCATCCTGGTACTGGCTATAACGCATATAGGCTACTTCATCCTGCTCTTCTTTCGTTATTCCCGCTTCTTTTGCTACGTTCTCCGCTGTCTCTATCATGGCATTTTTTGCATAGGGGTCATAGCCAAAATTGTCCCAGACCCAATCCTCCTTATCCCCTGTTCCTCCGACCCCCATGGGATTTGGATAATAAATATGAGGCCCATTACTCGTCCGGTCGCAGGTTACAACGAGAATAGCCTCGTTATTGCCGAGTTCTATCTCTTCAGACGCAGCCGACACACATTTTGCTGAAGTCGCGCACGCCTGACTGATTGTAGGACCTGTTATTCCTGGAGCTCCAATCATGCCAGCCATCCAGGGAGCACCATAGAAACTGGATTTCTGGGGTATTGTGATTCCCAAAACTAATCCATCAAATGTATCCGTTGGTATTGCTCGTCCACGTAAAGCGCCTTTGCAAATCTCGGCAGCAAATATCATGGAGTGCAGGTGGGCAAAACTTCCCTGCCACCTACAAAAAGGTGTGCTCCAGTATGCATCGTATGGAATAAATGCTCGCTTATATGCCATCTTTACCTCCAGTTTATTCTTTTTTCATACTCTCAGTAGGGCTACACATGAGAAAATGCGGCATTCTTCTTTGCGCCGAATTTCATAAAAGTCTCTATCCCGATTCTCATATCTTTTGTCCTGATACATTCTCCAAGTATCTTAGCTTCGTGCTTAAGTCCTTCTTCAAGTGTCATTTTTGCCCCTTCAAGAGTTGCTTTCTGCAGTAATTCATCGGTCTTGCGAGAGAGATGACCGATATCTACTTCAGGAAGAGTATCAGGAACCTCAATCGGTTCTTTCTTGATAGGCGGAATATTCAATTCACCTGAAATTATCTTCCTGGCAAAAGCGATCCCCTCTTCTATGATATCTCCTTCTATCTCCTCGTGTATTAGGCCTATTTTTAATGCCTCTTCTGAAGATATGGGATTTCCGGTACGGAGAATAGGCCATGCATTAGAGAATCCCACAATACGGGGCAACCTCTGACTTCCACCATATCCCGGGATTATGCCGAGCTTCGGTTCTGGCTGGCCTGTTAAAATTCTCAATCCTTTCTTAGCAATCCTTGTTGTGCAGGCCATGGCAAGCTCATTGCCTCCTCCAAATGCAAGCCCATTCAAGGCGCAGATAACCGGCTTTCCGAGATTCTCGATCAGATTCAACGTCTCCTGACCTTTCAGCGCAAAAAGCTCCAGGTCTTCGGGCGTTTTCAATCGAGTAAATTCATTGATATCAGCTCCTGAGACAAACGCTTTTTTCCCAAAACCTGTTAGGACAGCACCCTTTATTTTGCTGTCTTGTTTAATATCTGTGAATATGGTTTTCAGCTGGCTCATGACCGTAGCATTGAGAGCATTCAGCGTATTGGGCCGTCTGATAGTCACAAGAGAAACGTCATCCCTGTCTTCTCTAAGTACCATCGGGATATCCCATGGCTTTCCTGACTCAGCCTGTTTAACCAGTATTTCCGGAACGATGAATTCGGGCCACTCTTTAGCATAAACTCTCACCAATTCAAGGGCTTTGTCCACTCCAATCTTGTTCATCATCTGAAAAGGAGGATTAACAACCAGGGCACTCTCTACTGCCATTTCTAAATCCCCGATGTTTGAAATTCCAGAACCGACTGTTTCGCATACTAGACCAAAATAAGCGGCTCTCACACGGTCGGATACTATTTTGAAGTCATTTTCACTGTAAGATACATCTTCGCCTATCATCCCAGTATCCCACCATTTCCCAGACTCAACTTGTCGATTCAGAGAATCAGGGCAATGAAACCATGGGCCAATCTTATCATGCATTTCACTGAGACCGTGTTGTGTTATTGGGTTTCCCCCTGTCAGATTCATAGCCGTAAAAGGTCCCACTCCAAGGCCCAGTGCTCTTTGGGCCATAGCATTGACTTGTCTGACCGTTCCTACTCCCTTATCGACCAAAAGGAGGGCGGCCAGAAAAATTCCTTCAAAGATAGGGTCTATAGCATACCCGAATCGACCTTTCACTCGGATCGGCGCCTTCCCGATTTCCTCATAGAATCTCATCAGGAAGCCTGTTATCTCTGACGCTGTGTCCTTTCCAGGAACAACTTCTACAATAATACTTCGCTCAGCAGGGAAAAAATAATGGATCACCAGGCATCTCTCTTTATTCTTCATCTCTTCAAAGATGAACTCAGGTTCCATGTGCGATGAGTTTGAGGCGAAAATAGCGGTCTCAGGGCAGATTTTCTCGAGTTGAGCAAAGATCTTTCTTTTAATGCCAACATCTTCGGTCGCCGCCTCAATCACTAAATCAGCTCCACTCAACTCAGAATAATCGCTAGTCCACGAGAGATTGCTCATCATTGATTCTGCTTCATCCTGCTTGAACGCTCCGCTCTTGACTCCCCTTCCTATTTTTCCTTTTACGCGCGCTTCTCCCGATTTGAGCGCCTTTTCAGCGATATCAACCACGATCACGGGAATTCCTTGCTTTTGGAGGACTTTAGTAAAGTATAAAGCAATATCAGGCCCGATATTGCCGGAGCCTATGACGCCTACCTTACTGATGCTTCGTCCATAAATATCCCACGCCATAATTTCTCTCCTTATCGTCTATTTTTAATTTACTTTAAGTTTATTCGAGCTTTTAGTTCAAAACTGCTGGATATGCATCATTACGAATAACAGAAATTGCTCATTAATTTCAACCTTATATTTTTTCTATCAGAAGAGATAATGTCAAATGTAATTTGCAAGAGTAATCATCTCCAAATTCGTAACAGCCGAAATGGTTTTGGAAATTCCTAATGCGACATTGAAGATTTAGCCTTCCCGATCTGTCCTTCGAGGGAACCCGACCAAGTCGGGCGCCGAGGATGTATTGAGCACTGCCTTCATACAGGATGTGGGCTCTGGTTAGAACAGAGGACACAACTCCAGGCAGATGAGGATAAACGTGCGCAGTTCCGCAGGCGCTGAGAAGGATAGCGAGGGAATGGCTTAAAAAATCTGAACGGAGCAAAGGAATTTTCAAAATCATGCTGTCATCACAGATTTGGAGATGGTTCCTTTATGAAGAAAGTTATTCCTTATGTGAGATCATGGATGATGTGGCTCTGGATGAAGGTCGAAGTTGTCGAAAGAAGGGCAACAAAAATGGATGTTGCTGATTTTCCTGAATTGTTTAAGAACTTCCCTACAAGGTCTCTGTGATATTTGATTATTGAGTAACAAAAAACAGAATTTCTTTTGATACCGAAACTCCTAAATTTGAATCAATGACCTTCACCCGCAGGATGTATTCTCCGGGTTTGAATTTTCTCAGTTTAAAAGAGGTGCTGACTTTGTAATCTTTTTGGTCTTTGAGCTCCTGTAGAGGGCCAGGAACCTTGGCCAGCAATTTATCTCCAGAAAAAAACATATATTCTATCTTTAAATCAGACAATCCTGTTTCCGGATTCAATGAAAGATTATACGCTTCGAAATACACATTCATTTCCTCACCGGCTCGGAAGACATTTTTCATCGCAGAAACATTCAAATCCGGTGCAGCCTCATCCACAGCGAGCTTCTCCTCTTTTACTAACGAAAGAAAAATATTGCTCAAACTCAACTCTTTCCCTTCAAAGGAAGGGAGCGATATCTCTTTCTCTAAGGTGCCTACTTTTCCGCTGTAATTGTCTAGCACGAGAACTTCTATCTTGTATGAGTCTGGTTCGAGCACCATGGGAATCTGCAAATTATAGACCTTGTCTTTCAGCTCTTTAAACTCAGAATCGCTTCGATAATAATTTTTCTCTTTTGAGCCTTCATATACTAGCTGATCTTCTTTATCACGTATAATCACAATTACACCTAGAGAAAAATGATATTTCCCGTCTGAAAGTCTACTGGAAAGAGAAGAGTAAGGAATATCAACGGCCAGAGTACTGTATGTTTTCTCTTCGGGTCCCTTCAGGTTGAATGCCTCAAACCCTAAAGGAATATATTCATAGGCAACCTTGGTGGTAACCGTTCCTTTTGCCTTGTCTGCTCTTTCAAATGGATTTGTCAAAGCCTCGGCCTGATTTTCTAATCGATCGAACGTGGAATGCATGGCTTCTATTCCGCCCCTCTCTAATGCCTTACCGTCTGCACCAACCCCATCGCCATGCCTAACTGTCCTCTCCAGCTCATAATTACCTGATCCATGCTTATCCAGGAAGACAAATTCAATGTGAGAGAGCCCTCTTGCCCCAGGAATCCCATAGTAGGTCCAGACCTGTTTTCCTCCATGTTGTCCCCACCAGAGAGATTGGTCAGGCTGAAATAGAGATTGGAGCGTAATCATTTTTGCTTGCTCGTTCTCTCTAGCAGGATTGGGTTTCGTATCAAGTGTAATATAATTCGGAGGACCCAGCAGGATAAAAACCTTCCCTCTAACCGTCCGCCACCCAGCAATGCCAGAAGCCCCAAAAAACTTGTTGGCAATGGCTATTCTTCTGTAATGTTCAAGCTTGAATTCATTCACTGGAGTACTTCGATCAGGGTCTCTTAACTTCCAGAAATTCAGTATGAACTTTCCTCTTTCCTCTTCAGTGGAGAGTTTCTGGAAAGACTTTTTTTCTTTACTTGTAATTATATAAGGAACAATCTCCTTCAACCATTGTCTGGACCACTTGCTCAAAGGCTCCATCTTTTTTTCTTGTTGTGCGGATTCCTGAGCTGCCAGGTTTGGAAGAACAGAAGGAGGAATAACGAGATAAAGAGCTAAAAAGATTGATCCCCCAATCAAAGGTTTGGCCTTTATTCTGAAGTATTTCTTCATTTTGAACCCCTTTTTATTATTTTAATGAAAAATCTGTGCAAATATCAATAGGAGAATATTACGATTTTCCTGCTTGAACACCTATCTCAAGTGCTTTTAAGTTTATTGCAAGCTGCTTCTTTCTGCTCACCCGCCCTATCACATATTTTACATCTTTATATTCAAAAGGCACCAATCCTGTCCCTAATGAATATCCTATGAGTACAATATTAGCAGACCTTGCTGAGCCAATCTTCGAGGCTAAACCGCTGGCATCAAACGCTCGGAAGGATATATCCTTTCCCTTGAGATAATTGAGGACCTTTCTATCAAATCGATCCGCGTTGACAAGATTAGCGAAACACACGCTTCCTCTTCTCAGGAATTTCAAGGTTCTGTAGGTCTCGTCCTCTTCAAACGAGTAAAGGATGTCAGCAGTGCCTCTCCTGATAATCGGACTCTGAAAATCACCCAGCTTCAAGTGCGCGATAACCGAACCTCCTCTCTGACTCATCCCGTGGGTTTCTGATCCCATGATTCCCAAGCCCAGCCTCAGCCCAAGTTCAGAAAAGAGCCTTGAAGAAAACAATATCCCCTGTCCACCAACTCCGGCCAGAATGATCTGCATTTTCATCATTGATCTAAAAAGAATTTTATCAGTTTAGCTACTTTTTCCACTCCTAGACAGAAATAATGGCTCCTCTTGCACATGCATTTATACAAATACCGCAATCCACGCAGAGATTTCGGTCTATTTCAACAATGTTTGTCTCCTCAATCAGTTGGAGTGCAGGGCATTCGAAATAATCGATACAATACCTGCAGCCATTGCACTCATCTGTTATTTCCACTTTGATAGGATTTTCGATGCATGTCTCTGGGTATCTTATAAGGCACGGATGTCTTGCAATGATCACGGCGATCCCACCGTCGGATTTTTGGGTATATTTTTTCGCTTCTTTTAATAGGTCTATCATTCCTTTCACATCATAAGGATCGATGGTCCTAATCCAATCAATTCCACACCCTTTAACAAGTTCCTCCAGTGGTATTCTTCTACCCTCGCTCCCATCAGCGGTAATTCCTACCCCGGGAGTAGGCTGCATTCCTGTCATGGCAGTTATCTCGTTATCCAGGATGACCAAGACAAATCTAGCATTATTATAGACAGCATTCATAAGGGATGCTGTTCCTGAATGATAGAAAGTTGAGTCTCCCATCGTCGCCACTATGGATACATCATTTTTATCCTGATGATAAGATTGATAGAAGCCGCTTGCCAGTGTGATCCCAGCGCCCATGTCGAGAACCGTGTCTACTGCTTTAAGGTTCAGTCCTAGTGTATAACATCCTATGTCGCTCGTATAGATAGCCTTGGGAAAAGCTCTTCTTATGGCGAAAAATGCTGCTCTTTCAGAGCAGCCAGCGCACAACGTAGGCTTTCGAACAGGGATATCGAGACTGTCGATGAGCTTATCTAGCCTCGCATCTTTGCTCTTTTCCATTTTCTGATGGACTATCCCGAGTTCCTTTGAGAAATCTGCCAAAATATCATAGATAACTTCAGGAGCAAGCTCTCCCTGCAAAGGAATATGACCGCTCAATCTCCCAAGCACCTTGCTTTTGTCAATAATCTGAGATTCAATCACAGAATCAGTCTCCTCGATTACCAAAACCTTCTTGTGCCTCCCGACAAAATCCGCAACCCTCTTCTTTGGAAGAGGAAAAGGAGTTCCGATCTTCAGGACATTAATTGCATCCTTTAAGTTCGTCTCCTCTAAAATATCCATGATAATAGAAAAGCTTACACTGCATGTGACTATGCCAAGAGATCCCGTAGGGTAACTTCCAACTTCATAGTTCCATGTAGTATCTTTTTCAAATCTCTCTTGTATTTGCTTTAAGGTTTTATTTAATCTTGTATGAAGCAAAAGCCTGTATTTTGGAGTAGCTGCCCATCGGTCAGGGTCTTTTTCAAAATTTGCAGGCCTATCGAGAGTTTTGACGGGCTGAAATTTAACACTCTGGTTGGCATGAGAGACTCTTATTGTGGGGCGTAACATAACAGGAATTTGAAATTTCTCTGAAAGCTCAAACGCCTCCTTTACCATCTCTTTTGCCTCTTGAGGCGTAGATGGATCGAAGGCAGGTACCTTTGCGAACATGGCAAAGAAGCGGGAATCCTGTTCAGTCTGTGAGCTATGAGGCCCTGGATCGTCACAGCTAACTATGACCAATCCTCCAACAACCCCAGTATATGCGGAACTCATGAGAGAATCAGAGGCAACATTCAACCCTACTTGCTTCATGGCTACTGCTGCCCTCTTCCCTGTCAAAGACGCTGCCAATGCATTGTCAAAAGCAACTTTCTCGTTTGTTGACCACTCAACATACGTATTCAATCCCAGCTCTTGCTTGAATTCTACTACTCCGGGAACTATTTCAGAGCTGGGTGTGCCGGGGTATGAGGTAACAACATGACATCCCGCCTCAACAATTCCTCTTGCAATAGCTACATTACCCAGCAATACTCTAGTTTCTACCTTACTTGGCATTCTCTTACTTTTCTCTCTGCCTAGAATTTCCATAATTATATATCATTTTCTCGTTCAAAGATAAAATCCAAATATCGCTTCAGGGATTGATTTTTCTTGTTTGTTTCCTTTAACTGGATTGGATCTTTAAAAAGGGGACTGTCCCCTTTTTTTCTTTATTGCTTATAGACCTGTTTGAATGCTTCGATGAATCTTTTGTTCTGTTCCATGGTCCCGATAGTCACGCGTAAAAATGTGGGTTTCCCGTACATGGTTAAAGGCCTCAGAATAATCCCTTTTCTCTGAAGATCTTTACATATTTTCTCTGCCTCTGCCTTCAAATCTATAGTTATAAAATTTGTTTCAGAAGAGATATAAAATACCGAAATTTTTTTGAAACTTTCATACAGAAATTCCTTACCTGCCTCATTTATCTTTTTTGTTTTCTCTATGTGATCCTTATCCTCCAAAGCCGCTATGGCAGCTATTTGAGCGAATCTATTAACAGAAAACGGAGGGCTGACCTTTTCGATTGCATCTACGAAATCCTCTTTTGTTATACAATATCCAACTCGCAATCCGGCTAAGCCATAAATCTTAGAAAAAGTACGCAAGATGATTACATTCTTTCCCTGCTCTATGTACTTTAGAGATTTTGGATAGTTTTCTTTGTTTACATACTCATAATATGCTTCGTCAAACACGACCAAAATATCATCTGGTACCCTCTCCATAAATCCTGAAAACTCTTGGTCGGTTATCATGGTGCCAATCGGGTTCATGGGATTATCAAAATAGACTATTTTCGTGTCATTGCTTACGCTATCTAATATTGCATCCAAGTCATGGCGATTTTGATTTAGGGGCACTTCTAACAGCTTGCTATCCATTAACTGAGCGACCATCTTCGCCATGATGAAAGAGGACTGACTCGTAATAAATGTCTCTCCTGGATTTAAAAATGCAACCCCCAGAAGCAAGATGAGCTCGGTTGTGCCATTTCCGACACACAGATTCTTGGAAGAAATCCCCAGATGCTCAGATAGACTCTTCTTTAAATCATAACAGCTATCATCAGGGTACAGATTGCCCTCTTCAAGAGTTTCCCTGATTGCCTGAATGGCAAGAGGGGAGGGACCCAAAGGATTCTCGTTTGAAGCAAGCTTGCTTATCTCACCTTCCGGTGAGAGCTCTCTCCTGATTACCTCTAAGGGAAGCCCTGGCTCATACCGCTCAATCCTTGAAATGTTATCCCTTATTATCTTTTTCATTGATTTGAGGTCATTAATTCATAAGAATGCCAGAAGTTTGTTAACGTTGATTGTAGTAAATAATGGATTGAAATAAATTTTCCAATTTTCCAATTCTATCATCAGCATTCCTTTTGTCAATCAAAAACCGCCATTCAAACAAGAAAGACCTTTAATTTTTCTCATGTTAAAATTTACCTTATTCTATATGACCTTGTCAGATAAGACAAAAATCGAGCCATCCCTTTATTTTTGGTCTAATCCCTGAAAATAGGTCGTGTGAGGCACGTCGGCCCTCCCTGTCCTTTTAGAGAAATCTCCTCTCCCCGATATTCGAAGACTTCAATTCCTTCCTTTTCGAGCATCTCTTTTGTGAGAGGATTCCCAGAAAGCATTAGGCAGCGGCGCGGACTTAAAGCCAAGATGTTCGCAGCCATGGTCCCAAATTCAGTATCAGGGACTTCCACTAGGTCGATCTCTCTTTCAAGTAGCCAGTCACGAAAAGGAACGGGCAGGAGACGCGAATAAACAACAGCCAGATTATAATCCACAGGGCTAATAAGAGACATCAAATGCATGACATCTTCAGGGCCCTCCCAGTGAGGAAGTGGGACAACGTATAATTCATCAATAAAGCCAGAAGTCAAATTCCTTAACTGCCGGATTCCATCTTGATTGGTTCTGTATCCTAAGCCAACAGCCATGGTATGTTCGTTGAGCAAAACGACATCTCCTCCCTCTAACATTCCTTCGCCATTAATTGTCCCTAGTATCGGAGTGTCTAATCCACGCAAAAAATCGCCGATGGCTTCTGGTTCCTCTCTTCGTTGCTCTTTTCCCATTTTGCACAAGATAGCTCCTTTTTCTGTCACGAGTACAGGATCATGAACATAAATAGAATCAAGGCCAGTCTTATCATTTCTCGGCAGGAAGTGAACTTCCGGTATTCCCTTCTTGAGATAATCTATAAACTCTTCGTATTCTACCAACGCCCTCTTGAAATCAGGCGCACCAACATAATTAAGCTCTTTCCACTGGGTATGGATATTCTCCTCATTTAGGAATGCCTCTCTGGGATGTTTGAGTAAAATACTTCTTATCTTTCCCACCATGGAACGACAGCCATATTCCACGTCTATTATTCTCCTTTCTTAAAAATTCCAGTCAATAGAGTATTCATAACATAAAACGAACCTTCTATCCAAATTTTTTGATTAAATGGGAACAGGCTACTTTTTGAGCTAATGCAGGACAAATTCAAATCTTAGAAGAATAGAACATCTCGCTAATTCATTAATTTGCATGGCATTTTTATTTGTGTTAGAATTTTTCCGAAAAATCTTCAAGGAGATAAGATGTCAGGGCATTCTAAATGGCACTCTATCAAATATAAAAAAGCTGCTCAAGATGCCAAGAGAGGGAAAATATTCACAAAGATTATCAGAGAACTAGCTGTGGCTGCCCGCATTGGCGGAGGCGAACCTGATACCAATCCACGATTGAGGAAAGCTGTCTCTGAAGCCAAGGCAGTGAATATGCCTGCAGATAACATCAAAAGAGCCATCATGAAAGGCACAGGTCAATTGGAAGGGGTAAGCTATGAAGAGATCGCCTATGAGGGGTATGGGCCGGGAGGTGTGGCCATCTTTGTAGAAGTTTTATCCGACAATAAAAACAGAACCGTTTCTGAGCTGAGGCACGTCTTCTCCAAAAACGGTGGAAATATCGGTGAGTCCGGTTGTGTCTCTTGGATGTTCAAGCGAAAGGGATATGTCGTTGTCGAACAAACAAAAGCCTCAGAGGATGAACTCCTGGATGTCATCCTTGAAGCAGGAGCAGAGGATTTAAAGGAAGATGGAAGTAACTATGAAATCTTCACTCCACCTGAAAATTATGAAGAAGTAGTTAATGCATTGAAAGAGCACAACATAGAGTTAGCTGCTTCCAACCTGGGGTATATCCCACAGAATTATGTTAAGTTGGAGGGAAAACAAGCTCAGCAACTTCTCCGCCTGATGGAAGAGCTAGAGGACCATGATGACGTTCAACACGTTTGGGCCAACTTTGACATAGATGAAGAGGAAATTGCTAAATATTCGAACTGAAAAATTAATCTGATGAGGGTCCTCGGAATTGATCCAAGCATACAATCTACAGGATTTGGCATTATTGAATACTCCCAAAATACTTATTTGGTCCTGAAATATGGCGTGATTAGGCCCTCCCGAAGCCAGCCCTTCCATCATAAGATAAACCATATAAGATCAAGCTTGGAGGATATCATAGTTGCCTTTGAACCAGAGGAGGTGGCCATCGAAAATCCTTTTTACGCTCAGAACATCAAAACAGCTATCACCCTTGGCCAGGTAAGAGGAGCTACCCTTGTAGCTATTGCTACTCATAATTGCTCACTCTATGAATATTCTGCATTGGAAATCAAAAAAGCAGTGACAGGCTACGGACGTGCAGATAAAAATCAGGTCATGATGATGGTCAAAACGCTCCTCAGCCTAGAGGACGAAAAATTGGAGACTGATGCCTCAGATGCCCTAGCAACAGCCTACTGCCATCTAAGCTCAAGAATTCTCCAACAAAAAATAGAAGAATCCGAAAGGAATAGCTAAGAGAAAAGATGATCGCCTACCTCAAGGGAAACCTCATTCAAAAATCAACCAGCCAGATTGTTCTTGATATCGGCGGCGTTGGTTACCGCGCATGGATTCCCCTTTCCACGTATCTCAAGCTTGGAGAACTCAGCGAAACGGTGGAACTTTTTATATATACACACGTAACCGACAATTCTCTATCCCTCTACGGGTTTGCAACTGAAGAGGAAAAGGAAACGTTCTTGAAATTAATCACTATCTCGGGAATCGGTCCCAAGCTTGCCCTGAATATACTCTCAGGAATAGAAGCATCCGATCTTGAGGATGCCATCAGACAGAGCGATGTAGCCCGCATATCCCTTATACCAGGAATCGGAAAAAAGACAGCCATGCGTATCGCCCTCGAACTCCAAGAGAAACTCGAAAAAAAAGAAAAAGTATTCGAAGCAAAAGGCTCTCAGGAAAAAGAAGATATAATATCAGCTCTTATGAACTTGGGTTTTAAAAGAAAAGAAGTCGAAAGAATTGTGGATGAAACAATAAATTCATTAACACCCGAAGCAGGCTTTGAAAAACTTCTTAGAGAAAGCCTGAAAAGAATGGCAAAAATATGAAGTTGTTGTCGTAAGGGTCTGATTTATCAAGCCCACCTGTATATAAAGTAGAGAATATAGAAGAAAAGAGATTGAGAAAAGGAAACAGAAAAAAATGGAAGCGGTCCTAAGTCCGGTACGAACAAAAGAAGACCTTCTCTTTGAAGACAGTCTCCGCCCACGAAGCTTTGAAGAGTTCATCGGGCAGGAAACCGTTAAGTCAAACCTAAAAATCTTTATCAAAGCCGCACAAAAAAGAGACGAACACCTTGACCATGTTCTCCTTTATGGACCTCCCGGACTGGGCAAAACCAGTCTCGCCTACCTCATCGCAAAGGAGATGGGGGTAGGGATTAAGCCCACATCAGGACCGGTGATTGAGAGGACCGGAGACCTTTCCGCCATCCTCTCAAATCTGCAACAAAAAGAGATTCTCTTTATAGATGAGATTCACAGGCTTCACCCTTCTGTAGAGGAAATTCTCTACTCGGCCATGGAAGATTTCAGGTTGGATATCATCATCGGTCAAGGGCCAAGCGCCCGAAGCCACAAGTTGCACTTAAAAAAATTCACCATGATCGGCGCAACAACGCGAGCAGGACGGATCACGCCTCCTCTAAGGGGAAGATTCGGTATCATCCACCGTCTCGATTACTACAAAAAAGAGGACCTCACAAAGATTATCAAAAGGTCTTCCTCAATCCTTAAGGTCTCGATCGATGATTCAGGAGCGGGACAAATAGCCCTGCGCTCCCGAGGAACTCCGAGAGTCGCCAACAGATTATTAAGGCGTGTGAGAGATTATGCTGATGTGAAGGGAACCGGGAAAATCACAGCCAAAGAAGCCACTAACGCCTTGGACATGATGGAGGTCGACTCTCTGGGTCTGGATGAAGTGGACAGAAAAATACTCTTAACCATCATTGAAAATTTTAATGGGGGACCGGTGGGAATCAACACGATTGCCGCAGCAATCGATGAAGAAAAAGACACAATTGAATCCATTTACGAACCGTTCTTGATGCGCATCGGATTTTTAGAGCGAACGATCCGAGGTCGCAAAGTTACCTCAAAGGCTTATAAGCATTTAGGCCTATTGTCTACTTCATCGCAGCAAAAGTTGTTCAAAGAATAAAAGTACAATGGGGTCAGGCTTTCATAAGTTTTATAACTTTTATTTGATTGGAAGTGAATCCTTTGTCCCGCAGGAATCAGGCCTTATCTGGGGGAGGTCAGGATGGCCAAGGGAGGCAAAATTCCTGTCTTCAGCAGCAAGGCTTGATCTTAGAGGTATGTGCATTATTAAACTATAAAACTTATGAAAGCCTGACCCCAATGCTAACATCTGACTTCGATTATTCCCTTCCTCAAGAATTGATTGCTCAAAAACCACTCCCCCAGAGGCATCAATCGAAGATGATGGTCCTCAACCGTCGCAACGAAGAAATCATCCATTCGAAATTTAAGGCACTCCCCCGCTTTTTAAAAAAAGGAGACGTGCTAGTCCTCAATAACACCAGAGTAATTCCTGCAAAAGCATGGGGTAAAACAGGCAGAAAAGAAATGGAATTTCTCTTCTTGAAGGAAAGCCAAGAGGGATTATGGGAAGTCCTTTGCCGTCCAGCCAAAAGAGCCAAGCTCGGGGATATAATTTCTTTCTCTGCGGGATTCGAGGGGAAAATCATAGAATTTGGCAGGGAGGGAAAAAGAGTGATCCGTTTTTCATCTGCAGATGTCCTTAAAAAGCTAAAAAAAGCAGGCTTCGCCCCACTACCTCCCTATATCAAGCGGAAGGGAAAAAACGAAAAATTGCGGGCACTGGATTTAGAAAGATACCAGACCGTTTTTTCCAAAAAAGAAGGTGCCATAGCTGCTCCTACTGCAGGGTTGCACTTCACCACTAAAATCCTGGAGGAAATCCAATCAAAAGGAGTAGAAATTGTCCAGATCACTTTGGATGTCGGGCTGGCAACTTTCCAGCCAGTAAGGATCAAACGCATAGAAAATCATCGAATGCTCGAAGAAAATTATTTCATCAGCCGAAAGGCCGCTCAAATTATAAACAACGCAAAAAAAGAGGACAGATCAGTAGTAGCTGTGGGAACAACATCTGTCAGAGCACTAGAGAGCGCCTACAGAGATAGAAAAGTCAGGTCTGGTCAAGCATCCACCGAGCTTTTTATCTATCCGGGCTATGCATTTAAAGTCGTGGACACGCTCTTAACTAATTTCCACCTTCCCAAATCAACTCTACTGATGCTTGTGGCAGCTTTTTCAGGAAGAGATTTCATCAAAAAAGCCTACAGGAAAGCGATATCCGAAAAATACAGATTCTACAGCTATGGCGACTGTATGCTCGTCCTTTAATTTGACAAAATTAATTTCATGCCTTATAAAAAACCAAAGACTAATAGAATTTAAATTACTAGTGCCGAATTGTCTTTTCCGAGAAATAACGAAATAGAACAAGGCAGGACAGAGTGACAGATAAGAAAGAAAGAAAAAACAACAAGGAAATAGAGGAAAAGCTAGAAAGTATTCTTTACCCCTCTACTCAGGCCAAATCCTTCAAAATCACCCTGACTTTTGGGCATAAAACTTCACCGAATTATAAAAAAGCGGTGAAGCTCGCTAAGAAAAATCCCGCCTATAAAGAAGAAGGAAAAGGAGAATGGCTTCGTCATTCTGCCACATATACTCCATCTGATGTCGATGACCTCTTTGAGCTATTCAACCTGGTCCATGAATGGGATAATGTTGAAGTCCTTGTGAATCACAAGAAAATCCCCTATGGGCATCAGCTCTGGCTGCCCTTAATGTGGTTTTACCGCATCAAATAAGGGGTCAGGTTTCAAAAAGAAACAAGTTTCTTAAATTCAAGATGACGTTCTTCTATTTCTGAGAGAGACAAAGATTTAAGCCGGTCGATGCCAAAATCTTCGATGACAAAGGAAGCCAGGGCACTTCCATAGACGGCAGCCTTGCGAATCTCTTTCTCGTCGAAAGAATTGACTCTATCCAGATAGCCTAAAAAGCCACCAGCAAAACAATCTCCGGCTCCCGTCGGATCGATAACTTCTTCGCAGGGATAAGCTAGGGCTCCAAAAACAAACTCCTTCCCCAAAACCAGGGCCCCATGCTCGCCCTTCTTTATTATGATGAACGAAGGCCCTCTTTCCAGAAGCTTTCTCCCGGCTTTGACGAGATTAACCTCCTGAGAGAGCATTCTTATTTCTTCTTCATTCCCAAAAAACATATCCACTCTCTCTAACACTCTTAAAAGCGAGTCTGGTTTTAGGTTGATCCATAAATTGATCGTATCCATTGCTGTAAGCTTCGGTTCTTTTGCCTGATTAAGGATTTCCTCCTGCTGGTCAGGATCGATGTTAGCTAGAAAGACAAGTTCGGCAGGCCTGTAATCGGGAGGAAGCTGAGGACTAAAATCTTCAAAGACGTTCAATTCTGTCCTGATAGTAGTCCTTTGGTTAGGATCATTGCCATAGCGGCCCTCCCAATGAAAGGTTTTTCCTGATCGAACCTCTATTCCCTTAGTATCAATTTTTCTTTTTTTAAAAAGATCGATTACCTCTTCAGGAAAATCTTCCCCCACTACACTTACAATCATTGGTTGAGTAAAAAAACTCGCAGCCAAAGAGCAATATGTGCCTGAACCTCCCACAATCTTTTCCCTTCTTCCATAGGGAGTCTCAATAGTATCAAAAGCTACGGAACCGACAATAACTAAACTCATGGAAACTATCCGGTCTTATTTAATGTATTTTCCTATGACAAAACGCAGTCTGGTCTTAATTTCCTCTGGAATGAGATCGGGATCGGTGATGATACAACTTTTTAGCGCTTGAGCACACTCACAGTCGCTGCTTCTCTGGACATTGAGATTCGCCACGGCTTTCTTGATGATAGCTTTTGCATTGTCAATATTCAAGCGCATATTCTCTAAAATCATCTCAATTGTGACCGGCTCCTCGACCGCATGCCACGCATCATAATCAGTGACCAGATTCATTGTGGAATAACAAATTTCTGCCTCACGGCTTAATTTTGCCTCTGTGGCGCTGGTCATACCAATGACATCACATCCCCAAGAACGGTAGACTTTGGACTCAGCCTTACTTGAAAAGGCCGGACCCTCGATACAGATGTATGTTCCTCCTCGCTGAACACTCAATTCGAGCTCTTTTCCTGCATTGAACAGAGCTCCTGAAAGCTCAGGGCACACCGGCTGGGCAAAGCTCATATGGGCGGCAATTCCATCGCCAAAAAACGAGCTCTTCCTCCGAGTCCTGTCGAAGAATTGGTCTGAAAAAACAATATCTTTGGGCTTTATCTCTTCCCTGAGTGAACCAACCGAGTTGACAGAGATAATCCTCTCCACGCCGAGCATTTTAAACCCATAAATATTCGCTCGATAATTTATTTCAAAAGGCAAAACTCGGTGTCCTCTACCATGGCGGCTGAGAAAGGCAACTCTCTTCCCTTCCAGCGAACCTGTGATGTAGGCATCTGATGGGCTTCCAAGGGGCGTTTCAAACTCAACCTCTTCAACGTCTTCAATTCCCTCAATCTCATAAAGCCCTGTTCCTCCGAGGATTCCTATCTCCACCCGGGGAAGCTTGTCTTGTCTTTCAGCGTCCATCTCTCCTCCTAAAACAAGGTTATTGATATATAATTAATCATACAACAAGTCAAGAGATGCTCAGGGCAGAGAGTTCTGAAAACACGCAGCTTTTGGCCCAGCGAGCCAAAAGCTGCTCGGTTTCAGGCCTCGCTCTCCTCTTCAAGGAACCATGCCCGCTCAGCCTTCAAACGGTTTTTTTCACCCACTGCCCTTCGCATTTCTGTCAAAAAGGTAGAAAAGAGAATTACGTTAAGATTTTGAATGATGCTCAGGGCAGAGAGTTCTGAAAACACGCAGCTTTTGGCCCAGCGAGCCAAAAGCTGCTCGGTTTCAAGCTTCTGAGAGATCTTACTTTAATAATATGCAGCATTGGGTTCAGGCTTTCATAAGTTTTATAATTGATAATTTTTTGAAATTTTATTCTATTCCTTAATAAACTATAAAACTTGTGAAAGCCTGACCCCAACTTAAATTTTGATTTTTAGCTGAGAAAAGATTATCCTATTGGGCGAAAGGATAACATTTGAGCAACAAAATGGAAATAGAACCATTAATCGAGCTTCTTCTAAACACAACGCGAGTCGCAGTTTTAACGGGAGCTGGAATCTCGGCTGAATGTGGGATTCCTACCTTTAGGGGAGAAGGCGGCCTTTGGAAGAAACATCGGCCAGAAGAACTGGCTACGCCCACGGCATTCTCTCAAAATCCGAATCTTGTTTGGGAATGGTACGATTGGCGGCGCGGAATCATCGGATCAAAAGATCCCAATCCCGGCCATGAAGTTCTAGCCCAATGGGAAAAAGTCTTTCCGTCCTTCTCTCTTGTCACCCAAAACATAGATGGTCTTCATCAAAAATCAGGCTCGACAAAAGTCCTTGAACTCCACGGCAATATCTGGAAATTCAGATGTACAGAGGAAGGAACAATTACAGATAATCATGATGTGCCATTAAAAAAAATGCCTCCTCTTTGCGAGGCATGCGGAGCTCTTCTCAGGCCTCATGTAGTCTGGTTCGGAGAATCCCTTTCCCCTACTATCCTTCAGAAAGCATTCTTGACCAGCGCAAGCTGCGAGGCGATGTTTGTTATCGGCACCTCTGCTGTGGTTCAACCTGCTGCTTCTCTTCCTCTTCAAGCAGCTAACGCTGGAGCAAAGATCGTGGAGATTAATCCTGATCCGACTCCCCTAACCTCCTATGCTGATTTTTCTTTTAGAGGAAAATCAGGTGAGATCCTACCTGCCATAGATAAAGAATTCAGCAGGCGATTTAAAGAAGCAAAGGAATAATACGAGATGAAATATATCTATCTTGATGCAATTGCAGGTCTGAGCGGAGACATGATCCTGGGCGCCCTTCTTGATCTGGGCATATCCCCTTCCCTTTTTAGAAAAAAAATGTCTGAGCTGAAAATCCCTGTGGAAATTCAAATCAGAAAAACAAAGCGCGCCTCGTTGCAAGCTCTCAAGGTGGATGTCAAGGTCAAGCCTAAAAAGACTTCTCCCCGAAAATGGTCTGACATCGAAGCCCTCATAAAAAAAAGTTCTTTTTCTGCTGTAGTGAAAAAGAACGCCCTTTCGATTTTCAAGAAGCTCTTCGAAGCTGAAGCACTTGTCCACGGTCACAAATTCCAGGAGGCTCATCTCCATGAAGCCGGTGCAGATGATGCGATTGTGGATATATTAGGTTGCTGTTTTCTGGTCGAAGCACTCAATATATCTCAAATCTATTCCTCACCCCTGAATTTAGGCAGCGGATGGGTCAAAGCGTCACACGGCACCCTTCCCGTTCCTCCTCCTGCAGTGGCCGAGCTTCTAAAAAAAATTCCTGTCTATTCAGCCTGGGTAAAGGAAGAACTCGTCACGCCCACAGGGGCAGCGATCGTTGCAGCCTTAGTCAAAAAATTCATTCCTTTTCCAGAAATCACATATGAAAAAATAGGATGTGGAGCCGGAAATCGAGACTTCCATGAATTCCCCAATATATTACGCGTATTCTATGGAGATTTAAGCGAGTTTCGAGAAGATAAAAAAATTGGCATGATCGAGGCTAATATTGACGACTCCAATCCTCAAGTACTGGCAAGCTTCTTTGATAAGGCTTTCCAAGCAGGGGCTTTGGATGTTTTTTTCACTCCTATAATTATGAAAAAGAACCGATTGGCAACAAAATTGACCGTGTTATCAGAGATTGGTAAAATAGATTCTCTTATCCGTGAAATCTTCAGGGAAACAAGTTCTATAGGAGTCAGATACTTTCCTGTAGAAAGGAGGACTCTGGAGAGAAAGATTAAAAAAATAAGTGTTCTCGGAGAAAAAGTAGCGATTAAAGTATCTTACCTGGATGGTAAAGAAGTCAATGTTCAGCCTGAATTCTCGCATTGCTTGAAACTGGCCAAAAAAAATAAGCTTCCAGTTAAAGAAATCATACAGCTTGCATTAAAACTTTTCTATGGAAAGTAGATTCCTCCACCCATTGTGATTAATTATGCCTTCAAAAACTACAAGGAATAAAGAGACTGTAAAGATTAAGGAGAAAGAAGTGGACCTAAAGAAGATTGAAAGAGGAGTGAAACTCATCTTAGAAGGCGTGGGCGAAGACCCTAAAAGATCGGGCCTCAAAGCAACACCTCAAAGAGTAGCTCGCATGTTTTCTGAGATACTTGGTGGAATAATGGAAAATCCTTCCAAACAACTTCAGGTTATTCAAAATGAAAAGCACGATGAGATGGTCTTAATCAAAAACATCCCTCTCTATTCTATGTGTGAACATCATCTCCTCCCGTTTGCTGGAGTGGCCCATGTGGCTTATATTCCCAAGGGAGGAAGAATCGTTGGGCTAAGCAAAATTGCCAGGCTGGTAGATACTCTTTCCCGAAGGCTTCAGGTTCAAGAAAGATTAACGAAACAAATCGCAGACCTTATTAAGGAACGCTTAAGACCTCTCGGAGTTATGGTGGTCCTCGAAGCTGAACATATGTGCATGTCTATGAGAGGAGCTAAAAAACCTAAATCACTGACTGTTACCTCTGCTGTAAGAGGCTCATTCCGCACCAGCAGTGCCACACGATCAGAGGCCATGACTTTGATTAGAGGGGGGATACCCAGTGGAAAAGAACTTTAATAAAACCTTTTACATCACAACTCCCATCTACTATGTAAATGACATTCCCCATGTCGGACACGCGTATACTACCATCATTGCTGACTCAATCACCCGTTTCAAGAAGCTTCTAGGAAGCGATGTCTTCTTCCTTACAGGCACGGATGAACACGGACAGAAAGTGGAAAAGTCAGCAGCAGAAAAAGGATTGAAACCCATAGAACTTGCAGATCAAGTAGTAGGGAGGTTTAAAGACCTCTGGAAAGCCCTTAATATATCCTATGACTACTTCATTCGGACAACAGAGCCTTTTCACGAAAAGGGAGCACAAAAAATCTTTCAAAAGCTCAGAGACAAAGAGGACATTTACAAAGGAATTTATAAGGGATGGTATTGTGTTTCCGATGAGAACTTTCTGCCTGAAGATGTTCCCCTTGAGGAAGAGGATCATAAAATCTGCCCAGATTGTGGAAAACGCGCAGAAATTGTCTCAGAAGAGTGCTATTTCTTCAAACTCTCAGCTTATCAGGATCGCCTTCTCGATTTTTACGCTCAAAACTCCACTTTTGTCCGACCTCCCAGCAGGATGAATGAGGTTATAAGCTTTGTCCGTCAAGGACTCAAGGATTTGAGCATCACCCGTACTACAGTCAGATGGGGCATCCCAGTTCCGGACGACCCTGATCATACTATTTACGTCTGGTTCGATGCGCTTCACAACTACTTGACAGGCATTGGCTATGATTGGAATATGGAGCGCTTCGAGAGATTCTGGCCGGCTACAATCCATCTCATCGGCAAGGATATCCTCAGGTTTCATGCAATTTATTGGCCAGCTTTCCTCATGGCAGCAGAGTTCCCTCTTCCTCAAATCGTGTTCGGCCATGGCTGGTGGCTTAAAGATGAGACGAAGATGTCCAAGTCAAAAGGTAATGTCCTTGATCCCCATGTTATCCTGGAGACTTTTGGACCCGACCCTTTGCGCTATTTTCTTCTTAGAGAGATTCCTATCGGGCTAGACGGCAACTTTTCACACGAGGGGTTTGTGCATAGAGTTAACTCTGACCTGGCGAATGACCTCGGGAATCTCATCCAGCGTACTCTAACAATGATTCAGAACTACTTTAATGGAAAGATTGATGAAATAGATGAAGAAAACAAAAGGGATGAAATACTTCGTCAGGGATTTAAGAGTCTCAAGGAAAAAGTCTTCCAGTTCTACGAGGATTATGCCATAAACAGGGCACTCGAAGAAATCTGGGCCTATATAAATTCTGTGAATAAGTATCTGGCAGATAATGAACCCTGGAAACTAGCCAAGGATTCCACACAAAGAAAAAGACTGGGCAGGGTTCTTTTCCAGGCTACAGCAGCCATTAGAGCTATCAGTTATTTTATATCCCCTGTTATGCCAGAATCATCAGCAAAAATCTGGGACTATCTCGGAGAAGAAAAGCCTATACAGGAAAAAATGTTCTCTGAATTGAAATTCGAAGACTTTAAATTGGAACAAAAAATCAAAAAACCCAGGCCTCTTTTCCCAAGAGTTGTCTTACAGGATTTTTTGAAGGAGGAGGCGACCCCGCCTGCTCAACCAAAGATGGAGGAAAAAATGGAATACGTCACTTTTGATGAATTTAAAAGGATGAATCTCAGAGTGGGAGAAATCCTGAATGCAGAAAAAGTGGAGGGAACAGATAAACTCGTTAAGCTTGAAGTAGACATCGGCACTGAAAAAAGAACGATGGTAGCAGGAGTAGCTGACGTCTACTCTCCTGATGAATTGGTGGGAAAAAAGATAATGGTGATAGTAAATCTGAAACCCGCTGTTATAAGAGGAATTGAATCACAGGGAATGCTCTTAGCAGCAGAGGTGGAGGGAAAGGCAACAATACCTTTCTTCCCTGAGGATGTTCCCACCGGAGCCAGGGTTTTATAATCTATCAGTTTTGAAACGCTCTGATACCTTGTTCTGAACAGAAGCACAAAGAATCAAGAAATTGAGGTTATCCCAAAGTGACAGGATATAAAATGGGAATAAAAGGAGCAAGGTAATGTCGGAGCGGCATTGAAGATTTAGCCTTCCCGAGGCGTTCTTCGAGGGAATCCAGCGAAGCCGGACACCGAGTATGTCTGAGCGCAGCGAGTTACGCAGGTGCCGAGAAGGGCGGTGAGGGAATGGCGTTAAAAATCTGAACTAGAGCGGAGACATCACCCTGCTCCTATTGATAATCTTGATTTAATCCCATTATTCAGGAATAAAGCCAATAAATTAAGTACTGTGTTCCCCTAACTCTTTCTTATAGAAATTTTTTCAATTGATTGCGAGAGACGGCTCCCACCCTCAGGATTTTCAGCTTTTCTGAAGTCAGGTCAATAACTGTCGAGGGCAGCTTTCCCCTGGTTTCCCCTCCATCCACAATGAGGTCAACCTTTCCATAGAATGTTTCTTTTACCTCCTCTATGCGTGTGAATCCCCTCTCTCCTGAAATATTTGCACTGGTAGCTGTTATCGGAATTCCATTTTCTCTCACTAGCTTTCTTAGCCAGGACATATCCGGCAGGCGAATTCCGATGGAGGCTCCAGCACCCAGCAAATATTCAGAAAATTTGGCAGAGGCTTGGAGTATTATAGTTAGAGGTCCAGGCCAGAATTCATCGGCTATTTGCCAGAAAACATGAGGTATGTTAAAAACGATCTCTTGCATCATTTCTATGTCAGAAACAACAATTGAAAGAGGCTTCGATGGCTTTCTTCCTTTAAGCTTGTAAATCCTTTGAATAGCATTTTCCGAAAAACAATTTGCGCCCAATCCATAAAAAGTATCTGTTGGGTAGGCTATAATCCCTTCCCTCTGTAATATCTCAGCAATAACTTTTATTTTTTCCAGCTCTATCATATGGGGAGCTATCTTGACTATCTGAGTTTGAATATCCATATTTATCAATATTTATAGTAAGAGCTAAAGGGCAAATATGCAAGACAAAGAAAAAATAAGAAAAAGTAGCCTAGAAAAGGGAATCTCCCCTTTATTTACTTGACTATAATTGTTATCTGATTTATAAACATGTATTTAACCAGGTATAATTTGGAAAAGAGGACAATTGACCTTTTTAAAGCACAAAGCACTTTCGATTTTCGCCTGGAAAATTTATTTTCAGCTTGGCATAAATCTTGCTCTATATTCAACGGAAGGAGAATTTAAATGAAAAGAAAACTTATTCTTTTAACAGTATTATTTCTTCTGGTTCCTGGTCTTGGCTTCTCGGATATGTTCACTTTTAAAGTGGGGTATTTCATCCCCCGTGCTTCAAGCGACCTCTGGCAGGATGAATTTGACCAGATGGACTTCAATAAAAGTAACTTCCAGAATACAAACTTCAGCTTTGCCTATGAGTATTTTCTCGCACCGCAATTAAGCGTTGTCCTAGGCATTGACAGTTACTCCAAGAACAAGCTTGGAAGCTACATTGGTTTTGTTGGCTATCAGTTAGTAGAGGGAGACTTTGCTTTCCCAGACGATTATGAAGGAGACTATATCCCTGGCCACGTATTCAGTGTCTCCATCACCCCCATCCAGCTATCTTTAAAACTCACTCCAACGGGCAGAAGGAACAAAATAACCCCCTATGTAGGCGGGGGCATCGGGCTCTATATCTGGAATGTAAAGCTTTATGGCGACTTAATCGATTTCTCCGAGGAGTGGTATTATGAAGATCCGGATGTTGGTGATATTGTGATTTTCCCGATCTGGTCCGTAGATGCCAGAGAAGAAAATAAACTCGCAATAGGATACCACGTCTTTGGTGGATTTATGATGCCTATTGCTAGAAGAATAACCATTGATGTGGAATTCAAATATAGCGCTGCCAAAGGAAATTTCTCGGAAGACTCTTTGACTGGATTCGAAGGCTTTGAACCTTTTGACCTCGGAGGGTACCAGATCTCGGCAGGCATCAATTACTGGTTCTAAGATGTTCTTTAACCTGGATTATTCAATATTTATCGTATGAGAAAATCTCATCAAGAGATTTTCGTCCTCGAAAAGGTGGGTCCTCATCAGGATAGCCTAAAGGAGTCAATGCCAAGACTTTTACACTTTCGGGAACGTTCAGTATAGACTTGACTGCCTCCTCCTCAAAAGAACCTACCCAGCATGTCCCCAAGCCATCTTCATGGGCCTGGAGGATAAGATGTTCTAATGCAATAGTGACATCTACAGGCCATGATTTCATGTATCGACCCATCTTGGAATAACACTCATCAGGAAAGCCACAGGCGACAACGATAATGGGCGCTTCAGCTATAAAAAACTGGCCTGCAGAAGCATGGACCAACCTGTTTTTCAATTCTTTATCTCTAACAATGACAAACTTCCAGGGCTGAAGATTCTTTCCCGATGGGGCTAAACGTGCTGCCTCAAGCACTCGTTGAAGGACATCTTCTGGAATAGGGTCTTCCTTATACTTCCTAATGCTTCGTCTTTTTTGGATAACCTCTAAAACTTTCATTTTCCCTCCGTTTCTCATACTTCTATCCCAGTTTATATTTATCTCTGATCCTTGAATATTTTTGGGCTTCTGCGAGTTTATTTCTCTTTTTAAACCCACTAACTAAAATCTCGCACTTCCTTACTATCTCCTGTTTGACAAGCGTTTCCTGGGGTTGTGTCAAGTTCATTAGCAGAGCTTTCTCCAAGGCCCTAATCCTGAATCTGTCCATCCCCCAGTACTTTCGAGAAAGCTGGTCAGGATGACCTCCTCTTTTAATGATCAAAGGCTTTGATATCAAGTGAATGGGATATCTCTGAGCAAGTCGGATGCCAAAATCATAATCCTCGCAGGCTGGAAGCTCTTCATCGAAAACTCCAATCTCATCAAAAACCTCTCTCCTGAAAAGAGTCGCAGAGAGGCTTAACAGACAGAGAGGAAGAACATTATCAAAAATCCAGCCTGAATACTTCTTGTGCTTTTTCTTGGGATTAACAAAAATTCCTTTTCTTATCCAGACCTCTTCGGTGTAACAAACCTTTGCTTTGGGGAATGCTTTCATAAAACTCATCTGAATACTTATCTTTTCTCTTTTCCAGAGGTCGTCAGAATCTAAGAAAGCGATGAATTCACCCTTAGCGAGACCGAGACCCCGATTACGCGCAGCGCTTATCCCCTTATTCTCCTGGAAACAATATTTCACACTGTCTTCAAAGGATTCTACAATTTCCTTCGTGTTATCTGTAGAACCATCATCTATTATTAAAAGCTCATAGCTATCAGAAGAGTCTCGAGCAGTAAAATAATCCTGTGTCAGTATGGATTGGATGGCTTCTCTAAGAGAATGGGCTCGGTTGTAGGTTGGAATAATAATGCTTATCATTGAAGGAAAAACACTTATCCTGAATTATTCATAAAAAATGCCGATACTTTTTATTATTTCAGCAATCTTGGCTCGTGAATAATCCAGGTGATTCAAGATGTTCTGGAGATATTGATTTTTTTGCTTTTGCCAAACGGAACTTTCAGCCTCCCCCAAACGGTCCGAATCTCCACTTCACCTGTTACACTGCAAGTGACAGATGGTTGATGAAGGGCGTTATATACATCCTTTCCTACATCAAAGAATTCTACTAGAACTGGGAGCAAAAAAACTCTTTTATCGAGGCTTTTGATATTTTTATCCCCGCTTATCTCTCCCCTGCCAATCGGCTTCTCTCCTAAGTTCAGGCGATAACTTATTCTATCCACTATAAGCTCAAACACGTTTCTATTTTCAAAGGAAATATCAAAAGCTAAATCTGCTCCCCCTATGGTTATCTCTTGAACCTTAAGAGAAACGATATCAAGCTCCGGAGGTTTAAATATCGGAAATTCGCCACTAAAAGCGAAGGGGAGCCTGCCTTTCTCTTTTCTTCCATCGGAAAACGTCATGCCTCCTGTCAAATAACACTGTGCCTTATTATACTCTTCTGCCTCTTTCACTATCTCAAAAAGATGGGTGTAGGTGATTTTCACCGGAAGAGAGATAAGAGAATCTCCTTTGGCCCCGATTTCTATCTGTTCCTCTAAAGAAGTCTGTAATTGAAGGTACTCTTGTTGATTGACTACAAAGCGATAATCATACTTAGAAAGGTAGTAGGACGATGAAGAGGAATTGGCAATATTGATATAAAAAACTAGGGAAAGACCAGAGGTTGAAAACTCTCGAATCCTTTTCGCTTTAAGAGATATGCTGAGATCTTTTCCCAATGATTTTGGAAGTGCAAAGCTTACAAAGATCAAAAAAAAGAGCAGCCATAGAGAAATTTTTTTTCTCGGCATATTCATTGTCCTCGAAGCCACTAGGATACACCAATGACTCTAAAAAAGAAAGAGGACGTGCCCAAAAGCACTATCCTAAACGTGTCATTTTTGGGCTGAGAGTAGTCATTGATATATAGGGGATTGATTTATAAAGCTCCATGTGAATAATAAAAACAAAGAGGATTATCGGAAGAATATGAAAAAACTACAGGCTGAGTTCCGAGAAAAAGAATTTTTTATCCGCCATTTTGGCAAAGAAGCCTATGCTGTTGGAGGATATGTACGTGATCTTACCAGACGAATTCCCTCACATGAGATCGACATCTTGATTACTCATCATCCTCTTGAAAAAATAATAGAAAAAATCAAACCTTATGGTAAAGTCAACCTGGTGGGAAAGAGCTTTGGAATTATCAAATTTACAATTGACGGTATAACCTATGATATAGCTCTGCCAAGGAAAGAAACGCCAAAAAGAACCAAGGTCAAAAGTCATAAAGATTTCATCATCTCTGCCGATTTCAATCTTCCTATCGAAAAAGACCTGGAACGAAGAGATTTCCGTTGCAATAGCATCGCTTTAAGGCTTGCAGATGAGAAAATCATTGATCCGTTCGATGGGATTAAAGATATTAAAGAGAAAATAATCCGACTGACAAATCCCCAGTCATTTCCCGATGATCCTCTACGCGTCCTACGAGTTGCTCGTTTCGCTTCTGTCCTTGGGTTTACAGTAGATCCTGAAATATATGAAATCTCAAAGGGAATCGATTTGACCGGGCTCAGTGAAGAGAGAATAAACGAGGAGATATTCAAAATTTTGCTTCTTTCCCCTTTTCCTTCGGTGGGCCTCGAAGAATTATTCAAACTCAGCGTTTTACGCCAGCTCTTCCCTGAGCTCTACATCCTTTCCCTTTCTGTGCAAGATGCTATCTTCCATCCAGAGAGAGATCCCTATGGACATCACTCTGTCTGGTATCACACAAAACTCACTGTTGACCAGGCCAAGAGGCTGGCGAACTATTTTAAATTAAGCCAAGAAAAAAAGCTCGCCCTTCTCCTGGCCGCCCTTTATCATGATGTAGGAAAGCCCGCAACAGTCCAGTGGGAATTCAAAAGAGGAAGGATGGTCATCACAAACAATGGCCATGATATAGCCAGCGAGAAAATCACAAAAAAAATATTCAGCCGGTTCAAAATCTTCTCCTGGAACGGTTTCAATTTGAGAAAGATGGTCCCTCTCCTCATAAGAGCTCATCATCGGGCATCAGAACTGTGGCAGAACAGAGAGGTCGTCACCAAAAAAGCCTTCAATCGCCTAGCTGCAGATGTCAACGGGGAAATCGAGCTTCTCATTTGCCTCGATGCAGCCGATAGAGGAGGGAGAAATGAAAAGCCGCTTAAGGGATTAGACACAGGAGGAAAATGGCTTCTGAGAAAATTTAAGGAGCTGAAAGTATCCAAAGAGTCCATTAAACCTCTAATCATGGGAAGAGATTTAATAAAAATGGGAGTTGCTCCTGGACCACCCATTGGAAAGATTCTTAAAAGGCTTTACAGGCTCCAGATCGACAATGAATTTGAAACAAAAGCCGAAGGATTGAAGACTGCAAAAAAATTGATCGAAAAGGAAAGCATATGAAAATCATCGTGGCTGGAGGTGCGGGGTATATCGGTTCACACACTGTTAAAGCTCTCATCCGAGAGGGATTCGAAGTCATAATCTTCGATAACTTTTCCAGCGGTAAAAAAGAGCTAGTAATAGGCGGCGAAGTAGTTGTGGGTGATTTAATGGATAAAGAGTCCATCCGGAAAGCCTTCGGGTTAAAAGATATTGGCGCTGTCCTTCATTTTGCCTCCCTCATCCAGGTTGGAGAATCCTATGTTAATCCTCAAAAATATTACACACAGAATCTAATTAGCGGGCTCAACCTCCTGGAGGTCATGCTTGAAACGGGAATTAAAAATTTCATTTTCTCCTCAAGCGCCGCAGTATATGGCGTTCCTCAACAACTTCCTATCCCTGAATCACACCCTTTAAACCCTGTTAACCCCTATGGCCAAACCAAGTTCTTTTTCGAGAAAATCCTAGAGGATTATGAAAGAGCTTATGGCTTAAAATTCATCTCTCTTCGCTACTTCAATGCAGCAGGAGCCGACCCAGAAGGACAGTTGGGAGAGCTGCACGAGCCTGAAACACATCTCATTCCTAACATACTCCTGTTTCTTCTGGGGGAAAAGGAAGGCTTTAATCTATTTGGAATGGATTTTCCCACTGAAGACGGAACCGCTGTCAGAGATTACATTCATGTTACTGACCTTGCAAATGCTCACATCCGTGCCCTAAAAAAGATACTGGCCTCTCCCCGAAGCGAGTTTATCAACCTTGGTACAAACAAAAGTTATTCGGTTTTAGAAATCATAAAGAAAGCCGAGGAAATAACCGGTCAAAAGGTCAACTACACAAAGAAGCCAAAGCGGAAGGGAGATGTTCCTGTGCTTTTGGCTTCCAAGCAAAAAGCAGAGCAATTGCTTGAATGGAAGCTGAAGTATTCAAATATTGAAACCATTGTTGAGACAGCCTGGAACTGGCACAAAAAAAATGCGGGGGCGTCCCCTTAACTCCGTCCCCTTGACTCTCTCCCCCTAGAATGCTATAAATTAACCTTTTGTATAAATTGAGATACTTCAAACATTTTTTCACCATCCTATTAGCTACAACTCTTATTGTCTCTTCATGGAACTGCTCTCACCAAAGAGAGCTCCAGGAAACCCAGACGAGTCCTCAGCCTTCTGCTCCTGAAACTCAGGTTGTTAAAGAAGTCAAACCTGAAGAAAAAGAATCCACCGTAGATGAAACTAAAACTCCTGAAACAAAAAAAGTTCCATCCAAAGAAGAACTTCCCATCGTCAAGAAAGTAGATCCATCTGAATTACTCGATGAGGCCCTTTATGAATATCAAGATGCACAGCTTTCCTGGGAAATGGGAGATTTCGATGCTGCCCTGGAAGCGTTAGATGAGGCTTATAGTCTGATACTCAAACTTAACCTTCCTCCAGACTCCCCCCTCATCCAGGATAAAAACAACCTCAGGCTCTTGATCGCCCAGAGAATCCAGGAAATCTACGCCTCTCGCTTCATCGTAGTAGGTGACAACAATAAAACTATTCCTCTAGTTGAAAATAAAGATGTTAAACAAGAGATTGAAAGTTTCCAGACTAAAGAGCGAAAATTGTTCGAAGAAGCCTACAGACGCTCAGGCTACTACCGAGAGATGATCTTGGAAGAACTGAGAGCAGAAGGCCTTCCTGAACAGCTATCCTGGGTTCCCATGATCGAAAGCTGGTTTAAAGTCAAAGCTTTCTCCCGTGCCGCAGCTCTTGGGCTCTGGCAGTTCATCTCTTCTACAGGAACACGTTTTGGACTGAAGAGAGACAGATATGTCGATGAAAGAATGGATCCCCAGAAATCCACCAGAGCAGCCATTAAGTATTTAAACGAACTGCATTCTCTTTTCGGGGACTGGACTACTGCCTTAGCTGCGTATAACTGCGGAGAATTTCGAGTTCAAAAAGTCATTCGCTATCAACGCGTAAAATACCTTGACAATTTCTGGGACCTCTATAGAATGCTGCCACCCGAGACGCGCCGCTTTGTTCCCCGCTTTATAGCGACACTTCTTATCATCAATGATCCTGAAAAATATGGTTTCAACCTCCCTGAGTCGGCCTCTCCTTTAAGATACGAGACCATTTTTATTAACAAGCCTGTGATGCTTTCCAGCCTTTCAAAAGAATTAGGACTAAAAACAGAAGAACTGTCTGCGTTAAACCCAGAACTTCGCCATGATGCAACCCCAGAAAACGAATATCTTCTAAAAGTTCCGCAGGGCTATGGCGAAGAGGCTATGACTGCTTTGAATTCTCTTCAACGCTATATTCCTCCAGAAGCAACTTTTTTTATTCATTATGTCCGAAGAGGCCAAACTCTTTCTGGAATAGCTGACCGCTACAGAACATCTGTCAGCTCCATTGCACGATTGAACAGGCTGCGCAGGGTAAATCTTATCCGGCCAGGACAAAGGCTTAAAATCCCAGGCAGGGGAAGATATTATGCTTCAAAACCGCCGCCCAAACTCACTGTCGAAGGCGATAAACTTGTATACACTGTAAAAAGGGGAGATTCTCTTTACCTGATCGCCAATGCGTTTAAAACGACTGTCCCCAAACTCAAGCGGGATAATAACCTCAGAAGCACTGTGCTCCGTATAGGCCAGAAACTTGTCATACAAACGGGGAAGCCAGAAGGGGTTATTACCTACACGGTTATCGCTGGTGATACACCTTATCTCATCGCTAAAAAATATGGAATGAACCTTGCCTATTTGCTCCAGATAAACGGCCTCACCACAAGATCAAAGATCTATCCCGGTCAGGAACTCTGGGTAACCCCCAAGAAATAGAAAGACACAAAAAGGGACTGAATCTACTTTTTTGCTTTTTCCTTTCCCTTCTTTTTCTTTTCTTTCTTTTTAAACTCCGAGCCCACAAGCTCAAGGATAGCCATCTCAGCTCCATCTCCAGCTCGCTGCCCTATCTTTACGATTCTCGTATACCCGCCAGGTCTTTCGCTAAAACGAGGGCCGATTTCATCGAAAAGCCTTTTTACTACCGGTCTTTTATATATGAATCTTAAGGCTAAACGCCTTGCATGAAGCGTATCCTTTTTTGCTAAGGTAATCATTTTCTCAGCAAGAGGTCTTGCTGCTCTAGCCTTTGCCAAGGTCGTTCTCATCCGTTCCTTTTCCAGGAATGACGTTACAAGATTACGCAATAAAGCACGTCTTTGAGCCGTGTTTCGGCGGAGCTTCTTTCCTCTGACAAGATGCCTCATTAGGCGAACTCCTCTTCTTTTTCTTCCTTCTTCTCTCCTTCAACTTTCTCTAGTAATTTGGGATGGAGGTCCAAATTCAGGCCTAAACCCAATCCCTGGAGAGTCTCCTTAATCTCTGTCAATGATTTACGGCCAAAATTCTTGGTCTTTAACAAATCTTCTTCTGTTTTTTGAACTAGCTCATAGATTTTTTCAATACCAGCTGACCTGAGACAATTATTCGACCTTACCGAAAGCTCTAAATGATCTATGGATTTAGCCAAAATATCCAGCTGTGAGAAATAAGGAATCTCTTTCTTAGCAGCTACCTTTTCTTTCTCCAAGGGCTCATCAACGATCTTGAGAAAAATCACCATATGGTCTCGCAAAATTTTAGCGGCCTGACTTAAAGCCTCAGTGGGAGTTACTGCACCTGTAGTCCATATTTCCATGGTTAAGTTTTCATAATCGATTCTTTTGCCTACTCTTGCCGGTTCGACCCTGTAGTTCACCCTCTTAACCGGAGAATGAGAAGAGTCAAGAGGAATATAGTCTACACTCAGTTTTTCATCGAAATTTTGATCGGCAGGAATATAGCCTCTATTATTCATAACAATCATCTCTATATCCAGCTTGCCATCTTTATCGAGGGAGGCGACATGAATATCTTTGTTAAGAATTTCGATTTCAGAATCATGAACAATATCAGATGCTTTAGCTTCTGCAGGTCCCTCTACTTTCAAAGTCATGGTTTTCGGTTCTTCCCCCTCAAACTTCAATGGGATGCTTTTCAAGTTCAATAAAACATCTGTTACATCTTCCACTACACCAGGAATGCTTGAAAATTCGTGCAGAACACCCTGAATTCGAACAGCAACCATAGCAGCCCCTTTTATGGAAGAGAGAAGAATTCTTCGCAGAGCATTTCCCACGGTTATGCCATATCCTCTTTCAAAAGGCTGGGCAGAGAAAATCCCATATTTTTCTGTTAAAGTTTCATAATCACATTCAAGATACTTCGGTCTCTGGAAACCTGTTTCTATCATCATTCCTCCTTTTATGAATTCATTCTCAACTATATTCACCCTGTATCAAGCTGAATGTTCTAGAAAACCGTTTGAAGGCTAAGCGGGCACGGTTCCTCTCCGACAAGGAGAGGAGAACGAAGCCTGAAACCGAGCACCCTTTTCCTCGCTGGGGAAAAGGGTGCGTGTTTTCGAAACATTCAGCTTGATACATACTATTATTTCGAGTAAAGCTCAACGACTAAATGCTCTTCCACAGGAAGAGTAATATCTTCACGCGTCGGGAAAGAAAGAACCTTCGCTTCCATTTTTTCAGCATCAACCTCTATCCATGCTGGGATAGTCTTATTCTTATTAGATTCGACAAGGGCCTTCAGTTCCTCATTCTGTGTCGATTTCTCTCTGAATGAGATAATATCACCCTTGTTCACCAGAAAAGATGGGATGTTGACTTTCCGATCATTAACCTGATAATGGCCATGAGTAATGAGTTGTCGTGCATGGGTTCTTGAATGGGAGAACCCGATTAAAGAAATAACATTGTCCAGCCTTCTCTCCAGCATTGTCAGGAGATTTTCCCCAGTGATTCCTCTTTTTCTTTCCGCTCTCTGAAAGAATATTCGGAATTGCCTCTCAGACATCCCATAATATCTTTTTAGCCTCTGTTTCTCCCTAAGCTGAATACCATATCCTAAGATCCTTCTCCTTGCTCTTCCATGTTCTCCGGGAGGGTATGGCCTCCGTTCTACCGGGCATTTTTCATTCAAACACTTACTACCTTTTAGAAACAGCTTCACTTTTTCTACGCGACAAAGCCGACAATCTGCGCCTCTATATCTTGACATCTTTCTTTCTCCTTTATATCTCCTTTCCTAAACTCTCCTTCTCTTCCTGACTCGACAGCCGTTATGGGGAATGGGCGTAATATCCTTGATAGATTTTATTTCCAAACCTTCTGCTTGGAGAGCTCGAATAGAAGATTCTCTTCCTGCGCCTGGCCCCTTAATCCTCACATCAACATACCTTACTCCAGATTCTTTCGCCTTGATTGAAACTTCTCTGGCTGCTAACTGGGCTGCAAAAGGAGTGCCTTTTCGTGCTCCTTTAAAACCAGAGGTTCCGGAGCTGGCCCAGCAAATTGTATTCCCCGGCTGGTCGGTAATGGTTATGATTGTATTATTAAAAGTTGATTGGATATAGGCCACGGCGAATCCTATTTCCTTCTTTATCTTCTTTTTCTTAGTTTTTCTTTTGGCTCTTGGCATCTAAGACTCCCTATTTAGCTTTGAGTTTCTTGATGGAATGACCTCTCGGACCTTTTCTTGTCCGTGCATTCGTTTTAGTTCTCTGGCCTCTCACAGGCAGTTTTCTCCGGTGCCGAAATCCTCGATAACTGCTTATATCGACAAGCCTCTTTATATTCAAGCTTATTTCTTTCCTCAGATCTCCTTCTATCTTCTCCTTCTTCTCAATGACCTGGCGTATTTTATTGATTTCATCCTCAGTCAAAGCTTTAACTTTTTTATCCTTATCGATCTTTGCTTCCTGGAGAATCACAGTCGCTTTAGAACGACCGATGCCAAAAATATAAGTTAAACCAACCTCTATCCTCTTTTCTGGAGGAAGTGTAATTCCTGCTATCCTTGCCATCTTAACCTCATTTAGCCTTGTTTCTGTTTATGCCTTGGGTTAGAGCAAATGACTCTAAGGCTACCTTTTCTTTTAATTATCCGACAATTCCTGCAAATTCTTTTTATGGATGCTCTAACTTTCATTTTTTCAACCCTTTACTTATATCGATAAGTAATTCTCCCTTTGGTTAAATCATAAGGAGAAATCTCTACCAAAACTTTATCACCCGGCAGAATCCGGATAAAATGCTTTCGCATTTTGCCTGATATATGAGCAAGAATGATGTGCTTATTGGCCAATTCCACACGAAACATCGCATTGGGCAGCGTTTCAACAACAGTGCCTTCTGTTTCAATGATATCCTGTTTAGGCATACGTATTCTCCTTTAAATAAGAAAGGCTCTCCTTTTCCTCATTGAGCAAACTTAAAATTTTTGTTCCGTTTTGAGTGACCGCCACTGTATGTTCATAATGTGCAGAAAGGCTTCTGTCCTGAGTTACGGCAGTCCAGTTATCTGTCAAAATCTCTACCTTCCAATCTCCCATGGCAATCATTGGCTCCATAGCCAAAACAAGGCCCTTTTTGATTTTTGGCCCGCGGCCTGGCAAGCCAAAATTGGGCAGCTGAGGCTCTTCGTGGAGGGAAAGTCCAATGCCATGACCCACAAAAGAGCGAATGACCGAAAAACCTCTGGATTCAACATAACCTTGAATGGCATGGGAAATATCAGATAACCTTTTCCCTTCCTCTATCTGTTTCAAACCCTTATAAAAAGCTCCCTCTACTGTATCAATAAGATCTTGAGCTTTAGGGGAGATGGCTCCTACAGGGTAAGTAACAGCAGCATCACCGTAAAAGCCCTCAAAAATAGCTCCAAAATCGAGGCTGAGGATATCTCCTTCTTTTAAACGCCGAGAAGAGGGAATACCGTGGACAATCTCCTCATTGATGGATGTGCAAAGAGATGAGGGATACCCTCTGTATCCCTTAAAAGCCGGGATAGCATCCATCTCCTTTGCTCTGGTCTCTGCATACTCATCAAGCTCTCTAGTCTTGACTCCAGCTTTTATCATCGGTTTTAACTCACTTAAAATTGTAGCAACAATCTGGTTGCTCCTCTTTATTCCTTGGATTTCTTCTTCGCTCTTGTAAATAATCATCTCCGGACTTCTGTCTCTCTGAATTTTCCGATTTCTTTATCTAAGATAGACTGAATACCTCTAAAGACAGCCTCTATCTCCCTTGCTCCATCTATCTCGTGAAATACCTCTTTCTTCTGATAATAGTCAACCAGAGGTTCTGTTTGTTCATTGTAAACTCTCAAGCGTTCCCGGATAACCTCAAGCGTATCGTCCTTCCTTCTAATAAGCTCTCCTCCACAAACATCACATATTCCTTCTTTCTTCGGGCTGTGAATCGCAAGGTTATAGATCGCTTCGCAGCGAGGACAAATTCTTCGGGCTGAGAGCCGCTCGATCAGAGACTGAGTCTTCAATTGGATGTCGAAGACCATTTCTTGGCATTTCCCTTCAATGTCCTCCAGTTTCTGAGCCTGGGTAATGTTTCGTGGGAAGCCATCCAAAACATAACCACTCTGACAATCAGCCTTAGAGATCCTTTCCTTGATCATCTCAATCACAATATCATCGCTTACCAATTCTCCTCGATTCATCATGGCTTCCGCCTTTTTTCCTAGTGGAGTCCCCTTTTGCACTGCTGCTCGAAGAAGGTCTCCACTCGAAATTTTTGGAAAACCATATTTTTTCTCTATTAGATCTCCCTGAGTACCTTTCCCACAGCCAGGAGGGCCGAGTAAAATAATTCTCATCCTCTTCTTCCTTTTATGCGACTTCGGCGCATAAATCCATCATAGTGACGCATAACCAGTTGAGCTTCAATCTGCTGCAAAGTATCCATGGCCACTCCAACGACAATAAGAATCGATGTCCCACCAAAATAAAAATTTATGTTCATTCCCTGAGTAAACCAGGTAGGAAGGTTGGCCTCTAGGAAATTCCCGATGAAAGGAAGGGTGTGGGCTTTAAATCCAGTGATCATAAACTCCGGCATAATGGCAATAGCGGCTAAATAAACCGCACCTACCAGAGTAATCCGAGAGAGTACACCATCTATAAAATCAGAAGTATTTTTTCCCGGTCTTATACCAGGGATAAAACCTCCATATTTCCTTAGGTTGTCTGCAACATCGGAAGGATTGAAAATAATTGATACATAGAAAAAAGTGAAGAAGATGATAGCAGCCACATAAAGAAGAGTATACAGTGGCATTCCTAGGCCAAACTGCTGGGCAATCTGCCGGAAAAAATCGTGCTTTACTAGCTGAGCTAAGGTTGAGGGAATGGTTATCACAGAGGCTGCGAAAATAATGGGAATAACACCGCCAGTATTCACTCTCAGCGGAAGATGAGTACTCTGACCCCCATAGATCTTTCTCCCAACAACCCTTTTAGCATAAGATACCGGAATGCGTCTCTGCCCTCTCTCAACAAAAACAATAACAGCCACCACTGCTACCATCAACGTCACAAGAAAAATGAGCCTCAATGGGTCCATATCTCCTGTTCTCACACTTGTTAAAAGGCTTTGAATTCCTGATGGCAAACTAACTACAATTCCGGCAAAGATAATTAGAGAGATACCGTTTCCTATTCCACGTTCTGAGATCTGCTCTCCTAACCACATAACAAAGACTGTTCCGGTTGTTAGGGTGAGGACTGTCATTAAAATAAAACCCAAACCTGGATTGGGAACAATAGGTAATCCACCGGGAGCTGTTTGGGCTTGCAGCCACAAACCAATACCAGAAGATTGGATAGCACAAATGATAATGGTCCCATAACGTGTATATTGAGTGATTTTCTTTCTGCCGAGTTCTCCCTCCTTGGACAGCCTCTCAAGATAAGGCCAGACTACTTGGAGCAACTGGAGGATGATGGAAGCACTGATATATGGCATGATGCCCAGAGCGAAAATCGTCATCTTGGACATATTCCTGCCTGAGAAAAGATCGACAAAGCCTAAAATCGTTCCCCTCTGAGCTTCCCAGAACGCCTCTAAAGCAGGCCCGCTGATTCCTGGGTTGGGAATCTGCCAGCCGATTCGATAAATGGCTAAAAGAACTAAAGTAAATATCACTCGCCTTCTGAGGTCGGGGATACTGAAAATGTTTCTGATGCTATCTAACATTACTTGCTTCCTATAAGAACAGCTTTGCCTCCAGCCTTCTCAATCTTTTTCATAGCGGATTGAGAAAACTTATGGGCATGTATTGTCTTGGAGGAGGAAATATTTCCTCGTCCCAGAATCTTAACCGACTCTGATTCCTTTTTAATAATTCCCGCCTTCACTAGATCTTTGGGTTTAACTTCCTTTTTTGTAATCTTCTCCAGCCTATCGAGGTTGACTTCACTGAATTCCTCTCTAAAGATATTGGTAAAGCCTCGCTTTGGAAGCCGGCGATGAAGGGGCATCTGCCCGCCTTCAAACCCCCTTTTCCTAGAATATCCGGAAATGGACTTTTGACCTTTTGAACCCCGGCCTGCTGTTTTTCCGCGTCCAGAACCAGGACCTCTTCCTACCCTTCTTCTATTCTTCTGGGAGTTGCTAGCTGGATGAAGATTGCTCAGATTCATTTTTTCTCCAATACCTCCACTTTTATAAGATGAGGAATTTTCCGGATCATGCCCCAAATCTCAGGACAATCTTGCCGAATGACCTCTGAATTGACTTTTCTCAATCCAAGCCCCTTCACTACTTCCCGCTGTTTTCTTGGGTGTCCTATGAGGCTTCGCACTAGTTTGACTTTTAACTGTTTCTCACTAGACTTGACCTTCTGTACAGGTGCTTTTGTCGCTTTTCTTTCTTTTACTTTCTTTGGTGTCTCTTCTTTCAATGCCATATCTTTTCCTTAGGTTTGTTTCTTTCTTTTGAAACCACATCAGGATTCTTAAGTTTGCTCAGACCATCCATAGTGGCGTGGGCAACACTTATGGGATTATTACTTCGAATAGACTTAGTCAATATATCCTTTATCCCGGCCAATTCCATGATTACTCGAGCAGCTCCTCCAGCAATAACTCCAGTTCCTTTTGAGGCCGGCCGAAGAACAATAAGTCCTCCTCCTGCCTCTCCTTTGATGTAATGAGTGATTGTTGTTCCATTCAAAGGAACCTTAACCAAATTCTTCTTGGCATTCTCGACAGCTTTTGCTATGGCGTGAGGAACCTCTCGAGCTTTCCCTTTGCCAAGTCCAACCACGCCTCTCTCATTCCCTACTGCCGCTAATGCAGAGAAACTGAGGTTTTTTCCGCCTTTGACAACCTTGGTCACTCTTCGGATAGAAATCACCTGATCCTTTAGCTCTATCTCCTCCTCTTCTTCATCTATTTCTTCTACTTCTTTTTCTACTTCTTTTTCTTCTTCTTGTTTTTGCTCTATTTTCTTCTCTGGGCCTGATTCTTCTGGAACTGTTCCTGCTGCTTCCTCTTTCTGCTCCTCGGCTTTTTTCTTTTCTTCTTCTTTTAATTCTTCCTCAGCCACTCTCTTCCTCCTCAGGGGGCTCTTAAAAAATGAGCCCTCCTTTCCTCATGGCCTCAGCTAATGCCTTGATACGGCCATGATAGGGATAAATCCCTCTATCAAAAACCACTCTCTCGATTTTTTTCTTTTTTAATCTCTCCACAAACATCTCACCTAAGTTCTTACATGCTGAAATATTCTTATAGTTCTTGTTTTTATCCTTAAATTCCTTCTCAAGAGTAGACGCAGAAGCTAAAATACTGCCATTCTCATCGTCCACAGCTTGAGTATATATATATCGATTACTCTTGAATACATGCACCCTTGGTCTTTCGAGAGTACCTCCGATCTTTTTTCTGATTCTCTTTCTTTTCCGCCCTTTGGCTACTTTCTTTAAAACTACTTTATTCTTATACACCGGCAACCACTCCTGCTTTACGTTCTTTCTTAATCAATCGCTCGCCAACATAGCGAATTCCCTTAAGCTTGTAGGGATCAGGTCTCCGAAAATTGCGTATCTCCCGTGCAACCTGACCCACCCTCTGTTTATCGATCCCTTTCACAAGGATTAAAGTCGGCTTCTCCAGCACGATTTCTATATCTTTAGGTATCTTGTAAACAACCGGCTTCGAAAAACCCAGGCTTAATTCCAATTTTTCCTTATCGAGCTTTGCTCGATACCCTACTCCTACTATTTCTAGCTGCTTGGCAAATCCCTCAGAAACTCCTCGCGCTGCATTATAAGCCAAGCTTCTGTTAAGCCCATGAAAAGAACGCTCCTCCTTTGTATCATTTGACCTCATTAGGATGAGCTTATTATCTTCAATTTTCGCACTTATTCCTGGCGTCAGAGGAGAATCAAGCTTCCCCTTTGGTCCTTCAAATTCGATTTTCTCGAGGAGTATTTTAACCTTGACACCTTCAGGCAAAGGAATAGGTTCTTTCCCTACTCTTGACATCTTATGCTCCCTCTCTTTCTTGATTTACCAGACATAGCATAAAACTTCTCCTCCAATGCCAAGTTCCTGACATTTTTTTCCTGTGGCGATGCCATCAGAAGTAGACAATATCACTATTCCCAGACCATCAAGGACCTTGGGAATAGATTCTCTATTGCAATATATTCTGCAGCCAGGGCGGCTTATTCTACGGAGCCCTGTAATAACGCTCTCGGTTTTCTCATTGTACTTGAGAGTGATATTTAAAATTCCCTGTTTATTATCATCAATTACCTTAAAGTTTTTGATGTACCCTTCGTCTTTCAGTATCTTTGCGATCTCGACTTTCATTCGGGAAGAAGGGATGTTAACTTCTCTTTTTTTGACCTTAAAGGCATTCCTAATCCTGGTCAGCATATCAGCAATTGGGTCAGTAAAACTCATGATCTCATCCTTTCATAAAATCTACCATGATGACTTAACAATTCCGGGTATTTCACCCTTTAAGGCAAGCTCCCGAAAGCATAACCGGCACATATCAAACTTCCGAAGATACCCTTTAGAACGCCCGCATATCCGACAGCGGTTTTTTCTTCTTATCCGATACTTCGGCTCTCTTAAATATTTTGCCATGGAGGATTTTTTCGACACTTTCACCTTCCCTTTTAAGATTCGCTAAAAGGCATTCCTAATTTTTTCAACAAAACAAAAGCCTCCTCATCACTCTTGGCAGAAGTGACAATGGTTATATTCATTCCTCGCGTTCTCTCTACCTTGGTATAATCAATTTCTGGAAAAACAAGCTGTTCTTTCATACCTAGGGTGTAATTTCCTCCCCCATCAAACGATTTTGGAGAAACCCCTCTGAAATCTCTGACTCGAGGAAGCACAATGTTGACCAAACGATCAAGAAACTCATACATTCTTTTCTTACGCAGCGTGACGACACAGGCAATTGCTTGTCCCTTTCTAAGTTTAAACGAAGAAATGGATTTTTTTGCCCTTCTCACAGCAGGCCACTGGCCAGTTATAAGGCTCAATTCCTTTTTGGCCGCATCCAATGCCTTAATGTTCTGGATAGCCTCCCCTGCGCCTATGTTTATGACTATCTTCTCAACCCTAGGAACAGCCATTTTATTCTTTACCTCAAACTCCTTCTGAATTTCTGGAATAATCACTTTCTCGAGTATATCTTCAAGGCGACTCATCTCATCTTTCCTTATTTCTGCTTTTCTACGCTTGTCTCGCACTTACCGCAGATTCTAATTTTACTTCCATCTTCCAACATTTGTTTGCGTATCCTTACACCTTGTCCACATTCAGAGCAATAAAGCATCAGATTGGACATATGAATAGGAGCTTCTTTTTCCATGACTCCTCCCTGAATATTTTTGCTCTGGTCCGGACGAATGAATTCTTTGACAAAATTAATCTTTTCTACAACTGCCCTTCTTTTCTCAGGAAGCACTTTTAAGATCTTCCCGGTTTTTCCTCTGTCTTTGCCATTGACCACAATCACAACATCATTCTTCTTTAACATTAGTCTACTCATCAAAGAACCTCCGGCGCTAAAGAGACAATTTTCATAAACTTTTTCTCCCTCAATTCCCTGCCAACAGGGCCAAACACTCGAGTCCCAATCGGTTCTCCTAATTTGTCTATGATTACTGCGGCGTTTTCATCAAACCGGATGTAAGAACCATCTCTGCGTCGAATTTCCTTTTTTGTTCTTACGATGACGGCCCGCACAACCCTTCCCTTAGGAATTTTGCTTTCAGGTTCTGCTTCTTTAACGGTCGCAGAAATCACATCTCCAATAGTGGCTGTTTTTCCAACCCCTCCTCCCAAGGGAGTGAGGCACAATATTCTTCTTGCTCCTGAGTTATCTGCGACCCTGAGCATGGTTTGTGTTTGTATCATTCTTTCCTTTCCTCAGGTTCTGCTTCTATCTCGTCGGGAGACAATCCTACAATCTCTAAAATCCGCCACCTTTTTCTTTTGCTTATTGGTCTTGTCTCTATGATCCTAACAAAATCCCCGATTTTACACTTTTCATATTCATCATGAACAAGAAATCTCTTTTTCCTCTTAATGATCTTTTTGTATAATGGATGACTTACCTGTCGCTCAACAAGTACAGTGACCGTCTTTTTCATTTTTTTTCCAATAACCACACCTGTTTTGGTTGTTTTTCTTGGCTGAGTACTCATTTTCTATTCCGTTTCTTCACTTTTTTCTTTTAATATAGTTTTGAGTCTTGCTATATCTTTCTTAATACTCTTGAGTTTCAAAGCATTTTCCAGCTGTCCCAATTCATGTTGAAACTTCAGCTTGAATAGCTGATCCTTTAATTCGGCCTCCTTGCTTTGCATCTCATCAATGGACATTTCTCTAAATTCTCTTGCTTTCATTTTAATTCTCTGCTTTCTCTCGAGATAAATCTCGTTCTCATTGAAAGTTTGTGAGCAGCCAATCTCATGGCTTCTTTGGCAATACTTTCCGATACACCCTCTAACTCATATATTATCTTTCCGGGCTTAATTACATCCACCCAGTATTCTGGGTCTCCTTTTCCTTTTCCCATCCTGACTTCTGTTGGCTTTTTAGTGATCGGCTTCCAGGGAAAAGCCCTGATCCACAGTTTCCCTTTTCTCTTCGTGTGTCTGGTTATAACAATTCGACCCGCTTCCAGCTGACGGGCTGTAAGCCAACAGGGCTCCAAAGCCTGAAGGCCGTACTCACCAAAAGATAGAGTCGCGCCTCTATGAGCTTTTCCTCTTCTTCTTCCTCTCTGCTGTTTCCTGTATTTGGTTTTCTTCGGCATCAACATGACTAAATCTCCTCTACCTCAGCAGTCTGTGAGGTCATCTTCGCTTTTTCTACATCACCTCTGTAAAGCCAGACCTTTATGCCTATCTGGCCATAAGTTGTAAAGGCTTCAGTAAAGCCATAATCAATATCAGCTCTCAATGTTTGCAGGGGCAATTGTCCCTTTAAATACCACTCAGAACGGGCAATCTCTACTCCACCTAGTCTGCCTGAGCACATCACTTTTATCCCTTTTGCTCCCATCCTCAGGGCCAGATCCACAGCCTTCCTCATGGCTCTTCGATAAGCTATTCTCTTCTCGAGCTGGATCGCAATACCTTCTGCTACCAATAAAGCTGTGAGCTCAGGTTTATCCACTTCTCTTATATCTACGTACACTTCTTTCTGGGCTATGTCCTGAAGTGAAACTTTGAGACTTTCAATCTCCTTTCCTCCCCTTCCTATGACAATACCTGGCCGAGCTGTGTGGATTATGACTCTGATTTTTGGACCTACTCGTTCCACATCTACGCTTGCAATTCCAGCGTGGAAATATCTCTTTTTTATTGTATTTTTCATCCTCAGATCTTCATGAATCAAACGTCCATACTCCGTCCCCTTGGAGAACCAACGAGAACTCCATTGCTTGTTAAAGCCCAATCTAAACCCGCAAGGATGTGTCTTCTGTCCCACTTTTATCTCCCTTTTCTCTCTTCTAAAAATATGCGGACATGACTTGTCCTCTTAAGGATGCGAGAAGCCCTTCCCATAGGAGAGGCTCTCCATCTTTTCATCTGCGTACCCTGATCGACCGCAACTCTGGCAATATAAAGATGATCCACATCGATATTGGGAACTTTCTGCTGCGCATTAGCAATAGCAGAACGGAGGACCTTTTCCACTATAGAGCTCGTCTTTTTCTTTTTTGAAAATCGAAGGATAGTCAAGGCTTCTCCTACATATCTATCCCTTATCAAATCTGCAACCAATCGGCACTTCTGTGGAGAAGTCCTTACGTATTTAGCGGTTGCTTGAGACACAAAACTTTGCTCATTCATTGTACTTATACTTTTACTTTTTCATCCTGATTGTCCGAGCTGTTTTAGATGTATGTCCTTTAAAAATTCTTGTAGGAGAAAATTCTCCTAATTTATGCCCGACCATGTTTTCGGTTATAAAGACTGGGATGAACTTTTTTCCATTATGAACAGCAATGGTCAGGCCTACCATTTCTGGCACGACGGTCGAACCGCGAGCCCATGTCTTGATAACTTTCCTTTTTTCACCCTTAGCTTCTAACGCTCGGATCTTTTTCATTAATTTTTCATCCAAATAGGGTCCTTTTTTTAGAGACCTGCTCATAGCTATTTACTCCTTCTCCTGACTATAAATTTTTGGGTTCTTTTATTCCTTCTTGTCTTATAGCCTTTGGTGGGCTGGCCTGTAGGGCTTACCGGATTTCTACCGCCCTTTGCTTTTCCCTCTCCACCTCCATGAGGATGGTCAATGGGATTCATAGCAGTCCCTCGCACATGCGGCCTTCTTCCTTTCCACCTGCTCCGGCCTGCTTTCCCGATAGAGATATTCTGGTGGTCCAGATTCCCCATCTGCCCAACTGAGGCACGGCAATCCAGATGAATTTTTCTAATCTCAGAAGAGGGAAGACGCACCTGAGCATATTCTCCTTCTTTAGCTAATATTTGTGCACCTGTTCCGGCCGATCTTGCCAACTGCCCTCCCTTATCTTTTCTCAACTCGATGTTGTGGACTACGGTACCAAGCGGAATGAACCGAATAGGCATTGCGTTTCCAGGTAAAATATCCACTTGTTTATTAGAGGAAACTACAGTCTGGCCAACTTCCAGGTTCAAGGGAGCTAAAATATATCGTCTTTCACCGTCTTTATATTTTACGAGGGATATAAAGGAAGAACGGTTGGGATCATATTCTTTGGTTTCAACCACACCTGAAACATCAATCTTATCTCTCTTAAAATCGATAATCCTGTACAGTCTTTTGTGCCCGCCTCCATGATGACGAATAGAAATATGGCCTCTAGAGTTTCTCCCTCCGGACTTGGAAAAAGACTGAACTAAAGGTTTGTAGGGACGACGGGTCGTTAACTCCTCAAAAGTCAGACCAGTCTTATGGCGTAAACTTGAAGTAGTTGGTCTGTATGTTTTAACACCCATTTTTAGACAGCCTCAAAATATTCTATCATTTTCTCGCCTTCTTTAAGTTTTACGTAGGCCTTCTTCCAGTCCTTCCTTCGGCCTTCGGTCCTGCCCACCCTTCTCACTTTACCTCTCTTATTCTGGACCCTCACTCTCTCCACTTTAATCTTAAACAGGCGCTCTACAGCCTGTTTAATCTCAACCTTATTTGCTCTCTTATCAACTTCAAAGCAGACTTCTCTGTTTGCATCCTTTAGCCAGGTGCTCTTTTCTGTAATAACAGGCCTCAAAATAATCTTATACGGGTCCTTTATCACTTCAATCTCTCCATCAAGGATTCAAAAGCACTCTTCGTCAATACAAGCCATTTATAGTTCATGACATCATAAACAGTGATATGAGTTTGATCCACTGCTTTAATCCTTGGGATATTCCTCAAAGAGAGAAATAGATTCCTATTTTGATGATTATCCACAATTAGAGCTGAATCCAACTTTAGCTTCTGTATGAGCTTCATTCCTTCCTTAGTTCTGGGTTCTTTAAAATCTATCTTTTCTAGTATAAACATCAGGTTTTCACCAAATTTCATAGATACGGCTGATCTTAAAGCGTTTTTCTTCGCTTTCTTCGGAAGATTATAATAATAGCTTCTGAATTTTGGGCCAAAGGTCACGCCACCCTTTCTCCACAAAGGCGAACGGATACTCCCTGCTCGTGACCTGCCCGTCCCTTTCTGTCTCCAAGGCTTTCGTCCTCCACCTCTCACCTCATTTCTTGTCTTCGTGGAAGCAGTCCCTCGTCTTTGGTTCGCCCGGAGGTTGACCACAGCCTCATAGATCAGATGGTCTTTAACTGGGTATGAAAATATCTCTTTGGGCACACTCACTTCACTTACTCTTTTTCCGCTTCTGTCTAAAACTTGAATCTTACTCATCTTTTATTCTTTCTCTTTTTCTTGAGCCGATTCAGGCCGATGAGATCCCGGCTCCGACTGAGGCTCTTCTGGTTTTAATTGCTCCGGTTCAGGTTGAACAGTTTTTTCAGCCTTCTCAGGCTTCTCATCCTCAGGTTGTCCAGGTTCGGCCTGTTTGTGTTTAGCCTTCGCACGTTTGGGCTCTTCTGGTTTCGATTGCTCAGGTTTCAGAGCCTGTTCAGGCTGTTCGGGTTCAGGTTTCTCAGGTCTCGGTTGCTCGGCCTTAGCTTCATCAGCTTTAGGCTGTTCTGCTTTAGGCTTCTCAGGCTTAACTTCCACTGGCTTTGGCGGACCGAAAAGAAAATCAGCTTTTTTTATTAAAAGATAGCCTCCTGGTGCTCCCGGAATGGCTCCTTTGACTACAAGTAGATTGTTATCTTTATCCGCCTGAACAACGGTTAGGTTTCGTACTGTCACTCTCTCGCTCCCCATATGGCCAGGAAGCTTCTTCCCTTTTACGACTCGTGAGGGAAAGGCAGAGGCTCCAACAGATCCAGGCCTCCTATGAAACATAGAGCCATGACTCGCTTTGCCTCCTCGAAAGCCCCATCGTTTTACAACACCAGCAAAACCTTTTCCTTTACTCGTTCCTACGATATGAACTTTCTCTCCCACTTCGAAAATATCCACAAAAAACTGATCTCCTTCTTTAATCTCTCTCTGTTCATCGAATCGAAACTCCTTTAAGACTTTCGTCGGAGGGAGCCCGGATTTCTCAAAGTGTCCTACCTGAGGTCTTGTAGGCCGCTTTAGGCCCTTCTCCTCCACAAAGCCCAGTTGAATAGAGGAATAACCGTCTTTTTCTTTTGACTTCTTCTGAATAACAGTGCATGGACCTGCCTTTATAACAGTGACAGGGACAACATTCCCTTCTTCATCAAAGGTCCGTGTCATTCCTATCTTTTTTCCGATCAATCCCTCTACCATCCCTATTCACCTCCGGTTCCAAAGGCTTGGATTTCCACATCAATTCCTGCAGGGAGATCCAGCTTTTGCAGCTCCTCAATGGTCTCGTTGTTATATTCGCTTATGTCGATCAATCTCTTATGGATTCTCATTTCAAAATGTTCTCTGGATTTCTTATCCACATGAGGAGAACGAAGAACACAAAATTTATGAATTCTTGTCGGAAGTGGAATCGGGCCTGAGACGCTCGCTCCTGTTCTCTTGGCTTTAATGACTATATCTTTCACAGACTGGTCTAAAAGTCGATGGTCAAAGGACTGAAGGCGAATTCTTATTTTTTCCATTTTTTTGTTCCTAACAAGCTCTCCTCATAATTTCCTTTCTTTTTTTTCTTCCTGTTTCCCTCTATTAAAGTTGGGCTTGACGAATCAAGCCCCTTCATGCCTGTCATTGCGAGCGCAGCGTGGCGATCCTCTGTCGCGAGCGCAGCGTGGCGATCTCAACATTCATAATCAATTGCTTCCTCATTCCATTCCTCGCAAA